>NZ_SLWS01000043.1 GCF_004345645.1 Actinocrispum wychmicini | reverse complement strand
CGGTCCGTATCGCTCCCGCTTCTTGCTGGGTCCCGTAGGCGGACCTCCGGTTGGGTTTCGTGGGTGTGGACCCCGCCTGCCAGATATGATTGGCTCCGCCCAGGCCATACGGGAGGGAGTCACCACTCTGGGCCACCACTATTGGGTGAAACAGATTATGCAGCACTCGTTTCCCCTGTTCTCCGATAGAATGAAGGTATGTCCAACGCAGCCACCATGTGGCAGATCAGCGACGCTGACCTGATCGATGCCGCCACGGCTGCGGAAACCCGACTCCGGCAAGCATACGCCGAATCCGTCCACCTGCTGTCTGAATTGGATAATCGCGGGGTTGCCACCAAAATCGGCTACTCCAACACCCCCGCACTACTGATGCACACCCTGCGCATCAGCCGCACCGACGCCCGACACCGCCTCGCCCAAGCCAACGACCTCCACCCCACAACGACACCCACCGGATCGGTGATCGACCCGGTGCTGCCGCAGACCGGCGCCGCGCTCGCGCGCGGCGAAGTCGGGTCCGAACACGTGGACGTCATCCGCAAGACCCTGGCCGACCTACCGCACCTGGACGCCGAGCAGCGGGCCACCGCCGAACAGGTCATGCTGGATCGGGCCGCCGAAGACGACCCGAAAGCCCTGACCCGATTCGCCACCCGAGTCCGCGACATCGTCGACCCCGACGGCCCACCACCCACCGACGATGAACCGCAACGACCAGCACGGACGTTGCGTAGGCACCTCCGCCGCGACGGGACCCTGGAATTCACGGGTCACCTCGACCTCGAAGCAGCGCAACTCTTCGAAAACCTCCTGAAACCCTTCGAGAAGCCGCACCCGGAAGGCAACGACACCCGGGGCTACGCCGAACGGGCCGGTGATGCCTTCGCCGACGTGCTGAAGATGGCCGCCCACAGCCCCGACCTACCCACCCACAACGGACTCCGCACCGAAGTCGCGGTCACCATCACCTACAAGGAACTACAGGACGCCCTCGACAACGCGGTCCTCACCGACAACACCTCGCTCACCGCCCGCGACGCCCGCCGCCTCGCCTGCGACGCCAGGATCATCCCCGCCGTCCTCGGCACCCACTCCCAACCCCTCGACGTCGCAGTCCCCGCCTACACCACCCCAGCCCACATCCGCCGCGCACTAGTCCTCCGCGACCGAGGATGCGCCTTCCCCGCATGCGACCGACCCGCCAACGTATGCGACTCACACCACGTCCTCGAATGGCGAAAAGGCGGCCCGACCAAGCTACAAAATCTAGCGCTCCTCTGCACTCATCACCACCGATTGATCCACCACAGTGACTGGCAAGCCGAAATGGTCAACGGCAGACCCCAATTCATTCCCCCACCATATGTGGACCCGTCACGCACACCCAGACGCAACCACATCCACGGCCCCCTCCCGAGC
>NZ_SLWS01000042.1 GCF_004345645.1 Actinocrispum wychmicini | reverse complement strand
TCTCCCTCCCGTGTGGCAGTGAGGATGGGGTTGCATCTGTGAGGATGTTGTTGGTGGTTGTTCCTGGCGTGGTCTGACTCGCTGTGTGGCTGGTTTGGTGCCTTTCCCAGGAACTGTCGTCCGTGCTGGGAGCAACCATCAGGCAGGTGACCGACCCGGCGACCGTGACCTTATAGGAGCCTGTTCGCCCAGGCGACCCATCACTGTCTTGTCCGACCGCCGGGCCGGGTGCGTGCCATTCCCACCCGTGACAGCGAACAGGACGGCTCTACCAGGATGGCAAACTCTCGCACGAAGTCCACCCGCACCACCCCGTCGGCGCAGCCGGTAGTCCCGGTCGGGAACATCACCGGCGGGGTGGACACCCATAAAGACTTCCACGTCGCGGCGGCGAAAGACTCCCTCGGCCGGAATCTGGGCACCCAGAAGTTCACCGCCACCGCTGCCGGCTATCCCGCGCTACTGGCGTGGTTGCGGGTATTCGGCCCGGTGGAGCTGGTCGGGATCGAGGGCACCGGATGTTACGGCGCCGGGCTGACCACCCACCTGCGCACCGAGGGGATCGAGGTGGTCGAGGTCAACCGCCCGAACCGGCAGAAACGCCGCCGGCAGGGCAAGTCGGATGTCAAAGACGCCATCGCGGCCGCGGCCGCGGCGCAGTCAGGTGAGGCGACCGCGGCACCCCGGCCACGCACCGGGCCGATCGAATCGGTCCGAGTCATCAAGGAAACCCGGGACATGCTGGTCAAAGCCCGCACCGCAGCGGTCAACACACTGCACAGTCTCATCGTCACCGCCCCGGCCCCCTTACGGGAAACCCTGACCGGCATGACCCATAACGTCCTGATCGGACACTGCGCCGACTACACCGCACCGATACTGCCGGTCAAACACTCCCGGGGCCACACCCGGGCCCAAGCCGTCACCCGCCTCACCGACAGCCTGCTGGACGCCACCCAGACCGTGTCGATGATGCTGGGCGAACTGGCCCGCATCATCCAACACCACAACCAGCGTATCCACGAACTGGACACCTGCCTGCACACACTGGTCACCCGGATCGCACCAGCCACCAGTGGCCTGTTCGGCGTCGGCCCCGGCCGCGCCGCGCAACTGCTGATCACCGCCGGAGACCACACCGACCGCATCCACAGCGAACCCGCCTTCGCCACCCTCACCGGCGTAGCACCCCAAGAATGCTCCAGCGGCGACAACCAAGACAACCACCGGCTCTCCCGCGCCGGCGACCGCCAAGCCAACTCCGTGCTCTACCAGATCGTGCTTACCCGCCTGGCCAGCCACCAACCCACCCGCGACTACATCACCACCCGCCACCGCCCCGGCACGAAAATGACCAAGAAACACCTCATCCGCTGCCTCAAACGCTACCTCGCCCGCGAAATCTACCCCCGCCTCATGACCGACCTCACCAACCTCCACAAACACCACCCCACTCCTTGACACACCATAGGAGCTTCCTGGGCG
>NZ_SLWS01000041.1 GCF_004345645.1 Actinocrispum wychmicini | reverse complement strand
GGCGGTGTTCCTCACCTGGTGAACTCCAGCGTTGAGGCGTTCGTTGCCTTCAACCGCGCTTATGAGGAAGCTGCTGCTGAGGCCGCTGCATACGAGGGGCCCGGTGACGGTCTGAGCGAAGAAGAGACCGTGGACCTGGCCGAGCAGGCCGCCGACGCGCTCACAAAAGCGTTGCTGGAACGATTCGGGATGCTTGACGCCAAGGCCGTTGCCGACGAGAACTCCTTCTGGCACATCGGGGCTGAGGAGCTTGGCTACGGCATGAGTGTGTGACCACGCAGATCATCGGGGCAGGCTGCTCAAGCTGCGATGACAAGGGGGCGTCCGCCCCAGCGGATGCCCTTTTCGCTGCGGATGCGGGCGCGTTCCCTGCGTTCGGCGGCCAGGACGTCGCGGTGGCGGGCGTTGGCGTTGCGCCAGCGGAGGTAGGCGTGCAGAGCCCGGGTCTGGACCGTGTGGTTGGGGTGGTGGGAGTGGGCGATGGTGAACTGCCGCAATGGTCCGAAGTGTGCCTCGATCGGGTTCGCCCACGAGGCGTAGGTCGGGGTGAAGCACAGCTCGACCTTTCTCTTCTTCGCCCAGCGGCGGATGTCGGCGCCCTTGTGGGCGGACAGGTTGTCCAGGATGACGTAGATCGGGGCGTCGTCGGGCCGGGCGGCGCGGATCGATGTCAGCCCGGCCAGTGTGTTCGCGGCACCTTTCGTGCGGCGGTTGACGCCCCCAAGGCGGTCGTCGCCGACCGAGTAGCAGCCGTGGAAGTAGCGCACTCCGTGAGTGCGGTGGTAGGTGGCCGGAACCCGGTCGGGATCTTCCTTTCGGCCCAGCCCGAGCCTGCGGTGGGCCGGATCCCGAGCGGTCCGAACTCGTCGAAGGCGAACACCCGGTCCGGGAAGCGGTCCAGGACCTCCTCGATCCGGTCCAGCTTCGCCTCGCGGTCCGGGTCCGGGGATTCCTTCCATGTCTTGGTGCGCTGGAAGGTGACACCGCGGCGGGCGAGCAGGCAGCGTAACGCCTCACGGCCGATGCGGATGATCCGGCCGTGAGGCTTTCCGCAGGTAGGCGACGAGCTTGCGGAGCGACCAGCGGGTGCAGGGCTGGCCGAGCGTGGTGGGGCGGGTGGTGGCCGTCCGGATGACGAAGTCCTCGTCGTCACGACTGAGCAGGCGGGGACGGCCTCCCGCCCACTGAGGGTCCAGGCAGGCCAGGCCGACCTCGTTGAACCGGTGGATCACATCCCGCACGGTGTCCTCGTCGGCCTGCACCAGCTGGGCGATCACCGGCACCCGGTTCCCGCCAGCCGAGGCAGCAGCATCATCGCCCGCCGATAGCGAACCGAGTTGGTGCTGCCCCGACGCACGATCTGCTGCAGCTTCTGCCCTTCCTGGTCGGTCAGTCTGCGCACACGGACAGGTTCGGCCACCGCGCCTCCAGCGGTCGGATCGGACGTCACCGCACATCCAACCGCCACGACCACCAACCCGGCGAACCTAA
>NZ_SLWS01000040.1 GCF_004345645.1 Actinocrispum wychmicini | reverse complement strand
ATGCCGAAGGGCCAACCTTCATCTCCAGCACAGCATTGCTCTCACGCGACTCTGGCTTCTACATCAGAACCTCGCAATCGCATTCGGGACACACGGTGGTGGGGGCAAAGTAGCGCCATGTTGTCCATTGTAGTCGGACCGCCTTGTGCCCAGTGCGTGACGTGGTGGGCGTCGCATACACTGCTTGGTCGTTCGCATCCGGGGAAGGCGCATCCTTTGTCTCGTAGGTAGAGTCCGCGTCGGATGTAGGCTGGGGCGGCGTAGGCGGGAACGGCCACATCCAACGGCTTTGAATCGCCGTCGAGGACGGCGGGCAGGATGTGCGCATCGCACGCGAGGCGACGGGCTTCCCGGGCGGTCATTCGTGGGTCGCTGGAGAGCACCGCGTCGTCCAGGGACTGTTGTAGTTGTTCGAAGGAGATGGTGACGGCGACTTCGGTGCGGACTCCATTGTGGGTGGGCAAGTCGGGGCAATTAGCTGCCATTCGCAGGACGTCGGCGAAGGCGTCCCCGGCCCGCTCGGCATACCCTCGGGTGTCGTCGCCCTCTGGGTGTGGCTTCTCGAACGGCTTGAGTAGGTTCTCGAACAGTTGCGCGGATTCGAGGTCCAGGTGGCCCTTGAACTCCAACGTGCCGTCCCGACGGATATGCCGGCGCAACATCCGAGCTGGCCGCGTCGGTTCTTCCTCCGGTGGTGGCGGCCCATCCGGGTCGACGATGTCGCGGACTCGCGCCCCGAACCGGTCCAGGGCTTTCGGGTCGTCCTCGGCGGCGCGGGTGAGCATCACCTGCTCGGCCGTGGCGCGTTGCTCGGCATCCAGGTGCGGCAGATTCGCCAAGGTCTTGCGAATCACGTCCACGTGTTCGGAGCTGACTTCGCCGCGCGCGAGCGCGGAGGCGGTCTGGGGTAGGGCTGGGTCGATCACCGATCCAGTCGGTGTCGTCGTGGTGTGGAGGTCTTCGGCTTGGGCGAGGCGGTGTCGGGCGTCGGTGCGGCTGATGCGCAGGGTATGGATCAGCAGCGCGGGGGTGTTGGAGTAGCCGAGTTTGGTGGCAACGCCGCGACTGTCGAGTTCGGACAGTAGGCGGAGGGACTCGGCGTATGCTTGCCGGAGACGGGTCTCCGCAGCCGTGGCAGCATCGACCAGCTCGGTGTCGCTGGTCGTCCAGAGAGGCGCTGCTGTGTCCACACAACGATAGTATCAAATTAACAGGAAGGAGGCCCGTGCAATATAAGGCTTTTCGCGATGAGCGAACAAAGAAGACAAGCCGAGAGAAGGTAATTCGTCCACTATGTACAGTGAAACTAGGGAGTAGCATACCTGAGCAAATGCATGTCCGCGTAGCAACCTGGTGCGATGAAGTGCGTGCCCGCACAACAAACCTGGCCCGAGTGGTGTCTCCCTCCCGTGTGGCAGTGAGGATGGGGTTGCATCTGTGAGGATGTTGTTGGTGGTTGTTCCTGGCGTGGTCTGACTCGCTGTGTGGCTGGTT
>NZ_SLWS01000039.1 GCF_004345645.1 Actinocrispum wychmicini | reverse complement strand
GTCCCTGGGGCGGTGTTTGTGCCTGGGGGTTGGCTACGTGGTGTTACTGGTTGGGGTGGTTGGTCACTGACTGCAGTGGGCGAAGGTTCAGGTGTAGCACGGGCCCGTCGGGGTTCTTGCTGTCGCGAACGAAGCACCTACGGCTGTCATCTGGGTCTAAGGCCAGTTCGACGCAGTTGCCGCCTTCGCCACCGCTGAAGCTGGACTTACGCCAGTCGAGGTCCGGAGGCACCATGGCCCGGCCCCCTTTCGCTCGCTCTCACAGGTTTGACATCACTCTAGCGATCTCTTTGAGGGATGCCTGCGGATTAAGCGCCAGCCTGGTGAGCTGGTCGAACATTGTTCGGTAACGTGCGAGGTCGTCCGGCTTCTCCAGGTACAGAGCCCCGCGTCCGTTCTCCAGGTAGACGGTGTTCATGCCCGGTACGTCGGCGAAGCCGAGCATGTGGAACGGGGCGGTCATCGCGGGGTGGGCGCCTACGTCGAACGGCAACACCTGGACGGTCACGTGCGGCAGCTTGGCCAGCGAGGTGAGGTGTTCAAGCTGGTTACGCATCACGTCGGCGCCGCCGACTTTGCGGAGGAGAACAGCTTCGTTGAGCACCGCGTGCACGGTCGGCGGGTCGTCTCCGGTGATGCGTTGTTGTCGTTCACGACGTAGTTCGACCTGCTTGTCCAGCTCGTTGTCCGTGCTGTCCGGCTTCGCCGCCAATGCCACTGCGCGGGCGTAATCGGAGTCCTGGAGCAGACCGGGAACCAGCTCTGATTCGTAGGTCATCTGTTCGGATGCGTCCGACTCGTAGCCGAGGAACAGGCGGAACCAGTCGGGAACCAACTTGCCGTAGCTGACCCACCAGCCAGGCTTGTTGGCCTCCTCCGCCAGCGCAAGGAGGCGTTCTCGCTCGTCGCGGCTGATCCCAAACATGGGCGCGAGGAGCTTCACGTAGGTGCCCTTGATGGCCTGCTTCCCGCCCTCGATCTTGGACAAGGTGCTGGCCTGCACTTCGATCTCGGCTGCGGCTGCGCGGATCGAAACGCGTGCGGCTTCGCGTGCCTCGCGTAGTTCGTTGCCGAGTTGCCAGCGCCGGATAGTCGGGCCGGGCGTCCTGGGCATAGCGCTCCCTTGTC
Organism: Actinocrispum wychmicini; assembly: GCF_004345645.1. Taxonomy (GTDB): domain Bacteria; phylum Actinomycetota; class Actinomycetes; order Mycobacteriales; family Pseudonocardiaceae; genus Kibdelosporangium; species Kibdelosporangium wychmicini. Next base: position 479 of record NZ_SLWS01000039.1, on the reverse strand, counting down.
TGAGTGTTGGCTGACCAATCCTGCACTGTGCGTGGTCCTTGCGTCTTCCAGGTTCACTCGACCGCGCCACAGCACACAGGAAGTTCCTGCGCTATGTTTCCTCTGTGCTCGTCGCGTGCGACGGGTGGCACCCGTCCCGCGTGGGTCGCTCTCACAGGCAACCGCGCGGGACGGGCCAGACGAGCGATGTCACGGAGGAGGGCGCCATGGTCGAAACGACGCTGTGGGACTTGGCAGGCGTCCTGCTCGTGCTCGTCCCACGGGGCATCCACGAATGGATCAAGCACGAACGCCGCTACCGCCGGCTCGCCAACAAACGGTGGCTCCACCAGCTACGACACCCAGACCGCCCGGCCGCTGACCAACGCACGTCACCCCCGACTTCGACACGCACCCAACAGCCCGACACACCCAACCAGCGCGACCTTGACCACACCCCCAACTCAGCGCCCACCAGCACCACAGTCACCCAAAGGACA
>NZ_SLWS01000038.1 GCF_004345645.1 Actinocrispum wychmicini | reverse complement strand
ACTAGTGGTCACGACCGTTAGTTCGTCGGGGGTTTCAGCCACGCGGTGGTGTCGTTGAGGTAGAGCCCGCAGGCGCAGTCGAGTGCCTCCTGCGGGGTGCCGAAGGGGTAGCCGCTGGGCAGGATCGAATTCTCGTAGTCCTCGTGGCTGGCGCGGTAGATGGCGAAGCCCCAGTCGCGGGCGGATCCGGTGTAGCGCAGGCGCATCAGCGGCAGGGTGGTGCCGTCGGCGAGTTCGCCGGTGATGTAGGCGAACGCGCCGTGGTGGCGCACGTTCACGGTGGCTAGTTGGGGCCAGCGTTCCCGGGCGCGGGCCAGCAGGCGTTGACGCAGCGAGGTCTTGGTCGACTCGGGCGGGGAGGCCATGGGCCCTGATCCTGCCCGATACCGTCCCCTATCCATAGTCGATCTTGAAGTGGGTGGGTTGGTGGCTGCGCGGAGCCTGTATGCGATCACGTTGGACGCGGCGGATCGCAAGACCCTAGAGGCTCTCGCGCGACGCGGTCGTGCCGAGCATCGACAGGTGCTGCGGGCCCGGATCGTGCTGGCCGCCGCCGATGAGCAGTCCACTGCCGGTATCGCCCGTGCACTCGGGGTCGTCCAGGACACTGTTCGTAAGTGGCGCAAACGGTTCTGCCACGAGGGATTGCCAGGACTGGCCGACCGGCCGCGCAGCGGCCGGCCACGGGTCTTCCCGGCCACGGTCGTGGCCGAGGTCAAAGCACTGGCCTGCGAACTACCCGCCCACGCCGACGTGCCACTGGCCCGGTGGAGCAGCCCTGACCTGGCCCGCGAAGCGGTCGCCCGTGGCGTCTGCCAGCAGATATCGGCCTCCACGGTGCGTCGATGGTTAGCGGCGGATGCGCTCAAGCCCTGGCAGCATCGCTCGTGGATCTTTCCTCGTGACCCGTACTTCGCGGTCAAGGCCGCCAGGGCGCTCGATTTGTATGCCCGCGTATGGGAAGACGAACCATTGGGCGACAACGACTTCGTCCTCAGTGCGGACGAGAAACCCGGCGTCCAAGCCCGATACCGCAAGCACCACACCCTGCCCACCGGCCCGCGCCGAAAGATGCGAGTGGAATCCGAATACGCCCGCGGCGGCACCCTGGCCTACTTCGCCGCCTACGACGTCCACCGAGCCTGTGTGCTCGGTCGCTGCGAGCCCACCACCGGCATCGCCCCGTTCTCCCGCCTGGTCGACCAGGTCATGACCAGCGAGCCCTACGCCAGCGCCCGCCGCGTGTTCTGGATCGTGGACAACGGGGCATCCCACCGCAACTGGGCCGCCGCAGCCCGAATGAACGACGCCTACTCCAACGCCCACATGGTCCACTTACCCGTCCACGCCTCATGGTTGAACCAAGTGGAAATCTACTTCTCCGCAGTGCAACGCAAAGCACTCACCCCCGACGACTTCCTCGACCTCAACGAGGTCACCCAACGGCTGCTGTCCTTCCAAGACCGCTACAACGCCACCGCACAACCGTTCGACTGGACCTTCACCAGCCATGACCTCAACCAACTGCTCAACAGAATCAGCCGTCACGATCGCCACGCACCTCAACCACTGGCAGCATGATCAACCCCCGACGAACTAACGGTCGTGACCACTAG
>NZ_SLWS01000036.1 GCF_004345645.1 Actinocrispum wychmicini | reverse complement strand
CAATGCCGCGTAGTTAGAGGGTTGGTGGTGGTGTCGAGATGGGTGGTGGGTTGAGGGTGTAGTGGCCTTTGGTGGTTTTGGTGAGGTGGCCGTGGCGTGCCCATTCGGCGAGTTGGGTGAGCAGGTTGCGGGGTGGGATGCCGAGTTGCTCGGCGAGGTGTCTGCCGTTCCAGTGGTGGTGTGGGTGGGTGGTCATGATCTGGATGACGCGGGCTCGGCGGGTGTCGGGCAGGGGGGTGGTCCAGTCGCGTGGTGGTCGTGGTGGGGGTGGGGGCGGGGTGAGTGGTGGGGTGTGGATGGTGATGGTGATCGTGGTGATGGTGGTGGAGTGGGTGGGGCGGTCCTCGTCGCGGTTGATGTAGCGGGAGGTGGAGCATTTGACTTTGCGGGCGCTGAAGCGTGGGCGTCGTGCGGGTAGCAGAGTGCGCAGGACGGCGTGGCCGATCACGCCGGGCAGGTCGACTGGTGTGGTGGGGTGGATGCCGTGGGCGGCGGTGAGCTGATCGCGGGCGGTTTCCAGGGCGGTGGTGAAGCTGGCCCGGTCGGGGTCGGTGCCGGGTTGGGTCTCGATCGCGGTGACCATGGCCATGCGTAGGAGTTGGTAGAGCGTCAGCAGGGCCCAGAGTTCTTGTTCCAGGCCGGGGCGGTCACCGGACCGCAGCACGTGTCCGTTGAGGATGGTGTGGCGTAGCGCGAGGAACGCGGTCTCGATTTCCCAGCGTTCGTGATAGAGCTTGGTGAGTTCGTTGGCGGGGTGGCGGCGGTGGTCGAGCAGGGTGGTGATCAGCCGGTAGTGGTCACCGGTGCGGCTGCCGTCGGTGCCGGTGATGGCCAGGTCGGCTGCGATGATCCGTACTGTCCTGCCGTCCAGAATGGACAGGTATGACCCGTCGGGCAGGTGGCAGAGCACTCGTGGTTTGCGGGTGAGCTTGCCGCGTATCAGGAAGTCTGCTCCGGTCCGGGCGATCCGGGTGAACAACGCGGCCGCGTCGAATGCCCGGTCGGCGAGTACCAGCATGCCCGGTCGTAGCAGACCCACGAGTTCACCGGCCAGGCCGAGCTCGTCGCGTTTGTCCGCGCCTCCCACCGTCGCGCCGAGCAGTGCCCGGGTGCCGGTCTCCACCAACGCCATCAACCGTAGGTTGGGGTATCCGGCCCACCCTTGCCCGTGGTGGATGCGCCCCAGCCAGGCCCGGTTGCGATCGGTATCCGGGGCTTTGAGCGAGTTCAGGCCGTCGAACGCGACCGTGCGCAGTCCGCGGTAGCAGACTCCGGGTGTCCTGGGCTGTCCGACAGGGCCGGCCACCACGTCGAACAACGCCTTCAACGGCGCAGGGCCCAACCGGCGGCGCAGATCCCGTAAGGCCTTCTCAGACGGACGAGTGATGGCATCCAGCCCGGCGGTCAGCTTGTCCCAGACACGCAGATACCCCAACCGTGGGAACAGGCCGAGCGCGAGCAGGAAATACACCCCGACCCGGGAGGGCAGAGCACGCAACCGGCGCTGCGTCGTCCTGGTCTGGTCCAGCACGTCATCCACCAGCTCGACCGGCAGATACTGGGTCAACTCGCCCACATGACCCGCGGCGAACACATCCACCGGCGAGGCGGGCACAGCACAACAACGAGGCGATGGCAGACTGAACACGCAGCGGGACTCCTGAACAGGCGATTGTGGAAGATCACCAGTTCTACAAGGAGTCCCGCTGTCCTGTCGATCTTGAACTTCACCCGCCTTGCCCCACCAGCAAAATCACTAACTACGCGGCATTG
>NZ_SLWS01000035.1 GCF_004345645.1 Actinocrispum wychmicini | reverse complement strand
TGGTGAGTCGGCGGCGGGAGTTTCACCCGCCGCCGCTCTAGGAACCGTGCGTGACACTCTCGCGTCACACGGCTCGAACTGTCGAACCGTCGGGTAGTGCGCCGTGTCGCCAGTGGATGAACATGCCTGGGTAGATGTCAGCGATCTGGGCGAGTCGCTCCCGGGCTTTGTGTGGCGATCGGTGCAGGTGTTTGAACTTCCGCATGGCCCACTTGACCAGATGTGGGTTGATGCGACAGGCCAGGAAGCTGATCAACTCTGCTTTGTAGAAGCGCCCGTAGTAGTTGATCCAGCCGGCCACGATGCGGTTGACCATCGCGGCGACTTCGTTGAAGGTCAGGGTGGTGCGGCGTCCGAGGCGCCAGGAGCGGATCTCGGCGGCCATGTGTGTCTTGGCCGTCGTGCTGACCGCGGGGAGGAACCCGGTTTTCCAGCCACCATCCCATTTTCGGGCGTAGCGTGGCCGGAAGGTGTAGCCCAGGAAGGTGAACTCGGCCGTTTCGTTCTGCCTGATCCGGCCATCCTGGTTGCAATACACGATCCGTGTCTTCTCCGGGTGGAGCACAAGCCCGAACCGTGCCAACCGTTCCTTGATCGATCTGCGAATGTAGAGGGCCTGCTTCTCACTGAAGCAGTGCACGACCACGTCGTCGCAGTACCGTTCGAACCTGACCGTTGATTGCGTCGACGCCAACCAGGTGTCGAACGCATAGTGCATGAACAGGTTTGTCAGCAACGGCGAGATCGCGGATCCTTGCGGGGTACCACGATCTCGCGTGAGGAGCGTGCCGTCGGGTTGTTGGACAGGCGCGGTGAGCCATCTGCTGATATACAACAGAACCCATGGCTTGTCGGTGTGCTTCCCCACTGCGCGGAGGATCGGTTCATGCGGCACGGTGTCGAAGAATGCTTGGATGTCAAGATCGATCACCCAGGACTGTGCCCAACACCGTTTCTGGCAGGTCGCGACCGCGTCCAGCGCGGAACGCCCGGGACGGTAGCCGTAGGAGTCCGGATGGAATATGGTGTCCACCACAGGTTCTAACACCATGGCCACCGCTGTCTGGGCGATCCGGTCGGCCACGGTCGGCACTCCCAGGACCCGCACGCCCGCCCCGCCCGCTTTCGGGATTTCCACCGCTCGCACCGGCGGCGGGAAGTAGCTTCCCGCCGACATCCGGTTCCAGATCTTGTACAGGTTTCTCTTCTCGTCCTGCGCGAAGTCTGTCAGCGACTGCCGGTCGACCCCGGCCGCTCCCTTGTTGGCCTTGACCTTCTGGTATGCCTCCCAGATAAGCATCTTCGGAATATCAAACGACTTTCCCGACGATCCTGGCTTGCTGATCTGACTCATCCCACCCAATCTTGGCGGTTGATCCGACTGGCAAGACCTGACAGCCCGTCCCCTTCGCTCCACTCCCATTACAGGAGCTTCACCGCTACTACGAGACGGTCCGCCCCCCTTGCTCCGCGACCGGTACTCACCCGCTCGACGGCTCTTCGCCGCTTGCGGTTACTCCCTCTGGCCACCAGCCTCAACCACTGGTGTCCACCTCGGAGCGAGGGGTTCTCCCGTTCCGTGCTGGAGCCTGGTCCGAGCTCGCGCCACCTATATGCCGGACACCGCCAGACCAGTAAGCAGGTTCCCGTCTGGCTCCTCCCGGGACAAACACCAGGCCCCGGTTTTGATGTCATCTCATGCCTTACGACACGTCATCGATGGTTCACTGTCGTTCGCCTTCTCGGACCACACCTTGCCGCATCCTGTGCGACCTTCTCCATGACGCTCACCACCACGCCTCATTCAACGCAGCAGCTCATGGCGGTTTGACACCATCCCCTGCAGAACGATGCCGAAGGGCCAACCTTCATCTCCAGCACAGCATTGCTCTCACGCGACTCTGGCTTCTACATCAGAACCTCGCAATCGCATTCGGGACACACG
>NZ_SLWS01000034.1 GCF_004345645.1 Actinocrispum wychmicini | reverse complement strand
GACCGGGCGTCACCTCTCCGCTAAAACCACCGTAACACCATGAAACACACACACCGGAGGCGTGCTGTCTCAGAACCGTACAGTGGATGCGTAACACCTTTGTGAACAAGTCCTCGGCCTATTAGTACCAGTCAACTCCACACGTTACCGTGCTTCCATCTCCGGCCTATCAACCCAGTCGTCTAGCTGGGAGCCTTAACCTCAAAGAGGTGGGAGATCTCATCTTGGAACAGGCTTCCCGCTTAGATGCCTTCAGCGGTTATCCCTTCCGAACGTAGCCAACCAGCCATGCCCTTGGCAGAACAACTGGCACACCAGAGGTCCGTCCGTCCCGGTCCTCTCGTACTAGGGACAGCCTTCCTCAAATCTCCTACGCGCGCGGCGGATAGGGACCGAACTGTCTCACGACGTTCTAAACCCAGCTCGCGTACCGCTTTAATGGGCGAACAGCCCAACCCTTGGGACCTACTCCAGCCCCAGGATGCGACGAGCCGACATCGAGGTGCCAAACCATGCCGTCGATATGGACTCTTGGGCAAGATCAGCCTGTTATCCCCGGGGTACCTTTTATCCGTTGAGCGACCACGCTTCCACAAGCCATGGCCGGATCACTAGTTCCGACTTTCGTCCCTGCTCGACCCGTCAGTCTCACAGTCAAGCCCCCTTGTGCACTTGCACTCAACACCTGATTGCCAACCAGGCTGAGGGAACCTTTGAGCGCCTCCGTTACCCTTTAGGAGGCAACCGCCCCAGTTAAACTACCCACCAGGCACTGTCCCTGAACCAGATCATGGTCCGAGGTTAGACACCCAATCCGACCAGAGTGGTATTTCAACAACGACTCCACACCAACTAGCGATGGCGCTTCACAGTCTCCCACCTATCCTACACAAGCCGAACCGAGCACCAATACCAAGCTATAGTAAAGGTCCCGGGGTCTTTCCGTCCTGCCGCGCGTAACGAGCATCTTTACTCGTAATGCAATTTCACCGGGCCTGCGGTTGAGACAGCCGAGAAGTCGTTACGCCATTCGTGCAGGTCGGAACTTACCCGACAAGGAATTTCGCTACCTTAGGATGGTTATAGTTACCACCGCCGTTTACTGGCGCTTAAATTCTGAGCTTCGCACCCCAAAAGGCACTAACCCGTCCTCTTAACGTTCCAGCACCGGGCAGGCGTCAGTCCATATACATCGTCTTACGACTTCGCATGGACCTGTGTTTTTAGTAAACAGTCGCTTCTCGCTGGTCTCTGCGGCCACACAACGCTCCAGACGCACGGTCCTTCACGCCACACGGCCCCCCTTCTCCCGAAGTTACGGGGGCATTTTGCCGAGTTCCTTAACCACAGTTCACCCGAACGCCTCAGTATTCTCTACCTGACCACCTGTGTCGGTTTAGGGTACGGGCCGCTTGAACACTCACTAGAGGCTTTTCTCGACAGCATAGGATCATCCACTTCGCCTCAATCGGCTACGCATCACGTCTCAGGATATATATGGTGCGGATTTGCCTACACCACTCCCTACACGCTTACACCAGTTAATCCACTCACTGGCGGGACTACCTTCCTGCGTCACCCCATCGCTTGACTAATACAGAATCGGATCCCACGCTCCACCGTAAGATTCACCCGAAGGCTTACTCCCACAGCTTTGGGTGGTTAGCATCAACTGCCTCATCATGGTCGCATTCACGCGGGTACGGGAATATCAACCCGTTGTCCATCGACTACGCCTGTCGGCCTCGCCTTAGGTCCCGACTTACCCTGGGCGGATTAGCCTGGCCCAGGAACCCTTGGTCATCCGGCGGCAGAGGTTCTCACTCTGCTATCGCTACTCATGCCTGCATTCTCACTCCCACACCCTCCACTGCTGACTTACGTCGCAGCTTCCAGGGGTGCAGGACGCTCCCCTACCCATCCACACCACTACACAACAACCCGAAAGTTGAAGTGGATGTATATGTGTGAATGACACAGCTTCGGCGGTACGCTTAAGCCCCGCTACATTGTCGGCGCAGGACCACTTGACCAGTGAGCTATTACGCACTCTTTCAAGGATGGCTGCTTCTAAGCCAACCTCCTGGTTGTCTGGGCGACCCCACATCCTTTCCCACTTAGCGCACACTTAGGGGCCTTAGCTGGTGTTCTGGGCTGTTTCCCTCTCGACTACGAAGCTTATCCCCCGCAGTCTCACTGCCGCACTCTCAC
>NZ_SLWS01000033.1 GCF_004345645.1 Actinocrispum wychmicini | reverse complement strand
AGCCACACCCATGCGCTAGCGCGCCAGGCCACACCCATGCGCTAGGCGCGCCACACCCAAGCGATGCGCTGGCGCGCCAGGCCACATCCATGCGCTAGGCGCGCCACACCCATACCCCGGCGTGCCGGGCCACACCCATGGGCTAGCGCGCCGGGCGCGCGCTCCGCCCGCACTCGGCTTGTGCTCGGTCCGCACTCTGCTTGCACTCGGCCCGCATCGCCTGTGCTCGGCCCGCACTCGGCGTGCGCTGGGCGCGCACACCGCCCGCACTCCACCCGCCCTCGGCGTGCGCTGGGCGCGTGCTCTGCTCGCGCTCAGCTTGTGCTCCGCCCGCGCTCGGCCCGCATCGCCCGCGCTCCGCCCGTGTCGCCTGCCACCGTCGTGGGACCACCGTGTGGCCAGTCGTGGGACCACCGACAGCGGTGCAGAACTGGAACAAGTTATCGCGTTGGCGATTGGCCAAGGCCGCGTTCTCGAACGACTGCTAAGCGGCATGTGCGGACGTTGGAGCCAGGTCAAGACACTGCGCGGGCGAGCGGTGGCAGTGACTTGAGCCACCCGCTTGGCCGCGGCGTGGTCTAGCTTCCCGATGGCGTGAGCACGATTCTGCCGAACACCTCGCCGGCGTCCATCTTCTGGTGAGCCAGCACGGCGCGCTCCAGGGGCAGCACCTCGTGCACGACCGGCTCCAACTCGCCGCGACTCGCGGCGGCGAGCAGGTCGGCGGTCACGGCGTGCCGGTCGGGTGCGGGCACGGTGTTGGCGCTGAACGTCGCGAACGACATCGACTTCTGGAACGCGCCGAACATCTCCATGGCGAAGTCCGCCGGTGGGTCGCCGGCAACCGCGCCGACGACCACCATGCGACCGTTCGGGTTGAGCCTGGCGAAGAACAGCGGCAGGGCCGTGCCGGCAACGATGTCGATGATGACGTCGTAGCCCGCGGGAGCGTCTTGCGCTGCCTCACCGACGCGGTCCAGCACATGGGTAGCGCCGAGCTTGCGCAGGCGGTCACCACGCTCCAGCGACGAGGTCGTCACCGCCACCGCACGGGCACCACCCTGGGCCGCGAGCTGGACTGTCATGATCCCGATGCCGCCGGCCGCGCCGCGCACCAGCACCGACTCGCCGGGAGCGAAGTGCGCATGGCGAAGGCCGAAGTGGGCCACCGCGGCGGAGCTCCCGAGCGTCACCGCGTCAACAGCTGACAGGGTCGCAGGGAGGCGGATGAGTGTCGTGGCGGGGGCGATCGCGTGCTCGGCGTAGCCGCCACCGACGCCGGTGAACGCCCACACCCGCTGACCGACCCATGCCGGGTCGACGCCATCGCCGACCGCGGTCACGGTGCCCGCGATTTCGCCACCGGGGATATGACCTTCGGTGAAGCCGTAGGCGCTGAGGGCGCCGCTTCGGATCATGGTGTCCACGCCGCCGACACCGATCGCCTCGGTGGTGATCAGCACTTGCCCGTCCGCGGGATCCGGCTCAGCGACGTCGATGACCGCCAGGCCCTCCGGACTTCCGAACGCCTGGATGGCGACAGCTTTCACGTTCATCTCCTCGTTGTGGAATCGATCGAGCCGATGCCGCCGACGTTAACGGACGCCCCCGTCCGCTTAGCTAAAGTGAGAGCGGTGACCGACCATTTGCCTCACACGCTGCGCTCCGACGCTCGGGACAACCGCGAACGCATCCTCGACGCGGCCCGCGCGGTGTTCGCCACCGAAGGTCTGGACGCGCCGATACGGGAGATCGCTCGGCGCGCCGGGGTCGGCCCGGCCACCCTCTACCGCCGCTTCCCGACCAAGGAGATGCTGGTCACCGCGGCATTCGGGGACCAGATGCGCGCGTGCCAGGCCATTGTGGACGAAGGGCTTGCGGACCCAGATCCGTGGCACGGTTTTTGCCTGGTGATCGAGAAGTTCTGTGAACTGCACGCCCGCGACCGAGGCCTCACGGCGGCCTTCATGTCGACCTTCCCGCACGCGATGGATTTCGCCGCGATCCGCTCGTACTCGCTGCGTTCGCTCGCCGAACTGGTCCACTTCGCCAAGGATGCCGGTCGCCTGCGTCCCGACTTCGTCCTGGACGACGTGATCCTCGTGCTCATGGCCAACAGCGGCATCCACGCCGCCTCACCGGTTGCCCGGGTCGCGGCATCCCAGCGCTTCGCCGCGTTCGCGATCCAGGCGTTCCAAGCCTCGCCGGTGGTATCCCCGCTGCCGCCATCGCCACGATTGGTGCCGACGGCATCGACACCCCGGCGCAACCCGACAGGCGAAGCCGGCGAACAATCGACGGCCGAGCATCCTGTCCTCGGCATGTGAGTGCGTTCATGGGAACGACCGGTTGGCGGCATGTCCGGATGTCCTCCGGGCGCGGCGCGGTGTGGTGACCGTTGCGAGCCGTGC
>NZ_SLWS01000032.1 GCF_004345645.1 Actinocrispum wychmicini | reverse complement strand
ACACCACCCACCCACAACTCACCCACCACACCCACACCCACCAAACCACCACCCACACCCACCACCACCACCCGCGAACCCACCAACGGACGACCAATGACCTGGGGGTTGCCGACCTCCTGCCGGGCCCAGAGCGCGTACACGGTCGCCTCAGTCGGTCCGTAGAGGTTGAACACACCGTCCGCCCCACGGTCCAGGCATTCCTGGAGCAACCGGGGCGGAGTCGGTTCCCCGGCGAGGTTGACCTGTGTCCCCCGAAGGTCGATGTCGGTTTCCCGCAGGACCTGGTCCAGCAGGGACGGCACCGTGTTGATCACGGCCGGCATGTCCTCCGTCGAATGGTCCTCGATCCCCCACACGAGGATGTCCTCGACGACCCGGGTCCAGCCACCGGAGGTCAGCGGCAGCCAGATCTCGTACACCGAGAGGTCGAAGTTCAACGACGTGGACATCAGGGTGCTGGTGGCAAGCCCGGCTCGTTGGTCACGGGCCCAGGCGATCAGGTTGGCACAGCTGTCATGCTGTACGAGCACGCCCTTCGGCTGCCCGGTCGACCCTGAAGTGTAGAGCACGTACGCCGCGTCCAGGCCGGTCACCACGCACTCCGGACGCTCACCCGACACACCCGCGAACACCTCTGGGGCATCGACCAACACGACAGGAACCCCGAATTCGGGCGCTTCCCTGAAGGACAGCACGACGTCCACCCCGGCGTCGGCCACGATGAACGCGAGCCGTGTCACCGGATACTTCGGATCCAGGGGCACGTAGGCGCCACCTGCCTTGTGTATCCCGATGACAGCGGCGATCATGTCGGTTCCCCGCGGCAGGCACACGCCGACCAGCGAGCCTCGACCAACCCCCATTGTCCTGAGTACCCATGCGACTTGGTTCGCCCGGGTTTCCAGTTCCCCGTACGTGAGCATCGTTTGTCCGAAAAGGACAGCCGGCGCGTCCGGGTGCCGGTCCGCGCACTGTTCGAACAGCAAGTGCGCCGGACCCAGGTGGGACGTGTCGCCGACCGAACCGGCGAAGGCCAGCACCCCGTGCTCGTCAACCAACGCCGGCTGCGTACCCTCCGGGCTCGGTACTGTCGCGCGCAGAGCCTTGACATACGCGTCCAACAGGTCCTTCGGGCTGCGCGTCGGGTCTGCCACGGTGGTGGCCACGCGGATGCGGACGGCTGATGCGGCCACGTCCTGTGACACGCTGATCAGGACAGGCAGATCGGTGTGTTCAACGAATCCGGCACCGCCGTACTGGCCGTACAGTCCGTCGGCCGCCCGAGAGGCGAAATGGGTGTAGTTGACGTTGTAGCGCAGGTCGCCACCGATCAGCTTCCTGGTCTGGGCATAGGGGAAGTCCCGATGGGGATGGGACAGGGCTTCCCGCGCCTGACAGTTGGCGACCACTGCCGCCAGCTCCGGGTCGGTGAGGGTGATGGTCAGCGGGACGGTGTTGAGGAACAGACCCAGCGCCTTCTCGGCGCCATCCACTGCCGGACGGCCGTGGGTGACCGTTCCCACGGTCACCGTGTCGGTCTGGTCAAGTTCAGCGAGCACCTGGAGCAGGACTGCGAGGAAAAGGGTACGTGCGCCACACCGCAGTTGGCGCGCAAGGTCCGTGATCCTTTCGACGACGTCGCGGTCCAGAACGTGGACGGCCTGGTCGAACGCGGCCCGATTCGTTTCGGCAGGCAGTACGGACCGTGCCCGCCGCGCCTCCTCCTGCCAGAACCGCAATGTCTCCGGGCTCCGTAGGGCCGCTTGGACCGACGCGGCGTATCGGGGCATGAGGTGTGGCGCCGGCCCGGCGTCCTCGGTGTCGGTGTCGGTGAGGCGCTGTGCGTACCGGCGGGCGATCTCGTCGATGAGGCGGGCCACGCTCCATCCGTCCAGGAGTGCGTGGTGAAAGCTCAGGGTCAGGAAGAACGCGTCCGGGTCCGGATCCTCGTGGATCACGAAACGCAAGGGCGGGACGCCTTCGGGGAAGACGGACCGGGTCTCCCGGGCGCGGAACTCCCGCAGCTGGACGGTGCGTGTCCGCTCGTCCGCCGGCAGAACCTCGGTCACCACGTGCACCGCCGGCTCGTGATCCGGTGCGACGCAGGCCATCGGTGGCAGCTCGCCCAGGTCGAACCAGGTGCGCAGGGCCGGATGCCGGTTCGAGACCTCGCGGAGAACCGTTCGTAGCAAGGACAGCCGATGCGGAAGGGGAATCCGGTAGGTGAACACGTCGTGGTAGTACTCCGGTCCCGCGGCGAGCATGCCGAGTTGTAGCGGTGTCGCGGGATAGTCGTCGCCTTCGACGGGCGCGGCCTCTATGAGTTCTTTGGGTTGTACGGCGTTCGCCGCCAGCTCGGCGAGGGACGCACCAGACAGCAGCGCGTTGATCGGCAGGTGGTAGCCGAGCCGATCGAGTGCGGTGGACACCCGAAGGCTGAGCATGGAGTCCCCGCCCAGCTCGAAGAAGTTATCCCCCGCCCCTACCCCCTCAACCCCCAAAACCTCACCCCACACCCCCGCCAACACCCGCTCCAACTCCGAACCCACACCCCCACCAGAACCCACCACCTCC
>NZ_SLWS01000031.1 GCF_004345645.1 Actinocrispum wychmicini | reverse complement strand
CGGTAGAGGCGTTGTCCTTGGGGGCTGGGTAGGTAGCGTTCGGCGGTGAGGGTGGGTTGGTTGTGGTAGCCGCGGGTGATTCCGGCGCCGCTGAGATACAACTCGCCGATGCTTCCGATAGGGACAGGTCGTAGGTTGGCGTCGAGGATGTGGGCTTGGGTGTTGTGGATCGGCTGGCCGATGGGGGTCCGGTTGTCTTGTGATGTGGTGTGGGCGTGCGTTGAATAGGTGGTGTCTTCGGATGGGCCGTAGAGGTTGTGGACGGCTTTCACGTGGGGTTGGTCGTAGAGGGCGCGGACCAGGGTGGGGCTGAGGGCCTCGCCGGCGAGGTTGATCGTGGCGGCACTTGCTGGCAAGGCCTCGGCCGTCATCAGCTCTTGGGCGATGGAGGGCACGGTGTTGATGAGGGTGATGTTGGTGCCGAGGTCGGGGTTGGTGGTGAGGTCGAGGGCGTTGTGTTCGGTGAGGGTGATGCTGCCGCCTGCCGCCAGTGGGGCAAAGATTTCGTAGATGGATAGGTCGAAGCAGACGGAGGTGGATGCGAGGACGTTGGTCAGTTCGGTGGTGTAAGTGTTGAGGGCCCAGGTGATCATGGCGGTGGTTTGGTGGTGTTCGATCATCACACCTTTGGGTTGCCCGGTTGAGCCTGAGGTGTAGATGACGTAGGCGAGGTTGTGCTTGTCAGCCGTAGGGGTTAGTCGGCTGGTGAGGCCTGTTTGATCGACCAGGATCCGTTCGTACGGACCGACATTCGTGTCGCACGTGGTGATGAGGGCTTTCGCTTTGGTGTCGTTGAGGATGTAGGTGATTCGGTTGGTGGGGTAGGCGGGGTCGATGGGGACGTAGGCTGCGCCGGTCTTCAGCACGGCGAACAACGCGACGATCAGGTCGAGGGTGCGGGGTAGACATACTCCGACCAGGGTCTCGGGTGTGATGTGGTGTTGGTGGCGGAGGTGGTGGGCGAGTTGGTTGGCTTGTTGGTCTAGTTGCCGGTAGGTGAGTTCACCGTCGACCGCCCGGACCGCTGTCGCGTCTGGCGTCCGGTCGGCCTGGGCCTCAAACCATTCGTGCACCAACAGGTCGGGAACCCGAGTGTCGGTGCCGCGTGTCAGCGTCGACAGCTGCTTGGTTTCGTCGAGCGACATCACTGGGAGTTCGGCGATACGTTGGTCGGGATCGGCGACCACCTCGGAAAGCATCGTGACGTACCGATCGGCCAGGCGTTGGGCGGTGTCCTCGGCGAAAAGGTCGGTGTTGTACACCAGATCGCCGTGCAGGCCACTGTCCGAACGCATCAGGCGGAGAGTCAGCTCGAACTGGCTGGATCGTTGCTCCGGACGTAGTTCGTGGATCTCCAAGTCGGGCATCGTGTACTGCGGGGCGGCCTCGTCGACAACGAACATGACCTGAAAAAGCGGACTGCGACTGAGGTCCCGTTCCGGCTGCAGTTCCTCAACGAGCTTCTCGAAAGGCACATCCTGATGGGCGTACGCCTCCAGACAAACCTGCCGTACCCGCCGCAAAACCTCCCGAAACGATGGCGTACCACCAAGATCCGCGCGCAAAACCAGAGTGTTGACAAAGAACCCGACAAGGTCCTCCACATCCGGATGCTCCCGCCCAGAAATCGGCGACCCCACCGCGACATCCTTCTGCCCACACACCCTGGACAACAAAGTGTGAAACACAGCAAGCAGCACCATGAACACGGTGACCCCCTCAGCCCTGGCAAGTTCCTCAAGCGCCCTGACGAGATCCTCGCCGACGTCCACAGATCGAGTGGCACCACCGAAGGTCTGTCGAGCCGGACGCGGCAAGTCGGTGGGAAGCTCAAGAGGGGCAATGCCAGCCAGCTGCTTCCGCCAGTACGAAATGGACTCTTCGAGCTCGCCTCGCGCGAGGCGGTCGCGTTGCCAGGCAGCGAAATCCGCGTACTGAACCCGGAGCGAAGGCAGCTCGGCAGCCTGACCACGTACCAGCGCGGTGTACGCCGTGGTGATTTCCCGAAGGAGGATGGTGAGTGACCAGCCGTCGGAGATGGTGTGGTGCATGGTGATGATGAGTGTGTGGTGGTTGTGTGTGTGGTGGATGAGGGTGGCTCGGAAGAGTGGTCCTTGGGTGAGGTTGAAGGGGTGGGTTGCTTCGTGGTTGAGGATGTCGGTGAGTTGTGAGTGGTCGGCGGTGACGTGGTTGAGGGTGGGTGACGCGGCGTGGACGGACTGGTAGGTGTAGCCGGTGGCCTGGGGGTTGGTGGTTTGGCCGCTGCGGGAGGTGTGGTGGTGGAGGGTGGTGCGGAGGGTTTCGTGTCGTTGGGTGGTGGTGTGGAGGGCGTGTTTGAGTGCGGTGGTGTTGAGGGGGCCGTGGAGGGTTGCGGCGCCGGTCATGTGGTAGGCGGTGGTTGTTTGGGGGTCGAGTTGGGTGAGGAACCATAGGCGTTCCTGACCGAAGGACGCTGGCAGGGTGGTGGTGCCGTTCTTGTCGATCCGGTCCAGCTGAGGGATGGTTGTTCGTTGGTGGCCGGTGAGTTCGTGGGCCAGTTCAGCGATGGTGGGGTGTTGGAAGAGGGTGTGGAGGGGGATGTTGAGTTGGTTGGTGATGCGGGTGGCGAGGAGGGAGTGTCCGCCGAGGGTGAAGAA
>NZ_SLWS01000030.1 GCF_004345645.1 Actinocrispum wychmicini | reverse complement strand
TGCTCGCCGATGTCGACGGCGCGGGTTGCGTCCAGCAGTGTGCGCATGTTGTTCCAGTGGTCGTTGACGTGGCCGGACAGGATCGGCAGCAGCGGTTGGCGTTCGCGGGTGCGGTGGGCCATCCGTTCCTGCAGCCGTCGGCGCCGAACGGGGAGTTTGCGCAGGTCGGCGTCGCGGATGGGGCTGGGCGCCACCCAGCGTGCCCACCGTTCGGGTTCGGCTGCGGCCCAGGTGTGCAGGTCCAGATACAGCGATCGGATAGCCACCATCGGTCCGTCCACGTTCAGCCGGGGCTGGCCGCCCGGCAGGGTCCGCAGCCACTGTTTCCAAGTAGTGATGGTGTTCTCGTCCAGCCGCAGGTCGGCCTGGCCGGGATTGATCGTCTCGATCTGCTTCCAGAACGTGAGGGCCAGATATCGCGCGAGATGTTCGGTGGCGGCGTAGTCCAATTCGGTGGCGCGGCGGGTGAGGTAGTCGACGAGCAGGTCGCGGACCTCGGTGTTGCGCAGCCGGTGCCGGTCCACCAGCTCGCTGATGCTGCGTTGGCCTTTGGTCACCGCGACGCGCAGGGTGCGGGGAGCCGACACGGGGAACTGTCCCATGTCATAGAGCACCGGCCACGCCTGCGTGGCGGCGAAGGCCCCTTCGCCGGGGCGGGTCCCGCGCGTCAGCCCGTACTTGCGGCACTCGGTGGCGTAGTGCAGCAACGCTTCCGGTGTCAGGTCAGCCAGCTCGATGCCGAAGATGGTCAGCGTGCAGCACACGTCGAACAGGGCGTCGTGGTGTCGTTCCCGGCTGACGGGCAGTGCCTGGACCCGCGAGCAGAAGTCCTCCAGCAAGGGATCTCGCGCGACCGTGCGAAACCACCGGGGATAGCAGGAGAACAGGTAAGACCGGAACGCGCGCAGGCTCGGCTGCACCAGGCGCACCGCGAACGCATGCCCGGCCGCGGCGTTGAGCCGACGACGCAGTGTCGGACTCACCATCGTCGCCTGCGCGGTCACCGTGACACCCGGCTCATTCAGACCTGCGGCTTCCCACCGCTGCTGCCAGGTCGGGCCCGGGTAGCGCTCCAGGTGGGCCAGCAAACCACGGATGCCCCAACGGTTGTGGTTGCGGGTGTCCCGCGCGCCACCGAGGGCCTCGGTAACCAGCGACGCGACTTCTTCCGCGCTTGCGGTGGCCAACTCGCCCAACGGCGCGGGTGGCTTGACCGGCCGGGCTGGTGGCGCCGGGACGAGCGTCGTTGGGGCGAACCTGTCGTCGTTGGCGTAGACGAACTCGTGGCGACGGACCCGGCCGGTCGCCACCAGCCCCACGGTGGCCGTGATGCCGGGGCCGGTCTCGGTGTCACTGGGCACCGAACACCGCCTCGACATCAGCAGGGTCATAGCCAGGGTTCCACCGCACCGTCGGGCGGGGCCGCTGGTAGTGCTCGGCCAGCTTGTCCACCAGATCCTCGATACCGACCACGGTGTAAAGGGCGGTGGTCGTGATATGCGCGTGCCGCAAGATCGTCTGCACCTCGACCAGCGTCAACTCCGGGTCACGAGCCAGCCGGGTCGCGGCCGTGTGCCGCAGATCGTGCAGCGTCCAGTTCGCCCCCAGCGCGGCGCTGGCCCGTTGCATGATTCGCCGTGCCGCCCAATACGTCAGCGGCCGAACCACACCCCGACGTGTTCGCCAGACCGGCCCGTTGTCCTGCGGCAGCCCCGCCTCCTCCAGGTAGGCGGCCAGGTATGCCAACGCCTCCGGCGAGGCCGGGACCTGTTGACGGACCCGGCTTCCCTTGGAGACCACCCACAACCGGGCGTCGGACCAGTCCACATCGCCCAGCCTGACTCCCAACAGCTCCGACGCTCGCGCGCCAGAGGAGACGTAACACGCCAGCAACGCCCGATCCCGCGTGCAGCCCATCCGCGCGAACAACGCGTCCCACTGCGCATCGGGGATCGCCCGCGGACGGCGAACCGGCACCTTCGGCCGCAGCCGGGCACGCCGAAACCGCGGCATGGCCTCGATCGGCGAGCGGTGCGCCAACGCAGCACGACGAGCGGTGTTCTCCGGCACCGGATTGGCCACCGGACCACGCCCGAAATGCCCGTGGAATTCATAAAACCCACGAACAGCGGTCAGATTATGAGCGATCGTCGCCGAAGCGTACCCAGCAGCCGATACCTGCTTGCCCGTCACCGGATTCACCGACCCCGGCGGATGACCACCATCCTTGCTCCGGCGGCGTTGCGGATTACGCGCCGACCGCAGCCAACCCACCAGCGCCGCCGTCTCCGCCTCGGTGGCCCGCTCCCAGCCGACGTCCACCGCCCACAACACCCGAAACCAACGCAACAGGTCGTAGGCGTAGCTGCGGCACGTCAACGCGCTGGCATCACCAAGCATCAAATCACGCAGATAGTTGCCAACCGACTCGACCTCACGACCCGCATCGTCACGCACCAACCAGGGAAACAGCTCACCAGGACCAGCCACCACCGCCCCCAACGTAGGCAGGCCAACCCGTCCTTCCATCAACTCTCGATGCACCCGGGAGACCCCATGACCAAAATCCATGCCCCGACATCGAGCAACCCCGACCGCAGCTTGAGTCCCTCATCCAGTTGGTGCAGTCAACGGAGCAACCC
>NZ_SLWS01000029.1 GCF_004345645.1 Actinocrispum wychmicini | reverse complement strand
CAATCCACCCAACCCTCAAACAAACCATGCACCACACCCAACCCCAACCCATCCCCCACCACACCACCACCAAAACCCAACACCACATCCCGCTCCGCGGCCGAGACCGCGGGTACGTCCACGATCCGCATCTGCGGGGTGTCGACCATGATGGTCAGGAGCTCGGTCAGATAGTCGAGTCGGTGGCGCACGGTCGCCTCGGTGAAGAGGTCGCCGTTGTAGAGCACGGTGCCGTGCAGTTCTTCGTCCTGCCAGGACACACCGATGTCGAGGTCGAACTTGGCGGTCGCCCCATCCAGGTCCAGAGCGGTCACCGGCCGGCCGACGATCGGCGTCAGGTCCAACGGGGTGTCGTGGTAGGTCAGCGACACCTGGAACACCGGTGACCAGCGTTCGCCGGCCGCGTGTCCCAGGCTGCTGTTCGCCCGTAACCCGCTCACCACCTGGTCGAACGGCACGGACTGTTCGGCGAGCGCCTTGCGCAGCCACCGTGATGCCGCTTTGACGCATTCGGCCACGGTCGTGGTCCGGTCCGCGTCGAAGGGGATGGCGAAGGTGTTGGCGAAGCAGCCCACCACGTTGTCGAGCTGCGAATCGGGCCGGTTACCGACGGGGACGCCCACCGCCACCTTGCGGTCGCCGGTGGTCTTGTGCAGCCAGAGCTGTACGAGTCCCATGTAGACGCTGAACTCGGAGCAGCGGAGGCTCTTCGCCAGTTGACGGACCTGTTCGCACCGTTCCCTCTCGATGACGAACGAGGCGTGGCCCGCGGGCACCACGGAGTCCGGCGTACGCGGGCCGTCCAGTGGCAGCCGATGCGGATTGGCCACTCCGGAGAGGGCGTCCACCCATTCGGCGACCTGTGCGGACATACGTGGTCCGTCGAGCGCGGCTTCCTCCCATGCCGCGTAGTCGGCGAACTGTAGGTCCGGCAATGGCAGGTCGGCGTCGGGAGTGGCCAGCAACTGCCGCAGCTCGCGCAGGATGATACTCACTGAGATCCCGTCGCAGACGCTGTGGTGGATGCAGATGACCACCTTCTGGCGGCTCGGGCCGGTCGCGACCAGGCAGCGCATCAGCGGGCCACGTTCCAGGTCGAACGGACGTGTCCTGCACTCCCGCAGTGCGTCCAGCAGCAGCGGATCGGACTCGTCCTCGAACTCCATCGTCTCAAACGTGACCCGCGGGCCGGCCGCGACGCACTGGAACACCCGTCCGTCGACCAGTCGAAGCGTGGTTCGCAGGGCCTCGTGCCGGCTCACGATGGCGTCGATGGCGGCCCGCCACTGTCCGACCGGCAGCACGCCGTCGATCGCCAGCGGAACGGTCACGTTGTACGCGTGACTGTCCGGGTTCGACCGGAACAGCAAGTACAGCCGTTGCTGTGTCACGGAGCTGGGAAGCATCAGCATGTCGCCGTGTTCCATCGCATGGCCTTCCTACTCGCCTGGTCGCGGCCGTCCCTCGGTTGGGCCGTTATCTCGGTATCCGGCGCAGCTGCGGGCGCTCCGGCCCGTCGGGCTCCGCCGAGGCGGCCGCGACCAACGCGGCCACCGTGGGTTCCGTCATGAGGTCAGCGAGCTCGACCGCCACGCCCGCCTTGTTGAGCTTGCGCACCAGGAGTATCGCGCCCATCGAGTCGCCGCCCACCGCGAAGAAGTCGTCGTCATCGGTGAAATCGGTATGCCCCAACACCTTCTCCCATGCCTCGGTGATGCGGCTACGGGCGGTCGCGGCATCCATGCTGTCGCCTTTCATCTCATGGGGAGTCACGTCACCGGAGCGAACAACTCGGCGACCTGGGTGGCATGTGGTAGTGACAGCAGCGCCTCTCGATACCTGTTCAGCAGCGCACGCGTCCACCGCGGGTCACCTTGGGGGAGTACGAGGTGAACCCGCACGCCGTCGCCGTGCGGGACGACCCCCAGCATGATGGGAACGCTGTGGCGGATGATCCCGTTCAGCGGTTGCGCCCCGATCGCGGCAAGGCCCGCTTCGGCGCCACTGTTGCGCGGGTAGTCCTCGATGCTGACGAAGGACTCGAACGGCGGGGCCCCGCGGCTGAGTCGCAGCAGCCGGGTGAGGTCGGGCTGCGGGATCCAGTCGTGGTCACGCACCCGCAACTGGCTGTCGTGGATGGAGTGCAGCCACGCCATCGGCTCCCAGTCCGGCTCGACCCACACCCGTACCGGCAGAGTGTTGATCAACATGCCCACCATCTGCTCGACTCCGGCGAGATCCGGTGGGCGACCCGCGACCGTCATGCCGAACAGGACGTCCTGCTCTCCGGTGTGTTCGGCGAGCATGACCGCCCAGACCGCCTGGAACAGCAGGTTGAACGCCACCTTGCCGTGCCGGGCGAATGCGCGTAGCTCGTCGACCTGCGCCGCGGTCAGATCGAAGGTCTCGTGCACGTGTTGTGGTCTGGCGCAGGGCGGAAGGGGAATCCCCCGGCTGCCGGTGAAGTCCTCAAGATAGTAGGTCCACTGCTTGAGGGCTTCGTCGTGATCCTGCCTTGCCCGCCAGTCGATGTACCGGACGAAGGGAACGGCCTCGACCTTGTCCACGGGCAGGCCCGCGCGGATACGTTGGTAGCTCTCGGTAAGTACCCCCAGGACGATGGAGTGGCTCCAGCCGTCGAGGAGCGCGTGGTGGTACGTCCATACCATCTCGTACCGGCGATCGGGCCGATGGATCAAGGTGATCCGGGACAAGGGCGCCCGCTCGATGTCCACACCGGCCTCCCGGTCGCTGTCGAGCAGGGCGGCGTACCTGTCATCGAGCTCGGCCGAATCCACCTCGGTCCAGTTCACGAGGTGGAACGGGATGGTCGCCGCCGGCCAGATCACCTGGATCGTCTGCCCGTTGTCGTCCCATGTGAACGAGGTGCGCAGGATCGAGAAGGCGGCGACAGTCGCCTGCCAGGCGGAGCGGAGCGCCTCGGCATCGATGTCCGTTGGCAGCGCGTACCGCAGCTGGAGCAGGTACATGCCCTTCGTCGGGAAGGCGTGTGTCTGGAAGAGCATCCCCGCCTGCATGGGAGTCGTAGGAGCCATCATCATCGCCCCGGCGAACGTGCGGCGGACCTCGGCCGGTGTGTCGTCGAAGTGGACCCCGGGCAGGATGGTCAGATCTCCCGCGTCGCCGAACGAGAGGTCCTCGGTCTCGCTCGTGGCGTCGGTCGTCGCGGACCTCGCGAGACTCGCCAGCGTCTGGTGTTCGAAAACCGCCCGTAGTTTCAGCTTGATGCCGTGTCGGGCGGCCCGGGCGGCAATCAACATCGCCTGAATAGAATCCCCACCCAACTCAAAGAAATTATCCCCCACCCCTACCCCCTC
>NZ_SLWS01000028.1 GCF_004345645.1 Actinocrispum wychmicini | reverse complement strand
GTCAACGGAACCAGCGATGAACGAACTTGAACCCGTGCAGCGCGCAGTCACGCCGCCAGCCTCACAAGGTCCGTGGCACAGTTGCTCCACGCCCGACTGCGAGTATCTGGGTACGGATGTCCTGGTCGAGTTCCTGGGGGATGCGCTCGCGAGACTCTACGGGGACGAAGAACCCGACTATGGGCCGTGCGGCGGCGCCCGGTTCCATTACGTCTTCGTGTCCGATTTGGGCGTGCACGTGTTGTGCGGGCATTCTGTTGCTTCGCTGGGCTCCTATGGAGTCGCTCACCCTTCCGTTGGGACCGCGTGTGGGCCCTGTATGGAGATTTTCGAACACGGGTCCATCGGCAAAGCTCGCCGAGGGTTTCAGGGTGCCCAGGATCTAGAGCGCGAGAGCCAAGGTCTGCCGCCAAAGAACAGGATCGGGGAAGGCGGCTCTAAGCGATTCATTGTGGAGGTCCAGTATGAGTAAGCGTGCGCGCGGCGCCCGGCGGCTCGCCAGCCTGTTGACGACCGAATCCGGAACGTACGTGCGGATCTACTACGATCGTCAGATCCGGCGCTATCGAGTGGTGTGGGCCAAAGGACCGGAAGTGGCGCAGATGTTCACCTACGCGCGCGATTTTCGGAGCGAGGTCCCAGATGTGGATATTTCAACTCTGCTGTGGGATCGCGCCTCCAAATGAAACGCAGGTGCACGTCCAGTGATCGTCGGCTCAACGAGATCCTTGAGCTTTACTGGCTGTTCCTCAGTGCACTTCCGCCTAAATGCCAAAACCGCGAGCTAAGGGGATCAGTCCGCGGTTTGAGTTCGACACGAGATGCTTTTTCTGGAAGATGGGCTAGAAAGAAAGAGTGAAGATATGTCCGGAGAACAGACCGTGTTTGCTCTTTCGGCTGCGGTGCTCGCCGCGTTGCTGCTTCTTTGGCTTGTCGTCAAGAGCGGAGCGCGACGTGGACGGCATCGGTTGAACGAGTCGTGGACGTCCAGCCCAACGGATATCTTGGACATGCGGGCCGCATGGGCGAAGGACGGGGAAGTACAGCTGCCCGCCATCGCTGACGCCCGGCCTAACCAAGCAAGTAGTGGCCAAGACAGCTATGTCGTGGACGAAGATGAGCCGAACTTGTTGCGGCCGTACGTCACCCAGCGCGCTCACGTGGCGGCGGTCCCCGACACCGGGCGCCGGATTGGGGCGACAGCATGAGCCAGGCCCTTAACTGGCCGTCTGCCTGGCCCGTGCATGCCACAGTGGCGTCTCTTTTGGAGGAGGCTGAGCAGACGGCCCGCCCGCACCTCGCCGGTCGGCAGTGGGCGATGGCGCAAAGCATCATCGTGGTTCTCGCTGAGGCCCAGTCTGGTGGCAACGGAAACATGACTGTGGCAGAGCTGTGCGCGACGGTCGGTGTATCAGTGGATGACATTGCTCGGCCGCTGATCACTTTGACGTTCTTGCAATACGTCCACAGTGAACCACTCGGCGGCAGGCAACCGGGCGGGATGCGGCTGGACCCCTTCGACCCGGACAAGTTCCGGTGTCGGCTGATCTGTGCGCAGAGCGGCTATCCGCCCGATTGACACCGTCCAGCGTCGAATATTGTTGCGACTTAAGAGAAAGGACTCATGTTGCGCGGCATTGACTGGTAGTACACCGAATTGCCTCGGTGGTACCGCTTCTCGGGCGGAGTGCGCACCCCACCGGGACCGGTCGCCAGACGTCGCGCACACAGGCTACCCATGGACATGCAAAACACTTCAGCCGCAAGCACGTACGACAAGACAGGACATGTCCTGCTGCTGATGCTTCAGGAGGTAGGTCGGGCGGTCACCGTGCCGTATGTCGCCCTGCGGTTGAACATCGCGCATGAGGAAGTAGTTCAGATCCTCAGTTCGTTTGTGACGCATCAGTTGGTGAACACGGAAGTCGTTGAAGGGCAACTGAAGCCCGGGGCTAAGAGAGCTATCCGGGAGCGGCTGTACCGCTTCACGGCCGATGGCGCCTGCCAGGCGCGCGCACTGTTGAGGGCGCGCCGGTTGGTAGTGGCGTTTGCCAACTACGCCCGTTCGCACAAACTGAACTTGGACGTCCTTGACGCGTCGGACTGAGTCGAACTTCCTGATGTGCCACCCACCCATCACCACCCGGCTCCAGCGGACCTACAGGTGCCTCGGGCCGAACAACGCCGCGTGACAATCCGACTGCGGATCCGAATAAGGCAGTTGCTCGTACAGCCACGCTGGCGGGCCAGATTCCCAAGGCGGCCCGGCCCCGGCTCCGGAGGCGCTGGTGAACATGGGCCGTTGACCTCCACAGGAAGATCTTCCGACTGCAGACCACAGCAACAAACGCACAACCCAAACCATTCTACAGTGCCTTCTTGCGAGGATTCTGATCAATCATGACCAGTGAAGCGGATCTCACGGTCGGCGTGTTCAACATCGAGCGATTCGGGTTCGACCCTGGCCTCGGCAATCATCGGCTGCCAGCCGCGCTGGATTTCCTCCTGGCGCACACCCCGAGGCCACCAGATGTGCTCGCCTTGCCCGAGGCCAACAACGGCCTGGCCGACCAGCAACGCGCCATTCGCCGCACCACCGTGCACCATCTGTCCCCTCACCTGGCCGGAGGCTGGTACGAGCCTCTGTTCGCAGCTCACGGCGTGCCCGGCCGGAAGAACAGCCTCCACCTGCTGCTGGTCAACACAGCAAAGGTGCATCCTCTTGGCTGGGCCGACCCCGCCGCACCGTTGGATCCCGGTCGCCGGCACTACGGGTGGGCACAGGCCGAGATCTTCGGCCACGAGATCAACCTGTGCTGCGAGCATTGGTCGGGCGGCGAGGGCAGGGAAGTGTTCGAGCAGGCGGCCAATCGGATCTCCAACCAGGGCGGCCCACACCGCAAGACGATCATCCTGGGTGACTTCAACGCCGACTCCGGCTGGGATCGCGAACAGCACCTGGTCGATCAGCTCAACTGGTACCAGCAATGCCGCGACCAAGGCAACCTGAACAAACTGCAGCAGAAGGGCTGGTTCGACCCGGACGGGATCGACCCGACCACAGGGCAAGCCGGCTGGGAGTATCCATGGGACAAGTCCGGCCGAAGCGGCTGGTGGAAGATCGACACCCGACAGATGGACAAACTGAGGTCCATCTTCGGCTACGTCGATATGGGCGAGGAATTCGGCGACCCGACACCAACTACCAAGCCGACCATCGGGTCAGGGCTTCGTATCGACCGGATCATGCGGTCAACCGGGCTCCCCGCCGAGGCCATTGCCTACGGGGTGGCGCAACCGCCGCGCCGGCTGTCCGACCATGCGTACGTGTTCGGCACCTACCGGCTGTCCGCCATTGACAGCACTGAACCAATGACCTGACGCCGATCCGCTCGGCAGGAAACGCTGTCGTGAGGAACCGCTGGTGGGAGCTCCCGACCTTTGGATCGGGGAGAACTTGGCCGCGCGCTCCCCTACGCCCAGCGCCCAGCAAGGTGGCATACCCAACCTGGTGACTGCACGGGCATGAGTTGAAGATCGGCGCAGCCGTCCACGGACGGTCGCTCCGCTACCATCTGCCCCGGTTTCCTGTCGGATTGAGCCGAGTTGACAGCATCCACCGTGGTCTCGATCTGGTTGCCGGAACGAGGTGTGGCATCACGGTTTCGCGCGTCAGTACGCGGCGGATTTCTGCGGTGTCCACGGCTGCCAAGCATGTTCGGTCGAGTGTGTGCCGGCGATCAGGGCGTCTCTGACGGCCGCGGGTCGCAGCGTGGTGAGGTCGTGGTCGTCGGCCCACCGGTATGGCGACGGCGGGTTGGTGGGCGGGTCGGCGAGGGTGATGTCGAACAGGAACGCGATCTGATATTTCGGTGCCCCGCCGGGCTCGGTGGCCCAATGTTCGACCGCAATGTAGAAGTCCAGGGCAACAACGATTGAGTCGAGTTGGTCGCGCACTATTCTCCGAAGCGCCTCCTGTACGGTCTCTTCAGCCGGCACCGGCCCACCGGGCAGAGTGTCAAGGTGAGCCTGGTGTGTTTTCAATAGAATACGGTCCTCCTGCCCAATCATCGCATAAACGCCAACACGCGGCACTGCTTCGGCACGGCCGTCAGAATGTTGCATTGTGGCCTCATTTCGCTCGAAGATGCTGATAAATAAGACGGTGATGTCGGCTTGGCCGTCAACCTTGACCCCGGATGTGCGCGCGCCGCTTGATCTCGTGCCAGAGGCCGAGTCTGGCCGAGCGATCCACGACACGGGCGGCGTCAATGTACGGCTTGAGATGGTCACGTAGCGCGGTGGCGCGTTCGGTGGTGAGGGCGACTGCGAACTGTACTCCGTCGAGTGCGAACTGGACGGTCTCTTTCGGTGTGTCGTTGTGCGGCGATGGTTGCATGTCGGCACCTTCTTCAGTGAAGTTGGCGATCTCGAAGAGCCGTTTCTCTTGTTGGACCTCGGCGGGAAAGACAGGGATGCGGCGACGTGCCCCCTCAGCAACGGTGTGGCGAGGGCTGGATGGCCGAGCACTGTGGACGGTGGTGAAGTGTTCGACGACGGCACAGCAAGTCCGAGGCGGTGATGGTCATGGTGAGTTGGTCGGGCAGCGTTCTGTGGAGTGCTTGTTCGATGGGTTCTCCGCGTGCACGGGGTCACGGCGCCAGGGCGTCGTGGGTTGGGTACTGAATCAGCAGAAGTCGGCCTGCCTGCCCGACGAGGGTGCAGCCCCGACGTGGGGTGGTGCTGTGCGGCGGTGGGGTTCCTTCATCGCGGTGCCCCTGGGGAGGTGGATGGGGTCGGGCGTGGCGCCGACGGTGTCTGTGTTGCTGGATCTCGTCCTACCGTGATGGCGGCGAGCAGCGCCTCACGCTGCCGGTTCCCGAGGCCCCTGATTCGGCGGCGCAGGGAGATCTCGTTCCGCTCAAGTAGTTTCCGGGCCCTCGTCAGGCCAAAACCGGGTAGAACTTTGACCGCAGCAAGTACTGGGGTCCTGAGGACGATGTGGTCACCGTTGTCGGCCTTGGCTAGCAGGTCGTTGAGTGTAATCGTGCCCGTCTTCAGCGCGGTCAGTAGTTCAGATCGGGCGGTGCGGGCGTGGAGGGCCTTCGCCAGAGCGGCCTGTCGTTCGTCGGTGGTCAGACTGGGGGGTGCCATGTGGTGCGTCCTTTCGATCGTTCAAACACGGATGATCGTGTCGCGTTGCGGTTTGTTCATCGCCGAGGGCCATTAGCCTTGGCCTGCCCGGATTCGGTGGAGCGTCTGGAGCGACGTGGTCGTGCTCAAGGCGATGCGCGTGAGATGTTCAAGCGCGTACCCGACGTTGGACGTGGCGGTGACTTCTCGGAAGTCTCCGAAGAGGTTGATCGTGAACGAAGCAGGATCATCGATCCTGTCAGTCCTGCGTGCAGCCCCCGTGACTGAGGCAGGACTTGCAGGACAACATGAGGCAGTCGGGCGAGCTCGATCAGCCTGGATAGTTGGGTACGACTGACTCCTTGATACAGGACGGATTCGTGCACGATCGACTGTAGCCTGAGCGGGGGCCGGGTCCGGTCGAACAGGCGTGCCTGACGTTGTGGCACCATATCGAGTCTGCGTCCGGCCATGGTTGGGTCGGCGCCAGCGATGCATTGATCACGAAGTGCCTGGCTGTAGTCCGGGGTCTGCAGCAGGTCGGGGATGATACCCAGCGAGAACTCCGTCACGCTGGATGCGTCGTCTTCTGCCGCGGCGTAGCGACAGTTCGCTGTACCGTAGGTGGATGAGTGCCACCAGGCTATCTGTGTGCGCGCCGCCTCATACATCTCCTCGAACGGCCGACGATCGCGCACCGTGAACATATCCAGTATCACGCGCAACTCGTCACGAGTCGGAAGTTGGTGTGTCTCAAGGCGATTCAACTTCCGAGCTGGCATCCCCAGCAGCCGACTCGCTTCGACCTGGTTGCATCCCGACATCTGACGCAGTCCTCGTATTGCCGCGATCAAGCGAGCGCCAGCACCGGGTATCGGGGTCTCAGTCATGATCGTGTCCCTGCCGTCAGCAAGCAAACCGCACCATCAGATCGCCGTCCCCTCGTCATAGTGTGGTCGGCCATCGGTCTACCTGGTTCCCGCCTTACGTCGCCGCAGTGGAGCGCCTGTCGATCTGACGGTGCCTCCTGCGGCTCACAGCCTTCGCCTGTGGCGAAAAGGTTCGTCATCATCCACTCACCCAGGTCGAGCTTGTCCGCGGTCGCGCAGGCGACCCGTACGAACCTGCGGTGATCCCAGTGGTCAGGCCATGACCGGTGGCGCTTCGCGTCAGACCACGACGGACGACGGGCTGCGCAGCCAGCGATGGAGCCTTTGTGGCTAGACACAACGTCACACTCGTGTCGGTTTTAGCAGCGAGCGCGTGCGGTCGCGCTGATCGGCAAACGCCATCGGACGTTCCCCACGCTGGTCCCACAACTCGCTGAGCCAGTAAAGCGCGAGAAGACGGCGCGCGGCGCGGAATCGGCGATACGTCGTCTCGTCATATACACCGAGCTCGGGAAGTACAGCCATCCAGTCATCGTCGGAATGTGTGCGGACGCTCGGGTGCTCGACGAGATCAGCGGCGTCGAACGCGGTGTCGCTGCACCCGGCCGACTCCCAGTCGACCAGGTGGACCGACCGGGTGCTGGAGTCCCACAACCATTGGTCGAGGTCGCTGTTGCCGGGCGAGAGGATAACCGGAGCCGGTTCGGCCAGGATGTCGCAGTCGTCGGTGTCTCGCCACTCGCCCAGCAGGGTGAGCATCTCCGCGTTGATGCCGTGCTCGGCCGGGGCGTTGATGAGTGTGGCAGGCCAGATCCGTGTTGTCGCCTCCAAACTCTCGGCCAGCGACCTGGCCCGCGGGATGGCGGCGAAAGGGCCCAACGGCAGCGCGCGTACCTGGCCCAACACGGCGGCGATGGATCGAAGGGCCTCGTGGACCGGCGCACGCCGACGGGGCACGGCGTCGCCGACCAACAGGGTCATCGCGGTGACCGGGACGCGCCGGTGCCGGTCCTGCCACAACACCCGAGGCGCGGCGGTTACAGCGTTTGCGACGTGGTCCAGTGCGCGCATTTCGATGCTGGCACGCTGCGGGGTACCGGTGTGCAACTTCAGACAGATCTCCGCCTCACAGCCAGGGAGGTCTGTCCGGTGGGTGGGTATCCGCCAGGCGAAGTAGCGGTTGGGTGCTCCCCAGGGCAGGCGTCGTAGCAACAGGCCCGGGAGATGCTGGTCGAGCAGGAGGGGACGGCTGGCATGGAAGTTTCTCAGCTCAGTGAGCAGTCCGATGGGCACGTCGACAGGAGACACAGCAGATCCTTGGGGTGACAGGATGACGGGAACATGTGGGGCTATCGAGTCGGTAGCCATGGTCAGCCCACCCGCCGCGGGATGGCGAGCTGACCACGTGGTGTGCTGGTCAGGTGTCACGGCGATGCCCACAGGTAGGCCGCAGACAGGGTGGTCGTCACGGCGACCACGAGGCGTTGGATGCTGGCAGGCACGTGTTGTGTCGCCCATCGCCCGACGTAGCTGCCGAGCAGCATGCCCGCCGCCAGCGCGACCCACAGCGGCCAGCGCACCAGCCCGGTGAACGCGAACGCGATAAAGCCCACGACGGACGTGGTGAGACAGACCGTATTCTTCGTCGTGTTGATGGTGTCCCACGACCAGGATGTGGCGACGGTCAACACGCCGAGAATCAGGACACCGACACCACCGCCAAATGCGCCCGCGTACGCGCTGGTGACGGTAATTCCGAGCGTCAATACCGTAGTGGTCGACCGCGCCGACATCCCCGACCGGCCGGTGCGTGCGTCGATCCACGCGGCGACTCGACGGAAAACGAGCAACAGCGCGACAGAACAGACCAGCAGATACGGGACGGCGCGACGAAATCCCTCCTCGGTGACCACCCTGCTGACCAGCCACACCCCGACCGCGGTTGCGGCGACCGCGCAGACCAGCGGGATCCGCATCATCCGGGGCGTCTTTCGGATATCCCCGATGACCCGGACGAAAGACAGGGGTGTCGCGGCCAGGCACGTGGCGTTGGCTACCAGGGGCGGCATGCCGAGCATCACCATGACGAGGAACGGCAGCAGGCTTCCGCCCGCAGCGGCGTAGTTCAGGATCCCTGCGGCCAGGCCCACCACCGCCAGGAGTGCCAACATCTCGGCCGTCACAGCAGGTTCCGGATGTGGGTATCGTGCAGCGCCTTCTGAAACCGGGTCGCCAACGCTGGGGGCAGCACCGGCTGGCGTCCCAGCAGGCGCGTGACCACATCCAGCTGGAGTAAAAACTCATGAAGCTCTTCCACCTCTCCATGCGGAAGGGATATCTGCATCATTTCGAGACCGCAGGAAGCCATGGCCAACCGCCTTCCGGGCAGTAGGGAAATGTAGGTCCGCATGCGTCGTCGATGCGAACTCAACACCGGTTTACAGGAATGATCGGATGACGATACGCACGTTTAGCGCGCACATATAATCCGCCGTTCGGTGATATTCCCTGCGCTCGGAAACACCCACAGTGGGATTCCCGTATCCGGAGTGGCCGTTCACGTTCCATCGCCCGCGGCGGCCGGCGCCCCCGTCACTCAGCGCGACCGGGTGGGTCCTCGGGCCGGGTCAGCGATGTGAGCAGGGTACGGACCTCCTCGGCCTGCTGCGGCAGGTCGGCGGCGTCGTACCGAGCCATGGCCCGCCGGTAGTACTCGCGTGCCTCGGCGATCCGGCCGGTCTGTTCAGCGTGCTTGCCGACCAGCAGCACCAGGTCCGCGGCCTCGCGTTGCGGGATCATCTCCTGCAGGGCGCCCACCGCGCGGGCCAGGCGTGTCCTGGTCGGGTCCGCCTGCTGGGCGTAGCCGAGCGCTTCGGTCAAGGCATCGACCAGGCGTGCGTGATCGACTGGATCCGCCTGAGCGCCGAGCAGAGTCGCCGCCCGTTCCAGGCGAGTCAGCACTGCGTCGAACCGCGCGGCCAGCACAGCCTCGGACGGCGGGCGCTGCGCGGCGTTGTGGCTGCGTGCCGTGGTCAATGCTCGGTCGAAGTCGTTCGCCGCATCGGCGAGGCGGCCGGCGTGTTCGCGAACCTGACCGCGGGCGCCGTAGGCGGTCATGACCGTGTCCGAATCGGCTGCCTGCAACGCACATAGGAGAGCCGCCGTGGCTGCGCGTTCGGCGTCCTCATGTTGATCGCGATCGCTCAGGAGGCGGGCTTCCAGCATCCGCAAACTCGAAAGGTGCGTCCTATGTAGGCGATATACCGCGTCGATGCCCATGCGCACCGCCTCGCGGGCATGGTCGTGGTGGTCTGCGACACGAAACAGACCCCCAAGGGCGGCGGAGAATGGCCACACCAGGTCGTACCAGCCGCGCTCCCAAGCGACGGTCAACATCGTCAGCGCCCTTAATCCCTGCCCACCAACCCATTCCTCAGCATCCTGGCGACGTGCAGGCATCGCCCGGCCAAACGCCACCAGCCCAACCTCATCCGTCGCCAGGTCGATATCCGCATGGACCCGATGGTCGACCTCCACGGCCTCTCGCATCAGACTCTCGACCAGTGTTTTGAAACGATCTGGATTCGGTTCCACTGGCGGGACGTGTACGTACAGTCGCTCGCCGCCCCCGGGCTGGCGGGTGACGTGGCCTGCGGCCTCCAACTCCGCGACCACCACACGGGCAACCTCCGTGTCACCACCAACCAAGCCCTCCACGCGATGCAGCGACGTCCATCCCAATACCGCCCGGGGCCCGGCCGTCAACTCCCGCAACACCAGCGTCGACATGGACGACAGCGCTCGTCCGGCCATCGAGATCCTCTTTTCGATACCAACATGTTTGACCTTTGTGGAATGTCAGCCGGTGGGGTCGGGCATTCGTTCCACGATCTGAGAACATTGAGTACACGTCTTCCTGCTGCACCACGTCAGACACACGCTGCATGCCCCGGCGTTGATGACGACGGGCGCGGCGCCGTCTGTTCCGCCGCCGAGGTCGCACCTGATACAGGGGTATCCGTTCCAGAACCCGGACCCCCGCGCCACGTACAGTTTCGCGTCGGCCATGGTGGGGGGTTGTGGACAGTGCCTCTACCGTGGGAACAGGTCGTTGCTACCTCTCCTGTTCGGGGGTTGGGGCGTCCCGGTCGGCGGCGGTGTCGCTGAGGGGCTGTACGAGCGACAAGGGCTTGTCGGCTAGTACGGCGCGGTCCGCGAGCATGGCTTTCGCCTGCTGCGCCACGGCAGCGAGCACCGCCCACGTCTCCTCGCCCTGTACGACTAGCACCACAACGTTGCCAGGCTGTGCTCCGATGACGATCTCGACTGCATCCTCGTAGCCGGGCAGGGGCACTGTTCCGCGTCCATGGGGCAGCCTGGCGGGATGTCGTGCTTCACTGTGCTACGGACCTGGTTCGTTTTGTTGTCACGTGGATCCTTTCGTGGTTGCCGACGCTCGTCGCGCCGGACGTTCGGCGGGACCGGCGGGGCATTCCCAACCCCGACCGGTCCTCGCGTGGTGTCGCCTTCCACTCAGCGTGTGCGCGTCGTACCCTCTGCTCGGGACGATGCTGCGGACAACGCAAGGCAACACCGGAGATGTCAGCTCTCCCGAAGGAATCGTGAGAGCTGACGGGTTCCCGGGGTCGTCGTGGTTGAGGTACCGCGTTGGGGATTGCCTTCTCAAGATGTCGTGCACAAGGGCTACTGAGTCACTGGGGTGTCCGCGATCTTTACGAGTCTGGGTTGTTCGTCGACGTTCTTCAGCTCGGCGTGGGCGAGCATGGCTATGGCGGCGAGTGCGCGGCAACGTCGGGAGGTCCCTGATGACGAGCCTGAGGGCTTGGCTGGGTCCGCACTATGCGCCGATCACGATGTCGACTGTTTCGTCGACTGGGTGGGTCGACGTCCATCGGGCACTGTGGTCGGATGACGATCCGCGCTTCCACGACGAGGTGTTGTGTCACTGCTGCCCCTGGTGGTTTTTGCCGTTGGCCCGCATTCGTTGGCTGGGTGTGTGTATGGGTGCTGGGTCTTCGAGGCGATGCCGCGGGTGTGAGGTGTGCCGCGCGGCGTTTTCGCGGCGGATGGTGTCGACGGCTTGGTTCGCGGCGTGTTCGGCGTCGCGTGCTCCGCGTTCGGCTTGGCGTGCTTCTCGTTCGCCTGCTTCAGTGCGGATCGCGTAGTGCCGTCCCATGAGGACGGTAGCGACGGTGCATGCGCAGGTGAGTGTCCCGAACAGCGCCCACAGCGTGGTCATGTCAGTGCAGTCGTGCCGTGGGCGCTCCTGGCTTTCCAGGCGGGTGAATGCCGCGTAGCGCGTCCATGACGGCGTTGAACGAATCGTCGCACCTGCCACACGGGCACGCCGGTTTTGCCGTCGTTGGGGTAGGCGAAGCTTCGATGTCTGCTGCGGATCCCGACGTGGTCGACCTCGGCTTCCTCCTCCGAGAGGCGGTCTGGGTCTTCGCCCCAGTACCGGGTGTAGGTATTGACCGCGTGCGGCATGGGCGTCCAGAGCCCTCCGAATCGATACTCCAGGAGGATCGGGACGGGGTCCGGTGGGCGGCGCTGCGGTGGGTTCGTCGTTCGCCTGCTCGTCCTGCTCATCGTCCGTCTGCTAGAACGGTGGTCTCGTGCCCGGAGGAGGCCGCGATGTGGTCCCCGCCGTGCCCTAGGGGGTGCGTGCAGTGTTTTGCCGTTGTTGGTTTCCGAAAACATTTCTCCGGTCACGGTCTACCTCATTCCGAGCGTGCCGACGCACGACCCGGTGTCTACTCGGGACAGTGCAGGATCGGTGGTGTCGTCTGGTTCCATGGTCATCTGGTCGAAGTAGTAGGCCGCCTGGTACATCGCGTCCGCGAGTCGGTAGCAGGTGGCGTAGTCGGGCAGGGCGAGCCGGACGGCGTCGCCGGTGGTGTGTTCGGCGCCGATCACCACGTCGACGTTCTGGTCTACCGGGTGGGGGTCGGTCGTGATGGGACAGCCCGACGCGAGGGTGTATCGCGCGTCGGTGGTGAAATTTTGAGTCACTGGTTCTCCTCTCGTCGTGCTCGTCGGCGTTGTCCGCGCGTTGGGACCGGTGGTGGATCCTCGGTGGTTTGCATGCACTTGGTTTCCCGTACGTCGGGGCTTCGCGTCGCATGGCGGTGATAGCTTCAGTGGCTTTGCGTGCGTCCCGGCGGGCTTGTCGCGCGTAGTCGTGGCATTGGCTTTACGTAATGCCGTCCTGTGAGGATGGTCGCGACAAGGAACGATCCGGATAGGACGGTGAACAGTGTGCCGCCAGGGCTTGGTCACAGGATTGGCATGGTTGGTGCTCCTGGGGTTCCGGGCGCCGGCAAGGCTTGTAGGGCAGCGGCGACGGCAGCGAGTGTGCCTTTGCATCGCCAGAGGGGGACACCATGCGGGTTAACGCGTTCGGCGGTGGCGGTGTGCCAGTCGACGATGCTGATTGAATCGATTTCGGCCTGGCGACTGGCGTAGCCGTCTTTGTCCCCGCCAGCCCATTCGCGGATGTAGACCCCGACAAGGGAAGACATGGGTATCCACGTTCTGCCGAACAGCTCGCGAAGCAAGAGTGAGACACGGTCCACGGCTGGCGGTGTGACTGTGGGCTCGGCGTGCTCGGCAGGCGGCTCGCTGGTCATCGTT
>NZ_SLWS01000027.1 GCF_004345645.1 Actinocrispum wychmicini | reverse complement strand
CGGGGTACGGGCACCGAGCACATCCGGCCAAGAGCGAGGCGACTTCAGCATCGTTCACGCCGAGAACATAGCCCGCCCCGCCGACGCCTCACCAAGCCGGTAAACCTATGCGGTCACAGCACTAGCGCGTCACATCCGGCGTGCCCCACTCAGTGCGTACACTCAGCGCGCCCGCCCACCGGGTTGCACCCAGTGCGCACACGCACACTCAGCGTGCCTCACCCAGCGTGCCCGCCCAGCGCGTCGCAGTCAGCGTGCCCGCCCAGCGTGCCCCGCCCAGCGGGGTCGCACCCAGTGCGCGCACTCAGCATGCCCCACTCAGCGTGCCCACTCAGCATGCCCCACTCAGCGTGCCCACTCAGCGCGTCGCAGTCAGCGTGCCCCACCCCGTGGGTCGCACCCAGCGTGCCCACTCAGCGCGTCACGGTCAGTCCGCCGCCACCGAGTTGGTCGTTGTGTGCTGGCGACCAAATCTGGAGGCACGGCCCGCGTCTGTGCCTGTGCCTGTGCCTGTGAGGAGGTTTGACGCCACCGCGGAATCGCCGAACACCCGATGGGTGGGCGATCCTGCGGGGCGCCTGGGAATCAGGTGGTGCTGAATCCCAGTTTCGGTCTGCGGGCGAGCAGATTCTCCGATGTCCCGCGAGTGTGGCTCAGGCGATGAGGGTGGCGATCCGGTCGACTTGGTGTGGGTCGGTGGACCAGCAGTAGAGCATCACCTCTTCCGCGCCGATGTCGCTGAAGGCTTTGATCACGGCCCGAATCCCGGCATCCGAGGTGACCAGGGCGTCGGCTATCCGGGTCGCGTACTCGCCCGTGAAGTCGTAGTAGCTCAGGATGTTCCGGCGGGCTTCGGCCGTCACGGTGTCTGGTCCGAAGGCGACGTTCACCTGGGCCACCAGCCGTGGCCGGCCGGTGCGGCCGTGGGTCTCCCAGGATTGTTCGGCCGCTCGGAACAGTTGGTTCGTCATGGCCGGGTCGCCCGCTGTGAGGAGGCCGTCGCCCCATTTGCCGACTCGGTCCACGGCGGGCGGAGCGAACGCGCCGAACAGAACTTCCGGACCGCCGGGAGTTGTGGGCAGTGGGCCGATGGGGCCGACGTCTTCGGACAGCGGTCGGCCGGCCCACAGGTCGCGCAACGTGGCCATCTGCTGGTCCAGCCGGCGGCCGCGGGTGCGTTGCTCGAACCCGGTGGCGAGGTAGTCGTCCGTGCGGCCGCCGAGACCGAGGCCGAGGGTGAACCGGCCGCCGGAGATCCGGTCCAGTGTCGCGGCCTGCTTGGCCAGCAGAACCGTTTCCCGCACAGGGGCGAGCAGCACTTCGGTCTGGACGCGGACACGACTGGTGGCACCGGCGATGGCGGCCAAAGTGACCAGCGGTTCCGGGTTGTGGTAGGGGATGCGGTCGGCGATGCCGAGGGTCGTGAACGGGCCGGCGTCGGCGCGCACGGCCCAGTCCAGCAACGACTCCGTGTCGTCGAGCGGCAGGCCAAGTCCAACTTTCATGAACGTGAGCTCCTTGAAGAGGGGTGCGTGAACTACAGGTGCTGCCGCCCCTCAACCACCACTGACGGGTGTCGGCCTCCCGCGCTGCGGCGTCGTTCCGGAGAGACCTGGCGTCGGGTTACCCGGCGCTTGTTCGAGTGCCTGCACCGTAGCAGCGTTCGTCCTGGGCGAGGCAACTCCTTTTTCGGGCAGCCTCAGAGGTACTTGGTCGCCTCCCGGCGGGACAGCGGGGACAGCTCCGGATGCGCGTCGACGAACGCCCGCACCCAGGCGGCGTCCACTTTGGAGTGTTGCCGGAGCGCCCAGCCAATGCCCTTGCGCAGAAAGAAACCAGGGTCGTCGACACTGGCCACGATGCAGTCGGCGAGCAACGCCGTGTCGGTCTTCGCCTTGGAACCGACCTGGCAGATGATCGACGTACGCCGTCGCCACGGATCGGGATCCGTGGACCAGGCGCGCATGGTGGGCGTCAACGCCACGGGATTGTCCCGTAACAGTGGACCGATTCGTCTGACGGCTACCTCGTCCACATAGTCCCACCATGCGCCGGTGACGATCATCTCCTCGTAGAGGGGCATCAGGGACACGTCCTGCCAGGCCGCGTACGGCCGTTGGCCGGTCAGGTCGATGGCGAGATACCGCTCCTCGCGGTACTTCGCCGCACGCCACAACTCCAGGGCAGCCGCCACCAGAGCGTCCACATCGGACAGCTGATGCTCGGCCATCAGCCGTTTGATGAGGGCGGCCCGCTGTGGCTTGCTCACGCCGCGGTACGGCATCTCGGACTTCATGTACTTCCGCATGTCCACGGCCTTCTCCGGGTCGGCCAACTCGGCCAGGCCGGCACGGCCCGCCTTCACCAGCGTCCGGTGGGTCGTCTTCGGCATGACCGGCACTCCTCAAGAGACAAGATCGGTTGACGGTTCGAAGCTACGACGCACCACCGACAATTTCGGGGGCTCCACCGAGTGGCCGACAGGATGTTCACCCGTTTGTCGTAATGCTGGAAGTCTGAGTCCGAGCGCGACCTCACTGAACCGACGTTGGCGGCCCCTGTTCCACGCGCCGCAGCACCGGCGTGAGCCGATGGAGATCGGCACTGGCCTGCAGCTGTCGTTCGTCCCACCAGGTCGCGCCTGCCTCCGCCATCGCCCCGGCCACATCCGGTGCCTCGGCGGGACTGGTCGCGCCGCCGACGACCACATCGAAGGGTGCCTCTTTGCCGATGTAGGCGACCACGTCCCGGACCTGCTCGACAGACGGCACAACGCCGTGCCTGGCGTCGGCGAACAGCGGCACCACACCGTCCCAACGCGCGGCCCGGCGCATCGGCCGGCGATTCGGCCAGTACCCACCGACCCATACGGGTGGCCTTGGCTGCTGCCGCGTGGCGGGCAGCAAGGTCACGTCCTGGACCTGGAAGTGCCGCCCGTCGTGGGTCACCGGTTCGCCCGACCAGTACCGCGCCAGCAGGTCAAGGCCCTCGTCCAGGCGTTCGGCCAGCACCACGGGGTCGGTCGGCTCGCCGAAGCTGCCGTACTCGTCGTCGACCGGTCCACCCAGACCGGCCCCGAAGATCATCCGGCCGCCGCTGAGCTCGTCCAACGTGGCTACCTGACGGGCCAACTGCTGCGGCCGCCGCCTCGCCACCGGCGTGACGAGCGTGCCCAGCCGGACCTGGGACGTCGCCAACGCCGCCGCGGTCAGCAGCATCCACGGGTCCCCGAACGGCTGCCCCTGGCGCTTGCTCTTGTCGTGCACCACGTGGTCCCAGACGAACAGCCCGTCCCAGCCTGCCTCCTCCGCGGCCACAGCCACCTTGGCCACGTTTCGTGGGTCGGCGAAATCTCCGAAGTTGGGAATGTTGATCGAGAAGCGCATGCCCGAATCGTGCTGGTCCGATCCGCGCACGGCAATCGGATAAGGCTCGGCTCAGTCGCCGGTGACCCCGTCGACGCGTTCGCGCAACAGGTCCGCGTGGCCGTTGTGACGCGCGTACTCCTCGATCATGTGCAGGTAGACCCACCGCAGCGACCTCGTGCCGTCGCGCTCCGTGGTGAACGTGTCGTCCAACGACTTGGCCTTGACACCCGCGCGGACCAGGTCGATCTCCTCGTGGAAGGCGGCGAACTCGGCCTCCGCCCGCGCCGGGTCCGTGTCGTGCAGGTCCGCGTCCGGATCTTCCGGGGTGGAGTGCAGGACAGCGACCTGCTCTCCCAGGACGCGTAGACGAAACCAGACACGTTCGACGTAGGTCATGTGACGCACCAGGCCAAGCAACGACAGTGTCGACGGAGGCACCGAGCGCTCCACGAGCTGCTCCCCGGTCAGGCCGGCGCACTTGGTCAGCAGCGTCATCCGATGCCAGTCGAGCCAGCCGTCCAACATGGCTCGCTCGTCGCCGATGACCGGTTCCTGAGTCCTGGTGACCTCGGGGGCAATCCACACCATGATCTCCATCATGCCTGCTGTCGAGGTCAGCGCACTCGGCGGCCGCGCAGGACCACGGCAAGGGGGTGGGCCAGCTGGCTCAGGTCCGTGCGCGGGTCTTCGGCGTACACGACGGCGTCCGCCGGCGCTCCTGGCACCAATCCGGGCAGGCCGAGATACTCCCGGGCCGCCCAGGAAGCCGCCGCCAGGGCGTCGTGCGGTCGTAGGCCGGCGTCGGCCAGGGCGCGGACTTCGTCGATGATCCGGCCGTGCGGTTGCGAGTCCGTGCCGGCCAGCACGGTCACCCCGGCTTCGACCGCCGCCGCGACCAGACCGGGATGCGCTTCCACCCCGTCGACCAGCCACTTCTTACGCGGCCCGGCCGGCTTGTTCCGTGCTGTCGCAAGCGCTTGCGAGAGCACGGACAGCGTCGGAGTCAACGCGGTGCCTTGCTCGGCCATCTTGTCGAGCAAGTCCGGGTCAAGGCACATCCCGTGTTCCAGGGAGTCCACGCCAGCGGCCACCGCGGCCGCGCCGCCGGCACCGACCTGGGAATGCACAGCGACCCGCCCGCCCACGTTGTGTACAGCGTATACAACCGCGGCGAGCACGTCTGTCGGAACCGCGGACTGGTCTGGCGACCAGTCCGCGATGACCTTCGCCCAGCCGGTCCGGGCGGCTTGCGCCGCGGCGATGGCCGGCATCTCCTCGTGGCTCGCTCGCCGACCCCAGTCGTCGAAGAACTGGCCGTGCTGGGCGATCCACGGTCCGGCATGCCACGCCCTGGGCACGTCCAGGTCGCGGCCGAACCAGTCCGGCGGGTCGTCGGCCAGTCCGGGGGAACGGATCACGGTCACCCCGGCGTCCACGTGCAACTGTAGGTCCCTGCGCAGCACTTCATGATCGAGCCGGTCGCCTGGTTTGTCCGCGCCCGGGTGGGTGTGCGCGTCGACCAGGCCGGGCAACAACCAACCCTCCGCGACGAGTTCCGCGTCCGCAACGGGATCCGTCGTCCACTCGTCACCGTCGGCGTAGAGGTCGACGTACTGCCCATGCGGCAACGCGTGGCCTCGGATACGCAGCACCATCGGGCCAACGTACTCGTAAGATCGGCCCATGATGGGGGATTTTCTGGAAGCGGCACGCGACGGCGACCAGGCCGCGTTCGGCTCACTGGTCGAGCCGTTCCGAGCCGAGCTGCGGGCACACTGCTACCGGATGCTCGGGTCGCTGCACGACGCCGAGGACGCCATGCAGGAAACCCTTGTCCGGGCATGGAAAAGCCTGGACCGGTTCGACAACCGCGGCTCGATCCGGCCGTGGCTTTACAAGATCGCCACCAACCGGTGCCTGACCCAGCTTGAGCGCCGCGCCAAACGCGAACTGCCGACCGACCTCAGTCCAGGATCACCGGACACCGAAACCGAATGGCTCGAACCGTATCCGGACCACCTGCTCGACCCGGAGGCCCGGTACGTGGCACGCGAAGGCGTCGAACTTGCCTTCGTCGCCGCGTTGCAGCACCTGTCAGGTCTGCAACGAGCCGTGCTCGTGTTGCGTGAGGTCCTCGAGTTCTCCGCACGTGAAGTCGCGGAACTACTCGACACCACCATCGCGTCGGTCAACAGCGCACTGCAGCGCGCCCGCAAGCTCGTCGGCCCCAACCTGCCTTCCCAACAGAGCGCCCTGCGGTCCCTCGGTGCGGACGAAGTGCGAAAGCTCGCGGACCGGTACGTGGCCGCATGGGAAGCCGGCGACGTCAACGCGATCGTGGCCATGCTCGCCGACGACGCCAAGTACTCGATGCCGCCGCTTCCACAGTGGTACGCCGGCCATCCCGGCATCCGCGAGTTCCTGGTCGACGGCCCGATGACCAGGCGCTGGCGCTTCCTTCCCGTGCAGGCCAACGGCCAACTCGCGTTCGGCACCTACATGTGGGACGACACCGAGGCCGCCTACATCCCAGCCGGGATCGACGTGCTCGCGCTGCGCGGACCGAAGATCACCGAAGTCGTCTCGTTCCTCACGGCGGACTTCACCCTGTTCCGTCTGCCGGAGCGCCTACCCGTCTGACAAGGTGCCGAGGTGGTCGTCGCGTCCGGCCCTGATCCGGGACCACTGGGCGGTCGGGCGGCCGTCCAGTTGGAACTGACCGCCTAGCGAATCCCAACGCTGCGGCCAGCCTTCCGGCGAGTCCTCCCAGAACTCCTGCCGGCCGTAGACGGTCAGATCCAGCAGTCCGTACGACGGTGCCATCAGTTCGTTGCCGCGACCAGTGGTCCAGTACGTCTCGTAAACCCGGTCCTCTTCGCGGAGATAGCTGACCAGGATGCCGAAGTGGCGGTCGGCGACCAACCGGTCCACCGCGTCCTGCGGCACCGAGTACCAGGGAACCGTCCAGCCCATGAAGTCGCGATAGCGCGCGCTCTCCTCGTACGGTCCCTCACAGAAGGTCGCATAGCTGACATCCCGCGAGTGCAGGTAGGACAACTCGTTGATGTGCGTCGTGGAGAAGGTGCAGCCCACGCACTGCTCCGCCGCGGGCCTACCCGTGTACCACATTTGGAAGTAGGCGATCAGCTGCGACCGGCCGTCGAAGATGTCGATCAACGGCACCGGGCCGTCGGCTCCGACCAGCGGAGTCCGCGGATCGACTTCGACCATCGGCAGCCGACGGCGTTCGGCGGCCAATGCGTCCCCTGCCCTGGTGTGGGCCTTCTCCCTGACCCGGAGATCGTCGATCCTCGCCTGCCAGGTCTGCCGATCGGTGATCTGCGGAAGGGACGGTCCGCCTGCTGACGTCTCTGTCATGGGACGTGTCTAGCCCAGTGGGAAACCGCCGCACAACCCCAGCGGAAATGCTTGCCGACGGACGGCCGGGTGGCCGGCTGCCGGGCCGGCGACAGGGAGGCTCGTTCCGGGCCGGCCTCGGGACCAGCGTCTGTCCACAATGGTCCTTCAGGGCGCCCAACTCCCGCGATGTGGACACATGGCGGGAGTTGGCAGGTCTTGAAGACCCTTTGAATCGGTTCAATCAGTCGCTAACTGTGACCTTCACCGATTGATGGCGGCGAATCTTTAGCGATAACTGGCGGCCGTCAGCGCTGCGCGTGGCCGGAGTCAACCTGTGAGTCCGGAATGGGCTCGCCGCAGTTTACAGCGCGATGGTCTCGTTGCGGTATCACCGGCATGTGGGTTGGAAGGGCAGGTTCGGAAGATACTGAGCCCACCGGTCTTGGGTGATGGTTGCTTTGCTTTTGAGGATCTGGCAGAGGTGCTCCGTGACGGTGTCTGGGTTGAGGTCGAATCGTCGTATGAGACCGTCGCGTCCGCTGGCGATGAGGGTGTTGTCGGAGGTGTACGCCATATCCAGGATCTGGCCAAAGGGTTCGCTGATGGTCGCGATTTGCTGTGTGCCGCGTGCGTCCCACACTCTCAGCTGCCCGTTAAGGGCCGTGATCCCGTTTGTGGGGTATGTGCCGACGGTGACCAGTGTGTGACCTTCAGGGCTGAACGCTACTCGTACGGCCTCGTTGGTGAACTGGCTGGCGGTGGTGATGATGTGCCCGGTGCGCAGGTCCCAGAGCTGCACCTGCTGTGGGCTTTGGGCCTGGCCTGAAGGGCTGTTGGTGATTGTTGCTAGCGTGCTTCCGTCTGGGCTGAAATCCATTCCCGTGATCCGAGTGAAGGTGATGGTAAGGGTGCTGATTTCACGCCCAGTGGGTACTTCCAGCAGTGTCACTTGGTTATGGCTGGCAATGGAGCTGAGGTCGGCCGTTGCGAGGGTCCGCCCATCGGGGCTGAATGCCATGGCGGCGATAGCGTGAGGAGTTGTGAGAGCGGTGGTGAGGGTGTTGATTTCACGTCCGGTGGTTACTTCACGCAAGGTGACGCGTGGGTCAATGAGTGAACTAGTAGCCAGGATGCGTCCATCAGGGCTCAACGCGACAGTAGATTGTGCGCTCGATTCATCGATGGAGCTGATGATATTGCCGGTGGAGGTGTCCCACAGTTGAAACTTTTTGGAACTGTTCATCACCAGGACACGGCCATTCCTGCTAAACCCGCCAAATGTGCCCTCGCCAAGGTCCGCAACGCTGCGCCCGACGGCAGTATCCAGCAATGCCCATTTGTCCTTACGGCCACTGCCCAAGGGGGTGTTCAAGAAACGTCCGTCAGGACTGAAAATCGCCTGGGTGAAGGGGCTTTCGAAAGGAGACAGGTTGATTGATGGCGAGATTCCGGTGAATTGGCCCTGGACGCTGAGTAGTGCGCTGCGGGCTTCGAGGGTGGGTGCCTGGTGGAAGGCTTCGACGGCGACGAGCGCGGCTGCCTCCGGCTGCGCCGCTGCGAGGGCTGTGGCTTGCGTTGCCAGTTCCCGCGAGGTCGCGAGTTTGTTCTGGTCGAGTGCGGCTTGCCGTTGCTGTACGGCCACACTGCGCTGCACGACGGCGACGACTGTGGCCGTTGTGGCCAGGCCAGCTAGCGCGGCGAGCGTGACGACCAGGATTCGCAGGCGTCGAGTTCTGCGCCGTGTCACCCGACGTTCCTGAGTTTGGGCGGTGGTACTGGCATCGAGGAAGGCGCGTTCCCGCTCGGTCAGCGTCGTGGCGTGGCGGGTCAGCCAGTCTTGGGCGACGGCGAGGCGGGTGCCGCGGTAGAGGACGCCGGGGTCGTGGTTGAGGGTTTCCCAGGTGTGGGTGGCGTCGGTGAGTTGGCGGTGGACGCGGAGGCCGTCGCGGTCTTCGGTGAGCCAGCCGCGGAGCCGGGGCCAGGAGCGGATGAGGGCTTCGTGGGTGATTTCCAGGGTGTCTTCGCCGAGGGTCACCAGCCGGGCCTGGGCGAGCCGGTGCAGCACCTCGGTGGTGGTGGGGGTGTTGTCGAGTTCGCTGCGGCGGGTGCGGCGTCGGGTGTCTTCGGTGCCCTCACCGAGGGCGGTCAACCTGAGCAGGATGGCGCGGGCGGTGTGTTGCTGGGTGGGGGTGAGGGTGGTGTAGGTGCGTTCCGCGGTGCGGGTCAGGGCGCCGTCGATGCCGCCGGTGGCTTGGTAGGCGGCGAGGGTGAGGGTGGTTCCTTTGCGGCGTCGCCAGGTTTCCAGCAGTGCGTGGGACATCAACGGTAGCGCGCCGGGGCGGCCGATCATCTCGGTGATGATCGTGGACACCAGAGTCGCTTCCACGGACAACCCGGCGTGGGTGGCGGGTTGGGTGATCGCCGAGCGCAGTTCGGCGGCGGTCATCGACCCGATCAGGACCTGGGTGTCGTGTAACGCCTCCACCAGGTCGGGGTGCTCGGCGCAGCGGCCGTAGAAATCCGCACGGATGCCGAGCACGATGCGGGTCCGGCTGGTGTGGGCCTGCGCGGCGGACAGTAGTGCGGCGATGAACTGGTCGCGTTGGGTGGTG
Organism: Actinocrispum wychmicini; assembly: GCF_004345645.1. Lineage (GTDB taxonomy): Bacteria > Actinomycetota > Actinomycetes > Mycobacteriales > Pseudonocardiaceae > Kibdelosporangium > Kibdelosporangium wychmicini. Next base: position 16,367 of record NZ_SLWS01000027.1, on the reverse strand, counting down.
TCCTGGCAGGCGGTGAACAGTTCCTCGAACTGGTCGACCACCAGCAGCACCTCGGTGTCGGCGGGGTGGTCGATCAGGGCTTGCCGCAGCGCCAGGTTCAGCGTGCTCGGGTCGGCGACCAGGTCAGCCAGCAAGGCGCCGGGTGACACGCCGAGCAGTTGGCCCACCTGCACAGCACACTCTTCGAGGGGATGCTCGCCCGGGGTGAACAGCAGTGTCGGCCACGGTCCGCCGGGCATGCGTTCGTCGTCGACGGCGGGCAGGAGGCCGGCGCGCAGTAGGGAGGATTTGCCGCTGCCGGACGGGCCGAACACGGCCAGGAACCGCTGTCGAGTCAGCCGGGCCAGGAGGTCGTCCACGATCCGGTCGCGGCCGAAGAACCGGTGCGCGTCCTCGGTGCCGAAGGTGCTCAACCCGAGATACGGTGCCGCGCTGTCGTCCTGGTCCTCAGTGTCGGGTGGCGCCAATTCCGCGGCGATCTGCCGCCAGCGGTCCTCCCACTCGGCCGGATCCCCACCGCAGGCCCGCACATAGGCCAGCGTGACCTCCAGGCTGGGCAGACTGCGACCCGCGGCCGCCTCCGACAGCGTGCTCGCCGAATAGTGCGCGTGTTTTGCCATCGTCCGATACGGAGGGGTTCCCGCGTCTTCCCGAAGCTGTCGCAACTGGATAGCGAATCGCGTGAGTGTGTCGCCGTTGTCCTCTATCGGACGCTCGGGCCTAGCCATTCGCCGCCGCCCCATCACATTTACGGTCCAGGTTGCCGCACATCGATACCGCCTGCTAGAGGCATTGTTCGACGAGGTTGATTGTTCTCTCACCACACACGACACCGAACAACCCAACCACGCTACACCTGTGACGACGCCGCCGGCAGCTAGAGCACAGGGGTGCTGCTGGTGGCGCTGACCAGCCATCAAAAGATCACGGGTAGCCGCAGCGGCCGATCATGAGCAACAACCGAAGAGGCACCACCTACACACTTAGGGGATCTATGCCTGGAATGAGAAAGTACGTTCGTCGCGGCAACCGTGGCGGACGCACGACCTCAACGCCGGGATTCAATGTCTAATTCTCACCAAATAGATCAAGGAGTGAAATGCGACCGAATGTTGTGACCAGGACAGTCATCACGGCTGCTGCCGTTGTCGGGATTGCCGCCGGGAGTTTGGCGGGCGCAAGCGCCAGCTTTGCGGCGTCCCAGCCGACCTCTACCCCGACGGTGAGCTCCGAGGCTGTGGTCCCGCTCGCGGTGAACAACCTCGGCTTGAGTACTGCACAAGCCAAGAACGTTCAGCGCTGGCTCAAGGAGTTCTGGGGCTATACCGATGCGATCGACGGACTGCTGGGTACCAACAGCTGGAAAGCGTTCCAGCGCAACCTCAAGACGTTCTGGGGCTACACCGGCCCGATCGACGGGATCGTAGGAAGCGGCACGGTGAAGGCGTTGCAACGTTTGCTGAAGGACAGCTGGGGTTACACCGGTGCGATCGACGGAATCGCCGGACCGCAGACCCAGGCCGCATTCAAGCGGTTCGCCAACGGCATCCTCGCCCTGTCAGTCGATTCCGGCATCGTGTTCAGGTAGCCGGTAACGATCGGCCAGATGGTCAAGTTGTCCTAGAGACACTGCCGGGTAGACGGCGGGGATCTCACCCGCCATCTACCCGGCACTACGCAAAGCGGCCATACCTCACACTGTCGTCGTGAACACATGGGCCACTTGTGCGGCGTTCATGCACTATTTGCAGCGAACGGACTATTGATGCGCAGCCCGCAAATAATGGCGAAAGTTCAGCGCCATAAAGCTCTGAAAGTCACACGCTAACCACCGCAAACCCCGCCCCGACCCTCGTTGTCCAGGCGCGTGCCCGCGCCGCAGACCGGTGCTTCGTTCTGTCTCCCGGCCGACCTGGGCGCAGCCCTTCCCATGTCTCCTGGTCGATCTGCCGCGCGGCGAGCGCATTCTTGAAGAACCATCGCCCAAGTAAGCGCATTGGTGCTGAGCGAAACGGCGGTGGGTGAGTTTGGACGGTGGGTGAGGCGAGTGGTAAGTGGGTTTGGTGGTGTCGGTGGGGCATCGCAGGCTCAGTTCTGGGCGCAGCAAAGCCAGAACCGTGGCACAGGCCCCGGTTCGCACCACCTGGGCACCCAGTCGACACCGGACTGCGCATCGAGGCTCACCGGCCGCACCGGCTGGTGATTGGGCATCGTGCAGAGTCCGCTGAAGCGGAGACCAGACGCGGTCCGCTGGCGTCGCCGGGGACGGCAGCGGGATCAGCACCAGCACCAGGCCGACGACGAGCGCGGCCAGGAACAGGACCGCGGCGAAGGTACGCGGCGTGGCCGTCTCCGGAATCGCGGCGCTCGACATCTGCCCCCAGTTGGTGCCTTCGGACGGCGCGTGCCCTCGAACCCAAGCGGCAAAGGAACACCCCAACAAATGGCATGGCTGAGAACGTCGCCAGGTATCGACACAACGGGGATCCAGGCCTCGCGGACCTCCAACCCGATGCCCCGTCACCGCGTGCTCCCAGGCGAAACCTCACCGCCGCAGGCGTCATCTCGGCGATTGCCGAGTTTGGTCAGTTACGCATAGAACTCCAACAAGATCTCGCCCAACGTCTCCGGCTGCTGCAGGACGGAGCCGTGGTCCTGGCCGTCAAGGGTCAAGCCGCGGGCGCCTGGAATCGCGTCGGCGACCGCGCGGGCCGACGTCGGTAACCATTTCTGGCTCGCCGCGCCGCCCATCACCAAGGTAGGCACCGCGATCTTTCCGAACAGGTCTGTGGGCAGCTCGTTGCGTGGGCCGCAGACCGCCAGGTCGTAGGGGAGTGTGTTGGCGAGCCGGACGAGCCAGTCCCAGGAGGAGTCGCTTTGCATCGCCTTGACCTGCTCGGCTGGCACGCCCCCACCGTCGGTCATGAACGTTGTGACGGCGTCGTCCCGCCGCCCTTCGTCCACAAGGGCTTGCACGCGGTCGGCGATGTCGGCCGGGGGTATCGCGCGCAGTCCGTTGTCCAGAACGAACGGGGGTTCGTACACCGCCAGCTTGTCGATTGTGGACAGTTCGGCCGCCGCGCGCAGCGCCAGAATCGCTCCTGACGAGTGCCCGAAGACGTGGGCCGACCCGCCCGCGTACTCGATCAGTGCCGCCACGTCTTCTATCTCGCGCGCGACCGAGTACGGCTTTGTGTCTCCGCTGCCGCCCCGGCCGCGGCGGTCATACGCGATCGCGGTGAACCGCGGCGACAGTTCCTTGGCGACCCCGGCGACGGTCGTCCGGTCGTTGAAGGCGCCGCCGATCAGGATCACGGCCGGCCCTTCCCCGGTCACGTCGAACGCGATCGGGGTGCCGTCGAGTGAGGTCGCGGTGTTCATGGGGAGTCCTTCCTGGGTGTCGGCTCGTTCCTGAGTCAGTCGGAGCCGACTCCAGGAATTTGTACCTCGGCCCACCGACAGTTTTGGCTGTCCTCTGAACAGGTGCCCTTTGACGGCCGTGAGAACGGCCACGAACCGGCGATCATGTTTGAGTGGACTTGCATGGGCGTGCATAATCATCCACATGACAGTGCGGGCCGCGGTGGCGGGGGCGAGCGGGTATGCCGGCGGCGAGGTGTTACGCCTGCTGCTCGGCCATCCCGACGTGCGGATCGGGACGTTGACGGCGGGCCAGAGCGCGGGGATGAGGCTCGGCCAGTACCAGCCGCACCTGCTGCCGCTCGCCGACCGCGTCCTGGGTGACACCACGGCGGACGAGTTGGCCGGGCACGACGTCGTCTTCCTCGCCCTGCCGCACGGCAAGTCCGCGAAAATAGCCGCTGAGCTGGGCGAGGACACGCTGGTCATCGACTGCGGCGCGGACCACCGGCTGGAGAGCGCGCACGCGTGGCTGAAGTGGTACGGCGGCGACCACGCGGGCACCTGGCCGTACGGCCTGCCTGAGCTGCCCGGCGGACGGGACGCGCTGAAAGGCACCAAGCGGGTCGCGGTGCCCGGCTGTTACCCGACCGTCTCGTCTCTCGCGTTGGCGCCAGCCCTGGCAAACGACCTGGTCGAGCACGAAGTCGTGGTGGTGGCCGTGTCGGGGACGTCCGGCGCGGGCAAGTCGCTCAAACCGCACCTGTTGGGGTCCGAGGTGATGGGGTCGCTCAGCGCGTACGGGGTCGCGGGCAGTCACCGGCACACCCCGGAGATCACCCAGAACCTCTCCAAAGCGGCCAGTTCCCAGGTCAAGGTGTCCTTCACGCCGGTGTTGGCGCCGTTGCCGCGCGGGATTCTGGCTACCTGCAGCGCCGCACTGAAGCCCGGCCGGACCCTCGAAGACGTCCTGGCCGCGTACGCGAAGGCGTACGACGCCGAGCCGTTCATCCACGTCCTGCCGTCCGGCACCTGGCCGACGACCGCGGCCGTGCTCGCGTCGAACGCCGTGCAGCTGCAGGTCGCCGTGGACCCGGACGTGAACCGGCTGGTCGTCGTGGCGGCCATCGACAACCTGACCAAGGGCACCGCGGGGGCCGCTGTGCAGTGCATGAACGTCGCGCTTGGCCTGCCTGAGACCGCTGGACTTACGACTGTGGGAGTCGCACCGTGAGGGACAAGGGAGTCACCGCACCCGCCGGATTCCGGGCCGCTGGGGTGGCCGCGGGCATCAAGCCGTCCGGCGCGCTGGACCTGGCTCTCGTCGTCAACGACGGGCCGAACGACGCGGCCGCAGGCGTGTTCACGACGAACAAGGTCAAGGCCGCGCCTGTGCTGTGGTCGCAGCAGGTCATCAAGGAACGCAGGTTGCGCGCGGTGGTGCTCAACTCCGGCGGCGCCAACGCGTGCACCGGCCCGGAAGGCTTCCAGGACACGCACCGGACGGCCGAGAAGGTCGCCGAGGTCCTCGGCTGCGGCGCGATCGAGGTCGCGGTCTGCTCGACCGGCCTGATCGGTGAACGCCTCCCGATGGACCACGTGCTGTCCGGTGTGGACAAAGCCGCCGAAGTGCTGGGCCCCAACGGGCTGGACGCGGCCACCGCGGTCCTCACCACGGACACGCACCCCAAGCAGGCGTGGAAGGCACACAAGGACGGCTGGTCGGTGGGCGGATTCGTGAAGGGTGCGGGCATGCTCGCGCCGAACATGGCCACCATGCTCTCGGTCATCACGACCGACGCGCACGTCGACGGCGACACGCTGGACAAGGCCCTGCGCCAGGCCACGGGCCGGACGTTCGACCGTCTCGACGTCGACGGCGGAACGTCCACAAACGACACTGTGCTGGTGCTGGCCTCGGGCGCGTCCGGTGTCGAACCGAGCGAGGACGACTTCGTCGCGTTGCTCACCGAAGTCAGCGCGGACCTGGTCAAACAGCTTCAGGGCGACGCGGAGGGCGTCACCAAGGAGATCGCGATCACCGTCCATGGCGCGGTCACCGAGGGCGACGCGGTCGCGATCGGCCGGATCGTCGCCGAGGACAACCTGGTGAAGACGGCGTTGTTCGGCTCGGACCCGAACTGGGGCCGGATCGCGATGGCCCTCGGCCGCGCACCCGCGGAGATCGACCCGGACCAGCTGTCCATCGTGATCAACGGCGTCCGCGTGATGGACAAGGGAACCCGCGGCGAGGACAGGGAGAACGCGGACCTCAGCGGCCGGGACATCGACGTCGTCATCGACCTCGGCCTCGGCCAGGCGGAAGCGACGATCCTCACCACGGACCTGTCGCACGGCTACGTCGAAGAGAACAGCGCGTACTCGTCATGAACAACGACGCCGATCTCAAGGCGGCCGTGCTCATTGAGGCGTTGCCGTGGCTGCAGGAGTTCCATGGGGCTGTCGTCGTCGTGAAGTACGGCGGCAACGCCATGGTCGACGAAGATCTCAAAAGGGCGTTCGCGCAGGACATGGTGTTCCTGCGCACGGTCGGGATCCGGCCGGTGGTGGTGCACGGTGGCGGCCCGCAGATCGGCGCGATGCTGGACCGGCTGGGCATCGAGAGCGAGTTCCGCGGCGGCCTGCGGGTGACCACCCCGGAGGCCATGGACGTGGTCCGGATGGTCCTCGTCGGCCAGGTCGGCCGGGAACTCGTCGGCCTGATCAACGCGCACGGCCCATACGCGGTCGGCCTGTCCGGTGAGGACGCGCACCTGTTCACGGCCGAGCGCCGAAGCCTTGAGGTGGACGGCGAAACCGTCGACCTCGGTCTGGTCGGCGACGTCGTGACCGTGAATCCCGCCGCGGTGCAGGACATCGTGGCCGCCGGCCGGATCCCGGTGGTGTCCACGGTGGCGCCCGACGCGGACGGCGTCGTGCACAACGTGAACGCCGACACGGCGGCCGCCGCGCTGGCGGTGGCGTTGAAGGCGCAGAAACTCGTCGTCCTCACCGATGTCGAGGGCCTGTACAAGAACTGGCCGGACAAGGCTTCGCTGGTCACCAGGATCCTGGCGGACGACCTGGAGAAGGTGCTGCCGGACCTGGCAAGCGGGATGGTGCCGAAGATGGAGGCGTGCCTGCGCGCGGTCCGTGGCGGCGTGCCCAGCGCGCACGTGATCGACGGCAGGCTCGCGCATTCGGTGTTGCTGGAAGTGTTCACCAGCAAAGGGGTGGGGACGATGGTCCTGCCGGACGAAGGGGAACAAGGGTGAGTTATCAGCAGCGGTGGGAAACCACCATGATGAACAACTACGGAACCCCGACGCTGACGCTCGAGCGAGGCGATGGCGCGTACGTCTGGGACACCGACGGCAACCGATACCTGGACCTGGTCAGCGGGATCGCGGTGAACGCCCTCGGCCACGCGCACCCGGCGATCGTCGCGGCGGTCACCGAGCAGATCGGCAAGCTGGCGCACACGTCGAACCTGTACATCAACAAGCCCGCGCTGGAACTGGCCGAACGCCTGCTGGATCTCGCGGGAGTGACCGGCAAGGTCCTGTTCAGCAACTCCGGCGCGGAGGCCGTGGAGACCGCGCTGAAGCTGTCCCGGCGGACCGGCCGGTCGAAGCTCGTCGCCACCGAGGGCGCGTTCCACGGCCGCACGATGGGGGCGTTGACGCTCACCGGCCAGTTCCCGAAGCGGACGCCGTTCGAGCCGTTGCTGCCCGGTGTCACGCACATCCCGTTCGGTGACACAAAAGCGCTCGAAGACGCCGTCGACGGCGAGACCGCGGCGTTCATCGTCGAACCCATCCAGGGTGAGCAGGGTGTTGTCGTGCCGCCTGAGGGATACCTGCAGGCCGCCAGGGAGATCACCGCGAAGCACGGCGCGTTGCTGATCGTGGACGAGATCCAGACGGGTCTCGGGCGTCTCGGCAGTTGGTTCGCCTTCCAACAAGTCGGTGTGGTGCCGGACATCTTCACGCTCGCCAAGGGACTGGGCGCCGGGCTGCCGATGGGTGCGTGTGTGGCGGTCGGCGACGCTGCCGCGCTGTTCGAACCGGGCCACCACGGAACGACGTTCGGCGGCAACCCGGTTGTCGCCGCGGCCGCGTTGGCGATGCTCGACGCCATCGCCGCGGAGGGGCTGGTGGATCAGGCCGCGGTCGTCGGCAAGGAGATCGCGGCCGGCGTGGAGGAACTCGCGCACCCGAAGATCGCCGGCGTCCGCGGTGCCGGGCTGTTGATCGGAATCCTGTTGCGCGAACCGGAATCCAAGGCCGTGACCGCTGCCGCCGAACGGCACGGGTATCTGGTGAACCCGGCGCAGCCGGACGTGATCCGGCTCGCGCCGCCGCTGATTCTCAGCCACGACGACGCGGCACGGTTCGTTGCCGACCTGCCGAAGGTCCTGTCATGATCAGGCATTTCCTGCGCGACGACGACCTGACCACAGTCGAGCAGCTGGAGATTCTGGACCTGGCGGACGAGCTGAAGGCAGACCCGCTGGGGCACAAGCCGTTGGCGGGCCCGAAGAGCATCGCGGTGTTGTTCGAGAAGAACTCGACGCGCACGCGGCTGTCGTTCGAGGTCGGCATCGCCCAGCTCGGCGGCCAGCCGATCATCGTGGACGGCCGGATGATGCAGCTCGGCCGTGAGGAAACCATCGAGGACACCTCCCGGGTGCTCTCGCGATACGTACACGCCGTGATCTGGCGCACGTTCGCACAGAAGCGGATCGACGCCATGGCGTCGGTGTCAAAGGTTCCTGTTGTCAACGCGCTGACCGACGAGTTCCACCCGTGCCAGGTGCTGGCTGACCTGCAGACCATCCGGGAACGCAAGGGCAGGCTCGCCGGGTTGACCTTGACGTATCTCGGCGACGGCGCCAACAACATGGCGCATTCGTTGATGCTCGGCGGTGTCACGGCCGGCCTGCACGTACGGGTCGTGTCCCCGGAAGGGTTCCAGCCCGCGTCGGAGTTCGTCGTCGACGCCAAGAAACGCGCGGTGGACACAGGCGGCAGCGTCACGATCCTGACCGACCCGCACGAGGCCGTCGACGGCGCGGACGTCCTGGCCACCGACACCTGGACGTCGATGGGCCAGGAGAACGACGGCCGGGACCGGGTGACCCCGTTCCGCCGCCTGCAGGTGAACACCGAGCTGTTGGCGCGGGCCGCGAAGGACGCGATCGTCCTGCACTGCCTGCCCGCGCACCGCGGCTGGGAGATCACCGACGAGGTGCTCGACGGCCCGCGCAGCGCGGTCTTCGACGAGGCCGAGAACCGGTTGCACGCACAGAAGGCGCTGCTGGTGTGGCTGTTGGAGAAAACGTGACCCGGGTCGGCCGCCAGGCCAGGATCATCGAGCTCGTGTCCACAATGGCCATTCGCAGCCAGTCCGAGCTCGCCAAGATCCTCGCGGTCGAAGGCGTCGACGTCACCCAGGCCACGCTGTCGCGGGACCTGGACGAGTTGGGCGCGGTCAAGCTGCGGGGCGCCGACGGCGGCGCGCCCGTCTACGTCATCCCTGAGGACGGTTCGCCGGTCCGCGGCATGCAGGGCGGCACCACCCGCCTGACCAGGCTGCTGGGCGAACTGCTCGTCTCGGCCGACTTCTCGGCCAACCTGACTGTCCTGCGCACGCCACCCGGTGCGGCGCAGTTCCTGGCCAGCGCGATCGACCGGGCCGCCCTCAACGAGGTAGTGGGCACGATCGCCGGCGACGACACCGTGCTGGTGATCGCGCGCGAGCCACTCACCGGGTCCGAATTGGCCGACCGTTTCACCGCGATGGCCGGATTGAAGAAGGAGAACACCGACAATGACTGAGAGGATCGTCCTGGCCTACTCCGGCGGGCTGGACACTTCCGTGGCGATCGGCTGGATCGCCGAGGAGACCGGCGCGGAGATCGTCGCCGTCGCGGTCGACCTCGGCCAGGGCGGCGAGGACATGGACACCATCCGCAAGCGGGCGATCGACTGCGGCGCGGTCGAAGCCGTGGTCGCGGACGCCCGTGACGAGTTCGCGGACGGCTACTGCCTGCCGGCGCTGCAGGCCAACGCGCTCTACATGGACCGCTATCCGCTGGTGTCGGCGCTGTCCCGGCCGGTGATCGTCAAGCACCTCGCCGAGGCCGCGAAGTACCACGGCGCGTCGACCGTCTCGCACGGCTGCACCGGCAAGGGCAACGACCAGGTCCGGTTCGAGGTCGGGATCGGCGCGCTGGCACCGGATCTCAAGGTGATCGCGCCGGTCCGGGACTACGCGTGGACCCGGGAGAAGGCGATCGTGTGGGCCGAGGAGCGCAACCTGCCGATCGACGTGACCAAGAAGTCGCCGTACTCGATCGACCAGAACGTGTGGGGGCGCGCGGTCGAGACCGGTTTCCTGGAGGACATCTGGAACGCGCCGATCGAGGACGTCTACTCGTACACTGCGAACCCGGCCGAGCCGCGCGACGCCGACGAGGTCGTCATCACGTTCGACAAGGGCGTCCCGGTCGCGATCGACGGTGAGACGGTCACCGTGCTGCAGGCCATCCAGATCCTCAACTCCCGCGCGGGCGGCCAGGGCGTCGGCCGGCTGGACATGGTCGAGGACCGGCTCGTGGGCATCAAGAGCCGTGAGGTGTACGAGGCACCGGGCGCGATCGCGTTGATCACCGCGCACCAGGAGCTGGAGAACGTCACCGTCGAGCGGGACCTGGCCCGGTTCAAGCGGCAGGTCGAGCAGCGGTGGACCGAGCTGGTGTACGACGGCCTGTGGTTCTCGCCGTTGAAGGACGCGCTGGACACGTTCATCGCGAAGTCCCAGGAGCACGTCTCCGGCGACATCCGGATGACCCTGCACGCGGGCAAGGCGGTCGTCACCGGCCGGCGCTCCGAGCAGTCGCTGTACGACTTCAACCTGGCCACCTACGACGAGGGTGACTCGTTCGACCAGTCCCTGGCCAAGGGTTTCGTCCAGCTCTGGGGCCTGCCCAGCAAGATCGCCGCCAAGCGCGCGCAGCAGCACTGAGTTCGAGGAGCACTGACGTGAGTTCGTTGTGGGGCGGCAGGTTCGCCTCTGGTCCGGCCGACGCGATGGCGGCGCTGTCCGCGTCGACGCATTTCGACTGGCGGCTCGCCCGGCACGACATCGCCGGGTCGCGTGCGCACGCTCGCGTGCTGCACAAGGCCGGCCTGCTGGCCGACGACGAGCTCGAAGGCATGCTCAAGGCGTTGGACGCGCTGGAGGCCGACGTGGTCTCCGGCGCGTTCACGCCGACCATCGCCGACGAGGACGTCCACACGGCGTTGGAACGCGGCCTGATCGAACGCGCCGGCCCTGAACTGGGCGGGAAGCTGCGCGCCGGCCGGTCCCGCAACGACCAGGTCGCCACGTTGTTCCGGATGTGGCTGCGGGACGCGGCCCGCAGGGTCGCCACGGGCACCCTGGACGTCGTCGACGCGTTGGTCGCCCAGGCCACCACGCACGAGACGGCGGTCATGCCCGGCCGTACGCACCTGCAACACGCGCAGCCCGTGCTGCTCGCGCACCACCTGCTGGCACACGCCCAGTCGTTGACTCGCGACGTCGAACGGCTCCGTGACTGGGACGCCCGCGCGTCCCTTTCCCCGTACGGCTCGGGCGCGTTGGCGGGCTCGTCGCTCGGGTTGGATCCGGCCGCGGTGGCCAAGGACCTCGGGTTCGACGGGCCGGTGGAGAACTCGATCGACGGCACCGCGGCCAGGGACTTCGCCGCCGAGATCGCGTTCGTCCTGGCCATGCTCGGGGTGAACCTGTCGCGGGTGGCCGAAGAGGTGATCATCTGGACCACGGCCGAGTTCTCGTACGCCGTCCTGGACGACGCGTGGGCGACCGGCAGTTCGATCATGCCGCAGAAGAAGAACCCGGACGTGGCCGAGCTGACCCGCGGCAAGGCCGGCCGCCTGATCGGCAACCTCACCGGCCTGCTGGCCACACTGAAGGCCCAGCCGCTCGCGTACAACCGTGACCTGCAGGAGGACAAGGAGCCGCTGTTCGACTCGGCGGAGCAGTTGGAGCTGCTGCTGCCCGCGATCGCCGGCATGATCGGCACGCTGCGGTTCGACACCGACCGGATGGCCGAGCTGGCGCCGGCCGGGTTCACGCTGGCCACGGACATCGCCGAGTGGCTCGTCCGGCAGGGTGTCCCGTTCCGGGTCGCGCACGAGGCCGCGGGCGCCGCCGTGCGGACCGCCGAAGCCCGAGGTGTCGGCCTCGAAGAGCTGACTGACGACGAACTGGCGGCGATCAACCCGGCACTGACCCCGCGGGTCCGCGAGGTCCTCACGGTGGCGGGGTCGATCGCGTCCCGTGACGCGTACGGCGGCACCGCGCCCGATAGAGTCGCCGAGCAGCGTGAACGGCTGGTCACCCGGCTCGCCGAGCACAGGACGTGGGTGAAGGGGACCGTGTGATCGACCACCTCGTGTACGCGACGCCGGCACTGGAGATCGCGTTAGGCATCCCGCTCAGCCCAGGTGGCCGGCACGTCGGCCTCGGCACCCGCAACCTTCTCGCCGACCTGGGCGGCGGCACCTATCTTGAAGTGGTCGGACCCGATCCGGACCAGCCCGACCCGGCCGAACCGCGCCCGTTCGGCATCGACACGCTGACCGAACCCCGCCTGGTCGCGTGGGCGGTCCGGGTCACCGACATCGACAAGGTCGTCGCCGAGACCAAAGCACGCGGCCACGACCCGGGCCCGGTCATCCCGATGTCCCGCCGGCGTCCGGACGGCGTCCTGCTGGAGTGGCGGCTCACCCTGCCGCTCGACGACGGTCTGCTGCCGTTCCTGATCGACTGGGGAACGACGCCGCATCCGTCCGAAGACGCGGTCCACGGCTCGGTGTTGCAGTCCTTTCGCGTCACCGGCGACGTCCACAAAGGACTCGAAGCGCTCGGTGTCGACGTCCCCGTCGACAGCGGCCCGCCCGGTCTGGTCGCCGTGATCAGCACGCCTGACGGCGAAGTGACCCTCCGGTGAGGCAACTGACCCGCGACGAGCTCGCGATCGATCCCGTGGACGCGGCCAAACTCCTGCTCGGTTGCGTGATCGAAGCCGGCGAGGTCGCGGTCCGGCTGGTCGAGGTGGAGGCGTACCGCGGCGGCGACGACCCGGCCTCGCACTGCTACCGCGGAAGGACGCCACGCAACGACGTCATGTTCGGCCCGGCCGGCCACCTATACGTCTACTTCGTGTACGGCATGCACTTCTGCGCCAACATCGTCTGCCTCACCGACGGTGTCCCGGGCGCGGTGCTGCTGCGCGCCGGCGAGGTCGTCGACGGCCTGGATCTCGCGCGAACCCGTCGCCCGTCCGCCCGTGCCGACCACGAACTCGGCAAAGGCCCGGCCCGACTCACCAGCGTCCTCGGCATGGACCGCGCCCAGAACGGCGTCGACCTCACCGCGCCTGATTCGGAGGTCAGGATCTACGCGGGCGACCCCGCCGAGGACATCCACACCGGCCCACGCGTAGGTGTCGCGGTGGCCATCGACATCCCCTGGCGGTTCTGGATCGACTCGCCGGCGGTCAGCACGTACCGCCGCGGCGGCAAACGCCGTCAACCAGCCACGGTTGAATAGCCGGGTGGCAGTCAAGCGGATCGAACTCCCCGGCGGGTCCAAGGCCTGGCTGGTGACCGGACACGACAACGTCCGGTCCGGCCTCGCCGACCCCAGGTTCTCGCTCAGCAAGGACAACGCGGCCGACGGGTACGCGGGTTTCTCGCTCCCGCCCGCGCTGGACGCGAACCTGCTGAACCTCGATCCGCCCGACCACACCCGGCTGCGCAGGCTCGTGACAGGCGCGTTCACCGCCAAACGGGTCGCCGGGATGCGCGCGAAGATCGAAGCCACCGCGAACCGTCTCCTGGACGGCCTGACCGCCGAGGTCGACCTGATCGCGACCTACGCCGCGCCCCTGCCCGTGATCACCATCGGCGAGCTGTTGGGCATCCCACCGGACCGGCTGTCGGACTTCCGCGGCTGGACGACCACGCTGATCACGCAGGGCGCGGGCATGCGTGAGGCGGTCCAGAGCGTGTGCCGGTTCATCGTCGAGCTGATCGCCCGCAAGCGCACCGAACCCGCGGACGACCTCATCTCGGCCATGATCGCCGCCCGGGACGGCGCCGACCAGCTCAGCGAGGACGAACTGCTGTCGCTGGCGTTCCTCATCCTGTGGGCCGGCTACGAGAACTCCGTGCAGCTGATCGGCAACAGCATCCACGCCGTCCTGCGCGGCGGCGAACGCCCGGACACCGAGGAACTCCTCCGGACGGCGAACCCCAACCTGCACGGCCTCAGGCGGTTCGCGCTGCGGGACGTCACCGTCGAGGGCACGACCATCGCGAAAGGACAGACCGTCCTGTTCGACATCCAGGCCGCCAACGACGAAGCCGCCCCGCACGTCAGCTTCGGCGCCGGCATCCACCACTGCCTCGGCGCGCCCCTGGCCCGGCTGGAACTCGAAATCGCCCTGGACACGCTGTTCCACCGGTTCCCCGACGTCCAGCTGGTACGAGCCCAGGACAGGGTGTCGTTTCGCAGCCGCGGCGTGGCCGAGCTGCGGGTTAGGCTCAGCACGTGAAGGTCATCGTGTTCGGGGCGAGTGGCATGGTCGGGTACGGCGTCCTGCGGGAATGCCTGGTCGACCCGTTGGTCACCGAGGTCATGGTGGTCGGCCGGCGCGCGCTGGGCCGTCAGCACGAGAAGCTGACCGAGAGTGTCCAGCCGGACATGAGCGATCTGTCCACAGTCGACTTCGCCGGCTACGACGCCTGCTTCTTCTGCCTGGGGGTCAGCTCGACAGGGATGACCGAGGCCGCGTACCGGCACATCACGTACGACTTCACGATGGCCGCGGCCAAGCCGTTCGCCGAGGCCAACCCGGACAGCACCTTCACGTACGTGTCCGGGATGGGCACGAACGCGAACGGCCGTCAGATGTGGGCACGCGTCAAGGGCAAGACCGAGAACGACCTGCTGGCGATGCCGTTCAAGGCGTACATGTTCCGTCCCGGCTACATCCAGCCGATGTACGGCGCCACATCGCGCACCGCGCTCTACCGAATCGCGCTCACGTTCGTCGCGCCCCTGTTCCCCCTGATCAGACGGCTCGCGCCGAACGCCGTGACCACGACGGAACAGATCGGCCGCGCGATGCTGCACGTCGCGAGGGAAGGCGCGCCGAAGCAGATCCTGGACCCGAAGGACATCAACGCCCTGCGATAACGCATGGACCCATGAGGGAAGATGCAGGGTGTGAGTGAGCACATCCTTGACGAGCTGACGTGGCGCGGCCTGATCGCGCAATCCACCGACATCGACGCACTGCGCCGTGACCTCGACTCGGGCCCGCTCACCCTCTATTGCGGCTTCGACCCGACCGCGCCCAGCCTGCACGCCGGCAACCTCGTCCCGTTGCTGGGCCTGAGCCGGTTCCAACGGGCCGGGCACCGGCCGATCGTGCTGGCCGGCGGCGCCACGGGCATGATCGGGGACCCGAGGGACAGCGCCGAACGCGCGTTGAACCCGCTGGACACCGTCGCGGAATGGACCGAGCGGATCCGTGGCCAGCTGGAGCGGTTCGTCGAGTTCGACGACTCGCCGACCGGTGCCCTGGTGGAGAACAACCTGACCTGGACGGGCAACACCCCGGTCACGGAGTTCCTGCGGGACGTGGGCAAGTACTTCTCGGTCAACGTGATGCTCGCGCGGGACACGATCAAGCGCCGGCTGGACGGCGAAGGCATCTCGTACACCGAGTTCAGCTACCTGCTCCTGCAGTCCAACGACTACCTGCAGCTGCACCGCAAGCACGGCTGCAAGCTGCAGATCGGCGGCGCGGACCAGTGGGGCAACATCGTCGGCGGCGTCGACCTGGTCCGTAAGGTGGACCGGGCCGGCGTGCACGCGCTGACGTTGCCGCTGGTCACCGACTCGGAGGGGCGCAAGTTCGGGAAGTCGACCGGTGGCGGGGACGTCTGGCTCGACCCGACGATGACCTCGCCCTACGCCTGGTACCAGTACTTCGTGAACGTCGGCGACGCGGACGCCCTCAGCTACCTGCGGATGCTCACGTTCGTGCCGCAGGACGAGGTCGTCGACCTCGAACGCCAGACAGCGGAGAAGCCACAGCTGCGGACCGCGCAGCGCCGGCTCGCCGAGGAGTTCACCAACCTGGTGCACGGCGAGAAGGAGACGCAGCGGGTGGTCGCCGCCAGCCAGGCGCTGTTCGGCCGGGGCGAGCTGCGGGAGCTGGACGCGGGCACGTTGGACGCCGCCATGGCCGAGGTGCCGACCGGCGAGGTGCGGCTGGCCGACCAGCCGTCGATCGTCGAGCTACTGGTCGCCTCAGGGCTCGCCGCCGGCAACGGAGCCGCGCGGCGGACGGTCAGTGAGGGCGGCGCATACGTGAACAACGAGCGCGTGCCGTCAGACGAGTGGCGCCCGACAGCGGACGACCTGTTGCACGGGCGTTGGCTCGTCGTACGGAAGGGCAAGCGCACCGTCGCGGGCGTACGAGTCACCCACTGAGAGGGCTTTAGCACAGGCCGTCGGTCCGTCGGACCGACGGCCTGTTGCGTGAATGCGCAGGTCAGAGCCTAGTGGGGGAGCCGGTCAGAAACTTCCTGTGACTGGTGTCACACTTGATCCGCGCGCCAGGCTCGGTAGTGTGGTGTCAGCCCCGTTGGAGGGTCGTTGACCTGCGCCTTTGTCTCGCGACGAGGCTCGCGGGAGGTGATTTGACCTCCTGCTCCAGGGCGTGTAACTTTTATCGAGTCAGCGCGGAACGGGCCCGGCTTCACGGGAACGGAGCGCAAGACCAAAAAACTCCGAAGTACAAGCCCCCTGAAGGCACTACGGTTCCGGATGGGTGTGCGTGTGTTGTTTGAGAACTCAACAGTGTGTCGATCTATTGAAAGCCAGTAGAGCTTTATGAACCTCGTCTTGAGGTTCCTTTG
>NZ_SLWS01000026.1 GCF_004345645.1 Actinocrispum wychmicini | reverse complement strand
GCGCACACGGACAGGTTCGGCCACCGCGCCTCCAGCGGTCGGATCGGACGTCACCGCACATCCAACCGCCACGACCACCAACCCGGCGAACCTAAGCGGTCAGAGCACTAGTTGGGCGTCACCCGAGGCGCTGCGGGCCGAGATGGTTGTAGAAGGTCCACGTATCGTGTTTGGCTTGTCTGGCGGCAGGCAAGACATCGCTATCGAATCGCCCACTGGTTGGGTCGTTCCTGTTTGTTCAGTTCTGGGTGCTGGGAAGGTGGCGTTCATCGCAAGGCTGGCTCGGTAGGATTGTTTCTCCGGTGGCGTCGAGCTGCTTCTGGACTTCGGTCATGATCTTCCTTGCTGCAGCAATCTTTTCGAGGACTGGGCGTGGGTTAAGTGACCGCAGATTCATGGCAACCTGATCTGGGCTGGTGAATCCGGCGAGGGCAATCGCGTTAGGTGAACGGTCGAGGCATGCCCACAAGGCGACGCTGATCAAGTCCTCGGTGCGTGTACCAACAATCGCTCGCAGGTGGTTTAGTCCTGTATCGATGATCTCGATTGCGTCGGGTTGGAACCAGCGTTTACGAAGCCGGTGGTCGCCAAGGCCAAACGTGGGCTGGGTGTCTGGGCGGTACGCCCCAGTGAGCAGTCCCTGTCCGAGTGGTTTGCTGATAAGGATGCCGACGTTCTGCTGGTCGGCGAATGAGAATATTCCGTCGGACTGAGCTGATGGCGTTAGCAGGTTGTCTCTGATTGCGAGAACATCAGGCTCGATCTTGTCGAACAATGCTTTGAACCGTGCGACCTTGTCGCCGCGGTGGTCGGGAGGTGTGGTGAGGCGGTCAAGTGCGAATCGGTGTGGTCCGCGCATTCCGATGGCTCTGATGAGGCCCTGGTCGCGGAAAGTGCGCATAGCCTCGATTGCGGGCTGCAGCCAACGGTCATCCGTGCCGAAGTTGGGATGGTGGAAGGCGTAGATGTCGAGGTGATCGGTTTTGAGGTTGTCCAAGGACTGTTCGAGTTGCCGGCGCATGTGGCGAGGTTCGAAGCCGTGTTCCGCTGTTCCGGCGCAGTATCCGACCTTGGAGGCGAGCACGATCTCTTTACGGGGAACCTGAGCGACGAGGCGCCCGAGCAGTCGCTCTGATTTGCCGTGGCCATAGACATCTGCGGTGTCGTAGAGGCGGGCGCCGCATTCCCATGCTTTTTCCAGTCCGGTGAGCGATTCGTCCTCGTTGGCTCCTGTGGACCACCCCATCGGCATGCCGAGGTTGTCGTCCGGGCCGCCGATGGCCCAGCAGCCGATTCCGATGGCCGGCGCTGTGATGCCGGTGGCTCCGAGTTGACGGGTCGGGATCGTTGGCCGGCTGGCGTCGTCGGCGGCATGGCGGGAGGTCACGTGAGCCTGCTCTGGTCGAGGATGACGGCGAGTTCGTCCTGGATGAACTCGTAGAGTTCGCCAGGGCGTGCGCAGACGAAGACCGGTACAGCTGCGCCGCGGGTGCGGGAGTGACTGTAGAGGCCCGCGACGGCGACGTCATCGAACCGGTAGAAGCTGAAGACACGATCACCCGGTCGGTAGTACACCTCGATTTGGGCGCCGTTGGGTCGGCGGAGGGTCTCGTAAGCGCGGCGGGTAGCTGTGATGCGAGAGCGTAGTTCGTCGTGAGTTGCGCTGAAGCGGTCGGCTAAGACGGTAACGGTGAGCTCGTCGTCGGGGTCGGCCAAGAAGACGCGGATTCGACGATCGGGCCTGGCGGCTACCAGAGTCAGTTCTCGCGCGTGCATGTTGCGCCACGTTTGGCCGTAGGCCACCACGATGTCGAGTTCGGTCACCTCGGCGAAGAGTTGTTTCCACTCCATCTCGCCGAGGTAGGTTGAGCCGATCCGGAGTAGGCCCGCATCCGCGAAATCGCGGGTCAGATCCTGCTGGAGTTGAGTCAGCGGGCGAGCTGGTGTGGTCGGGTGATCTGCCAGGCGGGTCCAGGCGATCTCCCAACGTCGATCACTGTCGGGGATGCCGCAGGCGCGGACCAGGGCCAGAACGAGGGACTTACGGGGGAGACGGCGGCCCGCGAGAGCGTCCTGGACGGTGCTACGAGGGAGCGGGATCTTGTTCCGCTCGCCCCACTGCTGCAGAGTCCGATAGGACGGGTTGCCGGCGCGGAGACGCACTGCACGCAGGCATTCGGCGAACTCGGCGACAGTGTTTGCGTCGAGCGGATCTATGTCGTTCGTCGGCGATGTCATGGATCTCGGTGGCTGACCGGAAGGTGTCCCATACTGTCCGAAACCTTACCCGTGCCGGCGCGGGCGGTCTCGTATTGGTGCAGGTTACGGACTTGCGGATAGTGGGACAGTCCGGGTGCGTCCGGTGTGCTTGTCGGCTGCAGTCCCTTCCAGGTGTGCTTGGCGTCCACGGCACTTCCTGGTGGGGAGCACAGCATGCGCACGCTGCACGACACCAGCACCTTGACGACCTCGGGCTGGCAGACGGCTTCGCCGTTTTACAGCCGGCTCGTTGAGGCAATTCGCGCCACCACGGCGGCCGGCATCGTCGCCGACCACACGATGGCCGCGTTGCCGGAGATCCCTGAGACGGATCTGCCCAAGCTGGGCAGGCTCGTGGCGGATGCTGTGCCGGGCAAGTTCAGCCTCACAGGAGCTCTGGATCGTCGGCTCCTGTTCGCCGAACGCACTGCCGCGTTGGGCGGCTGGGTAGTCGCCGACCTGTCCGGCCAGCCACACAGCACGCGCGAATGGCCGAAGTGGGCGTCTGACCAGGTGGAGCTCGCCGAGCCGGATCGCTGGTTGTCGGTCGCCGCACTAACGCGAGATGCCGTGGACCGGTTAGCACGCCCAATGGTCCTGTTGACGGCGCTGTACCACCCGGAATGGTTCCCCTTGCCGCGCTTCCCGCTGGCGATCTCTGACCTCGCGCGGGCGGCGCGGCTGACATTGATGGGTCAGGTGCAGTTGATCGACATGCAACTGGGCGCCTCCCTGGACGACATCGTCCGACGCGTTGACGACGAGCAACCGGACATCGTCGGAATCTCGGCGACCTTCGGCCAGCACGACCTGATGAGCGACCTGCTCGACAGCTTGGACCAGATGCCTATTCCGCCGCTGGTGCTCGCGGGCGGCAGCCTGACCGTGCGCAACGAGGCAATGCTGTTGGAGCAGTATCCGCGGCTGCTCGTCTCCCGTGGGGCTGGCGAACCGACCATCGCCGACGCGATGGGGTACGTCCACGGCGATCGCGAGCTGGCGAACATCCGCGGTATTGGATACCGCGGTGCGCCTCGGCGCGGGGCCGTCGATCACGGCCGTCAGGCACGACGTACCGCCGTGGCGCCGAACCGTGTTCAGCGGGACTTCCTGCCAGAGCTCGACCTTCTCGACGCGACTTTTGCACGCAACGGCGTGGCGCAGTTGGAAATCTCCCGCGGCTGCACCAGCCACTGCTCGTTCTGCCCGCGCGGGCACAAGGGCTCGTGGTCCGGCGGCAACACCGACCAGCTGCCCTGGATGCTCGACGAGATCGGAAAGGTCGCCGATCGGCACCCGACGATCTCGCGCACCCTGTACGTGGTCGACGAGGAGTTCATCGGCCGCGGCGAAGACGCCGCCGACCGGGCGCTCGGCGTCGCGAGCACGATCAGCAATGCCGGGTTCGCGTGGGAGTCGTCCTGCCGGATCGACCAGGTTGTCCGCCCGGATCGCGATCGCACCTGGCACGTGGAGCGCGCCTCGATGTGGCGCAGCCTGCTCGGCGCTGGGCTGCGCAGGATGCTGTTCGGGGTCGAGTCGGGCGTGACCTCGATCCTGCAACGGTTCGCCAAGGACAGCACGGCCGAACAGAACGCTCTGGCGATCCGCGCCTTGTCAGCACTCGGCGTGCCGACGCGGTTCACCTACATCACGTTCGACCACCTCATGACCGCCGACGAACTCGCGGCGAGCCACGCCTTCCAGGCCCGCACAGATCTGCTGCTGCGTCGGCTACCGGAACTGTCCGTTGAACAGATCGTGGACGGCATCACCGACACGGACTTCGTGGCCGAGCACGCGACTGGACGACCGTTCTACACCGAGATCTCCTACATGTTGGTCTCCATGGAGTGCCTGATCGGTGCCCCCTACACCCGCGCGGTGCAAGCCCAGGGCCTCGCCGGGCTGCCAGACCCGACGATGGGTCGGGTCGAGGCACAGTTCGCGGATTGGCGGATCGGTTGCTGTTCTCGCCGTGCGCAGATGTGGGTCGATCACCACTTCGCGCTCGACTACACCCTCAAGAGCCTGGAGAAGATCCTCGACGGCGTTCCCCGCCGTCGGCTGCGCAACGCGCGTGTCGTGCTCAAGGACGGTGCGTTTCGGGTGCTCACTGGAATGGTCGACCTCATCAGAACCTACGGTCCGGACATACCTGATCCCGGTCTGGACGCCGCCGTAGTCGCCCTGCTGGACGCCGCGGTAACCGAACTCGCGCCGGCACTGTCACTCGCGATCGAGCAAGTGCTGCCGACCCTGCCGTCGACGAGCTGGCAGCTACTCGATCGCGAATTCACCCGATGGTGTGACGCCGAAGGGTGGCGCCTGATCAACGCGAACGACCCATGCGGCACCTGACCTCCACCGTCGCTCCGGCCACCACGCGTGATGCTGAGGCCGGTGTGTTGCCCCGCCCATCCACCGTCACCACAATCGGTAGTCGTGCCCTCCCTGGGGCACGGTCACCGCTGGGAGGAGCCGCACGCGTGCCTGGCCGATTCATCGCGTTGGAGGGAACTGACGGAGTCGGCAAGACCTCCCTGGCGCGCCAGCTCGCCGACATCAGCTACGACACGGCTGCCGCTCGGCTCGGGCAACCGACTGCACACGGCACGGCGGAGGTGGCAGCGGGTGTGTTGGTGTTCGTCTCGCGTCGGCAGATCTCCACGACCTCGACCTACGCGGCCACCTTGATGGAGCACCTGTCCACCATGCTCTGGCACAGCGGCGACGCCCCAGACCTCTCCGACGCGTTCTGGGTGTCGTTGCAGGCGGCGTGGTTCACCGCGCACACCGAGACCGTCGTGGGGCCGCTGCTGGACGCCGGGTTCGATATCATCGTCGATGGCTGGCTGTACAAGTTCTTCGCCAAGCTGCTCCTGCAAGGATTCACCGAGCCCGATCTCGCCGTGATCTTCGACCGCGTGCGGATGCCGGACGCGGTGCTGCTGCTACGGGCCGACGCTGGCGCGGTGTACGACCGCCGCCAGGACTTCCGGCCCGCCGAACTGGGGATGCACGCCAGCTACGGCGCCCTCGACGAGCTGGGCCGCGACACCTTTGTCGACTACCAAACCAAGACCGCCGCCAACTTGCAGACGTTCGCCGAACGGCACGGCTGGCATACCGCGGAGCTCGACCCCGACGAGCCCATCCCCGCCACCGCTCGGCGGCTCGCACCGATCGTGGCCGAGCTTCGGACACCGCCCGAACCTGCGCCGATGGCGGGCCGCGACGAGGAATGGAGAGGTGCCACGATGACCACGACCAGCCTGCTCGCTGCGCATGGCGGAACGAGGGTCCTCGATCTTCCGCAGCCGCACTATCAGTGGCCCGCCGTCACGCGCGAGCTGGAAGACGCGGTCCACTTGCAACTGCACCGATCCCTTTCGGACCGGGATGCCTCCGGTGTGATTGGGGAGTTCGAGGCGGCCTTCGCTCGGTTCGTCGGAGCGCCTCACGCCGTGTCGTTCGCCTCCGGCACGTCGGCTATCCACGCCATGAGCCGGATCGCCGGACTACGACCCGGTGACGCGATCCTCGCGCCGGCCTACACCTTCTTCGCCACGGCCACTCCCTTCGCCTATGACGGCATCGAGGTCCGCTTCGCTGACGCCGACCGCTACGGCAACGTCACCGCCGCGACCCTGGCGGAGAAACTCACGCCTGCGGTCCGGGCGGTCATCGTCACGCACATGTGGGGCAACCCGTGTCCGATGGACGAGATCGTCGAGTTCTGTCGCGCCCACGACCTGGTGCTACTGGAGGACTGCTCCCACGCGCACTTCGCATCGTGGCGAGGACAGCGGATCGGCACGTTCGGGGACATGGCGGTGTTTTCCACCAATCAGAAGGCGATCACCACCGGCGAAGGTGGTGTCCTCGTCACCGCGGGCGACCTCTACCGGGAACTGGCGTTGCTGTTCGGGCACTACAACAAGCGCTGCCAGAAGGAGATCGACCCCAGTGCCGAGTACTACCCGTACGCCTTCACCGGCATGGGCCTCAAACACCGCATCACCACCCTGGGTGCTGCGATCGGGGTCCACCAACTCACCAACGCGGCCGACATCGAACGCCGCCGCCGCGCGACCCTCGCCCGGTACGCCGATGGATTGGCCGACAACCCCGTGATCGCCCCCGCGGTCGTGCCCGAGGCAGAGGGGCAGCATGGCCTCTACGTGCTCGGGCTGCGATTCACCCCGGAGAACGCCTCGGTCTCCCGTGACGAGTTCGTTGCCCTGTGCCAGGCCGAAGGCGCCACGGAGGTGGATGCCCCCGGCTCGACTCGCGACATCAGCGCCGAGCCCCTGTTCGCTCGTCGTGACCCGTTCGCGCCGTGGGTGCCCAGCACGCCGCCGAGCACCGACATGCCCGGAGTGACCACCTTCGCCGACACCTTCATCAAGATCCCGCTGTGGGGCTACGAGGGCGACGAGCCGTTCGTGGCCGGCTACCTCGATACCCTCGCCAAGGTGTCCGTCGCGGTCGCCCGATGACAGCCGCACCAGCCTCCGAGGAGGCCCGCACACGCGGACCTGTGGCGGCGCGCCACCCCGTGCGAGTGGACATCGACGGCGACTTCGCGCTCGACGACCTGCTTGCCCTCCCGGAGGCCGGCCTAGCGCGCCGGCTCCACGCCGTCCCGGCAACCCTGGCTGCGTTATGGCGACGTCACGCAGCCGACGCCGAGCCGACCGCCGGTACTCGGTGTGGCCCGGTCAGTACGCAAGCCACGCCGACGGAGGCCGACGCCGTCCTCCTCCACCGGATCGAAGCCAGCAGCCTGTTTCGACCGCCGGTCCGCGAGCAGGTAGCGGACCTGAGCCCTGAGGCCGGCTCGGCCTGGCTGGCGCTGGCCGCGCGCTGGGTTGATATGTCCCGATCCAGTGGCGACCTGCGTTTCCTCAACACGGCGTGCAAACTCACCGGTGCTGTCTGGCTGCACCACAACCGTGCCGACGGGCCGTGGCAAGAGCCGGATCTGACCGGTCAGTTGGCCGCCGTCGGACGCCTGCTCGGTGAGGCCACCGACCGGCTTCGGCGCCGCTTGGCCGCCCGCATCGTCCTTGCCGAGCCGACCGGACAACCCAGCGACGAGGCACTCTGCCCAGGTCGGCTCATGGGTACGAGCCGGGCTCGGATCGCTGTGCTGGCAAGCTCTGGTTCTGGCAGCGCCGGACGTCTGGTGACCGCCGCGACCGCTGCGGGGCTGCCTATCCAGGCCGTGTGTTGGTATACGCCCTTGCACACCGGGCGGACGGAGTTGTCGAACTACTCCAGCGCCTGGTACCCGCCCGGCCCACCTGCCCCTTCAACGTGGCCGAGCGTGCCGAGCAGTGTGCCCACCACCACGGCCGAATCGTGGGACGACGTGACAGCAGCGATCCGAGCCGCCGACGCTGACGTTGTTCTCCTGGTCGGCATGCCCGTGGTTCCGGACCGCGTCCTCGATGCTGCCAGGCTGGGTGTCCTCAATGCCCACAACGGCGCCCTGCCCACACATCGCGGCATGGACGCAGTCGGCTGGGCACTACTCAACAACCAGCCCATCGTGTGCAGCCTGCACCTGGCCCGACCCTCGGTCGACACCGGCGAAGTGATCGCGGTTCATCCGGTACCGATCAGTCCCACACGTACGTTGGCGGCCCGAGTGAAAACCACCCAGCTCCGGCTCCTTCTCGCCGGTGCCGCACACGTCGCAACCACGGGCACCCTGCCCGACCTCACTGCGCAACCCGCCATCGGCACCCAGTTCTACCGACTGCATCCCCACCTCAAGAGGCTGCTCGACGCCTCGCCCTACGCCCACGACGAGCACCCCGAGCGGATGGTGACTCAGCCATGACCAGCCCGCCGCACCCGAGCTTCACCTCGCTTGGCCAGATCGACTGGGACGACACCACCTCGATCCTCCGCGGCTGCGCACCGCTGTTCGAGGCGCTGACCCACGAGCCCGCACTGTTGGCCAGGCTCGTCGCGCATGTCGCCGACGACCCACATCTGGCCGAGATGTGCGAGGGCTACGACTTCATGCACAAGCTCGTCCTCCATGACGCTGTCGACCTCAATGTGCGGCTACGCCTGCACGTGTACCAGGCAGGGTTCTTCGACCGGCCGCACAACCACCGGTGGAGTTTCGCCAGCCACATCCTGCGTGGCGGCTACGTCCATCGGATCTTCGGCTGTGACGACCAGTTCGGCGAAGACACCGATCCAGACAGTCTGCTCCCGATCCACGAGCGCCTTGAACAACCCGGTTCGACCTATGCCCTGCACCACACCAGCGTGCACACCGTCCAAGCCGAGGCCGACACCATCTCGATGCTCGTCCGCGGCCCGTCGGCCAAACAGCGATTCTTGATCCTCGACGCCGCCACCGACAGCTTCTTCTGGGTCTACGGCGCAGCCCAGGAATCACCCGAACAACGCGCCAGCAAACGCTTGACCCCCGACCAACTCGCGAACACCATCACCCGCATCCAACACCTCATCGCGGACCTCGACCCGGCGAGCCGATCCGCATCCCTCGACGGAAAGTAGAGACGACCGTGACCGACGACGACGCACTTCAGGGAATGCTGTTCGGTGCCACCTCAGCCGGGGACGAGACCATCCAGGACAGCCCAGTGGACGAGCTGCGCGTCTGCGCGCTCAACGTCAACAGCCCCAACCCCAGTCGCGCGCAACGCATCGTCAACTGGCTGCTGGCCACCAAGAGCAACACGCTCGTACTCACCGAGATGCAACCGTCCGAAGGAGGCCGCCACATCCTGGCCTGCCTCCACGCGGAAGGATTCACCACCACCTGCCCTCTCGGTTGGAAGGACACCCGCTACTTCGCCGCAGTAGCCACCCGAGGCATCCAGGTCACCCCCGTCGAGCCAGCGGGTTTCGATCCCCGTGTCGCGGCCGTCGACCTGGCTACCGACGACACGACCGTGCGCCTCGTAGGCATCTACGGTCCGACCAACGGTATGACCGCCGACAGCAGCCACCGCCGCCGCGAGTTCCAGCACCGCTTTCTGGACTATCTCGCGCAGATCAACCGCCCCGCTCTGTGCATTGCGGGCGACCTCAACGTCGTCGAACCCGGCCACCGCCCCCACCTGCCGGCATTTGAAGACCACGACTACGCCTTCTACACCGACCTGCTCGCGCTTGGCCTGCGCGACGCCTACCGCGAACTCAATCCCTCGGGCGGCGATCACAGCTGGATCAATCCCCGCTTCGGAAGCCAGCGTCTGGACCACAGCCTGGTCAGCGCAGGAGCAGGTGAGATCCGAGCGTGCGCCTACGACCACACCACCCGAAGCGACGAACTCAGCGATCACGCTGCCCTGCTCACCACGCTCGGCCTGTCGGCCGATCGTGCGTCGACGAACGGCCATCGCCCTTGAGCGACTGCCGTTCGCGGTGGCCTGCTATCGACCTTGAATTATCAGGGTCTACGGTGGGCGTAGTTTGGTGCCGGTAAGGAAGGCGTCGACGAGGCCCGGTATGTACTGCATGCGTTTGAGCCGGGTGCGTGTCAGCGAGGCCATGTGGATGATGGTGCCGGCGGCGAGGTTGGCCAGGCTGCGTTTCAGGTGTGACCAGACGCTTTCCACGGGGTTGAGTTCCGGAGCGTAGGACGGGAGTTGGTAGACCCGTAACCACGTTCGGGTCGCGATGAGCCTGCGCATGAGGGCGCTGGTGTGGCCACCAAGGTTGTCCCACACGAGTACGATCGGTCCGCCCAGTTGCTGGTGTGCGGTGTCGAGCAGGGCGGCGAAGTCGTGTTCGCGGAAGCCTTTCTTCTCGCCTTTGCGGCCTCGGTGGATCATCATCCGGTAGATTAGCCGTGATTTCTGGCCGGATCGGTGACAGGTCATGGCCGCGATCGAGATCCGGCCCGAGCCCTTGCCGGTCACCCGTACGACGGGCGTGTGTCCACGCGGGGCCCAGGTGCGGGCCTTGGCTGGTCTCAGCGTTTGTCCGGCTTCGTCGACGAAGCAGATCCACGCACCCAGCCTGCGCGCGATCCTTTTACCTGTGGCCAGGTCGTTTTCCGCCAGGTGGTCACCGCGTCGTCATTGCGTTCAGCGGCGCGGTGGACCGGTACTTGAGGAGTCCAGCCCAGTCGGTGCAGCAGCAGTGCCACCCCCTTGAGGCTGTAGGAGATATGGAACATCCGCCCGATCAGTGTCTTGACGCGGGCCAGTGTCCAGCGCTGGTCCTCTCTCCAGCCCGCCGCCGCGGGCCCCTCCAGCAGCGCGTGTTCCAGCCGGGTGATCTGCCGCTGGTTCAGTTTGGTCTTCGGGCCGGGTGGCCCTTTCGAAGCCAGCGCCTCGGCCCCGCCGGTGGTCCAGGTCCGCCGCCATGCCCTCGCTGATTTCTCTGACACCTCAAGCGCGTGTGCCACCTCGACGGCCGTGGCACCTTGCTCGAACATCTCCGCCGCTCGCTGGCGAACCTGTTCACGCTTGGCACGCGCCGCCGGGCCAGTGCCGCCGCCATCCGCGTATCGCACCACGGAATCGTCCCAGCAAGTCCACAATAGATGCCGACGACACGCCGAACCTTGAAGCTACAAAGTCAGTAGCCGAGCAATGCCGGAGTGCCCAGGTGGGCAAGGAGCTTGTCGCGGAACCGAGCCATGTGTGGATCAAACCGGTCGTGTGCCCACTCCGCCGGATCGTCCAAGTCGAACCAACGGACCTGATTCGCCTCTCGGGGGTCCGCTTCGATGCGCATGTCCTGATCGGCGGCCAGCACGAACCAGAACGACACGTCCGTGTGACTGTGCTCGCCGCGCGTCTTCGTGACGGTCAGGAACAGCGGCTCGTCCCCGAACCGCGGGTGGAACTCGCCGTCGATCTCCAGCTCCTCGGTCGCCTCCCGCCCTACCGTGGTGCGCGGGTCCTCGCCGTCGTCGACATGGCCGCCAGGAAACAGCCACAAGCCGGCCTTCACGTGGTCGACCAGCAAGACGCTGCGCCGCGCCTCGTCGAACAAGGCGAAGTAGACGCACAGGTGCTTGTCCGGTGTCGCTGGGCGAGCGATCCGGAACAGCG
Organism: Actinocrispum wychmicini; assembly: GCF_004345645.1. Taxonomy (GTDB): domain Bacteria; phylum Actinomycetota; class Actinomycetes; order Mycobacteriales; family Pseudonocardiaceae; genus Kibdelosporangium; species Kibdelosporangium wychmicini. Next base: position 17,518 of record NZ_SLWS01000026.1, on the reverse strand, counting down.
GGGCGCCCGATCGAATCCACTGCAACGTGGTGGCTTTGTCCTGTGCTTCGTACTCGTCGAGAGGCACTACACCAGCCACCAGATCGTGCACCACATCACGCGGATCCTGACCTGCCACCGTCATCTTCGAAGCCCTCCAGGGCAAGCATGCATCAGTCCACGGCGCTGCTTCCAACAGCGGCGCCTGCCGTCGCCCGCGGGCGCGTGGCGGACCCTAGCAGCGGTCCCTCGTCCTGTCGGGGAGCCCACGCCGACCCTGGGTGCGTCGGCGTGGCCGACTCACTCGACCGTGGCCGACACGTCGAGGGTCAAGGTCAAAGCAGAGTGATCAGTCAGCCCAGCCGTTCGCACTGAGTGGTCATATCGGCACTCAATCACTGCTGCACGGTGTGCTCCGCTGACGAACGCATGATCAAAGCGGTATCCATTGCGCTGACCTTCAGCGGACGGGCGGCCAAACCACGAATAGTCCATCTTGACGGGTTCCATAATACGAAATGCGTCCTCGAACCCAGCCCGACCAAACGCCCGGTAGAAGTCGTACTCCCACATGCCGAACACCGCGTAGCGCGGATCGTGAGCTGGCTCGACGACGTTGAGATCACCGGCGACTACAACGGGCCCAGCTACGTCAAGGGCCTTCTCGACATCGGGCAGGATGGCCGCTACACGATCTTGGAACGCGCGCTTGTCCTGGTTACGACGCTCCCTTGGGCCGCGAGACGGAACGTAGAGCCCGGCTACACCGACCACGCCCGCAGGCAGGGACACACGTGCCGCGACGCACCGATGTCCCATCGAGTCGGCTCCCACATCGACACAAGTCGGCTCCGCATCCCGGCTAGCCAGGAGCACTCGGTATCGATCATGTGACGCTGGTTTCGGGAGCAACACCCCAAAGCCAGCGTCCACGAGCAAACGGGCCAGTACATCGCCTGACTCGTCAGCTGATACCTCGGTCAACACGAGTACCTCGGCGCCGACGCCCACGAGCCAGGCCGCCTGCCGGCGTGCCCTCGAAATGCTGGCTCGTTGGACGTTGCACGTCACGATCCGAATCCCGGAAGAGCGGCTGAGTGCAGCCTTGCTGTCAATTCTGCCCATGATGACGTCGACCCTAACCGGACGGATACCTACACAGGTGAATCCAGTATTTCTGGTCACTCAGAAAACCCCCTGACCAGGCAAAGCGCGCCATAGATGTGCACCGGTCGACTCCTAAGTGGACATAACGCAGCGATCTTGCCCGCAAGATCATGTCCGCCAGTCGGGTAGACCCGCGCGGCGGGGAGCAGCGCCCTGCCTACACCTGCAAGGGTGGATGGCACGCCAAGATTCGCGCGGCCACCCGCTGTGGCCGGATGACCGGCGGGTGCTGTAAGTGTCACCCTCGCTGTTCGTGAATTCTTTGAGGAGGGGATCGGGGGTGTCGATGATGCGGCTTGGGCTACAGTGCGTGCGGGCTGCGGCGCTGGCCCGCATCGTGCTGGATACCGACGCCCACGCCGTCGCCGGAGATTCCACGGTCAAGGTCTGCTGATCGCGCCAGAGCGTGAATGTTGTCGTGCCCGTGACCAGCAGGCGCGGAGCGTGGGAAGCCGTGCCGTGCAAGGAGTTCCGGCATGACCCGTGATCATCGACGGAAGAAGGCCGTCCGCGCGCACGCCGCCGCGACCGGCAGAACCTATCTGGACGCCGATACTTCGCGGTCTGAGACCGCGGTGCTGGCCGCCCGGTTGCGCGACGACCTGGTCGCGGCGCTGGAGGCGGCCGGCTGGCCCGTGGTGGTCGAGCACACCCCGCAGTTCCACGCGCTGCCGGTATATGCCGGGCCGGCTGTGGTCCACGTGGCGCGAACGGGCGAGCCCTCATCGGCGTCCACTGGGGACGAGCATCCCGACGACCCCGACGTGTTCGATCTGGACGCGCCGCTGCGGGTGACGGTGTGGGCGCCGCTGACCGTCGAGTACTCCGAGGAGTTGGAGCGCGTCGGCGGGGTCGACGCCCACGAAATCCCCGCTGACTGGCCTACCGTCGAGATCGTCGCCGAGATTGACAGGGTGGTTGCGGAGGCCCGCTGGCGCGACCTTGCCGACACCCAGGCGGACGCGGAGTGCGGCATCTGCGGGGATTCCTACCCAGTGGACGGGCTGATGCAGCCGACCCGCGTCGAGGTCGGGGTGTGTCCGTGCTGCGCGTTCGACGGCGACCTGCTCGGTCCCCGCCCGGCCCAACTCGCGTTCTACCTCGACCATGCCGCGTCGCAGAATCTCGCGGTACCGGCCGGGTGGGCTGGTGCCCAGGTGCTGTTGTGCTGTCTGGGCGGTCCTGACTTGCCGGAGTGGTTGGCGGCGGAGTGGAGCGCGAACGGAAGCCATTATCTGCCGAGGGAGTGGTGGGCCGATCCGGCGCAGACGTGGGTCTGGCTGCCGTCAACGGATCGACGGCCCGCCGCGCTGGCCAATCTCGGCTGTGGAGCGTCGCTGACGCATATCACCGCGGCGATCGATCGGGCGTACCCGAACCTGCGGACCGTGTGCCGCGATCGCCGCGATGCGGAACTGGATGAGTTTGTGGCCGACGAGTACGGCGAGGACGTCCACGACGACCCGGAGGCGGCGGCGAGCCGAGAGGTATTGAGAGCGTCTGATGCCACGTTCGCGCGGATCTGGCCCGCCGCGGTCGCCTACACCGTTGCCATGCTCACTCAGCAGGCCGAACGGCCTATGCACCGCAGCCCCTGGCATGTGTTGGAGTCGTTCGAGTTGCCTGACTGGGTCGATGCCCTGTCTGCAGGTCTCGACCATTATCACGTCGAAACCGTTCTGCGCGGCGGCATTCTGACCATTCGCGACGCTCTCGACCCACGCGAACCGGAATGAGCACCTGTGTCCGGCACCCGGCACCCCGGCACTGGTCGTCTGTTCTATGGCTCGTCGGCGAGGTCGAAGCACCACCTGGAGCCACCGTCGTCGGTCCCCGTGGTGTGGTTTCGCTGCAGGTAGGTCACCCCGTCGATCACCAACTCGCCCTCCGGTAGGCCGTCCAGGGTCTTCGCCGTACCCGACGACCGTCCTGCGGTCCGCCCACCAGTTTTCCGCTGACACACCAGAATTTTTCTGTAAAGCGTTGGCGCGAAAACGGTTCAGATCCTGACCGACCGCACATCGGCCGAAGCGGCCTCCGCGGTGACCGACGGCCACGACGATCTCGGTGTCGATGCGGTGACTTACTCGGTAGCCACGAACGAGTTGTGGCTCATCCAGGCGAAATGGAGCGAAAAAGGTCGCGCGGTTTTCAGTGTCGCCGACGCCGCCCGACTGATCCATGGCTTCCGGGCGCTGGGCAACTTCGAGTTCGACCGGATGAACGCTCGGCTGCAGACGTTCGCCGATCAAGTCTGCCGGATGCTGACCACACCGGATGTGCGGGTTCACCTCGTAGCTGCGGTCATGGCGGAATCAGGCGTGGCGCGAACCGTCCGCGACATGATCGACGTCGAGGCGTCGGAACTGCCTTACTCGATCGACTTCCGTGTTCTGTCCGCCGCGGACTTCCACGTGGCAGTGCGTGATCATCTACGACCTGGTCCGGTGAGCATCGAAGCGACGTTCACGGACGGCTGGTTCGCGCATGAGCACCCGTATCGGTCGTACATGGGGATAGTCAAGGGGAGCGAAGTCGCACGCTGGTACCTCGCCAACGGTCCGGCCCTCATGGCTCACAACGCACGCAGACTGCTCGCGGCCGACGAGGTCAGCGTGAACCTCCTTACGAGTCCATTGAAAAATCCGGATCACTTCTTGTTTTTCAACAACGGGCTCACAGTCATGTGCGACAGCGTCGTTCTGGAGCCGCTCGCCGCCAGCGGCCAAACGGAGCCCGTGCGACTCCGCCTTAACAACGCGGTAGTCGTCAACGGCGTGCAGACGACCTTGGCGCTCTACCGCACATACGGGAGCAATCCTGGTTCTCTTGCCGATCTCCGCGTCATGCTCAGAGTCGTCGTGGCCGAGGGAACCCCCGACGGGTTCGCGGAAGCGATCACCGCCGCGACGAACACCCAACACCGGATGGAACCGCGCGACTTCGTGGCACTGGACGAGCTCCAAGCCCGGATCCGGGAGGATTTTAAGGTTTCCTTGAACAAGGACTACGCCCTGAGGCGTGGGCAATCCCAACCCGCACCGGAGACCGGTTGCACGGTAGACGAAGCCGCGCTCGCCCTGGCCTGCGCACATCCGGACCCAGCGCTGATCTCGCGGGCACTGTCGTCCACCGACTTCTTGTGGAAGCACGCGCCTGATGGCGCGTACACCGAGTTGTTCGGCCACCGTCCATCCGCATGGGAGATCTGGCACTCGGTACAGCGTTTGCGCTCGCTGCGGAAGGCTGTGCACGAGCGTGCTTTCCAGCTGAATGGGCGGCTGGCGGCGATCGCCGAGAAAGGCGACCTCGTGATAGCGCACATTCTGTTCCAGCGTGCCAGCCTGAAAGACGATGTGCCGGCTGTGCTGTCGGTGCTCAACTCTTCGATAGACAATCGTTTTGGGAGTATCGGCTTCATCTCCGCCGTTTTTGGTAGTCCGGCGCGGCGCACTGAGCTGATTACCGCCGCCGTCTCGTCCATCGACAAGGCCCAGGAACAGGACATCGATGTCTGAGCCGCGGGTTGTCAGAAAGCGCTACCGGCTCGGACGGAGAATCGACTACGGCGGCATGGGGGAAGTGTGCGTCGCCGAGGATCTGGAGGACTCCGGCGACGGCAGAGTCGCCGTGAAAATAATTATGTTCGTCGACGACACTACGATGGAGCGGTTCCGACGCGAAGCGCGCGCCCTTCAAGTCTTGAAGCACCCCGACATCCCTGCTATCCGCGATCACTGGGTTGACGAGGACAGGGACAACATCATGTACCTGGTCATGAACTACGTGCCGGGACCTTCTCTCAAAAGCATCATACTCAAGTATGGGGAGAATGGGAGATTGGTTCCCGTTGAGTGGGCTGTTGCTCTAGCAGCTCACGTGTGTTCGGTCCTGACCTACGTCCATGGCCAGTCAATCGTTCACCGCGACATCACACCGGGCAACATCATGATCTACGACGGTCGCGTCAAGCTGATCGACTTTGGCATCATGCTGGACATACAAAACGACGAGAAACGACTTACTGGACCGCAGCCGATCGGCACACAGCTTTACATCGCACCGGAGCGATACAACGGAGTCGAGGAACCACCGGGGGATATGTATTCCATTGGCCAGGTCCTGGCGCAGCTCCTGCAACACCGGAAGCCCAATGATATCGCTCCCCGGCTCGGCAAACTGCTGTCGGGCATACCGGAAGAACGGCCGAACGCTCACGTGGCGTTCGGATGGTTCCGATCACTGTTGCCCGACCAAACTCCTCAACACCTGGATCTGATCGGGCCAGACGGCACCCTGCTGTTTCCCACGCTTACGACTCTGCCATGATCACTGCACTACAGGGCGCTCCACATGAGTAGGTGCTCGTGCGGCAACATCCGGACATCGGCGTGCGGAGCCGCCACAATGGTGCCGCAATTGAGCACCAACCTGCCAACAACCGCGCTCAACTGGCCAACTGGAGCGCCCAGCCACACGACGACGGCTCTCACCTGCGGCAGGTCCTACTTTGTCACCAGGGCACCCGCTGCGTGTCGCGGTAGACGGCGGCACCGGCCTGTGCCTGCCTCTGAGGGCAGATCAAGCGCTCATAGGGGCAAACGATCCCTAGCCAGCCAGGCTCCGGGCACCGCTGCGGCGTAGCAGCGGTGCTAAATGATCACCGATCCAGTCCGCTGCAGGTCGCACTCGTATTCGGTGTCTCAAAATCTGCAGGTAGGTCAGGTTGGTGCGGTAGACACCATAACCAACCGAGTTCGCGTCACCCAATCCAAAGTGAAGATCAAGTTAAGAGCGGTGTATCTGGGTTGGGGTGGGAGGGCGACTTGTATCGCGCGCGGCGCTGGGCCTTCAAGTACCTGCCGGTGCTAGGCAACAGGACAAGCGCGAGGCTCAGCACGGTGAAGACGTTGATGAGGTATTGCAACGGCGACATGATGACGTCCAGAGACGCCGACAATGATACGAGTTCGAGGCCGAGCGTGGAAGCCACCACCATGCTGAGGCCGATGATCGCGAGCATTCGGCCTGCCGATTTCTTGCACCACATCAGGATGGTCCCGACGAGTACCAGAATGTCGCCGATCCCCCACATCACGTCGGTCAGCACAACTGCCCAGCTCGGTATGTCGTTGACGACAGTTGGGAGGCCGAATAATATGAATCCGCCGCCGCTCACGGCAAGAAACAGGCTAGAGACGGTGCACAGGATCATTGCGGCGTCCGCAAGGCCGGACGCATGCCGTTGCCGAGAGCGCTGATAGGGCGCCTGCGGATATGGAGGCGGCGGGTACAACTCCTGAGTTGTTGACTGGTCACCGGCCGGTTCAGCAACTCGCCTGTCGGCCTCACCGAATGTCGGTAGCTTTGCGGGCTGCTCCGAAGTCACGTCAAGCAACCGCGCGACCTCCGCACACTGGCGGGTGATCAGGTCGTGTACCGCAGCGGGCCAGGGCCGCGTGGACGGTGCGAGCTTCCCGATCGACTCCAGCAGTTGGACCGGGGTGGGCCGGTCAGTGGGGTTCTTCGCCAGGCAACGTTCGATGATCGGGCGTAGCCGCTGCGGGATCCCGGCCAACTTGGGCTCGGCGTGCACGATCTGGTACAGAATCCGCACGGCTGATGGTCCACTGAACGGGCCGTGACCGGTGGCCGCCATCACCAGCACCGCACCCAGCGAGAACATGTCGCTGGCCGAGGTCAGCTCGCGGCCCTCGGCCTGCTCGGGCGACATGAACCCGGGCGAACCGACCAGCCAACCAGTACGGGTCAACTCACTGGATTCGTCGCTGTCGACGGCCCGCGCAATGCCGAAGTCGATCACCCGGGGCCCGTCCGCCGCGAGCAACACGTTCGATGGCTTAAGGTCCCGATGCACCAACCCCACCCGGTGAACCTCGGCCAGCGCACATGCCAGCCCCGCAGCCAGCCGCAGCATGGCATCCTCCGGCAGCGGACCGGCCGCACTCACCGCCTCCAGCAGCGACGGCCCAGGCACGAAGACAGACGCCAGCCAGGGCGTGGCGGCGTCCGGGTCGGCGTCCACTACTGCCGCTGTGTACGCGCCGGACACCATGCGGGAGGCGGCAACCTCGTGACGAAACCGCACCCGGAAGCCATTGTCCGCGGTGAGTTGCTCGTTCACTTGCTTGAGCGCGACCAGGCGCCCGTCCGGACCACTGCCCAGCAACACCTGGCCCATACCGCCCCGCCCTAGCTCGGCCAGGATTCGGTACTGCCCTACAACGCGCCCGTCGGAGGCCCCCAGCAACTGCATCACCACCGATCTTCGCAGGCAAACGACGCGGTTAGGAAGGCTATAGCCTTCAGCGACTCGACCGCATCATGCCACGTCGTGTGATACCAACGAGTCTGCGGCGGCAGTACGAACGTTGTACGAGACTTGTGTGGCCAAGCATCGTCAGTCCGGCCGCCCTGCTCACCGCCAAGCAAACCGGCCGGGATCAGGACGTTCTCGCCCCTGCGCCCACCACAGAATCAGTTCCCACTGCCGAACAACAAGCACACTTGTGACCTTGGTCAGCGAACCGGCTCGGTCGTGGCTAGCCGGACGATGTCCGGTTGATCAGATAGTCTGGATCAGTTTGACCGCCGGGTTCTGACGTACGTGTCACGTTTGGCCAGGTGCCCCTTCACATCTGCGGACTCGTTGTCTGACCAGTCGTTTTGGGGCTGCACGGCCGACCGATGTCGGAACTCATGCAACGCGACAGAATCACTCCAAAGTCAGGGAGGCTGCTTCACGCCGAAACTTCCAGACAGACGGGGGCGGCGCCTCTAGTAAATGGGGGTGACTCCCTCAAACCAGCCTCCGAGCGGTGACTCGTTGGATAGGATGGTGGCTCCAGGATGATCACATAGGCCAGGAGGGCGCTCGTGGAGGAGTCGAGGCAAGGCGATCAGAACTCCGCGACCGACAAGGAGTCGACTACTCGAAAGGCGGTCAACAAGGTATTCGCTCGAACGGCCGGCAATGTAGTGATGGCTGGCAACATTTCGGGAGGGGTTCATTACCATCCTAGGCCGCGTCGGAAAATTCGCCTGAAACCTTCCCGTCGAGCGATCTACTTGACAGTAGCGGCTACCGTCGTTCTCCTTGGTAGCGCGTGGCAGATCGGATGGTGGAGTGACAACACTCGATTTGACCATAGTCCGAACGCGTGCGCGTTCATTCGAAGCAACAGCGAGCTGAATTGGTTGGTATCGAAAGCACAGGAGAGGTTTACGTTCGATTTTGGATCAGAAGGGAAGGGAGGGCAATTCTGTGCCTGGGATAATGGTACGGCTCCCGTCAGGCTGACGGTCGACATACTTATGGCGAACAGTCGACTGGACCTAATGAGCATGTTCTCGTACCTCAAGGCGCATGGGGCGCCCGAAGGGGGTTCCTGTTCACCGGATTCAGGTTTTGGAGACGACACAATCTCGTGCCAGCCCCCTTTGAATCTGTTCAGCGATAACGATCCTTACAATAACAAGGGGAAGACTATCGTATTTCGCTGGTACAATCTATTGGTTCAAGTGGAATATTCTCCCACTATGGCAAGTCCACCGCTACCAGAGCATGACGCAACTGCTCGTGAGGTTGCTTCGGCGCTGGACCGTTGGCTACGCACGCTCTAATACGGCAGCCGCACGGTATGATCTTGGTCGACGTGTCGCGATCATGAGGACGATCGGGCAGATGATGTCGCCTTCCATGGTGTTCCACGTCGTAATCCGCCGGCGAGGCCAGTCCCCATCGAGTTCTAACTCCGACGACGCCCGGCCAGACAGTTCGTATGGATGTAAAAGGTCATCCAGCTCGCACAATTGCGACCAGACTGGGCTAGTGTGCTGAGTCGGTAGTTCGTTGGCAGCTGTAGGGTGTGGCGATGCCGAGCCCGAAGCTTGATTTGGTTGTGCTGTCCGATGAGGAACGGTCAGTGCTGACCGGATGGGCTCGTCGCCGGAAGACTGCGCAGGCGTTGGCGTTGCGGGCGCGGATTGTGTTGCGCTGTGCCGAGGGCGGCTCGATCGGTGTCGTCGCGGCAGACGTGGGGGTTTCGCGCAACACGGCGTCGAAGTGGCGGTCGCGGTTTGTCTCCGAGCGGCTGGAGGGATTGTCCGACGAGCCCCGGCCGGGCCGGCCCCGTGTGATCAGCGATGACCGGATCGAGCGGGTGATCACTAAGACGCTGGAGGAGACACCCGGACAAGACACGCACTGGTCGACTCGCTCGATGGCGTCCGCGACAGGGATGTCGCAGTCGGCGATCTCGCGGATCTGGCGGGCGTTCGGGCTCAAGCCGCACGCGGTCGAGACCTGGAAGCTCTCGACCGATCCACAGTTTATCGACAAGGTTCGGGATGTCGTGGGCTTGTACCTGGCTCCGCCGGAGAATGCGCTGGTGCTGGCGGTGGACGAAAAGAGCCAGATGCAGGCGATCGACCGGACCGCGCCGATCCTGCCGATTATGCCCACCACCCCGGCGCGGATGACTCACGACTACGTCCGACACGGCACCACCAGCCTGTTCGCCGCCTTCGACATCGGCAGCGGCTCGGTGATCGCCCACCACTACCGCCGCCACCGCCACCAGGAGTTCCTGCGCTTCCTGAAGCTGATCGACGCCGCGGTCCCGAAGGACCTGGCGCTGCATCTGGTGCTGGACAACTACGCCACCCACAAGACCCCCAAGGTCAAGGAATGGCTGATCCGCCACCCGCGGTTCCACCTGCACTTCACCCCGACCAGTAGCTCCTGGCTGAATCTGGTCGAGCGCTGGTTCGCCGAGTTGACCAACCGCAAACTCCGCCGCTCCGCCCACCGTAGCGTCACCGAACTCGAAACCGACGTCCGCCGCTGGATCAACGAATGGAACGCCGACCCGAAACCGTTCGTGTGGACCAAGACCGCAGACCAGATCCTCGACACCCTCGCCGCATACTGCACACGAATTAACGACTCACGACACTAGAGACGTCCTCTATCAGCGATTGCATGGGGTCCACCCGACGAGCACAACGCAACATCGGTAGGTCACGCGATGGATACGCCCACGACTCGTGCGAACCGCTGTGACTTTGATCGGTATCTGTCACATGTGATCGGTAGTTGTTGTCACCGCCCAGCGTTGGTCGGCTGTCACCCGATCTTGTGGCAGCCATCCCTGTCACCGGCCTCTGAAACAATCCGGTGAGAATCCGGGTTCACTGACAGGTAGCAGTGTCGGCCACCACTCGGGTGGCGAGCGTCTACTCGGCCGCGGTGCCGTACGACTCAGGAAGACCCGTTGCGCTGCTGGGGCTGCCTCCGGCCAGCGCGGCCCGATGGGTGGCCCGCCCGGTGTTGTCGTCGGCGACCCCGCGGTCTGCTGCCTTCTGCAAGGCGTCCAGGCACGCGATCGGGTCGCGGAGCAGGTTGGGATTGCGTTGCAGATAGTTGAGTTCGGCCTGTGTCAGGTTCCGCACGATTGGCACCCCGTCGACCTTGATGAGCAGCACTGAGCCGAGCTGGATCAGCGCGGCCGGCGTGTCCGCCAACGCGGTCAGCAACTCGGCGACCGCCTTGCTCTGGGTGGCGTCAACACGGGCCTGCACCTCGTCCACGGCCCTCAGTTCGACGGCGCGATCTAGCTCACGCCCCCACCGGCGGACAGCCTCGGGGCCGTCGGCGTCGCGAAACCGGATCCGCATGCGCCGAAACCACGACCGGATGATCGGAGACTCGCGGTGGTCCACCTCACCGTCGAATGCGGCCAGCGCATTCTCCAGAGCCTGCTCGACCTGTGGGGCTTGGCTGGCGTCGCTCAGGTACAACACCAAGGGGACGGTGCCTGTATCCACGATTGCGGCTCGACTGTCGACGCCGTCGAGGTTCGCCAAGATGGCCATCGGGTCGGCGGGGTCGAACGCGTCGGCCGACCTGGGCGTCTTCTCTCCAACCCGTTGAGCAGATAGCCAGGAATCTGCAGATGTCCGTCCACTTTGGGCAATGCGAGCAAAGTGATCTTGGAGTCGGGCGTGCCGAAACTGGTAGACGCCACCAACCTGGCGTAGCACACCTCGTCGGCAGGCGTCGTCCAGGAACGCAATCACCGCCCAGGGCAACCGTCCTGCGAGCGGCAACCAGATGCGTGACACTGCAAGCCACTGACCCCAAGCGGTCAGGCTCAGTCCGCCCGCAGAGCCGAGCACGAGCCCGACCACAAGACCGTCTACAAGGCCAGCCCTGGGCTCCTGTCCGAGCCCGATGACAAGCCCCTGTATGAGTCCGAGAACGAGCCCCCAGGTGAGGAACTGGACGATCGCGGTCCTGCGGCTGCTGTTCAACAGGTCGGAGGGGCTGCCAGAGACACTGATGTCGATGGGGACTTCCAGCGCGGCCATCAACCCCCACACGAGCCCGCCCACCAGCCCGAGCCCAACCCCATTCACCAGTCCGCCCAGCAGCCCGTACCCGAGTCCGGCAACGGACTCGAACCCAGGCACGAACTCGGCCCCAGGCCCCAGCACGAGCCCCGCCCCAAGCCCGCCAGCCAACCCGACGATGAGCCTGGGGACGATCCGCCGACGTATCCTCGCCATCCGGCCTACGGCCCGTATGCGGAGGCGCGACGGTTCGAGTGCCACAGCGCCCGACCGGTCCGCGACCGCGCGTGCCAGTCCAAAGGCCAGCCCACACGCGAGCGCGGTCACGAGCCCTGCCATGGGCCCGATTCCGGCCAGAAGGCCACCGACGAGCCCGAATGCCAGGCCGGACAGGAGCCCGACGGCAGGCATGCGTGACGAGCGGCGCGTAGTACCGCTGCCCAGTTGCCACCACGCCAGGTCGCGTGTTTTGAGTTGGTGCAGGTGTTGTGCGAGGTAGCTGAGCCAGCGCTGGTCACGGTCGGGATCCCTGGGCGGACGGCGTCTGGCGGATCGGTCGTCGAGGTGGTGCCGATCGACCATGGGGACGAAGTAATCCAGGAGGTGTTCCTCGACCGCCGCAGCTGTGGCAAACCGGTCGGTGTCAAGCAGTATGGCCGGATCACGGCCGGGACCGTCGCTGTAGACGGTGCGGGCAAGCATGACCATCAGCGGTGTGGTCAGCACCGTTGCGAGATTGACGCTGGCCGAGCTTTCAGGATGCTCTCGTAGCTCGTTCAGGACGGGATCCCACACACCCCCGCCGGAGGTGGTTTTGCGCGTGGTCCGTGGCAAGTAATCGGCCAGGTCAGCCACGGTCAGGTCAGTCAGTTCGATACTCGCAGCGGACACAAGTACATCGACTTCCGCCACGGCGGTGGCGTATTCGTCGGGGCGGCTGGTCAGCAGCAGTGGCATGGGAGTGGCGTTGAGCGCTTCCAACGCGACACCGCGGAGACCGACGGCGATCTCATCGAACCCATCCAGGACAGGCAGGATCCGGCCGGACTCGATCAACGCGGCGGCCACTGTCGACCCGACGGGGCCGGCTGCGGCTAGGCCGGGGTAGTCACGCACCAATTGCCCGATCAGCCAATCTCGCAGCAAGATAGCGTCCGGGCGCCACGATCCGAGGCTGAAGACCACAGGCACGGGGTCAATGCGGTTGCGCCTCGTCAGCAAATCCAGGACGAACCGCACTGCCAGGACTGTCTTTCCAGAGCCCGCCCGGCCCAGCACCACCAGCCGTCCGGACGGTATCCGCCGGTAGACGTCCGCGACCTGATCCAGTTGACCGGTCAGGTCAAGCGGACCGGACATGTCGCCGGCCGGGGCACGGCGGATGTTAGCCCAGTGGTCGGTCAAATGCTCGGGCGCCAACTGCCACCGCACCGGCAGCGGGAACGGATCTTGTATCCGCCGTTGTTCCTCCTCACGCCGCCAGCGGGCGAGGACTGCGAATGCGAGCTGATCGGCGGCGTGTGCCAAAGTGTTCTGCAACGCTGCACCACCGGCGGCCTTGATCTGAACCGTCGACCCGGGCATGATCCTGGTCTGATCATGCGTTGAAGCCTCGCGCTGAGCCTTGCCGCCGACGGCCAACAGCTCCTCACGCTCGTCCAGTTCAAGCTCCAGCGCATCGGCCAGCAGCCGCACCGTCGTCGCCCGCGTGACGACGCGTTCGCCCGTCTCGAACCCGAGGATGGTGCCGACATCTACACCAGAGCGCTCCGCCAATCTCTCCTGTGACATGCCCGCCCACTGCCGGAGGTCCCGCAGGAGCACGCCAAACTGGCTTGTCAAGTCGCGGCCTTTCAGGCTAGGAGACTCCCCTTCCCACGAACCAGACTCTAATGAGGCCAGCGGCCGTACACGACCGGTCCGTGGCCCCCGATCGGATCAACACGACAAGACCATCAGTCGGCCCCAGTTGTCGCAGCGCGGGGTTGTCCGGGGTGAAAGTCAGCGGACCAGCCGCGATGCCGTCTGGTACTCAACAGAAACCTGCAAACCCGACCGGTACAGTTGGCCTCGGCGCCATGAAAACCGGCGCACCTGTTCACAGCCAGCTGCTGGCATTTGACGCCAGATCCCGAACCGGCGCAACGATGCAGCGGACCGAGGGGCCACCTGTCGATCACAGGGGCCAACTATCATTCGCAGGCACAACCGCTCGTCCAGAGCAGAGCCACAGTGGCCAACTACGATGCTCAACTGGCCAACTAAAGCGCTCAGGCACACGTCGGCATCCACGAGCAGAAACTGCAGCTCACCATAGGCTCATAGGTGACGACTACCGCTTGTGGTCACACGCGATCAACGCGTCGGCTGGCCGGCATTTAAACACGCGGCGCAAGAGCCACTCGCGGATGTTGAGGACCGGCGCCATGGGAGCCATGATCCGTATCGTTCCTGGCGGTCTTTTGACGGAACGTGTCCAAGCAGATCATTCAACGTTGCTGGCTGGCGGTGTTGGTGTCGTCCTGCGGGCATGCTGCCCGTGTCCATGCAGCGATCGTGAGAGTACGGTGCGTGACATCCGCGGTCGGGGCGCGAGGGGAGAGCGGCATGGAGGTTGAGCGGCCTGCGACGTTCCGTGCCACCTTCGCCGTCCCGGAGTTCCGAGGGTTGTGGTTTGCGGAGGTTCAATCCGTACTCGGAGATCGGCTCGCGCGGGTTGCGCTCTCTGTTTTGGTCTACGAGATCACGGGCTCGCCGGTCTGGCCGGCGGTGGTGTACGCCCTGACGTACTTGCCCGATCTGGTCGCGGGTCCCGTGCTGGCGGGGCTTGCCGACCGCTATCCGCGGCGGGCGGTCATGGTGACCGCGGACTTGTTTCGAGCGGTGCTCGTGGGGTTGATGGCGGTCCCGGGGATGCCATTCGTGGCACTTGCTGCGCTTCTGGTGTGCGTTCAGTTCGCCCAAGCGCCGTTCACGGCGGCGCAAGCTGCGATGCTGCCGACCATCCTGCCGGGCGATCGGTACGTGGTGGGCCAGTCTGTTCGGCAGATCACGACACAGACAAGTCAGTTGGTGGGCTTCGCCCTCGGTGGTGTGGTTGTCGCGGGTGTCGGGATGCACATGTCGCTGGTGCTGGATGCGATCACGTTCGCCATCTCAGCCGTCATTATCCGGTTGACCGTCGCCGAACGTGTCGCTCCCCAGTTAGCCGAACCCCGTGCGGGTCGCTCGCTTCGTCGGCTTGCGGCGGGAGCCCGCACCATCTGGCGGGATCCGCGGCTTCGGGCATTGGTGGCGCTCGCGTGGCTGGCAGGGGCTGTGACCACTGCGGAGGGCTTGGCGGTGCCGTACGCGGGCGAGATCGGAGGCGGCGCGGTCACAGCTGGTGTGCTGCTCGCTGCCCACCCGGCGGGCACCGTGGTGGGGACGGCAGTGGTAGGCCGGTGGCTCGCCCCCTCCGTGCGGTTGCGAGTGCTTGGGCCGTTGGCGGTCATGGCGGTCGTGCCGTTGCTTGGCTACGCCTTCCGCCCCGGTCTAGTGGTGACCGCAGGGTTATTGATCGCGTCCGGGGCGTGCGCCAGCTACCAAGTGATTGCGAGCAGCACTTTTATGCGTCTCGTGCCCGATGAAGGGCGCGCTCAGGCATTCGGGCTGGCCGGGTCCGGTTTGATCGCCGTGCAGGGCCTTGGTGTGCTCGCGGGTGGCGGGTTGGTGGCGCTGCTCGGGTCACCCGCGATGACGGTTGCGGCGGTGGCTGCTGTCGGAGTGGTTGCAGCCCTACCGGCCGTAGCCGCGTGGCGGCGTGCTCGCCGCGCTAACTCCTGGTAACCAACGCACGGTCACCAGTTCTGGTCACGCCAGTTCTGATCATGCACAGTTGTCACCTCCCCAAAAGGGTCTTACTCAGAGTGCCCACAGTGGACCCTGATGACGTGCGGCTACGCCCGGATGTCGGAGTGACTTACCGTAGGCGTGGCACTACGGTGACGGCATGGCGGGGGATGGGAGACGTCGCGACGACCCTCATGTTACCGGCGGGTTGGCGATCGTCGGCATCCCCCGTTGGGGGTTGTGGCAGTTGCCCAACCGTGCGGTGATCGCGTACGTACTGGCCGTCGACCTCGTCGCTCTACTTGGCGCTGCCGCAGCGTTCGTGCTGATCCCGATAGCCGGTGGGGACTTGTTCCCGTGTGTCGCCCTCATGGCATGCAGTGTCCTGTACACGGAACTCTCCCGCCCAATCGAGAAAATCCGCGAGTCCTACAAGGGTGCTCCCCACATCGCGCTCATGTCGGTATGGATCTTCGCCGCCGTGCTGTTGCTGCACCCCGGGCTGGCCGCTGCCGTGATCGTGCTGACCTTCTATTATCGGTGGTTTCGCATCCAACCCAACCCCTTGTACCGCAGGACTTTCAGCGCCTCGGCCACCGTCGTATCGGGGTACGCCGCCGCCGGTTTCCTCGCTGCCACCAGCCCCGTCCTGTTCACCGACATGCCCCGCAACATTCCCGCGTTCCTCCTGGTCGTGGCAGCAGCACTGGTGTTCTTCACCGTCAACACCCTGCTGATGACCATCGCGGTGTACTACGGCACACCGCACACAAAGGTGAGAGATGCACTGGCCACACCGGCGGACTATGCCCTGGAGTTGGCCACCATTGCGCTCGGCATCCTGCTGGCTTGGGCGTTGGCCGACTGGCCGATCGCCCTGGCACTCATCATCGGCATCACTCTCGTCCTCCACCGCAGTGTGCTCATCCGACAGCTGCGCGACCAAGCCCGCCTTGACGCGAAGACCGGGTTGCTCAACTCGGAGTCCTGGCGCAAGGCCGCCGACGACGAACTCGCCCGAACCGCGAGCACCGGTCAAGAAACCGGCGTGCTGATGCTCGACCTCGACCATTTCAAGGCCATCAACGACCGCCACGGCCACCCCACCGGAGACGTCCTGCTGAGGATGGTCGCCGACACACTCAAAGATGAAGTCCGCTCCAGCGACCTGGTAGGCCGCTTCGGCGGCGAGGAGTTCGTCCTGTTGCTGGCCAAAACCGGCCGACTACATGCGCGCAACATCGCCGAACGAATCCGTCAACGAGTCGCGTCAACATCACCTGACGGTGTTGACATGCCGGACCTCGAACGAGTGACAGTATCGATCGGGGTGGCCGTCTACCCGCAGGATGGAACGTCGCTCGACAACATAGTCAAGGCAGCCGACCGAGCGCTGTACGTCGCCAAGCGTGCCGGCCGAAACCAAGTCTTCGTGAAAGGCGACCCACCCCCTCCTGTCGTGACGACGGCACAGACGTCAGACCATGTGTGAAGGGGGCTGGCAAACGTCTCGAACTCCTGACAGCCGGCCAGGCCACCACGTCTTGCGGCCGATGCCGCAGCGCCAGCCCTCCAGCCAGCAGTTGATCCGGTCGATCGCCTCAACCTGACTGACACGATGCCCCGCCTGGCCGGGGTGGCCATCAAGGCCAGTGGACAGGCGATACCGTGCCAGGCCCAGGTCGGCGCAGCCGCCTGGCGACGAGCCCGCTGGATGACCGCCAGGAAGATCACCACACCACCAGCCCGGCAGGATCTGGTCGGCGACGCTGACCGGTTCCGTCATCCGCACCAGGTAGGCCAGGACGTCGTGCGGCCAGGTCGGTACAGCCATGGCGGTACAGCGGCGCCGGACCGATCCCGGTGAGTCCGCTGATCAGGTCGAATTCCTGGCGGGGCGCCAGCAGCCCGGCCTCGATGCGCTGATGCCCGGTTGAGGCGGTGGCGGGTGATCGTGGCGATTTCCCGCCGAAGGCGCCCAACGCGGTGGCATAGGAGGGGTGCCCGGCGGCATGCGGGGTGAAAGCGGGTCGCCGGTACTCCCGGTAGAGCAGCGCGATGACGGCGACATCGTCCCTGGGGCGGTGTTTGTGCCTGGGGGTTGGCTACGTGGTGTTACTGGTTGGGGTGGTTGGTCACTGACTGCAGTGGGCGAAGGTTCAGGTGT
>NZ_SLWS01000025.1 GCF_004345645.1 Actinocrispum wychmicini | reverse complement strand
CACGGCCACCTCACCAAAACCACCAAAGGCCACTACACCCTCAACCCACCACCCATCTCGACACCACCACCAACCCTCTAACTACGCGGCATTGTCCCGGGGCCGGGTCCCGTAGGCGCACCCCTTGACACCCATGGTTTGCAAAGCACAGGTCGGCCGGGAGAGAGGACACGAAGCCAAGCCCTGTTGCGCGGGCGCGCATTGACAGAGCGGCTAAGGGGCACGCGTTGACCCGGGGCTCTGTCGGCGCGCGTGGGTTCGGTGTGGATGTCGAGGATCCTGTTGCGGCAGAACGGTTCTTTGCGCGGGCGCGCCGACTCGGGTTGCTCCGGCTGCTATTGCTCGGGACTTGTTTGGCGGGTAGTGCCTCAGGAGGTTGGTGGGTTGGAGGTTGGTGGTGGTGGGCTTGGTTCTGTGCTTGGTGGTGGGGGTGCGTCCGGTGTGGATTCGGGTGTGGGGGGTGGCGGTGGTGGGGCTGCCGCGACTGGGGGTGCCGGGGGCGGGGGTGGTGGTGGCGGTGCCTCTGACGTTGCCTCCCGAGGTGCTGGGGCTTGCTCTGCGGTCGCCTCGGGTGGGGGCTGTGGGGTGGCGGCGTTGTTCGGTGCTGCTGCGCGGACCTGCTCCGCGGGTGCCGGTTGGGGGGCGTTGAGAGGTGTGGGGGAGTCCTTGGTGGCGGTGGGGGCTTTGTCGGCGGTTACGGGTTGGCCGGGTGTTCGCTTCTTGGTGACACCGGGTTGGGTGGCGCCGGGTGGGGGTGTGCCGGGTGGGTTGGCCGCGCCGGCTGGTTGTTGGTCTGGGTTGTTGGTTGGGGACGTGCCGGTCTTCGAGGAGAAGGGGGACGGGAACACGGCCAGTGCGAGCAGCAGCATCGCCAGCGTGGTCAACACGATCT
The DNA here is from genome assembly GCF_004345645.1 of Actinocrispum wychmicini. Lineage (GTDB taxonomy): Bacteria > Actinomycetota > Actinomycetes > Mycobacteriales > Pseudonocardiaceae > Kibdelosporangium > Kibdelosporangium wychmicini. The sequence continues at coordinate 46,169 of NZ_SLWS01000025.1, read as the reverse complement.
TGGTCCGGCGCAGGTGGGTTCGAGGGCGGCGCAGATCTGGTGGGGTCGTGTCGTGGTCCGGGCGGCGCGGCGCGGGAATCGGGAGCGTCTCGACAGGTGGAGCGACCGCGTGGTGGGCCGCGAGTGCCGCGCCGAGCGCGACCACACCTTTGGGATCAGCGTCCACCGCCACCGGACGACCTATTGCCGAGGTGATCAGCGTGCTCACCAACGGAATCCGCGACGACCCGCCGACCAGTAGGACCGACGTGAGGTCTGCTGGGTCGACATCCGCCGACTGGATCGCACGCCGCAACGAGTGGACAGTCGAGTCGAGAATGGGGCGGACCAGCTTGTCGAACTCCGCTCGGCACAGCCGCACCTGGGTGCGTGGCTCGAGCACGGGAATTGTTGTCTCGGTGTCCGAGGACAGGGCTTCCTTGGCCTCCGTGCAGTCGCGGCGCAGCCGCGCCATCACCATCGGGTCCGAAGGTTCGGGCAGGTCGGCGAGAACGTGGTCGACAATCGCGTCGTCGATGTCGATGCCGCCCAACTGGTCGATCCCGCCGGCCGGGCCCAGCAGGTCGAAGGAGCCCGCGGCCGTCTTGCGCACCACGACCGCGTCGAACGTGCCGCCGCCAAGGTCATAGACGGCGAACGTGCTGCCCGGCTCCACACGAGAGGCCGAGGCGTACTGTAGGGCGGCCGCCTGCGGCTCGGTCAGCAGCGTCGCCGTCACGCCGGCTGTGTCCAAAGCGTTACGCAGCAACGACTCGCGATGCGGACCCCAAGCCGCCGGGTAGGTGACGGCGATGCTGTCCGGCGCTGAGCCCTCGCGTTCGGTCACCCGGTCGACAACCCAGCGCGCCAGCAACGCGACCAGGTCATGGGCATGATATGGCCGGTCGCCGACCAGGATCGGCGTACCGTCGCCCATCCTTCTCTTGAAGTCCCGGACCACCCGCTCCGGGTCGGTCACCGCCCGGCGCTCCGCCGCCTCGCCCACCACAAGGATGTCCTCGTCGAGGAACAGCACCGAAGGCACACTGGTCGAGCGAGTCCCCAACGGCACGAGTTCACTTTGGACAGTGGCGCCGGGCCGGCAGACGGCCGCGGCCGTGAACGTCGTGCCGATGTCGATCCCGAGTCGATACGGCATGGTGATCCCTTCTCCGCCGAACCAGACGCGCTGGGATCGCGCGGAGCCGGCGCGAAGTTAACCGATCCGGCCGCCGCCGGCCCAGAACGAGGGGTTTTCCCCTATCCCCCCAACGCGCCGATGGGGGAAACCGCCCGATGAACAACCGGGCCGGGCGTATCTACCTTGGGTGACCTCCCATCGAAAGGAGTCGCCGTGAGCCTCCTCGACTTCATCCTCTCCCTGCTGCGTGATCCCCAAGCCGCGCAGGAATTCCGGAGCGACCCGCAGGGCACGCTCGACAAGAACGGCTTCCACGGGCTGTGCGCACAGGACGTGCACGACGTGCTACCGCTGGTGGTCGACAACAGTCACGTCTCGCTGAACCGGTCGTACGACGTCGGCAACGCCAACGTGTCCGTGCACCCGGCGGTGCCCCCGCCGCCGCACCCGATGCACGGCGGGCACGGCATGGACGGGGTCGTCCACCAGTTCGAGTACATCACGAACACGTACACGTACACCGACAGCCACGACACCGTGCTCGACAACTCCGTGAACCAGAACATCTGGGCGCACGGCCCGGTCATCCAGACGTTCGACAACGACCCGGTGATCGCCTCCGGCGCCGGCGCGGTCGCCGCCGGCCACGACGCCAAGGACATCGCCACCGGCGACCACAACGTGGTCGGCCACGGCAACGACGTCAGCACGGGCGACGGCGCCACCAGCTTCGGCAGCGGCGACGCGTACCAACTCCACGACGTCTCCGCCAACAACGGCAGTGCGGTCGCGATCGGCGACGGCGGCGCCAGCGGATCGGCCGACGACAACTCCACCCACGCCCACATCACGAACTTCGGCGCGGGCGACGTCGCGGTCACCGGCAACAACGGCACCACCACGCAGTCCCACACGGACTCGCACAACAGCACCGATTCGCACAACAGCACGGACTCCCACAACAGTGCCGACTCGCACAACACCACGGCGTCGAACAACACGACGGCGTCGAACAACGACATCGCGTCGCACAACGATTCACACGACGATGTCAACTCCCACAACGACATCGCCTCGCACAACGACTCGCACGACGACCTCAACTCGCACAACCACGTCGACTCGCACGACGACGTGCTGTCCCACAACGATGTCGACATCGCATCGCACAACCACCTGTTGGTCCTGCCGTAAGCCAAGGGAGGTGCCCCGCGCCGGGCACCTCCCCTTCACCGTGGACGGGAGGCTCCGTGACTCCGGCTGAGCTCATCGACATCGCCGTCAAGGCGGCGAACGCGTACGAACGACCGGACCTGGCCGACCGGCTGCGGCGCGGCCGGGCACTCGCGCCTGACCTGCGGGTGGCCCTGGTCGGCGAACCCAACCAGGGAAAGACCAGCCTGGCCATGGCACTCGCGGGTCTGCCACTGTCTGTTTTGGACGATCCGACGGCCATCCACGACGCCGACGCCGTGGTGTTCGTCTCGGACGCGTCCCAGGAGTACACCGACAGCGAACTGGCCCTGTTGACGCAGGTCCGCTCGGCGTGCCCGACCGTGACGTGCGTACTCACCAAGACGGACCTCTACCCGTCCTGGCGGGAGGTCGCCGCCCTGGACCGTGCCCACGCGCCCGACGTGATCCCGGTGTCCGTGGACCTCCGGCAGCACGCTGTCCGCCTGAACTCGGTCGACCTGTTCGAGGAATCCGGTTTTCCCGCGTTGACGGCGTTCCTGCGCGGCCTGACCGGGCCGTGGCTGGCCAAACGGTCCGCGGCCCACGAGGTACTGGCCGTGACCGAGGAGTTGGCCGCCGGCCTGGAGTCCTCGCTGGCCGCGTACCCCGACCCGGTGGCCGAGCTGGAACAGGCCGCGGTCCGGCAACGAGGCGTCCGGTGGCAGCAGACCCTCAACGACGGCATCGCCGACCTCATCGCGGACATCGAACACGACCTGCGGGAACGCCTGCGGGACGTGCTCAGGGTGGCCGAGGCCCAACTGGACGTGGTCGACCCGCCGAAAGTGGGGGAGGAGTTCGCCGAGTGGCTGCGGCAGCGCGAGCTGGACTGCACCGAGGCCACGTTCGACTGGATGATGGGCCGGGCCGAATGGCTCGCCGCCCAGGTCGCGGACATGTTCGAGACCCACGCGTTGCCCGAGATCGCCGGGCGGCACGTCGTCGACGTCAAGGCCTACCAGCCGGTCGCGGCCGAGAAGTTCGGCCTGGGCCAGAAACTCATCGTGGGCATGCGCGGCGGCTACGGCGGCACGCTGATGATCGGGATGCTCAGCACGGTCGCCGGCGTCGCCCTGATCAACCCGCTGTCCGTGGGCGCGGGCCTGCTGCTGGGCGGCAAGACCGTGCACGACGAACGCAAGCGGATGCTGCAACGCCGTCAGGCGGAGGCCAAGACCGCGGTCCGCAAGCACATCGACGACGTCGTCTTCCAGGCCGGCAAACAGTGCCGCGACCTGCTCAGAGACGTCCAGCGGACGCTGCGGAACCACTTCGCCGCCCACGCCGAACAGACCCAGCGTGCGCTCGCTGACGCCATGGTCGCCGCGCGCGAAGCCCGGACGGACCGGGACGCGCGGGTCCGGGACGTGCGCGCCGAACTGGACCGGGTCGGCAACCTGGCCCGGCTGGCCCGGCTGATGTATTCCGAAAGCGAATGTGAACAGGCTGATCCACTCGTTTCCCGAATGGCGCTGGTCCGATGAGCCTCACTGACGACGTGACCGACCTGCTGTGGCGGACCCGGAAGGTGTATCCGGAGGCGGCGCGACACTGGGCCCGGCTGGACGAGCCCCTGCGGATCGCCGTCACCGGACCGCCGAAGGCGGGCAAGAGGACACTGCGGGTGGCGCTGGCGGACATCCACCTCGTGACCGGCGAGCCCGACGCGGTCATCCACCTCTTCCGGTGCGGCCACTACCGGCGGACCGTGCGCGAGCAGCCGGCGGTCCTCGTGCTGGCCAGAGCGGACGAGATCACCGGCGGCCGGCTCGACGCCATGACCTCCGCCCGGCAGGTCGCCCGGGTCTACCCGGAGACCGTGATCCCGGTCGCGGCGTTGCTCGCGAGCACAGCCAACACCATGCGCGAGGCGGATTTCGCGACGCTCACGGCACTGGCCGGCATGCCCCGCGTCGAGGTGGACGCCCGGCTGATGTCCGCCGACCGGGTGGCCGACCACGGCCTGGTCGAACGATTCGGCATGTTCGGTCTCCGGTTGGCGGTGACCCTGCTGCGCCAGGGATTCGACACCCCGGAAAAACTGGCTGGCGAGCTGTCCCGGCGCAGCGGAATCGACGATCTTCGGGAACAAATCAGGATCCAGTTCCAGTCCCGTACCCGTCTTCTGAAAGCCCGGTCCGCGCTCAATGCCCTGGAACACCTGGGGCCGTTGCGGGCCGAAGTGGAACGGCTGCGGGCGGGCGCGCACGAATTCGCGGAGATACGTGTCCTCGACAGTTTGCGCGAAGGTCGGATCGCCATGCCGGCGGAGTTGGCGGCCCAGGCGCAGCGGCTGCTCGGCGGCCACGGCGCGGCCGTGACCAGCAGACTTGGGCTGGGCGACGCCGCCGACCCCCGTCAGGCGGCACTGGCCGCGCTGGTGCGGTGGCGGCGGCTGGCGGAAAATCCGTTGTCGAACCGGCAGTGCGTGGCGGCCGCTCGGGTCGTTGTCCGGACATGCGAAGGTCTGTTGACGGAAATCGCCTGATCACGATCGGGCATCCGGGTATGGCGTGCGATCGGGTCATCGGGTAGAAAAAACCTGCCCACAGGGTGGCCGCCCTTCTTGCTGAAACAACTTCACGGTTCGCCGGAATGCCCGGTGAACCGAAGTGTTCTGCCGAGAGGGGCCGGAAATGCGCCCATCCGCGGGTCCGCTGCTGACCGATCAGACCAGAAGACTGCTCACCGCGATCACCGCCGACCCGGCGGCGCCGCTCCGGCTGGCCATCGTCGCCCCCGGCGGCTACGGCAAGTCGACCCTGCTGCGCGAGATCGCGAACGCCTACCAGGACGCGGGTGTCGACACGGTCACGGGCGAGCCGGCGAGCGGCGCCGTGACCCTCGTCGACAACGCCCACCTGCTGACCGGAGCGCAACTGGCCCGCCTGCGGGACAGTCATTGCGCCCGCATGGTCGTGGCGTGCAGGCCATGGCCGTGGCCCGCGGAGCTGACGGATCTCATGCTCGTCCTGGACCGAAGCCAGCTGGGTCCGTGGGACGTCATCTCGGTCAAGCGGCTGCTCGGCGAGGGCGCCGAAGCCGTGCACGGCCTGACCGGGGGAGTGCCGCGGTGGGTCGCGCGGGTGGCCCGGGACGGCGAGGCGGCGGCCCGGTCGCTGCGGTTCGACCTGGAGTCGCTTGATCGGGACGTGCTGCGTTATCTGGTGGCCGTGCACGCCGGCGCCGGGCTGCGGATCGACCTGCTCGGCGATCTCCTCGGCCGGGACAGCGACGGTGTGGCCGAGGTGATGCGCGCCGCGCGGGCGACCGGTTTCCTGAGCCAGGACGGGACATTGCTGCCGTTGTGCGCGCGGGCCGTCGCCGAGTTCGTGCCCGCCGAGCTGTATCTCGGTGTCCTGCAACGGCTCGCCGAACTGCGGCTGGACGGCACCGAGCCGATCCTGCCGTTCGCCCGGTTCCTCCTCGGCAGCGGTGCCACCGGACCGACCGTCGCCACAGTGCTCGACATGGCTGCCCGTGAGGTCGTCGGCGACGACCCGGCGGCGGCGGCCGAACTGTTCGGCGCGGCCGTGTCCGCGGGCCGTCCGCTGAGGTCGGTCGTCGCGGACTGGGCGCGCGCTGCCGCGTTGTCCGGCGACCTGGACACCGCCTTGCGCCTCGCCGACCAAGCCGTCGGGGCAGGCGACGCGTCCGCGGCACGGGTCGCGGCGGCCGCACTGGCACATCGCGGCCAGTGGGCGCGCAGCGCGGAACTGTACGGATGGGCGGGTGACAAGGCCCTCGCGTCGATCGCGTCCATCGCCGTCGGAGACCTGACGGCGACGTCCGTGACACACGCCGACGGACCGCCGACGTTGCTGGACGGCGCCGCCGCGCTGATGGCCGAAGGAGTGCGACTGTCGGTGTCGGGCAGTCAGGTGACGGCGTTGTCGTTGCTCGTCAGGTCTTCCGCGTTGCTGGAGCCCGCCGGCCGGGACGCGCTGTTGCCCGACAGCCCGGCGGCGCTGGCCGCGCTCGTCGCGTTGCACTGTGGCGCGACTGGTGTTGCCGAGTCCGTTTTGGACAGTGCGGGCTCGATGGGCGGTGCTGTCATGCGCACCCGGCACACGTTGCTGCGGGCGTGGATCAACATGTGTAATGGCCGGCTCGAAGAGGCGGGCGAGCTGGTCGACGGGCTCGGCGCGCACGAGCCAAGAGACCGGCTTTTCCTTGTGGCACTGGAGATCGGCCTCGCCCGGCGGTCCGGCGACACCCCGGCGTTGCGCCGCGCGTGGCAGCAGGTCGGCGAGTGCCTGGTGCGGCATCCGGTCGACCTGTTCACGATCCTGCCGCTCGCCGAGTTCGTGGTCGCGTCGGCCCGGCTGCGGGACACGGCCAGCCTCGGTACGGCGCCCGGCGACGCGCTCGCGATTCTGCACCGCCTCGGCGATCCGCCACTGTGGGCGACCCCGCTGCACTGGGCCGGCGTGCACGCGGCCCTGATCGCCGAGAACCTGGACGCGGCCCGCGGCCACATCGCGGTCCTCGCCGCCAACCACACGTCCTACGGTTCGGCGCTGACCCAGGCGGCGACGTGCTGGCTCGACGTCACCACCGCCCGGGTCGACCCGGACCAGGTCCAGGCCGCGACCGGCGCGTTGCTCGAAGCCGGCCTGTGGTGGGACAGCGCGCGGCTGGCCAGCGAGGCGGCCATCCGCACATCGGACCGCAAGGCCATGGTCAGCCTGCTCGACCGCGCCCGCGGCCTGCAGGCCCGGCAGCACCAGACCCGCCGCCGGCCGGTCCGCCAGCCACCCGCGTCCGACCTGCCCTGTCCGCTGAGCGAACGCGAACAGGAGGTCGCCGACCTGATCCTGCAAGGGATGACGTACAAACAGGTCGGCGACAAGCTCTTCATCTCCGCGAAGACCGTCGAGCACCATGTCGCCCGCATCCGCCAGCGTCTCGGCGCCACGAACCGCAGCGAGATGCTCACCCAGCTGCGCGCGATCGCCCTACACCCGGCGCCGGAACTGCCTCGGCGGTCCTAAGTGGACACCTAGGGGAAGTCAGCCGCCGGCGAACAGGGCTGCCCGCCGGCCGCCGGCCACGCTACCGTGGACCGACACGGAGAGGAGCGGGGCGATGAAATCCCGTTACGTGCTGCCGAGTTTCGTGGAGCGAACGAGCTACGGCGTGAAGGAGTCCAACCCGTACAACAAGTTGTTCGAGGAACGAATCGTGTTCCTCGGCGTGCAGATCGACGACGCCTCCGCCAACGACGTGATGGCGCAGCTCATCTACCTCGAAGCCGACAACCCCGAGCGCGACATCGTCATGTACATCAACTCGCCCGGCGGCTCGTTCACCTCGATGACCGCGATCTACGACACCATGCAGTACGTCAGCCCGGACATCCAGACCGTGTGCCTCGGCATGGCCGCGTCGGCCGCCGCCCTGATCCTCGCCGCCGGCTCCCCGGGCAAGCGGTTCGTGCTGCCGAACTCCACCACCCTGATCCACCAGCCGTCCATCGAGGGCGCGTCCGGCCAGGTCACCGACCTGGAGATCCAGTCGGCCGAGATCCAGCGGATGCGTACGCTGATGGAGCGGACCCTGGCCCGGCACACCGGGCGGACCCCGGAGCAGGTCCACCAGGACGTCGAGCGCAACCTGATCCTGCCAGCCAAGGAGACGGTCGAGTACGGTATCGCCGACGAGGTGATGCCGTACCGGAAGCTGTCGGCGCAGCCCTGAACCGACTGAACCAACCATGGTGGACATGGACAAAGACGCACCCCTGCCCGGCATGACCCGGGCCGAGCAGGACCTGGTCCACCACTACCTGCGCGCGGTCGACCTGATGGGCCGGCTCAATCCGGCCCACGAACCCGGCCGGATTCCCACGATCGCGGTCACGCACGCGGCCCAAGCCCTTGTCTCCGCCGCGCGCGAACTCGTCAAGGCCCTGGAGGCCATGGTCGACCGAGGCGAGAAGGAGATCTACGCGCCGACCCTCACCCGCGCGATGCTCCTGCTGGACGCCCAACGCCGGACCGAACGCGTCCTGATCCAGGACAAGACCGAGGGCGGGTAAGCGGCCGCTCTGGCATGGTGGGGGTGTGCCTGGGGTGGAGGGGATCGTCGACCGGTGGAACGCCGCGTACTTCGACCGGCGTCTTTCGCGCGCTGTCGTCGCGGAACTGCGTGGGTTGGCCGAGGCTTCGGCGGACGCTCAGGCGTTGGCGGACCGGGCGTTCCGGCTGATGCGGGTGGCGCGGCAGGATCCGGCTGATCTGAGCCTGCTGACCGCGTGGATGATCGGGTTCAGCGTGCCGCGGACGGTGCCCAGCGCGTGGTCCGGTCTGGTCCCGCCGGTCACCATGGCCGGCCGGCACCGCAAGCTGGACGAGTACGTCGCCGGCAATCCGTGGCACCGGCCCACGGGCACCGGGGTGTTCGTGGACCTCGGCTGTGGCTTCCCGCCGTTCACCACGATGGACACCGCGCGACGACTGGGCGACTGGCGGGTGGTCGGCGTGGATCCCGCGTTCGGCCGCTATCTGGTGCTGGACGCCGACGGCGCCTACGCCTGCTTTGACGACGACCACCGGCTGCGGTATTACCAGTCCGGGAACTTCGACCCCGACCCGGCCGGCACCCGCGCCCGGTTCCGCGGCCTGCTGGACCGGCTGCTGCCTCGGCTGTCCACCGCGAACGAGGTCGGCGACGAGCACGGCACGCTGGTCCGTGATCCGATGCGGCGTTACGAAACCGGCAACCTGGAGCTCGTCCCGGGTGGCATCGGCGAGTTCGAGCTGCCGGGCGGGGCCGACGTGGTCCGCTGCATGAACGTGTTCATGTACTTCGACCACCCGTTCCGGCGGCGCGCCCTGGACTGGGTGACGGGCCTGCTGCGGCCGGGCGGGCTGTTCGTCTGCGGCAGCAACTGGACGGACTCGGCCGCCTCCCGTTACACCGTGTACCGCAAGGAAGCCGACCAGCTGGTGGCGCGGGAGTTCGCGGTCAGCGTCGAGAACGCCCGGCCGATCGAGCTGGCGCCGTGGTACGCCCTGCACGACGACAACCTGGAGAACCTCGCCAACGCCCACACTGTCGGCACACTCCGCGCCGACGCGGATTTCCGGCGGCGCTTCGACGAACGGCTCGACGCGATGCTGACCGGGCTCGGCGTGTGCGTCCGGGGAGCGGACGGATATCTCGGCGGTGCCCCGGTGGACATGCCGGCCGACGACCTGGCGCGGTGCAGTGCCGTGCTCGCCGGGCGGCTCGACGGCGAGGGCTTCGTCGATCACGCGGTCGAAGTGCTTCGCGGCGCGGGCAGGGACGCCTGGCGCAACCATGTCGGCCATGTGGCGATGAGCCCGGTGACACCGCCTCCGTTGGCCCCGTCGGCCGTGCTGTGACGTAGGTGGAAATCGCGACAGCCCGCCCGGTGGGAGGAGTCCCCACGACCATCGGGTACATATTGCGGGTGTCTCGCGAAGGTCAAATGGCATTTAGTTTCCAACTCGTTCCCATGAGTCTTAAGTCATGCGATCGATACGCTCAGGACCGTGGCGCTCGCAGGTGACTTCCGAAGGGGAACTGGGTGATGGCACTGCTAGCAAGCGGCACGCGGGTGAACGAGACGCTGGTTGTCGACCGGCTGCTCGGCGAAGGGGCGTACGCGGAGGTGCACCGGGTGCGGCACAAGATTCTTGGCTGGCAGGCGATGAAACTGTTCAAGCGAGTGGCCACTCTGGACGAGACCAACGCGATGCTCGACGAGGCCCGCCTGCTGTCCACGCTCGGTCACCCTAACATCGTTAGATTGTTCGACGCGAACACCCTGGAGACCGCCGACGGCCGACGCGGGTACTTCACCATGGAGTACATCGCCGGCGGCAACCTGCAACGGCTCGTCCGCGTGCACGAGGACACGCCCGTGCCGTTGCCTGTCGCGGTCCAGGTCATCGAACAGATCACGGCCGCGCTGGTGGTCGCGCACCAACAGTCGCCGCCGATCCTGCACCGGGACCTCACGCTCGCCAACGTGCTCGTCGGGTACGACGACAAGGGCATGCGCGTGCGGCTGAGCGACTTCGGCCTGTCCAAACGGGCCGACCCGGTGACGCAGCTGGCGAGCGCACAGGGTACGTATGCGTTCATGGCGCCGGAAGTCCAACGCATGGAGGGCTACTCCTGCGCGAGCGACGTGTGGTCGTTGGGCACCATCGCCTACCGGCTGTTGACCAACAAGCACCCGTTCCACGACGGCAGCCCGTTCCACACGTTCTCGGTGCACATGTACCGGGACGCGCCGCTGCCGCCGAGCTCCTTCAACGAGAACATCGACGAGGAGCTGGACCGGATCGTGCTGCGCGCGTTGGCGATCGATCCCACCGAGCGGACGCCGAACGCGGTGGTGCTCGCCGACCAGCTGCGGACCCGGCTGGAGGCGACCAAGAACGAGGCGGAGCCCGAGGCGGCGCCGGTGGCGAAGTCCAGCGGCACGCGGTCGGGAAATCCATCGGGGGAACAACGGGCCTGGCAGATGGCCGGCCGGGCCCGGGAACTGGCCAGGACGGCGGCGACCTTGCAGGACGCGGCGGATGTGATGGAGGAAGCGGTGACCCTTTCGCCCGCGGTACGGGCGCGTTATGTCCACCTGCTCACGCTGTGGCGCCGTGGGGTGATGATGTGACCGAGAGCGATGTGGGCCGCGGCCGGGCCGCGGCGGAATTGTTGCTGGAGATGGCCGGCCCGGACGTGTACCGGACGAATCCGTTCCGGGTCACGGGCCTGGCCACCGGCGCGGGCGCGCGTGAGGTGCGCCAGCGACGCCAGATGGTCATGGGCATCATCGACCTCGGCAAGGACCCCACGGTGAACGACGAGCGGCTGCCGTTGCCGACGCCGCCGAAGGCGGACGACGTGCGCGCGGCGTTCGACGAGCTGGAGCGGCCGGACCGGCGCCTGGTGGACGAGCTGTTCTGGTGGTGGGGCGAGCCCGGCAAGTGCGAATGCCCGGCGGAGGTGCACGAGCTGCACGACCTCGCGGTCGAACAGCACGCCAAGGCGCTGGACGCGGAGGCGGCCGACGAGGAGGTCAGCCGGGGTGACCGGGTCGACCTGTGGGCGGACGCCGCGGACGCGTGGATCGACGCGTTGGACGAGGACGCGTTCTGGGACCATGTGCGGTACCGGATCGGCGCGCTGTCCGACCGCCGGCTCGACGAGTCCACATTGGACGGATTACGCACCACCATGCCCCGCGCGCTCCTCCAGCCACAGGCCGTGCTGGTCCGCCGGACGGCGGAGTCGGCCGACCTGGCCAACCTGCTGGACGTCTGGGACGTCGACGAGGACATCATCGACGACGCCCGTTCGCACGCGGCGGCGCCCGCGTACGAACGGATCGACGCCCAGGTCAAGGAGATCCAGGGGCTGCGCGACCGGGAGGAGGTGGAGAAGGCCACCCAGCGGGCGATCAACGAGTTACCGGACGCCGCGGACGTGCTGGAGGCCGTGGTCCCGCACGAGCGGTTCCGCCGGTCGTCCGCGCTGCGCAACCAGATCGCCATCACGCTCAACAACTGCGCGTTCGCGATGACCGACCCGCTCACCCTGGACCAGCAGCAGCTGAAGATCGCGCTGTACGAGCACGCGCTGGACATCGTGGTGGAACAGTCCGACCGCGACATCATGCAGGGCAACCTGGACGACTTCCGGTCGGCGGGGACCACCCGGGCCACGTCCGCGGTGCCCCCGCCACGGCCGACGGCCGCCGTGCCGCAGGACGAGGGCAGCCTGTGGCAGCGGACCACCGAGCTGATCAACGCCCACCGTTACGACGAGGCGTTCGAACTGCTCCGCAAGCTCGACGACACGGCGACCACCCCCAAGCAGCGCGCGGATATCGACTACGTGCGGCGCAACCTGATCACCGCGAAGACCGGCCAGCCGCAGCCGCTGCCGACCGCGCCGTACACCTGGTTCTTCAACCTGGCCATGTGCCTCGGGCTGGTCGCGGCCGTGGTGGGCATCACGCAGTCGTCTGGCCTGGCGACGGGGGTGACCGTGTTCGTGGCCATGGTGCTGGCGGTCGTTCCGTTGACCATCAGCTACGTCGATCGGTACCGGCGGCTCGGCAAGGGCTTCTCCGGCGTCGGGATGATCGCGTTCTTCCTGTCCATCCTGTGGTTTCTGTCCTCGGCGGCCAATCACGGGCCGGCGGCGTGGTGGAGTCTCGGGTTGTTGGTCGCGTCGCTGCCGGTCACCACCTGGATCGGCAAGAAACTGACGGAGAAATGGGGGCTGCGGTGACCGGCCGGGCCAGGGCGGCGGCCGGCCTCCTGCTGGACATGGCCGAACCGGGCCTGTACCGGACGAATCCGTTTCGGGTCACCGGCCTGGCGACGAACGCGGGCGCGCGTGCGGTGCGGCAGCGGCGGCAGATGGTGCTGGGCAGCTTCGACCTGATGGCGTTCAGCGGCGACAAGCGGCTCCCGTTGCCCCGACCGCCGTCGGAGTCGGACGCGCGGGCCGCGTTCGATCAGTTGGAGCGTGCCGACCGCCGGCTCGTGCACGAGCTGTTCTGGTGGTGGGGCGAGCCTGGTGAGTGCGCCTGCCCACGCGGACTCCACGAACGGCATGATGACGCTGTGGACGCGCACGCCAGGGCACTGGACGCCGAGGCTGCGGCGCGTACCGCCGACCGGGAACGCCTGTGGGCGGCGGTGGTGGACGCGTGGATGGCGGCGCTCGGGGTCGCGGAGTTCTGGGAGCACGTGCGCGAGCGGATGACCGCGCTCGCCGACCGGCGGCTGGATGAGTCCACTGTGGATGGACTGCGGTCGGCGATGCCGAGCGCGCTGCTGCGGCCGCAGGCGACGCTGGCTCGACGGTCGGCCGGGCTGGCGAACCTGATCGACGACTGGCCCTTCGACGCCGACGTCGTCAACGAGGCACGCGCGTACGCCGGGCTGCCCGCCTGCGACCGGATCGCCGCACGCCTCAAGGAGATCAACGCGCTGAAAGACGCGGGCAAGGTCTCTGAGGCCGCCCGCCGGGCCGGCCGGGAGCTGCCGCGGGACGCGGATCTGCTGGAGACCCTGTTGCCGCACAACCGGTTTCCCCGGTCGGCCACCTTGCGTCAGAAGATCTCGACGACGCTCAACGACTGTGCCCTGGCGTTGACCGACCGTGAGGATTCGCAGCGGTTGTTGCGGCAGGCCAGTCGGCTCGCGGTGGACCCCGACGACAAGGTGATCATCAAGCGCAACCTGGCTCGGGAGCCGGGCGGTCGTGGGCGTCCGGCCAAGGTGACCGGGATGAACCGGTCCGGGCCGCTGTGGTGGACCCTCGTCGCGGTCCTGAGTCTCGGGCTGGTGGCGGGTTGGGCCGATCTCGCGGCCGGTGTCCTGGGGATGCACTGGGTGTTCGCGTCCCTGCTGGTGGTCCTGCTCGCGCCGGTGCCGCTGACCCTCGCGTACGTCGAGCGTTACTGCCCGGCGGAGGCGCGGCTGATTCTGCCCCGGGCGGTTGAGGTCCTGTTCGCCGCCATGAACGTCCTGTGGTTCATGCAGCCTTCGATGGCACCCGTGCTGTGGTGTCTTGCGATGTTCGTCGTGACCATGCCGGTGACGCTCGCGTTGAGCTACCGGCTGGCAGAGAGGTGGTACCGGGAATGAGCGGGCTCGCGCGATGGCGCGTGGAACGGCGACAACGGCGGTATCACGAGCCGTTCCGGATCGCCGAGCCGGAGTGGACCGCGAGCGAACGGATCCGGCTGGCGCGGCTGCTCGACGACGTCGCCGACACCCTCGCCGCGGCCAAGAGGTCCACCCAGTCCGCACAGTCCACACAGGACGTTCAGCCGCAGGCGCCGGCTGGTCCGGTGCTGCGGGAGAAGGACCTGGCCGAAGCCGCCACGAACCTGTGGCGGGCGCAGCGCAGGATCACCAAGTTCGCCGACGAGAACCCGCGCGAGGCCAAGCGCGTCGGCCGGCTGCTGGTGGCGACGCACGACGCGCTGCGTCAGGCGGGTGTGTTGATCCAGGAGCACGACGGCGACGAGTACCACCCGGGACTCTCCCTGGAAGTGCTGGCGTACCAGGATGATCCGTCGTTGCGGGTGGAGATGGTGCAGGAGACCGTCCGTCCCTCGGTCTACCTGGCGGACAAGCGAATCCAGATGGGACAAGTGATCGTCGGCAGCCCGGCGGCTCAGCACACAGAGGACACAGGGGAGGAAGACGCCAGTGCGTGACACCATCGACTTCGGGATCGACCTGGGCACCACCAACAGTGCCATCGCGGTCGTGCAGGACGGCGACGTGTTCGTCGTCAAGAACAACGACGGCTGGGACTACACGCCGTCCGCGGTCTGGATCCCCAAGCCCGGGGTGACCAACGTGGGCCGCAGCGCCCGGGACCGCATCTACAAGGGCAACGAGAACGCGCACGCCGAGTTCAAGCAGGAGATGGGCCTGGACGGCACGGTCCGCGAGTTCAAGACGGCCGGCATTTCCCTGACCCCGCAACAACTGTCCGCTGAAGTGCTCAAGTCGCTGCGGGACGACGCGGCCGCCCAGTTCGGAGAGCCGCCGCAGGCCGCGGTGATCACCGTCCCGGCCGCGTTCCGGTTGCACCAGAACAACGCCACCAGCGAGGCGGCCGCGATCGCCGGCTTCGGCGCGTGCCCGCTGGTGCAGGAGCCGACGGCAGCGGCGTTCGCGTACGGCTTCCAGAACGAGAGCGCCGAGGCGTACTGGATGGTGTTCGACCTCGGCGGCGGCACGTTCGACGCCGCCGTGGTCAGCACGCACGAGGGCGAGCTGCGCGTGCTCGACCACGCCGGCGACCCGCACCTGGGCGGCAAGCTCATCGACTGGGCCATTGTGGACCGGGTGCTCGCGCCGGCCGCGGCGGAGGCGTTCGGGTTGGCCGAGTTCACCCGGAACAACCCGGCGTGGAAGCTGAACTTCATGCGGCTCAAGTGGGCCGCCGAAGAGGCCAAGATCGCGCTGTCCCGCCTGGAGAAGACCATCGTCATGGTGGACCTGGACATCAACGGCGAGACCGAGACGTTCGAGTACACCATGCAGCGCGGCGAGGTCGACCGGGTCGCGGAGCCGTACTACATCCGGGCGGTGAACCTGTGCCGGGACGCGTTGGCCAACGCCAACCTCAACCCGGGCGACATCGACCGCCTGCTGCTGGTCGGCGGCGCCACCCTGGCACCCGGCCTGCGCGCGCTGCTGGCCGACTCGAAGACCGGCCTCGGCATCGAACTGGACCACACCCAGGACCCGACGACCGTGGTCGCCCGGGGCGCCGCCGTGTTCGCCAGCACGGTCGCACTGGACCGGCCGAAGATCCGCCCGGTGGCCGGTGAGTTCACCGTGGACCTTCGGTTCCCGCGGACGACGAGCCTGCGGACGGTCCCGGTGGCCGGTCGGTTCGAGAGCGCGACCGACCAGGACTGGACGCGGTTCCACGTCGTGCTGGACAACCCGGAGGGCAAGCCGCCGTTCCGCACCCCGCAGGTCACGCTGGACGCCGAGGGCACGTTCGTGACCGAGGTGCAGGTGGACGAGCAGACCGCGTCCACGTTCAGCGTGAAGCTGGTGGGCCAGAACGGGATCACCGAGAAGGTCACCCCGGCCACGGTCACCGTCACGCACTGGCTGAACGAGCCGGGCGGCGCGGTGCTCACCAACTCGCTCGGACTGTCCGAAGCGGACAAGTCGTTCGCGTCGATCCTGGACAAGGGCACGCGGCTGCCGGCGACCGCGCGCAAGATCTTCCACACCACGGTGGCCCTGCACCGCACCGACCCGGACGCGGCCATCCGCATCCCGATCGTGGAGGGCGAGAACGACCGCGGCGACCGCAACCTGCAGGTCGGCCTGATCGAGATCCGGCCCAAGGACGTCCGCGTGGACCTGCCGAGGGGCAGTGACGTGGAGGTCACCATCGAGGTGGACGAGTCGCGGCGGGTCACCGTGGTCGCCGACGTGCCGTTGGTGGACGAGCAGTTCGAGGCCGACATCGACCTGTCCAACGTGCAGGCGCCGAACCTGGAGGACCTCGAACGCGAGCTGCGGGAGGTGCAGGAACGGCTGGACCAGCTGCGGGAGTCGGCGGACAAGTCCGGTTCCCAGCCCGCGCAGGCCCGGCTGGACCAGCTCGACGAGGAACGCCGGGTGTCGCAGGCGAAGAACGAGGTGCGGGCGGCGGCCAACGACGACGGCGCCGCGGCAGCGGCCGACCAGCAGCTCCGCGAGATCCAGTCCGAACTGGACAAGGTGGAGAAGGAGGTCAAGCTGCCCGGCCGGATGACCGACCTGAAGACCGTCCTCGCGCACTGCCGGGAACTGGTCAGCCGGCTCGGTGACGCGGACGACCGCGCCGAGCTGGAGGAGATCGAGCGGCGCACCGAGCAGGCCCGCCGCGAACCGGACTCGGCGACCGTGAACGAGCTGTACACCAGGGCGTGCGCCCTGGAGACCGTGATGATGAAGCGGGACGGCACGCTCGACATCAGCGTCTTCTACTACTACCGGGAGAACCAGCACAAGCTCACGTCCCCGGTGAAGGCGCGGGCGCTGATCGCCGAGGGCGACGAGGCGATCGCCGAGCAGGACTGGCGGTCGTTGCCCGGCATCAACAGCAGGCTGCGCCGGCTGTGGCCGGCGGACCTGCCCGACCCGTCGGAGGGTGGCGTGACCAGCCACAAGAACGGACGCCGCCGGTGAACCAGCCTGTTACCTTCGCGTTCACCGAGGAGCTCCGCCGGGCTGAGGCGGCGGAGCTGGCTCGGGCGGGCGACCTGGACGCGGCGGCGCGCGTGCTGTCCGCGCTGCCGGATCCGGCTTCGCAGGACCTGCTGGCCAGGGTGCACGCCCAACGCGGCGACCTGGCCACGGCCGACACGACGTGGCGGCAGATCCTGGCCGCCGACCCTCGCAACAGTTCCGCCCTGGCTGGCACGCGACTGATCGCGGACATCACAGCGGGCAAGCGACGCAAACACCCGTTCCCGGCGTTCGCCGTGGGGACGGGCGTGGCCGCGGCGGTTGTGGTCGCCGGCGCGGCGGCACTGATCGCGTTACCGGGCAACGACAATACGGTCGCCAACGCTCAGCCGAGTGTGGTGACGCCTCAGGTGCAGACCGTCACGGCGGCCCCGTCGTCGGAGTCCAAGCCGCAGAACCAGGCGCCGTCGCAGTCCCTTGTGGACGAACTGCGTACGCCTGGCGTGCGGGTCGCCCCGAACGGCAACCAGATCAGCGTCGTCTTCGACGACGGCCTGTTCGCCCCGAACGGCAGCCAGCTCACCGCCGTGGGGCGTCGCCGGCTGACCGAGTGGGGCCGCTTGCTGACCGGCCGGAACGTCAAGGTGACGGTCCTCGGCCACGGTCTGGCGCTCGGCCCCGGCCCGGCCACCGGTGGCTCGGCCGTCGCGATGGACCGGGCGGCCACCGCCGCGCAGGCGCTGGCCGACGCGTCCGGCCTG
Source organism: Actinocrispum wychmicini (assembly GCF_004345645.1). Taxonomy (GTDB): domain Bacteria; phylum Actinomycetota; class Actinomycetes; order Mycobacteriales; family Pseudonocardiaceae; genus Kibdelosporangium; species Kibdelosporangium wychmicini. The sequence goes on along the minus strand of NZ_SLWS01000025.1, from coordinate 28,344 downwards.
CCGATGACGGCGTTCACCGCGATGTCGGCCGACCAGTCGGCCGCACCGCACCTGGGGACCACACCGGAGAAGAACCGGACGGTGACCCTGCTGGTCACTCCGGCTCAGTGACCGGCCAGCCGTCGCCCCAACCGACGTCGCGGGCGCCACGGTAACGATCACCGTGGCGCTTCGTGACGATCTCGTCGGCGAGCCGTCCGTCCTGTGTACACAGTCTGATCGACACCAGACCCTTGCGTTTCTGCGGATGCCGGACAATTCGGTTGTCCACCCGTGGCCACTCGGTGGTCGAGGCGGCGACGTAGGCGAACTTCTCGTCCTCGAAGTTCAGCGTGCCCTCCTTGATCAGCTGGTGGAACCCGAGCCGGGGGAGCCGTGCGGCGAAGTGGCACCAGTCCTTCCCGCGCGGCACTGGACATTCGTTGCCGTGCGGGCACGGCGCCACAATGGACAGTCCTTTGTCGAGGAGAACGTCCCGCGCCTGGACGATCCGCTCATACCCCGCAGGGGTACCCGGTTCGACGATGACGACCATCCCCGCCTCGCTCGCGAGCCATCGAACGGCTTCGTCTCGCGCTTCCGGCCGCAGTTCGCCGAGTACGTAGGACAGTGTTATCAGATCGGCGTCGGGAGCGGGCTCGCCGGGATCGATGACCCCCTGCCGCCAAGTGGCCTGCTGTATCACCGATGTGTCGGCGGCCGACGCGAGCCGTTGACCCAACGCCAGCACCCGCGGCACCTGTTCGACCACGGTCGCCTCGGCCAGCGACGGCCAGATCGCTTGGGCCGCCCACAACGCACTGCCGGTGCCGCCGCCGACGTCGACCAGGGTCGCCGGCTCGAACCCGGTCGCCACTTCGGCGACCTGGGTCAGCGCCGCGTGGACGGCCGCGTAGGTCGCCGGCATCCGGTAACCGGCGTACGCGGCGACCTGGAGGTCGGACGCCATGATCGGCTCGTTGGCCGCCTCACCCGATCGGTACCGGCTGGTGAGCTGCTGGACAGCCTGCGCGAGGTGGGCCGGTGGATACCGGCGCAACGCGGTGTCCAAGGCGGACTGAAGGGCATGCGGGAGTGCGACCACAACCGGACATCTTGCCAGGCCCGCAAATTCGGTTGACCGCGATGGGACATTTGCTCCCGTGACCGAGATTCACGGAACGTGCGACAAACGTTTCGAAGCCGTACGCGACGCCCTGGCAGAGTCGTTGGACAAGGCGGATGTGGGCGCGTCAGTAGCGGTGTACCTGGGCGACCAACCGGTCGTCGACATCTGGGGCGGTTACGCCGACGCGACCAGGACAAAGCCGTGGGAGCGCGACACGATCACCAACGTGTTCTCCAGCACCAAAACCATGACAGCGTTGTGCGCGTTGATCCTCGCCGACCGCGGCGTGATCGACCTGGACGCCCCGGTCGCCAAGTACTGGCCCGAGTTCAGAGCCACCAACGTGCTCGTCAGGCACGCGCTGTCGCACACCGCCGGCCTCCCCGACTGGGACCCGCCGATCGCCCGCGAAGACCTCCTCGACTGGGACCGCGCCACAGCACTGCTCGCCCGCCAGACCCCCCAATGGGAACCGGGAACAGCGGCCGGCTACCACTCGATGACCTTCGGCCACCTGGTCGGCGAGGTGGTCCGCCGCGCCACCGGCCGTACCCTCGCCACCTTCTTCGCCGAGGAAGTCGCCGGTCCCCTCGGCGCCGACTTCCACATCACCCTGCCCGCCGAACACGACCACAGGGTGTCCCTCAGCATCGCCCCACCGGAATCCCCGGACGGAGACTGGACCGCCGGCACCCAGGTGTACGGACCCGAACACGGAATCCGCCTCAGCGAAGGAAACTCCCTGACCTGGCGCCGCACGGAGTTCCCAGCCACCGGCGGCATCGGCAACGCCCGCTCAATGGCCGCCGTGCAGTCGGTCCTCGCCAACGGCGGCACAGCCCGGGGTATCCGGCTCTTGTCGGAAGCGGGTTGCGCGCGTGCCTCGGAAGAACAGTTCAACGGCGAAGACCAGCTCCTCGGCATGTCGATGCGCTGGGGCATGGGCTACGCCCTGTTCGGCAACACCTGCGCGTGGGGCGGCTGGGGCGGCTCCATAGTGATGGTCGACCCCACCGCCCGCCTGACAGTGGCCTACGCCATGAACCAGATGATGGACCCCCGGACAGCCCCCGACGAACGAGCCATGTCCTTCATGACCACCGCCTACACCGGCCTGAGGTGAGCGCGGCGTTTGAAGATCGAAGGTGGTGGGACGTTGCCGGGGTGGATCTCGATCCCACCGCCTTCGTTGAGGACGACCTGCCGGCCAGGGTAGGCGCGCTGGGCGATCTCGACGTCCCGGTGGTCGAACTCGCCGGAGAACACGAGCACGCCGCGGCAGAGTTCGGTCCTGTGTGTGCCGCTTGGCCAGCGGCGCAGCCAGGTGTCGACGTCGAACAGTTCGTGTGGGGCAGGTAGGTCTGGGCCGAGCATCGAGCTTTGTTCCTCCTGTTGGTGGGGTGCGGGCGGTGAGGATAGCGTCGGTGCTGGTCAACCCGATCGAGTGATCGCCAACGAGCGCTCCGGTTGTTAGTGTGGGACACTGATCGTCGTTGGAGTCGAACCTGGAGGTGGAGCGTGTCCGCTGCTCTGGAACATCCGCTCGGCCCGTTCACGGTCAAGGACTGGCTGGCGATGGACCCTCCGGCGGACGGGTCGCGTCTCGAACTGCTTTGGGGATACCTGCACGTGACTCCCGCACCCTCCACTACACACCAGTACGCGGCCGGTCGGCTGATCCGCCCGCTGGAGGATGCGTTCGCAGCTTGCGGGCGAACCGATCTGTATGTGGTCCCAGCGCCCAACGTGCGGATCTCCACGGGCCGGCGGCTGATGGTCATCCCGGATCTCGTTGTGTCGACAAGGGAACCGGCCGGGGTGAGTTTCGGTCCGGAGGAGCTTGCTCTGATTGTCGAGATCTGGTCGCCCGGAAATCCGCGCGAGGAACGCGAGGACAAGATGGCGGGTTACACCGTGGCTGGTGTGCCCTTTGTGTGGACCATTGACCGGGGACACGATCTGGCCGGCATGACGCTTACCGCGCACCGGTTCGTGGACGGCAGCTACGTTGCCGAGAACAGGATCCAGACAGATGGTTCAGCCACCATCACGGCAGCGCCTGTGCCGATCGACCTGGATCTGTCCGCGTTGCTCAAGAGGTCGCGCTGACCAACAGGGTGATGGGGGAGTCGCCGCAGCGGCGCAGGGCTCGTCCGTTCGATGTGGACGGTGTCGCCCCCGATGTCCACCAGGCGGGGACGTCGACCTCCCGGACCAGTGACCCAGTCGCGTCTCTAACACTGTTAGAGACGATGACCCGGCCCTGAGCGTTCACCAGGGACGCGCGCCGGCCCAAGGACCGCAACATGGGACGGACCGCGTGCTCGAACTCGCGCACGTACACGTCCGCGCCGACCACTCCGGCGAACGTGCCGTGGCGGTGGGCGGGCAGGGTGAAGGTGAGGGTGTACTCGTCGGTGCAGAGGTAGTCGACGTAGGGGCCGTTGACGTGGCGGCGGTCGGTGTCGCGGGGGACCGTGTACCAGGACTGGCGGGTGTAGTCGAGGAAGTTGTCGCTCGTCGGGTCGAGGCTGATGAACAGTTGCTCGGGCGGGTTGCCGGCGGTCCACCACTCGAAGCCGAACTCCTGGTCGGCGAGGACGTGGGGGGCGCTGACGAAGCCGGCGCCGATCACCAGGCCGCCGAGCGCGTCGAACACTTGGGGCCGCAGGGTGTGCAGGCTTTCCGCGGGCAGGTTCTCGGCGAGGACGGCCTCGGTCGCGGCGAGTAAGGGCTTGAGGCGGTCGAAGATGCCTTCCACCAGGGTCGCGACCCGCTCAACGACCTCGTCGCCGTGCTCCACCGTGCTCACCTCGGCCGCGCTCACGGCGTCACCAGCCGCAGATGCGCCTCGGCCAGCCGGTCGAGCGCGCCGAGGATGTGCTCCTCGGTCAACGAGCGGGCCAGGGCGCCGTCCGCGTCGGCGATCGCCTCGGTGATTGCCAGGTGCTCAGCGTAGGCCTCCCGGTGGCTCTCTTCGGCACCCAACGGCAGCCAGAGCAGCCCGCCGCCTTCGCCCTGGAGTTGAACCTCCTGGTGGGTGAGCCGCGGTGACTGGGCGGCGGCCGCGATCTCCAGGTGGAAATGGCGTTCCGCGCGGGCGGCCTCGGCGCCGTACGCGGTCCGCAGGTCTTCGGTGGCGAGCCGCAGGCGCTCGACGTCCTCGGGCGAGCTGCGTTCGGCGGCCAGTCTCGCGGCGGCCCCGGCGATCGCCACATAGTGGTCGCCGACGTCCCGGAGGTCGCTCAAGGACACGGCCCGCAGCCGGTCCTGCCACGGCGACGGTGTCCGGGGCGCCCGGACGAAGCTTCCGCCGCCCCGGCCGCGGCGGGTTTCGACCAGGCCCTGCTGCCTGAGGGCCACCAGGGCTTCACGCACGGTCACCGTGGCGACGCCGAACTGGGCGGCGAGTTCGGCCTCGCTCGGCAGCTGTTCGGCGTCGGCGAGCAGGCCGAGGTTGATCGCGTCGACCAGGCGGGCCGCCACCGCCTCGGCCCGTCCCAGCTGGTCCAGCGGCGCGAACATGGCTGACCGCGCGCTGTGCGAAATCCCCATGGGTGCCTTTCTCGATAACGCGACGGCCTCAATCCTGCCGGAAACTCTTGTCCTTTGACATATGGACTCATATGTTATGTCACGTCGTGTAGCGGGACGACCACAGTGAAGGAGTTCCGGTGCTGGAGCTGAAGCACTTCGTCGGTGGCAAGCAGGTCGACTCCCTGTCCGGACGGGTCGCCGAGGTGATCGACCCGGTGACCGGCAAGCCGTACGCCACGGCGGCGGTCGCGGGACCCGAGGACGTCGACCGCGCGCTCAAAGCGGCCACGGGAGCGTTCGAGTCGTGGCGGAAGACCACGCCGTCGCAGCGCCAGCTCGCCCTGCTCAAGATCGCCGACGCGGTCGCGGCCCGCGCGGACGAGTTCGTGCGCGTGGAGTCGGCGAACACCGGCAAGCCACTCGGACTGACCGCGTCGGAGGAACTGCCGCCCGCCGTTGACCAACTGCGCTTCTTCGCCGGCGCCGCGCGTGTCCTCGAAGGACGGTCGGCAGCGGAGTACATGGAGGGGCATACGTCGTTCGTCCGGCGCGAGCCGATCGGGGTCTGCGCCCAGGTCACGCCATGGAACTACCCACTGTTGATGGCCGTCTGGAAGATCGCGCCCGCGCTCGCCGCCGGCAACGCGATCGTGCTCAAGCCGTCGGACACCACACCGGCGTCGACGCTGCTGCTCGCCGAGGTGTGTGCGGAGTTCCTGCCGCCGGGTGTCCTGAACGTGGTCTGCGGCGACCGGGACACGGGCAGATCCCTTGTGGCGCATGAGATCCCGGCGATGGTGTCGATCACCGGCTCGGTCCGGGCCGGGGTGGAGGTCGCCCGGACCGCCGCGACCGACGTCAAGCGTGTGCACCTCGAACTCGGCGGCAAGGCCCCGGTGGTCGTGTTCGCCGACGCCGACCTCGCCATGGCGGCCGAGGGGATCGCCATGGCGGGATACTTCAACGGCGGCCAGGACTGCACGGCCGCCACCCGTGTCCTCGTCGCCGACAGCGTGCACGACGAGTTCGTGGAGTTGCTCGCACAGCAGGCGGCGGCCACGAAGACCGGCCGGCCGGACGACGACGAGGTCCTGTACGGCCCGTTGAACAACGCCAACCAGTTGGAGCGGGTGGCCGGGTTCGTCGAACGGCTGCCCGACCACGCGACCGTCCACAGTGGTGGATCGCAGGTCGGCGGCGAGGGCTACTTCTTCGCGCCCACAGTCATCTCCGGTGTTCAGCAGGACGACGAGATCACCCAGAACGAGGTGTTCGGGCCGGTGATCACCGTGCAGCGGTTCACCGACGAGGCCGACGCGGTCCGGTCCGCCAACGGCGTCCCGTACGGCCTGGCGTCGTCGGTGTGGACACGGGACCACCAGACCGCGATGCGGGTCGCCGCCGAACTCGACTACGGCTGCGTGTGGATCAACACGCACATCCCGCTCGTCGCCGAGATGCCGCACGGTGGGTTCAAGAAGTCCGGCTACGGCAAGGATCTGTCGATGTACGGGCTGGAGGACTACACCCGGGTCAAACACGTGATGAGCGCGCTCTGATGCCCAACCAAGCGCCGTCGACCGTCGCCACGGACCCGCGGGCGGCCACGGACACCCAACCCGCGGTCCGGCTTGTCGGGCTGCGCAAGCACTTCGGCGACGTGCGCGCGGTCGACGGAGTCGACTTGGACGTTCCGCCGGGCGAGTTCTTCTCGATGCTCGGCCCGTCCGGATCCGGCAAGACGACAGTGTTGCGGATGATCGCGGGCTTCGATCTGCCTACCTCCGGAACGATCGAGTTGGCGGGGCAGGACGTCAGTCGGCTCGCGCCGTTCGAACGTGACGTCAACACGGTCTTCCAGGACTACGCGTTGTTCCCGCACATGTCCGTGCGGGAGAACGTCGAGTACGGCTTACGTGTCAAGCGTGTGCCGCGTGTGGAGAGACGCAACCGCGCGGAGGAGGCGCTGCACACGGTTCGCCTGGACGGGTTCGGTGAACGCAAACCGTCCCAGTTGTCCGGTGGGCAACGGCAGCGAGTGGCGTTGGCGCGGGCGTTGGTGAACCGGCCGAAGGTGTTGCTGCTGGACGAACCGCTGGGCGCGTTGGACCTGAAACTGCGGCAGGCCATGCAGGTGGAGTTGAAACAGATCCAACGGGACGTGGGGATCACTTTCGTGTTCGTGACGCACGACCAGGACGAGGCGTTGACCATGAGCGACCGGATCGCGGTGTTCTCGGGCGGGCGGATCGAACAGGTCGGCACGCCGGCCGAGGTGTACGAGAGACCCGCGACCGAGTTCGTCGCCGGGTTCGTCGGCACTTCCAACCTGCTGAGCGGACGCGGCGCCGAGTCGGTCATCGGAAGACCCGGTGTATACAGTATCCGGCCGGAGAAGATCCGCATCGACGGCGACCTGTCCTCGCCTGCCGACGCGGGCGAGACCAACGCAACCGGCACGGTCACCGACATCGTGTACGCCGGCGCGACCGTGCGCTACGCCGTCGCGCTCGACGCGGGCGGCCAACTCTCCGTGGTCCGCCAGAACGTCGGCAGCCCACCCGACTTCCCCGACGGCCGGGTCCGGCTGTCCTGGCGGCAGGACCACTGTTACCGCGTCCCCTCACCGGAAGGGCCCCAGCGATGAAGAAGACTCTGTTTCTGGGAGCCGCGTGCGTGCTCCTGGCCGCGTGCGGAACATCTGGTTCCTCCGGAGCCCCACCCGGCGCCCAAGGTTTCACCCCGCCCAAAATGGACGCCCTGAAGGCGCTCGGCCAGCCCGAAGGGGCGCTGAACGTGTTGGCGTGGCCGGGATACGCGGAGAACGGTTCGAACGACCCGAAAGTGAACTGGGTGACCCCGTTCGAACAGCAGACCGGCTGCAAGGTCAACGTGAAGCCGTTCGGGACGTCGGACGAGGCAGTCACCTTGATGAAAACGGGTCAGTACGACGTCGTCTCGGCTTCTGGGGACGCCTCCTTGAGGTTGGTCGCGTCGGGTGACGTGGAGCCGGTGAATACATCGTTGGTGCCCAACTACGAAAACGTATACCCCTTCCTGAAGAACAAGTCCTGGAACAGTGTCAGCAATGTCGCGTACGGGATTCCGCACGGCTGGGGCGCCAACATCCTGACGTGGCGCACCGACAAGGTGACGCCCGCGCCGACATCGTGGTCGGTGATGTTCGACGCCCAGTCGCCGTACAAAGGGAAAGTCATCGCCTACGACTCGCCGATCTACATCGCGGACGCGGCCCTGTACCTGCAGGCCCACCAACCAGATCTGGGCATCAAGAACCCGTACGCCCTGGACGACAAGCAGTTCACCGCCGCGGTCGACCTGCTGAAGAAGCAGCGGCCGTTGGTGTCGGAGTACTGGTCGGACTACCTGAAGGAGACCCAGTCCCTCAAGAACGGCGACTCCGTGGTGGGAACCGCCTGGCAGGTAACGGTGAACCTCGCGAAAGGGGAGGGCGCTCCGGTGGAGTCCGTCGTGCCCACCGAAGGAGCCACGGGGTGGTCTGACACTTGGATGGTCGCGGCGAAGTCAACGCACAAGACGTGCGCGTACAAGTGGATGGACTACGTCATCAGTCCGTCGGTGAACGCCCAGGTTGCGGAGTACTTCGGGGAGGCGCCCGCGAACTCGAAGGCATGCGTGGAGATGACGGACAAGTCGCTGTGCGACACGTATCACGCGAATGATGCGGCGTATGCGGCGAAGATCGCTTACTGGACAACGCCTATTGCTCAGTGCCTGGATGGGCGGACTGATGTCAAGTGCAAGGACTATGGGGAGTGGACTCGGGCTTGGACCGATATCAAGGGGTGACTCATTGCTCCCTTTGGATTGCGGCCCTTGGGTTGCGGCTGCTGCCGGTGCCTACCACGGTTCGGTTTGACACGGGGACCCCCGCGGTGGGTGCAAGCCGACTACGCCGGCAGGCCATGTATCCCTGGGTTCACCACCCACAGGTTTGTTCTTGGGATGCCTTTGGGCCTGCCGCCGCAGCCAGCTTATACCCACCGCGCCCCGTGTAAAACCGAACCTCCGCTCTACCCCCTCTCCCTCACACCAGCCCTCTCACACCCAGCCCCACCCACCCTCTCGAGCTCAGTCCTCCCACCCACCCTCCGACACCCAGCCCTCCCGCACACACCCTCCCGCACTCAGTCCTCCCACACCCGATTGCCTTCCGCCTCCACCAGCCAAGGCCTACCAGCCACCGCCTACCAGCTATCGCCCCGCCGCCCACCCGCCGGCCTACTGCCTACTGCCTACTGCCCAGCGTTGTCTTCTGTCGCCTTCCAGCCGCCGCCCGCCCTCGGTCTGCTCTGCTTCCCTTCAACACCCAACCGCCCTCCATTCGCCCAGCCACCCTCCGCTCTTCACCTTCCGCCCGCCAGCCTCCTCGGGTTGTCCGGCTGCCTTTGCCGGCGTTGCCCCTTCCGGCTATCTGTCCACTTTGTTCAGTTGCTTGTTCCCGTTGGCGCATGACACCACCTTCTCGGTTTGGGAGTGACATGAGTGCTTTCTTCTTCCGTCGGCCTCGGTTGCGGTTGGGGATCTTGTTGTCCGCTCCGTTGCTGTGGTTGGGGTTGGCTTATCTGGGGGCGTTGGCTGCGCTGTTCGTCACCGCGTTCTGGCACACCGACGTCTTTACCGGCAAGGTGGTTACTGACTGGTCGTTGGACAACTTCGGCATGCTGTTCTCGGACTCCGTGTATCGGACCATCACGTTGCGGACTGTGGGTATTGCCGCGTTGGTGACGGTGATTGATGCGGTTGTGGCTTTTCCTATGGCGTTTGCTATGGCCAAGTTGGCTTCTCGGCGGGCGCAACGGGTCTTGGTCATTGCTGTCATGACTCCGTTGTGGGCGAGCTATCTGGTTAAGGGGTATGCTTGGCGAACCATGCTTTCTGGGAATGGGGTTGTTCATTGGTTGTTGGATCCGTTTGGGTTGGACAGTCCGGGGTATGGGGTTGCGGCGACTGTGGTTACGTTGTCGTACTTGTGGTTGCCGTACATGATTTTGCCGATTTACGCCGGGTTGGAGCGGCTTCCTGACTCTTTGGTTGAGGCTTCTGGGGATTTGGGGGCTCGGTCTTTTCGGACTTTTCGGTCTGTTGTGCTTCCGTTGACTTTTCCGGCTGTGGTGGCTGGGTCGATCTTCACTTTCTCGTTGTCGTTGGGGGACTACATCGCCGTGAAGATTGTGGGCGGGACCAGTCAGATGTTGGGGAACGTCGTCTACGACAACATCGGGGCCGCCAACAACCTTCCGTTCGCCGCGACTGTGGCGACGGTTCCGGTGGTGATCATGATGGTGTATCTGGCCGCTGTGCGTCGCACCGGCGCGTTGGACAACCTTTAGGAGTGCCATGCGAACCTCAAGGGCCACGCGCGTTCTGTTGCGGACCGCGTTGGGTGTCGGGTTGGCCGTCATCTACTTTCCGCTTCTGGTGGTGCTGTTGAACTCGTTCAACGGCGACACCACCTTTGGGTGGCCGCCCACGAGGTTCACGCTGGAGTGGTGGCGGCGCGCGGTCACCAATGAGGGTGCTCTTCGGGCTTTGTGGACCAGTGTTCAGGCTGGGGTGGCGGCCACCGCCATCGCTTTGGTGTTGGGGACGATGGCGGCGTTCGCCTTGCAACGGTACCGGTTCTTCGGGCGGGACTCGGTGTCGTTGTTGATCATTCTGCCGATCGCGTTGCCGGGGATCGTGACCGGGATCGCCCTGAACAACGCGTTCCGCACCATTCTCGGGATCGACCTCGGGTTGCTGACCGCGATCATCGCGCACGCCACGTTCTGCATCGTCGTGGTGTTCAACAACGTTGTGGCCCGGCTGCGGCGGATGGGCGGCAACCTGGAGGAGGCGTCGATGGACCTCGGCGCCGACGGGCGGACGACGTTCCGGTTGGTCACGTTCCCGATGCTGCGGTCCGCCTTGCTGGCCGGCGGTCTGCTGGCGTTCGCGTTGTCGTTCGACGAGATCATCGTGACCACGTTCACCCTCGGCACCGGCATGGAGACCCTGCCGATCTGGATCTACGACAACCTGTTCCGGCCCAACCAGGCGCCCGTGGTGAACGTGGTCGCCGCCGTCCTGATCGTGGTGTCGACCGTGCCGGTATACTTCGCCCAGCGACTTTCCGGCGGCGACACCGCCAGCGGTGGACGGCTGTAGTGTCCTGAACCGGAGGTACGTTGCCAGTATTCGGCGGATCCAGGTTTCCGCTGGGCGTGCCGGACGAAGGGGGCTTGTACCGGGTTGTACCAGTGCCTTTGGCCGGTGCGGCCAGCGGGAATCTGGGCCGTCGAGACTGGTGACGTACCTCCGGTTCAGGACACTTAAGGACGGGACCATGGTGTTGCTTGACCAGGCCGCCAAGCTGGACGCGGCCGACCCGCTGAACAGGTACCGCGACCGGTTCGTGCCCAACGAAGACCTGGTCGCGTACCTCGACGGCAACTCCCTCGGGCGGCCACTGAAGGCCACAGTGGACCGACTGAGGTCCTTTGTGGAGGAACAGTGGGGCGGGCGGCTGATCCGGGGGTGGGACGAGCGGTGGCTGGACACCCCGGCCCGGCTCGGCGACCACCTCGGGCGGGTCGTCCTGGGCGCGGCCGGCGGGCAGACCGTCATCGGCGACTCGACGACGGTCCTGCTGTACAAGCTGATCCGGGCGGCGGTCGCGGCCCGGCCCGGCCGCACCGAGGTGGTGTGCGACCGGGACAACTTCCCGACCGACCGGTACATCCTGCAAGGCGTCGCCGCCGAGTGCGGCCTCCGGATCAAGTGGCTGGACGTCGACCCGGCCGGCGGCGTGACCGTCGACCAGGTACACAAGGCGGTCGGCTCGGACACCGCGTTGGTGTTGTTCAGCCACGTCGCGTACCGCTCCGGCTGGCTCGCCGAGGCCGCCGAGATCACCGAACTGGCCCACGCGGCCGGCGCCCTGGTGCTCTGGGACCTGTGTCACTCGGCCGGAGTTGTGCCCGTCGAGCTGGACGAGTGGGGTGCCGACCTGGCCGTCGGGTGCACGTACAAGTTCCTCAACGGTGGACCGGGCGCGCCGGCGTTCGCCTACGTCCGAGCCGAGTTGCAGGACTCTCTACAGCAGCCCATCTGGGGATGGATCGGCGCCCGGAACCCGTTCGAAATGGGGGAGCGGTACGAGCCCGCGACCGGTATCCGCCGGTTCCTCAGCGGCACACCGCCGATCCTCGGCCTGCAGCCGGTGATCGACATGGTCGAGCTGATCGAGGAAGCCGGACCGGCCGCGGTCCGCGCCAAATCCGTCCAGCTGACCGAGCACGCCATCACGGTAGCCGACGAACTGCTGACGCCACACGGTGTCCGGGTCGGCAGCCCACGCGACAGCGACCGCCGTGGCAGTCACGTCACCCTGGCCCATCCGGACTTCCACACCATTGTGCGGCACCTCTGGGACCGCGACGTCATCCCCGACTTCCGCAACCCGGACACCCTGCGGATCGGCCTGTCCCCGTTGAGCACGAGCTTCACCGAGACCACCCGTGGCCTGATCGCGATCGACGAGGCACTACGGGTTGTTGGTGGCGCTCACTGAGATCGTCTTGGACACGTCCTTCACACCCGCCGACCACACCGTGTACGTGTGCGTGGTCTTGCCCGTTGTGCCACTGCACCCGAACGCTAGCGTCAACTGACCCGTGGCGTCGTACATTCCGTACGCGCCATAGATGTTCGGGTTGTCGACGGCCACAGCGGCGCCGCTCGCGCCGGTCACCTTCCACGAGATGATCACGTCCGTGCCGGGCGAGGAGAACGGCGCGTCCGGCGTGCCGTGGACCGGGCAAGTTGGTTGGCGCACAACGGAGATCGACACTGTCGGCGCGGGTTTCGACGTCGCGCTGGTGTGGCTGGACGGACGAGTGGTCTGGTCGACCGGTTTGTCCGCGGATGGCCGGGTGGACGTGGTGGTTCCCACCGAGACGGGAGTGGTGGTGCTCTCGACAGCCGGGCTGCCGGCCTGGGTGGCGCCGCAGCCGGCGAGGCACAGGCCCGCCAATGCGATGATGAGCCTGGGTAAATGTCCTGTCCGCATCATGACCACCCGATCCCGTTCGAAGTCGCTACGTACAAAGGGACGTGGCTCGTTCGCCCGGGTTGTGCCCCAAAGGGCGGACCTGCGGCGGGTCAGGCCGCAATGGACACCCGCATGCCCCGCAGCTCGTACGTGGCGATGTCCTCCTTGAACGTGACCCGTGGCCGGCTCACCATCTGGATGCCTTCCACGGCAAGGAGTTTCGACAGGAAGATGTCCGTTTCCATGATCGCGACGTGCGATCCCGGGCACTTGTGGGCGCCGTCGCCGAACGACAGGCCGCCGTCGGGCATGTCCCGGCCGGGACAGAGATCCAACGGCTCGGCGCCGGCCACGTCCGGGTCGAGATTGGCGGTGCAGAGCTGGACTCGCACCACCGCGTCCTTCGGCACGACCGCACCCGGAAGGACGACTTCGGCGGTGGTACGACGGCGAAGTTGGCCGATCACCGGCTCCAGCCGGATGATCTCGTGCAGGATGCCCAGCCGCTCCGGCTCCGCCGCGGCCAAGTACTTCCGGCGCAGCGCGTCGTCGGTGAACATGTGCCACGCCACCAGCACGACGAACTCACGCGTCGTGACCATCCCCGCAGCCGCGAACGTCAGGCACTCGCCAAGGATCTCGGTGTTCTTACAGCCCTCGTCGAGCAAATGCGAGATCAAGTCGTCGCGGCGTTCGGTACGTCTGGCCCGGACCGCCGGGCGGACGTCGCCGAAATAGATCCGGGACCAGTTCGCGATCTGCCGGAACAGCCAGTAGATCCCATTCACGCTGGTGAACCCAGGCCGGCCGAACTTCTCCGGGAAGAACCGCTCCAACCGGCGCTGAATCCCGGGCCGGCTCTCGGTCAGCCCGATCACCGCGGCCGTGACGTCGATCGCCAGCTTGAAACTCAGGTCGGCCAGATCGACCGTGCCGGCCGCGCGCAACCGCGCGATCTGCTCGTCCGCGACATGTTCCATCAGCCCGCGGTACGAGTCGACCCGACGCGGGGTGAAGAACCGGGCGGTCTGCCGGCGGTGTTCGCGATGCTCCGGTCCGTCCCGGTAGAGCACCGGCCGCCGGATGCTCGCCGGCATCTTGTCCACGGTCTCGACACCCAGACCGGCCTGTACGGTCGCGGACTCGCGGAGCAACGCGCGGCCGGCCGGATAGCCGGTGATCGTCCACCCGCCGTCCGCGTCCCGCCGAACCGGACAGCCCACCTCGGTATCGCCTCGGTCCACCTTGCGCGCGGTCACGGAACCAGCATGGTCGGATGGACATGATCACCGCATCCGCCATTCCCGCGACACCGTAGGGGTTGACCCCGTGCCGCTCTCCTTCGACGACACCGGATTCCAGCGCCAGGACCAGCGAACCTGGACGCACCCGGCAACCGGCGACATGGTCGTCCGCACCTACTTCGCGAATGCGTCCTGGTCGGTCCCGGCGGCGACCGGATGTACGGCCGGCCCAAGGTGTTGATGATGGTCACCGACCAGGTGAGCCTCCTGGAGGCGTCGCCTGTCCCGGTCGGCGCCGAGGTGTGGCGTGAGCAGCAGCGGCCGACCGACCCGACCGGGCCGGACTCAGTGCAGTCGATGAGCGCGCCGGTCTTGTCGTTCAAGCAGACAACGCCAGCCGCATCGTGAGACCTTCGAGGATCACACCGTCGGGCAACGGGATCTGAGTGTCCTCGACGTCCTCGAAGCCGTACGCGTGGTACAACGGCACCCCGGGCAGCGTCGCCATCAGGACGAACTCCCGGAAGCCCTGCCCGACCGCCGCCCGCCGGCAGGCGTCCAGGACGGCCCTGGCCAGGCCACGGCGAGTCCAGTCGGCGCGGACGAACATCGCGCGGACCCGGGCCGGCTCAGTCAACGGGTCCAACAGCCGGGCGTCGCCGTCTTTGTCACCGCTGCCGGTGTACAACTTCTCGCGTTTGCTCCACCCGCCGCAAGCGACGACCTCGCCGTCGGCCTCGTGGACGTAGTACGTGCCGTCGGCGATAAGGTCCATGTCCGGCACGGTCAGGTGGACCGCCGCGCTGGCGGACTGCTGTTCGCTGTAGAAACGCGGGAAAAGATCCAGTACGGAGGCACGCATCAGCGCCGCGATCTGGGCCGTGTCGGCCGCGGTGGCCAGGCGTTGTGTGGCCCGTGTGGTCCCCAGGTGATCCATTCGGCGAGCCTATCCGGACGGGATCACCTGAACCGTCGATGCGCGCTCCGCGTATCGGAGACGTGCGCAGGGATGAGATGACGACCGACGAAGAAGCCAGCACTCCGTCGAAACGACGCCGGGTGGCGGCGGGGGTGCTCACCGGCCTGGCCTGCCTGCTGACGCTGTTCGCGCTGGTGGTGCCCAACCAACTCGGCCAGTTGACACCATGGGCGTTCCTGCGGATCCCGGTCGAGGCGCTCGTCGCCGCCGCGGTCCTGATCTTCCTGCCGCGCCGGGCCAGGGCGATCGTGGCGGCGGTCCTCGGCGCGCTGGTCGGGTCGCTGATGATCGTGCGAATGATCGACATGGGCTTCTACGCCGCGTTCGACCGGCCGTTCGACCTCATGTTCGACTGGAGCTTCTTCGGCCCCGCGGTGAACTTCCTGACCAACGCGACCGGTCACGTCGGCGCGATCGCCGTGGTCATCGGCGCCATCGTGCTCGCCGTCGGTGTCATCTCGCTGAGCGCGCTCGCCGCGATACGGCTGTCCCGCCTTGCCGCCCGTCGCCGCGAGACCACGATACGGACCATCGCGGTGCTCGCGGTCGTATGGGTGTTCTGCGCCGTGTTCAGCGTGCAGCTCACGCCTGGTCAGCCGTTCGCGGCGCGCAGCGCGGCCGTGTACGCGTACGACGAGGCCCGTCAAGTCCGTGCCGACATGCGCGACCAAGGGGCGTTCACCGACGAGGTGGCGACAGACGCGTTCCGGGACACCCCGGGCTCCGAGCTGCTGACCGCGTTGCGCGGCAAGGACGTCGTGTTCACGTTCATCGAGAGCTACGGCCGGGTCGCCGTCCAGGGCTCCGACATCGCCCCCGGCGTCGACAAGGTGCTCGACGACGGCAGCGCCGCGCTCCGGCAAGCGGGGTTCGCGTCCCGCAGCGCGTTCCTGACGTCACCCACGTTCGGCGGTGGCAGCTGGCTGGCGCACTCCACGTTCCAGTCCGGGGTGTGGATCAACAACCAGCGCCGGTACGACAATCTCATTACGGGCGACCGGTTCACGTTCAGCCACGCCTTCAAACGCGCCGGCTGGCGGACCGTCGGCGACCTGCCGGAGAACATGTACGACTGGCCCGAAGGCGCCTTCTACCAGTACGACAAGCTCTACGACTCGCGGAACGTCGGCTACCGCGGCCCCAAGTACTTCTACGCCCAGATGCCCGACCAGTACACGATGTCCGCGTTCCAGGGCCTGGAGCGGGCCCAGCCCGGCCACGCGCCGGTGATGGCCGAGATCGACCTGGTCACCAGCCACACCCCGTGGGCGCCCCTGCCCACCATGGTGGACTGGAACACGGTCGGCGACGGCGCGGTGTTCAACCCCCAGCCGAAAGCCGCCAAGCAACCCGAGGACGTGTGGCCGGACCCGACCAAGATCCGCGCCGCCTACGGCGAGTCCATCCAGTATTCGCTGACCACGCTGATCCAGTACGTCCAGAACTACGGCGACAACAACCTCGTGCTCGTGTTCCTCGGCGACCACCAGCCGGCCCCGATCGTCAGCGGCGAGAACGCCAGCCACGACGTGCCGGTCACGATCGTCGCCAAGGACCCGGCCGTGCTGGACCGGATCGCCGGCTGGGGCTGGCAGGACGGCCTGCACCCGGACCCCCGGGCCCCGATCTGGCCGATGAGCCAGTTCCGCGACAGGTTCCTGGCCGCGTTCGGGTCCCAGGGGACCGCGGGCACCCGGTGATCAGCCGGTGAGGGCGGTGAGTGCGGCCTCCTTGCCCTCGTGCTCGGCCCAGCCGGCGGGGGTCGAGTCGTAGAGATCGTCGGTCAGGGTGGGGTCGGCGCCCGCGTCGAGCAGGACCCGGATGACGTCGACATCGCCCCACTGTGCGGCCAGGTGCAGGGCCGTCACCCCGCTGCCGTGGGTGGGTCCGCCGAACGTGCCCCGCTGATTCGGGTCGGCACCCAGTCGCAGCAGCCGGCGGACGGCGGCTTCCTGGCCGGTGAACGCCGCCCAGGTCAGTGGCGTCCCCCGGTAGACGTCGGCGTTCAGGTCAGCGCCGTGCGCGTGTAGCCGGTCGATCGCGTCGACGCTGCCGTTTCGGGCCGCCCACGACAGTGCCTCGTCCAGGACCTCCTGCGGGTCGTCGGTGGGCCGCCAGGCCGGGAAGCCGCTGTGCGGGCGGTAGAAGCCGCGATGGGCCCCGGCGTTCGGCCCGGACAGCAGCTCGTCGATCAGATCCACGTCGTCCAGCCCGGCGGCGGCACGCAGGTTACGCGGGTACACGCCCTGTTCGGCGAGTTGACGGGCGACCGCCCGGTGCCCCCAGAACAACGCGACGATCATCGGGGTGCCGCCGTCGCCGCGACCGGAGACGTCCGCGCGCGCCCCAGCGGCCAGCAGCACCCGGGCCAGCTCCGGCAGGCCGCCGTAGCCGGCCTGGTGCAGGGGTGTCCAGCCATGGGTGTTACCGCGTGTGACGTCCGCGCCGTGCTCCAGCAGCAGCTTGACGAGCCGTTCGTCGCAGGTGCCCGTGGCCAGCCCGAGCAGGTCGTTGCCGTTGGTGCCGACCGCCTCGGCCAGCCAGGGGAACCGGGTGAGCTGCTCGTCGAGCGCGGCCAGGTTCTGCTCACGGATCGCCTGGAACGCGCGACGGAACGGTTCACCACTGGTGGCCAACGAGCCGACGTGGGCGCACAGGGCGGGCCAGTTGGCGAACCCGTGCTCGCGGGCGACCACGGTACGGGCACCGCGGGCGGTCAGCGGGACCGACCAACGCTCGAACGCGGCGAGGGCCTCGGCTGTCCCGTCGGTGGCCGAGGCCAGCAAACCGGTGGCGCGGTCGGCGTAGTAGTCGACCTCGTCCTCGAAGGCGTGCCGCAGCGCGGGCCCGTACTCGTCCAGTCGACGAAGGTAGGCGCGCAGCTTGGGCCAGCTGGGAAACCCGTGCTCGCGGGCGATCACCAACTGGGTGTCCGCGAGCTTGATCGGTTCGCTGGTCCCGGGGTGGCGATCGGTGATCCGGCGGAGCGCGGCGGCTTGGCCTTGCCGCGCGTCGCGCAGCAGCTCCTTGGCCTGTTTGCGGATCTGCTCCAGGTTGACGGCAGCCGGCACGGCGGCCTCCTTTCCTCGTCGCCCGCGGTCCGCTGGCACCGGGCAGGAAAGAAGGTGCGGTCAGGTCGGTACTTCGTCGGGGTGGGCACAGCCCTTTCCGCGGACCGGACGCGGCCCCTGCCGCGCTGACCGCCAGCCTACACCGCGGTCATGTCCTTTGTAGATGCCCGGGGAAAATCGGTCGCCGGAACGGGCCCGAATGCTGGAGAATGGATTCTGACTTCTGGAGAGGGGACCGATGTCTTCGCCTGCGTCCGGTGGCGATTCCGAAACCGTTGACCGAGGCTCACCCGTCCGAAAGAAAGCGGTGATGCTTGCCCTACGATACTACGGCCGCGAACTGGCGCGGCATAAGCGTCTCTCGGCGCTGGGAATGGTGTTGCCGGCGATCGGGAACACCTGTTTGTTCTACCTCGCCCCGTTGATCGTAGCCCAGCTCGTCGGGGTACTGGCCGGCGGCGGCTCCGGGGTCGGCCTGCTGGCGCCGTACGTGATCGGGTTCGCCGGGCTGCTGCTGCTCGCCGAGGCGCTGTGGCGGGTCGGGCTGCACTGCCTCAACCGGGTCGACGGCCGCGGTGTCGAGAACCTTTACGTGATCGGCATGAACGAGCTGCTGGCCAAGGACGCCGCGTTCTTCCACGACAACTTCGCCGGCTCCTTGACCAAGCGCTTGCTCAGCTTCGCCTCGCGGTTCGAGGAGTTCATCGACACGTTGACGTTCAACGTCATCGCCAGCGTGGTGCCGCTGGCGTTCGCGTCGGTCGTGCTGTGGCAGTACGACCCGATGCTGGTGCTCGGCCTGATCAGCCTCATTCTGGTGGCCGGCGTGATCGTCGCGCCGCTCGTGCGTCGCCGCCAGCGGCTGGTCGACGAACGCGAGGCCGCGGTCGCGCGCGTCTCCGGCCACGTCGCGGACAGCCTCTCCAACATGGAGACCGTGCGCGCCTTCGCCGCGGAGGACCAGGAAGCCGCCGAACACCGGACGCGCGTGGCGAACCAACGCCGTCTGGCCATCCGGTCATGGGACTACAGCAACCTGCGCATCGAGACCGTGGTCGCGCCGCTGTCCGTGCTCACCAACGTGGTCGGGCTGGTGCTGGCCATCGGCCTCGGCGGCGGGAAGCTCGGCGTCGAGGCGATCGTGGTGGCGTTCTCGTACTACTCGAACGCGACCCGGATCATGTTCGAGTTCAACTCGATCTACCGGCGACTGGAGAGCTCGCTGACCGAGGCCGCCCAGTTCACCGAACTGCTGCTCAGCCCGCCGGCCGTGGTCGACCCGTCAAAGCCGGAGCCGTTACGCCCCAAGGCGACCGACGTCCGGTTCGACCAGGTGACGTTCGCCCACGCCGGCGCGTCGCCGTTGTTCACCGAACTGAACCTGACCGTGCCCAGCGGCACCAAGATCGGTCTGGTCGGCCGGTCCGGCGGTGGCAAGAGCACGCTGACCCGGCTGCTGCTGCGGCTGATGGACGTCGACTCGGGCCGGATCCTGATCGGCGGCCAGGACATCTCCCAGCTGCGCCAGGCCGACCTGCGCAGCCTGCTCGCGTACGTGCCGCAGGACCCGGCCATGTTCCACCGGACACTGCGCGAGAACATCCGCTTCGCCCGGCCGGACGCCACCGACGACGAGGTGTACCGGGCGGCCAAGGCGGCGCACGTCACCGAGTTCGCCGACGGCTTGCCGCAGGGCTTCGACACGCTGGTCGGCGAACGCGGCGTCAAGCTGTCCGGCGGCCAACGCCAACGGGTGGCGCTGGCCCGCGCGATCGTCCGGGACGCGCCGATCCTGCTGCTGGACGAGGCGACCAGCGCGCTCGACTCGGAGAGCGAGATCCTCATCCAACAGGCCCTGTGGGAGCTGATGGCCGGCCGGACCGCGCTCGTGGTGGCGCACCGGCTGAGCACGGTGGCGAGCATGGACCAGCTCATCGTGCTCGACCGCGGCCGGATCGTCGAGCAGGGCACGCACTCGGAGCTGCTCGCCGCCCAGGGCACGTACGCCAAGCTCTGGCGGCACCAGTCCGGCGGCTTCCTGGACGACGACACCCTGGTCCACTGAGGACTGTTCCGGAAGGGGGGTTGCCAACCGGGGGAGTTGGCTGCGATCATGGGGTCATGTCGAACGGAAAGGGCGTGTCCGCCCAGGCGCGTTGAGCGCCCGTCGCAGGTGGGCCGCCGGTAGCGAGTCCACCGACAGAGCCGAACGATGGCACCGGATCCAGGCACTTCGAGATGAGTGGCTCGGGCACGCGTTGAGCACGTTGCCCGCCGACCGGGACGCGACCGAGAACGCCATCAGCGGCCTCTATTGCCTGCTGGACCGGCCTCCACCCACGTTCGTGTGGGTGGAGTCGCCGGCCGCGGCGGTCGGCGTTCTCGGACCGCCCAGGAGTTGGCGGTGGGACACGGACCTGCCGCTGGAAGGCCGGCTGGCGACCCTGGTCTCCGGTCTACGACATCGAATCGGCGTCGGATACACCGGGTGGCGCTCGGCACCACCCGAAGATCCAGTGGCGGCAATGCGATCCGGCATGTCATCGCGGTCCCTTGTGGACTCGGCGGTGCACGGTGTGCTGAGCCGCGTGGTCCGTGAGTCCGTCGCCGGGGTGGTTCGGGCCGCGCTGGGGGAACGGACCGGCCTCCTGTGGTTCGGGCAGCACGACGTCGACTGGATCGCCCAGTTCGACGTGATCCGGCAGGTCCTCGGCGCGCGCATCCCAGCCGACGATGTCGCTCACGCGGAACTGTGGTCGACGCTGGCGCGTTCATGTGGATGGTGGGTTCCCCGTGAGAGCACGTGTGTCGTCGTCGAGCGACCGTGTGTGGTGCGTACCGAACCTGTCCCTGGCTCACTCCATGGTGAGCTCCGGCTGCACACCGAAAATGGCCCAGCTATGTCCTATTCGGACGGCTGGGCGGTGCATTCGTGGCACGGCATGAGGGTTCCGTCGTGGGTGGTCGAAGGACCGACCGTCGACCTGATCGCCGCGGAACCGAACATCGAGGTACGGCGCTGCGCGATCGAACACCTCGGCTGGCCGGCGTTCATCGCCCAAGCCGGCCTCGCCCTGGTCGGACAGGCCGCCGACCCCGGGAATCCCGGCAGCGAGCTGCGCCTCTACGACCTGCCCTATCAGCGGTGGGGCACATCGACCCGGTTACTGCTCGCCGTGAACGGTTCGGTGGAACGCGACGGCACCCGCCGGCAGTACGGACTGCGCGTCCCACCCTGGTTCAACGACCCGATCGACGCCGCCGGCTGGTCGTACGGGCTCACCGGAGCCCAGTACGCCCAGCTGCAGCGCCGGACATGACTCCCCAGGTGATTCCCATGTACTTGGCTGAACTGCTTGACCGAACCGGCTTGGACGTCCTGGACCACTTGGAACGCCAGGTGGCCGTGCCGGTGATCGACGGCCTGCAGGCCCAGGGCGACCTCATCGTGATCCCGTTCGACATGATCAAGTCCGTGACCCTCAGCGACGGCTGGGGGATCTGGCGGCAGGTGCCACCCGACGGCGTCGAACTGGTGCGTGGCGTCGCCGGCAACAACCCGCACACGCTGGTCGCCGACCCGGGCACATGCCGGGTCACGGCCGCGATGCGGGACCTGACCCGGCTGGCCATCGGCGTGTTCGAGAACATCGCGCCCGCGTACCTGATCCACCCGGAGCACGGCGCCAGCGGGGTGGCGCCCGGCCGGTGGCTGGTGCGTCGCCAGCAGGAGCGCGGGGCCGGAGCCCGGTCCCGCGCCGTGCTGATCGCCGACTGACGTTCACCAGCCGACGGCCACCAGCAGCCACTGCGGGTTGCCGTGCGAGATGAACGATGACTGGCCGGCCACGTCGTCGTACGGGAAGCCGTACGCGAGACGGTTGACGGCGTGGTCGTGCCAGAACTTGGCGTAGTAGTTGGCCGGCGCCGCCTTGTAGTACTGCGTCGGGTCCGACCACTGCGACTGCGGCAGCTGTGCCACGTGCCGGTTCAGCGCCGCGCACATGTTCGGGTTGCCGGCCAGCGAACCGGCACAGCCGGTGATGTTCGAGGTGGACTCGGTCACCCCGACCGACTGGGCGTACCCGGTGAAGTAGTTCTGGTACTGGCCGCCGGCCCGGAACGCCGGCACACTCCCAGGCGCCGGGATGCGCAACGGCGCGTTCGGTGCCTGGGCGAGCTGTTTGAACTCGGTCGGCACCTCGTTCACGAACTTCTGGAACGTGGCCGTGCGGTCCTCCTGGAACGTCGGGTAGTCGTCGCCGACCGTGACGTCATAGCCGTCGTGCGCGTGCAGCCGCATCATCAGCTTCAACGCGAACGCGTCCACCCGGGTGGTGTTGCCGTTGAACACCGACGGCCTCACCGTGAACTCGATGAAGTCCTGGTACTGGCTGGTCGGCGAGCCGAGGAAGAAGTACATCCGGCCGGCCGAGTTGGCCGGCATGTCCAGGTACGGCTGCTCGGCGATGGAGTGCGTCTGGCCGTTGAAGCTCCAGTACACCTGACTGTCCTGGTAGTGCCCGTTGGTCCGGTTGAGCACCTGCACCGTCAACACGTTGCGCGCGGCCGGAATCGAGCCGGTGTCGCCCCAGAACTCGTTCGGGGGCGCGCCGGTCCCACCGCCGCCGTTGCCGCCGCCGGTGCCGAACACCTGGAACTCCCACAGCGAATAACCCCACTGGGTGGCCCGCTGGGTGCCGGACATCCGGACGTACCGGCCACTGCCGGACACCGAAAGCGTCTGTGTGCCACCGGTTCCGGTCGTGGTCGAGTAGATGGTCGTCCAGCTGCCGCCGTCGGCGGAGGTCTGGATCTGGAAGGCGCGCGCGTACGCGGTCTCCCAGTTCAGCACGACCTGGCTGACCGTCGCGGTGCCGCCGAGGTCGACCTGGATCCACTGTGGATCACTGAACGAGCTGGACCAACGGGTGCCGGTGTTGCCGTCGACCGCGTTCGACGGGCCGAAGGTCGCGTTCTCGGCCGACGACGAGGTAGTGGACTTTCCTTGGGAGATCAGGGGATCCGCCGCGTACGCGGGGGCCGGGCCGAGCATGGCCACGGCGAGAGTCACAGCGGCCAACAGTCGCGGCACTGCGGTGATGGGCATGTCTCTCCTCGTGCGGGACGAGTGGCGGACACGGTCGTCGCTGGCCAGGCGACGACGATGGCCGCGGGGCAGGGTCTCTTTCGCCAGGCGGCGGGGCAGCCGGGAGAGCGCTCTCACACAGAGGCTGAACCGATCCGGCTGAGATGTCAAGCCACGACCTGGGCGCGGCGCGTACCCGGTAACCAGGCACCTGAAAATCCGGTGGACTCCGCCGGGGTCGCTTGATCCGATGGCGGCATGACATCTCTCTGGGTGGGGTCACGGGTCCGGTTGCGCGGGATCGAGCCGGCCGACTGGGCCGGGTTCATGGAGTTCGATTCGGACTCCGCGGACCAGCGGGCGGGTGACATGGTCCACCCGCCCCGGTCCGCCGAGGGCTACCGGGCGTGGACCAAGGAGCGGGCCGCGGCCGAGCCCGTCGGCGACCGCTTCCAGCTGGCCATCGAGGCCGTCGACACCGGGAAGCTGGTCGGCGGGATCTCGTCGAATCGCGCCGACCTGCGGGCCGGCTGGTTCGAGTACGGCATCGGGATCATGGCCGGGCAGCAGCGCAAAGGCTATGCGTCCGAGGCCGTCGTGCTGCTGCTGCGCTTCATGTTCGGCGAGCGGCGGTACCACAAGTGCACGGCGAGCGTGTACGCGTTCAACGAGGCGTCGCTGGCCCTCCATGGCCGGCTGGGTTTCGTCGAGGAGGGGCGACTTCGGGAGCACGTGTTCCTGGCCGGCCGGCACCATGATCTGGTGATGATGGGCATGCTGGCCAGTGATTTCGCCCGGTCGCACCCGGCCGCTGTCCTCCCATCAGGTGGGAGTACTGGGGTGTCGGGGCCCCTCGGCATAGGGTCGCAAGGGTGAGTACGCCTTTGCCGTTGATCGACCTGTCGCGGTTCCGCCAGGGGGACCGGGCCGGCTTTCTCGAACAGTTGCGGTACGCGGCCCACGAAGTCGGGTTCTTCTACGTGGTGGGGCACGGCGTCCCGGAGCGGCTGACCACGGGGATCTTCGAGGTCGCGCGGGCTTTCTTCGGGTTGCCGCTCCAGCAGCGGCTGGCCATCGAGAACATTCACTCACCGCAGTTCCGGGGCTACACCCGGACGGGTTACGAGTACACCGGCGGTCACCCGGACTGGCGCGAGCAGATCGACATCGGGCCGGAGCGTGACCCTGTCCCGCCGGCGGCTGGGGCGCCGGCGTGGCAGCGGCTGATCGGGCCGAACCAGTGGCCGGCCGACCTCCCGGGGTTGCGGGAGACGACCCTGGCGTGGCAGGCGGAGGCCCTGCGGGTCAGCCGCGAGGTCCTGCGGGCGTTGGCGTCCGCGCTCGGCCAGGACGAGGGATACTTCGACGCCTGGTTCGACGACGAGGCGTCCACCCACGTCAAGATCGTCCGCTACCCGGGTCGGGCCACGCCGGACGCGGACCAGGGGGTCGGCGCCCACAAGGACTACGGCTATCTGGCGTTGCTGCAGCAGGACGAGGTCGGCGGCCTGCAGGTGCAGGCGCAGGACGGCACGTGGATCGACGCCACGCCGATCCCGGGCAGCTTCGTGTTCAACATCGGCGAGATGCTGGAGATCGCCACCCAGGGCTACCTGACCGCCACCCGGCACCGCGTGGTCAGCCCACCCGCCGGGGTCGAGCGGTTCTCGGTGCCGTTCTTCCTCGGGCCGCGCCTGGACGCCGTGGTCGAGCCGCTGCGGCTGCCGGCCGAGCTGGCCGCGCACGCCCGGGGTGTCAGCGACGAGAAGGACAATCCGTTGTTGGCGCAGTTCGGGGCGAACGCGCTGGTGGGGTGGTTGCGCTCGCATCCCAAGGTCGCCGAGCGCTGGTGGGCGGACGTCGCCGGATGACGCGTTGGTCGTTCGAGACACGGCAGATCCACGCGGGCGCACGCCCGGACCCGACAACCGGGGCCCGAGCCGTGCCTGTGTACCAGAGCACCTCGTTCGTGTTCGACGGCGCGGAGCACGCAGCGGCCGCGTTCGCGCTGAAGGACCTGGAGACGCACGCGTACACCCGGTTGTCGAACCCGACGACGGCCGTTGTGGAGGAGCGGCTCGCGGACCTGGAGAACGGGTACGCGGCGGTCGCCGTGGCCAGCGGTCAGGCGGCGTCCGCGCTGGCGTTGCTGAACCTCGCCCGCGTCGGCGACCACGTGGTGTCGGCGGCGACGCTGTACGGCGGGACGTACAACTTGTTCGCGTACACCTTGCGGGATCTCGGGATCGAAGTGTCCTTTGTGACCGATCCGGATGACCGTAACCAGTGGCGCGCCGCGGTTCGCCCCAACACCAAGGCGTTCTACGCCGAGAGCGTCGGCAACCCACTGGGCAACGTCCTGGATGTCGCCTCCGTCGCCAACATCGCGCACAGTGCGGGCGTGCCGCTCGTCGTGGACAACACCGTGCCGACACCGTACCTGGAACGGCCGATCGACCACGGCGCCGACATCGTCGTGCACTCGACGACGAAGTTCCTGTCCGGGCACGGCACCGGGATCGGCGGTGCGATCGTCGACAGTGGACGGTTCGACTTCCGTTTCGAACCCGACCGGTGGCCACAGCTGAACCAACCGGACCCGAGCTACAACGGCCTCGTGTTCGCGACCGAGTTCGGCAGGCTCGCGTACGCGTTGCGGCTGCGGACAAAGCTGGTCCGCGACCTCGGGCCAGCGGTGTCACCGTTCAACAGTTTCCTTCTGCTGCAAGGCATCGAGACGTTGTCGTTGCGGATGGAACGGCACGTCGCCAACGCCGGAAAAGTGGCCGCGTGGTTGGCCGAGCAGCCGGGCGTCACGCGTGTCCACTACGCCGGGCTCCCCGGTAACCGTTGGTTCGACGCGGGCGCGCGGTACCTGCCGAAGGGGGTCGGCGCGGTGGTCGCGTTCGACCTCGCCGGCGGTGTCGACGCGGGCAAACGGTTCGTGGACGGGTTGACGTTGTTCAGCCATTTGGCCAACATCGGTGACGTGCGCAGCCTGGTCATCCACCCCGCGTCCACCACCCACGCGCAGCTCGACCCGGACCAGCAGCTCGCCAGCGGTGTCGGCCCCGGCCTGGTGCGGCTGTCGGTCGGCCTGGAAGGCGCCGACGACCTGATCGCCGACCTGGATCGAGGACTGCATGCCTGAGTTCGCCGGCACCGCCGGGACCGTCCACCACCGGAGTTGGGTCCCGGCCGACCCACGGGTTCTCGTGGTGTTGCTGCACGGCCTGGGGGAGCACGTCGGACTCTACGAGCCCTTCGCGGCCGCGCTCAACGACGCCGGCATCGCGGTCTGGGCCCTTGACCACGCGGGCCACGGCCGCAGCGACGGGGTCCGCGTCCTGATCAACAGTGTCGACACTCTGCTGGACGACGCCGGCACCCTGATCGACCTCGCGCGCGCCGCGCATCCCGAGCTCCCGTTCGTCCTCATTGGACACTCGTTGGGCTCGACGCTCACGGTGTTGCTGGTGGGGGAGCGGAAGGTGCCCGCGTCCGCGCTGGTGCTGGCGGGCTCGTCGCTCGTGCCGAGCGGGGAGAGCGCGCTGGTCGCCCTGCTCGCCACCGGCATCGACCCGATGGACATCCGCAAGGATCCCAGCGAGATGACCCGCAACGAGGCGTACGCTCAGCAGATCCGGGACGATCCCCTGACCTGGCAGGGCGGTATCCGGCTGGAAACCTTGCAGGCGTTGGGAACCGCGGCCGGTCGGGTGGCCGCCGTGATCGAGTCGGTCACCGTGCCCACCCTGCTCGTCCACGGCGCCGAGGACGACCTGGCCCCGGCCGCCGGCGCGGAGCGGGCAGCCGAACTACTGCCCAATGGCAAGGCCGTGATCTTCCCGAACGACCTGCACAACATCCTGAACGAGATCGACCGCGACGAGGTGTACCGGGTCGTGATCGAATTCGTGCGGACGGTCAGCTGACCAAGATCCCCACACCGAGCGCGATCAACACCACGGGTACGACAATGTGCCCCCATCGTGTCATGGCACGCGTCACGGCCGGCCGCGTGGCGAGATACCGGCCGGCGACACACCACACCGCGACGAGAACCAGGAACACAACCAAGTACACGACCGTCTGCCCAGTACCGCCGTTCGCGAACACCGGCACGTACACGCCGACGTTGTCGCCGCCATTGGCGAGGGTGACGGCCGCGACCGTGACCACAGTCGGCGCCTTGCCGACAGCGGACATCTCGCCGTCGCCACCCCGCCAGGCCTGCCACGCCGTGTACAAACCGAGCAGCAGCGGCAGCAACCCGAGATACGGCAAGGCACTGTCCGGCAACAGTCGGGCCCCCAACACCCCGGCGACCGAAACCGCCAAGATGCCCACAAACCCCAAGTACTGACCGACAACCACCCGCCCGTACCGCCCGGCAGCCTGCCCGAAGAACACCGCGAGCAGGACAATGTCGTCGATGTTCGTGACCGCGAACACCCCCACAGCCTGGCCCAGCAGTCCCAGTCGCACCGGATTACCTTACGAGAATGAACGACGACACCGAGGACAACGCCGACAACGGACTGCTGGACATCGAAGACACCCTCGACGACCGCGACCCGTACGACGAAGGCTACTCACCACCGGAGAAACCACGGGCGATCAACGACTGGGGCACCACAGCCAGGGAAACCGCCGAGGGCGAGAGCCTCACCGGCCGACTGGCCCGCGAAGTCCCAGACCTGACCGACAACGGCCGAGACGACCTGGGCGACACCGAAGACACCGACGGCGAACTACTGGACAACGAAGTCGGCAACCGCCGAGCCGGCCGCCTGACGGCACCGAACGACGAGGACGCGAACGGCGAACTGCGAGCCACCGACGTCGGTATCGACGGAGGCGCCGCCTCAGCGGAGGAAGCCGCAATGCACATAGTGGACCCACAGGAGTACTGACGGAGCGACCACCCAACATAGCGACGAACAGCCCCACCCACTGAGAACACGGACCCACCTGCGCGCCCGCACGGGAGGACAGCGCCAGCCATCGAGGGGCCGGGGGCCGTGCTTGCCCAAGGCGTGTGCTCACGCATCAGACCTGTGGTTCGTGTCCTCTCTCCCGGCCGACCTGTGCTTTGCAAACCATGGGTGTCAAGGGGTGCGCCTACGGGACCCGGCCCCGGGCAATGCCGCGTAGTTAGTGATTTTGCTGGTGGGGCAAGGCGGGTGAAGTTCAAGATCGACAGGACAGCGGGACTCCTTGTAGAACTGGTGATCTT
>NZ_SLWS01000024.1 GCF_004345645.1 Actinocrispum wychmicini | reverse complement strand
CTGAGAAAGACACGAAGCCAGTCATACGGCGGGTCAGACCACACCCAGGACAACCACCAGAACACATCCTTCCGGACGCACACCCATCCTCACTGCCATACGGGAGGGAGTCACCACTCCAGCCGCAGGTGTGTTGCGCGGGCACGCGCTCATAACAACACTTCTAAAGGATCGTCGTTTTAGGCGTCGGCCGCATGGTGGCCGATTCTGTACTCACATACCGGTGGCTGGAGTGGGGTCTCCCTCCCGTATGGCCTGGGCGCAGCCAATCATATCTGTCGGGTGGGGTCCAAAACCACGAAACCCCAGCGAGGTCCGCCTACGGATACCAGCAAAAGGCGGGAGCCATACGGACCGAGAACCCAAGCTGGACCTCACCTGGCAGATATGATTCCCTTGGGCAGGTCATACGGGAGGGAGGCCCCGCGACCAAGACAACTAAAACAACTAGGAATACCCAACAAAAGGACTCCCTCTTGGCGGCCTGCCCTCGCGGCGAGCGAACAATCTTTTCCAGCCCGAAACCAACAACCGTTGCGGAGCCTCTCAGATCAAGGAGGGCTTCCGTGGAGAGCAGTAAGGTCGCTGGGCAGCAGCGTCATGGAGCGGACCAGTTCCTTCAGCACGTTGTGGGTGACGGCGTTGCCCGACGCTAGCTCGTCTGGCATCAGATCCGGGACTCCGGCCGAGTGCAGGCGTTCCCGGACCAGGGCGACGTAGTGTTCGACCGCCTTGGGGGTCCAGGCTGCTTCTGGTTGGAGTTCGGTGAGGTGGCGTGCGGCTTCGTCCCAGGTGAGTGGCTCGGGGCTGGTGGCGACGGAGAGGTAGCGTTGGCCGAGGACGACGAGTACCAGGCGCTCGTCCGTTGTGAGGTGGTAGGGCTCGGGGAGCACTGTCTCGTCGTTGTGGCGGGCTTGGTCCAGTGCTGTCACGTACACCTCCACCAGGTGTTCGCGTTGGCGGGAGCCGGGGATGTGGATCGGGGTGTAGCCGTCGGCCAGGGGGAACGCCGCCTCGTTCGGGAACAGCCACCTTGACTTGGGTAGGCGGATGGGTTGGCGGCCGACGTTGCGCAG
The DNA here is from genome assembly GCF_004345645.1 of Actinocrispum wychmicini. Taxonomy (GTDB): domain Bacteria; phylum Actinomycetota; class Actinomycetes; order Mycobacteriales; family Pseudonocardiaceae; genus Kibdelosporangium; species Kibdelosporangium wychmicini. The sequence goes on along the minus strand of NZ_SLWS01000024.1, from coordinate 59,156 downwards.
CCACCAGCGGGATTGGCGGTGGGCTAGTTCGCCGTGTACTCGGCTGACTTGGCGGTCGTCCTCGCCGACACAGATGTGGACTTCGGGGCGGTTACGTCCGAAGTAGACGATTCGGCCCTCGCCCGGTTGGACCGAGTAGCCGCCGCCCGAGGCGAGTGCGTGCACCGCGCCGGGCGCGGCGCTCGGCACCCCCAGGGCCAGGCTGTCGTGGCCGCGTGGCAGCCATAAACCGTCCTTGTACGCCAGCTCTGCTCGCACCGCGGACCTCCTCAGCCGATCCACGGGAGTGTGCCCGCGATGCTTCGGGAGGGGTCCCGAACCGTCCTGAGGTCGAACAACGCCCGGATCCGGGCACGCAGCGGGCGGCCGGCGAGACCACGGCGGATGCTGCCGACCGCCGCCCACGCGTCGGCGACTGTGTCTGTGTCGGCGTCGGCGCCCGACCACAGCGCGATGTCCATCTGTCGGGCGAGCCGGGCCAAACCGTCCACAACGGACTGATCGGTGACGGTCCTGGCGGCGTCCCGCACGGTCATCCCGGCGGTCACGGCGGCGCCGTGCGCGCGCAGCAGATCTCTGGCCTCCCGCCATGCGGCCACCACGCCACGCTCACCTGTGTGGCGTCGGCGGCGGACCGTGCGAACCAGTTTCCACAGCGGGATTCCCGTACCCACCAAGAGAACCAGCGCGAGCAGGCCGAGCAGCACGGTCCCGGTCGGGAAGGGCCCATCGGGGCCCGAAGGCGAGTCCGGGGTCGCCACCGGGTCGGGCACCTTGGGGGTCGGCGGCAGATCGGTCACCACTTTCGCGGCGGCCTGCGCCAACCCGGCCGCCGCCGGGCTCGCGCCGCTCGCCGCACCGGCCGGGTCGAGCGGCACCCAGCCGACCCCGGCCACCGCCACCTCCGGCCACGCCAGCACGTCCCCGTTGTGCACCACCACCCGACTGCCGGCCGTGGCCCGAGGTGCCCGGTAACCGACCGCGATCCGCGCCGGGATACCGACGATCCGGGCCAACGCCACATACGCCGCGGCGAACTGCTCGCTCGTGCCACGTTTCGTGGTCAGCAGGAAGTCCCGCAGCTGCGGCCAGCCGCTCCCGGTAGGCAGGTCAGCGCCGACGGCCGTCCCGTAGTTCTGGCTCAAATACCGTTCCAGCAAAGCCGCGGTGAGGAACGACGGCCGCTGCCCACCGGTCGCCGTACGCGCCAAGTCGGCGATGCCCGGCGGAATCACCCCGAGGTCCCCCAGCGGCACAGTCGGGTCGATGGCGGCGTTGCGCAGCTCGTCCGGTGAGACCCGAGGTTCCTGCCAGCTCAGGCCGTAGTCGACCGCCCCGGCGCGATCCGGCAACGCCAACATCCCCGACGCCGGGTCGACGAGCGGCGCGGTACCCGTGACCGACGCGGGCATCGCCTGGCTGGGCACCCAGACCGAGTCCGCGGCCGGGACGCTGATCCGCGCCGAATGTTCGGTGGTCGGCACCGTCACCGAAGCCGACGTGGGAATCCGCGAGCCGATCCGCCGGAACTGGTCGGTCGGCGTCCACGTCACCCCGTTGAACCCGGTGAGCACGACGATCCGCCACCGGTCCACCGGGTCGGCGCTGGTGTAGCTGAAGACCGGTGTGTCCGGGGTCCGCATCCGCGCGGCCACCTCGGTCAGCGGACTGACCTGCCTGGCCAGCTGAACGGGCGTGGAATGCGTCTCCTGCAACGAATACGCCGGCCGGCTGCCCTGGTCGACCGCGGTCACCCCGACGGCCGCCGCCACACCCAGCACCACTGTCGGCACGATCAGCACGGCCGCGCCTCGCCGCGACGCCATGAACACCCCGGCGATGATCATCGCGTACGCCAACCCCACCACGGTCGCCACCGTGCCGGACACCGCGGCGAACGCCTGGCTCAACACCAGGGCACAGCCGCTCGGCACCACCGCGAGCGTCGGCCACCGCAACAGCTCAACGCCCAGCACGGCGGCGAGCAACACGATCATCGGCACGAAGAACAGCAACTCGGCGTCCGGTCGAGCGGGCCACGTCGACTGCAGCGTCAACTGCCACGACCGCGTCAACCCCTCCCCCACCGCGCGCAAAGTGGCCCCCGTTGGCACCCCGCCGAACGTGACCTCCGCGACCGCCAACAAGCCCACGACGAACCCGAGCACCGGCCGCCACGGCCGCAGCCCCGGAAGCCACACACATACTTCGGATACGACGTAACAAGCCAACACCACCACCAGAACCGGCAGCACCAACGGCCGCAGCCCGAACACCGGCGCGAACAACAACCCGGGCACCGCCGCCGCGAGCAGCACGCACGCTACGAGAATCCGTTGCCTCATCACACCATCACCGACTGCCAGCGACGAGTCCCGTCGACCGCGCTCGCGGCCCGCAACACCTTCACCCCCGGGATCTCAGGCGCACGCGCACCCAGCACGATCACGACCGTGTCCGTGAACCGCGGCCCGCCCAGAGCGGCCCGATCCTCGGCGGACATCGTGGACGTCACCACCACCAACGTACCGCCGCCCGACAATCCTTGCGGCATAAGAGAAAGACTCGGCTCACGGCTGCGCTCGACCACGCACAGTTCCTCCAACAGCCGCCGGGTCGACGGGACACCCGGGTCGGTGGACACGTCCACACCTGTCGCCGTCAGCAACCGGCACCGATGGTCCGCCTTCGCAGCCGCGACCACGAGCGACGCCACCAGTTCCACGGCCTCCTCGAACCACGCCGCCGGCATCTCCCTGCGGTCGTCGAGCACCACGGTGAACCACGGCTGGCTCGGGTCGGCGTAGTCCCGGATCATCAGCTGCCCGGTCTTGGCCGTCGCCTTCCAGTGCAGATGCCGAACCTCGTCCCCGACAAGGTATTCACGCACCTCACGCAACTCCAGCGAGCCACGCAACGAGCGAGCGTCGACCGCGCCCTCGTGGTGATGCCGCTGCCACCCGGCGGGAACGACACTCACCGGGTGCGTCCGCGGGTACACCCACAACGTCGCCGTCTCACCCAAGGTCAACTCGCTGCGGCACAGACCGAGCGCGTCGGTCCGGCTGAGCGTCAACGGACCGACCCGGTGCCGGCCGCGACGGTCGGTCGGCAGCTGGTACGTGCGGTGACCGGGCTGGGCGTTCGGCGCCAGCGCACGCACCTCCACGGTCGCGGAACCGTTGCCCACCTTGTCTTCCGCGGTGAACGCGGCCTGCCGGCGCTTGCCCGGGTTGTGGATCCACAGCGTCACGACCGCCGGACGGCCACGTTCGATCCGGTCGGGAACCATCTCCCGGCGCACCAGCACCCGCGGCCGCCTGCCCGCCACGGCCAGCGCGGCGACAAGCGCGCCGACAGCCGCCGCGGACACCGCCAGCAGTACGGGATAACCCGCGACCTGCCCGACGACGAACAGAACGACAGCCGCCATGAGCGTGCCCACGCCACGCCGCGTCAATCGCACAGTCAGACCCCCGCGCGCATCATCGGCGCAGGCACCGAGTCGAGCACGAAGTCCACGATGTTCCGCGGCTGCCGCTGGTTCAGCTCAGCCTCCGACGTGAGCACCAACCGGTGCTCCAGCACCGCGTGCGCCACCGCCTTGATGTCGTCGACGTTCACGAACCCGCGGCCGTCAGTCACCGCGAACGCCTGCGCGGCACGGACAAGCGCGATGCTGCCGCGCGGGCTGGCGCCGTACCGCACGTCGGGATTCTGACGCGTCGTAGCCGCGATACGAGCCGCGTACTCGACGATGGCCGGGTCGATCCGGGTCGCCCGCACATCCGCCACAGCCGCGTGCAAAGTAGGGATGTCGACCACCGGCGGCAGTTCGTCCGGTGTGACCCCCGCGCACTCACTCATGATCACGACGACCTCGGAGGCGAGGTCCGGGTAGCCGATCCGGAGCCGCATCAGGAACCGGTCGAGCTGGGCCTCCGGCAGCCGGTACGTGCCCGCCAGCTCGATCGGGTTCTGGGTGGCGACCACCAGGAACGGCCGGGGCACGTCGTGCCGGACCGAGTCGACGGTGACGGTCCGCTCGGACATCACCTCCAGCAACGCCGACTGGGTCTTCGGCGTACCCCGGTTGATCTCGTCGGCGAGCACGATGTTGGCGAACACACCGCCCGGGTGGAACGCGAACTTCTCGTCCCGCTGGTGGTACACCTGCACTCCGGTGATATCCCCGGGCAGCAGGTCCGGCGTGAACTGGATCCGGCTCCAGCTGCCGCTGATGCTGCGCGCCAGGCACCGCGCCAACGTGGTCTTGCCCAGGCCGGGCACGTCCTCGATGAGCAGGTGTCCCTCGGCCAGCAACGCGGCCACGGCGAGACGCACGATCTCCGGCTTGCCACGCACCACGCGCTGCACGTTCTCGATGATCCGCTGGCTCACCTCGCCGGCGGGCACTGCTCGATTCATGGGCTTTTCCAGGTGATCTTGTTGGATTGGACCCCGTCCACGGTGATCCAGACGGTCTGGCCGGGCACGTCGTAGTCGAGTTCGCTGTAACTCCAGGAGCCATCGGCCCTGACGTCGACGGTCTCGGTCTGCACGTTGGTGTTGCTGGAGGAGCTGAGCCTGATGTCGTGGGGGCCTGGGGTGAAACCGACACCGTTCGCATCCACCCTTGCGCAGTTCGGGGCGCGGCAGTTGCCGGATGTGGTCGCCTGTCCCTCACTGATGGTGATGCGCTTCGCAGGGGGCGCGGGGATATTGACCGAGGCGCTGCCGGGCGTGCCGATGAGAGTCTGTCCGTCGCCCGACTTCGTGATCGCCCGAACGGTGAACGTGTACGTCCGGCCCGCCGCCAGTCCATTGTAGGTAGTGCTGTTCCCGGTCAGGTTCTGGTCGGCCTGGCCGGTCGCGCTCACCTGGTAGTGCTGCAGCGTTCCGCCTTTCATGTCCGGCGCAGTCCACGTCACCCTGACGGCACCGTTGCCTTGGTTGACCGCGTTCACGGTCGGCGCGGTCGCCACGGCGAACGGTGTCGCGGCGGCGGACGCGCCGGGACCCGCGCCCATCTTGTTCGTCGCGGTCACGGTGAACACGTATCGCGTTCCGTTCGTCAGGCCGTTGACGTTCACGCGTCGAGCACCGCCGCTGACCGTCATCGAGCCGCCCTGCCACGACACCTGGTATGACGTCACCGCCGCCCGGTTGTCCGCTGCCGCACCCCACGTCACCACGGCCGACCCGTCGCCTGCCGTCGCCGCCACCCCGGTCGGCGCGCCCGGCGCGGTGGCCGGGATCGGCGGCGGAGGTGGAGGCGGGCGGCTGGTGTCGCCGCCGCGTGGCCGGTCGCTCTCGCCGCCCTGCCGCGACGCCTCGCCGCCTTGACGGCCGGGCTCGCCGGTCTTGGTGTCCACCACGGGTGCCGGTGGCGCGGACGGGCCGGTGGGCTTGCCGGCCACCGGGACGTCCTTCATGCCGCCGTCCTTGGCCACCACCACGACCTGGGTGCCGTCGGCGTCCTCGACGTACACCCGGTTGTCCTCGCCCCTGGTCAGGCGCGGCTTGCCGGCCTTGTCGCGGATCGGTTTGGTGTCCTTGGGCGCGCCGTCCGGGCCGTAGGTCAACACGTTGCCGGTCTGGCGGTCGACGAGCACCACCGCGGACCCGGTCGACACCGGTCCGTCGTAGTCGCCGCCGGACAGTCCGATCGTCACCGGCGGCGCCGGCGGGCTGGCGGTGTCCGCCAACGACAGGGTGTGCCGCTCCAGATCCAGGATCGCCACCCGGCCGGCCACGTCCTGCGCCGCCGCGCGCGAGTTCGGCGACAGCGGCACGCCCAGCGGCGTTCCCTGGCCGAGGTGGTCGCCGTCGACTGTGCTGACCGTACGGCTGAAGAAGTCGACGAACGCCAACCGGTCGCCGACGACGGTCAACGCGCCCGCGTGGTTCTCCGGCGCCTGCACCGGGCATCCCGACGGGCGGTCGGCGTCTTTCGGCAGCGTGCAGATCGAGCCGACTCCGGTGCGGTGCAACCACATTGTGCCGTCCGAGGTCAGCACGGGGTCGCCGACCGCGCCGCCGATCGGCACGACCCGGGACGGGTTGCCCAGGCGGACGACCAGACCCGCGTTGCGGTAGACCAGGTACGGACCGCCGACACCTTCGACGCCGACCGGCACCTCGTCGACCGGTGGCGTGATCCCCTGGCGCGCCGCGAGGTCGTCCTTGCCGAACTCGGTGATCTTGTGCAGGCCCACCACGTACCCGCTGAGGTCGCCCTGCACCACCTGGCTGCCGGGTTCGCCGTCGACCGCGGCCTGCGCGTCGATGTTCCCGGTCGGCCCGTCGATATGGAAAACACCCCGCAGCACGGAGTTGTAGACCCAGTGGCCGCTCAACGCGAACGGCGACGCCGACAACGGGTTGGTGGCCGCGACGAACGTGACGATCAGCGTCGCGGAACACACCAGCGCGAACAACGCGAATGGCCCCTTCTTGCGCCATCCGCGGTTCTTGGTCGGCCGTGCCAGGAATGGTGTTGACGAGTTCCCGTCATTCACGGCAATCAGGTTAGCGGGTGACTTGGGGACCCCTCCCCCGGACCGGCGTCAGCGGGGATGGAAGCTGTCGCGGATCTTGTCCAACGTCGGCTGCGCGTCGCCCCAGCGGCTCTTCAGTGTCTGTTCGTCGTCCGCGGACATCGAGAACTTCAGCAGGTAGAGATGGGAGGGCGGGAGCATGGCACGGTACCGGACGTGGAACCACGTGTTGGTGGCCGCGGACTTGTACGTGTACTCCAACTCGGCCTCGCCGCCGGAATACTGCGATGTCCCCGTGTTGGTCAGGTTCAGCCGCTGATAGCTGTGGTTGTCGCGGTGGTTGTTGTTTTCTGTCCCGTCTTTGACCACCAGATAGGAATAGGGCGCGGTCGTCGACGGATCGCTGAGCACGTCGACGGTCAGGCCGCCGATCTTCGGATTGTCCTGTACGCCCTGCCATTGCGCGTCGCTGATCGTTCCGGCGTCGGTCACCGACCGCGTCCAGCCCGCCGGGACGTCGATCACGAACCCGGGCTGGGAGGTGTCCGTCACCAGTGTCACCTCGCGTTCGGGCGTCGGCCACAGACTGATCGCCACAAAGACGAGCGCGGCCACGACGACGACCGCGCCGAGGACCACCCACATCGGACGGAGGGACCGTCTGGGTCGCGGGGGGACGAACGGCTCCTCGGTCACGTCACCGGGCAGGACGACCGGCTGGGTCACGTCCGGGTCGGGCGGCGCGGCGAACGCGCCCGCGTCGTGCCTGGTTCTCGCGTCGGTCCCGCGCGGGTCCGTGACCGGCACCGGCCGGGCGAGTTGGGTCCTGACCGGCTTCGCCGGGACGGTTTCCTGGGACACCGGGGCCGACGGCGCGGTGCCGGCGACCTCGGCCAGCATGCTGACGGCCGCCTCGGCGGTGAGCCGCTCGGCGGGGTCCTTGCGCAGGAGACCTTCGATGACCGGCCACAGCCGGTCGGTCGAGTAGTTCTTGACCAGGTCGTCCTCCATGATCGCCCGCGCGGTGGACGCCATGTCGATGTACCGGAACGGCGTCCGGCCGACCACGACCTCGTACAGGACGATCCCGACGCTCCACAGGTCGGACGCGGACGTGGCCAGTCCCTTGAACCGTTCCGGGGCCATGTACTCCCACGAGCCGACCGCCTCGCCCATCGGGGTGATGGCCGTGCCGCCTTCGATGAACGCGATGCCGAAGTCGGTCAGGATCGGCAGGTCGCCGTCGAGCATGATGTTGCTGGGCTTGACATCCCGGTGCACGACGCCTTGCTGGTGGGCGACGTCCAGGGCGCGGACGACCTGCATCCCGATCTCCGCGGCCCGCCGTTCGGTGAGCTGGCCGTCGGCCCGCAGGCAGTCCGCCAGTGAGCGGCCGTCGATCAGCTCCATCACGATCCACGGCCGGTCGTCGTCGGTGATCACGTCGTGCACCTTGACGATGCCGGGGTGGCGGAGCTTGGCGGCGGCGCGGGCCTCCCGGAGTGTGCGCTGGGCGGCTCCGGCGCGCCGGAGGACTTCCTTGACCGCCACATGCCTGTGCAGGAACTTGTCCCAGGCCTGCCAGACCTCGCCCATCCCACCGTGGCCGAGCGACCGCACCAGCAGGTACCGCTTGCCGACGAGCCTCCCCTCGCTGTCAGTCACCAGAGCAATGTACCGACTCCGCTGTGTGGTCGTTCGGCCCTCTGACAACACTGCGCGTCCGTTCGGGTGACTCGCGGAATCGACGGGTGATCACTACCGTCCAGTAGCATGGAATACAGCGAGTACCGGCGGTTCGACGCGGTCGGTCTGGCCGAACTGGTGGCCAAGCGGGAGGTGTCCGCGGCCGACTTGCTCGAAGTCGCGATCGCCCGTGCCGAACAGGTCAACGGGAAGCTGAACGCGATCGTCCGCCCGATGTACGAGATCGCCCGCAAGCGCGTGACCGAGGAGCTGACCGGCCCGTTCGCCGGGGTGCCGTTCCTGATCAAGGACCTGGCGCAGGACTACGCGGGCGTGCCGACCGGCAGCGGCTCCCGCGCGATGCGCAACCACGTCGCGGCTGAGCACAGCGTGGTCGTCAGCCGTTGGCTGGAAGCGGGCCTGGTGATCTTCGGCAAGACGAGCACGCCCGAGTTGGGCACCAAACCCGTCACCGAGCCTGAGGCGGCGGCCGGGCGGCCCACGCGTAACCCGTGGAACCTGGACCACACTCCCGGTGGCTCGTCGGGCGGCACGGCCGCGGCGGTCGCCGCCGGGATCCTGCCGGTGGCCGGGGCGAGTGACGGCGGTGGCTCGATCCGGATCCCGGCGGCCTGCTGCGGGCTCGTCGGCCTCAAGGCTGGCCGTGGTGTGGTGCCCTGTGGCCCGAGGACCGCGGAACAGCTGTACGGCGCGGCGACCGACGGCGTGATCTCGCGAACTGTCCGCGACTCGGCGGCGATGCTGGACGTCCTCACGGCCCGGCCCGACCTCGGCGGCCCGTACCTGTCCGCGCACCCGGACACCCCGTACGCCGAACTGGCCCGGCGCGCCCCGGGAAAGCTGCGCATCGGTTACACCACAACGTCTCCGATCGGCACGCCGGTCCATCCCGAGGCGGTCGCCGCGGTCGACGAAGCGGTCGCGCTGCTCGGCAAACTCGGCCACGACGTGTCGCCGGCCGAGCCCGACATCGACGGATCCCAGCTGGCACAGGACTTTCTCAAGATGTGGGCGGGAGAGGCCGCGGCCACCATCGCCGAGATCCGCCGGATGACCGGCGCGGCGATCACGGACTTCGAGCTGGACAATCGTCTCCTGGCCGCGTCCGCCCGGGGAATACGCGCGCCCGAGTACGCCGCCCGGCACCGCCAGTGGAACACGTATTCCCGGGCGTTGGCGAAGTTCCATGAGACGTACGACGTGCTTGTGACCCCGACGCTCGCCCGGCCGCCGGTCCGGATCGGCGAACTGGACACTCCTTTCCTCGTGCGCGCTGTGGGCGAGGTCCTGCTGCGTCTCGGCGTGGTCGCGCCCTTCGCCAAGACCAAGCTGTGGATGGACACGATCTTCACCAACCTCGCACCCGTCCCGTTCACCCAGCTCGCCAACATCACCGGCCGCCCGGCCATGTCCCTGCCGCTGCACCGGACCAAGGACGGCCTGCCGCTCGGCGTGCAGTTCGTCGGCGGTCTGGGCAGCGAGCCCACGCTGCTCGCCCTGGCCGCCCAACTGGAGGCCGAGCAGGCGTGGCCGCAGGACGAGCCCCGCCTGGAATAGGCGGCCCCCAGCGAGATGTTGGCCTGGGCATGACAACGGTCACCGCAGAGCGTCAGGAGTTCGCGATCGCCATACTGGGCGGTCCCACCACGGTCATCGACATCGGCGGCCGGCGGCTGGTGGTGGATCCCACCTTCGACCCGCCGGGCGAGCAGGGCTACCTGACCAAACTGACCGGACCGGCGGTGAGCGACGCCGAACTCGGTCCGGTGGACGCGGTCCTGGTCAGCCACGAGGACCACCCGGACAACCTGGACACCAGTGGACGGGCGTTCGCGCTGGCCGCGCCGATCCTGGTGGCCGGCCCCACGCACGCCGGCCGCCTCGGCCCGGCCGCCATTCCCCTGGCGCCGTGGCAGACCACCCAGGTCGGTGCCGTGACCGTGCAGGCCGTGCCCGCCGAGCACGGCCCGGCCGACGGCGACCGCGACGCGGACGGGAACATCAACACCGAGGTCATCGGTTTTGTGTTGAGCGGCAACGGAATCCCCACGGTGTACGTGAGCGGCGACAACGCCTCGATCCGGGTCGTCACCGAGATCGCCGAACGGGTCGGCCAGGTGGATGTGGCCGTGCTGTTCGCCGGCGCGGCCAGCGTCCCCATCAAGGAACGCGGCCGCCCGCTCACCCTGACCAGCCACCGCGCCGCAGCGGCCGCGGCGGTGCTGAACGCGCCCGTCGTGATCCCGTCGCACTACACCGGCTGGGCCCATTTCAGCGAACCCGCGACGAACATCCCCGCCGCGTTCGACGAAGCCGGCCTGGCCGGCGTGCTCAAGATGGCGCCGCTCGGCGAATGGACCACGCCTTAGGACCGTTGCAGCGCGGCCCGGACGACGCCGGCCGCGGACCACGCCTGTGGCCGGCACGCGGCGGGATACGCCAACGGAACGTCGTCCACCACCGCGAACAGCTCGGGAGTGTGGCCGCCGAAGTGGTCGCTGACGCGCAACAGCCCGTCGGCGAGACGCATCGCCAAGCCGTGGTGGCCTTCGGCGGCCAGGCCGACCATGGCGATCGCGGTGTCGTGCGGCCAGAGACTCCCCCGGTGGTAGCTGAACGGGTTGAACACCGGGCTGGTCGCGGTGAGTGTCCGCAGCCCGAACTCGGTCAGCAGGTCCGGCCGGCCGAGCCGGTCCGCGACCAGCCGCGCCTCGGTCTGGTCCAGCAGCCCGGTTCCCAGCAGGTGGCCCATGTTCGAGGTGGCGCCGTGGACGGGCCGGTGGTCGCCGTCCAGCGCGATCGCCGGATACCGCCCGGTGTCGTCCTCGATCCAGAACGCGGCACGGAACCGGGACCGCAGCCGACCCGCCCATTCTGTCCATAACGGACCGTCTGCGATGTCGAACGCGGCCGCCAGCGCGGCACCCGCTGTGGCGGCGGCGTGGCCGTAGCCCTGTGCCTCGCAGAGCGCGATCGAGCCCACCGGGTGGCTGCCGTCGCGGTGCAGGAACGCGTCGTGCGAGTCCTTCCAGCCCTGATGGGTGAGTCCGCCGGTGGCCGACGCCCGGTACGTCAGCAGGTCCTGCCCGGTGATCCAGTTCATCGCCGCCACCAGATTCGGGGTCAGCGCCCGAACCTGGTCCTCGGGCATCCCGGCCTGCCAGGCCTCGTGCAGCAGGCACACCCACAGCGGGGTGGCGTCGACGGTCCCGTAGTACAGCGAACTCAGCCGCACCTCGCCGGTGTCGATGTCGCTGGTCCGCACCTCGTGCGGGATCTTCCCGGGCTGTTCCTCGGACTCCGGATCGTGTCGGGTACCTTGCAGGCGGGCGAGCGCACGTAAGGTACCGGCGGCCACGTCGGTGCCCAACGGCAACAGCAACCGGGCGGCCCACAGCGCGTCCCGCCCGAAAAGCGTGAGATACCAAGGACTTCCGGCCGCGAGATAGCAGTCGTCGCCGTCCGCGAGCAGCAGGGCACGCAGATCGGCGAGTTCGGACGCCATCCCCGGTACGTCTGTCCACTGTGGTGGATCGAGGACCGGCTTCGGGTCGAAGGCGCCCGGCTCGAACTCGGCCGTGCCGTCCAGGCGAACCCGCCACGTCTCCCCCGCGTCCAACGTCACCTGCCAGGTCACCCGGGTGACGAGACCCGAACGCACCTGACCGGCGGGAGAAGCGCGCACGGTCACCGATCCCCTGTCGTCGCGCCAGGTCAGGTCGTTGACGGGCATCACCAGCGGCACCGTACGACCTGCCTTCACCGCGTCGATCCCGGCGAAGTCGGTGGCCACGTCGAGCGTGACCGTCACCGAACGACGCTCGCCGTGGTTCGTGATGTCCAACTGCTCCACCACGGTCGACGGAAACACTTGGCGGGTAAGGCACACACGTACCGCCGAGTCCCGCCACACCTCCCCCGGCTCGCGCACGACGGCATGGAACGCCGACGCCGACGACCCATCGGTCACCTGCCCGACGGCGACCAGCGACAGTCCCTCGATCCCCCAGGTGAGCTCGGTGAGCGCGCGACGGTCCCGGTGGAACCAGCCGTGCGGCCCTCCCCGGCCGATCCGGCCGTCCTGGTCGGACTGCACGAACGACGGCGCGGCCAGGACCGTGGTGAGGCAATGCAGCGATGAGGTCACAACTTCCTCCCACCCTTGACATGACCTTGTGGCGTCAGTCACAGTGACTCCCTCATTTGACCGGTCAAATCGGAAGTGGGAGTACTCGTGACAGTGCGGGAGCAGGCGGTGACGCTTCGCCAGGTGGCTTCGCTCGCCGGCGTCTCCCGCCAGACCGTGTCCAACGTACTCAACGCGCCCGAGCGCGTCGACCCGGACACGCTGAGCAAGGTCCGGGCCGCGATCGAGACGCTCGGGTACCAGCCCAGCCGGACCGCGCGCAGCCTCGCCACCCGCAAAGCCGGCCTGGTCGGCTACTGCCTGGCCCGCCAGCCGGGCCACAGCCTGTTCATGGACCCGTTCCTGCACGCGATGACCGAGGCGATCGAGGCGTCCGGCCGGCACCTGCTGGTCTTCACCGCCGCGCCCGGAGTGGACGGCCTGCGGACGTACGCCGACCTGGTCGCCCAGCGCGCAGTTGACGCGTTCATCTTGTCCGACACGGTCGACGACGACCCCCGGCACCCGTGGCTGACCGATCGGCGCGTCCCGTTCGCGTCGTTCGGCCGAACCTGGCCGGAGCAGGGCGACGAGCCGGGCCCGTGGGTCGATGTGGACGGTGCCGGCGCGTGCGCCGAACTGGTGTCCAAGCTGGCCGCGGCCGGCCATGAACGCATCGCGTTCGTGGGCTGGCCAGACCCCGTGGGCGCGGGCCGCGACCGGGAACGCGGCTGGCGCGGCGAGTGTCAGCGGCTCGGTCTGTCCAATGAGGACTGCGTGGCCCTACCCGCACCCGCCGGCAGCATGGCGGGCGCGGCGCTCGCGGCCGGCGAACTCCTGGACGGCCGACGGCCGCCGACGGCGATCCTGGCGGCCAGCGACCTGCTGGCGGTCGGTGTGCTCAGCGAGGTCCACCGCCGGGGTGTGGACACATGGGTCACCGGGTTCGACGACTCGGTGCTGGCGTCCACAGTGGAGGGTGGACTGACCACGGTTCGCCAGCCGACCGACCAGATCGCCACGACCCTGGTCGGCCTGATCGACGAGGCGCGCGCGGACAGGGGTGTCCTGCTGGCCGGTGAGATCGTGGTCCGGGGCAGCGCGCGACTCGGTGGGTGAAGTTTTCGTCAATGGTGATGGGAGACAAGTGATGGCAGGGCGAACAACGACAACGCTGCGATTCGCGGCGTTGGCGTGCGCGGCGTTGTTACTCAGTGCGTGCGGCGGGACCACGACCCCGAGCGGGCCCTCAAGCGCCGCGGCGTCGGCGTTGGAAGGACGCGGTGACATTACGTTCGTCACCGGCAAGGACACGTCCGGCAACATGGAGAAGCTGATCGCGGAGTGGAACTCCGCGCACCCGAACGAGAAGGTCCGGATCGTCGAGCTGCCCGAGTCGGCGGACGCGCAGCGCCAGCAGATGGTCCAGAACGCGCAGGTGAAGTCGAACGCGTACACCGTGCTGAACCTGGACGTGGTGTGGACGGCCGAGTTCGCCGCCAACCGCTGGGTGGTCGAACTGCCCCGCGACCAGTTCGACCTGGACAACTTCCTCAAGCCAGCGGTGGCGACCGCCGAGTACCGCGACAAGCTGTACGCCGTGCCGGTGTACTCCGACGGCGGCCTGCTGTACTACCGCAAGGACCTGCTGGACAAGGCCAGTGTCACGCCGCCGAAGACGTGGACCGAGCTGGTGGCCGCGTGCCAGAAGGTCAAGGCCCTGCCGGAGGCGGCCAACGTCGGCTGCTACGCCGGGCAGTTCGAGAAGTACGAGGGCCTGACCGTGAACTTCGACGAGGCCGTGCACTCAGCGGGCGGCGCGATCGTCGACGACACCGGCAAGCCCACTGTGGACACTCCGCAGGCCAAGGCCGGCCTGGACGTCCTGGTGCAGGGCCTGCAGACCGGGGCGATCCCGCAGAAGGCGATCACGTACAAGGAAGAGGAGGGCCGCCGCGCGTTCCAGGCCGGTGAGCTGCTGTTCCACCGGCAGTGGCCGTACCAGTGGGCGCTGGCGAGCAAGACCGACGGGTCGTCCCAGGTGGCCGGCAAGTTCGACGTGGCACCGCTGCCCGGCATGTCCGGCCCTGGCGTGTCCACCCTCGGCGGCCACAACTTCGCCATCTCCGCGTTCGCCGACCACAAGGCGACCGCGTTGGACTTCATCAAGTTCTTCACCACCGAGCAGGCCGAGCGGTCCAACCTGCTGGCCACCTCGCAGGCCCCGACCCGTACCAAGCTGTACGACGACCCGGACCTGACCAAGCAGTTCCCATACCTGCCGACGTTGAAGGCGTCGATCCTGAACGCCAAGCCGCGGCCGAAGGCCGTCAAGTACGGGGATGTCACCACCGCGATCCAGGACTCCGCGTACGCCGCGCTGACCGGCGCCAAGGACAGCGCGACCGCGTTGAAGGAGCTGCAAGCCAAACTGCAGGAACTGCTCAAGTGACAACGGCATTAGGCCGCAGCAGGGCGGCGCGTGACGCCGGACGACTGGCCGCCCTGCTGCTGTCCCCCACCTTCGTCGTGCTCGGCCTGGTGGTCGGCTATCCGCTGGTCGCGGCCCTGCGGGAGTCGCTCTACCAGGCCGGTCAGACCGTTGACGCGGACGGGTTCGTGGTGCCGGGCGACCAGTTCGTCGGCGTGAACAACTACACCGGCGTCTTCAACGGGCCGGCCGCCGCCGACTTCTGGAACGCGTTCGGCAACACCACGTTCTTCACGGTGGCGACCGTGTCGGTCGAGGTGGTCATCGGCGTGGCCATGGCGCTGGTGATGCATCAGGCGCTGCGCTGGCGCGGCCTGGTGCGGGCGAGCATCCTGGTGCCGTGGGCGATCCCGACCGCGGTGTCGGCGATCCTGTGGCGGTGGATCTTCCAGGCCGACGGCGTGGCCAACGCGATCATCGGCAACCAGGTGCTGTGGACCACCGAGGGCTGGCACGCGAAGTTCGCGGTGATGATCGCGGACACCTGGAAGACCGCGCCGTTCATCGGCCTGCTCGTGCTGGCCGGGCTGCAGGTGATCCCGAAGGACGTCTACGAGGCCGCGCGGGTGGACGGCGCCAGCCCGGCCCGCCAGTTCTGGTCGATCACGTTGCCGCTGGTCCGGCCGGTGCTCGTGGTGGCCGTGCTGTTCCGGGTGCTGGACTCGTTGCGCATGTTCGACCTGCCGTTCGTGCTGATCGGCAGCGACAAGAAGTCGGTGGAGACGCTGACGATGCTCGCGTTCAAGGAGGCCAGCAACCTCAGGTTCGGGCCGGCCGCGGCGTACGCGACGATCCTGTTCGTCTATGTGGCCGTCGTGGCGCTGGTGTTCGTGAAGGTCCTCGGCGCGGATGTGATCGGCGAGGCCCGCGACCGCACGAAACAACAACGGGCCCGTCGAACACGGAGACCCGTTGTCGCACGTGAGGTGGTGCCGGCATGAACCCTCGTGTCGTCCTGCGTTACGTCGGCCTGGCGGTCATCCTGGTGTACTGCCTGGCGCCGTTCTACTGGATGCTGGTGTCCGCGCTGCGCCGGCCGACCGACCAGTTCTCACTGACGCCGTTCCCGAACCCGTTGTCGGCCACCAACTTCATCGCGATCTTCGGTGCGGACGTCGGGTTCGGGCGGGCGTTGCTGAACAGCCTCGTGGTGGCCGGGATCGCGACCACGCTCACCCTGATCATCGGCCTCTCCGCGGCGTACGCCATGGCGCGCCTGAAGTTCCGGTTCAAGAACGGGGTCGCCGCGATCATCATCGCGACCTCCATGTTCCCCGGGATCTCGTTGGTCGTGCCGTTGCTGAAGCTGTTCACGGACATCAACTGGATCAACACCTACCAGGCGATGATCGTGCCCAGCATGTCGTTCGCGCTGCCGCTGGCGGTGTGGAACCTCAACGCGTTCTTCCGGCAGATGCCGGGCGAACTCGAGGAGGCCGCGATGATCGACGGGTGCACCCGGCTGCAGGCGTTCCGCAAGATCATCCTGCCGCTGGCCGCGCCCGGTGTGTTCACCACCGCGATCATCACGTTCATCACCGCGTGGAACGAGTTCATCATCGCGTTGTCGATGGTGAACGACGAGTCGATGCAGACCGCGACGGTGTCCATCTCCCGGTTCACCGGCGCGTACGGTTTCGACCAGCCGTTCGGCACGCAGATGGCGGCCGGTGTGATCGTCACCGTCCCACTGGTGGTCCTGGTGCTGGTGTTCCAGCGCCGCATCATCGCGGGTCTCACGGCGGGAGGTGTCAAGTAACCCTCAGAGTTTGAGCCACCCTGAGGTCAGCAACACCAGGCCGAGTGAGCACGCGGCCACCACGACGAGGCCCAAAGCCGCGACGATGAGTGGCCGCACGCCGCTCCGCGCCATCTGCCGCAGGTCGAAATTCAGCCCGACACCCGCGAAGCACAGCAGGAACGCCCACTTCGACAGGTTCCCCAGGCTCGTGACGTCGGCCTTGCTGAACACGTGCGCGGTGGCCAGCGCGGACACCGCCACGAACCCGAGCACGAACTTCGGGAACGTCCGCCACACGAAGCCGGCGCGTGCCTTGAGTCCACTCGCGACGGCCACACCACCTCGGGTGGACCAGTAGGCGGCGTAGCCGAGCACGACCAGGCCGATCAACGCGTTTCGGGTGCTCTTGACCGCGACGGCGACGTCTTGGGCGTGCGCGGAGTACGCCGCACCTGTCGCTGTGGTCTCCGCGGTGTTGTCGACGGCGAGGCCCGCCCACAGGCCGAACTGGGTGTCCGACAGGTTCAGCGCGTGCCCGATGAGCGGGAACGTGAACAGCGCGACCGCGCCGAGGGCGAGGATCGCGGCGATCGCGTATCCGGAGTCCTCGTCGTCGGCGTCGATCGAGCCCTTGCCCGCGATGATCGCCGAGACACCGCAGATCGACGTGCCGATGGCCAGCAGCGACGACAGCTTCCCGCCGAGCCCGAACACCTTGCCCACGAACAGGATCACGGCGGTGGCCACAGCCATGTCGACGAGGATGATGCCGAGGCTGAACCCGCCGAGCTTGGCCAGGTCGCCGAGCACGAACCGGGCGCCGAGCAGCACGATCCCGATCTTGAGCCAGAACTCGTAGGTGGCCACTCCCGGCCGGAACACCGCGGCGACCCCGATGGTGTTGCGGATGACCAGGCCGAGGATGATGGCCCAAAGCACGTATTCGAGATCCGGCAGGGCGGTCCCGGTGGCCTTGCCGAGGCTGCGCAGGCCGTTCTGGGCGAACGTGCCCACCACACCGACCGCGGCGAGCAGCAGGAGCCCTGGCACGTAACGCAGGACCGGAACAGTGAGTCCGCCGCGCGTGGCGGTCGCGTTCGCGGTGCTCATTTGACCAGGAAGGTGATGGCCGGCAAGGCGCCGAGCGCGGCCAACACCACGAGGACGGCGGCGACCAGCACAGCCGCCCAGTCAGCGCCGATCTTGGGACGTGGCTTGGGTTCTGGCAGGGAACTCATGACTCCAGGACACTAGGTCCCGGTGCCGGCCGGAGCCATCACGTCCATCTGGTGGGATTCACACCGTGACGACGACCTTGCCGGCGGCGCGTCCATTGTGGATGTGACGGACGGCTTCGGGCACGTCGGCGAGGGGGAACGTCCGGTCGATCACCGGCACGACCCGGCCGGCCGCGATGAACTCGCTCAGCGCCCGCAGGTCATGCGGCCGGACGAGAGCCAGCAGGCCGAGCAGGCTGTGCCGGACGAACGGGTTCAGCATGACCGCTCCCAACGCCCGACCGTTGCCACCGAACCACTTCCCGCCGCCCTCGCCGCCGACGAGGACGACCGTGCCCGTGGGTGTGAGCGCCGCGCGCAGCCGAGACAACCGCCGGTTGCCCGCGGTGTCCAGGATGAGGTCGTACGTTCCGGTGATCTCGGCCCGGGTGTAGTCGATGACGTCGTCCGCGCCCAGCCTGGTGACCAGGTCGATCTTCGCCGTGCTGCACACGCCGGTGACGTGCGCGCCGAACGCCTTGGCCAGCTGCACCGCGAACGTCCCGACCCCGCCGGCCGCGCCGATGACCAGCACACGTTGTCCGGATCGGACCTTTCCGCGCTGAAGTGCCTGCAGTGCCGTGGATCCCGAGATCGGCACGACGGCGGCCCCCTCGAACGTGAGGTTCGCCGGCTTCGGCGCGACCTTCTCCGCCCTGACGCGGACGTACTCGGCGAACGCTCCTTCGCAGGTGCCGAACACTTCGTCGCCCGGCTTCAGCGCGGTCACGTTCGTCCCGACGGCTTCGACCGTGCCCGCCACATCCATGCCGCGGATCCGGACCTTGGGCCGGCGTAAGCCGCTGACCAGCCGGACCGGATACGGCAGCCCGGCCATCAGATGCCACACCCCTGGATCCACACCGGCCGCGTGCACCCGGACGAGCACGTCGTCGTCGGTCATCGGGGGCCGGTCCACGTCGGCGAACGTCAGCACGTCCGCGGCACCGTATCTGTCCTGCACTATCGCTTTCACGCTGACTCCTCTGGATACTGGAAAACGTCTTCGAGCCGAACGCCGAACACGCGGGCGATCTGGAACGCGACCTCCAACGACGGCGAGTACCGGCTCTGTTCGATGGCGATCACGGTCTGTCGGGTCACGCCGAGCCGGGCCGCGAGGTCGGCCTGGGTCATCTCGCCGTGGGTGAAGCGCAGCGCCCGGATGCTGTTGGTGACCTTGGTGGGCTTCACGTCGTCGGCAACCCGGTGCGGTAGGCGAAGATCCGCGCCACCGACCCGACCACGGCCGACAGCGTGAACGCCAGGTACACAGCGTTGGCGATCCAGAAGTAGTCGGCCATGGCCATCGACAGCGCCAGCGCCGCCACCGCGCCGATCACCACGAACGACTGGCCGACGTACTCGCCGAACCGCCCGATCTCCCGGTCCCGCTGGTCCTTGATCGCGTCGTCCCTGGGTGTGGTGGCCGAGGCCGCGATGCTGAGCACGATCGACGCCACGATCGAGATCCCGACCGTCCACAGCAACGTGCTCACATAGGACACGTCGGCCAGCCGACCGCCGCCGACCCGGCCGAGCACCACCACCAGGTACGTCGCGTACGCGCCGGCCGAGACCACGATCATGATCCAGGCCCGCTTCTCTTCGAGCGTCACACCAGCCAATGTAAAGAAGAACAGACATCATGTCAAACTTTCTTGACATGGAATACAATCCACCTCGGATTCGCTGCACACGGCGGAGACCATGCGAGAGGAGCGAGATGACCACCACGTCGACCGAGCGGGCCGTCCTCGCCGGTGGCTGCTTCTGGGGAATGCAGGACCTGATCAGGCGTCAGCCGGGCGTGCTCTCCACCCGGGTCGGGTACACCGGCGGGAACGTTCCGAACGCGACCTACTACAACCACGGCGGGCACGCCGAGGCGATCGAGATCGTCTTCGACCCGGCGCGCACCAGCTACCGGGACATCCTGGAGTTCTTCTTCCAGATCCACGACCCGACCACCCGCAACCGGCAGGGCAACGACATCGGCACCAGCTACCGGTCGGCCATCTTCTACACCAGCGAGACGCAGAAGGAGACGGCCGAGGAGACCATCATGGAGGTGGACGCCGCCGGCCTGTGGCCGGGCAAGGTGGTCACCGAGGTCACCCCGGCAAGCGACTTCTGGGAGGCCGAACCGGAGCACCAGGACTACCTGGAGCGCATCCCGAACGGCTACACCTGCCACTACATCCGCCCGGACTGGAAACTCCCCAGCCGCAAGACCGTCTGACTATCGGCCACCCGCTGCGGCATGATGGGTGCCGTGTCCGCGACGGGTGGCTACCTCAAAGGCCGGCTTCGCCGGCAGGACATCCTCGGGGCCGCGATCGAGGTGTACGCCGAGGCCGGCTACCACGGGTCGTCACTGCGGGAGATCGCCAAACGGGCCGGCATCACCCATGCCGGCCTGATCTACTACTTCCCCACGAAAGAGGCCCTGCTCGCGGCCGTCCTCGAACACCGCGACACCCAGGACGCCGACCGTGAGCGGTTCGCGACCACCCCGCCGGGCCGCGAGGTGCTCCGCCGGTTCATCACGCTGGCCGAGCACAACGTGCGCAACCCCGGGGTGGTCGACCTGTACGCGCGCCTGGCGGCCGAGGCAGTGGCCGCGGACCATCCGGCGCACGAGTACTTCCAGCGGCACTACCGGACGGCCCGCGACATCGCCCTGAAGTCGTTCCAGGCACTGGCTGACCGCGGCGAACTGCGCGACGGCGTGGATCCGAACGCCACGGCGGTCGCGTTCATCGCGCTCATGGACGGCCTTCAGGTGCAGTGGCTGACCGCGGCCGAGGACGTCGATCTCGTCGGCATCCTGAAGTCCTTTGTGGACAATGTGCTCACGTCCCCATTGGACTGAACGGGTCCCAGTCCGCCGGCAACGGCGGCGGGATGGCCGCGGCGCTCTCCACGGCGACGGACCGTCCACTTGAGATCGACTCCTCAATGGACAGCATCACGTCGAGAACGTGGTACGCCACCTCGCCCGACGCCCGCTCCGGCTCCCCCGCCCGCACGGCCCGCGCCAGTTCCAGCGCGCCCGTGCCGCGCGAGGCCGGATGTCCTTGCGCCACAAGCTCTTCCGGCTCCTCACGGCCGAGGGTATACAGTGTGGTCGGGCCGTCGAACCGGTTCGGATCAGGCAGCACGGCCGTACCCGACGTTCCGGTGATCTCCACGAAACCCGACCGCCGCAGCGCCGAGTCGAAGCTCAGGACCAGCTGTGCCGACCCGCCCTGAGTGAACTCGACGAGCGCGGTGACGGTTGTCGGCACAGTCACCGGGAACTCTGTGCCGGCCCGCGGTCCCGAGCCGATCACCCGGGTGTCGCGGGCCCGGCCGCCGGCGCCGGTGACCTGCCGGACCGGGCCGAACAGGTGGACCAGAGTGGTCAGGTAGTACGGCCCCATGTCCAGCAGCGGCCCGCCGCCGGCCTGGAACAGGAACTCCGGCGCCGGATGCCAGCTCTCCGGGCCGGGCCCCTGGAACAACGCCAACGCGGTCAGCGGTTCGCCGATCCGGCCGGCGGCCACCGCCCGGCGCGCGGTCTGCAATCCGGCGCCGAGCACGGTGTCCGGCGCGCACGCCACCCGCAGGTCCCGTTCCCTGGCCTGGTCGAGCAGCTTGCGGGCGCTCGGCCGGTCCAGCGCCAGCGGTTTTTCCGACCACACGTGTTTGCCCGCCTCGATCGCGGCCAGGCCGACCTCCACGTGCGCGGCCGGAACGGTCAGGTTGACCACGATCTCGATCGCCGGGTCGTCGAGCAGCGAGGCCACCGAACCGGACCGCTCGATGCCGTGCTTCGCCGCCTGGGCGGCGGCCCGCTCGGTGTCCAGGTCGGCCACGGCGAGTACGCGAAGATCCGGGAAGCTGGTCAGGTTCTGCAGGTACGTGTCGCTGATCGTGCCCGCGCCGATCACCCCGACGCCGGTCATCGCCCGACCCCGGCAAGGTAGCCGTAACTGGCCGCGACGGCCTCGAAGATGTCGCCGTCGAACTGGTCGAACTCGACCACCCGCAACGCGTTCGGCGCCGCCGCGAGCACGTCGGCCACGGGCACGCTGCCCTGGCCGGCGGGGACCTGGCCGGTCGCGTCGGTGGCGAGGTTCCCGTCCTTGACGTGGATCGCGTGCACCCGGTCGCCGAGCCGGCGCAGCAACTCCGGTACGTCCGCCCCGCCCGCGGTCGCCCAGTACGTGTCCACCTCAAGGCGCACCGAGGGATCCAACTGGTCCGCGAACACCTCAAGAGCGTGGCGGCCGTCGATCCGACTTTCCAGTTCCCACCAGTGGTTGTGGTAGCCGACCTGAATGCCGTGCTCGGCGCCGGCTTTGGCGGCTTCGTTGAGCGCGGCGGCGGTGGCCGCGACATCCGCCGGGTCCTGCCATTTCTCGGGCCGGACAAGGGGATCGATGACCACGCCGACACCGCATTCGACGGCCGCGGCGAACACCTCGGCCTGGTCAACGTCCAGGAGCCGGGCGTGCGCGGTCGGCGCGGTCAATCCGGCGGCGGGCAGGCCGACGCGCAGCGCCGCCAGATTCTCCACCAGGCTGTACGGCTCGACCTGGGTGAACCCGATCCCGGCCAGGCGCCGCAGGGTGTCTTCGGGGTCCTCCGCGAACCTCGTACGAACCGAATACAGCTGAACGGACGTCATCTCACTACTCCCATCGACCCTGTGGAAGCGCTCTCACAAATCTCTACCACGTGGTAGAGATTCTTGCCAGTGGTCCATCCGGGCGGTGAAAGTCCGATGAAAGCCCGGTGACTCCGAGTCCGGGTACGCTCACCCATTGTCCCGACCCTGCGACCGGCTGACCACCCACCATGACCTTGCACCCGCTGATCACCCCGCCATCGGACGATAACCGGACGGCCCGAACACACACCAGGACCGGACGGCCGAACCTGCCCTCCACAGTGGACTCGGGAGGATGACGGCCACCCAGTCGGTGACGACCCGCGGCTACCGGCGAGTGGTGGCCGCGTCCGGCCTGGCGAACCTGGGCGACGGGATCCGCCAGGTCGCGTTGCCCCTGCTGGCAGCCGGAATCACGCACGACGCGGTACTCGTCGGAGGGTTGACCGCGTGCGCGTACGTGCCGTGGATGCTGTTCGGTCTGCCCATCGGCGCCCTTGTGGACCGAGGTCGACCGGAGCTGTACCTGTTCGGCGCGGCCATCGCCCGGACCGTGCTGTTCGCGGTCCTTGCGGTGTCGTTGGTGCTTGGCGTCCGGGAACTCCTGCTGCTGTACGTGGTGACGTTCCTGCTCGGCATCGGCGAGGCCGCGTACGACAACGCCAGCCAGTCGATGATCCCGCGGGTCGTCCCGGTGGAGAGCCTGGAGCGCGCGAACGGCGCCCTGGTCAGCGTGGAGCGGCTCGGCCAGGACCTGATCGGCCCGGCCGTGGGCGGTGTCATCTTCGCGGTGGCCGCGCCACTCCCGTTCTCGCTCACCGCGTTCGCCATGTTCGCCGGGCTGATTCTGGTGCTACGCCTACGAACCCCGGCACAGGTCGCCGAAAAGCCCGCGACACCAGGCGTTGTACTGAAGGAGGCGGTCGCGGGCACGCGCTGGCTGTGGCGGTCACGGCAGGTACGGCTGGTCATCGTGACCGGCGCCTGTCTCACGTTCGTCACCCAGATGTGGGAACCGTTGCTGGTGCTTCTGGTGGGCACGTCCGCGGCCGGGTTCGGGGCGATCCTGGCGGTCGGCGCGATCGGTGGCATCGTGGGCGCGGTCGTCACACCGAGGCTGACCCGTCGCTGGGGTCAGCGTTCGGCGCAGATCATGGCGCTCGGTGTGGTCGCGGTGTCCAACCTGGTGTTGGCCATGTGGCCGACGCCGGTGCTGGCGGCGGTGACGTTGAGCGTGGTCAGCTTCGGGTTCGCGGTGTGGAACGTGCTGTCGACGTCGATGCGGCAACGCGTGGTCCCAACCGCGGTGCTGGGGCGGGTCAACGCGGCGAGCCGCACCCTGTCGATGACCGCGGGCCCGTTGGGCGCCTTGGCCGGCGGCGGGATCGGCGCGGGGTTCGGGCTGACCGCCCCGCTGTGGCTCAGCGGAGCGGTGCTCGTCGTCGTCGCGGTGTTCTTCGCCAGCCGAGCGGCTGACTAAAGGACGATGTCAGCCAGGCGGGCGATCTCGTCGAGGTTGTCGGTGCTCGGGTGCAGGATCAGCTCGTCCGTGCCGATGCCCTCGTACGCCTTCAGCGTGGCCTTGAGCGCGTCGGCGCTGCCGAGGATGCCGCCCGCGACCTGCTCGGCGTATTCGGGCCCGCCGAACGCGTAGTAGTGGCGCTCGTTGTCCTGGCCCTTTTCGAGGTCGGTCAGCCCGAAGTAGCTGATCACGACGAACCGGGGCGACCCCTCGCGGCCGTGCTCCTGCCACGCGGCACGGACCCCGCCGAAGATCTGGCTGAGCTGCTCCGGCGGCATGGCCGGGCTGACGTGTCCCTGCCCGTACTTGGCGATTCGGTCCATCGCCGCGGGGACGAACCCGCCGAACAGCAGTGGCACGTCGATGGACCCGCCGGGCACGCCGACGTTGTCACCGCCGTGCACCTTCTCGCCCGACCACAGGCCGCGCCACTCCTCCACCGCGCTGTTCAGCCGCTTGCCCGTGCCCTTTTCACCGAGGCCGTCGACGACGAAGTCGTCCGGCCGGCCACCCACGCCGATGCCGACCGTCAGCCGTCCGCCGGACACGCCCTGGATGCCGGCGAGCTCCTTGCCGATCAGGGTCGACGGCCACACCGGCGTCAGCATGACCGTGCTGACCAGGCCGATCGTGCTGGTCGCACCGGCGGCCGCGGCCAGCGCGACGGTGTCCATGACACCCGGGTACGCGATCCGGCCGATGGTGCCGAGCGAGGCGAAGCCGGCTTCCTCGGCCTTCTTCGCCCACGCCGGGATGACGTCCGCGCGGACGTCGCGCACCTGGTTGGGCAGCCCGATGCCGATCTTCATAGTGCTCCTTTTCAACAATGGTTATGACACAAGGGAATCGAGCAGACGCAGCCGCTCGGCCGAGTCGGAGCCCGCGTCCGCCCCGAAGAACAGGATCCGTTGGCCGGGGTCGTCCGGCAGGCGCAGGCTTTCCTCGTTGAGGACCAGGTGCCCGACCAGGGGGTGCTGGTACTCGCGGACACCGTGGAGGCATTCGCCGACCGGGTGGGCGGCCCAGATCCGGGCGAAGTCCTCGCTCTTGATGGACAGCTCGCCGATCAGCTCGGCCAGCAGCCGGTCGTCCGGCTGGTCGCTGGACGCCATCCGCAGGTAGGCCGCGATGTTGCGGGCCTGGTCGGGCCAGTCGACGACCAGGTCGCGCATGGCCGGTTCAAGGAACATCATCCGGGCTATGTTCGGCCGCTGGTCGGGACTCAGCCCGTAGAGCGCGAACCCGAGCCGGTTGCCGCCGAGCAGGTCGGTCCGGCGGCCCACGATCATCACGGCCTGCTCGGTGTTGCTCTCGGCCAGCGCGACGACGGTGGCCCGAATCCGTTCCGGCCCGGTCTCCCGCCGGGTCACCTGGGCCGGCCACGCGAGCCGGAACAGGTGCAGCCGTTCGCCCTCGTCGAGCCGCAGCGCATTGGCGATCGCCTCCATCACCGAGTCGGACATCTGGTGGCTCTCGCCCTGCTCGATCCGGGTGTAGTAGTTCACGCTCACACCCGCGAGCTGCGCGACCTCCTCCCGGCGCAGTCCCGGCACCCGGCGCGCCGACCCGCCGGTGGGCACGCCGCTCTCGGCCGGGGAGAGGGCCGCCCGCCGGGAGCGGAGGAAGTCACCGAGTTCGGTGTTGCGCTGATCGCCCATGGATACATCGTCTATCACCTGGCCGAGCCGTGCCGTCCCCTGGCATTGGTAGTCAGTGGCTAGCCCGATCGACGGCATCACGCACAGTGACTCTTGACCGTGCCGTTCTGTTCAAGTCTGATGTTTCTTGGTCTTTCTCGTTCGTTATTGAGGAATCGAGGCTGGAGTGAAACACGCAACGAAGCGTCGTTCCGCACTGGGCGTCGCCGGGGTCACCCTGCTGGGGCTGATCATCGCGCCCATCGTGGCGCCCACCGCGTCCGCGCTGGAGAACGGCCTGGCGACGACCCCCGCGATGGGCTTCAACAACTGGAACTCCACGCACTGCCGGGCCGAGTTCACCGAGCAGATGGTCAAGGGGATCGCCGACCTGTTCGTCTCGACCGGGCTGAAGGACGCCGGCTACAGCTACGTCAACATCGACGACTGCTGGGCCGAACCGAGCCGGGACGGCAACGGCGACCTGGTGGCGAACCACACGAGATTCCCCAACGGCATCAAGGCCGTGGCGGATTATGTGCACGGCAAGGGCCTGAAGTTCGGCCTCTACACCAGCGCGGGCACGGTCACGTGCGACACCCAGGGCTTCCCCGGCGGGATCGGCCACGAACAGCAGGACGCGAACCTGTTCGCGTCCTGGGGCGTGGACTACCTCAAATACGACAATTGCGGCGACCACCTGGGCCAGAGCGCCCAGCAGCGGTACACGGCGATGCGCGACGCCTTACGCGCCACCGGCCGGCCGATCTTGTTCTCGATCTGCGAGTGGGGCCAGAACAGCCCGTGGACCTGGGCACAGTCGGTCGGCAACAGCTGGCGCACCACCGGTGACATCGCCGACAACTGGGGCAGCATGCTCGGCATCTTCAAGGCCAACGTGCAGTTGGCGGTGAACTCGCAGCGCGGCGGCTGGAACGATCCGGACATGCTGGAGGTCGGCAACGGCGGCATGACGGACACCGAGTACCGCAGCCATTTCAGCCTCTGGTCGATGATGAACAGTCCGCTGCTGATCGGTACAGACCTGCGGACCGCGAGTCCCGCCACCCTCGCGATCCTGACCAACCGGGACGTGATCGCCCTGGACCAGGACAGTCTCGGTGTCCAAGCCACCGAGATCAGCGCCACGAACGGCCGGCACGTGTTGACCAAGCCGCTGGACAACGGCGACGTGGCCGTCGCGCTGTTCAACGAGAACGGCTCGACCGCGACGATCAGCACCACGGCCACCGCGGCCGGGCTCGGCAACGCCTCGTCCTTCCAGCTCAAAGACCTGTGGTCCAAGGCAGTCACGTCCACCACCGGCACGATCAGCGCGTCCGTCCCGGCGCACGGGACCGTGGTCTACCGGGTCAGCCGGGCCGGCACGTTCACCGCGCCGCCCGCCGGCACCACGCAGGTCTCGTCCCTGCGGGCGAGCATGTCCGCCAACGGCTGGGGCCCGGTCGAGATCGACCGCAGCAACGGCGAGAAAGCCGCCGGTGACGGCCGCACCCTGACGATCGGCGGCACCACCTACGCGCACGGCCTTGGTGTGCACAGCCGCAGCGAGGTGCGTTACTACCTCGGCGGCAGGTGCACGACATTCCAGGCATGGGCCGGAGTCGACGACGAGACGGGCAACAACGGCGCCGTGGCAATGGAAGTGTGGGCCTCGGGAACCATGCGGGCGACCGCGGGCGTCGTGCACGGAACGGACGGTCCGAAACGCGTGACCGCAGACGTGACCGGCGCGCAGTACGTCAACCTCGCCGTACTGCCCACAGTGGACGGTCCAAACTACGACCACGCGGACTGGGCGGACGCCACCATCACCTGTAGCTGACACTCCGGTGTGGGCCGCGCGGCCCACTACGACTTCTCCATCACCGGCTCGGTCAGCTTCGCCCCGTCGGCCCGGCCGACGAAGCAGTAGACCAGCCGGTGCGAGAGCCGGTAGCCACCGCTGACCTTGACCTTCCACGCCTCCTCGGTCGGCACGAACACCCAGTAGCGCAGCACGTCGTCCTTGTTCGGCGTGGTGACGAGCTTGGACTCGAACAGCTGGGTGCAGTAGCTCGCCCAGGTCTCTTTGAGGCTGTCCAGGCCCGGGTACGGCTTGTCCTTCTCCAGTTCCCGGTCGGCCCAGGTCTGGGTGAGGACCTGCACGTCGTACGGGCCGTAGCAGCCGGTGTCGGCGTCGATGTCCGGGGCTTTGCCGCCCTTCTTGGGCACCCATTTCATGCAGTCGCCGTCGATCATCGCACCCATCGTGTCGACGATGTCCCCGCCCGGCCCGTTCGTCATGACCGGCACCATGGCCTTCGTCGGCGTCACCTTCTTCGGTGTCGACGACGACGTCGCCGGAACGTACGGCTGCTGCCCCGGCGTCGACGGCAGGGTCGCGCTCGGCGACGATGAGCCCGAGCCCGAGCCGGTGTCCACGGCCTGGCCGCCGCCGGACTTCTGGGTGAGCGCGACGATCAACACCACGACCAGGACCAGCGGGACAGCCGCCCCCGCGACCAGCAGCCCGACGTGCCGCTTCCGCTTGGCCGGCGGGTGGACGGGCAGCATCTGCCGCGGCGGCATCGGAACCGGCAGCGGAACCGGCGCGGTCCGGACGGTCGGCGGGTCGATCGGGAAGTTGCCGCTGATGGCGTGCCCGATCAGCTGGCGGGCGCGGGCGGGGCTGAGCCGGCGTTCCGGATCGGGCTCCAGCAGTCCCATGACCAGTTCGGCCAGCGGCCCGGTGCACCGGCGTGGCTCGGGCCGTTCGGTCATCACCGCGAGCATCGTCGCCGACGTCGTCTGCCGTTGGTACGCGGAAAAGCCCTCGACCGCGAAGAACAGCGTGGCGCCCAGCGCCCACAGGTCCCACGCCGGGGACACCTCGCCGCCTTCGAGCCGTTCCGGCGACATGTAGGCCGGTGAGCCGATCAACGCCCCGGTCGACGTCAGCCGGGGGTCGTCGAAGGTCTGGGCGATGCCGAAGTCGGTCAGCTTCGCGGTGTCCTTGGCCGGCACCATCACGTTGCCCGGCTTGACGTCCCGGTGCACGATCCCGGCGTCGTGCGCGGACTCCAACGCGGACAACAGCTGTTCGGCCAGGCGCGCGGCGCGGACCGTGGGCATCGGGCCGTCCCGTTCGACCAGCTCGGTGAGCGTGGGCGCCTGGACGTACTCCATCACGATGAAGGTCTGGCCGGCCTCCTGGATGAGGTCGTGCACAGTGACCACGGCCGCGTTCGCCAACCGGCTGGCGATCCGCGCCTCGCGCAGCACCCGCTCCTGATAGACGGCGACTTCGTCAGCGGGAACGTTGTGCGGCAGCAGCAGTTCCTTCACCGCGACGTCCCGACCGAGCATCGAGTCCGTCGCGAGCCACACCACGCCCATTCCGCCGCGCCCGAGTTCACGGACGAGCGTGTAGCGCCCGTTCGCGATCTGGCTGCCGATCTGCCGCATGAGGGCCGAGTGTTCCATGCCGGCTGCCCGGCCGGGATGTCCGATGGGGCAAAGTGCTACCGGCTGCCGAGGACGTGCTCCAACGCCAGCTGGGACAGGGTGACGAAGCCGTAGCCGCGTTCGGCGGCCTTGTCCGGGTCGAACTCCTCGAACGCCGAGGAGTCCGCGAGCAGGTCCGCGACCGTCTCCCCGGGCGCGAGCGTCGGCGTCGACAGCTCGGGCACGCGTGACTCCGCCAACGCCGCCTGAACCGCCGGGTCGGCCCGGAACGCCTGGGCACGTTCCCGCAGCAACAGGTAGCTGCGCATGTTGGCGGCGGCGCTGGCCCACACGCCGGTGCTGTCCTCGGTCCGCAACGGCTTGTAGTCGAAGTGTCGCGGGCCGGTGTAGCCGCCGTGTTCCAGCAGGTCGACGAGGAAGAACGCGGACAGCAGGTCGCCGTGGCCGAAGATCAGGTCCTGGTCGTACCGGGGGCCGCGCTGGCCGTTGAGGTCGATGTGGAAGAGCTTGCCCTGCCACAACGCCTGGCCGATGCCGTGCACGAAGTTCAGGCCGGCCATCTGCTCGTGCCCGACCTCCGGGTTGAGCCCGACGATCTCGTGGTGGTCCAACTGGCTGATGAACGCGAGCGCGTGGCCGATGGTGGGCAGGAAGATGTCGCCGCGCGGCTCGTTCGGCTTGGGTTCGAGGGCCAGTTTGAGCCCGTATCCGCGGTCGGTCACGTACTGGGCGAGGGTGTCGATGCCTTCCCGGTAGCGGTCGAGCGCCGCGGCGACGTCCTTGGCCGCGTCGGTCTCGGAGCCTTCCCGGCCGCCCCACAGCACGTACGTCTCCGCGCCCAGTTCGGCCGCGAGGTCCATGTTCCGCATGACCTTGCGCAGCGCGTACCGGCGAACGGCCCGGTCGTTGCTGGTGAGCGCGCCGTCACGGAACACCGGGTGGGTGAACAGGTTGGTGGTGGCCATCGGCACCACGAGCCCGGTCTGCGCCAACGCGTCCTTGAAGCGGGCGATGTGCCGGGCGCGTTCGGTGTCGTCCGAGCCGAACGGGATCAGGTCGTCGTCGTGGAACGAGATCCCCCACGCACCGAGCTCGGCGAGCCGGTGCACGGCCTCGGCCGGGTCGAGCGCCGGCCGGGTGGCGTCGCCGAACGGGTCCACCGCCCGCCAGCCCACGGTCCACAGGCCGAAACTGAACTTGTCCGCGCGAGTGGGCTCTGCCACCACGACGCCTCCCGTTGGCGTGAATAATAGTTCGGTCACTGAACTTATCCGTACCCGGCCGGCGAGGCAACTGTGAGCACACCGGCCCCGCCACTAATATCGGCTGGTGACCCAGCCGCGGCCAGCCGGCCAGCACACCGTGCGCAGGCACAACTCCGCGCTCGTGCTCAGCACGATCGCGGACTCGCCCGGGATCTCCCGGGCGGGTGTCGCCGCACGGACCGGACTGACCAAGGCGACGGTGTCCAGCCTGGTGGACCGCGCGATCGCGGCCGACCTCGTGGTCGACGGCGAACCCACCCGCCGGGACGGTCCCGGCCGGCGCGGCACCGCGCTGACCCTCTCCCCCGCCGGCCCGCACGGCCTCGGCGTGGAGATCGGCGTCGACTACATCGCCACGTGCCTGGTCGACCTCACCGGCCGGGTCGGCCGCCAGCGCATCCGGCCGGCGGACAACCGCGCCCAGCCGGCCAACCGGGTGCTGGTGAAGGTCGGCCGCGCGGTGCGGGCGGCGATGGCGGAACTGCCGGTCCGGGTCGGCGGCGTCGGCGTGGCCGTGCCCGGCCTGGTCGAGTCGGCCACCGGGTTCCTGCGGACCGCGCCCAACCTCGGCTGGCGGGACGTGGACGTGCACGCCGAACTGCGCGACCGGGCCGACCTGGCGGACATCCCGATCCTGGTCGGCAACGAGGCCAACTTCGCCGCGCTCGGCGAACTGTGGGGTGGCGGCCACGAGGACCTGCGCGACTTCGTGCACGTGTCCGGTGAGATCGGCATCGGCGCCGGGATCGTGATGGACCGGACCCTGTTCGAAGGGGTGCGCGGCTTCGGCGGCGAGATCGGCCACCTGTCCGTGGACGCCAAGGGCCCGCAGTGTTCGTGCGGCGCCCGCGGCTGCCTTGAAGTGGTCGCCGGGCAGGACACCCTGCTCCGTCAGTCCGGCGCGCCGGACGTGGACACGCTCGTGCTGCGCCTGCGGGACAACGACCGCAAGGCGGTCACGGCGGTCCGCGGCGTGGCCCGCTGGCTCGGCACCGCACTGTCCAATGTGGTCAACCTGTTGGACGTGCCGACGATCGTGCTGGGCGGCACCTACGCGGTGCTGGAACCGTGGCTGCGCGAGGTGCTGCAGGAGGAACTCGACCTGCGCGTGATCAGCGCGGACTGGTCGCAGGTCCGGATCCTGCGCTCCACCCTCGGCACCGAGGCGGCGGTCCGGGGCGCGGCGTCCTCGGCGGTCCGGGCGATCGTCGCCGACCCGGACCCGTTCATCACCGCGTCAGTTCCCACGACCTGACTCTGTCATCGGGATCTCATGTGCGGCTGCCTAGCGTTGCCGTCATTCCGGCACAGGCAGAGGAGAGCACGATGGTCCACCCGCAGCAGGCGCGCGAAGCCCATCGCTTGTTCAAGGTCAGCAAGGTCATGTTCGCCCTCGGCGGGTTGGCTCTGCTGATCACGGTCGGCGGCCTGTTCATGGCCCTGGGCGCCGATCACGGCGCCAAGAACGCCCCTGGCACGGCCGATCTGGTCATCGCGTCGTTCGTCGCCGTGGCCCTCATCAGCGGGGCGACCGCGACCCGCAACGCCGCGGCCCGCCGGATGATGTTCCGCGCGACCAAGCCGTTCGACCCGATGGCGGCTTTTGTCCTGTGGGGCGGTCTGGTGGGCCTGCTCGGGATCGCCTGGCTGATCGGGTTCGCCCTGCACGCCCGAGTGGGACTGGTCGTCCTGCTGGCGTTTCCGCCGCTGATGGTCTGGCACCAGAAGCGGATGACCGCGGTGCAGGTGGACCCGGTCGGGGTGACCATCGGCGAGTCGGTGGTGCGGTGGCCGGACGTGGCCCAACTGGTGGTCACCGACCCGGGGCCGGGGCACGACATCCAGGTCGGCGCGCTGCCGCGGCCAGGCTGCCCGCTGGTCGCGGGAATCGTTGTGCCGCGCGGCCAGTTCGACCTCGCCCGGCTGACCGCCATGGTCCGTCAGTACGGCCCCGGCGATGTCGCAGTCATCACGAACTAGCCGGGGAACCGCGGCAGGGTGAGCGTGGCCGCCGCGGTGGCCAGCCAGGTCAGCAGGTCCGTCAACGGGATGTTCTCCCGCCACCGCTCCGCCTCACCGCGCAGCACCAGTTCACCCGGGCCTGGTTCGACGGCGGTGAGCCGCAGGCCGCGAGGCAGGTCCGGGATCTCGACCACGGTCGGCTGCATCCGGCGCACGGCACCGAACCGCAAACCGGCCACCTGCAACACCTGAGGCGCCAGGACGAGACCCTGGGTGGGGTCGAGCACCGGTTCCACCTCAAGGTGCCCCCAGCTGGGACGACGGGCCCACCGCACCCGCACCACGCTGTCCGCGCCGATGTCCATCACCAGCTTGGGCTGCAGCTCGGCCACCTTGGCCCGGACCACGTCCGCGGACACCGTGATCTCCAGGGCCACCGACCCGGCGACCACGCTGGGCACCGGCAACGACTGGAACCGGACGTCGGCGCACACCAGGGACAGCCGGGTCAGCGGCGCGTCCGGCCAGGTGACGTCCTCGGCCACGATCTTCACGTGCGGGACCTGGCCGAGGGCCAGGCCGACGGTGTCCAGGTCGGTGTCGATCTCGACCGGGGTCAGCTCGACGTCGTGCTCGCCGACGCGCATGGTCACGCGCCGGCCGACGACCCGGTCGCCGGCCACCCGCACCGCCATCTGGAGCACGGCGGCCGGGCTGTTCGCGAGTCCGGGCAGCAGCGCCTTACCGACCGCGAGCAGCCCTTCCAGCTCGCGCCACGGCCAGGTCACCCGTCCTCGTCCGGCCGGTGCGGCGCCGGCCGCGGCCGGATCGGGATCACGCCGGAGTCCAGGTCGAGCGGCCCGTGCTCGAACCGTTCGCCGGTGCCGGCCTCCTCCTCGGTCTCCTTGCGCAGCTTCGGGCCGCCGAGGAGCTCACCGAACTGTGCCATCCCTCTACGGTAGCTGGAAAACGCCGGTGGTTCGCGGTCTGTCCGCCGGGGTACCCCGCGCGGATGGACGACAGGGGAGCACTGGAGCGGGCGCGGGCGAGCGTGCGGGAACTGGTGTCCGTGGCCAGGGGCGGCGACAAGGACACCGTCTTCGATCTGCTGCGGCAGGTCACCGGGGACGGCGGGCCGGACACCCGGCTGGTCGTCGGGCAGCTCGTCGCGGCGACCGCGGAGATGATGCTGTTACGGGCGGGCGGCCAGCCCGAGGACGCGATCTTCGCGGTGGACCTGCGCGACGAGGGCGAGCTGGCGGTGCCGATCGACGACCTGCCGCCGCCGTTGCGCGCCGCGGTCCGCGCGCTGCTGGCCGCGTTGAACGACCAGCCCAGGGACATGGAATACCAGCTGGATCTGGCGTTGCACGAACAGAGTGCGATCGCCGTGCTCGATGTGGTGGTGCACTGTGTGCTGTGGACGGTGGGACTGCTGGAATGGTGTGCGGGCGAGGGTGTGACCGGCCCGGAATGGCTCGCCGGCGACGAGTACTCGCGCTACTGGCAGCCCGGAGATTATGCGTGAAACACGTTTCCGCGCGCATATCTTCGTGACGAAATTCTGAACGGGTGCCGCCGGCTGAGTGAATTGTCTTGTCGAATTGGCCGCGGTTGTGCATCATGATCAACGTGGATGCTCCGCGGAGTTTCACGGCCCGGCGTTGCCCGATCTGCCGGCACCGCCCGAACGGCCGGCACGAGCATGCGGACATGCTGGCCGACCTGGCCGTGTCCTGGTGGGTGATCGCGCACGGCCGGATCCGCCAGGCCCGTTACTGCCATCAGTGCGCACCCGGAAACGTCTTCGCCTCGGTCGACTGCGCCCATTGTGGGGACGGCCCGCTCGTGGTGCTGAAGTCACCTGTCGAACCTGCCGGCGCGCACATGCTGCTGCGCACCGCGCTCACCACTTCGGGGTGGAATACGACACCGGCGGGCCGGTGGGTCTGCGCCGATTGTCACGCCGCCGGCTGAGCACATTCGCATATCAGGGAAAGGGGCTGCCGGATGGCCGAGCTGTTCGAGGCGTTGCGGGACGACTTCGTCCGGATCACCGACGACGTGATCTGGTGCAGCGTGACCACGGTCGACGACGCCGGCCGGCCGCGGTCGCGAATTCTGCACCCGCTGTGGGAGATCGTCGACGGGCGGCCGGTGGGCTGGGTGGTCACCGGCCGGACCCCGGTCAAGGCCCGGCATCTCGCGGCCAACCCGAACGTGGCGGTGTCGTACTGGAGTCCGGACCAGCGGGTGGTGTTGGCCGAGTGCGTGGCGTCCTGGGTGCAGGACGTCGAAACGAAATCCCGCGTTTGGGACCTGTTCATGACCACGCCGCCGCCCCGTGGCTACGACCTGAGTGGATTCATCCCGGACGGGGCCGCCGACGCCGCCTTCACACCGTTGCGCCTGGATCCGCGCAGCGTTCACGTGTATGACGGCACCGGGTTCCCGATCCACTTCACACCGAGGACAGCTCACTTCTGACACTCTGTTCGTCCAGAAGTCGGTACAGCGGGCCGTCAAGATCGGGAACAATGGCCGACGGGACTGGACGAGGCGAGGGGGACGAGTGAGCAGGTTGGTGCGATCGGGTGGCTGGCGAGGCGCCCTGGTACGCAAAATCGTGCTTGCCGCGCTCAGCGCGCTGATCGCGGGCCTGGTCAACGCCACCGCCTCAGCGGCCGTCGAGCAACCGCCGACCACCGTGGCCGGTCTGCTTGGTCGCTACTACGACCTGTCCAACCAGGCCGAACGCGTCAACGAGGAACTCCTGCTCGTTCAGGAGAACCTCCAGGGCAAGCGGACGGACTCCCAGGCCGCGGCCGTACGGGCCCAGGCGGCCCGCACGGCGGCCGACGTCGCCCGCGGCCGGGCCTCCCAGGCGCAGGACGACCAGTCCCGGCTGGACGCGCTGATCCAGTCGAGCGGCGACCTGAACGCCATGTCCGCGTTCCTGAACAGCTCCAGCCAGGCCGACGTGATCGCCAAGATGCAGGCCTCGAGCATGGCCTCGCAGATGAGCGGGTCCGCCGCGGAGCAGGGGAAGGTCGCGATCGCCGACGCGGAGAAGGCGGCTCGGGACGCCACCGCGGCCGAGATCGAGGCCCGCCGGTCCGAGGCGGCCGTGTCCGCCACCGAGCAGCAGGTGACCCGCCAGCGCGACGAGCTGACCAAGCAGATCGCCGCGGTGAAGGCCACCCTGGACAGCCTCACCCCGCAGCAGAAGGCCATCCTGCAGGACACCCCCGACAACGGGTCGGGCGCGGTGGTCCCCAAGGGCAACCTCGGCGAGGTCGTCAAGTTCGCCCTCAGCAAGCTCGGCCTGCCGTACCTGTGGGGCGGGACCGGACCGCAGGCCTTCGACTGCTCGGGCCTGATGCAGGCCGCGTACCGCGCGGGCGGCTTACAGTTGCCCCGCGTGTCGATCGAGCAGTCAACGGTCGGCCAGGCCATCAACCGGGCGGACGTCCGCGCCGGCGACATGATCTTCTACTACAGCCCGGTGCACCACGTGGCCATGGCGATCGACAACAAGCGCGCGGTGCACGCGCCGGACGTCGGCCAGAACATCCGGGTGTCCAACATCGACGCCATCGGCCCGATCACCGTGATCCGCCGGGTGATGAACTGACCCGGGCCAGCTCCCGGACCGTCCGCACCGCCGACCTGCCGGCGCCGAGCAGCCCGATCCCGGTCGGCACCACGATCAGCACGATCGCCAGCACACCGCCGGCGGCCGACCACACACCCCCATCGAGCGCCGCCCACGACAGGCGCAGCATGCTGACCATCGCCTGGAGCCGGAACACCACGAAATACCAGGTGGCGACGGCGACACCCGGAAGGTAGAGCACAAGGTAGAACCGCGCCCAGAAGATGTCCTTCGGGCCGGCCGCGGCGAGAAGTTCGGCATCCTCCGCCGACGGACGCCGGATCAGCCGCCGGGCGACCGCCCCTTTCATCGCCCACAGATTCTTGCGCCCGGTCACTACCAGGAAAACCGCGTAGAAATCGGTGCGCATATACACTTCGAGCTGTCCGATGATGCCGCCGACATTGACGAGAACAGCAGCGCGCACAATCTCGGTCGTCGGCGAACCGAGATTTCCGGCCGTCTCCTGGAGAATGAGAAACGCGGCCGCGATCGCGCCGTCGACCAGCATCCCGGCGACCAGTGGAATGACCCGTTTCCAGCGCGGCAGGACCCAGAGACCGGTCACGTCGGTCTGCGCCACGAGGAAGAACAGCCGTCGGCCGAACGAGATCCGGCCGTACACCCCGAGCCACGCGGCGGCCAGCTTGTGCGCCAGCTCGTGGATGATCGTCAGAATCAGGGACACGGTCGTGACGGTGAAGATGCTCACCAGCGGCACCGCGAACGGCACGCCGTCGTGGTAGCTCGGCCGCAGCGCCGGATCCGACACCAGCAGCACGATCCCGGCCACGACCAGGGCCGCCTGGATGCCCAGCGCGACCGGGCCGAAGAACACCCGGCCGATCCGGTGCCCCGGCGGTGGTCTCTCCGGGGGCGGTGGCTCGGCGTCCTCGGTCAGGATCCCGGCCGCGGTCAGGTCGGCCAGGAAGTCGGCGACGTCGACGTCCTGGCCGACGGCCTCGCTCGCGCGTGCCGCACAGTCGTCCACGGCCACGCCGGCCTGTAACCACAGGATGACCTGGCCACCGATCTCCGGCACGGCCACGAAGTCGTCGGCGCCCCGACGGCCCAGGATGTACCCCTCCGCGTCCGGCACGACCGTGAGCGCCTGGTAGCGGTTCGCCGTCATCGCCGGGCGCACCATGGGCAGTCCGGGTGCCGTTGCCACGGATCACGGGACGTGGTCATGTCGTCGGCGAGCTGCAGCACGTGGTAGCAGGCCAGGGCGACCGGGGCCTCAGTCCGCCGGACGAATCGCATCGCCTCCATCGCCATCAGCCCGGACAGCACCTGCACCACCGGTCCGGTCGCCCGGTTCACCGGCTGGCTGTCGAACAGCGGACCGGCGCCCTCGGCAGCCGGCTCCTCGGCACGACGCAGCTCCAGGCACTGCCGGCAGGCCGATGTGCCGGGTTGGACCGACCAGTAGACCAGGCTGGAGTACGCCAGCCCGCCGGCCACGAACGGGATGCCCAGGTCACAGCAGGCCTCGTTGACCAGCAGCTGTACGTTGCCCGGGGTGTCGACCGCGCAGACCACCACGTCGTGCCCGGTCGCCAGCTCCTGGATCGCGACGACGTCCTCGACGCGCCGGTGCACAGCGTCGACGACGGTTCCGCCCGAGTAGGCCGCCGCCCACGCCTTGGCCGCGTCGACCTTGCGCCGGCCGACCGCGGCGAGGCCGTACGCGAACTGCCTGGCCAGGTTCTTGATCTCGACGGTGTCGAAGTCGACCAGGGTGACGTGGCCGACGCCCAGGCCGACGAACGACTGCAGGATCCCCGACCCGAGGCCGCCGGCGCCGAGCAGCAGCACCCGCGCCGACGCGACCGCCCGGTGCTGGTCGGCGCTGCTCACCGTGAGGTCGGCGGAGACGTCGTAGAACCGGAGATTGCTCTGGTGGCGCTCCCGGACCGCCGGGGTCAGCGTGTCGTCGTCGCCGGCCCGTTCCAGGATCCGCCACTCGTCGAACTGGGCCAGTGCGGCGGCGATGTCGTCCCGGGGGACCTGGAATCCCTCGGCCGCCATCGCCGGCACGAGTTCGTCCTCGGTGCGAGTGCCTTCGCGCAGCAGTCTCAGCAACACGGCGACGCTGCCTTCGGCGTCCGCCAGGTGCGTTCGCTCCAGCGCGCGCCGGTGAATGATGACGCCGCCGGCCACGGATTCGACCTGAAGTGATTTCAGGCGGGGAATCATGCGCATCTCCTGCCGATGACCCGCCCCTGGCGGTCGAAGGACACACCAGGGGCGGTGGAAAAGGTTGTCAGGCGAGTTCGTTCTCGGTCTGGTGCCGCTGCGTCGCCTCGATACGCTCCACCTTTTTCACCGTGATCTTCACGATATTCACCTCCTTTGTGGTCGTGACTCGAATGACGCTACCCGGGGCCGATATGCGACAGTCGCCGAAGATCTACCGGACACCCATTACGCCGAGACTCCTGCACGATCGGACGGCCCTAAAATCCGGCACAAATCCCATTTCCCACAAATGCGTGTTATCGTCGCCGTCGGACGGCGGTCCGGTACCGGCCGCCGTGTCCGGTGTGTCCGGGACGCAACTCATCGGGCGGGTGTGGCGTCCTCCAGGTGAGGGTTGCCTGGGGGGATGGGACACAGATGGGCGAGATCTTGGACTGGGAGCTGGTGCACGGCCCCGTGCCCGCGGTGCTGACCGCGCTCGGGGCGGTGGCTGGGCTGTCGCTGCTGGTCAGACGGGACCGCAGGTGGTGGTTGCGGGTGGTGCCGTTCGTGGCCGGGGTGAGCGTGCTGGTGACAGTGGGGCTCAACTGGGTGGTCGACGACCTCTGGCAGCCGTTCCCGGACGCGCTGCCGCTGCGGGTGCTGTACTGGGTCGGGGCGGCCGTGTTCGCCATCGGCCTCGCGATCGCCGGCATGCCCCGGATCCGGTGGTGGCGCCGCGGTACCGCGGTCCTCGCGGTCCTCCTGGTGATCGGCACGGCCACCATCAAGATCAACGCCGTCTACGGCTACTACCCCACCCTGCGGGCCGCGCTCGGCATGCCGCCGCCCAACGAGGTGGCCTTCGCCAGCATCAACGTCCCCGCCCCGATCATGCCGGCGCACGGCGCGGTCACCCAGGTCGCGATCCCGTCGCCGGAGTCGAAGTTCCCGGCCCGCAACGCCTACCTCTACGTGCCGCCGGCGTACCAGGCCGTGCCGCGACCATCGCTGCCTGTGCTGGTGCTCATCCCCGGCCAGCCGGGCGCGCCGCAGGACTGGGTCAACGGCGGCCAGGTCGCCGACATCATGGACCGGTTCGCCGCCACCCACAACGGCGTGGCGCCGATTGTCGTCATCCCGGACGCCACCGGCGGCGGCATGAACAACCCGTTGTGCGCGGACACCAAGGCAGGCAACGCCGAGACGTACCTGACCAAGGACGTCCCGGCCTGGATCCGGCAGAACCTCCAGGTCGTCCCGAACCGGTGGGCGGTCGCCGGCTTCTCCTACGGCGGCACGTGCTCGCTGCAGCTGGCCCTGCGCCACCCGGACGTCTACCCGCTCTTCGTCGACATCTCCGGCCAGGAGGAGCCGACCCTGGGCAGCCGCGAGCGCACCATCAGGGAAGGCTTCGGCGGCGACGAGGCCGCGTTCCGCCGGATCAACCCGGCCGACCTGCTGGCCACCGGCCGGTTCCCGGGCACCGCGGGCGTGTTCACCGTGGGGATCTTCGACAAGCAGTTCAAGCCGCAGCAGCGCAAGATGCTCGACCTGAGCCGGCGCGCCGGCATGGACGTGCAGTCGCGTGAGGTCACCGGCGGCCACGACTGGCGCGGCTGGTCGGGCGGCCTGGACGCCTCGATGGACTGGCTCGCCGCACGGATGGGCCTGGTGACCGCGTGATCACGCAACTGCGCCGGAACCCGGCCACCGTCGCGATGGTCCTGGCCTTCTGGATCACCGGCGCGGCCACCGGCTTCGGCCCGGCCGACCTGGTCGACCGGGTCGGCGTCAGCGGCGACCTGATCGCCCGCGGCGGCTGGTGGAGCCTGGTCACGCCGATGTTCTTCGCCGAAGGCGTGCCGCGGTACATCGGTGCCACCATCATCCTCGCCCTGCTGTGCGGCCTGGCCGAACGCCGGATCGGCGCCGGCTACACCCTGCTGGTCTTCCTCATCACGCAGGTCCTCGGCACGATCCTCGCGGTCGGTGTGGCCACCCTCGGCGCCGCCGCGGGCGACTGGTGGTCCGCCGACCTGATGACCAACCCGGTCGTCAGCCCGTGCGGCGGGGCCTTCGGCGCGGCGCTCGCCGCAAGCGTGCGGCTGCCCGCGCTGTGGCGTCGGCGGCTGCGGCTCACGCTCGTGCTCACCATGGTCATGCTCGCGCTGTACGCCGGATCGCTCGGCGACTTCATGCGGCTGTTCGCCGGCCTCGCCGGGCTCGCGCTGGGACCGTTGATGCTCGGCCGCGGCAAGCGACAGCCGGACACGGCACCGTCCAGAGTGGAGTCCCGGCTGCTGGTGGCGATGATCGTGGCGGTGTCCGCGATCGGCCCGCTCGTCGCCACCGCGACCCAGACCCCGGACGGACCGCTGAGCGCGTTCCAGGTCATGCTCGTCGGCGACCACCTCGATCCGTCCGATGTGGACGAACTGTGCGCCGGTGTCACCACCAACCTGACCATGACCTGCCAGCAGGCCCGGGTCGCGCTGCGGCTGGCCGGGCTCGGCCCGGCGTTCATGTCGATCATCCCCGCGCTGCTCATGCTCGTGATGGCCGAGGGCCTCCGCCGCGGCAGGCGGTTCGCCTGGTGGGGCGCTGCCGGCCTGAACGCCACCCTCGCCCTGCTCGGCATGGACCTGCTGGTCTACTTCCTCACCGACCCGGCGCCGATGTCGTCGCAGGACTGGACCAGGACCACGGTGTCGCTGCTGCAACCGTTGCTGGTGCTGGTTCTGCTGCTGGCCACCAAGAAACGGTTCGACGTGCAGGCACCGGCCGGCGTCTACCGGAAGCTGGCGGTGACCACAGGCGCCACGTTCTTCTTCTGCGTGGTGGCGTACTCGATCGGTGGGTACCTCGCCCGCGGCCAGTTCGAGCACCCGCCGTCGTTCGAACAGCTGCTGGGCGACCTGCCGACGAGGTTCATCCCACCCGCGTACCTGGACGGGTTCGACCTCACGGTGGTGCCGAGCGGCATGCTCGCGATGGCGTTGCACCAGTGGGTCGGCGTGGTGTTCTGGACGGTCGTGATCGCCGGCTGTGTGCTGACGTTCCTGCGGGCCAGGGTGGAGAGCCGGATCGCCGACCGGGTCCGCGCCCGGTCGCTGCTGGCCGAGTACGGCGGCACGTCGATGTCACACATGATCACCTGGCGGGGCAACAACTACTGGTTCACCCCGGACGGCCGGGCGGTGATCGCGTACCGGGTCATCTCGTCCGTCGCCCTCACCACCGGCGAACCCGTCGGCGCCCCGGACGCACGCGCCAGGGCGGCCGGCGAGTTCGCGAAGTTCTGCGCGGAGAACGGCTGGACCCCGTGCTTCTACGGCGTCAGCGACGAGCTGCGCGCCGAGCTCACCGACGCCACCTGGAGTTCGGTCCAGGTCGCCGAGGAGACCGTGATCCCGTTGCCCGACCTGCAGTTCCGCGGCAAGAAGTGGCAGGACGTGCGGACCGCGCTGAACAAGGCCGAGGCCCGGCAGGTGACCGCCGAGGCGGTCCGGTTCCCGGACGCTCCACAGTGGATGACCGACCAGATCCGGGCATTGTCCCGGGCGTGGCTGGCCGACAAGGGCCTGCCGGAGATGGGGTTCACCCTCGGCCGCATCGAGGAACTGGCCGACAACGACGTCCGCTGCATGGTCGCGGTCGACGCGGACAACCGTGTGCACGGTGTCACGAGCTGGCTGCCGGTCCGCCGGGACGGGCAGGTCGTCGGTTGGACACTCGACTTCATGCGCCGCGACCACGACGGCTTCACCGGCGTGATGGAGTTCCTCATCGCGTCCATGGCCACCGAGGCCCGCGACGAGGGCATGGAGTTCCTCAGCCTGTCCGGCGCGCCGCTCGCCAGGCTGGACCGCGCCGAGCGCACGCCACCCCTGCAGCGCGTGCTGGACATGGTCGGCAAGACCCTCGAACCGGTGTACGGGTTCAGGTCGCTGCTGGCGTTCAAGGCGAAGTTCCAGCCCCAGTACCGGCCGCTGTTCATGAGCTACCCGGACGCGGCCGCGCTGCCCAGCATCGGCAACGCCATCACCCGCGCGTACCTGCCGAAGATCACGCTGGAGGAAGGCGCCCGCCTGGTTCGTACGTTGGTCCGACGGTCCCGCGACCGGCGTTGACGGCCTACGGTGGGCAGGTGTTCGAATCACTCATCGACGGCAAGCCCGTGACCGAGGGCGCCGAATACCTGTCCCGCAACCCGGCCCGACTGGACGACGTGGTCGCGACGATCCGCCTGGCCGGCCCGGACACCGTGGTCGCGGCGGCCGAGTCCGCCAGGCGTGCGCAACGCGAGTGGGCCGCCGTGCCGGCGCCGGTCCGCGGCCAGTTCGTCGCCGCCCTCGGCCGACTGGTCGAGGCCAACGCCGACAAGCTCGCCCGCCTGGTCACCCGCGAGATCGGCAAG
Source organism: Actinocrispum wychmicini (assembly GCF_004345645.1). GTDB lineage: Bacteria > Actinomycetota > Actinomycetes > Mycobacteriales > Pseudonocardiaceae > Kibdelosporangium > Kibdelosporangium wychmicini. The sequence goes on along the minus strand of NZ_SLWS01000024.1, from coordinate 16,547 downwards.
CCGTTGGCGGAAGCCCGCGGCGAGGTCCAGGAGATCGTGGACACGTGCGACTTCTTCCTGGGTGAGGGCCGCAGGCTGTACGGGCAGACCGTGCCGTCCGAGATGCCGGACAAGCAGCTGTTCACGTTCCGCGTCCCGGTCGGTGTCGCCACGGTGATCACCGCGGGGAACTTCCCGGTCGCCGTGCCGTCCTGGTACCTCGTACCGGCCTTGCTCTGCGGAAACGCCGTTGTGTGGAAGCCGGCGGAGTACGCGGCCGCCAGCGCGCGGGCGTTCGCCGAGTTGATCTGGCGGGCCGGACTGCCCACAGGCGTCCTGAATCTGGTGTTCGCGGACGGGCAGGACACGTACGACGGCTTGACGCAGGCCCTGGCGGCAGGACTGGTGGACAAGGTCGGCTTCACCGGGTCCAGCGCGGTCGGCGCCCGGATCGGCGAACTGTGCGGCCGGCACGTGCAGTCGCCGTGCCTGGAACTGGGCGGCAAGAACCCGATGGTGATCACCGCGGACGCGGACCTCGACCTGGCCGTCGAAGGAGCCCTGTTCTCCGGGTTCGGCACGGCCGGGCAGCGCTGCACATCGCTGGGCACCGTGATCGTGCACGAGGACGTCCACGACGAGTTCGTCGCCCGGTTCACCGCGGCCGTCGCCGGGGCCAAGGTCGGCGCACCGGACGAGGATGTCCTGTTCGGGCCGTTGCTGGACGAGAAGTTCGCCTCGAACTACGACGACACCCTTGGCTGGATCGCGTCCCACCACACAGTCATCGGCGCGACCGGCCGGATCACCGCGGACAACCCACGCGCGGGCTTCACCGGCGACCCGGCGGCGGGCCTGTTCTACCACCCGGTGATCGTCGACGGCGTGCGGCGGGACGACCGGCTGTTCCAGGAGGAGACGTTCGGCCCGATCGTCGGCGTCACCACGTACCGCGACCTGGACGAGGCCATCGACCTGGCGAACGCGCCGGGGTACGGCCTGTCCTCGTCGATCTACACGACCAACCCGAAATCGGCGTTCCGGTTCCGGGCCGGGATCGGCGCGGGCATGGTCAGCGTCAACAACTCGACCTCCGGCGCCGAGGCGCACCTGCCGTTCGGTGGGAACGGCAAATCCGGCAACGGCAGCCGCCAATCGGGCATCTGGGTCCTCGACCAGTTCACCCGCTGGCAGTCGATGAACTGGGACTTCTCCGGCCGGTTGCAGAAGGCCCAGATGGACGTCGCCACCATCACCCCAGACCTCTCGTTCCGACTGTGAAAGCCGACGTCGTCGTGATCGGCGGCGGCGTGATGGGCGTGAGCACCACGTTCCATCTCGCCGCCGCCGGCGTCAACGTGCTCCTGCTCGAACGCGACTCACTCGGCTCCGGCAGCACCAGCCGCGCGGCCGGCGGCGTCCGAGCCCAGTTCTCCGACCCGGTGAACATCGCACTGGGTCAACACAGTCTGGCGGCGTTCGAACGGTTCGCGCAGGACCCAGGCTTCCCCATTGACCTACGCCAGAACGGATACCTGTTCCTGCTCGACAAATCGTCCGATGTGGACGCTTTCACCGCGGGCGTGGAACTGCAGAACTCGATGGGCGTCCCGTCACGGATGATCGACGTGGCCGAAGCATGCGCGTTGTCTCCCCTGATAGCGCCCACTGGCTTGCTCGCCGCCGCGTACTCACCCCGCGACGGGCACTGCACACCGGAAGCCGTGGTCCAGGGCTACGCCGCCGCGGCCCGCCGTCTCGGGGCCACAATCCTTTCGCACACTGAGGTCACGGGGATTTCCGTGTCCGATGGGGAAATCACCGGCGTGCGTACCGTGTCGGACTTCGTGACGACGTCCGTCGTGGTGTGCACCGCGGGGGCATGGTCGGCGGCGATCGGTGAGATGGCCGGGGTGCCGCTGCCAGTCCGACCGTTGCGTCGTCAGATCCGCGTCACGTCGCCACTTCCCTGGCTGCCGCCGGGACTGCCGATGACAATCGACTTCGGCAGCACCTTCTACTTCCACCCGGAAGGCCCCGGGCTGCTGTTCGGCATGTCCGACCCGGACCAGGAGTACGGCTTCGACCTGCACGTCTCCGACGAGTGGCTGGACCGCCTCGGCCCCGTGGTGGAGCGCCGCGCACCCCAACTCGCGGACGTCGGCATCGCCCGTGGCTGGGCCGGCCTGTACGAGGTCTCCCCCGACCACAACGCGATGGTCGGCGAATCCCCTGACATCAGCCGTTTCCTGTACGCCACCGGCTTCTCCGGCCACGGTTTCCTGCAGGGCCCAGCGATCGGCGAGGTCATCCGCGATCTCGTGCTCGGCCACTCCCCCTTCGTCGACGTGTCCTCTTTGGACGCCAGACGATTCGCCGGATCCTTTTCCAAGGCAGAGCACAACACTGTGTGAAACTGCCGAGTCACTAGGGGCAGAAGTGGCCGAGTGCCGCGTTGCCGTTGCTGGCGACCGTGTTGAAGAACGTCCGCAACATGGCGTACTGGTCACGCAGGTGTGCCAACTCCTCCGGCGCGGAGTCCTCGGTCCACCGCCACGCTGGATAGATCTCCCGCGCCGCCATCGCGGCGGGATCGAAGTGCGGGGCGAGTTGACCTCGGCCTCGTCGAAGAGGTACTGCAGCGCGTCCCAGTCCTTGCCGATGCCCGCGTAAACGACGTCGCCGCCGAGCTCGTAGCTCAGGGCGAGGGCCGCCTCGCCGTCGTCGGCGACCCCGGGCCAGCTGCTCCGGGGTCACCTCAACGTATCCCAGGACCATACCCATCTCCGCTTATCTTCTTTTTCGTCACATGTATAAATAACTGTTTTCGTAGTCCTGAATGTAGTCATTGAACCACTCGACGGTGTTTGTCCGTATCCCTGAACGGAGGAATGGAGGCTTGATGCGTTCACGACTGATCGCGACGTTCGTTGTTCTCGTGCTGGCGCTTGCCGGCTGCGGCCAGACCGCCACGAGTGCCGGCCCGGCCAAGAGTGACGACCACAACGACGCTGACGTGCAGTTCTCGTTGAACATGATCCCGCACCACAGGCAGACGATTCAGATCGCCGACCTGGCCACCAGGCTGGGTGGGACCGAGCAGGTGAAGGTGGTCGCGGCCGAGATCCTCAGTCCGGAGGAGCAGGACGTCCAGACGATGAACGGCTGGTTGCGGTCCTGGAACGTGGCTCCGCCCGCCGACATGTCCGGAATGGACATGGACATGCCCGGTATGTTGTCCGCCAAGGACATCAAGTCACTGCAGACCACGACCGGCGCGGACTTCGACAAGAAGTTCCTCACCATGGTGGCCAAACACCTGCAGAACGGCGTGGACATGGCGAAGCAGGTGCTGAACACCGGGAAGCACGCGGGCACCAAGACGTTGGCGAACAAGATCGTGAAGGAGCAGGGCGAGCAGATCCAGAAGGTTCAGGCGTTGAAGGTCTAGCGGGGCATCCGCCGCCAGATCGACCTGGGGAGCATTCGCATCACCGCGAACACCGGCTTCAGCACTCCCGGCACCCAGACCACGTCTTTCTTTCCCCGCAACCCTTTCACGGTGGCGTCCGCGACCTGGTCCGGGGTGCTGGCGAACGGTGCCGGTGTCATTCCGTGGGTCATTCGGCCGGTGACGAAGCCTGGGCGGATCAGGAGCAGGCGGACCCCGGTGCCGTGCAGGGCGTCGGCCAGGCCGCTGGCGAAGCCGTCCAGACCGGCCTTGGCCGAGCCGTACACGTAGTTGGCGCGGCGGACCCGGACGCCGGCCACCGAGGAGAACACGACGATCCGCCCTGTCCCCTGGTCCCGCAGGATGTTCGCGAGGTGGGTCAGGACGCTCACGTGTGCGGTGTAGTCCGTGTGGACGATTGACAGCGCGTGGTCCGCGTCGCGTTCCGCCCGGGACTGCTCCCCCAGGATGCCGAAGGCGATCACGACCGTCGTGATCGGGCCGAACCGCGAGGCTGTGTCGGCCAGGAACGGGCCGTGCGCGGCCAGGTTGTCGGCGTCGAACTCGACCCGTTCGATCGTGGTGGCGCCGGCTTCGAGGAGGGTCTTCGCCTCGGTCGCCAGGTCGTCCGCGCGTCGGGCGGCCAGCACGACCGTTCCCTTGGCCAGCCGTTTCGCCACTGCCAGGCCTATCTCACTCCGGCCGCCGAGCACCAGGATCGTCACGGGGGCATTGTCCCAGCCGTGCCCCGTGTGACGATTCCCGCCGCCGAACCGACATGATCCTCATGGTGAACGACCATGTCCGTGCCCTGGGCACCGGGTGGCTGGTCCGGGGCACGGTCCCCGGGCCGGACGTCGACGAGTTCGGCGAGCCCGACCAGATCACCCGCGAGCTCGCCCGGCCGGGCGCCGCCGACGGGACGTTGCTGGCCGTCCAGCACCCCCACCGGACGCCCACGGCCATCGCGGAGAACCGTGGCCTGCTCGACGCGGTCCCCATCGCCGAGGCGGCCCTGGGCCACCTGCGGGCCCAGCACTACCGCCGGGTCCACGACGTCGTCGCCCTGTCGTGGGGTGACGGACCGGGTGGCGAGGCCCTCGGGGTGCAGTGTGTGGTCGACCCGACCGCGGTCCTGCCCGGCGGCTTGACGTTCGTGCGGCACACCGAGGACGTGTATCCCGAGGTGGTGGCGGAACGAGCCGCGATGCAGGCCGCGCTGAGGTGCGCGACGAGTGCCGCGATGCTCGTACCCGCGGACGGCGGCGCCGCGTTCACCGCTCTCCTCAAGGGGGTTGTCGCCGAACTGGGCGAGCCGGAGGTGTCCATCGTGGACAAACACGGCCGGGACCGGATCTGGCTGCTGGGCAAAGGGGACCTGCAGGACACTGTGCTCACCGCGATCCGCCGGCACCCGCTGCTGGTCGCCGACGGCAACCACCGGGTGGCCGCGGCGACCCTCGCCGGCAACGGGCTGCTCGCCCTGGTCACCGACGGGCCGGACCTGCGGATCGGGCCGATCAACCGGGTCTTCGTGCACACCAGCCTGGCACCCGGCGAGCTGGTCGAGCGGTGGCGGGCGGCCGGCCTGGACATCCAGCCGGCGAACGGGTCGCCGGCGCCCGGCACGGTCGTCGTGCTCGCCGGGCTGGACCGGCTGGCGATCCGGCTGCCCGGTCCGGGGATCGACCACCAGAAGGTCGAGCAGCTCATGGTGGAGCGAGCGCTGGGCCGGGACCCGGCCGAGGTGCTGCGGCCGCTGTACGTCGGCCAGCAGCCGAGGCCGGACGCGGACGCCGTGGTGCTGATCGCCCCGGTGCCCCTGGACCACGTCCTGTCCGGCCGGCGGATGCCCAGGAAGGCCACGTACTTCACGCCCAAGCCGCGCAGCGGGCTCGTTCTGGCCGACCTGCGGTGATCTAGACTCGGGTCCGATGTCGACCGTGGGGCGGGACGCAGAGCTGGCCGTCCTCGCGCGCGCTGTCGCCGAAACCCAGGACGGGCGCGGCCGGCTGACGCTGCTGCGAGGCGAAGCGGGCATCGGCAAGTCGTGGCTGGCCGAGCAGACCGTCGCGCTGGCGCGGGAGCGTGGCTTCACTGTCCTGCGTGGACAGGCGCATGCCCTGCACGCCGGCCTCGCGTACGCGCCGATCGTGGCCGCCATCCGACCGTACGTCGCCGCCGGGGACGACCACACCGGCCTGGCGAACCTGTCCCGGCTGCTGGCCGACCCACGGCTGCCCGCGGCGCCGCCCGGCGGTGACCCGAGCCTGGCCCGGACCCGGATGTTCGAGGCCGTGGTCGGCCTGGTCACCCGCTTGGCGCCGGCGTTGCTCGTCGTCGACGACCTGCATTGGGCCGACCGCGGCACGGTCGAACTCGTCCAGTACATCGGCCAGGGTGTCGCCGGGCAGGCCGTACTCGTCCTGGGCGCGTACCGGCCAGGCGACGCCAGCACGCCACTGGACACCCTCGCCACGGCCGTGCGCCGGCAGGACGGCGAGATCGACCTGGCGCCCCTGCCCGACCACGCGGTCGCCGAACTCACCGGAAACCTCCTCGGCAGCACCCCTGACCAGGACTTCCTCGACGACGTGACGCGCCGCGCCAAAGGCGTTCCGCTGTTCGTGACCGCGCTGGTGCACACGGGGTTCCGGGCTGACGCGCCGCTGCCGGCGATCGTCCGGGACGTCGTGCTGGACCGGCTGCAGCGGCTCGACGAGCGCGAGCGGCGGATGATGGCGACAGTGGCCGTCGCCGGGGACGCGGCCACCGACTCCGTCCTGCGCGACATCGACGACGATCCCGAGGCGCTGGGGAGTCTGGTGCGCGGCGGGCTGATCACCGAACTGCCTGCGGACCAGCACATCGGGTACCGGGTGTCGCATCCGCTCTACGCCGAGGTCACGTACGCCGACCTGACCGCGAACGAGCGACGCCAACTGCACGCGGCCGTGCTCGTCGCGGTCGAGAAGACCAGCCTGGACGACGTGCTCACGCTCGCCCCGCACTACCAGGAGGCCGGCACGCTCGCCGATCCGTCGCGGGCGGTCGAGATCACCGCCGACGCCGGCTGGCGCGCACTGGCGATGGGCGCGGCCGACGAAGCCGTCCGGTATCTGAGCACGGCGAAAGAACTCGCTGACCCAGTGCGTGTCCCCGCGCTGCTTGACGGTGTCGGGCGCGCGCACCAGAGCCAGGGCCGCTACGAACAGGCGGCGGCCGCGTGGCGGGAGGGTCTGGCGCTCGCCGCGCGGAACGGCATGCTCGACGACGCAGGCGGCCTTCAGCTGCGTTTGCTGCGGCTGGAAGCGGAGAGCAGCGACTCACAGACCGCCAACGACCGGCTGCACGACCTGGCGCGGCGGATGAGCGTCACGTCGCACGAGGCGGCGTTCCGGCACTTCGAGTTCACGCTGCGGCACAGCGACGAGGCCGAGGCCCGCGCGGTCACCGCCACCATGGCCGGGTTTATCGGCCCTGAGCAGCCCCCGGAGGCGCGGGCGGTCGGCTACCTCGGCCGCGGCTTCCAACTGCTGCTGGAGCGGCGGCACTACGACGCGTTGCCGGAACTGGAGTCCGCGGTCGAGCACGCCCGGCAGTTCGCCGACCAGTACCCGTTCTACCCGCGGTTCGCCCGGCTGATCCTGAGTTACGCCCGCGCGTTGACCGGCGACGTCCGGGGCTGCTTCGCCGGCATCACCGAAAGCATCGCCACGCCCACCCTGGTCGAGATTCCGTCGCTGCGGGGTTTCGAGCTGTACGGCCTGGCGTTCGCCACGTACCTGACCGGTGACATCGCGACCGCGCTCACCCAGGTCGACTTGGCGGTCAGCACCGCCGTCGACGGCCGGATCCCCCGGTCGATCGGCCGCAACAAGGGCCTGCGGGCGTTCCTGCTGGCCGAACTCGGCCGGTTGGCCGACGCCAAAACCGCCCTCGCCGAAGCGAAGCAGTCCTACCTGGCACCGGAGATGAGCCTCGCCACCATCGTCGCGCTCGCGGAGGCGGCGATCGGCTACTACCTGGACGGCCCGACTTCACCGAAGCCGTTCGACCCGTCCTCGGCCTTCGCCGACCCGTTGTCCGGCACGGTCCGGGGCCTGTTCACCGGCCTGACCGCGCTCCGGAACGGCGACGACGACGTGGTCGCTCGAATGACGACGTTCATGCGCGACGAGTCCCCCGCGCTTGGTCTGGCGTGTGCGTTCGCTGACCGGCTCGACGGCCTGCGCACCAAGGATCCGGACGCGCTCGCAGCCGCGGCACAGCGGATGGACGAGATCGGCGCCCCGCTGTTCGCCGCGCAGGCCCGCTTGGAACAGGCGGAGTTGGTCGCCGACCGCGCGTTGCTCCTCGACTGCCTGGCGACGTTCGACCGGGCGGGCGCGGCGGCATGGGCCGATCGGGCGCGGCTGCTCGCCCGTACGCTCGGCATCCGGATTCGGCCACCGCGCACCGAAGGGGTGCTGTCGGCCAGGGAGACCCAGGTGGTCCGGCTGCTCGGCGAGGGACTGTCCAATGCGGACATCGCGGCCCGGCTGTTCCTCAGCGAACGCACGGTCGAGACCCACCTGCGCAACAGCTACGCCAAACTCGGGGTGACCAGCCGGATCTCGCTGGCCCAGTGGGCCAGCGAGAACCTCAGCTAGTGCATCATCACCGGCGGCGTCGCGTCCTCGGAGCTGCCTTCGCCCTCGGTCGACGACACCTGGCGTCGCCGGCCCGGCAGGAGCAGCGCCGGGAGCACGCAGATCGCGATCAGCACCAACGACGCCACGAACGTCGTGGCGAACGAGTCGGCGGTGGCGCTGGCGGCGAAGTCGTGCGTCTTCGGGTCGCTCAGCGCGCCGATCGCGGCCAACTGGCCCTGGCTGGTCGGCACGTCGAACTTCCCGGCGAGCAGCGCCGCCAGGATGATCGACATGATCGCGGTGCCGATCGCGCCGAACGCCTGCTGGACGATGTTCAGCGAGGTGGACGCGTTGGCCACGTCGTGCTGCTTGAGGGTCTGCAGCGCGGCCGACATGATCGGCATCATCGTCGCGCCCATGCCCGCGCCCATCACGAACAGCGCCAGCAGCAGCTGCCAGTACGGGGTGGTCGCGGTCACCTGCGTGAACATCGCGATCCCCGCGACGATCAGCACCAGGCCGGGAAGCACCACCTTGCGGACGCCGATCCGGTCGGCCAGGGTGCCCGCGATCGGCATCACGATCATCGCGCCGATGCCCTGCGGCGCCATCAGCAGGCCCGCGTTCAGCGCGCTCTCGGCGCGGACCAGCTGGAAGTACGACGGGAACAGCAGCATCGCGCCGAAGAACGACACCGAGAAGAAACACATGGTGAACACGGCGACCGCGAAACTCTTGTCCCGGAACAACTTCAGGTCGATCAACGGGTTCGCGGCCTTGATCGCGCGCAGCACGAACCCGGCGATCAGCACCACGCCGAGCCCACCCGGCAGCCACACGTTGACGTCGCCGATCCCGCCGGCGCTGGGGATGTTCGACACGCCGTAGATCAGCAGCGCCAGGCCGGGCGACAGCATCAGCATGCCCGGGAAGTCGAACCGGCCGGCGTCCTCCGGCTGGTCCTTGGGCAGGAACCGCCAGGCCAGCACCAGCGCCACGATGCCGATCGGGATGTTGATGTAGAAGATCCAGCGCCAGCTGACCGAGTCGACCAGCCAGCCGCCGAGGATCGGGCCGCCGATCGGGCCGAGCAGCATCGGCACACCCAGCACGGACATCACCCGGCCGACCCGGGCCGGACCGGCCGCCTTGGTCAGGATGGTCATGCCGGCCGGCATCAGCATGCCGCCGCCGAGGCCCTGCAAGACGCGGAAGACGATGAGCGACTCGATGTTCCACGCCAGCCCGGCGAGCGCCGAGCCGATCAGGAACATCACGATCGCGAGCATGTAGAGGCGTTTGGTGCCGAACCGGTTGGACGCCCATCCGGTCACCGGGATGACTGTGGACAGTGCCAGCATGTAACCGGTGACGACCCACTGGATGGTGTCGAACGAAGTCGTGAACTGCAGCGCGAGCGCCTTCAGCGCCACGTTGACCACGGTGGTGTCGAGAATCGCCATGACGACGCCCACAACGACGACGCCGGCCACCTTCAGGACGGCGCCGTCGAGCTTGTCGGTTGGTTGCGCCACGCTTCTCCCCCAAGGAAGTTCTCTGAACGAAAGTGCGCAGCACCGCTGCGCGAATATGTACAATTAAGACCCTACCGACGGAATATCCGCGCAGCCAAAGCGATATCGGCGTGTGGACGATCACACTTTCACTGGCCGGCCACTGTGCCGTCCGACGGTGGGATATGGCGGCCGTTCGCCTCGGCCGCCTGGATCGCACGGAGAAGTTCGGGAACCGGCAGGTCCTTGCTGTTGGCCGCGGCGGTGATCTGGGCCAGCGGGCCGATCAGCTGGACGGTCTGCTCGACCGCGTCCGGGTGCCGCGCCAGCCACCAGACGATCGCGCTGCCCGTGTCCTTGAGCACATCCTCGGAAAGATAACGGCGCATGCTCACTTCCATGCGCCGCTCCTGCTCCCACATCCGCTCGTGCTTGCGTAACTCCGCGAGCCTGGCCAACCGGCGCGCGTCCTCGTCGGACACGGTCAGCGACACGTCCACCGCCCACGCCACCACCTGGCCGTACGGTTCGGCCAGCGGCGTGCCCAGGGACACCCCGAGCCGGTGCTGGACGACCTGGAACTCCTCCGGCTTCTCCAGCACGGTCAGCTCCCGCGCCCGGGTGAGGATCCAGTTCACGGCCAGGTCCACCGGGCTGGTGTGCGGCGGGCCGTTCGTCGACGCTATCTGCCGCCAGCAGACCGTGGCGGACAGCAGCACCTTGTAGTCGATCTCGGAACTGGGCAGCGGGATCGCCGAAAGCGGATACTGGACGTGCGCGGGCGGTTCGGTTTCCTCCGGTTCCGCGGCCTTCTGTTCGATCTGGGCCTGTTGCCGCTCCATCACCCGGCGCAGTTCCGCCTGTTCCCTGCGGTGCACGACGTGTTGGGCCGCCAGGGCGGCGCCACCGGCGCCGACCACCACGACCGCGGCCCACATCCACACCGGGCCGTGCACCACCAGGCTGACCGCCAGCACGACGACAATGGTGACCACAGCTGCCAACAAGGCCGCCCGGCTCTTGTCGGTCTGCTCCATGGCGCTGCCTCTCCTCGGGCCCCGACCGGTCCATCGTCGCTCGGACGGGACCACAGCGGGATACCCGAGGACCGTTTTCGCTCAAACAGACGCTATGAGATCGGGTGCGTACGCGAAAAGCCCCGGAAGTCCCCCGGTGTGCACGAACACGACCGTCTCGTCATCGCGAATCTCACCGTTACGAATCATGTCCACGAGCGCGGCCGCGGCTTTTCCGCTGTACACGGGGTCCAGCGTGATGCCTTCCGTCCTCGCGAACAGCCGTACGGCCGCCCACATCTGCCTGGTCGGCACCCCGTATCCGGCCCCGACGGCCCGGTCGGTGAGCTCGATGTCGACAGCGCCGGCCAGTCCTTCGACGTAGGCGCGGGACTCCTCCGCGGTGCGCGAGACGCACGCGCCGATCAGCGTGACGGGCCAGTCGAGCTGCTTGATCCCGAGCGCGAGGCCGGCGGCGGTGCCGGCGCTGCCGACCGCGACGACGATCTTGTCGATGTCGGCCCGTTGGTCATGGAGTTCCGCGGCGGCGGCCACGTAGCCGAGGATTCCGGTGCTGTTGGAACCGCCGACTGGGAAAGTCACGGCGTTGCGTTCCGCGTTCACCCGTTCGTACACCTGGCCGGCTTCCTCGCCGGTCTCGCAGATGTGCACGTGCGCGCCGTAGAGGTGGTCGAGCAGCATGTTGCCCGACTTCTCGTACGCTTCGTCGGCCCGGTCCACCTCCTTGACCAGGATCAGCTCGCAGCGCAGGCCGAGCCGGGCGCACACGGCCGCGGTCTGCCGGCCGTGGTTGGTCTGCAACGCGCCGAACGTGATCACGGTGTCGACGCCGGCCGCAAGCGCCTCGCCGATCAGGAACTCCAGCTTGCGGAGTTTGTTCCCGCCCACGCCGAGGCCGTTGACGTCGTCGCGTTTGACCAGGATCCGGGGGCCGCCGAGGGCCTCGGTGAGTCGGGGGCAGTCGTCGAGCGGGGTGGGCCACTGGCCCAGGATCACCCGGGGATACGCGGCGAGATCGATCGGCATGACCGCACGATAAGGGTGGGGCGGCCGGAACCGCCCCACCCCTGGCGTCTAGCCCAGCACGTTCACGCCGAACGACTGGGCCGTGCCGCCGTCGCAGGTCAGCTGGACCAACTGGACGCTGTCCGCGGCCGAGCCGGTCGGCACGGCCAGGCACTTGCCGCTGTTGCGGCTGACGAAGTGGTAGAAGCCGCCGCTCTCGGCCACCGGCTGCCACTGCTGGTTGGTGCCGCCGCCGTACGCCCAGAGCTGCAGGCCGGCGTTGTCCGCGGTGGACACCCCGGTGACGTCGACGACCTGCGCCGGGTTGTTGCGGTTGTTCACCCTGGTGTAGCCGCCGCTGGTGGGCTGGAACTGGAACTGCTGCGCGGTGGTGCTGTTGCAGGTGTACTGCTGGATGACGGTTCCGTTGGCGGTCGCGGCGGCACGGGCGTCGACGCACTTCGACGTGCCCTTGTTGACCACGCTGTACCAGGCGGTCGGCGACAACGGGTCCGGATTCTGGGTGCCGCCGCCGAGCCACAACAGGCCGTCCAGGATGAACCTGTTCTGGTCGGCGCTGGCGAAGGTCGACGACGTGCCCTGGCCGTTCGCGCCGACCGCGTCATGGCCGAAGTTCGCGTACAGCATCCTGAAGTTCTTGTTGGTCCACATGATCGGGTAGTAACCGCTGTACCACGCCTGGTTGGGGTCCGTGCCGAGCGGGAAGCTCCGCGGGTTCACCGAGGCCAGGATGGTGATGTTCGGGTTCTGCCGCAGGTCGTTGTTCCAGCTGTACCACTCGCTGACCGACGAGTTGATCACCGCGGGCAGGTGCGCGGTGGCCGGGTGGGTCCGGTTCTCGACGTTCAGGATCGCGGCGGCCGGGCCCCAGGTGTTGTTCCGGAACGTGCCGGCGCCCAGGAACGTGCTGTGGTACCACGGCCAGTCATTGGGATCCTGGGTGAAGGCGGACACATGGAAACCGAAGAACCCACCGCCGTTGCGCACGTAGTTCTGGAATCCCTGCTGCTGGGCGGCGGAGTGCGGCAGGTCGTCCAGGAACATCACGACCTGGTACTGCGCCAGCGTGCCCGGGTCGGCGAGCAGGTCCCAGTTCCGGGTCGCGGTGTAGCCGAAGTCGTTCTGCGCGGCCAACTGGGCGAACCAGGGGTTGGCCTCCTGCACGAACGCGATGTGTCCGGTGTCGAAACCGCCGTTGTAGAACGCGAGCACCTTGAACTGCGGTGCCGCGGACGCGGTGGGCACGGAGAGGAAACCGAGGAACAGCGCGATGACGGTCAGCGCCCGAAGCCATGGTCGTTTGCCCGCGGTTGAGGACATGCGGGGTCCCTTCTGGATATCGGCGGCGCTGAAACCGGCCGGCAGGGACCAGTACCGACAACTGACGGGTCGTCCAGCGTCACGCAGCGTATAATGGTCTAAACCACCTGGCAAGGCGCCGAACGGGCACGGGTGGCTTACGCTCGGTCAGTGACGGATGTTCAGCACCATGAACCGCACGAGGACACCGGGGCCCGCCTGAACTGGCTGCGAGCCGGTGTTCTCGGCGCCAACGACGGCGTCGTGTCCACCGCCAGCATCGTGCTCGGCGTCGCCGGCGCGACCACGTCGGTACCACAGATCGTGACCGCCGGCCTCGCCGGGCTGTTCGCCGGCGCGCTGTCGATGGCGGCCGGCGAGTACGTGTCGGTGTCCAGCCAACGGGACGCCGAGCAGGCCCTGCTCGACCAGGAACGCCGCGAGCTGGCCGAGATGCCCGAGGTGGAACTGGACGAACTCGCCAAGATCTACGTCGACAAGGGCCTGACCCCGGACCTGGCCGAGGAGGTGGCGAAGCAGCTCACCGCGAAGGACGCGCTCGCCGCGCACGCCGAGGCGGAGCTGAAGATCGACCCGGACGGCCTGACGAACCCGTGGCAGGCGGCGCTGGCGAGCTTCGTCGCGTTCACGGTCGGGTCGTTGCTCCCGTTGTTGGCGTTCCTGATCCCCACCGGGGACCTGCGGGTGTCCGTCACAGTCGCGGTCGGCGTGATCGCGCTGGCGCTGACGGGGTCGCTCAGCGCACGGCTCGGCGGAGCGCCGCGACTGCCGGCCGTCGCGCGGAACATCGCCGGTGGTGTCGTGGCCATGGCCGTCACGTACGGCATCGGTCATCTGGTCGGCACCGCCGTTTCCTAGGATTGCGCGATGGACTGCTTGTTCTGTGCGATCGTCGCCGGGGAGAAGCCGGGTTTCATGGTGGCCGCCGAGCCGGTCGGGACGGCGTTCCTGGACATCCGGCCGGTGTTCAAGGGCCACACGCTGGTCGTCCCGCCGACGCACGTGCCGACGTTCGCCGACCTGCCCAAGGCCGACCTGGGCGGCTACTTCGAGTTCGTCCAGCGGATCACGGTGGCGGTGCAGGCGGGGTTGGGTGCGCAGGGCACGTTCGTCGCGATGAACAACGTGGTCAGCCAGAGCGTGCCGCATCTGCACACCCACGTCGTTCCCCGGACGAAAGGGGACGGCCTGCGCGGCTTCTTCTGGCCGCGGACCAAGTACGCCTCGGACGAGGAGGCCGACGACTACGCCGCGCGCGTGCGGAAAGCGCTGTCCTGAGCGCCCTTTCGGGCATCGGTGTGGTGTGGACCCGGGTAGCGTGATCATCATTCGGGTATCCGGATGAAGGGGACACACAGATGCGGTTCGGGCTGAAGGTCAACCCAGGCACCTGGGACGAGGCCGCCAGGTGGGCGAAAATCGCCGAAGAGACCGGTTTCGACGGGCTGTGGACCGGCGACAACATGCGTAACCCGCGCGACCCGGCCGTGCCGGTGCACGACGGCCTGACGATCATCGCGGCCTGGGCGGCGACCACGACGCGGATCCGCGTCGGTGTGCTGATCGCCAACGTCGTGTTCCGTCGGCCGACTGTGCTTGCGAAGCAGGCGTTGACCCTGGACCACGTCTCCGGCGGCCGGTTCGACCTCGGCATCGGCTCCGGCGTCTGGCCGACCGACCACGGCATGTCCGGCGTGCCGATGTGGGAGCCTGCCGAACGCGCGGCCCGGCTCGGCGAGTTCGTCGACGTGGTCGACCGGCTGCTGCAAGGCGACGTGAGCGACCACTCGGGTCCGTACTATCCGTACCAGCACGCGTCCATGACACCCGGCCCGATCCAGGACCGGATCCCGTTGATCATCGCGGCGAACGCTCCCCGGGCGTTGCGTGTCGCGGCCGAGCACGGCGACGGCTGGGTCACTTTCCCCGGCGCGGCAAGCGAAGAGGAGTTCCACGCGGCGTCGGTCGCACGGATCCGCCGGCTCACCGAGCTTCGTCAGGCACCGCAGCGGCGCATCCTGCTCGCGTACGGGTCGATCACACCGTGGGCCTCAGAGGACTCTTTCGCGCGGCTCGTCGAACGTTACGCGACGATCGGGTTCGACGAGATAGTGTGCTACGCCCCGAAACCAGACGAGCGGGCGGTGTTCGACAAGGTCGTGGGGCGGCTCGACTCCTTCAGATGAGGCCGCGTTTCTCGTTCGCGCCGAGCCACAAGGCCGGCGCGAACCGCCTCATCGCGTCGCCGATCGTGTTACCTTCGCCAGCCGCGTCGCCCAACGGGATGACATAGCGACTGTCTTTGGCGAACTTGCTCATCTCCCGGTGGTTCTCGGCGAACTGCGGTCCGTGCGGGACAAGCACAATGTGCACGGAGTAACGGTTGCCTGTGTTCATGTTCCGCACGACGGTGCTGTCGATGCCGGCGCCGGCCAGGTCGGTCCACGGCACAGTGAACGACTGCTCAGTCGGGTCGTCCCAAGTGAACGCGGTGGCGTCGACAACCACAAGTCGCTTGCGTAGCAACACAGGGAGGCTCAACAGAACGGCGAGCCCGATCAACGCGAGCGGCGCCCCGATGATCCCAGCCACGATCCGCACACCGGTCGACGCCTGACTCCCGAACGCCGCGACCAACCCAGAAACCCCAAAGAACCCAGCCAGCGCACCCCCAACAACCCCGTACCAGCCCTGCCGCGCGCCAACATCCACAACCACCCGCTCACCCTCGGGAGGCGGCGGCAACTCAACCACCGGGCACCCAGCCGCTTCGCGCAACGCGGGCAGAACTGCGTCCCGACGCGGAATCCGGTACGAACGACTGCCCTGCGTGGAGGTGAACACCAAGGTCATCCGCTTCGGCTCGGTGATCACGCCAACCGAGACCAAGTCCGCCCAACGAACCTGGAAAGGTGTGCCCATCTTGGTGTCATCGCCGATCCCATCCGGCCCAACGGTCAAGTATCGAGGCCACAGCAACGAACGCCACCCATTCATCCGAATGACGACAACCAGCGTCACCAACGTCCCCGCCACGATCACCAGAACACCCCCGACACCACCCAGGAACGCGCCGAGCACAATCAGCCCGACGCCGACGATCGCGAAGTCGACGGCGAGCGTGAGCTGGTCGATCCTCGTCTCCCAGCCAAGCTTGATCCTGGTACCCATCAACCAACCTTAGCGGCCGTTTGCCGGGAACGCGTCCCGAGTGGGCAATTAGTTGTCGCGGCGACTTTGGGTTTGCTCGCTTTCGGCCGGAAGACTGCTCGCTTGCCGCTTCTGGACCGATGACTGCCTGCTCGCCGCTCGCGATCGCCCTTTTCGTCCGGACTGGAAAGATTTTTCGCTCGCCGCGAGGGCAGGCCGCCAAGAGGGAGCCCTTTCCTGGGTGTTGCTGGTTGTTTTAGTTGTCTTGGTCGTGGCGTCTCCCTCCCGTATGGCCTGCCCAAGGGAATCATATCTGCCAGGCGGGGTCCAGCTTGGTCTTCCGGTCCGTATCGCTCCCGCTTCTTGCTGGGTCCCGTAGGCGGACCTCCGGTTGGGTTTCGTGGGTGTGGACCCCGCCTGCCAGATATGATTGGCT
>NZ_SLWS01000023.1 GCF_004345645.1 Actinocrispum wychmicini | reverse complement strand
GTAGGCATCGACCAGCTCAGTGTCGCTGGTCTGCCATAGTGTCGCTGTGGTGTCCATACCGCAATTCTACCTGGCGAGAAGCGTAAATACCTTGGGGTATAAGGCTTTTCGCCATCAGCGAACAAGAATCCCCGCCAGCCACCCAGGCGCGTGCCCGCGCAGCACACCTGTGGCTGGAGTGGTGTCTCCTTCCCGTGTGGCCTGGGCGCAGCCAATCACATCTGGCCCGTGGTGTCCGAACGACGGTAGCCGTCCGGTCCGCCCACCCAACCCGACACACAGCGAGAGCGATACGGACCGAAACCCACACCGGACACCACGGGCCAGATGTGATTCCCTTGGGCAGGCCACACGGGAAGGAGACACCACGACCCCACCAAAAGACAACCAAACCACACCAGCACCACCCAACAAACAAACTCCTTCTTGGCGGCCTGCCCTCGCGGCGAGCGAACGTCTTTCAGCGATAGTCCACAAAGGACATCAGCGATAAGTAAGGAGATCCCTGTGCACACCCTCGAAGTGGGCGTGGTCATTGAAGGACACCAGACTCGTCCCCGACCGCCCGCGAACAACCTTAGTGATGGAGGCGTTCGCGGTCACTCTGTTCACCGCCAGGAAGCCCTCTGGTGGCAGCCCAAGCAACTTGGCGCAGACCGCCGCGATCACGCCACCGGAGGTGAACACCAGCGCTGAGCCGCCGCTGCCCAGGTCGGTGAGCAGGGTGTCCAGGGCGGAGTGCACGCGGGTGGTGAAGTCCTGCCAGTCGGTTCCGCCGATCCAGTTACGGAGAGCCGCGTCGAGGGTGAGCTGGAACTCCCGTGGGGTTGTCGGCGCGGCGTTCTGGACCAGGCTGAGGTGGTCGTACTCGTTCCACCGCGCGTCCTCGGTCGCGGTGGGGAAGCCTGCGGCGGTCGCGGTGTCCCGTTGTCGTTGGAGGGTTCCGCTGTACACGTGGTCTGGGTTCGTGGATCTTCGGCGCAGTTCGTCGCCGACGATCTTTCCTTGCAGGTGGCCGGTGGGGGACAGGACGTCGTAATTGTCCGCGCCGAAGGAGGCTTGGCCGTGTCTGATCAGGTGGACGAGCGCCATCAGCGCAACTTAGCCCAAATGCTTGTTGGTACCAGTCGCATCGCGGTGCTCATCACACCGAAGGGCCATGTGGGTACGTTTCCGACCGCTACTTCGCGTTCCGTCGCCTGCACGATCGATCGCACACCAGGTTCCAGCTTCGCCATGTAGGGGGCTTTGACCTGGTCGTTGATCGACGTGCGGATGAAGCCCGGCTGGATCGTGGTGACTTTGATCGGGCTGCCGTAGACGTCCGCCCTGATGCCTTCGGCCAACGAGGAGATGCCCGCCTTTGTGGCCGCGTAGGTTGTCGCGTCGCCTGCGAAGCCGCGTTTGGCGCTCAGCGATGAGATCACCACGAGGTGGCCGCTGTTCTGTTTGCGGAAGATCTCCATCGCCGCCTCGCACTGGGCCAGCGCGGACACGAAGTTCGTCATCGCCGTCTGTGCGTTGACCTTGAACGCGCCCGTGCCGATCGGCTGGCCTTTGCCGATCCCGGCGTTCACCACCACCCGGTCCAGCCGGCCGAGCTCGTCGGCGAACCCGTGGAACACCTCGAAGACGGCGTCGTGGTCGTCCACGTCCAGCTCACGGACCGTGACAGTCCGGCCCGGGTACCGGGCGAGCAGCTGGTCCCGCAGCTGTTCGAGCAGGTCCGTTCGGCGGGCGCACAGCGCCAGGTCGCGGCCCATCGCGGCGTACTGGCGGGCCATTTCCGCGCCGAGACCGGAGCTCGCCCCGGTGATCAGGATGTTCTGTCGCACATCGCCGAACGTACACCGGCGGCCCTCACCTTCACCTTTTACCGGTTGTACTCCGTTCGGCGTAATGCAAATACTCTGTTCGGCGGTCAACTATGCTCGGAGTGAACCTGACGACACGCCGATGTGTACTGCTACCCTCTTTCGGGTCTGGGTCAGGGGTCACATTCGTCGCACTAAGTCGGTCGGTCGTATGTCGGGGAACTCACCACCACGGGGCCATATTGAAAACGTTCACGGCGACAGCCAGTTCGCCGAAGCGTTACGCTCGGCCATTCGGTCGAGCGGGTTGAGCCTGGACCGAATACAAGCGCGGTTACGCGCGCGCGGCACTCCGGTCAGCATTGCCGCGCTGAGCTATTGGCAGTCCGGTAAGCGGCAGCCGGAACGCAACGACTCGCTGACCGCGCTCGCGGAGCTTGAAACGATTCTCAAGCTGCCGGCCGGTTCGCTGCTCGCGCTTCTGCCGCCGCCGCGGCCACGCGGAAAACAGGCGGCACCGCCCGAACCGCCGGTCACCGAGACCGTCCGGTTCGAACGGGACGTGCTGCTCGGCCTGCTGACCGCGCTCGGCGCGCCGGACGCGCTCGACCAAGAGCAACAGCTCACCCTGGTCGGCCTGCACGACCGGTGCCGGGTGGGCGGCGACGGCGGCCAGCAGTCGATCACCACACGCGCGGTGTTCGAGGCCAGGACCGACGGCCAGGACCGCTGGCTGCTGATCTACAACTCGGACGACCCGAGCGCCGGGCCGCCCACGCTCACGACTGTGCGTAACTGCCATCTGGGTCGCCAGCAGGTGGACACCGGCAATGGCCTGATGGTCGCCGAGCTGTTGTTCGACCAGCCCATTCGGCGCGGCGACACATACCTCATCGAGTACGAACTGGCGAATGCCGGGCCGCCGTATCCGACATGCAACCGCACGCACTGGCGGGAGTTCAGGCGGCCAATCCGGGAGTATCTCCTGGAAGTCCACTTCAATTCGGCAAACATTCCGGCCCGGTGCCAGCAGTTCGCGAAGCAGACCGGGCACAAACATCCGAGGATGCGCAACCTCAGCCTGGACACCCGCTGCAGTGTCCACGCGGTCGCGATAGATTTCGGGCCCGGCCTGTTCGGTATCGAGTGGGAATGACGTCAGTCCATTTCGGCTAGCCGCCCGCGCAGCAGCTTCCCGGTGGCGTTGCGTGGGAGCGTGTCCAGGAACCGGACGTCCCTGGGTACCTTGTAGCGCGCCAGGTTGGCCTTGACGTGGTCCTGGACCTGGGTTTCGTCCAGTTCGGCGCCGTCCCGCGCGACCACGAACGCCCGCAGCCGCTGGCCGAACTTCTCATCCGGCACGCCGATCACCGCGGCCTCGACCACTCCAGGATGCTCGGCGAGCAGGTTCTCCACCTCCACCGGGAAGACGTTCTCGCCACCGGACACGATCATCTCGTCGTCCCGGCCGTCGATGAACAACCGGCCCTCGCCGTCGAAGTGGCCGACGTCCCCTGTGGACAGCAGGCCGTCGATGATCTCCTTGTTGCGCCCGTCGGTGTATCCGCCGAACGCCAGGTCGCTGCCCACGAAGACCCGGCCGAGCGCGCCCGGCTCGGTGACCCGGCCGCCGTGGTCGTCGTACAGCTGCACCCGGCAGCCGCACGGGACCTTGCCCACTGTGCCGGGCGCCGCCCGCCAGTCCTCCGGGGTGGCGACCGCGGCCACGGCCACTTCCGTTGAGCCGTAAAGGTTGTAGACGACGTCACCGAAGATCTTGGTGGCCCGGTTGCCCAGTTCCGGGGACAGTGCCGAACCCGCCGAGAAGACGATCCGCAGCGAGGACGTGTCGTACTTCCGGATCACGTCCTCGCCGAGGTCCAGGACGCGTTGCAGCATGGTCGGCACGACCACCAGTTCGGTGGCGTTGTTGTCCTGGACCATCTTCAGGGTCGCCTCGGCGTCGAACCGGCGCCGCACCACGACCGTGCAGCCCAGGGCGAACGACAGGACGAACTGGGACAGCCCGGTGCCGTGGAATATCGGCGCGGCCAGGACCGTGCACTCGTTGGTGCGCAAGGGGATGCGGTCAAGGAACTGGGCGGCCGAGAGACCCGACTTGATCTGCCTCGGCGCACCTTTCGGTGTTCCGGTGGTTCCGCTGGTCAGCAGCACGAGACCGCCAGGTTTGCCGGGATTGGCCGGCGGCCGGTCGTCGGTGCTCGCGATCAACTCCTCCAACGTGGGCACGTCGCCGCCGGTGGAGTCGTCGTCCACCCAGGCCAGGTACCGGGGGAGGTCCACCTCGGACAGGAGGTCCGTGAACTCCTCGTCGTACACCACGGCGGCGACTTTCTCGCGCCGCACCACGTCGACGAACTGCGGCTTGGCGAAGCCGGTGTTCATCAGCAGCAGCCGGGCGCCGAGCTTGCCGGCGGCGAGCATCGCGTCCACCAGGCCACGGTGGTCCCGGCAGAGCACGCCGATCACCGAGCCCTCGCCGAGGCCGCGTTCCGCCCAGGCCCGGGTCAGGCTGTTGGACCTGCGGTCGAGCTGGGTGAACGTCAACGGGCCGCGGTCGTCGACCAGGCCGAGCCGGCGGGCGTCACGCTTGGCGGAGATCCGCACCGCGCCCGCGATCGGGCCGATCTGCCTGATCAGCCGCAGGGCTCGGAGGCCCTCGTCCAGCCGGGGGACCGGGACCAGGCCGGCCCGGTGCAGGATCCTGATGCTCTGCAGCGTCTCAGGGATGCGGGTGACGACGTTGGGCAACGGTACCTCCACGGCAGCGGGGCGGCGTTCCTACTGGCGAGTAAGGTTCGACGGTAACTGTCGTACCCCCGGGGCACAATCAGCGGCATGGTCGTGATGGTGTCGCCCGAGGCCGAAGGCGCCGGCCGCCTTCGGGTGCTCGACCCGGTCACGTCTGAAAAGATCTCTGACCACACTACCGCTGACCTGGCCTCCTGGATAGGCCGCTACGAGGCCGAGCATCAGCCGCGCTGGGTCTTCCCGGCCGCCGAAGCCCTCTATCCGCAGCTGCTGGAAGCCGGTGTCCGGGTGGCCCGTTGCCACGACCTGACCCTCACCGAGGGGATCCTGCTGGCGTCCGCGGGCCAGCACGGCTCGCCCCGCAACCCGGCCGCCGCGTGGGCCCGGCTGCACGGGCGGGCCGAGCCGCCGGACAAGCCGCCGCCCGCCCGGAACGCCCAGCCCGCCCTGTTCGAGACCGACCAGGAGACCCTGTCGCTGGACCTGCTGGTGGAGGTCTACCGGTCCCAGCTGGGCCGGGGGGAGGGGCAACGGTTACTCATCGCGGCCGAGTCCGCGGGTGGGCTGGCCGCGGCGGAGATGACGGATCACGGGCTGCCCTGGAACGAGGGCGTGCACCGGGAGCTGCTGACCGAGATGCTCGGCCCGAAGCCGGCGCCCGGCGCCCGCCCGGACAAGCTCGCCGCCCTGGCCGCCCGGATCGTCGACGCCTTCGGCGGGCATCCGGTCAATCCGGACAGCCCGGCCAGCGTGGTGCGCGCGTTCGCCCGCGAGGGGATCGACATCGCGTCGACCAGGGCGTGGCTGTTGCGCGAGGTGGACCATCCGGCGGTCGAACCGCTGCTGGAGTACAAGGAACTCGCGCGGATGTGGACCGCGCACGGCTGGACCTGGCTGGACTCCTGGGTCCACAATGGACGATTCCGGCCGGACTACGTGGTCGGCGGCGTGGTCTCGGGCCGCTGGGCGACCCGTGGCGGGGCCGCTCTGCAACTGCCCAAGGCGTTGCGCAAGGCCGTGCGCTCGCTGCCGGGCTGGTCGCTCGTGGTCGCCGACGCGGCCCAGTTGGAGCCGCGCGTGCTGGCCGCCCTGTCCGGCGACCAGCGGCTGGCCGAGGTGTCGGCGGACGTGGATCTGTACGCGTCGCTCGCGGCCGACTCGTTCGACGGCGACCGCGGCCGGGCCAAGATCGCGATGCTGTCCGCGATGTACGGCGGCACGAGCGGCGGTGCCGGCCCGCTGCTCGCCGTGCTGCGCAAACGTTTCCCGCAGGCGGTCGGGCACGTGGAACAGGCCGCCCGGGACGGCGAACAGGGGTTCATGGTCCGGTCCCGGCTCGGCCGCACCAGCCCGCGCCCGGGAGCCCAGCGGATGGCGTTGATGGAACGGACCGACGAGGAGTCGCTGCAGAAGTCTCGCCAAGCCGCTCGGGAGTGGGGCCGGTTCACCCGCAACTTCGTCGTCCAGGCCAGCGCCGCCGACTGGGCCCTGGTGCTCCTGGTGACGTTGCGCCGCCGGTTGGCCGGGACCGCCGCGGAGATCGTCTTCTACCAACACGACGAGGTCCTGGTGCACTGCCCGGCCGGCGACGCGCCGGACGTCTCGGCGGAGCTGGCGGCCGCGGCGGCGGAAGCGACCGGCCTGGTCTTCCCGGGAACGGAGGTGAAGTTCCCGCTCGAATCATCCATTGTGGACTGTTACGGGGATGCCAAGTGACCGCACACCGGCTCCTCGGCGGCGGCGATCAGCAGGTCGGCGATCTTCACCGCCTTGTCGGTCGCCGGGGGCGCGCCGGTGATCATGTCGCTCCAGACGAACGACTCGCCGACGCGCACGATGACGTAGGCGAGGTCGGCCACGTCGATGTCGTCCCGGAGCTTGACCTCGGCGCGCAGGAAGTCCGCGGTCCACTCGATCAGCCGGGCCTGCACCACGCTCTGCTTGGACGTGATGATCCGTAGCGCGTACTCGGCGTCCTCGGCCACGAACTGCTGTAGCGCGTCGAAGCTGCGGATCTGGGCGAGGGACCGCTCCAGCACGCGGGTCACCAGGGCACGGCCGGAGCCGCGGGTCTTGGCCAGGGTGTCTTTCAAGGCGCGTTCGTTGATGGCCCAGATGACCTCGCCGATGAGCTGTTCGCGGCTGCCGCACCAGCGGTACAGCGTCGCGCGGCTGACCCCCAGTTCGGCGGCGAGCTGCTGCATGTCGACCCGCCTGCCGGCCAGGAACCAGGCCTTGGCCAGGCGGAACGCGTCGATCGGAGCCGACTTCGGCGCCGGGGACGGGCCGCGCAGGGCGCGTGCGAGCGGGGTGGTCGACATACCCGCCACCATACCTGCCCGCGTCGCATTGCAGAGACATATCGGCTAGTTGACCTGGTGTGAGTCACAGTGCAAACATGTCTCATGGACTTCCGTGACACCGCTGACGAGGCGGCGTTCCGTGCGAAGCTGCGCGACTGGTACGAAGCCAACTTCGACGCCGGCGGAATGCCGGCCGCGGGCCGCCCCGACGCCGGCTACCTGCGTAAGTGGAGCCGCCGGCTGTTCGACGGCGGCTACGTCGGGTTGACCTGGCCACGAGAGTACGGCGGGCACGGGCTCTCGCCCAGCTACCAGGCCATCTACTTCGAGGAGATGGTCCGCGCCGGCGCGCCGGAGCACATGGGCATCATCGGCCTGAACATGGCCGGCCCGACGATCATGACCTGGGGCACGCACGAGCAGAAGAGCAAGCACCTGGCCAGGCTGCTGTCCGGCGAGGACATCTGGTGCCAGGGCTTCTCCGAGCCGGGCAGCGGCTCAGACCTGGCCGGCGCCCGCACCAAGGCGGTGCTCGACGGCGACGAGTGGGTGGTCAACGGCCAGAAGGTGTGGTCGTCGTACGCGCATCTCGCGGACTGGTGCATCCTGGTCGTGCGCACGGATCCGGCCGCCGAGAAGCACGCCGGCCTGTCGTACCTGCTGGTGGACATGCACCTGCCCGGCGTGGAAGTGCGGCCGCTCAAGCAGATCACCGGTGACCCGGAGTTCAACGAGATCTTCTTCACCGACGTCCGCGTGCCCAAGGACTCGATCCTCGGCAAACCGGGCGACGGCTGGAAAGTCGCCATGACCACCCTGCTGCACGAGCGCGGCACCATGGCGTTCGCGCTGGTCGCTCAGCTGCGTCAGCACTTCTCCCGGTTGGTGGACCTGGCCAGGGAGCCTGGTTCGGACGGCCGGGTCCCGGCGGACGACCCGGTGGTGCGGGACGCGATCGCCCAGGAGTGGATCGAGCTGCAGTCGTTGGCGTTCACCAACTACCGGACACTGACGACGTTGTTGACGAAGGGCGCGCCCGGTCCGGAGAGTTCGGTCGTGAAGCTCGTGTGGAGCGAGGCGAACCAGCGGCTGACCAAGCTGGCGCGCAGCCTGCAGGGGCTGTCCGGGATGTTGGACGGCGACGGCGGCGTGTGGGACGGGTACTGGCAGTATCGCCAGCTTCGCAGCCGTGGCAACACCATCGAGGCTGGGACGTCCGAGATCCTTCGTAACATCGTCGCCGAACGTGTGCTCGGCCTGCCTAGGAGCCGGTGATGGACTTCGCTTTCTCTGCCGAGCAGGAGATGCTTCGGGTCGCCGCCAAGGAGTTCCTGGCCGAGCAGTACCCGTTGGACGGTGTGCCGGCGATCGTCGACGGCTCGCCCGGCTGGCAGCCGGAGAGCTGGAAGCAGGTGGCCGAACTGGGGTGGACGGACCCGGAGCTGACCCTGCTCGACCACGTGGTCCTGTTCGAGGAGACCGGTGCCGCGTTGCTGCCGGCACCGTTGTTCTCGACGCTGGCGTTGGCTCTGCCGGCGGTCCAGCACGACGCCGAACTGGCCGCGGCGGTGTCGGCCGGGGATCTGCGGCTGTCGTTGGCGTGGGCGGAATCCGGGCGCCCGCAAGGTTTGCGGGACACTGACCTGGCCACATCCGTCTCCGCCGACGGCCGGGTGACCGGGACCAAGATCCTCGTCCCGGACGCCGCCTGCACCGACGCGTTGGTGGTCGTGACGGCCGGTGCCGAGCTGCGCCTGGTCCGTACCGCGGACGCCACGGTGACCCCTCTGTCCACTTCGGACCTTTCCAGGCGGCTGTACACCGTCGAGTTCGCGGACGCGCCGTCACGGTCGCTGACGTCGGGACACGCTGTGCTGGCGGCCATCGAGAACCGGGCGTTCGTGCTGGCCGCGGCCGAGGCTCTCGGTGTGGGCCGGCGAGCTGTGGACGACGGTGTCGCCCACGCGTCGAGCCGATCCCAGTTCGGCAAGGTCATCGGCACGTACCAGGCGGTGTCCAACCAGCTGGTCGACTCGTACGCGGCACTGGAACTGGCCCGGTCGCTGACGTACTGGGCGGCGTGGAGCGTCCAGGAGGAGGACCCGCAGGCGGACGTGGCCTGTGCCGCCGCGAAGTCCGCCGCGGCCGAGGCCGCGGTGGCCGCGTGTGAGCACGTCATCCAGGTGCTCGGCGGCGTGGGTATGACGTGGGAGCACGTCCTGCACCGGCTCTACAAGCGCGCCCAGTGGCTGGCGGCGTTCGGCGGTGGTGCCCGGGATCTGCGGGCCCGGATCGCGGATGCCATCATCGGTTAGTGGACCAGGCGCGTGAGTTGCTCGGCCTTGCCCGTGAGGCGTTCGCCGCGGGCAAGGCCGTCGACGCGCTGGCACCGGCCGAGGCCGCGTACACGATCCTTTTGCGGGACCACGGTCCTGACCATTCGAGCACGGTCAACGGGTGCTTCGCCCTGTGCGCGATCCTTGAGGCCCTTGGTCGTTACGCCGATGCCGAGGTCTACGCCCGTCGCGCGATGGCCGGCACGGAGTCCCTTTCGGACAGACGGCTTCGGGTGAACGCCCTGGCCCGGCTCGCGACGGTCGAGCGGATCCAGTCCCGGCTGGACAGCGCGGAAGACCTGTACCGGCAGGCGATCGCCCTGGCCGGGCCCGGTCACCCGGACATGGTGGCGTTGCTGACCGGTCTCGGTGTCGTCTACAAGTACGCCCGCCGGTTCGACGAAGCCGAGTCGCTCTACCGAAAGGCGTTGGCGATGGTCGGCCCGGACAGCCCGCGGGCGGCCACGATCTGGCACAACCTCGGCGGCCTGGACCATTCCCGACGCCGTTACGCATCGGGTGAGCAGCATGCCCGCCAGTCGGTCGAGCTGCGCCTGCGGACACTGCCACCCGACCACCCGACTGTCGCCGCCGACCAGGCCGCGCTGGCGTCGCTGCTGGCCGGACAGGGCAAGTGGGACGAGGCCGAGGTGCTTTACCGGGAAGCACTGGCCGTGTTCGAACGGGCGTACGGACCGGACCACTACGAGGTCGCGGTGACCTTGAACGACCTGGGCGCGCTGATGGCCGCGCGCGGCGAGAACGCCGAGGCCGAGCGGCACTACACGCGGTCCTTGGAGATCAAGAGACGGCTGTTCGGCGCGGATCACCCGGAGATCGCGCTCACCGTCCGCAACCGGGAACATCTCCCGGCGCGACCGGGAACCTGATACCTACCGCCCGGGACGTCCAGGACCGCACCATGGTCGGCATGGAAGAGGACCTGTTCTGGATCCTGCGGGAGCCGGCGAACCACAACCAGGTCGCCGTGGCCGACGAGGTCGCGCTGCTCAACGACGACGTCGCGGCCATGTTCAACGACCTCGGCGTGCTGATGGCCGTGCGCGGCAACGTCGAAGAGGCCGAGCGGTTCTATCGCCGGTCGTTGGAGATCCGCCGGCGGCTGCTTGCCGACGACCACCCGGAACTGACCTTGACCAGGCGAAACTTAGCAGTCCTGCCCACCGGCTGACCGATGGTCTTCGGCGTCTAGGGGTCGCCGAAGCCCACTCGCGGCCGAAGTCCTGCCATCATGTCCTCGACGAGAGGAGCTCAGATGTGCGGGGCCGGCGATGCTCGATCCGCTGGCTGAGGCACGAAGACGCCTCGGCCTGGCCGGTCGGTTCGCCGACGAGGGGCGGTTCGGGGACGCGATCGCGGTCGCGGAGACCGCGCTGTCGGTGGCCGAACAGACCCGGATCCCCAACCATCCCGCCGTCGCGGACTCGTTGATCCTGCTCAGCCGGTTGCATGAGGCGGTTTCCCGGTACGACAAGGCGGAACGCTACGCCAAACGGTCCATTGTGATCACCGAGGAGTACTCCCGGCTGGACGAGGGCCTGGTCCGGCTGCGGGTCGCCGCGTTGAGCTGCCTGGCCGGTGTCGAGCGGATCCGCAACCGCCTGGGCAGCGCGGAGGTGCTCTACTCCTCGGCGCTGGAGCTGGCCGAGGACGGCACCTGGCCCACCCCGACCGAGCAGGTCAACCTGATGTGCGGGCTGGCGACCGTGTACCAGTACGGCAGCCGGTTCGCCGAGGCCGAGCGGATGCTCCAGCAGGCGGTCGCCCTGATCGGCCAGGGCACCGGTCCGGCGGCCGCGGTGGTGTGGCACCACCTGGCCATGCTGGACCTGGTGCGCGGCCGGTTCACCAGCGGCGAGTCGTACGCGGCGCGGGCGCTGGGCCTGCGGGAACGCCGGTTCCCGCCGAACCACCCGGCGGTCGCGAACGACCAGGTGACCCTGGCGTCGTTCCTGTCCAGAGTGGGCAAGCTGGACGCCTCCGAGAGGCTGTTCCGGCGCGCGATCTCCACATTGGAACGGGTGCTGCCGGAGTACCACTACGACCTCGCGGTCGCCTGCGCCGAGTTCGCGATGCTGATGGCCGCCAAGGGCAACATGGCCGCGGCCGGCCGCCTCACCCAGCGTGCCCTGAACATCAGGACCCAGCTGCTGGGCCGGGACCATCCCGAGGTCCAGCAGACCATCGACGACCTGGCCCAGTACTCCTAGAACGCGAGCTTGGTCTGGGTCATCCCGCGCAGGTCGCCCAGCCGGTCGGCCTCCTGCTGCAGCGCCTTGCGGGCGTCGGCGGCGATCGGCAGGAACTCGGTGACCCTGACCTCCAGCTTCTTCCCGGACGCCTTGGGCCGCCAGATACCGGCCACGTCACCGTCCACGACGACCGCGCCCGGCTGGCCGATCACCGGCCACATCTCCTTGTGCCGCGTCTTGTCCGGGACGAGCATCAGCTTGTTGCGGTCCTGCAGGAACGGGTCCGATGTGGGCAGAAGCAGCGCCCGCGGCGGCTCGGGCGGGTCGGCCAGCAGGTCCATCTCGGACTCCGGCAGCCACACCGTCCGGCCGTCGACGTCCACTTCGGCCAGTCCGGCCGGCCAGATTTCCTTGACCTCGGCCTGGGTGGTGGTCAGCCACGCGGCCACGTCGCCGACGCTGGCCGGCCCGACGAACCGGAGGAACTCCCGGATCAGGTCGTCCGCGCCGGACTGTTCGTCCGGGATGCCCGGCCAGTCCTCGATCGGCACCAGCACCGGCGGTGACGTGTCCGGCTCCAGCCGCATCCCGGCGGGCAGGGCGGCCAGCCGGAACAGCGACTCGAAGACGTGCTCGGCCTGGCACCCACGGCAGTAGCTGACCAGCGGCTTCGGGACGACCTTCGACACGGCCGTGCTCGCCGCGCCCTTCACCGTCGGTCCCGTGATCACCTCGCGGAACGCCTCGGCGGTGTACCGGAGGGCCTCGGTGGCGGTGATCCCGCTCTTCTGCATCACCGAGCGCTGCCACGCGACCTTGCCGAGCGCGTCGCGTTCGCTGTGCGGCCAGAGCGCGGCGGCGATCCGAGGCAGGTCGACGGTGTGGTGCAAATATGGGGATGCCCGCAGGCTCCATACCCGGACGAGCGAATGATCGTCTGGGCTAGCCTCGGTCCGAACGCTGAACGAATGCCGGGCCGACCCCATCGGGGTGTCCTGGACGCCCAGGTCGACCACGTCGAGGTCGTCGACCGGCGTGTTCGTCCGATGCAGCCCCTGCCGGGCTATCCGGTACGCCAACACCTGCTCTCGATCCACACGTTCCATCCTGACATCAGAACCTGCCAGATCGTGTCAGGTTCTTCCGGGTGAACCAGGTCGCCGCCCCGGTCGCCCGCCGGTACCGTCGGTGGAACGGCCGTCGGGCCGGGGCCACTACCCAATACGGGTGGTTCCCGGTGGGAATGTGGGGATCTCTTACCCATGTCCCGTCCCAAGCCCGCTGCCAGCCTGTTTGTCGTGAGCCAAGCGATTTCGCACCGCGACAACGGGATCAACTCCGGACCGTGGTGGACCGGCGCGCTGACCGCCGCCGAACGCCGATGGACGGTCCAGGGCCGACCACGCTGGGCGGAACTTGTCGACCAGGCGGTCGCCACCGGTCCGGTCAGCGCCGAGGGGGCTGTGCCGTCGGAGTGGCCCGACGCTTTCGCCTGGGTGTTCCGCCCGCTCGCGCGGATCGCACGCAACCGGGTCGTCCAGGTCGCGCTGGACGGCAAGATCGACGCCGAGGCCGTGTCCGCCGGGTTCGACCGGCAACTGGGCCGCCGCCTCGCCGGTCTGGCCGCCCGCACCCTGGTGCTTGAGCTCAACGTCGAACGTGTCTCCGGCCGGCTCGCCGGCGACACCGCCCAGGAGCGGTTCGCCGACTTCGTCCGCGCCCAGGCCGGGTCCGACCGGCTGACCGCGCTGTTCGCCGAATACCCCGTGCTCGCGCGGCTGCTCGGCCAGGCCTGCGACCACACCTCGACCGCCCAGGTCGAGATGATCGAGCGGTTCAACGCCGACCGCGAGCTGGTCGTGGCCCGGCTGCTCGGCGGCGTCGACCCCGGTGACCTGGTGGACGTCCACATGGGCAGCGGCGACACCCACCAGCGCGGCCGGTCCGTCTCGATCCTCCGGTTCGCCGACGGCCGGCGGATCGTCTACAAGCCCCGGTCGCTGGACCTGCACCGGCACTTCGGCGGCCTGGTGAGCTGGCTCAACAGCAAGGTGCTCGGCCTCGGCCTGCAGACCGTCGACACGGTGACCCGGACCGGCTACGGCTGGCTGGAGTACGTCGAACACCGGCCGTGCGCGCAGATCGCCGAGGTGGACCGGTTCTACCGGCGCCAGGGCGCGCTGCTGGCGTTGCTGTACGCGATCGACGCCGCCGACATCCACTACGAGAACCTGATCGCCTGCGGCGACCAGCCGGTGCTCGTGGACGTCGAGACCCTGTTCCACCCGATGCTTGAGCAGCCGACCGCGACTGGCCCCGATCCGGCGGCCCGCGTGCTCGCGTCGTCCGTGCACCGCATGGCGTTGCTGCCGCAGATGCTCCTCGGTGAGCACGGCGCGGTGGACGTGTCCGGGCTCGGCGGCGACAAGGGCGTGCAGTATCCGACCGACACGGTGTCGTGGGACGGCGTGGGCACGGACGCGATGCGGCTGGTTCGCCGGCCCGGCGAGTTCCGTGGCGCGGTGAACCGGCCCCGGCTGGGTGCCGTGGACGTGGAGCCGTCGGAGTACCGGACCGCGATGCTCGGCGGGTTCCGTGAGGGCTACGACGCGATCGTGCGGCACCGGTCGGAACTGATCGGCCTGCTCACCGCGTGTACGAACGACGAGATCCGGATCGTGGTCCGGCCCAGCCAGGTGTACGCGACCCTGCTGGACGAGTCGACCCACCCGGACGTGCTGCGGGACGCGGTGCTGCGGGAGCGGGTGTTCGACGCGTTGACCATCGACTCCGCGTGCGACCTCGCCCGGCAGCGGCTGATCCCGAGCGAACTGGCCGACCTGTGGGCCGGCGACGTGCCGATGTTCACCAGCCGGCCGGGCTCCCGCGACCTGTGGGCGGCCGACGGCGAACGCCTCCCCGACCTGCTGGAAGGCCCCGGCCTGGCCACCGTCGTGCTGAAGATCGCGGCGATGGACGAGGTCGACCGGTACGACCAGGAGTGGTTGATCTCTGCCTCCCTGGCCACCCGGGCCAAGCCGGTCGAGCACCGCTCCGGCGAGTCCCGGCCGCGCGCCGGCACCTCAGGCATCCCGGACCCCCAACGGCTGCTGTCGGCGGCCTGCGGGATCGCCGACGAGATCGGTGCGCGCGCCATGCACGGCGACGGCCGCGCGAACTGGCTCGGCCTGGAGCCGATCGTCGACAAGCACTGGGCCGTGCTCCCCATGGGCGCCGGCTTGGCGCACGGGTACTGCGGCGTGGCCCTGTTCCTGGCCCAGCTCGCGGACCTGACCGGTGTGCAGCGGTACGCCGAACTGGCCCGGGACGCGGTCCGCCCGGTGCCCCGCCTGATCGACCAGCTGATCA
The DNA here is from genome assembly GCF_004345645.1 of Actinocrispum wychmicini. Lineage (GTDB taxonomy): Bacteria > Actinomycetota > Actinomycetes > Mycobacteriales > Pseudonocardiaceae > Kibdelosporangium > Kibdelosporangium wychmicini. The sequence goes on along the minus strand of NZ_SLWS01000023.1, from coordinate 47,690 downwards.
CCGAGCCCGAACTCGGCGTCACCATCGGCTGCGGCGGCACCCACGGCCTCGGCGGGATCAGCTACGCCATCGCCCGCCTCGGCAACCTGCTGGACGACCCCGAGATCCGTTCATGGCTCCCGGCCGTGGTCGACCTCACCCGGGCCGCCACCGACGACGAACTTGCCTGCTTCGCCGCGGGCAGCGCCGGCGGCCTGGCCGCCATGCTGGCCGTCCACACCGAGACCGGCCTCCCGTCCGCCGGCCGGCTCGCCTGGGACTTCGCCGACCGCCTGGTGGAACAGGCCAACACCGTGCCCTGCACCTGCATGGACATGCCCACCTCGGGCTTCGCCCACGGGCACACCGGAATCGGCTGGGCCCTGATGCGGTTCGCCCAGACCGGCGCCGGGGAGCCCTACGGCGAGTTCGGCCAGGCCATCCTGGACGCCGAAGTCCCCGACGGCTCCGACCTGTCCTGGTGCGCCGGCCTGGCCGGCTTCACCATGGCCCGCCGGGACACCCCACGGGACTGGGCCGACACCCTCACCGCCCACGCCCCGCTGCGGGACATGAGCCTCTGCCACGGCGAACTCGGCGTGACCGAAGCCCTGATGATCCTCGGTGATCGTGGTCACAACCACGCGGCCCGCGCCGCCACCCAGCACGCAGGTCTCCTGCTCGGCGCCATCGACCGCGGCGGCGTCCGCTGCGGCACCCCCCACGGCGTCGTCTCCTCCGGCCTGCTCAACGGCCTCGCCGGCATCGGCTACGGCCTGCTCCGCCTCGGTTTCCGCCACCGAGTCCCGTCGGTGCTGCTGCTCGAACCCACTCCCTGAGCAACCGCACCTCCTCCCCTGAGAACCTCCCCGCTCACAGGAAGAAGTACGTCATGAGCACTCCTCCCCTCGCCGCCGTCGGTACCCCGAGCCAGTCCGTGGGCCAGATCACCCTGTTCCCCCAGCGCACCGCGGCCGCGCGGGTGCGGGCTCTCGGTGGGTACCGTCCTGGCATGCTGCACCAAGATGGCTTCGTGAGCCTCATCTTCACCCAGGCCTCCCCGGGGTCCGACGCCGAGCGTTAGATCGAGATCTTCGACCGTCCGGTCTTCAACCGAACGGGGGATTCTAGGTACTGTCCGGCCATGTGGTCCCATTCTCCACTCGTCATCGGCCGCGACCGCGAGGTGGCCGAACTGACGAGGGCGATCGACGCGGCCCGCGCCTCGCGCGGCGGCACGATCTTCCTCGTCGGCGAGGCTGGGATTGGAAAGTCTCGGCTGGCTGCGGAGACGGCAGGTATCGCCTTCGCGGCCGGAGTCCGAGTACTACGCGGCCGAGGCAGCACGATTGGTCCGATTGTTCCCTTTCGACCCCTGACTGAGGCTCTGCTCGGACTGTTCCGGAGCGGGCATCCGCCAGATGATCCGGCTTTGGGTCCGTACTTGCCGATCCTGGGACGCCTCATCCCGGACCTGCAGCAGTCGGACGCGGCGGCCGGCGCGTCCCTCGTGGTCCTGGGCGAGGCGGTGCTGCGGCTGATCGCGGTCGCCGGCCGGGCGGACGGCTGTGTGCTGGTCCTTGAGGACCTGCACCACGCGGACGCGGAGACACTCGCGATTGTCGAGTATCTGGTCGACAACATCGCCGATCTCCCGGTCCTGTTGCTGGCGACGATCCGAAGCGACCCGTGTGCCGCTCTCGACCTGGCACGTTCGGCGACTCAGCGCCGCGCCGCGTCGATCGTCGTGCTGAACCGGCTCTCCAAACAGGACGTGGCCAGGCTGGCAGCGTCGTGCCTGGACACCAGCCCGACGGATCTGCCCGTGGACGTCGCCGAGCAACTCGCCGAGGACAGCGCGGGTATCCCGTTCATCGTCGAGGAGTTACTGCACCAGCTGGTCAGAGACTGCGTTCTGGTGGAAGGAGACGCCGGCTGGCGGGTGGCCGGCGAGTTGCGCGCGGGTGTCCCGGAGACTGTTCAGCGGGGTGTCACCGATCGCGCGGAGCAACTCGGGGCGCAGGCGAGCATGTTGCTGTCGGCGGCCGCGGTGCTCGGCGATCGCTTCCCGCTGTCGGTTGTCGGCAAGGTGACGCGGTTGGACCAGCGGAGCATGCTGTCCCATCTGCGTGCGGCGGTCAACGCCCAACTCGTCGCCCCGGACGAGGGAGCGCCGGACTGGTACGCGTTTCGCCATCCGTTGACTGCCGAGGCATTGCGCGGCGCGCTCACGCCGACCGACCGCGCTGAGTATTCGAGACGCGCCGCCGAGGCGGTGCAAAGCCTGCATCCCGGCTTGCCAGGCGAGTGGTGTCAACTGGTCGCGACGTTGCAGGCCGATGCCGGGGACACCCACACCGCCGCGCACCTGTTCGCCGAGGCGGGGAAAAGAGCTCTCGACGACGGAGCTTGCGAATCGTCGGTCAAGTTGCTGGACCGGGCGAACGCGTTGCTCCAAGGCGAGGCAGCGAACGAGCGCAGGTTCGAGATTCTCGAAGGACTGCTCTACGCGCTCGCCGAAACGGGGCAGATCGAACGCGCCCGGGTGGTCATCGACGAACTCGACGAACTGGGCGACGCGGGCGTGTCGCCGGCCTCCCGGGCCAGGCTGCACGTCCGGCTCGCCAAGGTCTACCACGTCGCGGGGCTTTGGTCGGAAGGGATGCGTGAAGTGGCCGCGGCCAGGGCGGCACTCGGCCCGGACGCCGACGGGAAGGACACCGCGCCGATCGACGCGGTGGCGGCGAATCTGGTGTGGCTGGGCGGCGGGCAGAATCGTGCCGAGACGGCGGAGCGGCTTGCCCGACGCGCGATCGCCGAGGCTGAACCGGCCAACCTGGGCATGGTTCTCTGCGATGCGTGGCAGCTCGTCGGCGATGTGGCCCGGGAACGCAGCATGGCCGAGTCGAATGCCTGCTTCGAGAGAGTGCTTGCGCTGGCTGAGGAACACCGGCTGCCCTACTACCGCGTCTACGCGATGGTGTTGTCGGCGGGCAACGAATGGCTCGCGACCGGCTCGATGGGCAGCATGCAACGCACACTTGACGAAGCCCAACGGCTCGGCGCGGTCACGATCGGGTACATGATCCAGGTCAACCTGGTTCTCGACTCGGTGCTCCGTGGCGATTTCGCCACCGCGGCGATGGCGGTGGAACAGCGCAAGTACGACTTGATCCGGCTGCGCCTGCGGACGCACGTCCGATATCTGTTCATGGTGCAGGCCACTCTGGCAGCCCATCAGGGCAAACGTGCGGACATGGAGAAGGCACTCGTCGAGTTCGCGCAATGGGGCGACGAGTACTCGCAGGAGATCCCGCTGACTCTGGGGTTCGCGCGGACTTTCTGCGCGTTGCTTGAGGAAAACCGCGGGCTCGCCCGGGACGAGCTTGTCAAGATGCTGGCTATCACCGAAGACGTGCCGTCGATGTACCACCTCGCCGGCCGCCACGGACTGCACCTGCTGCTGTCGGTGCTGGACGGGGATGCCGGGTGGACCGAGTACAACCAGTCCGCGTCGACGGTACGCGCGACGATGCGGTGGAACCGCCATTTCGTTGGCCTCGCCAAGGCGATCCTGCTGGGGCGCGACGGCCGGGCGGACGAGGCGACGGCGGCTGCCGTCGCAGCCCACGAGGACGCTGCCACATACGCCATGGCCAGCCATCTCGGGTTGAGACTGGCCGCCGAGGCGGCGATAGCGGACGGGTGGGGTGAGCCCGTCGCGTGGCTTCGCAAAGCCGAGGAGTACTTCCACCAGTTGTCCGTGGCGCCGGTGGCGAGTGCTTGTCGGTCGTTGTTGCGGCACGCGGGAGCGCCAGTACGCCAGCGACGGGCGGGGACGGACGACGTCCCGGACGAGCTGCGAGCCATCGGCGTGACCGTTCGTGAGCATGAGGTCCTGCAGTTGCTCGTCGAGAGGCTGACGAACAAGGCGATCGCGAACCGGCTGCACATCTCGCCGCGGACGGTCGAGAAGCACGTCGCCAGCCTGATCATCAAGGCCGAGGTGGCTGACCGGATCGAGTTGAGCGACTTCGCCGCGTCCGCGTACGCCGACGGACAGTAAGTTCGTCCTCCGGATACCGAGCTGGTGCTGATGGCTCAGCTATCGCCTTGACCTGCGGAGATGAAGATTGAAAGTGGACTGAAAGCGGTCGTCGGTAGGTTGTTGAAACGTACGAAGAAAGGTCGGTGTCGGGCCGGTGTGGCGGTGGCGTTGGCACCGCTGGGTGGTTCGGCGCTTCATCTCGGTCACGCCAGGGAATACCGCCCCCCGGCCGACTTGGCGTGGCCGAGGCCTTCTTCTTCGCTAGCGCATCAGCCAGGCGCGGCAGGCCAGTTGTAGGGCCAGGCGTTGTTCCGGGTCGTTCAGGTCCACACCCAGCTGTTTCGTGATCTTGTTGAGGCGGTAGTGGACCGTTTGGCGGTGCACGCTCAGCACTTCGGCCGCTCGGGCCGGGGAGTTCTGGTGGTCCAGGTAGGCCTGCAGGGTGCGGATCGCTTCCTCGGCCGCGGCCGGGCCCAGGTCCACCAGCGGGGCGAGCAGGTCGTCCACGGAGGCTCGGGTGTTGTCTGAGGCGTACCACTCCACGAGCATCCGGTTCAGGCCCAGGGCGTCGATGGCCACCACGTCCCGTTGTGGGCGGGCCTGCCGGGTGACGGCCAGGGCGGCTTTCGCGTCGGTGGCCGAGGTTCGCAGGCCCTCGGCCTGCCGGTGCACCGCGCCGATGCCACAGCGGACGACGATTCCGGGGAAACGTTTGCGGGCCGCGGCGAGGGCTGTTGTCGCGGCGAACTGGGCGGTTCGGGCCGCGGCTGGGCCGGGATCCGCGTCGACACTGTGTACCAGCAACGGTTCGCCGCCGATCCGGGTGGTGTGCCACTTCGCGTCCACTTCGGACCGAACCGCGTGCAGCATGGACACGCTGATGGCGTCGACCTGGTCCGCGCTCACCTCGCTGGAGTCCAATGAGGACGAAAGTTCGAAGCGGAGCACCTGGTGCCAGCCGTCGACAGGAAGGCCGACTGTGCGGGCGTGCGAGACGAGTTGGACACGTTCGGAATCCGGCGCCAGCAGCAACTCGCCCAACAGACGGCCGCGGTCAGCCAACGGCGCCAGCTCGGTACGGCGTTCGTCGGCGATCACGCGGGCGTACGCGTCCGCCGTCAGCGTGCTGACGACACGCGCCGCGACAACCCACGAACCCCTGGCGTCCGGAGGAACCGAGGCGGTGACGAACGTGTCGACCGTGCCGTCGACGAGCACAGGCGCGGCAGGCTCGCCGTGTGACGGCTGCCGCGCGTCCACGCGGGTGCCCAATGCGTCCGCTGCGGAAGACAGGACTGCGGCGCGACGGTCTTCCGAACGCATCTCGGCTGCGGTGATCAGGCGACGTGCCGCGTCGATACGGGCCAACGCGGCGGTGGCGTCGCCGGCGAGCGCCTCCGCCACCGCGATGACCAGCCGGGTCGGTTCCATGTCCAACGGCGCCAACAGTAAGGAAACACCGTTGCGGCTGGCGATCCGTACCGCCGTCGACTCCACGGCGGCCGCGTCGATGCCGTTCAGTACGACGGCGACGACGCCGCTCGCGGTCGCGTCACGCATCGCGATGTCGAACAGGTGCCCACGTGCCTGCGCGGACGCGGTCGACAGCACGACGACGAAGCTGTCACGTGGCACGGACCGTAGATCCGTAAGCTTGTCGATGACACGCACTGAGGTCACTGTGCGTTCGGGTGCCGCCGTCAGGACTGTGAGCGAGTTCAGGTCGGGCCCGACAAGCAGGTCACGCATGGGAACGTGGCTCACGAAGGTCCTCCCGTGGGACTGTGCGGCGGGGATAGCCGGGGCCTGGATTCTATTCGGCCAGGACAAATACCGAGAGTTGTTGTTTTACTACCATTCACTCGTGCGACTTAGTGGGGGTTGCCTCGGCGAGTTCGCCCGCGGCTGTGACGTGCTCGCCGCCGGCGGGGGCGGCAGCGCGGTCGAAAAGGTGCCGATGGCGCAGGTCGCGCTCGCGACACAGGGCCCGGTGGAGATCATCGGCCTGGCCGACCTGCCGGCCGACGGCCTGGTCATGCCCTGTGCCTACCTTGGGTCACCGGCGGTCTGGACCGAACGGATCGGCACCGGACGGGAGGGACTCGCCATCCGCCGTCAGGTCGAAGCGCACTTCGGCCAACCGGTGGTGGCCATGATGACCACGGAGATCGGCGGCGCCAACGGGATCGGTTCGGTGGCGCTCGCGGCGTACGCGGACCTGCCGTTGGCCGACGCGGACGGCATGGGCCGCGCGTTCCCGGGCATCGAGCAGGTCGCGATGCAGGTCGCGGGCGTGCAGCCGGGGCCATCGGTGCTCGCTGACGACCATGACCACGTCGTGCTCGTGCAGGCGGACACAGGCGACTGGTTGGAGCGCCTCGCGCGTAGCGCGGTGAACGCGTTCGGGGACACAGGCGCGAGCGCCGAGTACGTGATGACGGTCGAACAGGCACGGAACAGCGTGGTGCTCGGCTCCCTGAGCAAGGCTCTGCAGATAGGCGGTGTCCTGGCCGAATGCGAGGGCGCGCCGACCGTGCAGGCCGTCGCACGCGTCGCCGAGGAGTTCAACGGCGTGTGCCTGATGGAGGGCAAGGTCAGCGCGGTTACTCCAGGACAAGGCAAGTCGTCGTTCGCGGCTAACCTCCGTAGTACGACGTTGCTCGACGGGATCAACGGCGACAGCGGCCGTTGCATGCGCGCGGAGGCGGGCCACGAGTACCTCGCGATTCTGGAGGACGGCGAGGTACGGGCCACGACACCGGACATCATCACGTTGTTCGACGTGTACAGCGGCGAGACGGTCACGACGGACTCGTTGCGCTACGGGCAACGCGTGGTCGTGCTCGCGTTGCCGTGCCCGCCGCTGTGGCTGGAGCCAGCCGGGTTACAACTCGTCGGTCCCCGGGCGTTCGGCCTGGACCTCGACTATCACCCGTTGGTGACGCGATGACGTACCGACTGGGTGTCGCGCTCACGGCCGACCGCGCGGCCGGCGCGATCGTCGACGGCGACAGCCGTGTGGTGGCCACGATCAACCGCGAGCTCACCACGATCAACGCGCTCGGGTACGTGCTGGACGAGATCCTCGCCGAGGCCGACGGTGTCACCCCGGCGCAGATCGAGCACGTCACGTTCGCGTTGTCCGACCTGCAGGCGTTGACCGAACTGCCCGCGCAGACCGGGCACGGGCGGGGCTGGCCCGGTCGCCTGGCCCGGGTCGCCGCCGTCCGGCTGGGCGCGGCGACCACGTCCGTGCCGCCGCTCGCGTTGTGGCCGGCGGAGATGCGCGACCGGGTCGCGGTCGCGTCCACCTGCCTGTCCGGCGGGGCGATGCTGGACGGCAGTGACTACGAGCCCTTGGACATCGACGGGTTGCTCACGTTCGCCCGCCGGATCACGGGCACGGTCGGGGCGGTGGCGATCACCGGGGTGTTCTCGTCGGTGACCCCACGGCACGAGTTGGCCGCCGCGGACGTGCTGCGGGAGGAACTGGGGGCGGCCACCGCGATCCTGCTGTCGCACGAGTTCGGTGGCCTTGGCCTGATCGAACGCGAGAACGCCACGGTGTTGCAGGCGGCGCTGACCGTGCCCGCGGCCGAGGAGGCCAGCCATCTGCTGGCCACCGTGACGCAGCGGGGGATGCAGTGCGCGGAGGTGTTCCTGGCCCGGAGCGACGGGACCATCGCGACCCTTGACCACGCGGTGACGCATCCGTTGTCCCTGCTGGGCGGGACGGACGCGACGTCGGCGGTGGGCGCGGCGCTGCTCACCGGCCATCAGGAGGCCCTGGTCGGTCTGACCAATGTGGACGGTACGGGCCGGGCGATCTGCGCGCTGACCGGGGGAATGCCGCGGATGACCATGGGGCACACCGACGTCGGCGGCGTGCCCACCGGGTTGAGCGTGCCGGCGCTGGCCCCGGTCGACGGACTGATCGAGGACGCGCTCGACCGAGCCAAGGACGCGCCCGGCGACCTGCCGTTGGTGATCGTCGGCCCGGGGGCCCGTGAGTACGTGAAGTCGTTGACGCACAAGCCGTTGGGGACGAGCGAGGTGTGTTACCCGAAGGGTGCCGAGGCCGCGGCTGCGGTGGGCGCGGCGGTCGCGCCGGTCTGCGGGGAGGCGAGCCGGATCGTCCCGTTGAACAGCCCGAAGCTGGACGAGATCCGGATCAGCGTGCGGGAGGCGGCACGAGCCTCGGCGATGCGCGCGGGCGCCGACCCGACGGCGGTCGCGGTGATCTCGGCGGAGGAGAAACCGCTGGCGTACCTGTCGCAGCCGACTGTGGTGATGCGGGTGCGGGCTGCCGGGCCGCCGAGGGTGGGCTGGATGGCCGCGAAAACCAGGATGGTCGCGTCGAGCAGGGAGGACCGGAAGTGACGTCCACGGCTGACGATTATGCGCTGCAACGAGTTCCGACGGAGGCCCGTTACGGCTGGTGGACCGTCGCCCTGCAGCAGTTCGGGCAGCTGTCGGACATCATCACGTTCATCACCGGTGTCGCGCTCGGGGCGGGGCTGTCGTTCTGGGGCGCCTTCTGGGCGTTGACGCTCGGGTCGGTCGTCCTCGAACTGGTGGCGGTTTTTGTCGGTATCGCGGGTGTCCGGGAGGGACTGTCCACTTCGGTGCTGGCGCGCTGGACCGGGTTCGGCCGATACGGCTCGGCGCTGCTCGGCCTGATCATCTCGGTCAGCCTGATCGGCTGGTTCGGCATCCAGAACGGCGTTTTCGCCGAAGGGATGCACGCCATCCTGCCCAAAGTGGACACCTGGATCTGGTCCGTGGTCACCGGCCTGCTCGTGACCCTCCTCGTGATGTACGGATTCCGGTCCATGCGGTGGATCGCGTTCATCGCGGTGCCGGCGTTCCAGGTCGTCATCGCGTACTCCGTCATCACGCAGTTCGCCAAGCACGACATCGGCGCGGTCTTCGCCGCCGGGCCGATGGGGGAGCCGATGACGATCGCGGCGGGTGCGACCATCGTCGCCGGGTCCTATATGGCCGGTGCGGTGATCGCGCCGGACATGACCCGGTTCACCCGGTCGCCGATGGCCGTCGTCAAGCAGAGTGTCCTGTCCATCACGTTGGGGCAGTATGTGATGGGCCTGATCGGTGTCCTGCTGGCGTACGCCATCAAGGGCGAGGACGCGGTCTCGATCCTGGTGACCACCGCCGGCGTCGTCGGGGTCGTCACGCTGATCGCCGCGGTGGTGAAGATCAACGACTGGAACCTGTACAGCTCGTCACTGGGGATCGTGAACGCCATCGCGACGATCTTCGGCGTCCGGGTCGGCCGGATGCCGGCCACGCTGGTGATCGGCATTCTCGGCACGATCCTGTCCGCGGTCGGGATCCTCGAGAGGTTCACCGACTTCCTGACCCTGCTGGGCGTGTCGTTGCCGCCGATCGCGGGTGTCATCGTGGCCGAGTACTACCTGGTCCGCCGCTGGCGCGGGCAGCTCGACGAGTCGCGGGCGCGGGGCGCGCTGCCGGCGACCGAACCCACGCTCGTGCCGGCGACGCTCATGATCTGGGCGGCCGCCGCGCTGTTCGGCTGGTGGAGTGACCACGTCGGGTTCGGCATCGGGTCGCTGAACTCGTTGCTGCTCGCGGGATTGCTCTACCTGGTCGCCGGAAAGCTCGGCTGGGTCAGGGCAACGCGCGAGGTACCAGTCGCGACCGAGGTACGAGAGGAGGACCCGGCGTGCGAATCGGCATCGACGTAGGCGGCACGAACACCGACGCCGTCCTTCTCGCCGACGACAACCGGCTGTTGGCGTCGGTGAAGACGCCGACGACGCCCAGGGTGACCGAGGGGGTCGCCTGGGCGGTCACGGACCTGCTCGCCGCCGCGGCCGCGGCCGGTGTCATCGATCGGATCGACGACGTCAGCGCGGTCATGATCGGCACAACGCACTTCACCAACGCGCTTGTCCAGCGCCGTGGCCTGACGCCGACCGCGGTGGTTCGGTTGGCGCTGCCCGCGACGGGTGCACTGCCGCCGCTCGTGGGCTGGCCGAAGGACCTGCGCGCGGCCATCGGCGACCGCCATTACCTGGTCCACGGCGGGTACGAGTACGACGGCGTCGAACTGGCCACAATGGACCCGGACGAGATCAGACGGGTCGCCGCGGACATGGCCGGCCGCGGCATCCGGTCGGTCGCGATCTCGTCCGTGTTCGCCCCGGTGAACAACGAGATGGAGCTGCGGGCGGCCGAGATCCTCCGCGCCGAGGTGCCGGACCTGGTCGTGTCGTGCTCACACGAGTTCGGCCGGATCGGGTTGCTGGAGCGGGAGAACGCGACCGTCCTGAACAGTTCGCTGATCGATCTGGCCGGCCGGATCGTGGACAGCCTCACCGAAGCGCTGCGCGGCGCCGGGATTACCGCACCGCTGCTGCTCAGCCAGAACGACGGCACGGTCATGGACGTCGAGTACGCCCGGCGGTTCCCGGTCGCGACCTTCGCGTCCGGTCCGACGAACTCGATGCGGGGCGCGGCCTTCCTGGCCGGCCTCGCCGACTGCGCGGTGGTCGACGTGGGTGGGACCACCGCGGACATCGGGATCGTCAGCGACGGGTTTCCGCGCGAGACGGGCGCGGTGACCGAGCTGGCCGGGGTACGAACCAACTTCCGCATGCCGGACCTGCACTCCTTGGGTATCGGTGGCGGAACTCTGGTCCGCGGCAACGCCTTCGGGCCGGACAGCGTCGGCTACGAGCTGACCGAACGCGCGATCGTGTTCGGCGGCACCGAGCTGACCCTGACCGACCTGGCGGTCGCGGCGGGGATGATCGAGCTGGGCGATCCCGACCTGGTCGCCCAGCTCGATTCTTCTTACGTGACGAGTGTGCTCGCGAGCGTCGGCGAACGGATCGCGGATGCCATCGACCGGATGCGGACGTCGTCGCGGGCGCTGCCGGTCGTGGTGGTCGGCGGCGGCAGCATGCTCGTGCCGGAGGCGCTGACCGGGCTCACCGATATCCGCCGGCCGGAGCACTTCGCGGTCGCCAACGCGGTCGGCGCGGCCATCGCCGAGGTCGGCGCCGAGGTGGACCGGGTGGTCAAGATCGCCGCGGGGACACGGGACGCGGTCATGGACACGGTCAAGCAAGAGGCGATGACAAGGGCTGCGAACGCGGGCGCGCGGGCCGACACCGTCCGGGTGGTGGACGTCGAGGAGGTTCCGCTGGCGTACCTGCCCGGCGGCGCGACCAGGGTCCGGGTCCGGGCCGTCGGTCAGCTGGACGTCTCCCGGCTGGCGGTGGCCCATGCGTGACCTCACACTGTCCGATGTGGACGACATCGCGCGCGGCGCGGCGATCCTGGGCGCCGGCGGCGGTGGCGACCCGCACATCGGCCGGCTGCTGGCCGAGGCCGCGATCGGCCGGTACGGCCCGGTGTCCCTTGTGGACATCGCGGAGGTGCCTGAGGACGCCGTCGTCGCCCCCGTCTCGTTCATGGGCGCGCCCACCGTCGGCATCGAGAAGCTCCCGTCCGGCCAGGAGGCGACCGTGGCGTTGCGAGCCATGGAACGGGCCACCGGCCGGCCGGTGACGCACCTGGTGCCGATCGAGATCGGCGGCGTGAACTCGGTGATCCCGCTGGCCGCCGCGGCCGAGACCGGCCTGCCGTTGGTCGACGGCGACGCGATGGGCCGCGCGTTCCCCGAGACGCACATGGTGCTGCCGACCCTGATCGGGGTGAGTTGCACCCCCATGGTGATCGTCGACGACAAGGGCAACACCACGGTCCTGGACACGGTCACCAACCAGTGGGCCGAACGGATCGCCCGCGCGGTCTGCACCGAGGCCGGCTGCACTGTGTTCACTGTGGACACAGTGCTGCGCGGCGGGCAGCTGGCGGACGGCTTGGTGCCGGGCACGTTGAGCCTGGCCCAGCGGGTCGGCCGGGCGGTACGCGAGTCGTCTGAGCCGGTCGCGAGCGCGTGCGCCATGCTCGACGGCCGGCGCTTGTTCGTCGGCAAGGTCGCCGACGTCGCCCGGCACACCAGCGCGGGATTCGTCCGCGGCCAGGCCGTGATCGAGGGGATCGACGGCGACCGGGGCGCGCGGATGCGCCTGTCGTTCCAGAACGAGCACCTCGTCGCCGAACGCGACGGTGAGGTCGTCGCCAGCACGCCGGACCTGATCTGCGTGCTGGACAGCGAAACCGGGGAACCGGTCACCACCGAGGGGATGCGTTACGGAAACCGCGTGGCCGTTCTCGGCGTTCCGTGCGACCGCCGATGGACGACGCCTGAGGGGCTGCGGCTGACCGGTCCGCGCGCCTTCGGCTACGACCACGAGTACGTGTCGATTATTTCTGGGGGCAAGAGATGACCACAGCGCGGAGCATGTCGGGGGAGAGCACGCTGATCCCGTTGCCAGGCCATGACCACCACCACGACGTCTGCGGCACCTGCGGGCAACCGCTGGGCTACTGGGCCGTCGACCGGCTCACCGGCGTGCTCGACCGGTGGGGATGGGACACGTACGCGCCAGAGGCGTTGCGCGTGGCCCACGAACGCCGTCAGCCGCTCGCGTTGCTGCTGCTGGATCTGGACCATTTCAAGGACATCAACGACCGCTACGGGCATGTCGCCGGTGACATGGTCCTGCACGCCGTCGCGGAGGTGTTGCGGGCGTCCGTACGGGAGGAGGACATCGTCGGCCGGTACGGCGGGCACGGCGGCGACGAGTTCCTCGTGCTGTTGCCGACGGCGAACCGGGACCGCGCGATGGCGGTCGCCGCGCGCATCCTGAACGGCGTGCGGGACCTACGGGTGAGCGTGCCGGATGTGGACCGCGGCACCAGGACGACGTTGACCGGGCTGACCGTGTCCATCGGGGTCGCGCTGTCCGTGCCGGCCAGGGGAGTGGAGCCGACGCTCGAGGATCTCGTGCTGGAAGCGGACTCCGGGCTGCTCACCGCCAAACGGGAAGGCCGGGACACCGTGCGGACCGGCCGGCCGCGTTGATTCTTTTCCCATTTCGGCCGGAATTTTGCGAGATTAAACCATCCCATCATCCTTTCCCGGTTATGCCTCACGATTGCATTTCTTACTCCGTTCAGCGGGGTGATACCGCGTTATGGCTGCGATACCGTGGGTCACCGCCGCGAGTCGAGCGTGATGCATTTGGAGGTCCCCCGTGCTCCATATGTTCGCGGCTGTCGGCGTCGCTTTATCGATCGTCGCACAGCCGGCCCACACTTCGATGTGGCCGTCAAACCCACCACCCGACAAGATTATCATCGACGTCGTCACGATCAATGGTTCAGGGTGTCGGCCGGGAACGGCCGCGGTCGCCGTCTCGGACGACAACACCGCCTTCACCGTGACCTACAGCGAGTTCCTCGCCCAGGTGGGCGTCGGTGCCAAGCCCACCGACTCCCGCAAGAACTGCCAGCTCTCCCTGAAGGTGCACGTCCCACAGGGGTTCACCTACGCGATCGCGGCGGCGGACTACCGTGGGTTCGCGCAGCTAGCCTCCGGCGCGACCGCGCTCGAGCGGGCGAACTACTACTTCCAGGGCAACAGCCCGACCGCATTCGTCGAGCACCCGTTCTCCGGGCCGATGACCGACGACTGGCAAAAGACCGACACCACGGATATCGCCGCACTCGTATTCCTGCCGTGCGGCGAGCTCCGCAACTTCAACATCAATGCCGAGGTGCGGGCCGGAGTTGGTACATCAGATCCCAGGAAAACCACCAGCTTCATCGCCATGGACTCCACCGATGGGAGTATTACCACGACATACCATTTCCACTGGAAGAACTGCCCCTAAGTAATTCCGACTCGCGGTGAGAACCCTCGCGGGTGGTGTTCCCGGCCGCTCGCGAGGCACCGCGTGACCTCACTCACGTCGGGAAGCGGGACGCTTTCCCGTGCGTTTTGTTCAGCATGCCCGAAACAGACGTGGTGGTCGTCGGCGCCGGCCAGGCCGGCCTGTCGAGCGCGTACTACCTGCCCCGCTACGGCTTCACGTCGTACGTGGTGCTCGACGGCAACGACGGACCCGGTGGAGCGTGGCGCCACCGCTGGGACTCCCTGCGTCTGGGAAAAGTACACGGCATCTACCCGCTGCCCGGCTTCCCGCCGGTCAATGCCGACGCCCGCCGACCGGCCGCCGAGGTGGTGTCGGAGTACTACGCCGCCTACGAACGTGAGTTCGCCATCCCCGTGCAGCGACCGGTTCGGGTCAGGTCCGTCAGCCGAGGTCCCCGCGACCGCCTCGTCGTGGCCACGGATGCGGGCGAGTGGGCTGCGCGCGCGGTCATCAGCGCGACCGGCACGTGGACGCACCCGTTCTGGCCGTACTACCCGGGAATGGCCTCGTTCCAGGGACGCCAGCTGCATACCGCGGACTACCGCGGCGCCGACGAGTTCCGCGGGCAACGCGTGATCGTAGTTGGCGGCGGCTCGTCCGGGGTCGAACAAGTCACTGAGATCGCCCAGGTCGCCTCGGCTGTCACCTGGATCACCCGGACCCGGCCGGTGATCCGCGACCGCGTGTTCGACCAGGACATCGGCCGCCGCGCGGTCGCGATGGTGGACCAACGCGTCCGCGCCGGGCTGCCGCCGAAGAGCGTGGTCAGCGTGACCGGCCTGTGGGTGGCGCCCGAGCTGCGGCCGGTCCTGGCGGCGGTGCCCTGGCGGCCGGTCTTCACCGAGATCACCTCGACCGGCGTGCGGTGGCCGGACGGGACGAGCCTGGACGCGGACGTGATCCTGTGGGCCACCGGGTTCCGGGCGGCCATCGACCACCTCGCACCCCTGGGGCTGCGGACGGCCGGCGGCGGGATCGTGATGGACGGCACCAGGGTGGTCGCCGAACCCCGGCTGCACCTGGTGGGATACGGCCCGTCGGCGAGCACGATCGGCGCGAACCGAGCCGGGCGCGCGGCGGTCCGGGAGATCCGGGCACTGCTGGGAACGTCCGAGCTGGTGGCGTGGCCCAGCCAGATGGCCGGCACGGTTGGCGCGAACCGTGCCGGCCACCAGGACGCGAGCGAGGAGGGCTCGCGCGATCTGGCAAACTCCTTGCGGTGCAAGGATTCTTTTAGTGTAAGGACACATCGGCCGGCCGGTGGATCACCCATTGCCATAACCCAGGCTTATCCCACGTTCGGTACCTACGCTCCGTGCGCGAACGACGCGGCGGCCGGTCCGTGCCGTGGATGGTCCTGCTTGGCCAATGTCCCCAGGACACGCTTGAGGTTGTCGAGCATCAGCCCGGCGAGGTCCTCGCTGAAGCCGTTGCGCACCACGATCCGCAACGCCGAGAGGTCCGTGCGGTTCGCCGGGAACGTGTACGCCGGGATCAGCCAACCCTCCGCGCGCATGGCCGTGGAGACGTCGAACACCGAGAACGGCTGGTCGCCGGCGACCGTGAAGGCGAACACCGGCAGCTCGTCACCCCTGGTCAGCAGCTGGAACGGGCCCAGGGCGGCGATCTCGGCGGACAGCCACGTGGCCACGTGCCGGCACGCGTGCTGCACCCGACGGTAGCCGTCGAAGCCCAGCCGCAGGAAGTTGTAGTACTGGGTCACCACCTGCGAGCCCGGCCGGGAGAAGTTCAACGCGAACGTGGGCATGTTCCCGCCCAGGTAGTTGACCCGGAACACCAGGTCCTCGGGCAGCGCCCGCTCGTCCCGCCAGATCACCCAGCCCACCCCCGGGTACACCAGGCCGTACTTGTGCCCGGACGTGTTGATCGACGACACCCGGGGCAGCCGGAAGTCCCACACCAGGTGCGGGTCGCAGAACGGCGCGATCATCGCCCCGGACGCGCCGTCGACATGCACCGGGATGTCCAGGCCGCTCGACGCCTGCAGCTGGTCGAGAGCCGCGCAGATGTCCGCGACCGGCTCGTAGCTGCCGTCGAAAGTGGACCCGAGCACGGCCACCACACCGATGGTGTTCTCGTCGCAGCGCGCCACGGCCTCCTCGGCGGACAGGTGCAGCCGGTCGCCCTCCATCGGCACCAGCCGCATCTCCACGTCCCAGTAGTTCGCGAACTTCTCCCAGCACACCTGGACGTTCGCGCCCATCACGATGTTCGGCGTGCCCGTGCCGCCGCGGTGCTTCCACCGCCGCTTCAACGCCAGACCGGCCAGCATGCACGCCTCGCTGGACCCGGTCGTGGAACACCCGGGCGCGTTCAGCGCGTCCGGCGCGTGCCACAACCCGGCGAGCATCCGCACACAACGCGCCTCCAGGTCGGCCGTGCGCGGGTACTCGTCCTTGTCGATCATGTTCTTGTCGAAGCACTCGGCCATCAGCCGGTCCGCCTGCGGCTCCATCCACGTGGTGACGAACGTGGCCAGGTTGAGCCGGGCGTTCCCGTCGAGCATCAGTTCGTCGTGCACGATCTGGTACGCCAGCTCGGGATCCAGCCCCCGCGCCGGCAGGTCGTTCTTGGAGATCTGCACCGGAACCCTGGTGTACAGCGGGTTCACGGACACCTCGGAGCTGCCGGGCTCGGACTGGCCGGAAGGATGTGCGAGTGCCATAGGGCCAAGCTAGTGGAGTTGTTTGGTCATGAAGATGCGACTCGCTCCTTCGGGTGTGGACGGAACTTCACCGAACACGCGCCAGCCGTGTTTCACGTAGAAACCCGGCGCCTGCCACTCGACGGTGTAGAGCACGCCGTGCCCACAGCCGCGCCGCACGGCCTCCTCCTCCGCCTCCTGCAGGAGCCGCGCGCCCAGCCCGCTGCCGCGCAGCGACTCCGGCAGGTACAGCAGTTCGACGAACAGTAAGCCCAGCGCTGTCCGGCCCTCCAGGCCGCCGATCACCTGACCGGTCTCCTCGTCGCGGACGAGCACCGCGAGCGGCCGCGGGTCGAACCGGCCGTACGTCTGGACGTTGTACTCGTTCAGGCCGTCCTCGACGGTCTTGATGTCCGCTTTATCCGGATTGTCCGTGACGAAGATCGTCGGCGCCACTACCTCACTCCTTTGCGTACGTCCATCAGGGCGAACCCCAGCAGGTTCTGGCCGCGCCACTGGGCCGGGTCCTGGGCGCGCGGGTTCCCCGCGCCGAGCCCGATGCCCCAGACGGTGTCCCGCGGCGCCGCCTCGACCAGCACCTTCTCGCCGGTCGCGACCAGGAAGTCGCGTAACTCGGGGTGCTGGCCGAACTTGGCGGTGTTCGCGCGGACCACCACGTCGAACCGTCCCGCTTCCCAGGTGGCCTGGTCGAAGTCACGGACCGTGCGGCCCAGTTTCTTCGCGTCCATCGGCTCGACGCTGTCCATGATCCGCTTGAGCGCCGCCGCGTCGTCGAACATCCGGGCCTTCTCGGCCATCATGAACTGCTCGGCGTGCCGATAGGACTGGCCGTCCACTGTGAACTCCACCGGATACCACTGGCTGAACACCCACTTGCCGACCGGGTGGCCGGCCGCGGCGGTGTGCCCCCAGAAGAACAGGAAGTCCGGGACGAACCCGGCAGCCATGCGGGTGATGAGCGATGAGCGGTCCATGACCTGGAAGGTAATGGTAGGGACTGACAATCAGCGCGTAGTTTTGGATCGTGACCCTGACCCAACGGCCGGTGGGCGAGCTGCTGCGGCAGTGGCGGGAGCGCCGCCGGCTGAGCCAGCTCGACCTGTCCATCCAGGCGGACATCTCCACCCGGCACCTGAGCTTCGTGGAGACCGGTCGCTCCGCGCCCAGCCGGGACATGGTCCTGCACCTGGCCGACGAGCTGGACGTGCCGCTGCGCGACCGCAACCGCCTGCTGCTGGCCGCCGGGTACGCCCCCGTGTACGGCGAGAGCGACCTGGACGCGCCGGAGATGGCCCCCGTCCGCGCGGCCGTCCGCAAGATCCTGGCCGGTATGGAGCCGTTCCCGGCCGGCGTGTTCGACCGGCGATGGAACCTGGTCGACGCCAACACGCAGATGTCGCTGTTCACCGAAGGTGTGCCCGCCGAACTGCTGGCACCGCCGATGAACGGGCTCCGGGTGAGCCTGCACCCGGACGGGCTCGCCAGCCGGATCATCAACCTGGGGGAGTGGCGGGCGCACCTGCTGGGCCGGCTGCGCCGCGAGGTCGCGGTCACCGCCGACGCGGTCCTGATGGAGCTGTACGAGGAGCTCGCGGCCTACCCCTGCGAGGACCCGGAACCGCACCTGGACAACGACGTCGTGGTGCCGATCCGGATCCGGCACCACGACGTGGAACTGGCCTTCTTCAGCACGGTCGCGACCTTCGGCACCCCGGCGGACATCACCGTCGACGAGCTGTCCATCGAGTCCTTCTTCCCCGCCGACGACGTGACCAGCAAGTTCCTCACAAGATGACGACCGACCGCAGCACGTCGCCGGCGTGCATCTTGTGGAAGGCGTCCTCCACCTGGTCCAGGGCGATCTCCTCGGTGACGAAGGCGTCCAGGTCCAGGCGGCTCTGCTGGTAGAGGTCCACCAGCAGGGGGAAGTCCCGGGTCGGCAGGCAGTCGCCGTACCAGCTCGACTTCAGCGACCCGCCGCGGCCGAAGAAGTCGATCAGCGGCATCTCCAGCGTCATGTCCGGCGTCGGCACCCCGACCAGCACGACCGTCCCGGCCAGGTCACGGGCGTAGAACGCCTGCTTCCACGTCTCCGGCCGGCCCACGGCGTCGATCACCACGTCCGCGCCGAACCCGTCGGTGAGGTCCTGGATGGCGGTGACGACGTCGTCCACTTCGCGTGCGTTCACCGTGTGGGTGGCGCCAAAACCCTTGGCCCACTCCAGTTTCCGCGGGTCCACGTCCACCGCGATGATCTTCGCCGCGTTGGCCAGCCGCGCCCCGGCGACCGCACCGCTGCCCACCCCACCGCACCCAATGACCGCGACCGAATCGCCCCGGCCCACATTCCCGGTGTTGATCGCGGCCCCGATGCCGGCCATCACACCGCACCCCAACAGCCCGACCGTGGCCGCACGGGCGGCCGGGTCGACCTTTGTGCACTGTCCGGAGTGGACGAGCGTCTTCTCGATGAACGCCCCGATGCCCAGCGCGGGCGACAGAACCGTGCCGTCGGTCAACGTCATCGGCTGCGACGCGTTGTGCGTGTTGAAGCAGTACCACGGCCGCCCGCGACGGCACGCCCGGCACGTCCCGCAGACCGCGCGCCAGTTGAGCACCACGAAGTCACCCGGCTCAAGGTCCACAACGCCGTCACCAACGGACTCGACCACACCCGCGGCCTCATGGCCCAACAGGAAAGGGAATTCGTCGTTGATGCCGCCGTCGCGGTAGTGCAGGTCCGTGTGGCAGACACCGCACGCCTGCACCTTGACCACGGCCTCCCCTGGCCCGGGATCGGGCACGACGACGGTCGTCACCTCGACCGGCTCGCCCTTGCCTCGCGCGATGACTCCACGGACCTCAGCCACATCGGCCTCCATTCGCCTCGTTGGGTGTCGTATCGACGAGTAGACATGGTTCGCCGCGGAGTGTCGAGAGCTGATCTACGCTCACACCCGTGCGAGCAGTGGTTTCGGTCGCGGAGGGTGGGCCAAGCCGAAGCGAAGGTTCGGTTTTACACGGGGCGTGGGGCCTATAAGCTGGCTGCGGCGGCAGGCCAAACGACGCCCCAGCGAAGGACCTGGGGAAACGAACCGGAGAACCCTTGGCCTGCCGGCGTAGTCGGCTTGCAGGCCCCGCGGGGGTCCCCGTGTCAAACCGAACCGGTGGTGGGCCGCACGAGCGAAAGCCATCCACCGCGGGTCCTAGGTCAAACCGAACCGGCGCCCTGGTCCGAGGACTCCTCCGGCTCGGCCAAGGCTAACAACTCGTCGGCGAAGTCCGGGTCGGCCACGGCCTGCCGGGCCACCAGGTCCACCAGCTGGTCGAAGGTCAGCGTGGCGGCGATCTCGGCGAACCGCTCCTCGTCGTCCTCGTCGTCCGGCTGGCTGAGGGACGTGAAGGAGAGGCCGTCCTCCAGGGCCGCGAGGGTCACCGCGACGGCGTGACCGCACAGGGGGCCGTCCTCGGTACAGTCGCACTCGCCGGTAAGTTCCCCGTTCACCACACCGACCCAGACGTCGAACTCCGCACGGGCGGAGTCGAGGACCACGGCAGCCACTCCGCCGTCCTCCGGCGCGAGCTCGAACACTCGGCCCTGATCGAGGTGTTCCCGGCCGATCCGGGCGAGGTCCGGTCCAACTAACGAGGACACGGTGTCGGCATCAAGTCGTACAGCCACTGGGTCATCCAACACCACCGCACAACCCTTTCGTGAGTGATTGCCGAATCCGTCCAACTGGCTGCTCTGGTCGCTGGATCGGGTGAAGTTGGCCGGGTGGGGCGCGGCCAGGTTGGTGTCCGGACCGCGTGGCCGGTAGGAACGTCGGCCATGTCGAGGTTTCCCCGCTGGTGGTTCTGGGCTGTCGGATCGGTGCCGGCGGCGGTCACCGCGATCGGCCTCACGATTCAGACAAGCGGTATCGAGGGGGACATCAGGGACGGTGTCCAGGCCGTTGTTCCCGGTGCGGTGGTTCAGGTGTACGGCCGGGACGTGACCATCGGCGGCCTGCAGATGGAACGGTTGCCCGAGGCGCGCCTGGCCGCGGCGAAGGCGCCGGGGGTGCGCACGGTCGCCACGGTGGATCCGGTGCTGCGGCCGATGCGGCTGGTGTTCCAGGGCGGCCAGGTCGTGGTGTCCGGCGCCACCGGGAAGGACGAGTGGCGGCGGGCTTTCGTGGACAGTCTCAAGCCGCACGCGAACGGCCATCCGGTCGTCGACCAGACCAGGACCGTCCCGGACACCGACTTCCCGATCACCACGACCGCCGCGGAGGCCATGGTCGCGGTGGTCACCCAGCAGCGGTCGGACCTGACTATCGCGGTCGAGGCCGGCCAGGTGACCATCACCGGTGTCGTGCCGGACGCCGCCGTCCGCTCCGCGATCGTCACGGTTCTCCGCCGGTTCCTCGGCGCCACCACCGTCATCGACCAGACCCGACCCAAGGAGTGACCCACGTTGTTGTGGCTTGCCGCCCAGACGTACCTGCTGTGCCTTGGCTCGTTCCTCGCCGGCGTGGTCGTCACCGTGCTGGTCCTGCGCAAGCGGAAACCGGTGCCGGACATCCCCGTGGAGCTCCTGGACATCCCCGAGGACGTCACCGACGACGAAGTCGATGAGGACGAGGACGACGAGGAGCCGGCGGTGATCAAGGCGACCAGGAAGTCGATGCGTTACCACACCTCGGACTCGCCGTACTACAACCGGCTCAAGGGCGACCTGACGTTCGTCTCGGTCGAGGAGGCCGAGCTGGCCGGGTTCTCCGCCTGGAACTCCCACAGGACCCCGGCAGCCACATAACACCCTTACGGGACATTTTCCCGGCCGGGCGGGACCGGCGTCTCTTCTGGATGGGGGTATCTCCCGTCGACCATTCGGCGCATGGCTCTCACCAGGATGCGCTCAGCTGTGGCCGCCGCGGCCGTGGTCGCCTTGCTGACGGCGTGCGGTTCGTCCGACGGCGGCGGCTCGGGCGGCCAGCCGGTTCCCGTGGCCGACCAGCCGGTGGCCCAGTTCGGCAACGGACCGAAGGATGCCAAGGTCACGTACCAACCGGACGTCGTGGTGGTCGACGGCGGCCCCAAGGCCATCCGGTCAGCGGGGTCGGACGGCCTGACGTGGACCGTGGACGGCAACGCCCAAGGTGTCGGCGACCTGCAGCCCGGCAAGATCATGCTGGCGACCTCACGGGCGGCCGGCCGGGTGGTGAAGGTCGAGGGGGCCGGCGCCGACCGGGTGGTCACCCTCGCGCCGGTCCAACTGTCCGAGGTGATCCGCGACGGCGAGATCGAGGCCGACGGCCCGCTGTCCACCGACGGCCTGACCTACCAGGAGATCCCGGACGCCCCGGGCGCGGTGAGCGTCCCCGAGTCGACCCAGGGTGGTGCCGACCCGAGCGCGACGGAGAACCCCAGCGCGACCAACGAGCCGACGGAACCGGCCGAGCCGTCGACGGAGACGTCGGAGACGCCGGACGGCTTCGTGGTTCGGACACCGCCGCTGCGGCTGCGGACCGGTGGCACCCCGATGCCGCCGCCCACGCTGGGCGCGTTGGAGAAGACCATCGGGGACTGGGTGGTGAAGCCGTTCCTGGACAAGAACGGCCTGATGACCAACGTCGGCCTCGATGTCGGCGTCACCCCGACCCAGGGCCTGAAACTCAAGCTCGGCCTGAAACTGCGGATCGAGAACCTGCAGCGGAGCATGCGCCTCGGCTTCCACGACGGCCAGATCACCCAGAACTCGAAGTTCATGATCGACGGCCTCAAACTGATGAGCCTGAGCGTGGCCGCGGGCAGCGCGAACGGCACCTCGGACAACAAGAAGGTGAAGATCGAGGTGCCGATCGAGCTCAACCAGCAGGTGATCGCGGGCGGCTTCCCGTTCGTGATCAGCCAGAAGTTCACGTTCCTGGTGACCACCGGGCTGAGCGAGAAGAACGCCAACATGACCGCCCTCGGCTCGTGGACCTTCAGCGGCCCGCTCGGCTTCGACGGCACGAACGTGGTGGTGCCCACGGTCACCGAGAAGGACGACATGCTGAAG
Source organism: Actinocrispum wychmicini (assembly GCF_004345645.1). Lineage (GTDB taxonomy): Bacteria > Actinomycetota > Actinomycetes > Mycobacteriales > Pseudonocardiaceae > Kibdelosporangium > Kibdelosporangium wychmicini. Next base: position 25,098 of record NZ_SLWS01000023.1, on the reverse strand, counting down.
TCCCTGCAGGGCGTCTCGATCGGGATCAACGGGATCGTCGCGGCCTTCCAGTACCGGATCATGATCGGCATGGGTGTGCCAGCGGCGGCCGCCGGTCCGTACGCCAAGGTGATCGTCTCGGCCGGCCTCACCAACGGCTCCGACGCGGGCATGGTGAAGTGCAAGAACGTCTCGTTGACGCTCAGCGCGGGCGCGGGTGTCGGCACCACTCTGAACAAGACGGTGGCGTCGGCGATCGAGAAGGTCCTCGGCCGGGCGATCGGCAAGAAGGACGACTTCCCGTTGGTCACCAAGGACCTGCTGAAGTACTCCAAGTCCGATCCGGACATCCGGGGCTGCCAGGTCTAGGCTGGCGAAGCTCACAGCGCCGCCTGTCCTTGTCCCGCAACGCGGACACCGCGCCGATGGCCATCTCCTGTCCTTGACCGGTCGCTGGCGCCTGTCTAACCTAGCGCAGAAAGCGCTTTCTGAAAGCGCTTTCAGAACTGCCCGCAAATGTTCATGTACATGAACGTAAGCGCTTTCTTCCGTTGTCGAGGGAAGGCGGGGGAGTATGGCGGTACGGAGCGCGCCGGCCGGGGTCGCCGAGCGCGAACGGCCCGGACCAGGCGCGCGGGCCGCCAAGGTCGCCGCCCAGGCGTGGCGGCCGGTCGCGTTGCTGGCACTGCTGTTCGTGGCGTGGTGGGTGATCACCGCCGCGGGCTGGGTCGAGCCGTACCTCGTCGCGTCCCCCTGGGACACCTTCTCGATCATCGGGAACAAATGGGGGTATTTCTGGGACAACACGCTGGTCACGCTGTGGGAGACGGTCGCCGGCTTCGTCATCGCGATCGCGCTCGGCGTGCTGACCGCCGTGCTGATGGTGTCCTCGGTGACGATCGAGCGCACGCTCTACCCGCTGTTGCTGTTCGCGCAGGTGATCCCGAAGATCGCGATCGCGCCGCTGTTCGTGGTGTGGCTCGGCACCGACCTCGCGCCGAAGATCGTCATCGCCGTGCTGATGGCGTTCTTCCCGGTGGTGATCTCGATGGTGACCGGGCTGAAGTCGATCGACCCGGAGATGTTGCAGCTGTCCGCGACCATGGGGGCCGGTCCGGCGAAGACGTTCGTCAAGATCCGGCTGCCGGCGTCGCTGCCGCATTTGTTCGCCGGCCTGAAGATCGCGGCGACGCTCGCGGTCACCGGCGCGGTGGTCGGCGAGTTCGTCGGCGCCAACGAGGGCCTCGGTTTCGTGATCCAGCAGGCGAACGGGAACTTCGACACGCCGACGCTGTTCGCCGGCCTGATCATCATGTCCGTGCTCGGCGTGCTGCTGTTCGCCGCGGTCGAGCTGCTTGAGTACTTCGTGCTCCCGTGGCACGCCAGCCGCCGCATCGACGCCGCCACGACCAGCATGTGAAGAGGGAGTTCACCATGAGGTTCCGCGCGCTCGTCCCAGCCATGGCGCTGTTGTTGGCCGCCGGATGCGGCGGTGGTGGCGGAGGGAAGTCGACCGGCTCGGGCGGCCAGCAGCTGGACAAGGTCACGCTCACGCTGAACTGGTACCCGTACGGCGAACACGCGCCGTTCTACTACGGCAAATCCAAGGGGATCTACGAGAAGCACGGGATCGACCTGGCCATCCAGGCCGGCCAAGGCTCCCAGAAGACCATCCAGGCGACCGCCGCCGGCCAGACCGACTTCGGCTGGGCGGACACCCCGGCGCTGCTGGCCGGTGTCGGCCAGGGCATGAAGGTGAAGAGCGTCGGCGTGTTCCTACAGACCACTCCGTCGGCCGTGCAGTTCTTCAGCGACAAGAACATCAAGGCGCCCGCTGACCTCAAGGGCAGGACCGTAGCGAGCACCGCGGGTGACGCGCTGAGTAAGACGTTCCCGGCGTTCCTCAAGGTCAACGGCCTGCAGGCGAGTGACGTCAAGCTGCAGAACCTGGACGCGGCCGGCAAGATGGCCGCGACGATCGCCGGCCAGACCGACGCGCTGCTCGGCTTCGCCACCGACCAGGGCCCGACCATCCAGGAGAAGGCCGGCAAACCCGTGTCATACCTGAAGTTCGCCGACTACGGTCTCAATTTCTACGCTAACGGCCTGCTGACCGCGCAGAAGAACCTGGCGGACAAGAAGGAACTGGTCACCCGCATGGTCGCCGCGACAAGCGAGGCATGGGCGGCCGCGCAGGGCGATCCCCAAGCGGCCGTGGACGCCATGAAAGGTGCCTCCGAGCAACTGCCGTCGCCGTCCGTCGTCAAGCAGCAGTTCGACGCGACCGTCAAGCTGCTGCACACCGAAGCCACGCAAGGGAAAGCGCCTGGTGTCGACGACGAAGGCGACTGGCGCAGGACCATCCAGGTGTTCGCGGACGCCGGCGTGATCGACAAGGCACAGGAACCGTCGGCATACTGGGACGTCAGCTTCGCGCCGAAGGGATGAGAATGTCCGCGCCCGCGGCTGTTCAGATGGATTCCACGGTCGACATCCAGGACGTGGCGGTTCGGTTCCGCAGCAGGAAACGGGACGTCACGGCGTTGCGCGAGGTCTCGCTGAGCGTTCGGTCGGGGGAGTTCGTGGCCATCGTCGGCCCGTCCGGCTGTGGCAAGTCCACTTTGCTCAAACTGGTGTCCGGGCTGCTGCGGCCGTCCACCGGGCAGGTCCGGCTGCTCGGGACGGAGGTCCGCGGGCCACGCCGGGACATCGGCTACGTCTTCCAACGCGCCGCCCTGCTGGACTGGCGCACGGCCCGGAAGAACATCCTGCTCCAGGCCGAGATGCGCGCCATGCCGTCGGCCGCGGCCCGGGAACGTGCGGACGAGCTGATCGCGATGACCGGGCTGACCGGCTTCGAGGACGCCTACCCGCACGAGCTTTCCGGCGGTATGCAGCAACGGGTGGCGTTGTGCCGCGCGCTGCTGCACCGCCCGCCGGTGCTGCTCATGGACGAGCCGTTCGGCGCGTTGGACGCGCTCACCCGTGAGCAGATGAACGTCGAACTGCGCCGGATCTGGCGCGAGACAGGGACCACAGTCCTGCTGGTCACCCACTCGATCCCCGAGGCCGTGTACCTCGCGGACCAAGTGGTGGTCATGACACCCCGACCCGGCACGGTCGACGAGTTGATCCCCGTCGACCTGCCGGCCGAACGCGACTACGGTCGGACCATGGCCGAGCCGGAGTTCGCGCGGGTGACTGGCCGAATCCGAGATCTGCTGGGCGCCGCCACCAGTGCTGAGTGACCGAACCCGTCAATGGAGGTATTTCGCATGAAGGCTCGTTCTGTGTTAGCGGTGGCCGCGTGCGTCGTCGGGGCGACCTTGGGCGTTGTCGTGCCCGCGAGCGCCGGCCTGACCACGTTCTGCGAGGGTGATGCCGGCGCGGTGACCGTGCCGGGCGACCTGAGAGTCGCGGCCGGCAAGTCCTGCGTCCTCGACGGCACGATCGTGACCGGCACCGTGACCGTCGAGCCGGACGCCAACCTGGTGATCACCGGCGGCGCGTTCCAGCGCGCGGTCTCCGTGCAGGACAACGGCTTCCTGGACGCGCAGGGCACCACGTTCGGCAGCACGCTGACCGTCACCGACGGCTATGGCGTCTTCATGGGCAGCACCACGTCCGGCTCGGTCAAGGTGTCACCGGACAAGCACCCCGAACGGCCTACGTACACGTACTTGAACCGGGTCACCGTGAACGGCGACTACGCCTCCACGGTCGGTGCCGTGTACGCCGACTCGAGCACGTTCAGCGGCAGCTTCAGTGGTGCCAACGTGGCCTATGTGGATCTGCTGAACTCGGTGGTGAACAAGGACTTCTCGGTGTCCGGGGCGCCGCAGGGCTCGGTGTTCTGCGCGAACGAGGTGTACGGCAACAGTTCGTACTCGGGCAACCCGGGGACGTTGCAGATCGGCGCGGACGGCCCGATCGCCGGCTGCGGCCAGGCCAGCTTCTTCTTCGGCAACCTGGACGTGTCCGGCAACACCGGCGGGGTGACGTTGGGCAACACCATCATCCGCGGCAACCTGGCCGGCACCGGCAACGACCCGGCGCCCACCGGCTCCAACAACCGGGTCCGTGGCACGACCTCCGGCCAGTTCGTGAACCTGGCGCCCCAGGCGGCCGCGCGTGGCATGGCAGCGCAGCAACAGAACCCGGCGGACAAACTGGGCGAGCGCAAGGCACAGGCGGTCGCGGCCGCGCAGGCCGCCGGACCAGCGGCACTGTAACGGCTGGACATGTCAACTGCCACACGCCTTCGGGCGTTGATCTGTGCTGCCCTGCTCATGGTCGGCGTGCCGGCGGCTGCGGCGACCCCGCGGTTCTCCGTCCTGGTGTTCTCCAAGACGACGTTCGTCCGGCACGAGTCGATCCCGGCCGGCAACGCCGCGATCAAGAAGCTCGGCGAGCAGAACAACTTCGCCACGGACTTCACCGAGGACTCAACCGCGTTCAACGACGCCAACCTGGCCAGATACCAGGCGGTCGTCTTCAACAACACCGACTCCACCCCACAGTCGGGCAACCTGCTCGACGACGACCAACGGGCCGCGTTCCAGCGGTACATCGAACACGGCGGCGGCTGGACGGGCATCCACGCCGCCACCGCGAGCGAGCGGGACTGGAAGTGGTACGAGGGCCTCGCCGGCGCGATCTTCGACAACCACCCGGTGATCCAGCCGGGCCGGGCGAAGGTCCTCGACCACGCCCATCCCTCCACAAAGGACCTGCCAGACCTGTGGGAGCTGTCGGGCGAGGAGTGGTACAACTGGAAGGTCAACCCGACCGGCAAGGTGCACACCCTGCTGCAGATCAAGATGCGGGACGGCATCCAGGGCGTCACCCCGGACGTGGATCACCCGATCTCCTGGTGCCAGAACTACGACGGCGGCCGGTCCTGGTACACGATGATCGGGCACGGCTCGGCAAGGTACAACGATCCGTTGTACCTCAAGTACCTGCTCGGCGGCATCCAGTGGTCGGCGGGCGCGGTTGCCGGTGACTGCTCGGCGACCAAGGACGGCATGTTCCAGCGGGTCCCGTTGGTCACCGAGGGCCTGGCCGACCCGTTCGAGCTGGCGGTCGCCCCGGACCGCCGGGTGTTCCTCATCCAGCGGACCGGCGCGTTGAAGATCGTCGCGGGGGACACGTTGCGGGTGTCGACCGCGCTGGACTTCCGGTACTCGCCGCAGATGACGAGCCAGTCCGACGGGTTGTTGGGGCTCGCGCTGGACAACGACTTCACACACAACCATTGGTTGTATCTGTTGTATTCGGACAAGGTCGAGAAACGGGAGAACCTGTCCCGGTTCACCGTCACCGGCAACGTCGTGGACCCGGCGTCGGAGAAGCGGCTGCTGGAGATCCCGACGTACCGCGACGAGAACCGCGCGAACTCGAACATGGCCGGCTCGATCGCGTTCGACAAGCACGGCAACCTGTACATCGCCACGGGCGACAACACCGACCCGTTCCACTCGGACGGCTTCGCCCCGCTCGACGAGCGGCCAGGCAACCGTTCCCTCGACGCGCAGAGCACCGCGGCCAACACGAACGACCTGCGCGGCAAGGTCCTCCGCATCACGCCTCAGTCCGACGGCACGTACACGATCCCGGCCGGCAACCTGTTCCCGCCAGGGACGGACAAGACCCGGCCGGAGATCTACACCATGGGCCAGCGCAACCCGTTGCGGATCACGGTCGACCCGGTGTCGGACGCGCTGATGGTCGGCGACCACGGGCCGGACGCGCGGGCGGCCGACCCGAACCGCGGTCCGGAAGGGACAGTCGAGTACAACCGCGTCACCCACGCCGGCAACCAGGGCTGGCCGTACTGCGTCGGCGACAACATCCCGTTCAACGACTACAACTTCGCGACCGGCACCTCGGGTCCGAAGTTCGACTGCGCGCACCTGGTCAACGACTCGCCGAACAACACGGGATTGACGAACCTCCCGCCGGCCGAGCCGGCGACGGTCTGGTACGCGTCCTCGGCGTCGGCCGAGTTCCCGGAGATGGGGACGGGCGGCGGCGGGCCGATGTCCGGTCCGGTCTACGCCTACGACCCGGCGAACCCGCTGGTGACCAAGTTCCCGCCGTACTTCGACGGGAAGTGGTTCACGTTCGAGTCCACCCGCCGGAACTTCAGGACGTTCTCGTTCCAGCGCGCCGACCAGACGTTCGCGGATCCTCGGTTCCCCGCGGTCGAAGCCGGCGACCTCCAGTCGATCAACCCGATCCTCGGGACCATGCCGTGGGTCCAGCCGTTCGCCGCGCACTTCGGCCCGGACGGCTCGCTGTACGTGATCGACTCCGGCGCCGACGGCTCGGGCGTCTACCGGATCGACTACGTGGCCAACGGAAAGCGGCCGACCGCACAAGCCACGGCCAGCACCGACTCCGGCCGGTATCCGTTGACGGTCGCCTTCTCCAGCGCGGGGTCGACCGGCGAGGACCCCGCGTACGCCTGGGATTTCGACGGCGACGGCACGGTCGACTCCACCGAGGCCAACCCGACACACGTGTACATGACACCAGGCCAGTTCGACGCCCGGCTCACGGTCACGAGCCGTCGCACCGGGCTGACCGGGGTCGCGGTGACCACGATCACCCCCGGCAACACCCGGCCGGCCGTGCGGATCGTGTCGCCGCAGGCGGGCGGGTTCTTCGACTGGGGCGACACCATCCCGTTCGAAGTGCACGTCACCGACCGCGAGGACGGCCGGATCGACTGCTCGAAGGTGACTGTGCGGACTCAACTCGGCCACGACGCCCAACTGCGTCCGATGGACACCCTGACCGGCTGTTTCGGTTCGTTCAAGGTCGACCAGGCACCCGGTCAGAACCTGTACGTCGTGGTGAGCGCCCAGTACACCGACGGCGGCGGCCCGCGAGGCGTGCCGGCGTTGACCGGCTCGGCGCACCTGTCGCTGCTGCCCAGGAGATGACTACCTGGTCAATGTGAGGTTTCAGACACGCGGTGCCGATGTGCGCCCGGGGATAGCCTGGGCGTACATCAACATGAGGAGAACACAGGTGCCTGAGATCAAAACCCTGGCCGGTCAGGAGACGACGCTTCAGGACATCCGGGCCGGCCGGGCCGCGCTCGTCGTCAACGTGGCGTCGAAGTGCGGGCTCACCCCGCAGTACACGGCGTTGGAGGAGTTGCAGCAGAAGTACGGCGACCGCGGCTTCACGGTGATCGGCGTGCCGTCCAACCAGTTCGCCGGGCAGGAGCCGGGCACCGCCGAGGAGATCCAGACGTTCTGCTCGACCACGTACGGTGTGACGTTCCCGATGACGGAGAAGGTCGACGTGAACGGCGCGGACCGGCACCCGGTCTACCAGGCGCTCGTCGAGACGCCCGACGAGGAGGGCGACGCGGGTGACGTGCAGTGGAACTTCGAGAAGTTCCTGGTGTCCCCGGCGGGTGACGTCGTCGCGAGGTTCCGGCCGCGGACCACACCGGACGACCCGAAGGTGATCGCGGCCATCGAGTCGGTTCTGGGTGACTGACACCTGGGTCTACTCGATCCCGATGCGGACCCGGTTCCGCGGCATCACCGTCCGTGAGGGCGTGCTGGTCCGTGGGCCGGTGGGCTGGGGCGACTTCTGCCCGTTCACCGAGTACTCGGACGCCGAGTCCGCGGCCTGGTTGGCGACGGCGGTCGAGCAGAGCTCGGTGGGCTGGCCCGCGCCGGTTCGGGACCGGATCCCAGTGAACTGCACGGTGCCCGCGGTGGATCCGGTGCGCGCACACGCGATCGCCGCGGGCTCGGGCTGTTCGACCGCGAAGATCAAGGTCGCGGACCACCCCTCGGCCCTGGCCGAGGACGTCGCCCGGGTCGAGGCGGTCCGGGACGCGCTGGGGCCGTCCGGGCGGATCCGGGTGGACGCCAACGCGGTGTGGGATGTCGAGACCGCGGTGTCGTCGATCCGGGCGCTGGACAAGGCGGCGGGCGGGCTGGAATACGTCGAGCAGCCGTGCCGGTCGCTGGACGAGCTCGCCGCGGTCCGGCGCCAGGTGGACGTGCCGATCGCGGCGGACGAGTCGATCCGGCGCGCCTCGGACCCGATGCAGGTGGCGGTCGCGGGCGCGGCGGACATCGCGGTGATCAAGTGCACCCCGTTGGGCGGTGTCCGGCGGGCCCTGGAGGTCGCCTCGGCGTGTGGCTTGCCGTGCGTGGTGTCCTCCGCGTTGGAGACGTCCGTCGGGTTGGCCGCGCAGTTGGCGTTGGCGGGCGCTTTGCCGTCGCTGGACTACGCCTGCGGCCTCGGTACCACGTCGTTGTTGGCCGGTGACGTGGTCGCTTCGCCGTTCGTACCCGTCGACGGGTACCTGCCCGTGCCGCGAACGCCACCCGCACCGGTTTTCGCGTTCGCCGCGCCCCCTGACCGGGCAGCATGGTGGAACGCTCGGTTGACTCGCGTTAGGGGCTAGTTCACTGGTTGTTTGCGGGCGCGAGATCGGCTGTTTGGCGGTACCGTCCTTCCGACCATAAGGAGGACGCCGTGGCCAAGGTGAGTGTGACCGCCTCGATGCCCGTGGACCCACAGACCGCGTGGGCGACCGCTTCCGACCTCAACAGGTTCGGTGAGTGGCTCGCGTTGCACGAGGGCTGGCGAGGGGACGTGCCCAGCGAGATCAAGAAGGGCACAGTGCTGACATCGGTGGTGTCGGTGAAGGGCCTGCGCAACCGGATCACCTGGTCGGTCATCTCGTACGACCCACCGAACGGGATCGCGTTGTCCGGCGAGGGCAAAGCCGGTGTGAAGGCGTCACTGGAGCTGAAGTTGACGCCGGCGGCCACCGGCGCGACCGGTGAGCTGGACGTGGAGTTCACCGGCCCGGGGATGTTCGGCCCGATCTCCGCGGCCGTGGGCAGAACGCTGCAGGGCGACCTGCGCAAGTCACTCGACAAACTCGTCTCGCTGATCGACTGACCGCCGTCGCCGGAACGCGAACCACAGTCCGGCGAGACCGACGACCGCGCACGCCGCGGACACCACGAGCAACGCCGGGGGCGTACTCCCGGTCAACGTGTCACCCAGCACGACGACCGCGATCGTCCCCGGCAGGCTCCCCACCACCGTCCCCACCAGGTACGGCCAGGTCCGCACCGAGGAAACCCCGCACGCGTAGTTCACCGGCAGGAAAGGCGCGACCGGAATCAACCGGATCGACGCCACCGCCATCCACCCGCCACTGGTCAGCCGTTCGTCCACGCTCCGGACCGTCTTGTGCTCCAGATGCCGGGCCACCATCCGCCGCCCGATGGACCGCGCCAGCACAAAGCTCAACCAGCCGCTCACCACGGTCGCGGCGAGCGCGACGCAGACCCCCACCGCCGGCCCCAGCAACAACCCGGACGCCAACGAGAACACCGTCCGCGGAATGGGCACCAACGTCACCACCACGTACGCCAGGAACATCAACACCGGCGCCGCCGCCCCAGCCCCCTCCGCCCACGACCGCAACTCCCCGGCCTTGGGCACAGGCAGCACGAACGCCGCGACGACCACCGCCGCGAGCAGGCCAACCGCCACCAATGTCCTCACACGCGGCACAACCTCAGTCTATGCGTTGTCGGGCAGGGGCGGCCTGTCACGGCCATCCGCCGGGACGACGGTCCCAACCTTTCATGCGCGACGCATGTGTTAAGGTTTAGGTCAATAAACTTTAATCTCAATGCTGATCATGAAAGGTTCGGTCCCGATGGCCACGTGGCTTCCGCATCATTGGGAGCCGTCGTTCGAGGGGCGCTCCCGAAGGGACCAGCGAGGTGGCAGGTACTCGGCGTATCTGCCGGATCCGCTGGTCACCAGGCGGTTGGCGCTCCCGGACGAGCTGGCCCGCCGGGCGTTCGCGGTCGAGACCGCCGTCCGTGAACTGAGTGCCGGCTCCCGCGTGGCCACGTGCCTGGAGGGACTCGCTCGGTTCCTGCTCCGTTCGGAGGCGATCGCCTCGTCGCGGATCGAGGGCCTGCAGGTCTCGGCGCAACAGGTGGCGCTCGCCGAGCTCGCCCAGACAGACGAGACCATCACGCGCGGTTTCACGACGAATGCCCAGCTCGTCGCGAACAACATCACTACTGTCCGCCACGCCGCCACGGCTTTGGCATCCGCGTCAGCGGTCACCGTGGACGATGTCGACGAACTGCATCGTGCGCTCCTGCCCGACGACAAGCACCACGGTGTTCGCGCCGTCCAAAACTGGATAGGCGGAAACGATTGGCACCCCATCGGTGCGGACTTCGTGCCGCCACCGCCGGACCGTGTCCATGCGCTCATGGCTGACCTGTGCGACTACGTGAGCGGGGGAGTGCACGCGCCGCTGGTTCAGGCCGGTTTGGTGCACGCGCAGTTCGAAACAATTCACCCGTATTCGGATGGCAACGGCAGGGTGGGCCGCGCACTGATCCACACCGTGCTCGTCCGACGGGGCCTCACCCCAACCGCGTTGCTGCCGATCAGCCTGGTGTTGCTGACTCGTACACAGGACTACCTGGCAGGCCTGACCAGCTACCGGCACGACGGTCCGGCGGACACCGACGCGGCCCAGGTTGCCGCCGCGGAATGGGTGGCGGTGTTCCTGGACGCCGCCGCGGTCGCCGTGGACCAGGCCCGCCAGTTGGGTGCGTCCGTCGCCGAGCTGGCATCCGAGTGGGGGGCAAGACTGACCGCACATCGGGATCGGAGCGGAGTTCGTGGCGCGCCGCGGGCGGACTCCGCAGTGGCCCGACTGCTGGAATTGCTGCCCGAGCTTCCTGTGCTCACGGCCCGGACCGTGCAGCGAACCTTGGGTGTCTCGTTTCCTCCGGCGAGACAGGCTCTCGAAGAGTTGGCAGAGGCCGGCATCCTGTACCGCAAACAGGTCGATCGAGGCACGACCGGCTACCTGGCCCGCGAAGTGTTCGACTTGCTCACCTTCGCCGAGCGGAAGCTCGCCAGCACCAGGTGGGACACGCGGGAATCCAAACCGTGCCGTCCGGTGCCCGGGACACCCAGACCGGGCGACTAGCGGTCTGCTGTGCGCTAATGGGCTGTGGACGAGATTGGGTTGCCGGGGCCGGTGGGGTTCGTGATGGGTGGGGGCGGCAGTTTGGGGGCCGCTCAGGTGGGCATGCTGCGGGCGTTGGCGGATCGAGGGGTGCGGCCGGACGTTGTGGTGGGGACGTCGGTGGGGTCGGTGAACGGGGCTTTGCTGGCGTTGGATCCGGGGAACGCGGCGGGTCGGCTTGACGCGGTCTGGCATCGGATGACCAGGGCGAAGGTGTTTCCGGGTGGGCCGATCGCGCAGTTGAGCAGGTTGCGCAAACACCGTAACCACCTGTTTCCGAACACCGGGCTGGCGGAGGTGTTGGCGACCGAGTTGGCGGGGGTGGATGACTTCGCGCACCTCACGTTGCCGTTCGGCGCGGTGGCTGTGGACGCGGTGACCGGGCAGCCGGTGCTGATCACTGAGGGGCCGTTGACCCCCGCGATCCTGGCCAGCGCCGCGATCCCCGGGATCTATCCGCCCGTGCACCACCAGGGGCGGGTGTTGTACGACGGGGGTGTGGTGGCCAACGTGCCGGTCAGGCAGGCGTTGGCGGCCGGGGCGAAGAGCCTGGTAGTGCTCGACTGCGCGTTCCCGGGGCACCTGCCGAGAGTGCCGGAGACGTTGGCGGACGCCGTGTTGTTCTGGGCGACGCTGAGTATGCGTACCCAGGCGACTCTTGAGTGTGAGCTGGTCGCCGACCGGGTGCCGATCCTGTACCTGCCGGGCGCTCCCGTCCGGAACCTGACGCCGCTGGACTTCGGCCACACCGACGTGTTGATCGAGAGCGCCTACTTGAGCTCCAGCAAGTTCCTGGACAACGTCCAGGTCACCGGCCCCGGTCTTTACACCTGAAGCCGGGGCGTCCCCGACGGTGCCAGCGCCCACTGCCGCACCCCGGCGATGTCGATCCCGTGCGGCGGATGGGCCTCGTACGGCCCGATGTTGTCCGCGCCACGCTTGATCAGCGCGGCCGCGCCCGAGGTGTTGCCTCGCGCGGCATGGGTCAGGCCCACCGCGACCTGCGCCAAGCCCCGCCAGAGCTCCCGCTCCTCCTCCGGCGCCGTCTTCCAGGCGTCCTCCAGCACCTCGTGGGCGTGGAACGGCAACCCGTCGTCCAGCAGTTGCTGTGCCTCGGCCAGTGACTCCGCCGGGGTGCGCGGGATGCCCTCCGGCTGCCGTTCGACTCCGGATGAGCCGTACGGGAGCGGACGACCCAAGCCGTCCCGTGGCCTGGCGTTGCGAGCACGTCCCGTGGTGTCCCGGTCGCGATCCATGAGTGCGATCCTCTCACTTGCCGAGCAGGGCGAATCGCAGGAAACGCAGGTACGTGATCTCCTGGTGGGCGTCGGCGTCCATGGAGATCATCTGCAATCGCCGCTGGAGTTCGAGCACGTGGCTGTTGGCTTGCTGCAATATCATCGTTCGCTGCGTGCGGACGTTCGCGATGGCGACGTTGAATCGGGTGAGATCGGCGTCCAGAGCGGCGCGCGCCGAGTTGAGGCTGCTGGTCACCTCGGCCTGCTTGACGGCGATTTCCTGATTGATCTTTTCTCGCTCGGCGTGGAGCTCCAACCTGCGTTCCGAATAACGGTTCGCGAGTTCGTTCTCCACCTCCTTCGACAGCGTTCTCGGTTGCGTTTGAACGGCGGATTTCATGTGTTTTCGACACCACGCCAGGAGGATCTTGGCCTTGGCCTCGTCGAATCCCTGGACCCGCACGACCGCGCCGGAACGCAGCCGGAACCACGGTGTTCTGGTGTTGTACTGCCTGTTCACCTCGTACCGCACGCTGAGGACATCGGCCGCGGAGACGATCCCGGCCTCCCTCAGCCGGTTGGCGACGAACGGGCCGATGCCGGGCAGGTTCGCGTCCGAGACCCGGAAGCTCGCCAGATAGGTCACCTTATGGTATTCGCGGATCTTCGCGAGCCGCGCACGGGCCTCAGTGGCCTGTTCCGAGGTTGTCCGGCCCATCTGAGAATTGATTTCCTTCAGCTGTTGCCTGGCTGAGTTCTGCAACGAAAGGAGTTCTTGGTCGTAGTGTTTCTTCAGGTCACGTCGTCGCTGCGCGTACTTGCTGCTGAACTCTTCGTTCTCCTGGTCGGTGCGCTTCAGTTCGGTGCCGAGTTGCGATACGCGCTTGGTCGCGGCCGCCAGCTCGCTCTCCAGAGCCGCCCGCTTCTTCCGCACCGTGCTCGCGGGGCCGATCTCGGGGCGTTGCCGATACGCGACGGCTCCCGAGCCGGCCAGCGATGTCAGGGACATGAACATCCCCACGACGGCGAACTCCCCCGCGACCAGCCCGGCCACGCCCAACACCAGGACGACCGCCGCCAACGTGATCGATGTCCACCCGACCGCTCGGAAGGCCGCCGCGGGCTGGGCGAACCTTCGCGGCGCCGGCACCACCGATGGGGTGACGTGGTCGACGAGCCACGACGGAAGGCCCGATCGGGAAGGCTGGTCGATGATCACCGCGGTGAGCGCGGGCGGATTCCTGTCCGGCTTGGTCAACTGGTCGTGCACCTGCGCGGCCAGCGCCCGGATCTCGTCCCGTGGGTGGCTCAGCAGCGTGCTGAACCGGAACGAGGCTGCCGGGTTGTCGAAGTCCTCGCCGGCGAGCAACAGGTGCTCGGCGCCGTCCTCGCGGAGCAGCCGCCACAACGAGGGATCCAGCGCTAGCGAGACCAGCGAGAGGTACACGACCCACGACGAGAACCTGTCGACCGTCGGGCCGAAGTCGGTATCGGACCGGGTCGGCAGCTGGTAGTTGCGGTGCCCCTGTTCCGAAGCCCGCATACCCGCGAGCGCGGGCACGTACATGCCGTCGTAGTCGACCAGCCGGAGCGACCCGTCCGCCGTCACGAGAAGGTTTCCGTGCTGGAAGTCGCCGTGTCCGATGTTCGCCGCCGACAGCTCCTGGACGAGCGTCACGAACCGGCCAGCCAAGCCCGCCAACGCGACGCTGTCGTGGAGATGCGCGTCGATCCACTGGGTCAGGCCGACCGCGTCGACCCACTCCATCTTCACCACCGGGTACCAGGTGCCGTCCACCAGGATGCCGGGGTCGAGATAGTCGAAACCCACTTGCCACGGACAGGAAAGACCGGCCAGGTGGCTGCTGATGGCGGCGTACCGGATGTCCTGGTCGGGGACGTCCCGGGTGAAGCACTTCAGCGCGTATCGCTTGCCTGCCGCGGTCCTCAGGGCGAACACACTGGCGAACGCGCCGGAGATGGCCCGAGGCCGCCCCAGCTTGTCCAGCCGGGGGCTCGCGCCCTTCAGGTCGGGATCGCCCAGGCAGATCGAGGTGTTCTGGAGAGCGTCGACATACATCGCCGGTGACGGGAACCGCTGTACAGTCATGGCCGCTCACCCGAGATCCACGTGCACGACGGCCACGTCGTCGTTGCGCATCCCGCCCGTTGACCGTTGGGCGACGATCCATTCCGCGAACCTGTTCCGGTCACCGGCCCTGGTGAGCTCCATCAGCGAGTCCCACGGCGCCCGGTCGCTCTCGACCTGCAGGAGCAACCAGGCGGCCAGGGCGTCGGTGCACAGGATGAACTGGTCGCCCTGGTCGGCCACGCCGGCGGTCAGCGTGACATGGTCGACGAGGAGATCGACATCCTGCGTGCGGCTTCTGGCCAGTGCGGGCGTGCTGGTGAACGCGGCCACGGACTGCAGGGGAAACGACCGCAGCAGTTCGGTCCCGCGAATGTGGAAAAGGCAGCTGTCGCCCAGCCCCGCGGCCTGCCAGTGGGTCGACCCGGCCACGCTGTGAAACCGAGCGGCCAGCAGCGTCGCGTAGGCGCCGGTTGCCAGCTTCGGCTCCTCGTACCACCGAATCGGGCGGTCGTTGGCCTCCCGATGCGCGACGTACTCGGCCAGCCACTTCGTCCACCGCGTACTCGCTTCGACCATCACAGCGGCGAAGTCGTCCGCCGACGTGAGGACTTCCGGTGTGCCGTGCACGATTTCGCGGACAGTGTTCGAGAGGAGCTCCGCCCACCGGCCCGCGAGAAGACTCTCGGATGCCCCGTCCGAGACCGCCGCGGTGACCGGTCCGTCAAGCCACTCCGACGGCGACTCGGCCGGGGCGACCGTGGCGAAGTCCTCGCACTCCTCGTCCGTGCTGCCGCCCTTGGGAACCCGCAAGATGGAGACGAAGGCGCCCATCGGACTAACGCAGATCCGTCGCGCGGGTCCCGATGTCGAGAAACTGCACCACAGCGGCTATGTCCGCGTTGTAGACGAACCCGCGTGTCGTGTCGCTCACCGCGAAGCCTTGCTGGGCCGCGTAAGTGCGCATGTGCGGTGGCAGCGGGCTGGACATCTTGAACAGCGTGCGCGAATACGTGTCGGGTAACGCGCCGGGGCTGTTCGGGAACGTGATCGGCGCGGGGCCGGCGGCGGACACGTGCAGGTTGAAGAGCAGGGCCGCGCCGTCCGCACTGGCCTGGCTCCGGATGCCGCTCGCCGGTCCGGTCGGATCCCCGTCGGTCGACTCCCCGTCGGTCAGGTTGAGCACGATCGGCGGAAAGCAGCTGGGGTGGTCGGAAATCCACTTCGACACAAGCAGCTCCGCGTACCCCAGCGCGGTGCACATCGGTGTTCCGCCGCTGGCCACCGGGTCCATCCAGACCGGGAACCGGGTCGTTGTCTCCACGAGTCCGCCGGCCCCGTCCGGAACCTTCTTCGGCCGGCTCTCCACCCTGGCGGGCTTGTCGGCCACCTCGCTCAGCGGAACTAAGTCACGCCCGGTCAGGTCGCCGCCGAACACGGAGCCCACCGCGTCGCCGTAACCGATGACACCGACGTAAAAGTAGTCCCGCACCCCTTCTTCCTTGGCACACTTCACAGTCAGTTCGGTGAGCAGCCGGTTCACCGCGTCGGCCACCGCGTTCGCCTTCTGCTGTGGGGCCGTGCCGCCGATCGGATCGCTCATCGACAACGACTGGTCGACCAGGAAGAGGAAACATGTGGGATTGACCCGGCTGATCTCCGCGGTATAGGGCATGCGCGTCCCCGACCCCTCTCAACGCGACGTGGGGGTCTGCGGCGTGCTTTCAGCCGTGACATCCCCTTCCGCCCGATATTACTCGGTCGATCGTGGCTGACGCGTGGGCCGCCTCGATCACCTCCAAGGTCGCGATCGCCGACTCGGGGGCGACCGGGACGGCGGCGCCGTCCCGCAGCGCGGCCACCATGGCTGCGTAGAAATACTGGTAGGAACCGGGTTTCGTGGCCACGGGGGTGTCGCCGAGCAGGCCCCAACCGGACTGGGGTTCAGTGCCCCAGCCGGGGTCGGCGGGGGTGCCGCCGGCTTTCAACGCGGCCTCCTGGACGTCCAGACCGTGCTTTGTGTACGCCGTAGACGTGCCGAGGAGGCGGAAGCGGGGGGCCGGGTGGGCGGCCAGGGTGCTGGCGGCCAGGTGCGAGATCACGCCGGACTCGTGCGTCAACGCTACGAAGAAGTCGTCGTCGACCTGCACGCCGTCGCGTTGGCGGTTGACCTCCGCGTGGATCGACCTGGGCGGACCGAACAGCTGGAGCGCCTGGTCGATCAGGTGGGCACCCAGGTCGAACAGCACGCCGCCGGCCTCGTCGCGGCCGGGCAGTTCACGCCAGCCCGACTTGGGAACGGGCCGCCAGCGGTCGAAACGGGACTCGAACCGCACCACCCGGCCGAGCGCGCCGGACGCGAGCAACGACTTCAACGTCAGCCCCGGAGTCGCCGCGATCAGAGGTGCGTGGAACACCTTGCCGGCGGTCCCGTACCCGACCAGACCCACACGCAACGTCATGACCGCTATCTAAGCCGACTCGCGAGGTGTCCGGACCGGACCTATCCTGCGACTGTCCACACAGGAGGGCACGATGGCCGACGAGGTTCCCACCACTGGACGGGCGGCACGCAACGCCGTGGTGGTGGCGATCATGCTGGGGATGCTGCTGTCCGCGCTGGACCAGACCATTGTGTCCACCGCGCTGCCCACGATCGTGGGCGATCTGGGCGGCGGCAACCACCTGTCCTGGGTGGTCACGTCGTACCTGCTGGCCGAGACGATCATGACGGTCCTGATCGGCAAGTTCGGCGACCTGTACGGCCGCAAGAAGATGTTCCTGCTCAGCGTGGTGCTGTTCCTGGTGGGGTCGTTCTTCGCGGGCTGGGCCGACTCCATGACGTGGCTGGTCGCGTCCCGCGCGGTGCAGGGCCTCGGCGCGGGCGGGCTGATGGTGACCGCGACCGCGGTGATCGCCGACGTGGTGCCGTTGAGCGAACGCGGCAAGTACCAGGGCGCGATGGGCTCGGTGTTCGGCGTCGCCACCGTGGTCGGGCCGCTGCTCGGCGGCCTGTTCGTGGACCACTTGAGCTGGCGGTGGGCGTTCTACGTGAACATCCCGATCGGGGTGATCGTGCTCGTGGTCGCCGGGTTCGCGCTGCCGAGCGTGCGCGGCGCGATCCGGCCGAAGATCGACTACCTGGGCATTTTGTTGATCGCCCTGGCGTCCACCGGCCTGACCCTGGTGACCAGCTGGGGCGGCACCGAATACCCGTGGGGTTCGCCGACGATCATCTGGATGGCCGTCGGCTCGGTCGTGGCGCTGGTGCTGTTCGTGCTGGTGGAGCTGCGGGCGGCGGAACCGATGCTGCCGATGCGGCTGTTCCGGAGTTCGGTGTTCACGGTGTCCAGTGTGCTCAGCTTCATTGTCGGGTTCGCGATGCTCGGCGGCGTCACGTACCTGCCGACATACCTGCAGTACGTGCAAGGGGCGTCGGCGACCGAGTCCGGACTGCGGATGCTGCCGCTGGTGGTGGGGTTGCTCGCGGCGGCCATCGTGACCGGCCAGGTGATCAGCAAGACCGGCCAGTACAAGTGGTTCCCGGTGGCCGGGTCGCTGCTGATCGCGGGCGGGCTGGTGTTGCTGTCGCTGATGGACGCGTCGACCACGTTCTGGGTGGCGTCCGGGTACATGCTCGTGTTGGGCCTCGGGGTCGGGCTCGTCATGCCCGTGCCGACCGTGGTCGTGCAGAGCACCAGCGACTACAGCGACCTCGGTGTCGCCACGTCCGGCGTGAGTTTCCTGCGGACGTTGGGCAGCTCGTTCGGCGTGGCCATCTTCGGCACGATCTACGCCGGCGAACTGCCCGACCACCTGCGAAACGCGATCCCGCCCGGCGTGGATCCCCGGGTGGTCCAGACCGTTCAGGGCGTGCACGCCCTGCCCGCGGCGGCCAGAGCGCCGGTCATCCAGGCCTATGTGGACACACTGCACACCATGTTCCTGGTGGCCGCGCCGGTGGGACTGCTCGCGTTCGTGGTCGCGTTGTTCCTCAAGCAGGTGCCGTTGCGGGACACCGCCAGGGTGGTCGCCAAGGGCAACAGCGGTGTGGGGGAGAGCTTCGCCGTGCCCGCGTCCAGTGATTCCGAAGTGGAGCTGGAGAAACTCGTCTCCCTCGTGGTGAGCAAACAGGACCACGACCCACGGCCGGAGATGCTCGCCCGCTCAGGCGTGCCGTTGAGCTTCGCGCAGGCGTGGATGCTCGTGATGGTGTTCAAACACAGCGTGGACGACGGCGACGCGACCCTGCATGAGATCGCCACGCAAACCAAGGTCCCGGCGGGGATCTTCGAACCGGTGGCGCGGCAACTGGTCGACAGTGGATACGCGACCGAGGCCGACGGCCACTACCGCTTCACCCCCAAGGGAACCGAGGCGTTCGCGCGCCTGATCGGCGCGGCCCGGACCTGGCTGCTGGCCAAGTTCGCGGACTGGCACCAGACCGAGGACCACGGCTTCGCGGAAGCGGTGGACCGGGTCGCCGAACGCCTGATCGCCAGCAGCCGAGACCTCAGCGCGGGCAAGCACGCCGCCCACGTCTAGCGGGCGGTGAACACCAGGCATGCGTTGTGGCCGCCGAAGCCGAAGGAATTGACCAGGGCGGACGGGGCCGAGCCGGATCGGGGGGTGCCGGTGATGACGTCGAGCTTCACCCTGGGGTCCAGCTCGTCCAGGTTCTGGATGGCCGGGATCGTCTGTTCGCGCAGGGACAGCACGGCCGCGACCGCGCTCATCGCGCCCGCCGCGCCGAACATGTGACCCGTCATCGACTTCGTCGCGGTCACCACGGGGTGGGTGCCGATCGCCGAGACGATCGAGTCGGCTTCGGTGAGGTCGCCGAGCGGGGTCGACGTCGCGTGCGCGTGCACCTGGCTGACGTCAAGGGGATCCATCTCGGCCGACGCCAGTGCCCGGCGGATCGCCCGGACCTGGCCGTCGTGGTGGGCGGCGGTGATGTGGTGCGCGTCGGACGTGAGCCCGGCGCCGACCAGCCGGGCGTGCACGCGCGCCGAGCGGGCGGCGGCGAACTCGGCACGTTCGAGGACCACCAGGGCGGAGCCCTCACCGATGACGAATCCGTCCCGGTCCACGTCGAACGGCCGGGACGCGCGCTCAGGCTCGTCGTTGCGCGTCGAATGAGCTCGTGCCTGGGCGAATCCGGCCAACGGCAGCGGGTGGATGCACGCCTCCGAGCCGCCCGCGAGCACGACGTCCGCGCGGCCCAACCGGATCATGTCCAGGCCCATGGCGATCGCCTCGGCGCCGCCGGCACACGCGCTCACCGGGGTGTGCGCGCCGCCTTGGGCACCCAGTTCGATGCTCACCCACGCCGCCGGACCGTTCGGCATCAACATCGGCACGGTGTGCGGCGAGACCTTCCGTGGGCCATGGGCCCGCAGGATGTCGTTCTGTTCGAGCAGGCTCAGCGCGCCGCCCGCGCCTGTGCCGATGATCACAGCGAAGCGTTCCGGGTCGACCTGGGGCGCCCCCGCGCCGGCCCAGGCCTCCCTGGCCGCCACCAGGGCGGCCTGCTCGCATCGGTCGAGCCGCCGGGCCAGCACCCGCTCCAGCACGGACGTCGGCTGCACGCGCAGCCGGGCCGCGATCCGGACCGGCAGCTCGGCCGCCCACTCGTCCTCGATCGCCTGGACGCCGGACTCCCCGGCCAGCAACGCCGCCCACGTCGACGGGACGTCCCCGCCGAGTGGTGTGGTCGCGCCAAGGCCGGTCACCACAACGTCCATCACACACTCCGATTGTCGAGTGATCACAAGCTAACTCACTGTGTCACGATGTTGATGTGCGATGACATACCGAACTGGAGTCGCGGTTTTAGAGACGATCTACAAGCGATAGAGGTCGCGGGCGATGATGGTCCGCTGGATCTCGGACGCTCCCTCGTAGATTCGTGGGGCACGGACCTCACGGTACAGGTGCTCAAGGAGATGGCCTTGCCGCAACGCTCGGGCGCCGTGAATCTGGATGGCTGCGTCCACTACGAACTGGGCCGTCTCGGTGGCGAAGAGCTTGGCCATCGCGGAGCGGCTGGCGATCTTCGGCCGGCGGCTGTCGTACGCCTTCGCGGCCGAGTAGACCAGCAGCCGGGCCGCTTCCAGGCGGGTGGCCATTTCGGCGAGTGTGTGGGACACGGTCTGCTGGTCCTTGAGCGGGCCGCCGAAGGCCTGCCGGGTGCCGGCGTGCTCGACTGCCGCGTCCAGTGCGGCCTGTGCCATGCCGACCGCGAACGCGCCGACGCTGGGGCGGAACAGGTCCAGGGTGCGCATGGCCACCTGGAAGCCGCGGTTCTCCTCGCCCAGCAACTCGTCCCGCTCGACCGGGACGCCGTCGAACGTGAGCTTCCCGATCGGGTGCGGGCTGATCATGTCCAGGTGTTCGCCGGCCAGGCCGGGCCGGTCACCGGGCACCACGAACGCGCTGACACCCCGGGATCCGGCGTCGGCGGTGCGGGCGAAGACCGTGTAGAAGTCCGCCTCCGGCGCGTTGGAGATCCAGATCTTCTCGCCGGTCAGCCGCCAGCCCGTGCCGTCCGGTTCAGCGGTCAGGGTCAGCGCGGCCGCGTCCGAGCCGGCCGACGGTTCGGTCAACGCGAACGCGGCCACGGCGTCACCGGCCGCCACCGCGGGGATCCAGCGGTCCCGTTGACTGTCCGAACCGGACTGGATGATCGGGTAGCTGCCCAGTCCCTGCAACGCGAGCGCGGTCTCCGCCTCGGTGCTCTGCGAGGCGAGCGACTCCCGTAGCAGGCAGAGGTCGAGCGCGGACGCGTCCCGAAACAGGCGCGGGAGCAGGCCGAGACCGGCCATGGTCTTCAGCAGGTCACGGTTGACCCGGCCGGGCGTGCTGGGCATCGGGACGAGCGACGCCGCGGCCATCGCCTTGACCTCGTCGGCGAAGGTCTGCTCCAGCGGGGTCAGCATTACGGCCTCCAGCGGGCGTGGGCGGTCGTCGGCGCGCCCTGGCGGATCAGGTCGAGCCGGGGCTTCGGGCCGTCGGTCCGGCCGGACTGCGGCTTTCGGCTGCCGGCCGCGAACGGCTTCGGCCAGGCGATGGCGAAGTCCTGCTCGGCGGCGGCGTGCAGCGTCCACTGTGGATCATAGAGGTGTGTCCGGCCCAGCGCGCACAGGTCGGCGCGGCCGGCCAGGATCAGGGAGTTCACGTCGTCGTACGAGGAGATCGCGCCGACCGCGATCACCGCCACCCCGTACTTCCGGCCGATCTCGTTGCGGATCCGGTCGGCGTACGGCGTCTGGTAACTACGGCCGTACGCGGGCTTCTCCGTGCTCACGACCTGCCCGGTGGACACGTCGACCCCGTCGACGCCACGCTCGGCGAACGCCCGCGCGATCTCCACGGACTCCGCGTCCGAGATCCCGCCCTCACACCAGTCGGTCGCCGAGATCCGCACTGTCAATGGCCCGTCCCACACCGCTCGGACCGCGTCGAACACCTCCAGCGGATACCGCAGCCGGTTCGCCAACGAGCCGCCGTAGGAGTCCGTGCGCTGGTTGGTCAACGGCGACAGGAACGACGACAGCAGGTAGCCGTGCGCGCAGTGCAGTTCAAGCAGGTCGAACCCGGCTCGTGCGGCGGCCTCGGCCGAAGCGACGAACTGGGCCTTGATGTCGGCCATCTCGTCGACGGACAGCTCCCGTGGCGTCTGGTTGACCGGGGAGTACGGCAGCGCCGACGGCCCGCAGACCGCCCAGTTCCCGGTCGGCAGTGGCTGGTCGATGCCGTCCCACATCAGCTTGGTCGAGCCCTTGCGGCCGGAGTGTCCCAACTGGATGCCGATCTTCGCCGGGGTGTTGGCGTGCACGAAGTCGACCACACGTCGCCAGCCCGCCTCGTGCTCAGGGGCGTACATTCCGGTGCAGCCAGGCGTGATCCGGCCCGTCTCGGACACGCACACCATCTCGGTCATCACCAGCCCGGCGCCACCGAGCGCCTTGCTGCCCAGGTGCACCAGGTGGAAGTCGTTCGGCACGCCGTCGACCGCCGAGTACATGTCCATCGGCGACACGATCACCCGGTTGGGCACCTCCAGCGACCCGATCCGGAACGGCTGGAACATCGGCGGCCGGACCGATTCGTAGTCGCGGGCGAACCACGTGTCCATCGACGCCACGAACTCCGGGTCACGCAGGCGCAGGTTGTCGTACGTGACGCGGCGGCTGCGGGTGACGATGTTGAAGGCGAACTGGTGGGGGTCCTGGTCGGCGTACTGGCCGATGTTCTCGAACCACTCCAGGCTGGCCTGCGCCGCGCGCTGGGTCGACGTCACCACCGGCCTCCGCTCGGCCTCGTACGCCGCCAGCGCTGTGTCCACTGAGGACTTCTCGTGCAGGCAGGCGGCCAACGCCAGCGCGTCCTCCATGGCCAGCTTGGTGCCGGAGCCGATGGAGAAGTGCGCGGTGTGGGCGGCGTCGCCAAGCAGGACCATGTTGCCGTGCCGCCAGGTCGCGCAGCGGACCGTCGCGAAGTTCGTCCACTTGGAGTTGTTCGCGAACACCTGGTGGTCGCCGAGGATGTCCGCGCACAGCTCACGGATCCGCGCGATCGACACCTCGTCGCTCTCACCTGGCCGTAAGCCCGTCGGGGCGGTGAATCCGGCGCGCTCCCAGACGTCGTCGTGCATCTCCAGGATGAACGTGCTGCCGTCGCGGCTGTACGGATACCCGTGGACCTGCATGATCCCGGCGGGGGTGTCGAGGACGTAGAACTTGAACGCGTCGAACACGAGGTCCGTGCCGAGCCAGATGTACTTGCACCGCCGCGTCTCGATGGTCGGCTGGAACGTGTCGGCGTACGTGTTGCGCGTCGTGGAGTTCACGCCGTCGGCGGCGACGACGAGGTCGTAGCCGGTCAGGTCCGGTGCCTCGGTCTGGAAGTGGATCGTGATGCCGAGCGCGCGGCACCGCTGCTGGAGGATGTTCAGCAGCCGTTTGCGGCTCATCGCGGCGAACCCGTGGCCGCCGGAGGTGAAGGTCGTGCCCCGGTAGTGCACGTCGATGTCGTCCCAGCGGGCGAACTCGTCGCGCATCGCCTCGAAGACCGCGGTGTCCGCGTGCTCGATGCCGCCGAGGGTCTCGTCAGAGAAGACCACGCCGAAGCCGAACGTGTCGTCCGGACTGTTGCGCTCCCAGACCGTGATCTCGTGTTCGGGATCGAGTTGTTTGGCGAGCGCGGCGAAGTAGAGCCCGCCTGCTCCGCCACCGGCCACCGCGATCCGCACGACGCTCACTCCTTCTGTCGTAAACGGTACGGTCGTCAAGAGTACAACATATCGCGGGTGTTTGACGACCGTAACGAACCTTTGGCAGGCTGACCGGGTGACAACCAGAACCTGCCTGGTCACAGGCGCGAGCCGGGGGATGGGCGCGGTCATCGCCACCCGGTTCTCCACGGCCGGCCACCGGGTCGCGCTGACCGCCCGCGGGGCCGCCCAGCTCGCCGACGTGACCGGCAAGCTCACCGGACCCCACCTGAGCATCCCCTCGGACGTCACCGAACCACCGGACGCGGTGTTCTCCGCCGTGGAACGCTCGTTCGGCCCGGTCGAGGTGCTGGTGCTCAACGCGGGCGCGGCGGTCGCCAAGCCCCTCACCGCGTTGACCGACGAGGAATGGCAGAGCCAACTCGATCTCAACCTGACCGCGCCGTTCCGCTACATGCGCCGCGCCATCCCAGCGATGGTCGAACGCGGCTGGGGACGGATCATCGTGATCGCATCCATCGCCGCCAAACGAGGCGACCGCGACATCAGCGCCTACACCGCGAGCAAACACGGCGTGCTGGGGCTGGTCCGTTCAGCAGCGGCCGAACTGGCCAAAACCGGTGTCACGGTGAACGCGGTCTGCCCCGGCTACGTCGACTCGCCGATGACCGACAGCAACATCTCCCTGCTCGCGGCCCACACCGGCCGCACCGAGCAGGACATCCGCCGCGCCCTGGAACGCAAACAGCCCATCCACCGACTGATCACCGCCGACGAGGTGGCCGACGCCGTGGACCTGTGTGTGCTGAGCGCGGCCATCACCGGCCAGAGCATCGTGGTCGACGGCGGGGCGGTCCAGTCATGATCGAGCACATCAACCCACCCTCACTCGGCAAACCCTCCGGCTACTCGCACGCCGTCGTGGTGACCGCGAACCGCCTGGTCTTCCTCGCCGGCCAGACAGCCCTGAACGCCGACGGCAAGATTGTCGGAGACACCGTCGTCGAGCAGTTCGAGCAGGCCCTGGGCAACCTGCTGACCGCCCTGCGAGCAGCCGGCGGAACCCCGAACGACCTGGTCAGCCTCACTGTGTACATCGTAGACATGGACGACTACAAAGCCCACGCGCGCGAGATCGGCGCGGTCTGGCGCCGGCTCATCGGCAACGCGTATCCAGCGATGGCCGGCATCGGCGTCAGCCGACTGTGGGACGTCGAAGCCCTGGTCGAGGTGCAGGGCTACGCGGCCATCCAGCATGAAAGTGACACCTGAGCCCGGCCACTCCGGGGTCGTTGTCCTTCACAACAGACCTGTGGTTCGTGTCCTCTCTCCCGGCCGACCTGTGCTTTGCAAACCATGGGTGTCAAGGGGTGCGCCCACGGGACCCGGCCCCGGTACAATGCCGCGTAGTTAGAGGGTTGGTGGTGGTGTCGAGATGGGTGGTGGGTTGAGGGTGTAGTGGCCTTTGGTGGTTTTGGTGAGGTGGCCGTGG
>NZ_SLWS01000022.1 GCF_004345645.1 Actinocrispum wychmicini | reverse complement strand
ACACGGGAGGGAGACACCACGACCAAACAACCCAACCACACCAGCAAAATACGACAACAGACTCCCTCTTGGCGGCCTGCCCGAGCGGCGAGCGAACATCTGTCAGCAGTCCTGGAAGGGCGACACGACCTCAGGAACTAACCTCGTACTTCGAAACCACAGCCTCATCAAGCAAGATGCCAAGCCCTGGACGACCAGGCACGAGAACACGATTGTCCTGATATCGCAGCCGAGTCTCCGGGGTCAGCAGTCGTTCGAAGTTGTAGATTCCCTTTTCCGCGGCGAAGTATTCGACTACCAGGGTATTGGTTGTTGCGGCGCAGAGGTGGGTGTGGAGGTTGTGGTGCCAGTGGGGGGCCATTTGGAGGGCGAAGGTGTCTGCTGTGTGGGCTACTCTTAGCCATTCGGTGATTCCGCCGACTACTGCGGCGTCGGTTTGGAGGATGGGGGCGGCGCCGGCTTCGATCAGGGCGCGGAAGTCCCAGCGGGTTTGGTGGATCTCGCCGGTCGCGATGGGGGTTCGGACCTGTCGGGACAGTTCGGCGTGGCCGGCGATCGCCTCGGGGGACAGCGGTTCCTCGAACCACCATAGTGGATGGTCGCCGGCGGCGCGTTCGAAGGCTTCGATGGCGATTCGGGCTTCGCGGACCGACAGGTAGGCGTTGTTGGCGTCCAACGCGAGGCGGCCGTTGTCGCCGATCGCGGACAGGGCCGCCGCGACCCGTTGGGCGTCCTCGGCCACGGACAGGCCGCCGACCTTGATTTTGTGGTCCGTGAAGCCTTGGCCGATATTGAACGCGATCTCGGCGGTGACGGCGTCGGTCCATGAGCCGTCGTCCGGCCGGTAGTAGCCGCCCGACGCGTACGCCGGCAGTGGTTCCATCGATCCGCCGAGCAGCTTCGCCAATGGTTGTCCGGCGCGTTTGGCTTTCAGGTCCCACAATGCTATGTCCACTGCGGACAGTGCGCGGATGACGGCGCCGCGTCGGCCGGCGAGCAGCGTTTCCTGGTATGCCCGCTGCCAGAGGCCGTAGATGTCGTCCTGGTCGGCGCCCAGGTAGACTGGGGCGAGCAGGTCGTCGACCGCGGTCTTGGTCAGGAAACCGCCCGCGGTGCCGGCGTAGGTGTAGCCGATGCCGGTGGCACCTGTGTCGTCGACGATCTCCACCAGCACGTAGTGCCGGTCGCTGAGGTCGCGATTGGACATTCTGGTGGGCCGGTCGACCGGGATCGACACGGCACGGGACCGGATGTGGGTGATGGTCACTGAACAGTCCTCACTCCCGACGCGGCGGTGCGTACCGCCTGGACGTTGGCGAACTCGAAGGCGCCGTGCGCGCCCAACTCGCGGCCGTACCCGCTGGCCTTGACACCGCCGACGGGCAGCCGTGGGTCGGACTCGGAGATCCGGTTGACGAAGACCGACCCGGCGGCCAGACGCCGGCCGACAGCGTCCGCGCGATCCGGGTCACGGGTCCAGACCGAGCTGCTCAGGCCGTAGACCGACGAGTTCGCGACCTCGACCGCGGCGTCCTCGGAGTCCACGGCGAGCAGCGCGGCAAGCGGCCCAAAGGTCTCCTCACGGAACGCGACCGAGGACGCGTCCGCAACTTCGACCAGAGTCGGCGGAAACCACGCGCCGGGGCGGGAATCCGAGCCGCCCGCCAGGAGCGTCGCACCGCCCGCGAGCGCGGAGTCCAGTTGGCGACGCAACTCGTCACGAAGATCGACACGGGCCATCGGGCCGATGTCCGTGCCCGCAGCCATCGGGTCGCCGACAACGAGCGCGCGCAACGAGGCGAGCACGGCATCGACGAACGAGTCCCGGACCGAACGCGCGACGATCAAACGCTTCGCCGCGATACAACTCTGCCCGACGTTGAGGAAACGCGACCGGACCGCCGCGGCAGCCGCCGCCGGCACGTCCGCGTCGTCCAGCACCAGGAACGGATCCGAACCACCGAGTTCGAGCACGGCCTTCTTGGCGGCGGCCCCGGCGCGAGCCCCCACCATGGCCCCGACCCGGTTGCTGCCGGTGAACGCCACCGCGGCGACGCGAGAGTCGTCAATGAGCGGCCCGATCCGTTCCGGCGGCAACAGAACCACATTCACCACGCCGACGCCGAAGACCTCGGTGAACAGATCCTGAACCGCGACAGCGCATCCGGTCACGTTGTCCGCGTGCTTGAGGACAACGGTGTCACCGATCGCGACCGCGGCCAACACCGCACGGAACACCTGCCAGAACGGATAGTTCCACGGCATGATCGCCAGGATCACCCCCAGCGGCCGAAGCCGGACGTACCCGGTGTCCGATCCGAGCGAAACGTGTTGCGGTGCAAGCAGATCATCCACACGATCGGCGTAGTACTCGCAAGCGGCCGCGCATTTCTCGATCTCGGCGCGAGCCTGATCGAGTGGCTTGCCCATCTCCGTGGTGATCAGCGTCGCGGACCGCTCCACGCTCCCCCGCAACCGATCCGCCAGTTCACGCAGCCGATCCGCCCGCCACGACACGGATTCGCTGTCTCTCCGCCGTAACGAAGCGACCGCGCGGTCCAGCACCGCCTCCAGCTCAGGCTCTGTGGTGAACGGATACGTCCGCAGCGGCGCGCCGTTCGCCGGGTTGACCGTGGTGATCATCGCGCGGCCAGCCAGTCCTGGAACCGGCGACCGACCACGACCGGATTCGCCAGCAGCTTCGGCACTCCGGCGGCGTTGCCGACCTCGATCCGGACGTGCAGCAGCACCGGTCCGTCCACAGTGAGCGCCTGGGTGAACCCCGAACGCAGGTCCTCCGGGGCCGCGGCCCGCTGAACCGTCCAGCCAGACGCCTCAGCCAACGCGCCCAAGTCGACACCGTACGTCGGCAAGTTGGCCGTCGCGCCGTAAACCCCGTTGTCCAGCAACACCATCAGCAACTTGCGCGGCCGCAGATAGCCCGCGGTAGGCAGAACGTTGGGATTCATCAGCAGCGACCCGTCGCCTTCGATCGCCACCACGCGCGGGACCGACTCGGCGACGGTCAGCGCGAGCCCGGTGGCGACCGAGCCGGCCAGTCCCATGGAGTCCAACAGGTACAGGTGGTTGGGACGGTCAGCGACCGCGGCCAGTTCACGGCTGGACGCCGCACACGTCACCACGACCGGCAGGTCCGCGGTGAGGCCCGCGAGGATCTCCAGAGCTTCGATGCGTTTCACGCCATCTCCCCGTCCGTCGCCCAGAACTGCGCCAGCACGACCACCGGCCGGAAGGTCATCCGGGCGTGCGTCCCGGCTTCTCGGACGACGGCCGCCCAGTCGTCCGGTCCGCTGCGCCGGTCCAGGTCGAACACGGGCACGCCGACCTGCTCAAGCAGGCGGGACGCGTGCTGGGAGAACGTGTGGATCATGGAGTTGTACTCGCCGAGGCCGCCCCGGGTGTTCGCCACGATCAGCAGCGGCAGGTGGTACGCGACGGTGAACGTGGTCAACGCGGTGAGCGCGTTGCCGAACCCGTTGTCCTGCATGACGATCGCGCCGAACTTACCGGCCAGCGGCAGGGCGCCGAGCACGCCGACGGCCTCTTCCTCCCGGGAGAGCGGGAAGACCCTGTCGGACACCCCGTCCTGCCCGCCGCTGGTCCCGACCAGTTCGCCGATGACCGGCGCGACGCTGACCGACGGGACGTACCCGACCAGGTCGGCCCCTGCCGCCCACACTCCCTTGGCGACCGCTGCCGCGTATGACGTCAACAGCCCCTCCTTAAGTAACAGGCCACTCAACGCAAGTAACGTACTAGTCAAACTGAGTAGCATGCAACTCTCAGCGAGCTACATCACTTCTACTGGCGGCTGAGGGCTAAGGGGTGGCGATGGCCAGCCAGCGGCGCCATTCGGCGACGAGGCTTCGGTTTTCGTCGCTGCTGTGGGACACCAGCAGGTCGCCGGAACGGACCAGGTGCTTGCGCATCGCTTGTTCCGCGGCCAGACCGTCACGGTTTCGCAGGGCTTCGATGATGTCCCGGTGGTCTTTCAGGGCGATGTCCACCGGTTGGTGGTGGGGGACGCTGTAGCGGCCGTCCAGGGACAGGGTCTGGCGCAGTTCGCCGACGAACTTCGCCAGCCGCTGGTTGCCGCTGGCCCGCAGGATCAGGTCGTGCAGCCGTTCGTCGGCGGCGAAGTAGTCCTGGCTGCCGTCGGCGAGCGTTTCCATGATCGTGTACTCGGCGAGCAACGCCTCGTCGTCCCGGGCCGTCATGACGGCCGCGGCGCTCCGGCAGGCAGGTGGCTCCAGCAACACACGGAGGCTGCAGAGTTCGACGATGCCTCGCCCGTCCTGGCCGACCACGCGGGCGCCGCGGTTGCGTTCGATCTTGACCAGACCGAGGTCAGCCAGCCGGAGCAGGGCCTCGCGGACCGGGGTGCGCGAGGCGCCGAACAGCTCCCCGAGCTCACGGGACGAGTACAGGACGCCGCGTTCGAGCCTGCCCGCTCGGATCGCGTCGCGGATGTCCGCGGCGATCTGTTCGGATTTGCTGTCCACCGCGTCTGCCGTCACCGTGCGACATTCTACGGCCCGGCTGTGACACGCCGCCGCCGGGCGAACCAGCCGATCACGATCAGGGCCAGCGCGTTGGCCGAGATCATCACGCCGATGGACAGGCCAGCGTTGCCGCCGGTCGCGTCCTGGATCCAGCCCACCGCGAACGGGCTGACGAAGCCGGCCGCGTTGCCCAGCGAGTTGATCAGCGCGATGCCGCTGGCCGCGCCCACCCCGGCCAGGTACGCCGTGGGCAGTGACCAGAACAACGGCTTCGCTGTCTGCGCGGCCATGGTGGCCACCGTGATCGCGGCGAACGCGAGCATCGGCGTGCCCAGGCTCACCGAGGTGATCACGAAGGTGATCAGGGACAGGACCAGCGCGACGAGCACCGGTTTGGCGGACCGCTCGTCCCGGACCCTGCGGCCCACCAGGTACATGCACACCGCGGCCATGATGAACGGCACCGCGGACAGCCAGCCGACCTGGACCGTGCTCAGGCCCTTGCCGATGTCCTTGATGACCGACGGCATCCAGTACGTCAACGGGTAGGCCCCGCACAGCACCAGGAAGTACGCCACGGAAAGCCAGATGACCTTCTTGTTGCGCAGGACCGCGCGGTGGCCCGCCGGTGCCGCGGCGGCCCGCTCCTTCTCCTCGGTGGCCAGCGTCGTGGTCAGCCACTCACGTTCGGCTTCGGTGAGCCAACGCGCCTGCGACGGCTTGTCGGTGACTGCGAAGAAGAACACGACCCCCAGGATGACTGCGGGGACGCCGCCCACGATGAACACCCACCGCCAGCCCTCCCAGCCGAACACGCCGTCGAACGCGGACAGGATCCACCCGTTGAGCGGGCTGCCCAGGGCGCTGGCCAACGGGATGGACATCATCACCGTGGCGATCACCTTGGCGCGCTGCCGGTTCGGGTACCAGTGCGCCAGGTAGAGGATGATGCCGGGGAAGAACCCCGCCTCGGCCACGCCGAGCAGGAAACGCATCGCGTAGAGCACTTCCACGTTGGGCGCCACCGCGGTGAACGCGGCGATGATCCCCCAGGTCACCAGGATCCGGCAGAGCCAGATCCGGGCGCCCACCCTGGCCATGATGAT
Organism: Actinocrispum wychmicini; assembly: GCF_004345645.1. GTDB lineage: Bacteria > Actinomycetota > Actinomycetes > Mycobacteriales > Pseudonocardiaceae > Kibdelosporangium > Kibdelosporangium wychmicini. The sequence goes on along the minus strand of NZ_SLWS01000022.1, from coordinate 146,064 downwards.
GTTGCTGGGCACCTCGGCCAGGATGTAGCCGAGGAAGAAGATGCCGGCCGCGAAGCCGTACTGGGCGCCGCTCATCTCGAACGTGCGCTCCATGCCGAACTTGGCGAAGCCGATGTTGATCCGGTCGATGTAGCTGACCAGGTAGCCGAGCACCAGCAGCGGAACGACCCGCCGGGTCACCTTCCGCGTGGTGCTGGCCGCCAGTAAGTCCTCGGGTGACCGGGGGATCACACGCGTCATCTTCCCTCCGTTGGGTCAATGCCGACAGATCGTTAGCAGGCCACTACCACTAAGTGACATGCCTCTCTAATGAAGTAGCATGCTACATAGCGGCAGTGGCGCACTCAAGATGTCGCGGCTACGAGGGCGCGGCGGTCCAACTCGGTGTTGCGGGGGCGCCGATCAGTTGGGTGTCGCGGCGAGCGTGTCGATCCACCGTTCGAGGTGCCGCACCTGGCCGGTCATCAGGCTCGGGTCGCGCATCGAGTTGGCCAGCAACGCACCGCCTTGGACACCGGCGACCAGGGCGATCGCGTTCTCCCGCGCGTGCCGTGGGGTCAGGTGCCGGAACTGGGTCTCCGTCCAGTCCAGGATCCGCTGGATGGGTTCGGCCGCTTCGACGTCGATGCCGTCGTCGCGCCGGTCCAACTCCGAGACGAGCGTGCCGAACGGGCAGCCGTACCGGGCGACGACGTCCCGCATCTGGTCCCACTGGCTCACCAGGGCCTTCAGCCGGCCCGCGGGCGATGGCAGGGCCGACACCAGGCCGAGCATCGCCCCGACCTGGTCGGCCTGCGTCCGGATCACGGCTCTGACCAGGTCGTCCTTGGTCTTGAAGTAGTAGTAGACGTTTCCAACGGGCACGTCCGCGGCGTGCGCGATGTCGGCGATCGTGGTGGCGCTGACGCCGTTGCGGTGCAGCAGGTCCGCCGCGCTCGCCACGAGGCGGTCGCGTTTGCCGGGGCGGCTGGTCACAGGTGTTGAGTCAGTCATCTCACTGAAGACCCTAGCTCGCGTGTGCGGAAGGCTGGTAGCGTCGAATTAGTCAGTCAACTAACTCACTTGGACGAAGGAGCATCGTGGCCACCCTCTCCGCCTATGGACCGTGGGCCGTCATCACCGGAGCATCCTCCGGCATCGGCCTGGAATTCGCCGAACAGTTCGCCGCGGCCGGGCTCAACCTCGTCCTCGCCGCACGTTCCACCGACCGGCTCGCGGCCCTGGGCCGGCGGCTGTCCACCGCCCACGACATCGATCACCGGGTCGTCACCGTCGACCTCGGTGACCCCGAGGGCGCGACCAGCCTCGTCGACGCGACCGAGGACCTCGACGTGGGACTGCTGATCTCCAACGCCGGCACCGGACGCCCCGGCCGCTTCCTCGACCAGGACCTGTCCGACCTGCACGACAGGCTGACCGTCAACGCCACCGCCCACCTCGACCTCGCCCATGCCTTCGGCCGCCGGTTCGTCCAGCGCGGCAGCGGCGCCATGGTGCTGGTCTCCGCGCTCGGTGCGATGCACGGCGTGCCGAACCTGGCCCACGAGAGCGCCTCCAAGGCCTACATCCTGCACCTCGGCGAGGCCCTGCACCACGAGCTTCGCCCGGCCGGCGTCCAGGTCACGGTCATGCTCCCGGGCCCGGTCGACACCCCGACGCTGGACCAGTTCGGGTTCGACCGGACGCGGATGCCGATGCGTCCGCAGTCGGCCGCAGCCGCCGTCCGGCAGACCATCCAGGGCCTGGTCGCCGGGCACGCCACGGTCGTGCCCGACCGACGGCTCGGCATCATCACCCGGCTCACTCCACACCGCGTGTACACCCGGATGAACGGCCGCATGATGGGTCAGGCCGCCGCCACCCTGGCCGCGCGCGAGGCGAGGAAGGCTACGCCAGAACGCCGGCCATGACGGTGGTGACCATCCTGCGGACGGTGTCGGGTTCGGGCGGGGTGCCGGTCCGGTCGGCGAACACGAGATGCCCACTGCCGATCAGGGTGGGCGCGAGCACGTCGACGTCGGCCTCCGCCGCGATCCGGCCGAGGTCGCGTTCGGCGGCGAGGTAGGCGACGAGCATGGCGCCGGCCTCGTTCAGCAGCGGGATGCCGGTCGGTGTGGCTTTCCGCAGGCGGGCCCGCAGTTCGTCGCGGAAGATGATGAGGCTGACGATCGCCACCGCGACCGACCCGAACAACGCGGTCAACGCGCCGGTGAGGTTGTCGACGACGGTGTTGGTTCCCGCCGCGGCGCGCAGTGCTTCCGACTCCTCCGTGAGACGGACGATCCGGTCCTGCACGAGTTCGGCGAGAAAGGCGTCGAAGTCGTCGAAATGCTTGTGCAGCACGCCTTTGGCGCAGCCCGCCTCGGTGGTGACCGCCCGGCTGGTCAGCGCGCTCGGCCCGGCGCGAAGCAGAACGCGCTCGGCGGCGCCGAACAACTGCTCGCGCACGTCTCGGATCGCCAGCCCTGTCGGCATCGCGCAGGTCCTCCCGGTTGCTGAGTGGGCGCTTGCCCACTAAGGTGGGCACATGCCCACCTTACCGTCGGAGTCACACCAGCACCGTCAGATGGCGGAGTCGTTCGGCACGGATCCCGAGCGTTACGACCGCGCCCGGCCCCGTTACCCGGACGCCCTGATCGACCGGATCGTGGCCGCCGGCCCTGGCCGCGACGTCGTCGACATCCTGGACGTCGGCTGTGGTACCGGCATCGTGTCCCGGCAGTTCCAGGCGGCCGGCTGCCGGGTGCTCGGGGTCGAGCCCGACGCGCGGATGGCCGACTTCGCGCGGCGCGGCGGAGTCGAGGTCGACGTGGCCACGTTCGAGGCATGGGAGCCGGCCGGCCGCGTGTTCGACGCGGTCGTCGCCGGCCAGGCGTGGCACTGGGTGGACCCGGTCGCGGGCGCGGCCAAGGCGGCACAGGTACTGCGCCCCGGCGGCCTGCTGGCGGTGTTCGCGCACGTCTTCGAGCCGCCGCCGACGGTGGCCGAGGCGTTCACCGCGGCCTTTCGACGGGTATTGCCGGACGCGCCGTTCACCAGCCAGGCGGCCACGCCGATGGCGGACATCTACCAGACGATGTTCGCCAAGTTCGCGGACGGCATCCGCGAGGCGGGCGGGTTGGCCGAGCCCGAGCAATGGCGTTTCGAGTGGGAGCAGCACTACACCCGGGACGAGTGGCTGGACCTGTTGCCCACCACCGGCGGGCTCACCCGCGTGCCGCCGGACGCGCTCGCCGACGTGCTGACCGAGGTCGGCGCCGCCGTCGACGCGTTGGGCGGCGGGTTCACGATGCAGTACGCCACGCTGGCGGTCAGCGCGGTGCTGCCCGAGTGAACACGGCACCCACCACGCCAGACAGCGCACCGACCAGCAGCACCGGAATCAGGAACGTGACAGCGAACATCGCCCAGTTGCCTGGTGTCGGCGACGGGCGCGTCGCGACCGAGTAGACCAACGCGGCCACCGACACGATCACGAAGCCGGTGCCCGCCGCGCCGGCACCGGCGAACAGACCCGCTTCCACTCGCCCGCCGCGGGCGGCCCGGTATCCGGACACAGCGAACGCCGGGCTGAACAGAACGACGGCGATCAACGGGATCGGGGCATCCCAGTCCCGCATCAGGTAGCCGACCAACGACATGAACAGGCCGCACAGGACTCCGTCCGGGTACACCCCGCGCGACCATCCACTCCACGTGTGTTCCACGCGCGAAAGCCTGGCAGGCGGCGGCAGGCCGGGACACCGCCGAAACGGGGGCCCTGCTACTCGCTCATCGGGGCGAATGTAACGCTGACTCAGCCCGGGTAGCCGGTGCCCGCTTCGACGAAGCACAGCTGGTTGCCCCATGGATCGTCCACATAGAACGACCGCTCTCCCCAGGGGCGCACGGAGATCTCGCCACCCGGTTCGCCGTGCACGTCCGCCGCCGACAGGCAGCCGAGGTCCCGGGCGCGGGCGAACACGGCGTCCAGGTCGCGGACGGTGAAGTACAGCGACTTCGGCAGCGGGTGGACCGGGCCGCTGCCGGACACGTCGAGCACTTGCAGGGTCACCGAGCCGCAGGTGAAGTAGACGCGCTCGCCCGCCTGCCTGCGGCCGGCGACCCCGAGCAGGGTGGCGTAGAACGTGGCCGCCTTGTCGAGGTCGGCCACCTCGACGTTGAGCCGGAACAGCACCGGTGTGTCAGTCATGGGATTCCTTCTCGTCTCGGCCGAACCAGGTGAGCCAGTCGGTCACCAGGTCGATCCGCTCGCGGTTGAGCCGGTAGGTCCTGGTCCGGCCGTGTTTCTCGGTCGTCACCAGGCCGGCCTCGTCCAGCACCTGCAGGTGCCGGGAGATGGTCGGCCAGGCGTGCTCGAACATCCGGGCGATGTCGCCCGCGCCCATCGCGCCGCCTTCGAAGTAGACGGTGACGAGGATCTGCCGCCGGGTCGGGTGGGCCAACGCGGCGAAGATCTTGTCGTAGGCGGACGTCAGCCCGTCGTCCGCGGTGTCCTGCACGAGGACAATTATTAGCATACTCGCTAACTATCTGTCCAGCCGGGAAGTTCACCCCAACGTGGGCTGCCGGTCATGTCGGCGTGATGGGTTACCGCTCGGACTTGTTGATCACGAGATGGAGGCGGCGCGTCATGGTCGAACTGAGCCGGCGGCGGTTTCTGGGTGGGTCGGCGGCCGCTGTGGGAGCCATGGCGTTGCCGGGGGCCATCGGGAAGGCGTTCGCGGTGGAGCCCGAAGTGCGGGCCGGCACCATCAAGGACGTCGGCCACGTGGTGATCCTGATGCAGGAGAACCGGTCCTTCGACCACTACTTCGGCACCATGCGGGGCGTGCGCGGATTCGGCGACCCACGGCCGTGGATCCTGCCGAACGGCCGCGATGTGTGGCACCAGCCACCCGCGTCCGTACAAACCGCGCGCTACCACAACCGTGGGCTGCCTTCGAACGCCGAGTACGTGCTGCCGTTCGACATCGACTCGGTGCGGACCAGCGAGCACATCGACGGCACCGACCACGGCTGGAGCACCGGCCACCTGGCGTGGCACGAAGGACGCCACGACCAGTGGGTGAACCAGAAACAGGACGTCCTGGCCATGGCGCACCTGTCCAAAGAGGAGAACAGCTACCACCGGGCGTTGGCCGAGGCGTTCACCATCTGCGACGCCTACTTCTGCTCCATCCACGCGGACACCGCGCCGAACCGCATCTACCTGTGGACCGGCACGATCGACGCGCAGAACTCGTTGGGACGCAAGAAGAACGGCCCCGGGCTGGAAGAACGCAACGGCGACAACGGGTACACGTGGACCACCTACCCGGAGCGGCTGCAGCAGCGCGGGATCACGTGGAAGGTGTACCAGGGCGGCACCGGTGTGCCGGGTCAGCCGACCGACAACTACACCGACAACTCGCTGGAGTTCTTCGCGAACTTCCAGCGGGCCGAGGGCGCGTCCGGGCCGCTGGTCGACCTCGGCGCCAGCAACCACACGCTGGCCGAGCTGAAGCAGGACGTGCTGTCCGGCAACCTGCCCGCGGTGTCGTGGGTGGTGGCTCCCTACAAGTACAGCGAACACCCGTCGGCGTCGCCGACCGATGGCGCCTACTACATCGACACCGTGCTCGACGCGCTCACCGCGGACCCGAAGGTGTGGGCGAAAACGGTCCTGATCCTCAACTACGACGAGAACGACGGCTTCTTCGACCACGTGGTGCCGCCGATGCCGCCGGTGACGAACAAGCCGGGCACCGACGGCCTGGTGTCCGCGTCGCTGGCCGCGTCCCTGCCCGAGGAGATCCTGGACCTGGACAAGTATCCGGGCGAGGCCGGGCCGATCATCCCCGGCGCGGACCCGCTCGGCCGGCAGCCGATCGGCCTCGGGCCGCGGGTTCCGCTGCTGGTCGTGTCGCCGTGGACGAAGGGCGGCTGGGTGTGCTCGGAGGTGTTCGACCACACGTCCGTGCTGCGGTTCCTGGAGAAACGGTTCGACCTGCCGGAGCCCAACATCAGCGCGTGGCGGCGGTCGGTGTGCGGCGACCTGACGTCCGCGTTCGACTTCGCCCGCAAGGACATCGGCGCGGTCGCGCTCGACCCGCCCGCGCCGATCAACGGCCGCGGCGAGCCGTTCTCAGTGCCCGCGGTGCAGTCCATGCCGCGCCAGGAACCGGGTGTGCGCCGGGCCAGGGCGCTCCCCTACCGCTTCGGTGTCCGGGTCACCGACCGGTCACGGTCCCGGTTCACGTTGGCGTTCACCAACTCCGGGTCGGCGGGCTGCTACTTCTACGTCCGCGACGGCCTCGCCCCGACCGCGGCACCCCGGCGGTACCAGGTCGCCGCCGGTGAGTCCGTGCGGGACACCTGGACCATCGACGGCCGCTACCAGTTCGGGGTGTGGGGCGCGAACGGATACCTGGCCGAGTTCGCCGGCGGCAACCCGTACGAGGTCCAGGCCGCGATCGACGAGGACGCCGACTCAGTGACCCTGGTGCTCACCAACCCGAGCTGGCTGCCCCGACGCGTCACGGTCACCGACTCCTACCAGAACCGCCCGTGCACGGTGTGGGTGCTGCCGGGGTGGCCGGCGCGCCTCCCGTGGAACACGCGGGCCAGTCACGGCTGGTACGACCTGACTGTCAGCGAACCCGGCAACAACGTCTACCGCCGGCGGTTCGCCGGACACCACGAGAACGGCAAGCCCAGCTACAGCGACCCCGCGGTCCGCGGCTGAATCCTGCTCCGGGCGGCGCGTACCGCGTTGCGCAACGCGGTACGTGCCTGCCTGGGCTTGGACGCGCCGGGCGGTGCCAGCACGCCGGCCTGGACCAAAGCGCCGTAGAAGTCCGACTCCTGCCACAGGCTCACCAGCCGTCCACTGTGGTCGATTCGGACCAGGACCAGTTCGGTGAGCCGAAGAACACGGCCGGTCGGCGGGAACACCCCGGCGAGCCGGCCGCGGTGCGTTCCGGTTTCGATCTCGATGTCCACCTCGTCGCCGGGTCGCGCGAACCGGCGGTACCGCACCTTGTCCGCACCGGTCAGCATCCAGTCGACACCCACGGCCAACCTGGCCACCTCCACCATGTCGTCGAGCAGCAGCACCCCGGGCTGGACCGGGAACCGGGGGAAGTGCGTGGCAAATACGTCCAAAGTAGACGGTAGGTGGCGGACCGCCCTGGCCCGCACCCCGGTTCGACCGACACCACCCGGTCCAGGCTCGTCATGTCACCACCAGACACGCGTTGGTGCCGCCGAAGGCGAAGCTGTTGACGAGCGTCGCGCGGACCCGGCCCGGCCGGGCGACCTGGGGGACGTAGTCCAGGTCCAGCCGGGGATCCGGATGGTCCAGGTTGATCGTCGGCGGCACCACCTGGTCCCGCAGCGCCCCCAGCAGGTTCACCCCGGCCGCGGCCGACGTCAGGTGGCCGGTCATCGACTTCGGCGAACTGATCAGGACGTTGGCCGCATGCGCGCCGAACACCTCTTTGATGGCCGCGGTCTCGCTCACGTCGTTGCCCGGCGTGCCGGTCCCGTGCGCCGCGATGTAGTCGATCTCGGCCGGCGCCAGCCCGGACTCGGTGATCGCGTCCCGCATCGCCGCGATCGCACCACCGCCGTCCGGCGGCGCGTCGGTGATCCGGTAGGCGTTCAACGTGGAGCCGTAACCACGGATCTCACCGTGCACGCGGGCCCCACGGGCGGCGGCGCTGGCCTCGTCCTCCAAGATCACCATCACCGCGCCTTCACCGACGACGAATCCGGAACGACGGGCGTCAAAAGGTCGCGAACCGCGCTCGGGTTCGTCGTTGTGTTCCGTGGTCAGCGCGCGCAGCAAGGAGAATCCGAGGACGTCGAGCCAGGACGTCAGCGCGTCGAACCCGCCGGCGAGCATCACCTGGCTGTCGCCGTCCTGGATCATGCGGTACGCCTCGCCGATCGCGTGCGCGGCGCCCGCGCACGCGGTGCTCACGCTGATCATCGGTCCACGACAGCCCGCGATGTCCGCGAGCGCTGCCACGGCGACGTTCTGCTCACGGAGACTCACCGCGCGGGGATCCTGCCGGGGAACCGTCCGGCGGCGACAACGGCGGACATGTCGACCAGTTCCTGGAGTTCGGGGCGGCCAACCGTGCCGCCGACCGCCGCGCCCCGCCGGTACGGGTCGACGTCCCACCACCCGGCGCCCGCGTCGCGAATCGCCTCGCATGCGGCCGTCAACCCGAAGGCCGCCGCCCGTGACATGCCCGCGACCGGCCGGAAATCCCGGACCTGGCCGGCGATCCGGACGTCGAACGCGCTCGCGTCGAACCGGTCGAGCCGGCCGATCCCGCTGCGCCCGGCCCGCAGGCCCTGCCAGCTGCTCGCCGCGTCGTTGCCCAGCGGGGTGACCGCACCCACGCCGGTGATCACGACGCGCGTCACGACGCGTCCCGCAGGAGCCGGTCGTGGGTCCGACGTACGTCGTCGAGATCCTCGAGTTCGGCGGTCGGACGCAACGCGCACAGGATCGTGTCCGCCCGCAACACCACCCGTCCGTCCACCTTGGCCGCACCGGACAGCGCCGCCCGCTCCGCGCCGAACGACTCGACTTCCCCGCACAGCCGCAGGGTGTCGCCGGGTCGGACCGGACCGGTGAACGTGACCGCGTCGATGGACAGCAGGACCGCGCGCAGCCGCAGTCCGGTCGACGCCATCACCAGCCAGCTTCCGGCCTGGCACAACGACTCCAGCACGAGCGGCGCCGGCATCTCCGGGCCACGGCCCTGGTCGCGCCAGTGGCTTTCGTGGTGCGACGTCAGCTTGCGTGCCCGCACCAGGCGATGCGGTTGGAGTTCGTCGATCCGGTCGACCAGATGGAACCGCATGGCTAGGCCGATCGGACGGGCAGCCGGGACCGTACGAGCTGGACCAGGTTGGCCGTGGTGAACAGGTCCATCACCGCGGTCGCCCGCAACCGACCGACCAGCGCGGCCTCGTCGATCTGCGGCATCACCAGCTTGAGCTGCGCCAGCCCGCGGGCGGTGACCACCTCGTGGGGGTCGCCGAACTCGTCGTCCGGGATGCCGCCCTGGATGTAGCCGGCCAGCTCGGCCGCCTCGATCTTCACGCCGACTGTCCGTTCGATCCGGAACAGCATGTCGAGCAGGTCGATGGACTCGGCGCCGAGATCGTGGGTCAGCGTGGCGGCATCGGTGACCTCGTCGACGTCCACCCCGACCGCCTCGGCGACCGCGGCACGCACGGCGTCGGCTACCTCATCCTGGCTCATCGGGAATTTCACAACGCTTCGACGTGTCAGCGCGGTGTCCCATGATGACAACGACGCCGATCTAACCCGTTTGAGGGAGAAACGCGGCCACCGCGAATCCGAAAGTCACCCCCATCAGGGATATCTCACATTCTGGGCGCCGGGTACCGTCCTGGACCCGTCGCCGGGCGAGGGAAGGTTGATGGTGGAACGTCGTACGAAGGTTTCCGCGAGACATCGGCACGGCGAAAACGTGTCACTGCGCCAACTCGAATACTTCGTCGCGACCGCCTCGCATCGCACGATCACGGCCGCCGCGCGGAAACTGGGCGTCTCCCAGTCGACCCTTTCCCAGCAACTGAGTGAACTCGAGCGGATCGTCGGCGCACGCCTGCTGGTGCGGCATTCCGGCGGCGTGACGCTCACCGAAGCGGGCCGGGTGCTCGCCGGCCGCGCCCAGCGGGTGTTGACCGAGGTCGGCCACGCCGTACTGGCCACCAGAGCAGCCGCCCACCGTGACCCGCGCAGTTAGGCCGGGACCATGAGGGGGCGGGGTTTCTTGCGTTGAGTGTCCTCTGTGGGCACTAGGAGGCCGGTGCGGAATCCGTTGGCGACGGCGTGCGCGCGGTCCCTGGCCGAGAGTTTGCGGCAGATGTTCTTGGTGTGGGTGCGCACGGTTTCCGTCGAGATGAACAGGGCCGCGCCGATCGACTTGCTTTGTAACCCGTCCGCCATCAGCCGGAGGACTTCCAGTTCCCGCCTGGTCAGTTCGCTCGGCGTGCCGCCCTGTACCGGAACGGGGCCGTCGGTGAACTGTTCGAGGGCCGGGTGCAGGTAACGACGTTCCCGGAATGTCCCGCCGATCGCCTCGATCAGCTGCCTCGGATGAGCCGCACGCGGAATCAGGCCGTGCGCTCCGGCAGCGAGCGCGGTCCGCACATAACGCGCGCTGTACAACGGTTCGCGAACCAGGGCAAGAATGGCGATATTCGGGTCCGCGTCGGCGATGAAATGCACGAAACTCCCATCCGGATCGAGGACCGAATCAATGACCAGTACGTCGAGATTCTGTCTCGCCCGGGGATCCGCCACGGCGTCCAATCGGCCCGCGACACCGAGCAGGCGCATTCCGTTCGCGCGGCTGACCTGATGCGCGAGCGCGTCCCGGAACAACGGAATACCGTCGACGATCGCGACTCCGACACCTTGTGCAGCCACCGCAGCTCCATCATTTCGGCCAGCCACGCTGGCGACGTTCAGTGATCGAACGCTAACCTCGCGGCAGACCCGGCCGCCCCTACTGATACCTAGGTCACACCCGGCCAACGGCCCCGCGGCCACCCCGGAGGACCGGCGCCGGCGCTGGTCGGTCCCGGTTTTCCCGCACTGGTCGAACACCGTCCGGTGATCGGGACACCCGATGCGAGGGTGAGTCGGGCGCGGGCCGGCCCGGTTGGCGCCTTTGCCGGTTTTGTCACCACCATCGGCTCTTGCGCGGCTCGCGGTCGCACAGAAAGGGTCATCCGGTGCAGAAGATCGGGCCGCAATTCACATCGCCGACCGGTCGATTATGGCGTTTTATTTCCTGGTGTCACGAAGGGGCGCAGATGCGTCGAAACTTACGTTTACGCACTTTTGTTCTGGTCGCCACCGGCGGCCTTGTTCTGTCCGGAATGTCCCACCTGGCCGCCGCTCAGCCGGCGACCGCGGCCACCCAGTCGCAGTCGGTGATCGTGGTTCTCAACGATCAACTCGGGGACGCACCGGCGACGAAGTCCGATTCCACCCATCGAAGAGACCGCGCGGTCAGCACGCAGGACGCGGTCCTGTCCCGGCTGCCCGGCGCCGCGCCGGCCAAGGTCAAGCACTTCACGTTGGGCAACGCGTTCTCCGCGACGCTGACCGCGGACCAGGTCACCGCACTGGCCCAGGACCCGGCAGTGCTGTCGGTCCTCCCGGACAGCAAGGTCACCCTGCCACCGGCCACCACCCCGAGCACGCCAGCGGGCGGCGCCGCGCCGAACGCCAGGTCCGCGCCCGGTGTGGCCGCGCCGTCCCAGACCTGTCCGTCCGACCCGGCCAAACCGCTGCTCGAACCCGAGGCGCTGACGTCCATCCGGGCCGCCGGCACCACCCCGAGCGCAGCGGACCTGGCGACCGGCGCCGGTGTGAAGGTCGCGTTCCTGGCCGACAACATGGACCCGAACTACGCCGACTTCATCCGGCCGGACGGCTCCCACGTGTTCGTCGACTACCAGGACTTCTCCGGTGACGGGCCGAACACCACCGAGGCCGGCGCGGAAGGGTTCGGCGACGCCTCGTCGATCGCCGCGCAGGGCGTGGTCGTGCACGACCTGTCGAAGTTCGTGAACCAGGGCCACCCGCTTCCGCCTGGCTGCAACATCGTCGTGAAGGGTGTCGCGCCGGGCGCGAGCCTCGTCGGCCTGAACGTGTTCGGTTCCACCGCCACGAACTCGGCGCTGCTGCAGGCGATCGACTACGCGGTGACCGTGGACCACGTCGACGTGATCAACGAGTCGCTGGGCCTCAACCAGTACCCGGACTTCAGCTCCCGCGCGCTGTTCCAGGTCTTCAACGACCAGGCCGTCGCCGCCGGCGTCACAGTCGTCAACTCCAGCGGCGACGCCGGCACCACGTCGACCATCGGCAGCCCGGCCACCGACCCGTTGGTGATCGCGGCCGGCGCCACCACCGACAACCGGCTCTACGCGCAGACCACGTACGCGGCTTTCCCGTTCTCGAACGGGAAATGGGTGAGCGACAACATCTCGTCGCTGTCGTCGTCCGGCATCACGCAGAACGGCCGGACCATCGACCTGATCGCGCCCGGCGAGGGCAACTGGTCGGACTGCTCCCCGGCGTACGCCGAGTGCCGTGACTTCGCGTCACCCCGCCGGCCGACGGACCTGGAGTCCTTCGGTGGCACCAGTGAGTCGGCCCCGCTGACCGCGGGTGTCGCCGCGCTGGTCATCCAGGCGTACCGCGGCACGCACCACGGCGCGTCGCCGACACCGGCGCAGATCAAGCAGCTCATCACCAGCACCACCCGCGACCTCGGGCTGCCCGCGGACGAGCAGGGCTCCGGCCTGCTGGACGCCCGCGCCGCCGTCGAAGCCGCCCTCACCGCGCCCGGCAGCACCGGCGCGCCCGCCGGGGTCTCGTCGACCATCGCGCTGTCCACCGACCAGGTCACCCTGGAAGGGGCGCCGGGCAGCACGCAGTCGACCACGGTCCAGGTGACCAACCTGGGCACCAAGCCGCAGACCGTGGTGACCGGGACCCGGCAGTTCGTCCCGTTGTCCACGCAGTCGCAGAAGACCGCGTTCGACTCGACCACCTTGCCGACGTTCCTCTACTACAACGGGGACACGTGGGCGTACAAGAAGGTCACTTTCACCGTTCCGCCGGGTGCGCAACGACTTGCCGCGCGAATGGCGTGGCAGGGCAGCGCGAAGACCGTGAACGGCGTGTCCGTGACTCCCGTTGTCCGGCTCAGCCTGCTCGGCCCGGACGGCACGTTCATGGCCAACAGCCGGCCGCAGGGTGGCCCGGCGTCCGCCAACTACGGCAACGTCGACGTGCGCAACCCAGCGGCGGGCACGTGGACCGCGGTGATGTACTCGGTCGCCGGACCCGCCGGCTACACCGGTGACATCCAGCTGGCCACCGACACCCAGCGCGCGGTGCCGTACGGCCAGGTCTCCCCGCCGGTCCTGGAACTCGCGCCAGGGCAGACCAAGCCGGTGCGGATCTCGCTGGCGACCCCGGCCAGCGGCGGCGACGCCGACTACTCGGTGACGTTCGGCAGCTCCGGCGGCCACCAGACGACGGTGTCCGCGGTGCTGCGCAGCCTGATCCCGACCGACAACGGGCCGGGCCGGTTCAGCGGCACGATCACCGGCGGCAACGCCCGCGCCCAGTCGCCCGCGCAGACGTTCAGCTACGAGTTCGACGTGCCGCGCGGCAAGCGGGACCTGGACGTGTCGCTGAACCTCACCGACCCGGGCACCCTCGTCGACGCCGTCCTGGTCGACCCCAACGGTGAACTGGCCGACGTGAACAGCAACCTCTCGCTGGCCACGCCGACCACGCTCACCCAGGGCAAAGCCGTGCAGCTGTTCGACGCGGCGCCCCTGCCCGGCCGGTGGCACATGGTGATCGTGGTGCAGAACCCGGTAACCGGCAAGGAACTGTCGCAGAGTTTCACCGGCACGGTCGGGTTCGACCAGGTGGCGGTCAACGCCGGGAACGTGCCGGCCACGTTGCCCGCCGGGCGGCCCACCCAGGTGCCGGTGACCGTGCGCAACACCGGCGTCGAGCCGATCGCGGTCGGCATCGACGCCCGCGGCAACAAAGCACAGACCCTGCAACCCGTTCCGATCCAGGGCTCGACCGAGGTCGACCTGCCGGAAGTGGGCGCGCTGGCCCCGGTGTACCTGGTTCCGCCGGACACCAGCAGGTTCAGCGTCGCGACCTCGTCCAGCGTGCCCGGCCAGGTCGAGCTGCAGGGCTCGGCCGCGGGCATCGACCTGTTCGGCGACCTGAAGAAGGCCCAGAACGGCAGCACCGTGTCGGTGGCCACGATCTCCGAGAAGAAAGGCAGCGTCAGCAAGGGAATCTGGTTCGCCAGCATCGAGGAACTCGGCCCCTTCGGCCCGGCCGGCGCCCCACCGGGACACGCCAGCTACACCGCCTCGATGTCCACCGCCGCCTTCGACCACGCGGTCACCTCCACCACCGGCGACCCGTTCGACTTCGCGGTCGACCCCAACGGAACCGGCGGTACCCCGACGATCATCCAACCAGGACAGACCGCCACCGTCACGGTGACGATCACCCCCACAGGTGCCCGGAACAGCACCGTCAACGGCCACCTGAACGTGGTCACAGTCCCCATCCTGCCCACCGGCTTCACGGGCCTGCCCACCACGAGCACCGGTGAGGTCATCTCCGTGCTGCCGTACTCCTACCAGATCGGCTGACCGAACCCCAGGTGCTCACCCCGCCGGGGTGAGCACCTGGATCGTCGAGACAAGGCCCTGCCAAGCGGTTTCCGTGTCCGGAGTGCGCTCGTGCGGCGAACGGAACCAGGTGGTGAACGCGGCCACATCGGCCAGACTCCAGCGCAACCGATACAGCGCGAGCGCGTCCCCGTCCACGGCCCGTCCGGTTGTCACCGTGTAGTACTTGAGGTCGTCGGGGTTGTCGGACAGGACCGACAGATCGCGTTCCGGAACGGCCAAGCCGACCGTGTCCCAGTCCACCAGCAGGTAGCCGGCCGGCGCCAGGATGAGATTGCCCGGATGGGGTTCACCGTGCGTCACCACGTGCGGCGCGCGTTTCATCTTGTCCGCCAAGCGGTCGAAGTCCTCAAGGCGGGCGCGGACCATGCCGGCGTTGTCGGCGAGCAGGTGCCGGGCGGGTTCGCTGAAGGGTCCGCCGGTCCATGGGGCCGACTCTTTTAGGACTGCGTCCAGGTCGTCGCGTCCCTCGGGGTTCAGGTCGAGGTGTGGTGTTGTCCGTGGCGGCTGGGCACTATGCAGCTCGGCGAGCACGTCCAGCACCTGATCCCGTTGCTGCGGCGGCAACTCCTGGCCGAACTCACCGGGTTTCCCTGCGATGAAAGGGAAAACGCTCAGTCCGTACCGGGTGTTCAACGCGACGACAGTCTCGCCGCTGCCGGCACGCAGTGGCGCCACGACAAAGTGGCGATCGCTCAACGCCACCGCTGTGTCCATGGCCGCGCGCAGACCGTCTAGTGCGTTTGGCTTGTCTTCGAGGTCGGCGACGGTGGCGAACCACTGCCGGCCGTCGGCGCCCGTAACCGTCCAGTGGTAGTCGCCGAACCCCACAGGGGCATAGGCCGTTGTCACCGCGTCGATACCGAACTCGGCCAGACCACGCCGCAGGTGGGCCTGATCCAACCCGACAGGAAGATCCTTCACACGGACACGCTAACCCCTGAGGACTACTGTGGTGGTATGGCTGGGGACCTGCTGCGTCGCGCTCTCACTGATCCCGGCGACCCTGTGCTGCGGCCGTTGCCGGAGCTGGCCGGGGAACTTCTGGCGGGGTTGGCCGCCCCGCCGAGGCTCGCTGCGCACCTGCGGGCGGTTCACGACGTGGCGTGGCAGTTGGCTGACTGGGTCCAGCTCCACTATCCCTCGGCGGAGTTCGATCGCCCGGCCATGCTGTTCGGCGCGGCGACCCACGACATCGGCAAGACCGTCCACATCGGAGAGTTGTCCGACCCCGGCAGCGAACACGAACAGGCCGGCTGCGAGATCCTGCTGGCTCGGGGGGTCGCCCCGGACCTGGCCAGGTTCGCCCGCACGCACGGATCGTGGAGCGCGCCCGACGCCACCATGGCGGACCTGCTGGTCAGCCTCGCCGACAAGATCTGGAAGGCCAAACGCGTCCCCGACCTGGAACAACTGGTCATCGACCGGCTGGTCGCGGTGAGTGACAAGACGCCGTGGGAGGTGTTCATGGCGTTGGACGACGAGCTCCAGCGGATCGCCGTGGACGCCGACCGCAGGCTGGCGTTCCAAGCGAGTCATCCAGTCAGGACGTGACAGTGATACCCAGTTCGGGGTGTGGGCGCACGTGATCAGGTCTTCGCCCCGTGGGGGATCCGCGGGTCAGCTGATCGCTTCGCGGACGGCGGGGGCGATCTCGGCGGCCCAGCGGCCGAGGGTGACGGAGTCCTGGGTGCCGCCGGACGGTGAGAAGAGCGTGAAGCCGGCCGCGCCGTGCTCGCGCACGGCGGTGGTGAGTTCCTCGACCCACTGGTCGACCGAGCCGCCGATCCAGCGGCCGTCGCGGGAGCGGGTCTCGGCCAGCGGGCGGTCGGTGATCTTTCCGGGGAGGTTGAACACCGTGCGGATTTCGCGGGGGTCGCGGCCGGCTGTGGCTGCCGCCTCGTCGATGACCGGCCGGGACGTCCGGTATCGCTCGCTGAGCCAGTCCGCCGCGTGGCCCGGGATCCAGCCGTCGGCGACGCGGCCGGTCGCCGCAAGGGACTTCGGGCCGACCGAGCCGGTCCATACCTCGGGTGCGGTGACCGCGGCCGGCTCGATGTTGGTCACCTGGTAGTGGCGGCCCTGGTAGGTGACCGGTGGGCCGCCGCCGGACAGCTTCCTGACCAGCACTATGGCTTCCTCAAAGGCGTCGACCGCGTCGCTCGGCGACAGCCGTGGCACGCCCATGTCGGCGATGCGGTCCCACAGGCCGCCCGCGCCCATGCCGAGCACGACCCGGCCGCCGGACAACGCGGACAGCGAGGTCACCGTTCGCGCCACCATGGCTGGCGGTCGGGTCGGCAGGTTGGTGACGTTGGCGAAGCCGGCGATGCGCTGGGTGCGGCCCAGGAGGAAGCCGATAGTGGCGTACGCGTCCAAGTGCGTGCCGATGTAGGGATGGTCCGACAGCGAGAAGACGTCCAGCCCGTCCCGGTCGGCCTGGTCGACCAGGCGGAGCAGTCCCGGGCCCTGGTCGATCTCACTGTGCGCGCCGAAACCGAAGACGACGTCTGGGATGGACACAGCCTTACCCCCCTTGTTCAGTTCGTACTACGAACTATATTGGTTCGGGGTACGAACTGTCCAGGAAGACCGTGGGCACGTTGTTGTCCAGCACGATCCGGCCGAGCAGGTCGCCGAGGATCGCCCGGTCGGCGGCGGTCAGCCCGACGGCCAGCTTGTCCACCCGCCGGCAGGTCTCGGCGTAGAACTCCGCGGCGAGCTCGCTGCCGCGCGCGGTCAACAGCACCCGCACCGCACGGGTGTCCGCCTGGTCGGACTCGCGCCGGACCAGGCCGTTGCGCTCGGTCCGGTCCACCAGGCCGGTCAGGCTCGACTTCGCCAGCCCCAGCACCGCGCTCAGCTCGCCCATCCCGTACGGCTGCGCCATCAGCACGCACAACAACTGTCCTTGCTGGGACGTGATGCCGTATTCCCGAGCCGATTCGGTGTATACGGCATTCACCAGGAACGCGGCCCGAACCAACCCGGTCACCACCCCGATCCGGCCCTCCTGATTGCCCACTTGGCCAGGTTAACAGTTCAGGTAACGAAGTTTCCGCCGTGCACAGCGAAAAAGGATCTTGCCCGCCCGAGCCAATCGGCATGATCCGTCACACTCACCGCGAGCCTGACCAGCCGGATCGGCGCACGTAATCCGACGGTAATCCTTTCCCTTCGCACACAAGCGAATCAGCATCGGAGACTGTTGAGCGTGAGCCGACGGCTCTAGTGTCAAAAGGTCTGGACCAGACGGTGGGTCCGAACACGCCGATCGGAGTGGAATATGGTATACCGCGAGTCTGTCAGCCCCGGAACCCCTGGCCGGCATCGGGAGATTTCGACCGGCCAGCCGGATCTGTCCGTCTCGGACGGCTACTTAGCCAACCGGCATCCAGTGGGCGTGGCAGGAGGACCAGCGGAGTAGTTGTTCGGCCTGTCGAGTGGCAGATCTCGAGCACGGACCAGGCGCCACCGGCCGCCCGGTCGCAGAGGAGGGGACGCGGGATCGAACCCAGCGGGGATCGGCCGGCGCCGGCCGGCAACGGGCAGGTGACGAGCCCGTTACCGATGTGGGCCACTCGAGACTTCTGGACTTGATCCGGGACGCGCGCCAGGAAGTGCTGTTCGCCGCGGCCGGCGTTCCGCGGCACATCGGTGCGCGCGTGGTCGAAGCTGTGCGGTCCGGTACCTGCCTGCCCCAGGTTGAGGTGCGGATGCTCTGGCCGCCGTGTGACGAAGACGAACAATGCCAGATCAGGGAGATGGTCCGGCACCGGGCCCAGGTGCGGATCGCGAAGAACGGGGGGCACGAGTCGCTGTTGATCGACCGCAGGGTGGCGGTCGTCCCGGCGGACCGGCAGGACTCGGCAGGTGTCCTGCTGGCGGTGACCACGCCGTCCCTGGTCACCGCCCTGGTGGAGACGTTCACCCAGCGCTGGGCCACGGCGGCGTCCTGGGCGACGGTCTGTGGACAGCCGGACGAGTTCGAACAGTCCGTGCTGCGGCACATGGTCGCCGGCAAGACAGACGACGCGGTCGCCGGCAAGCTGGGCGTGTCGGCCCGCACTGTCCGGCGCCACGTGACCATGCTGATGGAACGCGTCGGCGCGCGCAGCAGGTTCGAGCTCGGCTACCGCGCCGCCGAGTTCGGGTGGCTGACGTCAAACCTGGTGCCAGGCATGCGGGATCCCGCCAGCTGTGAGGTCCTGGAGCGGGCACCGGCCGGTGCGGGCTGTCGAGCGTCCTGCCGAGGTCTTGATCACTGACTGAACCGGCACAACACCGCGGTGGCGTCGTCGTGCGGTTTCCCGGGGAATCCCGGTGTGGTTCGTTCCGCTGCCCTCGTCGACGCGATCAGGTCAGCCGGCCCGTTCTTGTCCAGGACGGCCATCATGTCCCGCCAGGTCCAGCCGTACCGGTCGACCAGTCTGGTCACGCCGTCACTGAACAGGGCGACACCGGCGATGTCCGCGACCGGCACCGAGCCGACCACGGCGTGCTCGGCCGCGGCGGGGGTGTTCCCGGCGACCCAGACGCCGCCCGGCACGTTTCGCACCTGGCGCAGTTCGCACCACGGGCCGTCGAACCTCGCCAGTCGGTCGTCGGTGACCGGCTGGACGGCACCGTCCCGCCGGGCGAACACCACGGGTGAGTCGCCGAGCACCAGATAGTCGACGTGGTCGCGCCGCTGCCGGACGAGTGCGACAGTGGACGATGGGCTGCACGGGTTCCCGAGGTCACAGGTGTCCACATGAGACATTCCGACGGCTTCGATCGCGTCGTGCAGGATGTCGGCCAACGAGCGGGTCCTGGACTCGTCCACCGAGAGGCGTGCGGCGAGTCGACCGGCCAACTGGGTCGCGAACCAGCGAACTCCGTGCCGGCAGCCGGCGTCCGTGTCGGGCTCGGCGGTGGCGCCGTCGAGCACGACGGCGAAGTCCGCCCCGGCCGCAACCGCGTCCTCGTTGACGTCGGCACCCGCTTCGGTGGCGAAGGTCGTTTCCATGGTCAGTCCGCCTCGTAGGCAAGCCACTGCGCGACGGTCCGGACGCCCTCGGCCAAGTCGACGGCCGGCCGCCAGCCCAACTCCGCCTTGGCCCGCTCGGGACACAGCGCCGGCCCGGACAGTTCCCCCGGCACCCGCACCAGATCGATCGCGACCGACCGGACCGACCGGGCGATCACCTCGGCGAGTTCGACCGGACTGACCACCTCGTCATGGCACAGGTCGAACTCCCCGGACAGCCAGGGCGACTCGACGATCCGAGCCAACGCCGCCCCGATGTCCCAGACGTGGACGAACCGCACGGCGTCGGGCAGCGACGTCTCGGCGCGCATGGGCTGGATCGTGAGCGACTGGAGGACGAGGTCGTTGATCGGCGAGTAGTCGACGATCTCGGGGCCGTAGGGCACGCCGAGGCGGAGCACCGCCGGCGAGCCGGTGACGTGGCACCGCACGGAGATCCGCGTCGGCGGCCCGGCGGTGACCAGTTCGACAACGGTGTCGTCCGCTGCCATCTGGTCCGAGGCGGGGTCGGCCGTGGTTCGCACGGTGTGCCCCCGGTCGGCGAGGTCCGCCACCAGGGTTCGGCGCAACGCGCAGTCCGGGCCGGTGAACAGGATCCTTCGGCCCGTTCGGGGGAACTCGGGTTGGCACGCCCCCGCCGAGACGGCCGTCCACGCCAAGTCCCGCAGGGGCGCTTGGAGTGCCCGCAGTTCCGCCGCGCTTACCTCCATGCACAGGCCCCCGGGGCCGAGCGTCGAAAGCGCCTTGTCCACGAGTGGATCGTCGGGCGAGATCGCTGTCGCGGCGTACCGGGTCGTGAGGAGGCCCAAGGTGTAAGCGGTTCGCCAGAAGGCCGCCAACCGGCCAGGCGGGAGCGGGATGGCCGGCTTCGCTCTGTCGAATTCCGTCTCGCAGCGGTCGACGTCCACGCCGAGCTTTCGGGATCCGCGGTCCGTGCCCACTGTCAGCCAACGATCGGCGGACCGGACCGTGCACTGGGCCACACCGAACTTGAAGAAAGGGACCGCGTCCGGCTCGATCAGGTTGTCCAGGCTCCAGTCCGTGTCCGCTGGGACGGCCGAATGGCACGCGGACAGCCGCAGGCCGTGCCGGTCGTTTCCGGAGATACTGGGGAATTCACCGTGTTCCACGAGATTGGGGACGGTCAGGTAGGTGGGTACGCCCAGGGACTTGAGGTACCGGGCCAGTATCACGTCGTCCGGCCAGGTCCCGCCGTGCGCGCGGGCATAGTCCGCGAAGCCCTCCCCCACCGCGGCCGGCAGGATGAGGGCCACGTTCGCGGTGTACTCGGCGACCGGCGTCGCCCAGCGGGCACCCGACAGCGCGCCCAAGCGGACTACTGCTCCGTTACGTGAGCCCCAGGCGGTGAAAAGCACGATCGCGGCGTCCGGTGCCGCGGCCACGGCACGTTCGGCCTGGTCGCGGAATCCCTCGCACAGCTGGGCGTCGTCCTCGAGCACAAGATGATGTGTCGACCCGGCCGGGACCGACGACCACGCCCGCATGGACGTCCGCAGCCCGGTCGGCGGGCCGCTGGGGTCGGGATCGAGGACGAGGTCGAGAAAGGGCGCCGAGGAGATCAGCGTCTCGGCGGACGCCGTTCGACGCGGATGCGCCATGACCGCCCCGGTGAGCCGAACCGTCATGTCGATCTGACCCCCGTCGGCTCGACGAGCGTCCGCAGCTCGGCCGTTGACAGCCACACGTCGTTCGTGTCCGAACGATACGTGAATCCCGGCGACACGGGCCGCCCGCCGCCCGGGACGCCACCGACCGTAGGGAGGACGACGTACCTGTCGGCCAGCTCGAACGTCCGGTAGCTGTCCTCCGCCGCGATCATCTCCTCGTGCAGCTTCTCGCCGGGCCGGATGCCCACCTCGAAGGTTGGGCAGCCGGGCGCCACCGCCTCGGCCAGGTCGGCGATCTTCATGCTTGGGCTGCGCGGGACGAACAACTCGCCGCCCCGCATCATGTCGAACGAGTCGACCGCGAACCGCACTGCTTGGTCCAGGGTGATCCAGAACCGGGTCATCCGCTTGTCGGTGATCGGCAGCGCGCCGCCTTCGCCGGCCAGCCGCCGAAACAGCGGGATGACCGAGCCACGGCTGCCCACGAAGTTGCCGTACCGGACCACGGCGAAGCCGACATCCCCGGAGTTCGGCGCGGTGAACAGCTTGTCCGCCACCATCTTGGTCGCGCCGTACAGGTTGATGGGGCTGGACGCCTTGTCCGTGGACAGGGCGACGATCTTCCGCACGCCGGTCTCGACGGCCGCGGCCACGACGTTCTGCGAGCCGTAGATGTTCGTCCGCGTGTACTCGTAGGGGTGAAACTCGGCGGTGTCGACCTGTTTGAGCGCGGCCGCGTGCACGACGTGGTCCACCCCGTGCATCGCGCGGACCAGGCTGTCGCGGTCGCGGATGTCGCCGATGACCCACCTGATCCGCGGGTCGGCGCCGAACCGCAGGCGCATCTCGTACTGCTTGAGCTCGTCACGGGAGAAGATCACGATCTCCCGCGGTCCCAGTTCGGCCAGCGCGTACCGGGTGAACTCCTGGCCGAACGACCCGGTTCCGCCGGTGACAAGGATCGCCGAGTCTCGCAGGATGCTCACGATAATCCCTTTCGTGCGGTGATTTCCTCGCCGTGCTCGTGGATACGGCGGATGACGTCGCAGATCCGGTCCACCAACTGGTCGGACATGTGCGCGTACAACGGAACGGTGACCGCGGTCCGGGCGAGCTCCTCGGTGTGCGGGAGCGACCCGTGGCGGGCTTCGCTTGCCTGGTAAGCGGTTTGCAGGTGCAGCGGCGGGTCGTAGTAGGTCCGCGTGGCGACCTTCTCCGCTCGCAGCGCTTCGACCAAGGTGTCCCGGCCGACGCCGAACTTCGGCACGTGGACCGTGAGGCAGACATCCTTGTACGTGCTGCGAGCCGCCGGGTGCACGTGCTGGAAGCCGATACCGTCCACATCAGACAGACCGGTTCGGTACCGGTCGGCCAGCCGCCTCCTGCGGTCGAGTATCTCCGGCAGGCGCGGCAGACTGTGCAGACCGAGCGCCGCGGACAGCTCCGGCATCCGAGCGTTCATTCCAATGAACGCACTGTCGTAGTCGCCTTTGTTGCCGTACTCCCGACCGATCCGCAGTTCCCGGGCGAGGTCCGCGTCGTCGGTCGTGATGAGGCCGCCCTCGCCGGTGGTGAACGGCTTGGTGGGGCTGAGGCTGAAAACCTCCACCGCGCCCTTGGTGCCGATCATCGAACCGTCCGGGTAGCTCCCGCCGAAACCCGGCGCGGCGTCCAGGACCAGCGGAATCCCCCGTGTCGCGGCGATCTTGGCCAGCGCCTCGACGTCGCACGGCGCGCCGAACGTGTGCGCCGCCAACAGGGCGGTCGTCCGGTCGGTGATCTCGTCGTCGACCCGTTCCGGGTCGAGCCCGAAGGTCTCCGGGTCGATGTCGGCGAACACGGGTGTCAGACCGTTCCACATCGCCGCGTGACCGGTGGCCATGAAGGTGAAACTGGGCAGCACGACCTCGCCGCGCAGGCCGAGGCAGCGAAGCGCCAGGATGAGGCCGCTGGTGCAGCTCGACACCGCCACCGCGTGGCCGACCCCGAGGAACTCGCTGACCCTGTGTTCCAGGGCGGCCAGGTGCCGGCCCTTGGTGAGGCTGCCGGAGTTCAGGATCTCGCCAAGGGCGGCGCTCATCTGTTCGTCGACAGTGAGCGTCGGCCGGGTCAGCGGCACCTCGTCGGCCAGCAGCGGGCTGCCGCCGAGGATTACCGGCTTGCTGGAACGCACGGGATCTCCTCCATCAGAAATGGTCGTGAGCAGGCGTACCGGAGCCGAGCAGGCCGGCACTGGCGGCGGCGACGCCGGCCTGGAACCGGCTGCCCACCGACATGTCCCGCATGATGGCGGCGATGTGCCTGCGCAACGTACGTTCGGACATGCCCACCCGGCGGGCGATGACGTCGTCGGTGAGGCCGGCCGCGAGCAGGTCGAGAATGCTGGACTTCAGCACTCCCAACGCGTTGCCGTACCCGGACTGCCGCAGGGTGAACCGCGTGGCGGACTGCCAGACGTGGTCGTGGATGCGCAGCAGGAAACGGATGACGATGGGTTCGTGGATCACGGCGGCCGCGCACCCGGCCTCGTCACCCGAGGTCAGGATGAACGCGGTCGAACTGTCGAAGACGACGAAGCGGTCGAAGATGTCGTCACAGGTGCGGACCTGGCCGCTCGACGCGGTCACCTCGTGCAGATAGGAACGAGTCACAGTGTCGCCGCGACCCGAGTGCGGGTACAGCAACCGTACCGGTACGCCCCGCCGCGCGGTGTCAAGCACAAGCGGTCGGGCACACCGCGCCGCCGGGGGTTCCTGGGCGACGCACGACTGCATCATGACCAGTTCGGCCGTGCACCGGCGGGCCGCTTCGGTGAGCAGGGCTTCGGTCTCGTCGAGGCCAAGGCGGGTCACGGCCGGCCCCGCGCCCCGCCTGGCCCGGTCGAAGGCGTCCTCGAACGGCCGCGACCACCGCAGGCAATCCGCGAGCTGCCGGCTGCGGTCGCGGATGATCTGCTCCAGCGGGAGCAACAGGGCCATCCGGGCGGTGTCCGGGCTCACCGCGACCGGCCGGTCACCCGTGACAAGACCCAGGTGCCGCAACCGGTCGACGGCTCGCTCGACGTCGGTCCGCCGCGCCGACAGCCGCTCGGCGCAGCCCGCCAGGGCCATGCCGGGATTGGCCGCGATGTGCTCGTAGGTCCTGATCACGAAATCGTCCACATCGGACGTTTCGGCTAAGGCGCCGGCTGGTTCCGTTTCCGTCGGCACTGCCATGGATCCCCCTTCTAGTTCACACGTTCCAGTCGACGGATGGCCGGCGCGGCGAGCAACGCGCCGGTGCACAGCAGGCCGAACGCCGTGGAGATCAGCATCAGGTTCGACGCGCCGAACAGTCCGGTCAGCGGGCCGGCCAGCAGCCGGCCGAGCGTCAACGCCACCAGGGAGCCGCAGACGTCGTAGGCGTACACCCGGTTCAGCAACTCGCCGGGGATCTTGGTCTGCACCGTGGTCGCCCAGATCACCTGCCAGTAGGCCAGCCCGGCACCCGCGAGCAGCCATCCGACGCACAGCAGCGGCACCCCGGGCCGCAGGACCGGAACGACCGGATACAGGCAGAACAGCGCCCAGCCGATGGCACCCGACGCCAAGGGCCGCAGCGGTTTCGTCCGCATCGCCACCCAGCCGCCGAGCACGCCGCCCGCGCCGAACGCCGCCATCCCGATCCCGAGCCCGGTGGAGCCGTCGTCGCCGGTGACGATGCCGGCCACGACCGGCAGTGCGACCCCAGGCACCAGGCTGCCGTACACCAGCCAGATCGAGATCACCCCCCAGAGCCAGGCGCGGGACCGGAAGTCCCGCCAGCCTTCGACGAGTTGACTCCGGTACGACTGCGCGGTCCGTTCCGCCGGCGCCGGCGCGATGCGCAGTGCCATCAGGCAACCGGCGCTGATCCCGTACGTCGCGGCGTAGATGCCGAAGACCGTGCCCGGACCGAACACGCTGACCAGGACACCGCCCAACGCGGGACCGAGCACGCCGGCCAACGCCTCGGCGATCCGGAGCACGCCGTTGGCGCGTTGCACGTCGTCGGCGACCTTCGGCACCATGCTCGCGACACCGGGCTGGAACAACGCCGTCGCCACACCGCTGCACGCCTGCAGCACAAGAATCAGCCACAACGACGGCACGCCCACCACGAACGCGAACGCCATCCCGGCCTGCACGACGAGCCGCACGAGGTCGGCGAACACCATCAACCGTCTGGGCCCCAACCGGTCGGCGAGGACACCACCGATGAGCATGCACGCCGCGAGCGCCCCCATCCAGGCGCCCAGGGCGTATCCCACCCCCGCGATGCCGTAGCCGGCCGCGAGCACACCCACCGACAGGGCGACCGGAAGCATGGCGTCGCCGAGCATCGACGTCGACCGTGCGCCGAGATACAACTGGAAGTTGGCGGACCACAAGGAAGTCCGGGGCAACGACTCGGTGTCGGTGGTCATTCGAGGCCACTCCCCGCAGGCCTTCCGTCGCCACGGGCGATGACCGGCGCGGTCGCCCAACCGTTCGGATCCGGTGGTACCTCCGCACAGACCACGTACTCGTGCGGCGCGACCACGGTGACTCGGCCGGGCAGCGCCGCCACGCACCGCCGATGGATGTCCTCGATGTCCGCGGGGCCCGCGAGATGGCACGTCACGCGGTGGCCGATCCGCTGGTCGGGCAGCACACTTACGAAATGCGGCCGGTCACCGAGGACCTCGGCGAGCAGGTCGCGTACCGCGTCGATCTCCACCCAGCAGGAGTCGACGAGGAACCAGCCCTCGCCGTAGGTCAACGGGGTCAACGTGGTGAGCGCGGGCAGGTCCTTGACGGGCACGTCGGACTCGGCCGCCGCACGCAGCAACCGAAGCAGGAAACGACCGAACTCAGCGAGTTCGCCCGCGT
This sequence comes from Actinocrispum wychmicini, assembly GCF_004345645.1. GTDB lineage: Bacteria > Actinomycetota > Actinomycetes > Mycobacteriales > Pseudonocardiaceae > Kibdelosporangium > Kibdelosporangium wychmicini. Next base: position 120,232 of record NZ_SLWS01000022.1, on the reverse strand, counting down.
CCATACACGCGGGATCGACGTGCAGGATCACGTCCAGTTCCGTGTCCAGCCGGTACACGTACACCACGAGCCGGCACGGGATGTTCTCCGCCGGCTGCGGCCGCAGACTGGCGTCCACATCGGACTCGTTGACGGTGAGGTCGTCCTCGCCGGGCAACCACACCGCGGGCAGCCGCGACTGTGCCGACGCGGTGACGAAGTCGGCACCGCTGGACAGTTGGCTCATGTCGTTGAAGACGAGGTCCCGCGCGTAGCAGATGCCGCGTTGCGCGCTCGCCTCCGTGATGGCGGACCACACTTCCGCAGGGTCGAACCATCCGGCCCGGTAAGCCGCCAACGCAGCAGCGCGGACATCGCGCACGAGTTCGTCGAAGGTGCCTGTCTCGGGCACGGGGACTGACAGCAGGGCGTCCTGCGACAGCGACCCGAAGAAGTCCCGTAGCCGGCGGAGAACCCTGTTGCCGGACAGCGATGTGGTGACGCAGGTCGACTGCCCGGTGTAGTGGCAGACGATCGCGTTGACCGCGGCGAGCATGATCACGGAGTGGCTGGCGCTGGTCCGTGCCGCGATGTCCGCCAGATGTGTCATGGCCGTACGGGACCGGATCCGTAGGCCGGGATGCCAGTCGTCGCGGGTCGCCGTGACGCGGGCGGACAACGGGAACATGGCCTGCGGCACGTGCCGCATTCGGGAGGCCCAGTACTTCGTCGCGCCCGAAGTGAGCCGTCGCACTGGCGGCGTCCGTTCGAGCTCGACGACGTCAAGCGGCTGCGGGCCGGCCGGCGGCAGCGGACGGCCGGACGCCAGGGCGGTCCACTCCCGCAACAGGATCTCGCAGGCGGCGGCGTCCATCGCGACATGACTGACCACCCACACCAGGTACTGGGCGACACCGTCCTGGGTCACGACCGCCGCCCGCAGCGGCGGCGCGGCTTCGAAGTCGAAGGGCCGCACCCGAAGGCGCCGCGCTGTCGCCACCGCGGTCCCGAACGGATCGGTGCCGGCCTCGACCACCTCGACCACCAACTCACCCGTGGCGGCGACATGTTGCGTCACAATGGGTTTGAAGCGATACCTGGTGCGCAGCGACTCGTGCCGTTCGAGCAGGACCCCGACCAGGTCGACGACCCGCCGCGGCGGGCCAGGGGGCGCGGCGAACACCATGGCGAGAATGTCGCGGGTCTGATCGTCGTCGACGGTGACGGCACGCAGGATGTTCGCGTGCCCGAACGCCAATGGACCGGACCGTTCGGCTTGTCCCGGAGAACGCGCCAATTGGTACGGCGCCGAGAGGTAGGACACGGCTCACCTCGTCACTGAGAACCCTGCAATGGTCCAAACCATGCTCAACCTAGGGTCGGCCGGCCGCGGCCGACCACGTCGTGACCGAAAACGGCCGCCGTCGCGCCGGCCAACAGCGGGAACGGATCGGCGGGCCGGGCGCGCGTGACCGGAAGCGGCCCCGCGGCCGTCCCCGGCGAGTGACCGGTAGCGGCCACGCCTGTTCCGGGCGTTGATCGGTTCCGTTGCCGTGCCTAGCTTTCGGTGTGTGATACCTGAGCCCGGACACGGGCGAACGGAGGCACTCCCGCATGATCGACGATGTCATCCACCACGATGACCGGTTCCGCGGCATTCTCGACCGCCTCTCGTCGAAGTCCATCGACGACTACTACAACCCGTACCGGCTGTTCGACTGGCCGGACAGCCTGCCGGAGAACATCTGGTGGATGAGTCCCGAGCTGACCACCACCTACGGCAGCGACGCCGCCCGGACGTTCAGCCAGGAGCAGCTGTTCACGTTGTCGCGGTACGAGAGCGTGAACTTCTACAGCCTCAACGTGCATGGCATCCGGGAACTGCTCATCGAGGTGGTCCGGCGGATCCACACCGCCGGCTTCGAGACGCCGTCGGAGTTCTTCCACCACTTCATCGGTGAGGAGAACGAGCACATGTGGTTCTTCGCCGAGTTCTGCCTGCGGTACGGGCGGAAGATCTACCGGCAGCCGGGCGGCGGCGTCCCCGCCCTCGCCGAGACGACGCCGGACGTGGCGAGCCTGCTCGTGTTCGTCCGGATCCTGATCTTCGAGGAACTGGTCGACCACTACAACTCGCGGATGGCCAAGGACGACCGGCTGCACGAGACGATCCGCGCCATCAACCGGATCCACCACCAGGACGAGTCCCGGCACATCGCGTTCGGGCGGGAACTCGTCGAACTGCTCTTCGCCGACGTGCAGCGGACCGCGACCGAGGAGCAGCTGGCGGGCATCTCGACGTACGTCCAGCGGTACCTGACGCACAGCTTCGAGTCGTTGTTCAATCCCCAGGTCTACCGGGACGCCGGCATCGCGGACCCGCACGACCTGCGCCAGACGCTGCTCGCCTCGCCCGCTCGCGTCGAGGCCGAGGACCAGGTGTTCCGCAAGACGATCAAGTATCTGCGGAACACGGGAATCCTGCGATGACCAGGCTGACAGGCGTGGACGGCAGCCCGGCGCTCGCCATTCTCGACCCGCGCGAGACCGCTGTCGTCCGTGAGCTCGACCGGACATTCCGTGGCTGGGCGGTCCAGGCGGGCGCGGCGGAGATCAGCGCCCCGCCGTTGTATCCGGTGACCGATCTGGAGAAGTTCGACGTGTACCTGAACTTCCCGCAGCTCGCCCTGGTGGCCGGCCCGATCGAGGCGACCGGCAAACCGGTCGACGGCCGCTTCGCGCCGACGGACATGCGGGAGGCTGCGTACGGCCTGCCGCACGCCACGTGTTTCGGCGCCTACCTGTACCACGAGGGCGGACTGCTCGACCAGGACACCCTCGTCACCCTGGTGAACCGCTGCTTCCGCAACGAGGAACGGCACACCGGCCTGCGGCGGCTGGCCAGTTTCCAGATGCGGGAGATCGTCGCGCTGGGCACGTTCGCGCACACCCAGCGGACGATCACCAGGTTCACCGAACGGATCGAGCAGTTCGCCGCCGCGGCCGGCCTGCGGTTGGACATGGTCGCCGCCAGCGACCCGTTCTTCACTCCTGACGACTCGCGGGCCCTGCTGCAGCGGCTCAGTCCGGTCAAGTACGAGTTCCACCACGACGGCCTGGCCATCGCCTCGGTGAACACCCATCGGAACTTCTTCGGCGAACGATGTGACATCCGGCTGCGCGACAGCGGCGAGCACGCGTACACCAGCTGTGTCGCTTTTGGACTGGAGCGCTGGCTCGCGGTGTTGGTGGACCAGCACGACGGTGACGTCGACGCCGCGCACGCGGCGGTACAGAGGGGAAACACATGACCACGTCAAGCGTTGACCAGGTCCGGGAGTGGATTCTCGGCCGGCACCCGGAACTCGACGACGTCGGGCCGGACGTGAACCTGATCGAGAGCCGGCTCGTCGACTCGTTGTCCTTCATCGAGCTGGTCTACGTGATCGAGGGGGCCAGCGGGGCCGAGATCGACTTCGACACCATCGACCTGGCGGACTTCCAGACCATCTCCGCCATCGACAAGGCGTTCTTCACCCGGGGTGCGGCATGACGGCGCTGCGACCGGTGTCCTACACCGCACAGTGGATGGCGGCGGCGCGGGCCATCGAGTCGGAACGGCAGGACGCGTTGTTCGTCGACCCGCTGGCCCGGGATCTGGCTGTGCCGCACGGGTTCGAACTGCTGGAGAAGTACGCCAACGGCGGCCTGCAACCGTTCATCTGCATCCGCACGAAGTTCCTCGACGACGGCATCATGAGCCTGCGGCCGCGGGACGGCATCGAACAGGTCGTGCTGCTCGCCGCCGGCATGGACACCAGGGCGTTCCGGCTGGACTGGCCGGACGGTGTGGTGGTGTACGAAGTGGACCACGACACCCTCATCGAGGAGAAGCAGCGGCGGCTCGACCTGCTCGGCGCGCGCCCCAAGGTGCCACGCCGGACGGTCGCGGCCGACCTCACCACCCAGTGGCTGCCCGACCTGGTTCGCGCGGGGTTCGACCCGGACCGGCCGACCCTGTGGATCGTCGAGGCCGTCACGTTCTTCCTCACCCACGAGCAGGCCGCCGAGTTGTTCACCACGCTGGCCGACGCCTCGGCGGCGGGCAGCCGGCTGGAAGTGGACATCCTGGGCGGCGCGATCCTGCGCAACCCGTTCTCGCGGTCGTTCCTGGACGCGATGGTCGCCGACGGCAGGCCATGGCGGTTCGGTACGGACGAGCCGGAGGAGTTCCTGGCCCGGACCGGCTGGAAGGTGCGCGAACTGAAGCAGCCCGGCGAGCCCGGCGCCGGTGAACAGCGCTGGCCCTACCAGGTGCAGCCGAAGGACCGGCGCAGCGCGAACCGCCTGTGGCTGATCCGGGCCGAGGTGGTGGGCCGGCGATGAAGGCCGCGACGCTGGAACGGGTCGAGTCGTTCCTGCCCGAGCGCAGCGTGCGCATCGAGGACCTCGCGGACCGGCTCGGGCTGCGTCGGGCGGAGTTGGGCGTGTTCCGCAAGTTCTACGGTCTCGACCGGCTCCGGTTCGACCCGGATCTCAGCCTGCTCGACCTGCTGAAGCCGGCCGCCCTACGGGCGCTGGCCGCGTTGCCGGCCGGACGCCGGGTGGACTACGTCGTCTTCGCGCACACCACCCAGACGCTGACCCCACCGGACATCGAGATGGCCCAGGTGATCCGGGACGAACTGGGGCTGGCCGGCGCGGACGCGTTCGCGCTGAGCCAGCAGGCGTGCGTGAGCAGCCTCGGCGCGATCGACGTGGCCGCGGAGCTGCTGCGGTCGGACGGCGACGGCTACGCCCTGGTGGTGTGTGGCGAGCAAGCGTTTGCTCCGGGGATCCAGCTGATCCCCAACTCGGCGATCATGGCCGACGCCGCGGCCGCCTGCCTGGTCACGCTCGACGGTGCCGGCGATGTGGTGCACTCGTTCGTCACCCGAACGTACGGCGAGTACGCCGAGTGGTCGACCTTGTCGCCGGCCCGGAGCGTCGAGTTCGGCGAACTCTACGGTGAACGTCTGGCCGCGATCATCAAGGAGGCGGTCCTGGCGGCGGGACTGACGTTCGACGAGATCGCCCGGGTGCTCCCGCACAACGTGAACATGCTCGCCTGGCGGCAGACGATCAAGGTGCTCGGCGCACCGCCGGAGAAGTTCTTCCTGGACAACATCAGCCGGTTCAGCCACACCTACACGGCCGACGTGTTCGTCAACTACACGACGATGCGGGAGGCCGGGCTGCTCGTCGACGGCGAGCGGTACGTGCTGGCGTCCGTCGGCCTGGGGGCGACCTTCGGCGCCATGGTGATCACCTACCGGGAGGCGACGTGACCAGCCGGTCGGCCGTGGTGGCCGCGATCGAGTCCGCGCTGCGTGACGTGTTGGCTGGCGACCTGCCCGAACTCGGCGAGGACACGCGCCTGTTCGACGACCTGGGGCTCGAGTCCGCCTCGGTGCTGGAGCTGCTGATGATCGTCGAGGAGGCCACTGGGATCACGGTCGACGCGGAGGAACTCGACATCGACGATCTCCGGTCGGTCCGGTCGTTCGCCGACTTCGTCGAGTCCAGGCAGCCGGCCGGCACGGACACCGTGCGATGACCGGGCTGACGCTGCTGGCGGCGAGCGCGGTGCTCGACCCGCCCGGACCGGGCACCCCGCCGAGCGAGTCCATTATGGACTTTCAGCGGGCTCTGGTCGAACCGTTCGGCCGGAAGGTCGACGAGGACCTGTTCCGGCGCGGCGCCCAGGTCTCGCACACCGACCTGATCGACCGGTTGCTGGACGCCGATGACGTCCGGAAGAGCCGGCCACAGCTGGTCGTCGTGACCCACGCGCTGCCGGACGTCACACCTTTCACCGCTGTGGCGGCCTATCTGGCGAACCGGCTCGACTGCGACACCCAGTGCTTCGGCATCGCCCAGCAGGGACTGGCGGCGCCGTTCACCGCGTTGCGGATCGCCGCGGCCTTTCACCGTGCGGGAAGGTGCACCGAGGCCGTGATCACCGCGCTGGAACAGACCACCTTGCCGACCGCCATGCCGTTGGTCGACGAGACGCCATTGAAGGACTCGGCGGCTGCCCTCGTCCTTGGGCAGGGCCCAGGACCCCAACTGGCGGAGGTCGTCTCGGGCGGTGACGTCACCGAGTTGATCCGGGATCGGGTCACGGGCGGCGAACTCGTCGTGCTGGGCCCGTGGGTGGACACCGGCGAGCTCGGTGACGTCCAGGTGCACCGGGTCGGTCCGGGCTCGTACTGCACGAGTGTCTGGTTGGCCTTGGCGACGCATTGGCGTGCCTGGCAAGCCGAACATTCCACGATCCTGCTGTGCGACACCGACCCCATCACAGGACGCGGCCATGTCGCCGTGTTCGCCAGGAACAGGAGGAACGACCGGTGAGCGAACAGACCCAGATCCTGGTGATCGGCGGCGGCCCCGGTGGCGCCACGGCCGCCGGGCTGCTCGCCAGGCAAGGGCTGCGAGTGGTCCTCCTGGAGAGCGCGACGTTCCCGCGTTACCACATCGGCGAGTCCATCCTGCCGTCCGTCCTGCCCATCCTGGACCTGCTCGGCGCCCGCGAAGCGGTGGAGCGGCACGGTTTCGTGCGCAAGGACGGCGCCTACTTCGAGTGGGGCCCGGAGAACTGGGACCTCAACTTCGACCACCTCAGCGGCGCCAGCCGGCACAGCTACCAGGTGATCCGCTCGGAGTTCGACCACCTGCTGCTCGACCAGGCCGCCGAGAACGGGGCCGACGTGCGCCAGGGTGTCAAGGTCACCGAGATCGTGTTCGACGGCGAACGACCGGTCGCGGCCAGGTGGACGTCCGCCGACGGCAGCGGTGAGATCAGGTTCGACTTCCTCGTCGACGCGTCCGGGCGCGGCGGCGTGATGTCGGTGAAGTACCTCAAGAACCGCCAGTTCCTCGAAGCGTTCCGGAACATCGCGGTGTGGTCGTACTGGCGTGACGTCACACCGCTGGATGTGGGGCCGCGGGGGGCGATCGCGGTGTGTTCGGTGCCGTACGGCTGGTTCTGGGCGATCCCCCTGCACGATGGCACCCACTCGATCGGCCTGGTCGCCAAACGCAGCATCTTCGTGGCGGAACGGGACCGGCTGGGCGGCATCGAGGCCGTCTACCACGACGCCCTGCGCCAGGCTCCCCGGGTGGCCGGCATGGTCGAAGGCGCGCGGCGGCTCACTGACCTCAAGGTGGAACAGGACTACTCGTATGCCGCGGAGACCTTCACCGGCCCCGGTTACGTCCTGGTCGGCGACGCGGCCTGCTTCCTCGATCCACTGCTGTCCACCGGCGTGCACCTGGCGACGTTCAGCGCGTTGCTGTCCGCGGCGAGCATCTCGGCGGTGTTCGACGGCGACCTGACCGAGCACGAGGCCACCGCGTTCTACGCGAAGGCGTACCGGCAGGCGTTCGAACGGCTGCTGGTGGTGGTGTCGTTCTTCTACAACAGCTACAACCGCCAGACCCAGTTCTTCGAGGCCGACAAGCTCACCCGCCGGGAACGGCACATGCTCAACCTGTACGAGTCGTTCCTGCACATCGTGACCGGGATCGAGGACCTGGACGACTCCCGGGCCGGCAGTGCCGCGCTGGACGCGGTGGCCCGCCGGATCGACACCCAGGGCGGCATCACCGCCGGCCACAACGAGGCGATGAACTCCATGCCCACCTCGCCGCAGAAGGCGATCGGCGGGCTCTACCTGGAACTGCAACCGCGGCTGCGGATCCGCCGGACCGGCGCCCAGCCCGCGTTGACCGACTGACCACTTCTCCACCGAGGGGCGCGCGGTGAACTCCCACAACGCGATGGTGTTGCTGCTCGACCTCGCGCTGATCCTCGCCTTCGGCCAGGTCCTCGGCATGCTGGCCCGGCGGCTCGACCAGCCCGCGGTCATCGGCGAGATCGTCGCGGGCGTTCTCGTCGGGCCGACCCTGTTCGACGGGCGGATCGCCGCGACGTTGTTCCCCACCGAGGTCCGACCGATGCTCAGCGCGTTGGCCACCATCGGGGTCGCGCTGTTCATGTTCCTGGTCGGCCTGGAACTCGACCGGCGGGCTGTCCTGGCGCAGGGCCGCGTGGTCGTGTTGGTGTCGGCGGGATCGCTGCTGGTGCCGTTCGGTCTCGGCGTGGTGCTGGCGCTCTGGTTGGGTCAGTCGCACCCGGTGTCCGGTGTGCGGTTCGTGCTGTTCATGGGAACGGCGATGGCCGTGACGGCGTTCCCGGTGCTGGCCAGGATCCTGGTCGACCGGGGAATGGACCGGCTGCGGGTGGGCCGCCTCGCGCTGGCGTCGGCCGCCGTCGGCGATGTCGTCGCCTGGATCCTGCTGGCCGCGATCGTCGCGTCCGGCGGGACCTGGCAGCTCGTGCTCGTCGTGCCGTATGTCGTGATCATGGTGACCGTCGTGCCCAGGCTGCTGCGGCACGGGACCGGGCCGCGACGGCTCGCCGTGATCCTGGTCGGGGTGCTCCTGTCCGGCGGCCTGACCGAATGGATGGGGCTGCACTTCATCTTCGGCGCGTTCCTGCTGGGCGTCGTGGTCCCGCGCGACCTGCGGACCGAGGCCGGCACCCGGATCGGGCCGCTGGCCACCCTGCTGCTGCCGGTGTACTTCGTGGTGGCCGGCTTCCAGGTGAACCTGGCCGGGCTCGGCGCGACCGGCCTGACCGAACTCGGCCTGATCATCCTGGTCGCCGTGGGCGGCAAGTTCGCCGGCGTCTACACCGCCGCCCGGGTGAGCCGGCTGGACGCCCGGTCGGCCGCCACGCTCGCCACCCTGATGAACACCCGAGGTCTCACCGAGCTGGTCCTGCTCACCATCGGGCTCCAGGTCGGCCTGCTGGACATCGGGCTCTACTCGCTGATGGTCGCGATGGCGGTGTTCACCACCGTGCTGTCCGGGCCGCTGCTCCGCGTGTTCTCCCCAGCGAGCCGCATCCAACACGACGTGACCGAAACACAACTGACGGAGAGGCTGCCATGACCACCACCGCGACCCGAAACGCCACCACCACCGCTGTCACAGCCACGAGCGCCGATCCCGGGCCGCTCGGCCTGGCCGGCTTCGCGGCACCGTTCCTGGTGCTGAGCTTCGTCAACGCCGGCGTGCTCGACGTGAGCGCGCTGGTCGCCACGGTCGTGCCGATCGGGCTGTTCTACGGCGGACTGACCCAGATCCTCGCCGGAATACTGGAGTTCCGTCGCGGCAACACGTTCGGTGTCACGGTCTTCGCCACGTACGGCGCGTTCTGGCTGGCGTTCGCGGGCTACACCGAGTTCTTCTCCACGAACGCCTCCGCCGCGGCGACCGGGATGTTCGTGCTGGTGTTCGCCATCGTCACGGCGGTCTTCGCGGTGGCCGCGGCCCGGATCGGCAAGGTCACCTTCGTCGTGTTCCTGCTGCTGGCACTGACGTTCGCCGACCTGACCATCGCCTCGTTCGCGTCGTCCCGCGAGATCCAGCACGTCGGCGGCTGGCTGGGTGTCCTCGCCGCGGTCGCCGCCCTGTACGCCTCGGCCGCCACGCTGGTGAACGACACCTGGAAGCGGGCCGCTACCACAACTTGACGGAGAAAGTGAAAGGGACATAAGGGATTGGCGCGCAAGGCGCCCTGTCGTCAGGCATCTTTGCCGGGCCTGTGGCGCGGCACACTAGGTGATTTCCTAGTCACTGCGCGTGTTCGACCGTCACAGGTTGCTCAGTCAGCACCCCTTCTGGGACCTTGTGAATTGTCAACTGGCACCTGATCGCCGGAGGTTCCCTGATGGAGTACGGCCTTTCCCTGCTGCCCGACTGTGATCCCGACACGGCCAGCGCGTCCCGGTATTTCTCGGACGTTCTCGAGGCGAGCGTCCTCGCCGAGACCTTGGGTTTGGGCTATGTGAAGATGACCGAGCACTATCTGAGTTCCTATGGTGGATACTGTCCAAGTCCACTCGCATTCCTGTCCGCCGTGGCCGCGCGCACGCGGTCCGTCCGGCTGATGACGGGGGGCATTCAGGCGTCCTTCCACCACCCGGTCCAGATCGCCGCCCAAGCCGCTCAACTGGACGTTCTCAGCCGCGGCCGGCTGGATGTGGGGTTCGCGCGGGCATTTCTGCCGTACGAGTTCGAAGCATTCGGCGTCGATCTGGACAGCAGCCGGGAACGGTTCGTCGCCACGATCGACGCGGTGGTCCGGCTGTGGACCGAGTCTGATGTGTCCGAAGAAACCCCGTTCTTCCGATATGCCGGGGCGAACTCGTTGCCGATGCCGGTACAACAGCCGGCACCGCCGGTGTGGATCGCCGCGCTGGCCACTCCGGCCAGTTTTGTCTGGGCCGCGGAACGCGGATTCAACCTGCTGATCAGCTCCACCCAACTGACCGAGATGCACCGCCGAAGGGAGGGTATCGACCTTTATCGGAACACATTCCTGGCCAAGCACGGCCCGGCCGGCCGGCGCCCGAAGGTCGCGGTCAGCATCCCGCTGCTGATCGCCGACACCGACGACGAGGCCCGGGACGTGGCCGTGCCGCTGATGCTGAAGTCGTTCGCCGCGTTCAAGAAGGCCATCCTGTCCTGGGAGAACGTCGAGTCCCCGGCGTACGCCGGCTACACCGCGATGGCCAGGCAGCTGGCGTCGTTCGACCTCGCGGCCGAGGGCCTGGAGGCCAAGGCGATGGTCGGCTCGCCGGACACCGTGCGCGGCCGGCTGGACGAGGTCCGGGACGTGCTCGACCCGGACGTCGTCCTGTGGAACGTCGACTTCGGCGGCCAGTCGCTGGACACCATGGCCCGCACGCTCACGCTGTTCGCGGACAAGGTGATGCCGGCCGGCTGCCCCGGCGGCACAATGCTCGGGTGACGTCACCGGCATCGACGAACGCGATCGCCTCGGAGGAGAGCGTTCCCAAGGCCCTGTACGGCGGGGCGCCGTACGTGCTGCTCGCGGTGTCGACCGCGCTGGCCACGTTCCTGCCGTCCAGCGAGCCCAGGCCGGATCCGGTGTGGACGATCAGCCTGGTGGCGCTGGCCGCGGCGTGGTTGGTGTGGCCGGTCGTGGTGTGGATGGAGTGGCCCCGCCGCCGGGTCGCCGTGCTCGTGTTCTACGTCGGCCTGCTGGTGATCAGCGCCGCGCTGGTCGCGCTCCACCCGTCGTTCACGTTGTTCGGCGCGCTCGGCTACGGCTACGCGATCAGCCTGCTGCCCCCTCGGCTGATCATCTGGGGCGTGGCCGCGATGGCGCTGCTGACCACGTTGGCGCAGACCCTGCAGACCCAACGCACCGAGCCGTACGTACTCGCGATCAACCTCGCGGTCCCGTTGCTGTTCGTCGGCTGGTACATCAGCAGGCAGAGCGAGAAACGCAACGAGATCATCGCGGACCTGGCCAGCGCCAACACCCGGCTGGAGGCCATGATGGCCGAGAACGCCGGGCTGCACGCGCAGCTGGTGGCGCAGGCCAGGGAAGCCGGTGTGCTGGACGAACGGCAGCGGATGGCCCAGGAGATCCACGACACGATCGCGCAGGGGCTGGCCGGGATCGTCACCCAGTTGCAGGCCGCCGAGCACTCCGGCGACCAGGCCGAGGTGTGGCGCCGGCACGTGACCACCGCGGCCCAGCTGGCCAGGGAGAGCCTGACCGACGCGCGACGTTCGGTGCACGCGATGCGGCCGGAGGTGCTGGAGCGGTCGCAGTTGCCGGAGGCGTTGGGGCACGTCGTCGAGCAGTGGTCGGAGCTCAGCAAGGTGCCCGTCGAGTTCACCACGGTCGGCCCGGCCACGGCGTTGCATCCCGACATCGAGGTGACCCTGCTGCGGACCGCGCAGGAGGCGTTGTCGAACGTCGGGAAGCACGCCGACGCGGAGCGGGTGAACCTGACCCTCTCCTACATAGGTGACGTGGTGACGTTGGACGTGCGCGACGACGGCACCGGGTTCGACCCGTCCGCGACGCGGGTCGCCGACCGGGACAGCGGGTTCGGGCTGGCCGGCATGCGGCAACGGCTGGAACGGGTGCTGGGTACGCTCGAGATCGAGTCCGAGCCGGGCGCGGGTACCGTGCTGTCCGCCGGTGTTCCGGCCATCCCCCCGGGAGACATCCATGGCTGACCCGATCCGCGTGCTGATCGTCGACGACCACCCGGTGGTGCGGGACGGGTTGCGCGGCATGTTCACCACCGACCCCGGGTTCGAGCTGGCCGGCGAGGCGGGCAACGGCAACGAGGCGGTCGTGGTGGCGCGGGCCGAGCGGCCGGACGTGATCCTGATGGACCTGCGGATGCCGGAGATGGACGGCCTCGCCGCCATCCGCAAGCTGCGCGAACTGGCTGTGCCGTGCCAGATCCTGGTGCTGACCACGTACGACAGCGACAGCTACGTGCTGCCCGCGATCGAGGCCGGCGCGACCGGATACCTGCTCAAGGACGCGCCTCGGGAGGAGCTGTTCCGCGCGGTGCGCTCGGCGGCCAAGGGCGAGGCCGTGTTGTCGCCATCGGTCGCCACCAAGGTGCTCGGTCGGGTGCGGTCGCCGATCAGGGAGCCGTTGAGCCAACGCGAACTGGACGTGCTGCGCCACATCGCGCGGGGCAACAGCAACCGGGAGATCGCGGCGAAGCTGTACATCAGTGAGGCCACGGTCAAAACCCATCTGATCCACCTGTACGGCAAACTCGGCGTGAACGACCGGGCCGCCGCGGTCGCCGCCGCGTTCGAGGCCGGCGTGCTCAACCGCGGCGAGAAGGCCGAGTGATCTCGTGAATTCACCAGAACCGCTGTGTTAGGGGGCGGCGGGGCTGGCGGGGCGCGGCACTATCTCGGCCATGAAGCGGACGGTGGACGACCTGGCGTGGTTCGGAGGGCCGCCGGCTTTCGCCCAGCCGATGGTGGTGGGCCGGCCCAACACCGGTGACCGGGCGCGGCTGTACAAGCGGCTGGACGGCGCCCTGGACAGTGGCTGGCTGACGCACTGCGGGCCGTTGGTGCGCGAGTTCGAGCAGCAGGTGGCCGAGGTCGCCGGGGTGCGGCACTGCGTCGCGACCTGCAACGCCACCATCGCGCTGAGTCTGCTGGTGCAGGCCGCGGGGCTGACCGGCGAGGTGATCATGCCGGCGATGACGTACGTGGCCACGCCGCACTCGATGCGGTACCCGGGGCTGCGTCCGGTGTTCTGCGACATCGACCCGGTGACCGGCTGTATCGACCCGGACCAGGTCGAGGCGTTGGTCACGGCCCGTACGAGCGCGATCATCGGCGTGCACCTGTGGGGTCAGGCGTGTGACGTCCCGCGTCTGGCGGAGATCGCGCGACGCCGTGGCCTGGCGCTGTTCTTCGACGCCGCCCAGGGTGTCGGGTGCACGTTCGGCGACCGGCCGATCGGCGGGTTCGGCCAGGCGGAGGTGTTCAGCTTCCACGCCACCAAGGTGGTGAACGCCTTCGAAGGCGGCGCGGTAGTGACCGACGACGACGACTTCGCCGAGCGGGTGCGGGCCGCGCACAACTTCGGCCGCCGCGCGGACGGCGGCATCGGATCGGTCGGCACGAACGCCAAGATGACCGAGGGGTCGGCCGCGATGGGGTTGACGTCATTGGAGGCGCTGCCGGAGTCGGTGGCGCAGAACCGTGTCCGGTACGACATGTACCGCGCCGCACTGGCCGACATACCGGGGATCGAGGTGCACCGGTACGACGAGCGCCACCGGAACAACCACCAGTACCTGGTCGTCAAGGTGGACGCGGCGGTGACCGGCCTGCACCGTGATGCGCTGCTGGACCTGCTGGTGGCCGAGAACGTCATGGCGCAGTGCTATTTCTCGCCGGGATGCCACCAGTTGGAGCCGTACGTGACCGAGTCGCCTGTGTCGCTGCCGATGACCGAGCGCTTGGCCGGGCAGGTGCTCGCGCTGCCGACCGGCCCGAGCGTTTCCGGCGCCGACGTGTCCGCGATCGCCGATTTGATCCGGTTCGCGGTGCGGCAGGGACCGTTGGTTCAGTCGCGCACGACACGGACCCTGGTCACCGCTGTGGGGTAACCATTCCGCGCCATTGACGAATATTTTTCGCTTGTTGCAGGTAACTGCAGTGCGCCTTTTCCCACCATCGATGTGACCCGATCGGAGTATTGTGCCGAAGGATTGGCGAAGGTCGCGACCACACACAGTTTGATGTCACCCTCCGTGACAGACATGTTTCGCGAGGTGATCCACTTCCGGGGGGAACGACGGTATAGTTCGCCCATCGACGTCGGTCCACCGTGGACAGCATGGGGGCGTTTGCGGAGGCCGCGGCGGGTGACCACTTCTTCTGGGGGAAGGGGATCAGCGTGCCGGTCGGCGTACTTCGCACGAGATTGGCCGGAAGGTCGGACGAATTGGCCCGCGTGCGCGCCTTTTACACGGAGGCGAGCGCGGGAACCGTACAAGTACTGCTTGTTCGCGGTCCGGCTGGAATCGGCAAGACCACATTGCTCGACGCCACGACGTATCCCGGTGCCCGGGTGTTGCGGGCCTGGTGCCGGCCGGCCGGTCACTCGGCTGTCCGGGAATTGCTGACCGCGGCGGAAACGTCACCGGACGTGTGCTTACCGCCCGGCACCGAGGCCACGTTCTCGGCGTTGTCCGCCCTTTACCGGCCGGTCGCCGTCCTGCTCACCCAGGGGCCGCTCGTGCTCGTGCTCGACGACGTGCACCACTGCGACGAGTTGTCCTTGCGGTGGCTGGACTTCCTGCTGCGCCGGGCCGCCGGCCAGCCGCTTTTCGTGCTGCTGGCCCAGGTCGGCGACCAGCCGGTGCGGGCCGGCGGGGCGCTCACCGAGATCGTCGCCAACCGGCTGGCCGGCACGCTGTACCTGGAGCCGCTGCCCGAGCCGGCGATCGCCGAGATCATCGCGGAGAAGTTCGGCGAGCCGCCGGATCCGGCGTTCACCCGGCGCTGTGCCGAGGTGTGTGGCGGAAACCCGGCGCTGCTCGACGGACTGCTCGCGCCGCTGGTCGCGAACGGGTCGCGGCCGGGCGCGGACGACGCCGCGCAGGTGGCCGCGCCGGGCGGGCCGGCCGCGGACGCCTCCCTGACCGGCCTGCCGGGCTATGTCCACCGCGTGGCCAGGGCGATCGCGATCCTGCACGACACGCACACCGAACGGGTCGCGCTGCTCGCGCAGGTGCCGCCCCGGCTGGTCGAGGTGGCGATGAGAACGTTGCGTCACAAGGGAGTTCTCACCGTTTCGGGGGCGAACCCGGTGGCCGAGTCGTTCCTGGACGTGCTGCCGGACGGCGAGCTGGCGCGGCTGCGGATGCGGGCGGCGCAGGTGCTCAGCGACGCGGCCCGCCCGGTCACCGACGTCGCCGAACAGGTCATGCGGCTGCCTGCTCTGGATCTACCGTGGACCCGGCGCGTGCTGCGCGAGGCCGCCGCCACCGCCGCCCACCACGGCGCGAACGCGGACGCGGCCCGCTATCTCACCCGGCTGCTCGAAGCGCGCCCGGACGACGTCGACGTGCAGCTGGATCTGGCCAACGCCCTGGTCACCACGGATCCGGTGGCCGCCTTGGCGCATCTGGAGGACGTCATGCCGCGGGCGACGGACGTCCGCACGACGGCCCGGATCGCCGCGCAGATCGGGTGGGCGTCCCTGGTGGTCCGGCCGAGGACGACCACGGTCCGGGTGCTCGACCGCGCCCTCGCCGCGCTCACGGCCGAAGTGGGCGACAATCCCGACCTGGCCGACTGCGACCTGCGCACCACGCTGGAATCCGTGGTGGCCATCACCGGTTCGAACGAGACGTCCGCGATCAGGACGTTGCGGCTGCGGCTGGCCACCGCGCCCCCGCCAGGCGCCGGAACCCCCGCGGAGCAGCATGTCCTGGCGGTGCGTGCCCTGGTCACCGCGCTCACGGGCAAGCCCGCGGAGGCCGCCGAGGACGCGCGGCGGGCGTTGTCCC
Source organism: Actinocrispum wychmicini (assembly GCF_004345645.1). Taxonomy (GTDB): domain Bacteria; phylum Actinomycetota; class Actinomycetes; order Mycobacteriales; family Pseudonocardiaceae; genus Kibdelosporangium; species Kibdelosporangium wychmicini. Next base: position 104,315 of record NZ_SLWS01000022.1, on the reverse strand, counting down.
GCGACGAGCACCTGCCCGGTGGGTGGTCGGCGGTGACGGCGTCGCGGGTGCTGTTCATGGTCGACGACTCCGACGCCGCGTTGGACGGGCTGAACCGCGCCACCGTGGAGTCGCGGCGGCGCAACGACGCCTGGACGGAGGTGCTCGCGCTCAGCGTCCGGGGCATGGTGTGGCTGGACCTGGCCGAGATCGACCAGGCGGTGGCCGACGCGCGGGCCGCGATCGACGTCGCCGCGCGCCAGCCCTGGTCCCTGGACGCCACCCTGGCCCGGCTGGTGCTGGCCCTCGCCAGGGACGCGCAGTCCGATGTGGACGGCGCGGAGGCGGCGCTCGCCGACATCGATGTCAAGCCCGGCCCGGAGGCGCTCCTGGAGTACCACGTCCATCTGGTGGTCAAGGCGTCCCTGCTGACCCAGCGCGGCGACCTGCCGGCCGCGGTCGAGCTGCTCAGGACGTGCGGGCGCAGCCTGGCGGACGCCGGCGTCACCAACCCGATGTTCGCGCCCTGGTGGTTGTCGGGCGCGATGCTGCTCGCCATGGCGGGCCGGTTCGCCGAGGCGACCGAGTTCGTCGAGCACGGCGAGCGGCTCAGCCTGCTGTGGGACACCGCCCGCAGCCGCGGCATGGTCCTGCTTGCCAAGGGTGTCGTGACGACGGGTCCGGAGCGGATCGCCCTGCTGTCGTCGGCGATGGAGCTGCTGGACCAGTCCCCCGCGAAGATCTGCCAGATGCAGGCCGAGTACTTCCTCGGCTGCGCGTTGCTCGACGTGGACGACAAGCAGGCGCGCGCACACTTACGCCGTGCCGCGTTGTTGTCGGGCCGGTCGGGCTACACCGCGCTCGCGGTCCCGGCTCGGGCGCGGCTCGTCGAAGCCGGTGGCCGGATGCCGCACGCGACGAGCCGGGTGGACGTGCTGACCGGCAGCGAGCGGCAGGTGGCCGAGCTGGCCGCGCGGGACGTGAGCAACCGGGAGATCTCCGACAGCCTCTTCGTGACCGTGCGGACCGTGGAGTTCCACCTCACCAACGTGTACCGCAAGCTGGGGGTGAGCCGGCGCAACGAGCTGGCGGCCGTACTCGAAACCGCGCTCGAGACCGATCCGCCCTGGTCCGATGACCAGTGAGAGCCTGCAGACCAGGCTGCTGGGCGCGGGCACCGGGAACACGCTGATCGAACGCGACGCCGAACTGGCCGTCCTGGACCAGCTCGTGTTGGACGTGCTCGCTGGCCGGTCCGCATTCGTGGTCGTGCAGGGGCCGCCCGGGGTGGGCCGCAGTGCCCTGCTGGCCGAGGCGGCTGGGCTGGCCGAACAGGTCGGGCTGCCGGTCGGGCTGGCCCGCTGCGCGCCCGGCGAACGTCGGCTCGACGTGCCCGCCCAACTGCTGGCCGCGCTCGCGCCCGAGCAGCCGCCGCCGGACGCCCACATCGGACTGCGCGACCTGACGCCCGGTGCCTGCGACCGCGGCCTGGTGCTCGTCGTCGACGACCTGCACCGGGCCGACCCGGAGTCGCTGTGCTGGCTGGCGGGCATTGTCGGGCGGCTTCAGGACCGGCCGGTGCTGGTGGCGGTGAGCGTGAACACGGCCGCGCCAGCCGTGCTGGACGTGGACTCGCTCGGCGCGACCGTCCTTCAGGTACGTCCGTTGAGCGCCAACGGTGTTCGGTGGATCGTGCACACGCACAGCGGCACCGACGTCAGCGAGAAGGTCGTGGCGGCTGTGACGGAGTCCGTCGACGGGAATCCCGCTGTGCTGCGGGCGACGTTGGGGCGTGGCGCGCACGGCAGGCTCAACGCGCAACGGATCCGTGCGGCGGCGGCGGAGGTGCGGGCCGAGCATCTGGACCGGATCGTCGGCGACCTGCCGGACACGTGGATCTCGGTGCTGCGCGCGAGCGTCGCCGGTGGCGAGGACCTGCCGTTCACCGGGGTGTGCCGGCTGGCCCGCGTGTCCCGGGCCGCCGCCATCGACATCTTCGCCGCGCTCGCCGGCACCGGGTTGGTCGCCGGCACCGCCGTCGAGCCGTCCGCGCGCGGGCCCGTGATGTCCACAATGGACCTCCATGGCCGGGCGGCACTGTTCGGTGAGGCCGTGGAGATCGCGCACGACATGGGTTTTCCCGACGAGACCGTGGGCCGGATGCTGTTGGCCGCGCCGCCGATCGGCCGGCCGTGGGCGATCGAGGCGCTGCGGGTCGCGGCCGGCCGGGCCCAGGAGGCCGGTCTGGACGCGCTCGCCGCCGACCTGCTCACCCGGGCGCTGCGTGAGCCGATGTCCGCGCCGGTCCGGGCCGCGGTCCTGCTGGAGCTGAGCACGGTCGAGCTGTTGACCAACCCCGAGGCCGGCGACCGGCGGCTGGACCGGTTGCTGCGCGAGACGGACGGCGCTGATCTCGGCGCGTACCGGATCACCGCCGCCGACCTGCTGGTGTGCCGTGGCGACACCACGTTGGTCGACCGCGCGATCGCCGCCGCGGCACGGCGGCCCGGGATCGGCGCTGCGGAACGGGATTCGGTGCTCGCGCTGTCCGCCGTGGCCGAGGACGCCCGGCACGGCGCCAGTGAACTGGTTCTGCCCGTGCTGCCGGAACTCCCCGAGTTGCCGGACGACCCCGCGCAGGCTGGTGTGGCCGCGTGGCGGGTCGCCGCGCGCGGCCGGCACCTGGCCAGGTGCCGGGCGTTGGCCCGGAAGGCGTTGGCGGGCAACACCGACGGCTGGCCGTTCGCGCCACGCGTGGCCGCGGTCAAGGCACTGTTCCTGGCCGGTGAGGCGGAGGAGGCGACGGCCCGGCTGGACGAGGTGGTGGCCGGGGCACGGCGCCGCCGGGCCCGGCCGGCGGTGGGACTGGCGTTGGCGACCAGGGCCGAGCTGATGCTGCACCGCGGCCTGCTCGACGAGGCCACCCGCGACCTGCACGCGGCCACGGCCGAGGTGCCGAGGCAACGGTGGCACGCCGGCACGCTGCCGCGGCTGGTGGCCGTGGAGATCCTGATCGACCTGGAGCGCGGCATGGTGGAGCGCGCCGAGATGGTGGCCGCCGCGCCGATGCCCGCCACCAGTGTCGGCAGCCTCGGCTGGACGTACCTGCTGTTCGCCCGGGGCCTGCTCACCCTGGCCGGCGGGCAGCCGTCGGCCGCCGCCCTGCTGCTGACCGAGTGTGGCCGCCGGTTGGCCGCGGACCAGTGGCGCAATCCCGCCCTGCTGGCGTGGCGGTCGTTCGCCGCGATCGCGCACCAGGCGTGCGGGCATCTGAACACAGCGGCCCGGTTGATCGAGGAGGAGACGGCGCTCGCGTACACCTGGGGCGTGCCGGGGCCGATCGGTCTGGCGCACCTGTGCGGCGGGCTGGCGTTCGGTGACGCGGTCGGCCTCACCCGGCTCGGCAAAGCCGCGCAGGCGTTGCGGGACGGGCCGCATCGGTTGCTGCACACGCGCGCGGTGATCGAACTGGCCGCGGCGCGGCTCGCGGCTGGTCAGCACACGGACGTGAGCGCGTTGTTGCGAGAGGCGACCGGGCTGGTGTCACAGCACGGCTGGGATCACCTGATGCCGCGGCTGAACGAGTTGTCCCGGCAGTTCGCGAGCGTGCCGCGGACCGACAGCACGCTGTCGCCGGTCCAGGTGGAAGTGGCGCGACTGGCGGCCGAGGGGCTGTCCAACGCGGCCGTCGCCGCCCGGTTGCGGCTGGCCAAACGTACGGTCGAGCTGCATCTGACCAACATCTACCGCAAGCTCGGCATCGCCGGGCGGGCCGAGTTGCGCACAGCGCTCGGCGAGAGCACTGGGGAATGCGATCGTGCTACTTGAACGCGGTGGTGAACTGGCCGCCCTCGCGGCGGCGGTTCAGCCGGGCGACACCGGGCGGGGATCGGTGGTCCTGGTCCGCGGGCCGCTCGGCACGGGCAAATCCGCGGTGCTCAACGAGATTCCGCACCTGCCGGCGGCCGAGGGCAAACACGTGCTGCGGGCCAGCGCGGCGCGTCTTGAGCAGGATTTCGAGTTCGGTGTGGCCCGTCAGCTCTTCGAACCGATCCTGCTGGCCACGCCGCCGGACGTACGGGACCGGTGGCTGGCCGGCACGGCCGGGTTCGCCGGCCTGGCGCTGGGCGACGATCCGCTGTCCACCAGGCGGCACGCTGCGGCGCACGGCCTGACCGCGTTGCTCGCCAGGATCTGCCGGGACCGTCCGGTCGTGATCGTGGTGGACGACCTGCAATGGGCCGACCAGCAGTCGCTCGCCTGGCTGCGCGGACTGACCACGGACCTGTCCCGGAGATCGGTGCTGCTGGTGGTAGCGGTGCTGACCGGTGATGCGGGCGCGGCACGGCCGCTCGTGCGGGAGATCGCGTTCGCCGCCGACCGCGTGCTCAAGCCGGCCCCGTTGTCGGCGGCTGCCACCGCGACGATCGTGCGCGCGCAGTTCGGCGAGCCCGCCGCCGACGAGTTCGCCGCCGCGTGTCACAAAGCCAGCGGTGGCAACCCGTTGGTGCTGATGTCGGTGCTCCGGGACGTGCTCGCGCGGGGCGGCCGCCCGGACAACGCGCACGCGGCGGCGGTGTGGTCGTCCCGGCCGCCGTCGCTGCTGGAACGGATGGCGGCCGCGCTGGCCGGGCAGCCCGAGGACATCCGGAACCTGGCCCGTACGATCGCGTCGCTCGGCAGCCGGATGGACCACACCCTGATCGACCAGTGCGACGGGGTGCAGAGCCTGCGGTCGTTGGGTCTGTTACCGGACGAGACCGGGTTCCTGCGGGACTGTCTGCGCGACGCGTTCGACGGGTCGATGACGCTCACCGAGACCGAGCAGATCCATCTGCGTGCGGCGGAATGCCTGTACACCGCGGGATATCCGGCCGAACAGGCGGCGAGGGAACTGCTCGCGGTGACCACGCCCCAGCCGGAATGGACGGCCGAGGTGTTGTTGGGCGGGGTGGACGGCGCCATGCGACGCGACGATCCCGCTGCCGCACAACGGTATTTGCGGCGGACGTTGCTCAACTGCGGTCCGGACGACGCGCGCCGGGCCAGGCTGCTGGTCGAGCTGGCCACGGTGGAACGCTCGACCAACCCGGCGGCCGCGGTGCAGCACATCGGCCAGGCGGTGGGTGTGCTGCCGACCGCGCGGGACCGGGCGGCCGCCGTGTCCCGCCTGCCCACGATGATCTTCGACCCGGTCACCGGCCAGCTGGCCACCCGGGTCGCCGACGAACTCGGCGACCCGGCCACGCTCACCGGCCGGGACCGGGAGCTGTGCCTGCGGCTGGAGGCCCGGTCCCGGTTCGCCGTCCGGGAACAGCAGTCGGCCCTCAACGCGGCCGTGTACCGGCTGCGCGCGTTGGGACCTGAGCCGCCGCTGGACACCTGGGCGGAACGCGAGCTCGTGGGTGTCCTGCTGTACCTGGCGACACTCAGCGGGCAGGTGCCGTCGCACGAGATCGGGCGGGTCACGAACCGTTTGATGGCAAGGGAACCCGCGACCCCGTCGCATGTCTACGGGTCGATGCCGCTGGTGGTGGTGAGTGCCGTGGCGGCGGGCGACGCGAGTGTCGCGGACTGGCTGGACGCGGCCCTGGCCGAGGCCACCCGCCGCGACTCCCGGATCGACCTGGCGTCGGTGCTCAGCGAGCAGGCGTTCGTGCTGATGCGGTCCGGCCGGCACAAGCAGGCGCTGGCCACGGCGACCCAGGCGTGTGACCTGGTGGCCGGCCGGTTCTACGAGTCGTACGAGATGTTCGGGCTGAGCCTGCTGTGGGTCGCGGCCGAGACGAGCGACCCTGGCCTGGCCCGGCGGATCCGGGCGGGCACGCCGAACCGGCCGACGCACGCCGGGCTGGCGCACCGGATCACCCGGCAGATGGTGCAGGCGACGCTGGTGGCGCGGTCGAACCCGCGGGCCGCGCTGGAGGAGTTCGAGGACTGCGGCCGGCGGCTGGCCCGTGCCGGCTGGCTCAACCCGGTGCTGTTCGCGTGGCGCAGCCTGGCCGCCGCGCTGCACCACAGGCTGGGTTTCACCGCCGAGGCGGTGCGGCTGATCGAGGAGGAACTCGAAGCCGCCGAACGGTGGGGCGCGGCCGAGGGGATCGGCCGGGCGCAGCGCATCAAGGGCGCGCTCACCGGCGACGTGGCCGTCCTCCGGGCCGCGGTGTCCACATTGGAGTTCTCGGCGAACCGGCTGGAACTGGGCAAGGCACTGGTGGAACTGGGGACCCGGCTGCACGCCGACGGCCGGCCGGAGGCGAGCGAACACCTGCGGCAGGGCCTGCTGATCGCCGAGGACAGCGGCACGCCGTGGCTCGCCGACCGGGCCAGGGCCCGACTCGGCGACCGCGCGCCGGCCAGCCTCACCGACGTGCAGCGCCGGATAGCCGAACTGGCCGCCACCGGGCGCGCCAATCACGAAATCGCCGCCGAGCTCTCGGTCACCCGTCGCGCGGTGGAGAAGCAACTCACGCTTTGTTACCGGAAACTGGGCATCACCGGCAGGTCGGAATTGAGCCGGGCGCTGGGGAAAATCGTCGCTTCCGACGATCACCCGGCAACCTTAATGGAACCTCAAATCACCGAACCTTAAGAGAACCTCAACCCCGCCCCGGTAACCCACCGCCACGGGTGTCCAGTGTTCCGAACCATCGCCGTGACATCAACCCCTACCCGCCTGAACTGCGGAAATCACCAGTGCGTGACGGTGTGTGCACGCTCCGGCCACCGCAAGGGCGGTAGTGCGGACCGTACCCGCCGCCGGCGCGAAACCACAGTATTAGCGAGGCACTTCCGCAGCCATTGACGCTGTCAGCGGCCCGTCCATAGGCTCGGCCACAGTAAATGGGGGGACCGTGAACGCCCGATGCGGGATGGGTCGCAGTTTGGGGATGCGAATCATGACCACGAGCTTGACACATGGTGCGTTGAGATTAACGGCAGACAGCCACATACCGAGGAAGGAAACCGCCGTCTTAGCGGAGCGCTGCGCACCGAGGACCTACTCCGACTACGGCGACATCTTCATGTCACTCTTCGAGAGATCCGGCATGTCCGTGGCCATCCTCGACCTCCAGCTGCGTGTGTTAGAGACGAACACGGCGTTCTTCCAGCAGTTCGGCCGGCTCAGCACGGACGTGCGCGGGCACGGCTTCTGCGAGTTCCTGCATCCCAGCGTGCGGCAGCACATGCTGCGGCAGTTCGCGCGGCTGACCATGGGTGGACGGGCCCGGCTGACCGAACGCGTGGTCGCGATCCGGCCGGACGGCACCACCTTCGCCGGCGAGCTGACCGGGCTGGCGGTGCCCGGGGACAGCGCGCAGATCAAGACAGTCGTCGTGCTGATGCGGGCCGAACGGTCCAAAAACGACAATCCGGTGATCGTGGACCCGTACAGGACGCTCACCGACCTGGACGCCAAGATCCTGGAAGGGGTCGCCGCGGGCATCCCGACCGTGCAGCTGGCCACCAAGCTGTACCTGAGCCGGCAGGGCGTGGAGTACCACGTCAGCGCGATGCTGCGGAAGTTCAAGGTGCCCAACCGGGCGGCGTTGGTGGCCAAGGCGTACGCCGTCGGCATCTTCAGCGTCGACTGCTGGCCACCCGCCGCCCTGCCCGAATACGTCAAGTGAGGCGGCTGAGCACCGGCACGACGTCGTTCGGTGCCGGCTGAGCCAGCGCCTCGTCCATCAGCAGGCCGGCGTTCTCCCGGAACGCCGGCTCTGTCACTGTCCGGGCCACGGCGGCGCGGATCTGTTCCGGGGTGACGTCCGCGGTCGGCAGGTACAGCCCGGCACCGCGGTCGGCCAGTGCCTCGGCTCTCAGCACGTGGTCCGAGATCCTCGTCGTGACAACGATCTGCGGCACGCCTGCGACCAACGCGGTGGCGTACGTGCCGAACCCGCCGTGATGGATGATCGCGGCGCAGGTGGGGAGCACGGTGTGCAGGGCGATGGACCGGACCACGCGGACGTTCTCCGGCGGCTCCCCCAACGCGGCGATCTGCTCCGGCAGCAGGGTGGCGACGACTTCCACGTCGAGGTCCGCGAGTGCTCTTAGGATGTCCGAAATGGACACGAAGTCGCCGCCGTACCGTTCGGTGTTGGATGTCCCCAATGTAAGGCAGATCCGGGGCCGCTCGACCGGCTCACGCAACCAGTCGGCGACCACGGCGGGCCCGTTGTACGGCACGAAACGCGTCGGGATCCGGCGCAGTGAGGTCGCCACACCGAGGCTCACCGGCAGGGGGTCGATCGTGGCCTGCCCGGTCACCATGGCCTCGGTGAACTCGCAGCCGTACGGCGCCGCCCGTTCGGTGAGCCACTCGGCCATCGGGTCCTCCGTCGAGTCCTCCTTCAACGCGTGGAAGGCGTCCCGCATGGCGCCCCAGACGTCCGCCCAGCACATGATCCGCACGTGCGCCGCACCGACCACCTCGGCCGCGACCCCGCCCGCGTACGCCAGCGGGTCCCAGATCACCAGGTCCGGCCGCCAGTCCTGGGCGAACCGGACCAGGTCGTCGAGCATCGGGTCGTTGTAGCTGGCGAACCCGTGCCACACCGAGACCTTGTACCGCAGCAGCAGCCGTTCCCAGGTCAGCCTGGTCGGGTCCGTCTCGTTCCAGTCGGAGAACTCCGAGTCCTGGCTGTCCCGGTTGCGGGCCATGCCGCCGTGGATGTCGTGGTCCGGGCCGACCGGGACCGCGGTCAGGCCGGCCGTCGTGATCAGGTCGGCGGCCATCGGCGAGCTGGCGACCCGCACCTCGTGCCCGGCCGCGGCGAACGCCCACGCGGTCGGGGTCATGCAGTAGAGATGGGACCGTTCCGGCAGCGTGACGAACAGAACGCGCATGTTTCTCCTTCTACAAGCGGTCAAGCCAGTCGTGGACGGCCTGCGCGGTCGTGCTCGCGTGTGCCTCCATCATCGTGAAGTGGTTGCCCGGCACGTCGATCACGGTGTTCGCGGACTCCCAGTCGGTCTGCCAGTCCTCGGCGCCCGGCACCGGCGGCTCGGACGACCGGACCAGCAGGGTCGGCACGGACAGCGGCCGCGGCTCCCACTCGGCGAGCAGCTCGAAGTACCAGGCCATCGCGGTGAGCCGGGCCGCGTCCATCCGCGCGAACATCTCCTCGCGCTCGAACATCCCGCCGATCAGCTCGTCCCGGAAGCGCTCGATCGGCGAGTCGGCCCTGGGCATGTACGTGTCGAGCAGGACGACGGCGGCAGGCGGCCGGCCCAGCTGTTCGAGCCGGCTGGCGGCCGCGTGCGCGAGCACACCTCCGGACGACGATCCCAGCAGGACGAACGGGTCGTCGCCGGCACACCGCAGCACGGACCCAGCCTGCACCTCGTTGACGGCGGCGCGCGTGGCCGGCAGCGGCTGTCCCTTGACGAAGCCCGGCGCCGGCAGCGCCCAGACATCCCGGACGTCCCGGAACGGCGACGCCAGCCGGGCGTACTGGTGCACCCCGGCCAACGCGACGTACGAGCTGAAGCAGACCAGGCTGGGCCTCGTCGTGCCGGACGCGAGCCGAACCGCGGGCATCGGGTCCAGGTCCTCGAAGGTCGGTCGGAGCAACGCGGCCCGTTGCAGCATCTCGAAACCCGCCGTCATCTTCCCGGTCTGGCAGCTCAGCCGGAACAACGCGCCAAGCGTCTCGGCCGCGTCGGCCCGCTCCGGCTGGGTCTCCTCGATCGCCAGTTCGGTGCGCAGGTGTTTGGCCAGGTCGGCGGGGGTCGGGAAGTCGAAGACGAGGGTCGGCGCGAGCCGCAGCCCGGTCACCTGGTTGAGCCGGTTGCGCAGCTCGACGGCGGTCAACGAGTCGAACCCGGAGTCCGCGACGCTCTGGTGCGCCCCGATCGCGTCGGCCTCGTGTCCCAGCACGACCGCCATCTGGCCACGGACGATCTCGGTCAGGATCCGCTCCTGTCCGTCGGCCGGCTCCGCCGCCAGCCGCTGCCGCAGGGTCGTGTCGTCCACGACCGCCACGGCTTTCCGCCTGGACGTCCGGACGACGTTCCGCAGCATCGGCGGCACCGCGTCGCCAGATGTCCTCAGCCGAACCGGAATCAGCGTTGCTTCGTCCACAGTAGACGCGAGGTCGAACAGCGCCAGCCCTTGCTCCTCGGACAGCGCCACCACTCCCCCGCGCGCCATCCGCCGCAGGTCCGCGTCGGCCAGCTTGGCGGTCATGCCGCTGCTGCCGTCCCACAGTCCCCACGCCAACGACCGCACCGGAGGCCCCTGGCTTGCTGCGAACGCGTCCAGGAAGGCGTTCGCGGCCGAGTAACTCGCCTGGCCCGCGCTGCCCAGCACGCCCGCCACCGACGAGAACAGCACGAACTCCCTCAAGTCCCTGTCCTTGGTCAGCTCGTGCAGTGCGACCACGGCGTTCACCTTGGGCCGCAACACTGTTCCGAGTCGCTCCGGGGTGAGCGCGGACACCACACCGTCGTCGGTGATGCCGGCGAGGTGAACGACCGCTGCCAGGTCAGGGATCTCGTCCAGGACTGCTTTCAACGCGACCCGGTCGGTGACGTCACACTGTCGCACGCGAATGTCGGCGGGCAGGTCCGGCGCCTCGCCACCGCGCCGGCTGACCAGGACGAGCCGCTCGACGCCGTGCCGCTCGACCAGGTGCCTGACCACTCGTCCACCCAGTTCGCCGCTCGCACCCGTCACCAGGACAGTGCCCTGGGCACGCCATTGGCCCGTCCCCGCTTCAATTCGGGCGAACCGCGGAACGCGCACGACACCGTCCCGGACCGACACCTGGGACTCGCCCGCGGCCAGGGCCTCCAGGACACCCTCGTCCGTGTCGACCAGGGCGAACCGGTCGGGGTGTTCCACCTGGGCCGACCGGACGAGCCCCCAAACCGCGGCCGCTGCCGGGTCCGTGACCTCGTCGACGGCGCCGCGGGTCACGAACACCAGCCGTGCGGCTGTCAGGGTGTCGTCGGCGACCCACTTCTGGATCAGGCCGAGCGCCGCCGTGGTCAGGTCGTGCGTCGCCTCGGCCAGGTCGGGTCCGCCCACGCAGGGGTAGAACACGGTGTCAGGGACGGTCATGCCGAGCGACGCGGCGTCCACAAGGGACTCAACGTCAGCGTAGGCTTCGACGTGCACGCCGGCGTCATCCAGGATCGCGCTCAGCTTGAGTTCGTCCGTGCCCACGACCGCACACCTGCGAACACGCACCGGCTCCGCCGGCGTCGCGTCTGTCCATTCCAGACGGAAGAGATCGCGCGTGCCAGGTAGCCGACCCTTCGTGATGGGACGCAGTACCAGTGATGCCACGGAAGCGACCGGCTGCCCGGAGGCGTCGGCGACGTCCAGCGACACCGAGTCCGGGCCGCTGCCGGTGAGCCGGACCCGGATCCTGGTGGCGCCGCTCGCGTGCAACGCCACTCCGGACCACGAGAACGGCAGGTAGCTCTGATTCTCCTGGGTGAACGCCAGGCCGAGCACGTGCAGTGCGGCATCCAGCAGCGCCGGGTGCAGCGCCATCGTGTCGTCGACCGGCAGTTCGACCTCGGCGAACATCTCGTCGCCTCGGTGCCACGCCGCTGCCAGACCCTGGAACGCCGGCCCGTACTCGACGCCGCCCTCGGGTTGGTCGTCGTAGATGCCGGCCACCTCGATCGCGTCCGCCCCGGCCGGCGGCCACTCGGTGAGGTCGACCGGCGTCGCCCTGACCGGGCCAAGAACTCCGGTGGCATGGCGGGTCCATGGCGCGTCGTCCGTGCTGGAGTGGACAGTCAGGGCGCGCCTGCCGGACTCGTCCGGTGCGGCGACCGCGACCTGCAGTTGGACCTTTCCATCCAGTACCAACGGTGTTTCAACGACGAGTTCGTCAATACCCTCGCACCCGGTCTGGTCGGCGGCGTGGATGGCGAGTTCCACGTACGCGGTGCCCGGTAGGACGACCGACCCGGCCACAACGTGGTCCGCGAGCCAGGGATGGGTGTGCAGGGACAGCGTGTTGGTGAAGAGGTAGCCGTCGTCAGCCAACGCGACTCCGGTACCCAGCAACGGATGGCCATGCCGGCGGGTCATGTCCGGCCAGTAGCGCTCGTGCTGGAATGGGTACGTCGGCAGGTCGACCCGGCGGCCGCCGGCCAGAACCTTTGTCCACTCAGGACTAAATCCGTCCACATGCAACAGGCCGATCGCGGTCGTCAGCGTGTTTTGTTCGGGCCGGTCGCGTCGCATCAACGCGACCCCGTCGGTGAGCGCGGACAGCACCCCGTCCGGCCCGATCTCCACGAACCGCGCCACACCTTCAGCTTTGAGCGCTTCCACACTGTCGTGGAACAGGACGGCGTCCCGGACCTGCCGGACCCAGTACTCCGGCGACTGGACGTCCCCGGCCATCGGGATCACCGGCGGCCCGAACCGAACGGTCTCGGCTACTTTCCGGAACTCGTCGAGCATTCCGTCCATGTGGTGGGAGTGGAAGGCATGACTGACGTTCAGCCGTTTGCCGTGGAACTTCGCTGTCAGCTCCAGGACCGCGTCCTCGTCCCCGGAGATCACGACCGCCTCCGGCCCGTTCACCGCCGCGATGTCCACCCGGTCGTCGAGGATGAGTTCTTCTGCAGGCACCCGAAGAGCGGCCATCGCGCCACCGGTTGGCAGCGCCTGCATCAGGCTCGCCCGCGCGGTCACCAACCGGCACGCGTCTTCAAGACCCATCACCCCGGCGACGTGCGCGGCGGCCAACTCCCCGATCGAATGGCCAAGCACGGCGTCGGGCCGCAGTCCCCACTCCTCGACCAGCCGGTACAACGCCACCTCAACGGCGAACAACGCCGGCTGCGCCCATCCGGTCTGGTCCAGCCCGTCGGTGTCCCCGAACACCACATCCCGCAACCCTGGCGCCATCAGCGCACAGACCTGGTCGAATGCCTCCGCGAACACCGGAAACTTCTCGTACAGCTCCCGGCCCATCCCGGCCCGTTGCGCGCCCTGCCCGGTGAACATGAAGGCGGTCCTGGTCACCCGGGCCAACCCAGTCGCCACGGCCCCATCTACAACGACCGCCCGATGGTCGAACACCGCGCGCGTAGTCGCCAACGAAAACCCAATATCCAACGGGTCCCCATCAAGCCCCATGACCCGCTCAACCAGCTCCTTAACCGCCCCTTCTCCCTTCCCAGCCACCACCCACGGCACCGGCCCCGCGTGTCTCGCGTTCCGGGACGCCGTGTCGCGCGTTCCCGTACCTTCAAATGCCTCCAGGATGACGTGTGCGTTGGTGCCGCTGACACCGAACGCGGACACTCCGGCGCGTCGGGGGTGGCCGTTGGGCCGCCAGTCCACCGGCTCGGTCAGGAGTCGGACGTTCCCCGCCGACCAGTCCACATGCGACGACGGCGTCTCCGCGTGCAGCGTCCTCGGCAGCACGCCGTGGCGCATCGCCAACACCATCTTGATCACACCCGCGATCCCGGCCGCCGCCTGGGTATGTCCGATGTTCGACTTCACCGACCCCAGCCACAGCGGCCGGTCACGATGTCCGAATGTTGACATTAGGGCATTAGCCTCGATCGGATCCCCCAACGAGGTCCCGGTGCCGTGCGCCTCGACCACGTCAATGTCGAATGTTGACATTCGGACATTGGCCAACGCCGCCCGAATCACCCGCTGCTGCGACGGACCATTTGGCGCCGTCAGGCCATTGGACGCGCCATCCTGGTTCACCGCACTGCCACGGACCACCGCGAGTACGCGATGCCCGTTGCGCTGCGCGTCGGACAGTCGTTCAACGACCAGCACGCCGACACCTTCCGACCAGCCGGTACCGTCGGCGTCGTCCGAGAACGCTTTGCACCGGCCGTCCTTGGCCAAACCCCGCTGACGGCTGAACTCGACGAACGCGCCCGGTGTCGTCATCACGGTCACGCCGCCGACCAACGCGAGCGTGCACTCGCCCTGCCGAAGCGCCTGACCGGCGAGATGCAGAGCGACCAAAGAGGACGAACACGCGGTGTCCACTGTCACCGCGGGCCCTTCCAGGCCGAACTGGTACGACACCCGCCCGGACAGCACACTGGCCGCGTTGCCGATGCCGGCGTACCCTTCGACGTTCTCGCGGGCCACGGCGAGCAAGGTCGGATAGTCCCGGCCGTTGGTCCCGGCGAACACACCGACCCGCTCGCCACGTACCGAGGCCGGGTCGATCCCGGCGTCCTCGAACGCCTCCCACGAGGTCTCCAGCAGCAGCCGTTGCTGCGGGTCCATCGCGAGCGCCTCACGCGGCGAGATCCCGAAGAACGCGGCGTCGAACTGGTCCGCCCCGGTGAGGAATCCGCCTTCGCGGGCGTAGGATGTGCCTTCGTGATCGGGGTCGGGATCGTAGAGCGCGTCGACGTCCCAGCCCCGGTCGGTCGGGAACGACGTGATCGCGTCGCCGCCGTCCCGCAGCAGTTTCCATAGGTCCTCAGGAGACCGTACGCCGCCAGGGAACCGGCAGCTCATCCCGACGATCGCGATCGGCTCGTCGACGGCGACCGCGGTCGGGGCAGCCGTCTCGGGGGTTTCCCCGGCCAGTTCCGCACTGATGTGCGCGGCGAGCGCGGTGGCCGTCGGATAGTCGTAGACCAATGTGGACGGAAGGCGCATGCCGGTGCCCGCGTTGAGCCGGTTGCGGAGTTCGACCGCGGTCAACGAATCGAAGCCGAGGTCCTTGAACGTGCGGTCTGGCGAGAGCCGCGCATGGTCGCCGTGCCCGAGCACAGTGGCCACATTGGACAGTACGAGGTCCAGGATCGCCGTTTCGGACAGGTCGGTGACCCGGCTGGTCGTGCTGGCGGCCGGCCGGCCGTGCAAGACCGTGGTGTCCAGGCGCATGGGCAGCAGCATCGAGTTGTCGCTGCCCAGAACCGCGTCGAACAGACGGAGACCCTCGGCGGCCGACAACGGGGTCATGCCGTAACGGGCCATCCGACGGATGTCGACCTCGGTCAGGTCGCCCGTCATCCCGCCGTCCCACGCACCCCAAGCAAGCGACAGCCCCGGCAGCCCGGCCGCGCGTCGGTGCGCCGCCAACGCGTCCAGGAAAGCGTTCGCGGCGGCGTAACTGCCTTGTCCGGCCGAGCCGAGCGTGCCGGCGGCCGACGAGAACATGACGAACGCGGACAGGTCCTTGGTCAGCTCGTGCAGGTTCAGCGCGGCCACGGCCTTGGCTTCGAGGACCTGGTCGAGCCGCTCGGGGGTCAGCGCGGAGACCACGCCGTCGTCCAGGACACCCGCGAGATGGATGACGGCGTTCAGGGACGGAATCGTGGCCAGCAGGTCGCTCAGCGCGTCGCGGTCGGCCACGTCGCAGGCGGCGACGGTGACTGTGGCGCCGAGTTCCGCCGCAAGTTCCTGGGCACCAGGCGCTTGGATGCCACGCCGGCTGACCAGGACGAGGTCCTTTACGCCGTGCTCAGTCACGATGTGTCGGGCGAGCAGGCTGCCGAGCACGCCCGTGCCGCCGGTGATCAGCACTGTGCCGTGCAGACTGCCGGGTGTCGCGGACGCGTGGGCCAGGCGTGGAGCGAGGATCTTCCCGGCCCGGACCGCCACCTGCGGCTCACCCGAACTGATCGCCGTGGCCACCTCGGCGGTCCCGTCCGTGTCGACGAGGACAAACCTGCCCGGGTTCTCCGACTGCGCCGACCTTACGAGCCCCCACACAGAGCTCGCGGCGAGGTCGGACACTGGGTCGTCGGGCCCGGCGGCGACCGCGCCCCGGGTCACGATCACCAGCCGCTCCTCAGCCCACCCCGGTTCCTCGGTCCACACCGGCTCCCCGGCCCGCACCGGCTCGTCGGTCCGCACCGGCTTCTCGGCCCGCGCTGGCTCCTCGCGCCCATCCGTGACCGCTTGCACCCGGCTGAGGACCTCGTGGACCGCCGCTTCGCCGCTGACTTCGAAGACGGTGTGGTCGCCCGGGTCGGGGCCCGGCTCGACGGGCGTCCAGTCGAGCCGGAACAGCGACTCCGGCCGGTCAACGGTCGGCCAGTACCGCTGCCGCTGGAAGGCGTACGTAGGCAGGTCGACGATCTTCCCGCCGCCCAGAATCCTCGTCCACTCCGGACTGTGGCCCGCCATGTGCAACCGGCCAACACCAGACATGAGCGTGTCCGCCTGCGGTTTGTCGCGGCGCATCAACGGAATCCCATCAACCAGAGCGGACAGCACACCGTCCGGTCCGATCTCCACGAAGCGCACCACGCCTTCGCCCTTGAGCGCTTCCACGCCGTCGTGGAACCGGACCGCGTCCCGCACCTGACGCACCCAGTACTCCGCCTCAACCACATCACCACCAGCGGCGGCCACCATCGGGATCGACGGCCGCTCGAACCGCACGCTCCGCACCACTTCACGGAACTCCGCCAACATGGGGTCCATCAAGGGTGAGTGGAACGCGTGACTCACCCGCAACCGCTTGCCCTCGAACCGTTCGGCGATTCCGAGAGCAGTGCTCTCGTCTCCGGAGAGCACCACGGCTCCGGGACCGTTCACCGCGGCGATGCTCACCCGCTCATCCAGGAAGGGAGCGACCTCGTCCTCGGTGGCCCGTAAGGCGATCATCGCGCCACCGGGCGGCAGCGCCTGCATCAGCCCCGCGCGCGCCGCGACCAGACGACAGGCATCCGCCAACCCGAAGACCCCAGCGACGTGCGCCGCCGCGAACTCGCCGATGGAGTGCCCGAGCACAAAGTCCGGCACCAGCCCCCAGGACTCGACCAACCGGTACAACGCCACCTCGACCGCGAACAACGCCGGCTGAGTGAACCCAGTCTGGTCAAGCCCCTCCTCGACCCCGAAGACGACCCCCCTGAGCCGGCCCGGAAACAACGCGCACACCTCGTCGAACGCGTCCGCGAACACCGGATACCCGGCGTACAACTCGGCCCCCATCCCGGCCCACTGAGCTCCTTGCCCGGTGAACAAGAACGCGGTGCTTCCTTCACGAACCGTATCGATGGCGGTGTCGATGGCGTCCAGTTGCCGAGCGAAGTCCCGCGGCTCCCGGCCCACCAGCACCGACCTGTACTCGAACGCGGCCCGCGTGGTAGCCAGCGAGAACCCGACATCCAAGACGTTCGTGTGGTCCATCACCGCGGACTTCAGGCGCGCAGCCTGCGCCCGTAACGCGGCCTGGTCGCGAGCGGACACCAGCCACGGCACCACCCGGCGCTCGTCAACACGAATGTCAACATCCGGAACCTCTGCACGAGGCGACGGCGCCACCGCCCCAATGTCAACATTCAGACATTCACCACCAGACGACTCCCCCGCCCGCCCAATGTCAACATTCGAAACCCCAGCACCCAGCGACGCCGCCCTTGTCCGAATGTCAACATCCCGAACCCCGACACGAGGTGATGGCGCCATCGGCCGAATGTCAACATTCGGAACCTCGGCACCCAGCGCCCCCGCCACCCGTCCAATGTCAACATTCGGAACTTCGACATTCGGTGGCTGCTCGATGACAATGTGCGCGTTCGTGCCGCTGGCTCCGAACGATGAGATCCCGGCTCGCCTCGACCGACCGGTGCTGGGCCACGGCACGGATTCGGTCAGCAGCCGGGCGTTGCCCGCCGACCAGTCCACGTGCGACGTCGGTTCGGTCACGTGCAAAGTGGGTGGCAGCACGCCGTGCCGGATCGCCATCACCATCTTGATCACCCCGGCCACCCCGGCCGCCGCCTGGGTGTGCCCGATGTTCGACTTCACCGACCCCAGCCACAGCGGCGTTCCCCGGTCCTGACCGTAGGTCGCCAACAACGCCTGAGCCTCGATCGGGTCGCCGAGAGCCGTGCCAGTCCCGTGCGCCTCCACCGCGTCAATGTCGAATGTTGACAATCCAGCGTTGGCCAACGCCGCCCGAATCACCCGCTGCTGCGAAGGACCGTTCGGCGCGGTCAACCCGTTCGACGCGCCGTCCTGGTTCACCGCCGAACCCCGCACCACGGCCAGCACAGGATGGCCGAGCCGCTCAGCCACCGACAACCGTTCCAGCACAAGCATTCCGGCGCCCTCGCCCCAAGCAGTGCCGTCCGCGTCGGTGGAGAACGCCTTGCACCGGCCGTCCAAAGCCAAGCCCCGCTGACGGCTGAACGCGATGAACGCCGCCGGGGTCGCCATCACGGTCGCGCCGCCCGCGAGCGCCAGGGAACACTCCCCCTGACGCAACGCCTGAGCCGCCAAGTGCAGCGCGACGAGCGAAGACGAGCACGCGGTGTCGATGGTGACGGCCGGCCCTTCCAGTCCCAAGGTGTACGAGACACGGCCAGAGACCACGGCCGCCGCGTTCCCCGTCGTCAGGTAACCGTCGTCGCCTGAGGCGGACAGCGCGAGCACGGTCCCGTAGTCCTGGCCGTTGGTTCCAGCGAACACCCCGACTCGTTCGCCGCGCAGTGACACCGGGTCGATCCCGGCTCGTTCCAGCGCCTCCCAGGACGTTTCCAGCAACAGCCGTTGCTGTGGGTCCATCGCGAGCGCCTCACGCGGCGAGATCCCGAAGAACGCCGGGTCGAAGTCGCCCGCGTCGGCCAGGAAGCCGCCGCGAAGCACATAGGACTTGCCGGGCGCGTCCGGATCGGGGTCGTACAGGTCGGCCGGGCTCCAGCCACGGTCGGCGGGGAACGGCGTGATCGCGTCCACGCCGTCGGCGACGAGCTGCCACAGCTGCTCCGGAGTGGTCACGCCGCCGGGCAGGCGGCAGCCCATCCCGACCACCGCTATCGGCTCCGTGTCCCGGCCTTCGACCTCGCGCAGCCGCTCGCGGGTCTGCTTCAGCTCGGCGGTGACCCGGCGCAGGTAGTCGAGCAGCTTCTCGTCGCTCATCAGGACATCCCCAGATCGTTGTCGATGAAGGCGAACAGCTCGTCCGTGGACGCCGTGAGCAGGTCCATGCCCCCTGTGCCGCCGACCCGCGCGGTGAGTGTGGTCAGCAGGGCCTGCAGCTGGGACGTGATCCGGGTGGCCTCCAGCTCGGCCGCGGGCAGCTCGGTCAACGCGGCACGCAACCGGTCGAAGTCGGCCAGCACGGACTTGGCGGGACCGGGTTCCACCAGGGCGCACAGGTGCGCGGCCAGCGCTGCGGGACTGGCGTGGTCGAACACGATCGTGGACGGCAGTGTGAGCCCGGTCGTCGCGGACAACACGTTCCGCAACTCCACCGCGGTCAGTGAGTCGAACCCGAGGTCCTTGAACGCCCGGCCCGGTTCGACCGAGGCCGGGCCGGCGTAGCCGAGCACGGCGGCGACCTGGGTACGGACAAGCTGAAGCGCGTCCGGGCCGGTCAGGGCGGTGACACCGACCGGTGTCGGCTGAGTGGCCGCGGGGATGTCCGCCAGCAGCCGGCTCGGTCGGGCGGCGGTGAACCCGGGTGTGAAGCGCTCCCAGTCGATATCCGCGACCGTCACGCATGTTTCGTCACGGTCCAGGGCGCGTTGCAACGCGGTGATCGCCAGATCCGGTGGCATCGCGAGGACACCGCCTCGGCGTTGACGGATCTGCGCGGCCATGCCGCCGTCCGCCCAAGGGCCCCAGGCGATGGCGGTCGCGACTTGGCCGCGTGCCCGCCGCCGCTGGGCGAGGGCGTCCAAGGCCGCGTTGGCGGCCGCGTAGTTGCCTTGTCCGGCCGATCCGATCGTCCCGGACAGCGACGAGAACAGCACGAACGCCGACAGGTCCCCGGTCAACGCGTCCAGGTGCCATGCGGAGTCCACTTTGGACCGCATGACGGTCTCGAACCGTTCCGGGGTCAAGGAATCCAGCACGCCGTCGTCGAGGACGCCGGCAGCGTGGAACACAGCGGTCGGTTGGCGCCCGGCGAGCAGACCGCGAAGGGCCTCCCGATCCGCAACGTCGCACGCGGCGATCGTGACCTCGGCGCCGAGCGCGGTCAGTTCGTCCGAGAGTTCGGCGGCACCGGGCGCGTCAGGTCCGCTGCGGCTGGTCAACACCAGGTGGACGCCTGGCCGGGCCAGCCACCGGGCGACGTGCCCACCCAGCGCACCCGTGCCGCCGGTGACCAGGACCGTTCCCTCCGGCCGCCACTCCGAAGCCACGGTGTCCGCCGTGGCACGGACCAACCTGCGGCCGTGGACGCCGTCCGGCCGGACCGACACCTGATCCTCGCCCGTGCCGGCCAGAACACCGGCCAGCCGCGCCGCGGCGACCGAATCGAGCGACTCCGGCACGTCGACGAGACCGCCCCACCGCTCGGGGTGTTCCAACGCGGCGACCCGACCCAGACCCCACACCGCCGCGTCCCGGGTGACGCACCAGAGCGGGGCGTTCACCGAGATGTCCCCGAGGGCTTGGACGAGCGTTGCCGTGCCAACCACGTCGAGCAGCGACAGCACACCCTGGATCTCGACCGGCATCACCTCGCGCAGGCTCGCCGCCAGTCCCGCGCGCCCCGACTCGCCGACCGCCAAGGTGACCGTCTTGGCGCCGTGCTCCTCAAGGCCGCGCGTGAGTTCGTCGGCGGTTCGGCCGGACGGCACGACCACCAGCCAACTGCCGGTCAGCGTGCCGGACGGTTCGGCGACCGGCGCCCAGTCGATCCGGTACCGCCATTCGTCCACAATGGATCGGGACGGGCCCGGCAGGGCATGCTCCGGCCAGTACCGTTGCCGCTCGAAGGGGTACGTCGGCAGGTCGACCCGACGCGCGCCGGCGAACAGCGCCGACCAGTCCGGTGCCTGCCCGTGCACGTGCAGTTGGGCGATCGCCGTGGTCAGGGTGCCGGCCTCCGGCTTGCCCTTCCGCATCACCGGGACGACGGCCATGTCGACGTCCAAGAACCCACGCGCCATGGCGGACAGCACGCTGTGCGGCCCGATCTCGACGAATCGCCGAACACCCGCGTCCACCAGCGAAAGCACGGCCTGATGGAAGCGGACCTCGGCGCGGGCCTGGGTCACCCAGTACTCCGGGTCGGTGAAGTCGCCGAGCCGGCCGGTGACCGTGGAGACGACCGGAATCCGCGCCGGCGACATCGGAATCTCGTGCGCGACCTCGGCGAAAGAGGCCAGCATGTCGTCCATGAGCGGGGAGTGGAAGGCGTGGCTCACGCGCAGCCGTTTGTGCTCGAACCGCTCGGCAATTGCGAGAGCAGTGCTCTCGTCTCCGGAGATCACCACGGTGTCCGGCCCGTTGACCGCCGCGATGCTGACACCGTCGGCAAGCAAAGGCCTGACGACCCGTTCCGACGCGCGCAACGACACCATCGCGCCGCCGGCCGGCAGCGCCTGCATCAGCCGGCCGCGGGCGGCGACCAGGCGACACGCGTCCGCCAACGAGAACACACCTGCCACGTGGGCGGCCACCAACTCGCCGATGGAATGGCCGACGAGCAGGTCCGGACGGACATCCCACGCCTCCATCAGGCGGTACAGCGCCACTTCGACGGCGAACAACGCCGGCTGCGTGTAGCCGGTATCGTCCAGGCCGTCACCGTCGAGGATCACGTCCCGTAGCGACCGGTCCAACTCCGGGTCGACGTGCGCGCACACCGCGTCGAAGGCGTCAGCGAAGACGGGGAACTCCTGGTAGAGCTCACGGCCCATGCCCGCCCACTGCGCGCCCTGCCCGCTGAACATGAACGCGCACTTCGCTCCTGGGTCCGCCGTGCCGATCCGGGCGTTCGCGGCGTGCCGGCCGGCGGCGAGCGCCTCCAGGCCGTGGATCAGCTCCGCGTGGTCCTCGCCCACGACCACCGCCCGGTGTTCCATGACCGTGCGGCCGGCCAGGGAGAAGCCGACATCGGTGTCGTCGAGCTCGGCGACGTGGGCAACAAGCTGGCGGGCCTGGGCTTGGAGGGCCTCGTTCGTTCGCCCGGACAGCACCCAGGGCACGACCGCCGGGCGCGGCGGGCGTCGCGGCGGGGTGGCGGGCTCGGTGGCCGGCGCCTCCTCCAAGACGAGGTGCGCGTTCGTACCACTGAAGCCGAACGAGGAGACCCCCGCGCGCCGGGCCCGGACGCCACGCGGCCAGTCGACCGGCAATGTCAACATTCGGACATCACCACCGGACCAGTCCACATGCGACGACGGCGTCTCCGCGTGCAGCGTCCTCGGCAGCACGCCGTGGCGCATCGCCAACACCATCTTGATCACACCCGCGATCCCGGCCGCCGCCTGAGTGTGTCCGATGTTCGACTTCACCGACCCCAACCACAACGGCCGGTCACGATGTCCGAATGTTGACATTAGGGCATTGGCCTCGATCGGATCCCCCAACGAGGTCCCAGTGCCATGCGCCTCCACCACGTCAATGTCGAATGTTGACATTCGGGCATCAGCGAGCGCGGCGCGGATCACCCGCTGCTGCGAAGGACCGTTCGGCGCGGTCAGCCCGTTGGAGGCGCCATCCTGGTTAACCGCACTGCCACGGATGACCGCGAGCACAGGGTGGCCGTTGCGCTGCGCGTCGGACAGGCGCTCCACGAGAACCAGCCCGGCGCCTTCACCCCAACCCGTGCCGTCGGCGTCGTCCGAGAACGCTTTGCACCGACCGTCCTTGGCCAAGCCCCGCTGACGGCTGAACTCGACGAACGCGCCGGGCGTGGACATCACCGTCACGCCGCCCGCCAAGGCCATCTCGCATTCGCCGTGCCGTATTGCCCGTACCGCGAGATGCAGCGCGACCAGGGACGACGAGCAAGCGGTATCGACCGACATCGCGGGGCCTTCGAGTCCGAACGTGTACGACAGCCGGCCGGACAGCACGCTCGCCGAGTTCCCGGTGCCGACCTGCCCCTCCGGCCCGTTCGCCCCGGCGAACAGCACGGCCGGGTAGTCCTGGCCGTTGGTGCCGGTGAACACGCCGATCTGTGCGCCGCGCACCGAATTCGGGTCGATCCCGGCCCGCTCGAACGTCTCCCACGCGACCTGGAGCAACAGCCGCTGCTGCGGGTCCATGCCGAGCGCCTCACGCGGGGAGATGCCGAAGAACACCGGGTCGAACTCGGCGGCGTCGGCCAGGAACCCGCCTTCGCGGACGTAGCTCGTGCCGGGCATGTCCGGGTCCGGGTGGTAGAGGTCGGCCCAGCCGCGGTCGGCGGGGAACGCCGAGATCCCGTCCCGGCCGGCGGCGAGCAGTTCCCACAGCTCCTCCGGCGACCGAACACCGCCTGGGTAACGGCATCCCATGGCGACGATCGCGATCGGCTCTTCATCCACTTTGGGCATCGTGACCGCAGCGGGCTCGTCGTGGGTCCCGCTGAGATGGTCGGCCAGGTCCGCCGGTGTCGGATAGTCGAAGACCATTGTGGACGGAAGCGCCAGACCGGTCACGTCCCGGAGCCGGTTGCGCATCTGCACGGCCGTCAACGAGTCGAATCCCAGGTCGCGAAACGCCCGGCCGGGTTCGATACCGGTCGCGTTCGGGTAACCCAGGACCGCGGCGGCCTGGTCGAGAACGAGCGTGAGCCACTCCGTCGCCGAGCGGTGCCGGTCCAGCTCACCGGCGGGCTGATCCCCCTGCCGCGCCTCGGGAATCTCGGCCAGCAACGGTCGGGACCGGGCGGACATGAACGCCGGGGCGAACCGGGACCAGTCGACGTCGGTGACCGTGAGGGTAATCTCGCCGCCGTCAAGCGCCTGCTGCAGCGCGCCGATCGCGGTCTCGGGCGACAGTGGACGGAAACCGCGCCGCCGCAGGTGCTCCCGCGCTTCGGTCTTCGCGGCCATGCCCATGCCGCTCCACGGTCCCCATGCGATCGATGTGGCGGCAAGTCCTTGCGCAGCACGATGTTCAGCCAGTGCGTCCAGATAGGCGTTCGCGGCGGCGTACGCGCCTTGACCGCCACCGCCCCAAACTCCCGCGTTCGAGGCGAACATCACGAACGCGTCCACCGGACCCAGGAGCTCGTGCAAGTTCGCGGCGCCGACGACTTTGGCCCGCATGCCTTCGGTGAACTCGGCCAGATCGGTGTCCGCCAGCGCCGCCGGCCGGCTGACCCCGGCGGCGTGCACCACCGCTCGGATGGGAGTGTCAGCCAGACTGTCCACCAGAACAGACAACGCGTCTCGGTCGGCGACGTCGCAGGCGACGATCCGGACCTCCGCGCCCAACTTGGTGAGTTCGGCCTGGAGGTCGACGGCGCCGTCTGCGGCGAGACCGCCCCGGCTGGTCAGGACCAGTCGCTGGGCGCCGCCGCGGGCGAGCCACCGGGCAACCTCGGCACCCAGCGCGCCCGTACCACCGGTGATGAGGACTGTGCCGTCGGGTTTCCATGTTTGGCGGGCCTGGTGGGCCGGCGCGTGCACGAGCCGCCTGACGAACACACCCGACGCCCTGATGGCGAGCTGGTCCTCATCGTCCACACCGGACAACACAGCTGCCAGCCTGGCCGCAGCTCGTTCGTCCACAATAGATGGCAGGTCGATCAGGCCGCCCCAGCGATCCGGGTGTTCCAGGCCGACCACCTGGCCGAGCCCCCAGACCTGGGCCTGCACCGGGTTGGCCAGCGGGTCCGAACGACCGGTGGACACCGCTCTCCTGGTAGCCAGCCACAGCGGGGCCGTGGTGTCGCCCAAGGCCTGCACGAGGGCGAGCGTCAACGCCAAACCTTTGGCGGGCAACCCTTCCTCGGCCAGTGCCAGCAACGACAGCACGCCGTCAAAGTGCTCGGGAAGCTGGATCGTCCGCGGGTCGTCAAGGTCGATCCGGACGACGTCGACACCGGCCAGTGCGGCCATGACGTCATCGACGTCGTGCCCAGCGGGAACAACGACCAGCCAACGGCCGCTCAACCTCGGTTGGGGCACCTCGGCCACCGGCCGCCATACCACCCGGTACCGCAACGGATGGGATTCCGCAGGTCGCGCCGGCCCTTCCAGCCAGTACCGTTGGCGCTGGAACGCGTAGGTCGGCAGGTCGACGCGGGTGGCGCCGCTGCGGTCGAAGAACTTGTCCCAGTCTGGCGAGTGGCCGCGGACGTGCAGCTCTGCCAACGCGGTCAGCAGCGTGGTGATCTCCGGTCGATCGCGGCGCATGACCGGCACCGCTTCGGTGTCGACGCAGTCCTGCGCCATCGCGGACAGCACACCGTCCGGGCCGATCTCGACGTACGTGGACACCCCTTTGGCGTCCAAAGCCCGCATGGTGTCGTAGAACCGGACGGTGTCGCGGACATGCTGGACCCAGTACTCCGGGCTGGTCACGTCCCCGTTCGCGATCACTGGAATCGTGGGCGAACGGAATTCGATTCCCTGTATCGCCTTGCGGAATTCGACGAGCATCGGGTCCATCAAGGCCGAGTGGAACGCGTGACTGACTCTCAGCCGCTTGTGCCGCAACGCTTTGACGACGTCCAGAACGGCTTCTTCGACACCGGACACGACCACGGAGTTCGGACCGTTCACCGCGGCGAGGTCGGCACCGGGGACCAGCAGCCGTCGAACATCCTCTTCGGACGCCTGGACCGAGAACATCGCCCCGCCCGCAGGCAACGCGTCCATCAAGCGCGCACGGGCCGTGACCAACCGGCACGCATCGGCCAACGAGAACACCCCGGCGACGTGCGCCGCCGCCAGTTCACCCACCGAGTGGCCCGCGACGAACTGTGGTCGCACACCCCAGGATTCCAGCAACCGGTACACGGCGGTCTCCACCGCGAACAGGGCAGGCTGTGTGAACCGGGTGCAGTCGAGCGACTCACCGCCGAAGATCACCTCACGCAGGCCGGACTCACAGTGCGCACAAACCTCGTCGAACGCCTTGGCGAACACCGGAAACGTCGCATGAAGCTCCCGAGCCATCCCGGCCCGCTGAGCCCCCTGTCCGGAGAACAAGAACGCCACCCTGCCCGGCTTCCCCTGAACAACCCCCTGCGCCACCTGCTGAAAATCGCCAAGCAAGACGGCACGATGTTCCAACGCCGCCCGACTGGTCGCCAGCGAGTACGCCACATCCACCGGCCGCAGTTCCGGATGGCCTTCAACGTGCTCACGAAGCCGCCCCACCTGCTCCCGCAACGCCTCCCCACTCCGCCCCGACACCACCCACACGTCGCCGTGTCGCGCGTTCCCGTACGGTGTGTCTCCCGTTCCGGGACCTTGAGTTTCCCTTTCCGGGGGCGATTCCAGGATCACGTGGGCGTTCGTGCCGCTGATACCGAAGGACGACACCGCCGCTCGGCGGTCTCCCTCGGTCCACGGCACGGCTTCGGTCAGCAGTCGGACAGCGCCGCTGGACCAGTCAATGTGCTTGGAGGGTTCGTCGACGTGGAGGGTCATCGGCAGCAGGCCGTGCCGCATGGCCAGGACCATCTTGATCACGCCGGCGACACCGGCGGCGGCCTGGGTGTGTCCGATGTTCGACTTTACCGACCCCAACCACAGCGGCCGGTCACGATGTCCGAATGTTGACATTAGGGCATTAGCCTCGATCGGGTCACCGAGCGACGTCCCAGTGCCGTGCGCCTCGACCGCGTCAATGTCGAATGTTGACATTCCGGCGTTCGCCAACGCGGCACGGATGACGTGCTGCTGGGCGGGACCGTTCGGCGCGGTCAAACCGTTGGACGCGCCGTCCTGGTTCACCGCGCTGCCACGGATCACGGCCAGAACCGGGTGCCCGGCCTGTTGTGCGTCGGACAGGCGTTCCAGCAACAGCATGCCGACACCTTCGGACCAGCTGGTGCCGTCGGCCGCTTCGGCGAACGGCTTGCACCGGCCGTCCGGCGCCAATCCGCGCTGCCGACTGAACTCCACGAACATCAGCGGGGTGGCCATCACGGACGCGCCACCCACGACCGCCAACGAACAGTCGCCCTGCCGCAACGCGTGTGCGGCCAGATGCATCGCCACCAACGACGACGAGCACGCCGTGTCGATCGTGATCGCCGGGCCTTCGAGCCCGAACGTGTACGCGATCCGGCCAGACAGTACGGAAGTCGCGTTCCCGGCGAGAATCAGCCCTTCCAGCCCCTCGGGCAGCTCGGTCAGTCCCGATCCGTAACCGGACGACGCCGCGCCGATGAACACCCCACCCTTGGCGCCGCGGACCGACGCCGGGTCGATGCCGGCGCGCTCGAACAGCTCCCACGCCGTCTCCAGCAACAACCGCTGCTGCGGGTCGGTCGCGGTCGCCTCGTTCGGGGACATCCCGAAGAACGCTGGGTCGAAGTCGGCGACGTCCCGCAGGAAACCGCCTTCGCGCGCGTACGACGTGCCGGGGGCGTCCGGGTCGGGGTCGTAGAAGTCGTCGATGTTCCAGCCCCGGTCGGCCGGGAACGGCTCGATGGCGTCACCGCCGCCGCGGACCAGCTCCCACAGGTCCTCCGGCGACCGCACCCCGCCAGGGAACCGGCAGCTCATCGCCACCACGGCGATGGGTTCGCGGGCGCGTTCCTCGACCTCGGTCAGGCGCCGCCGCGTCTGCCGCAGATCGGCGGTGACCCGCTTGAGGTAGTCGAGGTACTTGTCCTCGTCGGCCACGTGACCTCAGCTCCCCAGCTCTTTGTCGATCAGGTCGAAGATGTCCTCGCCGGTCGCGGCGGCGAGATCGGCGTCGTCCGGTTGCTTGATCTCGGCCAGCATCTCCCGCAGCCGGGCCGCGACCCGTTCGCGGACATCGGGTCGTAGCGATGGCAACGCCTCGCCGAGCCGGTCGAGCTGGCCGAACGGATCCGGCTCGCCGTCCTTGAGGACCAACTCCGAGCGGACGTACCGGGCGAGGGCCAACGGGGTCGGGTAGTCGAACACGAGCGTCGCGGGCAGCCGTAGGCCGGTCGCCGCGGTGACCCGGTTGCGCAGCTCGACCGCGGTCAGCGAGTCGAACCCGAGGTCCTTGAACGCCCAGTCCGGGTCGACCTGGTCGGCGGACGCGTATCCCAGCACACCCGCGACCTGCGCGCACACCAGATCGACCAGCGCCTGTCCACGTTCCACTTCGGATATCGCGGCCAGCCGGTCGGGCAGCTCGGCGCTTTCGTTGTCCGCCGCGCGTGCCGTCGGCCGGGCCGCGCTCCGGACCAGGCCGCGCAGCAGTGGCTGGAGCGCCGGGCCGAACGACCGGAGACTCGGGAAGTCCAGGTTCACCGGCACCAGCGCGGGCTCGTCGGTCGCCGTAGCCGCGTCGAACAAAGCAAGCCCTTGCTCCGTCGACAACGGCACCAGCCCGCCGCGCGCAATCCTCTGTCCGTCCATATCAGACAGATTCGCGGCCATCCCGGTTTCCCAAGCGCCCCAGGCGAGTGAGGTCGCTGGGAGCCCCTGTGCCCTGCGGTGCGCGGCGAACGCGTCCAGGAAAGCGTTTGCGGCGGCGTAGTTCGCCTGGCCGGCCGACCCGAACGTGCCAGCAACCGAGGAGAACAGGACGAACCCGGCCAGATCCATGTCCCTGGTCAGCTCGTGCAGGTTGACCGCCGCGTCCACTTTGGGTCGCATCACATTCGCGAGCCGGTCCGGTGTCAGCGCGGTGATCACGCCGTCGTCGAGCACACCCGCCGCGTGTATCACCATGGTCAGCGGATGCTCCTCGGGGATGGCCGCGAGCAACTCGGCCACCTGGCTACGATCGGCGACATCACACTGCACGACGGTTGCCTCAACGTGCTGGACTGTCCCACCGCTTCGGCTGGCCAGCACGACATTGCGTACGCCCCGCTCGACAAGGTGCCTGGCCAGGACCCGGCCGAGACCGCCGGTGCCGCCGGTGATCAGGACCGTGCCGTTCGGGTCCATTTCGGCCGGAATGGTGAGGACGACCTTGCCGATGTGCTTGGCCTGGCTGACGAACCGGAACGCCTCAGGCGCACGCCGGACATCCCACGTGGTGACCGGCAACGGTGTCAGCGCACCTTCGTCGAACAGCCTCAGCAGGTCCGCGAGCATCTCGCCGATCCGCTCCGGGCCGGCTTCGACCAGGTCGAACGCCCGGTAGCGGACACCCGGGTACTGGTCGGCGACCTCCTCGGCGGACCGGATGTCGGTCTTGCCCATCTCCAGGAACCGACCGCCGCGCGGCAGCAGCCGCAGGGAGGCGTCCACGAATTCACGGGCGAGTGAATCCAGTACAATGTCGACACCGCGGCCGTTTGTGACGGTAAGGAACTCTTCCTCGAAGTCCAACGTTCGCGAGGATGAAAGGTGCGCGGCGCCGCGGACCATTGCTTGCTTGGCCGCGCTGGCGGTGCCATAGACAGTGGCCCCCAGATGCCGGGCCAGCTGCACCGCCGCCATGCCGACCCCGCCGGCAGCCGCATGCACGAGCACCGACTCGCCCGGCTTGACGTCGGCCAGGTCGACCAGCGCGTAGTACGCGGTCAGGAACACGATCGGCGTCGACGCGGCCTGCGGGAACGACCAGCCCGCCGGGACCGGGGCGACCATCCGGTGGTCAGCGACGACCTCCGGCCCGAACGCCCCGAAGAACACCCCCATCACCCGGTCACCCGGCACCAGCCCGACCACCCCCGGCCCGACCTCGGTGACCACACCCGCGCCCTCACCGCCGAGCGGCCCCGCCTCCCCCGGGTACATGCCCAACGCGTTGAGCACGTCCCGGAAGTTGAGCCCAGCCGCCCGAACCGACACCCGCACCTGACCCGCCCGCAGCGGCTCGGGCGCGACCGGCACCAGGCGGAGGTTCTCCAGCACCCCATCGTCCGACGTGCCCAAACGCCAGTTCGGCGCGTCCGGCACGGCCAGCAATTCGTCGGTCGACACCCGAGCCAGGCGCGGCACCCACAGCGCGCCGTCCCGCAGCGACAGCTGCGGCTCACCGGACCCGATCGCGCGCGGAAGCAGGTCCGCCAACGACGACAACCGAGCCCCATCCGAGCTGGCCGCCCGTAGCGGCAGATCCTCCGACAGCGACAGCCCAGCCCCATCCCGCCCAGCGGCCCCTAGCGGCAGCTCGTCCACCCGAGCCCCGCCCTGGCCAGCGGCCCGCAGCGGCAGATCCTCCGGCAGCGACACCCGAGTCCCACCCCGGCCGGCGCCCCGTAGCGGCAGATCCTCCGGCAATGACACCCGAGCCCCATCCCGGCCAGCGGCCCGCAGCAAGGGCTGAGCCTCACCAGCCCCGACCATCTGCGGCAACACGTCCTCCGCCAGCGACAGTCGACCACCCGAGCCGACCACCCGTGAGTCCTCCTGGCCGGGCAGGTCGATGAGGACGAATCGGTCCGGGTGTTCCAGCTGGGCCGACCGCACCAGGCCCCAGACGGCGGCCGTCTCGGGATCCTCGATGCCGTGGGTGACGAAGGCGAGCCGGCCGAGGTCCTTCGCCAGCCACGCCTGCACCAGAGCGAGGGCCTCCACAGCATCCCCGCGCCACGATGTCAACACTAAAACCGTTTCAGCAGAAATTTCGTCGAGTTTTCGGGGTGTGATGCCCAGCAGGGCTTCGTCGCCGAGGACGGCCCAGTGTGCGGTTGGTGCTGGTTCCGCGTCCAACGGCACCCATTCGGTGCGGAACAGGGAATCCGTTCGGGTGTTGGCGCCGCCAGTGACTTCACGCAGGGTGAGGGATTCGATCGACGCCACCAGTTGTCCGCTGTGGTCGGCGACGGCGATCTCTACCGCGTCCGGCCCGACCTGGGCCATTCGGACTCGCAGGGCGGACGCGCCGGCCGCGTGCAGCGACACGTTCTGCCACGCGAACGGCAGCCGGCCGCCGACGTCGTCCAGGTGCACGAACATCACCGCGTGCAGGGCCGCGTCGAGCAGTGCCGGGTGCAGGCCGAACTGGGTGGCGTCCGCTTCGACCTCGGCGGGCAGTTCGACCTCGGCGAAGACCTCCGAGTCGCGTTGCCACACCGCGCGCAGGCCGCGGAACACCGGGCCGTAGGCGAACCCGGCGGCGGCGAACCGGTCGTAGAAGTCGTCGACCTGCGCGGCCACCGCGCCGACCGGCGGCCACACGTCGAACGAGACATCCGAGCGTTGCGAGCCGCGGGCCAAGAGGCCGCTGGCGTTGCACGTCCACGCGTCCTCCGGAGCCTGCTCGGGCCGCGAGTACAGCTCGATCGACCGAGTCCCGGACGAGTCCGGCGCACCGACCCGCAACTGGAGGTGGACCGCGCCACGCTCGGGCAACACCAGGGGCGCGGCCAGGGTGAAGTCCGCGACGCGGTCACAGCCGACCTGGTCACCGGCCCGGATCGCGAGTTCGAGGAAACCTGTGCCCGGGAACAAAACCGTGCCGGACACCGCGTGGTCGACCAGCCACGGATGGGTCTGCCGGGACAGGCGCGCGGTGAACAGGACGCCGTCCGTGCCGGCCAGTCGAACGGCCGCGCCCAGCAGTGGGTGATCCGCCGGCGTCAGGCCCGCCGACGCGACGTTCCCAACGACCGCGGCGAGCTTCGGCCAGTAGCGCTGGCGTTGGAACGCGTACGTGGGCAAGGCGACTGCCTGCGCATCACGACCGGCGAACACCGCCGACCAGTCCAAAGAGGACCCGTCAACCGCCAATTGGCCAATCGCGGCAGTCAAAGCGCGTACCTCGGACCGGTCCTTGCGCATGAACGGAACGACCGTCGCGTTGTCCATGGCCGTCAACACAGCGTCAGGCCCCAACTCCACGAACCGGGTCACGCCTGCCAGGTGAAGCGTTTGCATCGAGTCGTGGAACCGGACTGTCGCGCGGACGTGCTCAACCCAGTAGTCCGGCGAACCCAGGTCGCTGATCTGACCGGTTACATTGGACACAATCGGAATCCGGGGCTCGGTGTACGGCACCTCCGCCGCGACCCGACGGAAGTCGTCGAGCATGTCATCCATCAGCGGCGAGTGGAACGCGTGACTGACCCGAAGCCGCCGTGTCCTGCGGCCGAGCGTGACGAAATGCTCGGCAATCGCGGTCGTCGCGGCCGCCGAACCGGAGACCACAATGGACTCCAAACCATTGATGGCCGCGATTCCGGTGGTGTCGACCAGGAGCGGGGTGACCTCGGCCTCGGTAGCCTGGATCGCGATCATCGCCCCTCCGGCCGGCAGTGCCTGCATCAACCGGCCGCGCGCGGCGACCAGTTTGCACGCGTCAGCAAGGGAAAACACACCGGCCACGTGTGCGGCGACGAGTTCGCCGATCGAATGCCCGCACAGGTAGTCGAACGTGAGCCCGAACGACTCCGCCAGCCGGAACAACGCGACCTCGATCGCGAACAGGGCGGGCTGCGTGTAGGCGGTCTGGTCGATCACGTTCTCGTCGGACAGCACGTCCCGCAGCGGCCGGTCGAGTTCGGTGTCGAAATGCGCGCAGACCTCGTCGAGCGCCGCGGCGAACACCGGGAACTCCTCGTACAGTTCACGGCCCATGCCGGCGCGTTGCGCGCCCTGGCCGGTGAACAACGCCGCAGTCCGGCCGTCCTTCGTCTGCGAACCGCGCAGGACATTCGCAGCAGATGTGCCAGAGGCTAGCGCAGCCAGTCCTGCGCGGAACTCGGCGATCTCGCTGCCGATGATCACTGCCCTGTGCTCGAACGCCGAGCGTGAGGTAGCCAACGAGTACGCGACATCGAGTGGACGCAATCCATCCACACTGGACTCAAGCCGTGTCGCCTGCGCTTCGAGCGCGGCGACATTCCGGCCTGACACCATCCAGGCAACGGGAGTTTCATGGTCCGGGAACACGCGACTCGGTGTCCCGGAACGCGAGACACGCGGGTTGATGGGGGCCTGCTCGATGATGACGTGGGCGTTGGTGCCGCTGATTCCGAAGGAGGAGACGGCGGCTCGGCGGGGGCCGTCGTGGGTGGGCCAGGGTTCTTGCTCGGCGGCCAGACGGACCGCGCCGGCCGACCAGTCGACGTGCGGGGTCGGCGAGTCCACGTGCAGGGTCCTTGGCACAATGCCGTGGTGCATTGCCAGGACCATCTTCATCAGCCCGGCGACACCGCCCGCGGCCTGGGTGTGGCCGATGTTCGACTTGATCGAGCCGAGCAGGACCGGCTGGTCTCGGTCCTGGCCGTAGGTCGCCAACAACGCCTGCGCTTCGATCGGGTCGCCGAGCGTGGTTCCGGTGCCGTGGGCCTCCACCGCGTCGACGTCCATTGTCGACAGTCCGGCGTCGGCAAGCGCGGCCCGGATCACCCGCTGCTGCGAAGGACCGTTGGGGGCCGTCAAGCCGTTGGACGCGCCGTCCTGGTTCACCGCCGAACCTCGCAGCAGAGCGAGTACAGGGTGGCCGTTGCGCTGCGCGTCTGAAAGACGTTCCAGCAGAAGCATTCCGACGCCTTCGCCCCAGCCGGTGCCGTCCGCGGCCGCCGCGAACGCCTTGCACCGGCCGTCCCGGGACAGCCCGCCTTGCCGGCTGAAGTCGATGAAGCCACCCGGGGTCGACATGATCGTCACGCCGCCGGCCAACGCGAGCGAGCACTCGCCTCGACGCAACGCTTGCGCCGCGAGATGAATCGCCACCAGAGACGACGAACACGCCGTGTCGACGGTGACTGCCGGGCCTTCAAGTCCGAGTGTGTAGGCGATCCGGCCGGTGACGACGCTGGCGGCGTTGCCCGTGCCGAGGTAGTTGTCCAGACCTTCGGCGGAGTTCATCAACAGGTGCATGTAGTCCTGGCCGTTGGTGCCGGCGAACACCCCGGTCGTGCTGCCGCGCAGGGACGCTGGATCGATCGCGGCTCGTTCCACCGCCTCCCATGACGTCTCCAACAGCAGGCGTTGCTGCGGGTCCATCGCCACCGCCTCGCGCGGCGAGATCCCGAAGAAGGCCGGGTCGAACTCGCTGACGTCGTCCAGGAATCCGGCCTGCGTCGCGTAACTTACTTGACTGGACGCGGGATCCCGGAGGTCGGCGAGGTCCCAGCCGCGGTCGGTCGGGAAGTCGCCGATCGCGTCCGTCCCACCCGCCAGCAGCGCCCACAGGTCCTCAGGCGACCGCACGCCACCTGGGAACCGGCAGCTCATGGCCACGATCGCGATTGGGTCCGTGTCGGTTGACGCTTCACGCGGCGCGGGCACCGACGGCCCTGTGTCGGTCAGGTCCGCGAGCAGATAGCGGGCCAGCGCGGTCGGTGTGGGGTGGTCGAAGATCAACGTGGCGGGCAGCCGCATGCCGGTCACCCGGCTCAAGCCGTTGCGGAACTCCACTGCCGTCAACGAATCGAACCCGAGATCCTTGAACGCCCGCACAGCGTCCACGGCATCGGCGCCGGGGTAGCCGAGCACGCCCGCGACCGCAGAACGAACCAAGTCCAGCGCTGCACGTATGCGTTCCACTTCGGACAGTCCACTGAGCCGATCGTCGAAGCTCGTTCCGACTACCACTTCCTGCGGCGCTTGGACGAACTGCTGTGCGTCCGGCAGGTCCCGCAGCACCGGCCGGGGCCGGGCGGAGACGAAACCGGGAACGAACTTGTCCCAGCCGATGTCGGTGACGGTCATGGTGGCCACGTCGTGGTCCAAGGCCCGTTGCAGGGCGGACAACGCCAGGTCAGGCGGCATCTCGAAGACACCGCTGCGACGCATCCGGGCGGCGACCGCCGGGTCTTCGCCGGCCATGCCACCGCCGGCCCACGCACCCCACGCGATCGACGTGGCCACCAGCCCGTTGGCGCGCCGGTACTCGGCCAACGCGTCGAGATACGCGTTGCCCGGCGCGTAGTTCCCTTGGCCGGGGCCGCCGAATGTGGCCGCCGTGGAGGAGAACAGGACGAACGCGGACAGCTCTCCGGTCAGTTCGTGCAGGTTGATCGCGGCGTCCACTTTGGGCCGCAACACCTTGTCGATCCGGTCGGTGGTCAACGTGTTGACCACGCTGTCGTCCAGGACCGCCGCGGTGTGCATCACAGCGGTCAACGGCAGGTCAGCGGGGACAGACGCGAGCAGGTCAGCGACGGCCTGTCGGTTGGCCATGTCACAGGCCGCCACGGTCACCCGCGCCCCCAGCGACGTCAACTCGGCTTCCAGGTCGACGGCCCGTGGAGCTTCGCGACCGCTGCGGCTGGTCAGCAGGATGTGTTCGGCGCCGTTTCGGGCGAGCCACCGAGCCACTTGAGCACCAAGAGCGCCCGTGCCGCCGGTGACCAGCGTCGTACCCTTCGGCCGCCAGGTCTCGTTCGCCGTCTCATTATGTGCGACTCGCACCAATCTGCGAGCGAACACACCGGACGCGCGCACCGCCACCTGGTCCTCGGCGTCGAGTCCGGAAAGGACAGCGCGGACCCGGCCGGCTGTCCGGGTGTCGAGCGCTTCGGGCACGTCGATCAGGCCACCCCAACGTTCCGGGTGCTCCATGCCGGTGACCCGACCGAGCCCCCAGACCAGGGCCTGCTCGGGTACGCGCAAGTGGTCGGACCGACCGACGGATACCGCGCCGCTCGTAACAATCCACAATGGAGCTTCGACCCGCGCGTCACCCAACGCCTGGATCAGGACGACCGTGTCGGTCAGTGCCCGCGGCGCCGAGCTGTACTCCTCGTGCCTCCGGTCGTCCCACGCCAGCAAGGACAGCACGCCGTCGACCGGGCCCGCGTCGACGATCCTGCCGGCGAGCACCTCCCGGTCGAGGTCGCCGTCCACCCG
Source organism: Actinocrispum wychmicini (assembly GCF_004345645.1). Taxonomy (GTDB): domain Bacteria; phylum Actinomycetota; class Actinomycetes; order Mycobacteriales; family Pseudonocardiaceae; genus Kibdelosporangium; species Kibdelosporangium wychmicini. The sequence continues at coordinate 68,828 of NZ_SLWS01000022.1, read as the reverse complement.
GGCGAACTCGATACCAAGCGCTTGCTCGAACTCGGCTGTATCAAGCCCGGCAGGGACGACCAACAGCCACCGACCGGTGAGACTGTCCGGACCGTCGGGCACGGGACGCCACGCGATCCGATACCGCCATGAGTCCACTGCGGACTCGCCCCGGCGGCGACGACGCCAGGTCGACAGCGCCGGGAGCACCTCGCTCAGCGGTGCGTCACCGTCAACCGCCAACGTGTTCGCCAGAGAAGCCCAGTCCTCGTGTTCGACCGCGTCCCAGAACTTCTCGTCGACCGGGTCTGCCGAGGCAACGTCCGTCTGGCCGAGCTCAGGCCAGTACTGGCGCCGCTGGAAGGCATACGTGGGCAGTTCCACCACCCGGGCGGCCCCGAACACCGCCTGCCAGTCGGGGCTGACACCCCGGACGTGCAGTTCGGCGAGCGACGTCATGAACCGGGTGAGGCCACCTTCGTCGCGCCTTAGCGACCCAACGGCGACCGCGTCCACCACGGTCTCCTGAACGGCCATGGCCAGTACGGGATGCGCGCTGCACTCGACGAAGACCTGGAAGCCATCCTCGGCCAGACCCCGTGTGGCCTCCTCAAAGCGAACGGTCTGGCGCAGGTTTTGGTACCAGTACCCGGCGTCGAGGGCGGTCGTGTCCAGCCAGCCCGCGGTCAAGGTCGAGTAGAACGGGATCTCCGAGGGCCTGGGTTCGATCGGCGCCAGCGCGTCGAGCAACTGGTCCTCGATTTCGGCCACCTGCTCGGAGTGCGAAGCGTAGTCCACCGGGACTCGCCGAACCCGGATGCCCTCGGCCTCGCACTCGGCGATCACGGCGTCCAACGCCTCAGGCGACCCAGAGATCACCACCGAACTCGGACTGTTGACCGCGGCGATGGAAACGGGCGGCACCCCACCCGCAAGCGCCCGCCCAGCCGAGCCCCACCGCCGAGCCACATCCTCCGCCGGCAACCCGACCGACACCATCCCACCCCGACCAGCCAGTACCTCACCGATCGCCTTGCTCCGCAACACCACAACCCGCGCCGCATCGTCCAACGACAAAGCCCCAGCCACACACGCTGCCGCGATCTCGCCTTGGGAATGCCCCACCACGGCCTGCGGCTCAACCCCGTACGACCGCCACAACGCCGCCAACGACACCATCACCGCGAATGTGACCGGCTGAACCACGTCCACCCGATCAAGCTCAACCGAATCCCGCAGAACCTGAGTCAAGGACCAGTCAACGTACTCCCCCAACGCCTGTTCGCACTCAGCCATCCGCGCCGCGAACACCTCGGACTCCAACAACTCCCGAGCCATCCCCACCCACTGCGACCCCTGACCAGGGAAGACAAACGCCAACTTCCCGTCGACATCCGCCACCCCTTCGATCAGAGTGTCGCCCAGCAGCACAGCCCGATGTTCGAAAGCCGCCCGCGTTGTCGCCAACGAGAACCCGACATCCACCGGATCGGCCTCGACCGTTCGAAGGCGTTCCACTTGGGACTGCAAAGCCTCGGCGGTACGTCCCGACACCACCCACGGCACGACTCGATCGCTCCGCGTGGAGACATCGGCGAGCGCCTCGGGGCCTTGCTCCAGGATGATGTGGGCGTTGGTGCCGCTCATACCGAAGGAGGAGACACCGGCGCGACGCCGGTCGTTCGACCACGGCATCGCTTCGGTCAGCAGGCGGACGTCACCGGCGGTCCAGTCGACGTGCGGGGAAGGCGAGTCCACGTGCAGGGTTCGCGGCAGCAGGCCGTGCCGCATCGCCTGGACCATCTTGATCACGCCGCCGACTCCGGCCGCTGCTTGGGAGTGCCCGATGTTCGACTTCAACGAGCCCAGCCACAACGGTGTTTCCCGCTCCTGGCCGTAGGTCGCGAGCAACGCCTGGGCTTCGATCGGGTCGCCCAGCGACGTTCCGGTGCCGTGCGCCTCCACCGCGTCGACGTCTGTTGTGGACAGTCCGGCGTTCGCCAGCGCCGCGCGGATCACCCGCTGCTGCGAAGGACCGTTCGGCGCCGTCAGACCGTTCGACGCGCCATCCTGGTTCACCGCCGAACCTCGGACCAGAGCAAGCACTTGGTGGCCGTTGTGCCGCGCGTCGGACAGGCGCTCCAACAACACCATTCCAGCGCCTTCGCCCCAGCTGGCGCCGTCGGCCGCGGCGGCGAACGGCTTGCTGCGGCCGTCGACAGCCAACGCCCGCTGGCGGCTGAACTCCACCAGCGACATCGGACTCGCCATCACGGTCACCCCACCGGCCAACGCGAGCGAGCAGTCGTTCTCCCGCAGCGCCTGGCATGCCCAGTGCAGTGCGACCAACGAGGACGAACATGCGGTGTCCACGGAGACAGCAGGCCCTTCGAGGCCCAAGGTGTACGACACCCGTCCAGACAGGACACTCGGCGAGTTGCCAGTGCCGATGAAGCCTTCGAAACTGTCCTTGGCTGCCACCAACAGGCCACTGTAGTCCTGATAGGTCACTCCGGCGAACACACCGGTCTGGCTGCCACGCAAGGAGATCGGGTCGATGCCGGCCCGTTCCACCGCCTCCCAGCTGATCTCCAGCAGGATCCGTTGCTGCGGGTCCATCGCGACGGCCTCACGTGGGCTGATGCCGAAGAAGTCCGCGTCGAACCGGCCGGCGTCGCTGAGGAATCCACCTTCCCTCGCGTAGCACGTGCCCGGGTGGTCGGGATCCGGGTCGTACAACGCCTCCATGTCCCAGCCGCGGTCGGTCGGGAACGGCGCGATCGCGTCCGTCCCGGTCGCCACGAGCTGCCACAGGTCCTCCGGCGAACGCACACCGCCGGGGTAGCGGCAGCCCATGCCGATGATCGCGATCGGCTCGTCCACCGGCGCGGTACGGGTCGGCGCCACAACATCGGTGGTGCCGAAGATCTCGGCGGCGAGGTACCCGGTGAGGCTGATCGGTGTCGGGTAGTCGAACACGAGCGTCGCCGGCAGCTTCAACCCGGTGTCCTCGGTGAGCCCGTTGCGCAACTCGACCGCGGACAACGACGTGAACCCGAGTTCCTTGAAACTGGTGCCCAGCTGGACGGCCTCCGGTCCGGAGTGTCCGAGTACGATCGCGGCCCGGCCGCGGACGATGTCCAGGAGCACACGTTCCCGGTCTGCCTCGGCGAGCCCGGTCAGCCGGTTGCGCAACCCCGAGTCAACGGCCTTACGGCGAGCCGGTTTCGGCAACGAAGTGACCAATGACGCGGGCAGCCCCCGGCCCTGCCGTCCACGCACCAACGCCTCAAGGACAGCACCGCCGGCCGCGAGGGTGTCGTGGTCCATGGTCGGCGCCAACACCACGAACGCCTTCAGGTCCCCGGTCAGCTCGGCCAGGTTCAACGCGATATCGAGATTTTCCCGGACGATCGCGGACTGCCGCAGGTTCGACTCCTCGGTCGCGGCAAGCACGCCGACGTGCACGACCGCGGCCAGATCGTCGAGCCGTGCCAACAGTCTGGCCAGCTCGTGGCGGTCCGCCGGATCGCACTCGTCTTCGGCGACGACCACGTGATGCGCGGCGAAATGCAGCCGGATCTCGTCGGTGGGCGAACCGGTCAGCAGCACAGTGCCGTCCCATTCGCCGATCGTGTCGTCCCGCTGCGGTCCCCGAGTGAAGACCTTCCCGTCCCGCACGACCAGCCTTGTCTCGCCTGAAGCAAGCGCTTGGGGCAACGCGCGCAACGACGTCGAGTCATCGACGTCGACCAGCACGAACCTAGAGTCGAGCATCCCCCACAACGGTGCTTCGATGACGTTTCCAGTGTGGACGCCGCGGGTCAGGAACACCAACCGCGACGAAGCCAGGGCGTCCAGGCTCGACCACTCTTGAACAAGCGCTTGGGCACGTTGCGCCACAGCCCACAGCGCCCACGATGGGTCCTCTGTGTCCTCAGGCACGCACGACACCACGACCGCGTCCGGAACGCTGGTTCCCATCGCGATCGACGCGGCCAGCGACCGTAGGTCCGAATAGGACTCGAAGGTGTTCAACGACGCACTCAGGGCGAGGTCATCGAAGCCCACAATGGCCCAGTTCTGGACTCGCGTGCCCGTGATGGGAATCCAGTCGGTCGGGGTGAGGTCGTGCGTTACTGGACGCAGGGTCAACGCGTCCACCGAAGCTACAGGTGCGCCAGTTGTGTCGGCGAGTGTCAGGGCGTAGGTCGCCTCGCGGCCGGTCGGCGAGATCTTGACCCGAAGGGCCGTCGCACCGGACGCGTACAACGTGAAACCGTTCCAGGAGAACGGAAGAAGCTCACCTTGAACGCCGAACGACAGGGTCTGCAACGCCGCGTCCAGCAGGGCTGGGTGTAGGGCGAACTCGCCCGCCTGCGCCGGCAGCTCGACCTCGGCATACAGGTCGTCGCCGACCCGCCAAGCCGCCTGAAGCCCACGGAACGTGGGGCCGTATACAAACCCCGGCCTGGCGTCGTAGAGCCCCATAACGTCGACGCTCTTACCAGGGGGTGGCCATTCGGTGAGCGCGGCGGGTGGTTCGGCGGCGATCCCGAGGGTGCCGTGGGCGTGCCGGACCCACGGCCCGTCTCCGGCCCGGGAGTACACCCCGAAGGCACGGTCGTCCACACTGACCTGGAGCTGCACGCTTCCGGTGGCGGGCAACACCAGCGGCGCCTCAAGGACGAGCTCGTCCACCCGGTCGCAGCCGATCTGGTCGCCCGCGCGCACGGCCAGTTCGACGTAACCCGTGCCCGGGAACACGATCTCGTCCCGCACGACGTGCTCAGCGAGCCACGGATGCTCCCGCACCGACAGCCTGCTGGTGAACACGTACCCGGAGTCGGCGAGGGCAACGGCGGCGCCGAGCAGTGGATGGGCGGGGTCGCTCTGCCCCAGCGCGGCGAGATCACCCGTGGTCACGGGCACGTCCAGCCAGAACCGTTCGTGCTGGAAGGCGTAAGTCGGGAGGTCGACCCGCCGTGCGCCGGGGAAGAAGGCGTTCCAGTCCGGGCTGAAGCCGTCGACGTGCAACTGCGCAACTGCGGTGATCAACGCGTCGACGTCGGGCTTGTCCTTGCGGGACAACGGAACCACGACCAGCTCTGGATCGAGGAACTCCCGGGCCAAGCCGGACAGCGCGCTGTCGGGGCCGACTTCCACGAACCGCACCACGCCTCGCGCCCGCAGCGCTTCGACCGCGTCGTAGAACTTGACAGTGTCACGGACCTGGCGGACCCAGTACTCCGGCGTGTCGACGTCCCCGGCTATCGCGATGGCCGGGCGGGAGTACCGGATGCTTTCGGCGACGGTACGGAACTCCGCCAGCATTCCGTCCATGTGGTGGGAGTGGAACGCGTGGCTGACTTTGAGGCGCTTGCCGTCGTACCGCTTGACGAGTTCCAGCACCGCGTCCTCGTCACCGGACACGACGATCGACGCGGGCCCGTTGACGGCCGCGATGCTCACCCTGTCGTCCAGCACCACGTCCGCCGGGGAGACGCGGAGGGCGGCCATCGCGCCCCCAGTCGGCAACGCCTGCATCAGCCGCGCCCGCGCGGCCACCAACCGGCAGGCGTCGTCCAGGTTCATCGCTCCGGCGACGTGGGCCGCGGCCAGTTCGCCGATGGAGTGGCCCAGCAGGTGGTCGGGGATCAGGCCCCAGGACTCCACCAGCCGGTACAGGGCGACTTCGACCGCGAACAACGCCGGCTGGGTGTGTCCGGTCTCGTCCAGGCCGTCGCCGCCGAAGACCACGTCCCGCAGTCCGGGCTCGAACCGCCCGCACACCTCGTCGAACGCCGAGGCGAACACCGGGAACGTCTCGTACAGCTCCCTGCCCATCCCGGCCCGTTGCGCGCCCTGGCCGGTGAACATGAACGCGGTCTTCCCCGGTGTGACCGAGCCGCGCACCACCCCGGCCTCGCCCGCCGCCACCGCCCGGAGTCCGCGAAGCAGCGCGTCCCGGTCCGAGCCCACGACCACGGCCCGGTTGTCGAACGCGGACCGCGCGGTTGCCAGCGACAACCCAATGTCAACATTCGGACAATCCACCACGGACAGCAGCCGCTCGGCCTGCCCCCGCAACGCCCCCGCACTCTTCGCCGACAACACCCACGGCACCGGCCACGCCACCGGCACCCGCACCGGCTCCGGCTGCTCCGACGAACCCGCGTGTCTCGCGTTCCCGGACACCGTGTCGCGCGTAGCCGGCGCCTGTTCGATGATCACGTGGGCGTTGGTGCCGCTGACACCGAACGCCGACACGGCCGTCCGGCGCGGGTGCCCGTTCTCCGGCCACGGCACCAGCTCGGTCAGCAGCCGAACGTTCCCCGCGGACCAGTCGACGTGCGACGACGGTTCGCTGACGTGCAACGTCTCGGGCAGCATTTCGTGGCGCAAGGCCATGACGGACTTGATGATCCCGGCGACCCCGGCGGCGGCCTGGGTGTGTCCGATGTTGGACTTCACCGACCCTAGCCATAACGGCGTTTCGCGGTCCTGGCCGTAGGTCGCGAGCAGTGCCTGCGCCTCGATCGGGTCACCCAACGACGTCCCGGTGCCGTGCGCCTCCACGGCGTCGACATCCGAAGTGGACAGACCAGCGGACGCCAGCGCCGACAGGATCACCCGCTGCTGCGAAGGACCGTTCGGCGCCGTCAAACCATTCGACCCACCATCCTGGTTCACCGCCGAACCCCGCACCAGAGCAAGCACTTGGTGGCCATTGCGGCGGGCGTCGGACAACCGCTCCAGCAACAGGACACCGGCACCTTCGGACCATCCCGTGCCGTCGGCGTCGTCCGAGAACGCCTTGCACCGGCCGTCCGGCGCCAACCCACGCTGACGGCTGAACTCGACGAACGCCCCGGGTGTCGCCATCACGGTCACCCCACCGGCCAACGCCATGGTGCATTCGCCGCGCAGCAACGCCTGAGCCGCCCAGTGAACGGCCACAAGCGATGACGAACACGCGGTGTCGATCGTGACCGCGGGTCCTTCCAGCCCGAACGTGTACGCGACGCGTCCAGATAGGACACTGCCGGCGTTGCCGGTCAGCAGGTGCCCGCCCAGCCCTTCGGGGGCTTCACGCAGGCCGGAGGCGTAGCCGGACGTGCCCGCGCCGACGAACACACCAGCCTGACTCCCTCGGACGGACGCCGGGTCGATGCCGGCGCGTTCGAACGCCTCCCACGCGATCTCCAGCAACAGCCGCTGCTGCGGGTCCATCGCGAGTGCCTCACGCGGCGAGATCTCGAAGAACGCGGGGTCGAACTCGGCGGCGCCGGTCAGGAACCCGCCATCGCGCGAGTAGCTCTTGCCCGCTCGGGACGGGTCCGGGTCGTACAGCGACTCGTCCCACCCCCGGTCGCCCGGCCACACCGAGATCGCGTCCCCGCCGGCCGCAAGCAGCTGCCACAACGCCTCGGGTGTGTCGATCCCGCCGGGGAACCGGCAGCTCATACCGACGATCGCGACCGGCTCGTCGACCGCCGCGATAGCACGGACCTCCCTGCGCACCAAGCCGGTCCGCAGGTGCTCGACGAGCGCGGCGACGGTCGGGTAGTCGAACACCAGGGTCGCCGGCAGCTGCTGGCCGGTCGCGGTGATCAGCCGGTTGCGGAACTCCACGGCGGTCAGGGAGTCGAATCCGAGGTCGCGGAACGGTCGTTCCGGGTGGATGGCCGTGGCGTCCGTGTGTCCGAGGGCCGCCGCGGCTTCCGCGCGGACGAGTTCCAGGAGATCCACGCCAGTGATATCCACAGTGGACTCCACTGTGGTCACCGGGGTATCGATCAGCTCCGACAGCAGCGGGCTTGGGCGAACGGACGTGAAGCCGGGTGCGAACTTGGCCCAGTCAACGTCCACTATGGTCACAGTTGTCTCGCCGCTGTCCATGGCGCGACGCAGTTCGGCGATGGCCTGCTCGGGCTTGAGCGGCGCGAGGCCACGGCGACGCAACTGGTGTTCGTCGGTGACCATTCCACCGCCGGTCCACGGACCCCACGCGATGGACAACGCCGGCAGGCCGAGCGCCCTGCGTTGTTCGGCAAGCGCGTCGAGCGCCGCGTTGCCGGCCGCGTAAGCCGCCTGGCCGCCGCTGCCCCACACACCGGCGATCGAGGAGAAGAACACAAGCGGCCGGTCGCCCAACAGTTCGTGCAGGTTACGGGCCCCCGTGAGCTTCACCGACAGCACGTCGTGGAGTTCAGCCTGGCTCATGTCGGCCACCGCGGTCGCCTGCGGTAACCCGGCCGCGTGCACAGCGGCGTCGATCGTGAACTCCCGCAGCACCTCGGCCAACGCGGCCCGGTCAGTCACGTCGCACGCCGCGACCGTGACCCTATCCCCCAGTTCGGGCACGGGCAGGCCACGGCGACTGGTCAGCACCACGTGCTCGGCGCCGTTCGCCAGGACCCAGCGGGCGACATGAACGCCGAGCGCGCCTGTGCCGCCGGTGATCAGGACAGTGCCTTGCGGCCGCCACGGTGTCGTCGGCGCCTGGCGCGGTGCCCTGACCAGGCGTCGGGCGAACAGGCCGTCAGGCCGGACCGCCACTTGGTCTTCGCCCAGTCCGGCCAGGACCGAGATCAGCCGGGCACAGGCCTGGTCGTCCAATATGGACGGCAGGTCCACCAAGCCGCCCCACCGGTTCGGGTGCTCCAGGGCGACCACGCGGCCGAATCCCCACACCGCCGCCTGTTCCGGGCCGGCGCCGCGGGTGACACACCACAGTGGAGCGTCGATCCCCGCGTCACCCAACGCCTGCACCAACGTGAGAGCGCTTGCCAGGTCCGCTGTGCACAGCACACCGGACACTCCGGGGACGAGTCGCTCGACCAAACGCGCACGGTCGGTGTCCGGTTCGATCACCACGACGTCCGTGCCCGTTCCCGCGAGGACGTTCTCGCCGACAACCAGCCACGTCCCGGACAGGGTCGCGGTGGTGTCCGGGACGGGTGTCCAAGTCACCCGGTAGCGCCAGTCCTCGGTGTCGTTCTCAGGGAGCCGCGGCCAGTAGCGTTGCCGCTGGAACGGATACGTCGGCAGGTCCACCCGCCGGGCGGCGGGGAACACGGCTGTCCAGTTCGGACTCAGGCCGTCCGCGTGCAACCGGGCGATCGCCGTGATCACCGTTTCGGCTTCCGACTTACCCTTGCGCAGCAGGGGAACCGCGAAGCCGTCGACGAGCGCGGAGAGCACGCCGTCCGGTCCCACTTCGACGAACCGCCGGACCTGGCGCTCGGCGAGCCACGTAACGCCGTCGTGGAACCTGACCGTGTCCCGGACCTGACGCACCCAGTACTCCGGCGTGCACACGTCCCCGCCGACCATCGGTATCGAGGGCTCCGAGTACCGAATCCGCTCGGCCACCTCACGGAACTCGGCCAGCATGCCGTCCATGTGGTGGGAGTGGAACGCGTGGCTGACCTTGAGGCGCTTGCCCTCGAACCGTTGCGCCAGCTCCAGAACCGCGTCCTCGTCACCCGACACCACGACCGAACCGGGGGTGTTGATCGCCGCGATGCCGACCCGGTCCGACAGCAACGGAACGATCTCCGCTTCGGACGCCTTCAGTGACGCCATCGCGCCACCGGGCGGCAACGCCTGCATCAGCCGGCCCCTGGCGTCCACCAACCGGCACGCGTCGGTCAGCGAGAACACCCCGGCGACGTGCGCGGCGGCCAGTTCACCGATGGAGTGACCCAGCAGGTAGTCCGGGGTCAGGCCCCACGACTCCACTAATCGGAACAGCGCCACCTCGATCGCGAACAACGCGGGCTGGGTCCACCCGGTCTGATCCAGGTCCTCGCCACCGAAGACAACGTCCTTGAGCGGCCGATCGAAGTGCGCGCACACGTCGTCGAACGCCGCCGCGAACACTGGATACGTCTCGTACAGCTCGCGGCCCATGCCCGCCCGCTGGGAACCCTGGCCGGTGAACAGGAACGCCACCTTGCCATCGCGGACCAGGCTGACCCCGGCTTCACCAGCGGCCACAGCTGCCAGACCGCGGTCGATCTCGGCGCGGTCCGACCCTACGACGACCGCCCGGTACTCAAGCGCCGCCCGTCCCGTGGCCAGCGAGAAGCCAATGTCAACATTCGGACAATCGTGGACGGGCAACAGTTGAGCGGCCTGAGCCCGGACAGCCGCCTCGGAGCGCCCAGACAGGGGCCACAGCACGGGACCCGGGGCCCGCGAAAGGGGAGCCGCAGTCTGCGAGACGGGACCTGCGGCCAGCGAAACCGGACCCTCACCCAGCGAGACGGGATCTGCATCCCCCGAACCGGGAGCCACACTCAGTGAGACGAGCCCCGCAGCCCCCGAACCAGAAGCCTCACCCAGTGAGACGAGCCCTACAACCCCCGAACCGCGACCCTCACTCGGTGAGACGAGCCCTGCAGCCCGCGAAACCGGAACCTCACCCAGCGAGACGGGATCTGCAGCCCCCGAACCGGGACCCACACTCGGTGTGACGAGCCCTGCAGCCCGCGAAAGGGGAGCCTCACTCGGCGAGACGGGACCTGCGGCCGGCGAAGTGTCCTCGTGGGTCGACTCCGGGGCCTGCTCGATGATGACGTGCGCGTTCGTGCCGCTGACACCGAACGAAGAGATCCCGGCTCGCCGCAGGTCACCCGACCATTCGACGGGCTCGGTCAACAACCGGACGTTCCCCGCCGACCAGTCGATCCGGGTGGACGGCTCGCTCACGTGCAGTGTCTTCGGCAGCACCCCGTGGCGCAGCGCCATGACCATCTTGATCACACCGGCCACCCCGGCAGCCGCCTGAGTGTGCCCGATGTTCGACTTCACCGACCCCAACCACAACGGCCGGTCACGATGTCCGAATGTTGACATTAGGGCATTAGCCTCGATCGGATCCCCCAACGAGGTCCCAGTGCCATGCGCCTCCACCACGTCAATGTCGAATGTTGACATTCGGGCATTCGCCAACGCCGACAAAATCACCCGCTGCTGCGAAGGACCATTCGGCGCCGTCAGACCGTTCGACGCGCCATCCTGGTTCACCGCCGAACCACGGACCAAAGCAAGCACTTGGTGGCCATGGCGTTGGGCGTCGGACAACCGCTCGACCATGAGCACGCCGACGCCCTCGGACCATCCGGTGCCGTCCGCGTCCTCCGAGAACGCCTTGCACCGGCCGTCCGACGCCAACCCACGCTGACGGCTGAACTCGATGAACGCCCCCGGAGTGGACATCACGGTCACACCACCGACGAGAGCGAGCGTGCATTCCCCCTGCCGCAAGGACTGCGCCGCCCAATGCAAAGCGACCAAAGAGGACGAACACGCCGTGTCGACCGTGACCGCCGGCCCCTCCAGGCCGAACGTGTACGACACCCGGCCGGACACGACACTGGCGGCGTTGCCCGTGCCCACGTGCCCTTCCAGGCCCTCCGGGACCTTCGCCAGCAACGCCGGGTAGTCCTGGCCGTTGGTGCCGATGAACACACCGGTCCGGCTGCCGCGCACCGACGCCGGGTCGATCCCGGCCCGTTCGAACACCTCCCACGACGCCTCCAGCAGCAGCCGCTGCTGCGGGTCCATCGCGAGCGCCTCACGCGGCGAGATGCCGAAGAAGTCCGGGTCGAAGTCCGTTGCCCCACTGAGGAAACCACCGAGCAGGGAGTACGTCGTGCCGGGGTGGTCCGGGTCCGGGTCGTACAGCGCGCCGATGTCCCAGCCGCGGTCGTCGGGGAACGACCCGATGGCGTCCTCGCCGGACACCAGGAGCCGCCAGAGGTCCTCGGGCGACCGGACACCGCCGGGGAACCGGCAGCTCATGGCGACGATCGCGATCGGTTCGTCGGTGGCGCCGGTCGTGATGACCTCGACGGCCTGCCGTGTTCCGGTCAACTCGGCGTGCAGGTGGTCGGCCAGCACGGCCGAGGTCGGGTAGTCGAAGACGAGGGACGCTGGCAGGCGCAGGCCGGTTGCCGCGCCGAGGCCGTTGCGCAACTCGACCGCGGTCAACGAATCCAGGCCGAGGTCGCGGAACGCCTTCGTCGGGTCGACCGAGTCCGGCCCAGTGTATCCGAGGACTGTCGCCGCCTGTGCACGAACCAGCGCGAGCAAGTCGTCCCGGGAGAAGGTCGCCGGGGTTTCCAGCGGGGTGTGCGTCTGGTGGAACGCACTGATCAGAGGGCTGGGCCGCGCCGCAGTGAAGGCCGGGGCGAAGCGAGCCCAGTCGATGTCGACGACGACCAACGCGGTCTCGTCGCAGTCCAGTGCCCACTGCAGCGCGGCGATCGCGAGGTCCGGCGGCATCGCGGACACACCGCTCTTGCGCGACCGGACGCCCGCCGCCATGCCTCCGTCCGCCCAAGGCCCCCAGGCCACCGACGTTGCCGGCAGGCCAAGGGATCGGCGGTGCTCGGCCAGTGCGTCCAGGTACGCGTTCGCAGCCGCGTAGTTGCCCTGGCCCGGCGAGCCGATCGCGCCCGCGAACGACGAGAACATGACGAACGCGGACAGGTTCCGGTCGACCGTCAACTCGTGCAGGATGGCCGCGGAGTCCGCTTTGGACCGCAACACGGTCGCCAGCCGGTCCGGGGTCAACCCGTCCAGCACGCCGTCGTCCAGCACACCCGCCGCGTGGACGATCGCGGTCAGGTCCGGCAACGAGTCCAGCAGTTCGGCCACTGCCGCACGGTCGGACACGTCACACGCGACGACCGTGACCCGTTCATCCGAGTCAACGCCTCCGCTGCGACTGGCCAGGACGACCCGTCCGGCACCGTTGTCCAACAGCCAGCGACGCACGTGCGCACCCAACGCGCCTGTTCCACCCGTGACCAGCACTGTCCCCTGTGGACGCCACGCTCTGGTGGGCGTACCGGTGGCCCGCACCAGCCGCCGGGCGAAGAGGCCGGACTCACGAACGGCCACCTGGTCCTCGACGTCGCCGGACACGACTGCCCGCAGCCGGACGTCACTCAGGTCCGGGACGTCCACCAGGCCGCCCCACCGCTCGGGGTGTTCGAGCGCGGCAACTCGGCCCAGGCCCCAGATCCGGGCGTCACCGGTCGCACACCACAGCTTGGCCGGGATCTCGGCGTCGCCCAGGGCCTGCAACAGAGTGAGAACGCCGGACACGGAGTCGAGGGTCGACAGTACTCCTGCCAGAGCCGTGTCGCCCACCGCGTCGCGGAGACGGGCGGCGAGTGTGGCTCGGTCCGGATCGCCGTTGACGACGATCGCGTCGTCGAAGCCATGGGGCACAACGGAATCCTGGGCGACGATCAGCCAGATTCCCGGCACCACAGCGGGTTCGTCCATCGGAACCCACGAGGTACGGAACCGCCACTCGGTTCCCTCTTCCACTGGCCCCAGCCAATAACGCCTGCGCTGGAACGGATATGTGGGCAGGTCGACCGTTCGGCCGCCCCATGGCGCGAACACGGCCGTCCAGTCCGGCGAGAAGCCCTGGACGTGCAACTGGGACAGGGCGGAGATCGCGGTCCGCGTCTCCGCCCTGTCCTTGCGCAGCAGCGGCACCGCGAGCGCGCCGTTGAGTTCGCGGTTGACCAAGCCGGCCAGAACTCCGTCAGGTCCCAGTTCCAGCGCCTTGGTCACGCCACTGCCGGCAAGCCACCGCACGCCGTCGTGGAAGCGGACCGCCTCCCGGACGTGCCGTACCCAGTACTCGGGGGAACACAGGTCCGCGGCGGTCGCGAGCGAACCGGTGACGTTCGAGACCACCGCGATGGTCGGGCTGTGGTAGGTGATCGTCTCGGCGACGCGGCGGAAGTCGGCCAGCATCCCGTCCATCCGCGGCGAGTGGAACGCGTGACTGACAAGCAAGCGCTTGCTCTCGAACTTCGCCCCGATCGCCAGGACGGCGTCCTCGTCCCCGGAGACCACAATGGACTCCGAGCCGTTGACGGCGGCGATGCTCACCCGCTCCGACAACAGCGGCGAGACCTCGGCCTCGGACGCCTTGAGCGACACCATCGCGCCACCCTCGGGCAACGCCTGCATCAACGCGGCCCGCGCGCCGACCAACCGGCACGCGTCCGCCAGCGAGAACACCCCGGCCACGTGCGCGGCGGCCAGTTCACCGATCGAATGCCCCAGCAGGTAGTCCGGGGCCAGACCCCACGATTCCGTCAGCCGGAACAGCGCCACCTCCAGCGCGAACAACGCGGGCTGCGTCCAGCCGGTCTGGTCCAGGTCCCGACCTTCGAAGACGACGTCCTTCAGCGCGCCGTCGAAATGCCCGCACACCTCGTCGAACGCGGCCGCGAACACCGGGAACGCGTCGTACAGCTCGCGTCCCATCCCGGCGCGTTGCGAACCCTGGCCGGTGAACAAGAACGCGGTTTTGCCCGCGGTGACTGTTCCTTGCAGGGCGCCTGGGGTGCCGATCGCGGCGAGCCCGGCCCTGATGTCGTCGGCATTGGTCGCGAGCACAACGGCCCGGTGGTCAAGTGCGGCCCTGCCGGTCGCCAAGGAATGGGCGAGGTCCAACGGCTCCACTGAGTCTATAATGGACGCCAGGTTGGCCGCCTGGGCGCGCAGGGCTTCGGCGCTGCGGGCGGACACGAGTACCGGGAACGTCGCCGGAATCGCCCGGTCGGCGGGTTCGGTCTCGACGGCCGGACCCTGATCCAGGTTCAGGTCCGGGGCTTGCGTCAGGATCGCGGCCGGAGCTTGCGTCAGGACCGTGTCCGAGGCTCGCGTCAGGACCGCGGCCGGGGCCTGCTCCAGGATCACGTGCGCGTTCGTCCCGCTGACCCCGAACGCGGACACACCGGCCCGGCGCGGTTGCCCGGTCTCCAGCCACTCCTGCGCCTCGGTCAGCAGCCGGACGTCACCGGCGGTCCAGTCGACGTGCGCGGACGGCTGGTTCACGTGCAGTGTCTTCGGCAGCAGGCCGTGCCGCATGGCCAGGACCATCTTGATGACACCAGCGACACCGGCGGCGGCCTGGGTATGTCCGATGTTCGACTTTACCGACCCCAACCACAGCGGCCGGTCACGATGTCCGAATGTTGACATTAGGGCATTAGCCTCGATCGGATCCCCCAACGAGGTCCCGGTACCGTGCGCCTCGACCGCGTCAATGTCGAATGTTGACATTCGGACATTGGCCAACGCCGCCTGGATCACCCGCTGCTGGGCGGGACCGTTCGGAGCCGTCAGACCGTTGGACGCGCCGTCCTGGTTCACCGCCGACCCGCGCACGACCGCCAGCACCGGATGCCCGTTGCGCACCGCGTCCGACAGGCGCTCCAGCAACAGCAGCCCGACGCCTTCGCTCCAGCCGGTGCCGTCGGCGGAGTCGGAGAACGCCTTGCACCGGCCGTCCCGCGCGAGCCCGTTCTGCCGACTGAACTCGGCGAACACACTCGGGGTGGACATGATCGTCACACCACCGGCCAACGCCAGCGTGCTTTCCTTCTGCCGCAACGACTGCACGGCGAGGTGCAACGCGACGAGGGACGACGAGCACGCGGTGTCCACTGTGACAGCGGGACCTTCGAGGCCGTACGTGTACGCGAGTCGACCGGAGATCACGCTGCCCGCGTTCCCGGTGAGCAGATGCCCTTCCACGCCTTCGTTGCTCGCGCCCACGCCGTACCCGGACGGCGTGGCGCCGACGAAGACGCCGGCCGCGGTGCCTTTCAGCGTGGTCGGGTCGATTCCCGCGTGTTCGAACAGTTCCCAGGACGTCTCCAGCAACAGTCGTTGCTGCGGATCCGTCGCAAGGGCCTCGCGCGGGGAGATCCCGAAGAACTCGGCGTCGAACTGGTCCGCGTCGTGGACGAACCCGCCTTCCGGGGCGTAGCCCGCGTCCAGGTCGACCGTCCAGCCGCGGTCGGCCGGGAACGCCGACATCCCGTCGACGCCGTCGGCGACGAGCCGCCACAGGTCCTCGGGTGAGCGAACCCCGCCCGGGAACCGGCAGCTCATCGCGACGATCGCGACCGGTTCCTGCTCCGCGTCGGTCAGCTCCCGCAGGCGCTGCCGGGTCTCGTGCAGGTCAGCGGTGACCCACTTGAGGTAGTCCCGGAGCTTGTCCTCGTTCATGTGACCTCTCTTACGAGCGGCCGAGCTCCTTGTTGATGAACTCGAAGATCTCGTCGTCCGTCGCCGATGCCAGCTGCTGGGCGACGGCCGGCTCGCGCCGGTCGGCATCCAACTTCGACAGCATGGCCCGAAGACGGGCGGTCACTGTGCCGAGAACGTCATCATCTGGGGAAAACGCTGAAATCGCGGTCTCAAGCTTGTCCAGTTCGGTCAGCACAGGTTCGTGCTGCCGCTCGCCCAACGCGGCCAGGACGACCCGCGCCAGTTCGGCCGGCGTGGGGTGGTCGAACACGGCCGTGGCGGGCACCGGACAGCCGGTCGCGACGGTCAGCCGGTCCCGCAACTCGACCGCGGTCAACGAGTCGAACCCGAGTTCCTTGAACGACCGGGTGGCGTCCACACCGTCCGGTGTGCGATGCCCGAGGACGGCCGCGGCTTCGGCCGTGACCAGGTCGACGAGGATGCGATGCCGTTCGGCCGCCGGAACCCCGGCCAGTCGCTCCGCGAGTCGATTGTCCGTGGGTGTCTCGACTTCGGGCAGTCGCGCCTCGGGCAGGTCGTCCAGCAGGGGACGTGGCCGGGCTGCGGTGAACGCGGGCACGAACCGGGCCCAGTCCACGTCCGCCACGGTCAGCCCGGTCTCGTCGTCGTCCAGAGCCTGTTTCAGGGCGGTCAACGCCCGGTCTGGTGCCATCGCGCGTATTCCCCGGCGCCGCAACCCGTCAGCGTCAGCCGCCATGCCCCCGCCCGCCCAGGCACCCCAGGCGATCGACGTGGCCGGCACCCCACGGGCACGGCGACGCTCGGCCAGGGCGTCCAGGTACGCGTTCGCGGCGGCATAACCGGCCTGGCCGCCGCTGCCCCAAGTGGCCGCACTGGACGAGAACATCACGAAGGCATCCAGACCGTCATTGTCTAGTAGTTCATCTAGATTCGCGGCGCCGGCGACCTTCGCGGACAGAACATCCGACAGTCCACCGAGATCAGTGTCCGCGAGCATCCCGGCCTGCACCACGCCGGCCGCGTGCACTACGGCGTTGACCTTGGGAATACCGGCGAGCAACGCGGTCAGGTCAGCGCGGTCGGCCACATCGCATCTGGCCACGGTCACCTGGGCGCCGAGCGCGGTCAACTCAGCGGTCAACTCGTCAACACCAGGCGCCTCCGGCCCGCTGCGGCTGGTGAGCACGAGGTGTTCAGCTCCGGCGCGGGCGAGCCAGCGAGCGACCTGCGCGCCGAGTGCTCCGGTGCCGCCCGTGATCAGCACAGTGCCGCGCGGGACGAAGTCACGGACCTTGTCGCCGCGCCGCGCCGGCACGAGCCGCCTGACCAGCGTGCCCTCCTCGTGGATCGCCACCTGGTCCTCGTTGCCGGTGAGCACTGCGAGTAGTCGGTCGATCACGTGATCGTCCATTGTGTCCGGAAGATCGACGAGACCGCCCCAGCGGTCGGCGTGCTCCAGGCCGATCACCCTGCCCAGGCCCCAGATCTGCGCCTGCACCGGCCGGGACACCGCGCCTTGGGTGACGAGCCAGAGCGGCGAGGTGACTCCGGCGTCGCCCAACGCCTGTGCCACCAGCTGGGTGGCCGCGACACCGCATGGAACAACGGGATACTCGGGGTGTGGCCGCTCGTCGGCGGCAAGGAAGGACACGACACCGGTAGTCGCTGGTGATCCGGCGGTGACCGTCCTGAACTGCTCCGCGATCGTGGCTCGGTCGCTCGCTGGGTCTATCGTCACCACTTCGAACGGCCTCACCACCGCTGCCATCCACTCGGGCTGGTTCGGCGGCACGAGCGCCAGCCACCGCCCCTCCGCCCGCCCGGTGGGCTCCGGAGCGGCCTTCCATGTGATCCGGTAGCGCCAGCCGGCCACCCCGCCGTCCGGCTGCCCGGCCGGTTCCAGCCAGTACCGTTCGCGTTGGAACGCGTATGTCGGCAGGTCCACCCGGGTGCCCTGGCCGAAGACCGCCCGCCAGTCCGGTGTCGTCCCCGTCACGTACAGCTTGGCGAGGCCGGCCATCAGCGCGTCTGGTTCCGGTTTGTCCTTGCGCTGCAACGGGATCGTGATCGCTTCCTGGTCGAGGCCGTCGCGGGCCATGGCGGTGAGCACACCGTCCGGGCCGATCTCGACAAACCGCGTCACTCCCTCGGATTCCAGGCAGCGCAACGCGTCCAGGAACCTGACGGGCTCTCGGACCTGACGCACCCAGTACTCCGGCGAGCACATCTCCTCGGCCATCAACCCACCGGTCACTGTGGACACCAAGGGCAGCTGCGGAGTCTGGTACGACAAGCTTTCAGCAACCCGCCGGAACTCCGCCAGCATCCCGTCCATCAACGGCGAATGAAAACTGTGGCTCACGCGCAGCCGCTTGTGCTCGAACCGTTCGGCAATTGCGAGAGCACTGCTCTCGCCTCCGGAGATCACCACCGACAACGGTCCGTTCACCGCCGCGATACTCACCCGGTCGGACAGCAACGGCGTGACTTCTTCCTCAGAAGCCTTGAGGGACACCATCGCGCCACCTTGCGGCAACGCCTGCATCAGGTCGCCCCGCGCCGCGACCAACCGGCAGGCGTCGTCCAATGTGAACACTCCGGCGACGTGCGCGGCGGCCAGTTCGCCGATGGAGTGCCCCAACAGGTAGTCCGGAACGATCCCCCACGACTCCACCAGCCGGAACAACGCCACCTCGAACGCGAACAGCGCGGGTTGCGTCCAGCCGGTCTGATCCAGGTCCCGACCTTCGAAGACGACGTCTTTGAGCGGCCGGTCGAAACGCGCGCACACCTCGTCGAACACTTCGGCGAACGTCGGGAACTCCTCGTACAGCGCGCGACCCATGCCAGCACGCTGGGCGCCTTGGCCGGTGAACAGGAACGCTGTCTCGGCGTCGGATCCGGCCTGTCCATGGATAACCAGGGGTGTCGTCGTGCCCTTCGCGAGTGCCCGCAGGCTTTCCTTGTAGTCGCCGAGCACGACCGCCCGGTGCGTCAGGTGGGATCGTGTCGTTGCCAACGAGTATCCGACGTCATCGCGGTCTACATAGGACATGAGCCGAGCGGCTTGCTCACGCAGTGCCGACGCGTTGTGTCCGGACAGCAGCCACGGTCCCGGCTTGCGGGGTTCGACGGGCTCTTCGGGGGTGTTCGGGGCTTGTTCGATGATGGTGTGGGCGTTGGTGCCGCTGATTCCGAACGAGGACACCGCCGCGCGCCGGGTTCGCTGCCCAGCGGGCCACGGAACGGGCTCAGTCAACAACCGGACATCACCCACCGTCCAGTCCACATGGGACGATGGCGTGTCGGCGTGCAGGGTCCTGGGCAGGATGTCGTGCCGCATGGCCATGACGACCTTGATGACACCCGCCACGCCAGACGCGGCCTGCGCGTGGCCGATGTTCGACTTCACCGAACCGAGCCACAACGGCCGGTCTCGATCCCGGCCGTAGGTCGCGAGCAACGCCTGGGCTTCGATCGGGTCGCCGAGCGTGGTGCCGGTGCCGTGCGCCTCCACCGCGTCAATGTCGAATGGTGACATTCGGGCATCGGCCAGTGCCGCCCTGATCACCCGCTGTTGGGAAGGTCCGCTGGGCGCGGTCAGTCCGTTGGACGCGCCGTCCTGGTTCACCGCCGACCCACGCACCACCGCCAGCACCGGGTGCCCGTTGCGGACCGCGTCGGACAGACGCTCCACGAGGAGTACACCAGCACCTTCCGCCCAGGCCGTGCCGTCGGCGTCGTCCGAGAACGCCTTGCAGCGGCCGTCGGGCGCCAGTCCTCGTTGCCTGCTGAACTCGACGAACGCCCCGGGAGTGGACATCACGGTCACGCCGCCCGCCAGGGCCATCTCGCATTCACCCGACCTGAGCGACCGGACCGCCAGGTGCAACGCCACCAGCGAGGACGAGCACGCGGTGTCCACCGTGATCGCCGGACCCACCAGCCCGAACGTGTACGAGAGGCGGCCGGACGCGACCGCGCCGGAGCTGCCGACGAGAGCGTGCCCCTGCAGCTCGGCCGGAATGTCGGCGGCCGAACCGTAACCCTGGTATGCGCAGCCGACGAACACTCCAGTCTGGCTGCCGCGTACCGAGTCCGGGGCGATTCCGGCGCGTTCGAAGACCTCCCAGGCGACCTCCAGCAGCAGCCGCTGCTGCGGATCGGTGGCCAGGGCCTCACGTGGGCTCATCTCGAAGAATGCCGGGTCGAACAGCGGGGCGTCGTGCACGAATCCACCTTCGTACACATAGGACGCTCCGTCGGGGATGTCCCAGCCGCGGTCGGTCGGGAACCCGGACACGGCGTCACCGCCGGCCGCCACCAGGTCCCACAAGTCCTCCGGCGACTGGACACCACCGGGATACCGGCAGCTCATGCCGATGATCGCGATCGGCTCGTCGTCGGCCGTGGCCACCGGGGCCGGGGCCGGGGCGTCGTGCCCGAACAACTCCCCCAGCAGGTGGCCGGCAAGAGCTGTCGGCGTGGGGTGGTCGAACACCATCGAGGACGGCAACGTCAGTTCGGTGGCGGCACTGAGGCCGTTGCGGAGTTCCACGGCCATCAAGGAGTCGAATCCGAGGTCCTTGAACGCCTTGGTGACGTCCACCCGGTCCACGTCCGCATAGCCGAGCACGGCGGCCGTTTGCTTACGTACCAGCTGCACCAGCGTCCGCTCCCGCTTGGCCACCGGTAGTTCGGCCAGCCGCTGCTTCGGTCCTTCGTCGGTGAAGCGGCTCCAGTCGATGTCGGCGATGGCGAGACAGGTGACGTCCGCGGCGAGGACCTGTTTCAACGCCTGGACGGCCCGGCCGGGATCGAGCGGCGACAGGCCGGAACGGCGCAGCCGGGATTCGAAAGCCTTCGCCATCCCTGCGCCGGCCCACGGTCCCCATGCGACGGACGTCGCCTTCAAGCCCAGTGCTCGGCGGTACTCGGCGAGCGCGTCCAGATAGGCGTTGGCCGCCGCGTAGTTGGCCTGACCTACCGAGCCGAGCGTGCCCGCGATCGAAGAGAACATCACCAGCGGCACCGAGGTCAGCTCGTGCAAGTGCCTCGCCGAGTCCACTTTGGATCTCAGGACCGTGGTGAAACGTTCCGGTGTCAGGGTATCCAGCGTGCCGTCGTCGAGTACACCGGCCGCGTGCATCACCGCGTCAGGCGGAACGTCCGCCAGCAGTTGAGCGAGGGCTTCCCGATCCGAGACGTCACACGCGACGATCGACACCCGCACGCCCATGCCAGTCAGTTCGTCCGCCAGCTCCGCCGCTCCTGGCGCGTCCGAGCCACGTCGACTGGTCAGGACAAGGTGGTCTACACCTTCGCTGGCCAGCCAACGCGCCACATGTGCGCCTACAGCCCCTGTTCCACCTGTGACCAGTACAGTGCCGTGTGGCTGCCAGCCGTCCTTTGGCTCAACCTTTGCCGGAACCAAGTGTCGACTGTATACAGTATTGCGGATCGCGACCTGGTTCTCGGCGCCTGACAGCACCGAGCAGAGCTGGGCGATCGCGTGCTCGTCGACGTTCGCCGGCAGGTCGACGAGCCCGCCCCACCGGTCCGGATACTCCAGCGCCGCCACCCGGCCGAGGCCCCACAGCATGGCCTGGTCGGGATCACGCAGCGGATCACCAGGTCCGGTCGACACCGCCCCTCGGGTGACGCACCACAGTGGGGCCTCGATCCCCGCTTGCAACAGTTCGACTGTCGCCAGTAGTCCGAGGAGCGAGATCACACCGTCGACCTGGGCTTCCCGGTCGGAGGTGACTTCAATGCCGTGGGCACGGAGACCGTGGGTGACTGCGGCGGCCGTCTCGTCTCCGTCTGCGGCAACGACCAGCCAGGTTCCCGCCGGCAAGGTTGCGGGGAGGTCGAAGGGTGTCCAGCTGACCTCGTACTGCCGTCCGTCCACAGCCGACTGTTGTTTCCGCCAGCCGTCCTCCAGCCAGTACCGTTCGCGTTGGAACGGGTACGTGGGCAGGTCGATCCTTTGCCCGCCGGCCAAAACCCTCGTCCACTCCGGACTGAATCCGTCCACATGCAACCGACCGACCGCGGACATCAAAGTGTGCACCTCGGGCCGGTCCCGCCGCATCAACGCGACCCCGTCGACCAGAGCCGACAACACCCCGCCCGGCCCGACCTCCACGAACCGCCCCACACCCTCGGCCTTCAGCGCCTCGACACCCTCATGGAACCGCACAGTGTCCCGAACCTGCCGAACCCAGTACTCCGCGTCGAACACGTCACCACCGGCGGCCGCCATCACCGGAATCGAAGCCCGCTCAAACCGCACACTCTCCGCAACCCGGCGGAACTCCGCAATCATGCCGTCCATGTGATGCGAATGGAACGCGTGACTGACATTCAGGCGTTTCCCGTCGAAGCGCTCCGCCAATTCCAGCACCGCGTCCTCATCACCGGAAATCACCACCGACGACGGACCGTTCACCGCCGCGATGCTCACCCGCTCATCCAACTGGAGTTCGTCCGGGGACACCCGTAACGCGGCCATCGCCCCACCGGATGGCAACGCCTGCATCAACCGCGCGCGAGCCGCCACCAATCGGCACGCGTCCGCCAACGAGAACACGCCAGCCACATGCGCCGCCGCGAACTCCCCAATCGAATGCCCCAGCACAGCATCCGGCCTGAGGCCCCACGACTCCACCAACCGGAACAACGCCACCTCAACCGCGAACAACCCCGGCTGAGCCCACCCAGTCTGATCCAACTCCCGCTGAACCAACCCGCTCCGATCCAACCCCGCCTGAGCCCCCGTGCGATCCACCCCAGTCTGATCCACCCCCGCCGAATCCCCGAACACCACGTCCTTCAGCCCCGGCTCGAAATGCCCGCACACCTCATCGAAAACCGAGGCGAACAAAGGGAAATCCGCGTAAAGTTCCCGCCCCATCCCGGCCCGCTGAGCACCCTGCCCCGTGAACAGGAAAGCCGTCCGAGTGCGCCGAGCCACCCCCATCTCAGCCACCCCGTCGACCACAACCGCGCGATGCTCGAACACCGACCGCGAAGCCAACGAGAAACCCACATCCAACGGATCCCCAGCAACAACCCGCAACCGCTCGACCTGATCCCGAACAGCCCCCACACTCCGCCCCGAAACCACCCACGGCACCACCCCGGCGTATCTCGCGTTCCCGGACGGTGTGTCGCCCGTTCCGGTACCGTGAGATTCCCCTTCCTCAAGGATCACGTGCGCGTTCGTCCCGCTGATGCCGAAGGACGACACTCCGGCTCGTCGCGGCTCACCACGGTCGGGCCACGGCGTCTCGTCGGTCAGCAGCCGTACGTCTCCCGCCGCCCAGTCCACATGTGACGACGGCTGGTTCACGTGCAGTGTCTTCGGCAGCACCCCGTGGCGCAGCGCCATGACCATCTTGATGACACCGGCGACCCCGGCGGCGGCCTGGGTATGTCCAATGTTCGACTTTACCGACCCCAGCCACAGCGGCCGGTCACGATGTCCGAATGTTGACATTAGGGCATTGGCCTCGATCGGATCGCCGAGCGACGTCCCGGTGCCGTGCGCCTCGACCGCGTCAATGTCGAATGTTGACATTCGGACATTGGCCAACGCCGCCTGGATCACCCGCTGTTGGGCAGGGCCGTTCGGCGCGGTCAGACCGTTGGAGGCGCCGTCCTGGTTGACTGCCGACCCACGAACCAAAGCAAGCACTTGGTGACCATGGCGTTGGGCGTCGGACAACCGCTCAAGCAGCAACAGCCCGGCGCCTTCGCCCCATCCGGCGCCGTCCGCGTCGTCGGAGAACGCCTTGCACCGGCCGTCGGCAGCCATCCCACCCTGGCGGCTGAACTCCAGGAACGCGGCCGGCGTGGCCATCACCGCCACACCGCCGGCCAGAGCCAGCGTGCATTCCCCCTGCCGCAACGCCTGCACCGCCAGATGCAACGCCACCAAGGACGACGAGCACGCCGTGTCGATCGTCATCGCCGGCCCCTCAAGGCCGAACGTGTATGCCAACCGTCCAGATGCGACACTGCCGGCGTTGCCGGTGAGCAGGTGGCCGGCGACGGCTTCCGGGACGTTCGTCAGGCCGGCGCCGTACTCCTGGTTGCTGCACCCGACGAACACCCCGGAGTTGCTTCCCTTGAGGGACAACGGATCGATCCCGGCCTGCTCGAACGTCTCCCACGCGACCTCCAGCAGCAGTCGCTGCTGCGGATCGGTCGCCACCGCCTCCCGCGGCGAGATCCCGAAGAACTCCGGGTCGAACCGGGTGGCGTCGTAGACGAATCCGCCTTCGCGGGTGTGACTGGCGGCCAGGTCGTCCGGGCGCCAGCCACGGTCGTCCGGGAAGGCCGAGATCGCGTCGGCGCCGGTGGTCAGCAGGCGCCAGAAGTCGGCGGGCGACCGCACGTCACCGGGGAACCGGCAGCCCATGCCGACGATCGCGACCGGTTCGCTGAACCGTTGCTGTTGCTGGCGCAGCCGTTCGTTCTCGCGCAGTGAGGCACGCAACGCCTCGACGACCTGGTCAGGTGACGTTGCCATGGGTCAGCTTTCGGTTGGGCCGAGCGCCATCCGCACCAGGTCGTCGACCCCCATGTGCTCGAGCGCGTCCGCG
The DNA here is from genome assembly GCF_004345645.1 of Actinocrispum wychmicini. Classification (GTDB taxonomy): domain Bacteria; phylum Actinomycetota; class Actinomycetes; order Mycobacteriales; family Pseudonocardiaceae; genus Kibdelosporangium; species Kibdelosporangium wychmicini. Next base: position 44,175 of record NZ_SLWS01000022.1, on the reverse strand, counting down.
TCGTCGATCCGGGGCGCGTCCCCGGTGCCGGTGGGGTTGGCGAGCCCCAGGACCGCGTCGAGGAGACCGGCCTCCCGGAACCGCGCCAGCGGAATGGACGCCATCAGCTGGCGAATCGCGGTCTCCTCGTCCTCGGCGGGAGCGAGTTCCGCGCGCAGGACGTCGACCAGCGCGTCCGGGGTCGGGTAGTCGAAGATCAACGTGGCGGGCAGCCGGACACCAGTCGCCGTGGTCAGCCGGTTACGCAGTTCCACCGCGGTCAGCGAGTCGAACCCCAGTTCCTTGAACGCCCGGCCGGGGTCGATCTGGTCCGGCGAACCGTGCCCGAGGACCGCCGCGATCTCCGTGCGCACAACGTTCCGCAGGTTGTCCTCGGAGACGTCGGTCACCACAACGGCTTTCCGGCCACGAACCAGCCCACGAAGCATGGGCGGACCGTCCGGCCCCAGCGTCCTGGCGTTGATGATCACCGGCACAAGAGCGGCCTCGTCCCGCGCGCACGCCGTGTCGAACAGGCGCAACCCACGCTCGACGGCCAGCGGCGGCATACCCGCGCGTTCCATCCGGCGGATGTCGGCGTCGGTGAGGTCGCTGGTCATCCCAGTGGCCTGCGCCCACGGCCCCCAGGCCAGGGACACGGCCGGCAGCCCCAGCGTCCGCCGATGCTCGGCGAGGGCATCGAGGAACACGTTGGCCGCCGCGTAGTTCGCCTGGCCGGGCGCGCCGAACGTGCCCGCTGAGGAGGAGAACAGCACGAACGCCGCCAGGTCATGGTGTTTCGTGAGCTCGTGCAGGTGCACGGCCGCGTCGACCTTCGGCCGCATGACCTCGGCGAGCCGTTCCGCCGTCAGGTCGGACACCAACCCGTCGTCCAGCACCCCGGCGGCGTGGATGACCGCGGTCAGCGGCCCGACGGTCGCCAGCAACGCGGCCAGCGCATCCCGGTCCGCTGCGTCGCATGCCGCGATGGTGACCGCGTCGCCCAGCTCGGCCTGGAGCTCGGCGGCCCCTTCAGCCGCCATCCCGCGTCGGCTGATCAGTACGAGCCTGCGCATGCCGCGCTCGTTGACGAGGTGCCTGGCCAGCAACGCGCCGAGGCCGCCGGTGCCGCCGGTGATCAGGACCGTGCCGTTCGGGTCCATTTCGGCCGGAATGGTGAGGACGACCTTGCCGACGTGCTTGGCCTGGCTGACAAACCGGAACGCGTCCGTGGCGCGCCGCACATCCCAGGCCGTCACCGGCAGCGGCTTTAGCACACCCGAGTCGATCAAAGCAAGCAACTCGTCGTACATCACCCTAATGCGGTCGAGCCCAGCCTCCACCAAGTCGAACGCCTGATAGCGTATGTCGGGCAGGGTCGCGGGGTCGCGGATGTCGGTCTTTCCCATCTCCAGGAACCTTCCACCCGGCACCAGCAGCCGCAGCGACGCGTCCACGAACTCACGGGCCAGCGAGTTCAGGACGACGTCGATTCCCCGGCCGTTGGTGACGGTAAGGAACTCTTCCTCGAAGTCCAACGTTCGCGAGGATGAAAGGTGCGCGACGCCGCGGACTACTGCTTGCTTGGCCGCGCTGGCGGTGCCGTACACAGTGGCCCCGAGATGCCGGGCCAGCTGCACCGCCGCCATGCCGACCCCGCCCGCGGCGGCGTGCACGAGCACGGACTCCCCGGGCTTGAGCTCGGCCAGGTCGACCAGCGCGTAGTACGCGGTCAGGAACACGATCGGAGCCGACGCCGCCTCGGCGAACGACCACCCGGCGGGCATCCGCGCCACCATGCGCTCGTCCGCCACGGCCACCGGCCCGAACGCGCCCGAGAACATGCCCATCACCCGGTCGCCGACCGCGAACCTGCCCACCCCCTCGCCGACAGCTGTAACCACACCGGCGCCTTCGAGGCCGAACTCACCCGCGTCCCCGGGGTACATGTTCAAGGCGTTCATGACATCCCGGAAGTTCACGCCAGCCGCGCGGATCGCCACCCGCACCTCACCCGGCCCCAGGCCCAGGTCCCGCGCCCACGCCCGCCCCGGCCGCAGGTCCCGAACCTGCCCCGGCCGCAGGTCCAGCTCCAGCTCCGGCTCATCCAGCCCCAGGCCCGTCTCCCGCACCCACCCCGATCCCTGGTCCGGGTCCGGTTCACCCAGGTCCAGGCCCGGGTTCGGCGCCTTACGCGGGCCCGGGTTCGGGTCCGGCTCCTGGGTCTCGACCAGGTGCAGGTTCTCCAGCACGCCTTTGCCGGTCGACGACAACCGCCAGGTCGAGCTGGCTGGAACGGGCAGCCCGGGGGTGGCTTGGGTGATTCGGGGGACGTGCACCTGGCCGGCCCGGATCGCCAGCTGTGGCTCGCCCGAGTTCAGCGCGGCCGGCAACGCGGCGAGCGAGTCCGCGTGGTCGTCGATGTCGACGAGGACGAACTTGTCGGCGTTCTCGGACTGCGCGGACCGCACCAGGCCCCAGACCGGCGCCTGGCCGAGGTCGACGTGCTCGGCACCGACCTTGACCGCGCCCCGGGTCAGGAACGCCAGTTTGCCGGCGCCGTCCCAGCCTTGGACCAGCTCCAGGGCGCGCCGGGCGGAGTCGTGCGCGTCGGCGGCCACGTCCTTGCCGTCACCGGGCTCGAACGAGACGACCTCGACGTCGGTTTGGGCCGCAGTACCCGTCGGCACCACCGGCCAGTCCACGCGATACGGAATGTCGTGGACGGTCACCTGGATTTCCCGCAACGTCAGGGATTCCACCGATGCGACGGGACGCCCGGCGGGGTCGGCGATATCGAGCGTGACCTGGTCCGGTCCGACCCGGGCGAGCCTGACCCGCAGCGCCGACGAGCCAGCGGCGTACAGCGTGACTCCGGTCCACGAGAACGGCAGACGTCCGCCGTCAACGTGGTCGAGCGGAACAAAAGCGGCCGCGTGCAGCGCACTGTCCAGCAACGCTGGGTGCAACCTGAAGTCCCCCAGGGGCATCTGCCCCGGCAGGCGAACCTCGGCGAACACCTCCGAGTCGCGCTGCCACACCGCCTGCAGGCCTTGGAACGTCGGGCCGTAGCCGAAGCCGGCGGTAGCGAGTTCCTGGTAGAGATCGCTTACGTCGACGGGGGTCGCACCGGCTGGCGGCCAAGGGGTCAGGTCGGTAGTGCTGTTCACGCCTTCGCCCAGGAGGCCGGTGGCGTGCAGGGTCCACGGCTGTTCCGCGTTGTCGGGGCGTGCGTGGATCGTGATCGTCCGATCCGGACCGACCGAGACCTGCAGCAGCACTCCGTCGTCGGACATGACGAGCGGTGTGGCGAGGGTCAGTTCGGTCACCTGATCGCAGCCGAGCGCGGCACCGGCCTGCGCGGCCAGCTCCAGGAACGCGGTGCCGGGAAACAACGTCGAGCCCGAGACCACATGATCGGCCAGCCACGGATGAGTACGCACGGATATCCGGCTGTTGAACACAACTCCGGCGCCGTCGGCGAGTTCGACCGCGTCGCCGAGGAGTGGGTGCGCCGGCGTCGGCCAGTAAGATTCCCGCTGGAACGGGTACGTAGGCAAGTCGATGAGTTGCCCGCCGGCGAAGACACCGGTCCATTCAGGACTATATCCGTCCACATGCAACCGGCCGACCGCCGCCATCAACGTGTGCACCTCGGGCCGGTCCCGCCGCAGCAACGCCACCCCGTCGACCAGAGCCGACAACACCCCATCCGGCCCGACCTCCACAAACCGCCCCGCACCGCCCGCCCGCAAAGCCTCAACACCCTCATGGAACCGCACAGTGTCCCGAACCTGCCGAACCCAGTACTCCACATCGGACACATCCCCGCCAGCGGCCGCCACCACGGGAATGGTCGGTCGCGAGTACCGCACGCTCTCGGCCACCGCACGGAACTCAGCGAGCATCGCGTCCATGTGATGCGAGTGGAACGCGTGGCTGACATTCAGCCGTTTGCCGTCGAACCGCGCCACCAACTCCGCCACCGCGTCCGAATCACCGGAGACCACCACGGCCGACGGTCCGTTGACGGCGGCGATATCCACCCGCTCGTCCAGCACCAACTCATCCGCGGGCACTCGGAGAGCCGCCATGGCGCCGCCCGACGGCAACGCCTGCATCAACCGGGCCCGAGCCGCCACCAGCTGACACGCGTCCACCAGCGAGAACACCCCGGCCACGTGCGCCGCGGCGAACTCGCCGATCGAGTGTCCGAGCACAGCGTCCGGTGTGAAACCCCACGACTCCACCAACCGGAACAGCGCCACCTCGACCGCGAACAACGCCGGCTGCGCCCACCCGGTCTGGTCCAGACCTTCCGCGTCCCCGAACACCACATCGCGCAGACCCGGCTCGAAATGCGCGCACACCTCGTCGAATGCTGAGGCGAACACCGGGAACGCGTCGGACAACTCGCGGCCCATTCCCGCGCGCTGAGCGCCCTGCCCGGTGAACAGGAACGCGGTTTTGGTCCGTCGCGCGACACCGATCTCGACGGATCCACCCACGATGACCGCGCGATGTTCGAACATCGAACGCGATGCCAACGAGAAACCCACGTCCAACGGATCCGCGTCGAAAGACTTGAGCCGCTCGACCTGAGCGTGAACAGCAGCCGCGCTCCGGCCCGACACCACCCACGGAACGGGAATCTCACCGTCCCGGAACGCGCGACACACCGTCCCGGAACGCGAGACACGCGGGGACTCCGGGGGGTGTTCCAGGATGATGTGGGCGTTCGTTCCGCTGAACCCGAAGGACGACACACCGGCCCGCCGGGCGCCGTCGGCCCACTCCACCGGCTCGGTCAGCAGGCGCACGTCTCCCGCCGTCCAGTCCACATGGGAGGTTGGTGAGCTGATGTGTGGGGACTTCGGCAGGACGCCGTTACGCAGCGCCAGCACCATCTTGATCACGCCGGCCACACCGGCGGCGGCCTGTGTGTGGCCGATGTTGGCCTTGATCGCGCCCAGCCACAGGGGTCGATCCCGGTCCTGGCCATAGGTTGCGACGAGGGCATTCGCCTCGATCGGATCGCCCAGGGACGTCCCGGTTCCATGCGCTTCCACCGCGTCGATGTCCACTGGGGACAGTCCGGCGTCGGCCAACGCGGCACGGATCACACGCTGCTGCGAAGGGCCATTCGGTGCCGTCAACCCGTTGGACGCGCCGTCCTGGTTCACCGCCGAACCGCGCACCATCGCGAGCACCGGGTGTCCGAGGCGTTCGGCGTCGGACAGCCGTTCGACCAGGAGGACGCCGACGCCCTCCGCCCAGCCGGTGCCGTTGGCGTCGTCCGAGAAGGCCCGGCACAGGCCGTCCGCTGACAACCCGCGCTGGCGGCTGAACTCGACAAACGCCGCTGGTGTGGACATCACGGTCGCGCCGCCGACCAACGCCATCGAGCACTCGCCCTTGCGCAAAGCCTGAACGGCCCAGTGCAACGCGACCAATGAGGACGAACACGCGGTGTCGACCGTGACCGCGGGCCCTTCCAGACCGAACGTGTAGGCGAGTCGTCCGGAAAGGACACTAGCCGCGTTGCCGGTGCCGAGGTATCCGTCCGCGTCTTCCGCCGCTCCACTGAGAACTGAGGTGTAGTCCTGGCCGTTCGTTCCAATGAACACGCCGGTGTCGCTGCCCCGGCGGGACTCCGGGTCGATTCCGGCGCGTTCGAACGTCTCCCACGCGACTTCCAGCAACAGGCGCTGCTGTGGATCCATGGCCAGCGCCTCACGGGGGGAGATCCCGAAGAAACCGGCGTCGAACTGGTCGACGCCGGTAAGGAATCCGCCGTGCCGGGCATAACTGCGACCTGGCCGGCCGGGTTCGGGGTGATACACACTGTCGACGTCCCAGCCGCGGTCGGCCGGGAACTCGGTCACGCCATCCGCGCCCGCCATGAGCAGCCGCCACAGGTCGTCCGGTGTCGCCACCCCGCCGGGAAAGCGGCAGCCCATGGCGACAATCGCGACCGGTTCGTCTACTTCGGACCTTCTGACAGTCGCAACGGTAGGCCTGGTGCCGGCGAGCGCGGCGGCCATGGCGGCCGGTGTTGGGTAGTCGAACACCAGGCTGGACGGGAGTTTCAGGCCGGTCTCGCGGGCGAGTGCGTTACGCAGTTCGAGCGCGGTGAGCGAGTCGAAACCCAGCTCCTTGAACGCCCGCGCGGCCCCGACCCCGGCTGGCGACGCGTGCCCGAGCACGGTCGCGACCTGGCCACGGATCACGTCCAGCAACTCGGCTTCGGAGAAGGACCTCGGCTGCGAGACAGGTTCCGACCGCCGAACCGGCTGCCGGATGACACCGCTCAGCAGCGGCGAGACCTCGGTCGCCCCAGGGTCGAGCCGCACCGGCACCAGCGTTGCCTCGTCCACAGTAGACGCGAGGTCGAACAGCGCCAGGCCTTCCTCGGCCGAAAGGGGCAGGACGCCACCGCGGGAGATCCGCTGAACGTCCTTGTCCGCCAACGTGCCCGCCATACCCTGTCCAGCCCACATCCCCCATGCCAAGGACTGCGCGGGCAGGCCCTGGGCCCGGCGGAACGCGGCGAACCTGTCCAGGAAGGCGTTCCCGGCCGCGTAGGCCGCCTGGCCCGCACTGCCCAACACCCCGGCGACCGACGAGAACAGCACGAACGCCGCCAGATCCATGTCCTTGGTCAGTTCGTGCAGGTTGACCACGGCGTCGACCTTCGGCGCCAGTACCCCGGCCAGCCGGCCCGGCGTCAGCCCGGGGATAAGGCCGTCGTCCAGGACCCCGGCGAGGTGCACGACCGCCGACAGGTCGCTCACTGTCGCCAGCAAGTCGGCCAACGACTGTCGCGAAGTCACGTCACACGCGACCACTCGGACGTCAGCGTCGAGATCGTCCAGGTCCGCGGCGGTCCCGCTGCGACTGGCCAGGACCAGCCGTTCCACGCCGTACCGCGCCACCAGATGACGCGCGATCAGGCGACCGAGCGAACCGCTGGCGCCGGTCACCAGCACGGTCCCACCGGTCGGCCACTGCGAAGTCCCAGGCCCGACCGGGGCGAGCCGGGGCACCCGCACCACGCCGTCCCGCACCAGCGCCTGTGGTTCGCCTGACCGCAACCCGAGTTCAACGTCGGCATCGGCGTCGGCGTCGACCAGAACGAACCGGCCTGGGTTCTCCACCTCCGCCGACCGGACCAGACCCCAGACCGCCGCCCCCGCCGGGTCGATGACAGTGTCACCGTCCACGGCACCGCTGGTGACGAACACCAGCCGGGACTCGGCAAACCGCTGGTCAGCGACCCATTCCTGGACTGTCCGCAGCACCAGGCCGGTCAACCGGTGGGTCTCGCTGACAGTGTCGATGACAGTGTCGTCGCTGACAGTGTCACGGTCGGAAACGCACCGAATTACCACTTGACGAGGGATCTCCCCGGTCAGCGCGGCGAGGTCGGCCACCTCGACCCAGTCCTGGCCGGATTCAGGCGGGGACACCTCGACCCACTCCAGCCGGTACAGCGACTCGTGGTGCGCGTCGGCGGTGTCCAGCCAGTAGCGGTCCCGCTGGAACGGGTAGGTAGGCAGGTCCACGCGACGGCCGGGTAGCATCGCCGCCCAGTCCGGGTCGAGACCGTCCACATACAGGTCCCCGATGGCCGACACCAACGTCTCGGCTGACGGCTTCCCCTTACGCATCAAGGCGAAGCCGTCCACCAGGGCGGACAGCACACCGTCCGGCCCGATCTCGACGAACCGCACCACACCCTGCGCCCGCAGGTCCGCCACCCCGTCATGGAATCTGACAGTGTCACGGACCTGCCGAACCCAGTACTCGGGCAGGCACACGTCCCCGACAGCCGCGGCCACCATCGGGATCGACGGCCGCTCGAACCGCACGCTCGCCGCGACCTCGCGGAACTCCGCCAGCATTGGCTCCATCAGGGGTGAGTGGAACGCGTGACTCACCCGCAACCGCTTGCCCTCGAACCGTTCCGCGATTCCGAGAGCAGTGCTCTCGTCCCCGGAGACCACCACCGACGAAGGCCCGTTCACCGCGGCGATGCCCACCCGCGAGTCGAGTAAAGGAGCGACCTCGTCCTCCGTGGCCCGTAAGGCGATCATCGCCCCACCGGGTGGCAACGCCTGCATCAGCCGTGCCCGAGCCGCCACCAACCGGCAGGCGTCCGCCATCGAGAACACACCCGCGACGTGCGCGGCGGCGAACTCGCCGATCGAGTGGCCGAGCACGAAGTCAGGTCGCAGTCCCCAGGACTCGACCAACCGGTACAACGCCACCTCAAGGGCGAACAGCGCCGGCTGGGCCCACCCGGTCTGGTCAAGTCCCGGGGCCTCGCCGAACACGACATCCCGCAACCCAGGTTCGAAGTACTCGCAGACCTCATCGAAGACCGCAGCGAACACTGGGTACGAGGCGTACAGCTCGGCGCCCATCCCGGCCCACTGCGCGCCCTGCCCAGTGAACAGGAACGCCGTGGCGCCCGTCCGGATCTCCTTGCTGGACAACGAAACCAGGAAGTCCGACGGGCGACTGCCGACGACCACGGCCCGATGCGAGAAAGCGCTGCGCGTGGTGGCCAACGAGTAAGCGACGTCCGCGATGTCGGGCCGACCGGCCAGCTGCCGCCCCAGTTCCCGTAACGCGGCTGGACTGCGGCCGGACAACACCCACGGCACAGGGCCGGTCGTGGCCGTCGCGGGTTCGTCCGGGGACGGCGGGGCCTGCTCGATGATCACGTGGGCGTTGGTGCCGCTGACGCCGAACGACGACACCCCCGCTCGCCTCAGGCTGGATTGCCACGGCACAGGCGAGGTCAGCAGCCGCACGTTCCCGGCTGACCAGTCTACTTTGGACGATGGGTTCGCGGCGTGCAGGGTCTGGGGCAGCAGGCCGTGCCGCATGGCCATCACCATTTTGATCACGCCGCCGACGCCGGCCGCCGCCTGGGTGTGGCCGATGTTCGACTTCAACGACCCCAACCACAGCGGCCGGTCACGATGTCCGAATGTTGACATTAGGGCATTGGCCTCGATCGGATCACCGAGCGAAGTCCCCGTGCCATGCGCCTCGACCGCGTCAATGTCGAATGTTGACATTCGGGCATTCGCCAACGCCGCACGGATCACCCGCTGTTGCGAGGGACCGTTAGGCGCCGTGAGGCCGCTGCTGGCACCGTCCTGGTTGATCGCGGAGCCACGGACCACGGCCAGCACCGGATGTCCGTTGCGAACAGCGTCCGACATTCGTTCCAGCAACAGCAAACCGACGCCTTCGCCCCAGCCCGTGCCGTCCGCGGAGTCGGAGAACGACTTGCACCGGCCGTCCGCGGCGAGTCCGCGCTGCCGACTGAACCCGATGAACGTCGCCGGGGTCGACATCACGGCCACCCCACCGGCCAACGCCATCGAGCACTCGCCCGTGCGTAACGCCTGTGCCGCCCAGTGCAGCGCGACCAACGACGACGAGCACGCCGTGTCGATCGTGACCGCCGGCCCTTCCAGCCCGAACGTGTACGAAATCCGCCCGGACGCGATGCTCGCCGCGCTGCCGTTGCCCAGATACGCCTCAAGCCCATCGGGCGGGGCCGTGATCCGGGTGCCGTAGTCGTTGTACATCACGCCGACAAACACACCGATTTGGCTGCCGCGCAGGGTCGACGGCCGGATCCCGGCGCGTTCGAACGCCTCCCACGACGTCTCCAGCAGCAGCCGCTGCTGCGGGTCGATCGCCAGCGCCTCCCGGGGTGAGACGCCGAAGAACTCCGCGTCGAACTCGTCGGCGTCGTGCAGGAACCCGCCTTCCCTGGTGTAGCAGGTGCCCGGGTGGTCCGGGTCCGGGTGGTACAACCGAGCCAGGTCCCAGCCGCGCCGGGTCGGGAACGGCGAGATCGCGTCGGTTCCGGCCGCGGCGAGCCGCCAGAGGTCCTCCGGCGACCGGACACCGCCCGGGTACCGGCAGCTCATCGCGACGATCGCGACGGGCTCGTCGGTCGTCGCCTCCTGCAGCCGCTGCCGGGTGCGGTGCAGGTCGGTGGTGACCTTCCTGAGGTAGTCCCGGAGTTTTCCCTCGTTCTGTGTCACGACAGCCCCAGCTCGTTGTCGATGAAGTCGAACATCTCGTCATCGGTGGCCGACTCGATCTCGCCAACCGGCGCCGCCGATCCGACCACAGTGGACAGCAGGCCGGTGAGCCGGGCGGCGATCAGCCGGCGCGCGTCCTCGTGGTCGAGCAGGTCGGCGAAGCGTTGCTCCAGGCGGTCGAGCTCGGCCAGCACCGGCGGCACCGGGTCCACCCCGGCCGGGGTGATCTCGGCGAGCAGGTGCCCGGCCAGCGCGGCCGGCGACGGGTAGTCGAACAGCAGCGTCGCGGGCAGGGTCAGCCCGGTGGCCGAGCTGAGCCGGTTGCGCAGCTCCACCGCGGTCAACGAGTCGAAGCCGAGTTCGAGGAAGCCCCGCTCGGCCTCGACCGCGTCCGGACCGGGGTAGCCCAGCACGATGGCCGCCTCGCCGCGGACGAGCCCGAGGACTGTGCGGTCACGTTCCCCGTCGGACATCTCGGCCAACCGTCGCGCGAGTGTTTCGTCCGCCGCCGGAGTCGCCACGACCCGGCGGGCCGGCATCCGGATCAGGCCGCGCAGCAAGGCGGGGACCGCGTCCACACCGGCCTTGGCCCGGATCGCGTCGATCACCAGCCGGACCGGCACCAGCACCGCTGAGTCCATAGTGGACGCCACGTCGAACAGCGCGAGTCCTTCCTCGCTGGACAGTGGGGCGACGCCGCCGCGGGCCATCCGCAGCAGGTCGGACTCCTCCAACTTGCTCGTCATCCCGCTGCGTTCGGCCCACAGCCCCCACGCCAACGACAACGCCGGCAGGCCCTGGGCCCGGCGGTGATGCGCCAGCGCGTCCAGGAACGCGTTCGCGGCGGCGTAGTTGCCCTGGCCGGTGCCGCCGAACGTGCCCGCCAACGACGAGAACACGACGAACGCGGACAGGTCCAGGTCACGGGTGAGTTCGTGCAGGTTCAGCGCCGCGTCCACCTTCGGCCGCAGCACGGTCGCGACCCGTTCCGGGGTGAGCGCCGAGATCACGCCGTCATCCAGGACACCGGCGGTGTGCACGACACCCGTCAACGGGTACTCGGCCGGAACCGACGCCAGCAGCTCGGCCAACGCGTCCCGGTCGGCGACGTCACACGCGGCCACCCTGACCTCGGCGCCGAGCGCCCGCAGTTCGGCCTCCAGCTCCACCGCGCCGGCCGCGGTCTGCCCGCTGCGGCTGGTCAGCAGCAGGTGCCGGACGCCGTGCTCGGCGACCAGATGCCGGGCGACGAGACCGCCGAGAGTGCCCGTGGCGCCGGTGATCAACACCGTGCCGTGCGAGTCCCACCTGGCCGACGGCGTGGTCCCGGGCACCACGTCCACCCGGGCAAGCCTCGGCACGTGCACGGCACCGACCCGGACCGCGACGTGTGGCTCCCCTGACGCGACGGCCGCAGGCAGCGCCGCGTACGACGCGTCCCGGTCGTCGATGTCGACGAGCACGAACCGGCCCGGGTTCTCCGACTGCGCCGACCGCACCAGGCCGTTCACCGCGGCCTGGGCCAGGTCGGCCACGTCCTCACCAACCCGGTAGGCCATCGCGCTCTGGGTCACCAGCACGAGTTTGGCCGCCGCGAACCGCTCATCCGCGAGCCACGACTGCACGAGGTCGAGCGCCCGGTAGGTGGCGGTCCGGACCGCCACCGGCAGGTCGTCGCCGTCGGTGTCCATGCCGGTCATCAGGACCAGGTCCGGCACCGCGGCGCCGGCGTCGATCTCCTGCCGGATGGCCGCGAGGTCCGGATACGACTCCACCGTGATCCCGGCGTTGCCCAGCGACTTCGTCACCTCGACCTGGTCGACGCCGACGAGCGCCCACCGGCCGCCCGGTGTCGCGGGCACGATCGGCGCCCGGACCCAGTCGATCCGGAACAACGAGTCGTGGTGCTGGGACCGTGCCGCCTTGACCTGGCTCGCGGTGACCGGGCGCAGCACCAGCGACTCGATCGACGCCACCGGGCGCCCGGTGGCGTCGGCGAGGTCGACCGCGACGGTGTCCGGTCCCGTGCGGGTGAGCCTGACGCGCAGCTTTGACGCGCCGGTCGCGTGCAGGGACACGCCGGTCCACGAGAACGGGACCAGCCCCTCGTCGGTGTCCGGCCAGACGAACGCGATGGTGTGCAACGCCGCGTCCAGGAGCGCCGGATGCACGCCGAACCGGTTGACGTCCTGTCCGTCCGGCAGGTCGACCTCGGCGTACACCTCGTCTTCGGTCCGCCACACCGCCCGCAGGCCCTGGAACACCGGGCCGTACGCGAACCCGTTGGCCGCCATCCGTTCGTACAGATCGTCCACATCGGACGCTGTACCGAGCGGCCAGCTGCCGAGTTCGACCGCGGTGCCCTGACCGCGCCTGCCCAGGACACCGCTGGCGTGCTGGGTCCAGCGTTCGTCGTCGAGGGCTTCCTCGGTACGGGAGTAGATGGCGATCGAGCGGTTGCCGAAATCGTCCGGCGCGCCGACGACGACCTGGAGCCGCACGCCGCCTCGCTCGGGCAGCACCAGCGGCGCCGCGAGCGTCAACTCCTCGACCCGTTCGCAGCCGACCAGATCCGCCGCGCGCATCGCCAGTTCGACGTATGCGGTGCCGGGCAAGAGGATCGTGTCCATCACGACGTGGTCGGCGAGCCACGGGTGGGTGTGTGTGGACAGCCTGCTGGTGAACACCAGGGTGTCCGAATCGGCCAGCGCGATCGCCGCGCCGAGCAATGGGTGGTCGACCGGCTCCAGGCCGACCGGTTCCACGTCGCCGACTGAGGCGGGCACGTCCAGCCAGTACCGTTGCCGCTGGAAGGCGTACGTGGGCAGGTCGATCCGCCGGCCGCCGGCCAGCATCTCCGTCCACTCCGGACTAAAACCGTCCACGTGCAACCGGCCGACCGCCGCCATCAGAGTGTGGGTTTCCGGCCGGTCCCGCCGCATCAACGCGACCCCGTCGACCAGCGCCGACAACACCCCGTCCGGCCCGATCTCCACGAACCGGCCCACACCCTCAGCCCTGAGCGCTTCCACACTCTCGTGGAACCGAACAGTGTCACGGACCTGCCGAACCCAGTACTCCGCTTCGGTCACGTCACCGCTAGCGGCGGCCACCACCGGAATCGTCGGCTGTCCATATTGGACGCTCTGCGCCACTTCCCGGAACTCGTCAAGCATGCCGTCCATGTGGTGGGAGTGGAACGCGTGGCTGACGTTCAGCCGCTTGCCGTCGAGGGTCGCGGCCAACTCCAGCACCGCGTCCTCGTCGCCGGAGATCACGACCGACGACGGACCGTTGACCGCCGCGATCCGTACCCGATCATCCAGCCAAGGTTCGATGTCCACTTCAGACGCCCGCAGCGCGGCCATCGCGCCACCTGACGGCAACGCCTGCATCAACCTGGCCCGCGCGGCCACCAACCGGCACGCGTCGTCCAAAGTGAACACTCCGGCGACATGCGCAGCCGCGAACTCGCCGATCGAATGCCCCACCACGGCGTCCGGCCTGAGCCCCCATGACTCCACCAACCGGTACAACGCGACCTCGATCGCGAACAGCGCGGGCTGTGCCCACCCGGTCTGGTCCAACCCGTCCGCGTCCCCGAAGACCACATCCCGTAGGCCGGGCTCGAACCGTTCGCAGACCTGGTCGAACGCCTCCGCGAACACCGGGAACGCCTCGTACAACTCACGGCCCATTCCCGCGCGCTGGGCACCTTGGCCGGTGAACAAGAAGGCGGTCTTGGTGCGGCGGACCACACCGACGTCGACGGCACCGTTCACGACGACCGCGCGATGGTCGAACATCGCTCGCGTGGTGGCCAACGAGAACCCGATGTCCAACGGGTCCGCGTCGACCGCCATGATCCGCTCGACCTGGGCCCGGACAGCTGCCTCGCTCCGGCCGGACACGGCTAGGGGAACTTCAACGTCCGGGAACGCGCGACACACCGTCCCGGAAGGCGAGACACGCGAGGGTGGCTCCTCGAGGATGATGTGGGCGTTGGTGCCGCTGATGCCGAAGGCTGAGATTCCGGCCCTTCGGGGGTGTCCGTTTGCTGGCCACGGCACGGGTTCGGTCAGCAGCTGGACGTTGCCGGCGGTCCAGTCGATGTGGGGCGAGGGTTCGGTCGCGTGCAGGGTTCGGGGCAGGGTTTCGTGCCGCAGCGCCAGGACCATCTTGATGACGCCGGCCAGTCCGGCGGCCGCCTGGGTGTGTCCGATGTTCGACTTCACCGATCCCAACCACAACGGCCGGTCACGATGTCCGAATGTTGACATTAGGGCATTAGCCTCGATCGGATCACCGAGCGACGTCCCAGTGCCGTGCGCCTCGACCGCGTCAATGTCGAATGTTGACATTCGGGCATTCCCCAGCGCCGCCCGAATCACCCGCTGCTGGGCGGGACCATTCGGAGCCGTCAGACCGTTCGACGCGCCGTCCTGGTTGATCGCGGAGCCGCGGACCACCGCGAGAACAGGGTGGCCGAGGCGTTCGGCATCCGAGAGGCGCTCCACCATGACCATGCCGACGCCTTCGGCCCAGCCGGCGCCGTCCGCGTCCGCGGAGAACGCCTTGCACCGGCCGTCCGGCGCGAGCGCGCGCTGACGACTGAACTCGATGAACGTGTCCGGGGTCGAGATGACCGTGACACCGGCCGCGAGCGCCAGCATGCACTCGCCCTGGCGAACCGCCTGCGTGGCCAGGTGCAGCGCGACGAGGGACGACGAGCACGCGGTGTCGACCGTCACCGCGGGGCCTTCGAGGCCGAACGTGTACGCGATCCGGCCCGAGGCGACACTGCTCGCGCTGCCGATCGCGAGGTGCCCTTCGAAACCTTCGGGCGCGTGCCGCAGACGGGTGCCGTAGTCGTTGTAGTTGGAGCCGACGAACACGCCGGTTTGGCTGCCGCGCAACGACTCCGGCTGGATTCCGGCGCGTTCGAACGCCTCCCACGCGGCTTCCAGCAACAGCCGTTGCTGCGGGTCGATCGTGAGGGCCTCGCGCGGCGAGATGCCGAAGAACGTCGGGTCGAAGTCGCCCGCGTTGTGCAGGAAACCGCCACCGCGGGTGTAGAACGTGCCGGGCCGGTCCGGGTCCGGGTCGTACAGCCGGTTCAGGTCCCAGCCGCGGTCGCCGGGCAGTTCGGTGACCGCGTCGACGCCGTTCACCAGCAGGTCCCAGAAGTCCTCCGGCGATTCGACACCGCCGGGGAACCGGCAGCTCATCGCGACGATCACGATGGGATCGCCGTCGTCGGCGCGAGTCACCACGACAGGCGCCTGCGTCTGGGTGCCCGTCAGCTCGTCGCTCAGGTGACGGGCCAGCGCTGTCGCTGTCGGGTGGTCGAACACCAGGGTCACCGGCAGCCGCAGCCCGGTCAGCTCGGCGAGGCGTTTGCGCAGTTCCACGGCGGTCAGCGAGTCGAACCCGAGTTCTCGGAAGGCCCGGCCCGGTTCGATCGCGTCGACCTGTTCGTACCCGAGGACGGCGGCGGCCTGTTCGCGCACCAGTTCCAGGATGTCCTCCGGGCTGGTGAGCCGCTGCGGTTCGGGCGTCGGCCCGGTCCAAGTGATCTCACGCAGCGCCGGACTCGGCCGGGTCGCCACGAACGCCGGGCCGTAACGGTCCCAGTCGACGTCCGCGATCGCCACGAACGTCCGGCGCTCGTCCAGCGCCTGCTGGAGGGCGGCGATCGCGCGCTTCGGCGACATCGGGATCATCCCGCTGCGCCGCAACCGTTCGCCGACTTCGCCGTCGGCAAGGCCACCGCCGGCCCAGGCGCCCCAGGCGATGGACGTGGCCGGGAGACCGTCCGCGCGACGCTGCTGGGCGAGCGCGTCCAGGAAGGCGTTGGCGGCCGCGTAACTGCCCTGTCCGGGGCCGCCCAACGTGCCGGCCAGTGACGAGAACAGCACGAACGCCGACAGGTCCGTGGTCAGCTCGTGCAGGTTGACCGCCGCGTCCACTTTGGACTTAAGGACGTTGGCGGCGCGTTCCGGGGTCAGTGTGTCGATGACGCCGTCGTCGATCACACCGGCGGTGTGGATCACCGCGTCGACCCGGTGTTCCGCAAGCAGCGCCGCGAGGGCGTCCCGGTCGGCCACATCACACGCGGCGATGGTGACCTGCGTGCCCAGTTCGGCCATCAGGTCGGCGGCGCCCGGGGCGTCCGCGCCACGTCGGCTGACCAGCAGCAGGTGCTCGGCACCGTTGCGCGCCAGCCACCGTGCGACGTGCCCACCCAGGCCGCCGGTGCCTCCGGTGACCAGGACCGTGCCGGCCGGTCGCCACTCCTCAGCCGGGACGACCTCGGCGTGCACCAGACGCCGTACGTACACCCCGGACTCCCGCACCGCGACCTGATCCTCACCGTCCATTCCGGACAGGACGCCGGCCAGCCGGGTGATCGCCCCGGCGGTGACCGTCGTGGGCAGGTCGACCAGCCCGGCCCACCGCCCGGGATACTCCTGCGCGGCGATCCGCCCGAGACCCCACACCAAGGCCTGCTCGGGATCGGCGAGCCGGTCATCCGCGCCGGTCGACACCGCACCACACGTCACAGCCCACAGCGGCGCCGTAACCGCCAAGTCGCCCAACGCCTGCACCAACGTGACGGTCCCGGTCAGCCCCAGCAGCGACACCACCCCGACCGGTTCGTCGAGCACCTCGTCCACCAGCCGCGCCATCGCGGCCCGATCCTCGTCGACCACCGGCACCGGAACCACCTGCGCGCCCCGCTCCGCAAGCCCGTTGATCACACCCCGCGCCCAGTCCTGCCCGTCGTGGAACGGAACGATCCACGTCCCGGACAGCAACGTGGTGCCGACATCCGCAACCGGCCGCCACTCGACCTGATAACGCCAAGAATCCTCACGTGCCGCCCGAGGCGCGTCCTTCTCCTCAAGCCAGTACCGCTGCCGTTGGAACGGATACGTCGGCAACTCGACCCGCCGCGCGGAACCGAACACAGCGCCCCAATCCGGACTGACACCCCGCACGTACAACTCGGCCAACGAAGTCATGAACCGCCTGAGGTCACCTTCATTGCGCCGAAGCGACCCGACCGCGACGGCGTCCTCCACGGTCTCCTGAACGGCCATGGTCAACACCGGATGCGCACTGCACTCGACGAACGCCTGGAAGCCGTCGCTGGCGAGCCCCCGGACCGCCTGCTCGAACTGGACGGTCTGCCGTAGGTTCCGGTACCAGTACCCGGCATCCAGGTCGGCGGTGTCCAGCCAGTCCCCGGTCAGGGTCGAGAAGAACGGAATGTCAGAGGGCCGTGGTTGGATCGGCGCCAACACTTCCAGCAGCCGGCCTTCGATCTCGGCGACTTGCTCGGAATGCGACGCGTAGTCGACCGGCACCCGCCGGGCACGGATGCTCTCGGCCTCGCACTCGGCGATCACGGCAGCCAAGGCGTCGGGCGGGCCAGAGATCACCACGGAGGAAGGACTGTTGATCGCGGCAATGGAGATGGTGGCCAGTTGCGTGTCCACTAACGACACACCCGAGCCCCACCTTCGCGCCACCTCATCCACCGGCAACCCGACCGACACCATCCCACCCCGACCAGCCAACACCTCACCAATCGCCCTACTCCGCAACACCACCACCCGCGCCGCATCCGCAAGCGACAACGCCCCAGCAACACAAGCCGCCGCAATCTCACCCTGCGAATGCCCCACCACAGCCTGCGGCTCAACCCCCAACGACCGCCACAAAGCCGCCAACGACACCATCACCGCAAACGACACCGGCTGAACCACATCCACCCGATCAAGCCCCACCGAATCCCGCAACACCCCAGTCAACGACCAATCTACGTAATCCCCCAACGCCTCTTCACACTCAGCCATCCGTGCCGCGAACACCTCAGAGGACTCAAGCAACTCCCGAGCCATCCCCGCCCACTGCGACCCCTGACCCGGGAACACGAACGCCACCTTCCCGTCGACGTCCGCCACCCCCCGAACCACCCCTGGATCACCGGAAGCGACCAGGTCGAGGCCGCGCAGGAGTTCGTCGCCGGTCTCGCCGAGCACGACCGCGCGGTGTTCGAACGCCGTCCGGGTGGTGGCCAGTGAGTAGCCGACGTCGACCCGGTTCGCGTCCACCAAGGACCGCAGGGACCCGGCCTGTGCCCGCACGGCCTCGGCGCTCCGCCCGGACAGCACCCAGGGAACGAGCCCGTTGTCCGGTGTGTCCGGTTCGTCCTCGGCTGGAACGTGTTCCAGCACGGCGTGCGCGTTCGTCCCGCCGACACCGAAGGACGAGACAGCCGCCCGCCGGGGCGCGCCGGTCGACGGCCACTCGACCGCCGATGTCAACATTCGGACATCACTGCTGGCCCAGTCGACGTGGGGGGACGGCGAGTCGGCGTGCAGGGTCCGTGGCAGCACGCCGTGCTGCATGGCCAGGACCATTTTGATGATCCCGGCCGCGCCCGCGGCGGTCTGGGTGTGGCCGATGTTCGACTTCACCGAGCCCAGCCACAACGGCCGGTCCCGGTCTTGTCCGTATGTTGACATCAACGCCTGGGCTTCGATCGGGTCGCCCAGCGTCGTCCCCGTGCCGTGGGCTTCGACCGCGTCAATGTCGAATGTTGACATTCGGGCATTCGCCAACGCCGCCCGAATCACCCGCTGCTGCGACGGACCGTTCGGCGCTGTCAGACCGTTCGACGCGCCGTCCTGGTTCACCGCGGTGCCACGGACCACCGCGAGCACGCGATGCCCGTTGCGGCGCGCGTCGGACAGTCGCTCCACGAGGAGCATGCCGACGCCTTCGGCGAGTCCCATACCGTCGGCGTCGGCGGAGAACGCCTTGCACCGGCCGTCCAACGCCAAGCCCCGCTGCCTGCTGAACCGGACGAACGGCGCCGGAGTAGACATCACGGCCACCCCACCGGCCAACGCGAGCGTGCACTCCCCCTGCCGCAACGACTGCGCGGCCAGGTGCAACGCGACCAGCGACGATGAGCATCCCGTGTCGATGGTGACCGCGGGGCCCTCCAGGCCGAACGTGTACGCGATCCGCCCGGACGTCACGCTGCCGGTGCTGCCTGTGACGAGGTGCCCTTCCACGTTGTCGGGCACTTCAAGCAGGCGCGAGCCGTAGTCGTGGCCGCTGGCGCCGAGAAATACGCCGGACAAGCTGCCGCGCAGGGACGCCTGGTCGATTCCGGCGCGTTCGAACGCCTCCCACGCGGTCTCCATCGCGAGGCGCTGCTGTGGGTCCATCGCGAGCGCCTCACGCGGTGAGATCCCGAAGAACGCCGGGTCGAAGTCGGCCGCGTCGACGAGGAACCCGCCGGCGCGGGTGTAGCTGGTGCCCGTGCCGTCCGGGTCGGGGTCGTAGAGCGCGTCCAGGTCCCAGCCGCGGTCGGTGGGGAAGTCGGAGATCACGTCCAGGCCGTCGGCCAGGACCCGCCAGAGATCCTCCGGCGACCGCACACCGCCCGGGAACCGGCAGCTCATCCCGATGATCGCGATCGGCTCGTCGGACGCGACGGCGGTGACAGCGACCGGCGCCTCATGGTCGCCGAACAGTTCGGCCCGGATCTGACGGGCCAGCGCCTGAGCGTTGGGGTGGTCGAAGACGACCGTGGTGGGCAGTTTCAGACCGGTGGCCGTGTTCATCCGGTTCCGCAGGTCCACGGACGTCAAGGAGTCGAATCCGAGGTCACGGAACGCCCGCGTCGGCTCGACCGCGTCCCCGCCGCCGTAACCGAGGACGCCGGCGACCTGGCCACGGACCAGGTCCAGCAGCGCGCGGTCACGGGCGTCGGTGGACAGGCCGGCGAGCTTGTCCCGCAACGTCCCGTCGGCCGGGCCGGACTCGGTTTCGGCGGCCAGGATCCGGGCGACCTCCGGGATCTCACCGAGCAGCGGCCGGGGCCGGGCGGCGGTGAACACCGGCACGAACCGGTCCCAGTCGACGTCCGCGATCGCGACGAACGTCTCGTCGTGGTCCAGCGCCTGCCGCAACCCGGCGACCGCCAGGTCCGGTGCCATGAACGGGATGCCCCGCCACCGCAGGTTCTCCTGGATGACGTCCACAGCCATGCCGCCGCCCTGCGGATCCCAGATCCCCCAAGCGATCGACGTCCCCGCCAGGCCGCGGGCACGTCGGTTCTCCGCGAGCGCGTCGATGTACGCGTTGGCGGCGGCGTAAGCGCCGTGATCCCCACTGCCCCAAACGCCGGCGACGGACGAGTACAACACGAAGGCGTCCAGGGTGTCCGTGTCGAACAGGGCGTCCAGGTTCACGGCGCCGACCAGCTTGCTGTGCATGCCTTCCGCGAACTCGGCCAACGTGGTCGCGTCGAGCGGGGCCAAGAGGCCGACACCAGCGGTGTGCACGACGGTCCGGATCGTTTCCCCGTCCGCCTCGATCCGCCGGACAAGGCCCGTCAACGCTTCCAGGGAGGCGACATCGCAGGCCACAACCGTCGCCCTGGCGCCAAGGACCTCCAGCTCAGCGACCAGTTCGGCGGCGCCAGGGGCGTCCGGGCCCCGGCGGCTCGTCAACACCACGTGATCCGCGCCGCCGCGCGCCAGCAGGCGGGCGACATGCGAGCCGAGCCCACCCGTGCCGCCGGTGACCAACGCCGTACCTGTGGCCTGCCACTCGCGCCCAGCACGGTCGGTCAGCGGAGCACGGACCAGGCGCCGAATGAGCGTCCCCTGTGGACGGATGGCGAACTGGTCCTCGTCACTCGGCTGACCCACAACACGACAGAGTCGAGCAAGCGCTTGCTCGTCGACGACGTTCGGCAGGTCGACCAGGCCACCCCAGCGGTCCGGGTGTTCCAAACTGACGACCCGACCCATCCCCCAGATCGTCGCCTGCATCGGCCGGTCCAGGACGTCACCCGAGCCGGCGGCCAGCGCTTGTCGGGTCACCAGCCACAGCGGCGCGCTGATCCCGGCGTCGCCGAGCGCCTGCGTCAGGACAAGGGTTTCCGCCAGCCCGACCGTCACCGCAGGTTCGATCAGCCGTTCGTCGAACGCCAGCAACGACAGGACACCGTCAACGGAACCAAGGCCCTGGAGGCTTTCGGCGAGCGCCGCCCGGTCAGTGCCGGCGGTCAACGTGACGACCTGAGCACCACGGGACATCAGCGCCTGGACACACGCCTCCGCGGTGGAATCGTCCCCGGGCATCATCGCCAACCACGTCCCGGACAACGCCGCCGTAGAATCCGGAATCCGTTGCCACCCAACGCGATAACGCCACGAATCCACGGTCGCCCGATCGCGCCGCCCCTTGTGCCACGCCGTCAACGCCGGCAGAACGCCATCAAGGGCCTTCTCATCGACCCGCAAGGTCTCGGCCAACGCGGAGGCGTCCGCCTGCTCGACCGTCGCCCAGAACTCGGTGTCAACCGGCTCGGCCGCGGTGGACTTGGGCTCCGCCAACCAGTAGTGCTGCCGCTGGAACGGGTACGTCGGCAGTTCGACGCGCCGAGCGGCGCCGAACACGGCGTCCCAGTCCGGCCTGACACCCCTCACGTACAGCTCGGCCAGCGAGGTCATGAACCGCGTGAGGCCGCCTTCGTTGCGCCGGAGCGACCCGACCGCGACCGAGTCGTCCACGGTCTCCTGCACCGGAACGGTCAGGACCGGATGCGCACTGCACTCCACGAACACCTGGAAGCCGTCGTCGGCCAGCCCACGAACAGCCTGCTCAAACTGAACCGTGCCCCGCAGATTCCGGTACCAATACCCAGCATCCAACCCAGCGGTGTCCAGCCAGTCTCCGGTGAGAGTGGAGAAGAACGGAATCTCAGCGGACTGCGGCTGGATCGACGCGAGCACCTCCAGCAGCTGGTCCTCGATCTCGGCTACCTGCTCGGAATGCGACGCATAGTCAACAGGAATCCGCCGGGCACGAATGCCCTCGGCCTCGCACTCGGCGACGACGGCATCCAAGGCCTCCGGCGAACCAGAGATCACCACAGAGGAAGGACTGTTGATGGCAGCAATGGAAACGGCATCCAGCCGACGCACCGCGCCACCCTCAAGCGGGCCCGACGCCAGCTGTCCATCCGCCGGCAACACCGTCGAGACCCACCGCCGAGCCACCTCATCCACCGGCAACCCCACTGACACCATCCCACCCCGACCAGCCAACACCTCACCAATCGCCCTACTCCTCAACACCACCACCCGCGCCGCATCCTCCAACGACAACGCCCCAGCCACACACGCCGCCGCAATCTCACCCTGCGAATGCCCAACGACTGCCTGCGGTTCAACTCCATACGACCGCCATAGCGCCGCCAACGACACCATCACCGCGAACGTGACCGGCTGAACCACATCCACCCGATCCAACGCCGTCGAATCCCGCAACACCCCAGTCAACGACCAATCAACAAACTCCCCCAAAGCCACCTCACACTCGGCCATCCGCGCGGCGAACACCTCAGACGACTCAAGCAGCTCCCGAGCCATCCCGACCCATTGGGAACCCTGGCCCGGGAAGACAAACGCCACCTTCCCCTCAACATCCGCCACACCCTCAACCAGCGACCCACCTACCAACGCGGCCCGGTACGCCAGAGCGGCCCGAGTCGTCGCCAACGAGAACCCGACATCCACCGGATCACCGTCGACAGAACCCAGCCGCTCCACCTGAACACGCAAAGCCTCAGCAGTGCGCCCCGACACCACCCACGGCACCGGACCGGACACCGCTGAACCAGCCTCGGCTTCGGTCACTTCCGAAGACTGTTCGATGATCACGTGGGCGTTCGTCCCGCTGCCGCCGAAGGACGACACGCCCGCACGGCGGGGTTCGCCCGTCTCCGGCCAGTCGATCTGCTCGGTCAGGAGTTCGACGTTGCCCGCGGTCCAGTCGACGTGGTGGGTGGGTTTTTCGGCGTGCAGGGTCTTCGGCAGGATGCCCGCGCGGATCGCCATCACTGTCTTGATCACGCCGGCGATCCCGGACACCGCCTGGGTGTGGCCGATGTTGGACTTCAACGCGCCGAGCCACAGTGGACGGTCGCGGTGCTGGCCGTAGGTCGCGAGCAGTGCCTGGGCTTCGATCGGGTCGCCGAGTGTGGTGCCCGTTCCATGGGCCTCCACCGCGTCGACCTGGTCCGGTGACAGCCGTGCCTTGGCCAACGCCGCGAGGATCACCCGCTGCTGTGACGGGCCGTTCGGGGCAGTCAGGCCGTTGGAAGCGCCGTCCTGGTTGATGGCCGAGCCTCGGATCACGGCCAGCACCTGGTGGCTGTTACGGCGCGCGTCCGACAGCCGTTCCAGGATCAGCACGCCGACACCTTCGGACCACCCGGTGCCGTCCGCGTCCTCGGAGAACGCGCGGCAACGACCGTCCGTGGACAGGCCGCGCTGCCGGCTGAACTCCACAAAGGACCGTAGCGACGCCATGACCGTTGCCCCGGCGGCGATCGCGACGGAACACTCGTCCTGGTGCAGGGACTGACACGCGAGGTGTAGGGCGACGAGCGACGACGAACACATGGTGTCGACGGTGACCGCCGGCCCTTCCAGGCCGAACGTGTACGCGATCCGCCCGGACAACACCGCTCCCGCGCCACCGGTGAGCATCAGACCTTCGACGTCGTCCGGGGCCTTGCCGAACCCCGTCCCGTATCCCTGGTTGCTGCAGCCCACGAACACGCCGGACTGGCTGCCCCGCAGGGATTCGGGATCGATCCCGGCCCGTTCGAATGCCTCCCATGTGGACTCGAGCAGCAGTCGTTGCTGTGGGTCCATGGCGAGGGCCTCACGCGGTGAGATCCCGAAGAACGCCGGGTCGAACTCGGCGGCGTCGTACAGGAATCCGCCTTTCCGGACGTACGTGAACCCGGCCCGGTCCGGGTCGGGGTCGTACTGCCCGTCGACGTCCCAGCCACGGTCGGTGGGACAGTCGCCGATCGCGTCGGTGCCGTCCTCGACCAGCGCCAGCAGGTCCTCCGGCGACCGCACACCGCCGGGGAGCCGGCAGCTCATGGCGACGATCGCGATCGGCTCCCGCTGGGTGGCCTCCAACTGCGCCACCCGCCGGTTGGCCTGTCGCAGGTCGGCGGTGACCCGCTTGAGGTAGTCGCGCAGCCTGTCCTCGTTCGGCACGGTCAGCTCCTCGGGGAATCGATGCCGAGTTCCCGGTCGATCAGGTCGAACATCTCGTCGTCGGAGGCGGTGTCGAGCTCGTCGCCGGTGTCCGGCTGCTCGTCCTCCCACTTCCACAGCAGGGCCCGCAACCGCGCGGTCACCTTGCCCCTCGCCTCACGGTCGGCGGACGACAGTGCGGCTTCGAGCCGGTCCAGTTCGGTGAACGCCGGTGTCCCGTCGACGGGGACCAGGTCGGTCCGCAGCCGCCGGGCCAGCGCGAGTGGCGTCGGGTGGTCGAACACCAGCGTCGCCGGCAGGGACAGGCCGGTGGCGGTGCGCAGCCGGTTCCGCAGGTCGACCGCGGTCAACGAGTCGAAACCCAAGTCCTTGAACGGTTTCCCGGCCGGAACCGACCCTGGGCCCGGGTGCCCGAGGACCGCGGCCGCGTTGGTCCGGACCACGTCGAGCAGGATCCGTTCCTGGTCGGTATCGGCCACATCAAGCAAACGCTTGTTCAAGTCGCTGCCGCCAGCCGGGTCGTCGTCCGGCTGGGCTTCAGGAAGGTCGCGCAGCAGCGGCCGGGGACGGGCGAACGCGTACGCCGGGGCGAACCGGGCCCAGTCGATGTCCGCCACGATCAGGGCGGTCTCCCCGGCGCCGACTGCCTGATCGACGGCGGCGACCGCCAGTTCCGGCGCCATCTCGAAGACGCCACGCTGCCGGAGTTGCTCGGCGAAGGCGTCGACCATGCCGCCCCCGCCCCACGCACCCCACGCGATCGAAGTCGCCACCTGACCACGGGCCCGCCGGTTCCACGCCAACGCGTCAAGGAAGCTGTTCGCGGCGCCGTACGCGCTGTATCCGCCGTTGCCCCAGGTCCCGGCGCCTGAGGAGAACATCACGAACGCGTCCAACGGGACGTCGGCGAGCAACTCGTCCAGGTTCCTGGCGCCGGTCACCTTGGCCGCGAGGACATCGGCGAACTCACCGAGATCGGTCTGGTCCACCGGACGCCCGGTGCCGACGATCCCCGCCGCGTGCACCACGGCCGTCAGCTCGTGCTCGGCGAGCAGACCCGCGAGCGCTTCGCGGTCGGCGACGTCACACGCGGCGACAGTGACTTCGGCACCGAGTTGCCGGATCTCGTCGGCGAGTTCGGCGGCGCCGGGCGCTTCGGGTCCGCGCCTGCTGGTGAGGACGAGATGCTCGGCGCCGTTGCACGCCAACCACTTCGCCATGTGCGCGCCCAACGCGCCGGTGCCGCCGGTGATCAGGACTGTGCCGCGCGGTGTCCACCCAGTCGCCTGGGCGTCGCCACGCGGCGCCCGCACGATCCGCTTGGCGTACAGGCCGGTCGGCCGGATCGCGACTTGGTCCTCGTCGTCCAAACCGGCCAGAACAGCGCACAACGTGTTCGCCGCCCGCGCGTCCAACGTCTCGGGCAGATCGACCAGGCCGCCCCACCGGTCCGGGTGATCCAGCCCGAACACCGTGCCCCAACCCCAGGTCAACGCCTGCTCAGGCCGGTCAAGGGACTCACCGTTGCCCATGGCCACCGCACCCCGCGTGGCGCACCACAGCGGCGCCCCGACCTCCGCGAGCACCTTCGCCAGCACGACATTCTCGTCCAGCGCCAGAAGGGAAAGAACGCCATCGGGCTCCACGACGCGCAACTTGTCGGCAAGCGTCGCGTCCATCTCCACCGGCAGTACGGTCGCGCCACGGTCGGCCAACGCCGCGACCACCTCGGGCGCGGACTGCCCAGCAGGCAAGACAACCAGCCAGGTCCCGGAAAGCAACACATCCCGAGGTTCCGCCAGCGGCCGCCACTCGACCCGGTACCGCCAGCCATCCATAGTGGACTGATCGCGCCGCCGCCGTCGCCACGCGGACAACGCCGGCAGCACCTCACTCAACGGACTGTCCACCGAAACAGCCAACGACCCGGCCAGCGAACCGAGGTCCTCCCGCTCAACCGTCTCCCAGAACTGGACATCCACCGGATCCGCGGCAGCCTCAGTGGCAGCTGTGAGCCAGTAGTTCTGCCGCTGGAAGGGATACGTAGGCACATCCACTCGCCGCGCCGGCCCGAACACAGCCGCCCAGTCCGGACTGACACCCCGGACATACAGCTCAGCCAACGAAGTCATGAACCGCTCAAGGCCACCCTCATTGCGCCGAAGCGACCCGACCGCGACGGCGTCCTCCGCAGTCTCCTGAACAGCCATCGTCAACACCGGATGCGCACTGCACTCGACGAACACCTGGAAACCGTCATCGGCCAGCCCACGAACAGCCTGCTCGAACTGAACCGTGCCCCGCAGATTCCGGTACCAGTACCCGGCATTTAGGTCGGCGGTGTCCAGCCAGTCCCCGGTCAGGGTCGAGAAGAACGGAATGCCAGAGGACCGGGGCTGAATCGGCCCCAGCACTTCCAGCAGCCGGTCCTCGATCTCGGCCACCTGCTCAGAATGCGACGCATAGTCCACCGGCACCCGCCGGGCACGAATGCCGTCAGCCTCGCACTCGGCCATCACAGCATCCAACGCCTCCGGCGAACCAGAAATCACCACAGAAGAAGGACTATTGATCGCAGCAATGAAGATGGTGGCCAGTTGCGTGTCCACCAATGACACACCCGAGCCCCACCTTCGTGCCACCTCATCGGCCGGCAACCCGACCGACACCATGCCACCCCGACCAGCCAACACCTCACCGATTGCCCTGCTCCGCAACACCACCACCCTTGCCGCGTCCTCCAGCGACAGCGCCCCAGCCACACAAGCCGCCGCAATCTCCCCCTGCGAATGCCCCACCACTGCCTGCGGCTCAATCCCATACGACCGCCAAAGCGCAGCCAACGACACCATCACCGCAAACGACACCGGCTGAACAACATCCACCCGATCCAACTCGGCCGAATCACGCAACACCCCAGTCAACGACCAATCCACATACCGCCCCAGCGCCGCCTCACACTCAGCCATCCGAGCCGCGAACACCTCAGAAGACCCAAGCAACTCCCGAGCCATCCCCACCCACTGCGACCCCTGACCGGGGAACACGAACGCCAACTTCCCGTCGATATCCGCCACACCCTCAACCAGCGTCTCGCCGACCAATGCCGCCCGGTGCTCGAAAGCCGCCCGAGTCGTCGCCAGCGAGAACCCGATATCCATCGGATCACCGTCGACAGAACCCAGCCGCTCCACCTGAACCCGCAAAGCCTCCGGAGTACGCCCGGAAACCACCCACGGCACCACGCGAGAGCTCCGCACGGCTTCCTGGACCACCTCCGGACCCTGCTCGATGATCACGTGGGCGTTCGTGCCGCTGATCCCGAAGGAGGAGATCCCGGCCCGGCGGGGGTGTCCGTTGCGCGGCCAGTCCACCGCGTCCGTGAGCAGGGAGACGGCTCCGGTTGACCAGTCCACATGGGACGATGGTTGGTCGATGTGCAGGGTCTTGGGCAGCGTGCCGTGGCGCATCGCCAGCACCATCTTGATCACGCCCGCGACCCCGGAGGCGGTCTGGGTATGTCCGATGTTCGACTTGAGCGAGCCCACCCACAGCGGGCGGTCGCGATGTCCGAATGTTGACATTAGGGCATTGGCCTCGATCGGATCACCCAGCGTGGTTCCGGTGCCGTGCGCCTCCACCGCGTCAATGTCGAATGTTGACATTCGGGCATTCGCCAACGCCGCCCGAATCACCCGCTGCTGCGACGGACCATTCGGCGCCGTCAGACCGTTCGACGCGCCATCCTGGTTCACCGCCGAACCGCAGACCACTGCCAGGATCTCGTGGCCGTTGCGCTGCGCGTCCGAGACGCGTTCCAGTAGGACGAGTCCGGCGCCTTCGGAGAGCCCGAACCCGTCGGCAGCCTCGGCGAACGGCTTGCAACGCCCGTCCTTCGCCAGGCCGCGTTGCCGGCTGAACCCGATGAACTGCGACGGCGTGGACATCACCATCACCCCACCAGCGAGCGCCAACGAGCACTCTCCGCGGCGTACGGACTGTGCCGCGAGGTGCAGGGCGACCAGGGACGACGAGCAAGCGGTGTCCACGGTCACGGCCGGCCCTTCGAGGCCGAGGGTGTACGCGACACGACCCGAGGCCACGCTCGCGGCCCCGCCAGTGACCAGGTAGCCCTCCACTTCGGAGGCTGACTGCAGGCGTGATCCGTAAGCCTGGTCGGCCATCCCGACGAAGACACCGATCTGCTGGCCGCGCAACGAGGTGGGGTCGATCCCGGCGCGTTCGAACGCCTCCCACGAGGTCTCCAGCAGCAGTCGTTGCTGTGGGTCCATCGCGAGCGCTTCACGCGGTGAGATCCCGAAGAACTCCGGGTCGAACTCCCCGGCGTCGGTGAGGAAGCCGCCTTCCCGGGTGTACGAGCGGCCTGGCCGGTCCGGGTCGGGGTCGTAAAGGCCCTGCACGTCCCAGCCGCGTCCGGTGGGGAACGTGGTGATGGCGTCGCCGCCGTCGGCGAGGAGCTGCCAGAGGTCCTCCGGCGACCGCACGCCGCCTGGGTACCGGCAGCTCATCGCCACGATCGCGACCGGTTCGTCCGAGGCCATGGCAGGCGCCACCGGTACGGGCAACTCACCGCCGAGCAGCTCACCGCGCAGATACCGGGCCATCGCGAGCGCGTTGGGGTGGTCGAACACCATGGTCGTGGGCAGTTTCCGGCCGACGGCGGCGGTCAGCCGGTTGCGCAGCTCGACGGCGCTGAGCGAGTCGAAACCCAGGTCCTTGAAGGCACGTTTGGCGTCCACGCTGTCGGCTGCCGTGTGGCCGAGCACGCTGGCGGCGTGCGTCAGAACCAGGTCGAGCAGGGCCCGGTCCTGGTCCGCCGCGGGCATGGCGGCCAGCCGGTCGACGAACGCCGACTCACCGCGCGCGGCGGCGTCGTTGAGGACCCGCTGCACTTCGGGAACGTCACGGATCAGCGCGCTGTGCCGGGCCGCGGAGAACACGGGCACGAACCGCTCCCAGTCCACCTTGGCGACCGCCACCGTGGTCTCATCCCGGTCGAGCGCGTCCTGCAGGCCGGCGATCGCGGGTTCCGGATCGATCACCGGCACGCCACGCCGCCGTAGCGTGTCCTGGAGGTCCTCGGCGATCATGCCGCCACCAGCCCACGGCCCCCACGCCACCGACAGCACCGGCAGGCCGTGACCACGGCGGTGCTGGGCGAAAGCGTCCAGGTACGCGTTCGCCGCCGCGTACGCGCCGTGGTCCGCGACACCCCACACGCCGGCGATCGACGAGAAGTAGACGACCGCGTCCAGGCAGTACGGGTCCAGCAGGGTGTCCAGGTTCTGGGCGCCGGCGACCTTGCCAGCGGCCACCTTGGCGAACTCGGCGACCGTAGTGTCCGCCAAGGGCGCCAAGTCCGCCACACCAGCGGTGTGCACAACGGCCCTTGGTGCGTGTCCCTCCGCCTCCAGCCGAGAGATCAGTGCCGCGAGGGCCTCCCGATCGGCGACGTCACAACTGGCGACGGTGACGTTCGCACCGAGTTCGGCGACGACATCGGGCGTCGTGGAGCCGCGACTGACGAGGACGATGTGCGCGGCGCCGTTGCGATGCAACCAACGCGCCACATGCCCGGCAAGCGCGCCTGTGCCACCGGTCACCAGGACCGTGCCACGTGGTTGCCAGCGCCGCTTCGGCTGCCCCAGTGGCGCGTGGGCCAGTCGCCGGGCGTACACCCCGGACTCGCGAATCGCGACCTGGTCCTCGTCCCCGGCCAGCACCGACGCCGGGAGCACATCGCCGGCCAGGTCGATCAACCCGCCCCACCGCGTGGGGTGTTCCAGCGCCATGACCCGGCCAAGTCCCCACACCTGGGCCTGCACCGGGCGCTCCACCTGCTCCTGGTCGCCAACGGAAACAGCACCCCGCGTCACACACCACAAAGGAGCCTCAACCCCGGCGTCACCCAGCGCCTGGATCAACGTGAGCGTGCCCGCGACCCCCCTCGGAACCACCGGATACTCACGGTGTGGCTCCTCATCGAAAGCCAGAAACGACAGCACACCAGCGACATCCCGATGCTCAGCCAACCGCGCCGCGAGCACATCCCGGTCGGCCAACTCAACGGTGACTGTCTCAATACCCGGAATCCGGGGAACGTCAACACCATCAGGAGCGACGACAAGCCAAGTACCCGTGGGCTGAGTGGTCGGCACCGTAACCGGCCGCCACTCGATCCGATAACGCCACCCCGTCTCCGGAACACCCGAAGCGGGCAACGGCATATCAAGCCAGTAACGCTGACGCTGGAAGGCATAAGTAGGCACGTCCACCACCCGCGCCGGCCCGAAAACAGCATCCCAGTCCGGCCTGACACCCCGGACATACAGCTCAGCCAACGAAGTCATGAACCGCTCAAGGCCACCCTCATTGCGCCGAAGCGACCCGACCGCGACGGCGTCCTCCACGGTCTCCTGAACAGCCATCGTCAACACCGGATGCGCACTGCACTCGACGAACACCTGGAAGCCCTCGTCGGCCAGCCCACGAACAGCCTGCTCGAACTGAACCGTGCCCCGCAGATTCCGGTACCAGTACCCGGCATTTAGGTCGGCGGTGTCCAGCCAGTCCCCGGTCAGGGTCGAGAAGAACGGAATGCCAGAGGACTGCGGCTGAATCGGCGCCAACACCTCCAGCAACCGCTGCTCGATCTGCTCGACGTGGTCGGAATGCGACGCATAGTCCACCGGCACCCGCCGGGCACGAATGCCCTCGGCCTCGCACTCCGCGATCACGGCAGCCAAGGCGTCGGGCGAGCCAGAGACGACCACAGAGGAAGGACTGTTGATCGCGGCAATGGAGATCGTGGCCAGTTGCGTGTCCACCAACGACACACCCGAGCCCCACCGCCGTGCCACCTCCGCAGCCGGCAACCCGACCGACACCATCCCACCCCGACCAGCCAACACCTCACCAATCGCCCTACTCCGCAACACCACAACCCGCGCCGCATCCGCAAGCGACAAAGCCCCAGCAACACACGCCGCAGCAATCTCACCCTGCGAATGACCCACCACAGCCTGCGGCTCAACCCCACACGACCGCCACAACCCCGCCAACGACACCATCACCGCAAAACTGACCGGCTGAACAACATCCACCCGATCAAGCCCAACCGAATCCCGCAACACCCCAGTCAACGGCCAATCAACAAACTCCCCCAAAGCCACCTCACACTCAGCCATCCGAGCCGCAAACACCTCAGACGACTCAAGCAACTCCCGAGCCATCCCCACCCACTGCGACCCCTGACCCGGAAAAACAAACGCCAACTTCCCCTCAACATCCGCCACCCCCTCAACCAACGTCTCCCCAACCAACGCCGCCCGATGCTCAAGCGCGGCCCTCGTCGTGGCGAGCGAAAACCCGATATCCACCGAGTCCAGCCCCGAACGGGCATCCACCATCGCCCGTACCTGCTCCACCTGAGCCCGCACCGCCGCAGCTGTATGCCCCGACACCACCCACGGCAGCCCCGCGCCACCGTGACCGCGTATCTCATGGTCCCGCAACGCGCGACTCACCGTCCTGGAACGCGCGACACGCGCGTCATCGGGGGGTGCCTCCAGGATCACGTGGGCGTTTGTCCCGCTCACGCCGAATGACGACACACCCGCGCGCCGGGGGGCACCTGTCGATGGCCACGGGACTTGCTCTGTCAGCAGGGTGATCGCGCCGGAGGACCAGTCGATGTGTGGCGTGGGTTCCGCCACGTGCAGGGTTTTCGGCAGGATTCCGTGCTGCATCGCCAGGACCATTTTGATCACGCCGCCGACGCCGGCCGCCGCTTGGGTGTGGCCGATGTTCGACTTCAACGAGCCCAGCCACAACGGGCGATCCCGGTCTTGTCCGAATGTTGACATCAGCGCCTGGGCCTCGATCGGGTCGCCCAGTGCGGTACCCGTTCCGTGCGCCTCCACCGCGTCGATATCCACAGGGGACAGTCCGGACGAAGCCAGCGCCGCCCGGATCACCCGCTGCTGCGACGGACCGTTCGGCGCCGTCAAACCGTTCGAAGCGCCGTCCTGGTTCAAGGCGGAGCCGCGAACCACGGCCAGCACCCGGTGACCGTTGCGTTGCGCGTCGGAAAGGCGCTCCAGCATGAGCATTCCCACGCCTTCGCCCCACCCCGTGCCGTCCGCGTCGGACGAGAACGACCGGCACCGTCCGCCCGGCGAAAGTCCGCGCTTTCGGCTGAACTCCAGAAGCACACCCGGGGTCGCCATCACCGTCACGCCCCCGGTCAAAGCGAGCGAACACTCCCCAAGACGCAACGACTGACAAGCGAGATGCAACGTCACCAGCGACGACGAGCACGCTGTGTCCACGGTGATCGCCGGGCCTTCCAGACCGAGCGTGTACGAGATCCGGCCCGAGGCGACGCTGGTCAGGCCGCCGGTCAGGAGGTAACCGTGATAGCCGTCCGGCGCGTCGTGCAGCAACGGACCGTAGTCCCGGTACGGCACGCCGACGAACACCCCGGCGCTTGAGCCGCGCAGCGAAGTCGGGTCGAAACCGGCCCGTTCCACGGCTTCCCACGAGGTTTCCAACAGCAGGCGTTGCTGTGGGTCCATCGCGGCGGCCTCACGCGGGCTGATGTCGAAGAGAGCCGGGTCGAACTGGTCGGCGTCGTGCAGGAACCCGCCCTCGCGGGTGCAGCATTTGCCGGGCTGGTCCGGGTCCGGGTCGTAGAGGCCGGCCAGGTCCCAGCCTCGGTTCGTGGGAAAGCCCGAGACCGCGTCGGTTCCGGTGGACACCAGCTGCCACAAGTCCTCGGGGGACTGCACGCCGCCCGGGTAACGGCACGCCATGCCGATGATCGCGATCGGCTCGCCCACCACGGCGTCCCCTGACGCCACTTCCACGTCCGTGCCGACGATCTCGGCCAGCAGGTAGTCGGCCACGGCCGCCGGAGTCGGGTAGTCGAACAGGAGGGTCGCGGGGATCCGCAGACCAGTCGCGGCCGCCAGCCGTTCCCGCAACTGTTCGCCGACGTGCCGGTAGACACCCAGCTTGCGGAACGCGCGCGCGGGATCCACCGCATGCGGCCCGGAACGTCCTGTGACGGCGGCGATGTGGGTACGGACCAAGTCCAACAGGACACGCTGCCGCGCGGCCGGGCTCGCCTGCCGCTGCACGATGCTGGCGATGTCACTCATCAGCCGTCTCCGTTTCGTTGACACGCACCGCTTGCCTGCTGATCTGGTCGACGAGTTCCATGGTTCGCAACGTGTCCGCGCATCGCCGTGCCTCGTCGGTGTCCGTCACGGTGACGCCGGCGAGCACCGCGTCGGCGAACGACTCGACGGCACGCTGGAACTGGTGCTCGGGTTCGAGCGCGATCTCCTCGGCGTCGATCCGCAGCACCGGCCGCCAGTCCGCCGGCGGCGTGAACGCACGGTCCAGGTGGAGCCGGCCGGCGCTGCCCCACACCGAGTAGAACGAGCCGTAGCTGTGCTGGAATCCGAACTGGACAGTGATCGGGACACCGTCCGCCGACACCAACAGCGCCTGCCCGGCCAGGTCGACGCCACGGCCCGGATCGACCCGCAGCACCGACCCGGACAACGTCAGATCGTTGCCGAACAGCAGTTGCGCGGCCCGGATCGGGTAAACCCCGGCGTCCCGCAACGAACCGCCGCCCAGATGAGCGGAGTACCGGATGTCCGAGGCAGGCAGCGGCGGGAAGCAGAACGCACCGGAGAACGACCGGACGGCACCCAACCTGCCCGACGCCATCAGCTTGCGCACGGACTCGTGCTGAGGATGATGCAGGAAAGTGAAGTTCTCACGCAGCAGCACGCCGTTCTCCCGTGCCCGCTGCAGAAGCTGACGTGCCTCCGCCGCACTGGAGGCCAGCGGCTTCTCCGACAACAGGTGCTTCCCCGCGCTCAACACCTTGGCGCCCCAGGGAAGATGCAAAGCCGGTGGCAACGGCATGTACACCGCGTCGATGTCGTCCCGGTCGAGCAAGTCGGAGTACGTCGTCGCGACGCACGAGAAGTTCGATGCGAACCGTTGGGCCTTGGCGGAATCCCGACTGGCCACCGCGACCAGCTCGACCCGTGGTGCGGCCTGTAACGCCGGCAGTGTCCGCCGCCAGGCGACGTCGGAGCAGCCCAACACGCCGACCCGAAGCCGGGCGCTCACAGCAGACCCCGCAAACAGGCGACCGACGTACGGGCCTGAACGTTCAGGTAATGGCTGTGCTGCAGCAGAGCCGTCAGTTGAGGCAGGGTCAGCCAGCGGTAGTCCGGCCGGTCCTCGCCGGAGAAGTCGGCGTCCACCTCGATGATCAGGTACCGGCTCCGGGCATGGTAGAACCGGCCGCCTTCCTCGGACAACTCGGTGTCGAACAGCACCCGCTCCGGTCGCGCGCTGAGCACGTCCTCCAGGAACGGAGGCGTGGAACCGGCCGGCAGATGCGCGTAGTTCTCCACAGTGCACTGCACGGTCGGCGCGATCTCGACCACGTCCCGGTAGCCCGGCTCGACCCGCGCGTTCACCAAAGCGTGCAGCACGCCGTCAACCCGCTTGATCAGCAGCGCGGCGATGCCGACACCGTGCGGCTCGATCAGCGGCTGGGCCCATGTGGACACTTCGCGGCTGTTCGTGGTGACGTCCACGCCGACCACGCTGAAGAACACCCCGAGTTCGTGCCGGATCTCGGTCTCGGTCCGGAACCAGGACTTGATGTCCGGCAACGGCACCAGCTCGGTCCGGATGTCCTGCTCGGCCTGTCGCGCGGTGATCCAGCTCAGCATCTCGACGTTCGTCGTGAGGCTGCCACGGCCCATGTCGGTACCGTCGGGCATGCACGACAGCACAGTGCGGGCGTCCATGTTGACCAGGTTCTCCACCCGCAACAACTCGTGCAGCTGGCCGATGGTCAGCCAGCAGAAGTCCTCGCCGGCTTCGGCGGAATCCACCTCAATGATCATGTTCCGGTTCCGCTTACCGTAGAACCACGAACCCTGTTCGGACTGCAACACGTCAGCCAGCACGCGATGCGGTGGCGTGGAACGGAAATGTTCCAGGTACGGCACCGCGTTGCCCTGATGTACGCGGGTGTAGTTGCTCTTCGTCGCCTGCACGGTCGGCGAGAGCTGGACGCCGTTGATGTTGCCCGGCTCCACTTTGGCCTGCATCAGGCAGTGCAGCAGGCCGTCGATCTCACGGACCGCGATGCCCAGGATGCCGATCTCCGGCTGGTTGATGATCGGCTGGTACCACTCGCCGACCGGCCCGAAGTCGGTGCGGACATGCAGCCCCTGCACCGAGAAGAACCGTCCGGTGTGGTGCCGCAGGTCACCGGTGGCCGGGTCGAAGCCCCAGCCGCGCATGGCCGAGAACGGGATCCTGTCGACGGTCTGCAACTGGTCCCGCCTACGGTCGTCCAACCAGTCGTAGAACGCGGCCGTGCTCATCACGCCGCCGTCCTTGGCCTGGACCGAATCGGCGATCCGGGCCGGCAGGCCCCTGTCCACATGGCGGAGCAGCCCCGCGCTGTTCGCGTCCGGCATCGCGAGCTCCTTCCGGCGTTCGGATCGACCCGGATACCAGGTCACCACACCGCGACCAGGCGAACCAGAGATCACCCCAACGTCAAGGAGAATCCCTAATTCCACGCGACAGGCAACGCGCGCACACCGTAGTGCTGAACGTCCTCGGAGGTCTCGATCGCGCCGGCCGGCACAGCCAGCCGAAGGTCGGGGAACCGGTCCAACAGGGCCCGGAAACCAACCTTGAGCACGATCCGGGCATGATGCTGCCCGATGCATTGGTGTGGCCCGTATCCGAACGCCACATGGCCGCGCGCCGACCGCGCCAGGTCGAGCCGGTCCGGGGCGTCATACTTGGCCGGGTCACGGTTGGCGGCGGGCAAAGACACCACGACCGTCTGACCGGCCTCGATGGCCGTCCCGTTCACGGTGACGTCCTCGATCGCGCAGCGGCTCGCCCCGAGATGCGAGATCGTCAGGTAACGCAGGAGTTCCTCGATCGCGTTGTCCATCAGCTCGGGCTGCTTTCGCAGCAACGCCGCCTGATCGGGGTTCTCCAGCAGCGCGAACGTGCCCAACGCCAGCATGTTCGTGGTCGTGTCGAACGCCCCGCCGATCAGCACCCACGCGATGTTCACCAGCTCCTGTTCGGACATCTCGCCCGACGACGCCAACACGCCGAGGATGTCCTCGCCGCCCTCGGCGAGCTTCCGGCGCACCAACGACGTGAACAGCTCGGTGACCACGCCCACTGAATCGATGAGTTCCGCCACCGTGTACGTCAACCGGAAAATCACCGAGAAGTGGTGCAGGATGCTGCGTCGGTCCGCCTCCGGCACGCCGATCATCTCGCACATCACCCTGGACGGCAGCGGTTCCGCGTACTCGGCGAGCAGGTCCGCGGGCGATCCGGTGGCGGCCATGGCGTCCAGACAGTCCGCAGCGACCTTCTCGATCAACGGCTCCAGCTCACGCGTCCGCCGCACGGAGAAGTACCCGGCGAGCATCTTGCGGTACCGGGTGTGCTCCGGCGCGTCCATCTTGTTGAACGCCCCAGGTTCGGCCGCGGGCGGGTCGTACGAGTCGATCGGGAACGTCGGCGCGAGCACGTGCGCCAGCAGTTCGTTGCGGCGGCTGAACCGAGGATCCGCCAGCACCGCGCGGACGTCGTCGTGCCGGGTGACCAGCCAGCCGGTCATGCCGTTCGGCGTCACCTGGAACTCGACCCGGCTGACCGGGTCCTGCTCGCGCAGCCGCGCGTACTCGCCGGGCGGGTCGAACGGGCACGTCCGCCGGGTGGGGATGACTGCCGGGTCTCGCATGGGCTGCTCCGATCAGGATTCCGGGTGCGCGAGCACCTTTCGGGCCACCGCGCTGACCCGTTCCAAGGTCGGCTCGCGGATCATCTGGCCCAGCTCGGCCATGAACGCCTGCTCGCCGTCCGACCCGACCACGTCCCGGCACACCCCGGCCAACATGGACAGCAGCAGCACGGAATCCCCACCGAGCCGGTGGAAGTCGGCGTCGTCGTCCAGCCGGCCCATGTCGACACTGAGTGTGTCGGCCCAGACGGCGGCCACGGCCTCGCCGACGTCGTCGCGCTCGGCCGTCGCCTCCTGGATCACCAGATCCGGTAGCGCGCGCACGTCGACCTTGCCGTTGGCGGTCTGCGGGATCTCCGGCACGACAATAACCGCGGCCGGTACGAGATACCTCGGCAGCCGCTCGGTCAAAAACGCCCGCAGCACATCACCATCCACTGTGGACACAGCGTAAGCGTGCAGGCTGTTGCGGCGAGGTACGACGACGGCCCGGGTCACGCCGGGATGGTCTTCGAGGACTCGGGCGACCTCAGCCGGTTCGACCCGGTGCCCGAGCACCTTGACCTGGTCGTCAGCGCGACCGAGGTACTCGACCTCGCCGGTCGGCAGCAGCCGGGCCAGATCACCGGTGCGGTAGACCCGGCGGCCGTCCGCCATCCGGACGAACCGCTCGCGGTCCAGGTCCGGCCGCCCGCGGTAGCCACGCGCCACCTGCGCGCCGCCCACGTACAGCTCCCCGGCTTCACCAGGGCTGACGAACCGGCGTTGCGGGTCCAGCAGGTACGCGGCGGTGTTGTCGGCCGGGCGACCGATCGGCACGGCCGGATCGGTGTCCTGCTCCGGGTCGTACTCGTGGGCCAGGCACCCGACCGTCGCCTCGGTCGGGCCGTAGTGGTTGACCACGCGGCACCCGAAGACCCGGCGGGCCTCGGCCGCCAGGTCCTGGCGCAACTGCTCGCCACCCACCACGAGCAGCCGGAAGCCACGCGGCGCCAGACCGAGCCGCAGGATCAGGTCCAGGTGCGACGGCGTGAGCTTCAGCGAGTTCACGCCCGACTCCTCCACCAGGTACCGCAGGCTCACGTGGTTCGGCTCGTCCGCGACCAGCACGAGCGTCCCGCCGGCCAGTAACGGCAGGTACAGCGCGGTGTTCGGCAGGTCGAACGCCAGTGACGTGAACAGCCCGAAACACGAGTCCGAGTCGACACCCAGCCGGTCGGCCGCCCACCGGGTGTAGTTGACCAGGCTGCCGTGCTCGATCTCGACCCCCTTGGGCCGTCCGGTGGACCCCGACGTGTAGATCACGTACGCCAGCGAACCCGCGTCCACCTCGGGTACGTCTGTGTCATTTTCGAACTCGATGTCGTCGATCACCACGGTCGGGCAGCCGTGCGGGCGCTCCTGGTCCGTTCGTCGGGTGACGCACATCAGCGCCTTGGCGTCGGCCAGCAGTTCGTTGATCCTCGCGTCCGGGTGCGCTGGGTCCAGCGGTAGATACGCGGCGCCGGACTTGAGCACGCCCCACAGCGCGGTGACCGTCTCGGGTGACCGGTCGGCGAGCACGCCGACGACCACGTCCCGGCCGGCGCCCCGCGACCGCAGCTCCCCGGCGACAAAACTGGACCGACGGTCCAGTTCGGCGTACGTCATCTCGCCGTCCGGCCAGCGCAAGGCGATCGCGGCCGGGGTCCGCGCGGCCTGCTCACGGAACGCGCTCACGACTGTGCCTGTCCGCGCGGGCCGGGCAGTGTCGTTGCCTTCCCATTCGGTGTTCGGGGACAAGGTGTCCCGTAGCCACGCGAGGACGTCGTCGGCGCGCGCGGCCATTCCTGGCTCGTCACACCAGACCAGGGTGATCTCGGTCCGGCCGGCGCACTCCACCATGTTCACTTCCGGTGGGCCCGCTGTGGACAATGTGGACAGTGAGTACACCGTGAAGGCGTGGAAAGATGGGGTGCTGAGGGTGTTGAGGTCAACGCGTCCCAGGTGGGACAGCGTGGAGGTGGCGGCGTACCGGTTGCGTCGGGCCGACCTGACGTCCAGGACCTTGATGAGGGCCCGCATCACCGGCACTGGCATCTTGAGGATCGCCGGGTCGACGCGGCCGGACAGTTCACGCTTCTCGGCCAGCGCGCGCAGCAGTCGCTCGTGTACTCCGTCCCATTGATCAGAGCTGTGAACTTCGTACACAGTGCTTTGGGACAGATTCGCTGTTGACAGCTCCTCCGGCGTGTGGCGGCGTAAGTCGACCGCGATCGCGTAGTGCGCTGTTTCCAGGCCGTAGATCGCTGTCAGTGCCGTGGCGACTTTGGCGACGAGCGCTGGGTGGGTGCCGTCGATGGTCAGACGGCGCCACAGGGTCCGTCGACGCCAGGTCCGCTGTGGTTGGCCGAGCGGTGACGGGCACTCCAACGGCGGCCGGGTCTCGTTGTTGGTGACCCCGAGCCGGTCGAGCAGGTCGGTCTCGGTCATCGTGGACGTGGCGCCTTCGGGTTGTTCGCCGCGCAACACGCGGAAGACGTCCGTTGCCCACGTGAGCACGCCGTGCCCGTCCATCACGGCATGCGCGGCCCGGAACACCACTGCGCCCGGGAGCAAAAGCACTTCACAGCCGTCAATAGGCCTGTGCGTGGCCGCCATCGTGGTCAGGTCGCCCTTGGGCACCTGTCGGACCCGGGGCGCCTTCCCGGAGTCCACCCAGGTCCGGTCCACACGGGACAGTCGAGCGCCGGGACAGGCTTCGGACGCCACCGCGACGGCATGGGCGAGGTCTGGCAAGGTGATCTCGCCGTCTCCTTCGACCACGAGTTGCACGACCGGCGTGGCGCTCTTCGGGTGGCCGACGAACCACCACTCACTCGGCGAGACCGCCCTCGAGAACATGGTCAGCCCACTGCCGGGGCGCGGTCGGGCAGGAAGCGTTCGATCACGGTCAGCGCGGGCGCGGTCAGCATGGTGGTGACCAGCGTCATGATCACCAGCATCGCGAACACCGTCGGACTGATGATCTTCAGGTCGAGCCCGATGTTCAACACCACCAGCTCGGTCAGCCCACGGCAGTTCATCAACGCGCCGATGCCCCACGACTCACGCCACCCGACACCGGACAGGCGTGCGGCACCGAGACTGCCGGCCCACTTCGCGACGATCGCGACCGCCGTGATCAGCGCACACCAACCCCATAGGCCCCAGTCGTCGCCGAGCAGGCCGAACTTCGTGCGCAGTCCAGTGTAGACGAAGAACAACGGCAGCAGGAATGTCATTGTCAGGCCGCGCATCTGGTCCGTGGCCCGCTCCACTTTGAGCACACCGCGCGGCGTGATGACGCCGAACAGGAACGCGCCGAAGATCGGGTGGATGCCGATCGAGTTCGTGGCCAGCGCGGCCAGCATCAACCCGGCCAGCAGCACGGGGAGCACGGCGCCGTCCGGGATCACGCGGCGCGCCAGCAGGCGATCCAGCAACGGACGTACTACGAAGATCATGAGTGCGAAGAAAACCAGTGACAGCAGTACAGTCAAGGCGGTCGCGGCCACCGAGGTGCCGGTCGCGATCGCGGTCACCAGCGCCAGCAGGCACCAGGCTGTCACGTCGTCCACCGCGGCGCACGTCAAGGCCAACGACGCCAGGGGCTGGCCATTCATCTTCCGGTCGGTCAGAATGCGTGCCAGCACGGGGAATGCCGTGATGCTCATCGACACCGCGATGAACAAGGCGAAAGCCGTCGGCTGCACGCCGCCGCCCAGCGGCTTGTACATCTGCAACGCCAGCAGGATTCCGGCCAGGAACGGCAAGGCGATGCTGGCGTGACTGACCATCACCGCCGCCCTGGTCCGCCGGCGCAGCAACGCCAGGTTCAGCTCGTGGCCGACCAGGAACATGAACAGGACCAGGCCGACCTGGGCGAGCATGTTGATCGCCGGCGCCAGGTACGCCGGGAAGAGCCAGCCGTATCCGGCCGGCCACACCCAGCCAAGCAGCGACGGGCCCAGCAGAATGCCCGCCACGATCTCACCGATCACCGGCGGCTGGCCGATCCGCCCGAACAGCCAGGCGACCACCCGGCAGGCGACGAAGATCACCGGCACCGCGAACAGCAGCTTCGCGAACGGGTCCGTGGCCGCCGGGTGTTCGGTCGTGGCCGCGCCGCCGTTCTGCGTCTGCAGCAGCAGGACGCCGAGGATGACCGGGACAACCACGAGCCCCAGGTACGGCACGACAAGCCGCACGGTACGGCGAACCCGCACGCCGGTCACGTAGCTTTCATCAGTGGCGGACAATGTCACTCCCTGGAAACGCCCGCGCCGGCGGTGTTTGTCGCAGCCGGCGCGGACGATGCTCGATACCGGTCAGAAGAGCGCGAGCGCGGAGGAGGACGCCTTCAGGTTGCCCAGGTGACGGTGCCACAGGTGCGTCGGATCGGCCTCCACGGCGGCGACGTACTCCTTCATGGCGGTGAGGGCCTCGGGCTCCTCGGCGTCGTACACGTCACCCTGCAGCATCTGGATGACGTCCGTGCGGTACCGCGGGTCGTCGATGAACGCGGTGAACAGCACGTTGAGCCGGTAGTACATGGAGATGAAGTCGTACCAGATGTTCACGCCACGGCGGAGCGTGTTGACATAGTTGTCGAACCGCTCCTTGCGGAAGTCACCGGCCGCGTGCGCCGCGATGATGTCCTTGGCGGCCAGGCGTCCGCTGTTCATGGCGACGCTGACCCCGCTGGAGAAGATCGGGTCGACGAACCGGGCCGCGTCGCCGATCAGCAGCATGGCGTCGCC
The DNA here is from genome assembly GCF_004345645.1 of Actinocrispum wychmicini. Lineage (GTDB taxonomy): Bacteria > Actinomycetota > Actinomycetes > Mycobacteriales > Pseudonocardiaceae > Kibdelosporangium > Kibdelosporangium wychmicini. Next base: position 2,384 of record NZ_SLWS01000022.1, on the reverse strand, counting down.
GGAGATCTGCTTCATGCCGTAGCTGTAGTCGCCCTCGGTCTTGAACTGCCGCACCTGCTTGGAGTTCTTCAGGGCGTCCAGCAGTTCCGGCCGGCTGCCGACCGAGTCCCAGAAGAACGTGTCCAAGTTGTCCTTGTGGGCCTTGAACCGTTCCTTCTGCGTGACCACACCGATCGAGGTGATCGTCTCGGTGATCGGGATCTGCCACACCCAGGTGTCCTCCTGGGGCAGGAAGTGCACGTGGATGTAGTCGGCGTCCTCGGGCCGGCGGGCCAGCGCCACCCGGTCAAGGCCCTCGAACCAGGTGTGCACCGCGTACTGGTTGAACACCGCGTCCGGCACCTTGACCTTCAGCTGGCTGCCCAACAGGGTCTGCCGGCCGCTGGCGTCCACCACCATCCGCACCGGCACGTCCACCGCCTGCTGACCGATCTTCACCCGCATCAGCGGCCGGTCCGGATCGGTGAAGTCCACCCGGTTGACCCGGGTGCCCTGGTACACCTTGGCGCCGAGCTCCTCGGCGTGCTTCAACAACACCTGGTCGAACTCGCCGCGGTCGACATGCCAGGCGTAGACCCGGTCCACGCCCTTCTGGTCACGTTCCTCGTACGCGATCTCCGCCACGCCGAGGCCGTGCGAGCCGGCGTCGAAGTCCATCGTGCTCGTCGGCCGGGTGTCCGCGGACGTCCACGCGGCACCGTACTTGCGCGGGAACCCGCCCGTCTCGATCTTCGAGATCACGCCGATGTCGTGCATGACCGGGATGACCGCGGGCACAAGGGACTCACCGACGTGCTCCCGGGGGAACACCTCGCTTTCGAACACGGCGATCGACAGTCCCGCCTTCGCCAGATACGAGGCCAGGGTGGACCCCGCGGGGCCACCGCCGATGATGCCTACATCGTAGTCGTATTCACCGGACACGCTTGTCTCTTTCGTTCGGGGCTGGGTTATTTCGGTAACGCGGCGGGCGCGCGCAGCTCGCTGACCAGGTCCGCGATCCGCTCGATGTCCTGGAAGTTGCGGCTGACCATCTCGGTGGGCGGCACCCGGATGCCGAACTCCTCACGGATGTACGCCACCAGCCGCGCGGTCTCAATGGAGTTAAGCAGGCCCCACTCCAACAGCGGCGTGGTCGTGGTGAAGTCCGTGATGTCCTTGCCGTCCAACAACTCCAGCTCAACGTACTTGGCGAGCTTGTCGAGCAGTTCGGCGCGATCGTTCATTGTTCCTCCGGTCAGTCCGTGCCCGCGTCGTGGCCGGCCTTGTCACGCACGCCACGGCGCGGCCGCGGCAGCTTCTCGGTCTCCGAGTTGATGTGCTTGCGCGGCGGGAACGCCACATACCGCCCACCGGCCATCTTCGCCTTGAAGTTCTTCATCCACCCGTGGTGGCCGAAGTGACCGAACTTGTCGAACCCGACCAGCGAGATCCCGCTACGGTCGTAGTTCCCACCCACCAGCAGACACCACTGCCGGAAGTCCGGATACTCGTTGGTAAGGTGGTGGTAGGTGAGAATGAACGCCAGGTAGCGCCGGAAGTCCATACCATCAAGGCCGTCATCCTCGTACACCCGGGAGATCGCCGTCGTGCTCTGCCCCAGCATCTCCGGAATCGGCGACGCCGAACACACCAACCAGTGCGACTCGTCAGTCAACGGGCTGTTGATCATGCCCTTGTCGACCTCCCAGTTGAACCCGCACACCAACTTGCCCGCCTCGATCATCTGCCCCTCGGAGATCTCCTGCGGCACATAGATCAACATCTCGTTGGTCTGCTCGAGCTCGGCGATCTCAGCCGGAGTGAACGGACACGGCTTCACATGGATCTCCGTGGTGCCGTACACGCTGTAAACCATGTCTTCCAGATCATCGGGCATACGCATGGCGACCGTCCTGGTGTCCTCGTGGTATCACTCCCAGCCGAGTATGGGGGTGGCGGGTGGTGGGTGTCGGTGTCAACAGCCGTCCTCTGGGGAAACCATTAGCTTTGCCGCTGTCCTTGTCGGACTCGCTGCTCGGCCGGCTCCACACTTTCCCCCGCTCAAGGCCCGCTTGCTTCTCGCTGGGCCCCACACTTGCTTCTCGCTTGGGGTTCCGCTTGCTTCGCGCTGTTTGCCCTCGCCGGGCGGCAGATCACCAAGAGGGGGCCGGGGTTGGGTTTCCTGGTGGGTTGGGGCGTGTTCCCTCCCGTACGACCTGCCAAAGGAAATCACGGGCGTCAAGGGACCCGGTTGGATCTCGGGGTTGCTTCCCGATTTCAGGTCCCTTGACACCCGTGATTTGGCTGCGCCCAGGAAGCTCCTATGGGTTGTCAAGTGGTGGGGTGGGTTTTGTTGAGGTCGGTGATGTCGGCTTTGAGGCGGGGGTAGATCTCGCGGGCGA
>NZ_SLWS01000021.1 GCF_004345645.1 Actinocrispum wychmicini | reverse complement strand
CGTTCGCATCCGGGGAAGGCGCATCCTTTGTCTCGTAGGTAGAGTCCGCGTCGGATGTGGGCTGGGGCGGCATAGGCGGGGACGGCCACATCCAACGGTTTCGAGTCGCCGTCGAGGACGGCGGGCAGGATGTGCGCATCGCAGGCGAGGCGGCGGGCTTCGCGGGCGGTCATCCGTGGGTCGCTGGACAGCAGCACGTCGTCCAGGGACTGTTGTAGTTGTTCGAAGGAGATGGTGACGGCGACTTCGGTGCGTGCGCCGTTGTGGGCGGGCACGTCCGGGCAGTTGGCTGCCATCCGCAGCACATCCGCGAACGCGTCCCCAGCCCGCTCGGCATACCCCCGGGTGTCGTTGCCTTCGGGGTGCGGCTTTTCGAACGGCTTGAGCAGGTTTTCGAACAGCTGGGCTGATTCGAGGTCGAGGTGACCCTTGAACTCCATGCTGCCGTCCCGCCGGATGTGCCGACGCAGCATCCGAGCTGGCCGGATCGGCTCTTCCTCCGGTGGTGGCGGCCCATCCGGGTCGACGATGTCGCGGACTCGGGCGCCGAATCGGAGTAGGGCTTTCGGGTCATCCTCGGCGGCGCGAGTGAGCATGACTTGCTCGGCTGTGGCGCGTTGCTCGGCGTCCAGGTGCGGCAAGTCAGCGAGGGTTGTGCGGATGGCGTCCACGTGTTCGGAGCCGACTTCGCCGCGCGCCAACGCTTCAGCGGTCTGGGGCAACGCTGAGTCGATCACCGATCCAGTGGGAGTGGTGGTGGCGTGCAGGTCGTGGGCTTGGGCGAGTTGGTGGCGGGCTTCGGCGCGACTGAGCCGAGCAGTGTGCATCAACAGCGCGGCTGTGTTGCTGTAGCCGAGTTTCGTGGCGACGCCACGGTTCTCCATTTCGGCCACCAGGCGGAGTTCCTCGGCGTATAGTTGACGTCGGCGTTGGACCACAGCTGTGTGGGCGTTGACCAGCTCGGTGTCGCTGGTTCGCCATAGTGGCGCTGTGGTGTCCATGCAACGATTCTATCGAATATTGAGGATGAATGTGTTGGAGTATAAGGCATTTCGCTATCGGCGAACAACGAAGTCATGTCGGAGAAGAGAGCCTGTCTACTGTGTACAGAATCTGAAAGAAAAGTGGGAGATCGCAACGCATATCTGAGTAGATGCGTGTCCGTGTAGCTAGCCTGGCGTGAAGATGTGCGTGCCCGCACAACAAACCTGGCCCGAGTGGTGTCTCCCTCCCGTGTGGCCTGGGTGGAGCCAATCGCATCTGCCAGGTGGGGTCCACACCCACGGAACCCAAGGGAGGTCCGCCTACGAGACCCGACAAGAAGCGGTAGCGATACGGACCGGAAGACCAAGCTGGACTCCACCTGGCAGATGCGATTCCCTTGGGCAGGCCACACGGGAGGGAGACACCACGACCAAACAACCCAACCACAGCAGCAAAATACGACAACAGACTCCCTCTTGGCGGCCTGCCCGAGCGGCGAGCGACCTGTCTTTCAGTCCCGATAAACAGAGACAACGCCACTGCCGGTCACCCGTCCATAGACGTCCCGCACAGCGGTGGCGATAGTATCCCCATCCCGAGCGGCCCTGACGATCATGCCTTGGTGGTCGAACAGCGGAGCGGTCAGCCGGTACTCGAAAAGCAGGTCCCCGCGAACGCCAAGTGCCCGAGCGGCCTCAGCCATGGCGAGCGCCTGAAGAGGCCCGTGGGTCAGCAGCCCGGGATAGCCTTCGATGTCACGCGCATAGTCCCGATCGTAGTGGATGCGGTGGGCGTTGTAGGTGAGCGCGGAGAAGCGGAACAGCAGGGTGGGCGTGATGTCGATGCTCCACTCGTCTTTGCCCGCTGGAACTTCTTGTGGGGTGTTTTCCGGTGGGCCGGAGTGGCGTTGCCGGTAGACGATGTCCTGCTGTTCATCGACCACGACTTGGCCGCGCTGCGTGATGAGATGGCCGACGACGACGAATGTCAATGGTCCGCTGCGGCCTTGCTTTTCCTGCACGCTAAGGACTTGGGTGCGTTTCGTCGCGGGTTCGCCGCAGCGCAGCGTTCCGTGGGTACGCACTCGGCCGCCTGCCCACATGCGGCGCATGCCTGGTGCGGGGGCGGCGCGCAGGGGGTGGCCGTCTGGGCCCAGGTCGGCCTGTGCTGGCCGGTCGAGTAGGTACACCCAGTGCCACAGGAGGGGTAGTCCCGCGTCGAGGTCTGGCACTGGCACGCCCAGCAGTGCGCCGAGGGCTTGGGCTGGTTCCGGTTGTAGGAGTTCCGTGGTCATGAGCCGACGCGGTTACGTCTGATCAGTTCACGGGCGATGACGTTGCGCTGGATCTCGTTGGTTCCTTCGCCGACGATCATCAGGGGTGCGTCCCGGAAGTACCGCTCGACGTCGAACTCGGTGGAGTAGCCGTATCCGCCGTGCACACGGACGGCGTTGAGTGCGATCTCCATGGCTGTTTCGGAGGCGAAAAGCTTTGCCATGCCGGCTTCCATGTCGGCGCGTGCTCCTGAGTCGTAGCGTCGGGCGGCGTAGTGGACGAGTTGGCGTGCGGCTTCGAGGGTGGTGGCCATGTCGGCGAGGTAGTTGCCGATCGACTGGTGTTGCCAGATGGGTCGCCCGAAGCTTTCGCGTTCCTGGGCGTAGCGCAGGGAGTCTTCGAGCGCCGCCCGGCCGACTCCGAGGGCGCGGCTGGCGACTTGGATCCGGCCGATTTCCAGGCCACGCATCATCTGGCCGAACCCGTGGCCTTCCTCGCCGCCGAGCAGGGCGGACGCGGGTGTCCGGCAGTCGTCGAAGGCGAGTTCACAGCTCTCGACGCCCTTGTAGCCGAGTTTCGGCAGGTCCCGCGACACGTGAAAGCCGCTCAGCCCGTTGTCCACCAACAGGACGCTGATGCCCCGGTGGGCGGGGGAGGCGGTTGGGTCGGTCTTGCACAGCAACGCGATCAGCGACGATCGGCGCGCGTTCGTGATCCAGGTCTTGGCGCCGTTGATGACGTACGAGTCGCCGTCGCGAGTCGCCGTTGTACGCATGGCTTGCAGGTCGGAGCCGCCGCCTGGCTCGGTCAACGCCATCGTGGCCCGAATCTCCCCAGTGGCCATTCCGGGCAGGTACCTGTCCTGCTGCTCGCGCGTGCCGAAGTCGACCAGGAGTTTGGCGACGACCGTGTGGCCACCCATCGCGCCGGCCAGGCTCATCCAGCCACGGGCCAACTCCTCGGTGACCGCCGAATAGCACTGGGCTGACACGCGCGTCTCGCCCCACGGCTCGGGGATCGCCAGGCCGAAGACACCCATCGCCTTCATCTGGCCGATCAGGTTCGCCGGATACGTGTCGGTGTGCTCAAGCTCCCGCGCGACCGGCCGGACCGCACGGTCCACGAACTCGCGCACCACCGAGACGATCGACGCCTCGTCGTCGGTGAGCCCGTCCATCACGTGTTCCATGCACGTGAATGTATGCGCTACGGCGCGGTCGCCACCGCCCGCACCACGGCCGCGACCACGTCCGGGTGTCCCATCGGCAGCCGGCCACCGATGTGGCCTGACTTGCTGGTCATCACGTACTGGACAGTGCCGGCCGGCGCGATGTCGTCCTGCGGCGGCACGTCGTCCGGTTTCCACGGCGGGTCGACCAGCACGACCGACCGGACCACGTCCGGGCGGCGCGCGGCCAGCGACAGGGTCAGCAGGGCGGCGTCGCCGCCGCCGACCAGATGGATCGGATCCCGGCCGATGGCGAGCTCGGTCGGCAGGTTGTCCCCGAGTTGCCCCATCCGCGTGGCGGCGGGCAGCCGCCACCAGACCACCCCGACGTCGTCGGTGAGCCCGCGCCACGTGGCAGGCAGTTCGTCGTGTTTGGCGTCACCCTGAGGGTCCAACACGACCACGGCCGGCCCGTGCGACGGGCCTTTGCGCACCACGGCTGGACCGTCGGCGCGTGCGTCGTCATTCGTCACAGGGTCTGGCTACCCCGACCACGCGTTCACTACACATCCCGTCCCGCCGAACCCGAACGGGAGGTTTTCGCGACTTCAGCCGGGGTATTCACCGGGTAGTCCAACAACGGAACAGGAGAATTCAATGGGCATCATTCTCGCGGTGCTTCTGTTAGCCCTGATCCTTGGTGGTTTCGGATTCGCGGTGCACGCCCTGTGGGTGGTCGCGGGCATCGTCCTGGTCGTGTGGCTGGTCGGGTTCCTCGCGCGTACCGCCACCGGCGGTGGGCGCTGGTATCGCTGGTGAAACAAACAAGGAGGACTTCCATGAGCATCGAACGCAAGGTGGACGCCGTCGTCGACAAGGTCAAGGGGAAAATCAAGGAAGCCCTTGGCCAGGCGACCGACGACAAACGCACGGAAGCCGAAGGAAAGGTCGACCAGGCCAAGGGCGGCATCAAGGAGAACGTGGAGAAGGCGAAGGACGCCCTCAAGGACGACCGCTCGGAATAGCGAGGTGAACGGCCAGGCGGCGGCTGGGGACATCCGCCGCCTGGCCGGGGAAGACCTGCGCGCGAGGGCGCACAGGTCATCTGGTCGGCAACAATCCTCGCATTCACCAGTCCGATGACAGCCGATACCGATGTGCCGCGCTCATCCTGTCTCCCGCCCAACGCCCCAGCGCCGGAGCAGCCACAGGGCGCCCGCCATCACGGCGGTCTGGGCGGACAGGCCGAACAGCCCCAGGAACAGGAACCCGACCGTGGTCACGACCAGCGTGCCCAGGGTGAGCCGGAACAGCCACCGCCAGGTCGCCGGCGGGCCGTGGGTCGCGAACATGGCCGCCAGCTGGGGGTCGTCCGCGGACATCGCTTGCTCGATCCGGTCGAGACGGCGCCGCTCACCCGGGCTCAGCATGGCCGGCCTCCTCTTTCTGACCCAGTGGCCCCCCGGATACCCGCCGGTCAGGCCGCCCAATCAGGGACCGGCCGCCGCCGTCACCGCGGGGTGTCGCCGTTGGGGCTTTTCGCGCCGAGCAGGAACTGGGCCCCACCCTGGTCGTCCACGGACGCGTCGAGCACCTTGTCGGCAAGGTACGAAGCGGCGTCCGGGGCGAGGAACACCCGCGCGCCGGTCTCGTCGAGCACCTGGTCGTCTTCGGCCGGGGTGGACGTCACTTCGATCACCAGGCGGTCCTCCGCGTCCGTGTCGGACGAGATCCGCAGCCCGGCGCCCGACGGCAGCCCAGGGGCGCTGATGATGCTGTTGACGACCGCGACCGCGGCCGGGGTGAGTGCGAGCATGCTGTTCCTTGTCTGGTGTCCGGGTCACGGGCCGCAGCCGCGTGCTGTCCCCCTTTGGCTACCCACCCGACACGCGGTTACACATCGTCGTGATCGGCCGGGGGACGGCCGCCCACTGGTTCCACAGTGGACTCCGGTTCGACCGGTTCGGGTGTTTCGACGACGACCTTCCGGCGGGCCGGCAGCACCGCGATCAGCAGGCCGACCACGGCGGTGCCGAAGTGCAGCCAGTTGTCGGCGACGTCGAGGGCGAAGGGGTTTCCCATGCCGGCCACCGGGTTCGTGGCGAACGCCCCGCTCACGGCGAGACCCCACAGGCAGAACGCGCCGAACGCGATCACCAGCAGCCACCCGAACATCCGCGCGGTCGCCGGCCGGAACGCGCACAGCAGGCCGATCCCGCCGACCGCCACGTGCACGAGGTTGTGCCACGGGTTGACCATGAAACCCGCCAGCGAGTGCAGGTTGTCGGGGGACCAGTCGCTGACGCCGGTGCGGACGAAGCCGAGGACACCCGCGACCAGGTAGCCGGCCCCGACCACGAAGGCGATCACCTGGACCGGCTGGAACGCGGCCCTGACCTGCGTGGCGTGCACTGTCGACGCGTGCGCCATGGGGCACCTCCGTACCTCCGACTACCGGAAAGCTCGTCAGTGGAGTGCCCGCGTACGGCGGGTGGCAAACCACCGCGGTGTCAGCCGCCGATCACGTGCAGTGACGCCCACAGCGCCACCACGGCGAAGAGCAGGCTGGCCGGGGCGGTCAACAACCCCAACCGGGTGAATTCGCCGAGATCGACGTCGTGGTCGTGCTGGTGCACGATCCGCCGCCACAGCAGGGTGGCCAGCGAACCGGCGTACGTGAGGTTGGGGCCGATGTTCACGCCGAGCAGCACCGCCAGCACCGCGCCGGGCCCGACCGGGACGACCAGGGGCGCCAGCACCAGCACGGCGGGCAGGTTGTTGATCACGTTCGCCAACCCGGCCGCCAGCGCGGCGATCAGAAGCAGCGCGGCGAGACCGGTGCCGTCCGGGATCATCTGGCCGAGCCAGCCGCCGAGGCCGTTGTCGACCACGGCGCGGACCACGATCCCCAACGCGAGCACGAAAGCCAGGAACGGCACTGCCGCGGACCGCACGATCGCGACCAGAGTCGTGCGGCCCTGGGCCAGCGCCCGCACCGCCATGACAAGCGCGCCGGCCGCCGCCGCCCACGCCGGGTCGATCCCGGCGGCGGAGGAGAGCACGAACCCCGCGAGTGTCGCTCCGACCGTGGCCAACGCGAACACGGGAACCTCACGCGGTTCGTCCGTCCGCGGCACCGGGACCACGGTGTTCAGGTCGGCGACGAAGAACCGGCGGAACACGGCGTACTCGGTGCCGATCGCCACCAACCACGGCGCCGCCATGAGCGCGGCGAACCGGGTGAAACTCAAGCCGCTGGCGGCGAACGCCAGCAGGTTGGTGAGATTGGAGACGGGCAACAGCACGGACGCGGTGTTCGACAGGTGTGTGCACGCGTACACCGACGGCTTCGGACGGACGCCTGCCCGGGTTGCGGTGGCGAACATCACCGGCGTCAACAACACCACTGTGGCGTCCAGGCTGAGCACCGCCGTGATCACCGACGCGATCACGAACACGCCTACCAGCAAGCGTTTCGGACGTCCGGCCGCCGCGCGTGCGAGCCATGTGCCACAAGCATGGAACAGGCCTTCGTCGGCGCACAGCCGGGCCAGCACCAGGATCGCCGCCAGGAAGCCGATTACCGGCGCCAGCCGGCTGGCTTCGTCGGCGGTGTGCGGTAGCGAGATCATGCCGGCGGCGACCGCGATCACCGCCGCGGGCACCGCGACCACCGCCTCCGGCAACCCCCACGGCCGGATCACGGCACTCGCGAGCACGATCAGGAGCAGTGCGACCGCGACGATCTCCGCCAGCCACGCGTCCAGGACACTGCTCCTTCCTCCTGCGGAATTCCTTGACCCTACTGGAGTATTCCCACTGCTCCGGCCGAGTTCCCGGCACGTGGCATGGCTAACACGCAGTCGGGACGCGGCGATCCTGGGGGACGCCGACGTGAAAGGGATCGAACAATGCTGACTTTTGAGGTTGTCCCCCCCACCACCGACCTGCTCGCCCGATGGCAGGCGCAGGGCCTGGAAGCCCTCGCCAACATGACCGAGTCGGCCGCGACTCCCATCCGCAGACTCCTTTCGGTGGGCGAATTGCAAACCATGACGGCGACACTGCAGGACGTACGCGAGTACGTCGATTCGGTGCGGACGGCAGTGGAAGGACTTCGCCCCCCGGGCACGGTGAGCACGATCCTCACCGAGATAAGGCAGGGCCTGGAGACCATGATCGCGACCGGCGCCACGACTCCACCGGAGGACGACGATCCCGCGAAGGAACTGTGGGACGTGGGGATGAGCGCGGTCTACATGGGGCGCATGCGGCTCGTGGAGCTAGCGCTCCTCGCGGCTCCCAAGTACGCCACGATCGTCAGGGCGCGGAAGATCATCGAGCAGATGCAGACCGGGCTCCAAACCGGCACGCTGCTCGTCCTCAGGCAGGACGGCGTCGCCATCGGAGCCGCGCTCTGGGGCGATGGAGGCGACGACGTGGATCTCCGGGACCTCGTCGCGTCACCCGCCTACATCGCCTCCGGCGGCAAAGGTGTGGCGCGGCCGTTGATCGCGCGTATCGGCGCCGAGGCGTTGAGCCGTGGCGGCGTGGTGAGTCTGGTCCCGCTCGACGAGGGCGTACGGGCGGCATACAAGAAGTTCGGCTTCCGGACCGCCGGGCCGGCCATGATTCTCGACGGCACCAAGCTGAAGGAGTTCGTCGCCGAGTACAACCCGCTCACGCCCGTCTGACCGTCTACTTACGACTGTCTGTTACGGACGTCCAGCCTTCCGTCAGCAGGGCGAAGATCGCGTCGACGTCCCGTTCCGGATCAGGCCGCCCGTGGAGGACATCGCCGGCGTCGAGCGCGAACCGCGCCAGCGCGGCGCAGGTGATGTCGTCCGCGGGGGCCCCGATGTCCTCGGCGATGGCACGCGCGAGAGCGGTCTCGTGACGCATCCACATGCGGCGGCCGTACTCGCGCAATGCCGGCGTTTCCTCGACCATGCGGAGGAAGCCGGCGGTCACCGGACTCTCGGCGTGGTCGACCACTCGTTGCCGGACGTAGTCTCGCAGAGCTGCGGGGATGGACTGGCCGGGGGAGCGGTCGCAGACCGCCGCGACCAATCCGGACTCGATGTCCTCGTCCAGGTCGAAGACCAGGGCTTCCTTGGACGGGAAGTGTTTGAACAGTGTCGTCACGGCCACGTCGGCGGCGTCGGCGACCTCTTTGACGCCGACGTTGTCGTAGCCGCGGTCGAGGAACAGCCGCAGCGCGGCGTCGGCCAGAGCCTGCCGGGTCTGGGCCTTCTTGCGTTCCCGGCGGCCGATCGGTTCGCTCACCCGCCCATCGTACCGTCAACGCGTATCGAACACAAAAAGCTAGTGATTGCACTTTTGTAGCGAGTGTGATGTTCTGGGGTCATGGACAACACCACACGGATCGCTGTCGTCGGCGCGGGACTTGGCGGCCTCGCCTGCGCCCGCGGCCTCCAACTGCACGGCAAGCCAGTCACCGTGTTCGAACGAGAGCTGTCGCGGGACGTCCGCTGGCAGGGCGGCACCCTGGATCTACACGCCGACACAGGCCAAGCCGCCATGCGCGCCGCGGGCCTGTACGACCGGTTTCACGCCCTGGCCCGACCCGAAGGCCAGGAACAGCGCGCGCTGGACCCGATCACGGCCGAGATAGTCCGGCACGACCAGCCCACCGAAACCGACGACTACGCGCCCGAGATCGACCGCGGCCAGCTACGGGACGTGTTCCTCGACTCCCTCACCGAAGGCACGGTCCAGTGGGGCCGTGCCGTCACCGGGGTCACCTCGCTCGGCGACGGCACTTCCAGCCTCGCCTTCGCGGACGGCACGACGCTGGACTTCGACCTGGTCATCGGGGCGGACGGCGCCTGGTCCCGGATCCGCCCGGCGGTGTCCGACGCGGTGCCCGCGTACTCCGGCATAACCTTCGTCGAGACGTACCTCGACGACGTCGACAGCCGCCACCCCATTCTCGCGCGTCTGGTCGGCAACGGGACGATGATGACGCTTTCGCGTGCGAAGGGCCTGTCCGCCCAGCGCAACAGCGGCGGCCACATCCGTGTCTACGCCCATCTGGACGTTCCACTCGACTGGCACGTCGACACCGTGGATCTGGACGACGACGCGGCCGTGCGCGACTACCTGCTGGGCGTTTTCGACGGCTGGCACGAAGACCTGCTCGGTCTGCTGCGTGAGAACGACGGCGAGTTCGTCAATCGTCCCCTGTACGACCTGCCGATCGGGCACAGCTGGGCGCACGCGCCGGGGATCACCCTGCTCGGCGACGCCGCCCACCTCATGCCCCCGTTCGGCGTCGGAGCCAACCTCGCCATGCTTGACGGCACCGACCTCGCGGACGCGTTGGCCACACACACCAACGTCGATGACGCCGTCCGCGCCTACGAAAGCGTCATGCTGCCGCGGTCCGCCGCGGCCGCCCAAGCTTGCGCGGACCTGATGGAAAGCATGAACGATGAAGCGCCTGTCGATGTGGACGCGATCCGCAGGCACCTCAACGACCGGATCCTGAACCCGCAGGCATGAGTCACGACCGGTGGTTCGGGATCGCGTGCAGGCCGTCGGTGCCGCAGACGGGAGCCGTCGGTGTGCCGGGCGGTGCGGTGGCCACCAGTGGTCCGTTGGTCGCCTGCCACCACCGGCGGTAGTCCGGGCGGGTGCTGACCTCGATGTGGTAGCTGCGGACCAATCGCTTGTGCAGCATGGGAATCAGGTGATGGGTCGGCGCGTCCGGCCGCCAGGCGAGGGTGACGGTCCGATAGTGTGGGCTCCCGGCGACCGGCCGGATCACCACTCCCTCGGGCGGTACGCACAACGGGTGCATCACCGCCACCGACTCGGTGCTGAGCAGCAACGGGATGGTGGTCTCACAGTCGCCGGCGTGGTGCCTGATCCGCGGTGTGAAGCCAGCGGCCGTGCAGGCGCGGCGGAACGCGGTCAGCCGGCCGGTTCCGTCGTCAGAGCAGGAGATGATCCACGACTCACCGGCCAACGCGGACAGCGGGATCTCGGGCAGGCCGGCGAGCGGGTGCCCGGCCGGCAGCCCGACGAACGCCGGCTCCACCGCGACCACCGGCCACTGGCACAGGGTGTCCGGAAACGGTGTCCCGTTGGCGAACCGGTACAGCAGCGCGATGTCCAGTTCGCCCGCGTGCAGTAGGGCGAACGCGGCGTCCAGGGACTCCAGTTCGCGGGTGGACGTCTCGACCCGCGGCATCACGTCGCTGACCGCGCCGATGATGCCCGCCGTGTCCACGTTCCGCATGGCCCCGACACCGACCGGCGCCGGCTGCCGGGCCAACGCCGCGGTCTCGGCGATCAGCCGGTCGAAGTCGCCGAGCAGGTCACCGCCCGCGCCGATCAGGTAGCGGCCGAGCGCGGTGGGCCGTACCCCGGTGCGGGTCCGGTCGAACACCCGCCCGCCGACCGCCTGCTCGATCCGTTGCAGCTGGGCCGCGAGGGCGGGCTGGGCGATCCGCATCGCACTGGCCGCCTTTCGGATACTGCCGGCGCGGGCGATCTCCGCGATCACCTTCAGGTGGCGCAACTCCAGCCGCAAGCCAGTCACAATGCGTACGGTACGTCGATGCGGATCGAGTTGCGCCACCTCAAGATGGTGCTCGTGGTGGCCGAACTGGGCAGCGTCCGGCACGCCGCGCCGGCGTTGGGAATGTCCCAGGCGGCACTGACCGCGCAACTGCGGCGGATCGAGCACACCCTGGGCGGCGGCCTGTTCAGCCGGCACGGCGACCGGGTCACCTTGACCGATGCGGGCCGTCATCTGATGCACGGCGCGCAGGACCTGGTGGACCGCTTCGACGTCCTGCGGCAGCGGTCGGCCGAGCTGGCCAGGCCGGACACGGCCGGCATCGTGCGGATCGCCGCGGTCCGCGCGACGCTCCTGCCCGAGCTGGCCGACGTCGTGCGCGACCAGCTGCCGGCCCGGCGGATCGTGTTGCGGGAAGCCAGTAGCGACACCGTGATCGGCATGCTCGTCGAAGGCAGTGCGGACATGGCGGTCACCGCCTGGTACGGCGACAGTCCGATGTCACCGCCGGACCGTGTCCGGTGCGCGGTGATCGTGCGGGCCGAGCCGGAGTTCGTGGCGATGCCCGTGACCCACCCGCTCGCCGCACGCGCCGAACTCGACCTCGCGGACCTGGCCAACCAGGAATGGCTGCCCACCGCGCCCAACGACCACAGTGGACAGTTCGAGAGCTTCCGGCGGAACTGTCTCGCGGCCGGCTTCGAACCGGTGTCCCGACATGACCTGACGGAGTGGCGGACGATCGCCGACCTGATCCGCGCCGGGCACGGGATCGGCCTGGTCAGCCCGTTGCGGCCGGCACCGGACGGCCTGGTGTACCGGCCGTTGGCGGGCAGTCCGCAGCACCGCGACCTGATGCTGTGCTGGTCCGTCGACTCGCCCATGGTGGCGCACGCCGAAAGTGTGCGGTCCGGTCTGGTGGACCGATACAGAACGCTGGCGGCGACAGCGAAGCTATCCCCGAACGGGATCTAACGCCACCGCCGTCCGCCGGTCACACTCGGGCGAACCACCCTGCACCGGAAGGATTTCCATGAGAACACGACGATTGGCGGGTGCCCTCGCGGCGGTCGGCACGTGTATGGCGGCGATGTTAGTGGGGACGCCTGGATACGCGATCATCGGCGGAGGTACGGCACAGGGCGACTATCCGTGGGCCGCTGTAGTCCTGTACTCCGACGGCGCGCAGTCCTGTTCCGGATCGCTGATCGCCCCGCAGTGGGTCGTGACCGCCAAACACTGTATTTCCGCCAACGTCGCCGCGAGGATCCGCGTCGGGTCGAAGGACTACACCACGGGCGGCACCCTCGTCGGCATCAGCAGGCGGGTCGGCAGTCCCACCGGCGACGTCGGTTTGCTGAAGCTCGCCACCGCCGTGAGCTACGCGCCCGTCCGGATCGCCGACACCTCGCCCGCGACCGGCACCGCGATCAAGCTGATGGGCTGGGGCGTCGTCAGTGAGAATGGCGACTCGCCCCGGCTGCTCAAGGAACTCAACACCAAGGTGATCAACGACTCCGGCTGCGTCTCCGACGACATCCTTGGCTCGAAGGAACTCTGCGTCAAGGTGACCACCAGGTCCACCGCGTGTTACGGCGACTCCGGCGGTCCCGCTTTGGTCGGCAGCACTCTGGTCGGTGCCGACAGCCGCGGCGGCGACGCGTGCGGCGACAGCGGCGGCGAGATCTACGGCGACCTCACCACGCAACGAACCTGGATCAGGGACACCGCGGGAGTCTGAGCAAGCAAACGTACGCGCCGCAGTGCCACTGCGGCGCGTACTTATGTCCTCAGTGGACTGACAAGCGGGCGGCGAGGGCGTCCAGTTCGACGCTCAGGTCGGCACTGGCGATCGTCGCGTCACGGGGGATCCGGGAAATCAGCGCGGTGCCGAGCCCGGACATCCAGATGGTGTGGTCGAGCACCGCGTCCAGATCGTCCGGCCAGGGGAAGGCCGGCTGGGCGATGATCAGCGAGGCGCAGCCGTGCACGGCGGACAGCAGGCCCAGGGCGAGTTCGTCCGGGTCGCCGCGGAGCACGCCGGCCTCGACGCACAGGGCCGTGGCTTCCGCGATGGACGCGACGCAGGCCGCCGCGGCCGACTGGACGGCCTCGGAAGTCGAGGGGCGCATCATCAGGATGCGGTACTGCGCCGGGTGTTCGAGGGCGAACCGCATGTAGGCGCGTCCGCTGGAGGCGAGCGCGGCGAACGGGTCGTCGACCTCGGCCGACGCTTCGCGGGTGCGATTGCCCAGTTCGTCCCACACTCGCAGGCAGACCGCTTCCAGCAGGGCCTCCTTGTCCGCGAAGTGCAGGTAGACCGAGGGTGTGGTGACCCCGGCCCGTTGGGCGACCGCGCGGATGGTCAGCGCCTCCTCCTTGCCGTCCTCTTCCAGCAGTTCCTCGGCGACGCGGAGGATCTCCTCGCGGAGCTGGCTGCCTTCGCCGGGACGGGCCCGGACGCGTCTCGTGCTCATGACACCAGCTTGACACTGTCAACTTGACATCGTCAAGCTGACGACGTTAACTTACCGTCGTCAAGTTGATGAAGTTCCGCGAAAGGCGTCCCTCATGCTGCAGTTCAGCGACACGTCCCGGATCCTCGCCGGGGTCGTGCTCATCACCGTCGTCACCATCGCGTTCGGCGGCACGTTCCTGCTCCAGGTCGTGCGCGGCAAGGTACCCATGACGGACTTCCAGAAGACCTTCGCCAGAGCCGGGCACGCCCACGCGGGCGTGCTCGTCACGCTCGGGCTGGTGTGCCTGGTGCTGGCCGACGGCGCCGGCCTGACCGGTCTCGGCGGTTGGGTCGCCCGCGCCGGCGTGCCGTTCGCGGCGATCTTCATGTCGGCCGGGTTCTTCCTGTCGTCCCTCGGCCGCGGCGTCACGAAGCCGAACCGGCTCATCGCGTTGCTGTGGCTCGGCGCCGCCGGCCTGGTCGCGGGCGTCCTGACACTGGGCATCGGCCTGCTGACCGCGTAACGTGCTACTCCGTGAGCGACCAGCCGAGCACCACGGGGACCTGGTGAGGGGTGGCCGGGAGTCTGATGTGGACGTACGGCCGGGTGATGTCGGCCCGGCCTCAACCCGCCGGTGCCGTCCTACGTCGACTGTGCCTGCTGGAGCGTGGGATAGAGCGACAGCACCTGCTCAAGCCCGGTGACCTCGATGATCCGGCGGACGATCGCGGTGCCGTGCACCACCCGCAGCGTTCGCCCGGTCTGCTGGGTCTCGTGATTGGCCTGGACCAGCACCCGCAGCCCGACCGACCCCAGGAACGTGACCTCGCCCAGGTTCAGGATGACCACCGGGGCACCGCTGTCCATCCCGGCGCGCACCGCCTTGTCGAACTCGGCGTGCGTGGCGAGATCGATCTCGCCGCCCACGTGGACCACCGTCGACCGGTCGCCCGGTTCGACCGTCCACCGAACGGTGGGGTTTCCACTTGTCGTCACCGGTTGTCCGCTCTACGTTCCCACCCGTGTGGTCACGGTTGGTCGTGGCTTGTTGACCACCTGTCGCCGATGGCCGTGGGCCATCCTATCCTGCAGGCGTGGCCGCCGGCCGTCGTGCAGCGCCGGGTTTGGGCGCGCCCGATCGCGGGTACCTCCGCCACACGGGACAGTGATGGACGGCGGGTCGGCCAAGTGCTGAAGGAAAACCCTCTGAGTGTGGACCGTGCCGGGCCGGCACGGTCGTTCAGCCATGAGGTCGGCCTCTACGCGGGAGCGTCCGGATTTCTGGCACTCACCGGCGGGTTCGTCCGGGACGGGCTGGCCGCCGGGGAAGCCGTCCTGGTCGCGACCAGCGCCGAGAAGATCGAGCTGCTGCGGGACACCCTCGGCGCGGCCGCGGACCAGGCCCGGTTCCAGGACATGGCCGAACTGGGCCGCAACCCGGGCCGGATCATCCCGGCCTGGCAGGACTTCGTCACCGAGCACAGCACGGCCGGCCGCGCGGTGCGGGGGATCGGCGAGCCGGTCTGGGCCGGTCGGAGCGCCGCGGAACTGGTTGAGTGCCAACGCCACGAAGCGTTGCTCAACGTCGCCTTCGCCGGCCGTGCGCCGGGTTGGCGGCTGTTGTGTCCGTACGACACAACGGCGCTCGCCGACGACGTGATCGACCAGGCTCTGCTCAGCCACCCGGCGGTGCTGGACGCCGCCGGCCCGGCCACCAGTTCCTGGTACCGGGCCGACGACCAGGCGCACGCGCATCTGGACCGGCCGCTGAGCGTGCCACCCGAGACCACGCTGACCATGCGGTTCGGTCCCGAGATCCTGCATCTGGTGCGCGAAGTCGTGGGCGGTTACGCGGAGGACTGCGGACTGGCGGCCGGCCGGGTGGCCGATCTGGTGCTGGTGGTCAGCGAACTGGCGAGCAACAGCGTGTGCCATGGCGGCGGCAGTGGTGAGCTCCAGCTCTGGTCGTCACCGGCGGAGGTGGTGTGTCAGGTCGAGGACCGGGGCGCGATCACCGATCCGTTGGCCGGCCGGGTCAGACCGTCCGCCACCCAGGAGGGCGGGCGTGGGCTGTGGCTGGTGCACCAGTTGTCGGACTTCGTGGAACTGAGTTCCGGCGCGGCCGGCACCCGGGTGCGGACGCACTTCCTGGTGGGCTGACCGGGGTCAGGCCGGGTCGAGATCGGCAACGGCTAGTCCGTGTGGCGGTTTGCGACGCGGGCGTGCCCGCACCTAGGGTATCGCTGTCCGCGTTGTCCGAAGTCGGGCCGGCGGGCCCGGGTTAACCAGGTAGCCCGGTGTGTGGACGAGGTCCGCAAGGGAAGTTGTTCATGACGTCAAGGCGTTACGGGAGAGGGTCTTCGCCGGAGATCACGGTCGACCGCTCCGGACCGGTGGTGGTGGCCCGGGTGACCGGGGAGATAGATCTCGCCACGAAGGACGAGTTCCAGCGGGGGATCGACGGGGTGCTGGCCGGCGGCCCGGACGCGGTGGTGATCGACCTGTCCGACGTCGGGTTCATGGGATCGCTGGGCCTGGCCGTCCTCGTCCAGGCGAACCACCAAGCCCAGGACCGCGGCATGGGGTTCTATCTGGTGACGTCCTCGAACACCGCGATCGCCCGGCTGTTGGAGATCACCGGACTGACCAACAGTTTCCAGGTGGCCGCGTCGGTCCAGCAAGCCCTGCGTGACGCCGTCGACGTGGCTGAGGACTGACCACATTGGACCTACGGGTCATCGGGCCGCCACAGGCTCCTTCTTCGGTGTGGGCACGAGCAGGAAGGCAAGTACGGCGCCGATGATCCCGGCCGCCGCCGCGGCGATGAGGACTCGGTTGAGGCCGTCGACCATGGCACCGCCGGTGAACAGCGCACCGAACAACGCCACACCGAGTGTCTGCCCCAGTTGCCGGAAGGTGGTCATCGCCCCGGCGGCCATCCCGCCGCGTTCCGGGGGGAGTGCCGCGAACACCGCGGCGCCCAGCGTGGGGCCGGCCAGCCCCAGGCCGACGCCGGTGACGGCCAGGCCCACGGCGGACGAGCCCGCGTCCAGCCCGGCCTGCAACACACAGCCGATCCCGCTGGTCAGCAGGCCGGCACTCAGCACCACGCGGGGTGGCTTGCCGTGCAGCACACGTCCGCTGATCAGCGAGCCGGCGAACGCCGCGATTGCCAACGGCATCAACGCGAGCCCGGCGCGCACCGGGCCGAGACCCAGCCCGGACTGCAGCCAGATCGAGGTGTAGACGAGGGCGGCGAACGCGGCTGTGGAAGCGAGTACGCACATCATGACGGCGGCGAAGCTCGCTCGGGTGAACAGCCGTACGTCCAGCAGGGGAGCGGGCCGGCGCAACTCGATCCGGACGAACACGACCAGCGCGGCGCCGGCGACCGCGAGCACGCCGAGCACCTGCGGCCAGCTGTGGTCGCCGGCCAGTGTGAGCGCGTAGGTCAGTGCGCCCACGCAGATCGCGAACGCGACCATGCCTGGCACGTCCGGGCGGGCTTCGGCCTGGCGCCGGCCTCGGGCGAGCACTTTCGCTGACAGCGTGACTGTGGCCAGCACGAGCGGGAGGTTGACGAAGAACACCGCCCGCCAGCCCAGGTCCTGGGTGAGCACGCCGCCCAACATGGGGCCGACCGCGGCGCCCAAGCCGGTCACCGCGCCGAACACGCCCATCGCGCGGCCCATGTCCGGTCCTCGATAGGTGGCGCCGAGCAACGCGAACCCTGCCACCGCGATCGCCGCGCCACCGATGCCTTGCGTGGCTCGCGCGGCGATCAGCACACCGGCGGACGGCGCCAAGCCACAGCCCAGCGAGGCCACGCCGAACACAGCCAACCCGGCCAGGTACACGGCCCGCGGGCCATGACGGTCGGCGAGCGACCCCATGGTGAGCATGAGTACGGCCAACGCCAGTGTGTACGCGTTGGCCACCCACTGCAGCGTGGACAGTGGCGCGGACAGTTCGACCCCGATGGTGGGCAGCGCCACCGACAGGACAGTCGTGTCGAGCAGGAACAGGAACGAGCCGAGGCACACGGCCACCAACGGCCACCACTTACGCATGAGGAGTCCTTTCGGTTGCCCCACACGCTCCGGCCTGTCCACTTACCGCCGCCAGCCAAACGAGTCTTCGTCATGGATACTGTCACGGTGGCTCATGCAGAGACGGAAACCGTCATCCTGGACGATGTGGATCGCGGGTTGGTGCACGCCCTGCGGATCGACGGCCGGGCTCCGTTTCGGCACGTCGGCGAGGTAATCGGCGTCTCGGAGAACACCGTGGCCCGGCGCTACCGTCGGCTGCGCACGGCCGGGGTGCTGCGCGTGGTGGGAGCGCTCAACGGCGGCCGCCTCGGGTACAGCGCGTGGACGATCCGGGTGCGGTGCGCCCCGGACGCGGCCCTGCCCATCGCGAAATCCCTTGCCGCACGCGCCGACACCTCGTACGTCCACTTGTTGTCGGGGGGCACCGAAATCTCTTGTGGCGCACAGATTCCCACTCGCGACGAGAGCGACGCGCTGCTCCTGCGCGCGTTGCCGCGGACGGCTCGCGTCACGTCGGTGACCGCGCACCTGCTCTTGGGGAGTTACGTCCTGCCCAACGACTGGACCGGCGCGGCGGTGCTGTCCGCCGAGCAGGTCGCGGCGCTGAGCCCGCCGCCGGTGGCGGAAACCGACGACATCGAACTCAGCGCCGCCGACCGGCCGCTGCTGACGTTGCTGTCCCAGGACGGCCGCGCCAGCCACGCACAGCTGGCCGCCGCCACCGGCTGGTCCGAGGCGACCGTGCGGCGGCGGCTCTTCCTGTTGCGTCAGGCTGGCGTGCTGGCGTTCTTTGTGGACATTCCGCCGGCCGCGTTGGGTTTCCACACCGAGGCGAGGCTGTGGATGTCCGTGCGGCCGTCCGGCCTCACCGCTGTCGCCGCGGCGATCGCCGAACACCCTGAGGTGTCACTGGTTTCGCTGACCACCGGGCCCAGCAACCTGCTCGCGGCGGTGAACTGTCGCGACGCGGGGCACCTTTCCCGGTACCTGACCGAGCGGGTCGGCATGCTGGACGCGATCCGCGCCATCGAGACCGCCCCGGTGATCCGTACTCTGAAACGTGCCGGCGCGCTGCTGCCGGCTATCCCGGCCTGAGCTGACGCGACCGGAAGAGGTCACGTTTCCGTTTGGCGACGCGTTTGGCGAACTCGTCATCGGTCACCACCTCGCCGTCGAATCCTTCGACGACGAGCTTCCACACGTCCGCCGCGGCCATCACGATCTCGGCGGCGAGCCATTCCGAGTCGCCGCGCGAGGACAGCTGGAGAGACACCTTGTGCCGGGGTGCGGCCCCGAGGACTTCTTCGTAGGCGCCGACATTCCGGGACTGTTGCCCGGGTTCGAGCGGTGGTGTGACGGTGATCCACACGGTGGCGTCGTCCCTGGTGAGCACCGCGTCCCAGGAATGCGCCTCGGCGACGCCGCCGAGGGACACCACGAGTTGCTTGAACCGTTCCGAGTCCCAGTCTTGGCCGAACACCAGGAAGGCAACAGGTTTCACCGTGGCCTCCCCTCAGCACCTCTCGCCCGTGCGCCGCAGGAAATTGCGGAGCTTGCCGGCGTCCGTGAACACGCGCACGCCGTACGTCTGCTCGAACCTCTTGATCGTCTCGATGTTCTCCGATCCGCTGAGGTTCGGCACGTAGTAGACGACCCGCCTGCCCGCCGGGTTCGCGGCCGGGTCGTTGATGTACTTGTCGGCCTGGGATCCCTTCGCGTCGAACAGATCCTGCTTGCCATTGTAGACCTCGACGATGGTCCGCTCGGTCCCCGCGTCGATCTCGCCGGGCGACGTGCCGCCGGAACTCGGCAACGGGTCGTTGAACTGGATGATGCATTTCCGCAGTGCCCGCGCGATCGCCGCCTCGGCGTTCTTGTCAGGGTCGGTGGACTCGGCCGCCTCGCGGATCTTCCGGTCGACGTCGCTCGACGACTGGCGGGTGATGTCCCGGGCGGTGACGGGTTTGCCTTCGACCCGCTCCACCTCGGTGACGGTCGTCTTGCCGCCGTCGGCGGTGACCTTGCCGCCGCGGGCGAGGACGGTCTCCAAAGCCTTCTGTGGCGCCGTCGGCTCCGCACCGCGTGGCACGACCTGCAGCACCTTGTAGGTGCCGTCCGGCTTCTGCACCCGGCCCTGGAACTTGTAGTTCAGTTTGAGCGCGGCGGCTTCCCGGGCGGTCAGCTTGGCCACCGCGTCCGGATCCACCTGCACGTCGACCGGCCGCTTGTCGACCTTGGCGCCACGGTCCTTGGCGTACTGGTCGAGAGTGTCGACTTCCTTCTTCCTGGACGGGCGGTCGCCGCCGGTCTCCCGAGAGTTGGTGCGTGGGCCGGACTGGCGGGCGGCGTCACCACCCGACGCCCGTTTCGCCGCGGGCGGGCGCACCTGGGCCCGCTTCTGGGCCACAGCCGCCATCCGCTGGCGGATCTGCTGTGCGGTGGCCTGCAGCCGCTCGACCGCCGCCTTCCCCGCCTCGGCCTGGGACTTCAGCTGGTTCGCCTCGTTGCGCAGCTGGGCCGCTTCGGCCTCACCCGCCTGCGCCTCCGCGTTGAGCTGGTCCCGTTCCGCGTTGAGCTGAGCTGCCTCCGCGTCGTACGCGTTGGCTTCGGCGGCCTGCCTGGGCAGCTGGAACACGTGCGGCCGGGCATTGTGCGCGTCCATTTTGGCCTTGAGCGAGGCCACCCGGCCCTCGTGCGCCTGCTTGCGCGCGCTGAGGGACTGGGACCGCTGTTCCAGCGACTGCTGTTGGGACTGCAGCGTCCGCGCCT
This sequence comes from Actinocrispum wychmicini, assembly GCF_004345645.1. Taxonomy (GTDB): domain Bacteria; phylum Actinomycetota; class Actinomycetes; order Mycobacteriales; family Pseudonocardiaceae; genus Kibdelosporangium; species Kibdelosporangium wychmicini. The sequence goes on along the minus strand of NZ_SLWS01000021.1, from coordinate 134,202 downwards.
GCTGAGCGAGGTCGACCAGCTGCTGGTTCAGTTGGGCGATCTGGTCGAGCAGGTCGGCGGGGAGGCTGGGGTCCGCGTCCAGGGGTTCGAGCCCGTCCGCCGGGTCGTCATCGTCCCCGTCGTGAGTGGCTGCATAGATCGGCGGCAAGGCCAACGCGGGCTGTACCGCCGCGGTCAGCGCGAGTATCGCCACCAGGAGGAGGCACAGCAGCCGCCGCAGCGTCGTCCTGACCACGGATCAGCCCCCCACCCTGCCGGCAACCTGGTCGGCGATCTTCGCGGCGGACGCCTGCCCGTCGCCTGCCTGACAGACCGCCACCTGCAGAACCGTGTTGCCCTTCAGGCGTGCCTCGCGATAGCAGGCCCACCCCTCACCGGCATCCTGGGTCGCGGTCCACGACAACGCGTCCGACGTCTCGGTACCCACCTTGTAGTTCCACTTCGTGCTGTCCTCGTCGTCGCTGCGCATCGCCCACTTGCACTTCCCGACGCCTTCCGCCAACGTGCGGAACACCGCTCCGGCTTTCTCCCGGTCCGGATAAACGCCGAGCACCTGGGTCACCGCGTGATCGGCGACGTCATCCATGTCCTGCGCGGTCACCGACCAGAACACCGTCCACCCCGCCGCGTACACCGACTGCGTCGCCGGACCCGCGGCCACCTCACAGGTGGTCGGGTCCACGATCAGCGCCGGCGGCGGCTCACTGATCCCGGTCTCGGCGGTCAACGTGGTCCCCACCACCTTGCTGACCTCCTCCTGCGAGAGCACGTTCGCCTGAACCGTGCCCGGCACCGGCTTGGGCCGCCCCGACTCCGGCCAGACCAACCACCCAACCCCGACCGCCACCACGACCCCGACCGCAGCCGCACCCAGCCACAACCGCCGCTTCCGTCGCCGTCGGGCCGCCGCCGGATCCGGTGGCGTGGGCCATCCCGGCGGTGTCCGCGGGGTCGGCGTGGCCATCGACGGCGGCGGCCAACCCCCGGGCGGACTCATCGGTGCCGACTGAAAGGGGCCGGTCTGAGGGGGCATCGGCTGGCCCGGACCTGGCTGGATGGGCAGAGGTTGACTCAGGCCTGGCTGCCCGGGGCCTGGCTGGATGGGTAGGGGCTGGCTCAGGCTTGGCTGGATGGGTAGCGGTTGACTCAGGCTTGGCTGAGTGGGCGCCGGCTGACTGGGGCCTGGGTACGTGGGCACCTGGTGACCGGGGCCTTGCTGAGTGGGCAGTGGTTGATTCGGGCTCGGCTGAGGAGGCACCGGATGTCCCGGGATTGCCTGGGTGGGCACCGCTTGGTCCAGCCACGAGGGAATGGGCGCCTGTTCGACCTGCCCCGGCTGTGCCGGCAGCGGTGGCTCCAGCCTCGACTGACCGGGCGTCGGCTCGCCCTGGCCCGGCAGCGGTTGATCCAGCCTTGAGTGACCGGGCGTCGGTTCGGCCGGGCCTGGCTGTGCCGGCTGGAGCTGGTCCAGCCGCGATTGGATGGGCGTTGGTTCGGCCGGGCCTGGTGGGACCGGCTGGGGCTGATCCAGCCGCGATTGACTGGGCGTCGGCTCGGCCGGGCCTGGCAGCGGTGGATCCAGCCTTGTGTGAACGGGTACCGGTACAGCCAGGCCTGGCTGTACCGGTACCGGCTGACCCGGGCCTGGCTGACCAAGCCCTGAGTCGACCGGCCCTGAGTCAACCAGTCCCGAGTCAGCCGCCCCTGATTCCACCGGTTCCGGGTCAACCGCCCGTGATTCGACCGGTTCCGGGTCAACCGGCCCTGAGTCAACGGGTCCCGATGCCACCGGTTCCGGGTCGACCGGCCGTGGCTGAACCGGTCCTGGCTGTACCGGTCCTGGGCCGGGCGGCACTTGGCCGTCGGCCCATCCCCCTGATCCGTCCATGCCGAACCACACCTCCCAAGCTCATCCGGCCGTTCCGGGCCTCCACCAAGAACAATGGGCCCATCCACATGAGAATCCCATGACAACCAGATGGTTTTTGGGAGATCGGCGAATTTGCCTATGCGTCCCGGACAGGCTGGTAGGTGAGGAATGCGATGCCGTCGCCGATCGTGCGGGTGGTCATCAGGCGCATCGGCTTCACGGCGCTGGTCTCGCCGAAGAGGCGCTCGCCCGCCCCGACCACGAACGGGTACGTCATCAGCCGCAGCTCGTCGACAAGGTCGTGTTCGGTCAGCGTGTGCACGAGACGACCACTGCCGTACACGACGATGTCCCCCGTCACCTGTTGCCTCAGCTTTGAGACCTCCGTCACCACGTCGCCTGTCAGGGCGGTCGAGTTCGTCCACTCGGGACCTTCGAGGGCGGCGGAGGAGACGACGTACTTGGGCAGGCTCCGCAACCGGTCCGCCCACTCGCCGGTCCGGGACGGCCAGCCGCGCTTGACGAACCACGCGTAGCTGCGCCGCCCCATCAGCAGGCCTTCCGCCGCCATCGCCTCCTCGGTCTCGGCCTTGGCCCACTCCGCGCGGTCCTGGTCGGCGATCCGGCCGAACCAGTTGCCGCGCCCGAGGCCCTCCTCGCCGGTCGGGTCCTGGATGACTCCGTCGAGCGAGACGTTCGCGCTGACGATGATCCTGCCCATGGGGTTCTCCTTTGTCGTGTTGTCGCTTGCCCTGAGACAGACGACGCGACACCGGGAAAAGAGGCGCTCGTCCACCGCCCCCTTTGGCCCTCGGCCGGTGTCCGTAGGACTATGGAGCTGATGACCGCCGACTTGATCGCCCGCGGCCGGGACGGGGACGACGACGCGTTCCGGGCGTTGACCGAGCCGTACCGCCGGGAGTTGCACGTGCACTGCTACCGGATGCTGGGCTCGTTCCAGGACGCGGAGGACGCCCTGCAGGACACGTTGTTGTCCGCCTGGCGGGGTCTTGGCGGGTTCGACGGTCGCGCCTCGCTGCGTACCTGGCTGTACCGGATCGCCACCAACCGGTGCTTGAGCACGCTTCGTTCGGCTGGCCGGCGTCCGGCCAAGGCGTGGGACATCCCCGGGGTCGAACCGCCGGAGCCGACCCGGCTCGGCGAGGTCGTCTGGCTGGAGCCGTATCCCGACGCGCTCCTCGCCGAGCTCAGCCCCGAGGCACGTTACGAGCAGACCGAATCCATCTCGTTGGCCTTCGTGACTGCGCTGCAGATGCTGCCGCCCCGGCAACTCGCCGTCCTCATCCTGCGTGACGTCCTCGGATTCCACGCGAACGAAGTGGCCGACATGTTGGACACGACCGTCGAGTCGGTCAAGAGCGCTCTCAAACGGGCACGTGCCGGCCTGCGACGCCGCCAGTCGGAACCGGCACCCGTCGCGGACTCACCCGCCGAGAACGCGATCGTGGCGAACTTCGTCCAAGCCTGGCAGACCGCGGACATCGACGCGCTGGTGGCCCTGCTGACCGACGACGTCTTCATGGCCATGCCGCCGCTGCCCCTGGAATACGAGGGCCGGGAGGTCGTGACCCGGTTCTGCGCCGGCATCTTCGGCGCCGGCCGCCGGTTCGACCTGGTGCCGACCCGGGCCAACGGCCAGCCGGCGTTCGGGGCGTACCTGCGCTCCGCCACCGGGATCCGGCACGGGACCGGCTTGTACGTGCTCACCCTCACCGGCGACCGAATCCAGGCCATGACCCGGTTCGAGAACCACATGCTCGCGGCGTTCGGGCTACCGCGATCCCTCGGGCCGAGTCGCGAGTTTTGAGGCGGAGCGCCGGCGCAGAACGTGGTGCGCGACGGCGACAACGACGCCGGTCGCGACGAAGAGCGCGGTGGCGACAGGGCTCAGGTACTTCGACAGGCTCGGCGCGCTGCTTGGGTCGATCAGCCAGAGCGTCAGTGGGACGACATAGACCGCGGTGAGGGCGCCGGTCCACCAACGGAGTGCGCGTAGACGGGGATCGCGCAAGGTGCCGATCAGCAGCACCGCGATGGGAATGCCGGCGATCAGGGCGAACTGGCCGAGAACGACGGCCGGGACAGCCCAGGCCGCGACGAGGACGGCCAACGAGGTGCGGTTGGCGGTGCGGGCGGAAGTGGCGTTGGCGGTGGTGCTGTTCATTGTCTTCTCCGGTGGCGGTTGGTTTGCTCAGTGGTGGCAGGCTTCGGCGGCGGACTTGAGGTCGGCCAGCCAGGCGTCGAGACCCGGTGCGAGGTATTTGATGGCGGTGGCCGGGTCGGCTTCGATTTGTTGGCCGGTCCAGCTTTCCTCGGTGCGGACGAGGACGCCGCCGTTGACCTTGGTGAAGTTCCAGACGTGGACGCCACGGTCGATGCGCAGTCCGTCGCCGATCGCCGGCCCGGTCCACCGGATGCACTGGTCGTGCCTGACCTGCTGGACGGTCGAGGTGATCACCAGGGTGGTGGCGGGGGTCGTGGGCGTGGGGGGTGCCGGGGTGGTCCACTGGAACCGCGACCCCGCCCGCAGTGGCCCCGGATCCAGCCGCTTCATGCTGGTGACGGCAGCCTGCCAGGACGGCCAGCCCTCGACACCGGTGTGCAGCTTCCAGACAGTGCTCAGCGGCGCCTTGATGAAGGTCTCGGTCCGGTGGTGGAGCTTGGCTGTGGGATCGATGCCCTGGCCCCGGCAGGTCAACGAACTCGTTGGAGCGGCGGCGGTCTGAGCCGACGCGACGGTGGCGGTGCCGAGAAACCCGGCGGCGGCCAACGGGATCGCGAGCAAGGCGGTACGCACCCGGGCCTGGCGGCGGGTGGAGCCGGCGACTGCACGCGGGGAGTGGGCGGAGGTCTGTGGGTTCGGCGTGGATGGGTTGGTGGTCATTGGTTCGTCTCCTGGTTCCTCGGCTGCGTTAGTGGCTCTCACTGTAGTTAGAAGCTATAACCAGTCGGCGTTGAGTGTCAATAGCAAAAGTGAGAGGTTCTAACTAGAGTGAGTGTCACGCCGACGAGGGAAGGAGGGCTGATGACGGACGTGGATGGGCCGCGGGAGCGTTATCGGGCCCAGGTGCGGGCGGAGGTCAAGCAGCATGCTTGGGCGCAGATCGCCGCCGCTGGGGTTTCCGCGGTGTCGCTCAACGCGATCGCCAGGCAGATGAGCATGAGCGGTCCTGCCCTGTACCGGTACTTCGCCAGTCGCGATGAGTTGATCACCGCGCTCATCCGCGATGCCTACCGGAGTCTTGCCGACGCCGTGCGGGAGGCGTTCGACGCCGGTGCCGACCTGGTTGGGCTGGCCGGGGTCATTCGAGGGTGGGCTCGGCGTGACCCGCAGCGGTATTTCCTCGTCTACGGCACGCCCGTTCCCGGCTACCACGCGCCCGACGACACCACCGCGATCTCGTTCGAGGTGATGACGGTGCTGCTCGAAGCCTGCGCGTCGACGGACAAGCCGGCAACGCCGTTCGACGCCCACCTCGAAGACCACCGTGAGTGGGCCAACGGCCACCCGGCCTCAGCGGCCACCCTGCACCGGGCCTTGTCCTTCTGGACTCGGCTGCACGGCGTGCTTTCGCTTGAGCTCGCCGGGCATTTCACCGGCATGAAGTTCGACCCTGACCTGCTCATCGCCGACGAACTGGCGGACCTGCTATCCGCGGAACGTCCGTCGGTAGGCGAGCGGTGACACGCCGATCGTGGCGTGCAGGTGTTGGCGCAGTGAGGCCGAGGTGCCGAGGCCGGTGCGGTGGGCGATCTGGTCCATCGAGAGGTCGCTGGCTTCCAGCAGGTGCCGGGCGAGTTCGATGCGTTGCCGGATCAGCCAGTCGCCGGGGCTGGTCCCGACTTCCTGCCGGAAGCGACGGCTGAAGGTCCGCACGCTCATCCGGGCGTGCCTGGCCAGTTCGGTCAACGGCAGGGGGTGTTCGAGCCGCTGCAACGCCCAGTCCCTGGTGGCCGCGGTCGCGGCCGTCGACGGGCCCGGCACCGGGCGTTCGATGTACTGGGCCTGCCCGCCGTCGCGCCAGGGTGGCACGACACAGTGGCGGGCCGCGCGGTTCGCCACCTCACTGCCGTGATCCCGGCGGACGATGTGCATGCACAGGTCCACTCCGGCGGCCACGCCGGCCGAGGTGAGCACGTCGCCATCGTCCACGAACAACACGTCCGCGTCCCATTTCACTTGGGGGAACAGGGAACGGCAGCGTTCGGCCTCCATCCAGTGGGTGGTCGCCCGGCGGCCGTCGAGAACGCCGGCCACGGCCAGCAGGACCGCAGCGGTGCAGATCGACACGACGCGGGTGCCCGGCCGCAACCTGGCGAAGAGATCGGCAGGCGGTTCCACCGTGTCCGTGGACTCCCAGAGGAACGGCGGGATGACCAGGGTGTCCGCGGTGGCGAGCGCCTCGGCGCCGTGTTTCACTGCGATGGCGAAGTCCTCGGAGGTGGTGACCGGGCCGCCGTCGAGCGAACACGTGACCACCTCGTACAGCCGCTCGCCCGCGGGTCCTCGGGCCGCGCCGAAGATCCGGGCGGGGATCCCCAGCTCGAACGGGAAGACGTTGTCCAGGGCGAGCACGACCACACGGTGCATGGCCCGATCCTTGCACAGGATGTCCATCTGGCCACTTTCCACCGGCTGTCGGTGGCCGCAGGCTGTCCTCAGTCATCCCCCGCACGGAAGGAACCGCTTTGATGCGCGCGATCAGCCAGTTGGTCTTCGGGCCGCCGGAGGTCCTCCACGTCGTCGAGCTTGACCGGCCGGCGGTCGGGCCCAGCGACGTCCTCGTCCGGGTACACGCCGCCGGCGTCAACCCGACCGACTGGCTGCATCGCCGGACCGGCCTGTACCTGGGCACGCCGCCGTTCGTCGTGGGCTGGGACGTGTCCGGTGTCGTCGAGGCCGTCGGCAAGGGAGTGACGCTGCACAAGCCGGGCGACGAGGTCTTCGGCATGCTCGACTATCCACGGGGCGCTGGCGGCTATGCCGAGTACGTGGCCGCCGGTGCCCGCAACTTCGTCCGCAAACCGGCCGGGATCGACCACATCCACGCCGCCGCGCTGCCGGTGGTCGCGCTCACCGCCTGGCAGGCCCTGGTGGACACCGCCGACCTCCAGCCAGGCCAGCGGGTGCTCGTCCACGCCGCGGCCGGCGGGGTGGGCCACGTCGCCGTGCAGGTCGCCAAAGCCCTTGGCGCGTATGTGATCGGCACGGCCAGCGGACCCAAATGCGACTTCGTCCGCGGCCTCGGCGCCGACGAGGTGATCGACTACACCCGGGCCGATTTCGCCGAGGCGCTCAGGGATGTCGATGTCGTGCTGGACGCGGTAGGCGGTGACTACGGCCCACGGTCGCTGCGCACCCTGCGCCCCGGCGGCGTTCTCATCGCGATCGTCTTCTCGCACACCGAGAACATGGAGTCCGCGGCCAAAGAGCATGGCGTCCGGTTGGAGTACCTGACTGTCGAAGCCGACCACGCCGGCATGGCGGCGATCGCCGGGCTGGTGGACGACGGCCACCTGCGCGTCGAGATCGACGGCGTGCTGCCACTGGAGCACGCCGCCGAGGCACACCGGCGCGGCGAGACCCGCCGCACAACGGGAAAACTCGTGCTCACCGTCGCCGAATGATGGTCGATGCCCGTTAGCCTGTCCAAGTGGGCGACGTCGAGGACCGAGTGCGTTGGATCGAGGCCGTCACTGATCCGGCGTTGTCCCAGCTAGGGGTCGACGAACTGGTGTGTGAGCTGCTGGAACGCCTGCGCTGGCTGCTGGGGGTGGACACCGCCACGGTACTGCTCCTGGATCACGCCGCGAGGCAGTTGGTGGTCACCCACTCGCTGGGGATCGAAGAAGAGGTACAGCAGGGCATCCGCGTCCCGATGGGCGAAGGATTCGCCGGCCGGGTGGCCGCGGCCGGCGAACCGGTGGTGCTCGACCGCGTGGATCAGACCACGGTGGTGAACTCGCTGCTGTGGGAGAAGGGCCTGCAGGTCCTGCTCGGTGTGCCGATGGTGGGGTTGGGCCGGCTGGTCGGTGTCGTGCACGTCGGATCGTTGACCCAGCGGTCCTTCACCGACGAGGAGATCCATCTGCTGCGGATGGTGGCCGACCGGATCGCTTTGGCGGCCAACTCACGGATGTCAGGTACGGAACGCGCGGCGGTGTCGGCGTTGCAGCGCAGCCTGTTGCCGACCCGGTTGCCCCGGGTGGCCGACCTGGAGTTCGCCGCCCGGTACGTGCCAGGCGCGGACCTGCAGGTGGGTGGTGACTGGTACGACGTGCTGCCGCTGCCCGGCGACCGGCTGGGCATCGTCATCGGTGACGTGATGGGCCATGGCCTGCCCGCGGCGGTCATCATGGGCCGGTTACGCAGCGCGCTGCGGTCGTACGCGCTGCTTGAGGTCGACGACCCCGCCCTGGTACTGGACCGGCTCGACCGCAAGGCCATCCACTTCGAAGCCGGCGCGATGGCCACAGTGCTGTACGCCGTGGTCGCTCCCGGACACGAGACGGTGACCATGGCTGTCGCCGGGCACCCGCCACCCGTCCTCGCCGTGCCCGGCGGACAGGCCGCGTTGATCGACGTCGAACCGGACCCGCCGATCGGCCTGCGGTACCTGCGGCGGCACCGCAACCAGACGGTCCGGCTGCCGGTGGGCTCGACGATGTGCTTCTACACCGACGGTCTGGTGGAGCGGCGCGGCGAATCCATCGACGTGGGCCTGGACCGGCTGTGTGACTCCGTCACGTCCGCACCCGCGGACCTGGTGTGCTCACACATCATGCGGGCCCTCATCGGCGACGAGGAGTCGTCCGAGGACGACACGGCTCTGCTGGTGATGCGCCGGCTCGCAGGGAAGGAGTGACCTGTCAGGGTTTGCGGCCGACGCCGGCGTAGATGTGCGCGTTGAGCTCGTGGTTGGTGTCGGACAGGTCGCCGGGGCCGGCCGGCTGCCAGAGTCCGCAGCCCACCAGGCCCGGTTCGACGAGATCGAACCCGTCGAACAGGCACAGGACTTCGGCGTGGGTGCGCGGGGTGAGGTGATCGGCGCTGCGGGACTGCTCGATGGTGTTGCGGGCGTCGCTGATCTGGTCCTGGCGCTGATCGGCGGTCACGTGCGACAGGACCAGATAGCTGCCGGCCGACAGGGCGTCGCGATAACGTCCGATTAAGGCATGGGGGTCGTCCGCGTCGGGGACCCAGTGCACCATCATGACCATCAACAACGCGATGGGACGACTCAGGTCCAGCAGCCGGCGGGCCTGCGCGCTGGTCAGGATGCTGGCAGGGTCTCGCATGTCCGCGCGCAGAATGTCGGCGTTGTCGTTGTGCGTCAACATCAGTTCGCTGTGCGCGACGGCGATGGGGTCCTTGTCCACGTACAACACGCGCGCGTTGGGCAGCGCGCGTTGGGCGACTTCATGGACGTTGCCGACCGTAGGGATGCCTGATCCGATGTCCAGGAACTGGTCCACGCCGCGGTCGGCGAGGTAACGGACCGCGCGACCGAGAAACGCCCGGTTGATCCGCGCGACCTTGCCCGCGCCCGGCATCAGCTGCTCGGTCCGGGCCGCCAGCTCCCGGTCCGGCGCGAAGTTGTGGCCGCCGCCCAACAGGAAGTCGTAGGTCCGGGCCATGCTCGGCACGGTGACGTCGACCCCGCTGGGCACCCACGCGTCCAGAGGCGTCATCTGGTGATCGGTCACGCCGGAACCTCCACTTCACCGGGCAGCGGTACAGGGTAGCGACATCCGACCGCCGACGGGACTACCCGATCGTGTACTCGCCTGTCCGGCCGATGCCTTCTACGGTAGGTGGCCTCTCGTCGACCGCGAGGAGCGGGATCTTCGTGCACGCCACCGCGACACTCGACCAGGTGCCCGTCGCGCCCGGTCGCTGGCCGGTACTCGGACACACCATGTCCTTGCTGCGCCGCCGGTTCGGCTTCACCTCGTCGCTGGCTCCACTGGGTGACCTGGTCAAGGTGTACCTCGGGCCACTGCCCACGTATGTGGCCACCAGCCCGGACCTGGTGCACCAGGTGCTGGTCACCGACGCGCGGAAGTTCGACAAAGGGGTGATGTTCGACCGGTTCCGGCCGTTCTTCGGCAACGGGATCGCCATGTCCAACGGGACCTTCCACGACACCCAGCGCCGGCTCGTGCAGCCCGCGTTCCACGTCAACCGGATCGCCGGCTACACGCCGATGATGGCGCGGACCGCCGCGGACCTGGCCGGATCGTGGCGGGCCGGCCAGGTCGTCGCGGTCGACCAGGCCATGCAGCAGCTCTCGGTCGTGGTCGTCGGACGCACGCTGTTCGCCACCGAGCTCGGGGAGACGTTGATCGCCGAGGCGCAGCGGTTCATGCCGGTGGTGATCCGGCAGGGCATGATCCGGGCCCTGTCCCCGGGGTTCGTCGCCCGCCTGCCGATCCCCGGCAACCGCCGGTTCGACGAGGCGATCAGCCGGCTGCGCGGCAGCGTTCAGGACGTGATCGACGAAGGCCGTGGCACGGCTGGAGATCGCGGCGACGTGTTGTCGATGTTGTTGTCCGCCAAGGACGACGACACCGGGGCGGGGATGACCGACGAGCAGTTGAACGACGAGGTCGTCACCTTGCTGACCGGCGGCATCGAGACCACCGGCCTGGCGTTGTCGTGGTTGTTTCACGAAGTCGCGCGCCATCCGGACGTCGAGCGGCGGTGGCACCAGGAGCTCGACGAGGTGCTCGCCGGTCGGGCCGTGACCCACGCCGACGTGCCGAACCTGCCCTACACCGCCCGCGTCGTCCGGGAAGTGCTGCGCCGCTACCCGATCTGGCTGCTGATGCGGCGCGCCAACACCGAAGTCGTCCTCGGCGGGACCCGCGTCCCGGCCGGCACCGAGATCAGCTTCAGTCCGCATGCCCTGCACCACGATCCGCGGTTCTTCGCCGATCCCGGCCGGTTCGACCCGGACCGCTGGGCGCCGGGGAAGGTCTTGCCGCCGGGTGCGTACCTGCCGTTCGGGGACGGCAACCGCAGGTGCATCGGAAACCATTTCGCGCTCACCGAGATCGCCGTCGCCGCGGCCACCATCGGCTCGCGGTGGCGGCTGGTTCCGTTGCCGGGCAAGAAAGTCCGCGTCAAGGTCACCGGTGCGGCCTACCCGGACCGGTTGCCGATGACCGTTGTTCCCCGGGGTTGATCGTCCCGGGTGCCGTTCCGTCCGAAGAGTCCTTTGTGGAGGTTTTTGCTGTGCGCATGCGCCGCGTCGTTCTTGCCCTGACCGCCGTACTGGCATCCGGAGCGCTCGGTCTTTCGGCGCCCGCCCAGGGCGCGCAACCGGAACTGGTGTGTCAGGACCTGAACCTGCCGGTCAGCCTGGTCGGATCCGCCCAGACCCTGTACGGCCGGCTGTGCACACCGGCCGGCTCGCGCACGGTGCAGGTCCTGGTCCCGGGCGCCAGCTACAACAGCTCGTACTGGGATTTCCCGTACACCCCGGAAACTCGGTCGTACCGGCTGGCGATGAACAACGCCGGCTACGCCACCCTGACCATCGACCGGCTCGGCACCGGCCGCAGCAGCCGACCGGCCAGCGCCCTGCTGACCTCCTTCACCCAGGCCACGGTCGTGCACCAGGCCATCCAGGCGCTGCGCACCGGTACCGGCACGCCGCAGTTCGACAAGGTCATCCTCGGCGGCCATTCCGTCGGGTCGGCCATCGCCATGATCGAGGCGGGCACGTACCACGACGTCGACGGGGTGCTGATCACCGGCCTCACCCACGGCGTCAACGCGCTCGGCGCGGTCCCGATCGTCGCCTCGCTCACCCCGGCGAGCCTCGACCCCCGGTTCATCACCAAGGGCTACGACCTCGGCTACCTCACCACCGTCGCCGGCTCCCGGTACGCCGACTTCCACCAGCCCGGCCTGCCGGTGCTCGGCGTCGACAACACCGACGAGGCCACAAAGGACGCGTTCGCCGCCGGCGAGGTCGTCGACACCGTGCTGCTCGGCGCCGTCCTGCCGTACTCACGCCGCATCACAGTCCCCGTCATGTTGGCGATGGGCGACGACCCGGCGTTCTGCGGCCTCCTCGCGGCGGACTGCGACACCGCCGAATCGCTGTACGAGTCCGAAGCGCCGGCCTACTCGCCGGAGGCCCACCTGCACACGTTCGTCCTGCACAGCTACGGCCATTCCCTCAACCTCGCCCCGGACGCACCGGTGTACCACGCGGCCGTGGTGGCCTGGGCCGATGACACGGTGGGCCGATAACCGTACCTAGAATGTCCATGTGGGTGTGCGGAGTGACAGGTTCCACCGGCTCGTCGGCGAGTTGACGGACGTCGAACGGGCCGAGAACAGCCGGTACACGTCCTTCAGCGTCCGCGGCAAACGATTCGGGTACTACTGGCCGCGCACCCAGACCGTCGGGTTGAAGCAGACGATCGCCGAGCAGCGGGCGCTGGTGGCCGAGCGGCCGGACGTGTTCGAGGAGCAGTTCACGTCCGGCGGGTTCGGCTGGGTCGTGGTCCAGCTGGCCGGGATCGACGCGGACGAACTGTCCGAACTGGTCTACGAGGCGTGGCGGCTGACCGCGCCCGAGGAACTGGTCCAGGCGCTGCCGTACCCCTGGTAGGTGTTCGCTGTCAGGGTCCGTTCGGGGTGGAAACCGGGGACTTCCCTGATCATGGCCGGCCGGTCAGCAGGAAGCCTCTACAGGCATGAGAATGACACGATTACTTCGTACGGCCGCGGCGGCTCTGGCCGCGACCACGCTGCTCGGTCTGACCGTCCACACAGCGTCCGCGGCGCCGGCGGCGCCGCCGAAGTTCGACTTCACCGACTGCCCGGCGCTCCCGGCCGGTGCCGATCCGGCGCAGTGGCGCTGCGAGAACCTGGTCTCCACCGGCACGGCCCGGTTCGGCGCGCTCGCCGAGCAGCCGCTCGGGACGATGCGGCTGACGTTCGCCGAGGGCCGGCTGGACGGCAAGTACGCCCAGGTCTTCGGTTCGTTGAAGGCGGAGCCGGTCGAGGTGCCCGGCGGCCTGTTCGGCGTTCCCGGCACCGAGCGCAACCCGTTGCTGCGGCTGCGGATCCAGGTTCGCTACGCCGGGTTCTCCGACTTCCTCTCGGTCGGCGACCGGATGGGCACCCAGCACCTCAAAGTCGGGGTGACCTCCCCGCTCGTTCCGAAGAGCTGCACGATCGGCGACGACACGGACCCGATCGTCTTCCAACCACTCCGGACCGCCGGGCCGGACGTGATCTCCACGAACCCGCCGGTGCTGCGGTTCGCCATGGCCGACAACGCCTTCGCGGTACCCGGCCCGCATGGCTGCGGCGCGTTCACGCACCTGCTCAGCCGGCGGCTCGGCGTGCCGGCGGCGGCCAACACCAACGCGATGTCACTGGTCACGTACGTCGGACTGCGCGGCTACCCCTAGCACCTGAGGTAGGTGCGTCACCAACTGCCGCTGTCGGACGAGCTTGAGCCGCCGCTGTCGGACCAGCTGCTGGAGCTGCCGCTGTCGTAGGAGGAGCTGCTGCTGCTGTCGCTGTACGAGTTGTAGCTGCTGCCGCTGTCGTACCACGAGTTCGATCCCCGGCTCCCCGATCCTTTGGCGCCCCGAGCGATTCCGGCCACGGCGAGCCCCACGACGCCGATCCCGAGCACCCAGAAGAGGCCCGACGACCCGCTGGACGAGCTGGGTGAGGACAAGGTGTTCGCCGTGGCGCTCGGGTCGGGGTACGGGTAGGTGTACGTGTAGGACGGGACGGCCAGCGCCAGGCCGGCCGAGGAGAAGGTCGTGGTCGCCGTCAGGGTCTGGTGCGGCCGGATGTTGTCCTGGTGGACGTTGATGACGGTGTCGGTGACGGAGGTGACGGCGCAGGGAGCCCCGGACAGCGTGCAGCGGCTGAGTGTCGCGGTGGCCGGAGCGGTGATCGTCCCGGCCACCGAGAGGATCGGGACGTCCCAGCTGCCGTCCACCACGGTCCAGTCCACCGAGGCGTTGCCGGTACCCGCCGGGTTCACCACACTGGGGGTGTCGTAGGTCAGCACGTAGGTGTGCGCCCCGGTCACCGTGACGGCGGGGTCCCCGACCTTGATGGTGTTTCCGGACGTGGTCGCCGCGGTCGGCGCGCCGTCCGGGCTGGACACCGTCGCCGGCGTGGCCAACGTCCGGCCCTGGACCGTGCGGGTGAGGCCGTGGCGCTGGTTGGTGCCGAAGTCGTAGCCGATCGTCTCGACGACATGCGCGTGACCGTCGGCGGCGATCGTGACGGCCACGTTGTACGACGTGATCTGTTCCCCCGGTTCGGCCGACGCCGCCGGGGCCAAGGCCAGGGTGGCGCCCAGCGCCAGCGCCCCGGTCACAGCGAACCGAGCTGCTTTCGACATCACTCGACCTCCCCCTCCGTCGGATCCCTCCGCCGACTATGACGCAGGCCGCCGCCCACCGGTTGCGCTCGGCCTCGGATCCAACTGGACTTGTCAGACAGCACGGGTCTTGACTATTTCCGAGGTGCCTGACAGCTTTTTTGTCGACCTGTCCAAGTGGGGAAATCGAGGAGAGGGAAACTGTGATCAGTGATGCGGTGATGTCGTTGGTGGACCTCGAGTTGGCCGCCGACAGCGACTTGGACATCGTGGAGTTCGACCGGTCGGGGAACACCGAACGAGGGCGTTCTGGTGCCTGTACGGTAACGATCAACCTGGTGGTCGCGTCCTAGGAGATATCGACATTGACCATTCCGGGTGAGCCAATGGGCAGAGTGGTGGGTTTCAAACGCCATTTGCGGGTCGAAGTGGTCGAAGGCGAGGCCGTTTATCTCTTTTCCGAACGCGGGGTGACCGCGCTCAAAGGCTCGGACGCCGAGACCCTGGCCCCACTCCTGGACTGCACCCGGGACCTGGCGAGCCTGCTCCGGGATCCCCCCGCCGGCATGGCGCCGGAGCAGGTCGGCAGGTTCATCACCCGGCTCGACCAGGCCGGGTTGCTCACCCTCGGCCCGCCGCCCGGGTCCGGCGCGGGCGAGCGGGCCAGGGCCTACTGGGAGGCCGCCGGCCTGGACGCCACCACGGACCCCACGGGCAAACAGGTCCAGGTGGTCGCGACCCGGGACGTCGATCCGGCGCTCGCGCTGGCCGGCCTGTGCGAGGCGGGACTCACCGTGGGGCAGGGGGACGCCGATCTGACGGTCGTGTTGTGTGACGACTACCTGTCGCCGGACCTGGCCGACATCGACGCGGCACACCGCGCGACCCGTCGACCGTGGCTGCTCGCCAAGCTGGTGGGCGTCCAGGTGTGGATCGGCCCGTTCTTCGACCCGCCCGAGACGGGGTGCTGGCACTGCCTGGCGAACCGGCTGTGGGCGCACCGGGAAGCGGAAGCCCACGTGCAGGCCAGGCTGGGACGGATCGGCCCGGCCGCGTGTCCGGTCGCGTCGCTGCGGCCGCTGGACGCGATGGCCACGAACATGATGGTGCTCGAAGTGACCAAATGGTTGGCCGGCTACCGGTATCCGGGCCAACGCGGCGTCTTCACCTTGGACAGCGTGGAACTGGCGGGCCGGCACCACGAGTTCCGCCGCCGCCCGCAGTGCGAGCACTGCGGGGATCCCACGTATATGGGCGTACAGGCCCGGCGGCCGGTGATCCTGACCAGCCGACGGAAGTCCTCCGACAACGCCGGTGGGCACCGAACCCGCGCACCGCAACAGATTCTTGAGTCCTATCAGCACCTGATCAGCCCGGTCACCGGTGTGATCAAGGAGATCACGCAGCACACTCGTGGACCGGCGTTCTTCAACTCGTTCCGCGCCGGACCGAACGTCGCCGTCGGCGGACGCACCATGATCGACCTGCGCGCCGAACCCCGCGTGGAGAACGGCGGCAAAGGCGTCACACCCTTGCACGGCAAGGTAAGCGCGATGTGTGAGGCGCTCGAACGGCATTCCGGTTTCTTCCACGGCGACGAGGAACGGGTCCGCGGCAGCTACCGGTCACTGGGTGAGCGGGCCATTCACCCGGCCGCCTGTCAGCTGTTCGACGAACGGCAGTATTCGAACCGGTCGGCGTGGAACGCGTCGCACTCGTCGTTCCAGCACGTGCCGGATCCGTTCGACGACAACGCCGTCCAGGACTGGACACCGGTGTGGTCGTTGACGAACGAACGGCATCGGTTGCTGCCCACGGCGATGCTGTACTACGGCGCGCCGGGCTCGGGCTCGCTGTACGCCGACTCCAACGGCAACGCCGCCGGCGGCAGTCTTGAAGACGCTGTGCTGCAAGGGCTGCTGGAGTTGGTCGAGCGGGACTCGGTCGCGATCTGGTGGTACAACCGGACCCGGCAGCCCGCCGTGGACCTGACCGCGTTCGTGGACCCGTGGCTCGACGAGCTCCGTGACGTCCACAATGGACTCAACCGCGAGGTGTGGGCGCTGGACCTGACCGCGGACTCGGGAATCCCGGCGATGGTGGCCCTGTCCAGGCGGGTCGACGGCGGGTCCGAGGACATCATGTTCGGGTTCGGCGCGCACCTGGACCCGCGGGTGGCCCTGCGCCGGGCGTTGACCGAGATGAACCAGCTCATGCCGGCGGTCACGGACATCGGGCCGGACGGCCGGTACGGGTGGACAGCGGCGGAACCGGTGAACTGGTGGCGGACCGCGACGATCCGCAACCAGCCGTACCTGGTGGCGGATCCGGGTGTCCCGCCGCGGAAACCGGCGGACTACGCCTATGTGTCCACTCCGGACCTGCTTGACGACGTCGAGCACGTGCGTCGTCGGGTGGAGTCGTTGCGGCTTGAGGTGTTCGTGCTGGACCAGACCAGGCCGGACATCGGGCTGCCGGTGGTGAAGGTGATCGTGCCGGGCATGCGCAGCTTCTGGGCGCGCTACGCACCCGGTCGCCTGTTCGACGTCCCGGTTCGGCTCGGCAGGCTCCCGTCGCCGACACCGTACGAGGAGCTCAACCCGACGCCGCTGTTCATCTGAGATCCCGCTTCAGCACCAGGCGTCCGGGGAGGATCACCGCGGCCATGGCGAGCACCGACACCGTGGTGATCACGGCCAAGTAGAACCACAGCGGAACCGTGGGCCACGGGCTGGCGGTCAGCCTGGTGGCGACTGTGACCATGGGCGGCAGCGCGGCCGCAGTGCCCAGGCCGACGGCGGCGACCACCACGGTGATCCCCTCGACCACCAGGGACCGGGCGAGCTGCTTTCGGTCCGCACCGGTCCGGCGCAGCATCCGGAACGTGGTGGTCCTGCTGGTCACCGAGAGGACGAGGCTGTTGGTCACGGCCACCGCGATGTAGCCGAACAGGGCGATCAACGGGATCGTGCTGGCGGCGATCCCGCTGCTCGTCGCGCCGCGACCGGCCCCGAACGCGTCCGCCGCGGATACGGCCAGGCCGTAGGGCAGCCGGTCCGAGGGAGTGGGCAGCAGCAGGAGGTCGGCGGCCTGCCCTGCCGGTCCGGTGGTGGGCCGGTGGCTGGTGAGGGTGGCGTAGTCGAGGAGCACGTCGCCGAGGCCGATGCCACGATCGGACACGCCGACCACGGTCGGGGTGACGGTGGTGCCGTCGGCGAGCACGAGTTCGGCGCGATCGCCGACGTGCGCGCCGAGGGTCGCCGCGGTGCTGGCACCGATCACGGCCTGGTCGGGTCCTAGCGAGGTGGTGGGGTTCCAGGTCGATCCCGGTCGCAGTGCCAGGTCGAGCGTGGGGGAGACGGGTCCGCGCAGTCCGGTCGCGGTGTACTTGAACGTCTCGGGGCCGTCGAGAACTGTGGTGACGCCGATCACTTGCTGGCGGGCGACGGCCACCCCGAGTTCGCGGCTGGGCAGGCCGTATCCAGGAGCGATCACGGCTTGCGGCACGCGTAGCCCGGCGGCGGCCTGTTGTTGGGCCGCGGCCGCGAACGACGCCGGAAGCAGGACCTGCACCAGGCAGATGCCGACCATCAGCAGCATCGGCGCGACGGCGGCGGCCAGCCGGGTGGTCTGGCCGGACATGCCGGCGCCGGCCAGCCACCGGTGCGGCACCCGGGACGCCAGCAGCCGGCGGGCGACGAGCCGGAACAGCAGGCCCACCAGTGGCCGGGTCAGCAACGCGGTGCCGGCGACGAGCAGGAGACCACCACCGCCGGCCACCGCCACCCCGACGATGCCGTCGACCAGCAGTGGCAGCAGCGCCGCCGCGACACCGAGGACGACCAGGACGCCGCCGAGCACGGCCTGCCAGCGCGGCGTCGGCTGGTCCTGGTTCTCGGCCGTGGCCAGGGCGGTTGTCGGGGAGACGGCGGCGGTTCGGCGGCCGGCCGCCCACCCGGTCACGGCGGCGATCACCGTGGTGAGCACGACCGCGGCCACCGATGGCAGCACCCCCAGGGTGAGGTGCAGGTCGGCGGGGAGGAGCCCGACCGTCCGCATCAGCCAGTCGAACGCCGTGGTCAGCACGGCCGCCGGAACCAGACCGAGCAGGCCGGCGACGAGGCCGACCCCGGCCATCTCGACGGTGGCGAGCCGCTCCAGCTGTCTCGGCGTGGCTCCGAGGGCGCGAAGTGTGGCGATGGCCCTGCGTCGGCGGGCCATGGCCAGGGCGTACGTGCTGCCGACGATCACCAGGGCGACCATCACGACGATGGCCACCAGCGACCCGGACAGCGTGCTGAGGTCGTTCTGGGCGTGTGCGATGTCGGGGAACTCGATCCGGCCGCGCCCGTCCCCGGTCCGCACCACCACGTTGGCGTCGGCGAGGGCAGTGCGCAGGTCGTCCGCGACCTTGGTGGGGTCCGCGATGATCCCTACGGCCGCGATCGCCGGGCGTTCGGCCAGCGTGGCGACCGCGTCGTCGGACAGGTAGACCGCCGGAGCCCCACCGGGGAAGGCGACCCTGCCGACCACGGTGCGGGCCTGCGGACCGGCGTCGGTGAGCACCTGGACGACCGTGCCCGGTGCCCAGCCAAAGGAGTCGTCGACCACGACCTGGTCCGGACCGGCCGGCGTCGTGCCCGTGACGAGCCGCGACGGGCCGAGTTGGGTCGCGGACCAGCCGTGGGCCACGACCGGGGTCCAGTTTCCCGCGAAACCCACCGCGACTCGGGCGGTCACGTCGGTGATCACGCGTGCGTCCGCGGGGACGTGGCGGCGGATCGTGTCCACGACCTCGGGCGGCACTGGGCGAGGTCCGGGCAGGTCGACTGTCTTGTCCTTGCCGGACCTGTGGACGACGGCCGAACTGTTGCCGCCCACCACGATCGGAGCGCCGGCGTACCGCTGCGGCGGGATTTCGTTGGCTCCCGCGGCCAGCAGGGAGCCGGACATCCCGAGCAGGACACTGGTCGCGATCAGGGCGACGAGCGTGGCGCCGTTGCCGCCGAGCCTGCGCAGGGCCAGCAGGAGCGTCATACGGTGAGCGCCACGTTGATCGCGATCCCCACCAGGAGCACCACCAGCAGAACCCACGGCCAGATCCGCCGCGGTTCCTCGTGTCGGTCGGCCATTGTTCGTCCCTCCATGTCGTGTGCGATCTCGACACTAGGAACGCCGGCCGCGCCGCACAGCGGTGTGCGAACGCTTGTCGGGGGTGTAGTTCAGTGCACCATGGTGGTGGTGCTCAGTCGTGCTGCCGCAGGTAGGCCAGTACGGCCCGGACCCGTCGATGCCCGGCGCCGGTGGGCGCCAGGTCGAGCTTGGTGAACACGTTCCCGACGTGCTTGAGCACCGCCCGTTCGGTGACCACGAGCCGCTCGGCGATCTCGACGTTGTCCAGTCCCTCGGCCATGAGTGCGAGCACTTCGCGTTCCCGAGGGGTCAACGCGGCCAACGGGTCCGGCCGGCTGCGCGCGACGAGTTGGGCCACGACCTCGGCGTCGATCGCGGTGCCGCCTTCGGCCACCCGCCGTACCGACCGGACGAACCCCGCGACGTCGCCGATCCGGTCTTTCAGCAGGTACCCGACACCGCCCTGACCGTCGGACAGGAGTTCCCGCGCGTACTCCTTCTCCACATAGGACGACAGCACCAGAATCGGCAGCCCCGGGTACTTCTGGCGGGCCGCGACCGCGGCCCGCAGGCCCTCGTCGCGAAATCCGGGCGGCAGCCGGACATCGGTGACCACCACGTCCGGACGTTCGTCGGCCAGCGCGGCGGTGAGCGCTTCCGCGTCCCCGACGGCGGCGACTTCGAACCCGTTGCCGCTGAGCAGCAACGACAGGCCGGCTCGCAGCAACGGCTCGTCCTCCGCGATCACCACACGCACGGCAGTTCCATCCTCACCTCGGTCGGGCCGCCGACCGGACTGACGACAGTGAACTTACCGTCGAACGCGCGCAGCCTGGTCTGGATCCCCGCCAGGCCGGTGCCGGTGGCGCCGTCGCGCAGCACGTCCTCCAGGCCGCCGATCCCGTCGTCGGCGACCCGCACGACCAGGACATCCGGGGACCGCTCGACGGTGATCCGGACCCGCGTCGGACGAGCGTGCCGCACCGCGTTGGTCAACGCCTCGCTGGCGCCGAAGTACGCCGCCGACTCGATGGCCGCCGGCAGGTCACCGACATCGTCGGCGACCAGCTCGCACGGCATCGCGCTGTCCGCCGCGATCGACCGCAACGCGCCGGTCAGCCCCCGGTCGGACAGGATCGGCGGGTAGATGCTGCGGACCACCGCCCGCAGGTCGGCGAGCGCGGCCTGGATCTGGCCGCGGGCCGGCCCGGCGAACTCCCGCGCCGGATGCCCCTGTTCCAGCGCCTGGTCGATGAGTCCCAGGTAGACGTTCGCATTGACCAGTTTGGACTGCAGCCCGTCGTGCAGATCCCGTTCGATCCGCCGCAACTCGGTGCCGTGCGCCTCCAACACCTCGGCACGGGTACGTGACAGGAAGTCCACTCGCTCCGCCAACTCCGTCGACGGCGCCGGGGACAACACGCGCGCGCCGAACCGCGCGTAGATGCCCGCCACCGGAGGCGTGTACAGCAGCAGAGCCAGATACGCGAACCCGACCAGCGGCACCGCTGCCGCCCGCCACCAGTTCGTCACCGCGACCCCCGGCAACGGCGTCACCGGATCCCCCGGCGCCAGCACCCACCACCACAGCGGCACCGTGATCGCGTTCACAGCACCCAACGCGAGATACGCCACCGCGGCCCCGAGCCCCACCCCCACAGTGGCCGCGACCAGCAACCAGCCGACATCCCGCCAGGTCGCCGAGTCACCCACAAGGGTCTTCACCCGCGCCACCACAGTCGCGTCCGGTGGTTCGCGATACCGCTGCGGCACCACCCGGCCCAGCACCCGCCCCAACCGCCGCCGCTCCCACCCGGTGACCCTCCTGGTCACCCCGGACACCGCCAGCAGCAGCGGAAGACCGATCCCCACCACACTCAACACAGCCGCCAGCACCCACGTCAGCACCAGGACCACCGCTCCCAGCCCGACGGCCAGCCCGGTCAGCAACGTGCCTGCTGCCCGGGCCGCCTCCCGGACCCTCTGGGTGATCACGTCACCAGTGTGCCCGCACCGCCGGGATGTGCTCAGGTGGGCCGGCGGTGGGCGTCCCGGGCGTTGCCTCGTTGGCGGCGGCGGGTCATTCGGTCGGTGATGGTGGCTGTGGCGGTGGTGGGGCCGCCGGTCCGGAGGTAGTCGGCCAGGGTGGCGATGGTGGGGTGGGCGTAGATCGCCGTGAGGGGGATGTCTCGGGTCAGGACCTTGGCCAGTCTGTGGTGGACGGTCGCGGCCAGCAGGGAGTGGCCGCCGACGTCGAAGAACCGGTCGTGCCGGCCGATTTCGGCGCGGCCCAGCACGTCGGACCAGACTTCGGCGATGACACTCTCGAGTCCGGCGGTGGGTGGCGGTGTGGTGTCGCTGGGGGGTTCGAGGGCGAGAAGAGCTGTGTGGTCGGCTTTCCCGGTTGGGGTCAGCGGGATGTGCGGAACCACGGTCACGGCGGTGGGCACAAGGTAGTCGGGCAGGGTGTGGGCCAGTGCGGCACGGACGTCGTCGCCTCGCAGTTCGTTGCCGGTGACGAACGCACGGAGTGTGTGTTCGACGCCGGTGACGACGGCTCGGGTGACGCCCGGGATCGCCTCGATGGCCAGCTCGACCTCGCTGGGTTCGACCCGGTGGCCACGGATCTTGACCTGGCGGTCGCGCCGTCCCAAGTAGACCAGTTGGCCGTCGGGCAGTCTGCGGGCGATGTCGCCGGTTCGATATCGGCGCCGACCCCGGTGATCGGTGTCGAACTTGGCCGAGTCAGGATCATCCGCATAGGACCCCAGATATGAACTGCTGACGGCGATCTCGCCCACCACGGCGGACGGCGAGCCGTCGGCGGCGAGCAGGCTCACGTGCATGCCGTTGAGCGGTCGGCCGATCGGCAGCACGCCGATGTCCTCCGCTGTCATGGGCATGTGGTTCTGCACGGCGAAACTGACCTCGGTCGCGCCGTAACCGTTGACGAGAACCCCTTGGGGCGGCATGTGTTCTCGGCACCGTTCCAGATCCGCGTGGGTCACTGGCTCGCCGCCGAGCACGACCACGCGCAGGTCGGGCAAAGGTGTGAGACAGTCCGTGAGGTAACGGAAAACCGTTGGTGTCGAATGGTAGATCGTGACCCGATGTCGGCGGAGCGCGTCCGCGAGTCCGGTGAGGCCCGCCGCGCGGACGTCGACCAGCACGCTGCAGGCGCCGGTCAGCAGCGCCGAGAACATGTCGGTGACCGCCAAGTCGAAGCTGAACGAGGACACCACGCTGACTCGGTCGGCCGGGGTGATCGCCAGGTTCGTCCGATGGAGACGGACCTGGTGCAGGACGTTGCGATGGTTCTGCACGACACCCTTGGGCGTGCCGGTCGAGCCGCTGGTGTACAGGATGTACGCGGGCGCGCCCGGTTCCAGCGCGCGAGGAATCGGACGATCGGCGCGGACTGGTGCGTCGGCGAAGTCCAGCACAGGGACGTCCGCCAATTGGCCCGCCAGATCCCGGTGGGCCGACTGGGTGACGATCACCGAAACCTTGGCCATCGCGGCCAACCGTGCCCGTGGATAGCGTGGATCCAACGGGACGTAGATCCCGCCGAGCGTCAACGTGGCCAGGATGGCGACGACGGTGTCCGGGCCGTGATCCAACAGCAGACCGACTCGCTGTCCCGGCTGGACATCGCGCAGCAGCGAGGCGCAGCACGCCACACGCGCACCGAGTTCGCCATAGGTGAGCGCGACATCGCCCGCGATCAGTGCCGGCCGCGAGGGATCAGAGTCCACTTGGGCCCAGAATGCCGCCGGAATGGACTGGTCTGCCTCAATGGGCAGCGATGGCCACCTGTTGGGCGGCCGTTCCGTTGCCGGTTCGGGCAGGATGTCGCCGCCGGTCAGGGCAGGGTTCACGCGCAGCCGGGCCAGCGCGACGGCGAGATCCTCGGCCATCCGGTCGGCGAACGGCACAGGTGTGGTGAACCGCAGCCTGAGCTGGCCGTTAACGGTCGCTAACGTCGCTTCCGGTGGGATTCCGCTGAACTGGGCGAAGGTGTCGTCGACGTCGGCCGAACTGGTCGAGACACGGCCGTAATGCCGCACCGAGACCTTGGACGAGCCGCTGTAGCAACGCAGAACAGCCAGTGCGGCGGCGATTTCCGACTCGCTCGAAGTCACCGTGCTCCCACCCGTCGCTCCCCAGCTCAAGCCAGCGTACACCGGTGGGGAAGTAACCAAAAGCGCAACAGTGTTGTCGTTCCCGGGGGTTTCGGGTGCCGCCGTTTCGTGGGTAGCATCGGGGAGCCAACGCCGACCAACCCCCTTCGTGTGGGGACGACTGGTGGCTCTGGCTGGGGGGAGTCCGCGGGTTGTTCGTGCGCTGATCCATGAATTCTGTTCGTAGGGGGAGGCGCACCCAGATGTCCCGTACCAGACTGAAACCGACCGTTGACCGCTAGGCACAGGCTCGCCGTGGTCGGCACAGGCCGATTGGCGCGTGCGGTGTGTTACTCGCTGGCAGTGCTGTGCGGCACGCCCGTCAAGGTGATCGTCATCGGTCGTGACGCGGGCAAAGCTGCACAACTGTGCTATATCGCGAACACACGCGCGGCCGTGAGCGGGAGGCCGCTGATCACGTTTGAGCCGTGGGACGACGACATTCCCGAAGTCGACGGCGTGCTGGTGTGCGCGTCCAGCCAGTCGCCGTGGGAGCATTCGGTGGCGCCGTCGGCATGGACTGCTCTGGTTCGCCGGGCCGGTTTCGGGATCACACTGCCGTTCCAGGCCGAGCCCGCGGTCCGGATCGGACGGTTGCTCGCCGGCCGTGACGACGGTGCCTGGCTGATCAACGCGTGTTTCCCGGACGCGGTCAACCCGCTGCTGGCGGCACTGGGTGTGCCTGTGCTGTGCGGCATCGGCAACATCGCGTTGCTGGCCGCGAGTGCCCAGGCCGGGCTGGGACTGCCCGACCAGAGCCGGTTGCGACTGCTGGCCCACCACCGGCACCTGCGTGAACCAGGACCGGACGAGCAGGAAGTGTTGGCATGGCAGGACGACCAGCCGATCGAGGATGTCCGCTCGCTGCTCGCCGCGCAACGTGCCACCGGCCGGGCCGAGCTGAACGACGTGACCGGGCACGCCGCTGCCTTGCTGGTGACCGGCATGCTCGCCGGGAAAGTGGTGGACACGAACTTGCCGGGCCCGCTCGGCATGCCTGGCGGATATCCGGTTCGGTTGCACGGCACCGAACTGACATTGCGCCTGCCGGCCGGGGTCAGTGAATCCGAGGCGGTGGCTTACAACCAGCGCGCGGCGGCGGCCGACGGGGTCGTGGTCGCCGACGGCGGAGTCACTTTCGGCGTCGAACTCGCCGGCTTGGCGCCCGAGCTGGCGGACGGCTTCGGCGTCGACGAACTGCCTGCGGCGACAGCCGCACTGTACGCACTTCGAGAGCGTCTACGTGGGGAGAAACCAGGGTGAAGGCGGACTTCGCGACGCTGGACCGGCCGGACGTCACCGGGAACCTGCTGGCCGACTTCTACGACCTGCTGCCACGGGCGGCCGAACCGTCGATGCTCGACCCGGCGGTGGCCGACCCGGCCGCCTTCTCGCCCGGCTTCGCCCTGCCGGAACTGGATTCCGACGTGCTCGGGTTCCTGTCGGTGGCGACGGCTCGCTGGCGGCCGTTGGGCGAGTACGCCGGCCACCGGATGACCATGCTGGACCTGACCGGCAACCCGGGCACGGGGACCACCAAGACGTTCGCGTCGCTGCTGATCGTGGCCAGGGCCGTGGCGTACATCCGGCGGACCGGCGAGCCGGTCGTGATCTTCTCACCGACGTCGGCCAACAAAGGCGTGGCCCTGCGCGACGCGGTGTTGCGGGCGATCGACGCCGGGCTGGTCACGCCGAGTCAGCTGCGGGTCGTCGTACTCGCACCGATGTCGTGCGCACACAAGATGCGCGCCAGCAGACTGTCCACGGACGAGTACCTGCGCGCGCTCAACCCGCTGTTGCTCTACAGTGGACCAAAGGCGGAGGACGTCAAGGCGCTCGGTCGTGAGTTCGTCGACCGGCACGCGGCGGCACTGCGCCGGGACCGCGGCATCAACCTCTGGTTCACGTTGGAGTTGCGCAACTACATCGTCGCGGACACCGCACGGGCGTTCTTCGAACACCAGGTCGCGCCGGTCGGCGACACACCGAGGGTGCATGCGCACGCCGTGTCCAGCGCGTTCGGCCTCCTCGGCTACCACCGCGGCCGGGAAGTGCTGGAGGACATGGGCTCGGTGGACCGGGCCAGCCGGCCGGCGAGCCTGCTGGTGCAGCATCTCGGCGCCCCGGACATGGTGGTCAACCTGCGGCACGGGGACTTCGCGGAGACCAGGCGGCCGGAGTACCGGCTGGACCCGGAGACCGGCTTGTACCGGCAGTCCGCGGACATCCGGTTCCCGCAGGTGACGTACGACCCGGCCGAAGTGCTGGACCCCACGTTCTACACCCGCGCACCGGCGACGTCGCCCGCGATGAACGACCTGATCACGAGGCACGGCGGGGACGGCGTCGTGGTCTCGCTCGCCGAATGCGTGGCCCGGTATCCCGCGCTGCGCCTGATGGTGGACCACCTGCCTGCGGACTTCCGGGAGCTGCGGGAATGGTCCCTAGTGATGGCGTTGACCGGTGTGCTCAACGCGATCGACCGCGGTCTGGTCGAAGCGGGCCGGGAGGTCGTCGTGCACGGTTCGGGGTGTTACACCGCGACCGACTACGAGCTGCCTGAGTCGACGGTCCCGGTCCGAACCGTCGACGACATCGCCGGGGTGCTGGCGTGATGACGGACTACAACGGCGACGAGATCGCAATCGTCGGTCTGGCGGGCCGGTTCCCGGGCGCGCCGGACGTGCCGTCGTTGTGGCGCAACCTACTTGACTGTGTCGACGCGGTCGATGGCCACATCGAAGTCGCCGATTTCGACGCCGAGTTCTTCGGCGTACCGGACGACGAAGCGCTGGACATGGACCCGCAGCACAGGATCTTTCTGGAGGAGTCCTGGGCGGCCTTGCAGGACACAGGTTTCGACCCCGACCGGGACCAACGCGCGGTCGGAGTGTTCGCAGGTGCCTCGATCAACCGGTACTTCCTGCACCGGCTGGCGCGGCGGGACTGGGCGGAGTGGCCGGCGAGCCGCTGGGCACCGGACTACCTGCCGGCGCAAGTGGCGTACCGATTGGGCCTGACCGGACCCGCCATCGCGGTGCAGACCGCCTGTTCCAGTTCGCTCGTGGCGGTGTGCACGGCCGCGCAGAGCCTGCTCGACTTCCGCTGCGACCTAGCGCTCGCGGGCGGTGTCGGGGTCACCGAGCCCCGGTCGCGATTTGTCCAAGGTGGACTCGTGTCGCCGGATGGCCGATGCCGGGCGTTCGACGCCGCCGGCCAGGGCAGCGGATACGGCAGCGGCGCCGCCGTGCTCGTGCTCGAACGGCTCGCTGACGCGGTTGAGCGCGGCGATCAGGTGTACGCGGTGCTGCGAGGATGGGCGGTCAACAACGATGGAGCCGCACGCGCGGGATTCGCCGCTCCGGGGCTGGCCGGCCAGGCGGCTGTCGTTGTGGAGGCGTTGGCAGGCGCGTCGCTCACCGGGGCGGACATCGGTTACGTCGAAGCGCACGGCAGCGGCACGCTGGTGGGCGACGCCATCGAGGTGGCCGCGCTGACCGAGGCGTTCGGCGCGCTGACGGAATGCGCGTTGGGTTCGGTGAAGACCAACCTCGGCAACCTGGACGCGGCCGCCGGCGCGGCTGGGCTGATCAAGGCCGTGCTCGCCGTGCGGGACGGCATGATCCCGGCTAACCTGCACTACCAGACGCCGAACCCGGAGATCGATTTCGGCCCGTTCTTCGTCCCGGTCAAGACCACGCAGTGGCGTCAGCCGGTCCGTCGCGCCGCGGTCAGTTCCTTCGGGCTAGGCGGCACGAACGCGCACGTCATCGTGGAGCAACCGCCGCCGCAGTCGCCTCGACCGGAGGCAGCCGGTCCGCACGTGCTGGCGCTTTCGGCTCGGACGCCGGAAGCGCTCCGCGAGTTCGCGGGCCGGCTCCGGCTGTCGGCGCTGCGGCTGGACGACGTCGCGTACACCCTGGCCATGGGCCGCCGGGCATATCCGCACCGAGCCGCGGTCGTCTGTGCCGATGAGACGGAAGCGCTTGCCGCCCTTGACCGGATAGCCGCGGGTGAGCCGTCCGGTCCGTCGGGGGACAGCCAGGCGGACGCGTGGGCCGCGGGTGCCGACTGGGCTGGCCGGTCCGCCGGTCGCGTGGTTTCCCTGCCGCCGCACCCGTTGCGGCCACGTCGGTATTGGACAGAGGCATGAGCGACCACCTCGTGCCCCTCGGCCGCACCGGCTGGTCGGTGTGGCGGGACGCCGTCCTCCGAAGCGCCGGGTTTCCGTTCGACGGCCTGGTGCGGTTCGCCGCGCAGGAATGTGCCAAGGCGGCGGACGCGTTCCTGGACGGCGAACACGACCGGTTCGAGGAGCTGTTCGAGCGGGCGCTGGCGGATGGCGCGGCCACGTGCCGGGAGTTGGCCGGCGATCCGCGGTTCCGGGAAGCCGTTACCTGGCAGAACCCGAACGCGCTGACCGCGCTGAACGGCTTGCGGTCGCGGGAAACGCGCCGCAACAGCAAATGGCGGCTGCGAGAGCGCCTGGTGGCCGCGTACTGGCAGCGGTACTGCGCCAAGAACGAGACGATTGGCTTCTTCGGCCCGACCGCCTGGATCACCGTCGACCCGCGGGCGTCCGCGATCACGTTCCAGCACGGCCGCGATGTCGTCCGCGACCGCGCGGTGGACTTCGAGTACTGGGCGTTGGCCGCGTTCTCCGGTGAGATGGCCGCAGACCCGCAGGTCCGCGCCTGGCTGCCGGCGTCGCTGCCGCCGCATCTCACGTTCGACGCGGCGGGCCGGCGGGTGTTCCGGCCGGCGCTGGCACCCTTGTCCGTGTCTGCGGTCGAAGCCGCCGCGCTGGCCCGTTGCGACGGCCGTGGACCGGCGAACGCCGTGGTGGCTGAGTTGGTCGCGACCGGCATGGTCCGCACTGAGTCCGACGGGTTCCTGGTGCTGGAGCGGCTCGCCGAACGGGAACTGTTGAACTGGAACGGCGAGCTGCCGATCGGGCTGCACGCCGAGCGGGCGCTGCATGGGCTGATCGCCGGGATCGGTGACCCGGCCGTGCGGGACCGGGTGTCCGGCCGGTTCGCCCGGCTGGCGTCCGCCCGGGACGACGTCGCCGGATCCGCCGGTGACCCGGACCGGCTCGGCGAGGCGTTGGGCCGGCTCGCCGACGAGTTCACCGCGGTCACCGGGTCACTGCCGACCCGACGCGCGGGCCAGGCGTACGCCGGGCGCGGGCTGTGTTTCGAGGAGACCAGCCGGGACGTCGACATGGTCGTCGGCGGCCGGCTGCTGACCGACCTCGCCGAGCCGTTGGCGCTGGTGCTGCGGGCCGCGCGCTGGTTCACCGCCGAGCTGGCGCACACGTATTCCGTGGCGTTGCGCGAGGTTTACGACGACCTCAGCGGCGGTGAGGTCCGGCTGGCCGACATGTGGTACCTCGCCCAGGGCCTGCTGTTCGGCACCGGGGAGCGGCCGGTGGACGGGGTGACCCGGGAGTTCGGCGCCCGGTGGGCGAAGCTGTTCGGACTGGACGGTGGCATGCCGGGGCGCTTCACGTCGGCCGAACTCGCCGAGACGGCCGTGGCCGTGTTCCCGGCCGAGCGCCCCGGGTGGTCCGCGGGCCGGTTGCACAGCCCGGACCTGATGATCTGCGCGGACAGCGCCGACGCCGTCGAGCGCGGCGACTACCTTGCGGTACTCGGGGAAATGCACACCGCCTGGCCGGCCTTGGACGGCGCCTTCCTGACCCGTTGGCACCCCCGGCCGGACACGTTGATCCGTGCGCTGGCCGAGGACATCGGCGACCGCCGGATCCGGCCGCTCTACCCGGCTGACTGGCCGCGTTACTCCGGCCGGCTCTCGCACACCCTGGACGGTCCGAGCGACCGGCAGCTCGGGTTCGCGGCCGCACCTGGAGCCGACCCGGACCGGCTGCTGCCCACCACGTCGGTCGTGGTGCGTGAGCATGCTGGCGAGCTTGTCGCCGTCGCGCCGGACGGGCAGAGCTGGCCGCTGTTGGAGATGTTCTCCGCGTTGCTCGCCATGCACACCGTCGACGGGTTCAAGCTCGGCCACTCCGGCCCGCACACTCCGCGCGTCACCGTGGACAACCTGGTTGTCGCCAGGGAAACCTGGCGGTCCACCGTGGACGTACCGGGGCTCGTTGAGGTGCGCGACGAGCGGGCCGGGTACCTGGCGGTCCGTGGCTGGCGGCGGGAACTGGGCCTGCCGGACCACGTCTTCGTCAAGTTCCACGCCGAAACCAAACCGGTCTACTTCGACCTCACCAGCCCGGTCTACGCCAGCCTGCTGTGCGTCATGGCCCGTGCCGCCCTGGAAGCCGGTGACGGGGCGATGACCGTCACCGAAGTGCTCCCGGTCCGGCATTGGCTCACCGACGCCGCCGGCCACCGGTACACCAGCGAACTGCGGATGCACGTCGTCGACCCGGAGGTGTGCCGATGAATCACCTTGTCCCGTTGGGGAACACCGGCTGGTCGGTGTGGCGGGATGTGGCCGTGCGCAGCACCGGGTTCCCGATCGACGGCCTCGCGCGGTTCGCCGCACCAGACTGCGCCAAGGCAGCCGATGCGTTCCTGGAAGGCGTCGCGGACGACTTCGAGCGGCAGTTTGAGCTCGCGGTGGCTGCGGGCGCGGAGACCTGCCGGGAACTGGCCGGCGACCCGTTGTTCCATGAAGCCGTGGCGTGGCAGAACCTTGCCGCGCTCGGCCCGTTGGACGGACTACGGTCCCAGGACATCCGCCGCACCAGCAAATGGCGTCGGCGGGAACGGATGGTCGCGAGCTACTGGCAGCGCTACTGCGCCAAGAACGAGACCATCGGGTTCTTCGGCCCGGCCGCGTGGGCCACGGTCGACCCGGCGGCCACAGGGATCAAAGTCACCGTGGGTGACGGCCTGCTGCGGACGCGGGCGGTGGACTTCGAGTACTGGCCGCTGGTGACGCTCGCCCGGCAGATGGCCGCTGACCCGGCGATCCGCCCCTGGCTGCCGCCGTCGCGGCCGGCCCATCTCACGCTCGACGGTCGGCAGGTCTCGCGGCCCGGGGCCCGGCCGGTGCCGCTGTCCGCCATCGAGGTCGCGGCCATCCAGCTGTGTGACGGTCGGGTCGCGGCCAACGCCGTTGTCGCCAGCTTGACGCGGGACGGTCTGGTCCGTACCGAACAGGACGGGTATCTGCTGCTGGACCGGCTCGCCGAACGCGGACTGCTGAGCTGGCAGGGCGATCTGCCGCAAAGCCTGGACGCGGAGAACGCGCTGCGGGCGCTCCTCGGCGGGATCGGTGACCCTGTGGCGCAGGCGAGGGCGGCGTCCTGGCTGGATCGGATGTCCGCCGCGAAGGACGAGGTCACCGCGTCGGTCGGCGATCCGGACCGGCTCGCGGCGGCGCTCCGTGGGCTTGCCGAGGAGTTCACGGCGGTCACCGGCGTCCCGGCCCATCGACGGGCGGGTGAGACGTACGCGGGCCGCAGTGTGTGCTTCGAGGACACCGCCCGGGACATCGACGTGGTCGTCGGCGGGCAGGTGCTCACGGACATCGCCGAGCCGATGGCGATCATGCTCGGCGCGGCCCGCTGGCTGACGGCGGAGCTGGGCAAGGCGTACACGGTGGCGTTGCGTGAGATCTACGACGATCTCGCCCCCGACGGCGGCGACGTGCCACTGTCCGACTTGCTGTTCTTCGGCATGGGGGTGCTGCTCGGCACCGATACGAGCCTGGTGGACGCGGTGGTCGGCGAGTTCAGCACGCGCTGGATGAACCTGTTCGGCCTCGGCGCGGGATCGGCGGACAAGTCGCTGTGCCTGACACCCTCGGGGCTCGTCGACGCCGCGGCCGCCGCGTTCCCGGCCGACCGTCCCGGTTGGACGGCGGCCCGGCTGCACAGCCCGGACCTCCTGCTCTGCGCCGAGGACACGGACGCCGTCGAGCGCGGCGACTACCTGGTCGTGCTCGGTGAACTGCACGTCGGAATCGGGACGTTCGCCAGCACGTTCCTCAACCGCTGGCACCCTTCGCCGGCCTCGCTCGTCCAGGCGATGGCCGAGGATACCGGTGAGCACCGGGTGCACGTGCTCTACCCATCGGACTGGCCTGGGTACTCCGCGCGTCTGGCCCAGAACCTGGACGGCCCCACCGACTACCAACTCGGCTTCGCCGAGGCGCCGGTGGCTGACCACGAACGACTGCTGCCGGCCACGTCGGTGTTGGTGGACAAGGACTTGGTCGCCCGCGCACCCGACGGGCGGCGGTGGCCGCTGCTGGACGTGGTCGGCGACATGATCTCGCTGCAGGCGATGAACGGGTTCAAGCTGGTCTCAGCCGTGCCGCACACACCTCGGATCACGATCGGAAAGCTCGTCGTGGCACGGGAAACGTGGCGTACCACGGTCGGCCGGACGAGTCTGGCCGGGGCCGCCGGGGAACAGGCCGAGTACGTCGCGGTGCGTCGCTGGCGGGCCGCGCTGGACCTGCCCGACCGGGTCTTCGTCAAGTTCCAGGGCGAGGCCAAACCGGTGTACCTCGACCTGACCAGTCCGATCTACGCCGGGGTGCTGTGCGCCATGGCACGGGCCAGTGGACCTGAGGAGACGATGACGATCACCGAACTACTGCCCGACACCGGCCAGCACTGGCTGCGGGACGCGGCCGGCCAGCGGTACTCCAGTGAGCTGCGGTTCCAGATCGTCGACCCGGTGGGGGCGTGATGACCCACAGGCATCAGTATCCACAAGCGACAGTCCACGAACTCGTCGTCGCGCAGGCTTGGCGCACGCCGGACGCGATCGCGGTACGGCAGTGGGACGAGACCCTCACGTATCGCGAACTCGTTGGCAGAGCGGGGAAACTGGCCGGTAGGCTCGATGCCCGGCGCGGTGAGCCGATCGGTGTCCACGTCGAGCGGCGGCCGTCGCTGATCGTCGCCATGCTCGGCGTTCTGATGGCCGGGGCCGCGTACGTCCCGCTGGACATGAACCTCCCACGTCGGCGGCTGACCGAGCTGGCCGACGACGCCGGGGTGACCAAGATCGTGACGGACGTGCCCACCGAGGAAGCGGAGTTCGAGCCGGTCGCGGTCACGCCGGACGACCTGGCGCACGTGATCTACACGTCCGGCTCGACCGGACGGCCGAAAGGCGCGCTGATCACGCATCGCAACGTGGTCGAGTTCGCCACCGTCTTCGCGGCCCGGACCGGGGTGGACGCGAACACCCGGACGTTCGGGTTCTCGTCGCCCGCGTTCGACGGCTTCACCATGGACGTGTTCATTCCGTTGCTGTCCGGCGGTTCCGTGCAGCTGGTGGCGGAGCGGGACCGGTCGGACACCGCACGGCTGGAGCGTTTCCTGCGGGAACACGACGTCACGTGGGCGCTCATCCCGCCCGTCCTGCTGCGGCTGCTCGATCCGACTCGGCTGCCGGCCGTCCAGACCGTGGTCGCGGGCGGTGACCTGGTCGAGCCGCATGAAGTGGCCCGCTGGAGCGACGGACGGCGGTTCTGGCACGTCTACGGCCAGACCGAGACCACGGTGATCATGACCGGCGCCGAGCTGAGCGGCGAGTGGAGCGACGTCCTGCCGGTCGGCGGGCCGCTGCCCAACCACCACTGTCACGTCGTGGACGAGAACCTCCTGCCCGTGCCGCCGGGGACGCCCGGCGAGCTGCTCGTCGGCGGTACCGGTGTCGCGCGGGGATATCTCGGCCGGCCAGGGTTGACCGCGGCGAAGTTCGTGCCAGACCCGTTCTCCGGTGAGGCAGGCGCCCGGCTCTACCGCACCGGCGACATCATGCGTGAGCTGCCGGACGGGCGGCTCGTGTTCGTCGGCCGGCGGGACGGGCAGGTGAAGATCCGCGGCCAGCGCGTCGAACTCGGCGAGATCGAAGCCGTGCTGCGTGACCACTCCAGGATCAGTCAGGTCGCCGTTGAGGTGATCGACGGCCCCGCCGGCAAGGAGTTGGTCGCGTTCGTCGACGGGCCTGACCTGCCGGCCGAGGACGAGATCCGTGCCTACTGCGCGGACCGGCTCGGTCAGGCGATGGTGCCGCGCCGGGTGCTGCGGTTCGACGTGCTGCCGACCAGCCCCACGTCCGGGAAAGTGGACCGGGGCAAGCTGCGCCTGCTGGCCGAGGACCAGCCCGTCGGTGATGCGTCGGACACCGATCTTTCGCTGATCTGGCAACGAGTTCTCGGCGCGGCGCCGCGGGACGGTGAGGACTTCTTCAGCGCGGGCGGGCATTCGGTCGCCGTGATGCGCATGGTCGCCGCGATCCGCACTGAGCTGGGCAAGGACGTCGGGGCCGAGGACATCTTCGACGGCCTGACGTTGGCGGGGATCGCCGAGCGGGTGGCGAAGGCCGGACCGGTCGTGGCCGATGTGCCGACCGGCAGTCCGCCGGCGTTGTCCCCGTCCCAGCGGCGGCTGTGGTTCCTCGACCAGCTCGCACCGGGCAGCTCCGCGTACAACGTGGCGTTCGCCGAACGCGTGCGCGGTCCGCTAGACGTCGACGTGTTGCGTGCCGCGCTGCGGACGTTGGCGGAACGCCACGAGGTTCTGCGGTGGCGGATCGTGGCATCCGGGGGAGTGCCGGAGGCGGTCTGCGACCCGATCGCCGACGTCCCTATGCCGGTGATCCCCGCAGGCGACCCGGACGTACAGCTGGCGGCCGACGCGGCGACCCCGTTCGACCTGGCCACCGGGCCGGTGTGGCGGGTGCGGGTATACCGGCTCGGCCCCGACGACCACGTCCTGAGCATCGTGCTGCATCACGCCGTGGCCGACGGCTGGTCGAAGGCGGTGCTCTACCGCGAGCTGGAAGCGGCGTACGCGGGCGCGGCCATGCCGCCGTTGCAGGCCGGATACGCGGACTACGCGGTCTGGCGGGCCGAACGCGACCAGCGGAGCGGCGACGCCGACCTGGCGTGGTGGACCGACCACCTGGCCGGCGCTCCGACCGTCATCGACCTGCCTCGGGACCACCCGCAGCCGCCCGTGCAGACGTACGCCGGGGCGGAGGCGTCGATCCGCTTCTCCTCCACACTGGACTCCGCAGTACGTCGCGTCGCCGCCGCCGCGAACGCCACGCCGTCGCTTGTCGTGCTGGCCGCGTTCGGCGAGGTGCTGCGGAGGGTGACCGGCCGGCCCGACAACGTCGTCGGGCTGGTCGTCGCCGACCGTACCGAGCCGGCGTTCGCCGACCTGGTTGGCTTCTTCGTCGACATCGTGCCGGTCCGCCTGCGGGTGGACACCGGCAAAGGGTTCGCCGAGGCGCTGCGCGCGTGTCGCGAGGAATTCCTTGCGGTCACTGCCCATCCGGCGGCCCCGCTGGAGCGGATCGTGACCGGCCTGAGTCTGCCCCGCGATCCGGCGCGGGCGCCGCTGGTGCAGGTGCTGTTCAACGTCCTCAACTTCACCGACCCGCCGCTGGCGTTGCCCGGTACGACTACCGAGCACGTGCCGGTGGCGATGCCGGGTTCACCATTCGACCTGACCGTGTACCTGGTCGAACGGGACGGCCTCGGCACCATCGAGGTGGTCTACAACCCGGACCTCTTCCAGGCCACCAGAATCGAGACGTTGCTCGCGGACACACTGCGGCTGCTCACCGAGTTGGTGACAGTGGACGCACCGATGGCGGACATCCTGCCGGACTGTATACAGAAGACAGTACAATCTACTGTGGAAGACATTGCTCCAAGACCAGCAACGTCCACAGCAGAGCCAAGCACGCCGACGGAGATCGCGGTCGCCCGCGTCTGGTGTGAGGTGCTTCAGATCGAGCGGGTCGGCACCGGCGACAACTTCTTCGAAGTTGGTGGGCACTCACTCACCCTGGTCACCATTCAGGCCAGGCTGGCCGAGCTGTTCGACCGGCCGATCAAGGTCGTCGACCTGTTCCGCTATCCCACGATCCGGGCGCTGGCCTGGTATCTGGACGGCGGCGCCACCGACAACCCCCAGCTGGCCAGGGCCGCGAACCGCGCGGCAGCCCGCTTGCAGCGCGCCCGGCGCCAACCGTCCTGGCGCACCACCCGACAGGAGGCCGAGACATGAGCCGTGACCCGAGCGCGGACAGGACCACAGGTGTCGAACCGATCGCGATCATCGGCATGGCCGCCCGGATACCAGGTGCGAACGACATCGGCCGGTTCTGGCGCAACCTGGTCGACGGGGTCGAGTCGATCACCTTCTACACCAAGGAGGAACAGCTCGCCCTCGGCGTCACCGCCGAGCAGTACGCGCACCCCTCGTTCGTGTCGGCCGCGTCGGTGATCGACAAGCCGGACCACTTCGACGCCGAGTTCTTCGGGATGAGCTCCCGGGAGGCCGAGGTGGCCGACCCGCAGCACCGGCTGTTCCTGGAGACCTCGCACACCGCGCTGGAGGACGCCGGCTACGACTCAGCGCGCTTCCAGGGCGAGATCGGTGTATACGCGGGCACAGGCGTACAGAACTACCAGTGGACGAACCTCACGCGTAACCCGAAAGTATGGCGGGCGATCAGCGCGAGCCTCACGATGTCCAGCACGAACTACTCCGACTACGTCGCCACCCTGACGTCGTACAAGCTCAACCTGCGCGGTCCCAGCGTGACCGTGCACACCGCCTGCTCGACGTCCGCGGTCGCGGTCCACCTGGCGGTGGAGTCCTTGCGGCACGGCGAATGCGACATGGCGCTCGGCGGTGGCGTGAACGTCGAGTTGCCGCTCGGCGCCGGCTACTACGGGCTGGAAGGCTTCACCTCGCCGGACGGCCACTGCCGCCCGTTCGACGCGCGCGCCAACGGCACGGTCTGGGGCAGCGGGGTCGGCGTGGTGGTGCTCAAGCGCCTGTCCGACGCGGTCGCCGACGGTGACCACATCCGGGCCGTGATCCTCGGCAACGCGATCAACAACGACGGCGCGGACAAGGTCGGCTTCTCCGCACCCAGTGTGCCCGGCCAGATCGAGTGCATCGCGCAGGCGTTGGGCGTGGCGGATGTCGACCCACGGACGGTGTCCTATGTGGAGGCACATGGCACCGGCACGGCGTTGGGCGACCCGATCGAGGTCGAAGCGTTGTCTACAGCGTACACACAACGGACCGACGACCGGCAGTGGTGCGGGATCGGCTCGGTGAAGTCCAACATCGGCCACCTCAGCCAGGCGTCCGGGGTGATCGGCCTGATCAAGACCACGCTGTCGCTGGAACACCGGCTGATTACGGCGACCATCAACTTCGACGACGTCAACCCGCGGATCGACCTCGCCGACAGCCCGTTCTACATCGCCAACACACTGTCCAAATGGGAGGCGAACGGCACCCCGCGCCGCGCCGGGGTCAGCTCGTTCGGCATCGGCGGCACCAACGCGCACATGATCCTCCAGGAGGCGCCCGCCCCGGACATCCGGCCCACGTCCGCGCGGCCGGCCCATCAACTGCAGGTCTCGGCGGCCACCCGGGAGGCGTTGTCGGAGGTGGCCGAGCGGATCGCCGGCCACTTCGACCGGCATCCGGACATCGACCTGGCCGACGTGGCGTACACGCTGACAAACGGCCGCGCCGCGCATCCTCATCGCGCGTTCGTCGTCGCTGCCGACGCCGAAGCCGCTGCGGAAGCGTTGCGGGACCGCAAACTGCGTACCGGTCATGTTGACGGCGCCGTGCCACGGGTGGCGTTCCTGTTCACCGGCCAAGGTGGACAGTACGCCGGGATGGGCCGGGAACTGTACGAGTCCGAGCCAGTGTTCGCGGCGGCCGTCGACGAGTGCGCGGAGATCCTGGAACTGGGGCTGGACATTCGCGACCTGATGTTCCAAGCCAACACCGATATCGGGCAGACCCGGTACACCCAGCCCGCGTTGTTCGTGCTGGAGTACGCGCTCGCGACACTGTGGCGGGAGCACGGCGTCGAGCCGGAGGCGATGATCGGCCATTCCATCGGTGAGTACGTCGCCGCCACCGTCGCCGGGGTGTTCGCGCTGCCGGACGCCCTGCGCCTGGTCACCGATCGAGGCAGGCTGATGCAGTCGATGCCGCCCGGGGCGATGCTCGCGGTGCAACGCGACGCGTCCGATGTGGAGGGTCGACTGGCCGGTACCGGCTGCACTGTGGCGACGGTCAACGCTCCGGGCACGTGTGTCGTCGCCGGACCAACTGAGGCCGTCGACGCCGTCGCGGAGGACTTCGCGGCGCATGGGATCTCCTGCCGCAAACTACACACCTCGCACGCATTCCACACTTCGATGATGGATCCGGTGGTGGACGAGTTCACCGCCGCGGTGGCGGCCGTGCCGCGCAACGCGCCCAAGATGCGTTTCCTGTCCAATGTGACCGGTGACTGGATCACCGACGAGCAGGCGACTGACCCGGGCTACTGGGGGACGCATCTGCGCCAGCCGGTGCGGTTCGGCGACTGCGTGACGACTTTGCTTGCCACAGAAGGAGAATGGGCCGCTGTCGAGTGCGGTCCGGGCCGCCAGCTGGCCGGGCTCGTCCGCAAGCAGCTGACGCGGGAGGCGTTCGGTCCGGTGCCGAGCCTGCCCGGACCGAACGACCGGACGGGCGACGTGGCCACTGTGTCCGCCGCCGCTGGACAGCTGTTCCTCGCCGGGGTGCCGGTGACGGCGTTCGGCCCGGCCGGCCGCCGGGTGCCGCTGCCCACGTACCCGTACCAGCGCAAGCGGTACTGGGTGGACCCCGATCCGCAGGCCGAAACGGCGACGCCGGCCCCGCACACCGGCCCGCTGCCGTTCGAGGACTGGTTCGCCGTGCCGACCTGGCGACAGCTGCCGCCGGCTCCAGCCACGTTCGGGTTCGACGGCGGCTGCCTGATGTTCGTGGCGGGCGAACGCGGCGCCGCACTCGCCGCTGCCCTGCGGGCCGACGGTGTCGACGTCACCGAGGTGCGGCCGGACCGGCTCAGGACCAGGGACGACTACGTGACGCTGGTCAGCGGCGGCATCCCGGCCAGGGTCGTGCACGCCTGGGCGTTGGACGCCGAACCCGCCGGGCACGGGATCGACGCTGTGCGGCAGGCCCAGGACACCGGCTTCTTCAGCCTGCTGCTCCTGGTGCAGGCGTTGGCCGAGCGCGACCGGCTCACCGAGGTGCACGTGGACATCCTGTCGGCGGGGACCGCGGACGTGGTCGGCGGCGACCTCACCCAGCCTGAGCAGGCCACGCTCGACGGCATCGCCCGGGTGGTTCCGCTGGAGGCCAGCGAGGTGACCATGCGCCGGCTGGACGTGGACGGCTCGACCACGGCCGCCCGGCTCGTCGCGGAACTGAAGTCCGGCCTGGAGCCCGACAGCGGGCTGCGGACAGTCGCCCTGCGGTCGGGTCGGCGGTGGGCACTGGACTTCCAGCAGGTGCCGCCGCCGGCCGACGTGGTGGAACCACGGACAAACGGCCGGTACCTGATCACGGGCGGGCTCGGCGGCATCGGTGTGACGCTCGCCGAAGACCTGGCAACGCGCTACCAGGCACGACTGGTCCTGGTGTCCCGGTCCGGGCTGCCCCCACGGTCCACTTGGGACGCACATGTGGCCGTCCACGGCGCGGAATCCACCACGGGTCGCGCCATCGAGGCCATCCGCAGGATGGAACGCGCCGGGTCGAGCGTGCTCGTCACCGTCGCGGACGTGACCGACCCGGCCGTCCTGCGCACGGTCCGTGAGCAGGTGGTGGCCGAGCTGGGCGGCCTGGACGGGATCGTGCACGCCGCCGGTGTGCCCGGTGGTGGGGTCGCCCAGTTCAAGGCGCGTGACGTGGTGGAGAGCGTGTTCGCCGCCAAGATCAGCGGCACGCTGGCGTTGCGGGCGACGTTCGCCGATCTGCCGCTGGACTTCGTCGTGCTCTGCTCGTCGGTCAGCGCCCTCGGCGGTGGGTTCGGTCAGGTCGACTACTGCGCGGCCAACAGTTTCCTGGACGCGTACGCCCGCGGTGACCACGGCTGGCCGTGCCCGGTGACCTCGGTGAACTGGGGAATGTGGCTCGAAGTCGGGATGGCGCAGGACGGGCTGGCCGGCGCGGCGGCGCGGGAGGCCGCGCGGGTGGCGACGCCGGCCCACCACCCGATGATCCAGTCCCACACCGACACCGAGGCGTGGGGCGTGATCGCCGCGGGCACGCACTGGGTCCTGGACCACCACCGGATCGCTGGCGTTCCGACGCTGCCGGGCACTGGGTACCTGGAGCTTGCGCACGCGGCCGTGACGGAGTGTCTGCCCGCGCCGGACGAGGACGCGGTGGTCGAACTGACCGACGTGGCGTTCGTCGAACCGCTGTCCGTGCCGGACTCCGCTGCCGCCGAGGTGCGGGTGCGGTTCGACGCGTCCGGCTCGTTCGTCGGGACGAGCCTGCGCGACGGCGTGCGCCGGGAACACGTCCGCGGCACCGGTCGCTGGGTCCGGCCTGAGCCGGCCCAACGGCTGGATCTCGCCGCTGTCAAAGCGCGCAGCCGGCGGACCGAGATCGCGTTCGGCGACGAGTCGAGCCAGGTGGTCTCCGTCGGCGGGCACTGGGACGGGCTACGTGAGATCTACGAAGGCGATAACGAGGAACTGGCGTTGATCGAGGCGCCGCAGGAGGCCATCGACGACCTGGTGCGCTGGACGCTGCAGCCGGCACTGCTCGACCAGGCGACCTCGTTCGGCACCCGGGACGGCATCTCCACGTTGCCGCTCGGGTATGGCCGGCTGGTGATCCGCGGGCCGCTGCCGGCGAGGTTCTACAGCTACCGCCGCTTCACCGCCGAGGGACCGCAGGTGCTCACCGCCGACCTCCTGCTGGTCGACGAGGACGGTGTGGAACTGGTCGGCATCACCGACTTCACCAGGCGACGGGTGGACGTCGCCGCGGTGGCCGCGGCCGTGTCCGGCGAGGGGAAGCGTGCCGACCCCCTCGACGTGCCGGACGACCGGCGAGGCATCCGTCCGATGGACGGCGCCAGGGCGTTCCGCCGGATCCTGGCGGGCGACCTCGGCCCGCAGGTCGTCGTGAACGCCGAGTCGGTCACGGAGATGCTGGTCAACATCCGGCGGCCGCCTGTCGAACTGGCCGGTGAGTCCCTTGTGGACACTGACACGACGACCGGCGCGGTCGAGACCATGACGGACCTCGAAGCGAAGCTCGTCGCGATGTGGATGGAGTCGCTCGGCATCGACCGGGTCGGCGTCGACGACGACTTCTTCGAACTCGGCGGCAACTCGTTGGTGGCGGTCCAGCTGATCGCCGCGGCCAGCAAGCTCGCCGGGGTGCGGCTGCCCATGCGGATCCTGTTCGAGACCCCGACCATCAGCGGGTTCGCGGCCCGGATCGAGGAACTCAGGGCGGCGGCCCAACCGGAACCACCGCGGCCGACGATTCCGCGGCTGGCCAGGCGAGAAGGGAGTCAGTGATGTTCAAGGTCGTGGTCAACGACGAGGAGCAGTACTCGATCTGGCCGGCGGACCGGCCGGAACCAGCCGGCTGGCACACCGAAGGGTTCACCGGCGACCGCGAGGAATGCATGGCCCACATCGACGAGGTGTGGACCGACATGCGTCCCCGCAGTCTGCGTGTGGCCATGGCGGAACAGGAGTAACCGATGCCCGGCAGTCCGCAGGAGTTCCCGGCGTCGTTCGCACAGGAACGGCTGTGGTTCGTCACCCAGCTCGCCCCCGACGTCGGCACGTACAACGTCCTGTGCGCGACGATGATGCCGCACGGGACCGACCCCGGGCGGTTCGCCGACGGGTTGGCGAAGCTCGTCGACCGGCACGAGCCGCTCCGGACCTCGTTCACCGTCCACGACGGACACCTCATGCAGGTGATCCACCCGCGGGTGCCGATCGAGATCGTCACGACGGACCTGCGCGACCTGCCGTACGACGACATCGAACCGCGCATC
Source organism: Actinocrispum wychmicini (assembly GCF_004345645.1). GTDB lineage: Bacteria > Actinomycetota > Actinomycetes > Mycobacteriales > Pseudonocardiaceae > Kibdelosporangium > Kibdelosporangium wychmicini. Next base: position 92,783 of record NZ_SLWS01000021.1, on the reverse strand, counting down.
GACCAGATCGTCGCCCAGGACAACAGCGACGTGTTCGACCTCGAACGCGCACCACTGTGGCGGGTACGCGCCATGCACCTGACCGACAGCAGCTGGGCGGTTGCCTTCGTTCTGCACCACACGGTGTGCGACGGACAGTCGGGTGCGATCCTGCTGGAGGACTTCGTCGCGCTGTGCCGCGGCGAAGATCTGCCCGCGTTGCCCATCCAGTACGTCGATTTCGCGGCGTGGCAACGTGATCAGTACGACGCCGGGGCCATGGCCGGCCAGCTCGGGTACTGGCGGCAACGACTGGCGGGTATCCCGCCGGAGATCGCGCTGCCGACCGACCGGGCCCGTCCGCAGGCACCCAGCCATCGTGGCGGGCAGGTGGAAACCGAACTGCCCGAGGCTGACTTCGCAGCCGTCAAGCGGCTGGCCAGAGCCGAGGGAACCACGACGTACGCGGTGCTGTTGGCTGCCTTCGCGGCCGTGCTGTACCGGCTGTCCGGGCAGTCGGACGTCGTCGTCGGTTGCCCGGTGGCCGGCCGAGAGCTGCCTGAGCTGGAACGGCTGGTCGGCATGTTCGTCAACAGCGTGGCGTTGCGGGTCGACTGCGATGGCACGCCGACGTTCCGTGAGCTGATCGGCCGGGCGACCGAAACTGTCCAGTACGCTTTGGACAACTCGTCGGTCCCGTTCGACCGGGTGGTCGAGGAGGTGGCACCGGACCGCGACCCGTCCGTGCCACCGCTGTACCAGGTCGTGCTCAACCTGCTGCCGGTGGACATGGGCCCACGGCCGCCGCTGAGCAACGGCACGTCCAAAGTCGACCTCCTGGTGGACATGTCGGAGTACCAGAAGAGCGTGCTGCACGGTCGTTGGGAGTACAGCACGGACCTGTTCGACCCGGCCACCGTGCGGGCGATCGCCGACCGCTATGTCCAGCTTCTGAGTGCCGCAGTGGCTGCGCCGGACACACCGCTGAACCGGTTGCCACTGCTGCTCGAAGACGAACGTGACCGGCTGCTCGCCGCCCCCATCACACTGTCCGTTGAGGACACTGTGCTGTCCCGGTTCGGCCGGTTCGCCGAAGGTGTTGCGGTCTGTGACTCCGCGGGCGGCCGGTTGACCTATCCGGAGTTGCGGGCGCGGGCGGGCGCGCTGGCGCATCGACTGGTGGCCGCCGGGGTGCGGCCGGGCCAGCCGGTGGCCGTGATCTTCGGCAACACCGTGGACCTGGCCGTCGCGGTGTTCGGCGTGCTCATGGCCGGCGGGGCGTACCTGCCGCTGGACGTCGAGCATCCGCCAGACCGGATTCGGTTCCTGCTGAAGGACTCCGGCGCCGCCGCCGTGGTCGCCGCGGAGCCGATCGAATGTGCTGTGCCGGTGCTGACGCTGGGTCCGGACGATCGCGCAGCGCCGCCGGACGTCCTGGTCTGGTCGGACTCGTTGGCCTACGTGGTCTACACGTCCGGCTCGACCGGTCGGCCCAAAGGCGTCGGCGTGACCCACGGGAACGTGACGGCCTATCTCGACGGCCTGGCCGGGTTGGTTGACCTGGATCGTCCAGTGTGGACGATGCTGCAACCGCTGACGTTCGACTTCGCGGTCACCGCGTTCTTCGGCGCCCTGCTCACCGGGGGCACGCTGCACCTGGTGAGCAAGGACCTGGCGACGGACGCGGACTGGATCGCCGGGCATCTGAGAGACGTCGACTATCTCAAGATCACCCCGTCGCATCTGGCGGCACTTGAGTCGGCTGACATCGTCCCCCGAAAGGCGCTGATCCTCGGCGGCGAGGCGTCGCAAGTGGACGATGTGCGGCTGCTGCGCAAGCGTGGAAACGTGGTGAACCACTACGGTCCCACTGAGACGACAGTCGGTGTGCTGGCGCTGCCGGCCGATCGCGATTCCCAACCGCGTGGTGAAGTCACTCCGCTCGGCTGGCCAATGGCGCACGCTGAGGCATACATTGTGGACGATTGGGGCGAGCTGGTGCCGGAGGGTGTCGCCGGCGAACTGGTCATCGGTGGCGCCACGGTCACGAGGGGATACCTGGGCCAGCCCGGACTGACCGCGGAGAAGTTCGTGCCGGACCAGTTCTCCGGCCGACCCGGTGCCCGGCTGTACCGCACCGGCGACCTGGCCCGCCGGCTGCCCGACGGGGCGATCGAGTTCCTCGGCCGGGCCGACGACCAGGTGAAGGTCCGGGGCTACCGGGTCGAACCGGGGGAGGTGCGGGCGGTTCTCGCCGCGTACCCCGGCGTCACCGGCTGTGCCGTGATCGGGGTGGACGGCGAGTTGGTCGCTTACGTCACCCCAGAGGGACTGGACTTGGCGGCGCTGCGCCGGCACGCCGAGGCCACGCTCCCGGGGTACATGGTGCCTGGTTTGCTCGCGTTGGACTCGCTTCCGTTGACACCGCACGGAAAGCTGGACCGTTCGCGGCTGCCCGCGGTCGACCGGCCACAGACCGTGGCCGAGGGCCCGCGAGGTGAGTTCGAGGAGATCATCGCCGGACTGTTCGCCGCCCTGCTCGGCCGGGACCAGGTCGGCCGCACCGACGACTTCATCGCCTTGGGCGGGCATTCCCTGCTGGCGATCCAGCTGGCCAACCGGATCCGCAAGGCGTTCGGCGTGACCCTGCCGCTGCCGGTGGTGTTCTCCGAACCCACGGTCGCCCATCTGGCCGCTGCCGTCACAGCCAGGCTCAACGCCGGGCAGTTGCCGCCGATCGAGCCGGCCCCGGCCGGCGAGCCGCGGCTGGCCTCGTACGGTGAGCAGCGGCTGTGGTTCGTCGACCAGCTCAACCCGGGCGCGACACTCCACAATGTCCAGTTCCGGCGCCGGCTGACCGGCGAGCTCGACCCGAAGGCGTTGCGGCTGGCGCTGCTGGAAATCGTGCGACGGCACGAAGTGTGGCGCAGCAGGTTCGTGGCGACACCGAGCGGCCTGGTCCGGGTCGTGCAGCCGGAACCCGAGCTGCCGTTCGACACGGTCGACCTGTCCGGCGCGGACGAGGCCCGCCGCTGGGAGGTGCTGGCTGAGTCCGGCGGCGCCCGGTTCGACTTGGCCGCGCAGCCGCCGCTGCGGGCCTTGCTGATCCGGCTCGGACCGGCTGTGCACGAGCTTCTGCTGACCGTGCACCACGCCGTGTTCGACGGGCCGTCGGTCGAAGTCCTGACCGACGAGCTGGCGCGGCTCTACCCCGCGCTGAGGGACGGCCGGGAACCGGACCTGCCTGACCTGCCGGTGCGGTACTCGGACTTCGCGGCGTGGCAGCGCAAGGTGGTCACCGAGGTCGGCGGCGAGCAGCTCGGGTACTGGCGGCGCCGGCTTGAGGGGACGCGGACGTTGGCGCTGCCGACCGACCGTCCACGGCCGTCCCAGCTCGGCGTGGAGGGTGCGCACGAGCTGTTCGAGGTGCCGGCGGCCGTGGTGGACGCGTTGCGGGCGGCGGGCGCGAGCGAGGGCGGCTCGCTGTTCATGGCGTCGCTGGCGTGTTACGCCGAGTGGTTGCGTCGCCGGACCGGACAGCGGGACATCGCCGTCGGCGTGCCGGTGATCACCCGGCAGCGGCCGGAACTGGAGCCACTGATCGGGTTCTTCGTCAACACGCTCGTCATCCGGGTCGATGTGACCGGCCAGGAATCGTTCCGTGAGCTGACCCGGCAGGTGCGTCAGCTGACCATCGACGCGTACACCCACGCGGACGTGCCGTTCGAGGCCCTGGTCGACGAACTCACGACAGTGCGTGATCCGGCGCAGACACCGTTGGTGCAGACCATGTTCATGCTCGCCGACGACCGTCGCGCACTCCCGGTGGACATGGGCGGGGTCAGCATGGAGTTCGAGCCGTGGGGAACGCTTGAGGCGAAGTACGACGTGTCGATGTACCTGTGGCGGCGCCCGGACGGCCTGATGTGCGTGGCGGAGTACCGGCCCGAGCTGTTCGACAAGTCGACCATGCGCGAGTTCGTCACCGGTTACACCGCGCTGCTGGCGGGCGCGGCGGCGCAGCCGGACGTCGCGTTGGGGGACATCGATGCGGGCTGAGCTGTGGCGGCACCGGGACTTCCTGAAGCTGTGGGGCGGCCAGACCCTGGCGATGTTCGGCACCGCGGTCGGCCGGACCGCCCTGCCACTGGTCGCGGTCGTCATGCTGAACGCGTCCGCCACCCAAATGGGCTTCATGAACGCGTTGTCCCAGTTGCCGTTCCTGCTTTTCCTGTTCGCCGGCGTGTGGGTGGACCGGGTCCGCCGCAGGTACGCGATGGTCTGGACCGACATCGGCCGGTTCGTGCTGCTGGCACTCGTCCCATCGCTGTACGCGGTCGGCTGGCTGCGGATCGAGGCGCTGTACGTGATCGTGTTCTGCACGGGTGTCCTCGGCGTGATGTTCGAGATCGCCTACCACGCCTACCTGCCGACCCTCACCGGCCGGGAACTCGTCGCGGAGGGCAACCAGAAACTGGAGCTGAGCAGGTCGGCGGCGGGCCTGCTGGGCCCGGCCGCGACGGGCGTGGCGATCTCCGCGGTCGCGTCGGCGATGGTGCTGGTGGTCAGCGCGGCGACCCACCTGATCTCCGCGGCGATGCTCCTGCTGATCCGCAAGCCCGACACCATGCCGTCGGCGACGCACACCGACGGTGTCCTGCGGGCCATCCGAGAGGGACTGCATTGGGTGGTCCGGCATCCGGTGCTGCGTACGATCGCGTCGGCGTCCGCCATTTTCTACGGGTTCACCAGCGCGTTGCAGACACTGTACGTGCTCTATCTGATCCGGGTGCTCAACGTGCCGCCCGGGTGGGTCGCCGCGATCTTCGCGGCGGCCGGGCCGGGCGCGCTGGCCGGCTCATGGCTCTCGGTGCGGCTGATGCGGAAGGTCGGCGTCGGCACGGCGGTGATGTGGGCGGTCGGCTGCGCGAACGGGATCCTGCTGCTGATCCCCGCCGCGTCCCTGGTGAGTCCATTGTGGCTGGTCGTGGCCCTGCTCGTGACATCCCAGTTCGGCTACGGACTGTCCACCCAGGTCGGCACGATCATCCAGACCACCCTGCGCCAACTGCTCACCCCGGACGAGATGCAGGGCCGTGTGGTGGCCACGCTCAGGGCGTTGTCGATGGCGACCGTCCCGGTCGGCGCGCTCGCGGCCGGAGTGCTCGCGGACGCGATCGGCATCCAGCCACTGGTGTGGATCGGCTCGATCGGCCTGCTCGGCTCGTTCGTGATCTACGTGTTCTCGCCCATCCCCAGGATGCGCGCGATGCCGACCGAAGAAGAGGCGGCCGCGATGGCGCCGGAGATGAGGGCTCATGCTTGAGAAGACAGTGAGCGGCCGTACAACGCTGGTGACGTTCGACATCCGCGAGGTCACACCGACCTTGATGTCCGAAGTAGACGAAATCCTCACCACCACCGGCGTGGTTCTCCTGCGTGGCCTGGGAATTTCCTCGCCTGCGCATTTCCACGAGACCGTGGCAAAGTTCGGCGAACCCCTAGGCGGCTATCGCGGCGGGAACACTCCTCGAACGAAGGTCGCGGACGGAATCTTCACGTCAACCGAGTACCCAGCGGAGTACGAGATCTCGTTGCACAACGAACTCTCCTACGCACAAACCTGGCCGGACCGCCTGTTCTTCTGCTGCCTGACCGAACCAACAACCGGCGGCGCCACCCCAGTGTGCGACGGCCGCGCCCTACTCTCCGATTTGGACCCCGACGTCCGCGACCGCTTCACCACCAAGGGAATTGTGTACCGCCAACACCTCCACGGCGGCTACGGCCCAGGAAAATCCTGGCAGCGAACATTCGAGACCGACAACCCGGCCGAGGCCGAAAAGTTCCTCCACGCGGCCGGTCTGACCTTCAACTGGACCCCCGACAACGGCCTACGCACATCCGCCCCCCGCCCCGCAATCCGCACCCACCCGAAAACCGGCACCCCAGTATGGTTCAACCAAGCCGACCAATGGCACCCAACAAACCTCCCCCCAACCGAACGCGAAGCCCTCCTCGACCTCTTCGACAACGAATCCGACCTCCCCCACTCAGTCACCTACGGCGACGGCTCACCGATCCCCTCGTCCGATGTGGACGCGATCAGGACCGCCGCCAAGCGCAACGAACTGTCCTTCCCCTGGCAACGCGGCGACATCATGATCGTGGAGAACATGCTGGCCCTCCACGGCCGCCACCCCTACACCGGCCCCCGCAAGATCCTCGTCGCCATGATCTGAATCCCGGCCCCAGGCGAAGGATTACGGTCTCACATGGCATGATGCGCGTCTACGTCCACGGCGGGAGGTGTGATCTGATGCCTGCGGAGTTTCGATGGTCTCGAAGAAGTGGTGGGCTCTGTTGATGTCTGCGGGACGGATGATCTGAATTGGCTGGACCTGAATCGACGACGGATCTCAAGCTTGTTGCGGCTGGCGGACCTGTGCGTATCACCTTCGAGCCGCTCGGGATTGCCTTCGAGTTGGCCGTTGATGAATTCATCTTCCTGCGGGTCGAGCAGCACGTCGTTACTTCCATTGAGATTCATGTTTGGCCGAATGGGATAGCTGTGTGGCTGCCCTACCCTGGTGATTCTGACTATGTCATTCTTGATTCGGGTGGTAATGAGTTGAATCGACTGTGGTGATCTGCCGCCCGGTGACGAATTCTGGCGGTCAGCCGGCGGAGATGTCGGGGGACTGGCCGTAGGACGAGAAGAATGCCAGTTGGGCCTCCCTGGGCAGGACTGTGATGTCGGGTGGGGTTGCCATCGCGGAGAGTACGTCGTGGACGGTGCCGTTGAGGGGGCCGGTCATTGCCATGAGGGCGGCGCAGAGTTTGCGTAGCAATGTTTCCATGGTTGTGTCGGCGAAGGTGCCTTGGTTGTAGACGAGGGTCAGGGCTATTTCGTCGATGGGGCCTACTACGAAGCGGATCAGGTGCTCGGTGTTTGTTCCGCCGATTACTCGGCGCCATGACTCTGAGGGTGGTGCTGCGCGGAGGGGGCCGTCCATGAAGAACATGCACGACTCGTAGAGGTCGGTGTCTGGGGGCACTTCGCTGACTTCTTTGATTCGGCGTAGTGGGGCCCATTGGTTGGCTCGGTCGTCCAGTTGGGTTGCTTGCAGTTCACGCAGCCAATGCAGGAGGGGTTTGGTTGGGTCGACAGTGACGCGGGCTGGCATTTGTAGGTTGCAGTAGCCGATCAGTTTGTCGCCGCCGGGGATTTCGTCTGGGCGGCCGGCGGTTACGTTGCCGTACAGGACATCGGTGTCGCCGGTTACGTTGTGCAGCACCAGGGACCAGGCTGCGGACACCAGGCCGAAGAGGGTCAGGCGGTGTTTTCGGGCGTTGACTCGTAGGGATGTGCTGTCTTTGCGGGACAGCATGGTGAACCGGCCTGTCCGTTGTGGACGTTGGGGTGCGGTCAGGTCGGCGCCGAGTCGCAAGGCCAGGGGTGTTCGCGCTGTGAAGCCGTGGAGTCGTTCTCGCCAGTAGGACAGGGTGGGGGTGAGGTCCTGGTGTTCGAACCATTCGACGTATCGGGAGTGTGGCACGACTTCGGGCAGGGAGGCGGTGGTTCCTTCTTTGATGGCCCGGTATGCCAGTTCGGCTTCGTGCATCGACCGGTAGAATGAGATGCCGTCGAACAGCATGTAGCTGACGAACCACGTCCATCGGTATGACCGGTCGCCGGTCCGGAACAGGACGTGCCGCGAATGTCCGGGTTCGCTCAGCTCGAATCCACCCGCGTACAACTTGTCCACGCACTCCGCCCAGCGCCGCTCCCGCTCTTCGGGATCGAGCCCGCGCAGGTCCTCCATGTGGAACTTGAGTGGCACGTCTCGGTGCACCACCAGAAGTGGTCGCGGCACCCCGTTGGTGAGTACGGCTGTCCGCAGGTTTGGTTGACGTTGGGTCACCACTTGCCACGCTTCGGCCCATGCGTCGGCGTCGAGATCGTCGGTGACCCAGGTCAGGTCGAATCCGTAGAGGCTGGTGTCGTCCTGGGCGCGATAGCGATGGACCATCCAGTCCTGCTGTGGCCCGACCGGGTAGACGTCCTCGATGTCCCTGCCGTCGCCGAACAACCGGCTCAGCGTGGGCTGGTCCAGACCGGCCAACGGGAAGTCCGACGGTGTGCACGTGCCGGTGTGCTTGGTGGTGGCCAGCTCGGCCAGGCCGTGCTCCACCGCCGCGGCCACGGTCGCCGCCGCCGGACCCGTCACGAGGATCTGGACGTTGACGCCATCCCAGCGCAACACCACATCGGCATCGCTGGCCAGCTGATCGATCGGGTCGACATGGTCACCTACAGTGATCAAACTGTCGTCAAGGTTGACGACGTCAACGCAGTGCACGGCCACTTTCGCCCGGCCAAGAGCCGGCGCAGCGGTACGTAGGTCTTCCTTGAGCGAAGACACGGATTCGTCTGTCGCGGGCGGCACGGCCACGAGCACGTCGAAGCGGCCCACGCCGTCAACAACGTCCCGGCGGCGCACCCATAGACCCTCGCCGCGGATACGCAGTGTGACCGCGGCGAGCAGGGCCTCCGTCGGCGACATCCGGTAGGCCGCTGCGAAGTCACCTGTCAGGACGGCCACCTGGGCGGCCGTCGGCCTGATCTCGATCACGTCCGAGAACCCGTGACTGACCCGGGAGACCTGCTGTGACGGCTGGGTAGCCGCCCATGCCAAGAAACTGATCGCCTCGCCAGGCACGCGAATGGCCGACCCGGAGGCGAGTTGGCGGTACGCGACGTCCAGTTCGCTGACCACGACACCGATGGAGTGTTCGTCCAGCGCCAGCCGGTTCACGGTCAGGACGGGACGGTCACCATGAATCGTTGGGGTGTCGCCGATCGTCCACTCGTCCCCGTCCATAGTCAGGCGCAACGCGTCATGCCGGCGCGCGACGAACGACATCGCCGCCTGGAGCAGCTCAGGATCCAGGGGAGTGGCCGAGACCAGCGGTATCCGCTCGACGAACCGATCGGCCGACAGCAGCCGTTGGACCGGCGTCAACGGCACCCGGGTGGGCGCGGCGACGATCGGCACCGCGACCGCCGCCAGTTCGGTGATTGTCGGATGCTCGAACAGTCGCCGTGCGGTCAGCGTCAGGCCCGCCTGCCTGGCTTTGCCGACCACCTGCACGCTCCGCAGCGAGTCGCCGCCGACCTCGAAGAAGTCGTCCGTGGCGCCGACCCGTTCGAGCCCGAGCACCTCGGCCCAGATGCTGGCCAACAGCCGTTCAGTCTCGGTGCGGGGAGCTACGAACGAGTCGTCCGCACGGGTCACACGGGGCTCAGGCAGCGCGCCATGGTCGACCTTGCCGCTGCGGTTGAGGGGCATCCGGTCCAGCACCACGAACCGCGACGGCACCATGTGACCAGGCAGGCGCTCGCCAAGATGCGACCGGAGCGCCGGCACCATCTCCGTCTCCCACCGGTCACGCAGGCAGAAGTTGGTGAACACGGTCCAGTCGACCCGCTCACCGATCACCCCGGGCTCACCTGGTATATCCACGGTGGATATATCGAGGCCGAACCGGACCGGGTCGTCGGCGAACCGCAGCCGGACCTGGTAGCCGCGGTCTTCGGCCACCGCCGCCAACGCCTCGGGATCCACGCCATCGCTGAGGATCCGCCCGTTGGGAACGTGTCTCGCCGCCGCCGTCACCGGATGATGAGCGTCCAGCCAGCGCCCGAACTCCGCCGGCGTCGAACCCTGCCACGCCAGAACGTCAGACGAGACCGGTGGCGGTCCGTCCACAGTGAGCACGACGTCGTAGCGGAACCGTTCCATCTCAGTGCCGAACGAGCCGCGTTTCATCCGGATGTCCACGGCACTGATCCGACTCAACCGACCCGGCAACCGCCGGAACAACTCCGGGTCCACCAGCAGCTCGTTCTCCGCGTCCACCCGCGTTCGCAGGTCGCCGTCGTCGTCCCGGAACTGTGCGACGGACCTGTGGAACGCCTCCAACAATCCCAGGTGCCGGACGTCGCCGACGAACAAGGCCCCACCGGGGGCGACCAGGCCGACCAGCCCGTCGAGCACCTCCAGCAGGTAGTCCACGGACGGGAAGTACTGGACGACCGAGTCGAGCAGCACCACGTCGAACCGTTCGCCGGTCAGGCCGGTCAGGTCGTGCGCGGCCTGCTGGCGCAGCTCCGCCTGGACGCCGGCCAGTTCCGCCTGCTTGCGCGCGGCGGTGATGGCCGAAGCGGAGACGTCCGTGCCGACGTAACGTTCGCAGCCGGGGCCGAGCCGTCGCAGGAACAGGCCCATGCCGCAGCCCACATCCAGGATCCGCCGCGGCTGCAGGGCCTCGACCTGCCTGGCGGCCTGTTCCAGCCAGCCGGCCATGGCCTCGCGGGCGATCGGCTCGCCGGTGTAGCTGGAGTCCCAGCTGGCGAACGGGTCGGTCTGGTGGCCGTACGCCAGGTCGAAGACCTCACCCCAACCGTCCACAGTGGCCGATATGGACCGTTCGACCAGGTCGTCACCACTTTTGGCGGAGACATAGGCGACCAACTGGCCCGCTCGGGGCAGCACGACGGCCTGGCCGACCATCGGGTGCTCCAGCAGGGCCGCCTCGATCTCGCCGGGTTCGATCCGGTAGCCCCGGATCTTGACCTGCCGGTCGGTCCGGCCGAGGAACTCCAGATTCCCGTCCGGCAGCCACTTCACCAGGTCGCCGGTGCGGTACATCCGTTCCCCTGGCCGGCCGCTGAACGGCTCCGGGACGAACCGGTACCCGGTCAGGCCGGGCCGGTTGAGGTAGCCCCGGGCGAGGCCTGGACCGGCGACGAACAACTCGCCGGCCACCCCGACGGGCACCGGCTCCAGCCGTTCGTCCAGGACGTACCCACGGAGGTCGGGCAGTGGCCGGCCGATCGGCGACGACGGCGCCGCGGCCAGGTCGGCGTCCTGGACGAGCTTGTAGGTGACGTGCACGGTGGTCTCGGTGATCCCGTACATGTTCACCATCGCCGGCCGCACGTCACCGTGCTCGTCGAACCACTGGTCCAGTTCGCGCGCGTGCAGGGTGTCACCACCGAACACGATCGTCCGCATGGCCGTGTCCCGGAACGAACGGCCGAGCGCCGTCAAAGTCGTCCGCAGCGCGCGGAACGCGGGCGGCGTCTGGGTGAGCACGGTGACCTGCTCGGCGCGCAGCAGATCGGACAGCGCTTCCTGGTCGCGGGCGGTGTCGGCCGGGACGATCACCACCCGGCCGCCCTTGGTGAACGCGCCCCACATCTCCCACACCGACAGGTCGAACGCGTGGGAGTGGGTCAACGCCCACACGTCGGTGGCGTCAAACCGGAAGTGCTCGTCCGACGCGGTCATCAGCCGGATGACCTGCCGGTGGGCGATCATCACGCCCTTGGGCCGGCCGGTGGACCCGGACGTGTAGATCACGTACGCGAGGTTGTCCGGTCCACACTGGGCCGGCAGGTTGTCCTCAGGACGGTCCGGCAGGTCGTCCAGGAGCAGGATCTCGCCGTGGTACGCGCCGAACCGGTCGAGCAGCCCTTCGTGGGTCAGCACTATGTGCGCGTCGGTGTCCGCGAGGACGAACTTGAGTCGTTCCGGCGGGTTGGTGGGGTCGAGCGGCACGTACGCGCCGCCGGCCTTGAGCACCGCCAGCGTCGAGACGATCAGCCCGAGATCCCGCTGCGCGCAGATGCCGACCAGCACCTCCGGCCCGACGCCGAGATCCCGCAGCTTGTGCGCCAGCCTGTTCGCGGCCCGGTTGAGCTGCGAATAGGTGAGCTGCCGGTCCCCGCACGTGACCGCGACCGCGTCGGGTGTGCGTTCCGCCTGCTCTTCGAAGATCGCCGAAAGTGTTGTCCGGACGTCGGAATCGAGCGGCGCGGCGCCGAAGACGTCGACCAGCCGCGTGCGTTCGGCGTCGGTCAACAAAGTGAGCTCGGACAGCCGCGCCGCCGGCTGGGCGGTGACCTGGCCGAGCACGGTCAGGAACTGGTCGGCCAGCCGGGCGACCGCCGCCGGGGTGAACAGGTCGGACTTGTACACGAACCGGGCGAGCGCGTCGGAGTCCGATGTGGACGGTGGACGGCCTTCCAGCCACAGGTCGACGAAGGCGGCTTCGAGATCCATCGGGAACGGCTCGATCCCCAGCCCACCCGAGGCGGCTTCGCGGGACGCGGTGTTCTGCAACGTGAGCATCACCTGGACAAGCGGGTTGTGACTGAGCACACGGTCCGGCCGCAGCTCGTCCACGAGCTTCTCGAACGGCAGGTCGGGACGCGCGAACGCGGCCAGCGACGTGGCCTTGGCCCGGCCGATCAGCTCCGCCGCCGACGGGTCGCCGCTCGCGTCGACCCGCAGCGGCAACGTGTTGGCGAACATGCCGATCAACTGCTCGTGCTCGGCCCGGCCGCGGCCGGCGACCGGGCTGCCGATCACCAGGTCGGTCGCGCCGGTGACCCGGCTGAGCAGCCCGGCGAAAGCCGCGTACAGCACCATGAACGGTGTCGCCTTGTGCGCGCGGGCGCAGCCGGCGATCGCGTTCCAGAGCTCACGTGACAGCGGGATCTGGTGCGTGGCACCGGCGAACGTCTGGACGGTCGGCCGGGGCAGGTCGTTCGGCAGCTCCAGCACGGTCGGCGCGCCGCTGAGCGCCTCGCGCCACCAGTCAAGGGTCTTCGCCAGACGATCTCCGGTGAGCTGGTCACGTTGCCAGCGCGCGAACTCGCGGTACTGCATGGGCAACGGAGCCAACGGATCCGGTTCTTCGGCGACCCGCGCGGCATACAGCCGCCCCAGTTCGCCGAAGAACACCCCGGCCGACCAGCCGTCCACCAGGATGTGGTGCACGATCACCGAAAGGACGTGTTCGTCGGCGTTCAGCCGGTACAGCGTCATCCGGATCGGCGGGGTGTCCGTCATCGTGAACGGAGTCGCGAGGTCTTCGGCGATCGCCCGGCGGACCGCGTCGTCGCCGCTCATGTCGTTGGCGGGCAACGGGATCTCGCCGACCGGCCGGACCATCTGGACCGGTTCGCCCGACTCCGCCGGGAAACTGGTGCGAAGGACCTCGTGCCGTTCGACCACCCGCCGCAGGCTCCAGCGCAACGCGGCCAGGTCCAGCGGCCCGGACAGCCGCACCGACCAGCTGATGTGGTACGCGGTGCTGCCGGGCAGCAGCTGGTCGAGGAACCAGAGCCGCTGCTGGGCGAAGGACAGGAAAGCGCTCGTCATGCGTTGTCCTCCAACAGGTCTTGGACGGCGTGCGCGACACCGGCCGGCGTCGGGTGGTCGAACAGCATGGCCAGTTCCGGGGTCACGCCGAAGGTGTCCTCGATTCGGGCGATCAGCCCGACGGCGGTCAGCGAGTCGCCGCCGAGCTCGAAGAAGTCGTCGTCGTCAGCCACTTCCGGGGTCTGCAGTACCTCCGCGAACAGCATCGCGACGGTCTCCGCCGCGTCATGGCCGGCCGGCGCGGCCACCATCTGGGGCCGTTGAGTCTCGACTGGTTCGACGATGTACCGCCCCCGCTGGAACGGATAAGTGGGCAGCGGCACTTTCCGCCGCCGCCCGGCGGGCAGGTCGTGCCACGGGATCACCGCACCGGACAGCCATTCCTCGCCGACCTGGGCCAGGTCCGTGGCACCGCTGAACTCGCCACGCCGGTGTACCGGCGGGACAACTGGACCATCGGTCAACTTACTTGCCGCGTCGGAATGTCCCGTCACGACAGCGTACCTGCGATACGGGAACTCCACCCGGCCCGTCTGCAAGGTGTAGGCGATGTCGTCCATGTCCTGGTCCGGATGTGCGGCAAGGTGGTCGGCGAGATCTCTGGTGGCCTGGTCGAGTGCGGCGGCGGTCTTCGCCGAGATCACCAGCAACCGTTGCGGCATCGGCACGCCAGCCGCCCGAGCCGGTGCTTCTTCCACCACGACGTGAGCGTTCGTCGCACCGATCCCGAACGAGCTGACCCCCGCGATCCGGTCGTGTCCCGACCAGTCCTTGGGCTGGGTGATCACGGTGAACCGGCCGAAGTCGACTGTCGGGTTCGGACTGGCGAAGTGGATGCTTGGCGGCAGCACGCGGTGGCGCAGCGCGAGAATCACCTTGAGCAGGCCGGCGATCCCGGAGGCGGCGTCGGTGTGGCCGATGTTCGGCTTGAGCGTGCCCAGTACGGTCGAGCCGGTGGAACCCATGGCCTGGTTCAGCGCGGTGACCTCGATCGGGTCGCCCACTTGCGTTCCAGTGCCGTGCGACTCCACATAGTCGACCATGTCGGCGGTGACTTCGGCCGCGGCCATGGCGGACTTGATGACCGCGACCTGCCCCGACACACCCGGCGCGCCGTACCCGATCCGGTCCTGGCCGTCGTTGTTCACCGCGGACCCACGGATCACCGCGTGGATGTGGTCACCGTCGGCAACGGCGTCGTCGAACCGTTTCAGGACGACCACACCGGCGCCGTCGCCGAACACTGTGCCGTTGGCCTCGGCGTCGAACGCGCGGCACACCCCGTCGGGGGACAACACGTTGCCGGTTCTCGCCATCGAGCCCCACGCCGGCGTCCGGACCGCCACACCGCCCGCGAGCGCCATGTCACAGTCGCCGACCAGCAGTGCCTGGCATGCCTGATGGGCGGCCACCAGTGAGGACGAACACGTCGTCAGCACTGTCATGCTCGGTCCGGTCAGCCCGAGTTTGTGGGACACGCGCAGGCACAGGTGGTCCGCGCCGGTGACCATCCCCAGCCGGACGTCGTCCAGCCCAGGGAAGCGGTGCAGCTGCGGGCCGACGAGCGTCCAGTACCGTGACTGCCCACACCCGGCGTACACCCCAACGACGCTGTCCGTCGCGGTGGGCGGGTAGCCCGCGTCCTCCATCGCCTGCCAGCAGCATTCGAGGAAGATCCGTTGCTGTGGATCGGTGAGCATCGCGTCAACCGGCGCGTAGCCGAAGAAGTCGGCGTCGAACCACTCGGCGCGGTCGAGCTTCCCGAACCGGCGCACGTATGCCGGATCTGCCATGCGCGCTGGGTCCTCGCCGAGCAACTCGTCCGGCGCCAGCTCCCGCACGGTCGAGATGCCGTTGACGATGGTGTGCCAGAACGTGTCCAGGTCCGGCGCGCCCGCGAACCGGCCGGCCATGCCGATCACCGCGATGTGCGTGTCCCGGTCAGCCACGGCTTTCCTCCAGCCGCGTACGACGCAGTCGGGCCCGATTGTCGCGGTTGCGTTGCGGCGCCTGCGCTTCCGTTGTCGCCTCCAGGTGCTCGGCGAACCCGGCGATGGTCGGGAACTGGTACAGCTCGACCAGCGTGACCTCGTGCGACGCGATCGTCGTCAGGTGGCCGAAGACACGGACCAGGGACATCGAGTTGCCGCCGATGTCGAAGAAGCTGTCGTGGACGCTGACCCGGTCGACGCCGAGCACGTCCTGCCAGATCCGCGCCAGCTGCCGTTGCAGCGGGGTGCTCGGTGGTTCGAACGGGGCCGACGAGGTGCGGCCTTTGGGCGCCGGCAGGCCCATCCGGTCGATTTTGCCGGTCGGGGTGAGCGGAAACCGCTCCAGGACAACGAAGTCGTCGGGAACCATGTATCTCGGCAGCTGGTCGGCCACGTGCGCGCGCAACTCGTCCACGTCGACCTCGCCCGTGACGTATCCGACGATCCGTCCTTCGTGGACGGTGACGGCTGCCTGGCCGACGGCGGGATACGTGACCAGCGCGGCCTCGATCTCGCCAAGTTCGATCCGGACGCCGCCGCTGCCCTGGACCTGGTGGTCGGTTCGGCCGGTGAACTCCAGCTCGCCGCCAGGTCCCCACGCGGCCCGGTCACCGGTGCGGTACAGCCGCGCGCCGGGCACCGACGGATGCGGAACGAACCGGTCGGCCGTCAACCCAGGCCGGCCAAGGTACCCACGGGCGACCCCGACGCCTCCCAGGAACACTTCGCCGTCCAGGACAAGCACTTCGGCCCCGTCGACCGGCCGGCCGACCGACGGCGTGCCGGTCAGGCCCGGTTCGACGAGCCCACCGGTGCTCCAGACACCTACTTCCGTGACGCCGTACAGGTTCAGTACCTGGAACGGCACCGCATCGCGCGGATGCCGGTGCAGAACCGCGCCGCCGACTTGGAGCAGCCGCAACGGGCAGTCCGGTTCCCAGTCCACTTCGAGCAGGGGCTCGGCCACCGGTGTCGGCAGGAATGTGACGGTGATCTCCTTGTCCCGCAGCCAGTTCCGCAGATCCGCGGGCGACGTGAGCAGGGCGCCGTCCGGGGCGTGCACGCTGGCGCCGGCAGTCAGGGCGGTGAACGTGTCCAGGACGCTCACGTCGAACCCCGGTGAGGCCGTCATTCCGTTTCGGTCGGCCGGCTGGAGCCCGAGGAGATCGCGGGACCACGCCACGGTGGCGGTGAGCGACCGATGGGTGATCATCACTCCCTTCGGCTCACCGGTGGAGCCGGAAGTGTAGGTCACGTAGGCCAACTGGTCCGGATGGACCGGAACGGGTTCGAGGGTTTCCCCCGGCGGCCAGTCCGCCGTCAGCACGCGTGTGTCCGTTGTGGGCAATCGGTCCGGGTGGCCGGTGATGATCGCCCGAGGGGCCGCCCGATCGAGCATCCGACCCAGCCGGGCCGGGGGATTCACCGGGTCCAACGGCACGATCGTCGCGCCCGCCCGCAGGATGGCCACCTGGGCGACGACCAGGTCGACGCCGCGGTCGAGCACGACGGCGACCATGTCGCCGTGGTCGACTCCTTCGGCACGCAGGCGGGCGGCGAGCCGGCCGGCGGCCACGTCGAGCTCGCGGTAGCTGAGCTGGCCGGAATCGTCCGCCGCGGCAAGGGTTTCTGGTCGTTCGGCGGCCACTCGGTGCACTGTGTGGGCAACCGTATGGGCAACCGTTTGGGCAACGGAGGATACGCGCACGCTGTCCCCTCTGTTCGCGTGCCTACATCCCCAGCTCCGCTTCCGAGTGTATCGCCGAACACGGCCGGTTTGGCAAGCGCGGAAGCGCGCTTGCCGGTCCAACTCGGGCTGTGGTACGAAAGAAACAAGCGCTGGGGGGTGCCCAGGGAATCACGACGACGTTACCTGTCGTCCCCTTTCGGCTCGCGGTATCCGGATGGAAGCACGTGGGCTGGGGGGAATTGGGGAAATGGTGTGATGACACCCAAGAACGGCATCGCGCACGACTTCGAAGCGGAATGCGCGGCCGGCGGTGACGCGCCGCGGCTCGCCGCCGCCGTCGCCCTGCTCGAGATCGGTGACCAGGCCGGGCTGCTCGCGCCGATCGAGTCCGGCGACGAGTTCACGGCCGGCTCGCTCGCGGCAGCCGCCGGCCTGCCCGAGGTCAGCGTCGCCGGCTACCTCGAGGCACTGGAGTCGGCGGACATCATCCAACCGGTCGGCGCGGGCTCCTTCCGCGCCGCCGACGACTTCGACGTGATCCAGCACCAGGCCGGGTTCATCTCGTGGACCATGAACGCCAACCGGCCGTTCATCGACAACGCCCGCGAGTTCCTCACCGACCTGGACCGCGGCTCCGGCATCGACCTGCGGGACGGCCGCAAGGTCGCGGTCAGCTCGGCGTGGATGGGCTCGAAGGCGTTCTACCCGGCGATTCTGTCCACAATGGTCGAGATGAAGCCCGCGCTGGCGGTGGATCTCGGCGCGGGCACCTGCCGGCTGCTCATCGAGGTGCTCCAGAACGTGCCCGGCGTCAGGGCGGTCGGCCTGGACATGGACCCGTACGCGTGCCGTGAGGCGGAGCGTTGCGCGGACCGGGCCGGCGTCGGCGACCGGCTGGACGTCGTCGAACGCTCGATCCAGTCGGTCGCGGACGACCCGGCCATGCTGGCCGGGGCCGACGTGATCCACGCCGGATACGTCTTCCACGACATGTTCCCCACCGAGGCGGACATCGCCCACAAAGTGCTGGAGAACTGCCGGGAAGCACTGCGGGACAACGGCCTGATGGCGATCACCGAGATCGTGCCGTATCTGCGCAACGAGCGCGAACGCCGGTTCAGCGCGATTGTCACCTACTACCACCGGCAGTTCATGAAACGCCGCCCGCTGACCGAGGAAGAATGGATCGGCAAACTCCGTGCCGCCGGTTTCTCCTCGGTGCGCGCGGTCGAACTGGCATTTCCGACCGGACGGCTGTTCCTGGCCACGAAGTAACCCGGCCCTGGGGTCCGCCGCACTAGTGTCCCGCGCCGGAAGTCCGATACCTTTCTCGACGGCCCAGCTTCCCGCTGGCCGCACGGCCGAAAGGCACTGGTACAACCCGGTACAAGCCCCTTCCGGCCGCGCCCAGCGGAAACCCGGATCCGCCGAACAAAGGCACCGGACTTCCGGCGCGGGACACTAGAGTGACCATCGTGACTGGTGCGCGGGTGGTCGCTGGCAGGTATGCCATTGTCGGGGAGTTGGGCCGTGGTGGCATGGGTGTGGTGTGGCGGGCCCAGGACGGGGTGATCGGCCGCCAGGTCGCGGTGAAGGAGGTCCGGTTTCCCGGTGGGCTGTCCGATGACGAACGGGCGGTGGTCACCGAGCGGGTGCTGCGCGAGGCGCGTACCGCCGGACGGCTGAACGACCCGGGGATCGTGACAGTGCACGACGTGCTGCCCCACCCGGACGCCATCTTCATCGTGATGGAGCTGGTGGAGGCACCGACACTGGCCGGGTTGGTGGCCCGCGACGGTCCGTTGCCGGCGGCGCGGGTCGCGGACATCGGGCGGCAGGCCCTGTCCGCGTTGGGGAAGGCGCACGCCGCCGGGATCGTGCACCGCGATGTCAAGCCCAGCAACATCATGGTGCTTCCGGGCGACCGGGTGAAGCTGGCCGACTTCGGCATCGCGCACGCCACCGACGATCCCCGGCTGACCCAGAGCGGGACAATGGGGACGCCCGGGTACATGGCACCGGAGCTGTTCCTGGGCGGCCGTCCGTCGCCGGCCTCGGACCTGTGGTCGCTGGGCGCGACCCTGTACTTCGCCATCGAAGGGCAGGCGCCCTTCGAGCGGCCGAGCTCAGGCCAGACACTGCACGCGGTGCTGTACGAGAACCCCCAGTTCAGACTCTGCACGGGCGCGCTGGCGGCGACGATCAGCGGGTTGCTGACCCGCGAGGGCGGTGTGGCAGGTCGGCTCACCGCGTCGGACGCTTTCCGGCAGCTGGACGCCCAGGTCGAGCTCGCGAGGCAGAACGTCCCAGGGCCGACAACGCCGGTCACTCGCGTATCTCGACCGCCGGCGCCTCGGGGTCGTGCCGTGGTGTGGACGGCGGTCGTCTTCGTGGTGGTCGCCGCGCTCGGGGTCGGCGGCTACCTGCTGTTGCGTCCCCGCGAGGGCACCGGTGCGAGTCTTCCCTGCCCGACCACCCCGCCGGCGAATGTGGCTCTGGTGGATCGGGCCTTGACCACCGAGGTGACCGGGCTGACCACCAAGGCAGTCGAGCGACTGTTCACCTACGACGCCAAGAATCTGGCCGCCACGGACGCGGCGGCCCAGGAACTGCTCACCGGTCAGGCGCGTACCCAGTACGAGTCGCTGATGAAGGCCGTGAAGGAGCAGGCTCCGCAGCGGCAAGGCGGGGTGACCAGCCGGGTGACGGCGATGGCGCCGGCCGAGGTCAGCGCCACCGAGGCGAAGGTCCTGGCCGCGGTCAGCCAGACCGCCGTGCGAGCGAACAACGACGCTCCCAGCGGGACCCTCGGCGAAGTACTGATCACCGTGGGACGCGCCGACGGAACCTGGAAGATCACCGACATCAGCTTGACCCCCAGCCTGCGCAGCGCCGCAGCGCCGCAGGACACCCCACCCGAGGCGTGCCCGAAGGCGAGCGAGTACCAGCTCGCGTCGCTCCGTGACGGCGTCCGAGAAGCTGGATCCCACGCCGCGGAAGTGCTCACCACCATTGCCGCACGAGGGCGGCGAGGCGCTCCTCCACCTCGGCGGTCACCTCGGTCAGGGCGAAGCTGGTCGCCCACATCGTGCCTTCGTCCAGCTCCGCCAGGTCGTTGAAGCCGAAGGTGGCGTAGCGCGCCTTGAACTTGTCCGCGTTCTGGAAGAAGCAGACGATCTTGCCGTCCAGGGCGTAGGCGGGCATGCCGTACCAGAGCTTCGGCGCCAGCATCGGGGCGTTGGCGGTGACGACGGCGTGGACGCGCTCGGCCATGATCCGGTCGGAGGTGGGCATCTCGGCGATCTTCGCCAGGACGTCCCGCACCGCCTCGGCCGCTTTGTCCGCACGCGAGCCGGCGCGGGCTTCCTTCCGTACCTCTGCGGCGTGGGTCTTCATCGCGGCCCGCTCTTCGGCCGTGAATCCTTCGTATGTGCGGCTCATCGCCGGCTCCCCTCAAGGATCTTGGTTTCGTCGACGTCGGGTGGTGGGTCGGCCGGGGGCTCGGTGTTGCGTCGGGTGAGCTCGGCGACCATGTCGGGTGGGTAGCGGTGGCACATCAGGACAGCGCCGCCTTCGAGGTGTTCTCCCAGGCGAACCCGTCCGGGTCGGTGAACGGTTCGGTCCCGCCGCCGACCGCGATCCGGTGCGACCCGGTGCCGTCGGGGGAGACGCCGGCGTCCTTGGCGAGAGCCTTGCGCCGGTACAGGGCCAGGGTGACCGCGCCGGACCCGGCGAACTCCACGTACACCCGGCCGAAGCTCTTGCCCACAGCCAGGCCCCGGTCAACGTAGAACTGCTTGCTCGCGGCCACGTTGGCGACGCCGAGCAGGAGCACGATCCGGTCGATCCGCCGGGTGGCCGGGCCGGTGTCCTTCTTCGCCGAGGTGGCGACCTTCCAGATGGTCCCGTCCGGGGCCCGCACAACCCCGCCGTAGCCCCACAACGACTTCGTGACGGGCTTGACCGAGGTCGCCCCGGCTTGGAGAGCCGCGTCGATCAGGGCGTTGACGTCCGCCGGCTGGGACACCGTGAGCGACATGGTGAATCCCCGGAAGCCGGTGGTCGGCTCCTGCGAGGCCCGCACCCGCAGCTGGGCGTCCAGCCCGAAGGCCTCGGTGTAGAAGCGTTCGGCGGCTGCGAGGTCGGCCACCTCGAGGGTGATGGTGTCGATTGAGGTCATGTCGGTAACGCTAGGCGCGGCCCGCTGACCAGCGCTTCTTGATTCCTGACCGGTCTCGTGCAGCACCCGGGTTCCGTCATCTGGCCAGGTTCAGACGAGTTCGTCGAGCACGGTCTCGCCCCATATCGTTGCCGGTCCATCGATCCCTGGATCGATCTGCCTGAATTGGTCCATCACGATCTGCTTCCCGGATTCGTGCAGGTCACAGTGTGCGAGAGCGGCTTCCGTCGGCCATGTCGGATCGTAGGCTTCGAGATCGGCCACCAGGACCTCGACCGCGGCCCGCCACCGCCAACAGCACTCGACGAACTGGGCGACCGACGAGTTGACGAACTCCACCGCGGGCCGGTAGAGGTCCCGATAGTGCTCAGCCAAATCGGGATGCACATCGTCGACCGCGAGCGGCGAGTCCCAGAGAGCCAGTACGCGACCATCGCCGGCCACAGCACCGATCTTGGCAGCCGACTCATGCCTGCCCCACCGGCCGATGACGTACAGCCGCTGGTGTGGGGCGATCACCCGGCGTTCGTTCTCCCCGGCCACGTTCGGCACGAGGATTGGGTGCGTTTCCGACTGAAACCCGGGGACCAGCAACTGATCCACCGGCAACCCCCAGCGCGACAACGCGATCTGGCCATGACCGGGAATATCCCATCGCCGCGCCGCCTGCGTCGGCAGCCGTATCCGGTGATCGTCGGCGACGAGTTCGTCCAGCCCGGCGGCCATCACCGCGGTCAGCCGTTCGGTCACCACTGGCACGGATTCATCGCCGGACACCAGGGCGATGATAGGCCCTGGCGTACCAGCGGACCGTGGGTGGGAGCGAGCGTTGGGAGGAGGACCGTGCTGCCAACGCCCGCTCCCGGCCTGGACGATTGCTCAGCTGAGCAGCGGTAACACGGGCAGCACCGCTTTCGCTACCAGCCAACTCGTCCGGTAGGCGGCTTCATCGATGACAGTGTCGTGGGGCAGGCGGAGTGGCATGTCGGAATAGTCTCCGTTGTAGGCGGTGCACGCCCAGACGGGGGAAGTGGGGTTGCCGGGTTCCCGGAACGAGCCGCAGACCGGCTTGATCTGGTTGTAGACGACCTGGTTGGAATGGGTGAGAATCGGCGGGATGCCGGCGTTGGTGAAATGGACCCAGCTGCGGGTGATGAGCGCGATGGGGCCGACCGCGTTGAGCGCGAATCCGAGCTGGTCGATGGCGCCCTTGTCGACAAGCGTGTTGAGGAGGGTGTCCCCGAGGATCACGCAGGACGTGGCGTTGAGTGCGAACGTCTGTTTGTTGTCCGGTGTGAGGATCTGGAAGTTCGGAAAGTCGACGACCGCACTTCGCGCGCAGGCTTGGACGTTCGCGGCGGCGACGGCGTCGATGTGGTGGATGATGGCGTCCCTGGCCTGTTGAATGGCGGCCAGGATCCGGTGGGTCGCGTCCTCCAGGGTGAGCCCGCCGCCGGCGAACATCTTGTACAGGTCGTAGGCGGCTTTGGCCGCCTCGGCGATTGTCATCGGGTCGACGGCGATCGTCTGGGTCGCCGCCGGTCTCGCCCCTGCTGTTCGGTCGGTTTGCGGCGCCGCCATCGCCGGCGTCGCGGTCGACGCGATGATCGTCGCACCGAGCACCAGGGAAACGGTCAGCTTTCGTAATCGAGACATGGAGGTCCACCGATCGTTTTGTGGATTTGCGAACATTCACGGTGACGCTTCGCTATTTTGCACAGTTCGGGCGGCACGGGCGTGACCGGATCAGGCCAGTGGCCACATTCGGTCGGCCGGCGCGGCGCGTTGGTCCCTAATGTGGGCGCGTGACTCGTCGAAAGGGATCCGGAATGATCAGATGGGGCCGTATCCGGAAGATTGTCGCTGGATATGTGGCGGTGCTCGCATTGGGCGGAATCGCGTCACCGCCGGCGGCGGCCACCGTTCCCCCATGTGCCGGCAGCGCACGGGTGTTCGCGGTCGATGCCGGAACCGGGCACCTGGTGCAGATCCAGTCCTGCCCGGGGGAAACACCCTCGCTCGGTGCGACCGCCGAGGTCGACACCGCGGATTGGCGGGTGTATTCCAAGATCTTCGGAATGTACGACCACAACGCGGTCATCCTGTACGCGGTGTCTGCGACCGGCGAGCTGTGGTGGCGACGGCAGAACGCTCCTGGCGCGGCGCTGAGCCGACCGGTGCGCGTCGCCGCCTCGATCGACTGGCGGCACGACGTGGTGTTCGCCGGTGCCCCGGGCTACCTGGAACTCGGTGACTTCCACGGACCGGTCCGCACCTTGCGGCACACCGGCTGGACCACGGGCGGCACCGGGGTTTCCGAGATGGGGAACCTGTTCAGGATGTTCGAAGGACCGGACATCATCGCGGTGACACAGGACGGCTACGCCATCGGAATCGAGCGCGGCATGGCCTTCGGGGTTTGGCGCGACCCGAGTTCGTCCGGTACCCGGTACGACGACGTGTGGCTCGCCACCGGGAGACTGCCCGACCTGCAGAGCTTCGCCCGTGACCGACAAACGTTGCTCGGGGTGGTTCCCGGTGGGGACGTTCTGCAGTTCTTGCCGGGAGACTGCGCCGGCCGGCCGGGCAAGCTGACCGGGCAGGTGTCCGGGCACTTCAGCAGCGTGCTCGTGCCGGTCGACGGCGACGCCACGAGGCCGCCTCAGATCCGCCCGATCGATGCGATCTCATCAGGGCATTCGTTCCCCCGATGCAGTCCGTGGGAGTGGCAGGAGTGAGTTCAGTCGGCCCAGCCTTCGCGGATGGCGGCGACGGCGAGGGTGATCCGGTTGGTCACGCCGAGTGCCGCGAGGAGGGCCTGGATATGTCGGCGTACGGTGCGTTCGCTCACTCCGAGGTGACGTGCGATGGCGGTGTCCGTCATGCCGGTCAGCACCAGCCGCAGGACCTGGTCCTGTTCCGGGGAGACCTTGGCCGGGTTGACGTCCAGGGATATCGCGCGGTTCCAGAGCAGCTCGAAGTAGGTCCGCAATGCCGCGGTGATCACGGGGGCGCGGACGAGCAGGGCGCCTTCCACGCCGGTGCGTGCGAGGGGCAGCAACGCCGCGCGTTCGTCGACGAGCACCATTCTCATGGGTAGCCGCGGGTATACCCGGCACTGCCAGCCGGCCTCCCGCGATATCCGGAGCATGTCGGCCGCGCCGGGGACCTCCAGCGCGGCCTGGGCGTAGATGTTGCGGAACCGCACACCGCGCTCCAGCACCTCCGCCGGCACTCCTCGCGCGGACCGCGGATCCGGTGGCCGGCTGAAATAGCCGGTCTCCAGGCTGGCCACCTCGTGCTGGGCGGACAGGCACAGCTCCACCGACAACGCCCCGATCTCGTCCGGATCGGTGAGGATCCGGACCAGGTCCCGCGGCTCTTCGGCGACCGTTGCCGACAGGTAGATCCGTTGCAGTGCCTGCATCTCGTCCCGCAGCCGCAACAACGCCTGGTACTGGTCGAGAATCTGCCACTGCTTGGTCAGAATCGCGTTGTCCACGGCACTGATCGGCTCCACCGGCACGATCTTCGGCCGATCCACGTAGCGTTCCCGGGCGAACCCCTTGTCGATCAGTTCCCGGGCCGCGGCGCTGCCAGGCAGGTCCGGATGGTCACTCAGGGACAGCCCACCGCTGGCGATCAGGCGTTCGTAGAGTTCGGCGGCCGACTCAGAGAGCACACTGGTCAAGCCCGTTCTCATGAATCCTCCCCGTGGGCAGCGCAGCGACCCAGTGTAGCCGGGAGGGCGTCGCCCGACCGTCCACAAGAGACGATTGAGCGCCCGCTGAACGGTTATCTGTGGACGCGGACTTGATCGGTCAGGTAGCGGATAGTGGTGACATGCGGGCGACGGATGGTGACGAGCCGGGGTATTCAAGACTCGACCTGCTCGCGCGCCTGGGGATGACCACGGTTCAGCTCGATGTCTACCGGCAGCTGTGCCAGTGGGGACGGGCGGAGCCGAGTGGGTTGGCCGACGCCTGTGGGTTGACCACCGCCGTTGTGCTGCGGGCGCTCGGTGCGCTGCAGGCGCACGGCCTCGCGGTGCCGTCGTGTGGTCCGGCTTTGGCGTGGGTCGCGGTGGCGCCGGACGCGATGCTGCAGAACCTGCTGCTGGATCAGGAGGAGCAGATCAGGGACCTGCGTGCGCAGGTCAACGAGATCATGGCCGCCTACCACCACGCCACGGCCGCCCGCGGCGACACCTCGGTGGTGGAGGTGATCTGGGGGACGCAGGCGATCCGGGAGCGCTGGCAGCGGCTACAGGCAGGCACCCAGGAGCGGCTGCTCCTGCTGGACAAGCCGCCGCACGTGCAGCGCTACGACCCGGACACCGAGATCCCGATGCTGTTGCGCGGGGTGTCCGTGCGGGTCATCTACGAGCATTCGTCGGTGCTGCCGATCGAGGTGTTCACCGAGGTGCAGCACCTGGTGCGGGCGGGTGAGCAGGCTCGGATCAGCCCGTCCGTGCCGTTCAAGCTGGCCATCGCCGACAACCGCTGGGGACTGATGCCGGTCGTGTCCGGCGGCGAGTTGGACAGCGCGCTGTCGATCAGGCCGTCCACGCTGCTCGACGGCCTCGTCGCCAACTTCGAGTTGCAGTGGTCGCGCGCGGTGCCGTTACCCGACACGGCCGCGGTCACGTCGTGGACCGAACGCCCCGATCATGGGCCGATCGTCACACTGCTCGCGGCCGGGCTGACCGACAACGCGATCGCCCGCCAGCTTGGTGTCTCGCCAAGAACGGTGCAGCGCCGGGTGAGCGAGCTGATGGACCGGCTGGGTGCGCAGAACCGGTTCCAGGCCGGCATGCAACTGGCCCGCCGCGCTCCAGGCTGGCCGACCTCGGACGAGCTCACCGGCACCTGATTCGCTTGGGGCCGGGCGGCACGGCCCCAAGCGGATCAGTCGATCAGGGGGTCTGGTTGACCACCCAGTCGGCGTTGTTGTTCACGATGTGGAAGGCGAGCGGCGTACAGCCGTAGCTCCTCGGGTCCGGTGCCGCCGAGGGCATCCACTTGGAGTTGCCGCCGGTCGCCGCCGTCCACGTGCCGTTCAGCTGGACCTGGATGCTGCTGCTCTCGAAGCTGAGACGGGCGATGTCGCGGCACAGCGCGACCTGGCCGGACGACGTCACGTCCGAGTAGAACTCGAACATGCTCCAGCCGTAGGCGAGCTTGGACTGGTCGGTGCCGGAACTGGTGAACAGCGTGTCCCAGCTGTTGGTCGTGACGTTGAACAGCGACGCGGTCCACGTGTTGTTCGACGCGCCCGTCTTGACGTTGCGCACTGTGTACGCGGGCAAGCCGTGCACCGTGGTGGTGTACTTGCTCAAGAACGACGAGGTGACGTCGAGTTCGACGGCCGGCCCGACCGTGCGGCACCAGTCCCACGCCCACACCTGCGGGGTGCCGGACGTGTGCACGGTGACGACTTCGATGCAGGAACCGTTGGCGGGCTTCATGGTTGGCGTGTAGAGGAAGTCGTTGCGGCTGGTCAGCCGCAGGCTCGGGTCGACGCTCTGGGTGGCCATCAGGCCCGTGCTGACGCGGTCGCCGTTGGGAAAAGTGCCCCACCAGTTGTGGATCTGCCGCGCCAGCTGGGGCTGGGCGTCCGTGATCGAGTCGACCATACGCTGGTGCGACGTCCGGAAATGGTCGGCGGCCGTGTCGGCGCGGCGCGCGGCCGCGTCTCCGTAGACCGCACCGGCCACGCTGTGCCCACTGTCCGGGGCGGTTGCCGGGTCGACGCCACGGCCGGTCGTCGCGGATGCGGACACCGCGGTGGCGATGCTCAGACAGGCGACCAGCAACCCGAGGCCAAAGCGACGGGTAGCGCGGAAACGACTGGTATGACTCGAAATTCTCATGGTGAGGTGCCCTCCAGGTGGCGAACTTTCAGCAGGGGTGGGTACGCCGGTGGTTCCCTGGGCGACGAACGTGGGGCCGTCCCCGCAGGGACGCGCTGGTCAGAGCCGACTGTCGGCCCTGGTCCGAGCTGCGGGGAAGACGGACGGTGAAGTCGGGTTGCGCCCGGTACATCGCATACCGGAGGACGTCCCGCCGCCCTTGTCAGGCAACGTCATGCTGCTCATGCTGAGGGCGGACTCAGCGCGGCCGGAAGCTCCACAACCAGGCGGAAACCCGACATGTCTGAAGGTGGCCAACCCGGCGCGGTCGCCGAGCAAGGCGCATATGGCGCTACGACGTTGGCGCTGAACGCGCCTTCGTGTACTGGTTGATAGCGTCGACGCTGCTACGCTGTGGATCAGCGGCTGCGGGTGATGACGTTCGTCGCTATGTTTGGTTCGCGGCTTGTTTGACGGTTCTGATCACCGGTGCCGTCTCGATGTGCGTGATCGCGGGCAGCGCCGCGATGCGGGTGGTCAGGTAGTGGTACAGCTCTCTTTGGTTCGCGCAGACCACGCTCGCGTACAGGTTGGTCGGGCCGGTTGTGGCGGCGGCGAACGCGATCTCGGGGTGTTCGGCCAGGGCCGCGCCGGTCTGCTCCAGGTGCGCGGGAGCGACCGAGAGCCAGAGCAGGGTTCGGGTGCCGAGGCCGAACAGGTTTCCGTCGACGTCGATGTCCAGGTACAGCACGCCGTGTTCGCGCAGCTGTGTCATCCGGCGCCGGACCGTTGTCGGCGACCAGCCGGTCATCGCGGCCAGCTGCTCGATCTCGGTGCGACCGTCGGTGGCCAGGGCGGCGAGTAGTTTGCGGTCGCCGTCGTCGAGTCGCACCGGGCCTGGTCGGTGTGGGATTGGGGGTGGGCGCAGCCGTTCGATCGCTGCTTCGTCCAGTGAGCCGAGTTTGGCGATGAGACTGTCGGATCCGCCGTAGAAGGCGTGCAGTACGGAGTGTGCGGTCACCCCTTCGACGCGTGGGGTGCGGGGCAGCTTGGCCAACAGCAGGGCCTCGCTGTCGGCCTCGTTCTCGGTGCGGACCGTGCAGGTGATCTCGGTGCCGCCGGAGGTGAGGCTCACCCAGGACGTGTCCGGGCGGCGGGCCAGCGCCTCGGCGACCGGGACCGAAACGGTGGGCGCGCAGCGCACCCGCAGGAACCACCGCACCGCGCCCAACGCCGTCGGGTCGACCCCACCGATCACTCGCACCGCACCGGTGGACCTCAACTTGGCGTACCGGCGGGCAATGGTGCGATCCGACACCCCCAGCACCTGGGCAATCGTGCTGAACGGGGCCCGGCCGTCGATCTGCAGGGCGCGCACGAGCCGACGATCCAGCTCGTCGTAGTCGGATTCCACCCGTTCAAGCGTAGCCGGTGTCGGATACCGACGCGATCAGTTCTGTGCGCCCTCTAGTCGCGTCGACAGGCGCAGCGTTGCTCTCGTCCCGATCGACACAAACCCAGGGGAGAGAACATGGACACCGACGTGCTCATCGTCGGCGCGGGCCCGACCGGGCTGACGTTGGCCAACGAACTGCTGGTGGCGGGGGGGTCGACCGTGCTGGTCGACAGGTTGCCGCGGCGCAGCGAACTGTCCAGGGCCGGCGGCATGCAGTCCCGCACGCTGGAAGCCCTTGACCAGCGCGGCCTGCTGCAACCGTTGCTGGCCACGGGGGAGTATCCCGTCACCAACGGCCACTTCGCCGGTATCCCGCTGCCGTTCGACCCCACCCGCCACCGCCTGCCGTGGCGGTCCGTGCCGCAGGTGACAATCGAGGGCTTCCTCGAACAACACCTTGCCGCACAAGGCATCCACGTCCGCCGAGACCACGAACTGGTCGGCCTGGACCAGGACGGCGACGGAGTCACCGCGACCTTCGCCAACGGCACCACCGTCCGGACCCGCTACCTCGTCGCCGCCGACGGCGCGCACAGCACGGTGCGCAAGCTGCTGCGGGTGGATTTCCCAGGCCGTCCGGGCACGATGACCGCGGTCGCCGCCGACGTCCGGTTGAGCACCGACGAAAAGGTGAACACCCACACCAAGGGCGCGGACGGGTGCTGGGCGCACGTGTTCCCGCTCGGCACCGATCCGCAGGGCCGCCCGCTGCGTCGGCTCGCCCTCGGCGGACGAGGCCGGTCGCTGTCCAGGGACGCCCCGGTGACCGAGGACGAGATCCGCGACGGCCTGCGCGCCGTGTTCGGGTCGCGGGTGGAACTGCTCGAACTGCGCTACGCCCGCCGGATCACCAACGCGGCACGGCAAGTCGCGCACTACCGGCACGGACAAGTATTCCTGGCCGGTGACGCCGCCCACATCCACCTTCCCCTTGGCGCGCAAGGCATGAACACCGGGATGCAGGACGCGCTCAATCTCGGCTGGAAACTCGGCGCCGCCGTGCACGGCTGGGCCCCCGAGAACCTGCTCGACACGTACCACACCGAACGGCACCCGGCCGGCGCCGCCGTGCTGCGCAACGTCCAGGCGCAGAGCCTGCTGATGGACTGGGCGGGCACCCGCGACCCCGACGTGACGGCCGCCAGGGAACTCTTCGCGGCCATGGCACAACTGCCGGACGTTCAACGTCATCTCGCCGACATGATGTCCGGGATGGCCATCCGCTACGCGATGCCAGGCACCGAGGCGCATCCACTCGTCGGCCGTCCTTCGCCGGATCGGGATCTCGGCTCGGCCCGGGTGCACGAACTGCTGCGGTCCGGACGCGGTGTGCTGATCGACCCGGCGGACAGGTTCGCCAAGGTCGCCGACCTCTGGTCGGACCGGGTGGACCGCATCGGCGCGGGCGCTGACACCGAGCCGATGCTCATCCGGCCGGACGGCTACGTGTGCTGGGCCGGCAGTCCGAACGACCTGGAACCGGCACTCGGCCGCTGGTTCGGCGAACCCCGCTGAACTTTGTTGTCGTGTAACCCGAACACGTATCACCGGAGGAGGTGTGTGCGTCCATCAGAGAGGAACAAGGTGAAGCGGAAACTCATCGGTGTCGCAATGGCGTTCGCGGTGGCTGTCACGGCCGTGGCCGGTGCGGGTTCGGCCCAGGCAGCCACCCCTAGACCGGCGGGCTCCACGGTCCACCCCAACGTCGACCCCGTCACTGTCGCTGAGGCGATCAAGGCCGCGTACGACGCGTACAAGACCTTCTTCGGTGGTGGCTCGTCGGCGAACGCCACCGCCCAGATCATCGCCGCGATCAAGGCCGCCGAGCGCGAGATCATCAACCACATCGACGCCATCGCGGCCGCCGACGCGCGCGCCTGCGCGCAGAGCGCCGTTCTCAACTTCCCTGACTTCGACAACCTGACCACGGACAACAAGCAGAACTTCGCGCTGACCGCCACTTCCTGTATCACCGAGATCGACAGCCTGCTGTCCGCCGTCACCGACAAAGCCGCCAAGGACCAGCTCGGCTTCTCGCTCAACGCGGTCGGTCCGATCGCTCTGATGGCCCGTAGCAAGGCCGGCCTGCACAACGACACCCTCGTGCCGGTTCTCCGCGAGTCCAACCAGAAGGTGCTGACCGGCCTGACTCCCAGGTGTGTCAACCTCTTCGATCCCGACTCGCACGGCAAGCGGTGGTTCTGCACGGCCTACAACGGTTTCCGGGCCGACGACGTCACCCAGCCGGACGCGCAGGACGACGCGATGGTGAACACGAGTTGGGAGATCGCCAAGAACACGCTGCCCCAACTCGCGAGCCTGTGACGTAGACAGCTGGTCCGGGGTCGGACCCCGGACCAGCTCGTTGCGGGCTACGTCCGGTACCGGAAGAGGATCCGGCCGCGGTTGAGGTCGTACGGGCTGAGCTCCACCAGTACCCGGTCGTACGGCAGGATCTTGATGTAGTTCTTCCGGATCTTCCCGCTGATGTGCGCCAGCACCTTGTGGCCGTTCTCGAGTTCCACCCTGAAGGTGGCGTTGCGCAGGCACTCGACGACGAGGCCCTCGACTTCGATGCCGTTCGCTGTTTTTGCCATGTTCTCGCTCTCTTCTCAGGTCGGTGGGGGTTAGCGGAGCACCAACTCCAGGTTGCTGCCCGCACGCCAGGCGCCGACACCGTTGACCAGTGCGGTGGCCGCCTTGTTGGATTCGTTCACGTCGGCCGACGCCGTTTCGACGCCGGCGTGGTGCAGTGTGCCCAGCACGTGGGCGAGCAGTGCCCGAGCGACACCGCGGCGGTGCTGGTCGGCCCGGACCGCGATCAGTCCGATCCGTGGCTGCCTGGTCACCGGTGCCACCCGGACCAGACCCACGTACTGGTCGGATCGCGCTGCCACCGCGTACTTCGGCAGGTCCACCGCGGTCGGGCCGTCCGGACGGGGCAGAACCTCGGCCGGCATCTCCTGCCATCCGACGCTTGCCTCGACCTCGTCGCGGATCAGGCGGTCCAACTCGCGCAGCCGGTCCTCCCGCGCTTCGCCGAGGGGCACGATCGTCACGCCCGGCGGCGGTAGTGCCGAGCCGAGTCCGGTGACCTGGGGATCGGTGGGGACGACGTACTCCCACTCACGGCGTCGGGTCGTGAAGCCGGCTCGCTGCCAGTGGGACGTCAAGTCGAGGTCGGCCTCGTCGACCACGGTGTACAGCGGCTTCGGCAGGTCCGCCAGGATGGCGTCGGCGAGTTGGTCGAAGACCGCGCCGTGCCACGCGTCGACGCTGAGGAAGACCCGTCCGTCGGGCCTGCGCCAGGTCTCGCCGCGGCCGACCACCAGGTCGTCTTCCAGAGCGTGCCAATGCCGCTCCGCGACCCGCGTGATCACCACGCCCGTGTCTTGAACAGAGTCCATAGGGTGTCGCCTTTCGGGAGTGCCTTGTCGCGGCGCTCCGGCGACCCCTAAGTCAGTCGCTCGACCGTGACGACGAGGGGAGCACCCACATCGATACATCGTTCATGGGTCTCACCTCCTCAAGCCGTGCCACGGTCGGCGGCACGCTATCAGCCCGCACGTCATCCCGGCCAATCATTTTCCGCCAGCGAGTTCGTCGATGTGCCTGTGCAGTGCGGCGCGCATGTCGTCGGGCCGCATCCGGTCCGGGTGCAGCACGGCGGCCATCGCCAGGCCGTCCAGCAGGGCGTGTAGTCGGGCGGCCTCGGCGTCGACGTCTGTCTGGTCGGTCAGGCCGCCCATCTGCTGTGCCTCGGCGAGCACACGCGTGAGCAGGGCGCGGGTGTCCTCGTACTGCTCGCGGGCGACCGCGCGCAGCTCAGGCCTGGTGCGAGCGGCGGCGGCGAAGTCGAGCCACAGAACTGCTTCCTGCATCCGGCCGGCGTCCAGGGGCAGCAGTTCGGCGAGCAACCGCTCGGTGGCCGCGCGCCGATTGATGGTGGGGTCGTCAAGGATCTCGGCGGCGTGCTCGAGTACGCGCAGGAACACCCGGTCACGGATCTCCCTCATCGCGAACGCTGTCATCTCGGCGGCGCTGGTGAAGTAGTGCCGGACCGAGCCGATCGCCAAGCCGGCCGCCACGGCGACGTTACGCAGCGAGGCCTGCTCGACGCCGTCCCTGGCCACCACCTGGAACACGGCTTCGGCGACGGCCTGGCGGCGCTGGTCGGGATCCACGATCTTCGGCACGTTGCCTTTATAGCACGGCCATGCTAATTTATTTGGCATGACCGTGCTATTTAGAGGGGTGTCATGAGTACCTGGCTGGTGGTCGCGATCGTCGTGGCTGTGGTCGCCGTGGTCGTCAAGCGCCTGATCGGGGAGCCGGTGAACGTGCGTGACCTGTTCGCGCCTCCCGTCGTCCTGCTGGCCATCGGCGTCGTCGGCCTCGTCAAGGCGGAGCACGTCACCGGCGTGGACATCGCGTGGATCGTGGCCGGCTCGGCGGTCGGCCTCGGCATGGGCGCGTTACGCGGTGCCACGCCCAAGCTGTTCACCAAGGACGGCGTGCTGTGGCACCGCTACACCGGCTGGACCTTCGGCGTCTGGGTGCTGTCCGTCGCGGTGAACGGTGGACTGGACCTGGTGGCCACCGCCAACGGGCTGCACCACGACGTCAAGCCCGTCCAGTTGGCCATCGGCGTCAGCCTGCTCGGCGAGGCGGTCGTCATCGGCCTACGGTCGATGCGCGCCGGCGTGCCCTTCGCGCCGGACCGGCCGTCCCTCGTCGACCGACTCATCAAGCGTTGACCGCCTAAGGGATGAAGTGCACCTCCGGGAACAGCGGGGACGGCCGGTCGAGCAGGTGACCGCGGTGCCGCAGGTGCAGGTCGAAGAACGCCAACGGATAGGCCCGCTGAACGGCGATGGCGCGAGCGGGGACCACGGCGCCGATCTGCTGCTCGACCTGAGCGGGCGTCAGCCCCAGCAGGCCGGCGGCCTGCGGGATCAGGGTCACGAAGTCGCTGTACGTCAGGTGTTTCGCGCCTTGCATACCGATGTTGAGCCGCCAGTTCGTGAGGTGCTCCCAGAAGGTCTGCAACTCCGGGATGGTCGCCCGGGAGGCTCTGGCGTCGACGAGCATGTAGGGACGGTCCAGGCCCTTGTCGATCACCGGGCCGAAGACCGGGCCGTCCAGGCTGAGGCCGGCCTTGACCCGACCGTCGACGTCCATTGTGGACGCTGTGGTGGGGCCGCCCGCGGAGTAGCCGAACATCCCGACGTCGCCGAGGTCCAGCGCGCCGGTCAGGCCGTCCGGCAAGCTGCTGTCGGAAGGGTTCCCGCCAGAGTTCAGCACCGCCAGCTTGTCCAGGACGAATCGGACGTCCGCCACTCGGGCCGCCTGGATGGCGGCGGCGTTCGCCGGGCTGTTCACCCGGTCCGGGACGCGGCCGTCGGGGAACTCGGTCACCGAGTCGCCGGTGTGGTCGACGGTGACCACGAAGTACCCACGGCTGGCCAGTTCCTCGACCACGATCGTGCTGTCCGAACGGGACCCGCCGTTGCCGTGCGAGTACACCACGACCGGAAGCCCACCGCCGCAACCGGACACGGGTGCGCCGGTGTGTCCGTGGGTCACCGGCACCCGGACGGCGTCCGGCCGCAGTCCGTTGTCCCGGGCGAACTGGGCGGCGGCGGCCGGCGGCAGCCAGGGCGCACGCGGAAACCCGGTCGTCGACCGCGTCGGGTACCACAGACTGATCATCAGCTCACGGGGCGCGCCGGACGGATCCCACGGGTCGTGCCGCGCCGGATCGATCAGATGCAACGGCACGGTTCCGACCGCGTACGGCCCGGTCGGCCCCGGCAGCGTGAGCTGCAACGGTTGTTGCGGCGCGACCATGGCGCCGGCCGCGACAGCGGCTACGAGAAACGATTTCATGGCACGGAACAGTGCCGGGGATACGTCCCCGAGTCGCCTCCCCGCGGGCTGAGATCAGGCCGTGCCCTCTCCCCACGGGCATAGGCCTTCAGGTGGACGTGCCGCGTCAACCGCTCCTCTAGGCTTGATCGTATGCGTTTTCCGCTGCACAAACGGCATTGGGTCGCGTGGGACTGTGTCGTCGCCGCCGGGTACGGCCTGATCGCGTTGTTCGGCGCGTACTCGGGCCTCCGGCTGAGCCCGTCGGGGCTCGTGGCCGTGCTCGCGGAGCCACGCTGGGGTGGGATCGCGGTGACCTCCCTGGCCATCGCGCTGCGCCGCCGCTATCCCGTGCCCGCGGCCGCCGCGCTTCTGATCGCCGCCACCACGGCACCGCCGGTTTGGCTGAGCCTGTTCTCGTGGTCGTACGTCCTGTACACCGTGGCCGCCACGTGCCGGCTCCCGATCGCCTTGGCCGCGTTGGGCGCCGCGTTGACCGCGATGGTGCTTTCGTACCACGACATGTCAGCGCCGTTGGCGGTCGCGGTCGTGTGGACCGTCGGCTACACCGTGGGTCGCCACCGTGCTCATGAGCAGCGCGCCAGACAAGCCGAAGTCACCGAGGAACGCCTGCGCATCGCCAGGGAACTGCATGATGTGGTCGCGCACAGCATCAGTGTGATCACCGTCCAGGCCGGCTACGGCAACGTCGTGCTGGAGAAACAGCCCGAACAGGCTCGGGACGCGCTCGCCGCGATCGAGGCCACCGGCCGGGAGACGCTCACCGAGATGCGGCGACTGCTGGGTGTGCTGCGCGACGGTGATGGGCCGGCGCGCACGCCCGCGCCCGGACTCGCCGGACTCGACCGGTTGCTCGACCAGGTCGGTGTCGACGTCGAAGTCGTCACCACCGGCACTCCGCGCCCGCTGACTCCCGGCGTCGACCTGGCGGCCTACCGGATCGTGCAGGAAGCGCTCACCAACGTGGTCAGGCACGCCGGCACGTCGAAGTGTCGGCTTCGGATCCACTACGGCGACGACGACGTGCGCGTGGAGATCACCGACCACGGCCGGGGCGGCCCGCCGGGAACCGGGCACGGCATCGCCGGCATGCGGGAGCGGGCCGAGCTGTACGGCGGCGAGTTCAGCGCGAACCCGTTGCCGGAAGGCGGTTTCCAGGTCACGGCACGACTGGTGGAGTCCGCGTGACCATCCGGGTCCTGGTCGTCGACGACCAGCAGCTTGTCCGAATAGGACTGTGCGGGATCGTCGACTCCGCCGAGGACATCACCGTCGTCGGCGCCGCGGCGACCGGTGTCGAAGCGGTCGCCATGGCCCGCCGGCACCGGCCGGACGTGGTGCTGATGGACATCCGGATGCCCGGGATGGACGGCCTGGACGCGACCGGCCTGATCACCGCCGAGACCACGTCGAGGATCCTCATCCTCA
This sequence comes from Actinocrispum wychmicini, assembly GCF_004345645.1. Lineage (GTDB taxonomy): Bacteria > Actinomycetota > Actinomycetes > Mycobacteriales > Pseudonocardiaceae > Kibdelosporangium > Kibdelosporangium wychmicini. The sequence continues at coordinate 57,084 of NZ_SLWS01000021.1, read as the reverse complement.
CCACGTTCGACCTGGACGAGTACGTGTACACCGCCTTGCGGGCCGGCGCCAGCGGCTTCCTGCTCAAGGACACACCCCCGCTGGACCTGCTGAGCGCGGTCCGGGTGGTGGCCAACGGGGACGCGCTGCTGGCCCCGAGTGTCACCCGGCGCCTGATCGACGAGTTCGCCGCGCGTCCCAGCCGCCGGAAATCCGTTGACCTGCGCGGAATCACCAGTCGTGAACGGCAGGTGCTCGGCCTTGTCGCGGAAGGGCTGGCCAACGCCGAGATCGCCCAGACCCTCTCGATCGGCCCGGGAACGGTGAAGACCCACATCCGAGGCCTGCTCACCAAGTTGAATGCGCGCGACCGTGTACACCTGGTGATCATCGCCTACCAGGCGGGCATCGCAAGCCGGTAGGCCTCCGCGCTGCCGACGGGTGGGTCGGCCGGCAGGCCGTGCAGCACGTGCGCGAGCGCCTCGACCCCGCGCACGACACGCGGACCAGGCCGGTTGAAGTAGGCGGGGCCGTCCAGCACCCAGACCTCGCCCGCCCGGACCGCCGGCAGGTCCGCCCAACCGGGGCGCGCGGTCAACAGGTGGATCTCGGCCTCGGTGCGTTCCGGCGGGAAACCGCACGGCATGAGCAACAGCACGTCCGGTCGTGCCGCCACCACCGCGTCCCAGCCGATCGCGCTCGTGTGCTCACCGACGCCGGCGAACAGCGGTGTGCCGCCGGCCGCGTCGATCTGTTCCGGCACCCAGTGCCCGGCGGGCCAGACCGGGTCGAGCCATTCGATCGCGGCCACCCTCGGTCGGGCCAGGCCGGCGACCCGGTCCCGCACCGCCGCCAACCGCGCCCGCAGCCGCGCCAGCTCCGCGCTCGCCCGCTGCGGCGCGTCGAGCACGTCACCGAGTTGGACCAGGCAGTCCAGGACATCGGCCAGGGTGCGCGGTTCGAGGCTGATCACGCGGGTACCTGTGTCCAGCATGCGGACCGCGTCCGACACTCGCCGGTACGACACCGCACAGACCTCGCACAGGTCCTGGGTGAGCACCACGTCAGGAGCCAGCCGGGCCAACGCTACCGTGTCCAATGTGTACAGTGAGGAGCCCTGGTGGCTGCCGCCGACCGCGGCGGAGATCTCCCGGCTCGTCATCCGGCCGGCGTCGATCTCGCTCGCCGTCACCACCTCGACCGCGGCCACCCCGACCGGCGGCCAGTCACACTCGTGCGTGCGGCCGACCAGCTGGGGCAACCGGTCCAGCACCGCGACGAAGTCCGTCGCGGCCGGCAACAGGGAGACGATCCGCACCCGGCCATGATAGGACAGTCTCCAGCAACGGCAGCGCCTGACCTGCTCGTTTGGCCCGGATGACCAAGTCCCACAACGGCTCGAACTTCTTCCACCCGGCCGCGTACGCGGCGTGCCGCAGTTTGCCCCGCGAGGTCGGCTTGGTCTTCGCGCCGCGCAGGATCGACCCCCACCGGTAGAAGTCGCGGTAGGCGTTCCAGTAGCCGGTCTCCAGTTCCCGCGCGGACATCCCGGCCGGCTCGAACACCACGTGTCGCGTGTCGTACAGGTCCCAGTCCGAGTGAAGCAAGCGCTTGGCCGCCGCCATTCGCTGGTAGAGCCGGGTACCCGGATACGGCGTCAGGATGTGGAACGTGGCGGTCTCGATGCCTTGCCGTACCGCCCATTCGACGGTCCGGTCGAAGACGCTGGCGTCGTCGGAGTCCATGCCGAACACGAAACTCCCGTTGATCATCACGCCGTGGTCACGCAGCCGGCGGACCACGGCGCCGTAGTCCCGGTCGATGTTCTGCCATTTCCGCTGTTCGGTCAGGTTGGCGGCGTTGACCGTCTCGAACCCGACGAACAGGCTGCGCAGCCCGGCCGCCACCGCCTGCTCCAACAGGCCGGGTTGGAGCACAGCCTTGACCGTGCCGGCGGCCTGCCACAGCCGGCCCATCCCACGCATGCCCTCGAACAACGCCTTCGCGAACCGCGCGTTGCCGAACAGATGATCGTCGAGAAAGTACAAGTGCCGCCCGGGAAGGCGGTCGATCTCGGCCAGCGCGGCGTCGACCGACTGCGTGTAGAACGACTTGCCGCCCTCGAAGAACGCCTCCTTGTAACAGAAGTCGCACACGTGCGGGCAGCCACGGGACACCACGATCGAGTTCGGCACGAGGTAGAGGTGACGTTTGATCAGGTCACGCCGGATCGGCGGCAGGTCAACGAGAGTGCGTGTCTTGGAGGTGTACCGCGGCGCCGGCTGTCCCGCCCGGAAGTCGGCGAGGAAGGCCGGCCAGATGTCCTCGCCGGGACCGCAGAAGATCGAGTCGGCGTGCTGGGCGGCTTCGTCCGGCAGCGACGTCACGTGCAGCCCGCCGAGGCACACGTAGGCGCCGCGGGCCCGATACAGGTCGGCCAGTTCGTACGCGCGCCGCGCCGAGGTGATGTAGACCTGGATGACCACCAGGTCCGGCTCGTCGGCGGTGTCGACCTTGTCCACGTGCTCGTCGGTGATCGACACCTCGTCGTCGGGACCGAGGTATCCCGCCAGCGTGGCCAGGCCGAGCGGCGGGAACAACGAGTACTTGATCGGCCGGAACAGCGGTGACGTGGCCTCGGTGAGGGCCGGCAGGATCATCTTGACGCGCATCGCGCCTCCGTTCTTCGGGTGTCTCAACCAAAGACGCGTTGAGACGGTCGGCGGAGGCGGAGGCCGTGCGCGGATCCTGTGGAGATTGTGTGCGGATCAGGTTGTGGTGATCGTCGAGCGGGCCCGAGGCGGCTGCTGCGGGACGGTCACGTGCCGGGCGAACCAGGACACCATGGGATCCAGCGCCGCCGCGGTGTCCAGGACCCAGTTGAGCGCTTTCTCGGTCCGCAACCAGTCGTCGCGGTCCAGGGTTCGGCCGGCGATGACGGACCGGTACCGCAGCAACTCGGCACGGGCATGGTGTGCGGAGAAGCCGCGTGGCGTCACCTTCATGACGTCGCCGCTGATCTCGTAGCCCTGGTGTCGCAGTGATTCGATCGCCCGGTCCAGTTCCGGGCCGGTGGTCGAGTCGGCGACCGCGATCCGGTACCGGTCCACCTGGCCTGGATCCGGGTAGTGCCAGGCGCCCTTGACGTGCAGGCCGTCCAGGTCGAACCGCAGGGCGATCTCCACCTTGCGGGCCAGCCTGATCGTCGCGGTCTGGTGCTGCCACATCCAGGTGTGCTTGGCGTAGCTCCAGACCGAGTAGTCGTCGTACCTGGGGTTGGCGTCGGCCACGTCGTTCAGCAGCGCGATCATCGGCCGTCGGACCAGTCGTTCGCGGTCCTTTCGGCAGCCTTCGCGGGTCGCGTTCGACGGTTCGCCGTCCAGTCCTAAGAGGACTTCGAGCGCCTGGTCCGGCCAACCGGTGAACTGTCGGGTCATTGGCTGATACTCACCGTTCCGGTGTGGTCGGGGTGATACGCGCTGTGGTGTGACCGGGGTCAAGTTTACCCGGCTTCCCGGGTGTCGATAGGGTGATCATGACCGGCCTCCCCCCGAAGATGTGCGGGAGTTGTGCTCAGGGCGTCTTAGTGACCGATCCAGCACGCACTATGGGGGAATCTGTCATGTCAGCCTCGGCTGTCATCGAACCGCATGCCGACCACGATCTTCATTTACCCGCGCCGCCGGACGACGGCGAACTGTACGGATATTTTGGGCCGCAACGGCGTTGGGTACTGACCTGCATTTCGCTGTCCTTCGTTTTCGTCGCGGTGACGTTGTTCCTGTTCTCCCTGCGGCATCCGGCGTTGTGGGTGTTCATCGGGGTGCTCGCGATCAACGTCGCCGGTTGGCTGTTGTCCTGTGTCGACGGGCAGAAACAGCGCCGGCTGACCCGGCACGCGCACGAGCTGCTGGTCAGGTCGTGGCGGCCGGAGCGGTACCCGAGTGTGGACGTGTTCCTGCCTACCTGCGGCGAGGACCTGGCCATCCTGCGCAACACGTACCGGCATGTGTTCCGGCTGAGCTGGCCCGCTGAGCTGCGGGTGTGGGTGCTGGACGACGCCGCCCGGCCGGAAGTCGCCGAGCTGGCCGAGGCGTTCGGGTTCGAGTACCGCAGCCGCCCGGACCGCGGCCATCTGAAGAAGGCCGGCAACCTCAACTTCGGCCTGGACGTGAGCCACGGCGACGTGATCGCCGTGTTCGACGCGGACTTCTGTCCACGTCCCGACTTCCTCACGCATCTGTTGCCGTATCTGGAAGATCCCGACATCGGGATCGTGCAGAGCCCGCAGTGCTTCGACACCCACACCGCGATGGGATGGCTGGAACGTGCCGCCGGTGCCGCGCAGGAGTTGTTCTACCGGTGGCTGCAGCCGTCCCGGGACGCCAGCGACGCGGCCATCTGCTGCGGCACGAACGCGGTGTACCGGCGGGCCGCGCTGGTCGAGATCGACGGTTTCCCGAAGATGTCGCACAGCGAGGACATGTTCACCAGCATCGAGCTGCTCCGGCGCGGCAAGCGCACCCAGTACGTGCCGGTACAGCTGGCCAAGGGCATGTCGCCGGCCACCCTGTCGTCGTTCGTCAACCAGCAGTACCGCTGGTGTATGGGCAACCTGGAGTTGTTGTTCGACCGGGACTTCCACCGGATGCGGCTGCCGGTGCGGACCCGGCTGTCGTTCTGGAACGGGTTCGTCAGCTACTTCGCCAACGCGGTGAACATCTTCGCGGTGCCGCTGCCCGGCCTGGTCATGGCGTTCGGCTACCCGCAGGACGTCCGGGCGTGGCACATGGTGCCGTTCCTGATCCCGGTGTGGATCTGGCTGGTGCTGCTGCCCGCGGTGTCCCGGACCCGCTGGCGGATGGAGGTGGTCCGGGCGCAGACGTTGTACAGCTTCTGCCACGCCGTGGCCATCGTGCACGTTCTGCGCCGGCGCACCGCGACCTGGGTGCCTACGGGGGTTTCCGGCGCCGGCCGGTCCCCGCTGGCCCGCACGGTGAGCCGGCTGATCATCGGCTGGCTGGTGCCCAGCACGGTGGCCGCGTGGGTGGGCGTGCTGCTCGGCGCGGCGGACTACGGCTGGCGCGAGTACTGGCCGATGGCGGCGTTCGCGGCGGCCACGACATATCTCGCGGCGCCGCTGGTGGTCGCCGCGTGGCACACGTTGACGGGGGAGACAACGAAATGACCGCACTCGACGAACGAATGATCACAAGTCCACAACGGACAGACAGGGCGCCGAAGCAGGGCAATGAGTTGCCGTGGCCGCAAGCGTTGGCCATCACGGTGACGCTGGCCGCGGTCGGCCTGGTCGCCTCGGGGTGGGTCGACCCGATGCTGCCATGACCGTCGCCGCGCCCGAGCGGACCCGGACCGCCGACTACCGGATGGGCTTCCGGCCGGACATCGAGGGCCTGCGCGGCGTGGCAGTGCTCGTCGTGCTCGGCTTCCACGCCTCGGCGCCGCTGTTCGGCGGCGGATACGTCGGCGTGGACGTGTTCTTCGTGATCTCCGGCTTCCTGATCACCGGGCTGCTGCTGGACGACGTGGCCCGGCGCGGCCGGTTCTCGCTGGTCGAGTTCTACGCCAGGCGGGCGCGGCGGATCCTGCCCGCGGCCGGCGTGGTGCTGCTCGCGGTCGCGGTGGCCGGCTGGCTGATCCTGCCGCCGCTCCGCCAGCGGCAACTGGCCCACGAGGTGCTGGCGGTGGCCGCGCAGGTGGGCAACTGGCTGTTCGTCGCCGACCAGACCGACTACCTGGCCGGCCACGACCCGAGCCCGCTGCTGCACTACTGGTCACTGGCCGTGGAGGAACAGTTCTACCTCGGGTGGGCGCCGCTGACTCTTGGTGTGGTGCTGGCCGCGCGACGGATGCGGCGTTCGCCGTTCGCCGCGGTCGGCGTCGTGCTCACGGTCGTGGTGACAGTGTCGCTGGCGTTGTCGTTGTGGTGGACGCATACGAGCGTGCCGTTGGCGTACCTCGGTTCGCCGTCGCGGGCGTGGCAGTTCGGGGTGGGCGCGCTGGCCGCGTTGGCAGTGCCGTGGCTGCGCCGGACCGTCACGTCCACGCTGGGTGTGGCGGTCGGCTGGCTGGGCATCGCGGCGATCGTCGCGGCCACAGTGGTGTTCGACAGCGCGACGCCGTTCCCTGGGGTCGCGGCGCTGCTGCCGACACTCGGGGCGGTCGCGGTGATCGTCGGTGGCGCGGTGGACGCCCGGCGCGGTGCCGCGCGGCTGCTGGACACCAGGGCGATACGCGCGGTCGGCAGGCTGTCGTTCGCCTGGTACCTGTGGCACTGGCCGGTGCTGGTGCTGGCCGAGAGCGCGTTGGGTCCGTTGGCTTGGCCGGTGAAACTGGCTCTGACCGCCGGTGCGGCGCTGCCCGCGTGGTTGACGTTGCGGCTGGTCGAGCGCCCGCTGCGGTTCTCCATACCGGTGGTGGCCCGGCCCAGCGGCGGGCTGTCGGTCGGGGCGACCGCGATCGTGGTGCCGGTGGTGGCCGCGCTGCTGTTGGGCAGCGGCGCGGTGCGGGCGTTGGACGGCGAGGAGGAGGCCGCGGCGCCCGGCCCAGCCGCGGTGGACGGCCCGAACCTGCTGGCCAACCCGCGCGGCGGCACGGGCGGGCCGGTGTGGCCAGCGCCGGCACGGGCCAAGGTCGACTACCCGCGGATCGCCGACTGCCAGGTGGAACCGGCCGCGACAGTGAGCCCGCCGTGCCTGTTCGGCGACGCCGGGGCGGAGCGGATCGTGCTGATCGGCGACTCGCACGCGGCGCAGTGGTTCCCGACCGTGCGGGAGCTGGCCGCGCGCCGGCACTGGGCGGTGGAGGTGCTGACCAAGTCCGGCTGTCCGGTGCCCGAACTGGCCGTGACCAGCCCCCAGCTCGGTCGGGCGTACCGGGAGTGCGACACGTGGCGGAACCACGTGGTCGAGCGGGTGACGACCGGCAAGAAGCCGAAACTGGTCGTGGTCGCCAGCCTGAACCGCTACACCGGTGACGTCCCGACCCTGCGCGCGGCCTGGGACAAGACACTGACCAGGCTCGGCACGCCCGTGGTGTATCTGAAGGACACGCCGTTCCCGGCCAAGGACATCCCGACCTGCCTGTCCGGTTCGTTGCGCGACTGGTCCGCCTGCGACTTCCCACGTGACCAGGCGCTCTGGCCGGATCCGCTGGCCGACGACATCACTGCGGGCCGGCGGACCGGAATGTCCGTCGTGGACGTCAACACCGTGCTGTGCCCGGCGGCGCGTTGCCCTGCCGTCCTGGACGGCGTGCTGCTGTACCGCGACGACGCGCATCTCACCGACTCGGCGGCCGGGTTGCTGGCCGGCCGCGTGGATCACGCGCTAACCAACCTCGGTGTGGTGCCGCCGGCCGGTTGGACGTTGGCCTGGCGCGACGACTTCGACGGCCCGGCGGGCGCGCCGCCGTCGGCCGAGAACTGGCTGCACGACGTCGGCACCTGCTATCCAGGCTGCCCGGCGCCGCGGTGGGGCACCGGCGAGATCGAGACGATGACCGACTCGACCCGCAACGCGGCGTTGGACGGCCACGGCCGGCTGGCGATCACCCCGGTGCTGGCGGACGGGCAGTGGACGTCGGCGCGGATCGAGTCCCGGCGCGCCGACTTCCAGCCGCCGGACCATGGCGTCCTGCGCGTGGAGGCGTCGCTGCGGCTGCCCCAAGTGTCCGGTGTGGACGGTGGCGGCTACTGGCCGGCGTTCTGGACGTTGGGCGCGCCTCTGCGGAACGGCTACACCGGGTGGCCGGGGGTGGGCGAGTTGGACGTGATGGAGTCGGTCAACGGCCAGCCGACGGTGTACGCGGCGATGCACTGCGGTTCGCTGCCCGACGGCCCTTGCCGTGAGGCGAGCGGCGGCCTGGGTTCGGCCGCGCGACCGTGCCCCGGATGTTCGGACGGCTTCCACAACTACGCGGTCGAAGTGGACTTCTCCACCACGCCGCAGGAGGCACGGTTCTTTGTGGACGGTGTGCCGCACCACAAGGTCAGCGCGGCCGACATGGACCCGGCCAGCTGGCAACGCGCGACCGCACACGGTCTCTTCGTGATCCTCAACGTGGCCATCGGCGGACAGTTCCCCGAGTCCCGGGGCGGCGTCCCGAACCCGGCCACCGCGTCCGGCCGGCCGATGCTGGTCGACCACGTCGCCGTCTACACCCGTAAGTGATCACCAGCGGCGGGTCACACCGCCGGCACGCGGACGAAGAACCGCCGGTCGTCGGTTCTCAGGGTCGGATCAACCTCCAGTTGATGTTGGAGCCACCGCACAGCGCTTTCATACGTGGCGATGTCGGACAGCAGTCCGCGTTGCTCCTCGGTTGTCGTCCGGTTGACCGCCGCCAGGTAGGCGTCCCGGCCGGACGTGCCCCACCGGTGGGCCGAGAACCAACCGTTGATGCCGAGCTGGGCCTGGCTCCGGTACAACACGCTCACGTCCAGTTCCAGGCTGTTGTTCAGTTCACGGCCGCGCTCCCAGTCGGCCTCGCTGAGCCCAAGGCCGCTGCTCGAGGCGGTCGACACGTTCCTGGCGTCCGGCATGGCGCCGGAGGTGCGGATGAAGTACCAGTTCTGCTTGAAGATGCCGAAGCAGGCCGAGTCCCGCACCTTGTCGTCCCCGAACGGGTAGTTCGGCCGCATGTTGTCCGTTTCGAGCATCGCGATCGCCAGGGTGAGCAGCGAACCGCCGGCTGCTCGCAACACCTCGGCCTTTCGCGCGGACAGGCCGGGGCACGTGATGTCCGGGTGGTACGCGTCGCGGTACCCCTCCTGGCTGACCGGCGAGAGCACTGCTCTCTGATTTCGCAGCGGGATTTCCCGGTCGAACTGGTCGGTCGCGCCGTGCGGGCGGATCTCGATGGGCGGCACCGGGTCGGCGGCGCGTTGGAACACCTGGAGCACCGCGCGACGCACCGCCTCGCCACGGCGCAGGGACAGGTCCAGGTTGTGCGCCGCGGTTCCCGGTGTGCTCGCCCAGCTGTCGATGATCAGTCCGGTGGGGTTGTTCGGGTGCTGCTTGCGGACGACTTCCAAGTCCTGCACGACGAACCGTTCGATGAGTCCGGTCGCGTGCGGTTCGACCTCGTCGCTGTCCGTGTTGAAGATGATCACGGGTCCGGTGTCGGCCGGCGCCGAGGTCGCTCCGACGTCGGCCGCCGGGCTGGATATGGGTTGGCGTCGTACGTGCAGGTCAGGTCCTTGCAGCAGCGCGGTCACCGCGGCGTTGCCGGCCGACCGTTGCAGCGCCGAGATCGCGGAGACGGACAACGGCCCGCCGTCCGTCTCAGGGCGGGCCGCCGTCGGGTGGCTGGTGGTTGGCGCCTGCCGCTCCTCGAATTCTCGCGTCATAGCGTGGCGTCCCGCCAGGCCCGGACCCCGGCGGCCAACGGCGAGGAGATCCGTTCCAGCCGGGAAAGGCTGTCGTCAGCCAGTTCCCGTGCTCGTTGGTCGCCCGTGGCGGCCGCGGCGCGGGCCATCCCGAACGAGCCGAGCGCGGCGACCTCGTCCTGCCCCGTCCGGTCCGCGCCGGTGAACGCGGCGAGGTAGAGCTCGGCCGCGGCGGCCGGGCCGTGCTCGGCCTCCTCCACCTGCGCGAGCCACAGGCGCAGCCGGGCGAGCACTGCCGGCTCGGTCCGGCCGATCCGCATCGCGCGCAGCACCGACTCACGTGCCGGGCCGGTCCGACCGCGCGCCAGCTCCAGCTCGGCGAGCGCTTCGAGGGCGTTGATCCGGCAGGAGCGCACCACGATCCGTTCGGCGATCTCCAGGCTTTCCCGCAACAGCGGCTCCGCCATGTCGAGGTTTCCGGTGGTGACCTCGAACCGACCGGTCTCGCGCAGCGCGTCGCACAGCTTCTCCGGGCGGCCCTGCTCCCTGGCCAGTCGCAGCGCCTCGGCGAGCAGTCGCCGGGCGTCGTCCTGGTGTCCGGTTTTAGCCCGGACCCGGCCGAGGATGATCACGATCGGCAGCCGCTCGTGGTAGCCGAGATCGTCCGCGATCGCCAGGGACTCGGTGAGCAGCGCGTCGGCCTCGCCGTAACGGCCCCGCTGCGCGGCGATCCAGCCGAGACCGTGCAGCGCGTCCACTTCAGCGCTGCTCTGTTCGACCTCGCGGGCCACCGCGAGGCATTCGGTGAACAACTCCTGCGCGGCGTCGTATTCGGCGGCCTGCACCCGCATCCAGCCGGCCACCTGCAGGACGTCGGCCACTTGCCCACGGTCGCCCGCCTGCCGGGCCAGTTCGAGCGCACGGCGCAGATGGTCGAGTGATTCGGCGTGCTTGCCCTGAAGCCCGGCCACCCAGCCCAGGCCCTGCAGCGCCGGCGTCGCCTCGACGCCGGTCGCGCCGACCAGCGCGTCGGCGAAATGCCGGCGGGCCTGTTCGAGATTGCCGCGCATACCGGCACTCCAGCCCAGCCGGACCAGGAGGTCGATGATCTCGCCGACCAGATCCGCCTGCTGGGCAAGGCGAAGCCCTTCGGTCAGGTACTCCTCGCCCACCCGGAGTTCGCCGAGCTCCATCACCGCGCTGCCGAGCCGGACCAGCGTCCGGGCTTCGGCTTCGGTGTTGTGCGTCGCGCGCGCGGCAACCAAAGCGTGCCGTAGATGAGCCTCCGCGACGGAGTACAGCCCGCGCCGGACAAGCTGCCCGTACGCCGCGTCGATTCCCGTCAGCAGCGTCTCGTGCAGGCCGTGCTGGTGGGCATGGTCCAGGGCCTGCAGGATGCCGCCCAGCTCTTGCTGGACCTCGTCGGGTGTCATGACCCCCTCCTGGGTAAGCATGTCGACCATGAACACCGCCATGCGCCGCTCGGCTTCGCCGGTCCGTCCCTTGCTCCAGACGAAGTCGTGAACCACCTGGTGCATCGAGTACCTGTTGCCCGGTAACGACTCCAGCAGACCACCGCGGACCGCGGCGGCGATCCCGGCTGGGTCCGTCGTCACCGCGCGGGCGAACGCGCCGGCGAAGCTCTCCGGTTTCGCCGGGAACGCGGCGAGATCGCACAGGGCGGTGCGGGCCGCCTCGGGCAGGCGCTTGTAGCTGATGTCCACAGTGGCCAGGAGGGAGACCGGCATACCAGGGGGCAGGCTCGGGTGCGCGGCCGACGGCGCCTCCCGTTTGGACAGTTCCAGCCACTCGCGGGTCGCCTGGAGCCGGTCCAGCGTCTCCGCCACCCGGTCCTCGCCTTCGACCGTGTCGATCCGCAGCCGGTGCCCGATCAGCGTCAACGCCAACGGCAGGCCGCCGACCAGCTCCACCAACTTCGCCGCGACGGCGTGGTTCCGTTCCACCGTGTCCGGTGCGAGCCGGGTCAGCAGGTCCAGCCCGGCCGCGGCGGACAGCTCGGCCACCTTCACCACGGCCCCACCGAATTCCGCGGCCACGCCGGGAAACCGGGTTGTCATCACCTGTGCGCAGCCCGGCCCGGCCAACTGGAACGCCAGCGCGTGCTCGATGTCCCACACATCGTCGACGACGAGCAGGTACTTCCCCCGCGCGATCACCCGGTGCAGCTCCTCCGCCCACCCGGACACACTGTGGTCCGGCACGTCCTCCGGACGAATTCCGACCGCGCCGCCCCACACCGACAAATGCCGCAGGACATGGGAATCGGCGCCTAATCCGGCCCACAGCACACCGTCGGAAAACCGCTCCCGTACCCGATCGTCATATGCGAGATGCAGCGCGAGTGCGGTCTTCCCGACACCGGGCAGGCCACACAACGTCAGGGATTCGCCCGAGGGCAGGTTTCGCAACTGTTCCACCAGCTCATCCCGGCCGACGAGCACGGTGGACGAACGGGTCGGCGCCAGAAACAAAGCCTGCCGTCGCACTGGCGCGCTGTGAATGGTCAAGTTGTCGATTCGCGCACTCTGCACGACATTCGTGGCGGATCCGCCGAACTCGTTGCGGACGTGTTCGTCCGATGTCGAACGCCCATCCATTGCCAGCTCCCCGCCCGGCTGAGAATTGTGCGTGCCATCGACACATCGTCACCTGAATGGTGCTGTTAGCCGGTATCCGGGCCTTCACCCGAACGACGTAACCAGGTCATGGTCGAAGTTCGCGGTTGGCCTCGGCGAGGTGGGCGGCGACGGTCCGGCAGTCCGCGCACCCGGTGAGATGCTCGGTGATCGGCTGGGCTCGGCGGCGGGCCAGGCTGCCCCGGATCCACACCCCCATCTGGTGTCGCGCCCGCCGGCACGCCCCGTCGCGCGCGACCGGGACCTGTGCTTGCAGGTACGCCTGGCGCAGGCCTTCGCGAGCCCGCATCGCCAGCGCGGCTACGCCGTTCGGGGTGATGCCCAGCATCGGGGCCAGGTCCACGGGCGACGCGGACTCCACTTCGGTGCGCCACAAGACCATTCGCCAGCGAGGTGGCAGGCTGCAGAACGCGGACCAGGCCAGGCCGGCGCTCCATCGCCGCAGCACGATCTCGTCCGACTGGGCGGCGACGGGGTCGTCGAACGGCCGGCCCGTTTCCGGCACCGTGCCGTACAAGTCGACCCGTTCCTGCCGCCGCCACCACTCGATCGCCAGGTGCCGCATGGTGACCAGCAGGTAGGCGCGCAGGTTGTCGTGCGGACCGGTGCCGCCGCGGATGGCGGCCAGGACCCGGGCGAACGCCTCGGCCACCAGTTCGTGTGGTTCGGCGAGGCCGGTCAGCCACCGGCCGGCCAACCGGCGCGCCGGCTCGGCGTGCCGTCGGAACAACATCCCGTAGGCCTCAGGATCGCCCATGCGCACCGCGTCGAGCAGCGTCGCGTCAGACGCGTCTTCCTGGACGGCGTTCGCCAACTCGCCGGCCTCCATCTCCCCGAGAGCGGCCAGACTCAACTAACAGATACATGACTGTATCAGATACACATGCGTAACTGTTATTCGACGGACGGCGAACCGCGTGTCCGCAATGGATACTCTGGGGACCGTGCCAGGCAGGGATCGACGGGACGGACGAGCCACCCGGTGGGCAGGGCAGCGGGAGAAGCGGCGCGCCGAGATCGTCGCGGCCGCGTTGACCGCGATCGCCGAGCACGGCCCAGGGGTGTCGACCGAGCAGATCGCGGAGCACGCCGGGATCGCCCGACCGATGCTCTATCGCCACTTCGCGGACGCCGACGACGTGTACAACACGGTCGCGCTGCACATCGGCGAGCTGCTGATCGCCGAGCTGGCCCCGACCCTGATCCGGCCGATCGGGAGCGCCCGCGAGATGCTCACCCGGATCATCGGCACCTATGTGGTCTGGTTCTCCCAGAACCCGTCGCTGTACCAGTACGTCATCTCCCGGTCGATGGACGCGCAGCACGGTGGACGGCACCTGGTGGCCGACGTCCGTGAGCAGATCAGCGGCCTCCTGCGCGACCTGCTCACCGGCTACATCGTGTTGCTCCAGGGCGATCCACGGATCGCCGACCCGCTGTCGTTCGGGCTGGCCGGACTGGTCGAAGCGGCGACCGCGCGATGGACCGCGGTGGCCCGTACCCCGCTCGACCGGGACGAACTGATCGCGCATCTGGCCGGCTGGGTGTGGGGAGCGCTCGATGCCGCCCTGCGGGACGTCGGGGTGGAACTCGACCCGGACATCCCGCTCCCACAGCTATCCGAGCGCACCGACTGACCGGCGTTCGCGCATCCCAATCTAGTTGCACATTAAAACCAGCCGATCTACGCTGATGGCATGATCGCCGCTGACGAGACTTTCCGGGGAACCTTCCCGTTCGCGCCGCGCTACAGCTCCGCGCCCGGATTCCGGATGCACTACGTCGACGAGGGAGCCGGACCCGTCCTGCTGTGCCTGCACGGCGAGCCCACCTGGGGGTATCTGTTCCGCGATGTCGTCCGGCGGTTCGCCGGCACCCACCGGCTCGTGGTGCCCGACCACATGGGCTTCGGGAAGAGCGAGACGCCGGCGGACCGGTCGTACCGGTTGCAGGACCACGTCGACAATCTCGAGGCGTTGATCCTCGACCTCGATCTCGACGACATCACGCTCGTCATGCACGATTTCGGCGGCCCGGTCGGCATGGGGTTCGCCGCCCGGCACCCGGATCGCGTCGCGCGCGTCGTCGCGGTCAACGGCCCGACGCCGTTCGGTCAACCCGGACTGGCCAAGGCGTTGCAGGACAACGGAAACGAAGCCCCTTGGTTCCGTTGGATCGCGCGCGCCGACCGGAGTGGCACGCTGGAGAACGTGCTGGGCGAGCTGAACTACACCATCCTGAGCACCCTCAAGCTCAACGGCTTCGAGAACAACGACATCATTTCCGAGACATGGATCGAGGCCTACGGCGCGCCCTTCCCGACACCCGCGGCGAGCCGTGGCGCGATCGGCTGGGCGAAGGGGTTCGCCACCGGCGCACACGTCTTCGAAGCGCCGGGGGACGCGGCCCGAGCGAAGATGGCCAAGGTCCCGGCCCTGGCGATCTGGGGCAGTGCCGATCGAACCTTGGGTGGCAAGTATTTCCTTCCCCTGTTCAAGGACGCTTTCCCGCACGGGACGATCACCGAACTGCCCGGAGTCGGGCACTACAGCCTTGAGGACGCGCCGGACAAGGTCGCCGCGCTCCTGCGGGAGTTCCTCGACGCGACCACACCCGCGATCATGGGCGCATGACAGCATGGCGGGACGTCGAACAGGCCGAGCCTGAGTTCGCTCAGCGCGTGCGGGCACTGTTCGACGCGCACAAACACAAGACGATCGCCACTTTGCGGGCCGATGGGTCGCCGCGGATCTCCGGCATCGAGACGGTCTTCGAGGACGGCGAACTGGGTTTCGGCTCGATGGCGGACGCACGCAAGGGCGCGGATCTCCGTCGGGATCCCCGGTTCGCCCTGCACAGCGCCACAGTGGACCCGGTCGACGGCGCTGAGGCGCAGTGGCCGGGCGAGGCGAAGATCTCCGGCCGGGCGATCGCCGGGCCGGTCACCGACGGGAGTGACAGCTTCCGCGCCGACATCGCCGAGGTCGTGCACACCCACCTCAACGAGCAGGCCACAAGGCTCGTCGTCGAGTGGTGGACACCCACGAACGGATTGCGCAGGGTCGAGCGGGAGTGATTCGTCAGGGGGTCGGCGGGGTGACGGCGATGATGATCCGCGCCGGCGTGTCGCTGTCGTTGAGGTAGCGGTGCGGGAGGCGGGAGTCGAAGGTGACGGCTTCGCCGGCGACGAGGTCGTGGCGCTCGCCGTTGATCTCCGCGACCACCGAGCCGGCCAGCACGATCAGGCATTCGGTGGACGGGTGCGCCCAGGGTTCGGGGGAGCTGGCGTCGCCCGGGCTGAGTTCCGCCTGCAGGACTTCGAGGTCGCCACGGCCCGGGGTGAGCCGGTCGTAGGCGATCTGGCCCTGTGGCGCCGACAGCCGGGACCGCTGGCCCGGCCGGCTGACGAACACCGGTGGCGCGTCCGGGTCGGCGAACAGGTTGGCGATCGACTCGTCGAACACCTTGGCCAGTTTGCGCAGGGTCGCCAGGCTCGGGTCGGCCGTGCCGTTCTCGATCTGGCTCAGCAGCGCGGGGGACACCCCGGCCGTGGCCGCGAGCTGCCGTAAGGACAGCCCTTGCTGCTGGCGCAGTTCGCGCAGGCGATCGCCGAGCATGGCACTCCCTGATTGACCTGAGTGAACGTTGTTGACGAATGTACCGGATAGTGTTTAACGTCATCAAACACCGGGGGGTCGGAAGGAGTGCATGACGATGACGTCACGAAGGCTGCGCGCCGCCACGGCCGCGGTTGTCCTCACCGCGCTGGCGTCCGCCTGTACGGCCGGTGGCTCCGGCGGTGGCGGCGACGGGTCGACACTGACCGTGCACACGTCCTTCGTGATCAAGACGCTGGACCCGGGCAAGGTGTACGAGGCGACGGGCCTCACGGCCGTGCACGCCATGTACGACACGTTGCTCACCTTCACCGGTTCCGACGTCAGCAAGCCCGTGCCGAACCTGGCCGAGTCGTTCACCGCCTCGCCGGACGCGACGACCTACACGTTCACCCTCAGGGGTAACGCGAAGTTCGCCGACGGCAGCCCGGTGACCGCCGACGACGTGGTGTTCTCGCTGAGCCGGGTGAAGAACCTGAAGGCCAGCCCGGCGGTGATGGTCGCGGACCTGTCGGCCGTCAAACGGGACGACCGGACCGTGGTGGTCACCAGCGCCAAGCCGGACCCGAACGTGCCGATCATCCTGGCGATGCCGGCTCTTGGTGTGGTGAACGCCAAGGTCGCCAAGCAGAACGGCGCGACCGACGGCGCCGACGCGGCCGCCGCCGACACCGGGCAGAAGTACCTGGACGTGACCTCGGCGGGCAGCGGGCCGTACGTGCTCAAGACGTTCGACGCGGCGGCCCAGGTGGTGCTGGAGGCGAACCCGAACTACTGGGGCCGCAAGCCCGCGTTCACCCGGGTGGTGATCCGCAACGCCGACGTGCAGAACCAGAAGCTGACCATGGCCAAGGCCACCGGCGCGGAGCTGGCGCTGGACATCACCGGCAAACTGCTCGACGGTCTACCGTCCACTTTGCGCACCTCGGGTGTCCGCGACACGGTCTACTTCATGTACCTCAACTTCGATCCGGCCGTGTCCCCGGTGACGTCGAACCCGGCGTTCCGGGACGCGCTGCGGGCGTCGATCGACTACCAGGGGCTCGCGGACCTGTTCGGCAAGGGCGCCGGACCGGCGGCCGGGTTGGTGCCGCCCGCGTTCCCCGGCGCGCTGCCGGACTCGGACGCGCCCAAACAGGACCTCGCCAAGGCCACCGAGCTGCTCAAGGGCATCGCCAACCCGTCCGCGAAGTTCATCTATCCGGCGATCACGTACCGCGGTGTGGACCTGGGCACGGTCGCGACGAAGGTGCAGGGTGACGCGGCCAAGGCGGGCATCAAGCTGGAGCTGACGCCGCAGCCGCTGGCCACGTTCCTTGACCAGATGCGCGGCGGCAAATCCGAGATGGGCTTCTCGCCGCAGAGCCTGAACTACCCGGTCGCCGACTCGATGGTGAACAACATGGCGCCCGGCCAGGGCACCGCGCTGCGGGCCGGCTGGACCGTCCAGCGGGCCGACCCGTCCACTGTGGAGGCGGGGAAGAAGGTCAACGCCGCGCTCGACCCGGCCGCCCGCGCCACCGGGATGCAGGAGTGGCAGCGCGCGATGAACAAGTACTCGCCGTACATCGCGCTGGCGACCAACTCGGGCATGGTGGTGGCCACGCCCAGCCTGACCGGCGCCGAGTACACCCCGGCCGGGTGGCAGGTGGACATCGCGGCGATCGGCCGGGGATGAGCGGGTCGCTCACGCGGTTCCTGGTCAAACGGCTGGCCATCACGATCGGCCTGCTGCTCGGCGTCACGGTGGTGACGTTCGGGATCGTGCACCTGGTGCCGGGCGACCCGGTGTCGGCGAACCTGTCCGACCAGGCGCTGAACGACCCGGCCGCGGTCCGCGCGTTCCGCGAGAAGTGGGGCCTGGACCAGCCGGTGTACGTGCAGTACCTGCGCTACCTGGGCAACCTGGTCCAGGGCGACATGGGTATCTCCCAGCAGACCGGCCGGCCGGTAGTGTCCGACCTGCTGAGCTACGTGCCCGCCACCCTGGAGATCGCGTTGCCCGCCATGGTGTTGGCGTTGCTGATCGGCACGGCGGTGGGCCTGCTCGCCGCCGTGCGGCACGGCCGGGCGACCGACCAGGTGGTTCGGGTCGGCGCGTTGCTGGGCCTGTCCACGCCGCCGTTCTGGTTGTCGCTGGTCGCCCTGTACGTGTTCTTCTACCTGCTCGGGGTGGCGCCCAGCGGCGGACGGCTCAGCGCGCAGTTCTCCCCGCCGCCGACCGTGACCGGAATGTACACAGTGGACGCCGTGTTGGCCGGGGACTGGGCGGTGGCGTGGGACGCGTTCCAACACCTGATCCTGCCGGTGTTCGTGCTGACGTGCATCGCGGTGGCGACGCTGGTGCGGTTCGTGCGGTCGGCGATGCTGGAGGTGTTGCGGCAGGACTACATCCGGGCCGCGTACGCCAAGGGCCTGCCGACCGGAGTCGTGGTGCGACGGCATCTGTTGCGTGCCGGCCTGGTGCCGGTGATCACGGTCAGCGGGCTCGTCTTCGCCGCGTTGCTGTCCGGGACGGTGTTGGTGGAGAACATCTTCGGGTGGCCGGGTGTCGGGCAGTACGCGTACCGCGCCGCGACCGCCCTTGACCTGCCGTCGATCCTTGGTGTGAGCTTGTTCGTCGGGTTGGTGTACACGATCGTCAACCTCGTGGTGGACCTGCTCTACGGCCTCATCGACCCCAGGATCCGGCTGTCATGACGGAGATCCGGGGTGGGCGTGTGGGACGCTGGCTGCGCAAAGGTGTGCGACGCCAGCCGGTGACTGTGATCGCCGCCGTGGTCCTGCTGGTCTGGTTGGTCGTGGCGATCGCCGCGCCATTGATCGCGCCTTACGATCCGCTTGCGCAGAGCCCGCAGTCGTACGATCCGCCGTCGGGCGAGCACTGGTTCGGCACGGACGAACTCGGCCGGGACATCCTCAGCCGGGTCGTGCACGGCGCCAGGCTGTCGATCCCGCTGGCGCTGGCGATCGTGTCGCTGGCCTTGCTGGTCGGCGGCGTGCTCGGGCTGCTGGCCGGATACCTCGGCCGGGTCGTGGACGAGATCCTGATGCGGCTGACCGACCTGGTGTTCGCGTTCCCGCAGATCATCCTGGCGATGGCGGTGACCGCCGCGTTCGGGCCGAGTACCTTCAACGCCGTGCTGGCGTTGGTGATCGTCTCATGGCCGGTGTACGCGCGGGTGATCCGCAGCACGGTCCTGGTGATCCGCGAGGAGGACTACCTGCACGCCGCGCGCCTGCTCGGAGTCGGGCCGGTTTCCGCGCTGCGCAAGGACGTCCTGCCCAACAGCGTCGGTCCCGCCGGGGTGCTGGCCACGCTGGAACTGGGCAACGCCGTGCTGCTGCTGGCCGCGTTGTCGTTCCTCGGGCTGGGTCCCCGGCCGCCCGCCGCGGAGTGGGGTTCGATGATCGCGCTCGGCGCGCACGATCTGTCGAAATGGTGGGTGAGCGTGTTCCCCGGCTTGGCGATTCTGACCGTGGTGCTGGCGTTCAATGTGCTGGGCGACAGTTTGCGGGACCGGATCGACCCACGGTACGCGGGAGGGCAGCGGTGAGCGTGTTGCTGGAGACGGACCGGCTCGCGGTGTCCCTGTCGGGGGTCCCAGTCGTGCACGACGCGTCCCTGTCGGTGCGGGAAGGCGAGATCGTCGGGATCGCGGGGGAGAGCGGCTCGGGGAAGAGCATCACCGCGATGTCCCTGCTCAACCTGCTGCCGCCGGGCGCGTCGGTGACCGGGTCCGCGCGGTTCGGCGACGTCGACCTGATGGGGCTGGACAAGCGCGGCTGGCAACGGGTGCGGGGCGCCGGGATCAGCATGGTGTTCCAGGACCCGACCGCCGCGTTGCACCCCATGCTCAGCATCGGCCGCCAGCTCACCGAGCACATGCGGACGCACCTGGGCATGGACCGGCGGGCCGCGCGGAACCGGGCGGTCGAACTGCTCGACCAGGTCCGTATTCCCGCGCCGGAGAAGGCGTTGCGGGCGTATCCGCATCAGTTCTCGGGTGGTATGCGGCAGCGCGCGGCGATCGCGATCGCCCTGGCCTGCCAGCCACGGCTGCTGATCGCCGACGAACCGACCACGGCGTTGGACGTGACCGTGCAGGCCGGCATCCTGGCCCTGCTGGACCGGCTGCGCGCCGAAACTGGACTGTCGGTCCTGTTCATCACGCACGACCTCGGCGTGCTGTCGGCGCTCGCGGCCCGCAGTTACGTGTTCTACGCCGGGCGGGTGCTCGAATCCGGCCCCACCAACGAAGTTCTGCTACGGCCACGCCATCCGTACACGGCCGCGTTGCTCGACGCGCGACCGCACAGCGGCGGGCCGTTGAACCCGATCCCGGGCAGCCCGGTTGTCCCGGGCGCGGCCCCACCAGGCTGTCCGTTCGAGCCACGATGTGGCTTCACGCAACCGGAATGCTCCACTGTGGTGCCCATATTGGACTCGGTGGGGGATGACCGGCATGTCGCGTGTCCGGTGTGGGGTGGCCGATGAGCGTGCTGGAGATCGAGGACGTCACCGTCGAACACCGGTCGGCGGGTCGCACGGTCCGCGCGGTCGACGGGGTCAGCATCGCGGTCCGTCCCGGCGAGATCGTGGGTCTGGTCGGCGAGTCGGGCTGCGGCAAGTCGTCGCTGGCCAGGGTCGCGGTCGGGCTGTCCGCGCCGCGGTCGGGCGCGGTCCGGTTCGGCGGCAGGCCGGTGACTCCGCTGGGCTGGCGCCGCCGTCATCCGGACGAAGTGGGCCTGCAGATGGTGTTCCAGAACACCGCCGGTTCGCTGAACCCCCGGCGGACCGTCGGCGACCAGCTCGCCGACGGTGTCCGAAATGGACGCCAGGTGCGGGAGCTGCTGGCCCAGGTGGGCATGCCGGAGTCGGCGGCGGAGAAGTACCCGCACGAGTTCTCCGGCGGCCAGCGACAACGACTGGCCATCGCGCGCACGCTCGCGCCCGAACCGGCGGTGATCGTGGCCGACGAGCCGGTCACCGCGCTGGACGCGTCCTCCCAGGCACAGGTGGTGAATCTATTGGTCGGGCTGGTCCGGGCCAGGGACATGGGCATGCTGTTCATCTCGCACGACCTCGCGCTGGTGCGCCAGATCGCCGACCGGACCGCGGTGATGTACCTCGGCAGGATCGTCGAGACGGCACCGACCGAACGACTCTGGTCCGACCCGCGTCATCCGTACACGCGCGCACTGGTCGACGCCGTGCCCGTGATCTCCGAACACGCCACGCTGCCCGCGGTTCTGGCCGGGGAGGTGCCCGATCCGGCGAACATCCCGTCGGGGTGCCGGTTCCGGTCGCGGTGCCCGCACGCGATGCCGACCTGCGACCAGGAGCCGCCCGTGCTGACCGACGACGACCGCACGGTGGCCTGCTGGCTGGCCGAACAGAAAGGTGGTGTGTCCAATGTCGACACGCGATGACATCGTGTTGGTCGACTGCACGGTGTTCGACGGCGCCGCGTCCGTCACGGACCAGGGCGTCTGGATCAGCGCCGACGGCACGATCCGGGCCGTCGGCCACGTCGACGACGTGCTCACCGAGGCCCGTGGGGCCCGGTTCGTGGACCTGGC
Source organism: Actinocrispum wychmicini (assembly GCF_004345645.1). Taxonomy (GTDB): domain Bacteria; phylum Actinomycetota; class Actinomycetes; order Mycobacteriales; family Pseudonocardiaceae; genus Kibdelosporangium; species Kibdelosporangium wychmicini. The sequence goes on along the minus strand of NZ_SLWS01000021.1, from coordinate 35,899 downwards.
GGGCGACTATGTCCTGCCCGGCCTGGTCAACATGCACGTCCACCTGGGACTCGGCCTGCCCGGCGACCTCGCCGACTCCGTGCACCGCTCGAACCTGGCCGAACTCGTCCTGCTGATGGCCGATTCGGCCCGTCGCACGCTTCGGTCCGGTGTCACCACAGTCCGTCTGGTCGGTGAGAGCCGGTACGCGGATTTCGCGCTGCGTAAGGCGATCAACGCGGGCGCGGTCGACGGGCCACGGATCTTCACGGCCGGGCACGCGTTGTGTTGCACGGGCGGCCACGGCTGGGACGCCGACGCGCTCGAAGCCGACGGCGCCGACGGGTTCCGCCGCGCGACCCGGCAGCAGATCCGGGCAGGCGCCGACCTCATCAAGGTGTGCATCTCCGGTGGGATCGCGGGCGAACACGAACGCATCGACACCCCGCAGCTCGGCGACGACGAGATGGCCGCGGTGATCGGTGTCGCGCACGACTGGGACCGCAAGGTCACCGCGCACGCCGGGCCGAGCGAAGCGATCCGCCGGGCCATCGAGCTGGGGCTGGACTGCGTCGAGCACGGCTACGAGCTCACGCCCGAGGTCACTCGACTGATGGCCGAACGGGACGTCTGGTACGTGCCGACGATCGTGGTCAGCCGCTGCAAGGAGTTCTTCGAGGCCAACCGGGTGCCGACGTGGATGATCGACCGGGCGCTCGCGGCGGGCCCGCGGCACTGGGAAAGCCTCCAGAACGCCATTCGTGACGGTGTGCCCATGGCGCTCGGCAGCGACATGCCGCCGCACGCGCCTTTCGACGGGACCACCGCCACCGTGCGAGAACTGGAGTTCATGGTGGAGGCGGGCATGCCCACGCTTGCCGCGCTGCGGGCCGCGACCAGCCGCCCGGCCGAATGGCTTGGCGCCCAGGACCGGATCGGCGCTGTCGAGGCCGGCAAACAGGCCGACCTGATCGTCCTGCGGGCCGATCCCACGCGGGACATCTCCGCGTTGCGCACGTTGCATCTGGTGATGAAGGGCGGCGCCGTGTACCGGGACGACAATGGCCTGACAGCGGGAAAGGACCGGTGATGGAGACCGAACTGTACGACCTGCGGGTGGTGGTCGACCGGATCGAGGGCCGCTCGGTGTGCGGCCTGAAACCGGGCGACTGCTTCGAGGTCACCAGGTCCAGCCAGGTCCGGATGCCGGCCGGCGGACATTTCTGCCTGTACGCCCTGGCCGCCGTGCTGCCGTTGCTGCCCGCGAAACAACGCGCGCTGCAGGCGGGGGACTGGCTGGCCGGCGAGAGTGAAGTCGCTTGTCCCGATCCGGAGGAACGCATGGTCATGCGCATCGAGCGCACCGGAGTCAGCGCCACCCCGACGTCGGAGCTGACGTGAGCGGACAGGTGACACTGGCACTCCAGTCGGACAAGACCACGTCGGAGTACGCGTCGCTCGCCGTCGCCGCGGAGGCGTACGGCTTCGACGGCGTCTCGGTGTTCAACGACCTCGGCTACCAACCGGCGTTGTTCCCGTTGCTGGTGATGGCCGCGCACACCGAGCGCATCCGCCTCGGTCCGGCCTGTCTCAACCCGTTCCTCAGCCACCCGGTGGAGATCGCCGGGCAGGTCGCCGCGCTGGACATCGCCTCGCAGGGGCGGGCGTACCTCGGCCTGGCCAGGGGCACGTGGCTGGACCGGGTCGGCGTGGCCCAGGAACGTCCACTGCGGACGTTACGGGAGGCGGTGGAGGTGGTCGCCCTGCTGCTTCGGGCGCAGGGCAAGGAGTACACCGGCGAGGTCTTCTCGATCGCCGAGGGCACCGGGTTGCAGTACCGGCCGTTGCGGGACCGGGTCGGCGTGCTGCTGGGGGTGTGGGGGCCACGTGGGGCGGCGCTCGCCGCCGAGTGCGCTGACGAGGTGAAACTGGGCGGCTGTGCCAACCCGGACATGGTCCGGCTGATGCGCGGCTGGCTGGCGAAGGAATGCGCCCGGGTCGGCCGCCCGGAGGACGCCGTCGGGGTGGTCGCGGGTGCGGTGACCATGGTCGATGAGGATCGGGTGGCCGCGCGCCGGCACGCCAGGACGGAGGTGGCCATGTACGTGGACGTGGTGGCCGAACTGGACCGGACCGTCGACGTCGATCCACGGCTCGCGGCCGACCTGCGCGAGTTGGTGGCTGTCCGGGCGTACGAGGAGGCTGGCCGGCTGATCCCGGACGATCTGCTGGACCGGTTCTGTTTCGCCGGGACGCCGGCCGACGTGGCCGCGCGGGCGGCGGAGCTGTTCGAGGCCGGGGCGAGCCGGATCGAGTTCGGCACCCCGCACGGCGCCACCGACCGGCACGGCGTCGACCTGCTCGGTAGCCAGGTCCTGCCGGAACTCCGGCGGTGAGGATGGACTCCACCTCGGTCGCCGACCGGTATCTGGCCGAGCTCGCCGTCTGGGACCCGATCGCGGCCCAGGCGCTCGGCCAGGACCCGCACGTTCTCGTCCCCGACCTGTCGCCGGAAGCGTTCGCCGCCAAGGAAGCCATCGCCCGCGAGGCACTGACCCGACTGTCCACGAACGACATTCTGGGAGCCGCTCTCGAGGACCGGCTCGAAGCGGACATCGCCTTGTCCGAGGCCGGTTTCACCACTCGGCTGCTGGCCCCGCTGTTCACGCCCGTGCACCTGGTTCGGCGCGTGATCGCCGATCTCCCACGGGACCACCCGGCACGGATCGAGGACAACCTGGCCGCCGTCCCGGCCGCCCTCGCCGGCTACCAGGACACCCTGCGCGCCTCAGCGGCCCGAGGACACATCGCGCCACGACGCCAGGCGCTGCTCGTCGCCCGGCAAAGCGAGTCCTGGGTGGACTTCTACCGCGACCTGCCGGGCGGGCAGGCGGCCGCGACCGCCACCGTCGAGTTCGCGCGTTTTCTGACCAACGAACTCGCCCCACTCGCACCCAGCGAGGACGCCGTCGGCACGGATCTCTACACCCGTACCGCCCGCGCGTTCCTCGGCACGACCATCGACCTGGCCGACACGTACGCATACGGCTGGGCCGAACTGCGCCGACTCTCGGCCGAGATCGCCGACGTGGCAAGGGAAATCTCCCCGGACGGGGTGGACGCGGCCATCGCCGAACTGGACCAGTCCCAAGGCCCGGCCGTGCTGGGCTGGCTGCGTGACCGGGTCGCGGCCACCACCGACGCCCTGGACGGCACGCACTTCGACATTCCCCCAGCGACCCGGAACGTCGAATGCCACATCGACGCCACGGCGGGGGTCATGTACTACGTGCCCCCGGACCCGCAGTTGACCCGCCCAGGTCGCGTCTACTGGACACCGGACTCGACCGCGACCTGGCGTGCGGTCACCACCCTGCATCACGAATCCCTGCCGGGCCACCACCTCCAGCACGCGATCGCCATGACCCAGCCACTGCACCCGTGGCAGCGCGCGTTGTGTCACGTGCACGGGTACGCCGAAGGCTGGGCGCACTACGCCGAACACCTCGCCGACGAGCTCGGCCTGATCACCGGCCCGGCCGAACGGCTCGGCCTGCTGCTCGGCCGGATGTGGCGGGCCGCCCGTGTGGTCATCGACATCGGCCTGCACGTCGGCCCGGCCATCCCGGCGGGCACCGGGTTCACCGAGGCCGAGACCTGGACCCCGGCGGTGGCCAGGCAGTTCCTGGTGGACGTCGCCCGGCTGGACCCGACCTCGGCCCGGTTCGAGGTCGACCGGTACCTCGGCTGGCCCGCCCAGGCACTCGCGTTCACCACCGGCGCCCGGCTCTGGCACGAGATCCGCGCCGCCTACCACCACACTGACCTCAAACGGTTCCATATGGACGCGTTACGACTCGGCCCGATGGGTCTGGACCCGCTGCGAGCCGCGTTGACGAGCCGGTCGTGACCGGTGGCATTACCGACGATCCGCGTCAGTCGTGCGGCTTGACCAGTTCTTCCCACGCGGCCCGGACGTCGGCCATCGGCTGGGGGTGTTCGCTGTCCGAGCCGAAGAAGCCGCACAACGAGTTCGTGTCCGTGTACCAGAGGACGGTGTTCCCGCCCGGGGCGGTCACGTCGTGCGACTTGCCGGTGAATCCCGCACCGGACCACGGTTGCTGGCTGACGAACTGGGCGCCCGGAGCCTCAAGGAGTTCCTGGTTGAGCTGGTGGCAGGTGGCGGCGTTGTCGGACGACATGTAGTTGGCGTAGTACGCGATGCCGTTCTTGGTGAAGCGGCAACGAACGTGGTTGCGAGCCTCGTACATGTCGCCCTGGGATCCGGTTCCCTTCGTGTTGACGCACGCGTCCGAGGCCCTCGCGGCCGGGCCGGCGAACTTGATCAGCTGCTCGTCGGAGTTGAACGCCGCCGGTACCGGCTTGGGCGGCGGCGAGGACGAGCTGGTGGTGGACGAGGTGGCGGGGAGGAGGTTGCGGGTGGGGTCGGCGGTTCCTGGGGTGTTGGTGGGGCGCAGCAGAACGGCCGCGGTGACACCGCCCGCGACCACCAGGACCGTCACCGCCGCGGTGATGATCGCGGCCTTCGGGACCTTCCGCTGTGGCTTCGGCACCGACACGGGAGTGGGCGGGGTCACGTTCGTCCACTGTGGAGCGATCGGGGCCGGGCCGAGCGCGCCAAGGGCGACGGTGGTCTCGGGTGCGTCGACGATGGTGGGCACGAGCCCGAGGCGCTGACTGATCATGCGGGCGATCAGCGGCATCCGGGTGGCGCCGCCGACCAGGTACACCGCCGAGACCGGCGTGCCGCTCACCGTGCTCGCGAGCATGTCCACCGCTCGACTCAACGCCGGTTCGACCATCCGCTCAAGTTCGGCCCGGGTGACGTGGGCGTCCGGAATCGGCGGCGGCAGGGGAATGTCGGTCTGCGCGTACTGTGAAAGCGCTTCCTTGCCGGCGCGGACGTCCTCGGCCAGCGCACGCGCGGCGCGCCGCCCGTCCGCGTCCGTCGCGCGCATCAGGTGCTCGACCCGCAGGTGTTCCAGCAGGAGCTGGTCCAGGTCGCGACCGCCGAGGTCGGGCAGACCGGCCTCGGCCAGCACGTCCCAGCCGGCACCGGTCCGCCGCAGCACGGCCACATCGGTGGTGCCGCCGCCCATGTCGAACACCGCGACCACCTGTCCCAAGGGGACTTCCATGCCCTGCGAGGCGGCCGCGACCGGTTCGGCGACCAGGTGCACGTTGGGCCAGCCCACCTCGCGGGCGGCGGCCAGCAACACCGAACGCCGTGAGTGGTACCAGTTCGCCGGATGCGTCAGCACGACCCGGTCCACCGACTGCGCTTCCGCCGCCACCCTGCGCAACACCGCGGCGATCAGCGACCGCACCGGTACCGGCGCGTCACCGAGCAGTACCTCGTTGTCGTCGACGCGTTCCTTCGGATACGGCTCGAACCGGGCCGGGTCCAGCCGCGCGCCCCGCAACGCCGCCTGACCGACTACCAACGTGCCGTCTCGCCCGCGCAACACCGCGGACGGCAGCACCGGCCACCCGTCGAAGAGCAGCAGACGCGCCGGCCCGCCGTTGACCCGTAACGCGGCGACGGTGTTCGAGGTGCCGAAGTCGACAGCAAGTTCACGCACGAACCAGAAGCTACCCAACGGTCTCCGCGGGCGTGGACGGAAAGCGCGATCGTTATCCTCGGGGCCCGTCGCGGGTTACACGGACGCCCGTAACTTTCCTCACCATGACAACCGTGTGAGCGCCTTCATACACTGACAGCAAGTCGATCTGACACCACGTTATGGCCCCTTTGTCGTGCCTTAACCATTTCCCTCAGTGTTTGGAGAATTCAATTGCGTTCACGTGGATATCGGTTGGCCGTATTCGCGGCGACCGCCGTCATCGCTGGTACCGGTCAGGTGGCCGTCGCCGCGACCGCCCCGCAGTACCAGCTCATTTTGGGCCCGGCCGACGCGCGGCAGTACATCGGGATCAACTCGCGCGGCGATATTCTCGGGACCGGCGACGAACCGGGTGCCAAGGCCAACCCGGAGGGCATGGTCCTGAAAGCCGGCACCGCCAAGCTCGCATTCCTGGCCGGGCCGGGTGACCCCACCAACTCCTTCACCGTCGTCTTTCCCAAGGGCATCAACAACAACGGCCAGGCCGTCGGCTACCGGCTCGCGACCCTGCGGCTGGTCAACGGCAAGACCGACATCACCAACCGTCCGCTCCAGTGGCCGGGCGGCGGCGGCACCGTGGGTGTCGACGTCGGCGCGGACCGGGACGCCAACGTCAACGTCCATGCGAACGCGATCAACGACAACGGCCTGGTCGTCGGGGCTTCGGACGGAGTGCACACAACTCCGTGGCAGGTCCAGAACGGCAGGCAGACCAACCTGCCCACGCTGGCGGGCGGCGCCGCGGAACCGTTCGCGGTGAACAACGACGGCGTGATCGTCGGCAACGCCAATGACGCCGACCACAACGTCGTCGCGACCCAGTGGCGTAACGGGCAGATCGTCTCGCTCGGCGCCCTTCCTGGCGGCGGGTGGGCCGTCGGCGCCGCGATCAACTCGTCCGGCCTCGTGGTCGGCGCGTCCACGGTTGTCGGCGGTGGCTTCGGCACCCGGCACGCCGTCGTGTTCGCCAACGGCACCGTCACCGACCTGAACCCGCCAGGGACCGGCCGCGACGACTCGATCGCGTACGCCGTCAACGACTCCGGTGTGATCGTCGGTCAGGCCGGGAACGGCGACGCGTTCATCTACCGCGACGGCCAGGCCATCGACCTCAACACGCTCATCCCGGCCAATTCGGGCATCCGGCTCACCTCGGCCAGGGGGATCAACAACAACGGCCAGATCGTCGGCCAGGCCGTGGTGACCACCAACGGCCCGAACTCCCGGACCAAGGTCCCGTTCGAACTCACCCCGATGTAGACTAGACGCAACGTAGCGTCTAATGAAGGAGTGCAGGTGTCCCGTCAAGCTCTCGTCATCGGAGCCTCCCGGGGGTTGGGCCTGGTTCTCGCCAACGAGCTCGCCCGACGCCACTGGCGGGTCATCGCCACCGCCCGGCGCGGCGGCGGCGAGCTGCAGGCGAACGTCGACGCGTCGAACGGGCAGCTGCGGGTCGAGTCGTTGGAGATGACCAGCCCCGAAGAGTTGGCCGCGCTGCGTGCGCGGCTGGCCGGCTGCCGGCTCGACCTGCTGTTCGTCAACGCCGCGATCGACCGGGGCGATCTGCCCATCGACGAGGTCCCGACCGACATGTTCACGGAGGTGATGGTCACCAACGCGCTGAGCCCGTTGCGCGCCCTGGAAGCCCTCCGAGACCTCGTCGTGCCCGGCGGAACGGTCGCCGTCATGTCCTCCGAGCAGGGCAGCGTTTCGATGAACACCGAGGACGGCTACGAGCTCTACAAGGCCAGCAAAGCCGCGCTCAACCAGCTGATGCGCAGTTACGCCACCCGTCACATCGACGACGGACAGACCAAACTGCTCATCGACCCCGGCCACAACCAGACCCAGCTCGGCGGGCCCGACGCGCCCCTCACCCCCGAGGAGAGCGTCCCGGCCGTCGTGGACGTCCTGGAAGCCCAGGCCGGTGCCCCCGGCCTGCGGTTCCTGGACCGCCACGGCGAGATCGTCCCGTGGTAGAGCCATCCGGCTGTCCCGCTGTCGCGCCGGGACAAGGTCGGGACGACGGACCCATGTGGTGAGGCCTTTCGCCGGGCATAGTGCCTGCAGGCTGGGGCTATGCGGTGGGCGGGGGCATGGTGACGCATCATGAGGACAGGGCTTTGGTCGGGCTTCGGCCTGAGCTTGAGACGATGCGGGGCGCGGTTCGGCGAGCGGTCGCGGGGACCAGGGGAGTGCTGGTGGTCAGTGGCGATCCTGGGGTCGGCAAGACCAGGATCCTCACTGAACTCGGACGATGGTGCCGGCAGCGCGGTCTGGCGTCGGGTGGGGTGCTGATCCTCGATGACGTGCATCTCGCCGACGAGTCCACGGCCGAGCGGATCGAGCGGTCGGTGCGGCGCCGGTCGTCGGCCCCGCTGTTGCTGGCCGTCGGGTGTCGTCCTCGGCAGCTTTCGCCAAGGTTGTCCGCGGTGTTGTTCGATGCCGCCGGCGAGGACCACTGCGAGGTGCTGCGGCCGCCCGGTCTGTCCGTGGATGAGACAGCCGAGTTGCTCGGGCTGTCCGCCAGAACGCTGCGGCTGAGGCGAATCCATGAGCTGAGCGGCGGTGTTCCAGGTTACGCGCTGGCGCTGGACCGTGCGTGGCCGCCGAACGTCGACCTCGACCGCGAAGACGCCCTGCTGGCTGTTCCGATCCGGGTCGGGACCGGCCTGCAGGACGAACTGGACGCGTTGTCGGCTCCGGCACGGCTGGCGATGCGCGCCGCCGCGGTGGTCGGTGACCAGTTCGCGGTCGGCGTGGTCGCGAAGGTGGCGGAACTCGATGCCGACGCGACTGTGCGGGCGGTCGACGAGCTGGTCGACCGGGACATCGTGCGGCCGGACGCCGAGGGCTTCACCTTCCGGCATCCGTTGGTGCGCGCGGTTGTCTGGCAGCAGGCCGGCCTGGCCTGGCGGTGGGAGGCGCATTCGCGGGCGGCCGCCGCGGTCCGGGCCGGCGGCGGGCCGGCGACAAGCGTTGCCCGGCACATGGAACACTGCGCGATGCCCGGTGACCGGCAAGCGGTTGAGGTGCTCGTCAGCGCGGCAGTGTCCACTGTGCACTCCGCGCCAGCCACGGCGGCACAGTGGCTGGGGACGGCATTGCATCTGTTGCCGGAAGACTCGGAAGCCGAGCCTTGGCGAGCGTACCTGCTGACCACGCGGGCGCACGCCCTGGCGCAGATCGGGCGGCTGCAGCAAAGTCGGGACCTGCTGCACGAGGCGTTGACCTTGATGCCGCACACCGGGGACTCGGCGCGGTTGTGGCCGGTGGTGCTGTCCGCGCGGGTGGAACGATCGCTGGGCCACCTCCACGAGGCGCACGCCCGGCTGGTGGCCGAGCTCACCGGTGTCCACCTCGGACAGACCGCGAGCGAGGCCCTGCTGACCCTGGAGATCGCGGCCGGGTGTCTGGCCCGCGGCGATCTCGACGGTGTGCGCCGGTGGGCGACCAAAGCGCTGGCGCTGGCGGACGATCACCACGGTGAGTGGATCCTTTATACCGCGGTGTCGGCGGGCTTGCTGATCCTGACCACCGCGGACGGCCGCGAACAGGAAGCGTCCATTCGTCATGTGGCGGCGGTGGTTCCGGTCATCGACGCCGCGACCGACGGCGAACTGATGCCTCGCCTTGACGCCGTCGCCAGTGTGGCCCAGGGGGAAATGCGTTCGGAACGATACCGCGACGCGATCCGGCACTACGAGCGAGGGATCCGGCTGGCCAGGCGGGGCGGCCGCCGGCTGTTGCTCGGTGACCTGCTTGTCGGCGCGGCACAGGCACACAACTGGTCGGGGCAGTTGGACCAGGCGCTGTCCTGCGCCGAGGACGCGCTGGAACTGTCCGCGAGCCCGGCGACGCACACGGCTGCGCTCGCCGAACTGTGTCGGGTCGCGATCTGGCGGGACAAGGCCGACAACGCGGTGCGCCTGGGGCAGGAGGCGGTGCGGCTGGCCGGTCCACCGGACACGTTTCAGGCCAGACTGTCGCTGTGCCTGCTCGGCGTGGCACTGCTTCGAGCGGGCCAGCCCGCCGAATGCGTCGAGCACGTGCTGCGGGCGACCACCGGCGTGCCACCATGTATGTTGCCGTGGATCTGCGGGGTGCTGACCCAGGCGGAGCTTGCCAGGGGTGACGTGGTCGCGGCGAACCACTGGGCCCGACGCGCGAGCGCCGCCGCCACCGAGGCGTTGCCAGGCGGCCAGGGCTTCGGCCATTTGGCGCTGGGGCAAGTCGCGCTCGCTGGTGGCGAGGCCATGGCGGCCCGAGCGAGCGCGGCAGCCGCCGCCCGCGCCTTCGCCGCGGCCGAAATGCCGTTGCTGGTGGGCAGCGCGCACCTGTTGGACGGAGAGGCGTGCATCGAACTGCGGGATCGGGAAGCGGCTCTGTCCGAGCTGGGCGTCGCCGGACGGACCGCGCAGGCAAGGGGCGCTGTGGCGTTACAGGACCAGGTCAGCAACGCGTTGCGCCGGCTGGGTTCACGAATGCCTCGGCCGAGGGACGCGCCGGGCGGGCTGACCACGCGTGAGGAGGAGATCGCCCAGCTGATCGGCGCCGGCCTGACCAACAGGCAGATCGGCGACCGGCTGCGGCTGAGCACCAGGACGATCGAAAGCCACCTCACGCGGATCTATGGCAAGGTAGGTGTGTCCGGTCGAGCCGCGTTGGCTGTGGCGGTCTGCAAGGAGCGCGGATGACGCTGCGCGTGCTGCTCGTCGACGACCATCCCCTGTTCCGGCAGGGCGTGGAGGTCACGCTGAACAACACGCCCGACATCGAAGTGGTGGGCGAGACGGACAATCTGGACGAAGCGCTGCGGCTGATCGACCGCCTGCGGCCGGACGTGGTGATGATGGACCTGCACATGCCGGCGGGCTCCGGAATCGAGGCCACCCGCCGGATCGCGGACCTCGACGACGCCCCGCACGTCCTGGTGATGACCATGTCCGAGGAGGACGAATCGCTGCTCGCCGCCGTCCGGGCCGGGGCGAAAGGCTACCTGCTCAAGGGAAGCAGCCGGGACGAAGTACTGCACGCGGTACGGTTGGTCGGTGCCGGCAGCTCGGTGTTCAGCGCGCACCCGGCGCGTCGGCTGGCCGCCCTGGCCGACGATCCGCCCACGGCCACCGAGAGCCTGACCCGGCGGGAACGTGAAGTGCTCGACCTGCTGGCCCGGGGCTGGGACAACCGGCACATCGCGCGGGAACTCGTGGTGTCGGAGAAAACGGTCCGCAACAACGTGTCCAACGTGTTCGCCAAGCTGGGAGTCAAATCCAGGGCTGCCGCCATCGTACAGGCCCACAAAGCGGGCTTCGGGCGTTAGCGCGGCAGGATCACGGACACCAGCGTGCCGTTGTCGCGTCCCGACCGGACAGTGCAGGCGCCGCCGATCTCGGCGGCCCGCTCGGCCATCGACTGCAACCCGATGCCGGCCGGCCGGGTCCGGGTGGACTCGCTGGCCTCGATCCCGACGCCGTTGTCGGAGATCTCCAGCCGCAGTTCGGATTCGGTGACGGACAAGGTGACCTGCCCGCTGGTGGCGTCGGCGTGCACGACGATGTTGGTCAGCGCCTCGGCGACGATCCGGTACGCGGCCACCTCCACGGCGGCCGGCAGCGGCGGGACCTGGTCGGGCAGGGACGCTTCGATCTCCAGGCCGCCGCTGCTCAGCTTCATGGTCAGCTGCTCGATGGCGGACACCAGGCCGAGATCGTCCAACGACGGCGGGCGGAGGTTCTCGGTGATCTGCCGGAGACCGACCACCAGATCCTCGGCCGCCGCCGCGCACTGCGCCAGCAGCGGGCCGGGCTGGGAGTTCGGCGGCAGCAGCGACGCCGCGGTGTCCAGCCGCAACCGCAGTCCCGCCAGGGCCGGCCCCAGCCCGTCGTGGATGTCGCGACGCAGCCTGCGTCGTTCCTCCTCGCGTGCGGAGACGATGCGTTCCCGGCTGGCGCGCAACTCCTCGGCCAGTTGCAGCGCCGAGATCACCGGAGCGATGTGATCGGCGAGCCACCGCAGGGCTTCGACATCCGGACCGTCCAATGTGGACTGTTTGGCGCGCGGTCGCACCATGAGCCAGCCGATGAGCCGGCCCCGGTGCCGCAGCTCGATCGGACTGGCCTCGGTGGCCGTGGGAACGCCGACCGCGGCCAGTCGTCGCGCACCAGCCGCGGTGTCCACCTCGATCGCGGCCCACGGCAGCCGCAGGCTGTGCACCGTGGTCTGGCACACCTCGTGCGGTACTTGGTCGGGCGCGAGACCGTCGCGGAGATTGGTGGCGAGCAACCGCACCACGTCCAGCGGCCGGGCCCGGTCACCGTAGAACAGTCGGTCGACGGTGGTGTTGAGCCATCGGGCCACCGGCCGTAACCCGAGCCCCGTCAAGGCCGCGAGCAGGGGCAGGACCGCCGCCCCCAGGGTCCGGGTGTCCGGCAGGGAACGGAGGACGGTCGTCACCGCGACGACATAGCCTCCCGCCAACAACCCCAGCAGGGTTACGCCGACCAGCAGTCGCCGCGCCATCCGGTCGAGGTCGTAGAGCCGTTCCCGGGTGACGACGTACGTGATCGCCCCCAGGCACAGCATGGCGATGCCGAGATCGTTGACGACCTGTGCCCGCGGTGGCAGTGGTTGGAGCGCGGACAACCACCACTGCGTGGCGTACACCAGATAAATCGGCACGAACAGAACAATCTGCCGGCGCCGCAGCGCGTCGCCGCGCCGGTAGACCCGGAGCAGGCCAGCCAACGCGAGCGGGGCCGCGGCAACCCGAATGACGAGCACCACGACTGAAACCGTGCCCGCGACGGCCTCCCAGCCCGGGACATACAAGGGATTCGGTACTGGACTGGTCCCGAACTTGACGCCGCGTTGGTCGAACGAGAAGTTCAGCTCGTCCGCGACACCGGCGAACGCGACCATACCGACGAGCCACCACCACCGCCGATCGGCGATGCGCCCGTCCGGAAAGAACAGCGGCAGCGCGGTGAACGCCACCCACGGCAGTATCCAAGTCCACTTGGCACCCCACACGGCGAGAAACGCACCGGTGGACGCATGGCCTGGGACGACCCACAACGACCGCAGCAGGATCTGCACCGCGTGCGAGAACCCTTGGCCGACCAGCAACCACCCGATGCCGTGCCGGGGCCGGCCGAACAGGATCAACAGCCCCATCGATGGCAGGATGACCGCGGCCGGAGCCAGGACGAACAGCCGGTACGGCTCGGGGAACAGGGTGGTCGCCTGCCCGCCGTCCACCGCGATCACCACGCCGCCCGCCGTGGCGAGCACGCTCGAAACCCACAGGACCGCGGCCACGCCCATGCCCTGAGTCCTCCCCCGAGTGTCGACACAGTGGTGCACCACATGTATCCGCGAGCGTCCGATCACGTTAGCGGCGGCGGAGAAACATGCCGTGGAGGCGATGTGTCCGCCCGATCGGGCACGGTCGACAGTTGACCAGGAACCGTCGCGACTTCGATAGAATGCGTGGTTATGACGGAAACCAGCCTGGTCGAGTTGACCGTGACGTCGTCGCGGCTGTTGCCGGCTGGCGCCGAGATACCCGCGCATCGCCACCGCGGCAACCAGATCGTGTACGCCAGCCACGGCGTGCTCGCGGTCGACACCGACGCCGGATCATGGGTGGCGCCGGCTTCGAGCGCGATCTGGGTGCCGGCCGGAGTCCTCCATGGACACCGTGCGTACGGCGTCACGGCGTTCCACACTGTCGCGTTGGAACGTCGCGCGAACCCGCTGCGACTGGCCGAGCCGACCGTCCTTGAGGTCAGCCCGTTGCTGCGGGAGGTGCTGATCGCCTACACCGCTTCGGACAGCGATCGGCGGCGCGCCCGGCTGCGACCGGTGTTGATGGACGAACTGCGGCCCAGTCCGCAGCCCGCGCTGTGGCTGCCGACCCCGCGGGATTCCCGGCTCGCCGCGGTCTGCGGGCTGCTCGCCGGGAATCCCGCGGACCAGCGGTCGCTCGCCACGTTGGCCCGAGCGGCCGGGGTGGGGCAGCGGACCCTGACCCGGCTGTTCGCCGAGGAGTTCGGCATGTCCTTCCCGCAGTGGCGTACGCAACTACGTCTGCACCTGGCGCTGCGGCTGTTGGCCGAAGGCCAGTCGGTCACCGCGACCGGGCACCGCTGTGGCTGGTCCAGCACCAGCGCCTTCGTCGACGTCTTCCACCGGCACATGGGGTACACACCAGGCGGCCGAGCCCCGCGCTGACCGACTAGCTGCTTTTGGACACAACTTGGCGATTTATCAGAAGCGCGTACCACGCCACAGCGACGACAGTGGCGGGATGCCGATCGCTTCCTCGACCCGCGACCGGACACTGGCCGTGCTCGTCGGCGGCCATGTGGTCAACGACATCTACCAGGGCGCCGTGCCGGCTCTGGTGCCGTTCCTGGTCGCCGAGCGTGGCTGCACCTACCTCGCCGCCGCGGGGATCACCCTGGCGGCGACCCTGTTGTCGTCGGTCGCCCAGCCGGTGTTCGGGCTGCTGACCGATCGCCGCCCGGCACCCTGGCTGGTGCCCGCCGGGATGATCGTCGCCGGCGTGTCGGGAATCGGTCTGGGTGCGACCCCGATCCTGGCGATCCCCGCGGTGGTCGGCGGTGTTCTGACCGCCACGCTCCTTCGCCGCCGCAGTCTGGGGGACGCCAGCGCACAGTCCAATGCGGACGTCGGACGTCATGACAACTGGCCGGACGCCGTCGCGGGTGGCCCGATCGCCGGCGAGGCCGGGCTCATCACGATGTTCGCCGCCGGAGCCGTCGGCACCCTCCTCGGCGGACGGCTGGCTGTCCGATTTGGACGAACCAGAACCGTCCGAGCCGCGTACGTTCTGCTCATTCCCGTCCTCGCCGCATACGTTCTCCTGCACGGATCAGTGGGCGAACTCGCGGTTGAACAGCTTCTTGGACCAGAGGTATCCGGCGAGGGCGATGACGGCGCACCAGATCAGCGAGATCCACGCGTTGTTCCCGATCGGCTTGTCCATCAGCAGGCCGCGCAGGGTTTCGATGATCGGGGTGAACGGCTGGTGCTCGGCGAACCAGCGCAGCCCGCCCGGCATGGAGTCGGTCGGGACGAACCCGCTGCCGAGGAACGGCAGCAGCACCAGTGGCATCGGCAGGTTGCTTGCGGTCTCGACGCTCTTGCTCACCTGGCCGAGCGCGACGCAGAGCCACACGAGCGCGAACGTCACCACCATCAGGAAACCGGCCGTGGCCAGCCACGCGCCCAGCCCGGCGGTGGGTTCGAAGCCGACGAGCAGCGCCACGCCGATCACGATCGTCAAGCTGATCACGGCCTGGATCACGCTGCCGAGGACGTGCCCGGTCAGCACCGAGACGCGGGCGATGTGCATGGTTCGGAACCGGGCGATGACGCCTTCGGTCATGTCCATGGCGACCGAGATCGCGGTGCCCTGGACGGTGGCCGTCACGGTCATCAGGATGATCGCGGGCGCCACGTAGTTGGCGTACGCGGCGCGCCCGCCGGACGCGGCGCCGAGCCCGGCGCCCATCGTGCCGCCGAGCACGTAGACGAACAGCAGCAGGAAGACGATCGGCATCCCGACGAGCATCAGGGTCATCGACGGGTACCGCAGCATGTGCTTGAGGTTGCGGCGCAACATCGTCGCCGAGTCGCGCAGCGGGTGGAGCCGGAGGCCCACCGGTGCCGCCAGGGCTGGGGTGCTCATCGCGTGGTCACCTTCTCGTTCTTGGGGTTGCCGGTGAGGGCGAGGAAGACGTCGTCGAGATCGGGGGTGTGCACGGACAGTTCGTCGACCTCGATGGCCTGGTCGTCGAGCCGGCCGATCAGGGTCTTCAGCGAGCGGAGGCTGCCGTCGCTGGGCACCCGCAGGGCGAGGGCGTCGGTTTCGCGCGAGGCCTGGCCGAGGACGCGCTCGGCGATTTCGAGCCCGCGCGGATCGGCGAACCGCAGCCGGACGTGGCCACCGGGAATGCGGCGCTTCAGCTCGTCCGCGGTGCCCTCGGCGACCAGCCGGCCGTGGTCGAGGACCGCGATCCGGTCGGCCAGCTCGTCGGCCTCCTCCAGGTACTGCGTGGTCAGGAAGATGGTGACGCCGCCGGCCACCAGGTCCCGGACCAGCTGCCACATGCTCCGGCGGCTGCGCGGGTCCAGTCCGGTGGTCGGTTCGTCCAGGAAGATCACCCGTGGACTGCCGACCAACGTCATCGCGAGGTCGAGCCGCCGCCGCATCCCGCCGGAGTACGTCGACGCCGGCTTCTTGCCCGCCTCGACCAGGTCGAACCGGTCGAGCAGGTCGGCGGCGCGCCGTCGGCCGTCGTGTCGGCCGAGGTGGTGCAGGTCCGCCATCAGGAGCAGGTTCTCCTCGCCGGTGAGCAGGTTGTCCACGGCGGAGAACTGACCGGTGACACCGATCGCCGCGCGCACCGCGTCGGGTTCGGTCGCGAGGTCGTGCCCGTCGACCCGTGCGCTGCCGCCGTCCGCACTGATCAAAGTGGACAGGATCTTGACCGTCGTGGTCTTCCCGGCGCCGTTCGCGCCGAGCAGGGAGAACACCGTTCCCCGCGGCACGTTCAGGTCGAGACCGTCGAGCACGACGTGGTCGCCGAACGACTTGCGCAGCCCGGTCGCCGTGATCGCCGATTGCTGTGTGTGCATGCGATTCCCTTTCAAGGTGCGGAAAACGGATCAGGCGCGGCGGATGTCGATCTGACCGAAGGACGTGCGTGCGCGCACTTCGACGGTCGTCTCGGACGCACTGGGCTGGGTGGTGTTGTCCAGCTGGTTGCGCACCTGGCCGAAGCGGGTGTGCGTGTCGAGCCAGGCGGCGGTGCCCTCGGCGATGCCGATCTCGAGGTCGCCCATGGCGGTTTCGAGCGTGACCGCGCCGCGGACCACCTCGCCGAGGCGGATGCCGCCGTTGGCCGTCTTCGCGTCCACTCCCGCGCCGGCCCTGTGGACGGCGATGTCGCCGTTCGCCGCGCGCAAGCGTGCGTCGCCGGTGACGGCGTCGATCTCGATGTTGCCGTTGGAGTCCTTGACGACCGCGATGCCCTCGATCCGGCCGATGCTCACCTTCCCGGACCCGGTGTGGATGTCGGCGTTGCCTGCGACGTGGTCCGCGGTGACGTGCCCGGCCGCGGTGTCCACGCGCAGCGGGCCGGTGTCCGCCAGCTGGCAGTTCCCGGCGGACGTCTTGAACCGGGTCTCGCCCAGCCGGCCCACACCGTGCAGGTTCCCCACCTGCGCGTCGGCGGACACCCGCGAACCGCTGGGCAGCTCGACGGACACGTCGACCGACCTGGTCTTGCGGGAGAAGTCGAAACGCGCCTTCGGCCCCTTGATCTGCAGCTCGCCGTTCACGTACTCGACGCGGATCTGCTGCGCGGCCTTCACGTCGGACTCGTCGTTCTCGTCGCTCGGGCGTACCTCGACGACCGTGTCGGTCCGGCTGCTCGCGGTGAACCGCACAACGCCGGCGACGCCGACGTCGAGTGTGACGGAAATCGGTTCGGGAGTGTCGAAAGTAGGCATGGGTGTCCCCTCATTTCGGGTGGGTAGGGCATCCCCGCAGGTCGGGGACGTGTGGCGGAAGAAGCAGTGCGCCTAGGCCGTGTTTCAGGTGTCCCGATCGCGATAGCCGGGCCGGATGCGGTCCCTGACGCCACCGCCGGCACGCCCAAAGACAACCAGTATTCGCGGCGTACCGGCGGCGACGCCAGGAACCGCCCCGATCCCGGCTCTCATCGACCGGGACACCTGAAACACGACCTAGCGCACCCAGCCGGTGAACCGCTGCTGGGACCGTTTGGTGAAGGTCGGCTGCTCCGTGCGTCGACCGCGGTCGGAGCGCTGCAAGGCGGCCCACGCCGCCCGCACCAGCCAGGCGTTGACCGACCGCTCCTCCTGGGCGGCGGCCTCCTCGACCGCGGCCTTGAGCTGCTCCGGAAGACGCACGTTGATCCGCGCGGTCGGGCCGTCCTCGGCGAGCGGCGCGCCTTCCGCCGTGTCACTCTCGGCCGTGTCCGGGAGCGGTTCACCGGACGGCGTGCTCACAACGAAGTTCGGGTCACGGCCACGCAGGCGCAGCTCCACCGAGCCGGGGGCCAGGTCCCGCGTGATCTCGTCCGCGGCGGCCGACAGCGCGTCCAACAGCGTCATCCGGATCGCCGACTCCAGCGACCCGGCCAGGCGCTCGACCAACGCACGCGCCTCATCCCCGCCGGCTTCGGCCAGCGTGGCGAACTCACGGCCGAGGTTGTCCACATACGAGGTCAGGTCCATGGCATCACTATGGCATCACCATGGCTCAGAAGCAAGCCAGCTGGTGCCAAGCATGGCACCAGCTGGCGCCGGAGCCCTTCTTCACCGCACCCAGCAGCTGGAGCACCGCGGTTCTGGATGTGCCGCCACCTGCGCGGACGTAAACCCGACGATGATCGCGGCCAGCGCGACCAAGACTCTCGACCCCATCGGTCCCCCTCGCTAGACCCAGTTCAGCCAGCTTCGGGGGAGCGAGTTGCCAACGGCGTTGACACGCGAGTTGACACCGTTTCGCTACGGCGTGGCGAGGTGGACCTGGACCCGTTCGGCGTCGTGGTCGCGTCCTTGTGTCCGGTACAGCTCAAGCGCTTCCTGCCACACCGCTTCGGCAGCTACGCGTTCGCCGAGGGCGACGTGGGCGTGGCCAAGACGGTCGAGAGTGTTGGCGGCGAAGTAGGTGTTGCCGTGGGCGCGGCACAGGGTCAGCGCCTGCCGGTAATGGTGGACGGCTTGATCGTGGTGGCCGGTGTGCTGGTCGATGTAGCCGAGGCTGTCCAGGGCGGCGGCCGCACCGGTGAGGTTGTGGCGCCGGAACAGGACCAGGGCGGCCTGGCAAGTGGGCGCGGGCCGTGTCGTAGTCACCGGAGCGGGCGGCGCACCAGCCCGCGTCGTTGAGGGCGATCGCTTCCCAAGCGGGTTGGTCCAGGCCGCGAAGGAGCTTGAGGGCACGGGTCGCGTGGTTCATGGCCTGCGGGTAGTCCCCGCTTCGTCCCCAGGTCCAGACGAGGGCGTGGTAGGTCTGCGCCTGGTGGATCCGGTTGGGGTGCTGTTCGGCCAGGGCAAGCGCCTGCCGCAGGTGCCCGATCGCGTCCTCGTGGTGGCCCAGGTCGGCGAAGGCCAGGCCGAGGTACCGGTGGGCGAAGATGCGCGCGACAGGGTCAGGCAGGTGCGCGGCGGCGTCGAGCGCGGCCTGCCAGACGGCGAGCCGGTGCTGGCGGTCCCCGCGCCGGGTGTGGAAGGTGGTCAGTGCCCAGGCGAGGTCCGAGACGACGCCGTGCCACCCGCGGGTGGCGGCGATGTGCTGGCCCGCCAACAGGTTGGAGTGCTCAGTGGTGAGCCAGGCCAGCGCGGTCGGGAGATCGGCCAGCGGGTGGTGGGTGCCGGCCGGGACGACGTCGATGGACTCGCGGTGCGGAGCCAGGAGCCGGTCGGCGGTGTAGGCGGTGTACGTGTAGAAGTCGAGTATCCGGCGCAGTCCTGCCTCGCGCGTCTCCTCGGTGAGGTCACGATGGGCGACGGTGGTGGCGTACTGCCGGACAAGGTCGTGCATCGAGTAGCGGTCGTGCGCTTGCTGGTTCAGGAGCGAGGCGCTTTCCAGGGCACGCAACGCGGCGCGTGCCCGAGTGGGCGACAGGCCGACCAGGCTCGCGGCGGCGGGCAGGCCGATGTCGGGGCCGGGCGCGATGCCCAGCAACGCGAACACCAGGCGTTGCTCGTCGGTGAGGGCCCGACAGGAATGGGACAGCACGCTGGGCAGGCTGGCAGCCGGGTCCGCGTCGGCCAAGGCGTTCATCCGGGACTCGCGCAGTTCGGCGGCGAACTCGGCCAAGGGGAGTTGGGGCAGGCTGTGCGCGCGCCCGGCGATCAACCCCAGGGCGAGGGGGAATCCGGCACAGGAGTCAACCAGTTCGGCCACCGCCCGCGCCTCAGCTGTGACGCGGGTCGGGCCCAGCCGGTTCCTCAGCACGGCATGGGACTCGTCGTCGCTGAGGGCGTCCAGCCGCAGGGAGTGGGCGCCGTGCCGGATGGTCAGCCCGGCGAGCCGATCGCGACTGGTCACCAGCACAGTGCAGCGGCTGCCGCCCGGCAGCAGCGGCGTCACCTGGTCGGTGCTGGCCGCGTTGTCCAGCACGATCAGCATCCGCTTGTCAGCGACCAGACTGCGGTACAACGCCGCCTGGCCGTCCAACTCCGGTGGGATGCGGTGCGGCTCAACGCCAAGGGCGTCGAGGAACGCGCGGATCGCGACAGTGGGGGTTTTCGGCGGGCCCGCGGGGCTGAAACCGTGCAGGTCGACGAACAACTGTCCGTCCGGGAAGCGCTCGACGTGCCGGTGCGCCCACGCCAGGGCCAGCCAGGTCTTGCCGATCCCGCCGGCCCCGCAGATCGCCAAGACCACTACCGACGTCCCTGGCCGCATTCGCTCGTCCAGCGTGGCGAGCTCGTCCGCCCGGCCGGCGAAGGACTGCGGTGAACCAGGCAGTTGCGCCGGGAGATGGCCCCTGGCGTGCCGTCGCGTGTCGACCTGTTCGGGCAGGTCGAGCACCGGGTCGGCGCGCAGGATCCGCTCGTGCAGCCGGCGCAGCTCCGCACCCGGGCTCAGGCCCAGCTCACCGGCCAGGATCCGGCGACTGTCGTCGTACACGGCGAGCGCGTCGCCCTGCCGGCCCGAGCGGTACAGCGCCACCATCAGGTGCGCGGCGAACCGCTCCTGGCCGGGCCGGCCGGCCAGCAGCTCGGTCAGCTCGCCGATCAGCTCCCGGTGCCGCCCGGCCGCGAGGTCCGCGCTGATCCGTTGGTCGAGCGCCTCGCGCCGGAGTTCCTCCAGCCTGGCGCCGAGGCGGTCGGAGATCCATCCGGTGGCGATGTCAGCGAGCACCGGGCCACGCCACAGCCGCAGCGCCGCGCGCAGCACCTTGGCCTTGTCGTCCGGCTCGGTCAGCTCACGGGCCTTTCCGACCATAGTCCGGAACACGTGCGCGTCGATCGTCGCCGGGTCGGTGTGCAGGACGTATCCCGAGGTCTGCCAGTCGATCACGACGTCGTCCGAACCGATCGCGCCGCGCAACCGGCTGACATGGCTGCGCAGCAAGGTCCGGACCGTCGACGGCGGCTGGCCGTCCCAGAGCAGGTCGGCCAGCCGGTCGGCGGCGACCATCCGCCCCTGTTCCAGCAGCAGCACCGCCAGCAGGCACCGCTCCCGGCGCCGGGGGATCCACACCGGCCCCGCGGCCTCGATCTCGAACGGACCAAGCAACCGGAACTTCACCTCGACAACGTATCCGCTGGGGCGGCATGGGCAATCCGATCCGGCAAGCCCGCCGAACATCCCTTGAGGCACATACCCAAAGGAGCTGACATGGCCGTCTCACACAGCTCTCAGATCTCGCATTCCGCGGTTCGACTCGTCGCCGCCTTCGTCGGTGGGGTGTTCCTGCTGGTCGGCGTGGCCGGTTTCATCCCCGGCCTGACCACCGGCTACGACACCCTGCAGTTCGCCGGACACCACTCCCAAGCGGCGCTGCTGGGCGTGTTCGCCGTCTCGATCCTGCACAACCTGGTGCACATCGCGTTCGGCGTCGCCGGTCTCATCCTGTCCCGCACACCGGCCGCGGCGACGGCGTTCCTCATCGGCGGCGGCGCGATCTACCTCGTCCTGTGGCTCTACGGCCTGATCGTCGACGCCGGCAGCGTGGCCAACTTCGTCCCGGTGAACACCGCCGACAACTGGCTGCACCTCCTGCTCGGCGCGGGCATGCTGGTGCTGGGACTCGTATTCCGCGCGCGCCGGACCGCCAGCAAGGAGTGAAGTTCAGCTGTACCTGTGCTTGTCGGTTCGGCACGATGTCGGTATGCCCACGGTTTCGGTCGGCGACATCGACGTCAACTATGTGCTCGAAGGCGGCGGCCCGGACACGGTGGTGCTGGTCAACGGTCTCGCCGACGACCTCACCACCTGGGACCTGCAGATGCCGGCGCTGCTGGCGGCCGGCTTTCGCGTGCTGCGCTTCGACAACCGAGGTGTCGGCGCCACCAGCAAGGCGGCCGGTCCGTACAGCGGCGCGCAGTTGGCCGCGGACACCAAGGGATTGGTGGACGCGCTGGGTATTACCCGGTTCCATCTGATGGGTGTGTCGATGGGCGGCATGATCGCCCAGGCGTACGCGCTCGCCTATCCCGACGATGTCGCCTCCCTCACCCTGGCCTGCACCTACGCGGCGCCAGGTCCGTTCTGTAGCAGGATGTTCGCGATGTGGGGTGATCTCGCCCCGGTGCTCGGCGTGCCGTTCGTGATGCGGGACGTGACGCTGTGGGCGTTCACCCTGGACTTCTTCCGGCGCCGCGAGGCCGAGCTGGTCGAGTTCGAGACCGCGATGCGCGACCTGGACATGCCACTGCACGCGTATCTCGCCCAACTCGCGGTGATCCAGAACCACGACACCACGGCAGATCTGGCCACCATCACCGCGCCGACCCTCGTGTTGGCCGGTGAACAGGACATTCTGATCCCGGTCGCGCTGTCCGAAGAGGTGCACCGGGCGATTCCGGGATCTCGGTGGCGCACAGTCCCGGGCGGGCACGCCTGCCTCTGGGAGCATCCCGACCCGTTCAACGCCGCGTTTGTCGAGTTCCTCGGCGAAGTGTCGGGATAACCCCCGTTCGGCGGAACCTTCGGGCGGCACGTCAATGGAAGTCTGATCGGATGGAACCGCCCTCGCCGCACCTGCGAACGTTCGAGCACCCCTTTCCCGACGGCGTGATGACAGCGAACTTCTACACTCCGACAGGAGAAGGAGAAGTCGGTGTGCACGCACTGGTGTCGTTCCTGCCCAGCAGCGAAGTCGGCGATGTCGAAATCGTGCAGCTCATCCGTGCCTATTGTCAGGAGAAGTCGGACAGCGCCTACGTGCGGATGTCCGAACTGGCGCCGGGGGCGGAACAGGAGTTGCTCGACAGCATGGACACCCCGGAGGGGGAGCGCTGTCTCCCCGGATATCATGTCGACCACCGACTCGAGGTGCTCCAGCGCTGGTGCAGAACAGATCCCGACGGGTTCGCGGCAAGTCTTCGCACACGTACCTTGTATTATTCACACAAGACGATCGGTCACTATACGAGCCACGTGTATCTCGACGACATCGCGCCCGAGCTCCTGGATGGCGCGCCGGAATGGGACATCGAGTGGCGGTTCGACCTCTCGCCGCACGTCCAGGGCCTGATCAGAGCATGGCTGCGGGACAACGACGTCGCCCGGGACGCCATCACCGACGACGAAGCCGGAACGGACTACCTCTTCACCAAGCTCCTGCAGACGAAGTCGTCCGGCGACGCGCGGAAACTCCAGGCGGAAACGGGTGTCCTGGCATCCGTGTGGGAACGAATCCGTGCCGTCAAAGCCGAAACCGACGATCTCTGTGGCCAACTGGAGGCGATCAAAGACGACTATGCGGGCGGCGGGCGTAATCGGGTGGTCGTCCTGTCCAACGACCATGGCGGCTGGCGGGACAAGCACAGCACGATGCCCGCGGTCATGGTGGACAAGATAACCGCGCCGGATTGTTCCCTCCTCAGGTACGAGTTCATCACAGCCGCCGTGCGCGCGGACAACGGAGCCATACTGGGCGCGTTGACCTGGTCGATGACCATCGAGCAACCAGGAGATCGGGAAAGCCGTCGCCTCACCGAACTGGAGGTGACGGTCGCCGAGGACCACGCCCAGACGGAGGCCACTGTCACCAGCGCGACAGATCTGTACATCAACGCTTGGCAGCGATTCTACGACCAGCGAAACAGCGCCGAGAAAGGAACCGCGGACTGACAAACGCGGCTTCGCGAACCGCTCCGATCAGCCGGCCGGGATGTAGGCCACGGCCTCGATCTCGATTCGCAGATCCGGGTTGGACAGCGGAGCCAGCACCGTGGACCGGGCCGGGTACGGCGGTGTGAAGTACTCCTGGTACACGCGGTTCATCCGCTCGAACAACGTGGTGTTGCCCAGGAACACGGTCACCTTGCACACGTCGGCCAAGGTGCCGCCGGCCGCCTCGACCACGTTGCGGACGTTGTCGAGTACCGCGCGCACCTCGGCCTCGAAATCGCCCGTGACGATGGTCCCGTCCGGCAGTGCCGCCACCTGTCCGGACACGAACACGAAGTCCCCGGCCCGAACGCCATGCGGCAACGGCAGGTCCAGGTGCGCCACGCGACTGCTCACGATCTCGTTGATCATGCCCCGCATTATCCGCCTAGGTGATCTCCATCTGGCCCATCATGCCCAACGCGGAGTGGTCCAGCATGTGGCAGTGGTAGACGAACAGGCCGGGGTGGTCGGTGAACCGGACCTTGATCCGGACGTTGCCGCCGGCCGGCACCAGGACCGTGTCCTTCAGGCCGGTCTCGTGGCCGGTGACCGGTTTGCCGTCCCGGTCGAGGACCTGGAACTGTTCCAGATGCAGGTGCATGTTGTGCGGGATCCCGGCCTGCACGTCGGTGTTGGTGATCGTCCAGATCTCGGTGGTGCCGAGCTTGACCCGCTGGTCGATCCGGTTCGGGTCGTACACCTTGTCGTCGAGCAGGCTGCTGATGGTGGCGCCCAGGTTCACCCGCATCAGAATGTGCCGCTCGACGGTGGCCTCGCCCAGGTCGGGCAGTGGCCGCAGGGTCGGCGGGACGCGGCTGTGGTCCGCCGCGGTGCGGGCGATGTCGAACCGCATCACCGATTTCGCCGACTCGACTTCGGCGAGGTCGTTGGTGAGCGTGACCTGCGCACCGATCTCGTACGGCGCGAAGTCGACGACCGCCTCGACGCGTTCGCCGGGCGACAGGTCGAAGTCGGTGACCGTGACCGGCGCCGGCAGCAGCCCGCTGTCCGACCCGATCAGCTGGAACGGCCTGTTGTCGCTCAGCCGGAGCCGGAACGTGCGGTCGTTGGAGCAGTTGAGCAGCCGGAACCGGTACTTGCGCGCGGCGACCTCGAAGTACGGCTGTGGCCGGCCGTTGACCAGCAGGGTCTGCCGGCCGGCGAACCCAGCGAGGACGAACACGAGCTGGCCGGCGGGGTCGAACTGGGCGTCGCGCAGCATCAACGGCACGTCGTACTCGCCGTCCGGCAGGCCCAGGTCGTGCTCGGCCTCGTCGTCGAGCACGTACAGGCCCGCCAGGCCGCGGTAGACCTGCTCGGCCTCGGTGTGGTGGGCGTGATCGTGGTACCAGAGGGTCGCGCCGGGCTGGGTGTTCGGGTACTCGTACACCCGTTCCTGGCCCGCTTCGACCAGGTCCATCGGGTGCCCGTCGTCCTTCCTGGGCAGGTGCGCGCCGTGCAGGTGGACGGCGGTGGGCCGGCTGGTCCCGTTGTACTGGGTCACGACGGCCCGCCGGCCTCGCTTGGCCACGATGGTCGCGGCCGGGAACTGGCCGTTGTAGGTGAGGACCTTGGTCTGCAGGCCGGGGTAGACCTCGGCCTGGGTCTCGGCCATCCGGACGCGGTAGTAGTCGGTGGTCGCGTCCTGCCGGTCCGGGCGTGCCACCGGCGGGATCCGCAGCGGCACGGAGAACGGCGGCAACGCCGGTACCGCGGCCGGTCGGGCGTTGCCCACGCCGCACTCGGTGAGCGCGAGCACGGCTCCGCCGGCCCCTACCAGTTTCACGAATTCTCGCCGATCGAGCATCTCGTTCCCTCACAAGTCGGAATCGGTCGGACGCCTTCGTCCCATGGCATGCCGAACACGGCGATGAACAGCACGGAGGCCGCGAACGTGTATCCGGCGACGTCGGTTGCCTCCGCCAGGACCGTGGCCGTCGGCTGCGCGCCCATGCTGATCCAGGCGACCACGGGGGTGACAGCGGCGGCGGTCAGGCCCATCAGGCCGGCGACGAGGAGCTTGACACCGGTGGACGCGGTCGGTTTCTCCCTACGCCGCAAGATGTTCAGCGATCCGTACGCGCATGCCGTGACCAGTACGAACAGGATGTGCGCGGCGAGAAAGGCGACGCCGACAAGGTACGGCCAGCGTTCCGCGCTGATCGGCGGCGCGTACCGGGGACTGCTGTCCGCGAGATGGGAGTGGACGGCCACGTTCCCGCCTTGCGGGCTGCTGGCCACCAGCGTCGGCTGACGCGACAGGACCCAGGTCGCGGCGGCCGCCTGCACCAGGGTGAGCGATGCCAACCAGCCGATCGACAGGCGGGTGGTCATGGTGCCTCCTCGCCCAGCTGGTAACCGTCCAAACAGGACTGGGCAAGCCGCTCGTACGTCTCGGTGTCGCCCTCGCGGACGATCGAGCTCAGGTACACGTGCGGGGCGCCGTGGTAGAACCGCTCGTAGTGCTCGTGCCGGCCGGCGAACTCGCTGCCGAGCGCGTCCCAGGCGAGCTTGAACAGCTTGACGCGCTCCTCCGCCGCGTAGCCGGGCGACTGGATGTACTTGCGCAGCAGCGGCGCGGACTCCGGGTTCAGCAGGTCACGGACGGACGACGGCAGCTGGATCAGGCCGCCGCCGGCGAGCAGCTTGATCTCGTTGAGCACCTTCGGATACAGGTCCGGCCCGACGAACAGCTGCGCGCAACTGATCTCCTTGTTCGGCTGGACGGCATCGCCGATCGGTTCGCACGCGGCCTCCAGCGCCAGCACCATCGACCGCATGGTGTTGAGCCAACCCATCAGCCGGCCGATCTGCGCCTGCACCGGCGGCAGCCCGAACGTGTTGTTGGCCTTGGCGATCAGCACCGCGAGCCCGGTCAGGAACTCGAACTTGGTCCACAGCCGGGTCGCGCCGTGGTGCACGAAGTTGACGAACGCCGGCGTCCGCCACCACTGCGCGTTGCACACGTCCACGTCCCGGTAGACGAACATCTGTTCCCACGGGACGAAGACGTTGTCGTAGATGACCAATGCGTCGTTCTCGTCGAAACGGGACGCCAGCGGGTTGTCGAACACGCTCGTGGCTGCCGCCTCGTAGGACGGCCGGGAGATGAGCTTCACGCCGGGTGAGGCCACCGGAACCGAGAACGACAGGGCGTAGTCGGCGTCGGCCGGGGCGAGCCGTTGTGTGGTGCCCACCAGGATCTCGTCGCCGAACAACGCGCCCGTGCCGACCATCTTCGCGCCGCGCACCACGACCCCGTCGTCGCGTTCCTTCACCACCCGCAGATACAGGTCGTCCTCCGCCTGCTCCGACGGCGCCTTCGTACGGTCGACCTGCGGGTTGACCAGCGTGTGGGCTTGGAACAGGTCGCCGTCGGCCATCCGGCTGCGGTGGGCGAGGACGTTGGCGGCGCCGTCGAACACGTCGCCGCGGAACACGTCCGGCGCGGCGGCGAACCCGGCGACCGCGTTCGCCATGTAGTCAGGGGACCGGCCGAGGAACCCGAAACTCGCCTCCGCCCACTTCTTGAAAGCCACCCGTTTGGCCACCAGTTCCGCGCGTGACCGCGGAATCTGGTACGCCCGCAGCGCCCTGTTCCCGTTGGCGGGCACGGTAAGTACGTCACGCAACGCCGGCTCGTGGGTCAGGTCGTAGAGCCCGGCGATGGAACGGATCGTGTTGTGGAACGCGGGATGGATCGTCACGTCCTTGACGCGTTCGCCGTCGAGCCAGACCTCACGGCCGTCGCGGAGCGACTCGACGTACTCGGTGCCGGTGCGTGTCATGGCGTTCTCCAGCCGTGTGCGAAGTGGACGGATGGACCGGTGGGGTGGCCAGCCCGCGCAGTGGTGCCCGTGCCTTGAGCAGCATCTCCTCATACTCGTCGGCCGGGTCGGAGTCCAGGACGATCGCCCCGCCCGCGCCGACGGACATCTCACCGCCGGAGATCACCGCGGTGCGGATGACGATGTTGAGGTCCGCGGCGCCGTTCAGGCCGAACCAGCCCAACGTGCCCGAGTAGATCCCGCGTGGGCCGTTCTCCAAGCGGTCGATGATCTCCATGGTCCGCGGTTTCGGCGCGCCGGTCATCGAACCGCCCGGGAAGCAGGCGCGGACGGCGTCGAGCGCGGTGGTCCCCGGCCGCAACCGTCCTTCTACAGTGGACACCAGTTGGTGGACCGTGGCGTAGCTCTCCACGGCCATGAACCGGGGAACCTGGATCGTGCCGACCTCGCACACCCGGCCGAGGTCGTTGCGCAACAGGTCGACGATCATCAGGTTCTCCGCGCGTGTCTTGGCGCCACGGGCCAGTTCGTCCCGCAACCACGCGTCTCGCACCGGATCGGGGTCACGCGGCGCGGTCCCCTTGATCGGCCTGGACTGTGCGACCCGGTCCGTGTCGATCTTGAGGAACCGCTCTGGGGACGAACACAGGACGTGAAGCCCGTCGAGACGGAGGTAAGCGGCGTACGGTGCGGGATTGGCGCGACGCTGCCGTAGGTACGCGGCCAGCGGATCGCCGTCGAACGGGATGGTCGCGGTCGTGGTGTGGCAGATCTCGTAGCTCTCTCCGGCGTGCAACTCGCGTTGGCAGCAGGCGATGTCAGCGAGATACCCGGGCCTCGGCCGGCGCAACCACGGCTCAGGGTCGATGTCCCTGCGGCCAGGCACCTCGGGCGACGGAGCGTCGACGAGTTCGAGCGTTGCCTCCGCTTCGTCCAGCCAGGCCGTCGCGTCGGTCGGTTCGTCGGCCCGATGCAGTGCCAGCAGGTACGTACACCCTTTGACGTGGTCGATGGCGACCATCCGGGTCGCCGACATCCACAGGGCTGCCGGAGTGCCGGCCACATGCCGGTTCGGTGAGCCGAGTTCCGCTTTCAGTTCGTAGCCGAAATAGCCCACATAGCCGCAGTTCAGCTCGAACGGCAAGGCCGGAGTGGACACGGCACGTTCCGTGAGCCGCGATGCCAACGCGTCGAAGATCGATTCCTGGACCACGTTCCCGCCCGGCGACACCGTGAGAGTCGAGCGTTCGACGTCGTAGGAAAGCACCTCGCCGTCCGGCCCTGAAGGCGCGCCAAGGAAGGAGAACCGGGACAGGTCCGGCTCGACCCGGCTGCTGTCCAGCCAGAACGCGTACCGGTGCGAGCCGAAGAGTTCGCCGAACACGGCCTCGGCGTCGACTTCCCGGCGGATCACCCGGTGGGCCACCCGCCATTGTCCGGTCGTTCGGCTGGGACACCGTGGCTGGGCCGTCGATTTCGGCACGGCCGCCCGGTTGAACGGGCGGCCGCGGTCGGCGGCGGCTTTCTCCGCCAACCGCCGGAAATTGGCCAGCAGGGCGGCACCCTGCTCGGTGGCCACGGACTCCGGGTGGAACTGAACCCCCCACAGTGGACGCTTGACGTGCCGCAACCCCATCACCACGCCGTCTTCCGCCCACGCCGTCACATCCAGGTCGCAAGGCAGGGCGTCGTCAGGCACGCACAATGAGTGGTACCGCACCGCGGTGAAGTTCTGCGGCAGACCGGCGAACAGGTCCCGGCCGTCGTGGATGACCTGGGTCAGGTGACCGTGTCGGGGCTGTGGCGCCCCGGCCACCTCGGCGCCACACAGCCAACCGATCGCTTGGTGGCCGAGGCACACCCCGAGCACAGGAAGCTCGGTGCGCCGCAACACATCCAGGCACACTCCGAGATCACGAGGGTGAGCGGGATGTCCGGGGCCGGGGGAGATCACCAGCGCGTCGAAGTCGTCCAGGTCGACCCGCGGCCACCGCGGGTCGTCGTTGGCCAGGACCGCCGGCTCGGTGCCGTAGACGCCCGCCATGAGCTGGAACAGGTTGTACGTGTACGAGTCGTGGTTGTCGATGAGCAAGGTACGCATACAACCCGCCGATTCCCCGAGTGCGATGGTGGTCGTCGAAGTCGAACAGGTGTCGATGGTATCGCCATTCCGGCGCCCTTTCGGTATTCCGAGAGACGCCGGAGAGAAGGCCGAGAACGGGCTGAGAGCGGCGTTGAGTAGCGTGACCGGCAGAGTTACGAGCAGGTGGGAGGCGGCGGTGACCGACGCGGACCTGGCGTTGCTGTTGATGATCCGGCATTTCGAGCTAGCGCTGCTCGATTTGTTCGCGGCCGGGAAACTCAACGGTACCACCCACACCTGCCTTGGCCAGGAATATGTTCCGGTGGCACTGGCGCCCTTGATTCCGGACGATTTCGTGTTCAGCAACCATCGCGGCCACGGCCATTATCTGGCTCGGTTCGACGACCCGGCGGGATTGCTGGCGGAGATCATGGGCCGGGAGGGTGCGGTCTGCGCGGGTGTCGGCGGCAGCCAGCACATCTACCGGGACGGCTTCCTGTCCACCGGCGTGCAGGGGCAGAGCCTGCCGGTCGCGGTCGGCGTGGCCCTGCACCACCAAAGGTCTGGGCAGCGGAGGATCGCCGTCGCGTTCACCGGCGACGGCACGTGGGGCGAGGGCGCGGTGTACGAGGCGCTGAACATGGCCGGCCTGTGGCAGGTTCCGCTGCTGGTCGTGGTCGAGAACAACGGCATCGCCCAGTCGACGCCGACAAGCGTGCAGCTGTCCGGTTCGATCGAGGGCAGGGCCCACGCGTTCGGCATCGACCACCACCGGTTCGACGGCAACGACATCAGCGCGATCCGCGACGACCTTACGTCTATTGTGGACAAAGTGCGGCACGACAGTGCGCCCGCGGTGGTGGAGTTCGACACTGTCCGGATAGGACCACACAGCAAGGGTGACGACACGCGTGACCCCGCGGAGCTGGAACTGGTCCGCGCACGTGACTGGTATCCCCAGTACGCCGACCGGTTCGGCGAACGCTTCGCGGCCATCGACGCCGAGCAACGTGCCCGGATCGCGCGGACCGTCGAAGAAGTCGAGAGCCGGCCGCCGTCACGTTGGGAGGCGCTGGCGTGACTTCACTCGAATCGCTCGTCGCCACCGTCCTCGGCATCGCCGAACAGGACGTCACCGAAGAGACCGGCGCCGCGACCACGAGCGCCTGGTCCAGCCTTCGGCACGTCCACCTGGTCGCAGAGGTGGAGAACACGTTCGGCGTCCGGCTGAGCCCACGGGAGGCGAGGTCCTGCCGGTCGGTGCGAGACCTGCGGCTCGCCCTGAAAGGCAAGGGGCTGGACCTGTGATCCCGCGCGTCGCACAGGAGCTGAACCGAGGGCTGCACGCGTTGTTCGAGCGCGACGAGCGGCTCTACCTGATCGGCGAGGACCTGCTCGACCCGTACGGCGGCGCGTTCAAGGTCGCCGCCGGACTGTCCACAAAGTATCCAGAGCGGGTGCTGGCCACCCCCTTGAGCGAGGGCGGGATCGTCGGCGTCGCTGGCGGTCTCGCGTTGTGTGGGGACAAGGTCATCGCGGAGATCATGTTCGGCGACTTCGCCGCGCTCGGCTTCGACCAGCTGCTGAACTTCGCGACCAAGTCGGTGTCGATGTACGGCCGGCACGTCCCGATGTCCCTTGTCGTGCGCTGCCCGGTGGGCGGGAACCGCGGCTACGGCCCCACCCACAGCCAAAGCCCGCAGAAGCACTTCGTCGGCATCCCGAACCTCGTGCTGTACGAGCTGTCGCCGTTCCACGACCCGGCGGCGATGCTGGACTTGGCCCTCGCCCGTGGCCTGCCCGGGGTGCTGTTCGAGGACAAGGTCCTCTACACCCAACGGATGTTCCGCGACGGCCAGATTGACGACGTCTACTCGTACGAGCTGCTCGGCGACGCGGCGGGATGGGCGCATGTCCACGCTGGTACTAACTCGGAAGTAGTCATCATCGCTCCTGGTGGGCTGGCACACCGCGCGCTGGAGGCGGCCGCGGCCGACGTACTCGTTCCCGGTCAGCTCTACCCCCTTGATCTCGAACCCGTGTTGCCGGTACTGCGGTCCGCCCGGCGGATCGCCGTGGTCGAGGAAGGCACGGCCGGCGGGACCTGGGGCAGTGAGGTCGCGAGCCGGGTGCACGAGCGACTGTGGTCCGAGCTGGACCACCCCGTGCTTCAGCTGAGCTCAGCCGACTCGATCATCCCGACCGCGATCCACCTCGAACGATCCGTGCTACTTCAGGCGGACACGATCCGATCCGCCGTCACCGACGCAGACGAGGAACCGGTCGCCGGCACACCGATCACGACGCCGAAGCTGAACAACAACGACACGCGTTACCTGGTCGTCGAGTGGTTGCGGGCGGAGGGCGACTGGGTCGAGGCGGACGACGCTGTCGTCGCGCTGGAAACCTCGAAGGCGGTGGAGGAGATCCCCGCGCCCCACGGCGGGTATCTGCACCATGCCGCCGCGGTCGGCGAGGAGCTCGCGGTCGGCGACGTCCTCGGTCACCTGGTGTCGGACCGTCCCGCCGCTCCCGTTGTCGAACAACCGCCGAAGACACACGCACTGAGCCGGACGCAGGTCGGGACCGCCGCCGTGGTGACCCGCGGCCACCAGGAGATCCCCGCTGCTTTCACCGTCGTCAAGGTCGACGTCGACGACGCGGCGGACCAGGTGGCTCGGCTGAGTGACCGGACCGGCGCCACTGTGGACCTGG
The DNA here is from genome assembly GCF_004345645.1 of Actinocrispum wychmicini. GTDB lineage: Bacteria > Actinomycetota > Actinomycetes > Mycobacteriales > Pseudonocardiaceae > Kibdelosporangium > Kibdelosporangium wychmicini. The sequence continues at coordinate 3,775 of NZ_SLWS01000021.1, read as the reverse complement.
TCGACCTGGTGGTGAAGGCGATCGCGGACACGCACGCACGGCTCCCGCTGATGTTCGGATCGTTGCTGGACGACCACACCGTGGCCCTGGCCGACGAGCCCAACATTGGAGTGACACTCGATACCGGTACCGCGTTGTACGTGCCGGTGATCGAGGCAGCGAACACGCGGTCGGTGAGTGACATCGCGGACGTCCTCATGGACTACCGGATGAAGGCGTTCCGCGGTGAGTTCGCCGCGAGTGAGCTGGCGGGCGGGAACATCACCGTGTCGCTGAACACCGAGCCCGACGTGGTCGTCGTGCATCCGATCGTTCTGTGGCCCCAGGTGTGCATGGTCTCCCTCGCAGGTACGCAGTCAGAACTCCGGCTCTGCGCCGACGGCACGGTGGTCCGGCGCCAGTATGTCAACCTAGGACTCGCCTACGACCACCGCGTGATCAACGGCCGGGACGCGGTGCTGTTCCTGTCGGACGTGAAGGCGTCCCTCGAACAAGGCGAACGGCTGTCCCGGCTCCTGGCCGAGTAGAAAGGCGTTCGCGTGGAGTTCGGAATCGTCTCGTTCGGGTCGGCATTGGGCGAACGCGTCCCCGTCGCGGACGTCGTCAATGAGTACACACAGGACACTGAGCGTGTCCTGGACTATGGCTACCGTGGTATTCACCGGTGTACACCTGAGGTAGGGCTCACGGACCTGGCGGCCGACGCGGCTCGGGACGCCCTGCGGACGGCGGAGATCGACGCCCAGGACCTGGACCTGCTGGTGCTGGCCATCACCGACATCCCGGAATATCTGTACTGGGACGTGGCCGCCCATCTGCAACACGTCCTGGGCGCGGACCGGGCCGAAGCCGTGCTCATCGCCCAGGGCTGCGTCGGCGGTATCACGTGCTTCGACCAGGTCGCCGGCAGGTTCGCGACCCATCCGGACCACCGGACGGCGCTGATGGTCGGCGTGAACCGTACCTGCGAGGCCTACTGGAACCGAATGGACACCCACTCGCTGCTGTTCTCCGACGGCGCCGCCGCCGCCGTGGCCGTCCGTGACCATCCCTCGTGCCAGTGGGGAGCGACCGAGGTGATGACCGACGGCCGGTTCGCCTCGTTCTTCCGGATGGACGACGGAGGCGCGGCGAATCCGTTCACTTCAGGCGTGGACAAGCCGCACGTTCGAGACGCGTGGGACATGATGGAGTACTTCGACTACGACCCGGACCGCTTCGGAGAATTCGTCGACCTGATGAACTCGCGGGTGCATGAGGTGACGACGCGGGCTTGCCGGCGTGCGGGAGTTGGGGAGCCGGACAGGTTGATTCTGTTCCATGACAATGCTCGCACGTTCGCGGCGGTGGCGGAGAAGTTCGGCATTACGACGGATCGAACGAACGTCGAGATCTCGTTGCGGGACGGCCACTTCGGTGCGGCCGACCACTTGCTCTCGCTGAGTGGCCACCTGGACGCGGGGGAGTTCGCCAGTGGTGACGTGGTCGCGTTGGCGGGGATGGGCCGGGGGATGCACTGGGCCTGCACGGTCGTGCGGATCTAGAGCTGTTGAGGCGGGCGTTGCCCGCCTCAACAGCGTCCTAGTGAGCCGCGGGTTCACCGCACCAGCGTCGCAGCGCCGCTTGCAGACCGTCAGCGGTCCCGGCCCAGGCGATGTAGCCGTCCGGGCGTACCAGGGTTAGTTCCGGCAAGCCGGTGGGTTCGACCTCGGCCTCCCGGACCCGGTCCGCCCACCCCGCCACCAGGGGTGTAACACTCCCTCTGTAGTGCAACACCGCGAACTGGTAGTCCCGGAACAGGTCGTGGATCCGGCCGCAGCCGTTCGGGCCGTTCACCAGGGGCCGGTCCGGGACCCGCCGGCCGACCCACTTGCCGCCGTCGTTCGATGGATACCGCAGCGTCAGTCCGGACAAGTGCATCAAATTGGTCCGCTGGACCGACTTGAACCGCATCATCTTCACCACGAGCCGCCGCACCACGCGCGCCGCCAACGAATTGGACGTCTCGAACCGGAATGACAGGTCGGTCTTGCGGAGGGTCTCGGCCGCGATCGGGTACCGCTCCTGCTCGTACGTGTCCAGCAACCCGGGCGGCGCCCACCCGGCCAGTTCGGCTCGCAGCTTCCAGCCCAGGTTCATGGCGTCCTGAATCCCGGTCTGCAGGCCCTGACCGCCGGACGGGATGTGCGTGTGCGCGGCATCCCCCGCGAGGATGACACGCCCGGACCGGTACCGCTGGGCATGTCGTTGTGAACTGCGGAACCTGGACAGCCAGATCGGGTCGTACGGCTCGATGTCGATCCCCAGGATCGCTTCGCAGCTCTCGTTGAGGTCTTTGAGGGTCAGCGGCAGGTCCGCCGGGAGCATCATCTTCTGGTGGTCGAACACGATGATCCGGAATGTGTCGTCCTTGAACGGGAACACCGCGACCATGCCGCGTTTCGTGATCCTGGCGAACTCCGGCGGGCTCGGCGGGCGGCGCAACCTGGCGTCCGCCATGATGGTGGACTGCTCGTAGTCGCGACCGTCGAAGTCGATCCCGGCCGCGGCCCGAACAGTGCTGTTGACCCCATCGCACCCGATCAGAAAATCAGCCCGCTCAACGGATTCACCGCCATCGGTCCGTACGTCGATCTCCACGCCGTGCTCATCCTGGCGCACCCCAGTGACCTCCGCGCCCCGTCGCACAGTCGCCCCGGTGTTGACCGCCAACTTCTCCAGCAGCGTTTCGGTCTCGTACTGGGGAATCGTCAGACTGAACGGAAACGGCGTGTCGAGCAGGCCATAATCCAGGTACGCGTCGCTGTCACCCAGCGGCGGATTCCGGCAAGGCCGTCCCCGTTCCAGGAAATCCGCCATCCGGCCCCGCAAGTCAAGCAGTTCCATGGTCCGGGGCTCCAATGTGAACGCCCTGGAAAGCACACCTCGCTCCCGGCGTTTCTCCAGCACCTCGCAGTGAATCCCCGCGCCGGCGAGCTCAACGGCCAAAGCCAGCCCGGTAGGTCCGGCGCCGACAATGAGAACACGGGATCGCATGACTTCAGTTCCTCTCCTTCGGCTGCTCGACCCGACCCGTCCGCTTGAGCCGGGGGATACTCGTGGTGTCGAACGCGTTCTCGGGCACGACTTCGGCGAGCTCGGCGATGGTGGGGTGTTGGAAGAGGGTGTGGAGGGGGATGTTGAGTTGGTTGGTGATGCGGGTGGCGAGGAGGGAGTGTCCGCCGAGGGTGAAGAAGTTGTCGTGGATGCCGATGGTGGTGATGTTGAGTGCGTGTTGCCAGATGGTGGCGATGAGACGTTCGATGTGTGTTCGGGGTGGTTGGTGGGGTGTGGTGGTGGGTGTGGGGTTGGGGAGTGCGTTGCGGTCGATCTTACGGTTGGGGGTGAGGGGGAGTTCGTTGAGGAAGATCCATGCGGTGGGGATCATGGGTGTGGGTAGGGTGTTGCGGAGGTGGTTGAGTAGTGGTGTGGGGTTGCTGTTGAGTTGGGGGGCGACTATGTAGGCGGTGAGGGTGTCGTTCTTGATTGCTACTGCGGCTTGGGCTGTTGCTGGGTGGGTGTGGAGGGTGGTTTCGATTTCGGTGGGTTCGATGCGGTGGCCGTGGTGTTTGATTTGGTGGTCGGTGCGGCCGTGGTAGTCGAGTTGTTGGTCTGGTCGCCAGCGGGCGAGGTCTCCGGTTCGGTAGAGGCGTTGTCCTTGGGGGCTGGGTAGGTAGCGTTCGGCGGTGAGGGTGGGTTGGTTGTGGTAGCCGCGGGTGATTCCGGCGCCGCTGAG
>NZ_SLWS01000020.1 GCF_004345645.1 Actinocrispum wychmicini | reverse complement strand
GTGGACCCGGCGCCGTTGGAGATCGCCCGGCCTCGGTTGCCGTGGTGGACCCTGCTGCCCGGCTGGGTCAAACTGATCATCTCCCCGATCGTGCTCACCTGGCTGGTCATCTGGATTCTGACCAAGCTGGCGCGGGTGTGCTGGTACTACCCGTTCACGATCACGTTGCTCGTCGCGGGCCTGGCGCTGGACTGGTGGGCCGGTCACTACCTGGTGGGCGCAGTGGCGTCGGTGGGGATTGTCGGCCTGGTGATGTGGTGGTGGCGCTTCACGGAGTCCTTCACCCGGCGGTGCCGGTGGCTGCGCACCGAGTTCCGGCGGATGAGCGTCTATGCGTGGGAGTGGCGCACGGTGATGCGCCTGGCCAACCTGACCGGCACCGCGAAGGGCCGGGAGTACCGGCCTCGGTTGAAGCGGGTGCGCTCAGAAGGCTGGCGGGACAAGGTCGCCGTTCGGATGATCCAGGGCCAGGCGCCGGAGCAGTGGACCGAACGCGCCTCCGGCCTGGCGCACTCGTTCCACGCGAACTCGTGCCGGGTGCGGGTGACCGGACCGGGGCGGATCGAGTTGGACCTGATCCGGTCGGATCCGTTGACCGGCACGCTGCCGCTCCCGGCCATGGCCATGGATGTGTCGGCGGTGGATCTCAAGCGGATTGTGATCGGTCGGACCGAGACGGGTAGGCCGTGGCGGATTCGCCTGCTGGGTAACCAGATTCTCGTGGTCGGTGTCCAGGGTGCGGGTAAGGGTTCGATCCTGTGGTCGGTGGTGTGGGCGTTGGCGCCACTGATCAAAGCCGGTCTCGTCCGGCTGGTGGGGATCGATCCGAAGGGCGGGATGGAGCTCGGGCAGTGCCCCGAGGTGTTCCACCAGGTCGTCTATGACAACGGGCCGGACGCGGTGCAGCTACTGGAGGAGTTGGCGAACGAGGTTCGGACACGTGCGGGTGAGTATCGGGGCCTGCGGCGTCGCTGGAGTGCCGAGAGTGGTCAGCCGTTCACGGTGTTGATCGTGGATGAGTTGGCGGACGTGATCGCCTACCAGACCGACAAGCGGTTGAAGGAACGCGCTCAGGCGGCGATTCAAACGATCACCTCGCAGGGCCGGGCGCCGGGGTTCGCCACGCTCGCCTTGGTGCAGGACCCGCGTAAAGAAATCGTGCCGTTCCGCAACCTGTTCACGACCCGGATTGCGATGCGGCTGGATGAGGCCACCCAGGTGGACATGACCCTCGGCGATGGGGTGCGGGAGCGCGGCGCGGAAGCACACGAGATCTCGGAGTCGACCCCCGGTGTGGCGTGGGTGAAGGAGGACGGGAAGCGGGAACCGGTGCGGGCTCGGGCGTTCTACCCGACCGACAGTGATCTGGCAGACCTGCGGGCGTACATCAACGGGTGGACCGGTGAGGTGCTGCCGTTCCGTAGCCCGACCGGTGACGGTGAAGGGGGCGCGGCGGCATGAACACGACACCATCGATCGTGGAGCTGTTGGACGCGATTCGTGACCACCTGGCGGTGTTCGAGCTGCCGCAACCGTTCATTGTGGAGGTCTGCCGCGAAGCGCTGCGCCGCGACGGGCACGTGAGTGTCCACGTGGATGGGTATGACGGGCTGCCGGGCGTCGCTTCCTCGCTGCTGGCCTGGACGGACACACTGTCGGCGGCGACCGTCCAGCTATGGCGGCCACACAACAGTGCCCAGGTGCATGTGCACGTGATCGGCCACCTGACCGACGGCACCCGGGTGTGCGTGTGGAGCGGCACGCAGTACAGCCCGACCGTGGCCAACGTGGTCGGGATGGAGCCGGGTGAGCGTCGGCAGCTGCCCGTGGGTGTGCTGCGCGAGTGGGCAGGGGTGCGGTGATGAGCGCCACCAGTCGCGTGCTGATGTCGGTGTCCGAACACCTGGCGGGGTTCGAGCTGGGTGAGCCGGTGCAGGTCACCGTGGGTGCCTGCGGGGACTATTCCGCGGGAACGATCCAGCTGTCCGGGGCGTGCCTGCCGGAGTTGGCCGGTGAGTTGCTGGTGTGGGCGGACACTCTGGACGACGTGACCGCGTCGGCCTGGCGGCCGTCGTGCCCGGATGACGACCTGGTGGTGCTGGAACTGTGGGGTCGGCTCACCGACGACACCCCGGTGCGAGTGTTCGGTGGCCTGCTCGACGGACCAGGCGTGCCCGGCCTGGCCGCTGGCCGACGTGTTGAGCTGTCCTGGGTCCTGGTGCGGACCTGGGCGCTGCTGGCCGAAGGACTGGTCGCATGACCGGGACCAGCACGCACATGCAGCCGCCGGCGGGTGGTGTGGCCAGTGTCCCCCTCGACGTCACGGGCCGGACTCGGGCGGAACGGATGCGGGTGCCGTTGGCGGCCGACGTGGTCAAGGCGGCGGCCGAACAGCACGGGGTGTGTGTCCGGCCGTTCACCATGGAGGCCGGCGACCCGGAGACGGGGGAACTGCGCTATGTCGCGGTGCCGTGTGGGTCCACCGTGGAGTCGGTGTGTCGGCCGTGCGCGGTGAAGGCGAAAGCGTTGCGGGTCACCCAATGCCGGGAAGGATGGCACCAGACCGATGAACCAGACCTGACCCCGGAACCTCCCGGTGCGGATCACGCGGCGTTGTTGACGCTGCGGGCGGACCTGTTCACCGCCTACCAACACACCGTGGCCGTAGGGGATCTGGAGGAAGCGGAAGACCTGCGGGAGCAGATCACCCAGACCGACCAGGAACTTCGGCAACTCGGGATGCGCGGTCGGCTGCCGTCCCCGGACACCCCAGGCAAGCGAGCGGTGAAGCGGTCCACCAAGCGGCGCCAGGACGCCCCCGACCTGCCACGTAGGAAGGTCGCGAAGACCACCGTCGGGCGGGAGTACGCCGGTAAGTATCGGCCGTCGATGTTCGTCACGCTCACCCTGGATAGCTATGGGCGGGTGCTGGAGGACGGTACGCCGGTCCACGCGGACACGTATGACTATCGGCGGGCGGCGCGGGATGCGGTGCACTTTGCCTCGTTGGTGGACCGGTGGTGGCAGAACCTGCGCCGGGTGGTCGGCTGGGATGTCCAGTACTTCGGCACGGTCGAGCCACAACGGCGGGCGGCCCCGCATCTGCACGCGGCGGTTCGGGGTTCGATCTCGCATGAGGTGCTGCGGCTGGTCACGGCAGCGACCTATCACCAGGTGTGGTGGCCGACCCATGACGAACGGGTCTACCAGGACGGTGAACCTCTGCCTGAATGGGACAGTCGGGTTCGGTCGTTTGTGGACCCGGTCACCCGGGCGCCGTTGACGTCGTGGGAGGACGCGGTCACGGCAGTGGACGAGCCGGCGCATGTCGCGCGATTCGGGGTCCAGGTGCACTCGAAGGGCATCCTCGGCGACACCGAGGAGGCGGGGCGGCACATCGGGTATCTCACCAAATACCTAACCAAGTCGACGGGTGAGGTGATCGAAGCTGGCAGTGACCGGCAGGCGGCCCATCATGACCGGTTGCACGCGGAACTGTCGGTCACCCCGTGCTCGGCGTCGTGTGCGGTGTGGCTGCTCTACGGCGTCAACCCGAAGGGCGCCAACGCCAAGACCGTTGCGGGCCGGTGCAAAGGCAGGGCACATCGGCGTTCCACGCTGGGGCTACCGGGTCGGCGGGTGCTGGTCTCTCGCAAGTGGTCCGGCAAGACCCTGACCGACCATCGGGCCGACCGCAAAGCGTTCGTCGCTCAGATGCTCGCGACCGTCGGGATCGTCAAGCCGGCCACCGACACGTCCCGGTTGATCTGGCGCACGGTCGACCCATCCGACCAACACGCCCCACCCAGAGACCACCTGCTCATGCACGCCATCGCGCAACGCATCACCTGGCGGGCGGAATACGACTGGGCGCTGTTGGCGGCGGCCGGGCCACCCGGTGGGGATGTTTCGGCAACCACGGACACGGCCGGCGCCGTGGATGCGGCGTAGCGGGACCTCGGGGGAGGGGCGGAGAACATGACCACATATCGGGAAGCAACAGCCAGTCCGTTATGGACGCCTGCGGAGTTGGCGGCGTTCCTCCAGATCTCCGAAGCGACCCTTCGGGACTGGCGGCACAAGGGCACTGGCCCGACGTACAAGCGGATGGGCAAACACGTCCGCTACGACCCGGCCGACGTAATCACATGGCTGGAAGAGATCGACAGGGATAGCGCGGCCTAGCTGATTCTTTCGGCAACTGGACGGAGAGGGGACAACAACATGGCTGCTGGACACATCCAAGACCGGTGGTGGCGCGACAAACGCGACGAGAACGACAACGTGATCCTGAACGCGAAGGGTAAACCCGTCCGGGAAAAGACCGATTTGCACGGGAAGGGCCTCCGATACAAGGTCCGTTGGCCCGATCCCAACAACCCCGGCAAGGAGCTATCCGAATCGTTCGCGGACGGGAAGCTGACCCGAGCGAAGAATTTCCTTGCCACGGTGCAGACTGACGTCCTTTCGGGCGTGTATGTCGACCCGGACGCGGGAAAGATCACCCTGCGGTCGTACGTCGCTGGATGGCTCAAGGGGCAGTCGCAGGACGCCCACACGGTCCAGACCAACAAGCGGCGGCTGAATGCCCAGATCTACCCGTTCTTCAAAGAAGGCTCGTTGGAGTCCATCACTGTCGCGGTGGCCCGTAACTGGCTGGCCTGGATGAAGGGCAACAAGATCACTGAAGCGTACCGAGCGCACATCTTCGACCTGTTGTCAGCGATCTTGAGCGCTGCGGTTGAAGATAAGCTGATCCGGTCAAACCCGTTGCGCAACAAGAGCATCAAGCGACCTAAGCCCGAAGTGAGGAAGATCGTGCCCTGGTCGGAAGTCAAGATCAAGAAGCTTCACCTGGCGCTCCCGCACCGGTATCAGGTGGTGGTGCCGCTGGGGGCCGGTGCGGCACTGCGGCAAATGGAAGTATTCGGGCTAAGTCCCGACGACATCGATCGTGACGCGCTGGAACTGCATGTCAACCGACAGATCAGGTGGATCGACTCGCGCCCGGTCTTTGCGCCACCGAAGGGGGGAAAGACACGAGTGGTCCCGCTCGGTGAGGGCGTCCTCGATGCCCTCATCGACTACATGGACGGCTATGAGCCGGTTCGGGTTACGCTGCCGTGGCTGGAACCAACCGGGAAACCGATCACCGCCCGGTTGCTGATCGACAAGACCAATGACGGTATCGGACAGTTCCGGGGTCCGCTGACCAACAACCTGTGGCGGGGCGGCCACTTCCTCGACGAGGTGTGGAAACCCGCCTTCAAGGCGGCGGGCCTGGAGTACACCAACCGCCGCGACGGCATGCATGCTCTACGGCACTTCTGCGCCTCCAACTGGCTCGCGCAGGGCAGCTCGATCAAGGAAGTGTCGGACTACCTGGGCCACCATGACCCCGGCTACACACTCAGGATCTACACCCACCTAATGCCCTCCAGTCACAAGCGGGCACGGCTGGCCTCAAACAAGGTGTTCCAGCCACGCCGACCGACCGCCGCGACCGACGAACCCGGGACGGCCTGAGGACGGCCTAACAAGATCACAAACCCCATAGCGGCTGGTCAGAGCTGTACGTGTGAAGATGGACGGCATCTTTTCGAACAGCGTGTCTACCGACCGCGTCAGCAATGTCCTGACGTGGTCGGACACGTCTCCAAGCGCCAGTGCGCGGTTGACCGACAGTTCGGGGCGCCAGTCGTCGACCAGGTTGATCACCACACCAAAGGGTTCCAGGGCATCGCCGGGATCCGCGAGGACTCCACGCCGAACATCGGGACGCAGGTACAGGCCGTCCACCAACAAGGCGCCGCCGTGTTCACACCAGATCACCTGCCCACCGCCCGGCACCGCCTCGCACTGCACCAGCACACCATGGGCGTTGATGCCGTCCTGGTCCCACGCCGGACGCTCCCGAGGGACCAGTTCCGTGGACCACGTCTCGCGGCGGCCCTCGTGGTCGGCGACCGTCCGATGTTCCGCGACGCCAAGCACCTTCCGCAGGAGGTCGACACACGACGGCGGAGCTGCCCTCGGACCGGGATCACGCAGGTACAGCCGGACCGTGGTACCGATCTTGACGCTCTGGTCGACCGCCTTCCTGATCCGGAAGAGGTGGCCTGGGCCGGCGATGGTCACCTCGAGCGCTGGGCTCGGTTGATCGCTGGTGGTGTCCATTCGCCGAGTTGTCACGACGATCTTGTCGGCGATCATGAAGTAACTCAGCACCCCGATGCCGAACTGACTGTTCGGGGCGAAGCGCACCCCGTGCGTTTGCCATTTCGCCCACTGGCGTTGGAACTCGGCGCGCTCGACCAACCGGGTACCCGCGATCGCGAACACGCTCCGAAGCTCCTCCTTGTTCATCCCGACGCCGTCGTCGGTGCATTGCAGGTACGCGCGGCCCAACGAGTCCACGCCCTGTGTGAACGTGATTTGGCCCTGCCACTCCGCGTTGAGACCGTCCTGGACCTTGGCCTGATAGTCGTGACACGCTTTCCGGTAGCGGCAGGCATCAAGCGCGTTCTGGTACAGCTCACGGATCGCCAGCGCCGGATCACCGTAGAGCCGTTTCCCCATCAGCAGTTCCTGGATCCGGCTCTCGTCCATGCGGAAACGGGTGATTGGTACCTCGAAAGCCGGCTTGCCGCTCTCCCGCTCCGGCTTGACGTCGTCCGCGGACGCGCGGGTTGGCAGGGCGCGCAACGAGCCCAGCGGGCTGGAGTACTCGGCGAACCGCCTCACCGCGTGCAGGAGGGCATCCACCCAGGCGGCATGTTCTCGTAACGCCTCGTACTCGGCTTCATGTCGACAAGCTGCCTGCAATGTCACGGTGTCGCGCTGCGCCGGATTCCAGTGCCGTCCCCGCACGGCTTTGCGCAAGTGATCGAGCTCCACTGGCTCACCGATGCCAAGATGCTCAACCACCGTGGGAGACAGGGTAAGCAACTCGATGGCCCATGCCCGCGCCAGCAGCAGTATCAGGCTGAGTAGTTGCTCCCGCACCGGGATACCTGACACCCACCTGACCGGCTTGTCGACATGTTTCAGTTCGTCGACACCTAGCCGCATCGCTGCGACGACCTGGCCCAGGATATTGGCCAGATCCGTGGCGATTGGCACCTCGGCGAGCAACCCGTCCAGCAGATCTCCGGTTCCCACCCGGGGGGCGCCGGCCTCCCACCGATGGAAGAGCCACCACGCGATCGCTTCTGACTCAACGACCCGAGCCCGACTAACCAGACGACCCCACCGGGGAAGATGGAGAAAACGCTCGTAGGCGTCGCGGTCCGGGTCCGAAGAGCCAGTCTGTTCGAGCGTGGTCGGCTTGATCCGACTGAGCGACGACGCGCGTCGAACCCAGTGGACCTGGTAAACCAGGGGCGCCAGTGACAGCACAGCCCCCTCGGCCGCGGTGAGCTCCGGTGCTGATTCCCCCAGGAAATCGAACAGTCGCTCGACCTCGTCGGCGATCCGCTCGGCAAGGTCAGCTTCCAGCCACGGATCACCAGGCAGCGCCTCTTCGGCTTCGTGTCGGCGTAGCGCGAGATGATCAGCTGCGGCGACACACTCACGCCGCAGTGGGTCGTCCTCCTCCGTTCCGCTTCGGATCCACAACGACTGCCGCCCGACGAGCTGTGCCCACGCATGGGCATGTTGCTCAGGGGAACGCAGATCGTTGACGAACCGTTTGACCGCACGGTAGACGACAGAGTCGCGGTCCGCAGGTTTGCAGATGTCACGGTGGTTCGCATCCACCGCCACGACCAGAGTCCCGGCCAGGCCGGGATTCGCCGAGGTCGGGTCGACGACTCGGGTGCCCATGGTGCGATGGGCTTCGAAGAAGACCAAGTTCTGGACTTCGACCTTGTCGACCCAGTTCCGGTAGCGGTCACTGAGATTTCGCAAGTACGGTTGGTCGCGTTCCAGATCGCTGACAGCTGGAGTCGCCCGGTAGACAACGCCCAACGTCTGGACAGCTTTGGTGAGGTCCGCGCCAGTGTGCGGAGTGGCGAAGAAGACGACCCCCTTGGTCTGCGCTGCGAACACGGCGAACTCGGTGCGAGCTTCGGCGGCTTGGAGAAGGATCTCCTTGGCCAGCAATCCACCCATGCTGTGGGTGACGAAGCAGAGCGGCCGTTCGCCAATCCCATGGTTCCGAAGTTGCATCATGAGGTTGCCCGCTCGGTCCTGCAGCGGCATCGACTGGCCGCGCCACCCACTTGACCAGGCATCGTAGTCAACCGTCCAGACCGCGACATCCACGAACTCCTCGGCCAGCCACTTCGGCCAGAACGATTCCTTCTCCTTGCGTGACCACGTCTTACGTGCGTCGCCGTCCAAACCGTGGATGAACACCACATCCAGAACCGGGTGCTCCGGAGTGCCAACCGACAGAACTTTCGTCACCAGCGCACCCTCCCGCAGGCACCTTTGACACCGGTACCCCCGTGCGGTGCCAGAAGTGAACTGTCAGTGCGGTGGTCTTTGAAGACTTTCCTGGTTGCTGTCCGAGGGGTCGATGGCTGCCACGGATATCAGGGTGACGCCGAGGTCGCGGACCTTGGTAAGTAGCCCGTGCAGTTCCGACTGGTCGGAGACGTGACCGCTGATGCTGGTCGTGCCGTCGGGTTCGTGGGTCAGGGTGAGGTCGCTGAATCGGGTAGACCAGTGGTGGTCGAGGTGCCCGTCGACCCGAAGTGTGTAGTGAGTGGGTGCCTGTCGTCTGGGTGCCGGGGTCATCAGGCCACGCTGGTCGCGGGCCGAGCGACAGGGGTGCGTTGCTGGCGCCATAAGGAGTAGCCGAGGCCGATCAGGGCGACGCCGGTGGGGATGGCGAACAGTCTTTCGTTGATCTGCGGCAGCAGGGGGATCGCGATGGTCGCCAGGGTGCCGACGGTGAGGAGGGCGGCGGCCCACCGGGTGAGGATGTTGGCGCGGAACAGTGCGATGCCGAAGATGAAGCCGCCGGCCAGGTAGCCGATGCCGGAGACCAGGACGGCGGTCCCCATCAGGCCGATGTCGCCGATCGCTGTGCCGTGGAAGGCCACTGCGAGGACGTCGTTGACGTAGCCAGGTGCACGCTCGGCGAGGGCTGGCAGAACGTACGCGGCGACGAACTCGATGCCCAGCATGACAATGTAGCCGGCGCCGAACAGCACGTACCCGAGCAGGCCGAGCACTCCCATCTTCGTCACCTGGTGCAGGTACATCCCGGTGATGCCGGTGAGGGCCAGGGCGGCCATGAGCATCTTGAGGGTGTTGCGGACCACCCAATCGGTCGTGGTGACGGACGTGACGTCCATGTGGGGGTGGTTGACCTGGACGCCGAGGAACAGCAGTCCTGCTACGGCGGCGGCAACGCCCGCCGCTCGGGTGAGGGCCCTGGGGGTGATGGTCATGGCCGGGTTCCTTTCGGTGCTCCGTGGCGGGCGCCGCGGGTTGACCCAAAAGTAGGTTCGGGGATGGTGACCGGGCGTCATCCGATGATGTGACTGACGATGTGAGATCCCTGGCCGGGCGGTTACATCAGCCCGCGTTCCCGGGCGCGGAGCACCGCGGCCCGCCGGCTGGTGACGTCGAGCTTGGTGAAGATATGCCTGGTGTGTGTCCGCAGCGTGTTGTATGACACGAAGAGGTCGCGCGCGATCTGTGGCCCGCTCAGTTCGCTGTCAAGCAACTTGAGCACCTGCAGCTCCCGGGCGCTCAACGACTCCGCCGACCACGGCGCCGGGCGCTCGCCTTCGCCGGGAGCTTCGGCAGATGTGTGGAGGCTGAGCAAGCGCCGCGCATGGCCGCCGGTGACGTCGTGGTGTGTGGCGTCACGCAGCAAACCCATCATGGGGGCGCCCTCGTCCAAGAAGAGTCGGACGTACCCACCTGGTTCAGGTGCGTGCGCGAATGCTCGAGCCAGGGCGTCCAGAGCCTGTGGCCGATGGCCGTACGCGTGGTGCGCCAGAGCCTGCAGCATCCGGATCTCCAGGAGACTTCCGGCGCGGCATGAGGCATCGGCAGCGTCGTGTAGCCGGTCCAGCAGATGGGCTGCCTGGTCGAGCGTGCCGACGTCGAGGTCTGCCCGGTGTAGTGCGATGAGCAGACGCACCAAGGTGAGGTGGTCGAACTCCCTGAGGTAGTCGGGGTCGTCCGCGGCGGACACGCCTCGATCTTCGGCCCAGTCAACGGCCTGGGCAAGGTTGCCTCGGCTGATCCAGATCCGGGCCTTCATCGCCGCTATCGGACGCACGTCCGGGAAGAACCCCGGCCGGTAGAGCTGCTCCGCCGTGTCCAGGAGGGTGATGGCCTTCAGCGGGTCGCCTTCGGTATCGGCGGCTCGGCCCATGGCCACGAACCACCGGTATCGGCTCTCGGTCATCGCCGCACGCTCACCGATCGCCGCGGCCTTCGTGAGGTGGCGGTTGGCGTTGTCGAGGTCGCCGACTTCTGTGTCGATCTCGCTGATCCGCACGTGCAGGTCGGCGGTTGCGCGCGCCATGGGGTCGCCGTGCGCCTCAGCCAGCCGCAGTGCACGCTCACAGGAGCGGCGCGCCTTGCTGGGACGACCTGCCGCGAGCCACAGGTCGGCGAGCACGACCGTGCTGCTCAGCTCGTCGACGACGGCGCCGGCCGCGTGCAGGCTTGCCACCGCGCGCGTGAATGTCTCCAGCGCGCTCGACACGTCCCCGCGCGCCCACGCGGCGAGACCGAGAAACCCGGCCGCACCCCCACGCGCGAGATGGTCGGCGGGGCCGGCCAAGTCCAGCGCACGCTGCGCCTGTTCCGCCGTTCCCGCCACATCTCCTCGTGCCTGTGCGAGGGAGGCGCGGTAGACGGCGATGGTCGCCGGCAATGTACGGAGTTCTTCGGTTGTGGCCCACCGTGGAGTCGCACTGTCCGGTGCGGCGGCCAATGCACGTTCCGCGTCGTCGAGCCGGGCCTCGACCGCGTCGAGATCGCCGGCGACCATGAGCATGTATCCGTAGAAGACGCTGAGCACCGGGCTGCGCCGGACGGCGTCGTCGGGCAGGGCCTTCAGCCAGCCGAGCAGCATTGTTTCCTGACGGTGGCGTCGGATCGTCGGAACAGCCAGCTCCATGAGATAGGTCGCGCGGTCGAAGTCCCGGGCGGCCAGTGCGTGCCTGACCGCGTCCTCTGCCAGATCGTGGCGTTCGTACCACTGGCTGGCGCGCTGATGCAGCAGCGGGACAAGGTCGGGCTGCTCGGCGAGCATGCGCACTCGCAGCACGTCGGCGAAGAGGTGGTGATAGCGGTACCACTCCCGCCGATCGTCCATGGGGACGATCAACAGGTTGGCGCGCTCCAGGGACACGAGCATGACGCGCCCGTCGTCCCGGCCGGTGACGGCGTCACACAGTGGCCCCGTGAGCCGGTCAAGAACCGCTGACCGCAACAGGAAATCGCGAACATGGTTAGGCTGATGCCGCAGCACCTCCTCCAGGAGGTAGTCGACGATGTATCGATCGTCCCCGGCGAACTGTGCGATGAAGCCGCTGACGTCCGCACGACCCCGGATGGAGAGGGCGGCGAGTTGCAGCGCGGCGATCCACCCCTCCGTGCGTTCCTCCAAAGCCGCGACGTCCGCCCAGGTGAGGTCCAGCCCCGCCGCCTCGTTGAGGTACACGGCGGCCTCCCCGGACGTGAAGCGCAGATCCGCGGCACGAACCTCGGCCAGTTCCCCACGCACCCGCCACCGAGACAGCGGCAAGTCGGGGTCGGCGCGCGTGCTGAGCACGACGTGGACGTGGGGCGGTAGGTGCTCCAGGAAGAAGGCCACGCCATAGCTGACATCGTGGCTGTCGACCAAGTGGTAGTCGTCGAACACCAGCCAGACCTCGCCTTGTCCCGCGGCGAGTTCGTTCAGCAGCAAGGTGAGTAGATGTTCGGTCGGCAACGGGGAGGAGGCGATGAGCGCCAACGCACCCAGGCCCACGCCGGGTACCGCTGTGTGCAACGCCGTCACCACACACGTCCAGAACGACGCAGGGTCGCTGTCCTCCGCGTCGAGCGAAAGCCACGCCACGCAACGGTCCTCCCTGGCCGTCTCAGCCAGCCACTCGGCGAGGAGCGTCGTCTTACCGAACCCGGCCGGCGCGGACACCAGCGTCAGCCTCGACGCGGCATTGAGAAGCGCACAGAGCCGGGGCCGCGCCACCAGACCGGGCCGCGGCTTCGGGACATACAGCTTCGTCGCGATCACCGGACGTGCCATGGCATCCCACTCACGACCGGCGGGGAGAACGCCAGGGACGGCGTCCGTTTGAGCGCGGGCGCGCGAGGTGCTCTCAATCCCTTGAGACTACAGCATTTCTGTTTCCGCGGTGACAGCGAATACGCCGACGATCTGTGTCAACAGGGCGTCGCCCCGCTGGGATACATCGGAGGGCAGCCCGGTTTGCGGCCGTTCGGGGTGGGGTATCCAGGGATACGCGAAGCGAGTAGGTTACAGATGTCGCCCAGGACCTCGGTGGCGTGATCGGTCCGCGACGATTCACGTTGAGCCGAGGTCCCTCTTTTCGTGGTTCAGCGAATCTTCTGCCCTGACGCGATGTTCCGCGCAGGGTCCTCCGAATGTTCCAGGAAATGAAGGCGTCATGCGACGCATCCGTACTATCGCCCGTGCCCTGATCGGGGCCACTGTCGTGGCCGGGGGTGTGACCGCCCTCGCGCCTCTGGCGCAGGCCATCACCATTCCGGTGGCGTGCAGTGAGAACGCTCTGGTCGCCGCGGTCAACCTCGCCAACTCCACTCCGACCGCGGACACCCTGGCGCTGGCCGGTGGCTGTACCTATGCCCTCACCTCGGCCCATGGTGGTCTCACCGACGGGTTGCCGGTGATCACCACGCCGATCGAGATGATCGGCCCGGCGACCATCACGCGCACCTCGCTGCTGCCGTTCCGGATCGCCGAGGTCAGCCCGACCGGCAGCCTCACTCTCACCACAATGATCACCCTCACCAACGGCAGCGCCGTGGGTGACGGGGGCGCCATCCTGAACGCGGGCGCGGTGACCCTCACCACAAGCAGCCTGATTGGCAACGTCGCCACCCTCAACGGAGGTGGCCTGGCCAACGTCGACACTCCCGCTCCGGCCACCGCTCCGGCCGCGACCTTCACCAGGAGTGACGTACTCGGCAACACCGCGCTGCTCAGAGGCGGTGGGATCTACAACGGCGTCAGAGGCACGTTGACGACCACCGGTGTCTCCGGCAGCCCGCTGTTCGTCCTCGGCAACACCGGTTCGGAAGGCGGAGGCATCGCCGCGGTCAACTCCACCGCGACCACCCTCACGCAGACCGCGGTGACAGCCAACCACGCGATCCTGACCGCCGGTGGCGTCTACCGCGAAGGCGGGACTATGACCACCACGAGTTCACCGATCAGCGCCAACACCCCGAACAACTGCGTCGGCAGCGTACCGGCCGTACCCGCCTGTACGGCCTGAGCGCTGAGAGCACGGCAAAGTAAGTACAGCCAGGGCGCCGGCGCCCCCGGCTCGGCTATCACAATGTCCACTGTGGTGTCTCCTGCGCCAGGGCCTGGGAAAATAGGCCCTTTGGCGCATCTGGCCCTGTCGTAGGACCCCGCGGAGGTCTACACTGTGGGCGCCATCCGGTTGTCGCGTTGCGTCGAGTCCGAAGAGGGGTCGGCGCAGCGGATCGCGATGGGTCGGGCATCGCCCCGGACCTCGGCGACGTACGTGTCGTAGACGCGCCAAGGAGGTCTCCGGATTTCGTTCGGACAGATCGACAATGTCTGAAGTAGACGGTCCAAAAGCGACTGCGACTCTCGATTGCCCGAGATATTCTTTGGTCTAGCGCATTGAGGAGTCACCATGAGTATGAGCATTGTCGCTTGGATCGTGCTCGGTCTGATCGCCGGCGTCATCGCCAAGTCGCTGTTGGGTGGCCGGGCGAAGCACGGCGTCATCGTCACGATTTTGATCGGCGTCGCCGGGGCGTTGCTCGGCGGCTGGGCGGCCTCGAACGTGTTCGGCATCGCGGTCACCGGAGGTTTCTTCGACCTTTCCACCTGGATCATCGCCATCCTGGGATCGGTCGTCCTGCTGCTGATCTACCACATGATGAACGGTGGCGCGCGCAGCTTCCGGCGCGCGCGTCGATGACCGGCACGCCAATCCGGCCCCGATGGTGGCGAATCACGCACCGGGGCTCACCCGCGACCAGGGACACCAAGATCATGACAAACCCACATCTCGATTCGAACGCGGAGCCCGGTCAGGTCGAGCCGTTCCCCACCGATCGCTCGTCGCCACTCGCCGAGTCCCAGGACCGTCGACAGCAACGGTGGGATCGGATCCGTACGGTTCGGATATCGTGCACGATCGTCAGTGCTATTTGTGGCTTGTTCGCCGTGGTGCTCGTCGCGCACATCATCATGGTGCTGGGTGAGGCGAATCCCGCCAATGGGGTCGCGTCGTTCGTACGCGGTTTCGCCGCCGCGGTGTCTCTCGGATTTGACGGCCTGTTCACACCAGCCAGCGTGAAAGCTCAGGTGCTGCTCAACTATGGCTCAGCGGCGGTCGTGTGGCTCGTCTTCGCCGTCGTGGTGACGGCCTTGATCCGTCGCTTCGCCCTGCCCGGTCCGAGCGGGCTCACCCGCTAGTTCTGTCCATTGTGGTCCGCGCAGCCTGCGGCAGATCCTCGATGAGCGACCGACGGTACTGCGGTATCCGATGGTGCTCCCCGGCAGCCGGGAGCGATAGGGTTGTGGTGTTGCCCAGGACCTCGGTGGCGTAGATGACGAGCCGAGGTCCTTTGCGTGCCGCGCGAGTCCTCCTCGTTCTCCAGGGGAGAAGGCGCCATGCGACGCATCCCCGTCGGCTAGATGTCATCGATCGCCTCGCATCGATGACGACCAGCCGAAGCCTCGGGAGGTGACGCACAATCATGCCTGCCATCGAAACCACGCGACTCGGGAAGACACCGGTCGGCCTGGTGCGACGGCATGGCGTTCCGGCCGCCCAGCTCGCCGTCCACACCGGCGGCCGGACGGTGGCCGTCGCGGGCGGGGATGTCAGTGCCGACGCCAAATTCCCGGTGGGATCGATCACGAAGGCATTCACCGCGTCGTTGGCGATGCTGCAGGCCGCCGAGGGCGATCTCGAATCGCTCTTCGAGCGCTACCAGGACATCGCGGTGGCCGCGGACGAACCGGTGGAATTCCAGAATCCGGCCGTGATCGTCAGTGTCAAACGACTCCCTGTCGACCTGCGGCCCCGGTGACTCCCGGTGGGCGTTCGACTCAATTGTCTGGCTCCCTGGCCGGGCCGCCACGCGACAGGCGGCTGCCCAGCACGATCGTCATTTATGGACCACACCCCGATGAAGCGTGTAGTGTGTCGGGCAAGTGCCCTGGTCCCCGGTGTGACGCCCAACCAACCGAGGGACTCTCATGGCCCAACTCCAGGCAACTCTGATGTCCGTGTCGATCGTGGGGATCGCGGAACCTCATCGAAGCGCGGTCGAGGCCATCCTGCGCGGAGCCCGGCAGGGTCTGTTCACTGTGGCCGAAGCCGAACTGTTGATCGACCGGGTCCGCACTCACGTGACCGTGTCCCCCTTGTCCAATGGGGACAGTCTCCCTGCCGTGGGTGGTGGGCACACATCGGGAGTCCTTCCCGCTGGTCCCGATAGGACGCACTCATGAGCGCGTCCACTGCTGTTCGCTCCCCACCACGACTTGATCGGGATTCGAAGCCGATGGGATCAAGAAGGTGACGCCATGACCGCCGTTCTGCCGGGCTTGCGCTCAGGGACAGAGCTGCTGACCGTCACGGCACAGCCGATCCTGCCGGGTGTGGTCGTGGTCGCGGTGTGCGGCGAGGTCGACTTGTGCACCAGCCCGCTGCTGCGGGACGTTCTGCTTGCCCAGTTGCGGCCCACCTGTGCCCGACTGGTCATCGACCTCGCCGACGTGGGTTTTCTCGGAGTGGCCGGTCTGACCGTCCTGGTCACCGTCCGACAGGCGGCCCTGGCGGCGGGGATCAGGCTGTGCGTGGTTGCCCTCAGCCGCTCGGTGCTGCGGCCACTGACCATCACCGGACTGGACCGCGTGTTCGACATCCACGCCGACCTCGCCCACGCCGTGCGGCTGGGATGACACATCATGCGCAATCGCCGAGTGGCCGAGATCCTGTCGGTGATCTCCCATGGGGACGAGCAGGTCGCTCTGATCGCCAGGCTCTGCGCTGAATGCTTGGCGGCGTTGCCGGTCAGCGGTGTCGGTGTGGCGTTGATGACCACCGACGGACCCAGTGGGGTGGTACTCGCGGCCACCGATGGGCGGGCCCGGCAGTTGGAGGAACTGCAGTTCGCGCTGGGTGAGGGTCCGTGCGTGGAGGCGTCCGGCAGTGGTCGTCCGGTGCTGCGATCAGATCTCACCGTGGCCGGGTCGGCTCGCTGGCCGCGGTTCGGGGCCGCCGTGCTCGAGGCCGGGGTGCACGCCATCTTCGCGTTCCCGCTTCGGGTCGGCGCCATCCGCGTCGGCGTCCTGGATCTCTACCGCGACACCTCAGGGGCGCTCAGCGCCCTTGACCTCACGGAGGCGATGGCGTTCGCCGACGCGGCCACTGTCGTGGCCCTGCACCTGCAGGACCACGACGAGCACGATGGCGCGAACTCCGCGCTGACCGGGCCGATCGACAGCCAAGCCGAGGTCCATCAAGCGACTGGGATGATCACGATCCAACTCCGTATCGGCCTGGCCGAGGCCCTGCTGAGGCTGCGAGCGCACGCGTACGCTTCGGGGCGGACGGTGTCGGCCGTCGCCGCCGATGTGGTCAACCGACGCCTGTACTTCGACGACAGCGAGCCGGGCACCACGACCACGCAGCAGAACCGGCCATGACCCCAACGAGACACAGGCGGTGGGCTCATGACGAGCCGGGAACAACTCCTCGCCAGTACCTTCGTGAGCCTGGCCGACACCCTGGTGGCCGACTTCGACGTCATCGACTTCCTGCACACCCTGGCCACCCGCAGCGTGGAACTGCTGGATGCCGACGCGGCCGGGATCATGCTGGCCGACCCGCACGGTGGCCTGCACGTGATGGCGTCATCCGCCGAGGAAGCCCGTCTGCTGGAACTCTACGAGCTACAGAACAACGAAGGCCCGTGCCTGGACTGCTTCCGGTCCGGACGCCCGGTGGCCCGCGATGACCTGCCCGCAATGCGCATGTCGTGGCCGGCTTTCACCGAGCAGTTGCAGGGGCTCGGGTTCCACTCGGCCCAGGCACTGCCGATGCGCCTACGCGAGGAGACCATCGGGGCGCTGAACCTGTTCCGGCTCGCACCCGGCCGGCTGAGCGAGGCCGATCTGGGTCTCGGCCAGGCCATGGCCGATGTGGCCACTGTCGGGTTGATCCAGGAACGTGCCATCGCCGCCCGCGAACTGTTGGCCACCCAACTGCAGACCGCCCTGAGCAGTCGCGTCCAACTCGAGCAAGCCAAGGGCGTGCTGGCCCAACGCACCGGCCTGCCCATGGACGAAGCCTTCCAACTGATGCGCGCCTACGCCCGCAGCCACAACCGCCGACTCAGTGACGTCGCCACCCAGATCATCGACGGATCACTCGACGAGGATCAGGTCCGCAAGCGTTCGCGAACCTGACCCAAGACCCCGCCTCGGGCGTGACCAGCGCCCACTTGCTCAAGTTGATCGTGTTCCGCCCGCGAGCCCCCTGGGAGAACCTCGGCTTGTCGGTTGGCGTACAGCCTGCTCGTGCGGGTGGCGGAGCGGGCGAGGGCATGCGTTGCCGGCTGGGAAGTCCATCTGCATCCTGTGCTGCCGGGACTGGCCGTGCATGACCGCGTTCACGGCCCATGCGGAAGGTGGAGGGAAGTTGTTGTCGTGTGGCCGGTCTTCTGGGCGAGACGCACGACCAGCTCGCGGACCCCGGCATGGGCGGAATGCCGCCGGGCGACCTGGTGCAGCGGGCGCATCCGGTCACGTACCCGCGTCGAAGTCAGGTTCTCGGCGCAGGCCAACGCTTTCAGGCCGGCATGGACACCCGGGGCGCGGTCGCCGACGATCAGATGGCTCATGGCCAGCGCGATGAAACAGAAGGTCCGGCTGCGGGCCATGTCGTTGCCGTAGCCGCCGATGGCCTCGGTCAGCGCCGGGATCGCGATGTGGGCATGCCGTGCGGCCACGCAACGAGCCAGCTCGGTGTGCACGACCCCGGTCATCGCCTGGAAGTCCGCCTGGGTGAAGAAGCTTTCCCAGCCGGGAACCTGGCCCGAGCCGGCTCGGGCGAGAAGCTCCTGGCCCTCCTGCAGCAATCTGAGTGCCGCGACGTCGTGGCCCATGGCGGCGTGCGCCCAAGCCTGATTCACCGTCAGGATGCTGGCCGCGCGTTCGTCGCCTGCCTCGGTCGTGGTGCGCAGGCCGAGCTGGAAGTACTGCGATGCCTCGGCGGGGTCCTTGTGGTGCAGGCAGATCCGGCCCAGCCGGTAGAAGATGTTCGCGGTCAGGCCGTTGTGGCGGGCGTGTGCGGCCAGTGCAAGCGCCTGGGCGAAATGCACGCGGGCCCGACTTGTCCGGCCGACGTCGAAGCACGCCCAGCCGGTCAGGTTGTACAGGTCGGCCACGGCGACGTGCAGCTGCTCCTGGGTGGTCTCCGTGCTGAGTGCGGTGAGCATCGGCTGCACCCGGTCGACCAACCTGAGCAGGTCGTTGAGGCACGAGCCACCACCGGACTGGTAGTCCACCGCGCGCAGGGCACGCGTCTGTTGCTCCAGCCGTTCGACGTCGGACCTGCCGACCCGGTGATGGGCCCATTCCTCGGCTGAGATGCGCGGTAGGAAATCCGACGAATCTGTTGTGGTCACGACGACGCTCCTGACACACCGAACGGTTTGACCAGTGACCGCCAGGGGCTGGAGCGGGGTTGCGGCAAGGTGCACTCGCATGCCGTACCACCAAAAATGATACAGCCATTGACATCGTTTGTTACTGGGGAGGCGAACGCGGGTTACCGTTGCGGGCGGCGGGTACGCAGCCGAGGGCGCAAGGTGCTGTGCGTGTTCTGGTGTGCGGCAACGGAAACCACGCCCGCGGCGGCCAAGATGTCGGCCGGGCCGTCCGAGTTGGCGCGCCGTGCTGCCAGTATGACTGCGTCACGGCCGGCTTCGGTGGCGGCTTCCGGTGGCACCACCAGCAACGTGATCCGCCGTCCGTCTGATCCTGACACTCGCACGATGTGCTTTTCCTGCGGACGAAGAGTCACCAGTCGAATCGGCTGGCCGTCCACTTCGGTGACCGGGTTCCACGCGGTGGAAGCGAACGCCACCCGGATGACCGGGCCCAGCCGGATGGCGAGTACGTCGGTCAGTGCCGCTAGTTCGTCGGTGAGCTCCCGTGATCGTGGCCACCAGGCGCCGTCGACGTATCCTGTCGGCGGGGCCTTCGGCTTGAGCCTGAGGCGCAGCGACCGCCGCGGTGAGTCCTCTGTGGCCTGGTGGGTGATGTCAGTGTGCGAGCCCGACGTCATGCCGGTGCTCCCGTCCCCGGTCGTCTGACGACCGGCGTGGGGTTCGCCGAGGACGACGCCGGCTCAGCTGCCAGCGTGCGAAGTGCTCTCGGTGACACTGATGCTACACCCGTCGTCATTCGATCATGAATCGGCGGACGAATGGGGTTACCATGAGGGGCACGACCCAGCGATGGGATCCGTGTCCGATCAGTACTGATCGCCCCAGACTCCGGCGGTTGAACTCCATTGTCAACGCCCGGAGGCGATTTCAGTGACTACCGCGGTTCGAACTTCCCCCAGCGCACCCGTCCTGGCGGGTGAGAAGACCCCGATGCAGATGATGCTGGTCAAGGTGTTCGCGGTCGTCCCGTTGCTCGTCCTGGCCGCGGCCGTCCCGGTCGCGTGGGGGTGGGGTCTCGACTGGGTCGATGTCGGCCTGGTCGCGTTCTTCTACACCCTGACCTGCCTCGGCGTGACCGTCG
Source organism: Actinocrispum wychmicini (assembly GCF_004345645.1). GTDB lineage: Bacteria > Actinomycetota > Actinomycetes > Mycobacteriales > Pseudonocardiaceae > Kibdelosporangium > Kibdelosporangium wychmicini. Next base: position 135,047 of record NZ_SLWS01000020.1, on the reverse strand, counting down.
GATTCCACCGGTACTTCACCCACGGCGCGTTCACCGCCACCCGTGGCCTGCGGATCGCGCTCGTGGTCACCGGCAGCTTGGCGATGCAAGGGCCGATCATCGGCTGGGTCGCCGACCACCGCCGAGACCACGCCTTCGCCGATCGGGAAGGGGACCCGCACTCGCCGTGGCTGTTCGGGACCTCGGCGGCCGCCCTGGCCAGAGGGTTCTGGCACGCCCACATGGGACGGATGTTCCAGCGGGAGCGGACGAACGCGGCCAGGTTCGCCCCCGACCTGCTCGCCGACCGTGACCTGGTCGGTGAACTCGATCTGCCACATGATCGGCGCCCGCCCGTACACCGCGAGGGACAAGTCGGCGAACTTCTGGCCGCTGGCCATCGCCGCCATGGGTGAGTCATGGCACAACTCCCACCACGCCGATCCCACCTGTGCGCGGCACGGTGTCGGCCGCGGCCAGATCGACATCTCCGCCCGGGTGATCTGGATCTTCGAGAGGTTCGGCTGGGCCACCAAGGTCCGCTGGCCCAGGGCAGAACGCTTGGCTCGCAAACTCAGGGAAACAGCGAGCGCATGACCGCGCCCCGGCAACCGTCGTCGAACCAGCGAGACGACGCCGAGGATCGCTGGTTCGACGACGGCGGCCGGGTCTTCGAGCGCTGAGCGCACCACCGGCAAGGAGCCGCTTTCATGCTCGACACCGACCAGACCCCAGCCAACCCCCGGGTCGCGCGCGCCGATCTCGAACTGGTGGACGCCTATTGGCGTGCGGCCAACTATCTTTCGGTCGGGCAGATCTACCTGCTGGCCAATCCACTGTTACGTGAGCCGCTGTTGGCTGAGCATGTGAAACCGCGGCTGTTGGGGCACTGGGGGACGACCCCGGGGCTGAATCTGGTGTACGCGCACATGAACCAGCTCATTGTCCGGCGTGGACTCGATGTTCTGTACGTGACCGGGCCTGGCCATGGTGGGCCAGGTCTGGTGGCCAACGCCTACCTGGAGGGCACTTACAGCGAGGTCTACCCCGACATCGGCGAGGACGAAGGCGGCATGCGGGCGCTGTTCCGTCAGTTCTCCTTCCCTGGTGGGATCCCGAGCCATGTGGCGCCGGAGACGCCGGGTTCGATCCATGAGGGTGGTGAACTGGGCTACGCGCTGGTGCACGCGTTCGGCGCGGTGTTCGACAACCCGGATCTGGTCGCGTTGTGCGTGGTGGGTGATGGGGAGGCCGAGACTGGTCCGCTGGCGGCCAGTTGGCACTCGAACAAGTTCCTTAACCCGGTGACCGATGGCGTCGTGCTGCCGGTGTTGCATCTCAATGGGTACAAGATCGCCAACCCGACTGTGCTGGCCCGCATCCCCGAGGCCGAGCTCGCCGCGTTGATGCGAGGTTATGGCTACGACCCACATTTCGTCAGCGGTGACGACCCGGCGACCGTGCACCGACAACTCGCCACCACCCTCGACACAGTGTTCGACGACATCGCGGCCATCCAGCGCGACGCCCGTGCGGGAACCATGGTCCGCCGCCCGGTGTGGCCGATGATCGTGTTGCGTACCCCGAAGGGCTGGACCGGGCCGAAGGAGGTCGACGGCGTCGCGGTTGAGGGCACGTTCCGGGCGCACCAGGTTCCGTTGGCCGAGACCAGAACCAATCCTGAGCACCGCGCCCTTTTGGAAGCGTGGCTGCGCAGCTACCGACCGGAGGAGCTGTTCGACGACTCCGGCCGGTTGCTCCCACACCTGCGGGCTCTCGCGCCAACAGGTACCCGGCGGATGAGCGCCAACCCGCACGCCAACGGCGGACGGTTGTTGCGCGAGTTGTCGATGCCGGACTTCCGCGCCTACGCCGTGCCGGTCCACCGTCCCGCGGTCGAGTCCAGCGAGGCGACCCGCGTGCTGGGGGCGTTCCTGCGCGACATCGTCGCGGCCAACACCGACCGGTTCCGGATCATGGGCCCGGATGAGACGGCGTCGAACCGTCTGGGCGCGGTGTTCGAGAAGACCGACCGGACCTGGAACGCGGTCACCGTTCCAGGCGACGATCACCTGGCCCCCGACGGGCGGGTGATGGAGGTGCTGTCCGAGCATCTGTGCCAGGGCTGGCTGGAGGGCTACCTGCTCACCGGGCGACACGGGCTGTTCAACTGCTACGAGGCGTTCATCCACATCGTCGACTCGATGCTCAACCAGCACGCCAAGTGGCTCAAGACCAGCCTCGGCATCCCGTGGCGGGCACCGATCGCCTCACTGAACTACCTGCTGTCCTCACACGTGTGGCGCCAGGACCACAACGGGTTCTCCCACCAGGATCCCGGATTCATCGACCACGTGGTGAACAAGAAGGCCGAGATCGTCCGGGTCTACCTGCCCCCGGACGCGAACACCCTGCTGTCGGTGACCGATCATTGCCTGCGCAGCAGGGACTACGTGAACGTCATCGTCGCGGGCAAGCAACCCGCGCTGACCTACCTGGATATCGAGGCCGCGGTCGCGCACTGCGCGCGGGGGCTGAGCATCTGGCCGTGGGCGGGCACCACCGACGGCGAACCGGACGTCGTGCTCGCCTGCGCGGGGGATGTCCCGACGCTGGAGACCCTGGCGGCAGCGGACCTGCTGCGCACCCACCTGCCGGACCTACGGGTTCGGGTGGTCAACGTGGTCGATCTGATGCGCCTGCAGCCGGCGACCGAGCACCCACACGGCCTGTCCGATGTGGACTTTGACACGTTGTTCACCGCGGACAAGCCGGTGATCTTCGCCTTCCATGGCTACCCGTCGCTGATCCACCTGCTCACCTACCGCCGGACCAACCACCGCAATCTGCATGTACGCGGCTATAAGGAAGAGGGCACCACGACCACCCCGTTCGACAACGTGATGCTCAACGACCTGGACCGCTTCCACCTGGTGATGGACGTGATCGACCGGGTTCCCACCTTGGGCGCGAACGCGGCGGCGGTGCGGCAGCGCATGGTCGACAGCCGGGTGGCCGCCCGGCGTTACACCCGTGAGCACGGCGAGGACGACCCGGTGATCGCGGGTTGGACCTGGCGCGGGGGCGAGGGCTGACCGATGCGGGTCTTGGTGGTCAATGCCGGGTCGTCGAGCCTGAAACTGCGCTTGCTCGAAGACGACGACACCATGGCGCGCTGGGCCGACGTGGGGCCGGGCGGCCTCGCTGAAGCGTTGTGCGGCTGGCCGGCACCCGATGCCATCGGGCATCGTGTCGTGCACGGCGGTACCCAGTTCACCGGTCCGGCACGGCTCGACAGCAGCGTGCGTGCGAGGCTGATCGCGCTGGCCGACCTGGCCCCGCTGCACCAGACGAAGTCGCTCGCCGCGATCGACACCGTCGCCGCGCTCCTGCCAGGCGTGCCCGCGGTGGCGTGCTTCGACACGGCGTTCCACGCGACCATGCCCGCAGCCGCGGCGACCTACGCCGTGCCGCGCGAATGGCGTGACCGCCACGCTGTTCGCCGCTACGGATTCCATGGCCTGTCCCACGCGTATTGCGCCCGCCGTGTCGCACAGTTGCTGCACCGGCGGCCGGAAGACTTCCGGCTGGTCACGTGCCATCTGGGCGCCGGTGCCTCGCTCGCCGCGGTTCTCGGTGGCCGGAGTGTCGACACCACAATGGGATTCACCCCGCTCGACGGCCTGGTCATGGCGACCCGCTCCGGCACCGTTGACCCTGGGCTCGTCCTCTGGCTACAGGAACACGAGCACCTCACCCCGCAAGAGGTCGCCAACGCGCTCGAGCACCGGTCCGGCCTCACCGCACTGGCCGGCACCGGCGACATGCGCGAGGTCGAGGCCATGGCGGCGGGTGGTGTACCGGCCGCGATCCTCGCTCTCGACGTGTACACCCACCGGCTCGTGGCCGGGATCGCGGCGATGGCGGCCGCGACCGGCGGGATGGACGCACTCGTGTTCACCGGCGGGGTGGGGGAGTACTCGTCCGGCGTGCGGTCGCGGGCGACGTCGATGCTTGGATTCCTTGGCGTCACTGTGGATCACCACCGCAACGCGGGCAACGAAGAGGAGATCACCGCGGCCGGCTCGGCCGTGCGCACATTCGTGGTCACCGCGCGGGAGGACATGCAGATCGCCAAGGAGACCCGGCAGGTGCTGGCCAAAGCGACAGGCAGAGCCCGATGACCGCGCCCGTGCTCGACCGGGTCGCCGGATCGGACGACGCCGGTGTCGTCTTCGCCGCCGTCCGGCCGGTCGCCGACGTGCTGGCGGACCTGGACGTGACCGCCGAGTCGGGTCTGAGCGACGCCGAGGTGACCCGGCGACAGGCCCGGTGGGGGCCGAACTCGGTGGCCTCGCACCGGGCGCGGCCGTTGGCGGTGCTGTGGCACCAGTTGCGGTCCCCTCTGTTGGGTCTGCTGGTGGCCGCGGCCGTGGCGTCCTATCTGGTCGGGGAGCGCGGCGACGCGGTGATCATCGGTCTGATCGTCGCGGTGTCGGTCGGGCTGGGGTTCGTCAACGAGTACCGGGCGGAGAAGGCCGCCGAGGCGTTGCATTCACAGATCCACCATGAGACGGCTGTACTGCGCGCCGGCATCCGGTCCACTGTGGACGTCACAGCCCTGGTGCCGGGCGACCTGGTCGACCTGCGGCTCGGCGGCATCGTCCCGGCCGACCTGCGGCTGACCGCGGCCAGTGGCCTGGAGTGCGACGAGTCCGTACTGACCGGCGAGTCCCTGCCGGTGGGCAAGAATCCCGACCCGGTGGCGCCCGGCACCGCCCTGGCCGACCTGACCGGATGCGCCCTGATGGGCACGGTGGTGCGGGCGGGCAGCGGTACGGGGGTCGTGGTGGCCACCGGGGCGCGCGCGGAGTTCGGATCGATCGCCGCCGGGCTGGGGGTGCGACCACTCGACACCGCGTTCCAGCTGGGGCTGCGCCGGTTCTCGATGCTGCTGGTCTACGTCGCCGGCGCGCTCACGACCGCGATCTTCGTGGCCAACGTCCTGCTGGACAAACCGATCATCGACGCGTTGCTGTTCTCGCTGGCCATCGCCGTCGGCATCACCCCGCAGCTGCTGCCCGCCGTGGTGTCCACCAGTCTCGCCGCCGGGTCACGGCGGATGAGCAAGCGCAAGGTACTGGTCAAACGACTGGTGTGCATCGAGGACCTCGGCGATGTCGACGTGCTGTTCACCGACAAGACCGGCACGCTGACCCAGGGCAGCGTCGAGTACACGCGCGTGATCCCGGTCGACGGTGCCACGCCGGACGAGGTGCTCGGCTGGGGCATGGTGTGCACAGAGGGCGCCGGAGGTGGCAACCCGCTGGACCGTGCACTGTGGAATTCGCCCGCGACCGCAGCCGTCGCGCGCGATCGCCCAGTGCAGGCGGTGCTTCCGTTCGATCACGACCGCCGGATGATCTCGGTCATCACGGACTCGGTACTGGTCACCAAAGGCGCGCCGGAGAGCGTCCTGGAACGTTGCGTCGCAGTGCCCGATGCCGCGCGAGCAGCATTGGCGGGGGAATTCGCCGCGGGCAACAGGGTTGTCGCCGTGGCCACGCGGCCGGCCGGCGATCTGCGGGCGGTGACCCCTGCCGACGAAACCGGTCTGCGCCTGGCTGGATTCCTTGTTTTCCTTGACCCGCCAAAGAAGGACGCGGCGGAGGCGTTGCGCCGGCTGGCCGGTCTCGGCATCGCGGTGAAGGTCGTCACCGGCGACAACGCTGCTGTGGCCGGCAAAGTCTGCCGTGACCTGGGCCTGGGAGAGGGGACCGCGCTCACCGGCGCGGACCTCGACGCCCTCGACGACGACGCGCTCGCCGCCGTCATCGCGGACACGGTCGTGTTCGCCCGGGTGTCCCCGGCGCACAAGGCCAGGATCGTCACCGTCCAGCGCCGCAGTGGTGGCGGCGTCGCGTTCCTGGGCGATGGTGTCAACGACGCACTCGCGTTGCACGCCGCGGATGTGGGTATCTCGGTCGACTCGGCCACGGACGTGGCCAAGGACGCGGCCGACGTGATCCTGTGCCCGAACAGTCCTGCAGCTTCGGCTTGCACTCCGGGTTGCGTACGCAGGAAGTCCAGGCCGGCGACGGCGTCGACCGCCAAGTCGTCGATGCTCGCATCGCGCCAGTCACCGCAGGACGCGCCCACACCGGGCTTGTCGTAGGACAGCACTGCGATCCCAGCGTCCGCCAGGTGTCGGCGGATCGGCGGAAAGTAAGTGTCGTTGTCGCGGTCCGACGATCCGGACCCACCCACCATGACCACGCCCGGAACCGGAATCCCGCGACCGGGAACAGTCAGCGATCCCGCCAACGTCACGTCTGCGCTAGAGAACGTCACGTCGTATACGACCTTATCGGTCGCCATCGTCCCAGTATCCGTACGCCAAGCATGACGTGCTCTCCCGCCGCAAGTCCGGCAGATGCCGTGTGTGATGTGCCTGTACTCGGATTACCCGTCCCAGGGGGTTGATCAGCACAGCCGTGCCGGGCGAAGTGGCTTGTACCAGTGCCTTTGGCTGGTGCGGCCAGCGGGAAGCTGGCCGTCGAGACCCCCGACGAACTTCCGGTCGTGACCACGAGTACCTGACTTCGCTCCAAGCGCGACGACCGGGCGGCGGAGAGCTGTAAGCCTCCACTAGGCGCAGAACGCACTCACATGCCGATGATAGGACGGTTTTGTCAGAGGTCCAGCCACATGATGCGAAGGCCGACGATTCCCTGAGTGGGATGGCGGAACGCTCCAGGGGCTATGCCGAGTGTGAGAAATCCAAGGCTCTCGTAGAGGCGGACGCCGACCTGCGGGTGGGCGACATGCACGCCCTGCCGCGGCAGGACGCGAGCTTCGACGTCGTGACGGGCTTCCGGGGGATCTGGGCGACGACCCCGGACGCGCTGGGTGAGATCCACCGCGTCCTCGTCCCCGGGGGTCCGTGGGACTCACGGTCTGGGGCCACCTCAAGCGGTCGCCGGGTGCGTGGGCGCTGGCGCCGTTCCGGTTCGCCGAGCCCGCCTCGGTCGCCAACCAGGCCGCCATGGTGTCGCTCGGCCGGCCCGGGATCGGCGAGGAGTTGTTGAGCCGCTCCGGGTTCACCGACGTCGAACGGTTCGATGTGCAGTTCGTGTGAGAGTTCGCGGACCCGGCGGCCTACGCACGGGCGCCGGCCGCCACCGGCCCGGCGTACGAGGCGATCCGGGCCGTGGGCGAGGCGGCGTTCGTCGCCGCGACAGAGCGGACGCACGAGTTCGTCCGGGACGGCCTCCCATTGCGCGCGGAGATCGTGGTGGTGGGCTTGCGGGCGAAGAAGGCGCGGTGATGAGGGCACACGGTTTCCTGGACGGCCCGAGGATTCCGCGGCCGCACGCCGTCTGTTCGACGAGGCGTCGCCGAACTGGGGTATGTGATGAACGCGTCCCGCGCGCGTGGGCGCACCAGTCGGAGACGCTCGAGGAGCTGTTCGGTCTGATGCGCTCGGCGACCGCGGACGCGGACCTCGACGGGTGCACCCGCGCCATCCTGGTGGCCGCCTGTGCGTCGGCGTTCGGTGACGCGTACTGCTGGCTGGCGTGGGGGTCCCGGCTCGCCGATGCCACCGACGACCGGGTCGCCGCCGCCCTGCTCCGCGGTGACGACGAGGCGCTGACGCCGTCCGAACGGACGCTGGCGGCGTGGGTTCGTCAGCTGGCCCGCGATCCCAACCGCACCACCGCCGACGACGTGCAGACGATGCGCGACACGGGCCTGTCCGACTCCCAGATCTTCGCGGTCACCGTGTTCGTCGCGCTGCGCCTCGCTTTCTCGACGATCAATGACGCCATCGGCGTGCTCCCGGACGCAGCCCTGCGCACCACCGCCCCCGAAGCGGTCCGCGTCGAGCCGAACACGGTGGACCTCGGCAACCGAGAGCATGAATAGGGCGCTCAGCTCGAGCGAAGAGAAGGCCTCGCCCGCCGACAACGCCAGCACGACCCCGGTGCCGACGGTGGGCGCGGCCGCGGTGGCCCCGACCGCGGCCCCGGTGCCCGCCAGGGCGCTGACGTACATCCGCTCCAGGGTGCGCACGACCTCCGCCGGTGTCGCCTCCGGGTTGTGCTGACGGGCCCGGGCGATGTTCTTGCGCACCAGCGGTGTCTGCAAGCCGATGGCCTTGTCCAGCAGCTCAAGAACCAGCTGTCCCGGCCCGCTCGACACCGGGACCGGTCGTTCACGGGCGTCAGAGGCCACAGCGAGCTCCTTCACGTCGTCAAGCTGTTGCCCAGTCTCGCACCCGCGCGGCCAGAGCCCATCGATCACCCACGCCCGCCGCGTCACGCTGCTAGGCCAGATCTTCACCGGACACAGGCCGTTGTCCTTCAGCAGCTGGACTTCCTGGTACGGGGTTTCGCCGCGGTGGTCGCGCTCGACGGCGTCGACGGCCGGTTTGGCGGCGACCTCGCGGGCGCGTTCGATCCAGTCGGTCATGCTCGGCTCCCCACGGGCTCAGGCGTCGCGGCGCTGTGGTCGAGGTCCTTCCCCGTTCGCTGATGATCTGGTCCGAACCCGGAGCGGTTCAGAACGACCGACGGAAACAGTGGGAGCATGCCCGGATCGGGCGTGCTCCCACTGTGCCTATCCGGCTTAGTGCCTACTTGGCGCAGAAGATCGTCGCCTCCTCGATCCAAGAATTGCCTATCGGCCCCACCGACGACTGGGAAACGAAGTGGGCGGCGTTGGGTGCGACCGTCCGGTTCGGCTCGATGATCTGCAGGTGTGTGCCCGGCGTTTCCGTGCCGCCGGCGAGACCGGTGAGGTGCATCCCGGACGGACAGGTCGGGTCGTTCGGGGTCGAGGTCACGCTCGACCCGTTCGTGACGAACCAGATCTTGAACTGCTGGAAGTCGCCGAACACGGTCGGCTGTGCGCACACCGAGTAGCTGGTGACGGTGTAGGTGCCGGCGAACCCGTCGTCGTCCTCTTGGGCAGAGGCGGCGCTTCCCGTCGGGAAATCTCCGCTTGAGTTGGTGAAGAAACTCAGGTTCACCTGCCCGTTGCCATTATCGATCTTGCCACCGACACCGATCACGGTCCCCAACTTGCAATGCGACACAGCCTGGTCGTTTTCGGTCGACGTCGGTTGGTTCGTATGCGTCTCGATCTGCACGTTCAGCGCGGCCGGGACCGCAGCGCAGAACGGGAACACCTGGAAACCCCAGGCCACCGAAATGCCGAACTGGTCAGCCGCCACGCTGACCCGCAAGCTGTCCCCGCCCGCGGCGTGGATCGGCTGCAGCTCGGTGATGATCGCGTGGACACCGCCGGCCGTCAGCGCGCCGCCCCCGAGTACCCGCTGACCGGGCGGACAGGGCGCGCTGAGGGACTTCGCCGCCAAGCGGTCGGGCGAATAACTGGCGGGAAAGACCTGCACGGAGACGCTGGTCGCCGCTGCGGGCTCGGCTCCCAGCACTTGAACGGCGACGACGGCGAGGCCCATGGCCACGACCGGCGCCCACTTCTTCACTAAACGACTCTGCATGAACACTCCTCAGATCCCAGCGTTCGTCGGCGCTGTATCACCGGTGATCGCGGGCATCGGCTCGGTTGACCCGGATACGCCTGGCGCCAACCTTGAGTCAGATCGGGCCGCTGGGCATCCGTGCCGGCCACGGACCCGGAGATTCCGTGGCCGCCACGGATGCCTCCGCCGACGCCCTTTGGCGATCGGCTGACAGAGCCAGGCCGGCGGGGGACAATCCGGACGTGGTCAATCAGGAGGTACCTGCCGGGGTGGGTATCTCCGCGCGGGAGGCCGAGGTGCTCGCTGCGCTCGGTGAACATCTGACCAACGCCGAGATCGGTGTCCGGCTGTTCATCTCCGTCCGCACCGTGGAGAGTCATGTTTCCTCTTTGCTGCGGAAGTTTCGGGTGGCCGATCGCCGCGCCCTGGCGGTTGTCGCAGCGACCATGCAGCCCGTGCCGGGGACTCGACCGGTCAGGGCTGCGTCAGTCGTCGTGCTGCCGTCGCGGCTGACGCCCTTCGTGGGGCGGGTGGCTGAACGGGCGGCGCTCACCGAGGCGCTCGGCCGGCACCGCCTGGTCACGGCCGTCGGTCCGGGCGGGGTCGGCAAAACCCGGCTGGCTTTGAGCGTCGCCGGTGAGCTGACCGACCGGTTCGCCGACGGCGTCTGGTACGTCGACCTGGTACCGGTGACCGATGCGTCGATGATCGCGCCGGCGATCGCCGGCGTGCTCGGTATCGGAGAGAGCCATGGCCACTCGGTCACGGACCATGTCCTCGGCCGGCTGGCCGAGCGGGAAACGTTGCTCGTGCTGGACAACTGCGAGCACGTGCTGGACGGTGTGGCGGTCCTGCTGGAACGGCTCCTCGGCGGCTGTCCCCGGCTGAGGGTGCTCGCCACCAGCCGGGCCAGGTTGCTGGTGCCCTTCGAATGGGTGTTCGTGGTGCCCGGGCTGTCCGTCGAGGCCGATGACGGTGGCGTGGGGGACGCGGTCGAGCTGTTTGTGGGGCGAGCTGCGGCCGGCGGGAGTCCGCCGATGTCCGAGGACACGAAACGTATCGCCGCTGTCTGCCGGGGCTTGGACGGCATGGCGTTGGCGATCGAGCTGGCCGCCGCCCGGTTCCCGTCGCTGGGGCTCGATGGGCTTGAAGCCGGGTTGGCCGACCGGCTGCGCTTGCTGACCGGCGGATCACGCATCGATGACCGGCATCGTTCGTTGCGTTCGACGCTGGACTGGAGTTACGCGCTGCTGGCCGAGCCCGCTCAGGCGGTGCTGCGTCGGGTCTCGGTTTTCGCCGGCCCGTTCGCCGCGGCCGCGGCGGCGACCGTGGCCGGTTGGCTGCCAGTGCCGGCCGGCGCCGTTCCTACCATCTTGGCCGGGCTGGCCGAGCAGAGTTTGCTGGTCGCGATCGTGGTGCCGGGCGGGACTCGTTACCGCGTTTTGGAGACCATCCGCCAATATGGTGTCGATCGGCTCGAGGAGGCGGGCGAGTCGGTCGAGGCGTTCTCTCATCATCTGAGGTGGTGCCTGGAGGAGAGTGCTGCTCTGGTGTCCCGGGCACCGGTCGATGCTTGGCGGGCCGCGTTCGATCAGGTCGCTGACGAGCTGCGGGGTGCGCTGGCCTGGGCGGAGGGAACCGTGCGATACCGCCCGGAGGCTTACCGGTTGGCGATCGGTTTGGCCGAACTGAGCTTCACCCGCGGGATGCCCGGCGAGTCGCAGCGGCGCTATGAGCAGGCGGCCGAGCTGGCCGCCGACGACCTGGCCGCCGCCGACGCTTTGCGCAGTGCGGCGGGTGCCGCGGAGTCGCGGCATGTCGGCACCGAGGCTCTGCGGCTGCGCCGAGGCGCGGCCGACGCGGCGCTGCGCGCGGGTGATCGGGCGGGCGCGGCTGGTGACCTCGCCCGCAATGCCGAGTTGATCAATCGTGGCCCCGGACTCATGGCTACCGCGCCTGCGGTCGGTGAGGTGGCGGCGCTGATCGCCGAGGGTTGGGCGCTGGCTGGCAGCGACCTGGCCGCGCAGGCTCGACTGCTCACCGCCGAGGCGTTCAACGGCGACATAGCCGATCCGGCCACCGTCGAACTCATCGAGTGCGCTCTTACCCTGTCCCGTCGCATCGGCGACCCGCTGATCGAGAATGCCGCACTGGACCAGCTCACTGCGGTACAGCTGGCTCGGGGGGAGGTCCGTGCCGCAGCGGCCAGCGCGTTGCGGCGCACGGAGTTGCTGGTGTCGATGCCGGTGACGGCGGTGGCCGGGTTGGAGTTCTTCGACAGTTTCGGCATGGCCGCCGACAGCGCTGTCGCCGCCGGCGATCTGCTGGCCGCGAGGAGACTGGCCGAATGCCTGCGAGATCTGCCCTTCCATGCGGAGGAGGGTCACTTGGCCACCGTGCGGCTGCTCGTCGTCACGGCGCTGGCGGGCGACTGGGACGAGACGATCACGCTGGCGGAGCGATTCCGCGAGGGGTGGGAGCGGGCCGGACGGCCCCGTGCGGGCAACCTCAGCGGCGGCGCGTATGCGGTCGCGACAGTGCACGGACTGCGTGGGGACGACCACGGCCGGGCCGCGTGGCTGGACATCGTCGGCGCCCTCACGACGCCAGGACGCCCGGTGTCGGAGATTCACTCCGGCAAGTTCTTCGACGCCTTGCTCCTGCTGCACCGCGGTCAGGTCGAGGAGGCGACGCAGGTGTTGGACATGCCGCCAGAGCAGTTGACGTACTGGTACGCCGAGTGGCGTCCCTGGTATGCCGCGCTGTGGGCCGAGGCGGCCGTCATGTCCGGGCACGAGGACGTCGCAGCCCGCCTACAACGCGCACGCGTGGCGGCGGACGGCAATCCGATCGCGATCGCCGTCGTCGACCGCGCAGCGGCCCTGCACACCGGCGACCGCGACGGGTTGAGCGCCGCAGCCGCCGCCCTGCACCACGCAGGCTGCCGCTACCAGTGGGCCCGGACGCTCGTCCTCATCGGCGGCGAACAACGAATACGCGGCGAATCCGTGCTGGCACGCATGGGCGCCACGCCAACGGTCTGGCCTCCACAATAAGGGGCTTTCCGAGGCGCTGGGCTGCCTCGATCGACCCGGCGGGGGGTCGGTCGACGTGTGGCCGTCCTGGCTGCAGGTGCGGTGGCACTTCACCGAGCTCGACGTAGTGGACCGCGCCGAGCACATCGCCAGGACAAATCCGCTGCGGTCGCTGATCCGCCGAGGCCGGCCTCGATTCACCGGCCGGACCGATCGCATCGGCGACACGGCCACGGAGTTCCGCAGGTTGACACGGCGACGGCTGGTGATCGTCGGGGAACCTGGGATGGGCAAGACCACGCTGGCCGTGCTGCTGGTCCGCGAACTGCTGGATCACCCACAGTCGCACGACCCGGTTCCCGTTCTGGTGTCGATGTCCGGTTGGCACCCCGTCGCCGAGTCTCTGTACGAATGGATGTCACGCCGGCTGGCTGAGGACTACCCCGCGTTGCGGGCCGGCGCCTTCGGCCCGGACGCTGCCCGTTCGCTGGTGACCCAGCACCGGATCCTGCCGATCCTGGACGGTTTGGACGAGCTACCGGCACAGACCGGCCCCAAGATCATTGTCCGGCTGAACGAGGTGGCCACCGACCCCCTCGTCCTTACCTGCCGGACAGCGGAGTACGAGGCGGCCGTGGCCGCGCCGGGAGGGGACGTGCTCACCGCAGGGGCAGTCATCGAACCCGGTCCCCTCATGCCCGCCGACGCCGCCGCGTACGTCACGGGTTGCCTGCCACCGCGGAGCCGCAGCGACTGGCGGGACCTGCTCGCCGCGGTCAACGGCGACCGGCAGACTCCCGTCACGCGTGCGCTGTCCACTCCGTTGGCGCTGTGGCTGTTGCGCAAGGTCTACGTCGACACCCGGACCAGTCCCGCCGAACTATGCGACACCAGCCGTTTCCCCACCGCCGACTCGGTCATCGAGCATCTCCTCGACCATTTGGTCGAGGCCCTCATCCGCGCCAACCCACCCGGCGACGGGGGCGACGAACACCCGTTCTGTCCCCGGCGTGCCTGGGATCCAGCCGACGCCAAGAGGTGGCTGGCCTTCCTCGCTCACCATCTGACCGTGATCGGCAGCCGCGACCTCGCCTGGTGGCAACTGGGCCGTGCCGCGACCCGCCGGGTCGCGCTCGTCGCTGGCTCCGTCGCCGCGCTCGTGATCGGGCTGGTGGTCGGGCTCTACATGATGTTCACCGTAGGGCTCGCGAACAGTCTCGCGGTCGTGCCGGCCGCGCTCGTGTTCGGTTCCGTGGTCGGACTCGCCCGGAGCCTCACGGTCGGGCTCGGGCCATCTCGGCCATCCCCGCATCAAAGATGCCAGCACCGCCACCCACCACACTCGACCCCTACACCGCCTGCCGACCAGAACCAACCCGCTACCTTGCACTTCGGGGGCAACCTTCGGGGATCCCGGGCCATCACCGTCGAACACGTCCGATAGACGCCACCACCCCGCCGGAACCCCAACGGCGTGACGAACGACCACGCATTGCCGTGTCAGGACTCGCTGACGTGTTCGCTGGGCTGGTCCGGGTCGGCGGGTGCGGAGGTCACGGTGCGGTTCTTACCGCCACGCTTCGCATCACTGAGTGCGTCGTCCACAGCTCTGATGTGGGACAACTGGCGTGTCGCCCACGCTTGCTGGCGCGCCCAGATGCCCGACGCCGACCCCGCTGAGCGGCTCGTACTCGCCTGGGGAGGCGGCGTCTCCATGGCCGAAGCCCAACTCGCCCACCAGGCCGGATTCACCACCGCCATGGCCGCAGGGCGTGACGCACGACTCGACCTCATCCGGCGGCACGGCATCATCCCGATTGACCACCGCCGCTTTCCCGATCTCGACCACGACGAACACCGCTACCGGACCGACCCTGACTACAAGGACCGCTACCGCGCCTCGGAAGCCGAGTTCCTCAAGGTGATCGACGAGCTGTCCAACGGTCGCGGTGTGGCAATCCTCATCGACCACATCGGCGGCGGACTGCACAAAGCGTCCCTCAAAGCCCTCGCCCGGCAAGGAGTGATCACCACCGCCGGCTGGAAAGCCGGCATGCACCTGCGGTCGGTCCGTGCCAGCGAATGCATCCAACGCCACCTGCACGTCCACACCCACGTATGGCGACACCAGGACAGCCCCGCCATCCGCGAATACCAGAACCACACCGGATGGATCGCCGACGACGATCCCAACGCGGTCTGGGACTACGACCACATCCCCCAACTCGCCGACGCCCACACCCACGGCATGGTCGACAGCTACTTCCCACTATGCCGAATCACCAACCCCACATGACAAACGCGGAATACCCACGAATGAGTTTCGTAAGTCAACCCTTCCGGGTCCGTCAAATTTTGGCTCTGTCCGTGATTGCGTGATCAACTTGATGTGCGGCGCCGAAGCCGTAGTGTCCGCATGGTCGTCGACCTGGGTCAGTTGTCGGACTCCGGTAGTCACTAGCTGGGCAGTATTCGCTTGCGCAGCAAGGAGAAACTGGTCCTCCCGTAGGTCTGACGCTTGAGCAGCTTGATCTTCGCGTTGACACCTTCGGCAGGTCCGTTGCTGTAGGGCGGGGTCATGAGCCAGGAGACCAGACGGCGTGGTGTGGGCGCGACGCGCTCGGGGGCGGCGCGGCCCTGGTTGAAGTAGCGCACCAGCAGGCTGGCGCTGCCGGTGTACCTTCGTCCGCGGATCTTGGCCAGGATCCGGGTCACCGGGATCTTCTCAGCCAGGCGTTGCCGGACCCCGCCTCAGTACGGACCATCAGCCAGCTACCGTTCCTCACGAATTGCTGCCCCTGCTAGGCACTACCCCGGAAGCACGCTGGCTTCGATTCCCACCCCGCCACCTTCCCATACCCGCCGAGGCAATCCGGCTATAGCAAGCGGCTGCGCGCCGCAGTCCCACTGCTCAAACGCGTGGTCCGCATGCTTGCGCTCGACACCGATCTCTGGGCTGACACGACCTGGATCACCGACTCCACTCCGGGCCGTTCCCGCGGCACCGCCCGCCGCTCCGAGTTGGCCGGCTACCGCTACTGCTGCGTTCCCGGTTCTGCCTGGGGACTGCGCCTGCACTTGGTCCGCACCCGTCCGGCCTGCCGGTCACCTGGGTACCGGCCAGGCTGGACGGGAGCGGACCACCACTTCAGGAGTCCTGGTGTGTTGACCATCGCGGCAGGTCATCGCCGTTTGGCTGATGGCTTGGCGTAGCGTCGGTAGAGTAGGTCCTTGAGTACGTCGTCTCCGCCTTCGACCAGCGAGATGTATCGAGCGTCGCGTAGGAGTTTTCCGGCGACTGTTTCGTCCGTGTAGCCGAGCCCGCCCAGCATCTCCGAGCCGATGCCCGCGAGTTGCCAGGCGGTCTGGCCGCAGAACATCTTGGCGGCCACGGCGGAGCGTAGTGCGCCTCGGCTGAGCAGTTCCGCTGGGCCGTCGTCGCGTGTGGCCAGTGTGTCGAACTCGGCAGCGGCGGCCAGGCACTGGTTGCGCATGGCGTCGATCTGCATTTCCATCTGGCCGATCTTGGCGGCGAAGACTGGATTCTCCAGGAGGCTTGTTCCGCGCAGCTGTTTGGTTCGGGCGTAGTCGAGGCACATGTCGCGGATTCGTCGCGACAGGCCCAGGCCGGTCGCGGCGATCAGGATCCGGCTGGCGTTGAGTCCGACTTCGAGGAGAAGGAGACCGGGACCGCGCAGTGCGTGCGCCTCTGGGACTCGACAGTCCTCGAAGGACACTTGGTAGGTGGCTGCCGAATTCAGACCAAAAGTCTTCCAGCGTTTCACGATTCGCACCCCGGGAGTCTCGCGGGGCACGACGATCGCCAGATGTTCGAGTCGGTTCTCGGTGGAGCGGGCGATCACGACGAGGAAATCCGCGAAGTCGGCGTTGGTCGCGAACAGTTTGTCGCCGTTGATCGTGATCTGGCCGCTGGTGTGGGTCGCGACCGTGGCGATGTCACCGAGTTCGCTGCCCGCTTTGCGTTCGGTGCCGAGGGTCGCGGAGAAGCCGCCGGAGGTGCCCGTCTTTCGCAGAGTTCGGTCCTTGAGATCCTCGGCGCCGAACAGGGACACCATGGTGCTGCCCAGGATGGAGATGAACAGGGTGAAGGCCGAGCCGGCGTCGCCGTAGGCGAGTTCGGAGACGACGTCGACACTCTCCGACAAGCTCAGGCCCTTGCCGTAGTACTTCTCGGGCAGCCACCAGTTCGATAGCCCGCGCAGGTGGAACTCCCGCTGGGCCGGGGTGGGCGGTTCACCGGCCTCGGCATGGCTGGGCATCAGGTCCTGCCGGACGTACTCTCGTACCTCGTCGAGAAACCGTGTCCCGGTGCTGGCCGGCCTCATGGGACGGTGGGCCTTTGGACGCGGCCGAGCATGTTGGCGGCGGGCGATTCCGGATCCGTGCCGGTGTAGAACTCGGTGAACAGCCGTGTCCAGTCCGCCGCGGTGATCTGCCGGTCGCCGTCCTGGTCGGCGTGCCGGAAGGCGGTGATGGAGAACTCTTCGGGTACCGAGAGGACCTGGTGCATCACAGAGGCGTACTCGCCCTCGCTGACGAGGCCGTCCTGGTCGCGGTCGAACACCTCGAAACACAGCGTCCCGTGACGCATGATCGCGGCGATGCCGGGATCGTCCGGGTCGGCGAACATGGTGCCGATCCGGCCGAGGAGGTCCTGGACGCCGACGCCCGTCTTGTCGAAGACGCCGTTGGGTGACAGCGCAGCGTCCCAGACTTCGTGGAGCGAGGCCCGCAACTGCGCGGCCAGGTCGGAGTCGCCGGTGAGGTGGGCGACGGCGGCATACCGGTCGGCGGCGAGGATCAGATCCGCGCGGTGGACGATGTCGTCGCGGTCGAGGTCGAAGCAGCGGATCCAGTGCAGCGCCTTGCGGGCCGCGAACGCCAGGGCGGCGGCCTCGGGGCCGTCGCTGGGGCCGGGATCGGGCTTGGCCGACGCGGTCCAGGCCCGGGAGATGTCGGTCCCCATGGCGGTCAGGCCGCGGATCACCTCGGGCTGCCACCCGGTCGGGGTGATCTCGCCCGCGGCGCCGGGTTTGGCGTTCGCCCACGTCTGCTCGCCTGTGGCGACGAGCCGCGGGCCGTCCGTGGTGTGCCGGTAGATGCGGAAGGTGCCGCACATGAAGTGCATGCGCAGCCAGGGGATGGACATCCGGACGATGACCTGGTCGTTGGGCCACATCTCACCGAGGTAGTCCAGATGCACGGAGTTGGTGAGCATGAGGGTCTTGCCCGTGGCCAGGCCTCGCATGTACTCGGGGAAGACCTGGAACGCCCATTGTTCGCGGCAGTGGCCGATCCAGTTCAGGAGTTCGGCGTAGTAGACGATGCCCGTTGCGCTGGTGTCGCCGAAGGTCACCATGTGGGTCCACTCGTAGTAGGGCAATTCGTTCGGGGGTTCCGGTGCCGTCGACGGGTGGGAGTCTGAAACCGAAGCCGCGTACAACCCGCTGGTCATGGGGACAGGTACTCCGATCTGTGGTGGTGGCGATACCGGCGCGCCGTAGTCGGCGGCGTGAAATCCGTGCACTGCCAGCAGGGTCCGGCCGTCCTGAGTGGTCGCGGTGTACACGGCCTTGTCGGCGCTTTCTTGGCGATGCAGGAGAACGCCGCTGGGATGGCGGGCCGCGAGTTCCGCGTCGGACCCTGGAGCGAAAAGGTCGATCCGGGCGATGCGAACGGGCACCTTCAGCTGGACTGAGCCGTCCTTGCGCGGCACGATCACGAGCCGCAGCAACGCGTCGAACAGCAGGACCGGCACCTGGGTGTGGCTGATCGCGTCGAGCGGCGCCGGGACTGCCTGCCAGCGGGCGCGTGCCCGCTCTGCGCTCGCGGACAGGTCCATCACGTTGCGGAACACGCCGGTCAGCAGGATCGGGGCGCCGGGCCACGTGTAGGGATCCGAAATCGGCGTGGGCTCCATTATGGACCCACTGCTTTCCCCGAATCGGGTTGGCGGCACTGGAGTTCCCGTGACCACCACCAGACGTGCGTGCCGGCGGTCGCGGCGCCGCACCACGCCGGCGTTGTCGACGATGTCGGACAGGATCTCGACCGTGACCGCATGCAGGTCGGTGACCTCGGCTCGGATCCGGTACTTGGTCGGACCGGGAATGTGGGCGTCCACCAAGGCGAAGTCCTCGAAGGAGACGTCGCGCAGGCCGCTGACCGCCCTGTCGGGGAGCAGCCACTGGGCCGTCTCGACCGCCATCGCCACCATTACCGCGCCGGGTAGGACGAGACGCCCACCCACCAGGTGTTCGGTCAGGTAGCGGTCCCGGACCGGGTCCAGGCACCATCGCCATTCGGCGCTTCCTTGCGAACGTTCGTTAGGTTCGCCGAGCAAGCGCTGCTGCGCCGGGCCGTCGATGCCGGCCGGGGTGAACCCGGACGCCGCGAGCTGGTCCGCCGGGCCGAAGACGGGGGCGGCTTCGGCCGGGCGGCCCGTCGCGAGCTCGGCCAGGAAATGTGCGATGCCTTCGCTGTCGGTGATGCCGGAGCGCAGGCCGTTGGCGGTGAGCCGCTCGCGGGCCATGATGTTGCCGGCGGCCCCGCTGTCTTCCCACAGCCCCCAGCCGAGGGTGAGTTCTGTCGTGTTGTGCCGTCGGCTTTCGTGGCGGGCCGCGGCGGCGAGGAACTCGTTGGCGGCGGTGTAGTCGGTTTCCCCGTGCAGACCGAGGAGGCTGACCACTGATCCGAAGTTGATCCAGATGCGCGGCGGCTGGTCGGCGAAGGCCGCGCGAAGGTTGCGGTAGGCGGTGACCTTGGCGGCCACGCAGGCTCGGAAGCCGGCCAGGGACTTGTGGGGCACGGTCGCGGATTCCTGGCTGCGCGCGCTGTGCAGCAGCAGATCCACCGCGCGCCCTTCGGCGCGGATCCGATCGACTGCCTGCTCGACCTGCGCCGGGTCGGTCACGTCGCGGGGTACGTAGTGGACTTCGCACAGCGGCCGCAGTTCCCGGAGGTTGTGCACCACATCTCGGGCCCGCCAGTGCCGCTCGAAACGGCGGGCCAGATCCAGCGGGCGTTCCCCAGTTTCCCGTCCTCCCAACAAGAATCGGGCGCGCAGACGTTCCTGCTCGGCGTCGGCCGCGGACAGGATGTGGTCGGGTACTTCGCTAGGATCCGTGCGGCCGAGGATCCACACCGTCGGGCGTGTGCGCCGGGCAAGCTCCCGGAGCACGACCGCGGTGATGCCGCGACCGCCCCCGGCCGCGACGATCACCGGCCGCTCGCCGAGCGCGGCCGTTGCCCCATCCGGGGCTTCGGGCAGTGGCCGATGACTGGCCTCTTCCGTGTAGCGCAATCCTGCCCGGTAGTGCACGACACAACGGTCCCGTGCGGTCGTGGCCTCTGCCGCGAACAGGTCCAGTGCGTCGCTCACGGTGGCGTCGGTGACCAGCGCGCAGACTCGCTCCCTGGGCAGCTCCAGGGCGAGGCTACGGAAGAATCCGGTGAACAGAGCGGTTTCCGGATGCGGCAGGCACTCGCCGAGCGGGTCCAGGATGATCGCCGCCGCGCTTCCCTGGCCGTCGGCGATTCGCACGTGCAGCCGCTTGAGACAGAGCACCGCCATTTCCAGCAGCCGGGTGAGCTCGGGTGCTTCGGCAGGCCAGGGACGGGTCGCGTCCTGGACACGGAGCAGTACCCGCAGATGCGGGGCGTAGGCGTCCAGCCGGCTGAGCAGTGGCGCCACGTCCCGCTCGTCCGCCAGCTCGGCGACCACGTTCGCCGGGTGCGGGTCGGTCAGGGGATCGGTGCTGATGAGCAGGGTCTCTGCCTCGCGAGCCTGCTCGGCGAGCTGTTCGGCGAGCAGAGCGGACCCGACCAGCACCACCCCACGGCGCGGAAGACCGGCCGGGGAGCCGAACGGATCGGGCTCGGCCGCCGCGTAGCCCTTGGGGTCGGTGCGCCGCAGGCTGGTGGCCCAGCGGCGGGTGTCGGCGCCGAGCGTTTCGTCGAGCGCACGGCGCAGGAGGTCGACGACTCCTTGGGCTCCGTAGTAGTCGAAGGTGTCGCCGGATGCCGGCTTCGCAGGGTGGTTCACGGGTGCGACGATCGTCCAGCCGCGTTCACGCGCGAACGACTCGCGGGCGAGGGCCAGCAGGAACGCGCCCTCGGCGAGCTGCCCCTCCGGCCGTCCGCAGCACCAGGCGGCTTCCTGTTCCGCGTTGGCGTTGATGGCCAGCAGCAGCACCAGATCCAGGCGGCCGTCGGCCAGATAGCGGCGTGCGGTGCGCAGTGCTGACTGTGACGAGTCCGGCCCGGTGTCGATTGTCATGATCGGGCCGTGCAGGTCCCAGCGGTTGGCGATCCGGTTCACGGCGACGCTTGGGGTGGCGGCGGTGAAGCTGTCCTCGGTGACCCCCTGACGGGTCCGCACAGTGTCCAGATACGCGGACAGAGCCTCGTGATCGTCCCCCGAGGAGAGCAGGTTCGCCAGTTCGGCGCTGCCCGCCCTGATCATCGTGTCGTGCAGAGCACGCGGCAGACCGGACTGCGCCCCGATCACTCCGGTGGTGTCCCGCAGATCGGCCCACAGTTCGCCGTGTTCGGCCACGAACCGGCCGGAGACGTCCAGGGCGAGAAGTTGTCCGCGGTCCATCACATCGGTGACTGTCGGCGAGAGCCGGGACACGGTGACCGGAGGTCCACTGTAGTGCGGGCCGAAGCTGCGCTCGGGAGCGCCGGTACCGGTGCGCAGCCAGTCCTCCAGCCGCTGGCGCGATCCCTCGCCCGGCACGCGGGCGCTCCAGCCGACCAGCACCACCGGATCATCGGCTGGGAAGGCAGGCGGCAGCGGCTCGCCGCCAAGCAGCCGGTCGTGTACGACAACGTGCCCGTTCACTCCGCCGATACCCATGCTGGATACTCCCGCGGTGCGGGGCCGATCGGCGCGCGAGGTCCAGGGGAACGCGGTGCGTGGAACGTGTACCCGCGTGCCGACCAGCGCCTGGTTCGGGTCGGTGAACCGCTGCTGCGCCGGGATCGTCTGGTGCCGCAAGGCCAGCAGGACGTGGATGACGGATACGGCGCCGGATACCCAGCCGGTGTGCCCGATCACTGATTTGTTGCTGGAACACGTAAGTTCGCCCGCGACGGTCTGCCCGGACAGGACCTCGATCTCGGCGGCGTCGCCGGCGAGGGTGCCGGTGCCGTGCGCCACCACCCAGTCCACAGCTGCGTCACCGAGCCCCGCGGCCTGCCAGCCGCGCTGGATCGCCAGGCGCACACCGGCGGGGTTGGGCGCCGCGATGGCGCGGCCGCGGCCGTCCGAGGACAGCCCGGGTCGGCTCAGCACCCCGAGGATCCGGTCGCCGTCGGCGACGGCCCGGTTGAGCCGCTTCAGCGCCAGTACGGCCGCGCCGTCGGAGAACACGGTGCCGTTGGCGGCCACGTCGAAGCTCCTGACGTCAGAAGTCGGCGATACGCCGTGGAACCTGTCGCCCATCAACGTGAAGGCGCGGCACAGTCCGTTGACGCCGCCACAGAACGCCACGTCGCAGGTGCCTTCGTAGAGGGACTGGATGCCGAGGTCTATCGCGTACAGCGCGGAGGCGCACGCCGCGCCGACGGTCAGCCAGTCGGTGGTGTCGGGGAGCACACCGGTGAAGGCCCGTCGCACGATCTCGTGCGGCAGCGCCTCCCGCAGGTCATGCGGTGCGCAGCGGAAGTGCCCCGCAAGGAGATCACGAAGCCGCTTCTCGTGCCGCTGGCGGCCGACAGCATCGTCGGCCAGGCGCCCGGCCAGTTCCCGCGCCACGGACGCGCACAGCAGGCCGTCCTCCAACGCCATCGACCCGCCGGTCCAGGCACCGACATAGCAGCCCGCCCTGGCACCGTCGGTCATCGCGCAGGTGTCCAGGCACTGGAGAAGGCTGTGCCGTAGCCATAGGCACTCCTCGTCGCCGTCCTGCCACAGCCCTTGCTCGGCCGCGATCTTCGCGTGTGGACGGAAGCCACGGAGGAAGCCGCCGACGCGGATCCCGACCCGGTCCGGGACGGATTCCCCGGGCTCGGACATGGCGTCGATGTCGAACCGCTCGGGCGGGCCGAACTGGGAGGTCTGCTGGTGCAGCACCGACCAGAACTCGTCCGGGGAACTGGCACCGGGGATCGCGAGGCCGTAGCCGACGACCGCGACCGGTGCCACGCACGCGTCACGGGCTCGACGACCGGTCATCGCCGGGCCGCCAGATCACGCAGCAGCCCGGCCATGTCGGCGACCGTCCGATAGGTGAAGACCTGCACCTCCTCAGCCGGGGTGGGCAGCCCGTAAGTGTCGAGCAGCCGGACGAACACGTTGGTCCGCTGCAAGGACGAGATGCCGAGTTCGCCTTCGAGCTCGGTGTCGTCCTCGACCATCTCGACCGGGAACCGCAGCACATCGGCGTAAGCGTGCCGGATCTGGTCGCGCAGTTCCGGCTCCGCCGGCAGGTCGTCCGAAGCCTCGGCCGGGCCAGGCACGGCAACTGGGTCGGGCGCGTTCGGCTTCAGGTCGTCGAGTGAGAGCTGTGGGTTGTCCAGCGCCGCCGGGACGACGAGCAGGGAGGCTGTCTGCCACGACGCGGGATGCTCTGCCGCCAAAGACTTCAGCAGCCGCGGAACGGCGTGCGCCTGAGCCCTGCCGATCAGCAACGGCACCGCGGATGCCGCGGCGGGCAGGTTGTGCGGCACGAGTTCGCTGAGCACCTGGCGTGCCCCGCACTCGACGAACACGCGGGCGCCGTCGTCATAGAGGGTTCGCAGCGTTTCCCGGAACCGGACCGGCAGGACCAGTGTCCCGGCCAGTAGTTCCCTGGCGTCATCGGCGGTGGCCAGTGTCCGTCCCAGTTGAGGGGAGTACACGCGGCGCTGTGGTGAGCGAACGGGAACGTCACCGACGCGAGCCGCGAGCCGCCGCGCCGCCCCGCCGAGGACCGGGTTGTGGTAAGCGGCGGCGAACCTGAGCCGGTGGGTCTTGATCTCCAGCGCGGCGGCGACTGTCTCCAGCCGCTCCAACCCGGAAACCAGCCCGGTGACGACGACTTGGTCGGGGCTGTTGTCGACCGAAACGGCCAGCGAGCTGTCATCCACGACGTCGCACATCATCGCCAACCGGCGGGCCGGTGCCGCCACAGCGAGCATGCCGCTCTCGGGCAAGCCGTTGCCCTCCACCGCCAAGGTCCGCTCGCACAGCACCCGAGCCGCGTCCTCCACGGTCATGCACCCGGCGACAACCAACGCGCTGACCTCACCCCCGCTGTGCCCGATCAGCACGTCGCCCGCCACGCCGGCGTCGATCAGCAACTCCGACAGCACCAGGGAAGTGGCGAAGAAGCCGAGCCACAAGTGTCCGTCGTGCTGCTCGGTCGTCTCGTCCGCGGGACCGAGCAACAGCGGGGACACCGGTCCCCACCGGTATTCGTCGGCGACCGTGTCGATCGTCTTGAGGATCGACAACTGATCCGATTCGGGGTCGACCAACTGACCCAACGCGCCGGCCACATGGCCACTGGGCCCCGGAAACATCCAGACCGTCTTCATCTCAGGTTTCCTTCTTCCCTTGACGTTCTCGTTGGTCAGCGGTGCGGGCAACGAGCTGGTTGGCCGGGTTCGGGTGAGGGCGGCAAGAGTGCCTCTTTGAGCGGGCTCATGTGCTCGTCGCGGCCAGGCCGGTACCAGGGCACGTCGGCGGCGGGACGGCGGTTGCGGATGATCACCTCGGTTTGGCCCACCGGCCGGTTCAGGGTGGCCATCACGTAGCGGGCGTGGTCTACCCGGGGGAAGCAGGGTTCCAGGTCGAGGCGGCCGAAGAGGCGGTGGGTGACGATGCTGGCCTCGGTGAGGTAGAACGTGCTGCCGGGGCAGCGGTGGGGCTGGGCCGATACGCCGAAGGGGACGAAGCCCCAGCGGTCGGGCTTGCCCTCGAGCCATCGCTCCGGGCGGAACTGTTCGGGCTGGGGGTACAGCTCTTCGTTGTGGTGCACGGCGGTGATCGGCACGAAGACGAAGGTGTCCTTGCGGATGCGATAACCGCCCACGGCGATGTCCTGCGTGTTCGAGAACGGAACCAGGGCGGTGACCGGCGACACCATGCGCAGCGCCTCGGTATTGGCCGCCTGGGCGTAACGGTCGGTGACGGCCGCGCGGGCTTCGGCGATGACCTTTTGCCGGGGGCCGGGATTGTGCAGCAGGTACTGGGCCGCCCAGGAGTAGGCGACCACGGAGGTGTCATGACCGGCTATCAGCAGGGTGGCGATGATGTCGCGCAGCCGCTTGTCCGTCCAGGCGGGGTTCTCCCGGGCGCCGTACCCGATGAGCCGCGACGCGACACTGTCGTTGGGGTGGGCGCGTTGTTCGGCGATCTTCCGGTAGATCAGCTCGTCGGAGCGCCTCCGCAGCCGATAACCACGCGGCGAGAACACTCGTGACGGCATGTCCTGGCGCAGCGAGACAGCCGCGGGAAGGTAGCCGCGGCGCAGCGAGAACATGCTGGCGACCATATATCCGCCCAGCCGGCGTCCGCCCGGTTTGATGTAGTACTTGCTGGCCTCGTAGAGGAAATCCCGCAGTTCGTCGAGATCACGGCAGTCCCAGCCGAACACGACCCGCAGGATCACGTCCTGGGTGAACCGGGTGAAGAAATCGTGCAGGGCGACGGGGGTGTCGAGCGGGAGCGCGTCGATCATGTCGTCGAGCAGTGCCACGCTGCCTTCCCGATAGTGCTCGACCTGGGCGGGGGTCAGCTCGGCGGCGAGCGCTCGGCGTATCCGGACGTGATCGCGCCCGCCGACCAGGAACGGACTCTGCGCGCCGAGCAGGAAGAGCAGGAACTTCTTCCAGTCCTCGTAGTTGAGCTGGCCGGGCGGCAGACTGTACAGCTCGCGGACCAGCCGGGGTGAGGTGATGATGACGGTCTCGCCGGCGAAACCGTCGACAAAGGACTCGGTGATGAGCGCCTTGAACGGATTCGGCATCCGGGGGACGGCGAGACGGAAGATCTCGCCGGTGTCGCGCATCCGGAGGCCGGGGTCGTCGATCAGGGCTGCGAACGACAACACCGTGTCCACCGTTCGCCAGGCGCTGCGCCAGGTCAGCGGAGCCAACGGCAGTTCCTCGACGGGTGTGGTGGCGGCCGGCTGGTCGACGGTGGTCATCGCTGGGTCCTCCGCTCTCGATAGTTCGGTGGGTCCTGGATCTGGGCGCGGCTGAGGTCGGCGCCGAACTGGGCTGCGCAGTCGGCCATTTCGCGTGGCCACGGGCAGGGTTCGTAGTGGCCGTCCACCAATGAGGCGCTTGCCCACATCTGTTCGCCGCGAGCGACCAGGTCGCCGTCAGGCTGGCCGGGGACATCGATTCGGTGGTAACGGAATTCGGCCTTCATCAGGTGCAGCCGCACCCAGCGGACGGTGAGCCGGATTGCGACGAGATCGCCGTAGTAGAGCTCCTTGAAGTACTCGCAGGAGCAGGACTGGGTCAGCATCGCGTAGTCGCCGGAGATATCGCTGCTGAACAGGGGTGCGCCGGCCATGCCGGCGCGTTCGCGGCATTGGCCCTGCCAGTCGATCAGGCGGGCGTAGTAGACCGGGCCGACGGCGCTGGTGTCGCCGGCCGTGACGGTGTGTTCGATGGTGAACCACGGGGTTTCCGGCGGCAGCGGGGCGGTCCGGACGACGGGCTCCTCGAGGATGGTCATTCGTGCCACTCCCGGTAGGGGATGTCCGCGGGGACGGTGTCCACGGTGTGGATGGTCAGGTCGGTGACGGCGATCAGGACTCGGCCGTCGGCGACCGCGACGGCCCGGCGCCCCGCGACGTCGTAGGACAGGTCCAGGCCCGCCGGATACCGTTCGGCGAGTACGACGTCGGTGTCGGCGGTGAAGAAGTCGATCCGCGCGACAGCACCCGGGACCGCCATGATCTGGCGCCCGTCGGGCAGTGGTGGGTACCCGAAGAGCCGGAGCGTCGAGTCGAGCAGCAGCGCCGGGATCGGGAGCCGCGCGAACACGCTGTGCGGTTCGGGATGCGGCCGGCAGCGGGCGCGAGCGCCCGTGGCGTTGCTCGCGGGGTGATGAATGGTGCGCCAGACACCGGTGAGCTGCGCGGCTACGTCGGGCCGGACCGCGGGGTCGTCGGCGAGTTCGGGCATGTCCGGTATGGACGGTGCTGGTGGCGGGGGCGCGAACTCGCCGAGGTCGACATCGACGCGGCAGTGCAGCCGGTCGCGCACCAGTACCCGCCCGTCCGGCATGACCACATCGGAGCGAAGTTCGACCCGAACAGCCTCAGGCGCAACGGCTTCGGTCGTGATCCGGCATCCGGCGGCCGGCACGTCGGTGTAGACCGGCGCGTCGATCCGCACGTCGCGGAAGGCGGTGACGTGCGATCCGGGCCGCGTCCGCAGTGCTGCCTCGGCGGCCATCGACAGCATCATCACCGCGGGCAGGACCGGCCGGCGGTCGATGAGATGTTCGCCGAGGTACGAGTCGCGGACCGGGTCGGGCCGCCAGGTCCACATCCCGGCGCTGTCCGGCTCGCCCAGCAGGGGCCCGACCGGATCGGCGTGGTGTCCCCAGGCGTCCGCGACACCGTACAGGGCAACCGGATCCAGGGGACGGGGCACCGCGAGTTCCGACAGCATCAGGTGCGCGCCTTGCGTGTTGCGTATTCCGGTGAACCCGTGTTCCTGGCTCAGATGCTCGGCGACGCTGTGCACCATGCCGGTTTCCGACCACAGTCCCCAGGCCGGGGTGAACTCGCTGTCGTCACTGTATCTTGCCGCGGCACAAAGGTATTCGTTCGCGGCGGCGTAGTCGGTGTCGCCCGCGCAGCCGAGCAGGGCGTTGCCGGAGCCGAAATTGCACCACAGCGCCGGAGCCGGGTCGGCGAAGGCTTCCTTCAGGGTGTGGTAGCCCGCCACCTTGATGTCACGGATCTCCCGGAAATCGGTGAGGGACTTGTGGGCGACGTCGGCGGACCGGATGCGTCCCGCGCCGTGGATGAGCAGGTCGACGCGATGGTGTCGGGCGTACACCGATTTCGCCGCGTGCATCACCTGTTCGCGGTCGCGCACGTCACAGACCAGGTAGTGGACGTTGTCGGCCCCGCACAGTCGCTCCAGCCGCCGGAGAGTCCTGCGGATCTCGCGGCCTCGCAGCAGAGTGTCGAAACGCTTGTTGAGGGCGATGATCGTGGCGAGCGGATCGAGTCTCCGCTCGCGCGCGAGGAACTCCGACCGCAGCCGGGCGAGCTCGTGGTCGGCCGCCTCGCACAGGTCGTCGGGCGGATCGTCGATCGGCGTGGTGCCCAGCAGCCACAGTGCCGCTGGGTGCGTCCGCTCGGCCAATGCCGTTACCACCACTGCGGTGGCTCCGCGTGCGCCGCCCGTCGCGACGATCACCGGATTGTCCCGCCACGGCAGTGGACCCGCCTGGCGATTCGCGGGAAGCGGTGCGGGGCACAGCTGTTCGAGGTAGCGCAGTCCTTGGCGGTAGTACACGACAGTGCGGTCGCGTGGTTGGGCTGACTCCGTGCGGAGCTGCTCGATGCCGGTGCCGAATGCGGCGTCGGTGACCACCGCGTGGACCGGGTTCGGGATCTCGTGCGCGAGACTGCGCAGAAACCCGGTGATCAGCGTGAGATGTGGATGGATGACGCTGTGGCGCAACGGATCCAGCAGCAGAGCCGTCACCGTGCTGGCGGGCGCGGGTTGCTCGCCGAGGGCCGCGGTGGCGGCCAGCACGTGTTCTTGCAGTGCCAGCAGTTCGGGCGACGGCGGAGCGGGCCAGGCGGCGACGCGCGCCGAGGCGACGACGAGTACATGCTCAATACCGCCGCCCACCACTGCGGCGTCGACGGCGGCCCGCGGATCGGCGCCGTTCGCCGTGGTGATTCCGTGGTTCCCGGCAGCTGCCTGATCGGTGCACAGCACCCACGAACCAGCCGTTCGGGCAAGGAGTTGGAGTTGCGAAGCGATATCGGCGCTGTGGGTCACGATCAGCGTGCCAGGTTTGATCGCGGGCTGCCGGGTACCGCCAGGTCGCGGATCCACGCGGCGCAGCACGACCACCGAACGGTCCGGCAGCGCGGCTGTTCCGGTGTGCGACGGCATTGGCTCGATCTCAACACGGGGACCGGGGTCCAGGTTACGGAGGACGATCGACCCCGCGTGCCTGTCTTCCAGGGCACGTAGTACGGCGAGTGCGCCGTCGGCGCCGAAGTAGCAGCGACCTTTGGCGCCTGGCATCCCTGTGTGCCGCCCGGCCCGACTCGAGTCGGTGCGCACGACTGCGCGTACCGGCCAGCCGTTGCGTTCCGCGACAGACCTGCGGGTGACCGCCAGCAGCACGGCCGCTTCGCCGAGTTCCTCGTCCCTGATTCCGCTCAGGTCCGCCATCAGCTCGGTGCTGTGCCCGTTGACGCCAATCACCAGGGCGAAGTCCAACTCCTTGAAGCGCAGGCAGCGTTCGGCGGCATGCAGCGCCCCCTGGGTGGACGACCGGCCGCAGTCCACATTCATCGCCGCGCCGTTGAGCCGGTACCGATTGACCACGGTCGCGCCGATGATGTTGGTGAGCTGTCCCGTCATGCTCCAGTCGTTGGCTTCGGGCAGCCGTGCGCGCAGGGCTGCCAGTGTGTCGTCCAGCCGCCGCAGCTGTTCGGAGGTCACGTTCGGCACTTCCCGCAGTGCGGCGTGCAGATCGTCCGCGCCCACTCGGATGGTGTACTCGGCCATGCAGCGAGCGGGGCCCGTATGTCCGGTGAAAACCCCGGTGCGCTCCCGGATCTCGTCCCAGACCTCGCCGTGTTCGGCCACGAAGTTCCGTACGGCGGCGAGTGCCATCAGATGAGTGCGGTCGATGCTGCGCGCGTTGACCGGTGGCATCCGCAGTTCTTTGAAGGGGGGTAACGGATACTCCTCGCCGAATGACGGGGCTGGAACGGATCCCTCGCCGCGCAGCCAGCGGGCGATATCCGCGGGTGACGTGACACTGGGAAACTGCACCGAGGTGCCGATCAGCACCATCGGATCGTCATGCGGGTCAACGGTGTTCGGTCCAGTTGATCGGAGCGGCGCAAATCCCGGATCCGGAGCTTGCACGAGGAGATGAGCGTTGGTGCCGCCGAGGCCGTAGGCACAGACACCGGCGAGCCGACGGCGGTCAGTGCGAGCCGGCCACGGAACCGGAATCTTGGGAATGGTGACACGGTCGGTCCGCACCCCGTCGCGCAGCGTTGTGAAGTACTGTTCTGCGGGGATTTCACCGTGCCGCATGGCCAGTATCGCGTGGATGATGTTGATCGCGCCGGCCGCCCACGCGCCATGCCCGATCAGCGGTTTGTTCGAGGTGCACCACAACCGACCGGATCCGGGCGCGTCGGTGAGCGTTTCAAGCTCCACGTCGTCGCCGACCATGGTGCCGGTGCCATGCGCGACAATCCATTCGACCGTGTCGGCGGTGGTGGGGTCGGCGGCGTGGGCACGTTCCAACGCCAGACGTTGGCCCACCGGCGATGTCGCGAGCAGACTGCCCTGGCCGTCGGTCGCTGCGCCGAATCCGCCCAGCAGCCCGAGGATCTCGTCACCGTCGGCGAGCGCGCGGTCGAGTGGTTTCAGGGCGACGACCGCCGCTGAATCCGCGAACAACGTCCCGGCGGCATGGGCGTCGAACGCCCGGACTTCACCGTTGGGCGCTAGCCCGTGCAGTTTCGCGAACAGTACGAGGTCACGGCGCGAGCCCACGATGGCCCCACCACAGAACACCACGTCCCGCTCACCGGCCAGCAGGCTCTTGACACCGAAGTCGATGGCGTACAACGAGGATGAGCAAGCCGTGTCGAGAACGAGCAGGTCACTGTCCTCCGGTAGCAGATCCCGGCATGCCGTACGCAGCATCCGGTCGGGGAAGGCATCGACAGTCCGCTCGGGCGCGTGCGGATAGTGTGCGCGCCACCGTTCGCCCGATCGTGAACCCAGGGCGTGCGCTGCCGTGGCCAGCAGAATCGCGTCTTCAAGCGCGAGCCCGCCCGGCTGCGCGCCGACGTAGGCCCCGCAGCGATCGTGCGGGCGGACGGTGACGGTGTCCATGGCCTGCAGCAAACTGTGGCGTAGCAGGAGTGTGGTCTGGTCCGCGCCATCCCAGTAGCCCCGGGATTGTTCTTCCGCGAGGCGTGGATGCGGTGTGAAATCGTGCAGGAATCCCGAGACACGGGCGTAGGTCTTGTCCGGTGCCGATCGGTCGGTGTCGAACCAGTTGGTGACGTCGAAGTGCTCGGGTTCTCGCAGTGTGTTCGTGGTCGTGTTCAGGACCCGCCAGAAGTCGTCTGGGCCGTCGACTCCGGGCGCGACCATGCCGATGCCGACAATGGCGACGGTGTCTCGGCTGGCGGAGGCGGTGTTCATGCGGCGTCCCCATCGGCGGCGAGTGCTTCGATGAGTCCGGCGAGTTTGGGGAGCGTGGTGTAGTCGCGCAGACGCACCTGTGCCGGTGGTGTCGGCAGGTGGTACTCGTCGAGCAGGCGGACCAGCAGTTCGGTTTTCTTGACCGAGGCGATGCCGAGATCGGCCTCGAGGTGGGCGTCGTCGGTGAAGACGTCCTCCGGGTAGCCGAGAGCCTCGGCGAAGATGGTTCGCAGGCGGGCCAGCAGCGCCGTACGGTGCGGAAGGGTGAGCGTGGCAGTGCCGTTCGTCGCTGGAGTGGGTTGCTGTACAGCGGAGCCGTTGACTGCCGGCGAGGGGTGCGATGCGGCCGGTTCCGCAGCGTGCGTGGAGATCGTCTGGACAGGCAGGCGGGGCGGGAGCTGCGCAGTCGCCGCGCCAGTCAGAACGTCCAGGATCTGCCGTGCGTCAACAGCATTCGGCGGCGCGCTCAGCAAAGTGGTTCCGGCAGGCAGGGTTTCGCGAGCGGAGTGGGCCAGCACCGAACGGACTCCGACTTCGAGGAACTCGCGAACGCCGAAGTTGTCGTACAGTGTCCGGATCGCACCCAGGTAGTCCACCGGATCGGTCAGATGCCGGTCGACGATGCGGCGCGCGTCCGCGGCGTCGGCGACAAAGCGGCCGAGAATGGGGGAGTACACCCGCGCGAGTGGATCGCCGATCGAATAGGACGCGGTCGCCGCCGCGACCCGGTGTGCGGCCGGCCGCAGCGCGGAATTGTGATGCGGATAGCGCACCAGGAGCCGGGTTGCCTGGACGCCCGCGGCCCGCGCCACCGCCTCCAGCCGCGGCAGCTCCGGCTCGGTCCCGGAAATCACGCTCTGCTCAGGCGAGTTCGACAGTGACACCTGCAGCGACCAGCCGCCCGCAGCTCCGCACAACTGCTGGGCGCGTGCGGAGCCGACGCGCACCGCGACCAGTCCGCCCAGAATGCCCGTCTCCTCGAGTGCGATCTCACGTTCGCACAACACCCGGGCCGCATCCGGGACGCTCAGTGCACCGCCGGCAGCCAGTGCCGTGATCTCGCCGGTGCTCTGGCCCAACAGCACATCGCCGTCGATTCCCTTGTCGCGCAACGCCTGGTAAAGCACATATGCGGAGGCGAAGGATGCCAAGTGCAGCACTGTCGGCGTCTGGGCGAGTTCTTCGATGGCCGGACCGGCCGGATCGGTCAGTGGTGCCGACACCGAGCCGATCCGGTAGGCCGCGGCGACCTGGTCGACGTCGGCCAGGATCGCGGCGAGACGTGGTGCGTCCGTGACCATCTGGGCGAGGATGCCCGGCGTGTAACCACCTAAACCTGGGAACTGGATGAGGACACCATGTGCCATCGCGATGCTCCTCGAATCGTCGAAGCGTAGTTTGGTCTGCCCGAACCATGTCGAGATCGCTGTCCACATCGGATCGCTGGACGATTGCCTCGGCTCGCACCACAGGCAGAACACTGCAGCCGGCCGTCGGCCGAGCTGGCACGGCAAGACTGGCGATGGCTGCGCGCGATACCAGCCGCGTCCACCTCCTCGTGGGCTGTCCGGGCGTCGACTCGCTCGGCGTCCTGCTACCTGACGGGTTCGCGTCACCAGTCCAGCCCGAGAAGATTCCCGCCGTACACCGCCGCGCGGAATCCGAGTTGTCAAACTCCTGGCCGATCTTGACTGCGGAGCGTGTTCGCCCCCGTTCGGGGTTCCCCTGAGCGAATGCTTTTGCTGGCCCCGCGTTGGTCGACACCGGATAGTGGACGTGGTCGTTGGTCTTCATCCTGGCCGCCTGCTGACTTGGGCAGGCGCGATATTCACCATGAGGAGAGGTTTGACGATGAATCGGAGCGTTCTACGGGAGCGGCTGGCCACGACCACGCAAGTACTGCCAGGTGAGGTCGTGGTGGCGCATCAGGTTGAGCACCCGACGCGAGGCCCTGTCCGGTGCGCGGCGGCGTCCCTGGTGAGCGGAGCGTTGCGGCGGCGCGGGATCCCTGTGCGGTACGACGAGTTCAACGCCCCAGGACCTGGTGAGCGGGACTCGATGCTTGACGTGACGAGCTGGTTGGACCAGGAAGGGCAGGCGGTGGGATTCGGCGCCGCGGCCCACCATGACGACTCGGCCGCGACCATTGCGATGAGCGAGGTGATGCGCGAGTGGTCGTCGGTGTTGCGCACGCGGCGAATGCTGCTGGCCGCGGTGCCGCCGGTGTGCTCAGGCGCGATGCGCACGACGGAGATGGCTGGGCAGATCCTGACGGCCGGGGACACGGCCTTCGTGTACGGATCGATGGTGGCCGAACAGCATACGCTTGAGGACTTGCGGCGTCGCGGCGCACTCAGCGGCACCGAGTTGGCGCGGATACCGGATGGCGCTACCTTGGTGTTCCCCGCCCATGGGGTGTCGCTGGCCGTGCGCGCCGAGGCCGTCGCCCGCGGAATGTCCGTTGTGGACGCTACCTGCCCGGTGGTGGCCTGGGCGCACGCGGAGGTTCGGCGGTTCGTCCGTCGGGGCGACGAGGTGGTGGTGATCGCGCACGCTGATCACGCGCTGGTCGATGCCCTGATCGGGCAGGCACCGGAAAGCGTCCACCTGGTCACCACAGTCGCCGACGTGCACCGCGTACGGATCAGCGATCCGGACCGGTTGTCCTACCTAGTGGCGCCAGGGTTCCCGGTCGCCGAGGCCGCCCCGATGATCGCCGCTCTGCGTGCCCGGTTCCCGGCCTCGCGCGCCCAGCATCCGAACGGATTGTGCTACGCGGCCACAGACAGGGCCGAGGCGATCGCGAGCCTCGGCCGGGCCTGTGACCTGCTGCTGGTCGCCGGTGCCAGCGACTGCCCGGACGCGGCGAGCGTGGCCGATCAGGCACGGGCCAGCGGCTGTCCCGCTGTACGGGTGGTCGCGTGTCCCGACGATATCCAGCCGCAGTGGTTGGCTCCCGCCTGGTGCGTCGGCCTGACCAGCTCATTGTCGGCTGCGCCGCACGTGGTCGAGCAGATCGCGACCGCCGTGTCCGGGCTTGGACCGCTGTCGGTGGTCCGCCGGGCGGTCGACAGCTACGTGACCGCGCTGGGCTCCCTGACCGGCCCGGGACCGCGTCCGGCACTCACGATCGGCTGACGGGTGTGTCGCCGCCCTTGAGCGCACGCAGGACCACCGGCCGGGACATCACCCCAGCCGCGACCGCGGCCAATCGGTTGGCACTCGTGCCGGTTTGATGCTCGGCGCGCAGCGCATCGACTAACCGTTCCCGCGCGCGCTCCGTCGCGGCCATCGCGTCATGCAGATCCGCCACCGCGTCGGTGAGACTCGCCGGTCCTGTTTCAGAATGAGGTTCGGTGGTCAAGGGGTTGACCACCCGTGTAGCACCGTCACTATGCTCCGATCCCCACCGCGCCATCTGGTGCAGGGCCGTTGCCCGACGCAGCACCGTCGCCGCGCTCGGGTTGCTGGCGAACGGGCGTACCCGCGCGCGCAGCGTGGCCAACGCCGAGTCAGCGCGGCCACTGCCCAGGCAGGGATAGTCGTCCAGGAATCGATGCGAACTCGCCACGGCATCTTCCAGGTGCCCCTGCCGCAACTGCAAGTCAGCCAAGGACGCCAGGGTGATGGCACGCGAGCGCCGTTCGGTGGCCGGTCGATACCGGATCGACTGGCGCAGCGCGGTGATCGCGCCGGGCCGGTCGCCCAGGCATGCCCGGACCGCGGCACGTTGATGGGCCATCGACGACTGGTGGTGCACGCCAAGGGCCGCCGAGTCGTCGCCGGCACGGTCGAGAAGATGTTCGGCGGTGCGCAGGTGGTCGATGGCGCGATAGCGGTCCCCGGTGGCCGCAGCGGCCAACGCGAGCTGGCCGACCAGGAATGCCCGGCTCGACGGCGCAACGGCGGCACCGGTTGTCTGGGCGGACTCCGCCAAGTCGAAGGCGTGCGTGTAGTGGCCGAGCGTGTACGCCTGCACTGACATCGCTCGCAACGTGGTCGCGTAACCTGCCGGGTCGTTGGCTTCGGCCGACATGCGCAGCGCGGTGTGATAGTAACGTTGTGCGATGCCGGGAAGTTCGTCGTCCACACAGAGGAAACCGCACAGATAGGCAAGTTTCGCCGCGACCGCGACCAAGGCGCGGTGTGTCTGATCGGTGGCGGGCGCGCGCAGCCACGGACTGATCGTGGTGGCCAGGTAGTCCGCTGTCGCCCTGCGCGTGGCGCGGGCACCGTACTCGGCATCCACGGCGGAGAACTTCCGCAGCATCGCGTCCGCCGCCTCCACCTGACCACAGCCGACCCGCAGCGTGGATGCGTCGTCCGCCACTGTCACCGGCGCGGTGATCGCGTCGACCCACCGGGGGAACGACAGTGCCGCAAGGCTGTACACCGCCGCCCGCATGACCTGTCTCCGCTGAACACCCGCGAGTGTCACAAGCTGTTCCACCGGATCCGCCTCCGACTGCCAACCCCCGTCATGGCCATCGCAGTACCCGATCTGGGCCGGCGTCACCGGGTGGCCGACCTTGCGGGACAACGCCTCGGCGATCAACTCCGGCACCGGAGGGCGGGGACGCACGCCCGCGAGCCACTGCGCCACCGACGCCCGACTGTACCGGAGCGGTAGGCCCGACTCCGTACCAATCTGGTTGACCTCTCTCGCCAGCGCGGCCCCACTCCACCCCACCCGGTCCAGCAACGCGCGCAGGCGTTCACCCGATCGGTCCGAGTCCGGCATGTCAAGCTGTGCCCGGGGATCCATGATCTCTCACGTTAAGATCGGTACGACACTTGACGATGCCGTCAACACGCGGCGGTGTTCGCTGGCGACACCGTATGGCTTACTGGTCCCATAGTGGCGTGCCGGCGCCGGGACAGCTAGCGCCGAACAGAGTCTCCTTGCGGGTACGAATCTTTACCGGCACGGTCGTCCGACTCGACGGCACTTCCCAACGGAATCAGCGGCTTTGTACGGGGTGATACTGATGACGACCAGTAGTGAGGCCTCAACGGGACGCGCCGCGACATTGTCCCGGGCGTCGACCGCGACGATTGTGTTGGAGGGCGGCCCGCGAGGGTTGGCTGGGGTCTGCCGAGTGTCTGCCGTAGCGATGCCGGCTCGGGTGACGGTCGATCACTACGGGCGGCATGAGCATTTCGAGCGCACCGACGGGGTTGAGACCGTCGACGGCCAGCAGGTGCCAGTCTTCCGATGGTCCTACAGTACTGCGATCGCCGAATAGTCGATACCTGCCGGCGAGTATCACGGGCTGTTGGTAGAAATCGGCGCCGGAGAAAGCACCGATTCGGCGGAGTGCTGGCGACCGCGGTTCCGCCATTGTGGACTGGCGGAAGCGGACTTCTCCCGTGGCAGCCACGGTTCCCCGCTCCTTCTCCCGCGATCGGGCCCGGACACATCTGCCAGGACACGCCTAAAAAATGGGGGCGGCATGCGAAATGATCTCACCGGCTTCGACCAGATCGTCCTGCCCGAGTTCGCATTGCCCTGGACGGCCGGCCTCCACCCCGACGTGCAAGCGACCCACGTGGCCCTGGTCGACTGGTCTGAACGACACGGGCTGCTCCGCGACGACGCGGAACGCGAACGCTATGCCGGCTACCGGTTCGCCTGGCTGGCCGGGCGCTGTTTCCCCGCGCCGACCGGGTGTTCGCCCGGTGGGCCGCCACCGCTGGCGAGCCAGACCGCGCGGTTGCACCCACGTGAATCTCCGGCATTGGCACCATGCGCCGCTCGAATGTCACCGTGGCTGACGGGGTTGAGAGCCTGTCTGGATGATCGTGCCCCTGTTGCACAAGGTGACCCGTAGGGCGGGCGGCGATTGGAGAAGCTGGCCGGTCCGGGTGATCACAATGCATCAGCTACCACCACCTTCCCCGCATCCGGCTCATGTGCCGCGTACAGCGCATCGACCTGGGAGTTCTCCTCACCTGACAGCGAATTCACTCCCGTGAGGCAGGCGACGCAGCCATCGGCACAGCGTTCAACACCCCCCGAGATTCAACAATGTCACCGCCGAACTCAGGCCTCGCCGCCGTTCTGCGACGGTTGACTGGGTCGGGTCACCCACACGGGTTCGGTTGATTGCGGTGGAGGACAGGCATGGCCAACGTGGTCTGGATGTACCCCGGCCCGGGTGCTCATCTCGCGGGCGCGCTCGGACATCTGGTCGACGAGGACTCGGCGCCGTGGTTGATCGTGAGCACTGTCGACGAAAGCAGAAAGAACTACTGGACCGCGTACGTCCCACCCTGGAGGTTCGAGGGAGCGTGCCGGGCGCGTTCCCCGAACTGGGCAGCGACGGGACCGGACACGGGCGCTACGTGGACGGCACGTGGAAGCTGACCGCGGACGTGTTCCTTACGGCCGACCGGTCGAACGTGGGTGGCGTTGACCTCAACGAGAAGCAGATTCCATGGGAGACACGGTTCTTCAACGCCATCACAAGGAAGCGAAGGCGAGCCGGTGTGGACTACCTCGGAGTGACGGACGAACACGGCGGATGCCCTGTGTGTGTGGGAGACGAACTCCTCAAGTCCTTGGACAACAAGGTGAATCTTGGAATCTGGGTGTGCTTCACCGTGGGAAATTTGATCTATGACAACATGCTGCTCGGTGAACCGGGAGACCAATCGCTCGGCAGCCGCTGACCGCGGTCATGCCGTCCTCGAAGCGCATAGGGCCGCGGACGCGGCGGGCGATTGTCTCGTCCTCGCCGTCGATCGCCCGCAGAGTGTGCGGCATCGCCCAGGCAGCGTCCGCGATGATGAGGGCGTTTTTCGCCTCGGTCTTGGCCGCAACTGAGCACGGCCGCCCACGTGCGTGCCCCGGGCCTGGCAGCGGGGGTGATGCCGAGTGAGGCGTTGATCAGCCACTATGGACACCGCTTCGCATCCAACGCGAACGACGGAGCGTGACCGTGGCAGGTCAAGGCGACCGGTTTCCGGGTTCCGCCCGGCTGCACCTGGTCGACGGCGTAGCACTGCTGCGCACGGAAGAGCAGGTGTTCGAGGAGATGTTGGTCGGCTGGCGCAACCAGCAGTTGGCCCGCAACCTGGCGCTGTCGACGATCGAGAAGCGAGCAGGTCGACTACGCGCGTTCGTTGAGCACACCGGTGGGGCGTTCCCCTGGCAATGGACACCGCAGCACGCCGACGAGTGGTTCGGCGACCTGCAGGCGGTGCGCGCCTGCGCGCATTCAACCCTGCGGTCCTACCAGGACGCGTTGCGCTCGTTCTGCGCATACGTGGCCGACCTGGCCTACGACTGGATCTCGGTGTGCGAGCAGCGGTTCGGCACGCACCCGATCCAGGTGGTGCACGAGTGGGACACCGCGGCGCATGTCCAGAAGACCGAGTCGCGGCCGAACAAGCGCGCGTTCACCGTCGACGAGTTGCAGGACTTTCTTCGACTACGCCGACGAGCAGGTGACGAAGGCCCGCGATCGGAGCTGAAAGGGCTGGTTACCCCCGTTCCGGGACGCGACCCTGGTCAAGATCGCGTATAGCTTTGGCCTACGCCGCAACGAATCCCGGATGCTCGACGTCACCAGTATCGGTCGCAACCCCCACGGGCCTGAGTTCGGCGACTACGGCCTGGTCCACGTCCGGTACGGCAAGGCCAAGAAGGGCTCGCCGCCCAAACGGCGCAGCGTGGCGACCGTGTGGACATGGGCGGCGGAGATCCTGGAGGAATGGGTCACCGAGTTCCGGCCTCTGCTGGCCACGGCTGCCACCACATCAGGATATGCACCCTCTCCAACGGACGCACCGCAGACACCATGCACCTCATCAACCAGGCAACGAACCACACGACACCACAATGACGAAGGTCCCTACACACAACGACAACCACGCGGACAATGCAGAGAACCACTGCGCAACAACGACACCCACCAGCAACGTGGTCTCGACGGCGCCTTGTGACCACGCCGCGTGCAAATGGCTGAGTGTCATCGCAGCTTCACGCCGCCGACCGGCCAGGTGGACTCCACAGGAAGCTCATGGAGGTCTTCCAGTTCGAGTTCTTGGATGACCGGTAGCTGCGGCTTCGACGCTGGACGGGGCTGGACAGGACCGCTGCTGCTGGACCTCCTCTTTCAAGTCCGGCAGAATCCGGCTGACCTACCGCTCGGGCCCGCGCAACGCCGATCGTCGTCCTCGCACGCCGTCTCGGCGATCACCCTGTACCGCTCGAAAAGTCGTCGCTCTTGGTCTGCTACCAGGACAAGGACCTGAGACCGTGTCCGGCCCGGTAGGGGGCATCCGATGCCTCGCCCGACTGACCGGCTCCCTCAGTCAGTCGAACGGCGGTTGCCCCGCATCCCCTTCGCACGGCAAGGTAAGCATCACGGCGCGATACGTCGCTCGTTCGCGTCCGTATGGTGCTGCTCCGGTCCCTGGCGGCCCCGGCCGATTGTTTCGTGTCGCCGTTAACGTCAGGGAGCGGTTCATGCTCATCCACGGTCATCCCTTGGCGCAGAAACTGTTCCCGCAGGGTTCTCTGCTCGGCTTGGCCGTCACCCCGGTCCCACCCGCGACCAGCGCCGAACTGGCAGGGGTCATCTGGTTGCCCCGCCGTCCGGCGTACGTACCGGTCCGGCGCCGCGATCCGGGCAACCCGGCATGTTGTCGTGATCGCAACCTCGGGCCTCGGACGCCCGGGCTGGAGTTGATCGCGGAGGCCTTGTCGTGCAGGCTCGGCCGTCCGATCACCTGTGCTCAACTGGGGTATGTGCCTTCTGCGGGCGGCGACTTTGAGGTGAAGGGAGAATCCCGTGGTCCAACTCGTCACCCTCGCGGCGGGTACCGACCCTCGCCGGCGGAGGGTGTTGCTTGCGGCTGTGTACGGTCTCGCGGCGCTCTCGGTGCCCGAGTGGGCCAGAGTCGCGGCACGGCCGATCGCCGTCGCGGCCGAGGCTTCCGCCCTCCGGGTCGGTCCCGCTCAGGTCGAGACGGCCAGGACGATGCTGCACCTGTTCTCTGCTGCCGACGCCGCGTATGGCGCCCGCGCCACCCGCGCCGCGGTTGTTGACTACCTCGCCACCACGATCAGTCCGTGGCTGCACGTCCCGACCACCAGACAGCTACACCATGAGTTGTTCACGGTTGCGGCGCAGTTGACGTATCTGTGCGGTTTCCTGTGTATGGACGACGAACTGCACAGGGCGGCCCAACGCTACTTCCGGATCGCGCTGAATCTGTCGGCCGAAGCCGATGATCCAGTCACCTACGCCACGACACTGCGGACGATGTCGGTGCAAGCCCACACACTGCACCACCACTCCCAGGCACTTGACCTGGCCGAGTCCGCCCAGTCGGGCAACACCGCGGCGCCGGGCGCCACACGCGCATTTCTCAGTGGCCAGCTCGCCCTGGCCTGCGCGGCCACCGGCGACCGGTACCACGCCCTTGTCCACCTGCGAACCGCCGAACGCCACCTTGATCGCGTGCCCAATGGTCGGGCCGTGGTGGGCGCCCACCATCAGGCTTCGATGGCTCACCAGCGCGCCGCGATCCGGGCCTGCCTCGGTGATCGGTCCGGTGCGATCTCCTCTCTTCAACACTCGATCGAGCAACGGCCCGTCACCGAGCGCCGCTCACGCGCGATCACCCTGGCAACCCTGGCCGATCTCCAACTCCGGCACGGCCAGTTGGAGGCGGCAGTGGCCACCTGGCACCGGTTTCTGGACGACTACCCGCATGTGGGCAGCGCGCGTCTGGATACCGCACTGGCCACGCTCCAGGCCCGTGTTCGCCCCTACGCGAGAACCTCTGTGGCTACCGCGCTATTGGCGCGGACCACCGACCTGCAGCAGTTGCGGCGCCAACTATCTCCTCCACTGAGCAGGCGCGCGTGATGCTTGGGGTGGCCTCGATGGGTGCCCGGTCACTCACGGATTCATCGCAACCGTCTCTCTGGCCAGGCCACCGGGTGCCATCATGGTGTTGTATGGCTGCGGCCGTTGCCTGCCGACGCGAACGGGGGAATCCAAGGCGACGACGTGGGTGTCGATTTCACGATGGGCCACCGACAGCGGCCCAAGGCCGGAGATGGCCGTTACGGCCTCGGCGACTATTCCGGGCGCCGCCGACCGTGCGCACGTCATCCCGACGCACCAGGCTGATGCCAGCCAGTGTGGCTGGATGTCCTCGACCCGAGTGACGGTGTGGACCTCGGCATGCCGTTGCGCGCGGGCCCGCTCGGCCACGTTCGTCGTGTCGGCGCAGTCGTTGGCACCGGCCACCAGCAGGACGTCACACGCTCTGGCGGCACCGGCGAGCGCCTCGGCCCGGTCCGAGGCGGAGTAGCACAGGCCGTCGGGATGCTGGGCGCGTGCCGTCGGGAACCTGGCCCGCAGGGCGGTGATCACCGCAGCGGCCTCCTCCACCGGCAGCCCGGGTGCCACCAGGTAGGCGGCGTGGTCCCGGTCGGGGATCTCCAACGCGTCGACCTGCGACACGGTCCGTGCCCAACGGATGCTTCTCGGCGCCTGCCCGGTCAGGGCACCGGCCAAGGCATGGTCCGCACCGCCGATCACCACGACCGTGTCGCCGCGCCGGATCAACCTGCGCACCTCGGCGTGTACGCCTGCCACCAGCGGGCAGGTGGCGTCGACAATGGACACCCCGCAGGCATGGGCTTCTGCTCGCACCGCACGGGAGATCCTGTGGGGTGCCAAAGCCTTGCAATGTGTTCTTGACCTGCGGTGATCGCGGGTGTTGGTCATGGGGCATGATCGCGGGCCGTGGGTTTGCGATTGATGTACCTGATCTTCGTTCGGCTGGTTGGCTGGCTGGTTGTCCTGGGACGCTCCTCGGCGGCGAAGGACGCCGAGTTGTTGGTGTTACGGCACGAGGTCGCGCTGCTACGGCGGAGAAATCCCCGGCCGAGGCTGGACTGGGCTGATCGCGCCATACTGGCGGCTCTGGTACGGCGGTTGCCGCCGGTGTTGCGCCGACGTCGGTTGGTGACGCCGAGCACGCTGTTGCGGTGGCACCGGCGCCTGGTGGCCAGGAACTGGACCTATCCGACCCGATCCGGTCGCGCGTCCATCGCGGCAGAGGTGGTGACACTGATCGAGCGGATGGCGCGAGAGAACTCGACGTGGGGCTATCGCAGAATCCAAGGCGAGCTCCGCAAGCTGGGTCACCGGGTCGGCGCTTCGACCATCCGCCGAGTCCTGCGGTTTCTGCGGGTGCCGCCGGCACCGGGCCGGGACACGGACACCTCATGGCGGCGGTTTCTGCGGGCGCAGCCATCCACCATGCTCGCGTGCGACTTCTTCCACGCGGACTGCGCCGTGACGCTCAAACGGATCTACGTGTTCTTCGTGCTCGAGGTCGCCACCCGAAATGTCCACATCCTCGGCACGACGCCCCATCCCGACGGACTCTGGAGCACACAACAGGCCGCAACCTCCTCATGGACCTCGACGATCGAGCGGACAGCTTCCGGTTCCTGATCCGTGACCGCGCTGGCCAGTTCACCGCGTCGTTCGACACGGTGTTCGCCGACGCCGGTATCGACGTGGTGAAGATCCCGCCAGGCTGTCGGAGAGCGAACTGTGATGCCGAGAGGTTCGTCGGCATGGTCCGACGCGAGGTCGCCGACCGGCTCTTGATCATCAACGAGCGACATCTGCGAACGGTGTTGGCGCGCTATGTCTTGCCCTACAACCACCGCCGTCCGCACCGTGCCCGGCAACTCCGTCCCCCACGGCCGGATCGCTCCATTCCGACCCGGTGTCACGGTCGTGCCGTCCGCCAGTCGGTCCTGGGAGGCTTGATCAACGAATACGAGCCCGTAGCGGCTTAACGCCAGGTCAGCGCCGTGGCCCCAATTATGGAACCCCACAGGCCGCCTTCGACCTACGTTACGACATCGTGCGACGCACGGAGACTGACTATTCAGCGTTCGTCTTCGGCCAGTACGGCCAGGACAGCTTCTTCCTGCTGCATCTGGTGGATGATCCCACCGACACTGACTGCCCTGGACCGACGACCTTCGGCCTGCTGGTCGACGATCTGGACCTCCGGCATTCCCGGGCGCTCACCGCTGGCGGCACCGAGATCACTGCGCCCCGCGACCGTCAGGGCATGCCACGCAGCTCGGTGATCAGAGACCCCAGCGGCAACTGGATTTGGCTCTAC
This sequence comes from Actinocrispum wychmicini, assembly GCF_004345645.1. Lineage (GTDB taxonomy): Bacteria > Actinomycetota > Actinomycetes > Mycobacteriales > Pseudonocardiaceae > Kibdelosporangium > Kibdelosporangium wychmicini. The sequence goes on along the minus strand of NZ_SLWS01000020.1, from coordinate 91,952 downwards.
CAAGCCTGACTACGGACAACCGGTGATCAGCGTACGGCCCCGACCCCGCTGGCCGCGCTGCCGGCCCGTCCTAACTCGCAACACGTCGATACGCGATGGCGTCAGTATCGGCTTGACCCATCGGAACGAAAGCAGGCCAGGGGCTGGGAGTTCCTCCGCGGTACTGCGTTTGGGTGAATATCGGAGCGTCCGTCGACGGGATGCCGGGGTTGCCATCTCCGGGATGCCGGTTCCCACGGAATTGCAATGCCCCGTTAGTGGTCATCATCGGATGGCGACGTTGGGGTCCGAATGCGACTCTCGGTGCCGTATGCGCGATTGCGGCGTCTACGCGGGAGGAGCGGTGGGGATGCTTACGCGAAAACGCAAGGCTGGCCTGGCAGGCGGCGCGGTCCTGCTGGCGGCGACGCTGGGCGCCGGGGGTGTGGCGCAAGCAGGGCAACCAGGCCCCACGCGGCCGGCGGCCCCGGTGGCGGGAGATGTCGACCTGTATCTGGTGCGTGGCGGGGCGGAGTTGGTGCCCGGCGCGGCGGTGGATCGCGCCATGACCGTGTTCAACCGGGGCCGTGACATGACCGGCAACGTGGAGTTGTTCTACACCACACCGTTCTTCGTCAACATCGACAAGAGCAAACCCCTGCCCGCGGGCTGCGTCATGCGCTATGTGAACAAGGACTACTACGTCCCCGAAGTCGTGAAGTGCACCCTGCCTCCACTCGCCCACGACGCGCGCCACGAGGTGAGCTTGCCCCTCGTGGTGCTGGCCGGTGCCCCGACCACAGCCACCTACGGCGCGGCGATCGCCCGGCCCGCCGCGCCTGACAAAGATCCTGAGCGCAACATCACCGACAACATCGCCACGCCCGGCGGGGTCATCGCCACACCCGCCGCGCCCGGCACGGCGAAGAAGGAGACCGCGGGCGCACGCGTAGCGACCCAGGTCACCAGCGGGGTGCTCGTCGACGACAAACCCTCCGAACAGGTCTACCGGATATCCAACCTCGGCGACCAGGCCGCGCGCGGGGTCCGCCTGGTCTCGGTCACCCCGCTGTATGTCAACACCAGCACCGCCGGAAGCCTGCCCGACGGCTGCACCCTGCAACTCAAAGACCCCGACCCGGCCGTCCCCGAGATCGCCGACTGCGCGATCGGCACCATCGAACCAGGCCAATCCCGCGAACTGCGCATCCCCGTCAAAGCCGTCCCGGGCGGACCCGACACCCTCAAACTCGGAGCCGTCGTCACCGCCGTCAAGCCCATCGGCCGACAGGACGGAAACATCGAAAACGCCAACGTCAACACGGTCGCATCTGGCAACGCTGTCAGCGTTGGGCGATTGTGATCTTTCCGGGGACCACAGCGCCAGCCGGTCGGCGACGCCCTGATCCACGCCTTCACCCGCCGACCCGGAGTTCCGGTCACGGGTCGCGGTCCAGCGCGGCGTCGATGGCGTGCTCGGAGACGCCCAGGAGCTTGAGGTGGCGCAGGATGAGCCGGAGGTTGAGGTCGATCCGCTGGGTCCGGCGGGAGATCGCGCGCAGCCTCGGACACATTGGACCTGTCAGGGGTGGTGCCCCAAGCGGAAATTGACACCACCGAAGAGGCGCGCCGTAGCCAGTGCCGGACAGGGGTGTCCTCGGTGGACTCGCGAAGGACACCATCGTCGCTGTTCTACACGAACCTCGCGGACAATCAAATGACGATCGGGCCCGGAACGGGAGCCGCACAACGAACTGGGCTGTGATCGGCGACGTCGACACAGGGCGATAGCGCAAACTGTCAAGTTTTCAGTGAGCCATGTTCACTCCGTTGTCGAGGTTCCTTGGTGGCTGATCGTCCGTCGGCGGCCGTCCGCGCCTTCGCATTCCTTGTGAAGCGCAGAGTCAAAGGTAAAATGGGAGGACATCATGAGCAGACGGCGAACAGTAGTGCGCCGCAGTGCGTTGGCGTCAGTGGTAGGTGCTGTCCCCATCGCCATCCTGCTGGGCTTGACAGGAACGAACACCGCATCAGCCGCCACCATCACGTGCCCTCCGGTGTCGCTGCTCGGCATCCAGGCGAGTTGCAGCCTCACCGTCACCGGCGGCAGCGGGTTGCTGCCAGCGAGATACACGTCGACGGTGTGATCACCTGCCGGGGGTTAAGGTGTCGGTGTCCGGGACACCGCCACGCCGTGACCCGCGCTCAGGCTCGGTGTGCTCGGGTTCGGTGTGCTCAGCCAACCGCATGGCTTCCTCGAGGAGGGTGTCGACGATGCGGTGTTCGGGGACCGTCGTGATGATGGTGCCGTGGGCGAAGATTTGGCCTTTGCCGTTGCCGCAGGACACACCGAGGTCGGCTTCCCGGGCTTCGCCGGGGCCGTTGACCACACATCCCATGACCGCGATGCGCAGCGGGTGAGGGAAGCCGTCGAACGCGGCTTGGACTTGGGCGGTGAGTCGGTAGAGGTCGGCTTGCAGACGGCCGCAGCCTGGGCAGGACACGATCTCCAACTGGCGGGGCCGAAGGCCGAGACTGGCGAGGATCTGGTTGCCGGCTTTGACTTCCTCCACTGGGGGGCCGGTCAGGGAGACACGGATGGTGTCCCCGATACCGTCATTGAGCAGGACGGCGAAGGCGACCGCGGATTTGATGGTTCCCTGGGGTGCGGGTCCCGCTTCGGTGACGCCGAGGTGCAGCGGGTAGTCACAGCCAACGGCCAGCAGCCGGTACGCGCGGATCACCGTCGGCGGGTCGTGGTGTTTCACACTGATTTTGAGGTCCGTGTAGCCGTGTTCCTCGAACAGGGAGCATTCCCACAACGCGGATTCGACCAGTGCCTCTGGTGTTGCGCGTCCGCCGTGCTTGGCGAGGATCCGGGGGTCCAGGGATCCGGCGTTGACGCCGATGCGGATCGGGATACCGGCCTGCCCGGCGGTGTGGGCGATCTCCTTGACCTTGTCGTCGAAGCGTTTGATGTTGCCGGGGTTCACGCGCACGGCGGCGCAGCCAGCGTCGATGGCCGCGAACACGTACCGGGGTTGGAAATGGATGTCGGCGATCACGGGGATGGGGGACCTGCGGGCGATCGTGGGCAGTGCGTCAGCATCGTCCTGGGAGGGCACGGCGACCCGGACGATATCGCAGCCCGCCGCGGTGAGTTCAGCGATCTGTTGCAGTGTGGCGTCGATGTCGGCGGTGACGGTGGTGGTCATCGACTGGACACTGATCGGTGCATCGCCGCCCACCGCGACCGCACCGACCTGAATCCGGCGGGTGGCGCGCCGCACCGCCGTGGGCTGTGGCGGCGCCGGGACAGTGGCTCGGGTCATGGTCGGCTCCGGTGTCGTAGCAACAGGTTCAGGCAGGTGTCGGCGATGCCCGGCCCGGACAGTCCATGTGCGGCCAGGATGTCCCCGCGGGAGCCGTGTGCGATGAACGCGGTGGGTAGGCCGAGCCCACGGCACGGAGTCGACGTTGCCGCGGCGGTAGCGTGGGCCAGTCGGGCGCCGACGCCGGCGTCGGCGATGCCGTCCTCCACGCACACCACAAGTTGGTGACGGGCGGCCATGCCGAGCAGGGCGGGGTTGATCGGGTGGACCCATCGGGGGTCGACGACGGTCACCCCGAGGTGGTGCTTGGCGAGGATGTCCGCGGCGTGCAGGCACGCCGGGGCCAGCGCACCGACCGCGACCACGAGCACGTCCAGCGGGGTGTGCGGGGCGCGGTACAGCACGTCGACGCCGTCCACACGGGCCAGGCTCCGCAGGTCCGGTCCGATGGTGGCTTTCGGGAACCGCAGCGCGGTGGGTCCGTCGATCCGCGCGGCCTCGTGCAGCAGTTCCCGCAGTCGCGCCGGGTCGCGGGGGCACGCTACCCGCATCCCGGGCACGGTGCTCAGCAGTGCGAGGTCCCACATGCCGTGGTGGCTGGCGCCGTCCGGGCCGGTGATCCCAGCGCGGTCCAGGACCAGGGTCACCGGCAACCGGTGCAGCGCGATGTCCATGAGCAGTTGGTCGTAGGCGCGGTTGAGGAAGGCCGAGTACACGCACACCACTGGATGTCGGCCGGCGGTCGCTAGCCCGGCGGCGGAGGCGAGCAGGTGCTGCTCGGCGATGCCGGAGTCGAACACCCGGTCCGGTGCAGCCGTGGATAGCCGGCCCAGTCCGGTGGGTAACCGCATCGCCGCGGTCAGCGCGACCACGTCCGGTCGCTGGTCAGCGAGCACGATGATCTCGTCGGCGAACACGTCGGTCCAGGTCGGCTTGGCCGGGGCCACCGGCATGCCGGTGGCGGGGTCGATGACCCCGCACGCGTGCATCCGATCGGCATCGTCGGCCTCGGCGGGCGGGTAGCCGCGCCCCTTGACGGTCAGGACGTGCACCAGACAGGGCCCGGCCACCGTCGTCGCCTGCCGCAGGGCCCCGCACACCGCGTCGATGTCGTGGCCGTTCACCGGCCCGAGATACGTCAACCCCATGGCCTGGAACAGGTTCCCGCCCGGGCGCGGAAGGTCGAGACGCAGCCGGGCCAGGTGCGCGGCCAGGCCGCCGATGGTGGGGTCATAGGAGCGGCCGTTGTCGTTGAGGACCACGATGACCGGGCGCTCCGCGCCGCCGATGGTGTTGAGCCCTTCCCAGGCCACCCCGCCGGTGAGCGCCCCGTCACCGATGACGGCCACCACGCGCCGGTCCGGTTCGCCACCCAGAGCCAGGGCCTTGGCGATCCCGTCGGCCCAGGCCAGGGCGACCGAGGCGTGGGAGTTTTCGGTCCAGTCGTGTGGTGATTCGACCCGGCTGGGGTACCCGGACAGGCCCCCGGCCTGGCGCAGCGTGTTGAACCGCCCGGCCCGGCCGGTCAAGACCTTGTGCGGATAGGTCTGGTGCCCGGTGTCGAACAGGATGACGTCGCGCGGCGAGCGGAACACGCGGTGCAGGGCGATGGTCAACTCCACCGTTCCCAAGCTGGCGCCCAGGTGGCCGCCTGTCGCGGTGACCCGGTCGATGAGCAACGCCCGCACCTGCTCGGCCAGTACGGGCAGGTCCTCGGCGGGTAGCCGCCGCACGTCAGCCGGACACCCGATGCTGGCTAGCACGTCGCGAGGATCCGTGGTATCGGCGGGCGACGTCGCCGGGGTGACGATGTCCGTCGCAGTGATCATGGGAAATCCTCCCTGGACACCTCCGGCCCAGCCGAGACAGCAGTGGACCCGTCCGCACCGGCCGGGGTCCGTACCTGCTTGGGTAGCGCGAAACGGATGGTTTCCACGGCCACCTCACGCTCCAGCACCCGGGTCGGGCCGCGGGCGGCCAGAGCGCTCAACACCTGGTCGACCAGCACTGCGGGGGCCGACGCGCCCGCAGTCAGACCGATCGGTGTCACACCATCCACCCAGGCCGGGTCGATGTCCTGTGGGCCGTCGATCAGGTAGGCGGGCGTGCCATGTCTGCGGGCCAACTCCACCAGGCGCACCGAGTTCGACGAGTTGCTCGACCCGACCACCAGCAGCACCCGAGCCTCGGCGATGACCGCACGCACGGCCTCCTGCCGGTTGGTGGAGGCATAGCAGATGTCCTCCGACGGTGGTTCGCGCAACCCGGGGAACCGGCGACGCAGAGCCTCGATCACGACCGCCGTCTCGTCAACCGCGAGCGTGGTCTGCGTCAGGTAGGACACCCGCGCGTCGACCGGAATGTCCAGGGCGTCGACGTCCTCGACGCTCTGCACCAGGACCGTCGCCTCGGGCGCCACCCCCAGGGTGCCCTCGACCTCTTCGTGTCCCGCGTGACCGATCAGCACGACCGTCTCCCCGCGGCGGGCGAACCGGGCAGCTTCGGCATGCACCTTCGACACCAGCGGGCAGGTGCCATCAATGACCATCAGCCCGCGCCGGTCGGCTTGCGCCCGGACCACGGGAGACACGCCATGTGCGGAGAACACCACCGTGGCGCCGTCGGGAACCTGGTCAAGCTCCTCGACGAACACCGCGCCGTGATCTTCCAGTTCGGCCACAACGAACGCGTTGTGCACGATCTGCTTGCGCACGTACACCGGGCCGGCGGCATCGTCCAGGGCGCGCTGCACGATCTGCACCGCCCGCTGCACGCCGGCGCAAAACGATCGGGGCGCGGCCAGCAACACGGTGGTCACCACCGGCGGGGCCTGCGTGCGGTGGCTACTGGATGGGGGGCCGCTCATCGCCGCCAAGTCAACCTCCCTTGCCGGTGAAACCGTTGTCGTGCACCGTCAGTAGAAGCTCAACCGTTCGGTGGCTGCCAGCACGTGACGGAGGTGGAAGTGTTGAATCCTCCGGCATGTTGAACGCCACGCACCCAAGGGATGTCAACGTGACGTCGTCCCGTCGCGACCCCAACCTTCGGCTTACCGTGCTGCTGCACGAATGCGGATGGACTGGTCAACGGTTGGCGGATGCCGTGAACAGCGCGGCCGGCCGGGAGAACGGGCTCGCGCTGAGCTTTGACCGCAGCACGGTCGCGCACTGGCTGTCCGGCTCCCGACCCCGGCCGGTGGTCGCCGACCTGATCACCGAAGTGTTATCCCGGCGGCTCGGCCGCCCGGTCAGCCTGGCCGACATCGGGCTAGCCTGCCGGGAAACGACCCCACCGGGCGAGTTATCCGCCTTGGCTGAGCCCCTGGGGGAGGTGATCCGCTTGACGGATCCCCGTGTTCAACGACGCACGGTCCTCCGCGCCACCCTGTACACAGTCACGGCCACCGGACTGGCCGCCGCGAACGCGGGCCCTCGGCGCCGGCAGCACGACCTCGACCTGCCACCGCCCGCCCGGCCTGGTGAACGCGTGGGCACCGCCCACGTTCGAGCCGCGCTGCTGATGCTGACGATGTTCTCCGAGACCGATATGGCGTGGGGCGGCGGGCACACCCTCCCGGCGTTGTCGACCTACCTGTCCACCACCGTCACCTCCTGGCTGCACACCTGCGCCTCTCCCACCACCCAGGGGCGACTATGGTCGGCCGCCGCGCGCCTGATCTACCTCGCCGGCTGGACCTGCTTCGACGAAACCTGGCACGGCGCCGGACAGCGCTACTACCGGGCCGCAGTCCAGCTCGCCGCCGAGGCCGGCGACATCGCCTGTCACGCGGCGGCCCTGCGTGGCTTGAGCGTGCAAGCCCACTACACCGGCCACCACACCGCCGCCCTGCGGCTGGCCGAGGCCGCCGCCGGCCACGCCCGCCACCTGCCCCACACACAGGCCGCGTTCCTCACCGGGCAGCACGCCCTCGCACAGGCCGCCTGCGGCGACCGGCACGCCGCCCTCGGCAGCCTGGGCACAGCCGAACGGCTGCTGGATCGCGCCCACGACTGTCCGGTTATCGGCGGTTACCACAGCTCCGCCCTGGCTCACCAACGCGCCGAAGTCCTCGCCGCCACCGGTGATCAGGCCGGCGCGATCCGCGCCCTGGACCAGTCCCTGCGCCACCGGCCGCGCACCGAGCGGCGCGCCCACGCGGTCACCGCCGCGCGCCTGGCCGACCTGTGTCTGCGTGCAGGGCGCCTCGAGGAAGCGGCGTCGGCGTACTCGAGCATGTTGGACGACTGGCCGTACCTGTCCTCGGGCCGGGTCGATCAGGCTGTTCGGTCCATGCGCGCGTCGCTGCGTCCGCACGCCCACCGCGCGGCGGTGCGGACCCTGCTCAAGCGTTCAGCAACTCGCCCGGTGTGGTCGCCTCCCCCAGCCACGTGACCGGCGATGACCGGGAGGTCACCTCCACCAGCTCCACCGGACCCAGACCGGTCAACATGCGAGTGATCTGCTCGACCAGGCCATCCGGTGCGGTGACGCACCCGGTGACCCCTACCGCCGCCGCCCGCCGCAACCAGTCCGGCCGAATATCCCCCAGCTGCGTCACCACGTGGACCGGTGTCCCGGCGGCCCGGATCACGTCGAGCACCATCCCCAGGTCCACGTCCTGCCCCGCGGTGTGGTGTCCACTCGGCCGGACGGCGAGCAGAACCACGTCGGTCTCGGCGGCCAACCGCGACAGCGCTGCCTGCCGGTCCGACGGCTCATGACACAACGTGCCCGGACGTTGTGGAATCACCTGGCCGAACCGATCTCGCAACGCCTCAGCCGCCGGCCTGGTGTCGGCCAACGCCGCACCGGGCGCTCGCACGACACCCACCCGACGCGGATCATCTACCACGACATCCTCCGCCGCCCCGTCGGGCGGCATGACTCGCACCTGTTCCGGCGCCTGCCCGACCAGGCCGGGCACTGCGGCGTGCGCGGGATCGCTGACCAGCACCACCGTCTCGCCCTGCTCGGCCAGCCGGCGCACCTCCCCAGCCGCAGCCGCCACGAACGGACACGTCGCCTCGGTGACCGCCAGGCCCCGCGCGGCGGCCTCCGCCCGCACCGCCAGCCCCGCACCGGCCTGCGCCACCACCACCCGCGCCCCATCCGGCACCAGATCCACTGAGTCGACCACCTCCACTCGCGACGCCGGATCGGACACACCAGGTACCACCCCCAGCGTGTACACCGGACCCGGCCCGTCCGCCAACACGGCCGCCACCGCCCGCCGCGCGGCCAACACCCCACTGCATGACGGTCGAGCCTGCGCCGAGACCACGATGCGGGACCGCCACACCCGCGACCAACGCCGCATCTCCGCCGCCACCACCGCGGCCAACCCGTCATCACCCCACGGCGCCGCCGCGGCCAACCCGACCGCCGCCCCTTCGGCGGTCAGATAGGACACCACCCGCGCCGTCCCCGAAACCGCCGCTGCCGACCATTCCTCGTAGCACACCCGGATCCCCCGCCGCTGCAACGCGCTCCCCAACAGCAGCGCCGCCGGGCACGTCACCCGGCCACGGCGCGGATGCCGCAACGCCGTAGCCACTACCACCTGTCCCGCCGGGGGCCTGACACCGACGGGCAGGATCTCCTCGACGCGCGTCCGCATCATGCCCTCACCTCCGATGAGCTCATGATGCAGCGCGCCAGCACCCGGCACACCGACCAGCCGGGACCACCACGCCATCGAGCAGCAGATTCACTCCGCCGGAAGGTCGGGTCAGAGTTCCCCGAGGTCACGGGCAGCGGCGACCGCGGCGTTCAACATGCGGGGAGATTCAACGTTCTCACGACCGCGCGGGGCTGGTAGCCACCGGGCGAGCGACCGTCTACTGAAACTCCGCTGAACGTCCTGACATGGCTATGGAGGCGGGTGCGGCGTTGAGCACGAGGACCGACCCTGGGCAGAGCAGCCTTCAGCACGCCCGTCTGCGGCGGGCGGAAACCCAACTCGAGCACGCCCGGCAAGTGACCGAACCGGTACTGCGGGACGCGGTGCAGTCACTGCCCGAGGCGCTACGCCTGATGGCCGGGTACCACTTCGGGTGGTGGGACCACCTCGGTGTGGCCGGCAACGCCCCATCCGGCAAAGCATTGCGGCCGGCGCTGGTCCTCGCGGCGGCCACCATCGCGTCGGGCATCGGGAGCGAGGCGGCCGTCGGCCAGGGCATCGCGGCGGCGGTGGCCCGAGCGGCCGCCGCGGTCGAGTTGGTCCACAACTTCACCTTGCTGCACGACGACGTGATGGACGCCGATGAGACCCGCCGCGGACGCCGGACCGTGTGGCATGTGTGGGGGATCCCGGACGCGATCCTGACCGGGGACGCCTTGCAGGCTCTCTCGGTCACGGTGTTGGCCGACACCGCGCATCCGGCGGCACCGGCGATGATCACGCGACTGGCGACCTGCGTGGCCGAACTGTGTCAGGGACAGCACGAGGACAACGAGTTCGAAACCCGCCTGGACGTCGACCTGGACCAGTGTGTGCGGGTGGCGCGACGCAAGACCGGAGCGCTGCTGGGGTGTTCCTGCGCGCTCGGCGCGATCTGCGCGCACGCCGGGCCGGGGGTGGTCGAGGCGATGGACCGGTTCGGCCGCGAACTGGGGGTGGCCTTCCAGATCGTCGACGACATGCTCGGCATCTGGGGCGACCCCGCGGTCACCAGGAAGCCGGCGGGCAGCGACCTTGTCCGCCGCAAGAAGACCGGGCTGGTGATCGCCGCGCTGAGCTCCGACACCCACCCCGGTAGGGAACTACGGCAGCTTTACCGGCAAACCTGTCCACTCGACCCCGCCGCGGTCGCCCGGGCCGCGACCCTGATCGAGCAGGCCGGTGGGAAGCAGTGGGCGCACCACAACGCCACCCGATACGTACAGCTCGCGCTCGACGCGCTGCCTGACCAGGCCACGGCCGGTGACCTGCTGGCCCTGGCTGATCTCGCCACTCAGCGGGAGCGTTGACACGTGGTGATCAATCAGGATCTCATGACCGGATCGTTCTGGGCGCGGCCTCCGGCTGTCCGGGATGAGCTGTTCGCCGGACTTCGCGCGACAGACGGTCCGGTCTTCTGTCCGCGTGCGGGGACCGTCGGCTTCTATGCGCTCACGCGGCACACGGATGTAGTCGAGGCCGCCCGGAACCCTGGGGTGTTCAGCTCCGAGCCCACCGCCGTCCGACTGGACGAGCTGCCGGCGGGCGCGGAGAAGTATGGCGGTTCCATGGAAAGCATGGACGACCCTCGGCATGCCCGCCTACGCCGGATCATTTCCGGGTCGTTCACTCCGCGAATCCTGGCCCGGTTCGAGGCGGACATCCAGGAGCGCGTCACCCGCCTGGTGGATGGTCTGGCCAATCGACACGAGAGCGATTTCGTGGAGACGGTGTCGACACCGCTGACCCTGGGGACTGTCTTCTCGATGATGGGGATTCCTGTGTCGGCGAGCCAGGAGCTGATGCCTGCCGTCAATATCGTGCTGGCGATCAGTGATTCGGGCAACTTGGACTTCCAGAGTCCCGAGGAGCGAGAAGCGTTCATCAAGGAGAAGTTCGCTGTGATGCACGGATTCGTGACAGACCTGGCCGAGGCCCGTCGTAAGCGGCCGGGTGAGGATCTGATCAGCGTGCTGGTCAATGCGAACGTGGACGGCGAGTTTCTGACGGATCTCGAACTGGGCCGCTTCTTCACCTTGCTGGTCGCGGCCGGAGTGGAGACGACTCGTCACGCGCTGTCTCACGGAATCCACCTGCTGACGCAGAATCCGGCACAGCGGGCGTTGCTGCTGGACAACCTGCCCACAGCCGTCGAGGAAATCGTCAGGTGTGCTACGCCAGTCGCGTGGGTCAGGCGCAACGTCACCCGCGACTACGCACTCCACGGGCACACCTACCGGCGGGGGGATCGCGTGATCCTCTACCACTGCTCCGCGAACCAGGACGAGCGAGTGTTCACCAACCCGCACGCTTTCGACGTTACAAGGTCCCCCAACCCGCACGTGGGATACGGCGGGGGCGGTCCCCACATCTGTCTGGGTGCGCATCTGGCTCGACGACAGATGACGGCCCTCCTCAAGGAGCTTTACACGCGACTTCCCGGCTTCCACGCGACCGCCCAGCCCAGCTGGGTGAAGGCGAGTCTCGTCAACGGGGTCGAGCGCCTTCCCTGTGCCATCGAATAGGAGGGACACGGCATGACGACCTACGGTCACTACTGGGCTGACTGGCTCTACGGCACCCAGAAGGACGCGTTCATGGTGTCGGTGTACGACGCCTGCGCGGAGATCGATCGGTGCGACAGTCCCGTCATGAAAGCGAAGCTGATCGGCGCACTGAGGCAACGCGTGTCGGGCAGCAACCGGGACTGGGTCGAGGGCATCACGGACTTTCTCGACTTCGAGACGCACCGGCTGATCCACGGCCGGGCCCCGCTTGACGTGCTGGAGGACAGCGACGAGTACCGGGTGCTGGCTGTCGTGGACGCGGCCTGGCGGCACGGGGCCTTTCAGGGGCTGTGCCGCACACCGGGCGGAGTCGAGTGGATCGGCCACCTCGGGGAGATGTGCGCCGCCCTGGTGCACCAGGGCTTCAAGTGGGTACGCGGGTCCGATCACGGCCCGGACGACTGGGAGCTTCCGGCACTGGGCGAGGCCTGGTGCAAAGGCGCCGCCATGTGGGGGTCCGCGGGCTTCTTCGCAGCCCTGGACGAGGCAGGAGCAGACCCGGACAACGACGCGGCCCTCACCCGCATCTTCCGTGTTGTTGCGGCGCATCACATGGCGGGCGCTACCTGGCTCGCCTACCGGGGCAAGCACCCGCACAAAGCCTGGCGAGCAGATGTGCGCGGACGCGCACCCAGCCCCGAGGCGGTGCACAGGGCCGGAGTCAAGTTCAGGTGGCCCCCCGAAATGATCGACGTGCTGGCGCGAACAGCAGAGCACGTGAATACGTGGGTCAACCCCCCACACCCGAAAGAGATCCCGGACCGAACTCGGGGGTTTATGATCGGGGCTCACACCCCGCGAATCCTCACCCACATTCGTGAGCTTGCCGCCGAACTGGGAGACGCGGCGGGCGACCTGACCCCCGCAGAACACGAAGAACTCGTCTACCGGTCGGCAAGCTGGATGTCCAACTACGCGACCTATTGGTTTGCGCGCGGGGACACCGACGACCGGCTGCTGGAGGTTACGGCGTGTGGTGCACTGGCCGGGGTGCTACGCGAACCCCGACCGTACCTGACACAGGAACACGTACACCGGATGGTCGAATGGGCGCGGCCACGCACAGGGCACCTCAGCGGACAGAAGCAGAAAGAACTACTGGACTCCGTACGTCTCACCATGGAGGTTCGAGGGAGAGTGCCGGGCGCGGTCCCCGAACTGGGCAGCGACGGGACCGGACACCTGCGCTACATCGACGGCGCGTGGAAGCTGACCTCGGACGCGTTCCTTACGGCCGACCGCTCGAACGTGGGTGGCGTTGACCTCAACGAGAAGCAATTTCCATGGGCGACACGGTTCTTCAATGCGGTCACAAGGGAGCGAAGACGAACCGGTGTGGACTACCTCGGAGTAACGGACGAACACGGCGGATGCCCTGTGTGCGTGGGGAACGAACTCCTCAAGTCCTTCGACAACAAGGTGAATCTCGGAATCTGGGTGTGCTTCACCATCGGAGTTTTGCTCTATGACAACCTGCTGCTCGGTGAACCGGGAGACCAATCACTAGGCAGCCGCTGACCGCGGTCATGCTGCCTCGAAGCGCATGATGGACTGCGAACGCGGCGGGCGATTGTCTCGTCCTCGGCGTCGATCGTCCGCAGAGTGTGCGGCTTCGCCCAGGCGGCGTCCGCGATGATGAGGGCGTCCTTCGCCTCGGTCTTGGCCTCAGCAGGCTCGGGGGGCTGGAAACGCAGCTACGCGACCGCGCCAGTCCCCGACGCTACTTACCGTCGCCGCAACGCCTTGAACTACTCGGCCGCCTGCTGGTCGAGGACGGCCAGCCCCTCCGGACCCGAGTCGCGGCAGCGATCGTGGCCAGCGCCCGCCAGTCCGGTGGGCTGGTGCCCGGCGTGCCGACCGGTAGCCGCTCGACCGAGTGAAGATCACGTGGGACAAACACCCTGGAGCGACAACGCAAGGCGAGACGAATCGAGGTGAGCGACAAGATCAGGTGAGACGGTTCGGCATCGCGGGTTCGGCCGAATCGATGTCGGCCCAGACACCAGCGGAGGGTGTCCAGTTTGTATCGGTGACGCCCTGTTCGGGGCATTGGTAGACAACCGACCGACTACGGGGGTGTCGCAATGCTCGATATGGGGAGCGCTCTTGTATGGCAATCTCGGATTGGGTGATGTCGATGACATGTCTCTCGGATGCTGAATCCGTGCATGGAAACCTGGACGATTGGTGTTGAAATGACTGACATGAATAGCTCTCGCATGGACGCCTCGGTTGCTGATATAGCAGAATACGGCATTCGTTGTCTGGCTCCGACTGAAAACTGGTTCGTAGCCATCGGAGCCTACATCGGATATGCCGTGCAGGTGCGCGGACAAGTCGATCTCCGAATATTGTCAGCGGCATTCGACGCCGTGCGAAACGCTTATCCAATCCTTTCAACTCGACTCGAAACGGTCGGAAGAACCCACATGCTCGCGCGAGGTGTTCCGCCGCTGCCGACGCCTACTGTTTGCGATGCCGAAAATCTGGATGATCTCTTCTTTGATGTGAACGTGGATCCGCGTCGCGCAATGGCCGGAATCCATGTGGTTCGTGTCGGCAATCGGTCCACGATTACGTTGATGGTGCACCATGCGATCGCGGACGCACATCACGCGTTGGCCATCCTGGATGAGCTATGGTCTGCGTATGCCGACCTCGCTCGTGGTGTGACCCCAGATTTGAGCCCACACGCGTATCCTGATGCGGTTGAAAAAATACTGTCCGACCGGGGCTTGGGTAAGTTCGAATACCCCACGCCACCGGCGAGTACTCCACCACGGCGAGATTTTGCCAGCGAGGCCGGACTTCCCGTTTTTGCTAACTCAATTATTCGTTGTAAGCTAGATGCAGAGCGAACCAGTGCTCTCATTGAATTGTGTCATCGCGAGAAGATCACGATGAACGCATTGGTGTCGGCGGCTATCATCAGGTCGGAAGCGGATGACCGACACGTATCCATTGCGAATGTTCCGTACTTCATCACCGTCGATATGCGCACGAGGCTGGCGCCACCTCTCACACCTACAGCGGCGACTAACGTGTTGAGCTGGATCGGTTTTACCGCCACACCTCACACTGATATCGACTTTGTTGGGCTTTCACGCGCAATCGGCGCGCATCTTCCTGCGGAGCTGGCCGATGGTACCGCTGTACACGAAACGGCGAGGCAGGTCGACGATTTCTTCGCAAACCTAATGACTCCAACAACTCCGGGCGCGGTCGTGACAACCAACTGGGGCGTTGTGCCGATGTTACATTCACCCCATGGCCTGGAGATTGAAGATTTTCGTGCTGGCATATATAATAAGATACAAGACGTCAGCGTCTTGACGCCTACCGATTCCGAAGCGTTAAGCGTCTACATAATATACACCTTCGAGAATCAACTGAGTGTGGATATTGTTATCACAGACCCGAAACAACTGGACTCGGCGCGCAATAGGGGCGATGCTATCAATGCCTGTCTATGCTCAATTTCCGATTAGAGCCATGTGTGGTCTAATTCAGATCTTTCGCATGGCCGGCACGCAGTGTGGCGGGTTTGATCACAGGTAACTGTTCAGGGCTTATGCGAAGTCGGATGTCAGCGGCTTGGCCTGCTGATTTGCGTTGCGACACACCGGAGATCGCCTGTATCGGCTGCTCGATTTGTCCGGGGTCGCGGTGGGGCCGGTTGTTGGGTACTTCTTGGACCTGCAGGCGGCCGGGCTGGTCGGTGGCGACGCTGGGCTCGTACGGCATGGACCTGCTGCGCTGGTTCCGACCTGTGGGCGGTCGAGGTGAGCTGGGACCGGGCGAGCCGGATCGAGGCACGCGACCTCAACCGTGGCTGCAACTGGCCGGTAAGCCGGCTCGGGTGCACTGGCGCCGCCGTGGACAGAACGCAACGGGCATCGACGAGCGGACAAGCGCGGCGCCGTTGCCGGGGACGGTGAATCCGGTGACCGGAAGACCGTTGCTCGGCACAAGATACGCGGCGACGGCGATCGCACACAGTGTATTAGCTCCGTGCTCCGCGCTTTCTACGAGTTCCACGCCGAGGTGTGCTCGGGGCCGGTCATCGACCCGTTCCCGCTGGCTCAGTGCCGATAGTCGACCAGCCAGTCCCGTCGGACAGATGTCCGCCTTCCGATCATGGGGACTGGGGTCGGCGGGTGTCGAGCGTGACCAGAACGCCGGCCTGGTCGAGTTCCTGGCGTAGCAGGGTGTTGTCGTGGTGCAGGGCTGCGATCGCTGTGGCCGCCGCGTCGAGCCGTTGGTTCAGCTGGGTGCATTCGCGGGTCCGATCCGCGAGCTTCGTGCGAAGCCGGGTCAGCTCGTCGTTCTTGCGCGCCTCGCCGGGAGTCAGCCCGCCGCATTCGGTGACGCGCCTGTCCCAGTCGGCCATGACACGGTGTGCCGGTTCATGGTGGCGCGGCTGACACCGGATCGCCGGCTGGGTCTGCGCCATCGGGGTAAGGGATGTCGATGGTGGCTTGGGTAGTAGTGGGCTGGCTATGGAGATTTCCACGCCAGGTCACCGCGGTCGTGGCGACGGTGCCAGTCACGGTTGCGTGATCGGGGCTGTCGGTCAGCACTGCGGCGGATGCTCGTTCGCGCAGTAGGGTCAGGTAGCCAGCGTGGTCGAGTTCGCACTCGTCGGTGGGGGTCCTGGTGGCCAATCAGGCGCGTGGTGGCCCCGGGTGACGGCTGACAGCCAAATGTCCGGAACGCGTTGCTGGTGGTGAGGTCGGCTGACCAGTTGTTCGCACATCCACAGTAGACGGCCAGCGCCGCGGCCAGGTGCCAGGCGGCGCCAGCGAATGCGTTGAGCTAGATCCGCTGCGACGACAGCGATCCACGGATGCACTGTGCCGAGCAAACCCTGTGCCGCAAGCCAAGACAGGAAGCGCGGTACCCGGTCGTAGACAGGGTACAGAGTGCTTAGTGGGATGCCTGCCACTACGCGTCGAGCCGGCTTGCTGTGAGCGAACAAATGGGGTGAGCGGGCGACAAGCAGCATTCCAGCGCGGGCGAGGTCGCCTGGCGATGCGGTGGTTTGGGCGCCGAGACCCTTTACGATGCGGTGTGGGTGATGAGCTGCGTCCCCCGGCTTTGAGAACGGTGGCGACTGCGGGACGGATCTTGTCGGGTACCAGGATCGTACTGAGTGCTTGGACAGCGACCGACAGGACGAGAATCAACGCGTCTTCGGCGGCATCTGGGTCGGTCGGTGCGGGAAGCGCGGTAAGGGGCTCGGCGCAGCCGGCTGCCAGCTTGGGTGGACACCATCATCCGGGCGGTCAAACGACCGAGGTCGGTGATGGTCAATGTGGTGTTGTCGCCGTCGTGTTTCTGAGTGAGAAAGCCTTCGTCGACCAGGAAGGACACCGCATGCTGCCCGGGGTCCAGTGCGTCGTCGCCTTGGGCGTACGCCAGGGTTTCCACCCACCATGCTTCGGCGTCGGCCAGGCTGGTGATGCGGCCTTGTAGCACTTCCGCCAGCACGTGGTCGGGCAGGCTGTCGTGGATGTGGAAGTAGACGGAGTACTCGGCTACGAGCCGGGTTTGCCAGGCGGGGCGCTGATTTTCGTCGACGATCAGGTGGGCCCAGCCTTCCGTTTCCCTGCGCCGATTCGTCCCGCCCGGCCGAACATTTTGCAACACCATTGCCGTGTCCATGGTCTGGTTGCCGACGGTGGTGTCCCGTACGACTACGGCACGCGCTGGCACACGCCGGGTTGTCCGCGCACGAGCTGTCGGCCACTGCGACGGCGCTAAGTGACCGGGGTGCGGTCGCACCACTCCCGCCAGGTCAGGCCGTGTGGCGCCAACTGCTCGCGGTGGAACGCGACCCATCGGTTGTCGTCCCACTCTGTTTCGGCGCTGGTCGGTGGGGTCAGCAGGTCGGGATAGGTGGTGGTGACCAGCTCCCGCAGCCAGGGAGCGGCTTGCTGCAGGTCGCTGATGGATTGTGCGGTCTCGGCGTAGAGCCCGCGTCCGCGGACATCCGATTCGGCGAGAGCGGTCTCGGGTGGGAACGGCTGGATGGTCGAGCTGTTCGCCGCGGCGGAAACGACCACGGGCAACACGGGCAATGTCCCGAGCAGGGGCGCGGCGATCTGGCCGCTGACCAGCCGGGTGTAGTGGTTGCCGAAGCCGAAGTCGTCGGTGATGCCGAACTTCTCGGCGAGTGAGTGCGCCTGCCTCAGCGGGACGTTCCAGGACAGGTTTCCCCGAACCGAGGGGGCGATGGCACCGGGGGCGGACGCGGCGTCCGGAGTCCCCACGGCCAGCCGCCCCTCTCCTAGGGTGCTGACCCGTTTCGCCGTCCGCAGGAACGTGGGCGGCACGGGACGTTCCTTTCCGTCGACTGGGTTTCGCCAGGTCGTGATCCGGTTTCCGGTCCGCGGGTCGACCGGGACATACAGAATCCGGGACAACCGGGTCAGCGTGAGGTCACCGGTGCGGACCAGGCGGGAGGCGCGCAGCCCGGTGTAGTGAATGAGCTCGGCTCCGTGTGGCAGCTTGTCCGGCATCGGGTTGCCGGGCATGTCGGCGTAAACGGTGATGTCGCTGGCCTCCCAGGCAACAGCGCCGTCGATACGCGTCTGTCCCGCGAGCAGGAGCAGATCGTTGAGATTGGTGACCTTGGATAGGATATCCGCGATATTCGCGGGTACACCTAGCGGGAGGGGAGGCGGCGGGAACTGGGACAAAGTGGGTGTTACGGCCCGGGCCAGCCCATTGCCGGCCAACGATGTGCCGAGGGCGGTCATCGCGCCTATTGCGAACGTGCGTCGTCTCATGGCGTGCTCCTTGTCGGCACGATGCCGCGGCCGGAATTCCGTCTCCGGTCAGCGGTAGCTGGGCAGATGCAGGTCGAGCCCAACATAGGAGACGACCTCCGGGGGCAGAAGGTCCCCGAGCCGGTGCCCAATCTCGCACCACTGCGAAATCGGCGGCAAGACCTCCCGCCATTGAGGTATCCAACAGGCACCCAGCGCATGTGCATCGACCACAGGGATGACGGTGAGGCGGCTCCCGGCGACCGCAGCAAGCCGATGGGTTCCGGTCAATGCCCGGTCCCCGGCCATCACCACCGGCGGCCCGTTCCACCCTCGTTCATCCATTTGCCTCCGCAGGAGCGCGACTTTGCCGGGATCCTCGACCGGTCGCGGTGGACAACACCCCACCCAAGATCTGTACGTGACCAACGACGCAATGACGCATTCCACTCGCTCCATAACGGCCCTTCCTTCAGGTTTCCATCCGATCGTAGGCTGCATTCGGCAGTACCGGCACCGACGTTCCCTCGAAGGTGTACGGGCTGAAAGACCCTGGCATCGATTGCGACTACTGGTGACCGGATGGGGTCGTTGTCCCCGGAAGGGTTGACGGGTTCCGGCAAAGCAAAGTCGATCACCCGGATGCGGGTAGGCAGTTGGATCGATATCCGCGACCTAACCCATATGCGCCACCTAGCATCAAACATGCTGGTTTACCAAGGTCGAGTACTAACTCCGGACACCACCGAGTTCATTCGCTCGCTCGGGTGACAAGCGCCGCTAATTCACCCGTTTGAGTCACGATCGCCAATGAGGAGACCTGCCTGCCATGAGGAGCATGGCAGGCCCGAGCAGGCCGTATCCGTGTGAGCGGGACGTCCAGTCCAACGAACGGGAGTCGTAGTGTCCAAGCAACGGGAAGCGCGACCGCGAGGCAGACGTTTCCGAACAGTTATGGCTGGGACAGGGATCGCCATCGGCGCCGGGCGATCTCCTCGGTGGCGTTCGCGGCATGGACCACAGACGCTACCGGCAGCGTGTCGCGCAAGGCCGGCAGTGTGCAAAACCTGACCATTGTCGCCGCGCCGGATCCGAAGGCGGACCTGTTCCCCGGCAAGACCGGTGCGGCCCAGTTCACCATCACCAATCCCAACCCGTTCGACCTGACGATCACCTCGATCACCTTCGGTACGGCGACCACCTCGGCGGCCGACTGCGTCCCATCGAACATTGGCAGCAGCTCAGGCGCGGGTGGAGCAGTGGCGGCGCACGGGCAAGCAGCCGTCGCCGGTGATGATCTGGACGCCGGCGCAGACTGGGCGATTTCTCGATCACGCCGTGCATGACCGGCTCTACCCGCTGTACTTGTTGGTCGCTCACCGGGGCTTGCGGCGCGGGGAAGCGTGTGGGGTGCGCTGGTCGGATATCGATCTCGACGCTGGGGTGTTGACGGTGGCGAATCAGATTGTGCAGTACGGGTGGGAGACGGCGATGTCTCGTCCGAAGACGACCTCGTCGGAAGGCCAGGTCGCGTTGGACGGCGATCTGGTCGCGGTGTTGCGTGCCCACCGAAGCCGGCAGGTGCGGGAACGGGACGAGGCAGGCGCGCGGTGGGTGGAGACCGAGGGGTTGGTGTTCACTGGGCCGAGCGGAGAGGCGCTGCATCCGGCCGACGTCACGGATCGATTCCAGTTTCGGTCAGGCAGGCGGGGTTGCCGCCGATCCGGCTGCGTGATCTGCGGCATGGTGCGGCGACCCTGGCGCTGGCCGCCGGGGTGGAGATTAAGGTGGTTCAGGAGATGCTGCGGCATTCCTCGATCACGGTGACCAGTGACACGTACACCAGTGTCTTGCCGGAAGTGGCTCGGGCGGCAGCGGAGAAGACAGTGTTGATCATCCCTCGGAGCGCTCAGAAACCTCTCGGGCTCGTCTCGGGCGCGTTTGCGTCCAGTGTGGACGGTGAACAGATGGTCGGCGAGTATGTAAAAGAGCA
Source organism: Actinocrispum wychmicini (assembly GCF_004345645.1). Classification (GTDB taxonomy): domain Bacteria; phylum Actinomycetota; class Actinomycetes; order Mycobacteriales; family Pseudonocardiaceae; genus Kibdelosporangium; species Kibdelosporangium wychmicini. Next base: position 71,652 of record NZ_SLWS01000020.1, on the reverse strand, counting down.
GGTCGAGATGCATCTCGACCTGCTCTTTGGGGGTGCGCCGCCAGGGACTCGAACCCCGAACCCGCTGGTTAAGAGCCGACCCGAGACCGTGCCGGGTGGTGCCGAATAATGTTGCCCTGCAGTGTTTCTGCACGTCGAGTCCATTGTGGCTTGCCGGGTCGTGTCGCTTGGTGTCGTGCTGTTTCGGTCCTCTCGGGCTCTCCTCGGGCTCGCACATGCCGGATTCTATCGGACCGTCCAGCTGCGTTGGGGTGGTTGTGATGAGCGTGATGACAGCGGCAGCCGCGACCACTGGAGATGCCCCGGCAACGGTGGCTCCGTCGCGCGAACTCACGACTGGAGACCACTTGCGGCGGTTGAGTTTGGGACAGTTCACGGCGGTTGCGGTGTCGGTGGTTCTGGGGCTGGTGGTGGCTGGCTATGGGTTGGCGGGTTCGTATGTGACGGTGTCGGAGTTGGCTGCGCGGCGGGGTGTGCCGTTGGCGGGGTGGGTGCCGGCGGGTATCGATGGTGGCTTGATCGCTGTGGTGGTGCTCGACTTGGTGTTGGCCTGGATTGGTGTGCCGGTGGGGTGGCTGCGCCAGTTGGTTCGTGTTCTGTCGGTTGGCACGATTGCTGCGAATGCGGCTGGTGGCTGGCCGGACTGGATTGCTGTTGGGTTGCATTCGGCTGCGCCGTTGATGTTGCTGGCGATCGTTGAGGCGGGACGTGCGGTTCTACTCCGGCGGATGGGCCGAGCCAACAACACGTTGCGCGATTCGATCCCGTTGGTTCGTTGGGTGTTGGCGCCGTGGCGGACCTGGTTGTTGTGGCGGCGGATGGTGTTGTGGCAGCTGACCAGCTATCGCCAGGCGGTGGACACCGAGTTGGAGTTGCGTCGGGCGATGGCCCTGCTTCGGACGCGTTACGGTCGGCGCTGGCGGCGACAGGTCCCGGCGGATGTGGTGTGGATGCTGCGTACGGGCACTCACGTGAGCGACGCCTGCGCGTGGGTTCGCACCACTGTTGAGCTTCACGATCCTGCTCTGAGTTCAGCGGAGCCGGTGCCGGCAGTGTCCGGCGACCAATCAGGCAGCGCCGTGATGCAGGCTGTGGTTCATGCCGCGCCAGAGCCGTCGTCGCGGGTTGACCTCGATGCCGCGTTGGCGTCCCGGATGCCCGCAGTACGGGCCGATCGGGAGCAGTTCTCCGAGGCGGTACGGCTTAACCGTGAACACTGGGCGGCGACTGGCCGGCCTATCTCCGCCGAGACCCTGCGCAAGCGGTTGCGGCTCGGTGCGGCCAAGTCCCGCGACTGGTGTCGAGCCATCCGGGACGAAGATCGAGCGGCGGTGTGTGGCGCTGGCGCCGTGAGGTAGCGGCCATCAAGTGGATGCACTTTGATCTGCATGCTGCCGGTCAGCTCATAGGGGAGTCGGGAGATGTGCACAGGCTGTGGACAGTCGGAATATTTTGACGTATTATTGCTTGCATGATGGTTCGACGGCCCGGCTTGGACGTCAACCCTGACCTGTTGATCGCCGCTCGTGAGGCGCTTGGTCTGACGCAGAAGCAGTTGGCTGAGCGGCTTACCCAGTTGTCCGGCGCTCAGCCGGAGATCAGTCAGGGGTACGTCTCTCGAGCTGAGAAGGGCGTCTTGACCGTGTCGGGGGACAGGCTGGACCTGTTCGCGCTCGCCTTGGAGTCGACACCGGACCTGCTGGCTGGTGACGCGAAGTTGTGGTCTCTGGGAGACGGCTGTCTGTACCACCGCAATCGCGCGTCGACGAAGGCCTCCACGTTGCGGCGGTTGCACGCCCAGGTCAATCTGCTGCGCTTGTATGTCCGTCGGCTCGCCGATGTTGCGAGTGTGCCGCTGCCGGAGTTCACCTTGACGCCACTGCAGGTCGGCGGCGTCGATGGGCCTGAAGATGCCGCACGTGCGTTGCGACGTGCGTTGAAGCTGCCGGACGGCCCGATCGACTCGATGACCGAAGTGGCAGAGCGAGTGGGAGCTCTGGTTGTCCCGATGTCGCTGGGTGGACGAGAGGTGGATGCGACGAGCCTGCATCCACCGGGCGAGCCGCCGGTTTTCGTGATCAACATCGACGCGCCGGTCGATCGGCGGCGGTTCACGCTTGCGCATGAACTCGGGCATGTCGCGTGTGCTCCGGCACCGGACATGGACGCTGAGGAGATGGCGCAGGCGTTCGCCAGCGAACTGCTGGCCCCTGCGAAGCAGGTTCGCGCTCACCTTACGACCGCGCCGATCACCCCGGCGCGTTTGTTGCAGCTCAAGGCGCACTGGCGGATGTCTGCCGCGGCCTTGTTGCGTCGTGCGGTCGACCTCGCGGTCATCACTGACGGGCGGTATCGCAGTATCAATTCCCAGATGTCCGCGTTGGGCTGGCGTACCAGTGAGCCCGAGCCGCTGCGTCCCGAGCCGGTGCAGTTCGTTCCCGTGGTTGTTGCCGCCGCTGTTCGGAACGCTGGAGGTGTCGACAACGCCGCCCGGCTTGCCGGGACGACCTCAGGCAACCTCCGACGTCTGCTTGGTGACGACTTGCTGGCGGTGACCGATGACTGATCTGCACGGTGGACGCGCCGCGTCCGCGGGCGAGTCCGAGTTCGCCGGCCGTTTGAAAACGCTCGCGGGGCGGGCTTGCCCGGAACGTCCGGCAGGCAGAGTGGGGGCGTTGCTCAATCGGATCCTCGTCTACGCCCGGCCGAATCAGGTGCCGTTCCTGCGTCCTTATGTCAGCACCGAGCGGAGCGGTTTCGTTCTCGCCGGCGCGAAGGCCAAGGATCGGATGCAGTCGCTGGACGATGCGAACTATGAGGGCGTAGCCCTGTGGGATCCAGCGGCGTACGAGACGTACACGGCCACAGTGGACGCACCGTTCCAGCTGCCTAAGAACCAGTTGCTGCCGATGAGCCTGGACGACGTGCTCGATCAGCAGTTGGTGGCGGGCGGGGCTGCCGCACTCACCCCGACCGGATATATACCCGCGGGTGACACCGACGCGCTGAAGGCGGCTGTCGGCCAGGTGAAACAGCTCCGTCGAACGGATGTCATCTTCGTCGTTCCCTTGGATGTCTCCCTGCTGGGCCGAGCCTTCATCCGGCAGACCACGGCGATCCTGGCCGACGCGGACTGTCCCGTCGGGCTCGTGCTGGGGAGGCAATACGACCCGCTCGCCCAGGACACGGCACGGATCATCCCGAACTTGCGAACACTGGCTGCCACAGTGGATCTCATGCCGTTACGGACCGACTTCAACGCGCTCGATCTCGTGGCACACGGCGCGTTCGCTGGCGCGATCGGTACCGGAGGAACGGTTCGGCACACTATCAACCCTGAAGAAAAGTCTTTGGCGCGAATAAAAGATCAGTCACCCAGCGTGCTGTTCCCAGAGCTGGTGTGTTGGTGGAAGGGCAGCAAGATCGCAGATCTGTACGGTGCCCGGCCGGGCCCACGGTGCGGCTGCGCAGTCTGTGACGAACAACAGCTGACTCGGTTCCTCAGAAGAACACATCAGAACGAGGCCCACGCCCATGCGGTCGCCGTATGGGAACAGTGGGCCGGCTACATGCTTGAGAAACCGACGATGAAGGACCGGGCGGAGTTCTGGCGGACGCTGTGCGCCAGTTCCCTCCAAGAGCACCAGTTCATTACCCACAGGCTGCAGCGGAAGGAACCGCTCAAACCGCAGAAACCGGTCGAGGTATGGGCGACTCTCCCCGCGTGGCCTGACTCCTGACGTTAGCCAGGCACTTGCGCTGGTAGGAGCTGTCCGTACGCGACTTCGGCGAAGCGCCACCATGCCGGAGTGGGGCGCCACTCGGCGAACACCTCTGGTTGAAGAACCGTCACTGGAGCGGCCTTGGGGCCGACGGCAACACCGATTCCGTACCAGGACGCCTCGGCGAGTGCTTCATCAGCGTTCTCGGGAAGGTCGGGCACCACGACCGTGCGCTGGCAGTAGGACGCGAATCGAGAAGCTCGAATCAATCCGTCGTCCCACTTCTTCGCGTACACGACTGCCATGATCGGCATGACTGCGGGAACAACGCGACGTACCACTTGTGCGCCCGTGAACTCGACTACCCCAGGTTGGCAGCGTCGAAGCTGATGCAAGCTGGTCACGTCCAGCGAACGCTGCGGCACCGGCACGTCAGCTGGCAAGTCCATCAACACGTCGATCAACTCCAGCGACGTCAGTTGGCCGAGGCCCAACTCGCCTCGACGGCGATGCTCCACCGCATCGAGCCGATGGACCATCACGACGGCCGTATCGAACAGGCGCATCTTGGCGGCAGCCAGGTCCTCGCCGGGCACGACGAAGGCGGAACCGGACTGGACCGGGACGGCGGATGGCGACACCGACACTGAAACCTCCGCCCGTGACAGCGGGACTGGAGTACACGGGTCAGTCGCCACGGCGCGATCCTCTCCTAGCGGCCGCCAGGCTCTGCGCAGAGGGTGCCCCTTAGGGTGTCGTTGATCCGGGGCCTACTTCGCGCAGGTCAGGAACTACTGACAGGTGAATCGAACACCTGTTCGGAAGGGATTGCAACCGCTGGACAGCTCACGGATCACTCAACGACGGGACTCAGGGCGACGACACTCCGGGGCAGGTTTGTCTCTCCCGGGGCTGCGCAGGAGTTCTTTGAGCTTGGCGATGGCGAAGCCCCAGCCTTAGACGATGGTGAGCTTGGGTGGCACGGGTATCTTTGTCCGGTTGGTCAGCACGTCCAGCAAGACTGGGCCAGCCGTGCTGAACGCTTACTTTGCCCGGTCGGTGCGGTCGTGATTCCGAATCGCACAGAGTATGTCGACGACCTGGTCGACCGTCATCCCGAAGGCCAGCGACCTCCGTGCTGGTGTGGTGTGTACTCCCATCGGCGACGCTGCTCATCCGGCAGTTCCCACAACTCGATCGGGCCTCTGCGTACCGAACCGGTGCCGGGTTGCATACCTGCACGGGACCCACGGTGATCATTTCAGGGTCGAGTCTGACGTGCTACGAGGCGTGAGTTCGGTCAGCGTGGACGTCATCCAGCATGCGCAACACGGCGTGGTAAACCTAAGCGCTCTTGTTAGTAACGTCTAGGGGGACGAGTGGACAGCCTGACCCGCTTCCAGCATCATATCTGGCTGGCTGCTGACCAGCTCCGCGGCACGTTTGCGGTCGGCGAGTACGACAGAGTTATCCTGCCGTTCGTCTTCCTACGCCGCTTGGACTCCATGCTGGCGTCTACCAGAGAAGCGGTTCATGACCACTTGAGGGAAAATCAGAGTGTGCCCGATGGTTTTACCGGCTTCGACTTCTATAACACCAGTCCGTTCGATTTTTCTTCCCTTCTCTCTGACCCGTCACGCGTCAGGGAGAATCTTATGCACTTCGTGGATGGATTCTCTCCTAATGTGCGTGAAGTGATCGACGGCTTTGGCTTCAGGCTCATCGTGTCTCGGTTGGATGCTGCTGGCCTGCTATACGGAGTGTGTCAGAGTTTTGCTAGCATCGACCTTTCCGAGTCTGCCTTTGACGAATTTTCGATGGGGTATCTGTTTGATGACTTGATCCGCAGGTTCGGTGAGAGCGGCAACGCGGATCCGACCCCGCTTGACATAGCGAGCCTGATGGCGCACGTGCTGGTCGATCAGGATTCGATCGAGTTGTCTGACAGTTCCTCGATAGTGTCCGTCATGGATCCATGCTGCCGCAATGGGCAAGTGCTACTTAAGTTGAATGCGCATATAAACCAGATTTCTCCTAAATTGGGTGTCGATCTTAATGGTTACGAGGCAGATGGCTTCGCCTACGCGCTAGCCAAGTCGTCCTTCCTGTTACAAGGGGTGCCATTCGGGGGAGTAAAGCTCGGAAATGTCTTACGTCAAGAGTTCACCGGGTCATTCGACTACCTCGTCACACATATCCCGTTTGGCGCTTCATGGCGTGGAATAAAGGACTATGTCAAGTATGAGCCCAAAGGGCGGTTCCGGCACGGATTGCCTCGCACTACCGACAGCGCCTTGCTTCATATTCAGGATCTCATGGGCCACATGACGCCAGCTACCTCTGGGGGTGGGCGAGCTGTCGCGCTAATCAACGGATCACCTTTGTTCGCTGGCCACGTGAACTCCGGTGAGGCGCAAATTAGACAGTGGCTGATCGAGTCTGATTACGTCGAAGCGGTCATCGCATTGCCGGAAGGTCTTCTCTCTGGCAGTGCTGTCGGGTCATACCTGCTAATCTTGACTAACCGCAAGGAGTCTTCTAGGCGTGGAAAAATACAGATGATCAACGCTCAGGAGATGCACACCCCTTTGCGTAAGCGGTTGAACTATAAGCGTCGAATGTTGTCCGGAGAAGACATTCAGGGCATCCTGGGCCTCTATCGGCGGTTTGCGGACGAGGATCGATCCCAAATCATGTCGAACAGTAAGCTTGGCAAGCAACGAATCGTCATCGAACGACCGCTTCGGGTACGGTGGGAGATCAACAATCATACGGTCGAGCTGGTAGGGAAGACCAAGGTTGTCGGTGCGCTGGAACCAGGCGTCCGTGGACGTCTGATGGATAGACTTCGCGGTTTGGTTGGCCAAACTCACGACGATGACCGGAAACTTCGCGTCACTGTGGCTGAACTCGTCCGAGAACTCGATGCGCGCCCGTCGCTGAGCAAAGCGATTCTTCGAGCCTTTACCGTCCGAGCTCTCGATGCATCACCTCGGTTGTCGCGGAGCGGTGAGCGGACACCCGATCCGGACTTGCGTAAGACAGTCGACCTGCCATTGATCGATACAAAGGAGAGTGTCGCCGCTCGCTTCAAGAAGGCGCTCGGCGAAGGTGCATGGATCGATTGGGACCGAACGGTAACGGGATATACTTTCCCCCGTCAGCCGTTCCTAGTAGCCAAATGGGAAGGGCCTACACGTCCACTTAACGAGATGGTTGACCAGATCCGGTCTCGATCACGCAGGTACGGTCAGGAGCAGGTCTTTCCTCTACTGAGTGCTCAGGATCTTGATTCCGTCGACTTCGCTGGCGATCTCGATGCAACTGCAGATGGCCAGGATAATCTTGCGCTGTGTCATGGTGGAGACGTCGTGGGCTCGTTCAACCGGTGGCGCCATCTTCCTCCGGACTTTGGAGAGGCGCTTACGAAACTCACCGTTCTACGGCCACGTGGCGGTGTTCATGCAGGGACGCTCGCTGAGTGGCTCAACGCGGGCCAAATCACTGGATGGTCAGGCGGTTTTTCTCTCCCTGATAGCCTGCCTACTCCTACAGTCGCACTACGGGACGATGAGATTGCAGCCCTGATCGCCTCCTTGAATCAAGGTAGGCGGACTATCGATCAAGTCACACGCACACTACTGCCCAACGTGTTCCGTACGGACGTAGCCGATCTGGAGGCACTGAAGGGGATTGCGGTAACGACAGCATCCCAGGCGCACCTACTCAACCAGGTACTTCAGCCTCTGGAGGATCCTTTCTGGCGTGCCGAGTGGAATTATCCGTTCCACGTTGCTGTGCTGGCTCGCCAGTATCGCCTCGCGCAGGGCGCTACCGCGCGCAGAGAGCGAATCCTACGCCTTGCCGAAGGCATCACGAGAGTGCTTGGACTATTCGCGCTCGTCATTCGAGTCCGTAGGCAAGGCGTCTTTAGTAACAACCTCAAGAAGAGCTTTGACCGTGGCGCATCGTTCAACTCGTGGCTTACGGTGCTCAGGAACCTGAAGGCTGATGGCGAGATTCCTGAGCTGCCCGAACTGAACAGGGTCGCATTTGACCCGGGAGGTCTAGGGGCGCTGCTGGAGTCGCTGTGTAGAGCTCGCAACGACCCGGCGCACGCCCACGGGGCCATGACTGACCGCGCGATCGAGGACGAGGTTGTCGTTGTGGAGCAGGACGTGATGACCTGCCTGGACCTGGTCGGATGGTTTGCCACCACCCGCTGGGAGTTTGTCGAGCAATGTCTATACCTCGGTGAAGGTGAAGGCTTCAGGCTTGTCGGCTATCGTCTGGTCGCCAGCCACCCGGACTGGGAACGGTTCGAACGGGACGTAGCCGACCCCCTGCACCCCGACCGTATCCACGTCTGGTCAGAGTTGGCACCGCCGATTTCCTTCAAGTGTTTCGCACGAGTGCTTGACTGCGACGATTGTCGACGCAAAGAGTTGTTCCTCTTTGATGGAGTCACTGATGAACGTGTGACTCTTCGCAGCCTAAACAATTGTGACACTAATATCCCTATCGACCTTACGGGATAGAGCTTGTTGCGTTGTGTTAGCCGACGGCGTATCGGCAATGTAACTTCGACTGCCGCAACAAACGCGACGGTTGGTACTGCGTCGGCGTCGCCCACGCGAGTCAAATCGGGATCGCCATTGCCGGTTGAACAGGTTGATGGAGGTCGGTTCTTCGAGGCGGTACGGTGATGTTGCCCAGTTTGACGGGCACGGAGGTTGGGAGAGATACGGTTGGCGATCTTGTTGAAGGAGATCGTTGGTCGTGCCGGAGCCTTATCCGTCGAAGCCGGGCATGGTCGCCTGGTAAGCCTCGCTGAGGAACGCGAAGCCGTTCACCTCGTCCAGGCCGTGGCCCTCGCCCTCGCGGAAGGCCCAGCCCCGGCCGTCGCGCATGGGGTCCAGCAGGGCTATCGAGATCACGTTCTCCAGTCCCTTGAGGGCGCGGACAATCGTGCTCCGGTGGCAGAACGGGCCACGGCCTGGCGGCGTAGAGGTGGTAGCGGCCAGGCTCGGTGTCGTTCGCGGTGATTCTGTTCGGGAAGGCCGGTGCCGGTCGGCCAAGCGGCTTGCCGGCCGGTGTCTTCGACGGCCTCGGCACCCCCCGTATGCCCCGTAGGTGTCGAAGTCCACAGGCTGCTGTCCGCGGTGTGCTGATCATGAGGGCTTGTTTCCTCTCAACTCTTTGCCCAGCCCAGTGGAACCACTGGGCTGGGCGGGCACGCGTGGTGGTTCATCCAAAATGTCACTACCGCCGACGACGGTGGGCGCAGGCTCGGTTGGTTGTGGACGATTGCCGGCGGGTGGTCGCAGTGCCGCGGTGGTGGCGGCTTGGACGGCCGGGTGCGGGTCGGCGAGCGAACCGGCGAGGCGGTCGCGTAGCTCGGCGGGTGCCGTTCGGCCCAGGGCGATCGCGGCGTTGGCACGGACCCGTGGTTTGGGGTCGGTTAGGGCCTGGGTCAGTGGCGCGACTGTTTTCGCGAGCGTCGTCGTGTCGGTGATTCCCCCGAGTGCGGCTGCGGCACGGGCTCGGACCAGTTCGTCATCGTCCTGCATCGCGGTGATCAGCGCATGGGCGTCGCTTGGGTCTGCTCGTTGGCCGACGACCCAGATGACGGCGCGACGGACAAGTGGGTTCGGATGCCGGGTCGGCAGATAGGTCCGTGTGCCGGTGTGGGCGAGTGCTTGTCCGGCGAGCTTGCGGGCCTGCCGGTCGGTGGTGGTCAGCAGGGTGTGCACCAGAGTGGGCACGACCGAGGCGTCGGCCAGTCGGACGAGTCCGGTGAGCGCGATTCGGACGTGTCGGCCGTCGCATGCCGACGCCAATCGGCCGACGGCGCGGTGATCGCCGTGTTTGGCGAGCAGGCGGATGGCGCGTTCGCGGACGGTGGGATCGCCGTCGTCGGTTGCGGCGAGGGCGGCGGGGATGACCAGCGGACCACCGACCCGGGCCAGGGCCAGCAGGGCTGCCTCGCGAACGGTGGCGCAGCTGTGGTCGAGCATGGCGCGTATCCCGGGCGTGGCCTGCTGTGATCCGATCTTGCCCAGCGCTTCCAGCACGATTTTCGCCTGCTCGATGTTGGGCTCGCGTAGTGCGTCGATGAGCGCGCTGGTCGCCTCGGCGACGCGCAGATGCCCGAGCACGAACGCGGTCGCGCATCTGCTCGGGGAGTGTGCGCGCAGGAGCTCGATCAGCACTGGTGCGACCCGCAGGTCCCCGGCACGAGCCAGGGTGCGGGCGATGTCGTGGGCGCTGCCATGATCCACATGCCCTAGTGCGTCGGCCAGGATGTCCAGCCGTCTCGGGTGGCTGGACCCGGCGATGCGTTGTGCGGCAGCGCGGCAGACCCAGGCCCATCCGCGTTCGGTCCGGTTCAGCAGCTCGACCAGCTGGTCGAACACGCTGGCCGTGGTCTGGGCGGTGAGGCCCCGGACGGCCGCGGCGACGACACGAGGGTCTGCGTCGGACAGGGCGTTCACCATGATCGGCTGATGGGTGCTGACTGCGGCCAGGGCGCTGACCGCGATAGCGCGCACCGCGTTGCTCGGGTGCGCCGCCATCACTGACAGCCAGTCGAGCTATGCCGGGTCTGGTAGCAGCGTCTGGTCGTGCGCATGCTGGAAGAGCGCTCGGTGCGCTTCGTCATACGCTGCGGACCTGCGTGGTCGTCCGGTCGGTTCGAGGTTGATCAGCTGTGCGACTCGAACGTCACCTAAGGCGACGTCCGAGTCACCCGAACCCTTGTGACCGTCGCTGCGCTGATGCATGACATCCAGTGTGCCGGGGCAGCCACCGAGATGCCCCAGTCAGGCCAGTCGGTTTGTAACAGGCGGCGTCGATCGTGATCGAGGCTGAGAAACACGATTCAGCAGATCTCCAGCACCCATCCCAGCTGTAGGCGTCATATCCGTTCCCATAAGTGGAAACAACTCCGCGTTGCAGACCGATCTGTCGACCTCGCTGAATCCAGTGCCGCGCTGGGCTTGTGCGTCACTCACATCGGTGACATCGCGGACTGTTCTCCTGGGAGTGTTTGCTTGCCGACATTTCCGGAGTGAGATGAGGAGTGCGGAGCAGGTTGATCCGCATGCTGCACGATCGTCCTTTATGGACGATATGACTGCAAGGGTGACGATGCGGCCAGTGCGGCTACCGCATGTAAGGGTCCGGACCGATAGGTGAAAGGGACGTCATGGTGGACAGTCGAGGCAGTGTGTCTAAGCGGTGTGGTTGTCGCGTGGAGGGTCGTCGTCTCGGTAGGAAATGTCCACGTTTGGCTGAGCGTGGTCATGGGTCGTGGTATCTCTCGTTGGAGTTGCCGGCTGGTCGGGATGGGCGGCGGCAGCGGGTGCGCCGCGGTGGGTTTCGTACACGTGCCGCGGCGGAGCGGGCGCGTGACTATTTGCAGGGTGCTGATGCGGATCCTGATTTGACGACGGTGACGGTGGGGCAGTGGCTGGATCTGTGGTTGGAGACTCGCCAGGCGTTGGCGGCGTCGACTCGACGTCTGTATGCCCAGCACGTCCGGGACTACTTGAAGCCGTATCTTGGTGGGGTTCCCTTGCGGGATCTGACTGTGGGCAAGGCACAGGCCATGTTCACGTCGCTGATGCGCGTCTCGACCGCGCGGGGGAGGCCGTTGTCGGCGGCGACGTTGCAGCGGATCCGTGGTGTGCTGCGGGCGGCGCTGAACGGTGCGATTCGGCGTGGGTTGATTGAGCGGAATCCGGCTCGGTGGGTGGAGTTGCCGTCGGGGCGTCGGCCGAAGGCGGTGGTGTGGACCGAGCCTCGGGTCGCGCAGTGGCAGGCTACCGGTGAGCGGCCGCCGGTGGCGGTGTGGACGGTCGCGCAGACGGCGGCGTTCTTGGAAAACATACGTGGTCACGGTTTGTATCCGCTGTATCTGTTGGTGACGTTGCTGGGGTTGCGGCGTGGCGAGGTAGCGGGGTTGCGGTGGTGTGACATTGATCTGGAGGCGCGGGTGCTGATGGTGTCGCATCAGATTCAGGACCACAACGGTAAGACCGTGATCTGTCCACCGAAGACGAGATCGAGTGTGCGTGCCATCGCGCTGGATCATGGACTGGTGACCGTCTTGCGGCGCATGCGAGACGCACAGCAGCGGCGGCGTCTCGCTGAGGAGCCGCCGACGGGTTTCTTGTTTGTCAACAAACGGGGCGACCCGTTGAGCCCCGGTTATTTTACGCACTCGTTCCGGAGGTTGGCGGCCCAGGCTGGACTTCCGCCGATAAGGTTGCACGATCTGCGTCATGGTGCGGCCAGTTTGTCGCTGGCTGCGGGCAATGCCTTGAAGACGGTGCAGAACATGTTGGGGCACGACAGTATCGTGCTCACTGCAGACACTTACACCAGCGTGTTGCCCTGTCTGGACCACAAGGCGGCGGAAGCAACCGCTGATCTTGTCCTGCGCGCGGCGCAGCGGACCGCACGCAAGCTGCGCCGCCGGCCCCGTCAAGGGCGACGCCGGTCCCGCGCCGGAGTCACGCCGACGATCACCCAGCCACGGAGGACCGTGAAGGTGGCGTAGCGGGGCAGGTCGACCAAGGAAAGATCGTCGTCGAGATAGGGGATCGCCAAAACTGAGGGTGCGTCCGACACATCGGTCGGTGAGGTCCGCAGCCGACGCGGCGACTGCGAACAGGGCTTGCCGCGCCCGGTGTCCAAGTTGCCGCTGATCTTCCACGAGGCAGAGGATTGTGGCGCTGTGGGCAGGCCATGGCGGCGAGATCGAGGCCTCAGGGAATGCGAGTTCGTCAACGGGGATGGGTCTCTGAACGCGTTCAGCGAACAGCGGCACAACGTGACGTGCCGCCAGGCGGAACACACTTTGCAGGCCGGGCACCATTTCCATAGCGGCGACCGCGGACTGTGACGGACAACTGCGGCCACCCGCCGGCCTCACCATAGATCAACGGCGACCAGCATGATCCTCACTTACCGGAGGATTGGCTGGTCGCCGCCGACTTTCCCGGGTGCGCCGCCAGGGACTCGAACCCCGAACCCGCTGGTTACAGATCACGATCGCGGTGAGCTGGTCGATGCCGTGCACGATCAGGTTTCCCAGGTTGCGTTTGACGTGGGACCACACGTGCTCGGTTGGGTTGAGGTCCGGGGCGTAGGGCGGGAGCTGGATCACGTGCAGCCAGTCCCGGGCGGCGACCAGTTTGCGCATCGCGTGACTGATGTGCGTGTTGAGATTGTCCCAGATCACCACAATCGGGGCACCGAGCTGCTGGTGTGCGGCGTCCAACAGGGCGGCGTAGTCGGTTTCGGCGAAGCTGCGCCGTTCACCCTTACGACCGCGATGGGTCCGCACGCGGTAGATCAACCGAGGCCGGTGCCCAGGCCGGACACACACCAACCCGGCGATCGACACCCGGCCCGACCCTTTCCCTGACACCGAGATCTGAGGTGTCCGGCCCCGCCGGCCCCAGGTGCGGGCCTTCGGCGGGCGCAGCGTCTGCCCGGCCTCGTCCTCGAAACACAGCCAGGCGTTTTGCTGCGCCGCTACTGTTTTCCCGCCGGCCATGCCTCCCGCCGCCAGGTAGCGATCGCCCGCTCGTCCCGCTCGGTCGCGCGGTGGGCCGGTATCTGTGGCGAGAATCCCATGCGGTGCAACAGATACGACACGCAACGCAGCGTGTAGCGGGTGTGGAACATGCGGGCGATCAGATCGGCGACCCGGGCCAGGGTCCAGCGTTGATCCTCGCCGAACCCATGCGCGGCGGGGCCTTGCTCCAACGCCGCAGCCAGCCGATCCAGTCTCGGCTGGTCCAGCCGGCACGACGACCCACCGGATCCTTGTGACGCCAGGCCAGCTTCACCCTCGGCTCGCCATCGGCGCCGCCAGGTATAGACCGCGTTGGTGGATACCCGCAGTCTGCGGGCGATCTCGGCGACCGGAACGTCCTGAGCGAACCACTGGGCCGCCTGCAATCGAACAGCTTCGCGTGTGGCCCTGCCCCGCTCGGACAGGCCGCCTCCATCCGCGTACCTCATCCATCCCTGCGTAGATCATGAATCGATCAGGATCGGGGAGGACACGCCGAGCAACGGCAAGATCAACCCTGGCCTTTCATGATCTGTAAGAGGCCAATATACATTGTTTTCGCACGTCACGTCCACTGTGGCTGGTTGGTACGTGTCGTTTGGTGTCGTGCTGTGCCAGTCTTCTCGGGCTCTCCTCGGGCTCGCACGTGCCGGGTTCTGTCGGATCGTTCACCTACAGGAGGGTGGTCGTGATGAGCATGGTGACAGCGGCAGCCACGACCACGGAAGGAACCTCAGCAATGATGCCCTCATCGGACGAGTCATCGGCGAGGGACCGTTTGCGCCGATTGAGTTCGGGACAGCTCGCAGCTGTGGCGGTGGTTCTGGGTATGGTGGTCGCCGGTTATGGGTTGGCAGGTTCGTATGTGACGGTGTCGGAATTGGCTGCGCGGCAGGGTGTGCCATTGGCAGACTGGGTGCCAGCTGGTATCGACGGTGGCTTGATCAGTGTGGTGGCGCTCGATTTGGTGCTGGCTTGGATCGGCGCGCCGGTCGGGTGGCTGCGCCAACTGGTTCGTGTCCTGTCGGTCGGCACGGTCGTGGCGAACGCGGCTGGGGGTTGGCCGGACTGGGTTGCCGTTGGGTTGCACTCGGCGGCACCGTTGATGCTGTTGGCCATCGTCGAGGCGGGACGTACGGTACTGCTTCGGCGGATGGGCGGCGTGAACAACACGCTACGCGACTCGATTCCACTGGTTCGGTGGGTGTTGGCGCACCTGGTTGTTGTGGCGGCGAATGGTGTTGTGGCAGCTCACCAGCTATCGCCATGCGGTGGATGCCGAGTTGGAGCTGCGTCGGGCGATAGCTCTACTTCGAGAGCGTTACGGTCGGCGCTGGCGGCGGCAGGCTCCGGCGGATCTGGTGTGGATGCTGCGTACTGGTGTCCACGCGAGCGACGCCTGTGCGCGGGTGCTCGTAGCGGGCCAAACTGAGAGTGCTGTTTCGAGGATGCCATCGGAGTCGGCGATATCGGCGTCTGGCGACCAATCAGATAGCACCGCAGCCCGGCCGACGGTTCATGTACTGCCGGAGTCGCCGTTGCAGATCGAGCGCGACGCGGCGTCCCCGTTGCCGGTGGCGGGAGTTGAGCGGAGGCAGTTTTCTGAGGCAGTACGGCTGAACCGTGAGCATTGGGCGAGGACCGGTCGACCTATCTCTGCGGAGACTCTGCGCAAGCGGTTGCGGCTTGGTGCGGCGAAGTCTCGTGATTGGTGTCGAGCCATCCGCGCCGAAGACCGAGCGGCGGTGTGCGGTGCTGGGGCGTCAGGCAGGTCCGGTCCCGCGGAGCTTGCTCCGGACCTGCGTGGATGACATTTCGGCAAGCACAACCTCTGCAGTTCCTGTCCTTACCGGCGGAACGGTCCGGCCGGTTCCTGGCCAGCCGGATACCCGACGGCACCACCGAACCCGACCAGACCGTCGCCGACCTCGATCAATGGTGCCTGCGGCACCTCGATGAGAACAGCGGCGCACGCCACAAACGCCCGTCACGAGGGCATCGAGGAACGAATGGTGTCAGCCAACTTGCCCGAGCACACCCCGGTGACCGAGATCAACAGTCTCACCCGCACCGCCGCCTACTTCATCCAGCGGGGGACCGAAGCGACGGAGGCCGAGCGGGAAGCCTACGAGACCCGCAAGAAGGCGATGCTGACCACGCTCAGCCGGGACACAGGCTGAGCCGGTGCCGTCACGCGACAGGAACCGTTGCCAGCCTTGGGAATGGCACGAGTGCGGCGGATGAGTCGTCGGTCCTGCGGTCAGCCGGCCGCCGAACGACATCAACCGTTGCTGCACGTTGCGGACGGCAGATGAGACGAGTGGGTGACCGCCTGCGTTTTTGGGCTAACCACAATTTCGGGTCGTCACACGGATTCGGATGTGGCTGGTCCAATGGAGTGTGAAGGAGGCGCTTCGTTGTGTCGGTGACAACAGGTCTGGCAGTCTGGCCTGGCGGTGACGGCTTCGAGCACGTGGGGGGTGCATTGCGCGCGATGGTCGCGGGCGGAGCTGGATTTCTCGGCTCCCACCTATGTGAGCGCTTGCTCGCCGATGGCTACGACGTCGTCTGTGTCGACAACCTGTCGACAGGTCTTGCGGAGAATATCCGCCACGTGCTGGACCAGGATTCGTTCACGTTCCGCAACACCGACGTGGTGCAGCCATTCGACCTGGCGGGCGAGGTCGACCTGGTCGTCTACCTCGCCTCACCTGCGAGCCCCGCAGATCACTTACGCATGCCGATCGAGACGTCGCGGGCGGGGTCGGAGGGTACGCGGACTCTGCTGGAGTTGGCGCTGCACAAGAAGGCCAGGTTCGTGCTGGCCTCGACCAGCGAGGTCTACGGCGATCCGGCGGTCCACCCGCAGCCGGAAAGTTACTGGGGCAACATCAATCCCGTCGGTCCGCGCGCTGTCTATGTCGAGGCGAAACGCTTCAGCGAGGCGCTCGTCACCGCATACCGAAAACATCTGCGGGGTTGACGCGGCGATCGTCCGCATTTTCAACACATTCGGGCCGCGCATGCGGCTGGACGACGGTCGGGTTATTCCGACCTTCGTTAGCCAGGCGCTAAAGGCGCAGCCGATAACCGTTCACGGCGACGGCATGCAAACGCGGTCATTGTGCTATGTGTCCGATCTCGTTGATGGTGTCGTGCGCATGGCTAAATCGGCGCATCCCGGACCGATCAACATCGGAAACCCGCGAGAGACGACGATCATCGAACTGGCAAGGTCGGTCCGGGACCGCTGTGTTTCGGACTCCGACATAGTTCTGGGGCCAGAGAAGGCCGAAGACCCCCGTCGGCGTATGCCGGACATCTCGCTCGCGTCCTCCGTCCTCGGCTGGGAGCCGAAGACCTCGTTTGAGGATGGTCTAGACCTCGCAATCCCGTGGTTCTCCTCGCGAATCGCGGGGACCGCCGCCTGCACCGACGCCGGAGCTCCCGGGGCGGGGCGATGATCGGGCCGGTCTCGATACCGCTCAGTGCTCCTGATCTCTCGGCAGTGGAGAACGAGTACGTGGCTGAGGCGATGCGTCAAGGCTGGATATCCGGCACAGGGCAGTTCGTGGCCGAGTTCGAACGAGCCCTGAACGCGCGGATCAGCCATAAGCACACCGTGGCGGTGGCGAACGGCACTTTGGCCGTCGAACTGGCGTTGCGGGCCCTGCGGATCGGTCCCGGGGACCAGGTGATCGTCCCCGCGCTCACCTTCGCCGCGCCCGCTATGTCGGTCCTGGCGGTCGGAGCCGAAGTCGTCTTGGCGGACGTCTCGCCGACGACGTGGACGCTCGACCCAGCCCCCGCAGCCGGGGCCGTCACCGCTCGGACGAAGGCAATCATCGCAGTCGATCTACTTGGGCACCCCGCCGACTACGACGAACTCGCCGGACTGGGCCTGCCGGTCATCCAGGACGCCGCCTAGGCACATGGGGCCACATACAAGCGGGAGCCGGTGGGCGCGCAAGGAGTTGTGTCGACCTTCAGCTTCCATGCGAACAAGGCGGTCACCACCGGTGAGGGTGGCTCCGCCAGCACCAACGACGCCGAACTCGCCGCGACGATGCGGCTGCTGGTCAACCACGGGATGACTCCCGAGGAGCCCTACGTGCACCGTATCCTTGGGCGGAAGTTCAGGATGACCAATCTGGTGGCGGCCGTCGGAGTCGGGCAGGTTCAGCGGTGGGATGACCTGGTTGCCGCGCGGCTCCGGGTTAGCGAGCGTTACAGGGAGCTCCTTCCCGATGCCTGTTCGGGTCCGGCCTGCGCGCCCTGGGCTCGTCGTTCCTGCTGGCTGCACACAATCCGGGTACCTCGCCGCACTGCGGTCGTCGACAGGCTCCGCGGGGCGGGGATCGACGCTCGGCCGATCTGGCCCGCGCTGGACCGACAGCCGGTGCTCGCCCACGTGTCGGGGAATTTTCCGGTCGCGCACGCGATAGCGGGTGCGGCCATGTGGTTGCCGACATACGGCCAGTTGCGCGACGACAAGATCCAGTACATCGCCGAGCACGTCACTGCCGCCGTCACCGACGTCGGTCCGGGGGAGGCGTTGTCCCATGCCTGACATCAGTGTGATCGTGAGATTCCGCAATGAAGCCAAGTACCTCGACGCCGTGCTCAGGGCGGTCACCGCCCAGCAGTGCGTCTACAGCGTCGAGGTTGTCGCCGCTGACAACGCCTCCACAGACGGTTCCCGTGAGTTGGCGCTCAACTACGCGAACAAGGTCATCGACATTTCCGACTACCGACCGGGTATCGCTCTCAACAGGTCCATCGAGATATGCTCGGGCGCCTTGGTGGTCGTGCTCAGCGCACACGCCGTGCCCGCGAACGCGAACTGGCTCGACGCCCTCGTGCGACACCTCCGGAACTCGGGAGTGCTCGGCGTCTACGGCAGTCAGATCTACCCGTCGACCGCGCGCTTCCTGGACAAGCGCGACCTGGACATCTTCTCGGACGCCCACCCGAGGTCGGAATTCGCTGACTCGGATTTCTGGAACGCGAACTCCGCGTTCCGGCGGACCTCGTGGGAGGCGCGACCTTTCGACGAGACTGTGATCGAGCTGGAGGACCACTACTGGACCAAACAGGCCCTTCCCAGTGCAGGCCGCTGGGTCCGGTTCGAGCCGAGCGCGTCGGTCTACCACTACGGACATGAGGAACGCAATGACCGGACCTTCGTCACACCGAGTTCGGCATCGCCGCTCAAGCTGATAGACCAAGTGATCGCCGACCTACGCGCTCCGGACGCGACCTGGCCCACGGTCATGGCTGCCGGGATGCACCTCGGCAGCCTCGACGACATCCCTGAGGTCGCTGGTGCCATCCCCGTGATCGGCGACACTTTGCTCGAACACGACGACTTCGACGTCCGCTGGCGGATGGCCGCGGCCCTAGGGCGGATCGGGGGTGAGGCCACCGTGCCGTTCGTCATCGCGGGTCTGCGTGATCGGTCGTTTTACCCCAGGGACGAGTGCGCCTGGTCGTTGGGCAGGATCGGCGCGCCTGCGGTCGCGGAGCTGCTGCGAGCGACCACCGGCATGGACGAGCGCACGCTTCCGTTCGCCGGACTGGCCTTGGGAGTATCCGGGCTACCGGACGCCCAAGCCCACGCGATCGACATCTTGGCGAGATGTGTCGGGTTCAACGACAACGAGGTTGTCCGCGACGCCGTCTACTTCCTGGGCGAAGTGGGACATGTCGGTGCTCGTGTCGAGTTGTGGCGGCCCGTCGTCGACCAGCTGTCAGCCGCCGATCACCGGCTGGCCGGGGCGGCAGCCTGGTGCTGCGGAAAGTTCGCTCGACAGGCTGATTCACCCTTGGGCGCGACTGAGCTCGTCGACGTCGCGCGGAGCCATCCATTCGACAGCGTGCGCGCCGAGGCTGTGACCGCGATCGGGCGCTTCGCCCTGCACTCGCGGTCCGAGCGGTGGATCGCCGAGCTGGAGCGGGTCTTGGCCACCGACTGCGCGGGCAACGTCCGGTACTCAGCGATGCAGGCACTGCGGTTGAGTGCCAAACGCGGCTGGAGTGACGCCGGCGCGGCTGCCGCGAGACATCATGCGGACGACGACTTCGGTGTGCTGTTCGAACAGCGTCTCGCGAGTACACCCCGCCCCACCTCTCCCGCACCTAGCCGTCCGTTCCAGGAGGAGTGCCATGCGCGTAGTCGTCACCGGTGGAGCTGGGTTCATCGGGTGCAACCTGGTGGGCGCGTTGCTCCGCGACGACCACGACGTCGTGATCGTCGACTCGCTTAGCCGCTCGGGAAGTCTCGCCAACCTGAACATGCTCCTCGACGACGCTGGGTCGCGGCTGACGTTCGTGTGCGCGGACGTGCGAGACGCCGCCGCAATGACCGCGGTGGTGTACGACCACCAACCGGACGCGGTCGCCCACCTAGCCGGTCAGGTCGCGGTGACGACATCGGTGACCGATCCGGGACTCGACTTCGACATCAACGCACGGGGCACGCTCAACGTACTTGAGGCCGTGCGCACCCAGGCGCCCGCAGCTCGGGTGCTGTTCACCTCGACCAACAAGGTCTACGGAGACCTCGCGCCGCTGACTAAAGCGCGCGTCGAAACCCGGTACCACCTGCCCGACTACCCACGAGGTGTCGACGAGGACTTCCCGACCGACGCGGCGACGCCGTACGGCTGTTCCAAACTGGCGGGTGATCTCTACGTCCGCGACTACGCCCGCACGTTCGGGCTGGCGACGACAGTGTTCCGGATGTCGTGCATATACGGGCAGTGGCAGAACGGCACAGTCGACCAGGGCTGGGTGAGCTGGCTCACGCGCAGGACGCTGGCAAGGGAGCCGATCACTATCTTCGGGGACGGCATGCAAGTCCGAGACCTGCTGCACGTTGATGACCTCGTCGAGGCGATGCTGCCGGTGTTGATCGACGGCCGCGCCGCAGGTGAGGTCTTCAACGTCGGAGGCGGCCCCGACTTCTCGATCTCCGTGTGGCGCGAGTTCGGACCTCTGCTGGCCGAGATCACCGGTCAGGCGGAGCCGGAGGTGGCGTACGAACCGCGTCGGGCTGGGGATCAGGACGTCTATATCAGCGATCTGGGCAGGATCGCATCGGCTCTTTCCTGGCGTCCCAAAATCAGCCCCAAGGACGGCGTGGCCCGGATGGTGGAGTGGCTCCGCGCCCGGCTGTAGCGCCATGCGCGTCACCCGCACTGACCGCCGCCCTCGGCATCCAGCGTCGCCGACTCCAACCGACGGGAGACGAGACACCCATGCAGACCGTCGAGGTGGTGCTC
Source organism: Actinocrispum wychmicini (assembly GCF_004345645.1). GTDB lineage: Bacteria > Actinomycetota > Actinomycetes > Mycobacteriales > Pseudonocardiaceae > Kibdelosporangium > Kibdelosporangium wychmicini. The sequence goes on along the minus strand of NZ_SLWS01000020.1, from coordinate 51,061 downwards.
CTGGCGCCCCCGTATTACCCCGGTTCTGTGGCTCGCACAACAGCCGCGTTGCTCCGACATTGACCTTTCTCTCCAAGTTCCTCGACGACGCGGGCATCTCCCACGTCGTCTACAACGCCGACCACACCGGAGCCCAGCGGGCGTGGAGCATGCGTTGGATGTTCGACAACTACCAGTCTTTCGTGGACGGTGTCGACGGCCGGGGAGCCTGTACGGAGAGGTGCTCGAAGTGGTCATGTCCTTCGAGCCCAAGACGGTCGTCATACTCGGCGGGGAACCGCTCATCGCCACCAAGGACTGGGCGAACCCGTTCATCGCGGTCAACTACTCGCGCTTGCTGCGCCGGCTGGGCGTGCGCACGGTCGGCGTCGGCCACTTCTTCACGTTGGACCGGGCACGGTTCGCGGGTGACTTCGACGCCGTGCTGGGCGGCGAACCGACCATAGCGATCGTGGACGCGGTCACGGGTGCGCGGTCGGGCTACATCTCCCCAACGCCCATACCCCTGGACGTCTGTCAACCAACGCCTCAATCACGTCCGCATTCAACAGCGACGACACGTCGGTAACACCATCGCCACCAGCAGGGCGTTTTTTCAGTTCACTCGCAGACACAAACTGATCCTATCCAGCCGACCAATCGGACGACTATTCAGGCTCGCCCTGCCTTACACGAATTAATTTACAGGCCCGATCGCGATCGGCACTCCGGCTGCCTCGACCTGCTCTTTCAGGGTCGTGAGCCCGCGATTGGTATCCAACCAGCTCAGATGCAAGCCGAGCGGGGCTATGGCGTCCTCGCCCAGACTCCGCACGCGGGTCAGGATGCTTTCTAGCCCGGCTGTGTCGCCTTCGGCGACGTACCCGGCGTCGGGCATCACGGCAGCGAGTTTGAGGCGACGCTGCCGGCTGATCCAGTTGTTGTCGAAGGGTTCGCACGCGAACTTGCGCCGTCTGCCCGCGTACCAGCTCTACGCCTAGCCGAGCTCGGCTGCATCTTGTCCGCCGAGGCCGCAAGCTTCCCCACGTCCGCTTATATTCTGGGGTGCCGTACCTATTCGGACACCTCGCTATACTTCCCTTGGAAATCCTGCTCGTAATCGAATCGGTTAGCAAACATACGAGCCAGACCTGCAGGCCAACGATTTGCGTTCGGTGACTCGCCGACGGTGGACAGCCTGATCGCGTTTTGCCAGAAGCTCTGACATCTGTGAAGCAGCTTTCGTTAGAACCGATGTGCGTTCGTGCCCCTGGGCAAGCTCCGCTCTGAAGATCCTGGCCGCGGCCCGCCCGCAAATCAGCGGCGGCCCCTCCAGTTGACGCAGTACCAGCAAGATCTTTAGGCCCGAGCCGGACAACCCAACAGTAACCCCACTTGATCAAACCTCGACAGAAAGGCCAAGGTCAAAGGGGGTAGTTGAGCCTGCAGCGGAGTGCGCGCCGCTGTAACGAACAGCGGGTCAACCGGCAAACTCAGATGCGCTTACCTTCTCGTCCCCCTCTGCAAGGCTTATACTGGTCGACTCCAGTCAAAGGATCTTCGAGGGGTCGAGGCTATGGACGACGCTGTGGCGGGCTTGGCCGATGCAATAGATGCGCTCCGACTAGAACTGTATGAGGCGTACGCGCGGGGAGACGGGCAAGGCATTGGGTTTCGCGTTAACCCCATTGAACTGACACTTCAGGTTGTTGTGACAAAGATTGGGGGCGGAAAAATTGGCTGGGGGGTGCTCCAGGCGGGCGCAAGACTTGAATCTGCTACGACTCAGACCTTGAAGCTACAACTGCAGCCGATACAACAAAACTTCAGAGAAGATCCGGTAGATTTAATTGTCGCCGACCAGGCTCAAAATGAACCGCAGCTTGATTCAGCGACCCAGGCGCAGGACCGGGACTAAGCTGGTAGCAAAGGTAGGGTGATAGCCTAAGCTTTTGTGACAATGTCAGCTATAGGAATGTCGGTCGCCGCTCCGATTCCTGTGAATCGTGTTGTCGCGGTGACATCTAGGCTAGAAGATGGAACGTATATTTTCGGTTCGGGGTACCTGGTTGGTGGCCGTCTGGTGCTCACCGCAGCGCATTGCATTTACCGCCAAAACCGATCTGGATCATCAACCCGAGAAATATCTATACGAAGACTAAGCGACGGCGCTCGTGTGTCTGCAACCATTGCCGTTCACGATACTCATCCCGCGATTTCGCAACGGCTTGACATTGCACTCCTAGAGCTAGATAAAGGGGGCATCTCAGAGGTGTCGCCAGTACCGTTTGCCAACGTGGACCGGAGATACGCTACTATACTTTCACCTTGTGATGCCATTGGCTATCCATCGTGGCAGACAGATCCGCGAAACCATGTTCGAAACGTCGCTCACATACGTGGGCGCATACGTACAACGGATGATTTCGGAGCCATCCCTCCACGTTTAGTAATGCTGGATCCGCAGCTAGAGACAGTGCGGGTCGACGACGGAATCGGGGAGGTGAATGATTCGTCCCTGTGGCGGGGAATATCAGGTGCTTTGGTTTTCCATCGCGGCTTTGCAATTGGTGTTGTGGTAGAACACAACCTTAGGCAAGGGAATGCCTCACTCATTGTTCGCCCTGTGGACACCATAGCCGCTAGCAAGGAACAAGGAGCTCAAACGATCACGCACCTGCTACAGCTCGCCGACGCGCCCGATCTCTCCGCCGAATGGGAGGATGAATTCAGACAACTAGGCCTACACGTGTGGACACCTGACGACTTCTCAATTGGGTTATCAGCGCGTGGTGATACAGAGCTAGCGAGCATACGACTCGGAGAAGTTGTCAATGTAAACACGTTGCGACAAGGGCGCTTGCAGGGTCTTCAGACAGAATTCATCACCTTGGGAAAGACATTCGACAGGTGGCTTGATGCGAAACAGCAGAAGGAAAGCCCGGATAGGCTTCTCGTGTTTTGGCTCGTTGGCGAGCCCGGGGCTCATCGAAGCAAAGCACTTCTAGCATGTCTTGCCAGGGCACGCGCCCGAACTGTGTATGACGCCGGACGAAATCTCGAATTGGTTGGGAAAGTGTTCTGGCAATGTCAGTCTAGGCCCAGCTATCATAAGTCTCCACTGGTCGCTGTTGATCTCAGATCGAAAGAGTCAAGTAGGCCGTGGCATGACATTTGGAATGTCCTTACGCAGACCCGTCTTCGGCCTTTCTCGGACCAGTGCGAGTATCCACGGCTTCTAGTCGCGGGAACGCCAGCGCAGGCGCAAGACGCTTACGAGGAATTGTCGACTATATCAGAAATCAGGACGTTCGATACGCATGGCCGGGATCACCAACGCCCCTACAGCTATGAGGGCACGCTTGCGATGGCGAGTAAGAGCCTCTCCCAAGAAAATGTCTTTAATCGTGGGCTTCCGATGACGACAAAAAGTCTCGTTGGACGCGACGAACAACTTGCTAACCTGAGGCAAGCGTGGGGCTCGAAGCACACTCGCATTGTACCCGTAGTTGCATACGGAGGGACCGGAAAGTCTGCGTTGGTGAATACATTCCTCGAGGAAATGCGCGATGCGGACTATCGTGGCGCCACGAAGGTTCTAGCGTGGTCATTTTATAGCCAAGGTACTCGAGAAAACCTTGTTTCCGCTGACCCATTTGTCAACTTCGCACTTAGCTGGCTAGGTGATGAATCGTCCTACATTAGAAGTCCGACTGAGAAGGGGATTCGACTGGCGTCGCTTGTTAAACGTCATAAGACGTTACTTATCCTTGATGGACTGGAGCCTCTGCAACATCCGATTAACTCGCCACATGTGGGTGGGCAGCTGACGGACGATTCAATGCGCGCCATGCTCCAGCAGCTTGCCAGGCCAGATTGGATGGGTCTCTGCGTCGTGACAACTCGCGTCCCGTTAACCGATCTCCGTCGGTTTGAATACGACCGAGGCGGCCAGAAACCGACAGTCACTGAAGTTAAGTTGGAAAACCTAGACGATGAGGCTGGGGCAGCACTGCTTAGGAGTTTGCTTCGCAAACCGAGGGCGTCTTTCGCGCAATTGCAACCAGCAGTTCGTCAGGTTGACGGCCATGCTCTTGCCATCACACTATTGGGTAACTATCTGCGCGAAGTCCATGATGGTGATATTACAGGCCGTTTTGATTTGAGGCAACTTACAATTGACGCACATGAAGGCGGCCATGCGCGGCGGGTCATGGATTCGTATGTCACCTGGCTCGAACGAGGAGACCGACGTGATGATCTGGCGTTGCTGCACATAGTGGGACTCTTTGATCGTCCGGCAACGCCGGACGCGATGGCAGCGGTCTTGGCTACTGCAACGCTCAATTCAGGCACAAGCTTGCTTGGCGTCGGGAGCGATGAGTGGAACCGTTCGGTTGCCGCTCTTAGGGGGATGGGGCTTCTTAACGGCCCTATTCCTGATTGGCCGGGTACGCTTGACGCGCATCCACTCGTGAGGGAACATTTTCGCGATCAGTTGCAGAAGTCGGGGAATCGTGCGTGGAATAAGGGAAACACAGCTTTATATCACTACTATCGAAATCAGGCGCCGTACCAGCCATCGAACTCTCAAGACATGAATTCACTGTATGCGGCCGTCACCCACGGATGCGCCGCTGGATTACACCAAGATGTCTTTGATTCGGTTCTCGAGCCACGGATATGGAGAGGGCGAAGGACCAGTTTCTCAACAAGGCGACTTGGAATGACCGGGTCGGACCTGGTGGCTTTGTCCAACTACTTTCGAGACCGGCATTGGAACGAAATTCAGGACCGACGGCTCGGAGCGCGATCACGAGTGCTGGTCTTGACTAATGCTGGTGTGCGCCTTCGGCAGTTGGGTCGACTACTTGATGCACGCGATTGTTTTGGAGCAGTGGTTCGGGAAATTAGTTCTACAGACGCTGGACAGGAGGAGCTTGAAGACGCAGCCTATGCGGCTGCACAGCGCTGTGAACTCCTGGTAATTGCAGGTAAACTTGTAGCGGCTAACGATGAAGACGATTCGGCGATGACCGCGGGACGAGCGGCAATTGAATATTCATCGCGAGGCGCTGATCCTTACTTCAGAATGCATTCCAGAGGTGCACTGGCTGAGGTGCACTTCATGCTTGGCAACGTCAGTCAGACGCATACACTCTTTGAAGAGGCGCGGTTAATCGCCGACGCGCGTCCGTCATTTCTTTATTCTCAGGGTTTGTACAGATATGGTTATTACTTGATTGAGACCGGTCATGCTAGCGAGCTTTTGGCTGAAGAGGCAACTGACGCGAATTGGGGAACGAATGGCGAGGATTCCTCGCTTTTGTCTAGTGCTATTAAACTCCTTGTCGTTGGAGCAGGCCGCCGCTCGCTCGTTGAGGGCAGTGTCGCGACTCCCGCTTTAATTGCGGATGCCAACGCCATCCTGGATGACTCCATTATCCAACTGCAGGCGGCAGGTTACTCGGATTATCTCGTGCGAGGCTTGCTTGAGAGGGCCCACTTCTATCGTGTACGGCGCAGATCAGACGATTACGGAAGAGCTTTACAAGATCTTGACAATGCTACTTTCGAGGCTGAGAGAGGACAGATGGATTTGCTGTACACGGACATCCTCTTGCAACGTACAGCCTGTCATCTAGCGTTTTGGCAAACGATGACTGGGTCTGAAAGGGAGTCCGTTAGACCTGGTATCACCAGAGGCCTCGCTGAGGCCGTCAGTCTCGTGAGGAAAATAGAGTACGGGCGACGACGGCGTATGGTTCAAGCTCTTCAACTGGAGGTGGAACTGAAGGAACTGTAGTAGGTCAGGCCAGCGACACAGAGTCTATCGAGTGATTTGCGGGCATTTGAAGACGTCCTATATGTAGCGCTGTATTCCTGCACTAGCATCCTCTCGATGCGAGCGGGCTTTTGCGCAAATATCACGGAGGGAAAAGATGCGCGAGTATATGAATGCCGGCGATGCGTGGTTGTCGGACGAAGAGTATCAGTTCGTATCGTCTCGAGTGCCGATATTGTGTGTTGACCTGCTTCCGATTGTGGACGGTGGCCAGAAGTTTGGACTCATTCTAAGGGACATACCTGGTGGCCGTCGCGGGCTAAATCTGATTGGAGGTCGTGTGTTAATCGATGAACATCTGCACGAGGCTCTCGAGCGCCATGTCCAAGCCACTCTTGGTGAGAATGCCGAGTTGAGGGAAGAGACCTTGGTGCTCGTGGGTGTTTACCAGTACTTCAGGGAATTGACAAGGGGGGCGCTTCATGACCCTCGGAAGAACGCTGTCTCTATAACATATGCTGGTGAAGTTTGTGGTACGATCATTCCTCAAGGAGAGGCTTATGGATTCCAAACGTTTGAAATTGATTCACCGCCGCCTGGCCAGGACTTTGGATTCGGACAAGGTTCGGTAGTATATGATGCACTGAAACTGTTCCGATCATCTCCATTGTGCATGGGCTCGCGTCGCTGAACGTGATGGATGACAAGTCGCTGGAAGGCGGCATTTGGTCTGGGATCTTCTTAGGAGTGGATGTGCTTGTATTTTGTGATAACGAAGGCTGTATAGTCGAGGGTAAAGGAGCACCTTTTGATCTTCCAGCGATGATGGAGCTTGCAAAGATGATCAAGGCGTCTTCATTGGAGTTTTCGATTTGCACTGGGCGCCCGGTCCCATATATAGAAGCGATCACGCAGATGCTGCACCTGTTGGACTCAAAGACAGAGTTTGTTTGCGAGGCAGGCGCAGTCCTCTATGACCCGCAAACAGATCATTACGAAGTTCTGTCAGATCGAGTGGACGTCACAACTATCCGATCCCTATTGCCTCCGGCTGGATATCGTGAGGAACTTGGGAAGATTGCCAGTTACAGCGTCTATCCCGAGTCGCCATACACGGTAGAGCGGCTCTATGAATTGTTGATCTCAGCGGGTCTGTCTGGAGTAAATCTAACCCGCTCCGTCGCCGCCGTGGACATTACCGCCGCCGGAGTCGATAAGGCGTTTGGGATAGAGGTGATCCTTGAGCGCAGGGGGATGGACTGGACTGGCGTGCTCGCAATCGGCGACTCTTGGAACGATCTACCTATGCTGCGATTGGCCGGGCGCTCGGCCTGCCCGGCGAACGCTACCTGGGAAGTAAAGGCGGTCGTCGATTACGTATCGCCGTATCCCGCTACGGCGGGAGTAGTCGATATCCTTCGATGGGCCGGAGCCGCCTAGTGGCTCAACACGCAACGTTGACCGTGTAATTGATCTTCTTGGAGGGCTCCGCCAGGCTGGTCCCACTCAGTGGAGTGGGAGGTGGTCATGGCTCGTCGTCCGGATGTGTTCGTCCGGTCGTTGTCGATGGACGAGGGCCGCAAGCTGCAGCGGATCACCCGCACGGCCAAGGACCCGGTCAAGTTGCGCCGGGCGATCGTGGTGCTGATGTCCGGCCAGGGCCAGGCGGTCGGGGACATCACCGGCTTGTTGCGGGTCAGCGCGGATTACGTGCGGGATGTGATCCACGCGTTCAACGAGCGGGGGTTCGATGCTTTGGACCCAAAATGGAGCGGGGGTCGACCGCGGAAGATCGGTGAGTATCTGCGGGAGCAGATCTGCCTGATCGCCCGGACGTCCCCCGCCGATTGGGGCATCACCGCGTTCAGCACCTGGTCGCTGGCGAAACTACGAGATCATCTGGTGGGCAGGTTGTCGATGGTGCCGATCTCGATCGAGACCGTGCGGCGGATCCTGCGCGATGGGAAGGTGTCCTGGCAGACCTCCACGACCTGGAAGACCTCCACCGACCCGGACTTCATCGCCAAGATGCACCGGATCCTCGACCTCTACGACCATCCACCGACGGATGGCCGGGTGGTCTGCGTGGACGAGTTCGGCCCGCTCAACCTCCAGCCCCGCAAAGGAAAAGCCTGGCGGCCGATGTCCTCGCCACGCCGATTACGGGCAACCTACAACCGCACCGGCGGCGTGATGCACATGCTGGCCGCGCTGGATCTGACGACCGGCAAGATGTTCTATCGCATCCGGGCCCGCAAGCGGCATCGCGAGTTCCTGGGACTACTCCAGGCGCTGCGGGACCGGTGGCCCGGCGAGAAGTTGTACGTGGTCTGCGACAACTTCTCCCCACATCGGCATCCCACCGTCACCGCCTGGGCCGCTGGCAACCAGGTCGAATTAGTGTTCCTGCCGACCTATGGGTCCTGGCTGAACTGGATCGAAGCTGAGTTCGCCGCGCTGCGGTACTTCGCCCTCAACGGCACCGACCACCGCACCCACGACGAGCAGAATGCCGCGATCGCCGCCTACATCCGATGGCGCAACGCTCATGCCCGACCCAAGACCAGCTTCGCCACCGACTCACCCATCCGCACCTGGACCCATTACCCGGCCAAGGTTGCGTGATGAGCCACTAGTCAATCGAGCCTTGCTCACGTGTGCTCTGCTGACCCGCGACCAGCTTGATCCGCTGGCAGTTACTGGTGAATCGGTGGTGCTCGACCAGCTGCTCATGGACTGTGGCCCCTCAGTCGCAGCGTCGAGCGCAGTGGGAGGACGATCATTTGACACTACCACTACAATTATCGCCCGCCATACTCGCCCGTACCGGCCGTGGATTAACGGCAAGGCGCATCGAGTCGACCGCATCCTTCGTGGCGAATGTCGGCAGTGACGTCGGCGACGGGTGATTCCGCAACGGCAAGATGCTTGAATGGGCAGGTGCTTATTGGTGCCTGATAGGTAGTAGTGCTTCATTAGATGGTGTTGATCTGGGGTTGTTGCGTGCTTGGTTGCGGTTTGGACAGGTTGTCGACAGGTGTGGCAGACACCTGTCCAGACCGCGAGTAAGGCCTGAAGGTCGCGCAGGACCGCGTAGAGCGTCAGGCGTGCGCAGGGACTTTTAGGGTGCGGCGGAGTTGGGTGCAGATCGCCTGTGCCACTGCGGCGAGGGTGACGTGCCGGTGCCAGCCCAGCCAGCTGCGGCCTTCGAAGTGATCCAGGCCCAGACCCGTCTTTGAATTCGCGGTAATCTTGCTCGATGCGCCACCGCATCTTGGCCAGCCGTACCAGGTGTCGCAGCGTGATCCCGGCGGGCAGGGTGGACAGCCAGTAGTCGGTCGGCTCGGGTTGGTCGGGTGGCCACTCGGCCAGCAACCAGCAGTCGGGCAGGCTCCCATCGGTGTCACGGGGGGATGTTGCGGTTGGCCGGACGCACCCGCAGATCCAGAAACTGTGACCGCATCCTCGCGGTTGGGTTGCCCGGGAGGTGCTTCGATCCGTGCCGCCACACCACGAACCGGCCCTGCGCCTTGCCCGCGTCCATGACCAGGGTTTGCAGGTCGATGGGCTTGTAGGGGTGGCGAGGCTGTGGCGGGCGGCCATTGCCGCGACAGGCCGGTGTCACCGGCACGGCATGAGCCGGGTGGGCGGTCTTGGTCGGGGACCCCGCCAGCACAGAGGCCAGGCCGTCGGTCAGGCCGAGCCGGAACTCGGTGGCGTCGCCATAGCTGGCGTCGGCCACCACCGGCCTGTGCGGTAGGCCCCATTCGGTGGTGACCTCGACGAGCATGTCCAGGGCCAGGGCCAGGGCCAGGGCCGCCACTTCTCCCGATGCCGCGCCTCATGCGGGATCGCAATACGAGGTCGCCGACGCCGAATCCGGCTGCGGACCACTCATCCACGGCTTTCTCCTCATCCCAGGACTCTGGCACGAACAGTTCAGGCGCTGCGTTAAGGACAGCGACGTCCCCGCGTGATGGCGCCTGACCGGCAGCTTCATGCCGGGCGTTCGCCAAAGGCACTACAGCCACCTGGTCAGCCTCGAAGCTCGCAAGAGCTTCGCCGCAGCGCCTACATCGGAGGCCGGGCCGAGGCTGACACACGTCAAGATCATCACAGCTTTGCGCCGAGTGGGCAGACAGCCGGCCGTCGACGCCCTCGCGGCTCGCCAGCATTGTCTTGAGCCTCCAACCATCGCGCTGCCAGGACAACCTCATGACCACTACCAACGCTGGCGGGCCTGGGCGACCGCCAGCAGCCCTAGTTCCACGCTTCGTTGGGCAGCTCGCAATCGCCGCCTCAACTGCCGATCACAGTTACAACCCCATCGAAGCCTTTGACAGGCCAACTCCCCCACGCGAACTGGCTACGGCTTGACTCTTAACAAGGGAGAAGATCTCCTCCCACTGCCACCAGTCTGAGACCTAACGCCGCGTGCCATTACCTCAGTAGCGGCGCCTACTATCGCCACCGAGGTCACACCGTGCTCAGCGACCGGCTCCCCACCAGTCGCGTTCCCAACCTCCCAGGGCAGTACAGTGGGGGGTATAGTTCCACGTCAAGCACGTGTGCACCTAAATCTGAGCGATGCGAATGAGGGATAGTAGGTTGACTGATTTCAGGGTACCGGTACCAACAGATCCTGACGAGGGGATCACGCGGGAACTTGATTGGGAGCGCGACCTCGGCCGCTGGACACGCTCAGAGAAAGAGGACGGGGACGTCCGGTGGGTGCAGAACCTCAAACCTTCGACAGCGGACCTGGACTTTCTGCGCACATTCTTCCGTATCGAGCAAGCGATTGTGTCCTCTGTACTGATGCAACTTAGTCCAGGTGAGCTTACCTTGCTTCACTCAAATGGACGTTCCGATAAGCACGTGCTGGCTGCGTTGTGCCCGCAATGTGGAGGTCATTGGATCGTCTACATACGCGAGGAGGATGCGAATTGGTACCGCTATGGAAGAAATTGTGACTACAAATGGTCGCGCGGGGACTGGGTTAACGCTGGCTCTGACGAAGTGCTCGACTCACTCCTAGCATCGGAAGGGCGAATCTAGCTATGTCGTTGTTCCATCAAGGAAATGCGAGCGTCGCTCGTGCGGACAAGAGTTCCGCGACGCGCGCTATTATTGTGACTGGCGACGACAAGCAGGCGGCGTTTTGGAGAAGTCGGCTGGGCGAGACTAGTGAAAATCGTCCCGGAGAGACCTTTCCGCGAGTCCTCGCTGAACGCGGCAGCAAGGGTAACTTCCTTGGGACTCTACAGGCTTATGATCAGGTCTTCGCCGGTAGAGAGCTTGTGTCATCTGGCCTCACTAGGCTCGAGCAGATAGTTATGCTGGTCGGCGCCGGAACCAGGCTGAGTCCATTTACGCAGGCGCTAGGTAACATGAAGTCTGCGTTTCCGCTTCCCGATGCAGATTCCTCTCCTGCGGGCCTTAGTGTTGGTGAAGCCGCCATACGGTCGACTGCTCCTTGGATACAATGTCTACGTCAGGGCGGGTTTGAAGGACTGATCGTCCGGTGGGGTGACGAGGTGCTGATTCCGAGTTCGGAATTGGTTGCAGCGCCGGATCAATACGCTGATGTTGATGCTGTTAGATTTGCTTGGCGTACGGACCCTACAATATCACTTGCTAACCAAAAGGAATGGTTGTTGGTTGACAGTCGCACAGGTTTCGTGATTAGAGATCTTCCGCGTCAGCCCATGTCATCGCTCTTGCGTGAGCTCTCTGCCTCGGCGTACTCAGATACTGCCACCTATGTTAACTTGGGAAGTCTAGCGGCCTCGCATCGACTCCTAAGAGCGGCCTGTGAGAGCTTTCAAGGCGAACTTAACGATAGCAGTTCAGCTGTCAACTGGGATCCGTATTTTTGGATGGCGTTGCAGTGCGCAGATATAGATTCTTGGGAAGCTATTGGCCGAGCCGAAGCTCGTTTCGGCGGAACTGGCTTTGCAAGTTTGGGCTCAGCGGTTCCGAGATTCTTTAGCGCAGTCCAGTCTATGAAACGTCGGCTCCAACAAGAACTCGGGCGCGAACTACGAGTGGCCGTGATGGATTTTGGTGAACCTTACTGGCTGGACGCCGGAAACCATTTGTCACTCCGCAATACCTTCGGCGATGTCTTCGCTCCCAACGAACAAGGACGTGTCGTTCGAGCCTTTCTCGGCCTGCCAGAATCATTGTCAGAGGGCGAGTCCTTTGTTAGAGATAGCAAGATAGCGCCAGGCGTGCGAGTCCATGGCTCAGTGATCATTGGATCTGAGATTCGCGACCCGGGGTCAAGTATTGAGGGTGCCATCGTGATAGGCAGCAGGCTTGGGCGTCTCCGTGTTAATAGTGGCGGTGTAGTGCTATGTAGTGTTTCGGACGACTTGGAAGTACAAGGGCCGCATGGCATCGCATTCCGAATTTTCGGCAAGAGCAAGGTTGCAGGCACTGAGAGCGCGGCAACCTTGCTAATGGGAAATCGGTCGACCACCATGACGTACGACGATAAACTTGGTACGATCGGGGACGGAACATATAGCGAGGCAGTCTTGGGGAACTCGATGTCTTTTAGGGACGCGTCGCAAGCCATGGGCCTTGTCGACCCACTTTTGCTGGACAGGCTTTGGAGCACTGCGCGATCAGTATCGCAGACCTAATTGGCTATGGCACGGGCACTTGCTGCGACAAGGGAGGTGGTGTGGAGGCTATCCATGACTTAGAAGGACAGGCTGCTGTCTTGGAGTTAGAAAACAAATATGTGTATTTGCAAGAATGAGGTACGAGTGAAAACTACTCTTCGTTGAGCAAGCCGTGATTGGCGTCAGTCTGTACCAGCAAGGTCTCGGCCAGCGTCTGCTGCACCCGAGTAGTGCTGGGGGCGTTCATACCGGCATCAGTGGCACCCAGCCGATGCGGGCCTCGTCGCGTCGCTAAACGCGGCGGGGAGATCGTCTGGAGCCAGCAGCGTGGGCAGGGATTTGGTCACGAACGAGACGGCGAGGCCGTTGAGCCGCCGGACTTGGTCGAGTACGTGTTCGGGCGGCTTTGATCGCCCACTCCTGGTCGGGCATGTCCGGCAGGTAACCGGTCACGGTGACAATCAGGTATTCCTCGGAAATCTCTGCCTCCGCCTCGGTGATCGTGGGAGGAAAATCGCGGGTGGGTTGGACGAATCCGAGCGCGGCGAACCCCTCCAACGTGGCGTTGCGCCAGCCACCAGAGGCCTCTGGGACGAGGGCAAGTTGCTCGCAGGACGGGTTGATCACCATGACGGGGATGTCGTCCTTGCGTGGCTTGCCGCCGCGCGGCGGCCTGCTCCGGCGACAACTTCCGCCCCGAGCGCGCCTCTGTCTCATGTGGACTCACAGCGTCCAGTGTCATCACTCACAGTGCCCTGTCGGTGCCGGAAATGGCGTCACATCACGCGACGTGCTGATATTCGTGGATCAGTCCACCGAGCCGATCGTGCCGTTGGACGTGCATGGCTGCGCCGAACGGTGGGACATGGATGGCGTCGTCGTGAGGTGGCCGCTGGTTCAGCGTCCGGTGTGGCCGATGCACGTTGAAATGATCAACATAGTCAGCCAACACCCTTTCGAGGTGATGCCGGTTCACGATCAGCATCCGATCCAGGCACTCCCGGCGCACACTGCCCACCCAGCGTTCCGCGATCGCGTTCGCTCGAGGTGCCCGCACCGGCGTCCGCAACACATCCATACCTGCCGCGGTGAACACCGCATCGAACGCGGCGGTAAACTTGGTGTCGCGATCCCGGATCAGAAACCGCAGGCTCTCGGCCCGATCATCCAGATCCATCAGCAGGTTGCGGGCCTGCTGCACCACCCATGCCGCCGTCGGATGGGCCGTCACCCCAGCCACGTGCACACGACGACGGCCATGCTCGACAAAGAACAACACGTACAACCGGCGCAGCAACACCGTGTCGACGTGAAAGAAGTCGACCGCCATAACCCCCTTTCGCTTGCGCCGTCAGGAATTGCTTCCACGTCGGTCCCGACCGACGAGGCGCTGGATCCAGTCCCGCGTCCTTCAGGATCGACCACACCGTGGACGCCGCCATCCGGTGCCCCAAGCCAACAAGTTCGCCATGGATACGCCGGTAACCCCACAACGGGTTGTCCCTGGCCATCTCCAGCGCCAGCCGACGGATCGTCGCTGCCGTTGGTGGCCGCCCGGGCGGACGCTGGTAGGTCCAGTGGCGTCGTACCAACCGCGCATGCCACCGCAGGATGGTACGTGGTGAAACGATCAACCGCAGCCGCCGCCAGTCCGGTATCAACCGGACCAATGCGGCCAGCACCGCACAATCAGCCCAGCTCAATCGTGGTCGCTCCACCTGCCGACGTAACACCGCGACCTGATGTCGCAGCACCAAGATCTCCGCATCCTTCGCGGCATCTGACCGTACCCACAACACGAGCCAGCCGAACACGCGCATCATCAGCAGGTAGACCAGTCTCATGATCACGAGTAAGGATCATGCAACAACGACTCGACGGTGACCTTGTACCGTGCCAGAACTCGTCGCTGAGGCTGTGACCAGGTGTTTCGTCAGCTCCGGCGCCCGGCATGATCATCGCCTGTGGCGTTCCGTTTCTTGTACCTGATCACAGTTCGGATGCTCGGCTGGCTGACGTTGCTCGCTGGCAGCAGGACCATGCTGATCGCCGAGGTAGTGGTGCTGCGGCACGAGGTGGCCGTACTGCGCCGCCAGAGCAACAGACTGCGTCTCACGTGGCCGGATCGCGCGGTCTTGTCGGCGCTCTTCAGGCTGCTACCGCGCCAACTGCGTGCGCACCGGATCGTCACCCCGGCCACGCTGCTGGCCTGGCATCGGCGTCTGGTCCGGAAGAAGTGGACATACCCACGTCGGACTGGGCGTCCGCCGATAGCCGAGGAGATCCGCTCCCTGGTTGTGTTTATAGCGCGGCAGAATCCTCGATGGGGACATCGTCGTATCCAGGGCGAGCTCGCCCGGCTGGGTCACCGAGTGGGTGCCGGCACGATCCGCCGGATCCTGAGCCGTAGCCGCCTGGGGCCGGCTCCGCGGGGTGCGGACACGACGTGGCGGACCTTTCTGCGCAATCAGGCGCGGGGCCTGCTCGCGGTGGACTTCTTCCACCTCGACACCATCGGCCTGCGTCGGCTCTACGTGCTGTTCGTGATGGAAGTCCGCACACGCCGAGTACACCTCCTCGGTGTCACCGCGCACCCGACCGCATCGTGGGTCATCCAGCAGGCCCGCAACCTGGCAATGGACCTCGCAGAACGGATCGGCTCTTTCCGGTTCCTCATCCGGGACAGGGACACAAAGTTCACCGCCGGGTTCGACGCCGTGTTCCTCGACGAAGGGATCGAGGTCGTGAAGATTCCGCCGCGGACACCTCGAGCGAACTGTTATGCCGAGCGGTTCGTACGCAGCGTCCGGTCGGAGTGCACCGACCGGATGCTGATCTACAACGAGCGGCACGCCGCCGCTGTCTTGGGAGAGTACGTCCGGCATTTCAATGACCACCGGCCACACCAGGGCCTTGATCAGCGGCCACCGAACCATGACCCGGCGAGCGTCATCCCACTGGACGCTCCTATCAGACGCCGAAAGGTGCTCGGCGGCGTGATCAACGAATATCGGCGAGCCGCTTGACCTGACCGGCGAAACACCTGGCCACCGCCCACATGTGGACTTTTGGCACGGTACAGGCGGAGAAGACGGCGATGATCATCCCTCGGGCGTCGTCGCGTCCTCTCGGGCTTCCCTCGGGCCAGCAGGAGACCACAATGGACAGTCAAACGGCCGGAATGAATTGTTCGGAAACTACAAAACCGCAGGTCAACATGGATGTTGACCTGCGGTTGAGGGGTGCGCCGCCAGGGACTCGAACCCCGAACCCGCTGGTTAAGAGCCAGCTGCTCTGCCAGTTGAGCTAGCGGCGCTCGCTTGGTCTCCCTTGCGAACGTGGTAAACCCTAGCATGGGGCGGCCAGCGGTTAAAAATCAGCCCCCCGGGTGATTGAGTCCCGCAGCTGGCGGGCAGAATCCGGGGTGTGGGCCCGTCGGTGGGGTCCGCGCGGCACGCTGGGGTGGGACTGGAGTGCGCGGCAGCAGTGGCAACGTATTAGGTGGGGTCATGGTTCGACGGTCGGTTGCGGCCCTTGCCGCGGGTTTGGCGATGCTCACGGCGGCCTGCTCGTCCGGCACGCCGGCGGCGGATCAGGCTCGGTCTGCGTCCAGTAGTTCGAGCAGCGCGCCGGGCGGCAGCAGCAGCGGGGCTCCGGTTGGTCCGCAGGCCAAGGCGGTTGGGTTGACGCTCACGCCGATCGACAAGGCGGGGGATGTCGCGCCGGGTGAGCCGGTGACGGTCACGGCGACCGACGGCAAGGTCACCGACGTGAAGGTGGCCAACCAGGACGGTAAGCCGATCAATGGCACGTTGTCGGCCGACGGCACGAAGTGGGAGTCGTCGGAACCGTTGGGGTACAGCAAGACGTACACGGTCAATGCCACTGGGCAGGGGGCGGACGGCAAGCCGGCGACGGCTTCGTCGACGTTCACCACGATCAAGCCGGGCAAGCAGATCACTGTGTCGATGAGCCCGACCGACGGGCAGTCGGTGGGGGTCGGGCAGCCGCTGGTGTTCTACTTCTCGTCGAACGTGGGGGACAAGGCCGCGGCGGAGAAGGCGATCTCGGTCACCACCCAGCCGTCGGTGCAGGGCTCGTTCTACTGGTTCCGGGACAACGAGGTGCACTGGCGGCCCCGGGAGTACTGGAAGTCCGGTACCAAGATCACGGTCAACGCGGCCATCTACGGCAAGCAGCTCGGCCCGGGCTCGTTCGGCAAGGAGGACCGGAAGGCGAACATCACCATCGGTCCGAAGCTGGTCGCGGTCGCCGACGGGCAGACCCACCAGATGACGGTCACCAAGGACGACCAGCTGCTCAAGACGGTCCCGATCTCCATGGGCAAGAAGGGCCACGAGACGCCGAACGGCACGTACGTGGTCATGACCGAGCAGCAGGACTACACCATGGACTCCGGCACGTACGGTGTCCCCGCCGACTCACCGGGCGGATACCGGACGAAGATCGCCTTCGCCAGCCGGCTGTCCAACAGCGGCATCTTCTACCACTCGGCCCCCTGGTCAGTGCGCCAGCAAGGCGCCAGCAACGTGAGCCACGGCTGCATCAACATGTCCACGGACAACGCGAAATGGATGCAGGACATAGGCCTGAAAGGCGACATCTTCGTAGTCCAGAACAGCGGGGGCCCGGCCCTCCAGTCCTGGGACGGCCTGGGCGACTGGCAAATCCCCTGGGACGAATGGACAAAAGGCGGCAAGAAGTAAGACGCCCACGACGTAACGCTTTTGACAGCTCAAGCGTCAAACAGGGCGACAATCTTTCTCACTGTATTGCAGTTTCGTATTGTCATTTTCTGGGTGAGGCCAGGGTCGGTGAGTTTGGCGATGCCGGTTCTGTTCACATTCGAACCATCAAAGGCCCACAGTACCGCACCCGGGACGTACTTCACGGTATCGATGCCTGGCTTGGCGGGAAGCCGCTCTATCACGTCCGGGCTGTCAATGTCCTGCCACAGGAACAGCACATTGCAGCCCATCGACTTGCCGTGGGTCCAGTTGTCCGGCAGGGCGTCAGCGATCTTCCTGAAGGCTGTTTTCGTCAGCGTGATGGCGTCCACTTTGAAGCCGAACGTCTTCTCGATGACTTCGCCAACCGCGTCGTTCACCTTGCTGGTTGGCAGGGGGCTTGTCAGTATCACGTTGCCGGAATTGATATAGGTCTGTACTTCGTTGAAGCCGTCCTTCTTCAGCGCTGCTTTGAGGTCGGCCATGCTGACCTTGCTGTTGCCGCCGACATTGACGCCTCTGAGGAGGACGACATATTTCATACACCGATTTTACCATGTCCACGCTATTCAAGATCGTCGACGCTGCCGCATTTTCCACGGCTCCTTGGAATGCACCCAAAATCCCCATTGGGCCAGACGCGGAGTGCGTGGAGTGAGCAGGGCGGTGGCTGACACGGTCAGGGTTCGCCGAGTCGGCGGCGGTCTCCAGCGCGACGTGATCGGCCGGCCGACCTGCCCGCGCGAGGGACGCCTGTTGAGCCGGACCCCAGACATGCAGAGGCCCTCGCCTCCTGAGCGGAGGAAAGGGCCTCTGATCTGCGGGTGAGTGACGGGACTTGAACCCGCGACTTCCTGGACCACAACCAGGTGCTCTACCAGCTGAGCTACACCCACCATGCTTCGTGCGAAGCGACAGTATCGTACCGTGCCGCTGGGGGCAGCTGAAATTCGGGTCAGATGTCGGCGTTGAGCACTCGTTCGGCGGCTGCTCTGGCTTCTTCGCTGGTGGGGCCGGGTTGGGGGACGAAGGCGGTGCTTCGGTAGTACTCGAGCTCTTTGATCGATTCGCGGATGTCGGCGAGGGCACGGTGGGCGAGGCCTTTGCCGGGCTGGGCGTAGTAGATGCGGGGGTACCAGCGGCGACAGAGTTCCTTGATGGAGGAGACGTCCACCATGCGGTAGTGGAGGTGGTTGTCCAGGTCCTGCATGTCTCGGGCGATGAAGCCTCGGTCGGTGGCGATGGAGTTGCCGGCCAGGGGTGCCGTGCGGGCTTCCGGTACGTGTTCGCGCACGTAGTCGAGGACCATCCGCTCGGCTTCGGCGACGGTGACTGTCGACTTGCGGACCTCTTCGGTGAGGCCGGACCGGGCGTGCATCTCGCGGACGACCTCGGGCATGCGGGCGAGCACATCGTCGTCGGCGTGGATCACGACGTCCACGCCTTCACCCAGGACGTTCAGCTCCGCGTCGGTCACCAGGGCGGCGATCTCGATCAACGCGTCGGTCACCAGGTCAAGGCCGGTCATCTCGCAGTCGATCCACACCAGATGCGCATTCACCTGAACCAGCCTATCCCGACCACTGGTGGGGAGGCTTCGAGCTGCGGACTGCGTGTCTTGGATCTACGTTCCTCCCTAGACATCGAGGGAGGCGCCGGTGAACGCCGCGCAGGAGATCGCCGCTGGCTATGCGACCTCAGGTCGGGCCGTGGAGTTGGGTGCGGTTGTCGTCGACGGCCAGGTCGACGCCACCGCCCTGGTCAGGTTGCCGTTGGCCACGTTGAACCGGCACGGTTTGATCGCCGGCGCGACCGGCACCGGGAAGACGAAGACGCTGCAGTTGATCGCCGAGCAGTTGTCCGCCGCGGGGGTGCCTGTGCTGCTCGCGGACATCAAGGGTGACCTGTCCGGTTTGGCGAGGGCTGGTGAGCCCAGTGACCGGACGGCGACGAGGGCGGCCGAGACGGGCGATGACTGGCAGCCGACGGCGTTCCCGGTGCGGTCGTTGTCGTTGGGGACCGGTGGGCCTGGTGTGCCGGTGCGGGCGACTGTGACGAGTTTCGGCCCGATTCTGCTGGCCAAGGTCCTGGGCCTGAACGACACGCAGGAGTCGACTCTGGGCCTGATCTTCCATTGGGCGGACGCGCGTGGTCTCGCCCTGCTGGACACGAAGGACCTGCGGGCCGTCATCACGCACCTGACCAGCGACGAGGGCAAGGAGGACCTCAGGTCGCTCGGTGGTGTGTCGGCGGCCACGGCCGGGGTGATCCTGCGCGCACTGTCCAATCTGGAGGCGCAGGGCGGTGACGAGTTCTTCGGCGAGCCCGAGTTGGAGGTCGCCGACCTGATGCGGACCGGCCAGGTCACCCTGCTGGAGGTGGCTGATCTGCAGAGCCGGCCGGCGTTGTTCTCCACGTTCCTGATGTGGCTGCTGGCCGAGTTGTTCCACGAGCTGCCCGAGGCCGGTGACCTGGACGCCCCGAAGCTGGTGTTCGTCCTGGACGAGGCCCACCTGCTGTTCAAGGACGCGTCCAAGGCGTTCCTTGGCCAGATCGAGCAGACGGTCAAGCTGATCCGGTCGAAGGGTGTCGGCGTGTTCTTCTGCACCCAGCTGCCGACCGACATCCCCAACGCCGTCCTGTCCCAGCTCGGCGCCCGCGTCCAGCACGCTTTGCGCGCCTTCACGCCGGAGGACCAGAAGGCGTTGTCCCAGACCGTGAAGACGTACCCGACCACCCCGCACTACGACCTGGGCAAGGCGTTGACCACGTTGGGGATCGGTGAGGCCATCGTCACGGTCCTCAGTGAACGCGGTGCGCCCACACCTGTCGCGTGGACACGGCTACGCGCCCCGCGGTCGCTGATGGGGACCATCGGCATGGACGCGATCCGCGACGCCGCGAACAGCAGTGACCTGCACGGGAAGTACGCCGAGACGATCGACCGGGAGTCGGCCTACGAGAAGCTCACCGCCAAGGTGGTCGAACCGGCACCCGAGCCAGAGGCACCGAAACCGGAGAAGCAGGAGCCGGGCGGCCTGGAGAAGGTGCTCGCCAGCGCGCCGGTGAAGTCGTTCCTGCGGTCCGCGGCCAGCGCCCTCGGCCGGGAGATCACCCGTGGTCTGTTCGGGACGGCCAAGAAGCGGCGCTGATAGGCTGAAAGCGCCAATATCGGAAATCAGGCGCCTGAAGGCACGAGGAACTGCTGACCAGGAACAGCCATCTGGTCGTGGACGAACCCGCCCGGCACAACGTGCGCATGACGCTCGCGTTGCTGGCGGCCTATCAGCTGCTGGGGTCCTTGGACCTGGTGCGGGCGGCGTTCACCGAGCCGCTCGCCGAGATGGTGCGGGACGCGACCACCGCGATGCTGGACTACGCCGAAGACCCGTACCAGGCCATGGTGGACCTGGCGAAAGCCCGGGAGGAACACTTCTTCGGCGCCGGGTTCACCTTCGAGCACGCGGTCGACGACGGCACGCGGTTCCATCAGGACGTGCACCGATGCCTGTACCACGAGGTGCTCGCCGGCAACGGGTCGCCGGAGCTGGCCCCGGTGATGTGCGCGTTCGACGGCAACTGGATCGAGGCGATCGACCCGGACCGGCACGGGTTCCGGTTCGACCGGGCCACCACGATCGGCACGGGCGGCCCGGTCTGCCCGTTCCACTTCAACAGGGTCACAGCTTCCGCCACACCAGCCGGGTGAGGGTGGCGGCGACCGTCGCGAGTGGAGGTTGGGGTCGGCTCCGGGCTTCCGGGGCCGACTCCGCCATCATCCGGTACGCCAGGTTCGCGCCCCGGCGCGAGCTGCGCGGCGCGATGATCCTGGCCAGCTCCAACAGGATCCCGGCCGGCCGGCTGGTCACCTCGGGCCGGCGCACGAGGGAGTCGACGACCATCCGGGCGGCGTCGTCCGGCGAGATCGGCGCCATGCCCTGGTAGACCTTGGTTGATTCGATCATCGGGGTACGCACCAACGGCATCCGCACGGACGTGAACGTGACCCCGTCGGCCAGCAGTTCCCGGCCGGCCACCCGGCCGAACTCCTCAAGCGCGGCCTTCGACGCGAGGTACGCGGAGAACCGCGGGGTGTCGCTCTGCAGCCCCATCGTGGTCACGTTCACCACGTGCCCGAACCGGCGGGCGCGCATCTGCGGCAGCAGCCCGAGGGTCAGCCGCAGCGGCGCGAAGTAGTTCAACGCCATGGTCCGCTCGTAGTCGTGGAACCGGTCCACGGACAGGAAGACCGAGCGCCTGATGGACCGGCCGGCGTTGTTCACCAGCATGTCCACGGCTTCGTGGTCGACCAGGACCTGTTTCACCAACGAGTCGACCGCGACGCTGTCGGTCAGGTCGCACGGGTACACCGAGGCCGAGCCGCCGAACGCGGTGATCTCGTCCCGCACGGCGTTCAGTTCGTCCGCCCGGCGCGCCACCAACAGCACCTGCGAACCGCGCCGGGCCACGGCGATCGCGGTCGCCCGCCCGATCCCGGACGACGCGCCGGTGATGAGGATCCGCCTGCCCGCCAACGGGTCCGCCCGGTCGACTCGGCGCCGGACGCGGTACGGGTCAAGGTGTTCCGACCAGTACCGCAGCAGTCGCGGCGCGTACGCCGACAGCGACGGCACTGTGATGCCGTGCAGCGCCAGAGTCGCGGAGCTGTCGAACTTCGGCGCCAGCGCCATGTGCGGCATGACCTCCGGCGGGATCCCGAGTTCGACCAGGACCGCCGACCGGGCCTCCCGACCGCCGGGGAGCCGGTCCACCAGCCGGGCCGCGAGCCGGGTGGCACCGCGACCGCTTCGCATCAGTCCGCGTGCGCGTGGGCTGGCGACGATCGTGGGGGCGCCGGCCGGTTTGGCGAAGGCGTTGTAGACCTCGGTCAGCCGCTGGTTGCGGGGCGATCCGATGTGGAACGTGGTCCGCGCGGTGGTGGTGTGCATCAAGGCGTCGATCACGTCGACGACATGGTCGACGGGCACGATGTTGGTCGAGCCGATGTCGGGGACGACCAGCGGCAGCCGGGCGGGGAGCCGGGCGAGGCGGGTGATGGCCGGCAGGAAGTAGTACGGGCCGTCGATCTTGTCCATCTCGCCGGTCCGCGAGTCGCCGACCACGGCCGACGGCCGGT
Organism: Actinocrispum wychmicini; assembly: GCF_004345645.1. Classification (GTDB taxonomy): domain Bacteria; phylum Actinomycetota; class Actinomycetes; order Mycobacteriales; family Pseudonocardiaceae; genus Kibdelosporangium; species Kibdelosporangium wychmicini. Next base: position 28,780 of record NZ_SLWS01000020.1, on the reverse strand, counting down.
ACACCCGCCACGGCACCAGATCCTGGCTACGGACCAGCTTCTCGGCTTCGAACTTCGTCGCGTGGTAGGGCGAGGGCAGGTGCTGGCCGAGGTCGAAGTCGTCCTCGGTGAAGCGGCCGCGGTGGTCTCCCGCGACCGCCACCGACGACACGTGGTGCAGGCATTTCGCGCGCACGGCCGCGGCGAACGCGATGACGTGCCCGGTCCCGGTCACGTTCACCGCTCGGTTGACGTCGAGCGGTGCCGTGAGGTCGTAGATCGCACCCAGATGGACAACGTGGTCGATGGGATCGGTGAATCCACCGATGCCCAACCCGGGGGCGGTGAGGTCCCCGACGACGGCGGTGACCCGTGGCGAGTCCCACTCACGGGCCGCCGAAGCGAAGCGGTCTGTCGATCGGACGAGCACGTACACGGCGTCGCAGTCCGGGCGCGCGAGCAGCCGAGTGATCAGCCTGCGCCCGAGAAAACCAGTTCCACCAGTGACGAAGTAGCTGGCCATCCGCACCTCCTCGGTACGGACCCACCATACCTACTGATGAGTAGTTTTATCCCTCCGGGATCGCCGAGGCATCCACCACGGCGTCTCGGAGCGCCGCGCGCAGCCGGCCCACGTCCAACGGAGACAGCACTGCCGTCTCGCCGGGCGGGGACACCAACACGACGCGGCCACTGCTGACGAACACCGTCAGGTCTCGTCGCCTGCCAGCGATGTCTCGGCAGCTGACGGACCATTCCTTGCGGGCGTTCACCTCTGTCCAACCTCCCCGGTTGTCTGGCCAACGGTTCCCATCGCCGTTGTGGAGACGCCTGTCGTCCGACGCCATGACGCGTCCGCGAAGGTTTTTCGCACTTTCGGTACCAGACCCGTTCGGTGCCAATGTCGATCTTGAACTGGTAGAGCTTACCCGGCGGCTTACCCGATCGGGGACACGTTTTGATATACCGAAACTGACCAGATTGCACCGAACGGGTGACGAGCGACCATCGATCGTGTAACGCGCGGATTCTTGGTGGCATCCTGTTCCGCGTGCCAGGCCGTGTCTCGACGTCCCCGTCCGCGATAGCCGGGCCGAGGTGGTTCCTGGCGCCACCGCCGAAGCGCCCGAATACAACCAAGGTATTGGGGCGCTCCTGCGGCGACGCCAGGAACCACCTCGATCCCGGCTCTCATCGAACGGGGACGGCGAGACACGACCTTGACCCTCCCCTGCCGACGGTGTCGACAGTTGACTATGCAACTATCGCATCTCCGTTGGTGCCGGTGAGTGCCTCGGGGCGGATCCGTGACCGGTAGGGCGCAGGGCGCGCCGACCCGGCTGCGGCTGGCCGACGAGTTCTTCCTGGTGGCGCACAACCACGACGCCGACACGATCCTGCCGCGGCTGCACGGCACCGGGATCGACCTCGGCCTGGCCGGCGCGCTGCTCGCCGAGCTCGTGCTCGACCGGCGGGTGGAGATCACCGAGGGCCAGGTCGTGGTGTTCGACCCGACCCCGCCGCGCGACGAACTCGCGGCGAGCCTGTTGCGCGACATAGTCATGGAGCCGCCGCACACCATCCGGGTGTGGCTGGAGTACGTCTCGCACGACGCCCGCGACAAGGTCGGCAGCCGGTTGCACGTGGCCGGCCAGCTCGCCCAGGTGAAGCACCGCAAGTGGTGGGGCGGCCCGGCCGTGCAGTACCGGGCGGTCAACGCCGAACGCGCCCTCATCCCCGAGGTCAGGCTGCACGACCTGCTGGCCCGTCCGCATCCGGGTCTGGGCGGTGCCCGGATCAGCCAGGACCACAGGTTGATGCAGGACGTCACGCTCGCCGCGCTCGCGCAGGCGACAGGCCTGCTCAGCGCCCTGCTCTGGTACCACGGACCGCATCGCGCGCGGTCCCAGTTGGACGAACTGCGGCGGGCCCTGCCGTCGCCCTTGCTCGAACTCGCCAAGCAGACCGAGGCGGCCGTGGGGGACGCCGTCCTCGGCCGCCGGAGATGACCCCTGCCCGTCCGCCGCTCAGCAGAAGGAGCGAAGTCCGTTGTCCGAGAACAGTTTAGGACTTCAGACCCGACCGGCCCCGCCGCCGGCCAGGCCCAGCCGTGTGTCCCGCGCGCTGGCGAGGAACCGGCTCGGGGTGTCCGCGGTCGTGTTCTTCATCGTGTCCGCGGCGGCGCCGCTGACCGTGATCGGCAGTGGCGCCGTGGTCACGTTCGCGCAGACCAAGACGATCGGCATCCCGGTCGCGTACGCGGCGATCGCGGTCGTGCTGGGCGTCTTCGCCGTCGGTTACGTGGCGATGTCCCGGCACATCACCAACGCGGGGGCCTTCTACACCTACGTGGCCCAGGGCCTCGGGCGGGTGTTCGGCGTGGGCGCGTCGTTCGTGGCCATCGTGGCGTACAACGCCATGCAGATCGGCCTGTACGGCGGGTTCGGCGGGATCCTGGCGACGCACCTGAAGACGTGGTTCGGCTGGAACGTGCAGTGGTGGGTGCTGGGGCTGGGCGGCTGGCTGATCGTCGCGATCCTCGGCGTGCTGCGGATCGACTTCAACAGCCGGGTGCTCGCGGTCCTGCTCACCGCGGAGTGCCTGATCATGCTGGTGTTCGACGCGACCGAGCTGACCCACCCGGCGAACGGCACGGTCAGCTTCGCGGCGTTGTCCCCGTCGCATCTGTTCGCGGCGGGCGGGGGCGCGCTGCTCGTGACCGCTGTGACGGGCTTTGTCGGCTTCGAGGGTGGCGCGGTGTACGCGGAGGAGACCCGTGACCCGAAACGTACGGTGGCTCAAGCGACGTACATAGCCGTGGCGTTCGTCGGTGTGCTGTACGCGGTGTCGTCATGGGCGCTGACTGTGTTCACCGGGCCGGGCAACATCGTCGACGCGGCGACCACCCAGTCGACCGACCTGATCTTCAACATCAACTCCGGGTTCCTCGGCGCGTGGATCGTGGACATCGGCCGGATCCTCATCGTGACCAGCCTGTTCGCCGCCCTGGTGAGCTTCCACAACACGGTCGCGCGGTACCTGTTCGCGCTCGGCCGGGAACACGTGCTGCCGTCCGGCCTTGGCGCGACCAGCCGCCGGACCGGGGCGCCGTACGTGGGTTCGCTGGTGCAGACCGCGGTGGCGTTGGTGGTGCTGATCCTGTTCGCCGCGTTCAAGCTGGACCCGTTGGGCGACTTGTTCTTCGTCGTCACCACGTACGGCGGACTGGGTGTGCTGATCCTGATGGCGGTCACGTCGGTGTCGGTCATCGGGTACTTCGCGGCACGCAAGATCGCGGGGGAGAACGTGTGGCACCGGGCTGTCGCGCCGGCGATCGCGGCATTGCTGCTGGTGGTCGTGTTGTGGCTGACCCTCAACCAGTACTCGACGTTGCTCGGCCTGCCGTCGGATCATCCGGCGGTGTGGATGCTGCCGGCGTCGTTCGCGGTCGCCGGGGTGGTCGGCATCCTGTGGGGGTTGTTCCTGCGGAGCAAGCGCCCCAAGGTCTACGCCGCCATCGGCCTCGGCGCCAACAGTGTGATCGGGCGCGCGTCCCAGGAGCCACTGGCGATCACGGCCGGCCCGTCGTCCGGAACCAACGTGCTGCCGGCCCAGGTGACCAGCCCCGGCCTGGGGGCGTCCCCGGTCCGGCACGAGATCTTCCTGGTGGGCGGCGACCACCCGGTCGGCCCGGTGAGCACCGTGCTGAGCGAGGCGTTCATCACCGGCGATATCGCCGACTGGCTGGTGCCGAACGTGGCGGACCGCCGCCGGATCTACCCGCAGTACTGGGCGATGGCGGTGGAGCACGCGCTGAGCGGCGCCGGCGAGGTGTACGCCGGTGGCGAGCTCGCCGGCACCGCGTTGTGGTACCCGGCGGTCTACGGGCCGCCGAACTCGGAGCCACGGGACTTCGCCCAGCGCCTGCGGGCGATCTGCGGCCCGTACACGGACCGGTTCTTCGCCTTGCACCAGGCCATGGACGCGGCCCATCCGACCATGCCGCACCACTACCTGGCGTTCGTCGCCGTGCTCCCGCCGGAGCAGAACAGGGGGATCGGGTCGGCGCTGGTCCAGCACCGGCTCAGGGAGCTGGACGCCGCGGCGGTGCCCGCGTACCTGGAGGCCACCAACCGGCGGAACCTGGCGCTGTACGTCCACCTGGGCTTCCAGCCGACCGGGAACCCGATCGTGCTGCCGGACGACGGCCCGAAGCTGTACCCGATGTGGCGGCCGGCCTCAGTCCACAGAGGACTCTAGGAGACCGGGTGGCGGCCGGGGCCGCCACCCGTCACCACTAGTTGTTGTTCACGAAGGCCTGTGCTTTGGCCGCGCCGACCGAGTCCGCCGCCGAGTTGCTCTCGATCGGGGACACCGTGGAGTTCTTGAAGCAGATGTAGGTCACGCCGCTGTCCACGCCGCCGTTCGACGGGTCGGGGTTGATGCCGAGGTCGCGGGCGGTCGCGTAGGAGGCCTCACCGATGATCTGGGTCGGCCCGGTGTCGCCGATCACCGCGTAGAGCACCTTGTTGTTGAAGATCACGGCGCAGGAGCCGGCTCCTTTCAGGCCGGACGACGGGTAGCGCCAGATGCTGCTGGTGCTCGGCACCACGATGTAGTGGGTGACGTCCGCGGTCAGCGGCTTGTCCTTGGACGTGTGGAACGCCGTGTCCGCCTGGAAGCAGCAGTCGGTGTTCTCGTTGCAACGGGACGTCCGGACACCGTCGCAGTCGATGTCCATGTCGGCCTTCCAGAAGACCGCGCCGTTGGCGTCGCAGACCGCGACCGTCCGGCCGGTCTCGTCGTCCGTCTTGTACTTGCCGTTCGAGATCTGCTTGCAGGAAGTGGTTTTCGCGAGCAGTTGGCTCGCGGTCGGCCCAGCCTGGACTCGGGGCTGGGGACTCGCGCTCGCGACGGCGGACGGGATGATCGAACCCGCCGCCAACAGGGTCGCCGCGAGGAGCAGGAGCTTCCGCATCTAGGTCTCCCTTAATTAGGAAACTTTCCAGACATATGTGGCGGCAGGCCCACTATGCTCGGTCACCGCGCGTCAACTCAAGACCTTGTCCGAAACATCCTGTTCGGTTCGGGTGTGCGAACGAAACCCGGTTGCGGCGGCGCGGGACCTCCCGCACCCTGTCCGGCATGACCGAGAAATGGCTCCTTCGAACGCGTCCCGCCGCCCCGGCAGGAACGCGTCGACAGCGCGCCGCTTTCCTTGAAGGGTCCGACGACACGCAGCTGTGAGCGGCGCGTTCGCCGCGGGACTGGTGGCCGGTTACGGCGTCGCCATCCCGGTCGGCGCGATCGGTGCCCTGCTCGTCGGACTCACCGCGCGAACATCGCTGAAAGTCGGCGCCGCCGCCGCCCTCGGGGTGGCCACGGCCGACGGTCTCTACGCACTCGCCGCCGTCCTCGGCGGAGCGGCGCTCGGCCGGCTGATCGAGCCGATCGAGACCGAGATGCGCTGGGCCTCGGCGATCATCCTGATCGGACTCGCGGTGCGCACGGCGGTGGCGGCGTTTCGTCAGAAATCCACAGTAGACAAGAACCCGACGACGCCGGTCCGGGCGTATTTCACCCTGCTCGGGTTGACTGTCCTGAACCCGGCCACGATTGTCTACTTCGGAGCGATCGTGATCGGCGGGACGGCCGGGACAGCATCCGGCCTCGGCACCGGCATGGTGTTCGTGGTCGCCGCGTTCCTGGCGTCAGCGAGCTGGCAACTGCTGCTGGCCGGCGGTGGCAGCGTGGTCGGGCACTTCCTGTCCGGGCCGCGCGGCCAGCTGGTCACCGCCCTGGTGTCCAGCGTCGTCATCGCTGTCCTGGCGGTGACCCTGGTGACCTGACGTCAGCCCGAAGTAGCAGGCGGCCGCGAGCACCGCGGCCGATCCCATCAGGACGACCATGGGCAACGCGCTGCTGCCGCCGGATCCGGCCAGCGGCGCGGTCAGCCCGCCGATCAGGAACTGGGTCAACCCGATCAGCGCGGACGCCGCACCCGCGGTGTTCGCCTGGTCGGCGAGCCCGAGCGCGGTCGCGTTCGGCATCACCAGCCCCACGCTGGAGATCAGCAGGAACATTGGCGGCAGCAGCCCGGCCAGGCCGAGTCCGGCGACGACCGCGACGATCGACCCGGCGCCGCCGGTGACCGCGATCGCCAGGCCCGAAGCCACGAGCGCGCGCGGTGAGCACCAGCGCAACAGCAGGCTGCTGACCTGTCCGGCGATCATGATGCCCACCGAGTTCACCCCGAACACCAGGCTGAACTGCTGCGGCGACAGGCCGTAGACGTCCTGCAGCACGAAGGACGACCCGGAGATGTAGCCGAACAACGCGGCGAACAGCACCGCGGACGTCAACGCGTATCCGAGGAACACACGGTTGCCGAGCAGCCGCCCGTACGAGCGCAGCACGCCGCCGATCCGCGCGGGACGGCGACGCGCCGAAGGCAACGTCTCGGGCAGCCCGAGCAAGGTCGCGAGCAGCAGGACCGTCCCGATCACGGCCAGCACGACGAACACCCCGCGCCACGACGTGAACCGCATGATCTGCCCGCCGATCACCGGCGCGATGATCGGCGCCAGGCCGTTCACGAGCATCAACGACGAGAAGAACCGGGCCATGGCGATACCGGAGTACAGGTCACGCACCTGCGCCCGCGAGATCACGATGCCCGCTGCCGCCCCTAGCCCTTGGAGGAACCGGAGCACGACCAACACCGCCGCGGAGGGCGCGAACGCGCACGCGACGGACGTCACCGCGTAGAGAACGAGTCCGGCGATCAGGGGTGGGCGGCGGCCAAAGGCGTCCGACAGCGGTCCGGCGATCGCCTGACCGAGAGCGAGGCTCACCACGAAAGTGGTCAACGTGAGCTGGATCTCGGACTGGGTGGCGCCGAGCTGGCCGGTCATCACGGGGAACGCCGGCAGGTACATGTCGACCGACAGCGGGGCGAACGCCGACAGCCCGCCCAGGATCAGCGCGAACCGGACCTTCACATGCAGGAGCCTTCGACCGGCCCCGGCGTGATGATCCGGCGCAGCAGAACCCGCAGGTGCTCCCGTTCGTCCTCGGTCAGGTCGCCGAACACGCGGTCCTCGACGTCCTGCAGCGAGCGGTACAGCTTCGCCTGCAGTTCCCGGCCCTGTTCGGTGACGACCGGGATCCGGGCGCGCCGGTCGTTCGGGTCGGGGGTGCGCACCAGCAGGCCCTGGGCTTCGAGTTTGTCCAGGACCGCGGTCATCGTGGTCTTGTCGAGGCCGATCCGGGTGCTCAGCGCCAGCTGGGTGAGGTGCTGGTCGCGTTGCTGCACGATCGCGGTCAGGACGATCTGCCCACGGATGGTGGTGCCGTGTGTGGCGGCCTCCGCGTCCATGGCCTGCCGCAGGTCGTGCGCGGCCCGGCTCATCAGCCAGTTCAGGTCGTAGTGCTCCAGGCAGCGTTGGGCCTCGGTGCACTCGGCCGAGACGGTTTCCTCCACGGGGTGAAGTCTACGTGACCAGTGCGAACCGAGATGTTCTTGACTCGGATCATCTTAGTTCGTATCTTCTTGGTTATGACGAACTTGCTGCACATCGACTCGAGCATCCGTGGCGATGAGTCGGTCTCCCGCGAGATGAGCGCGGCCTTCGCCACCGCGTGGCAGGCGGCCCACCCGGACGGCGGCTACACGTACCGCGACTTCGGCGCCGCCCCGGTGCCCCACCTCACGTACGACTACGTGGTCGCCGCCCAGCTGCCACCGGAGCAGCGCTCCGCAGCGCAGCAGGCCGAGTGGGACGCCCGCCGGCAGGTCCGGGACGACGTCCGCGCCGCCGACGTGATCGTGCTCGGCGTGCCGATGTACAACTTCACGTTTCCGTCGCCCCTGAAGGCGTGGCTGGACCACATTGTGGTGCCGGAGTTCGTTCCGGACGAACAAACCGGCGTCGGTCCGCTGGTTGGCAAGAAAGTCGTCGCCGTCACGGCGCGCGGCGGCGCGTACGGCCCCGGTACACCCCGTGCGGATTTCGACTTCCAGGAGCCGTTGCTGCGCGGGGTGCTCAGCCAGATCGGTCTGGACCAGGACCTGACGTTCGTCCACACCGAGATGGTGCTTTCGTACGTGGTCGAGAAACTCGCCCAGTTCCGGCACATTCACGACGCCTCGCGGGAGAACGCGCGCAAAACGGTGCAGGAACTCGCCGCGGTGCGCTGAGTTCTATCCCCCTCGCGGGTGAAAAGGACGGTCTAACGGGTACGCGGAAATCGGTGCGCGGGGCGCAGTGCAAGACTGGGCCATCCGAAACCCCGATCCAGGGAGTCAGGATGGCCGAGCCGGTCGCCGTCGCGTTACGCCGCGCGGCGAACATGACCGCGGCGGGGAACTCCGACGCGGCCATCAACCTGCTGCGCGGGGTCGTCGACGAACATCCCGCGCATTCCGAGGCGTGGTGCCAGCTTTCCGCGGCGTGCCTGGACGCCGGGGACGCCGAACAGTCGTTGGACGCGGCCAAGGAGGCCATCCGGCTGGGTGAACGGTCCTGGGGGCATCGCGTCGCGAGCCTGGCGTTGCTGGAGATGGGCCGGCACGGCGAAGCCGTCGTCTCGGCCAGGGAAGCCGTCCGCCGGGACCCCACCGACTGGCGGTGTCACGTCGCGCTCGCCGAGGCGCTCGGCGCGGACCAGCCGCAGGAGGCGTTCGCGGCCGCGTGCCGCGCGATCCAGTTCGCCCGCAACGAGGCACGGCCGTTCGAGGTGCTCGGCGACGCGGCCGTCCGCGTCCACGACCGGGGCACCGCCCGCCGCGCCTACCTGGAGGCGCTCAAGCTCGACCCGACCAACCAGCACGCCCGGGTGAACCTCGTGCGGCTCGGCCGGCCGGTGTTGGACACGACGACGACACCGGCCGCGCCCGAGCCGCCCGCGCCGGTCCGGCTCGGCCGGATCGAGGAAGTCGGCGTGTGGATGGCGCTTCGCCGGGCGTGCGTCGCGCTCGCCGCGGGCAGCCTGCTGCTCATCCTCGCCGGCATGCCGTCGCCGACCGGGATGCTCGGCTGGTTCGGCCTGGTGGTGCTGCTGTTCGTGCTGTACCTGGTCGGCAAGGGCTGGTTCGCCTACGCGCGGGACGTTCCACTGCGCGCCTTCCCCCAAGCGCACCGGCTGCTGTCGATCGCGGCCGGCGTCACCGGCCTGGCGACGCTGTTGCTCGCTGTGTGGATTCTGGTGATGGCGCTCGGTGGCCGCACGTTGAACCCGTTGACTCTCGTTTTGGTCACGAGTGTGGTCGCCGGGTGCATTGTCGGATTCGCCCTCTGGCGCAGGACGCACCCGAGTCGTTAGCGTTTCGCCCCGTCAGGGGGAACCAGGTCCGTCTCCGCCGCGTCGCACCCTCGGTTCTTGTGGCTTCTGCTTATGGGGAGTGGACTCATGCTTGTCCGCATCGGTGGATTATTGATCTTCCTCGGGTTCGTCTCGGCGATCCTGCACTACACCAGCATCCAGTTGCGCGTCCTGTTCTGGTCCGAGCCGATGCAGCCGGCTCTCGGCATCGGCATCGGCCTGGCCGGGGTCGCCCTGATCGCCATCCCGTTGCTGGTGCAGCGGAACAAGAAGGCGCAGCCCGCGCCGTACCCGCAGCAGCCCGGCTTCCAGCAGCAGCCGTACGCCCAGCCGCAGCCGTATCCGCAGCAGGGCTACCAGCAGCCCCCGCAGCAGCAGTACGGCCAGCAACCGTACGGACCGCCGCAGCAACCCTTCGGACCCCAGCCGCAGCAGCCGTACGGCCAGCCGCAGCAGCCCACGCAGCCGTACGGCCGGCCGCAGGATTTCGGGCCACAGCGTTAAATAGGCCGCATGACACTAGGCGGCTACCAGAACGAGATCTACCTGCAGGGCCTGGCCGACCAGGTCCCGCCGTTCACCACCGACCCGACCAGGCTGGCCGAGTCGGCCAGGGAGATCCTGCCTCCGGGGCCGTTCTGGTACGTCGAGGGCGGCGCCGGGTCCGGCGCGACGGTCCGGGCCAACCGAGAGGCGTTCGACAAGTGGCGGATCGTGCCGCGCATGCTCAGGGACGCCACCCATCGCGACACCGCCACGACCGTCGTCGGCACGCAGATGGCCGCGCCGGTCATGCTTGCGCCGGTCGGCGTGCAGTCGATCGTCCATCCGGACGCCGAACTGGCGACCGCACGCGCGGCGGCCGCGTTGAACGTGCCGATGATCCTGTCCACGGCGTCGTCGAACACCATCGAGGACGTGGCCAAGGCCAACGGCGACGGGACGCGGTGGTTCCAGCTGTACTGGCCGAACGACCTCGACCTGTGCGCGAGCATCCTGCACCGGGCCGGCGACGCGGGGTTCACGACGCTGGTGGTCACGCTGGACACGTGGACCCTCGCCTGGCGGTCGCGTGACCTGGACCAGGCCTACCTGCCGTTCATCCGCGGCACGGGCACGGCCATCCCGTTCTCCGACCCGGTGTTCCGGTCCGGACTGGCCAAGCCGCCGGAGGAGGACCTGGCGTCCGCGGTGCTGAAATGGGTGTCGCTGTTCACGGGCACGGACCGTGGCTGGGACGCGTTGCCGTTCCTGCGGGAACACTGGGACGGGCCGATCCTGCTCAAGGGGATCCTGCACCCGGACGACGCCCGGCGCGCGGTGGACGCCGGGATGGACGGGATCGTGGTGTCCAACCACGGCGGCCGGCAGGTCGACGGCGCCATCGCCGCGCTCGACGCCCTGCCCGGCATCGCCGCGGCCGTCGGCGACCGGCTCGACGTCCTCTTCGACTCCGGCGTCCGCACCGGCGCGGACGTCCTCAAGGCCCTGGCCCTCGGCGCGAAGGCGATCCTGCTGGGCCGGCCGTACGTGTGGGGTCTGGCCCACGGCGGCGAGGACGGTATCCGGCACGCGGTGCGCGGCGTGCTGGCCGACTTCGACCTCACGCTGGCCCTGTCCGGACACCGGTCCCTCGCCGAGATCACCGTGGACTCGTTGGTCCGAGCCTAGGGCTGCAGGTTTCGTCACATCGGCCGCGGCTGGACCGTCAGATCCATGACGGGCCGAGGTGAAGGAATGTGACCGATGGAGCTGACCGACCAGTTCGAGGCCAACCGGGCCAGGCTGCGGGCGATGGCGTACCGGATGCTCGGTTCGCCCAGCGAGGCCGACGACGCGGTGCAGGAGGCGTGGATCCGGGTCAGCGGGTCGGACCCGGCCGAGGTCCGCAACATGGCCGGCTGGCTGACCACTGTGGTCGGTCGGGTGTGCCTGGACATGTTGCGGTCACGGACATCGCGCCGCGAGGACCCGTTGGACGGCTACCAGCCCGACGGCGACGGCGCGGTCGATCCGCAGGACGAGGTGCTGCTGGCGGACTCGGTCGGGCTGGCGCTGCTCGTGGTGCTGGAGACGTTGGCGCCGGCCGAGCGGCTCGCGTTCGTGCTGCACGACATGTTCGGGGTGCCGTTCGACGAGATCGGCCCGATCGTCGGCCGGTCGTCGACGGCCGCCCGGCAACTGGCGAGCCGGGCGCGCCGCCGGGTGCGGACCGCGAACGCGGTCCCGGACGCGGATCTCGGGCGGCAACGGGAGATCGTCGACGCGTTCCTGGCCGCGTCCCGGCACGGCGACTTCGACAGCCTGCTGGCTTTGCTTGATCCGGACGTGGTTCTGCGCGCGGACGAGACCGCGGTCACGATGGGCGCGGCGGCGGCCGTGCGCGGCGCGCGGCCGGTCGCGGAGGTCTTCCACGGGCGGGCGAAGGCCGCGAAACTCGCGCTCGTCAACGGAGTCCCGGCGGTGGTGTGGGGGCCGGCGGGACGGCCGAAGGTGGTGTTCGCGTTCACGATCTCCGGTGACCTGATCGCCGGAATCCGGATGATCGCGGATCAGGATCGCCTGCGCGGCATGGATGTCAATCAGGTCTGACTTCCGTTGTGGGAACGCCGGAATCGACGGGAAAGACTCAAAAGGGTCTTGTCACAACTCTTTGTCGATTCGTGTCCTGGGCATTTACGCAGGTAGACCAGTGGTTCGCGGATATGTGGCGGGCACGAGCGCAAGACGGCGGGGCAATACCGTTGTACGCTTCAAGTGCGTTGATCACTCGTTTCCGGGGAGCACGTGTGGAAGTCAGTCCCGAGCAGTTGCGGAGTTGGGTCGAGTCATGGTCCTGGCGTATTCCGCGCGGCCCACAGCATGGCGGGATGTCCGGTGACGTGCGGGAATGGTGGAGCCTCACCATCTGGCGCCGAGCCGACCACGCCGAACTGCAACTGGACGTGAACCGGTTGCGGCCCACCAGGGGATCAGAGGTCCAGACCTTCACCAGGACCGTCCGGCACGAGGAGCTCCGGCCGGTGCCGGACTACCGGATGCTGGTCAGCCGGCTGAACCTGGAGCTGGGGGAGTTGTTCATCCAGGCCGGGATCAAGCCGCCCCGGCTGCCGGACGGCTCGCTGTCCGGTGACGTCTACGAAGTCTAGGACTGAAGTTTCACGGATGTTCAGTTCCGGACACTATGGTCCGGCCGTGTCGTCCAACAGACGTTCTTTCTTGGTGAGTGCCGGCCTGCTCGGCGCCGGCGCGGCTGTCTCATCCGCCACCCCGGCGCTCGCGGATCCCAGTTCGCAGTCCGGATTCTGGTGCCCTGACGGGGAAAACCCGCGATTCACGATCGCGGTGATCCCGGACACCCAGTACCTGTACGACGAGGACCGCGGTGACTCCGCGCCGCTCGACGCCTCGCTTCGTTACATTGTGGACACCGCGGGTGAGCACAACACGGTCTTCGTCGCGCATCTCGGCGACCTGACCGAGCACGGCGAACCGCGCGAGTTCGACCAGGTCAGCCGGACGTTCCGGTACCTGGACCAGCGGACTGTCGGCTACAGCGTGCTGGCCGGCAACCACGACATCGACTCGGGCAAGGACGACCAGCGGGGCCCGAGCGCGTTCACCGCCACCTTCAACCCGGCCAGATTCCGCACCAGCCCGACGTTCCGGGGCGCGACGAAGGACGGCTACAACTCGTATCACGTCTTCCGGGCCGCCGGCCGGGACTGGCTGGTGCTGGCGCTGGACTGGCGGCCGTCCGCGGGCGGCATCCAGTGGGCCAAGGACGTGCTGCGGAAACACCCGCGCAGTCCGGTCATTCTCACGACTCATGAATTCGTCCACGCGGATTCTGGTGATGGGACCGCACAGTTGTCTGATTTCGGACAACGGCTCTGGGACCAGTTGGTCAAGGGCAGCGATCAGATCTTCCTGACTCTCAACGGTCATTTCTGGCCGCCCGGCCGGGTAGTGCTGCGCAACGACGCCGGACACGACGTGCACGCGCACATCACGAACTACCAGGACCGCTATTACGGCGGCAGCGGAATGATCCGGCTGTACCGGTTCGACGTGGAGCGCGGCACGATCGACGTCGAGACGCTGTCGCCGTGGCTGTTGGGCCAGCGGCCGGACCGGCTGAACGAGTTGGCGCACCAGGAGATCGAGCGCACCGGACCGGCCGACGCCTTCGCCGTGCCGATCGACTTCAAGGCCCGGTTCGCCGGGTTCGACCCGCGTCCCGAGCCGCCCGCGCGGCCGGCGAAGGACCTGCTCGTGCCCGGCACGGTCGCGTACTGGCGGTTCGACGCCAAGAACCCGCGGGACATGTCCGGCAACGGCAACGACCTGGTCGCGCAGAAGTTCCCGAACGATCCACAGTGGAGCGACGAGCACCACCCGGACCAGCCGGGACACGGCAGCGTTTTCCTCAACGGCTCGTACTTCAAGACCGTGCCGGGCGCGCCGATGAACCGGTCAACGTTCCCACGCGGGTACACCATCGAGGCGTTCTTCAAGGTCTCCCCGAACTTCGGCGACACCAACACATGGAGTAGCCTGCTGTCCCGGCTCGGCACGGGCGCGGACGCGGGCAAGACCGGCGACGACCCCAAGGAGCCCGTGGCCACGCTGAGTGTGACCGGCGGGCACGGCGTCCAGTGGGCGGTGTTCCCGTTGAACCAGAACCGCATCTCCACCAACTGGGGACACGAGATGCCGCTGGACAAGTGGTGGCACGTGGCGGTGGTGAACGACGGCCGGACCACGACCGTGTACATCGACGGCTCGAAGCTGCTGCGCAACCCGTCGACCCCGGCTGTGGGGATCTCGACCGCCAACGACAGCTGGCTGGTGGGGGCGTACACGTACGACCGGAAGGTCGACAAGGTGTACTACGGCTGGATCGGCGACGTCCGGGTGGTAGACCATGCTTTGGAGGTCTCGCGGTTCATGCTGTACCGGTGACACCATGTGGTCATGCGTAAATGGTTGCCGATAGTCATCGGAGTGCTGCTGGTCCTGATCGGCGGCGTGTGGACGTTCCAGGGACTCGGCTACATCACCGGGAGCTTCATGACCGGCCAGCGGTTGTGGACGAGTATCGGGCTGCTGTGCGTGGTCGGCGGCCTGGCGCTGGTGGTGTTCGGAGTCAGACGGCCCAAAGCCCGCTGACGTCTGTTACATTCATCGCGCGTCAAAGGTCCGACCTTTGATCCGTCGCCGCATCGACACGTCTCTATTCGGCATGTCCAAGGAGCGACGAGAAAGTGTTCAGACGCATAGCGACCGCGGTCTTACTCGTGCTGTCCGTGATCACCGTGGTCAGCCCGGCGGCGAGCGCCGAGCTGACCGGTCCGCGCCAGCAGTGGCTCCGGGAGGCCACGAACGGCCTGTTCCTGCACTGGGGCGAGCGCACCGCCCCGGCCCACACCGACTGTGCCGCCTGGGAGAAGGACGTCACCGACGGCGGCTGGACCGCCCAGTACTGGGTCGACGAGGCGCTGAAGCTGCACGCCCAGTACCTGGTGCTGGCGTCCTTCCACAGCCGTCTCGGTTACGCGCGGGCGTGGCCGTCGCAGATCCCCGGCACCTGCTCGACCAGGCGGGACTTCCTCGGTGAGCTGGTCAGGGCGGGCGCCGCCAAGGGAGTCAAGGTCGTGCTCTACATGACCGACGACCCCAAGTGGTGGTTTGAGGGCCTGCCGGCCGGCCAGAGCTGGCTGGACTCGCCCGCCTACTCCGCGTACAAGGGCAAGCCGGTCGACCTGAGCACCCGGCCGGGCTTCGGCGAGTTCAGCTACGACAACTTCGTCGAGGTCATGCACAACTACCCGGACCTGGCCGGCTTCTGGATCGACAACGACAACGAGTACTGGGAGCAGAACGGGCTCTACCAACGGATCCGGCAGGAGCGCCCGTCCTGGACGCTCAGCAACAACAACGAGGACACCCCGATCATGGACATGGTCAGCCATGAGCAGAAGGTCGGGATGACCCCGGAGTACGACTACCCGCAGGCGGTCTGGACGCCGCAGCCCCGGTTGACCGAGGGTGAGTGGAAGCTGCCGGTCAAGGGCTCGTGGTGGTTCGACGGCACGAACTCCGACGTGGACTATCCAGTGACGATGGGCCGGATGGTGTCCAACGCGGGCGCGTCCATCCGGTCGCTGATGGCCGAGACCGCGATGCTCAACGGGAAGTTCCCGTCGAAACAGGAGGCGTTCAACAACTTCGCCGCGAGCTACCTGCCGCAGATCTGGGAGTCGATCCACGGCGTGGAGGGCGGCGGCTACCTGTACGGCGGCCTGGAACCGGGCGACTGGAACGACGGCGCGCACGGCACCATCACCGTCAGCCGGAACAACCCTGACCTTGAGTACGTGCACGTGCTGACAAAGCCCGCCACGGCATCATCGATCACGTTGCGGGACAACGGTTATCGCGTCACGTCCGTCCGCGACCTGCGTACTGGCCAGCGCAAGGCGTTCAGCCAGGCCAACGGTTCGCTGACGATTGACGGCATCGCTGACTGGGACACCTACGACACGGTGTTCAAGGTCGAGACGGCCGGCCGCGTCGACACCTACCAGGCCACCGCGACTGCGACGGCCGGCACCTCGGCGAGCGGCCTGGCCGACGGCGACTACCTGACCTACTGGGACAGCAACGCAACGCTTCCAGTGTCGGTCACGCTGGACCTGGGCGCGGCCAAGGACGTCAAGTACCTGGCGGCCAACCAGCGGGAGATGTCCCCGACCTACAACCGGAACACTTTCGGCCGTCCAGAGGACTCGGCCAGGATCAAGGACTACACGGTCGACGTGAGCACGGACGGGACGACGTGGGCCACGGTCAAGTCTGGGGTGATGCCGAGCGCGCGGGCGATCCAGTACGTGGACCTGCCGGCCGGCACCACGGCCCGGTTCGTTCGTCTCACCGTGATCGACACCTGGGCGGCCGCGAACGCGCCGAACTTCTTCCACAAGCTGCAGATCGACGAACTCTGGATCGGCGGGACGTACGCCACCGCCGGCTCGGTCCGGACACAGGGCCTTGCCTTCGAAGCCGAATGGGGCCTGCCACTGGCTGGCGCCCACCGGGTCGCCTGCTCGAACTGCTCCGGCGGAGCGAAGGTCACCGGCCTGGGAACCGTGCTGATTCCCGTGTTCTCACCGTTCGGCGGGGACCGCACGCTGACCGTCGTCGGCGCCGCCGACGGCACGAAAACCTTTGACATCAGCGTGAACGGCCGGGCGCCGGCGGAAGCCAAGATCACCGGCTGGAGCTCGTCCGCGCCGCTGGTCGGCCGGACGGTCACGGCCACGCTGCGGCCGGGGCTGAACATCGTGGCGGTGCAGGGAACCGGCGACCTGGACAAGATCATCGTCCACTGACACCCGCGTGTCGCGCGTTCTGGGAACGCGCGACACGCGCCTACTTGGTCAGTTGCTCGTTCATGATCAGGAACGCGCCGAGGCCGTGGAAGTCGTTGGTCTTGCGGGCGCGCTTGAGGTAGTAGTTCAGGTCGCCGACGTTGGTACCTTCGCAGATGTCCGTCAGGTTCGTCCGTTTGTCCGAGCCCAGGGCGATCTTCGCCAGCACACCCTGGTATCCCTTGGCCGCCACGGCTTGGTAGCTCGGGTCCAGGTAGCCGCGTTCGACCCCGCGCGACAGCATGAACGTGTACATGGCCGAACACGAGGTCTCCAGCCAGTTCCCGGCCGTCGTGCCCTTGTCCACCACCTGCCACCAGCGGCCGGTGGCCGCGTCCTGGAAGCGGGCGTAGCCGCCGGCCAGGTGCTTGACGATGTCGATCAGGTTCTGGCGGCGCGGATGCGCGGCCGGCAGCACCTCGAGGATGTCGATGGCGGCCATGCCGAACCAGCCGATCGCGCGGCCCCAGTGGAACTTCGAGTGGTGTCCGGTGCCGGACGCCCAGGACTCCGAGCCGTCCTCGTCGTACGCGTGGAAGATCAGCCCGTTGTCGGCCTTGAGGTGGGCGAAGTACACGACCATGTTCTTGGTCGACTCGTCGAAGCCGTAGGAGTCGTTGTAGGCGGCCGCGTAGTTGGCGATGAACGGTTGCGCCATGAACACGCCGTCGCCCCAGAGCTGGCCGACTTTGCTGGTGGCGTGGAACATCCCGCCGTCCGAGGTGCGCGGGTAGCCAGGGAAACGTTTGCGTAGTTTGTCAGCCGCTGTCTTGTACCGGGCCAGCCCGGTCTCGCGGTGCAGGATGGGCAGCAACTGCATGCAGCGCATGGAGTCCAGGTTGGTGAAGCTCTGGCTGATGTTCCCGCTGCCGTCGACGAACCGGTCCATCCACGTCTTGATGTAGTCGAAGTAGCTCCGCGTCCCGGTGCGTTTGTAGACCAGGTACTGGCCGTAGAGGTACAGGCCGACCGGGTAGCTCCAGCCGCCGATCGACGACGGGGTGAAGCGGGCCGTCGTGGACTTCACGACCTCCAGCGACCAGTCGGTGGCGGCGGCTGACGCCGTGGCGTTCAGCAACGGGAGCGCGGCCATCGCGCCGGCTCCGCCGAGCAGGACAGACCTACGGGTGACTGGGGACATGGCTGCGCCCTTCGCCATCAGTGAGTTGGAGGTCGGGATGCCGATCCGCCGCCCGTCGGCATCCCGACCAGCTCTAGAGGACGGCCGGAGGACCGTCGAGGTGACACGCGGTGATCCTGGCCAGGATCTGCGGTAGGTGTTTCCGCTGGTCTGGCGGCAGCACTCGCGCGGCCGTCCGGATCGCGTCCGTGTGCACAGTCGCTCTCCTTCCTGGCGGCGCTGGCGAAGGTCGGGTAACCCTGCTGCAATGTAACCCAGCGAAAACGGTTACATGCACAATGTGTACTCCGCTGACGCGGGCCTCGTCAAGAATAGATCCGATCTTTTGTGCCATCTGAACCCATAAAGCCAGCTCTGTTCCTGTCAGCGGGAACAGAGATCGGAGGTGAGCCTTGACGAGCGCTGTTGCCGGTTGGTAAACAGCGGGAGCCGCCGCAAGGAGCACATCCACTCCTATTCGAAGGGACTCCTGTGTCGCGCCGAGGTTTACTGGGCCGGGCGGCCACCGTCCTGGCTTCCGTGGTCACCGTGGCGGGCGTGCTCGCCACCCCGACCGCGACCGCAGAGCTGCAGAATCCACGCCAGGACTGGCTGCGCGCGTCGCAGGCCGGCCTGTTCCTGCACTGGGGCGAACGTACTTCGCCCAGCCACACCAGCTGCACCGCGTGGGAGAACGACGTCACCAACGGTGGCTGGACCCCGCAGTACTGGGTGAACGAGGCCAAGAAACTGCACGTCTCGTACCTTGTGTTCGCCTCGTTCCACAGCAGGCTCGGCTACGCCAGGGCGTATCCGTCGAAGATCCCGGGCAGCTGTGCCACCAAACGGGACTTCCTCGGCGAGACCATCAAGGCCGCCGGCGCCGCGGGCCTGCACGTGCTGGTCTACATGACCGACGACCCGCAGTGGCACGACGAGACCGGCCACGAGTGGCTGGACTCGAACGCGTACTCCAACTACAAGGGCAGCAAGGTCGACCTCACCAACCGGGACGGCTTCGGCCAGTTCAGCTACGACAACTTCGTCGAGGTCATGCAGCGCTACCCGCATTCGGACTACCCGGCGCTGTCCGGGTTCTGGATCGACAACGACAACGACTACTGGATCTCGCACAAGCTGTACGAGAAGGTCCAGCAGGACCGGCCGGAGTTCTTGTTGAGCAACAACAACGAGGACACGCCGATCATGGACACCATCTCCAATGAGCAGAAGACCGGCATGACGCCGAACTGGGACTACCCGCAGGCGATCTACACCGCGGCGCCCCGGCTGATCGAGGCCTGCTACAAACTGCCCAGCAAGGGCGCGTGGTGGTTCGACGGCTCAGACTCCACAGTGGACTACAAGCTCAACATCGGCCGGTACGTGGCGAACGCCGGCTCGTCGGTGAAGTCCAACATGGCCGAGACCGCGATGGTGAACGGCAAGTTCCCGTCGAACCAGGAGACGTACAACAACTTCCTGAACGGCTACCTCAACCAGATCTGGGAGTCGCTCGACGGCACCGAGGGCGGCGGCTACATGTACGGCGGCATGCAGCCGGGATTCTGGAACGACGGCGCGCACGGCGTGATCACGGTCAAAAAGAACAACCCGAACCAGCAGTACATCCACGTGCTGGACAAGCCGTCCGGCAGCACACTGAAGATCCGCGACAACGGCTACAAGATCACGTCGGTCACCAACCTGCGGACGGGCGCGGCGATCCCGTTCACCCAGGCCGGCGGCACGCTGACGATGACCGGACTGTCCAACTGGGACCAGTACGACACGGTCTTCAAGGTGCAGGCCAACGGCCGTGAGGGGATCTACAGCGGTGTGACGATGAGTGCGACCGCGTCGGCCAGTGGGCACGGCGCCGCAGCGGCCGGCGACGGCGACTACCTGACGTACTGGGACAGCAACAAGACCCTGCCGGTGTCGTTGAACTTCGACCTCGGCTCGGCCAAGCGGATCCAGTACCTCGGCGTCAACCAGCGCGAGGACTCGGTGAGCTACGCCCGTTCGGGCACCGAACAGTCCGCGCGGATCAAGGACTACCGCGTCTACGTCAGCAGCGACGGCACCAACTGGGGTTCGCCGATCAAGACAGGCACCCTGCCGAGCCACCGCGGTGTCCAGATCATCGACCTGCCTGCCACCACCGCCCGCCACGTCCGGCTGGAGGTGGTGAACACGTACGCGGCGTCCAGCGACTCGACCCGGTACAAGCGTTTGCGGATCGACGAGGCGTGGGTGGGCTCGGCGTACGCGGGCGGTGGCGGCGGTGGACCACAGCCGTCCCGTTACGAGGCCGAGGACGCGGTTGTCGCCAACGGTGTCGTCGAGTCCAACCACCCGGGCTTCAGCGGGACGGGCTTCGTCAACTACGACAACGCGGTCGGCGGCTACGTCGAATGGACGGTGAACGCGGCAGCCGCGGGCCAGGCAACCCTCACCTTCGGCTACGCGAACGGGACACCGGACAACCGTCCGGTCGCCTTGTCCGTCAACGGGACAACTCTCGCGAATGTCGACTTCCCAAGCACGAACGTGTGGACCACGTACGCCACGGCAACCGCGACAGCGACCCTCAACGCAGGCTCTAACACCGTTAGAGCCACCGCCACGACAGCGAACGGCGGTCCCAACGCGGACTACCTCGAAGTGAGCTGATTCCTGCCCCAAGGGGCGGCCCTCCGTTGCGGAGCGGCCGCCCTTTGGTGTGACGGAACCGGTTGGACCAGCCCGACGTCACACTAGTGTGCCAATTGGTAACCACATCGTGTGAAACGTTTTACCGATCACTAGGCCGTTGTGACAGAATTACGCCGTTCGCGGGCATGAGGGAACCGACGAACGTCGACGCACAGCAACATCTTCAGGGGAGGAAGAGCAAATGTCGACCACCACAGAAACCAGCCCGACCGACGACCAGAACGTCCCGCTCGACCCGAACGAGCACCCACAGGACGTGAATTCCCAGGACGACCAGCACAGGTCGGACGAAGAGGAACACGTGCACAACGACAAGTGCAACCCGCCGCACTGCTGGTAGTGAACCCGTGACCCGCCGGTCCCAACTGACCGGCGGGTTCCCAATCGGTTACAGGTTGTGTTGTCATAGACGGGTGGCTGGGGTCATCGAAACAGCACGAGAACTGTACCGCCGCGCGGTGGACGCGTCCTGTGTAGGACATACCGACGAAGCACTCAGGCTGACCAAGCAGGGGATCGCGCTGCTGGACTCGGCCGAGCCGGAGAGCGGCGAGGCGAAGTCGGAGTGGTTGCGGGCGCGAATCCGGTTGGCGTGCCTGTTGACCATGGAGACATTGGACGAAACGGCGATCGAGGACTTGCGGCCGCTCATCGCGAGCCTGCCGAACTCGTTGGTCCGTGCGGAGCTGAACGGGCTCGTTGACCACGACCACGGCGTGATGTTCTCGTCTGCCGGCCGGTTCAGGGAGGCTGTTCCCTATTACAGCTCGGCCATCGCCCGCAAAGAAGAGTGCCTGTCCGGCACGGACGAACCTCGCATGTTGACCGAGTCGCTGATCAACTCACTGTGGACACGCGGCTGGGCGCACATGCAACTCGGGCTCGTCGAGCAGTCCCGGGACGACTTCAACCGAGCCTTGCTGCTGTCCGACGAGCTGGGGCTGAGATCGAAAGGCGCGAACGCTCGGCACGGTCTGGGAGGTGTGGAGCTCCGGCTCGGGAACGTGCCGGCCGCGCTGCGGTGGTTCGAGGATGCCCAAGCCGGCTATTACGGCATGGGGCTGGGGATGCTGTCGCTGCTTCGGGTCGACCAGGCCCAGGCGATGCTGATCGCCGGTCTCGCCGACGAGGCCGGGCGGCATCTCGACGAAGTCCTCGGTGCCATGCGCGCTGAGCAGGTCGAGAGCACTTTTCTGGCCGAGGCCGAACTTTTCCGTGCCGCCGCCGCGCTGCACGAGGGTGAGTACGAACTCGCCAACGAGATGGCCGCGTCGGCTGGCCAGCGGATGAAACGTCGTGGATGTGAGCCTTGTACCATGATCGCCGCACTGATCGGCCTTCGCATCGACGCCGAATCGGCCTTCCGAACCGGAACGATTCACGCGTCGCTGCCGACCCGCGCGCTTCGGTTGGCCGACAAGCTCGACCGCACCAGATTTGTCGACTATGCCGCTCTGGCGCGGATTCTCGCGGCACGACTCGAACTGCACCGGGGGCGGCTGGCCAAAGCGGCCGCCTTGCTGGAGGCGTCGCCTCGGCCAGGGCGGCTCACGTCCACCGACTACCGGATGGCCCGGCGGCTGTGTCGGGCCGAGGTGGCTGTGGCCGAGGGGAACACCAGTAAGGGGTTGGCGGAGATCCGGATCGGTCTCGGTGAGCTGGACCAGGTTCGGGACCGGATGGGTGGGCTGGAACTCGGTTCGGGGACCGCGCTTTACGGTCGTGAACTCGCGGATCTGGCTGTCCGCTTGGTGATCGACGGCGCCGATGCCCGTCGGTTGTTCTCCTGGTTGGAGCGGACGCGGGCGCAGACGTACCGCTACGAACCCGTGCCCGGCGCGGCGGACCAGCGGTTGGCCGAGGTTTCCGAGCAGAACCGGACGTTGCACCTGTCGCGGTTCGAGGGCTGCCCGACCGCGGCCGTGCAGACCAGGTGGCTGGCCCGGCAACGGGAGACCAACCGGCTCGGGCTGCACGCGGGACGATGGGGCAAGCCACGGCCGGTGGCCGGGCTCGGCGAGGTCATCGGGCAGTTGCGGGGGCGGGCGTTGGTGAGTTTTGCCTCGTCCGAGGAGACGCTCGTGGCCGTTGTCGTGGTCGACGACAAGGTGACGATGGTCCGGCTCGGTTCGACGGCGGTCGCGGCGGAGCGCGCGCGGATGCTCAACGTCGACATCAACGCGCTCGCGCCGGACGGGTTGCCCGGGACTATCGCGCAGGTGGTCGCGATTTCGGCACGGAAACAGGCCGACCTGCTCGACGCGCAACTCATGCGTCCCCTGCAGTCGTTGATCGGGGACAGGGACATCGTCGTCGTGCCGACGGGTGCGTTGTACGCGGTGCCGTGGGGTGCGTTGCCTTCGTTCCATTCACGGCCGACCGTTGTCGCTCCTTCGGCGACGGCGTGGCTGGCCGCGGACCAGGCGCAGACACGGCGTGGACGGACGGTCTTGGTCCGTGGGCCTGGGTTGCCCGCGGCCGTTGGTGAGATCGACAAGCTGGCCGCGCACCACCAGACCGCGAAGTTGATGTCCGACGGGGATGCCACGATCGCCACGGTCCTGAAGGCGCTCGACGGGGCGAAACTGGCCCATATCGCCGCGCACGGCGCCCACGAGCCTGAGAACGCCTTGTTCTCTCGGCTGGAGTTGGCCGACGGCGCGTTGTTCGCCCATGAGATGGCCGGGGTGCGGCGGCCGCCGCAGCACGTTGTGCTGGCCGCCTGTGAGTTGGCGTTGAACCGGATCCGGCCTGGTGACGAGGCCTTGGGGTTCGCCAGCGCGTTGCTCGCGAGCGGTTCGCAGACCGTGGTGGCGCCGCTCAGCCGGGTCGGCGACCAGGCGTCGGCGGCGGCCATGGACGACTATCACCGCCGGCTGGCCGCGGGCGTGAAACCCGCGGTGGCCTTGGCCGACGCGATCGCGGTCGACCCGCTGCGCCGGCCGTTCGTGTGCCTCGGCAGCGGTCATTCATGACTCAGGCGGCGATCCGGCGCCGCACGTAGGCGGAAAGCTGGTCCACCACGACGACCACGACAAGCACCACCAGGATGTGCGTGACCATCTGGTCGAACCGGAACACCTTGATCGACTGGTTGATCAGGAACCCGATCCCGCCGGCGCCCACCAGCCCGAGCACCAGCGACGACCGGACGTTCACGTCGAACCGGTACAGCAGCAGGCCGACGAGCTGCGGCATGGCCGCCGGCAGCACGGCGTTGGTCGCGATCTGCGCGCCGGACGCCCCGGCGACCTGGAGCGCCTCGCGCGGGCCGGGATCGGTTTCCTCCATCGCCTCGGCCCAGAGTTTGCCCATGACGCCGGTGTTGTGGAACACCAACGCGAGTACGCCCGCGAACGGTCCGAGGCCCACGGCGGTCACGAAGATCAACGCGAACACCACGTCCGGGACCGACCGCAGGAACGACAGAATGGACCGGGCGACCTGGTAGACGATCGTGTTCCGGGTGGTCGCGCGCGACCCCAGGACCGCGAGGACGAACGCGAACGGGACGGAGAACGTGGTGCCCAGCAAGGCGATGTAGAGGGTCACGACGGTCGCGTCCAGGCTGTCGGGCAGGACGCTCAGGTCAGGGGGCAGCGCCTGGCCGAGGAAGTCGGCCATGCCGCGCCAGCCGTCGATGAGCGCGCCGGGGGAGAACCCGGTGCCGCGCCACGCCAACACGTGCACGGCGACGAGAACCGCGAGCACACTGATGATCACGGGCGAGGGCCATCGTCTGCGCGGCGGGTCCACCGGCGTGACCAGGCGGGGTTTTGTCCGTACGGTCATGGTTTGTCCCGGTAGAGCGAGTCGATTTCCCGTTGCGGCAGGTCGGCCGGAGACCGGTCGAACACCACTTGGCCCTGGTCAAGGCCGACGATCCGGTGCGCGTACCGGCGGGCCAGCTCCGGCTGGTGCAGGACGGCCAGCACCGCGAGCCCCTCGGCGGCGAGCAAGGCCAGCAGCGACACCACCTGGTCGGCCGCGCTGGGGTCCAAAGCGGACACCGGCTCGTCCGCGAGGATCACCTTGGCCCGCTGGCACAACGCCCGCGCGATGGCCACCCGCTGCTGCTGCCCGCCGGACAGCCGGCCGGCCCGGTCGCCGGCGCGGTCAGCCAGGCCGACCCGGTCGAGACACGCCATGGCCTCGGTCCGGACGTCGTTGCCGAACACCAGCGAACGGTGGAACGGCAGCCGGCCCAACGCGCCCGCACACACGTTGTCGATCGCGGTCCGCCGGTTCACCAGGTGAATCTTCTGGAACACCATGGCGGCGCCGCCGTGCACGTCCACCGACCCGGCGTCGGCCGGCTGCAGCCCGACCGCGCACCGCAGCACCGTCGACTTCCCGGAGCCGTTGGCGCCGAGGACGGCCACGAACTCGCCGGCGGCGACCGTGAGGTCGACACCGGCGAGCACCTGCCGGCCCGCGAACGACTTGCGCAGTCCGCGAATGGAGATGGACATCAGACGTCGTGCTCGGTCAGGCCGAGGGCGTTGGCGAGGTCGAACAACGGCTGGTACGTCTCCTTCGTGACGGACACCAGCGGGCCGGGCGGGGTGACGTCCAGGAACGCGCCGACCTGGGCGACGTCGTTCGGTCCGAGCTGCAGCAGCGCGTCCTTGACGGCCTTCTGCAGGGCCGGGTCGGTGTCGCCGCGGACCGTGATCGGGTCGTTCGGGATCGGCGCCGACGTCCAGATGGAGCGGAACTTCGACGGGTCGAAGCTCTTCTCCTTGACCGCCGTGGCCATGGTCTGGCTGTTGATCTCGGCCGCGTCGGCCTTGCCGTTCTTCAACGCCAGCAAGGCTTCCGGGTGGCCACCGGCGTAGTCCAGCTTGACGTCCTTCTCGTTGACGTTGGCTTGTTTCAACGCGTACCGGGGCAGCGCTCCGCCGGACGTCGAGCTCGGGCTGGACAGCGCCAGCGACTTGCCGCGCAGGTCCGCGACGGAGTGGATGGGGGAGTCGTTCGGCACCCAGATGCCGGCGGTGTACGTGGTCAGCTTGCCGTTGACGTCCGCGAACGAGGCCACTGCCTGG
The DNA here is from genome assembly GCF_004345645.1 of Actinocrispum wychmicini. Taxonomy (GTDB): domain Bacteria; phylum Actinomycetota; class Actinomycetes; order Mycobacteriales; family Pseudonocardiaceae; genus Kibdelosporangium; species Kibdelosporangium wychmicini. The sequence continues at coordinate 3,158 of NZ_SLWS01000020.1, read as the reverse complement.
GCGTTCGCCTTGTCGCTTGCGAAGACGAAGCCGAGCGGACCGAACTGGGCGATCTCCAGCTTGCCGTTCCGCATGGCCAGCACCTCGGCCGAGTAGTCATCGACCACCTGCAGCTCGACCGGGCAGTTCAGCTTGGCCTGCAAAGCTTTCGCCAGCACATCGTACGCCGGCTTGAGTTTCGCGGGATCTTCGTAGGGCTCGATGCCGAAGCGGACCTTGCCGTCCGGGCACGTGCCGCTCGCGGCCTTGTCGGTGGACGTCCCGCAGGCCGGTAAAGCCAGGCACAGCAACGCGATCGCGGGGAGGAGGACGCGGCGCATGGGTGAAGCTCCTAGAACGTGTCGATGACGGTCGGGGCGAGCCCGAACGCGGTGGTCATGCCGATCCCTGACGTGACGGAGACAACGCGGATACCGTCCGCCGGGGTGGCGACGAGGAAAGGGTCCGGAGCGGACGCGTACACACCGTGCCAGCGCTCACGGACCGTGAGACTCGGCACGCCCAGCAAGGCGGCCGTCTCCTTGAGAACGTGCTCGTCGAGTTCGTTGTCCACGAACGGGTCGACGGTCTTGCTGTAGGTGTGGGTGTCGCCGATGGTCAACGACCCGTCCGGGCGTTGGGTGTACATCAGGTTAAGTCCGATGTGGACAAGGTCGGGTTGTTGCCGGGTGAGCCGGTCGCGGACGTCCGGGAAAGTCGGGCAGGCGTGGAAGCCGTCGTAGCGCAGCAGGGAGAACCCGGTCAGGACGGCGGGCTGGATCCGCCGCTCGAACGGGCCGTCCACCCTCAGCATGCGCAGCGCGCACCGCTGGACTTCGTTGGCCAGCAAGGGGAAGTACCGGTCGGCGTCGTGTCCGACCGCGACCACGATCCGGGGCGCGGTGACCCGGCCGCGGCTGGTCCGGACCTCGCCGGGATCGATGGTCAGCGCGGTCGTGCCCCACTGGAACGTCACGCCGTGGCCGGCCAGCCAGGACGCGATCTCCTTGACGCACGAACGCGGATCGACCCGGATGTCGAGCGGCAGCCACGCGCCGCCCACCACGTCCGAGCCGGTCGGTACCCGTTCCGCGACCTCCTCGGCGGTGAGGAGGACGACCTCGGGGCGTTGGTCGGCGAACTCGGTGAGGACCGCCTGCTCGTCGCCGGCACGCGCGACGACGACGCTCCCACTGTCCTCCAGCCAGAAACCGGCCTGCTTGGCCAGGCGCAGCCAGGTTTCGCGGGCGGTCATGGCGTAGTCGAGCGCGACCCCGGACTGGGCGGTGAAGCACCCGTGCCCGAAGTTGCGGACCGACGCGCCCGTCGCCCACTCGTCCCGCTCGACGACCACCACGGACAGACCTCGTTCGACCGCCGCCACGGCGTGCGCCAGCCCGACAATGCCTGCCCCGATGATCACCAGGTCTGCGGAACTTGTCATGACAAGTACTGTCGGCGGTGGCTTAGCGGGTTGTCAACGCGCGCTTCTTACTGTTCATCTTGCGTTTACACTTGCAGTTCTCCGTTCTTTTGCCTGTATAGTCAGCCGACGTGGACGACTCGTTGCACAACCGGATCGCGGCCGACATCCGCCGCCGGATCCTCTCCGGAGACCTTCAGGTGGGCGCCGCCGTCCCGTCCGAGTCCCAGTTGTGCAGTCAATGGAACGCCTCCCGCGGTCCGGTCCGGCAGGCGCTGGGCGCGTTGCGGTCCGAGGGGCTGATCGGTGGCGGCCGGGGCAAGCCCCCAGTGGTGCTCCGGCAGTCGATCAGCCAGCCGTTCGAGACGTTCATGTCGTTCTCCCGGTGGGTGGCCGGGATAGGCGGCACCCCGGGCCAGCGAACCCTGGAAATCGCCCGCCGCCCAGCGGACGCGTCCGTGGCCGACGCCCTCGGTCTGACCGAAGGCACTCCGGTCGTACAACTGTTGCGGCTTCGGCTGATCGACTCGCGGCCGACAATGATCGAGCGGACAACGTTCATCGAACCGGTGGGCAGGCTCCTGTTCGACTTCGACTGTGACTCCGGCTCGATCTACGCCTACCTCGCCAGCAAAGGAATAGACCCGCCGCACGCGAACCACGTGATCGACGCGGTAGCAGCGGACACAACGGACAGTTCCCTGCTGGAAATCCCCACAGGTGCGCCACTTCTGCGTGAACGCCGACTGGCAACGAGCGTATCCGGTGAGCCAGTGGAGTACTCGGACGACCGCTACCGCCCGGACATAGTGAGTTTCTCCATAGAGAACACGGAAAGCGCACACCCAGCGCTCGCCCGTATCGCGGAAAGGAAAACGGCCTCATGATCACCCTGGCCGTGCTGGACATCGCCGGCACCACAGTCCAAGAACACGGCGCGGTCTACCGAGCCCTCGCCGAAGCGGTGGACGCCCCCGAGTCCCTGATCCCCCCATGGATGGGCGCGGACAAAGAAGAAGCCATCAAAGGCCTCCTGACCGAACTGGGCCGTACCGCCACGCCGGAACTAGTGTCCACACTGTACGCGGACTTCCGTCAACGCCTGGACGATTCTTACACTGTAAAACCACCGGAACCCCTCCCCAGGGTCACCGACGCCTTGGCCCACCTGCGCTCCAACGGAGTGCAGGTAGCACTGACCACCGGCTTCGACCGCGCGGTAACGGACACAATCGTGCGCGCTGTAGGCTGGCAGGACACATTGGACGCGGTGATCTGCACCGAAGACGTCCCCCAAGGCCGCCCAGCCCCCTACATGATCTACCACGCCATGGAAGCCACCGGAGTCGTTGACATCTCCCAGGTTCTGGTCGCCGGCGACACCACCCGCGACCTCCAATCCGGCACAAACGCCGGCGCGGCAATGGTCATCGGAGTCCTCACCGGCGGCCAAGACGCCGAAACCCTTGGCGCGGTGCGGCACACCCATATCCTGCCAAGCGTCGCTGACATTCCTGACCTGCTGGGCCATCAGTAGACAACGAGATCTCCGCTGGTGCCGTTCCGGGCTGGGAAAAGATTGTTCGCTCGCCGCGAGGGCAGGCCGCCAAGAAGGAGTCTGTTGGTTGGGTGGTGCTGCATTGGTTTGGTTGTCTTTTGGTGGGTCGTGGTGTCTCCTTCCCGTGTGGCCTGCCCAAGGGAATCACATCTGGCCCGTGGTGTCCGGTGTGGGTTTCGGTCCGTATCGCTCTCGCTG
>NZ_SLWS01000019.1 GCF_004345645.1 Actinocrispum wychmicini | reverse complement strand
AGACCAAGCTGGACCCCACCTGACAGATGCGATTCCCTTGGGCAGGCCACACGGGAGGGAGACGCCACGATAAAACAACCCAACCACAGCAGCAAAAATACGACAACAGGCTCCCTCTTGGCGGCCTGCCCGAGCGGCGAGCGAACATCTTTTGACAGTCACGAAAGGAGGTCCACTCAGGACCGAACAAAAGAAGCCACGAAAGTAGCGCCAGGCGAACGGTCCGAAACGACGAGTGTCCCGCCGTTGGCATGGGCGATCTCGCGAGCGATAGCCAGGCCGAGCCCAGCCCCGCCGCTGGCCGAATCCCTGGACTCGTCAAGCCTGGTGAATCGTTCGAACACACGCTCGCGGTCCTCCGGAGCGATTCCGAGTCCATCGTCCGTGACTTCGACGGTGACGGCAAGGGGAGTGGACAGGACGGACACCGTCACCTCGGTTGCCGCGTGCCGTTCGGCGTTGTCCACCAAGTTGCGAAGTAGGCGGGTGAGTTGAGCGGGGTTGCCGGTCATTGTGGCGGGACCATTGGTGTTCAGGGTGGCGCGGCCCGCTGCCTCCGACTTCACCAGCTCAGTCAGGTCCAGTTCGGTGACACGTTGGGGCTGCGCGGAATCCAGTCGGGCCAACAGTAACAGGTCTTCGGCCAGGTCCTGGAGGCGTTGGGTGTCGGTCACGGCGTCGCGCACCACGGCTGGCCAGTCCGCGCGGTCCGGGTGGTCGGCGGCGACTTCCAACACTGTTCGTAGGCTGGCGATGGGGCTTCGCAGTTCGTGTGCCGCGTCCGCGATGAACTGGCGTTGTGCGGCAACTGACTTCTCCAGGCGGTCCAGGGTTTCGTTCAGGGTCACCGCCAGGTTGGTGATCGCGTCCCGGGTTGGCGGTACCGGCACGCGCACGTCCAGTTTGTGCGCGGTGATCACCTTGACCTGCTTGCGGATCCTCTCCACAGGCACCAGGGCGCGAGTTGTCGCCGCCCACGCGGTGAAGCCGACCAACGCGACCCCGGCAGGCACGCCGGGCCACAGCACCCGGTCGAGACCCGGCGCTGGGTTGACTGTCCGCCGCTCGGTCACGACACCGCCGGTGATGACGTACGAATCCGATGGAGGGATCGACTTCCCCAACGGCGAAGCGACCGCCAAAGCCTCGCCGGCGGCGAAGAACGCCTCGCTGTTGGCCATCATCCGCGCGGTGTAGATCTCGTCGATTGTGTGCCGCAGCCACAGGACGCCGCCGATGAACGGGCCCGCCGCGATCAGGCCCGCCGCGACAGCCGCGCGGGCGCCGATCGACCACCGGCCGAACCACGAGCGCGGCAACGGGATCCGTCGGTCCAAGGACGTGGCTGTGACCGCCGCGGTTTGCAGGCGGATCCGTTCGATTGGACGAAGTGCCTGCCGTGCGGCGATCCAGGCGACGAAGGCGATCAGCAGGGCCGCGCCCGGCACGCTCGGCCACAGCACGCGGTCCAGTTCGGGCAGGGGATTCTCGTCCGGCCGGGTGACGAACACGTTGATCCGCACCCGGTCGCCGAACCGTTCGGTCTGACCCGGCGGTGTCGGGATGGTCTCGGTCACCGCCGTCCACGCCGGCCACTGGTAGCCCTTGGTCTCGGTGACCACGTCCAGCCCGGCGGTGCGCACCACCTGAACCCCGGGGAACCCTTCGCCGTACCGCACGACCGGCTGGCCGAAGATCTCCTGCAGGTCACGCACGTCCCTGTTGTTCGACGGCAGGAAACGGCCGTTGGCGCCGACGATCTCATACGGCGTTTTCAGATCCGGCAACGGATTCCCGGCCCGCACTGTGTCCTCAAGCGCGGACAGCACAGCCCAGCCGCCGTCGATCCGGGCGGTGACCCGCGTCTGGTCCATGTCTGCGATCGACGCGCGCAGCCACAGCGCCCCACCGGTCAACAGGACCAACGAGATCATCCCGGCGGCCACCGCCGCCCGAAACTGGACCGGCAGCCGCGCCCACCACCTAACTGGCACGTCCCACCAATCTGTATCCCATCCCGCGCACGGTCTCGATGCTCCGCCGGCCGAACGGCTGGTCGATCTTCCGCCGCAGGGCGCTCACATGCACCTCCACCACGTTCACGTCGCCTTCGTAGTGCTCGTCCCACACGTGCTGCAGGATCTCCGACTTGCTCAGCACCAGGTTCGCCCGCCGGGCCAGGCACTCCAGCACGGCGAACTCGCGCGCCGTCAACAGGATTTGCTGGTCAGCGCGTACGCAGACACCGCGGGCCGGGTCGACCACCAGGTCGTCCACGCGCAGCTGTGCCGGCGCCGCGTGCCCCCGACGCAGCAACGCCCGCAACCGGGCCACCAGGACCACGTACGAGAACGGCTTGGTCATGTAGTCGTCCGCGCCGGTGTCCAGGCCTTCGGCCTCGTCGTACTCGCCGTCCTTGGCGGACAGAATCATGATCGGCGTGGTCACGCCGGCCCGGCGCAGCTCGGCGCACACCCGGTAGCCGTTCATCCCGGGCAGCATGATGTCCAGCACGATCGCCGAGTACGGCCGCTGCTCGGCCATCCACAACGCGTCGCTGCCGTTGTGCGCTAGGTCGACAGCGAAGCTGTTCGCCTCGAGGCCGCGCTTCAGCGCCGCGGCCAGCCGCCGTTCGTCCTCAACCACCAGTACCCGCATCGCGTCCCACCCTGCCACGGTCTCGATCCCGTTGCTGAAGCCGTCTTCAGCAACCTTCAGGTCCGGCTCAGCACCCCCTGGGCAGCCTGTCGGCGTGCAGCTCGCCTCACCTATCCGCATAGACGTGTCCGCCGCGCCGGAAAGTTGCCGGCCGCGTTCGCTGCCGTGGGCAGTGGGCGGTGTGTTCTTCGTGATCTACACCCTGGTCTCGGTCACCAACCATCTGAGACTCGGCACCACCGGGTACGACCTGGGGATCTTCGAACAGGCGATCCGGGCCTACGCGCACTTCGAGGCGCCGGTGTCGGACCTGAAGGCCCCGGGCTTCGTCCTGCTCGGCGACCACTTCCACCCGATCCTCGCCACCATCGCGCCGGTCTACCGGCTCTTCCCGAGCCCGATCACGCTGATGGTCGCGCAGGCTGCCCTTCTGGGCGTGTCCGCGGTGCCGATCGTCCGCGTGGCGCAGCGGCGGTTCGGCGCGCGCACGGCGACCGCCATCGGTGTCGCGTATGGACTGTCGTGGGGTTTGCAGACCACTGTGGACTTCGACTTCCACGAGGTCGTCTTCGCCGTGCCGCTGCTGGCGTTCTCGATCGAATGCCTGCTCACGCAGCGTTGGCAGGCGGCCGTGTGGTGGGCGGCGCCGCTGGTCCTTGTCAAGGAGGACCTGCCCTTCACCCTCGCCGCGATCGGCCTCTACGTGTTCTGCAAGGGCCAGCGCAAGCTCGGCCTGTGGACGATCGCCGGGGCGCTGGCCAGCTTCCTGCTCATCCTGCTGGTGATCATCCCGTCGATGAACCCCGCCGGGCAGTACGGGTTCACCCACGACCTGGGCAGTGGCGGCGGCCTGTGGGACCTCCTGACGAGCGCGCCCGAGCGCCTGGTGGCGCCCCAGCAGAAGCTGTTCCTGCTGGCCGCGCTGTTCGCGCCGACCGCGTTCCTGGCGTTGTTCTCGCCCGTCACCGCGCTCGTCATCCCGACGCTGACCTGGCGGTTCATCTCCGTGAACCAGAGCTACTGGGTGGTCGGCTTCCACTACAGCGCGGTGCTCATGCCGATCATCTACTTCGGCCTGGTGGACGCGCTCACGTCCGGGAAGCGGATGCTGCCCGAAGGGACCTTCCGACGAGTCCGCCGGGTCGCCGTCGTGGCATGCGTCGTGATGGCGGTCGTCGGGATCACCGGCGAGCCCGTCGGCAAGCTGCTCAAACCGCAGACGTGGCAGGTGAGCCAGCGCGCGACCGACGCCCAGCGCCTGATGGACATGATCCCGGACGACGCGGTCGTGGCCGCGTCCAACAACCTCGCCCCACACCTGACGAACCGTTGTCGGATCACCCTCTTCCCGCACCTGAACGCCAGCGAGCCCACCGAGGAGTGGATCGTGACGGACACGCGTTTCCCGAACTGGCCGTTCAGCGCCGAGTGGATGGCCAACGACCTGGCCCGGGTCCGGGCGACGACGTACCGGACGGTGGCCCAGGCAGGTGACTTCGTCCTCCTGCGCAGAATCTGACGCCGGCGGCTAATCGAGTTGACGGAGTGAGCGCTCACTCCGCACACTGGGGGCATGGAAGACACTGACGTAGGGGAGCCGCCGCGTCGCCGTGCGCCCGGCATGAGTCCGGAGAAACGCCGCGAGATGATCGTCAGCGCGGTGCTCCCACTGCTGGTCGAGTACGGCGCGGCGATCACCACCAGCCAGATCGCCCGCGCCGCCGGAATCGGCGAGGCCACGGTGTTCCGGGCGTTCACCGACAAGGACGAGCTGCTCGACGCCTGCGTGGCCGAGGCGGTCCGGATGGATCACGCACTGGACGCGATCGCCGCCATCCCCCTGGACATCCCGCTGGACGAACGCCTGGTCGAGGCCGCCTCCGCGCTGGCCGCCCACATGGCCCGGATGGGTGCGCTGTTCGGCTCGCTGCACGCGTCCGGCTACCACCGGGAACGCCGTGGCCGCCCGAAGGACGCCCGCCGCGAGTCGCTGCACGCCGTGCGGGACGCGTTGGCCGAGCTGTTCGAACCCGAGGCGGGCCGGCTCCGGCTGCCCGCGGCGCAGCTGGCCATGGTGCTCACCAGCCTGATGATGAACCGCGGCAGGTCGCCGGAGAACGCGCCGAGCACGGCCGAGTTGATCGACCTCTTCCTGCACGGAGCGCTCACATGATGCCTGGCGGTGGGGGCGGCATCGAGCAGTTCCTGATGCGCGGCAGGCGGCGGCGCCCGCCGAACGCGGTCCCGGACAGCGGCCTCACCGGGCCGGTCGGCGTCCCGGAGCCACGGCCGACGGACCAGCCCACCGACCTCAGGTCCCGGCTGAGGCGGATGCGTGAGTCGGTCAGCGGCACGGTCCGCGGGTTACCCAGGGTGTTCCGGCTGACCTGGGGCGCCAGCAAGCCGTTGACCGTCACCATCGTGGTCGCCACTGTCGTGAGTGGACTGGTGCCGACCGCGACCGCCTACGTGGCGAAGCTGTTGATGGACGCGGTCGTCCAGGCGATCCAGGTGCACACGACCGGCCGGCCGGACCAGGCGGTGCTCGGCGTCCCGCTGGTCGGCGACCTGTACCTGACGACCGAAGGCAAGATCATCGGGGTGGCCGTCATCCAGTTGGTGATCCTGACGGTCAGCTCGGTGGTCCGGTCGGTCATCACGATCAGCCAGCAGCTGCTGCAGGAACGGATGACGTTGACCATCCGCCACCAGGTGATGGCGCACGCCGCCCAGATGCACCTGGAGTTCTTCGAGGGCTCGACGTCGTACGACCTGATGCGCCAGGCGTCCCAGGAGGCGCCGTCGCGCCCGATGTCGATGATGAACTCGGCGCTGGGCCTGGTGCAGACGGCCATCACGTTCGCCAGCATGATCGCCCTGCTGGTGGCGGTGAGCCCGGTGCTGGCGGTGGTCGCCCTGCTCGCGCCCCTGCCCGCGTTCATCTCGCAGTCCCGCTACGGGGCTCGCTCGTTCTTTCTCAACACGCTGCTGTCGCCGATCAGGCGCCGGATGGACTATCTGTCCTCTTTGGTCACCACGGACACGTATGCCAAGGAGGTCAAGCTTTTCGGCCTCGGCGGCTACCTGACCGACCGGTTCGACAAGCTCGGCAAGGCGCACTACGCCAGGGAACGCAAGCTGATCCGCCAGCGGACCGTGGCCAGCACCGGCTGGAGCATGGTCAGCACGTTCGCCGGTTCCCTGATCTACCTGTACATCGCCCTGCGCGCGGTCACCGGCGAGCTCACCCTCGGCGACCTCACGCTGTTCACCACGGCCACGACCCAGGTGCAGGCCGCGGTCGGCGGCCTGTTCTCCGGGTTCTCCGGGATGTACGAGAACAACCTGTATCTGGACACGCTCTACAAGTTCCTGGCGACCAAACCGGAGATCACCGCCCCAGCCGAGCCGAAGCCGATGCCGGAGCCGCTGCGCGGGCACATCACGTTCGACCGGGTGTCGTTCGCGTACCCCGGGGCGGACGAGCCGGCGCTGCGGGACGTGAGTTTCGAGATCAGCCCGGGGGAGACGGTCGCCGTGGTGGGGCGCAACGGCGCCGGCAAGTCCACGTTGATCAAACTGCTGTGCCGGCTCTACGACCCGACCGAGGGGCGGATCCTGCTGGACGGCGTGGACATCCGCGACCTGGACCCGGCCGACCTGCGGGCCCGGATCAGCGCGATGTTCCAGGACCACGTGAGCTACCAGGCCACCGCGGCGGAGAACATCGGGCTCGGCGACCTTGACCACCTGACCGACCGGCCGCTGATCGAGGACGCTGCCCGGCGGGGCGGGATCGCCGACCGGATCGAACGCCTGCCGCGCGGGTTCGACAGCCCACTGGGCCGGTGGTTCGACGAAGGGGTCAGCCTGTCCGGCGGCGAGTGGCAGAAGATCGCACTGGCCAGGGCGTTCATCCGGGACGCGCCGATCCTCGTGCTGGACGAGCCGACCTCGGCGCTGGACGCCCAGGCCGAACACGACCTGTTCGCCCGGCTGCGCAAGCTGGCGGAGGGCCGGACCACGCTCTACATCTCGCACCGGTTCTCCACCGTGCGCCAGGCCGACCGGATCCTGCTGCTGGAACTCGGCCAACTGGCGGAACAGGGCACCCACGAGGAACTGATGGACCTCGACGGCGGCTACGCCGAACTGTTCACCCTGCAAGCCGCCGCCTACCTCGGCTAGGGCGTGTCCCGCCCTACGGCTTGCGGCCGACGCCGCCGAGGAGGAGGTACTCGCCGGTGGCCGGTTCGGTCATCCGCGGCCCGTCCGGCCACCACTCGAACAGGTACGTCAGGCCTGGTTCGACCATTTCCAGGCCGGTGAAGTAGCTCGCGATCCGCTCGCGGGTACGGAAGTGGCAGGAGCCCATCATCGCCATGTACTTGGCTTCGGACTCCTTGGCCAGTTCGGCCCGGTCGCTGCCGTCGTCCGGGTTGTGCAGGTGCGAGATGGCCACGTACGACCCGGACGGCAAACTGTCGATGTACGCGGCCATCACCTGGTTGGGCTGGTACTCGTCGGCGACGTGGTGGACGGTGTTGCTCTGGATCAGGCCGATCGGGCGGGTCCAGTCCAGGTACCGGGACACCACCGGGTCCTTCAGCAGTTCGGCCGGGTGGCGCAGGTCGCCGACGACGAAGTGGGTGCGGTCGTTCTCCTCAAGCAGGGCGCGGCCGTGCGCGGCGACCATGGGGTCGTTGTCCACGTACACGACCTGGGCCTCGGCGTTGATCCGCTGGACCGCCTGGTGGGTGTTCTCCGCGGTGGGCAGGCCGGAGCCGACGTCGAGGAACTGGTCGATGCCGGCGCTGGCGGCCAGGAACCGGACCACGCGGATGAGCCACGCGCGGCACTCCCGGCCGATCCGCGGCGCCTCCGGCGCGATCTTCAGGATCTCGGTGAGCACCTGCCGGTCCACCTCGTAGTGGTCCTTGCCGCCCAGGAACGCGTCGTACACGCGGGCGATGCTGGGCACGGTCGGATCGATGTCCGGCAGATTACGTGACACATCTTCAGATTAGCCGGAGGTCATGGTCATCTGTCCACGGGCATAAGGTGGGTCAATGAGTGAGGAACGGGACGGCGTGCCGCTCACCAACCTGGACCAGCCGGTGTTCGGCGGCGCCAGCAAACGGGACCTGGTCGACTATCTGGACGCGGTGAGTGACCGGATCCTGCCGGTGCTGGCCGACCGGCCGCTGACCGTGCAGCGGATCCTGCGCGGCCAGGAGCCGTTCATGCAGAAGAACCTGCCCAAGTACACGCCGGATTTCGTGCAACGGGCGACGCTCTGGGCGGACAGTTCCAAGCGGGAAGTGTCGTACGCGCTCTGTAACGACCGGCGGACGTTGATCTGGTTCGCCAACCAGCGCGCGGTCGAGTACCACCCGGCGCTCATGCCGGCCGGCTGGGACCACCCGACGCACATGATCCTCGATCTCGACCCGCCCGAGGGCGGCGGGTTCGACCTCGCCATTCGCGCCGCGCATCTGGTGCGAGAAGCGCTGGCGAACGACGGGTTGCGGGGCGCGGTCAAGACCAGCGGCGCCAAGGGCGTGCACGTGTTCGTGCCGATCCAGGCGCACGCGATCGAGGACGTGGCCGCGGCCACCCGCGCGGTCGCGGCCAGGGCCGAGCGGATCGACCCCGTCCTCGCGACGACCGCGTTCATCCGGGAAGACAGGCACGGCAAGGTGTTCCTGGACTCCACCCGCGCCGGTGGAGCGACTGTCGCGGCCGCGTACAGCCCGCGGCTGCGGGACGGCCTGCCGGTGTCGTTCCCGGTCGGCTGGGACGACCTGGACTCGGTCACGCCGGCCGACTTCACCGTGCGGACCGCGCCGGGGTTGCTGGGTGACCGGGACCCGTGGGCCGAGCACATGCCGCAACCGCAGGAGTTGCCCGCGGACCTGATCGCCGAGGGCCACACCATTCCGGTGGCCCGGGTGCAGGCGATGCACGAGGGGAAACGCCGGGCCCGCGCCCGACGTGAATGACCTAAGTGGACTCCCGGCGGAGGATCCAGGTCTGGCGCAGCGTCTTCTCGTGCGCCTCGGTGGTGCTGTAGTTGTCCTTCAGTCCGACGACGGCGAAACCGGCCGTGTTCGCCGCCGCGGTGATTTCCTCGACGTCGTACAGGCGCTGTTCGTGGACTTCCTCATGCCGGTCGTATCCGCTGTCCGCGGCCGTGAAAATCGTGATGAGGAAACGGATCCGCTGGTCCGCCAGCCGGTTGCGCCACACATAGGCGAACTCGCCGAAGTCGTCGCCGAAGTTGTTGTTGCCGTAGAACTCCCTGAGTTTGTACGGGGAGTTGGTGTCGAACACGTACAGGCCGCCGGCACGCAGTGAGGCGGCGACGAACCGGAACAGGCCGAGCAGATCTTCGTCGCCCACGAAGTAGTTGACGCTGTCGAAACAGGAAATCGCGGCATCCGCGACCGGATCCTCGGGCGGTGCGCCGGGCAGCCGCGCGTGGCGTAATCGTGTTCCCGGCGCGACATTCGCTTTGGCTTCCGCCAACATCGCCGCCGAACCGTCGACCCCGGCGACCTGGTAACCGAGGCGCTGCAACGGGCCGATCATCCGGCCTGTCCCACAGCACACGTCCAGAACTCGCGTGGTCGAGCCGGAACCGGTGAAACATTCATCGAGAAAACGGGCCCAGCGTTGATAGTCCGCTCGGGCGTTCCATCGGTCGTAGACCTGGGCGAGTGCTTCGTAAGGTGCCGTCACGGCCTGACGCTAACACTGGCGCGCGGCGACTTCGGCGAGTTGGGCGTGCGTTGCGAACCAGATGTCCTGGTGGGCAACGATATGGTCGATCAGCTCACGCAGGATCACCAGGCGTGACCGGTGTCCGATCACATGGGGGTGCATGGTGAGCTGGAACACGCCACCCGTCCGATAGGCCGCGTCGAACTCGTCCGTCCAGATCTCCAGGACATCCCGCGGTCGGGTGTACGGCCGCGACGAGCCGAACCTGTCCATCGTGAAATACGGCGCGTCGTCCCGGATCCAGTCCACCGGGATCTCCACGAGTCCGGTCGGTTCACCGTTCGCCAGCACCTCGTACGGTTCGTCATCCGCCATCAATGACGAGTCATAGTGGAAACCCAGCTCCAGGATGGCCGGCAGGGTGGTGGCGGAGAAATCCCACGACGGCGTCCGGATGCCGACCGGGAGCTGGCCGGTGATGTCGGCGAGGGTGTCCCGGGACCGTTCGATCAGTTTCTTCTCGTCCGCGCCGGTCAGTTGCGTGTTGCGCTCGTGAATCCAGCCGTGCACCCCGATCTCGTGGCCCGCCTCGACATATCCACGGGCTTCCGCCGGATGCAGTAACGCGGACACGGCCGGCATGAAGAACGTGGCCGGGATGTCGTGGCGCGCAAGCAGTTCCAGCACACGCGGCGCCGCGGTCCGTGATCCGTACTCGCCCGCGGCCAGCAGCCCGGGACTGGTGTGCCCGTCGCGCAGCGGAATTGTCTCGTGGTCCGAGTCGAAGGACAGCGCCACCACCGCCCTGGCGCCGTGCGGCCACTGTTCGGGCACAAGCGAACGACCCGCGCGGACCGCGTCGACATGCCCGCGCCACTCCGCTTCGGGCCATTGCCACGACGGCGAATTCTCGTTGCTCATTACAGTACGCTCCAGTCGTTTCCCGCCGAAGAATGGAGAACTCCACATGGGAGTCCCGCTTGTCGGGCTGGCCGTCTCGACAGCCCTGTCGTTGACCATCGCGGCGGCACAGCCCGTGTCGGCCGCGGAAGCTCAGGTCCTCGGCGCCGGCCGGGCCGGTGCCGTGCCGAACAGCTACATCGTACGGATCAAGGACAGCGCGTCGCCGAAATCCAGATCCTCGCTGACCGCGAGTGACCTGACCGCCAGATACGGCGGCCAGGTGAAGGTCGCCTGGCAGAGCGCCCTGAACGGATTCGCGGTCAGCATGAGCCCCGACCAGGCGCGCCGGATGGCCGCCGACCAACGCGTCGCGTTCGTCGAGCAGGACGCCCAGGTGCGGGCCACCGACGTCCAGCCCAACCCGCCGTCCTGGGGACTTGACCGCGTCGACCAACGTGACCTCCCGTTGGACAACTCCTACACGTACGACAACACCGCCGGCAACGTCCACGCGTATGTGATCGACAGTGGCATCCGGGTCACGCACAGCGCGTTCGGCGGCCGCGCGACCTGGGGGCACAACTCGGTCGACACGACCGACACCGACTGTTTCGGTCACGGCACGCACGTCGCCGGCATCCTCGGCGGCGACCCGTACGGTGTGGCCAAGCGCGTGCAGCTGGTCGCCGTGAAGGTCCTGGACTGCCGGGGCAACGGCACGTTCGCGCAGGTCGTCGACGGCGTGAACTGGGTGACCGAACACGCGGTCAAGCCGGCGGTGGCGAACATGAGTCTCGGCGCGGAAGGCGGCGACGCGGCCACCGAGGACGCCGTGCGCGCCGCCATCGCGTCCGGTGTGACGTTCTCGATCTCCTCGGGCAACTCCACCAAGGACGCCTGCAACTTCACCCCGGCGAAGGTGACCGAGGCGATCACCGTGAACGCCTCGGACCGCACCGACGCGCGGGCCTGGTTCTCCAACTTCGGGCCGTGCACCGATCTGTACGCCCCGGGCGTGGACATCGTGTCCGCGTGGAACACCGACGACAACGCCACCAAAGTCGACGGCGGCACGTCGATGGCCGCCCCGCACGTCAGCGGCGCCGCCGCGCTGTGGCTGGCCGCTCACCCCACCGACTCGCCCGCCGCCGTCCAGGCCGCCCTGCTTGATCACGCGACCGCCGGCAAGATCACCGACCCGGGCGTGGGCTCCCCGAACCGCCTGCTGTTCACCAACCCCGCCCTCATTCCCGTGATCGTCGTGCCCGGCCCGCGGACCGCGACCGTCGGCGCCCGGTTCGACCTCCAGCTCACCGCTTTCGGCGGCGACGGCGGGCCGTACACGTGGACGGCCGGTAACCTGCCGGACGGCCTCACGCTGAGCGACACCGGGTTGCTGTCCGGCACACCGACGACCCGCGGCACGTCCACGATCACTCTCACCGCGACCGACTCCACCGGCAAGTCGGGCACGGCCACGTTCCCCCTGACGGTGAAAGTGCCCTGCCAGGCCGGTCAGCTGATCGCCAACCCGGGCTTCGAGTCCGGCGCGGACTCCTGGATCGCGACACCGGGCGTGATCGTGCCGGGCACCCCGGCGCAACCGACCCACGGCGGAACCCAGTTCGCCTGGCTCAACGGCTACGGCAGTGTGCACGTCGACACCGCGGCCCAGGCGGTGACGATCCCGCTCGACTGCAGCGCCACGCTGTCGTTCTGGCTGCACATCGACAGCACCGAGCCGTCCACGACGACCGTGTACGACACGATGACCGTGCAGGCCGGGACCTCGATCCTGGCGACCTACTCCAACCTGGACAAAGCCGACGGCTACCAGCTGCGGACGTTCGACCTGTCCCAGTTCGCCGGCCTGCCCGTGACCTTGACCTACACCGGCACCGAGGACATCTCGTTGCAGACGTCGTTCGTCGTCGACGACGTGGCCTTGGCCGTCCGCTAGGTCGTGTTTCAGGTGTCCCGTTCGATGAGAGGCGGGATCGGGGCGGTTCCTGGCGTCGCCGCCGGTACGCCGCGAATACTGGTTGTCTTTGGGCGTGCCGGCGGTGGCGTCAGGGACCGCATCCGGCCCGGCTATCGCGATCGGGACACCTGAAACACGGCCTAGGCCGGGCGGCGGGGCCAGGAGGCTCGGCGCAGGATGTTCGTGAAGGCGTTGGTCCTCGGCTGGATCTCGGCCACGTAGTCGTCCAGGAGCCTGGGGTGGGCGGCGGGGTCGGGATCCAGCGGGCGGCCCGGGGTGATCCAGGCCAGGCCGTGCATCCGGACCGCCACTTCGGCCCACCAGCCCCGGATCTCCTGCTTGACCTTGGCCTCGGTGTCGGTGGCCGCGGCGATCGCCTTGTCGGCCGCGCGGATCTCCGCGACGAGCTCGACTGTCCGCTTGCGCTCGCGTTCGGCCAGCTTCCGGGACGCCTGCCTGGTGGCGTCCAGGATTTCCTTGTACTCGGCGACGGGGTCGGTCACGGCAGGTCCTGGGTGTCGAAGGGGATGATCACGTCCGGCGAGCTGTGCGTGGACTTGTCGAAGAAGATCGCCCGGCGCGGCCGCGGCGACCAGTCGATCACCTGGCCGGCCGCGAGCGTGCCGAGTTCGGCGCCCTGGACGTCCAACGCGACCCAGGCGCCGATGTCGTCGCCGCCGGCGAAGCCGAGGGTGTCCTTCAGCCGGCCGATCCCGCGCCACCAGCCGATGGTGTGCACGTGGTTGGCCGGCCCGTTGCGCAACAACGCGCGGAGATCGTCCAGTTTGGCCTTCATCAGCGGCGGTTCCTTGTGTTCCAGCCACTGGTGCGCCGCGTCCACCGCGAAGAACAGCACGAACCGCGGCCGTTCGGCCGACGCCGGTGTCAGGTCGGCGATGGTGGCGTCTGTGCGCAGGTCCACGGAATGTCCGGCGAGGGACAGTTTCGAGGCCAACGCGCAGACGCGGGTGGTCAACGCGGGCACCGCGCACCACACCGAGAAGTCGCACGAGCCAGGGGAGTGCTTGCGTGCCAACGACAGCGCCGAACTCTCCATAATGGACATCGCGTCCTCGGTCGCGGTGCCGATCACCGCGAGGTTGCGGCCGGGGACCGCGTCCAACGAGATCGTGGCCGCCCGGCAGGACACGTCGATGATCTGGCCGAGCAACGGACCCGTCGGGTTGGCGAAGTCCAGGGCGTCGGCCAGTGGCGGCTGGTGCGCGCCGTCGAACAGCTTGGGCGCCATCGAGTTCCCGGTCGCCCACAGCCGCGCCTGCAGGCTGTCGAACGTGCCCTTGGCCGAGGCGTCCGGGATGTGCGCGACCTGGTTGCCGTGCGCCACACCGGAATCGTGGTTGATCACGGCGTGCCAGCGCGGCAGGCTGAAGGCCGCGTTGTTGGTCTCGGCGAGCACCCGCTTGGCCTTCGGCATGGCGATCCGCAGTGTGCACTGCTCGAACACGGCCGGCTTGCCCCAGAACGCCTCGATCCCGGCGATGTCCTGGCTGGCCAGCACCAGGTGGATGCCCTGGGACCGGCCGCGCCGGGCGACGTCCTCCAGCAACACCGTGGCCTGCTGGGTGATCCGGTCCCGGCCGCTGAACAGCGCCTGGAACTCGTCGATCACCGCCACGATCCGCGGCCAGTGCCCGTCCGGGTCCGCCTCGCGCAGCTCGGCGAGCTTGGTGACCTCCTGCTGCTTCGCCGCCTCCGCGCGGCGGGCCAGCTCCTGGGTGAGGAACCGCAGCAGCGCCAGGCCGAACTCCCGGTCGGTGTTCACGTTCACGCCGACCAGCCGGGCCTGCGGCAGCCAGCTGGGGTCCTTGCGGCCGGGCGCGAGACCGGCGAACGACACGCCTTCCTTGAAGTCCAAAAGGTACAGTTCCAGCTCGGCCGGGGAGTACCGCGCGGCCAGGCCGCCGAGCATGGCGTAAAGGAAGTTGGTCTTGCCCGACCCGGACGGCCCGGCGATCAGCGCGTGCGGGGTCGCGTCCCCGAGCACGACCTCCACCGGCGCGCCGTCGGCGAACCCGACCGGCGCCCGCAGCTCCTCGTGCGAGGTGAGCTGTTCCAGCCGGGCCGGCAGCAGGTCCTCGAACGTCCGCGGCCGGCCCCGGCGGGCCACCAGGTCGGCGGCGATCGCGGTGGCCGCCCGGCTGGCCTGGGTGCTGTCCAGGGCGGGGTCGGGCCGGAACAGCACCCCCGGGCCGGTCAGGCTTGTGGTCGCGCGGTGCGGCTCGCCGAAGATGATCGTCTCCAGTGGACAGTTCGCGGACAGTGGCACGTCCACCGCGATCAGGTTCACCCCGGCGTCCAGGCCGGTGCGCGCGACCCGTTGCAGCTCGCGGTGCTGTTCGTCGGGGAGCCGTTCGCCGTTGCCGAACAGCACCACCACCCGCCACGGCTCGACGCGTTGACCTCGCGCGACGCAGACGGACCGCAGCGACGTCTCGCCCGCGCGCATCGCCTGGGCGTGCACCCGCCGGATGTGGCCGGCGAGGTCCGCCAGCAGGTCGTCCAGCCGGGTCGGGTCGTGCACGGTCAGCAACCCGGCCGACGTCAGCGGCTGCAGGTTCGGCAACGAGCCGGTCAGGTGCCCGATGTCCCACAGGTGCACCCGGACCAGGCCGGGGGTGAACGTGCTCAGCAGCCGCAGCAGCAGCGTCTCCACCAGTGAGTCCACAACGGACCGGCTGTCCGGTCCGGAATTCACCCGCAGGTGGGCGCGGTCCAACAACGGCACCGCGACCGGGAAGTCGTCGTCGCGCGGTGCCTGCTCGACGACCGCGGTCCCGATCCGCCACATCACCGGGGCGGTGCCGCCGGCGTCCTGGCCGAGCCGGCCCAGCCAGTCCTGCCACGGCCCGCCGGCCGTGCCCGGCGCGGACTCCGCGACGATCCGCCGCAGCCGGTTCGGGCCGTCCGGATGCCAGCCGGTGTAGATCTCGTCCCGTTCGGCGATGATCCGGTGCCACGTGTCGGCCAGCGCCGGCCGGCCACGGGCGTCCGTGACCTCCGGGTCGAGCCGGGCCTTGGCCAGGCCGAGCCGCAGCACCGACTGCTCGAACTCCAACTGGTCCTTGGCCGTCTGCGCGGCCACCCGACCGCCCTCGGCCGCGCCGAGGGCAAGCCGAAGGACCGCGCGCAGCTCTTCGAGCGCCTGCCGCGCGCGCTGCCGGCGTTCGCCTATGCCGAACATCTGGTTACAGCCTCATCAGGTAGTCCATGACCGACTGCCGGGCGCGGGCGATGAGGTCACCGGCCGTGCCCAGCTCCGCCATGGCGTGATCCAGCTCAACAGGGTTGTACCCGTTCGGCTCCTGTCGCACCACAAGCAGGGCCGCTTTGGCCTCCGCGAGTTGGGGCACGACACCCGAGGTGGTGGCCCGGGCCCGCTCCATCATCTCGGTGACGGCGCGCAGCGAGTCGGCCAGCTCTGAGATTGTCAAAGCCTGGCCGCGTAGCCCTCGGCGGAATTGATGCTGGCCTGGATCGACTGCTGCGCCCCGGCCAGCGTCTGCAGCGCCTCGGTCAGCAATCCTTGCGCCTGCGCGACATCGGCCTGGCTGCTGCCCTGGGTGGCCGCGAGCAGCGCGGTCCGCGCCTCGTCGAGCTGCAGTGAAGCCTGGGTGATCGCAGCGATCCCGGCCAGCGACTTCTCGTTCGCCAACGCGATTCCAGCTCGGATTTCCTCAACGCCCGCCATGCCCCAACAGACTAGTGATGATCATCTCCGGGCCTGCAACCGGGGCGGGCGTTAGGAGAGTTGATCGAGCAGGTGAGAGACTTCTTCGGCGGACCGTCGGTCGCCGCTGCGCAAATGGGCGTCAAGCGTAGTGGTGAGCAGCTCGTGCGCGCGTTCCCTGTCACCCGTTCGCAGGCATAGCTCTGCTGTGTGTTGTCGGGCGTACGCAACGCAATGGTCGTCACCCAGTTGTTGGAACGTCGCCGTGACCTCAGCGAGATGGTCGAGGGCGCGTTCCGGGTCGCCCTGCTCACCGCGTAGAGTCGCCAGACGCTGCAACGCGTGCGCCTCGCGGTGTTGGTCACCGATGTCCGCGGCCAGCTCGCGGGCTCCCGTGAGCCAGCCTTCGGCCGCGGGAAACCGTTGCTGCGCAAGCAGATCCACGCCGATGGCGATCCTGGCCACGGCTTCGAGGTTCGGTTCGGCCACCCGGACGAAGATCCGCCGCGCCCGGTGGTGCAGCGCGAGCGCGCCGCGGTACCGGCCGTGGTTCCGCAGCGTGGTCCCGATTCCCGCGAGCGTGATTCCCACGCCGCTGGCATCACCTGCTTCGGTGAACAGCCTTAGGGCTTCGTCCAGCGCGTGTTCGGCCGCGGGATAGTTGTCCTGGTACAGGTGGAGCTGGCCGAGGTTGCGCTGGACGATCGCCTCGCCGTGCCGGTCACCGGCCCCGCGGGCGCCCCGCAGCGCGATCTCGTGGGAGCGCTGCCAGTCGTCCCACCGGCCGCGCAGGTCGAAGAAGGGCGCGTAGACGGCAGGTATTCGCCACGCGTGGTCGTGCAGGCCGAGCTGGTTGGCGACGGACAGCAGGGCGGTCACCGTGGCACGTTCGGC
This sequence comes from Actinocrispum wychmicini, assembly GCF_004345645.1. Classification (GTDB taxonomy): domain Bacteria; phylum Actinomycetota; class Actinomycetes; order Mycobacteriales; family Pseudonocardiaceae; genus Kibdelosporangium; species Kibdelosporangium wychmicini. Next base: position 145,158 of record NZ_SLWS01000019.1, on the reverse strand, counting down.
GGCCAGCCACTCGACCGGATCGCCCGCGCCCGCCACGCTCGTCCCCGGCCGGGGCAGCAGGCCGAAGAACGGCACCGGGATGCGTTCGGCCGCATGCGTCGCCAGTGCGAGATAGGCGTCCAACACCCGCCGAGTCGCCGCTTGGACATCGTGCCGGGACTCGGTGTCAAGGCGCTCACCGGCGTAACTGCGGAACGGGTCGGGCAGGCGGTACCTGGGGGTGCTGCCGGCGACGTCGAGAAGGTTGGCGTCCACCAACGTGTCCAGCACGTCGTCGGCGTGCGGGCGGTCGAGCAGCGCGGCGAGTGCCCACCCCGGGAACGGGTCCGGCCCCAGCAGCCCGGCGAACCGGAACGCCCGGGCCGCCTCCGGCGCGAGCCGTTCATAGCTGTCGGTGACGCTCGGCCGGACCGCCATGCTTCCGATGGTCAGCTCGTCGAGCCGGCGGCGCTCGTCCCGTAGCCGGTGGGCCAGCACCCGGACCGGGACAGCGGGCCGGGTGGCGAGCTTGGCGCCGGCGACCCGGACGGCCAACGGCAGGTTGCCGCACGCGCGCAGCACTTCGGCCGCGTGGTCGGGTTCCTCGCGGACGCGCCGGCCGGCGATCCTGGCGAGCAGGTCACCGGCCTCGGCGTCGGACAGCGCCGTGATCGGGACGCCGACGGCGCCGGGCAGGTCGGGCATGGCCCGCCGGCCGGTGACGATCACCGCGGACCCACCGGATCCCGGCAGCAACGGTGTTATCGCGCCGACGTCGGTGGCGTTGTCCAGCACCAACAGGATCCGCCGGCGGGCCAGCGCCGAGCGGTACCGCGCCACCCGGACCGCGTCGGTCCCGCCGTCGTCGGGAATCCCGAGGGTGGCCATCAGGTAGGCCAGCGCGTCGTGCGTGTGCCGCAGGTCGACGTACAGCTGGCCGTCCGGGAACAGGCCGGCCAGGTGGTGTCCGATATGGACGGCCAAAGTGGACTTGCCGGCGCCGGGCGGCCCGGTCACGGCCGCGACCACCGGCTTCGGTCCACGCAGCAACTCGACCAGCCGGCGGACCGTGGTCCGCCGGCCGGTGAAGTCCGGGATGTCCAGCGGCAGCTGGCACACCGGGAACACACCCGCGTTGATCGCCGCTTGGTTGATGACAGCTTGGGCCCGCCGCAGGCCGAGGCCGGGCCGGGTGCCGAGCTCGGTCGCCAGGACCCGTTCGGCGTCGGCGTACGCGTTCAACGCCTCAGCCGCCCGGCCGGAGCGGTGCAGGCCGAGGACGAGCTGCCGCCACAGTTCCTCCCGCAGCGGGTGCTCGGCCAGCAGGCCGCGCAACTCGGGGATGACGTCGTCCCGGGTGGCCATCGACCGTTCGAGCACCGACAGGCGCAACTCCTCCAGGCGGGCGAGCGTCGGCTCCCACACCGGGCTGCGCGGCAGGTCGGCCAGCGCGCGTCCGCGCCACAGCGCGCTCGCCTCAGCCAGTCGGCCGGCCCGCGCTCGTACCTCGAACGTCGTCATGTCCAGCTCGTCCGGGGCGACCGTGATCTTGTACCCGCGCGACCGCGTGTGCACCCGGTCGCCGACCGCGGCCCGCAGGGTGTGCGCGTACGTCCGGACGTTCGCGACCGCCGACCGGGGTGGCCCGTCCGGCCACAGCACCTCGACCAGGGTGTCGACGTCCACGGTCGTGTTCGGGTCCAGCAGCAGCGTCGCCAGCAGCATGCGTGGCTTGCGGCCGCCCAGCGGCACCGCCCGGCCGTCGACCGTGACCTCGAGCGGACCCAGTATCCGATACGTGTCCACGCCGCACCCCCGGCCTGCTGTCCAGGACCAAGGCGTGTCCCGTGGATCTCGATCGCGATAGCCGGGCCGAGGCGGCCCCAGGAACCACCTCGCTGTAGCCCGATTTCGGCCTCCGGCCGAGGCAGACTCTCATCGACCGAGATCCACGGGACACGCCTGCACGCGGATGGTAAATCCCTGACGACATATCTGGCCAGAGTCGGTCAATAAATCACCGGGTGGCCGGTCTCCCGGAGGGTCCATTGCCCGCCACCGCAGGTCAGCCGGGTGTACGACAGCGGCGCCACGTCGATCCGCCAGAACGAGCGAGCCGGCGCCGACAACACGGTCACCACCGCGGCCCTGATGACGGCCGGGTGGGTCACCACGGCGACGCGCTCACCCGAATCACGCAGGCCCGCCAGCCACCCGTCCACCCGCTTCAGCAGGTCGTGGACGGACTCGCCGCCGTGCGGCGCCGCCTCGGGGTTGTTGAGCCACCGGACGGCGTCACTCTCCGGCACCTCGGCCAACGGCAGGCCACGCCACTGCCCGAAGTCCAGGTCCGCCAGTGCCGGCTCGACGACGGTCTCCGTCGGGTCCCAGCCGAGCCCGGCCGCGGTCTGCGCGCACCGTAACTCCGGGCCGCGCAGATACCGTCCCCAACGGCCCAGGTCCACCGGCTCCACCGAGTCCGTCCGTTCCAGCGGCTCGTCGTCCGGGAACGCGCTGCTTCGGGTCGCCGTGGTCGGCGCGTGCGACACCAGGACGATCCTTGTCGCGGCATTAGGGTGAGGACGGTCTCCTGGCGTTGACACGGTGAGTGGCTCCTGCCTACGTTCTCGCTGCCATTGGTCGGAGTAAGCCGGTGAGAATCCGGCACGGTCGCGCCACTGTATGCGGCGGAAAGCCGCGTAGTCAGACACTCCAGCCGCCCGCCCGCCTACCCATGGGTCGCGTCAGCCCGAGGAGGTCCTACCGGTGACAACCGCAGCCATTCCCGTTCCGGCTCCTGTTCCCCTCCGTATCCCGATCCGCGAGATCCTGCCGTGGGCGATCTTCGTGGGAGTCCTCGCGTTGATCCTGTTGTACTTCGTCGGCAGCGAGCAGGGCGCGATGTCGATCGTCTCGTCGTCGAACAACTACATCCACGAGTTCGTGCACGACGGCCGGCACCTCCTCGGCTTCCCCTGCCACTGAGATGCGCATGGGAAACCTGCTGGTCCGAGGCATGCTCGTCGGACTGGCCGCCGCCGCGTTGGCACTGATCTTCGCGTCGCTGTTCGGCGAGCCGTCGGTGGACAGCGCCATCTCCTTCGAGGGCATGCACTCACACGGCGCCGACGAGGGCCCCGAGTTGGTCAGCCGCTCGATCCAGAGCACGCTCGGCCTGGCCGTCGCGGTCGGGGCGTACGGGCTCGCGTTCGGCGGGCTGTTCGCCCTCGGGTTCGCGTTCGCTTACGGCCGGCTCGGCCGGCTCAACGCCCGCGCGACCGCCGAGGTGCTGGCGCTCGGCGCGTTCGTCGTGGTGTTCGTCGTGCCGTACCTGAAGTACCCGGCCAACCCGCCGTCGGTCGGCCAGCCGGACACCATCGGCTCCCGGACCGCCTGGTACTTCAGCATGGTCCTGGTCTCGGTCGTGGCCGGGATCGGCTCGACCGTGCTGGCCCGCAGGCTGCTGGCCAGGTTCGGGGCGTGGAACTCGGTGCTGCTCGGGCTGCTGGCCTACGTCGCGGTCGTGTCCGTCGCGTCGGCGATACTGCCCGTGGTCAGCGAAGTGCCTGAGCACTTCCCGGCGAGCGTGCTCTGGAACTTCCGGGTCGCGTCGCTCGGCACCCAGCTCGTGTTGTGGATGTCAATTGGACTGCTCTTCGGAGTCCTCACCGAGCGTCGTCTTCGGCGTGTCGCGGGTCAGGCGGTTACATTGTCAAGTTGACCTGGGGATTCCTACCCCTACCCAGCCTCGTGGCCCCTAGCTTCGAACCTAGTTTCGAGTGTGGGGCCTAATCCTGTGTCCGGCGTCACGTTTGGTCACGTACCATGGGTGACGGCGAACACGGGGATCGCTCGAATGGAGCAACAGGCGACTGTGGGGTGGAAGGGATATGACCGCAGGGGTAATGACAACGATGACGCAACCCGCGCCGGACTGGCTCAGGGAGCTGGCCGCCGCGCGGGCCCACTATGAGGAACTCTTCGGCTGGCCGGTGTCGGTCCAGGTCGGTCAGCGCCAGCTGGTCGTCGCCCTGGGCCAGACGCTGGACGCCATCACCATGCCGGCGTCCCTCGGCGCGCGGGTGCACGGCCAGCTCGGCATAGCGATGCTGACCGGACCGGTGATCGCGCACCCGGACAGCGCCCGCTGGACGTTCCTCACCCAAGGCGCGACCACGATGCCCGGGGAGATCGTGGACGGCCTCGGCAACCACGAAGTGCACCACGCGGCCTCGGGGGAGTACGCCGTGGTACCGACGGAATGCGGCGGCGGGGGCTGGTGCTGGATCCACGAGCCACGCCCGCACCAGATGCTGCCGTCGGCGTACGCGGTGATCGCCACCGCGCGCCGGCTCTGCTCGGCCGCGGTCGCATAGTTCTCGGCGAACACGAGGCGGCCTACGAACAGGCCGCCTCGTTTCGTATCCTCAGCTGCTGACGCATCGGTTTTTCCGAGGTGGGGTGCTGTGGGAGCGCGAACGGGCCAACTGGTCGGCGGTCGCTATCGGCTGGTGGCCGAGTTGGGGTCCGGGGGTTTCGGCCGGGTCTGGCGGGCCTACGACGACGTGCTGCACGTCGATGTGGCGGTCAAGGAGTTACGGCTGCCCACGACGGCGTCCGACACCGAGCAGGCCGACCGCCTCGCCCGGGCCGCGCGGGAGGCCCGCAACGCGGCGCCGTTGCGGCACCACCCGAACATTGTCTCGGTCCACGACGTGGTCATCGCGGACGACATTCCGTGGATCGTGATGCAACTGGTCGAGGGCTGCTCGATCGACGACCACGTCAAGTCGCACGGACCGTTGCCCCCGGACAGGGTCACGGACATCGCGGTGGCGCTCCTGCGCGCGCTCGGCGCGGCCCACGACGCGGGAATCCTGCACCGGGACGTCAAGCCGGCCAACGTGATGCTCGCCGCGAACGGCGAGGTCCTGCTGACCGACTTCGGGATCGCGATCCACCGGACCGACACCGTCCTGACCGCGACCGGGGTGTTCATCGGCTCGATGGAGTACGTGGCGCCGGAGCGTGCGTTGGGCGACGAGACGACCGCCGCGAGCGACTTGTTCTCCCTTGGCGCGACGCTGTATCACGCGGTTGAAGGCATCTCGCCGTTCCGCCGCGGTGAGGACGTCGCCACCTTGGGGGCCGTTCTCGCCCAGGACCCCGCGCCGCCCACCCTGGCGCCGCCGGCACTCGCCGCGCTCATCATGCGTCTGCTCGCCAAGGAACCCAAGCGGCGCCCCACCGTCCGGCAGGCGCTGGCGATGATCACCGAGCGGCCGACGGACCCGCACCGCACCGCGGACCACACGGTCCTGTTGACGCGGGCGGCCACGGTCATGAAGGCGGAACTGGCCCGCCGGCTGCTTGGTCTCGCGGCCGAGCACGGCATCGCGTTCACAGCGCCACCGGCCACGGCCGTGATACCGAAGAAGAAGCCGCCCACGCCGACGAGGAAACACTCGACCGCCAAGCCGGGTAGAAGGTGGACGTGGCAACGGGTCGGCGCGTACGTGATCCTGGTGCTGCTGCTGGCGATCGGGATCCACGGCGCCGCCGTCAACGACTGGGATCCGTGGAACCTGTGGACTCTCCTTGAGGAAGACCTCGGTTCCGTCGGCGGCGAGTTCGCGGACCACCCCGCCAACATATTCCTGCTGGTGTCCGGGTTCGGGACGTTCTTCGCGGTCGCGCTCCCGTTCGCCTTCCTGGTCGGCGGCCGGGCGGCCAAAGCCGTCGCCGCGGCCGGCAAGGTCGTGACCTTCGTGATCGGGCTCGTCATCGGGGTCGCCGGGTTGGGCCTCGGCGCGGCCGCCTCGTACTTCACCCTGGCCGGGCTCGCGGATCTGCTGAAACCGTTGCTGGACCGGGTCGCCGCCGACTGGACATCGCTCGTCGTCATCACGCTGGCCGTGATCATCGCCTACGAGTGGGGTTCCATGAAGGCCAAGAAGGCGGCTCCCGGCAGGAGCCGCCGTCCCCGGTGATCAGCCGTTCTTCACCGCGGTGACCAGTTCGCCGCTGGTGGTGTCACCGGACAGCTCCCAGAAGAAGGCGCCGCCGAGACCCTGTCCCTTGGCCCAGCTCATCTTCCCCGGGATGGTGCTCGGGGTGTCGTAGCTCCACCACTGCGAGCCGCACTTGGCGTACGCCGTGCCCGCGATGGTGCCGGTGCTCGGGCACCTGGTCTTGATCACCTTGTAGTCCTCGATGCCCTGCTCGTACGTGCCGGGCGCCGGGCCGGTCGCGGTGCCGCCGGGGGTGGCCTGGGTGACGCCGGTCCAGCCGCGGCCGTAGAAGCCGACGCCGATCCAGAGCTTGCTCGCCGGCACGCCCTGGGTCCTGAGCTTGGCGATCGCCTCGTTGGTGTTGAACCCGGACTGCGGGATCCCGGTGTACGACGTCAGCGGGGAGTGCGGCGCGGTCGGGCCCTGCGCGGCCCAGGCGCCGAAGAAGTCGTACGTCATCACGTTGAACCAGTTGAAGTACTGGGACGCGGCCGCGTAGTTCGACTTGTCGATCTTGCCGCCGGCCGACGCGTCCGCGGTGATCGCGGCGGTGACCAGCTTCGAGCCGAACTTGGCGCGCAACGCCTGGCCCAGCCGGGTGAACGCGTCCGGGCCGCTGGAGTCACAGCCCAGCCCGCAGGCGTTCGGGTACTCCCAGTCGATGTCGATCCCGTCGAACACGCCGGCCCAACGCGGGTCGTTGACCAGGTTGAAGCAGGAGTTGGCGAACGCGGTCGGGTTGGCCGCGGCCTGGCCGAACCCGCCGGACCAGGTCCAGCCGCCGAACGAGAAGATCACCTTGAGGTTCGGGAACTGCTTCTTAAGCTTGCGCAGCTGGTTGAAGTTGCCGCGCAGGGCGCCGGTGTCCCACGTGTCCGCCACACCGTCCACACTGGACCCGGCGTCGTAGAACTTGTCGTAGTCGGCGTAGGTGTCGCCGAGCGCGCACTGGCCGTTGACCACGTTGCCGAACGCGTAGTTGATGTGGGTCAGCTTGGCCGCCGAACCGCTCGTCTTGACGTTCTTGACGTGGTAGTTGCGGGCGTACACACCCCATTCGGTGAAGTAGCCGAGGACGTTGCCGTTCGGCGAGGCCGCGGCCGGCGTGGACAGGACGGTGGCGGCGGTGAACGCCGACAGAACGGTGACCAGCGCTGTGCCGAGCGCCGCGAGCTTGGTTCGCAACATGCGTTCTCCGAGGGTGGAGGCGGTGTGCGAGACACCGCACCAGCAGGGGAACCGCGGAGCCCGCGCCTGGCCCGGGGTTTGGTGAACCTTTACCAACGTAAGTGGACTAGACCAATACGTCAATGGTTTGTCCGAAAACGGACAATTCGTTCACCAGTGGCCGTCTTCCAGGACGCGCTTGAGCACCTTGCCGGTGGCGTTGCGCGGGAGGGTTTCCACGAAGACCACGTCCCGGGGGACGGCGAACCGCGCCAGTCGCTGGTGGACGTACGTCCGCACGCTGTCCGCGTCCAGCCTGGATCCCGGCCGCAGCACGATGTACGCGGCCAGGCGTTGGCCGTATTCGATGTCCGGCACGCCCACCACGGCCGCCTCGCGCACTTGGGGCAGCGCGGCCAGGATGTCCTCGACCGGCCGGGGGAACACGTTCTCGCCGCCGGAGACGATCATCTCGTCGTCCCGGCCGTCGACGAACAGCCGGCCGTCGGCGTCCAGGTACCCGCGGTCGCCGGTGTCCATCAGCGTGTGCCGCAGCGCCAGCTGGCCGCCGTCGGTGTATCCCTCGAACAGCATGTCGTTGCCCACGAAGATCCGCCCGGTGGATCCCGGCGGCACCGAGATCCCCTGGCTGTCAAGGATTCCGATCCGGGTGCCGAACGGCGGGTGCCCGGCGGTGGTCCGGGCCGCGCGCAGGTCCGCCGGATCCGCGATGGTCGCCCACGACACTTCCGTTGAGCCGTACAGGTTGTAGAGGACGTCCCCGAACGAGTCCATGAAGTGGTCGACCAGCCGTCCGGGCAGCGCCGAACCGCTGCTCGCGACCACGCGCAACGACGACGTGTCGTACCGTTCCCGCAGGCTGTCCGGCAGATCCATCATGCGCTGCAACATGATCGGCACCGCGAACATCGACGTGCACTTGTGGTCGACGATGGCGCGCAACGCGGACTGCGGGTCGAACCGGCGCTGTAGTACCAGAGTGGCGCGCAACGCCGTGCCCAGCTGCATCGCGGCGAGACCCCACGTGTGGAACAGCGGAGCCGACACCAGCATTTTCTCCCCGACCCGCAAGGGAATCCGGGACAGCACGGCGGCCGCGTCACCCAGTCCGCGTGGTGTCGGACGGCGCGCGCCTTTCGGCGAACCCGTCGTGCCTGAGGTCAGCACCACGATCCGGCCGGCGCGGCCGGGCGGTGCCAGCCGGTCCGGGGACCCTTCGGCGATCAGGTCCTCGACCGTGCGCACGTCACAGTGTTCGGTCTCTGGCCAAGTGCGGATTCTCGGCACATGCGCGGGCACGAACTGGCCGAGCCGGCCGAACTCGTCGTCCGCCATCAGCACGGCCGGCGTGTGCAGCCGGATCACCTCGGCGATCTGGTTGGCCGCCAGCCCGGTGTTCATCAGCACGACGTCCGCGCCGAGCTTCCCGCACGCGATCATCGACTCGATCATGGCGCCGTGGTTGCGGCACATCAGCGCGACCCGCGAGCCCGGCCCGACCTGGTAGCTCTTCAGGGCGTGCGCCAGGCGGTTCGTGCGTTCCTCGACCTCGGCGAACGTCCGCTGGGACCGTTCGTCCTGGTATGCCAGGTCGTGCGGCGCGCGAGCGGCCGACGCGCCGTATCCGCCCACGACAGTCGCGCCCCACCGCCCCAGCGCGGCCAGTTGGCGCACGGTCTTGTCCGGTCGGGCGGCGGTCAGCACACCCGCCTTGACCAGGACTTTCGCCACGCTCACCAGCGATCCGCGGGACGACGCCGGGTCGCGCGGCGTCGGCGGCAGGGGAGCGGGGACCCGGTCGAGCTGGTCGCTGAGCCGGTCGAACGCCTCCTCGACGCGGCGCCGGATCGCGGTCTCGCCGAGCGGCAGCTCCCGGTCCGGGGCGAGCAGCGTGAGCAGGACGTTGATCTCGGTGCCGCCGCGGGACGTCGGCCGCAGCCTGATCGACAGCCGGTGCTGCCGGGCGGCCACGCTCGACCACACTATGTGTTCGTCGCGCCGGTAGATGAGGACCTCGACCTCGTCGTCGCGGTCTACCCTCAGCAGGTATCGGGAGCCGCGGCCACGATGCGTGGTCACCCGTTCGCACCACGCCAGCCCGCGGACATACCGGGGATAGAGCTCGGGCTCGCCGATCACCTCCCACACCGTCGAGGGTGGATGGCTCACGACGGTCCGCACCTCAAAGCACTCGGATCGCATGGGGACCGGCCTCCTGAGACATAGCTACCGATGAGTAGCACTGTTCCGCTGACCGGTTCAAGCAATTGCCCCCTATTGGTCAACTTCTATCGCCCAGATGGAGTAGCGCGTCACGGCGCGTGCAGATCGAACCGGATCGCGCTGCGTGACATCGGCTCCAGACACAAGGTGCACCGCAGATACGGCACCAGCTCGCGCTGACAGATCGTGTGGTTGATGGTGATCCGGGTGTCCGGCGCCCCCGCGTACCACCGCTGCGCCCAGTCGACCAGGACCGAGTAAACCCCGAAGAACGCCTGCCCCTTGGTGGTGAGCCGGTACTCAAGCCCGTTCTGGTAGAACACATCCAGCTCGGTGAACCTACGTAATCGGTCACTGAGCACGGACGGCGGCGCCTTGAGCTTCGCCTCGAACTCCGAGAACCGCCGCATCCGCATGAACGCGGCGGCCAACACGACCGTGCTCCACCGGTCACCCAGAATCTCCATGGTCGCCGGCAGGTAGGACAACGCGTCCGTGGACACGTCCCGAACCGTCCTGCGATGCAACCGTGGCGCGCTGACATGCGCGAACGTCGTGTTCATGGCCCGAGTCATGGTCGTGTCCCTGGCCGCCACCGGCGCCTTCCCACACGAGGAACACCCCAACTCGACATCCCCCGACCGGCCACACCCCAGATGCACCAGATCCGGCAACGGATGCGGCCGCGTCACCCAAGCCCGTTCCCACGACCAGATCGACACCAACAACGGCCACAGGTCAATGGCCTTCTCGGTGAGCCAGTACTCGGTCCGCGTCCGCCCACTGCGATACGGCGCCGGCCGCAGCAACCCCCCAGCCACCATCTCCCGCAGCCGCCCGGCCAACACCGACTCGGACACCCCGAGCTCGGCGCGCCAGTCCGCGAACCGCCGGGTGTGCTTGAGGAAGGCGCGCTGAAGGATCAGCAGGGTCCACTGGTCGCCGACGGCGAGCAGCGCCTGTCCGATCGCGCTGGGCTCCACCTCGGCAACCCTAATCGCCGGTCGAGCACGGTGGCACGTCGCGGCCGTCGTTCGTGGACTCGCCGGGTCAGCTGATCGACTGGATGTCGCAGAACGGATAGATCTCCGTGCGCGCGTCGTCCATGGCAGGGACGCGGCCCGTGTGCGGAACTATCCACGTGTCCCGTTCTCCCGGCGCACACTCAGGAGTCGGCGGCGCCAGCTCCGGGACGACCGCCTTGTGCTGCTCGTCGTAGGTCATGAACCCGATCGTCGAGTCGACGAGGTCACCGCCGACGATCTTCCCACCCGCGTCCCGGAAGACCGCGCCCACCTTCGCCGGGTACAGCGGCCGGCAGTTGGCCGAGGTCTCGTGGTAGTCGACGCTGACCAGCGGCGGACTTCCGGGCGGACTGGGCCGGGTTCGGAGATATTTGGCGGTTACCGGCGAGAAGCCGCCCAGCGCGTCCCTGGGCAGCCATGTGGTCGTGCCGATCTGCACCTCGAGCGACGCCGCCTTCGGACTGTCCTGAAGGTCGCTGACCCCGGCGCCGACCCGCTGGCCGGGCAGCATCACCGGAATCACGGCGTCCGTCAGGTACGTCCTGGTGATCGGCGAATGGCCGGCGTCGAACAGCTTGTAGGTGACCCGCGTCCGGTAGGCCACCTTGTCACTGGTGTTCTCCAGCACCACGCCCAGGCTGAGTTGGCCGTTGTCGGCCTGGGGCAGCCCCTGGTCGACGACCCGGACACCCGAGGCTGCGGCCGTCGGGTCAACGTTGACCGACTGGGGAATGCCGCAGGAGTCGGGCGCGCTGGCAGGGGTGGACGAATCGCCGTCGATCCACGGCAGACGGCCACCGGAAACGAGGACAACCCCGGCGGCGATCACGACGACCACCGCGACCAACACCAGCGGTCCGGGTTTCGTCATGCGAAGAACCCCCGTTGTCGTCAACGTCCTCGCAGAGCCGCCGCGGCCCAGGAGCACCAGGCGGCCTGTTCCTCCTCGTACATCCGCCCGCGCGTTCCGGCCAGATAAGGGCCGATGTTCTCCGCGGTTCTCAGGTACTCCTCCTCGGACCTGCCCTCCAGCAATCTAGCCAACTGTTCAGCCAGATACTGGGCTTTCGTGCGCGATTGCTCGGCGCGCTGCTCCAGTTGGGCGGCGAGTTTCCCGGGGTCGGCGGCGCGGGCGGCGTAGGCCTTCACGAGGAGGTCGTCGCGGATCGAGGTGGGTTTGGTGGGGGCGAGGGTGAACCGGGTCAGTTCGTCGAGGCCGGCGTGGGTCAGCCGGAACACGCGCTTGTTGGGGCGGCCTTGCTGGACCACTTCGTGGCCGGTGAGCAGGCCGTCGGCCTCGAGTTTGGCGAGGTCGACGTACAGCTGTTGGGACGCGGCGTGCCAGAAGGAGGAGACGTCCAGGTCGAACAGCTTGGTGAGTTGGTAGCCGCTCAGCTCACGGTCGAGCAGTGCCGCCAGCAACGCGTGCCGCAGAGCCATGTGCCTCCCGTCTCTTGTGGCGAAGGTACTCAAGGATATGATTACTCAAGAAGTTGAGTATAGGAGGCTGTCGTGAAGCTCGGATTCCACACCGGCTACTGGTCGGCCGGCCCGCCTGAGGGGGTGCGGGACGCCATCGCCGAAGCCGAACGGCTGGGCCTCGACTCGATCTGGGCGGCCGAGGCGTACGGTTCGGACTGTCTCACCCCGCTCGCGTGGTGGGGGGCGAGCACTGAGCGGGTGCGGTTGGGCACGAACATTCTGCAGATGTCCGCGCGGACGCCCACGGCGACCGCGATGGCCGCGTTGACGCTCGACCACTTGTCCGGTGGGCGCTTTGTCCTGGGGATCGGCGCTTCCGGGCCGCAGGTGGTCGAAGGGTGGTACGGGCAGCCGTATCCCCGGCCGCTCGCGCGGACCCGTGAGTACCTGGACATCGTGCGCAAGGTTGTCGCCCGGGAACGGGTGGAATACCAGGGCGAGTTCTTCCAGCTGCCGTACCAGGGCGGCGCCGGGCTGGGCAAGCCGCTGAAGTCCACTGTGCATCCACTCAGGACGGACATCCCGATCTTCCTGGCCGCCGAGGGACCCAAGAACGTGGCGCTCGCCGCCGAGATCGCGGACGGCTGGCTGCCGATGTTCTTCTCCCCACGCGGCAACGACTTCTACCGTACCGCCCTCCAAACCGGATTCGACCGGCCAGGCGCCCGGCAGAACTGGGACACCTTCGAGGTCCCCGCGTTCCTGCCGGTCGTGGTGCACGACGACGTGGAGCAGGCCGCGGACTGGGTCCGGCCGATGCTCGCCCTCTACATCGGCGGCATGGGGGCCAAGGGCGCCAACTTCCACTTCGACGTGTTCGTCCGCCTGGGCTACCAGGCCGAGTGCCAGAAGATCCAGGAACTGTACCTGGACGGCCACAAGGCCGAGGCCGTCGCCGCGGTGCCGACCGCCATGGTCGAGGACGTCGCGCTTGTCGGCCCGTTGGCCAAGGTCCGCGACGAACTGGCTCTGTGGAAGGAAAGCGTGGTCACTTCGCTGCTGGTGAACACCGACGTGCCGACCTTGCGGGCGCTCGCGGAGATCGTCGGATGAGCCCCGCCGAGGTACTTGTCCCCGCGGAGGCGGCATGAGTACCGTCCCGGCTGAGCCGAGCGCACCCGGGCAGTGGGAAGCCTGGAAACGCAAGGAGTTACCTCCCGTCGAACGGGTCCGTGCGGGGCTCTGGTCGGTGCCGGTGCCCATTCCGCACAATCCGCTGCGGTACACGATCAGCTACATCTCCGTCGCGGACGACGGGCTGCTGGTGGTCGACCCCGGGTGGTTCTCGGACGTGACATGGGAGGCGCTGACCGCCGGGCTCGGCGTGATCGGCGCGTCAGTGTCCGATGTGGTGGGTGTGGTGGTGACCCACATGCACGCCGACCACCACGGGCTCAGCGGACGGATCCGCGAGGAGTCCGGCGCCTGGGTGGCCATGCACCCGGCCGAGGCCGACCAGCTGCCAGTCCGGTTCTTCCGTACCCTGCCGGAAACGGCGGACAAGGACTGGCTGAGGGCATCCGGGGTGCCGGACGACGTCGCCGAGCAGATGACGTTCTCGCTCGCGGCGATGAAACCGTTCATGGACATGGTCGAGCCGGACATCCTGCTGGCCGACGGTGACCTTGTGCCGCACGGCGACCGGACACTGCGCGCGGTGTGGACCCCAGGGCACACGCCTGGACACCTGTGCCTGCACGACGAAGCCACGGATGTGCTGCTGACCGGGGACCACGTGCTACCGAGGATCAGCCCGAACATCGGACTGGCGTTGGTGGACGAGGATCCGTTGTCGAACTACATCGCGTCGCTGAAACGGATCGCGGAGTTCGACACCGCGGAGGTGCTGCCCGCGCACGAGTACCGGTTCCGGGGGATCGCGGCCCGGACGGTCGCATTGGTCCAGCACCACCGGGAGCGTTGCGACGAGATCACCGCCGTGCTGACCGAAGCCGGTGCGGCCACGGCCTGGGAGGTCACCGAACGCCTGACGTGGTCGCGTGGCTGGGCGAAGGTCAAGGGGCTGATGCGCCGGAGCGCCCTCGCGGAAACGTGCGCGCACCTGCAGTACATGCGCAAGAACGGCACGGTCGACCTGATCGACGGCGACGTCCAAAGGTGGCAGCCCGCCCAGTGACCGGCGGACCCCCGGCCGCGTGGGCCGGGGGTCCGGTTGTGGTCCGTGGAGGCTCCGGCGCCGGGGCCCGGTGGTCAGGCTGGCCGGCGACGGGCGTTCGTCAGGACTCTTCGCCGAGGTCGGCCAGGGCCTGCTTGACCTTGGCCACCTCGGCCTCCAGTTCGCGCAGCCGGGACTCGTGCTGCTCGCGGGCCGCCGTGATCACCTCGTCGATCTTCTCGGCGATGTCCGGGTGCAACTCCTGGGCGGCCTTGGCGACGGCCGCCGCCGGCACGGACAGGCCCTGCACGACCCGGGTGGAGCCGTGCAGCAGATCGGCCTGCCACGCACCGTCCAGAGTCCCGGTCACCGTAAGCGTCAGCTCCACGGTCCGGGTCTTCTTCGCGGTGCTCTTGGTGCGGGCGCCGCGCTTGGGCTTGTCCTCGGCTTCAGCCGCCTCGGTCTCCGGCCCGTTGGTGCCCTGTCCGTTCGTCGTGGCAGGCACCTCCTCGTCACCGGGAGCGCTTGCCGCCTCGGCGGTGGGAGCGGTCATCCTGGTCCTTTCATGGTCACGTGGAGGGGGACCCACATCCTAGAACACGTGTTCGACCGTCTGTGTCCGAGGGGGTCGCCGAAGACACTATCCCGATAGGGTGCGGCGTGTGAGCGGAGCCCTGCTGGTGGCCGGCACGTCGTCCGACGCCGGCAAGAGCGTGCTGGTCGCGGGCCTGTGCCGGTGGCTGGCCCGGCAAGGGGTCCGGGTGGCGCCGTTCAAGGCCCAGAACATGTCGAACAACTCGGTGGTCACACTGGACGGCGGCGAGATCGGCCGGGCGCAGGCCCTGCAGGCCGCGGCCGCGGGCGTGCCGCCGAGCGTCCGGTTCAACCCGGTCCTGCTGAAGCCGGGCGGCGACCGGACGTCCCAGATAGTGGTCCTCGGCAAGGCGGTGGGTCACACCAGCGCCCTGTCCTACCGGGAGCGCAAACCGGAACTGTTCGAGACGGTCCTGTCGACACTGGCGGGCCTGCGGGCCGAGTTCGACGTGGTGGTGTGCGAGGGCGCCGGCTCGCCCGCGGAGATCAACCTGCGCGCCGACGACATCGCCAACATGGGCCTCGCCAGGGCCGCTGACCTGCCCGTTCTCATCGTAGGCGACATCGACCGGGGCGGCGTGCTCGCGCACCTGTACGGCACGGTGGCGCTGTTGTCACCCGCGGACCAAGCGCTTGTTTGCGGATTTGTGATCAACAAGTTCCGCGGCGACCCGGCACTGCTCGCTCCTGGTCTGGACCAACTCGGGGAGCTCACCGGCCGGCCGGTACTGGGTGTCATTCCCTGGCACCCCGACCTGTGGATCGACGCGGAGGACTCACTGTCCTATGTGGCCGACGGCGTGGTCGGCCGGCCGAAGCCGCCACTGGGCGAGTGGCTGCGGGTCGCGGTGGTCCGCCTGCCCCGGATCTCCAACGGGACGGACGTGGAGGCACTGGCCTGCGAACCGGGAGTGTCGGTGCGGTTCGTGACCGAGCCGTCCAGACTCGCCGACGCGGACCTGGTGGTCCTGCCCGGCTCCAAAGCAACGGTCGAAGACCTGAAATGGTTGCGCGACAACGGCCTGGCCCAAGCAATCCAGGAACACGCCCGGCGCGGGCCGGTAGTGGGGATCTGCGGCGGCTACCAGATGCTGGGCCGGAAGATCACCGACACAGTGGAGTCCGGTGCCGGTACGGTCGACGGCCTCGGCCTGCTCGACATCGACATAGAGTTCACAGTGGACAAAACGCTGGACCGCCCGGACGGCACAGTTTTCGGCGCCCCGGCAACGGGTTACGAGATTCACCACGGAACGGTCACGCGCCGGTCGTCGACCCTTGTCCCCCTCGTGACTCTCCCCGACGGCACCCCCGAGGGTGCGTTGACAAACACCATCGCGGGCACCCACTGGCATGGCCTGCTG
Source organism: Actinocrispum wychmicini (assembly GCF_004345645.1). GTDB lineage: Bacteria > Actinomycetota > Actinomycetes > Mycobacteriales > Pseudonocardiaceae > Kibdelosporangium > Kibdelosporangium wychmicini. Next base: position 129,176 of record NZ_SLWS01000019.1, on the reverse strand, counting down.
GAGAACGACGCGCCACGGCGGGAACTGCTCCGGTGGGCCGCGGCGGTTGCCGGTCGGAACTTCGTGCCCGCCATGGACACACAGTTCGCCGTCGTTCGCGAGGCTCAGTTGGATCTTCTGGCCGATCTGGTGGCGGACAACCTGGACACCGATGCTCTCCAGGCTCTTCTGGCGACGGGCGCTCCTGGGGGGTTGCCCGTGCTTCCTCCTGGTGCGCCTTGAGTTTCGCTCTCGGTCTCCCCACACCTACCATCGGCTCCATGGCGGGTATGGCGCCGTCAAACGGACGCGTCGCCGCCCGGGATCCGTTTCCGCCAGTAGGCGATGTTGCTCCGGGTGGTCAGCGTGTGGGGGTGGTCTGCGCCCAGCACCCGCAACTGGTCGACAAGCAGCTCCTCAAACGCGGCCGCCGCCCCAGCCGGATCCCCCGCCTGCCCACGCCAATACGCAATATTGTGACGAGTGATCAGCGTGTCGGGATGGTCTGCGCCCAGCACCCGCAACTGGTCGGTGAGCAGTTCCTGCAATGCGGCCATCGCCCCAGCGGGATCCCCAGCGTGCCCACGCGAGCGGGCGATGTTGCTCCGGGTGGTCAGTGTGTGGGGGTGATCTGGGCCCAGCACCCGCAACTGGTCGGTGAGCAGTTCCTGCAATGCGGCCGCCGCCCCAGCGGGATCCCCCGCCTGCCCACGCCAGTACGCAATATTGTGACGGGTGATCAACGTGTCGGGGTGGTCGGCACCCAACACCCGCAACCGGTCGGTGAGCACCTCCTCAAACGCGGCCATCGCCCCGGCCGGATCCCCAGCGTGCCCACGCGAGCGGGCGATGTTGTGACGGGCGGTCAGCGTGTGGGGGTGGTCGGCACCCAACACCCGCAGCCGGTCGGTGAGCAGTTCCTGCAATGCGGCCATCGCCCCGGCCGGATCCCCAGCCTGCCCACGCCAGTAGGCGATGTTGTGACGGGTGGTCAGTGTGTGGGGGTGATCTGGGCCCAGCACCCGCAACTGGTCGGTGAGCAGTTCCTGCAATGCGGCCACCGCCCCGGCCGGATCCCCAGCGTGCCCACGCGAGCGGGCGATGTTGTGACGAATGGTCAGCGTGTCGAGGTGATCAGGGCCCAAGCGATCAATAACGGCAGTGTGGAGCCGTTCGAAGTAGTCCCGGGCTTGGGCAACCGCGCCACTGTCCCCCAGGCTGTTTCCGGCCCGGAAACACACCCGATGCACATCCGATGCCCACAGGTGCGATCCGCCGGCCTCGATGAGTGCTTCGGTGTTGGTGCGCAGTACCTGTCCCAGGACGGTGTCGCGCTCGACGTTCGGCCACACGTGTAGTAATGCGTCCGCGACCGCACGGACCACCACGGGAAGCTGGCTTTCAGGGAGAGCGTCGCCGGTGACCCGCTGCACCAGCGCGTGCACGCGGATCGCCCGCGACGATGCGCGCGGGTCCAGGGTGATCAGGCTCAGCCGCTGCAGACACCCCAACCCATCCACCGCGTCCTCCGCGCTGACTGGACGGCCGGTGCTGGTCGCGATCCACTCCAGGATGGCCGGGTCGGTGAACACGTCGCGTGGGATGCCGTTGGCATCCAGCAGGCTGGCGACCTGCAGCAACGGCTCCGCGACCCCAATCGGCCGCAGGAGATTGGCCTGCTCGACCGACAACGACCAAGTGACCGCCACCGTCGCCCGATGCTCGTCGGGCAGTCCGTCGCTCTCGGGCAGCAGCGACGCCAACTCGCGACGTCGATCCGCCAGCCGTGCCCGGTAGTCGGCGCAGGTCAGATTGCGGTCGCGTAGGTAGGCATTGGCCTGGGCCAGCGCCAAGGGCAGATATCCCAGCTCCTTCGCCAGGTCCCGGGCACCGTCCAGCAGGTGCGGTTGGTGGGCGAGGGCGCCGTCGAGGTAGGCGTGTGCTTCGGGTGGGGTGAACACGCCGACCTCGATCAGGTGGCGATGCGGGCCGTGCAACGCGGCATCCCGGCGCCGGGTGGTCACCACCACCCGTCCGGCGGACGTGGTCGGCGGCCAGAGTCCGCGCAGATGGGCCGGCGACTGCACGTCGTCCAGGACCACCAGCCACCGTGCCGACATGCCGCCGAGCCGCTCCAGCAACCGTTGCGCGCCATGGTCGGGATTCGGGTCCACGATCCCGGTCAGGTCGGCAGCGACGCGGGCGTAGCTGGCCACGATCGCTTCCCGCGACCCCGCGGCGACCCACACCAGTAAATCCAGCCGACCAGTCGCCCACAGCCGTTCGGCATAGTCGACCGCCAGTTGGGTCTTACCCACACCCCCAGCCCGGTCACCACACCGGAGGTCAACACCGCTGTGTCGCCCTGATCCAGCACCCGCGCCAACTCGTCGGCGTCCGCCCGGTCCTGAAACGACAGGGCACGTGGCGGTGCGATCCCGGCCCGGTGCGGCAGGGCGACCACAGGCCGGGTGGGCTGGTGGTAGTGCACTCCGCCCTCGATCGTGCCCGCTTGCACCACCGACCCGATGCTGTCCGCGTGCGCCGCGTTGTCCTGGCCGTGCGCGGGAGTCTCGGCGCCCTGGTCCATCCGCTGATTATCGCCGCGAGCCCCCGGCCGGTAGCCGGGGGCGCCAGGAGTAACCCGAATGGCACAACTCACGGCAGCGCACGACGGAACGCCTCGCGGTCCTTGGCGTCTTCGAGGGGATTGGCGAGGGACCACTGGCCGGGGCCGAAGCGTTTCGCGCGGGCCAGGGCGAGTTCGGCCGAGGCGAGGACGTCTGTCGCGGTGGTGTGCCGTTGGGGGCGGTGCACTATGCCGATGCAGGCCGAGATTTCGTTGAGTTCCGCGGCTATTCGGGCGGCCATCTCGTGGGGGTCGGGTGGGTTTTCCAGGAGGAGGGCGAATTCGTCGGCGTGGAACCTGGCCACCATCGCCTTGGCGTCGGCCACCACCGTGGTGAGGCGGTGGGCGGTCAGGTTCAGGAGGTGGTCGCCGGATTCCCGGCCCAGGCCGTGGGTGACGTTCTTGAAGCCGTCCAGGTCGAGGTGGTATACGGCCAGGGCGGTGCGGGTCAGGGTGCTTTCCAGGGTGCTGGTGAAGTACTGGCGGTTGGGCAGCCTGGTGACCATGTCGTGCAGGGCCTGGTGGGTGAGTTGGCCGTGCAGCAGGTCCAGTTCCGAACGGTCCTCCAGGATGATCACCCATTGGTCGCCGACGGACTCCAGGGATCTCAGGGTCACCTGGGTGGTCTCGCCGTCCTTGCGCACGACGGTTTGGTTCTTTCGGCCGGTGAGGAGGTCTGGCAGTACGTCGAACACCGTCAGGCCGGCGAGTTCCGTTTCCGGGTAGCCGAGGATGTCGGCGAGTTTCCGGTTGGCGCGCAGGACGTGGCCGTGCTGGTCGGTGAGGGCGACACCGCTGGCTGAGCCGGCCACCACGTGGTCGAACTGGGTGGTGACCGTGCGCAGGTTTCGTTGGACCTCGGCGAGGGTGCGGCGCAGCACCACGCTCATGGTTTCCTGTTGGGCGAACGTGAGCCGGCGCAGTTCCGCGGCGTAGCCGGCGGCCATCGCGCCGAGGGTCTGCACGACCTTGTCGGCGAGCCGGTCGGTCGGGCGCAGTTCGGGCAGGGTGAGCAGGCCCGGCCCCAGGGCGTCCATTGTGGACTGGATGGACACCGGGTCGGTGCAGCCCGCCTCGACCAGTTCGGCGCCGCAGTCGACGGCCAGCCTTGGGTCGCTGCGGACGATGTCGACCAGGTCGTCGAGCATGTCGGCGAGCCGTTGCTCGAACTCGGCGGGCGGCAACGGGACGTGACTGGTCGACGTCACGAGGCTCGCCCACCGCCGGACGAGCCTCTCCCGCTGGCGTGACCCGCCGGCCGGCGCTGGGTCCTCGGGACGTGGCGCGATCATCAGAACGAATGCTCGTCCATCCACGCTCGGATCGCCTCACGGTGGTCCGCGGCGTTCGTGGACAACGCGACGGCGTGCCCTGCCTGTGGGGTCAGATGCACTTCGAGCGGCGCGGTGAAGTACGGGCTCTCTGCCGCGCGCAGTGTGTCCTCCGACGCGCACACGAAGGCGCAGAACAGTCCGTCGCTGGCGCCGTTGGCGATCAGCACAGGCACGTTGATGGACCGCGACAGCGGGCTTTCGAACGCCAACGTCAGCAGGTCCGGTACCACAGTCGCGGCGACCTGGTCCTTGGTCGTCTCGTCGGCGGCCAGCACGCCCGGCTCGACCAGGCCGGGATTGTGGAACACCTGACGCGTGCCCGGCATGGTCGTCACGTACCCGGGGTCGCTCGACCGCTGGGACAGCACCGGGTCCAGCAACGCCGGGCGGACCCCGTCGACGAAGACCCCGGTCAGCGCCAGCAGGTCCATCGAGTGGGTCATCCCGGTCAGCACCACGCCGTCGACGTCGTGGTAGCCGGTGGCCTCCAGGACGGTGACGCCGGAGCCCATCGAGTGGCCGACGATCACCACCCTGCTGAACTGGCTGCCGCCGACCGCTCCCGCCCGCAAGGCCTGGATCACCTGGTGCATGGCGGACGCCTCGGTGGTGCCGGTGATGAGCTCGCTCAACGGCTGGGTGCTGCGGCCCGAGCCGAGCGCGTCGACGGCGAACGTGGCCACGCCGTTCGCGGCCATGTCTCGTTGGTACGAATAACTTCCGTTGTTGTACGGGATGTCCCAGTAGTAACGGTTGTACGTTCCACCGTGCACCAACAGCTGTACGGTGTTCGTTGTGGTCGGAGGCACGCACAGCTGCCCGTGCACAGTGCCGTGGAGCAGCAGCCCGTACGTGACAGGGACATCGGTCTCACTGCAGCGCACCTGGGTGTCAGCGGAGGCGCTGGTGACACCGGCGGACAGGACGAGAATGGTGATCGCGATTCTGGCGAGCGTTCGGCGCGGTCGCACTTGATCCTCTCCCGGATGGGGAACGTGAAAGCGAGGGACGCATGCTACTGCGGGTAGATCAGAAACTCGGGCAGGGTCATCCGATCGGGCTAACTTCCCGGCCTGACTGTCCGGTAGGCGAGTAGTTTAAGGTTCTTTGCGAATTCTTCCGATCACCTCTGTGTCCTCGAGGGAAGTGTGCGCGATGAGCGGTCAGGTCAGCTGGATACCGACGGACATCGATCTGAAGCGGGCCAGCCCGGCCAGGGTGTACGACTACCTGCTCGGCGGAAGTTGGAATTTCGACGTCGACCGGATGATGGCCCAGCAGGCGATCAACGCCATGCCGTGGGTTCGTGATCTCGCGCGCTACAACCGGCAGTTCCTCGGTCGCGCGGTGCGTTTCTGCGCGTCAGACGGGGTGCGGCAGTTTCTCGATCTCGGCTCCGGCATGCCGACCGCGAAAAGCGTGCACGAGATGGCGGGTGAAATAGCGCCCGACAGTCACGTGGTCTATGTGGAACAGGAACCGGTCGCGATCGCGCACAGTGAACTGATCCTCGCGCCCGTCGAAGGCGCGGACATCGTGGCCGCGGACATGTGCGACGTCCTGGGCGTGCTCGCCGACCCGACCACCGGGAGCCTGATCGACCTCACCGAGCCGGTCGGGGTGATCATGGCGTCCTCGCTGCACTACGTGCTCGACGCCGCGCAGGCGTCGGCGACCGTCGCCGCGTACATGGACGCCGTGGCGCCGGGCAGTTACCTGGTCCTGTCGCATATCGCGGACAACCAGGGCGACGGGTCGGAAGAGGTGCAGGGCTTGGTGGAGCTGTCGAAGACGACCTCGGCGGCGGGTGTGGCGCGGTCGCGTGAGTGGATCGCCGGGCTGTTCGACGGGCTGGACATGGTCGAGCCGGGCCTCGTCTACACGTCCCAGTGGCGGCCGGACGACGGGCTGCGGCTGGTCCGCGACCTGCCGGCGCACGCGTCGCTGCTGGCCGCCGTCGCCTGCAAGCCGTAGCCATGGCGGTCGCGGCACCGCCGGTCGCGCCGAAACACATTCCGGTTCTCGGGCATGTGTTGTCGCTTACCCGCGACCCGATCGGTTTCCTGCAGAACCTGCGTGCCCACGGCGACATCGTCACGTTCTATCTCGGCACCCGGCCGGTCCACCAGATCAACTCGCCCGAACTGATCCGGCAGGTCCTGGTCACCGACGCGCGCCACTTCAGCCGCGGCAAGATCTTCGCCAAAGCGCGGCAGTTGTTCGGCGACGGGCTGGCGACCGCCGACGAACCCGCTCACATGCGGCAACGCCGCGTGATGCAGCCGGCGTTTCACCACGACCGAATCGCCGGTTATGTGAACGTGATGCGTGAACAGATCGACGAAACAGTCGGCGGGTGGGTGCCGAACAAACCGATCATGCTGGAGCAGGAAATGGCCGGACTCACTCTCCGGGTGACGGCCAAGGCGTTGTTCCAGGCCGATCTTGGCCAGGCCGCGGTGGCCGAAGTGTACCGTTCGCTCGACCCGATCCTGAACGGCCTGGCGAAACGTTCGATGATGCCGGTGGAACTGTTCGAACGAATTCCCACACCCGGCAACAGGCGGTTCGACGCGGCCCTGCGCCGACTCCTCGCCGTTGTCGACGATGTCATCGCGGCCTACCGGGCCGGCGGGGTCGACCACGGCGACCTGCTGTCGATGCTGGTCACGCACGTCGAAGACGACGACGAGGTGCGCGCCCAGGTGCTGAACATCCTGATGGCGGGCACCGAGACGACCGCGACAACGCTGTCGTGGGCGTGCCACGAACTCGTCCGGCATCCCGACGTGGCCGACCGGGTGGCCGCCGAGGCCGAAAGTGTCCTCAATGGACGGATCGGCGGCGCCGACCCTGACCGGATGACGTACGTTGACCGGGTGCTGACCGAGACGCTCCGGTTACACACGCCGATCTGGCTGCTGATGCGCACGGCCACCGCGACCGTGCGGCTCGGCGACGTCACGTTGCGGCCCGGCGCCGAGGTGATGGTCAGCATGCCCACGCTGCACCGGGATCCGGCGCTGTTCCCTGACCCGACGCGGTTCGACCCGGACCGCTGGCAGGGACAAGGGGCGACGGACCTGCCGCGGATGAGCTTCATCCCGTTCGGGGCGGGCGGACACAAGTGCATCGGCGAGAAGTTCGCGTGGGCCGAGATGACCGTCGCCGTCGCCGCGGTCTGCGCCCGCTGGCGGCTGCGGCTGCGGCCCGGCCACCAGGTCCGGGAGGTGGCGCGGGCGTTCCTGCGACCCAACGGCCTGCCCATGATCCCTTGTCTGGTGGACACGGCCGGATCAGCTGTTTGACCCGTGCGGTGGATTCCACTGTGGTCACAAAAATGCGAGGATCTGTGTTGACAACGTTGTCAACCCTCCGGTTCCCCTGCAGGAGGAACACCATGCGCGCACTCGCCGCGACCGCCGCGTTAGCAGCGGCGTTGACCTTCACTGTCATTCCGGCCGGCACAGCCGCGGCCGTCACCGATCCGGCCCAGTACGTCAACGCCTTCGTCGGCACCCGACCGGGTGGTCCCGACTTCGGCAACGGCGGCGGGGCCGGGATGACGTTCCCCGGCGCGGACGCGCCGTTCGGGATGTTGCAGTGGAGTCCGGACACCGTGACCCACCAGCACGGCGGCTACACCTACGACGACAACCGGATCAAGGGCTTCAGCCTGACCCACATCTCCGGGCCGGGCTGCAGCGACTTCGGCAACATCCCCTTCCTGCCGACCCTCGGCAGCAGCCCGGTCAGCCAGTACACCTTCAACCATGCCAACGAGTCCGCGTCACCCGGCTACTACGCGGTGACGTTCGACAACGGGCTGAAGACCGAGTTGACCACGACCCAACGCACCGGCATGGCCCGGTTCACATACCCCGCCGGCCAGCGCGCGTCGCTGAGCGTGGACGCGGGCAAGGCGTTCAACGCGGCCAGCGGCTCGATCACCATCGGCACCAACTCGCTGACCGGGTTCACCGACGGCGGCGGCTTCTGTGGCGCCGGCAACCGGTACCGGATCTACTTCACCGCGACCTTCGACCGCCCGTTCGCCACGTCCGGGGTGGCCGCCGCGGACGGCAAGGTCGACACCACCCGTAAGTCCATCAGCGGCGCGAGCAAACAGACCCTGCCGGCGTCACCGAAGACCGCCCAACAGCAGTCCGGTGTGGACACCCGCAAGGCCCCGGCACCGTCGGAAGCGGCCGCTGACCCGGCCATTCAGGCGGCAGCGGCGTTCGTCTCGTTCGACACCAGCTCGAACCCGACGGTGACCGCTCGGGTGGCGATCTCGTTCGTCAGCCTCGCCGGCGCACAGGCCAACCTGAGCAGTGAGCAGGGGAGCCGCAGCTTCGACGACGTCCGCTCCAGTGCCCGCGGCACGTGGAACGGCCTGCTCGGCCGGGTCAACGTCACCGGCGGCACCGACGCGCAGCTGCGTACACTGTACACAGCGATCTACCACTCGTTCCTGCACCCGAACGTCTTCAGCGACGTCGACGGCAGGTACATGGGCTTCGACAACCAGGTCCACTCGGCCGCGAGCGGGCACCAGCAGTACGCCAACTACTCCGGTTGGGACGTCTACCGCTCCCAGGTCGCCCTGGTCGCGCTGCTCGCGCCCAACGAAGCCGCGGACATCGCCCAGTCCGCGATCAACCAGGACACCTACGGCGGCTACTTCGACCGCTGGACGGTGGCCAACGGCGGCACGGGCGTGATGAACGGCGACCCGGTCACAGCCATCATCTCGACCATGTACGCGTTCGGCGCGACGAACTTCAACGCCTCGGACGGGCTGAAGCGGATCGTGACCGGTGTCAACGATGTCCGGGAACGGCCGGGCTGGCTGCAGTACAACCAGTTCGGGTACGTGCCGACCGGCCTGTCGGACGTGTGGGGCTCGGCGGCGACCACGCTGGAGTACACCAGCGCGGACTTCGCGATCTCGCAGCTCGCGGCCCGGCTCGGCGACACCGCCAACGCGGAGTACTTCCTGCGCCGCGCGCAGAACTGGCGCAGTCTGTTCGAGTCCGGCAGCAAGTACATCCAGCCCCGCAACACCGACACGACGTTCCCGGGCTTCTCGCCGACCCAGCAGGACCAGTACACCGAGGGCAACGGCGGCCAGTACACGTGGATGGTGCCGTACAACTACCGTGGCCTGTTCGACGCCATGGGCGGCAACGCGGCCGTGACACCCAGGCTGGACGCGTTCTTCACGGACCTCAACGCCGGTCCGGACAAGAACAACGCGTACCTCGGCAACGAACCGACCCTGGAAACCCCGTGGGCGTACGCGTACGCGGGCGCGCCTTACAAGACGCAGGACATCGTCCGGCGCGCGTTGACCACGAACTTCAAGCCGCTGCCCGAGGGTATGGTCGGCAATGACGATCTCGGCGAGATGTCCTCGTGGGCGGTGTGGGCGATCCTCGGCATGTACCCGGAGGCACCGGGCCGTTCGGAACTGGTCCTGGCCAGCCCGCAGTTCCCGGCGGTGACGATCACCAGAGGCAACGGCAAGACCATCACGATCAACGCGCCCGGCGCGTCCGACTCCGCGAAGTACGTGCAGAGCCTGAAGGTCAACGGCCAGACCAGTACGAAGGCGTGGCTGCCGGAGTCCTTTGTGGCCAATGGCGGCACGCTGGACTACACCTTGGGCACGGCACCGAACACGTCGTGGGGCGCCGCAGCGGCGGACGCACCGCCGTCGTTCGACGTCGGCCCGGCGCCCGCGCGGACGGGTGCGGTCACCGGCCTGGCCAGCAAGTGCCTGGACGGCGACCCGAGCCAAAGCGGCAACGGCGCCGCGGTCCGGCTCTGGGACTGCAACAGCTCCGCGGCCCAGCAGTGGACGCTCGCGTCGGACGGCACGGTCCGGGCGTTGGGTCGGTGTCTGGATGTCAGTGCCAGCAAGCGGGACAACGGCACCAAGGTCCAGCTGTGGGACTGCAACGGCACCGGCGCCCAGCAGTGGTGGCCGAAAGCCGGTGGCGCGCTGGTGAACTCGCCGGCCGGCAAGTGCCTTGACGTGCCGAACAGCAACACCGCCAACGGTATCCAGCTGCAGATCTACGACTGCAACAGCACCGGCGCCCAGATCTGGCGCCTGCCCTAGGAAACGAGGTGGAGGTCGCCGCCGACAAACCTGCTCAGGTCGGCGACCTCCACCTCCAAGGCGGTCCGGTCGAGTTGTTCGAACGGCTCGATCTCGATGTCGCCCGAACGCCTGCGCCAGGTTCCGGCGATCCGCCCGTCCACCACGATGGTCGGCCGGATCATGCCGCCGCCCGCGTTGACGCGCTTGGCGAACTCCTCAGCGACCGGCCGGTTCTTGTAGCCCAGGACGTACGTGTCGAACGCGGGCAGCAGGCGCAGGCCGTGCTGGACCGTGTCGCTGTCGGTGGGCTCGACCTTGCGGGCCTGGCCGAGCGGAATGCCGGCCCAGAAGGCGAAGTCCTCGGCCGACGCCGGGCCGAACGCCTGGTGGTAGCGCCGGCCCAACTCTTGCAGCGGATCGTCCGGGGTGAAGCGGTCGGTGACCCACTCGTCGAGCAGCACATAGGACGGTTCGTCCCTGGCCAGCTCCGGGCCACGGCAGATCAGCCCGTGGGTCGCCGCGTAGAACATCATGTGCGCCGGGGCCTGCCCTTTCGGGTCGACTTCGATGCCCCGCCGGTTGAGCTGCTCCACAATGGACGAACGGCTCAGCGCGTTGCCGGGCAGGATGTCCTGGAGGGCGGGCAGGGCACGGGCGCAGATGTCGTCGGTCAGGCCGAGTTCGGCGCGTCGGCGGCGCTGGCCTCGAACGAGGGAAGGCCCGAAGAACGACACCATCCAGTGCACGTCCTTGGCCGCGACCATGTGCAAGGTGCCGCGCATCAACCACGTTCTGACAACAGTTCCGTCAGCGCACGCCTTGGTGACGTCCTCGGCGGTCAGGCCGGACGTGCGGGGACGCACCGACAGCCGGCAGGCCGCCGTGTCCTGGGCCTGCAGCCCGGCGGCGGCGGCGACCGCGGTCAACACGTCGGTGGCGTGCCCGCCCAATCCCTGGGCGTGCATCCGCCGGGCCAGGACGGTCATTTGAGCAGTTCGATCACCGGTGCGAACGCTTCCATCCAGGGCTCGCGCCTGTCGTCGGTGGGGATGACCATCTGGACGAGCAGGTTCGACTCGTAGTCCCGGCCGTCGGCCGCGGCCCGCGCGAACGCCACCCGCTCGTCGATCTCGTCGGTCGTGATCGTCGACAGCCGGCCGTCGGTGGGGGCGGACCTGAGGCCGGCGAACGCGACCACGTCCCGCGCGAGCAGAACGGGGTTGTAGAAGCCCGCGTTCAACACAAACGTCCCGAGCCGCACGGAATGTGTGGCCTCAGCGGCGAGCACCAGCGACGGAAACGGCGCCGGCATCCCCAAATGGTCCGGAACCAGAACGACGTCGTAGCCCAGTTCCTCGGCCCGCTGGCACTTCGCAGTCCATCCGGTACGGTCCGTTGCGGCGGTCATGTTGAGGCCGAACCGAAAAGCGCGACTCATGGTGTGAAGCTACCAGTGTGGCCTACGTCATCGGGGATGATCTCAGGGTTGATCCCGATGTGGCTCAGGGCCGGATTTCGGGACACTAGCCCCGCGAGGGGTCGGTGCTGACCCCGTTGGGGACGCTCACACACGTCATACCGGGGAGATTCAGCATGGCCACGTCCGTCGATACCGCACGTCCGTCACCGCCGCCACCGCCGAGAACCAGGACCCGTCGGCTGCGCTGGATCCTGCCGGCCCTGCTGGTGATCGCCTGGCTGGTGATCGGCGCGGTCAGCAGCCCGTACCAGGGCAAGCTCAAGGACGTCCTGACCGACTCGAACGCGGCGTTCCTGCCGAAGTCCGCCGAGGCCACCAAGGTCAACGACCTGATGACCAGGTTCACGGTGGACAAGGACATCAGCGCGCTCCTCGTGTACGAACGGCCGGCGGGACTCACCCCCGCGGACGGCGAGTTCCTGCAGGCGAAGGCGGCCGCGATCGCCAACTTCCACCAGCCCGACCTGGACGGCGCCGGGGGCATCGCCGGCCGGGTCTCCCCGGTGATCACGTCGAAGCAGGACAACCAGGCCGCGCAGATCATCGTCGCGCTGCCGGAGTCGTTGCGGGACAAGGTCGGCGACATCGCCAAGGGCCTCAGGGAGACCGCGGCGGTCAACCTGCCCGCGGGAATGAGCCTGCACCTGACCGGCGAGGCCGGGATGTCCGCGGACTTCTCGGACGTGTTCGGCGACATCGACGGGATGCTGCTGTGGGTGACGATCGCCGTGGTCGTCGGGATCCTGATGCTGATCTACCGGAGCCCGCTGCTGCCGATCGTGGTGCTGCTGTCCGGCGGGTTCGCGCTGACCGCCGCGTCCATGGTCGTGTACTTCCTCACCAAGGCCGACGTGATCACGTTGAACGGCCAGAGCCAGGGCATCCTCATGGTCCTCGTGCTCGGCGCCGCCACGGACTACGCGCTGCTGCTGGTGTCCCGTTACCGCGAGGAACTGCGGCGACACGCCAGCAAGTACGACGCGATGCGGGTCAGTTGGCGGGCGTGCGTCGAGCCGCTCGTCGCGTCGGCCGGCACGGTCATCATCGGCCTGCTGTGCCTGCTCCTGTCCGACCTGAACAGCAACAAGAGCCTTGGCCCGGTCGCGGCCGTCGGCATCGCGGCGTCCCTGCTGACCGCGTTGACGTTCCTCCCGGCGCTGTTGATGCTGCTCGGGCGCGGCGCGTTCTGGCCGTTCCGGCCGAAGGAAGGCACCGTCGAGCGCAAGGGCGTGTGGGGCCGGGTCGCCGGTGTGGTCGGCAGGCGGCCGCGTTGGGTCGGCGGCATCACCGCGGTGATCCTGCTGGGCTGCCTCGCGTTCCTGCCCCAGTTCAAGTCGGACGGGCTGCAGTTCTCCGACAGCTTCACCAAGAAGACCGAGTCCATCAGGGGGATGGAGGTCTTCGCGGCGCACTTCCCGGCGGGCCAGGGGTCGCCGACGGAGATCGTCACGCACCCCGGCATGGCCCAAGCCGTCGCCGACGCCGCCAGGAACGTGCCCGGGGTGGCCGACGTGAAGGTCAACCCGAGGGTCGTCGACGGGCTGCAGGTGGTCGAAGCGACCCTGACGAACGACCCGTCGTCCAAGGCGGCGCAGGCGACAGTGCAACAGCTGCGCACGGTCGAACACGCGATACCCGGGGCGGACGCGCTGGTCGGCGGCTCCACGGCGGCATGGCTGGACATCCACGACACCGCACAGCGGGACCTCAAGGTGATCATCCCGGCGGTGCTGATCGTGATCCTGCTGGTGCTGGCGCTGCTGCTGCGGTCGCTGGTGGCGCCGGTGCTGCTGACGCTGTCGGTGGGCGTGTCGTACGCGGCGACGCTCGGGGTCGGCGCGTTGGTGTTCAACCACGTCTTCGACTTCGCGAACGCCGACCCCAGCCTGCCGATGCTGGCCTTCGTGTTCCTGGTGGCGCTGGGCATCGATTACAACATCTTCCTGATGACGCGGGTCCGTGAAGAATCTCTTAAGGATGGCACCAGACAGGGCACCCTGAAGGGGCTGTCGGTGACCGGTGGGGTGATCACGTCCGCCGGCGTGGTCCTGGCCGCCACCTTCGGGGCGCTGGCGATGCTGCCGATGGTGACGCTCGTGCAGATGGCGTTCCTGGTGGCGTTCGGTGTGCTGCTGGACACCCTGATCGTCCGGTCCCTGCTGGTCCCCGCGCTGACCCTGCAGATCGGCCGGAAGATCTGGTGGCCGAGCGCGTTGTCCCGCGGCAAGCCTTAGGACCTCGATCCAGGCCCTAGGGGGATACGATGCCCGAGGCGAGGGTGTGGAGGAAACCGGTGTGAGTCCGGTGCGGTCCCGCCACTGTGACCGGCCCTTCGGGGCCGGGAGCCAGATACTCCGCTCCTCGCTCGGGTGCGCTGCCGTGTGCCCGCCCTTCGACTTCGGGCGCGGACACCCGAGGAAGGACCTGGCCCGTGGGGTTCCCCTTCTCCGCCGTCGTCGGGCACGACGACCTCCGGATGGCTCTGCTGTTGAACGCCGTTCACCCCGGTATCGGGGGCGTGCTGGTCAGAGGGGAGAAGGGCACCGCCAAGTCGACCATCGTGCGCGCACTGGCCGCTCTGCTGCCGTCGGTCGACGTCGTCCCCGGGTGCCGGTTCGCGTGTGACCCGGGCAACCCCGATCCCGCCTGCCCCGACGCCCCGCACGAAGGCGCCGACCGGCGCGCGGCGCGGCTGGTGGAGCTGCCGGTGGGGGCCACCGAGGACCGGCTGGTCGGGTCGCTCGACCTGGAACGGGCGCTGACCGAGGGGGTCCGGGCGTACCAGCCGGGGCTGCTGGCCGCCGCGCACCGGGGCGTGCTGTACGTCGACGAGGTGAACCTGCTGCACGACCACCTGGTCGACCTGCTGCTGGACGCGGCGGCGATGGGCCGGGCGCACGTCGAGCGCGAAGGTGTCTCGGTGTCGCACGCCGCGAGCTTCCTGTTGGTGGGGACGATGAACCCGGAGGAGGGGGAGCTGCGGCCGCAGCTGCTCGACCGGTTCGGGCTGACCGTGCACGTGCTTTCCTCCCGGGACGTGGCCGTCCGGACCGAGGTGATCCGGCGGCGGCTGGCGTTCGAGGCCGACCCGGTCGGGTTCGCCGCGCGGTGGGAGTCGGCGGACGCCGAACTGGCCGCACGGATCGTGGCGGCGCGGGCCCAGCTGCCGTCTGTGGCGTTGCCCGACACCGAGCTGCGGCGGATCGCCTCGGTGTGTGCGGCCTTCGAGGTGGACGGGATGCGCGCGGACCTCGTGGTCGCGCGTACGGCCATCGCGCATGCCGCGTGGCGTGGCGCTGACGCGGTCGAAGAGGCCGACGTCGAGATGGCCGTGCGGTTGGCGTTGCCGCATCGACGCAGGCGGGACCCGTTCGACGAGCCCGGGATGGACGAGCAGCAGCTGCAGGACGCCATGCGGGACGCGGCGAACGAGGCCGAATCCGAACCCGAGCCGGACCCCGACCCGGACGGCGGCGGGCAGCTGCCGTCCGACGCGCCATCGCAGGTCCAGGGCGACGGCGGCGGTGACCGGCCACCCGTACCGCCCGCGCCGGCCTTCCGGGCCCGGCTGCTCCAGGTGCCCGGCGTGGGCTCCGGCGCGCCAGGCAAACGTTCGCGGGCCGAAGCCAGCAACGGGTTCACGGTTCGTCCGTCTACTGTGGAGGGCAACGGGCTGCATCTGGTGGGGACGTTGTCGGCGGCCGCTCCGCATCAGGAGGCCAGGGGACGCGTCGGAGCCGGGTTGCTGCTTCGGGCGGGCGACCTTCGGTTGGCTGTGCGCGAGGGCAAAGAGAGCAACCTCGTGCTGTTCTGTGTGGACGCGTCCGGGTCGATGGCGGCGCGCAAACGTATGTCCGCGGTGACGGGCGCGGTGCTTTCGCTGCTGCGGGACGCGTACCAGCGGCGGGACAAGGTCGGTGTGGTCACGTTCCGCGGGACTCACGCCGAGGTGACATTGCCGCCGACGTCCTCTGTGGACGCCGCCGCCGCGCGGTTGAAACGTTTGCGCACGGGTGGGCGCACGCCACTGGCCGACGGGTTGTTGCGGACTCGTAGACTGCTTGCCGCGGAACGGATTCGGGACCCTCGTCGCCGGCCGTTGCTGGTGGTGTTGACGGACGGACGGGCCACTCAGGGTGCTGGCGGGAGCGATCCCTTCGACGACGCCATGCGTGCCGCCGGAATGCTCGCCGCCGACGGGGTCGCCACGGTGGTCGTGGACTGTGAGCAGGGGCCGGTCCGGCTCGGACTGGTCCCGAAGCTGGCCGCCGCACTCGGCGGCACGTGCCTGCGGCTCGCCGAACTGTCCGCCGACCAGGTCACCGGAGTCGTCCGCGCCGCCCGCGCCGCCTGAGGAGAGTCAAGTGCCCCAAGGAAAACCGGCCGTCACCCCGGAGGACGGCCTGACCACCCGGCAACGCCGGACCCGGCCGCTGCTGATGCTGCACACCGGCGAGATGAAGGGGAAATCCACCGCCGCGTTCGGATTGGCCCTGCGGGCGTGGAACCAAGGCTGGCCGATCGGCGTTTTCCAGTTCGTCAAGTCCGCGAAGTGGAAAGTAGGTGAGGAGAACGCCTTCCGCGCCCTTGACCGGCTGCACCAGGACACAGGGGAGGGTGCGCCGGTGGAGTGGCACAAGATGGGCGAAGGCTGGTCCTGGTCCCGCAAGCAGGGCACAACTGAAGATCATGCCGCCGCCGCGCTGGAGGGCTGGCGCGAGATAGCCCGCCGGCTGGCCGCCGAGCAGCACCGGCTGTACGTGCTGGACGAGTTCACGTACCCGCTGCACTGGGGCTGGATCGACGTGGCCGAGGTGGTGTCCACCCTGGCCGACCGGCCCGGCAACCAGCATGTCGTGATCACCGGCCGGAACGCGCCGCAGGCGTTGGTGGACGCGGCCGACCTGGTCGTCACCATGACCAAGGTGAAGCACCCGATGGACGCCGGCCAGAAGGGCCAGCGGGGCATCGAATGGTGATCCCCCGGGTCGTCATCGCCGCCCCGGCGTCCGGCACAGGCAAGACCACGGTGGCCACCGGGCTGATGGCCGCGTTGAGACGGCGTGGCACGAAAGTGGCGCCGTTCAAAGTCGGGCCGGACTACATCGACCCGGGCTACCACACGCTGGCCGCCGGCCGGCCGGGCCGCAACCTGGACCCGGTCCTGGTCGGCGAGTCACTGGTGGCGCCGCTGTTCGCACACGGCGCGCTGGGCACGGACATCGCGGTCATCGAGGGCGTGATGGGGATGTTCGACGGCCGGCACCCCACCGCGGACTTCGGCTCGACCGCGCACCTGGCCAAGCTGCTGCGCGCCCCGGTGCTGCTCGTCGTGGACGCGTGGGGGCAGGCCCGGAGCATGGCCGCGCTCGTGCACGGCTTCCGCGCGTTCGACCCGGACGTGACGTTGGCCGGCGTGATCGCCAACCGGGTCGGGTCGACGTACCACGCGGAGATCCTGGCCGGCGCGTGTGCCGAGGTGGGGCTGCCGCTGCTGGGCGCGTTGCGCCGGGAGGACGCGATGGCGGTGCCGTCCCGGCACCTCGGCCTGGTCACGGCGGCCGAGCACGGCCCGGAGGCGGTCCGGGTGATCGACATCATGGCCCGGCTCGTGGCCGGCGGCGTCGACCTGGACGCGGTGGTCAAGGTGGCCGCCACGGCGGCGCCGCTGGACACCGAGCCGTGGCGCCCCGAGGTCGCTGCCGGCGAAGGACGGCCGACGATCGAGGTGGGCGGGTCAAGTACGGCTGTCGCGCTGGAGGGCGGCAGGTCAGGCACGGCCGTCGCGGTGGATCGTGGCGGGTCACGTCCGGTCGTCGCGGTCGCTGGTGGGGCCGCTTTCACGTTCGGTTACGCCGAGCATGTCGAGATCCTGCGCGCGGCCGGCGCCGACGTGGCTGTCTTCGACCCGTTGCGGGATCCTGAGCTGCCCGCGGGCACGCGTGGGGTTGTGTTGCCCGGCGGGTTTCCCGAGCAACACGCGGAGGCACTGTCCGCGAACAGTTCGCTGCGGCAGGCGCTCAAGGCGTTCGACGGGCCCGTGCACGCCGAGTGCGGCGGGCTGTTGTTCCTGGTCAAGAGCCTGGACGGGCACCCGATGTGTGGGGTGCTCGACGCCACGGCCGAGATGACGCCCAGCCTGTCCCTGGGTTATCGGGACGCGGTCGCCCCCGGCACGTCGGTGCTGTGCGCTGAGGGCACGCGGTGGACCGGCCACGAGTTCCACCGGACGGTCGTGCGCCCGCCGCGCGCGGACCAGGCCGCGTGGGTGTGGCGTGACCGCGAGGGTGTTGTCGTCCGGGAGGGCTTTGTATGCGGTCGCATACACGCCTCCTACCTGCACACTCATCCCGCCGGCAACCCCGGGGCGATAGCCCGGTTCGTGCGCGCGTGCACATGAGTGGCAGGGTATGGCTGTGACCGTGACTGTGATCGGGGTCGACGGCAAGACCCTCCCACCTGGCGGTGCCGACACCGTGAATGCAGCGGACCTGGTCGTAGGAGCCCAACGGCACCTCGCTGACCACGCTCCCGACGGTGTGCGCACGCTCGATGTGGACGGTGTGGCAGCGGCAGACCTGCAGGCGGCGACGCGTGCCGTGGTGTTGGCGGACGGCGACCCCGGGTTCTTCGGGGTGGTTCGGACCTTGCGGGAGAAAGGTGTCCGGTTGACCGTCCTGCCCGCGGTGTCCGCGTTGCAGCGGCTGGTCGCGGCGATCGGGCGGCCGTCGGACGACGTCACGGTGGTGGACGGCACGGATCTCAAACGGGCGCTGAACGTGTGCCGGGCCCAGTCCGCCGTCGCGGTGCTCGGGGTCAACCCGGCCGAACTGGCGGTGGGGCTCGGCGGATGGCGCCGGTCGCTCGTGGTGCTGACCGACGACGGCGCGTCCACTATGGACACTGTGGCGGCGGCCGGCCGGAAGTGGCCCGAACCGACCCTGGTGCTGTGCCTGGCGGAGGCGGACGTGGTTCCGTCGAGCGGGTGGATCGCCGGTGCGCGACCACTGTCCGGCGGCTGGGCGTTCAGCGAGGACGACTTCTCGCATCGCGACGGCCTGGTGACGACCGCCGAGGTTCGGGCGCTCGCGTTGCCTCGGCTGGCACCCGGACCGGGCACCCTGGTGTGGGATGTCGGCGCTGGGTCGGGCGCGGTCGCGGTCGAGTGCGCGCGGCTGGGGTCGGCGGTGCTCGCGGTGGAACGGGATCCCATGCAGTGCTTGCGGATCATGGCCAACGCCAGTCAGTACAATGTGGACGTTCGGGTGGTGGAAGCCGAGTTGCTGGCCGCGATCAGCACCTTGCCGAAACCCGACGCGGTGTTCGTCGGTGGCGGCGGTGAAGCCGTCCTCAGGGCCTGTGTGTCGGTCGAAGCCTCGCGAATCGTGGTCGCCCTGCCGTCCATCGACCGGGTCGCCGCGACCCGGTCGGCGCTCGCGTCGGCGGGCTACACGGTGTCGGGCTGCCAGTTGTCGGCGGCGCGGCTGGCGGAACTGCCGGACGGCGGTACCCGGTTGGCGGCGGTGGATCCGGTGACCGTGGTGTGGGGCGAGCGGTGATCGGGCTGTTCGCGGCGACGGCCGCGGCCGAACGGGTCGCGGGCGAGGTCGCCGTCGGGCTGGGCACCGACGCCGTGGTGGTGGGCCGGCCACTGCGGCCCACGCTGGTCCGGATGTGGCCGGAGCTGGGCACCGCGGTGTTCTTCATGGGAGCGGGGGCGGCGATCCGGTTGGTCGCGCCCCTGATCGAAGGCCGGTACACCGACCCCGGTGTGGTGTGCGTGCACGACGGGTACGCGGTGGCCTTGACGGCCGCGGGGAACCCGGTCGCGTACCAGATCGCCGACGTGCTGCCGGACTGCGTCGCGGTGTCCACTTCGGACTTCATCGGAGCGTCCCCTGTGGACGAACTGGTGGAGGCCCTTGAGGCCGCGGTCGACGGCGACCTCACGGCGTGCGGAGCGGCCGTGGTCAGCGGCGACCCGGTGCGCCTGCTGAACCCGTTGGGCCTGCCCTTGCCCGACCTGCCCGGAAACCTCCAGCCGGACAACTACGAGACCGAGTGGACGGTCGTGATCGACGACAGGGTGCCCACTGTGCGCCCGCGCGGGAACGTGCTGCGACTCATCCCGCGAACACTGGTCGTCGGAGTCGGCGCCAGCCGCGGTGTGCCGGCGTCAGCGGTCACCGAAGCGTTGGGACTGCTGGAATCCGAGCACTCCCTGGATCCGCGTGCGGTCCGGTCGTTCGCCACCGTGGACGCGAAGGCCGGCGAGCAGGGCATCCAGTCGGCGTTGGAGGACTGGTCCTTCTGGCACAGCGAACGAGACGGCTGCGTACCCCCGCTCGCCCTTCGGACCGCGGCGGAACTGGCTGCCGTGGCGGTGCCGAACCCGTCGGTGACGGTGGCGGAAGAGGTCGGGACGCCGAGCGTCGCCGAGGCCGCCGCGCTGCTGACCGCCCGGGAACTGGGCGGCCGGGCCGAACTGGCCGCCCCGAAAACCAGCATCGGCAACGTGACCGTGGCCGCCGCCCGAATCCTGCCCTCAGCGGGACCGGTCGGCGATGACCGCTTCGGCGATCGCGCCTGATTCCTCGTTGGTGAACTGGCGGTAGCCGTCGGCGGTCACCGTGGCCAGCAGCGGGAAGAGGCGGCGGACCAGGTCCGGGCCGCCGGTGGCGCTGTCGTCGTCGGCCGCGTCGTACAGGGCTTCCACGCAGATCCGGGCGGCTCCGGCCTCGGTCAGGCCGGGACGCCAGAGCTTCTTCAACGCGCCTTTGGCGAAGTAGGAGCCCGAGCCGACCGATTCGTAGTCCTTGTCCTCGGTGACGTGGCCGGTGATGTCCGTGCTGAAGATCCGGCCGGTGTTCCGCCGCTGGTCCCAGCCGGCGAACAGCGGGATCACGGCCATGCCCTGCTCGGCCGCGGCCAGGTTGGCGCGGATCATGGCGCCGAGCCTGTTCACCTTGCCCTCGATGGACAGTTGAACACCTTCGATCCGGTCGTACTGCTCCAGTTCGACCTGGAACAGCTTCACCATCTCGACCGCCAGGCCGACGGTCCCGGCGAAGGCGATCCCGGAGTGGTCGTCCGCCGGGTAGACCTTGTCCAGGTCCCGCTGGGCGATCAGGTTGCCCGCGGTGGCCCGCCGGTCGCCGGCCAACAGCACGCCGTCCGCGTGCGCCACGGCGAGCACGGTCGTGCCGTGTGGGACGTTGTCCAGGGGGTGCTCGATACGCCTGTTCCAGGGCAGCAGCTCGGGGGCGTGCGCCTGCAGGTGGCTGAAGAACGAGGAGTTGGTCACGTCCATGGAGAATGTGGGCTCCGCAGTCATCCCTCGCTCTTTCCGCTCGCCGAAAGCACCGTCCACACCAGCTTAGTGGTCACGACCGGAAGTTCGTCGGGGGTCTCGACGGCCCAGCTTCCCGCTGGCCGCACCGGCCAAAGGCACTGGTACAACCCGGTACAAGCCCCTTCGTCCGGCACGGCTGTGCTGATCAACCTCGGCTGGAAACCTGGATCCGCCGAATACCCCCAACGAACCTCCGGTCGCAACCACTAGTGGGGCGGGATCGGCAGAGTCAGCGCCCGGTCCAGAGGGGGGCGCGGCCGGCCGCCCAGGCCGCGTAGAACTCGGCGTGGTCGTCGCTCTTCATCAGCAACGCCTGCGTGATCGCCTCCAGTTCGATGGCCGAGCCCAGGTCCATGTCCAGTTCCCGGGTGAGCAGGACCTTGGTCGTGGAGTACGCCAGCGCGGGGCCGTCGGCCAGGCGACGGGCCAGCGCGGCCGCCTCGCCTGCCAGGTCGTCCACGACCCGGGTGGCCAGGCCGATGCGTTCGGCGGTGGCCGAGTCCACCTTGTCGCCGAGGATCAGCAGCTCGGTGGCCCGGCCGAGGCCGACCAGCCGGGGCAGCAGGTACGCCGAGCCCATGTCCGCGCCGGCCAGCCCGACCTTGGTGAACAGGAACGCGAACGCCGCGTTCCGGGCGAGCAGCCGGAAGTCGCTGGCCAGGGCGATCACCGAGCCGGCGCCGGCGGCGATCCCGTTCACCGCGGCGATCACCGGCAGCGGGCACTCGCGGAGCGCCTTCACCACCGCGCCGGTCATCCGGGTGAACTCCAGCAGCTGCGCCGGGGCCATCTTGCGCAGCTCGCCGATGATCTCCTCGACGTCGCCGCCGGAGCAGAAGCCGCGGCCCTGCCCGCTGATGACCAGGACGCGGGCGTCGCCCCGGTGCGGCAGCTCGGCCAGCAGGTCCCGCAGGTCGGCGTACGAATCGAACGTCAACGCGTTGAGCTTCTCCGGCCGGTTCAGGGTCACGGTGGCGACGCCGTCGGCGACCTCGAAGTCGAAGTGGTCCCACTTCTCGGTGAACGCGGCCGATGCCCGGAAAGTCAAGGTGAGTCTCCTCGTAGCGCTCTGCGGTCCAGCTTGCCGGACGCGGTCTTCGGCAGCTCGGGGACGAACTGGACGTCCCGGGGATATTTGTGCGGTGACAGCCGCTTCTTGACGAAATCCTGCAGTTCCGCGGCTGTGACGTCGGAAGACACCACGAAAGCCCGCGGTTTGACGAGCCCGTTCTCCTGGTAGCCGACCACCGCGCACTCCGTCACGGCCGGATGCGCCATCAGGCAGTTCTCGATCTCCGCCGGCGCCACCCACACGCCGCCGACTTTCAGCAGGTCGTCGGCGCGGCCCTGGTAGTAGAAGAAGCCGTCCTGGTCACGGGTGACGAGGTCGCCCGACCGGACGGTGTGCGGCCGAGGGAACGTCGCCGCGGTCTTCTCCGGCGCCTGGAAGTACTCCAGCGCGACCGTCTCGCCCGTGATCTCCAGCCGGCCGACCTCGCCGTCGGGCACCGGCCGGCCGTCGAGGTCCACGACCTGCGCCCGGTATCCGGGGACGACCTGGCCGAGGCTGCCGCGCCGGGCGTCACCCGGCCGGTTCGACAGGTAGATGTGGTACGCCTCGGACGACCCGATGCCGTCGAGGACCTCCACCCCGAACGTGTCCATCCACCGCCGGTGCAGCTCGGCGGGCAGCGCCTCACCGGCCGACGTGCACAGGCGCAGCGAGCTCAGGTCCTGCCTGGCCGCGTCCGGGTGGGACACCATCGCGCCCATCATGGTGGGCACGTTCACCAGGATCGTCGGCCGGTGCTCGGCGATCAGCTCGAAGATCCGGTCCGCTGTGGTGCGTTCCGGGAACACGATCCCGGCGCCGCCGACCCCGAACGGGAACAACGCGGTCATGTCCCTGGCGTAGCCGAAGAACAGTTTGGGCACGGGCAGGACGACGTCGTCCGGCCGGATGTCCAGGACGCCGCGCGCGTACCAGTCGAAGCTCAGCAGCGGACTGCGGGCGGCCAGGACACACGCCTTGGGCGCGCCGGTGCTGCCGGTGGTGAACTTCCAGATGGCCACGTCGTCGCGGGAGGTCGGCGCCGCGGCGAGTGCGCTCGGCTGCCGGTCGGTGTCCAGGCCCACGATCAGGTTCGGCGCGCCGGCCTCGATGAGCTTGGCCGCGGTCGTCCGGTCGGCGAGCACCACCTTGGGCGACACGTACTCCACGAAGTACCGGTAGTCCTTGACCGGCAGGAACGTGTACACCTCGGCGGTCACCGCGCCGATCTTCTGCGCCGCGTACCAGGCGACCACGAAGTCCAGGCCGTCACTCATCGCGATGAGCACCCGGTCGCCTTGCCGCACACCGAGTTCCAGCAACGCGTTGCCCGCCTGGTTGACGCGGGTGGCCAGGTCGCCGTACGTCACCGGGCCGTCGCCGGTGATCAGCGCGGTCCGGCCGGGGTCATTGCGGTCGACGAAGTAGGACGCGATGTTGAAGCTCGCCGGGACGTCCTCGTACCGCATCACGCCATCAGCTCCAGCACCATGTCGGTCAAGGTGTCGAAGGTCCGCCGGCCTTCCTCGGCGGTCGCGGCCGCCGGCGAGCCACAGTACGCGTCGGGCATGCCCATGGCGACGAAGTCCGTGCGTCCGGCGGCCATCGCGGCCGGCATGTCCACGGTGACCGGCGCGAGTGCGGCCATCTGGTCCTGGTCGACCAGGTCCGGCCGGTCCGCCAGCACCAGTGACGTCTCGTACTGGCCGGCGTGGCACGACCCGGTCTGGAACTCCTCGGTCAACCGGGCCGCGTTCTTCCGCCGGACCAGGTCCAGGTAGCCGACGTTCACCGCGTTCGTCGCGCGTCGCAGCGTGGCCACGTGCTCAGGCTCGAAGTGGTTGTTCACCACGATGATGTCCACGAAACCCTGGTTGATCAACGAGGTGCACACGTCCGTGACGATCGCGTACAGCGTCTCCTCACTGACGTGCACAGCTCCGGGGAACGCCCCGGCATACCGCGTGACGCCGTAGGGGAGTGGCGGCAGGACCAACGCGCGCAGCGTCGGGTGGTCTTTCAGTCGTTGGGCGACGCGCTCGCAGACACCCGCGGAGATGAGCGGGTCGGTGCCGAGGGGCGCGTGTGGTCCGTGCGGCTCGATCGCGCCGACGGGAAGCAGCAGCACCGGTCGGCGTGGTCCGGCCAGCAGCGCCGCCACCTGCGGTGACGTCAGCTCGGCGAAGTAGAGCACCTATGAAACATTACGGTTGACCCCGGTGATGAGTCAACTATGCTCCGGGCATGCCCGAGGCGCCGCAGGACCTGGTGATGACGCTGCTTGGCGCGCACCTACGGCCCCGCGACCGGCAGGTGTGGTCCGGCGGCCTGGTCGACCTGCTGGCCGAGTTCGGGTTCTCGGCCGGCGCCGCCCGCGTCGCGCTCACCCGGCTGGTCCGGCGCGAGCTGCTCGCCCGGGTCAAGGACGGCCGGCTGGTGCACTACACGGTCACGTCCCGCAGCGCGGCCGTGTTCGAGGAAGGCGACCGGCGGATCTTCACGCTCGGCACCACCGCGGTCGATACTCCACAGTGGACGGTTCTGTGGCACGCCATCCCGGAGGACCAGAAGGTGGCGCGCACCCGGCTCGTCCGCCGGCTGCGGTTTCTCGGGTTCGGCCCAGTGCAGGACGGCACGTGGATCGCCCCGCACGACCGGGAACACGAGGTCACGGCCCTGCTCGCGGAACACGGCGTCCAAGAGCACGCCGGCCTGCTGCTCGGCCACCCGGCGGCGTCGCTGGACTTCACCGCGTTCGTCGGCCGGGTCTGGGACCTGGACCAGCTGAGCGGCCGGTATGAGGCGTTCGTCGACGAGTTCGGCGGCCACGACCCGGCCACCGTGACCGACCGGCAGGCACTCGTGCTGCGCACCCGCCTCACCCACACGTTCCGGCAGTTCCCGTTCCTGGACCCGGAACTGCCCGCCGGGCTGGTCCCGCCACCTGTTCACCGCGCGGACGCCGTGCGGTTGTTCCATGATCTCTACACCGCGCTGGCCCCAGCGGCGATGCGCCGTTTCAACGAGGTGATGCAGCCGTGACCGACAACGCAGCCCTGACGTACAGCAAGTACCTGGCGCTGGACGACGTGCTCGACGCCCAGCATCCACGGTCCACCGAGCATGACGAGATGCTGTTCATCGTCATCCACCAGGTGTACGAGCTGTGGTTCAAGCAGTTGCTGCACGAGTTCGCCCGGCTGCAACGGATGCTCACCAACGGTGAGACCGCGCACGCCCTGCACACCCTGAAGCGGTCGCTGACCATCCTCAAGGTGGTGGTGGCCCAGATCGACGTGCTGGAGACGATGACCCCGCGTCAGTTCACCAGCTTCCGGGAACGCCTCGACGCGTCCAGCGGCTTCCAGTCGGCGCAGTTCCGTGAGGTCGAAGCCGTGCTGGGCCGGCGCGACGCGCGGGTGGTCAAGCACTATCCCGAAGGGCCGCACCGGGACCGGATCGGCGCGGCGATGTCCCGTCCGTCCATTTTCGACTCGTTCCTGGGCTATCTCGCCGCGCATGACTACGCCGTGCCGCACGACCGGCTGCATCGGGACCTGTCGCTGCCGTTGGAGCCTTCGCCCGAGCTGCAGAAGGTCCTGCTGAAGGTGTACCGGGACGACGCCGGTGCCGCGCAGATCTGCGAGCGCCTGGTCGACCTGGACGAGGGTCTGCAGGAGTGGCGGTACCGGCATGTGAAGATGGTCGAGCGGACCATTGGGGACAAGACCGGGACCGGCGGCTCGGCCGGCGCGAAGTACCTGCGGTCCACATTGTTCACGCCGATCTTCCCGGACCTCTGGGCGGTCAGGAGCGAGCTGTGAGCGACCAGTCCGCGCGGCTCGCGCCGCACTACGCCAAGTTCAAGGTCACCGAACGGCTGCTGCTGTCCGGGCACTCCCATCAGGCGTGGCCGGATGTCGCCCTGGCCGGCCAGATCGAGGCGTTCGAGGACGCGGCCAGGGACGTGGACGCCAAGTGGAACCGGGCGTTCGCCAAAGCCGACCGGGTCCGCGACGGCTTCCGCCTCTTCCTGGACGAGCCCGGCGCCGAACTGGCGCTCGGCGGGAACACCCACGAACTGGTCCTGCGCTTCCTGTCCAGTGTGGACCTTCCCCGGCGGCCGCGCCTGGTCACCTCGGACGGTGAGTTCCACACCCTGCGCCGCCAACTCGCCCGTCTCGACGAAGAAGGCGTCGAAGTGGTCCGGGTACCCGCCCTGCCCGCGGACACCCTGGCCGAACGGCTGGCCGCCGAGATCGACGACCAAACGTGCGCGGTCCTGGTCTCGGCAGTGCTGTTCGAGACCTCGCGGATCGTCCCCGGCCTCGACCATCTCGCCCAAGTATGCGCCGAGCGCGAGGTTGAGCTGCTGGTGGACGCCTACCACGCGCTCGGCGTCGCCCCGTTCTCCACAAAGGACATCCCGAACAGCTGGGTGGTCGGCGGCGGCTACAAGTATCTCCAACTGGGCGAAGGAAACTGCTTCCTGCGCGTCCCACCGCACGCGGACAGGTTCCGCCCGGTGATCACGGGCTGGTACGCGGAGTTCACCGACCTGGCCGCCGACCACAAACCAGGAACAGTGGGTTACGGCCACGGCGCGGTCCGATACGCCGGCGCGACCTATGACCCGACAAGCCACTACCGCGCCGCACGGGTCTTCGACTTCTTCGTCGAACAAGGCCTCACCCCGGCCGTTCTCCGAGGCATCTCGTTGCGCCAGAACGCTTTGCTCGCGGACGCGGTCGACGCGGCCGGCATATCCGGGATCGTTCGCGATCAGGCGCCACGCGAGGAGTTCGGCGGCTTCCTGTCGCTGCGAACGCCGGACGCTGGACGGTTGCAGGCATTCCTGGCCCAGCGCGGAGTCCTGACCGACAGTCGGGGCGAGTTCCTGCGCCTCGGTCCCGCGCCGTACCTGTCCGACAGCCAGCTGGCGGCCGCGGTGGGCCACCTGGCGGCAGCCGCCACTGGGTGAGCGGATCACCTCGGGTGTTCGGGGGAATCCGCCGATCGGTGGAGTCGAACATCGCTACGCGTCAGTAACCTGCCCTTTGTTCGTTCTGGGGCAATAGACGCGCGGAAAGGCGATGCATGATGCCTTGGACTTCGTGGAAAAACAGATCCCATGTGTTTTCGGGCGCGGTTCCTCTGGCGGTCGCGCTGATGGTCGGCGTATCTGGCGGACCGGCCGCCGGTGTGCCAACCAACGTGTCCGTGAGCAAGACGCTGAACTATACGTGTACGGTTCCGAATTTGCCCGGTCAATCTTTGCGCGGGACGTTCGGGATAACGTTCCCCGATTCAGTGAAGGCCGGCGAGAAGATCCGCTACACCGGTTTCTCGATCGGGCTTGAACTGAGTGCGAGCGTGACGGACGTGTTCCGCCAGCACAGCGCGGTGTCGGTGGACGGCGGCGGGAAGCTGGACTACGACCTCACGCTCAACACCGCGGGGATGACGGTCACCTCGCCGGGGTCGCCGATCCCCCAAGCCGACCTGCCGGCCACCGGTCCGGTGACCGTGGCCCTGGCCACCGAGTTGCCCGCGTTGACCGCCCGGCAGGCCGGCAGCCTGGCGCTGGGCGTCGGGTCCGGCCTCGACCTGGCGCTGACGCCGAGACTGGCCGACGGCACGCCGACCGACCTCGGCACGGTGCCGGTGTCGTGCGCACTCGCGACGGGCCAGGACCCGTCGCTGGCCACCACCCAGATCACCGCCGCCGCGGCCGCCAAAGGTGCCGGGGTGAACATCGGGGTGACCAAATCGCTGATCTACAAATGCACGGTTCCCCTTGTCGGTCCGCAGAACATCACCAAGACGGTCAACATCACCTTCCCGGACACCGCCGGGGTACGGGAGAAATTCCGGCCGACGAACTTCACTCTGGATGTGACGGTGAATTCCAATCTCGTGGCGGCGTTCCGTTCCTTCCAGGCGAAGACAATGGAGGGTTTCGGTGTGGCTGACATAGATGTGGTGATGAACGGTCTGGGTCTGACTGTCAGCGGACCCAGCGTCACAATTCCCAAGGTGCCTGTGCCGCAGCAGCCCGGTTCGGTGATGCGATTCACGATGACGGCCGACATGCCGGCGCTCGCTTTGTGGCAGCCCGGATCGGTGTCCATCGCCGCGGGCCGTGAACTCAACGAGCGGCTCACCTTCCGTAAGGAGGACGGCTCGCTGACCGCGCTCGGCCAGAACGTGCTGGTGCCCTGCACCCAGAATCCGGGCCAGGACAACCTGCTCGCGACCATCCCGATCACGAACTGACCCGCACACAGGCGTACGGGATCCGCGATCATCCTGGTACCAAAGGAGATGGAGCGATGAAGCTAGTGGCTCGTCTACCAAGGTTCGCCGGGTTTCTCGACGGCCCAGCTTCCCGCTGACCGCACGGCCGAACCGGGCGAGTACGCCCGGTACGAGCCCGGTCCGGCCGCACGCCCAGCGGAAACCTGGATCCGCCGAATAAACCCAGCAACCTTGGTAGACGAGCCACTAGGCGTACGACTGGCAGCCGTGATCGGCGGCGCGCTGCTCGCCGCCGGGGTCCCGGCGACGGCCGCCGCCGGGCCCACGATCGTCGACCTGGGGATGCTGCCCGGTGACACGGACAGTTCCGCCGTCGCGATCAACGACGGCGGTGTCATCGTGGGTTCGTCCACCAACGGCACCCGCAGGCGAGCCGTCAGGTGGAGTACCGGCGGGACCATCACGGATCTGGGCGTCCCCGCTGGGGACACGTCCAGTTCTGCCAGTGGAGTCAATGCCGGTGGGGTGGTTGTCGGCTATTCCTCGCGGCCGGCCGCTCCGCCGTATCCGCCTTACGTCCTGGTGTACCAACCGGTGCGCTGGGCTCCCGATGGCACGATGACTGTGCTGCCCTTGTTGCCCGGGACTACGACGGGGATGGCCAGGGGAATCAACGACGCGGGTGTTGTGGTCGGCAACTCCGGGAGTTTCCCGGTGCGGTGGGAAATCGACGGCACGATCACCAAGCTGCCGTTGTCCGGCAGTGGTTCCGCCCAGGGGGACCACATCAACAACCACGATGTCGTCGCGGGGTGGGCCGCGATTTCCTCGCCCAGCAACCAGCATGCGGCCCGCTGGGCGAACGGCGGTTTCACCGACCTCGGCACGTTGTCCGGCGACTCCAACAGCTGGACCGAAGGGATCAACGACGCCGGGGTGGTGGTCGGGTTCTCGTACCCGACCGACGCCGAACGCGCGGTGCGGTGGACCGTCGGCGGTGTCATCCAGCAGCTTCCGTCGCTCGCGGGCGGTGGGTCGGGCCGGGCCAACGGGATCAACGACAGCGGCGCGATCGTCGGGTACGACGGCCCGTACCTGGGGTCGTACCGGCACGCGGTGCGGTGGAACACCGACGGCACCATCACCGACCTCGGCACCTTGTCGGGCAGTGTCGACAGCCGCGCGCAGGGCGTCAACGCCGGCGGGGAAATCGTCGGTGTGTCGTTTGTGTCCGGAAAGTCGCACGCGGTTCGCTGGCCACACTGACAATTCCTGAACCGGGTGAGTGGTCGGCCAAGCCGGCCACTCACCACCATTTACTCCGCGTTGTCCAGGAAATGCATCGCGCGCAGTGAGATCTCCATGTGGAAACGGTCATCCGGGTCATTCAGGCGGTCACCGAACAAAGCTTCCAACTGATGCAGACGATAGCGAACCGTCTGCGGGTGGACCTTCAACCGGCCCGCTATCTCCGGTGCGCTACCGCTCGTTTCCAGCCACGCGAGCAGTGTCTCGCCGAGCCGAGCGCGCTGTTTGACGGTCAGGTCGGCGAACGGGCTGAGGGTCCGCTCGGCCAGTTCCCGCGCCAAGAATTCGTCAGTGAGCAGCCACAGTGTGGCGAGATGCTCATTGGTCCAGACAATTGGAGTGTCGTCGACCAGGCCACGCCGCACGAGGGTGAGTGTTTGCCTGGCCAACCGCAGAGATGTCCGCGCTTCGGTGAGCCGAACCCGCGGGCCCACCGCGACCCGCCAGCCGGGCAGCTGTTCATGCAGGGTGCGCATGTGTTGGCTGGACGCGTCGAGCACCAGGCACGGTTCGGCGGCCTCAAGGTCCTCCAGCACGCCGTCGTCGAACGTCGGCATCTCGTACTCGGAGTTGCGGTGCTCCAGGGCGACCGCGACCACGTACTCCGGCACCGGCCACGAGGCGGTGATCGCCAGGTCGGCCAGGGTCTGCGGGGACGCGGGCGGCTCGGCCAGGATCATCTCCAGCAGCCGGCGGCGCCGCCGTTCCAGTGCGCCGGCCGCCCTGGCCTGCGCGGCCGCGTATCCCTCCAGCGACAGCACCGAGATCTCGTCGATGTAGTCGAACACCGCTTCGGCGAGCTGACAGATCGTGACCACGGGCAGGTTCACCGCCTGGCCGAACTCGGCGATCCTGCGCCACGCCACGCGAGCACCGATCCGGTACGCGCTCTGCAGCGTGTCCACGCTGCGGCCCTGCGCGACTTCGAGCCGGCCGAGGTGCCGGAACACCTTCGCGCGGTCCTCGCGCGGGGCGGTCGGGTCGGCGAGCCGGTCGATGAACTGGGTCACCGCCTGCTCGACACCGCCGGTCACGACCTGGCCGAACGGACCGTCGAGCAGCCGCGCGTATTCCGGGATCGACCTGCGGATCTCGTGCACCACGGCGACCGCGACCTCGGCCGCGCGCGGCCGGAACAGGCTGGCCAGCTCACGCGGCAGGGTCGACCAGATCCTGGTCGACGACACGTGCTTGCGCGGCGGCGGGAGTAACCCGTCGAGTCGCGTCCCGGTGTGCACGGCAGTGCTCGGCGTGCGGCGGGTCCCCGGCTCGGTCACGGCCTCTTCCTTTTGAGCGGCAACAGAAACCTGTCTTATCGTCGTTGATATCGCCCAAGAGTTATAACGTTCGAACTATATTTTGACGGAACCTTTGCTGTCAACGGCTCACCGGACGCCGTCACGGTTGGGCAACGCCATTCGGAGTAGTGCGGTTGCGCCTGTCACCAGCGTGACAACTTCGCCCCGGGCTTCTGTGCCGGCCGGACAATATTGGGCTGAACGGGTTACGTTCGGATACTCCACGCTTGTTCAGCGCGCACCACCGTAACAACATCGAGATCGTTCTTCCGCAGGTCTGTGCTAAGTTTCGCACAGCTGGCCCGGACATTTAGCAAGGTCTTGTTACCCCTGTCTCACCGAAGTAACCTACTCGCTGGTAGGTCCGCCTAGTGAATCATTGCTGGGGCTACATCAGCCACGTTCTTACCGCCCTGTCCGGTGGGAGCCTAGGAGGTAGGTAATGAAGATAGGCCAACTAAGACTTTCTGGGAGACGTATTGCCACTCTAGCCGTAGCGGCCGCGATGGCCGGCGGTTTCATTGTCGGTGGAGCGGTGACGGCCTCGGCCAGCCCCGTTTCCAAAGTCTTCACTTATAAGTGCACATTCCCGTTGGTCGGCGCGCAGGATGTCACGGCGACGGTCGCCGTGGACCTTCCTGACACGGGTACTCCGGGCACGCGGCTCGCGCTCGGCGACCTCTCCATCACCGCCACCCTGAGCGCGAACATCGTCAGCGCGCTGCGCGCGTTCGGGACGGCCACCACCTCCGGTACGGCGACGGCTGACGTGGACGCCAGCCAGAACTCCACCAACATCACCCTGGGCCTGCCCGGCTTCAAGATCGCCCCGCAGACCGTGCCGCCGTCGGGCACCATGCCGGTGGCCATCTCCGGCCCGACGCCGAGCATGATCGTGTACACCGCCGGCAACGTCGTGATCAAGGCCGGCACCCAGTTCAACGCCAAAGTGGACACCCGCAAGGCGGACGGCACCCCGACCAGCCTGGGTATCCTCAACGTCCCGTGCAACGTGAAGGCCACCACGCCGGCGCAGGACCTGACGTTGAAGACGATCGTGGTGACCGGTGCCAACGCGACCCCACCGAGCCTCGGCACCCAGGTGCCTGGCGGGACCGTGAGCAAGTCGCTGACGTACACCTGCGTCTTCCCAACGACCGGCGCGGTCAGCGTCACCGGTACGGCCACGGGCACCATCCCGGCGTCCGGCGCGCACGGCACCCGGATCCAACCCACCCTGTCGGTGAGCGCGGCCCTTCCCAGTAACGTCGTTGACGTGTTGCGGAACAACAACGCCGCGACCGTGTCCGGCTCCGGCCGGGCGGACGTCTTCGCCACCTACGGCGGGACGAACCTCACCCTGGGCGTTCCCGGTCCGGTTCCGTCGGTGGCCGTCCCGGCTACCGGTGGCCTGTCCGCGACCCTCTCGCCCGCGGTGCCGAGCTTCTCCGTTCCGGCCGCTGGTGCCATCCAGCTCGCCGCCGGTCCTGAGCTGAACGGCACGTTCACCCCGTTGCTGGCGAACGGCAACCCGACCGCTCTTGGCACCTTCAACGTGCCCTGCACGTTGAACCCCGGCCAGGACCCGGCCATCGGGACCATCACCATCACCTGATCCCACCGAGTAAACGGGCCGGTGTGGCCGTCTCCCACAGGGATGGCCACACCGGCCTCAAGAAATTCCGCCAGCGAGAAGACATCGACGAGGGTGCGGCAATGACGCCAGATCTTCTGAAACGCTCCGGCCGACGGGCCGCCACCCTGGTGGCCGCGATCGGCGTGGTCGCCGGCGCGTTGGTCAGCGGTGCGGTGGCGGACAGTGCGCCGGCCGGTCCATCGGCGCCGGCCGGCACCACGACCAAGGACTTCACCTCGGTATGTACGTTCCCGGGGGTCGGGCAGCAGGAGGTCGCCACCACGATCTCGGTCGGCGTCCCCGACTCGGCGACCACCGGTTCCCGTAACGCCATCGACCTTTCCATCACCGCGACCCTGCCCGCGAACGTCGTCGACGCCCTTCGCACGGCCCAGGTGGACAACTTCGCCGGCACGGGAACGGCCGACGTCGACGTCACCCACAACGGCACCACCATGACTCTCGGCGTGCCAGGGCTGGCCGTCGACGGACAGAGCCTGCCGCCGTCGGGCTCCATGCCGCTGGCCGTGTTCGGCCCGATGCCGAGCCTCACCGTGTACACCCCGGGTGACGTGGTGCTCAGGGCCGGCCAGAAGTTCACGGCCACTGTGGACAGTCGTAGGGCCGACGGTTCGCCGTCCCCGCTGGGTGTGTTCGACGTGCCGTGCGCGGTGAAGGTCACCACGCCGCCGCAGGACCTCACGGTGACGTTCACCGTCACCGGCAACAGCGCGCCCCAACCAGGCCTGGGTAACCAGCGGCCTGGTGGGTCGTTGAACAAGACGTTGAAGTACAACTGTGTGTTCCCGCAGACAGGCGCGTTGGACGTGACAGCGACACTGACCGGTTCCGTTCCGTCGTCGGGTGCGCACGGCACCAGGCTGCGACCCAGCCTGACGGTGTCCTTGGCCATTCCGACCGCGTTCACCAATGTCCTGCGGTCGAACGGCGCGGCGACGATGTCCGGCGGCGGACGGATGGACGTGTTCGAGGTCAACCACGGCGAGGGAACGACCTTGGGGGTTCCCGGTCTGGTCGCGTCGGCGACGGTTCCAGCGTCCGGACCGGTGACCGTGAAGCTGTCGCCCGCGACACCGAGCTTGTCGGTGCCGACGGCCGGTTCGGTCGCCCTGGCGGCCGGGCCCGAACTGTCCGGCACGTTCATTCCGTTGCAGGCGGACGGCACCCCGACCGCGTTGGGCGCGTTCGAGGTGCCCTGCACGCTCAAGGCCGGCCAGAACCCGGCGCTGGGCACGATCTTCATCACATGACACCGAGCAGGGCAACGAGGTACCCGATGAAGCGAAATGTACTGAGACGGTTGGGCAGACGGGTCGCGTCGATGGTCGCCGTGACCGGGTTGGCCGCCGGTGTCATGGTCGGCGCGGGCGGGCCCGCGTCGGCCGGTGTCGTCACCACGACGATCGTCTATCGCTGCACCTGGCCGTCGGTCGGCGCGCAGGACATGTCCGCGACGGTCTCCCTGGACGTCCCCGGCTCAGGTGCGGTCGGGACGCGCATGTTGATCGGCGTGCAGATCGCCGGGCTGCTGAACCAGAACGTCTCCAACTTCCTCCGCGCGGTCCAGGCGGCTTCCCTGTCCGGCACCGCAACGATCGACCTCGGTATCAGTCACAACAGTTCCGCCTTCACCCTGGGCGTGCCGGGGCAGACAATCGCCCAGACGCCCGTGAACCCGACCGGCATGGTGCCGGTGAACATCACCGCCAGCCCGTTCCTGGGCCTGATCGCGTACACCCCAGGCGATGTGGTGGTCAAGACCGGCCAGCAGATCACCCTGAGGATGGACACCCGCAAGGCGGACGGCACGCCGACCGCGCTGGGTGCGTTCAACGTCCCGTGCACGGTGAAGGTCACAACGCCGCCACAGCAAGGGATCACGGTCCCCATTCCGCTCTCCGGCACCGCCGTCACTCCGCCGAGTCTCGGCACCCAGGTGCCGGGCGGGACCGTGAACAAGACGCTGACGTACAACTGCGCGTTCCCGGGCAGCACCGCGGCGAACTACACGGGAACGGTGACCGGGAGCATCCCGGCGTCGGGCGCGCACGGCGCGAGGTTGCTACCCAACGTTGCCCTTACGGTGCCCGCTCCGGCCACTTTCACCAACGTGTTGCAGGCGAACGCGGCGGCGTCGTTGTCCGGCAAGAGCACGATGGACATCCTCGCGGCCAACGCCGGGGAAGTCTTCACCCTCGGCATTCCCGGCCCGGTTCCGTCCGCTTCGGTCCCGGCGTCCGGAACGATGACCGTGCCGCTGTTCCCCGCGACGCCGAATGTCCTGGTGCAGTCCGCGGGTTCGTTCGCACTGGCCCTCGGTTCCCAGGTGAAGGACACGATGACGCCGTTGAAGGCGGACGGTTCGCCCACCTCGCTGGGCAGCTTCGACGTGACCTGCACGCTCAACACCGGTCAGGACCCGGCGCTGGGCACGATCACCATCACCTGACCACTGACCAGAAAGGACTGGAGTAGCTGATGACCTCAGGTCGTTCGAGACCTGTCTGGAGACGTCTCGCCGCCGGCGTGCTGGCCGTCTGCGCGTTGGTGGGCGGGGCGGTCCCGGCGTCGGCCGGTGTGGTCACCAGATCGTTCACCTACCGGTGCGCTTGGCCGTTTGTGGGGGCACAGGACGTCCAGATGACGTATTCCGTGGACATCCCTGGCTCGGGCGCTCCCGGTTCACGCATAGCTGTCGGCGACCTCCACATCACCGGGATTCTCGCCGCGAACGTCGTGAGCTTCCTGCGCGCGTCCCAGATCGCGTCCGTATCGGGTCCGGTTGTGGCCGATCTGGACATCGCCCACAACGGAACGACTCGCACCCTGGGCGTTCCCGGGCTGGCCCTCGCCAAGCGGACCATACCGTTGTCGGGCCCGTCGACGCTGGACATCTCCGGCCCGGTACCGAGTCTCGTGGTATATAGCCCGGGTGACGTGCTGGTCAGGACCGGCCAGTTCATCATCAAGATGGACACCCGCAAGGCCGACGGCACGCCCACGGCCCTGGGCGTGGTCAATGTGCCGTGTAGCCCGAAAGCCACTACGCCGCCACAGGACCTGACCTTGGCGACCCTGCCGGTGAACGGTCCCGGCACCAGCCCTCCCGGCCTCGGTAACCAAGTGCCGGGTGGGTCGTTCAGCAAGGCGTTGACGTACCACTGCGTGCTTCCGCAGACCGGCTCGCTGGGTGTCAGCGCGACACTCGCGGGCACGGTACCGTCGTCCGGCGCGACCGGGACCAGGCTGCAACCCAACCTGACCGCTTCCATGGCCGTCCCTTCTCAGTTCGCTGACGTGCTGCGGAACAACAGCGCGGCGAGTGTGTCCGGTAACGGCCGGACGGACATTGTCTCCGCCTACAACGGAGAAACCTTGACCTTGGGCGTTCCCGGCCCGGTCCCAGCGGTCGCGGTACCCGTGTCCGGGCCGTTGACTGTGGCCCTTTCGCCCGCGGTGCCGAGTTTTTCAGTTCCGGCCGCCGGGTCCATCGCACTGGCGGCTGGTCCCGAAATCAGCGGCACGTTCACCCCGTTGAAGGCGGACGGTTCGCCGACCGCGCTGGGCACGTTCGACGTACCTTGCACACTCGACGCCGGGCAGGATCCGGCGTTGGGCACGATCACCATCACCTGACCACTGGAGCAGTTGTGAGACTTCGTGTTCGACCCCGGGTGCGGACCGGTATGCGAGCAACGGCCGTGTTCGCCGCGGCGGCCGGCATAGTCTCCACAGCGTTCGCCCCGGCCAGTTCGGCTGATCCGACGACCGCCGCGGGCGGGTCGGAACCGCCGAAGCCGGTCACGGTCAGCCTGAAGAACGACTGCGAGTTCCCGGTCGGCGGCAAGCAGGTCATCGTCACCGACTTCACCACCACACTGCCGAAGACCGCGACCGTTGGCGAAGTGGTCGACATCGGTCCGGTCACGGTCAAGTTCGTGATTCCCGAGGCGATGGTGAAGGCGTTGCGGGAGAACGGGACGGCGTCGATCAACGGGCTCGTGTACGTGGGGCTCAGCGCCGACGACAAGCCGACGATCCAGGCGACGGTGGCCCTTTCCAGGACACCCTTGCCGGACACCGGCGACCTGACGATCGAGCAGCCCGCCACCATCACCGCCAACGCGAAGGCCGCCAAGGCGGGCGACACGACCTACAGCGTCCTGCCCCTGTCGACTCTGCTCACGCCGCTCAACGCGACCGGCGAGCCGGTCACCAAGGACATGGCCAAGGTGACCTGCGAGATCGAGGACGGGCAGGACGCGAAACTCGGTGTGGTCACGGTGGTTCCGGCTGGTACGGAAGCACCGCCCGGAGTGTCCAGGCGGACCACCACGTCCTCGGCTGACCTGTCGGCCACGAACCAAGGCGGGAAGCCGGGCACGACCAGGAAGACGACCCCACACAACGGCAAGGCGCGGAGCCTGGACGACGACCCCTGCGCCGTGATACCGCCTGAAATACCCCCGGTCTGGGCGTACTACAAGCTGACCGGGAAGGTGCGGCTCGCCAAGGTCCAGGGCGTCGCCGAGTTCGGGCCCGGGTACATCAACGCCCGGATCACGGGCTGGAACGACGGCTCCGGCGGGTTGTGCAGCCGTCTGGACAACCTCCTGGTGTGGCCGCAGGCCGCGGCCAACTTCGTCACGTACAACTTCCTCCCGACCGGTTCGGCGATCACCATCAGCCAGGATGAGCTCGCCAGGGGCAATATCATCATCGACGACCAAGGCAATCCGATTCTCCACGCGACGGCGACCACCAGGATGACGCTGAACCTGGCGACCGTGAACGGAATCGTGCGGATGGTACCGGGTCCGGACGGCAAGAACCGTCCTCTCGCGTCCGGGACGATCCTGAACGTCGGCCCGAACTGTCAGGCGACGGTCACCCTCACCCTGGTGTCCGAACCGGACAAGTGGCAATCGTCGCCGCAGGATGGGGGCGACGCCGGTGACGTTGACGCCGACTTCACACTGCCCGAGTTCACCGGCTGCGGGGTGACTGAAGACCTCGATCCACTGCTGACCGGGCTGCTCAGTGGGCCCGGAAACCACATCTCGTTGCATTTCGGTTCGCAGAACTTCTGCTTCGACGTGGTGGACTACCCCGGCGAGGGCCCGTGCGCCGCGGATCTCGACCATCCGCCGGTGAAGAACAACGCAGTGGCGCAGAAGCAGAAGCAGCAACGGAAGGCGGTCCCGGGGAGATGACCAGCCGAATCCTGGCCGCCGCTGTCGCCGTGACGCTCGCGATCGGCGCGTTGGTGGTCGGCGCGGCCGCGGCATTGGCCAGCACTGTCAACAAGACGGTCAGCTACCAGTGCGACTTCCCGGTGCTCGGAAGCTGGGAAGTGCCTGTGGCGTACACACTTGACATCCCCGATTCGGCCGCCGCCGGTGCCCGGATCGTCAACGGTGACCTGTCCATGGTCGCGTTGTTGGACAAGCAGCTGGTGTCCGCCCTGACCCTGGTCCAGGTGGCCGCCGTCAACGGCACGGCCACAGTGGATATCACCGCCGGGCACGGCGGTGCGGTCGCCACCTTCGGCATGCCCGGATTCGTGATTCCCCAGCAGACCCTGCCCATGAACGAGATGCTGCTGCAGATCTACGGCTCGGTGCCGAGCATGGTCGTGTACCACCAGGGAGGCGTGCCGATCACGACCGGCCAGGAGATCGTCCTCAGGCTGGAGACGCGACAGGCCAACGGCGAGCTTTCCCCGCTCGGCGTGATCGACGTTCCGTGCATGGCGTTGGCGATGCAAGATCGGACGTTGAAGGTCGTGTCGGTCGCGGGAAACCTCGCGAATCAGCCGGGACTGGGTAACCAGTTCCCGGGTGGGTCGTTGAGCAAGCCGTTGACTTACAGCTGTGTGTTCCCGCAGATCGGCGCGACGGATGTGGCTACGACATGGACAGGCAGTGTTCCGGCGTCCGGTGCGCAC
The DNA here is from genome assembly GCF_004345645.1 of Actinocrispum wychmicini. Taxonomy (GTDB): domain Bacteria; phylum Actinomycetota; class Actinomycetes; order Mycobacteriales; family Pseudonocardiaceae; genus Kibdelosporangium; species Kibdelosporangium wychmicini. Next base: position 90,774 of record NZ_SLWS01000019.1, on the reverse strand, counting down.
GGCACCCGAGTGCAGCCGACTTTGACCGTGACCGCGACTGTCCCACCCGCGTTCGCCACCGTGTTGCGCAACAACAACGCGGCGAAGGTGTCCGGGACCGGGCGGGTGGACGTGTTCTCCACCTACGACTGGGACGGAATGACGTTGGGTGTGCCGAGCAAGGTCCCATCGGTCCCGGTTCCCCCGGCCGGGACGGCGATGACCATGACGTTCCCCCTGGCCATGCCGAGCTTCTCGATTCCGGTCGCCGGGTCGATCGCGTCGGCCGCGGGGCCGGGGTTCAGCGGCACGCTGACCCCGTTGAAGGCCAACGACACGGGGACGGCGCTCGGCGCTTTCACCGTGCCGTGCACGCTCAAGCCGGGGCAGAACCCGGCGTTGGGCACGATCACGATCACCTGACCCATATCCATGGCGGTCAGGTGCGGAAGGCGGTGACGCGGAAGTGACCACACCCAGCGTCGGCTCGCGGGGGATGAACGCCCTGCGCGAGGTCGGGCGACTGTGTTCGCTCGGCCTGGACGTGTTCCGGCTGACGTTCCGCTGGCCGTTCCAGTTCCGGGAGTTCGTCCAGCAGTGCTGGTTCATCGTGTCGGTCACGATCCTGCCGGCCGCGTTGGTCGCCATCCCGTTCGGTGGCGTGATCGCATTGCAGCTCGGGTCGTTGACCAGGCAGATCGGCGCCCAGTCGTTCACCGGCTCGGCGAGCGTGCTCGCGGTGATCCAACAGGCGAGCCCGATCATCACCGCGTTGCTCATCGCCGGGGCCGGTGGGTCGGCGATGTGCGCGGACCTCGGGTCGCGCAAGATCCGCGAGGAGATCGACGCCATGGAGGTCCTCGCGGTGTCGCCGATCCATCGGCTGGTGGTGCCGAGGGTATACGCGGCGATCGTGGTCTGCGTGCTGCTCAACGGTTTGGTGAGCGTCGTCGGGGTGCTGGGCGGTTACTTCTTCAACGTGATCCTGCAGGGCGGCACGCCAGGCGCCTACCTGGCGACGTTCTCCGCGTTGGCGCAGCTGCCGGACCTGTGGATCAGCGAGATCAAGGCGATCCTGTTCGGGTTCGTGGCCGGGGTGGTCGCAGCGTACCGGGGGCTGAACCCCAAGGGCGGCCCGAAAGGCGTCGGGGACGCGGTCAACCAGGCCGTGGTGATCACGTTCCTGCTGCTGTTCTTCCTGAACTTCGTGATCACCACCATCTACCTGCAGGTCGTCCCGCGGAAGGGGTTGTAGGAGATGGCTTTCGAACGGCAGCTCGACAGCTTCGGCCGGATGGGCGACCAGCTTTCGTTCTACGTCCGGGCTTTGCTGTGGATCCCGCGCGCGTTCCGCCGTTACCTCAGGGAGATCGTCCGGCTGCTGTCCGAGGTGAGCTTCGGTACCGGCGCGCTGGCGGTGATCGGCGGGACGATCGGCGTGATGGTCGGCATGTCGGTGTTCACCGGCACGGTCGTCGGCCTGCAGGGGTTCTCCGCGTTGAACCAGGTCGGCACGTCCGCGTTCGCCGGCTTCCTGTCCGCGTACTTCAACACCCGGGAGATCGCGCCGCTGGTCGCCGGCCTCGCGTTGTCGGCCACGGTCGGCGCCGGGTTCACCGCGCAGCTCGGCGCGATGCGGATCTCTGAGGAGATCGACGCGCTCGAGGTGATGGGCGTGCCCAGCCTGCCGTTCCTGGTGACGTGCCGGGTGATCGCCGGGTTCATCGCGATCATCCCGCTGTACGTGATCGGCCTGCTCACCTCGTACCTGGCCGCGCGGACCATCACGGTCGAGTTCTACCAGCAGTCACCGGGTACGTACGACCACTACTTCTCGTTGTTCCTGCCGCCTGAGGACGTCCTGTGGTCGTTCCTCAAGGTCATCGTGTTCAGCGTGGCCGTCATCCTGGCGCACTGCTACTACGGGTACCGCGCGGCCGGCGGGCCGGCCGGGGTCGGGATGGCTGTCGGCCGGGCGGTTCGATGGTCCATTGTGACCATCAGCATCCTGGACTTCTTCCTCAGCCTGGCGATCTGGGGAACCACCACGACGGTGAGGATCGCGGGATGAGCAGTGAGGAGCGTTACCACACCACCGGGATGCGGTTGCTCGGTCTGGTCTACGTCGTCGTGGTGGCGGTGTTCCTCGGGCTCACGGTGGCGATCTACGCGGGCGCGTTCTCCAACGACCCCGAGGTGACACTGCGCTCGGACCACATCGGCAACCAGATGCAGCCGGACGCGGACGTGAAGCTGCGGGGCATTACGGTCGGCTCGGTCCGCTCGATCGTCAGTGACGGCGGCAACGCCAAGCTTGTCCTGGCGATGAACCCGGACACGCTGGACCGCATCCCGAAGAACGTCTCGGCCAGCCTGCTGCCCAAGACGCTGTTCGGCGAACGGTACGTGAACCTGATCATGCCCGAGCACCCCAGCGGGAAGCTCGGCGGCGGCGACGAGATCAGGCAGGACCGCTCCGCCTCGACCGTCGAGATGGAACGGGTCCTCAACGACCTGCTGCCGCTGCTGCGGGCGGTCCAGCCGGAGAAGCTCGCGGAGATGCTCAACTCACTGGCCACCGCGCTGCAGGGCCGGGGGAAGCCGTTGGGGGACACGCTGACCCAGATCGGCCAGTATGTCGGCGACCTGAACCCGCAGCTTCCGCAGATCAAAGAGGACATCAGCCGGTTCGCCTCGGTCGCCGACACGTACGGCCGGGCGGCGCCCGACTTCATCCAGGCGCTCAACGACTTCACCGTCACCAGCAAGACCATTGTGGACCAACGGAACGCGTTGCTCACCTTGTACAAGGCGGTGTCCTCGGCAAGCACTGACCTGGCGACCTTCCTGCGGGGCAACGAGAAAACGATCATCTCGTTGTCCGACACCAGCAAGGGGACCCTGCAGCTGCTGGCCAAGTACGCGCCGGAGTACGCGTGTCTGCTGAACGCGGTCGCCGGCTTCAAGGAACGGGTGGACAGGGCGTTCGGCCGGGACGGTCCCGGGCTGAGCGTGGACCTCCAGGTGGTTCATGCCAGGGACAAGTACGTTCCCGGCAAGGACAACCCGAAGTACACCTACACGCAGGGCCCACGGTGCTTCGGCTTCGACGCGCCCGCGTTCACCCCGGTCAACATCGCCGGCACCGCCACTTCGGGCGGCGCAGCCACTTCGGTCGCCCCGGGCCCGCTGGCGAACTCCCCGGCGGAGCGGGAGATGATCGCCACCATGCTGGCGCCGGCGCTGAACGTGGCGCCGTCGGACGTTCCCGCGTGGAGCAGCCTGCTGGTCGGCCCGCTCTACCGTGGCAAGGAGGTGACGGTCAAATGAAAGGACTCGTCGCCCCGCTCATCAAGTTGGGCGTCTTCGCGGTCGTGACGATCACGTCGACAGGGCTGCTGGGGTTGACGATCGCCAACACCGATCTGCGGGCGTCGGAGCGGTTCTCCGCCCGGTTCGAGGACGTGACCTCGCTGTCGGTCGGTGACGACGTGCGGATCGCCGGTGTCCGGGTCGGCCAGGTCGAGACGGTCGCGTTGGTCGACCAGCGGGTCGCGCGGGTCGAGTTCAGTATCGACGCGCGACGCAAGCTGCCGACCTCGGTGACCGCGACCATCAAGTACCGCAACATGATCGGCCAGCGGTACATCTCACTGGAACGCGGCATCGGGGCGTTGGACCAGTACCTGTCGCCGGGGTCGGAGATCCAGTTGAACCACACCAAGCCGGCGCTCGACCTGACGGTCCTGTTCAACGGCTTCAAACCGCTGTTCCAGGCGCTCAACCCGGACGACGTGAACAAGCTGTCCCAGGAGATCGTCAACGTTCTGCAGGGCGAGGGCGGCACGGTGGACAGCCTGCTGGCGCACACCGCGTCGCTCACGTCCGCGCTGGCCGACAAGGACCAGGTGATCGGCGAGCTGATCACCAACCTGAACTCGGTGCTGGACACCGTGAACGGGCACAGCGACCAGCTGTCCGGCCTGATCACGTCCCTGCAGCAGTTCGTGTCCGGGTTCGCCAAGGACCGCAAGCCGATCGGTGACGCGATCAGCTCGCTGAACGAGCTCGCCGGCGCCACCGCGGGTCTGATCGAGGACAGCCGCCAACCGCTCAAGGACAGCATCGCCGCGCTCGGCCAGGTGTCGAAGAACCTCACCGGGAACGGCCAGGACAAGGTCGTGGACACCGCGCTGCGCAACCTGCCGGGCAAGATGGCGGCGATCGGCCGGACGGTCAGCTACGGCTCGTGGCTCAACACCTTCCTGTGCTCGGCCGAGGCGAAGCCGATCCCCGGACTGCCCATGCCGATCGTCGGGATTCCGCTGACCCAGCCGAGGTGCCAGCCATGAAGTCCTTCCAGGAACGCAACCAGGCGGTGATCGGCGGCGTGAGCCTGGTGCTGCTGACCCTCATCGGGCTGACCGCGTTCTACTCCGACGACCTGCCGATTGTCGGCGGCGGCACCACGTACACCGCGGACTTCACCGAAGCGGCCGGGCTGCTGTCCGGCACCGAGGTGCGGGCCGCCGGTGTGAAGATCGGCACGGTCCGCGCGGTGGACCTGGACGGCGACCACGTGCGGGTCCGGTTCCGGGTGCGGGACGCGTGGGTCGGCGACCAGAGCACGGTGTCGATCCGGATCAAGACCCTGCTCGGGTCGAAGTACCTGGCGGTCGACCCGCTCGGCGCCAAGGACCAGGACCCGGGCGCCACCATCCCGATCACCCGGACCAGTTCGCCGTACGACATCAACCAGGTCTTCGACCAGCTGGCCAACACGGTCTCCCAGATCGACACGACCAAGCTCGCGGACGCGCTCGGCACGCTGGCCGACACGTTCGCCGACTCGCCGAAGAACGTCCGGTCCGCGTTGGAGGGCCTGTCCGCGCTGTCCAAGACGATCTCGTCGCGGGACCAGGAACTGGCCCATCTGCTGTCGAACACGCAGCAGATCAGCCGCACGTTCGCCGACCGCAACGACCAGGTGCAGCAGCTGCTCGACGACGGCGGACGGCTGCTGGCCGAGATCCGGCAGCGCCGGGACGCGATCGCGTCGCTGCTCAAGGGCACGCGTGACCTCGCCGCCCAGCTCACCGGCCTGGTGAGCGACAACTCCGAGCAGCTGCGGCCCGCGTTGGAGCAACTGGACAAGGTGAACACGATCCTGCAGAACAACCAGGACAACCTGAACCGGAGCCTGGCGATGGCCGGGCCGTACTACCGGCTGGTCGCGAACGCGGGCGGAAACGGCCGGTGGCTGGACATGTACACGTGCGGCCTGGTCCAGCAGTACCCGTGGGACCCCGAGACGGGCAAGGACCCCAACCACAACGGCCCCGACGACCCGAAGATACCGCCGCCGAACACCGGCATCTGTAAACCACCGCCACCAGGGGGTGCGAAATGACCCGGGGGCTGCGGGCGATCACGTTCGTCATCGTGATCGCGCTCGTGCTCACCGCCGTGACGTTCTGGGTGTTCCTGCCCAAGAACGGCAAGCGCATCACGGCGTACTTCACCACCGCGACGGGCTTGTATGTCGGTTCGACCGTCCGGGTGCTCGGTATCCCGGTCGGCACCGTCGACGAGGTCACCCCGGCCGGCAAGCTGGTGATGGCGAAGCTCACGGTGGACACGAAACAGCCGGTCCCGGCGAACGCGTCGGCCGTCGTGGTCGCGCCGAGCCTGGTGTCCGACCGGTTCGTGCAGCTGGCGCCGGTGTACACCGGCGGGCCCGAGATGGCCGACGACGCGGTGATCCCGGTGGAGCGCACGGTCACCCCGGTCGAGCTGGACGACCTGTACAAGAGCCTGAACCAGCTGTCGTCCGCGCTCGGCCCGGACGGTGCCAACTCCAAGGGCGCGCTGTCGCGGCTGCTGGACGTGGCCGCGGCCAACGTCAAGGGCAACGGCGCCCTGATCGGCGACACGATCAAGCAGTTCGCCGAGGCGTCCCGGACGTTGGCCGCGTCCAAGGACCAGCTGTACGGCACGATCCAGGGGTTGCAGCAGTTCACGACCATGCTCGCCCGCAACGACAAGGGAGTCGTGGACTTCACCAACCAGCTCAGGGACGTGTCCTCGTTCCTGGCCGCGGAACGTGGTGACCTCGCCGGCGCGTTGTCCGAGCTGGCCGACGCACTGGCGAAGGTCAAGGGCTTCGTCCAGGACAACCGCGCCGCCCTGAAGTCCAATGTGGACAAGCTGACCGGGATCACGAAGGTCCTGGTCGACCAGCGCGCGTCGCTGGCCGAGGCACTCGACGCGGCACCGGACGCGGCGGTCAACCTGACCAACGCGATCAACCCGCAGACCGGCGCCCTGGAGAACCGGATCGACCTCGACTACTACCTGGCCGGCCCCGGCAAGAGCATCGACGCCGGCTCGATGGTCGCGTGCAACACCGCGCCGCACACCGGCCCGGTCACGTCGCTGCAGCCGGACTGTCAGGAACTCAAGCCCGGCAAGGACTCGGGCGCTCCGCCGTTGCTGCTCCCGCCGATGGGACAGCAGTACTCGGGTGGTGGGAAATGATCAGGCGCTGCCTGCTGCTCGTCGCTGTCATGCTGACCGCGTCCGCCTGCGGCGCGGGCGGGTTCAACGGGGTGTACAACCTGCCACTGCCGGGCGGCGCCGACCTCGGAGACCACCCGTACAAGGTGCGGGTGGACTTCCAGGACGTGCTGGACCTGGTGCCGCAGGCCGGGGTCAAGGTCAACGACGTGCCGGTCGGCCGGGTGGACCAGATCGACGTCGGCGGCGACGGGTGGACGGCCGAAGTGGTGCTGCTGGTGAACGGCGACGTGCGGCTGCCGGCCAACGCCAACGCAGCCGTGCGCCAGTCCAGCCTGCTCGGCGAGAAGTTCGTCGAGCTGAGCGCGCCGAGCAACCCCGCGCCGGACAGGCTGGTGGATGACGCGGTGATCCCGGCCGAACGGACCAGCCGCAACGCCGAGATCGAGGAGGTCTTCGGCGCGTTGTCCCTGCTGCTCAACGGCGGCGGGGTCGGCCAGTTCCAGCAGATCGCCCGCGAGGTCAACAACGCGTTGTCCGGCAACGAGACCGGCCTGCGGTCGCTGCTGTCCAACATGGACACGTTCGTCGGTGAACTGGACAAGCACCGCGACGAGATCACCCGGGCGTTGACCAGCCTGAACAAGCTGTCCGCGACCGTCGCGGCGCAACGCGACAAGATCGGCGGCGTGCTGCAGAACCTCGGGCCGGGCATCGACGTCCTGACCCAGCAACGCGGCGACCTGGTCAGCATGCTGAGGTCGCTGGACGACCTGTCCGCGGTCGCGGTGCGGACGGTCAAGAACTCCAAGGACGACATCGTGGCCGACCTGAAGGCACTCGCGCCGACCCTGCAGGGCCTGGCGGCGGCGGGCGAGAAGCTGCCGCAGTCGTTCGAACTGCTGCTCACGTACCCGTTCACGGACAAGGCCGCCCAAGGCATCAGGGGCGACTATCTGAACGTGTTCGTCCACGTGAAGCCACCGACGGACCCGGCCACCGGTCTGGACGCGCCGGCGGTGCCGTTGAAACCCATGGACCCACCCGTCATGACTCAGAGGGGACGTTGAGGGATGCTGAGCAGACGGATCAAGATCCAGGTCGTCATCTTCGTGGTGTTGGCCCTGGTCGGCGTGACGTACGTCGGTGCCAGCTACGCCGGGCTGGACCAGTTGGTGTTCGGCGGCCGGGGGATCGTGGTCAAGGCCCAGATGAGCGAGTCGGGCGGGCTGTTCACCAACTCCGAGGTGACCTACCGGGGCGTGCGGGTCGGCCGGGTCGGCCCGATGCGGCTGACCGACGACGGAATCGAGGTGGAGCTGCGGTTCGACCCGTCCGCGCCGCGGGTCCCGGCCGATCTGGACGCCGCGGTCACCAACCGGTCGGCGGTCGGTGAGCAGTACCTGGACCTGAAGCCGCGCCGGGACGGTGGCCCGTACCTGGCCGACGGCTCGGTCATCCCGAAGTCGGCCATCACCCTGCCGCTGCCGGTGCAGACCGTGTTGGCCAATTTGGACAGTCTGGTGGCGTCGGTGCCGCTGGACTCGTTGCGGACCGTCGTGTACGAGATGGACGACGCGTTCCGGGGCCGTGGCCAGGACCTGCAGACGTTGCTGGACAACCAGGCCGACTTCGTGAAGAGCGCCCGGGTCTACCTGCCGCAGACCCAGCAGCTGATCACCGACAGCGGGACCGTGCTGGGCACGCAGCTCAACGAGAGTTCCGCGATCACGTCGTTCAGCCAGGACGCGCACCTGCTGGCCGAGCAGCTGCGCAACTCCGACAAGGACCTGCGCAAGCTCATCGCGAACACGTCGCAGGCGTCCGACCAGATCAGCGCGCTGATCAACGAGTCCGGCACCGGCGTCGGCGTGATCCTCGCCAACCTGCTGACCCCGGCGCAGGTGTTCGCCACCCGCGGGTCGGCGTTCGAGCAACTGCTGGGCACGTACCCGGAGGCGGTGGCCCGGGGTTACCGGGTGATCGACAAGAACGGCTCGGTGAACGCCGTGATGACCGACAACTTCAACGACCCGCCGCCGTGCCGGAAGGGCTACGAGTCGACCCCGAACCGGACGGGCGGCGAGACTGGCCCCGCGCCGTTCAACACCAACGCCTACTGTGCGTTGCCGTACGGCAACGAGAGTTCCGTGCGCGGCGCGCAGAACGCGCCGAAGGGCGGCCCGGTGCCCAACCCGCCGGCGCCGTTGGCGCTGACGCAGGTCCCGACCGGTCCGGCGTCGCTGAACCAGGTTCTCGGAGGTGCCCGGTGATCCAGAAGGTGGTCGCGATCGTCCTGGTGGCCGCGGCGGCTGTGTTCGCGGTCTGGGCCGGCCTGCGGTGGTCGAACGCGGCGGGCGAGGCCGGCGCGTACGCCGACACCCGCCAGGAAGTCCTCGACGTGGGCCAGCAGGGCATCGCCAATCTGACCACATTGGACTACAAGCACGTGGACGAGGGCCTGGACAGGTGGCTGGCGTCGTCGACCGGCACCCTGCGCGACAGCCTCGCGCAGGGTCGTGACGACAGCCGGAAACAGTTGACGGACGGCAAGGCGTCCACGGTCGGCAAGGTCACGGACGCGGCCGTGACCGAACTGGACTCGAACACGGCGCAGGTGATCGCGGCCGTGGAGATCACGGTGACCCCGGAAGGCGGGCAGGCAGAGGTGCGGCGCAACAGGATCGAGGCAGGACTCACCCACACCGACTCCGGGTGGAAACTCAGTTCCATGCGGACGGTCCCGGTCGGTGACCAGTCATGACTCTCAAGCGTCCGCCTACCCGCCGTCCTCGCGTCGCCGGCCACCGCCGTCTCGCGGACGCCCAGGTCGTCGGCGAGAAGCCCGAGGTCGACGACGACGAGACCGTCGACGAGGTCTCGTCGGAGCCGGTCACTGTCGACCCGCCCGACGAGGATGACGTTCTGGCCGAGGAACCCAAGCCCCGGTCGGCGCTGCCGTTGGCCCTGGTCGCGGTCGCCGCCGTGCTGGCCGGGGTGGGTGTGTTCTTCCTGGTGAAGGCGGACAACGTGGACAAGGGCGGTGACACGCGGGCCTTGACCGAGGTGAACGGGCAGATCAAAGAGGACCTGCAGAAGGTGCTCTCGTTCAGCTACGACAAGCTCGACGAGACCACGAAGGCGGCGCGGGACGTGCTGGCCGGTTCCGCGGTCGACGAGTACGACAAGCTCGTTCGGACGGTCCGCGAGCAGGCGCCAGTGCAGAAGCTCGTGCTCGCGACCCGCGTGACGAGTGTCGGCGCCAAGTCCGTCGACGCCGACCACGCCGAACTTCTCGTGTTCCTCGACCAGGTCGCCACTCGCGTCGACACCGGCAAGAACAGTGGCAGCGCCGCCGCGCTCACGGTGCGGGCAGAACGCCAGAACGGACAGTGGAAGATCACCGAACTGATCCCGAGATAGCGAAATCCCCGCGAGTGTTTTTACACTGTAAAAAACACTCACGGGGATCTCACTGCCCCTATTCGAAGATGAACTTCAGGGTCAGGGTTATTTTGTTGTCCGGCCCCGGGATGAGGCCGTTCAGAATCGGGGTGGCGAGGTTGCAGTTCGAGAAGTTCGGAATGGTGAACGTGGCGAGCAGGTCGCCGCCCACGAGCGCGTTGAAATCGGGTGCCGATACCAGGTCGATCGTCGCCGGCACGCTCGTCTTGCAGTTGTTGCCGACCAGGAGCGGGATGAACCCGATCGCGTCGACGTTCGACAGCTGGATGTTGACCTTCGCGTGTGCCTCGATGGCGCCGTCGGTGATCTTGCCCGGGATCGGCCCGGCCTGCTGGAAGCTGACGGTCGCGCTGGTCGGGAAGATACCGAAGATGGTGAAGTGGCCGCGGACCGGCGGCAACGCCATGGTCGCGGTGAAAACACCGGTCGCGTCGATGTTGGCCGACAGCTTGCCCGGCCCAAGCGGGAGGCTGGCGTTGAGCTTCTTGATGGTGGACGTGCCCTTGGTGACGTCATAGTTGAAAATGGCGCCGTCGTCGGCAGACGCGGTGCCGGTACCGACGATGACACCGGCAAGGGTGACCGCACTGACTAGTATGGCTCTCAGCATTCTATTCTCCTTGGGAAACGCACTCCTTGCCTCCGAACTCTTACCTACTCGCGAGTACACTACCGCTGGGAGGTAGGGTGAACAAGGGCCGTTCGGCGCTGAGAAAAATTGTCATTCAGGTGACTGTCGGCCCATGGGGAATTGGTGTTCGAATGCCGGTGGACTAACTCGGCGCCGGGTCGTCGCGCAGTCGGCTGTACAGGTACCCGTCGCGCCACCGACCGGCCCGGAACTCGGCCGCCCGGATCACGCCCTCCCGCTGGAATCCGGCCTTGACCAGGGACTTCTGTTCGGCGATGTGCTCCGGGCGACTCCGCCGTGAAGCCGTTTCGCCCACCCGACGTGCCCGGTGGCCGTGTCGTCGACGCCGACGATCAGCCGCCCGCCGTCCGGCCCGAGGTAGCCGTCCCGCGCGAACCGGCGCGCCGGCTCCTGGAACCCACCCCAGTCCAGGCCGGGCTCGACCGCGAACCGCCGGAACAGCACCAGGTCGCCCTCGGTCACCGGGCGCGGTCGAACTTCCACTCTCGCTCCTCGTCCTGGTGTGGTTGTGAGGTTCAATGTATTGGTGACCGTGCAAGCGATTCCCCGGGTGGAGACCAGGCAGCAGTCCCAGCTGCTCGCCCTCCTGCGTGACGAAGGTCCGCTGGCCAAAGTCGAACTGGGGGAACGCCTCGAACTGCCGCGGGCCCGGCTCGCGACCGAGCTGGACCGGCTGTTCGAGTGGCGGCTGGTCGAGTCCGGCGGCCCGGCCGCCAGCCGTGGCGGCCGCCGCTCCACGCTCGTGAAACTCGGCGACGACCTGCGGTTTCTCGCCGCGGACATCGGGGCGACGTCGATCGGTGTGGCGGTCACGGACGCCCGGTGCGAGGTGATGTCGCACGTCGTGGAGGACTACGACATCCGCAAAGGACCGGTGCTCGTCCTGGAACGGCTGACCCAGCTGGCCGCGAAGGTCCGCAGCGAGGTCACCGGGCGGCTGGTCGGCGCCGGCGTGGGCCTGCCGGGTCCGGTGAGCTTCCGCGACGGCATGCCGGTGGCGCCGCCGATCATGCCCGGCTGGGACCGGTTCCCGGTCCGTGACCGGCTCGCCAGCCAATGGGGCTGCGCGGTCACGGTCGACAACGACGTGAACGTGATGGCGTTGGGGGAGCGGCACGCCGGCGTGGCGCGGTCGTTGGACGACCTGATCTTCGTGAAGGTCGGGACCGGCATCGGCTGCGGCATCGTCCTCGCCGGCCGCGTCTACCGGGGAGTCGCGGGAACGGCCGGCGACATCGGGCACATCAAGCTGGACGACTACGGCCCGGCCTGCGCGTGCGGCGAGGTCGGCTGCCTGGAGGCGTACTTCGGCGGCGCCGCCCTGGCTCGCGACGCGCTCACCCTGGCCCGCAGCGGACGGTCCACCTATCTCGCGGACTTGTTGGCACAGAAGGGAGAACTGTCCGCGATGGACGTGGCCGCGGCGGCCTCGGCCGGCGACTTCGCGGCGGCGAACCTGGTCCGCGAAGGCGGCCGGCGACTGGGCCACGTGGTCGCCTCACTGGTCAGCTTCCTGAACCCCGGCATGGTCGTGATCGGCGGCGGGGTCTCCCGGCTGGGCCACCAACTGCTCGCCGAGGTGCGCAGCGCCGTCTACCGCCGAAGCCTGCCCCTGGCCACCGGCAACCTGCCGATCGTGCTGTCCGAACTCGGCGAGATGGCCGGCGTGATCGGCGCCGCCTGGTCAGCCACCGACCAGGCCTTCGCCGCCGCCTGACTACTTGTCCCGCAGTTCCGCGGGGAACACGTCCGGGACGACGTTCAGGACAAGGTCGTGCTCCAGCAACGCCTTGAGCGCGCAGATCATGTACGTGTACCCACCGGTGGAGTCGGCGACGGCCCGGACGAGTTCGTCGCCCGTGCCGGTGAACCCGGTCTCGGTGATCTGGAAGTACGTGGTGGTGCCGTCGTGCAGGGGGATGAACCGGAACTCCACGGTCGTCGGGTTGTCCGGGGCATAGTTGCCCCAGGTGAACCTGACCAGGCTGTCCTTCTCCACGTCCAGCACGGTGACCTGGGCGGACGCGCCGTAGACCTCCCACTCCCAGACCAGTTTGGCTCCCGGCGTCATCTCGCCGCTGCTCTTGGAGTACCAGACCTTGGTGGTGAACTCCGGATCGACCATGGCCCGGAACACCTCGGCCGGCGGCCGGCGGATCAGCAGTCCCATCTTGACCGACGGGACCTCAGTGAGTTCGAGCATGTCTCGTCTCCTCTCGATATGCACCCTTTTAGCTGCCTTTTGGGTCACGATAGGCAGCCCGTCGGCTGCGTGTCAAATGGCGTTCAGGCAGGGGTGGGGTTGTCGGCGAGCGCGATGATCGGTGCCACGCGGGGGGACGCCACGCGGATGTAGTCCTTGGTGACCAGGGCCATCGAGCGGTCGAGACGGGCCGCGTTGAAGAACAGTTCGGGGAACTCCAGGAGGGTGGGGTCGGCGATCAGTTCGAGGTCCGGGTGGTAGGCGAACGGCAGGACGGTGCCCACCACGGTGCCGGCCAGCTCCTCGGCCTTCTCGCTGGACGCGAAGGCTGTGTACGTGCCGCCGAGGAGGGTCTTGATGGCCGTCAGGTCCAGGCGGGCGTCGCCGGGGATCACCGCGAGCACGTACCTGGTCGTCTTCTTGCCGATCTTGACCATCACCACCAGGCACTTGGCCGCGTGCGCCACGGTGTTCCCGCGTAAGGCGCTGACCAGGTCGGTTCGGCCTTCGGGGGCGTGGTCGATCAGGCGGTAGGTCGCGCCGGCGGTGTCGAGGTCGGTGATCAGTCGGTTGTAGGCATCCACTTGTCCAGGATGCCAGCCGTGACTTACCGTCGATCAGAACGTACTTTTGCGGATACAGAGCGAAAGAGGTTCGGATTTTTTGGTACTTTTGGCGGATTGCGTCATAAGTACCGCCGAATCCAAGGTTATCTGTGAGCTAGGGCACCTTAGTTCGGCTAGTTTCCCAACGAAGTGGAGCAGGGAGTGCCGGAGCAGCCGACCGATCGCGCCGCGCTGCGCAGGGCCAACCTCGCCTGGGTCATCGGGGTCCTGCGGGAGCAGGGCGGGCTGTCCCGTGCCCAGCTCGCGGTGCTGTCCGGGCTGAGCAAGGCGACGGTGTCCACCCTGGTCACCGAGTTGACCGCGCGACGGCTGGTCAGGGCGGGCGGGATCGCTGCGGGCGGGCAGGGGCGGCCAGGGCAGATCGTCGAACTGGATCCCGACGGGGTGCGGGGGATCGGCGTCGAGGTCGGGATCGACCACATCGCGGTCACCAGCGTGGACACCGCCGGGCAGGTGGTGTCCGACCGGCGGGTCGCCTTCGACGTGCTGTCCGCCGGGGTGGACCAGACCGTGTACCAGCTCGCCGAGGTCACCCACCGCGAGCTGGAACTGGTCGACGACGCGTACCCGGCGGGCATCACCGTGTCGGTGCCCGGGCTGGTGGACACCGCGCGGGGCGTGGTGCGGCTCGCGCCCAGGCTGCGGTGGCGTGAGGTGCCGCTCGCCGACAGCCTGGCCGGGCAGCTCGGGTTCCCGCTGGAGCGGCTGCTGGTCGACAACGACGCCAACCTGAGCGCCATGGCCGAGTACCAGATCGGCGGCATGCGGGGCACGACCGACCTGGTGTACGTCACCGGCGACTTCGGCATCGGCGCCGGTGTCATCGCCGGTGGGCGGCTGGTGCGCGGGGCGATCGGGTACGCCGGCGAGGTCGGCCACATGTCGATGGACCCGATGGGCCCACAGTGTTCCTGCGGCCGGCGCGGCTGCTGGGAGACCCAGGTGGGGTTGGGCGCGCTGTTCCACGCCCTGGCCGCGCCGGGTGACCTCGTGTCGGACCCGAACCGGCCGATCGAGGAGCGGATGGCCATGATCCGGGCCCGCGCCGAACGAGGCGACCAGCGGACTTTGGGCGCGCTGCACCAGATCGGCTCGGCGCTCGGCGTCGGTGTGTCCATTGTGGTCAACGTGCTCAGCCCGGCCGTGGTGGTGCTCGGCGGGTACTTCGCCGCCCTGCCGGACTGGCTGATCGAACCCGCCCGGATCGAGGTGGCCGCCCGCGCGGTGGTCGCCGAGGCCGCGACCGTCCGGGTCGTCGGCTCCGACCTGGGCTTCGCGGCCGCCCGGACCGGCGGCGCGCTGGCCGCGCTGAACCGCGTCTACGAGGACCCCACTGAAGCTCCTGAACGAACCGAGATGACGGAGGCGCCGGCTTGACCGACCTACTGACGATGACCGGGATCGTCAAGACGTTCCCGGGCGTGCGCGCGCTCGACGGGGTGGACCTCGCGGTGCGGGCCGGCGAGGTGCACTGCCTGCTCGGGCAGAACGGCGCGGGAAAGTCCACGCTGATCAAGGTGCTCGCCGGCGCCCACCAGCCGGACCAGGGCAAGATCGTCTGGCAGGGCCGGCCGGCCACGCTCAGCTCGCCGGTGGCCGCGCTGCGGATGGGCGTCGCCACCATGTACCAGGAACTCGACCTGATCCCCGGGCTGTCCGTGGCCGACAACGTCTTCCTCGGCCACGAGCGCGCCAGGTTCGGGTTCACCCGCGACCGCAGGGCCCGCCAGCAGGCCCAGGCGCTGCTGACCCGGCTCGGCCACGGCGAGATCCCGGCCGACCGGGAGGTCGGCCGGCTGTCCGCGGCCGGCCAGCAGCTGGTGTCCATGGCCAGGGCGCTCGCGCACGACGCCCGGCTGATCGTGATGGACGAGCCGACCGCGGCACTCGCGGCCGACGAGGTGGACAACCTGTTCCGCGTCATCGAGGAGCTGACCGCGGACGGCGTCGCCGTCGTCTACATCTCCCACCGGCTGGAGGAGATCCGGCGGATCGGCCACCGCGTCACCGTCCTCAAGGACGGCCGGACGGTCGCCACCGGACTCGACGCCCGGACCACGCCAACAGGCGACCTGGTCGCGCTGATGTCCGGCAAACGGGTCGAGACCGTCTACCCGGTCCGTGAAGAGTCCACTGTGGATGCTTCCAAAGCGGTGCTGCGGGTGGCGAAGCTCGGCCGCCGCGACGAGTTCGCGGACGTCAACTTCACCGTGCACGCCGGCGAGATCCTGGGCATCGCCGGCCTGGTCGGCGCCGGCCGCAGCGAGATCCTGGAGACGATCTTCGGCGCCCGCAAGGCCGACGAGGGCAAGGTCTACGTCAACGGCAAGCCGCTCCGGCCCGGCAACGTGAAGGCCGCGGTCGAAGCCGGCGTCGGCCTCGCCCCCGAGGAACGCAAAAGCCAGGCGCTGCTGATGGACATGACCGTCGCGGAGAACGTCACCCTGGCCAGTCTCGGCCGGTACGCCAGCTTCGGCTTCACCGAACGCGGCCGGGAACTCAGCGACTCCCGCGCCAAACTCGAAGACCTGGACCTGCGGCCGGCCGACCCGCGCCGGGGCATCCGCACGCTGTCCGGCGGCAACCAGCAGAAAGCCGTGGTGGCGCGGTGGCTGGTGCACGGCTGCCGCGTGCTGCTGCTGGACGAACCGACCCGCGGGGTGGACGTGGGCGCGCGGGCCGAGCTGTACCGGCTGATCCGGGAACTGGCCGCGGACGGCGTGGCGCTGGTGCTGGTCTCCAGCGAGATGCCCGAGGTGCTCGGTCTGGCCGACCGGGTGCTGGTGCTGCGGGACGGACGGGTGATCCACGAGGCCCCCGCCGAGCAGCTCACCGAGGCCGACGTGTTGGACATGGTGATGGAGGGAAGTGCGGCGTGACCCAGCTCGACCCTGCTGCCAAGCAGGAAACCGAAGTACCGAAGGCGCCGCCGGCGCGGGCGCGGCGCGGCTTCCCGGTCGACCTCCGCCTGGCGGGCCTGTTCGGCGTGCTGGCGCTCATCATCGTGATCGGCTACATCACCAGCCCGAACAACTTCCTGACCGAGAGCAACATCGACACGGTGCTGCGGCTGGCGGCGCCGTCCGGGGTGGTCGCGGTCGGCATGACGTTCGTGATCATCAGCGGCGGCATCGACCTGTCGGTCGGGTCGGTGATCGGCCTGGCCAGCGTGTGGCTGACCACCCTGGCGACCCAGTCCTACGGCCCGTTCGTCATGGTCGTCTGTGGACTCGGCGTCGGCCTCGCCGCCGGCCTGGTCAACGGGATCCTGGTCGCGTACGGCCGGATGGTGCCGTTCATCGCCACGCTGGCCATGTACATCGCGGCGAGCGGCCTGGCCGAGCGGATCAGCAAGCGGCAGACCCAGGTGGTCCGCGACCAGGACTTCCTCGCGTTCTTCCAGGGCAGCTTCCTCGGCATCGCCACGCTGATCTGGATCTTCGTGCTGGTGGTCGTGATCGGGTGGGTCGTGCTCAACCGGACCACGTTCGGCCGCCGCACGTTCGCGGTCGGCGGCAACGCCGAAGCCACCCGGCTGGCGGGCATCAACGTCAAACGCCACACCGCACTCGTGTACGGCACCGCGGGCCTGTGCGCCGGCCTCGCCGCGGTCATGCTGGCCGCGCGGACCACCGCGGGCGCGTCCACCCACGGCCAGTTCTACGAACTGGACGCGATCGCGGCCGTGGTGATCGGCGGCACGCTGCTCACCGGCGGCCGCGGCACGATGATCGGCACGGTCATCGGCGTGCTGATCTTCACGCTGCTCAACAACATCTTCATCCTCAACAACCTGGAGACCGACATCCAGAAGATCGCCAAGGGCGTGATCATCGTCATCGCCGTCCTGCTGCAGTTCCGCGCCAACCGGGCACGTTCCACCACTTAGAAACCCCCAGGAGATCAAAGATGACCGACCTGCCGAACCTCGCCCGTCGTGGTTTCCTGCTCGGCGGCGCCGCTGCGGGCGCGGGCGTGTTACTCAGCGCGTGCACGTCCAACGAACAACCGCAGGCGCAGACCAACAACAACAACAACGTCGCCAGCGCCCAGGGCGACAACGCCAAGCCCGGCAAGATGGTGACGATCGGGTTCTCCGCGCCCGCCGCCGACCACGGCTGGATCGCCGCGATCACCAAGAACGCCAAGGCACAGGCGGACAAGCTCAAGGCCGACGTCACGTTCAAGCCCACCGAGGGCACCAACGACGTGAGCCAGCAGATCGCCCAGGTGGAGACGCTGATCAACGGCAAGGTCGACGTCCTGGTGATCCTTCCGTTCGACGGCAAGGCACTCACCTCGGTCGGCCAGAAGGCGATGGACGCCGGCATCCCGGTGGTGAACCTGGACCGGGTCTTCGAGACCGCGCTGGCGTACCGGACGTGGATCGGCGGCGACAACTACCGGATGGGCGTCAACGCCGGCAGCTACATCGCCTCGGAGATGAAGAAGAAGAACATCGCCAGCCCGGTGATCGGCGAGGTCGCCGGGATCGACTCGCTGCCGCTGACCCAGGACCGCAGCCGCGGCTTCAAGGACGCGTTGGCCAAGGCCGGGTTCAAGGTCGGGCCGCGGGTGTCGGCCGAGTTCACCGTGGAGAGCGGCGAGAAGCAGACCGCGAACCTGTTGCAGGCGGCCAACAAGCTCGACGCGTTGTGGAACCACGACGACGACCAGGGGATCGGCGTGCTGGCCGCGATCAAGTCGGCCAACCGCAGCGAGTTCATCATGGTCGGCGGCGCCGGCTCGAAGAACATGATGGACCTGATCAAAGCCGACAGCAGCGTGATCAAGGCGACCGTGCTCTACAGCCCGTCCATGTCGTCGTCGGCGATCGCGCTGGCCCGGCTGCTCGGCCAGGCCAAGGGCGTCGGCGACCTCGCCGAGCACGAGATCCCCGCGTCCGTCACCACGTACTCCGCCGTGGTCACCAAGGAGAACGTCGCCAGCTACGCGGACGTCGGCTTCGACTCGTAGGCGCCGCCGGGGGTGAGGACAGCAGTTGTTGACCAATGAAAGGTGATCGATGAGCAACGCAGGCGACGGGACGATCGGCGTCGGCATGGTGGGCCACGCCTTCATGGGGCGGGTCCACACGCACGCGTGGCGCACAGTGCACCATTTCTTCGACGTGCCGCTGACGCCGCGGCTGGCCGTGCTCGGCGGCCGGGACCTCGGTCGGACCAAGGCCGCCGCGGCCAAGCTGGGGTGGGACGCGGTGGAGACGGACTGGCGTGCGCTCATCGCCAGGGACGACGTGCAGATCGTGGACATCTGCACACCGGGGGACTCGCACAAGGAGATCGCGTTGGCCGCGTTGGCGGCGGGCAAACACGTGCTGTGCGAGAAGCCGCTCGCGAACACGGTCGCCGAGGCGGAGGAGATGGCGGCGGCGGCGGAAAGCGCGTCCGCCAACGGCCAACGCTCGATGGTCGCGTTCAACTACCGGCGGGTGCCCGCGCTGGTCCTCGCACGGCAACTGGTCGCGGAGGGCAGGCTCGGCAAGATCCGGCACGTTCGCGCGCAGTACCTGCAGGACTGGCTGTCGGACGCGAACGCGCCGATGACATGGCGGCTGCGCAAAGAGTCGGCCGGGTCCGGCGCGCTGGGCGACATCGGCGCGCACATCGTCGACGCCACCCAGTTCCTGCTCGGCGAGTTGCTGACCGGGGTGTCCGCGGTGACCGACACGTTCGTCCACAAGCGACCGATCGAGGGTGACCCGGACGGCCGGCTCGACGACGTGACCGTGGACGACGCCGCGCTGTTCCTCGGCCGGTTCCCCTCCGGCGCGCTCGCGGTCTACGAGGCCACGCGGTTCGCGTTGGGGCGTAAGAACTCCATGCGGGTTGAGGTGAACGGCGAGCTGGGCAGCCTGGCGTTCGACTTCGAGTCCATGAACGAGCTGTCGTTCTACGACGGGACCGACGAGGAGCAGACCGCCGGGTTCCGCCGGATCCTGGTCACCGAGCCGACCCATCCGTACGTGGGCGCCTGGTGGCCGCCGGGGCACCTGATCGGCTACGAGCACACCTTCACGCACGAGGTGTACGACTTCCTGACCGACATCCACAACGGCACCGACCCGGTGCCCGGCTTCACCGACGGCCTGCGGGTGCAGAAGGTGCTGGCGGCGGTGGCGGCCAGCGCGGGTGATCACTCCGCGTGGGTGTCCGTCACGTGAGTTCACACTTGTGAATTTCCGTCGGAGAGGACAAGAAGGTGGTCAAGCTGTTGCGGAAGCTCGTTCGGGTCACGAATGATCCACATCGGGTCGTTGTCCGGTTCGCCCAGGTCAGGGGTGTGCCGGTAGCCGGCCCGAAGAGCTGAGCCACGGGTGGGCGCCGAAGGACGCGGCGGCGCCCGCCCGTTTCGCGGGATTGGGGAAGAGATGCGGCAACAAACCGGATTGTGGCTCATGGGAGCCCGCGGTTCGGTCGCCACCACGGCGATCACCGGACTGCTCGCGCTGCGCGCCGGGCTGGTGCGCCCGGTCGGATGCGTGACCGAACGGCTCGACATCGATCACTCCGTGCTGCCGGCATGGGACGACATCGCGGTGGGCGGGCACGACATCGTGTCCACCCCGCTGGACAAACGGGCCGAGCATCTCGCCGCGGCCGGCCTCATCCCGCATTCGGTGGTCAGCGCGGTCGCCGACGGGCTGCGTGCGGTGGACGCCGAACTGCGCTGCGGCTATCACCCAGTCACCCACACCGGCCCGCAGGCCGCCGCCGTGGCGCGGCTGACCAGGGACATCGAGGACTTCCGGACCCGAAACGACCTGGCCAGGGTGGTCGTGGTGAACGTCACGTCGACCGAGCCGCCGGTGCCGGCCCTGCCCGAACACGACGACCTGGACCTGCTGGCGGCAGCCCTGGAGGATCCACAAAGGACAGTCCTGCCGGCCAGTTCGGTCGGGGCGCTGGCCGCCCTGACAGCGGGGGCGTCGTACGTCGACTTCACGCCGTCGCCCGGCATCAAGATCCCCGCGCTGGCCGAACTCGCCCACCGCAACCGCTTACCCTACGCGGGCGCCGACGGCAAGACCGGCGAGACGCTCGTCCGCACCGTCCTGGCGCCGATGTTCACCGCGCGTGCCCTGAACGTCCGGTCCTGGGCCGGCACCAACCTGCTCGGCGGCGGGGACGGCGCCAACCTCGCCGACCCGGCACAGGCCAGGGGCAAGCTGGAATCCAAGGCACGCGGCCTCGCCCGGCTGCTCGGCGACGACGTGACCGCCCCGCTGCACATCGACAACGTGGCCACTCTCGGCGAACGGAAGATCGCCTGGGACCACGTGTCGTTCGAAGGCTTCCTCGGCGCCCAGATGAGCCTGCAGTTCACCTGGGACGGCTACGACTCGGCACTGGCCGCACCCCTGGTGCTCGACCTGGCCCGACTGGTGTCCGCGGCGCACGCCGACGGCCAGACCGGTCCGTTGGCGGCCCTGGCGTTCTTCTTCAAGGACCCGCTCGGCACCGACGAACACCGGTTCGCCGAGCAGACCCGGATGCTCGCCGACTGGGCGGCCCGCCTGGGGGCCACCGAATGAAGGCACTGGTGGAACTCGTCCGCGCGCCAGCCGCGTTGACCGTTCTCGGTGACACCGTTGCCGGGGCCGCCGCGGCCGGAAACCCGTTACGCGGCCGACGGCTGGCCCTACCACTGGCGTCAGTGTCCTTGTACTGGGCCGGGATGGCGCTCAACGACTGGGCCGACCGGCGGGTGGACAGCGTGGAACGGCCCGAACGACCCATCCCGTCCGGCCGGATAAGTCCTTCGCAAGCACTTGCCGTGGCCGGTACATTGACGGTCGCGGGGCTCGGTCTCGCCGCGTACGGTGATGCTCTACGTGTTGCTCTCCCTCTGGCTGGTGCGGTGTGGGCGTACGACTTGGCCTTGAAGTCCACTGTGGCCGGCCCGGCGGCGATGGCACTGTGTCGTGGTCTCGATGTGATGCTCGGTGCGAGCGGTGCGCGCACAGCGGTCCCATCAGCGCTGGTGATGGCCGGGCACACGTTCGGACTCACCGTCTTGTCCCGTGGCGAGGTACATGGCGCGACGAACGCGACCGCGAAGGCGGCGCTCGCCGGAACGGCCGTTGCGACGTTTGCGGCGGTCACGGGCAGAGCCAGGTCGTGGCGGCATCGTCTTGGCGCGCTGGCCTTCGGCGCTATGTACGCCGCGAATGTCGGTGCGGCGCAACTAGCCGCGAGCCGTGACCCGTCCGCGCCGGTCGTCCGCAAGGCGACCATGGCCGGCATCCACGGGATGGTCCCGTTACAGGCCGCGCTCGCGGCCAGGCGCGGGTCCCTGCTCGGCGCCGGCCTGATCGCGGGTGCCGCCCCGGCCGTGAAACGCCTGGCCAGGCTGGTGAGCCCGACATGACGTTCCACCTGGGCTACGGCACGAACGGCTTCGCCAACCACCGTCTCACCGACGCACTGAGCGTGCTCGCCGACCTGGGATACACCGCGGTGGCGCTCACTCTCGATCACCACCACCTGGATCCGTTCGCCGATGATCTGTCCACACAGGTCGACCACGTCCGCCGCCAACTGGCCCGGCTGGGGTTACGGTGCGTGGTCGAAACCGGGGCCCGGTACCTGCTTGACCCGTACCGTAAGCATTTTCCGACCCTGGTGTCCGAGGACGTCGACGTCCGGGTCGACTTCCTGCGGCGGGCCGTGCGGGTCGCGGCCGATCTCGGCGCGGACTGCGTGTCGTTCTGGTCCGGCATCACACCGTCCGATGTGGACTCGGCAACGGCTCGGCAGCGGATGCTCGCCGGTGTCGGCGAGGTGCTCGCGGAGGCCGACCGGCGTGGTGTGATGCTCGGCCTCGAACCGGAGCCGGGCATGTACGTCCAGCATCTGGCCCAGGCTCTCGACCTGCGCGCCGACCTGGGCGACCCGGACCGGCTCGGCATCACGCTCGACGTCGGGCACTGCGTCGCGGTGGAGCCGGTGGACGCCGCCGAGTGCGTCCGCCGGGCCGCTGGCCTGCTGGTGAACGTCCAGCTGGACGACATGCGGCCCGGGGTGCACGAACACCTGGAGTTCGGCGCGGGGGACCTGGACCTCGAAGCGACCCTGGCGGCGTTGGCCGAGGTCGGCTACACCGGCGTCGCCGCGGTCGAACTGCCCCGGCACAGCCATGCCGCACCCGATGTGGCGCGCCGGGCCCTGGCGGCATTGCGGGCGGCGATGCCCCTGCAGGTCGACCACCCCTGGCTGGTCGACGCCGAACGCAAGGTCCGGGCCGACCCGAAGGCGGTCGAAACGCTGTTCCCGGCAGTGGGCCGCAACGTCGGCCGCGACCCGTTGCGGCCGGAGGCCGATCCGAAAGGCCTGGTCCACGGCACAGTGGACGACCTGGCTCGGGCCAGGTTGCTGGCCGTGCTGGCCGAGGTCCTGCCACCGGACGCGTTCCCGGACGCGGTGGCCGATCTGTACCGATACGGCGACGACGCCGAGCGCAGAGGTGTCCTGCGTGGACTGTCCGTGCTGCCGGACAAGGCGACCACGGCCGGTGTGGGCATCATCGAGGACGCGTTGCGGACCAACGACATCCGGTTGGTCGCCGCCGCGCTGGGACCGTTCGCGGCCAGGCATCTCGATCAGCATGCCTGGCGGCACGGCGTGCTGAAGTGCCTGTTCGTCGGGGTGCCGTTGGGGGCGGTGGCGGACCTGGACCGCCGCACGGACGCGGAGTTGCTGCGGATGGTGAGCGACTACGCCGACGAACGCCGAGCCGCGGGGCGTGACGTCCCCGCGGACGCTCTACGAATGCTGGAGACCGGCTGATGCGTATCTTCGACCCCCACATCCACATGACCTCCCGGACCACCGACGACTACGAGACGATGTTCGAGGTCGGCGTCCGCGCCCTGGTCGAGCCCGCCTTCTGGCTCGGCCAGCCACGCACGACCGTCGGCTCGTTCACCGACTACTTCGACGCGCTGATCGGCTGGGAACGGTTCCGCGCGGCCCAGTTCGGCATCCGCCACCACTGCACGATCGCGCTGAACCCCAAGGAAGCCAACGATCCCCGATGCGCGGTCGTGTTGGACGTGCTGCCGCGGTACCTCGCCAAGGACGGTGTGGTCGCGGTCGGTGAGGTCGGCTACGACTCGATGACCCCGGCCGAGGACGACGCGTTCGCCCGGCAGATGGAGCTGGCCATCGAGCACGACCTGCCCGTGCTGGTGCACACCCCGCACCGGGACAAGCTCGCCGGCACCCACCGGACCCTCGCCGTGGTGGAGGAGTCGGGTATCGCGCCGGAACGGGTCGTGGTGGACCACCTCAACGAGATGACGGTCGAACTGGTCAAGGAGTCCGGCTGCTGGATGGGGTTCTCGATCTACCCGGACACCAAGATGGACGAGCTGCGGATGGTCACCATCCTCCAGGAGTACGGCACCGACCAGGTCCTGGTGAACTCCGCCGCGGACTGGGGCCGGTCGGACCCGTTGAAGACGTACCGGACCGGCCAGCAGATGCTCGAGGCCGGCTTCACCGAGGACGAGGTGGACAAGGTCCTCTGGCGCAACCCGGTCGACTTCTACGGCCAGAGCGGCCGGCTGGCACTCGACGAGCTGCCCGGGTTCGCGTCCTCAGCCGACACGTTCGCCGGGAACTCCGTGCTGCGGGGCGGCCGGCAGTGAACCGGTTGTGCTACTGCACGAACGTTCACCCGGCCGAGGACCTGCCGGGCATCCTGGACCAGCTCGACAGCTACGCGGTCGGCGTCCGGGAGGCCCTCGGCGTGGACCGGCTCGGTCTCGGGCTGTGGCTCGCGGCCGAAGCCGCCGCCGGTCTCGCCGCGGACAGCTCCGCACGGACGAAGTTACGGTCCGAACTGGACGCTCGTGGCCTGGATGTGCTGACACTGAACGCGTTTCCGTACGGCGGATTTCACGCGGAGGTGGTGAAGCTCGCCGTGTACGAACCACGCTGGACCGACCGACGGCGACTCAAGTACACAATGGACTGTGCGACTGTGCTCACGGACCTGCTGCCCGACGACGCGCCGTACGGGAGCATCTCCACGCTCCCGCTCGGCTGGCGTTCCCCGTGGACCGACGCTGACGACACGGCGTGCCTGGACAGCCTGGCCGAGCTGACCCGGTCGTTGCGGGGAACGCCGATCCGGCTGGCGGTCGAGCCCGAACCCGGCTGTGTCCTGGACACCGTGGCCGACGCGGTCGCCTGGCTGGCGGCCCGCGTCGACCCCGAGTACGTCGGGATCTGCCTGGACACGTGCCACCTGGCGGTGTCCTTCGCCGATCCCGTTGGCACGGTCGAGGCGATCCGCGACGCCGGTCTGCAGGTCTTCAAGGTCCAGGCGTCCTCCGCGTTGCATGTGGACGACCCCGCGACGGCCCGTGATGCCCTCGCCGAGTTCGCCGAGCCGCGATATCTGCACCAGGTCCGGGAACTCAGGCCGGACGGGTCCGTGCTCAAGGCCGACGACCTGCCTGAGGCACTGGACCGGCTGCCCGGGGAGGGGCCGTGGCGGGTGCACTTCCATGTACCCCTGCACGCCGCCCCGGACAAGCCGCTGGAGTCGACGAACCACGTGATCACCGAAGTCCTGCGCGCGGTCGAGCCGGACCGGACTGTCGAAGTCGAGACCTACACCTGGAACGTCCTTCCCCACCGACAGCAGAACCTGGTCGACGGGATCGCGGCCGAGATGGCCTGGGCAGCTGGGGAGATTCAATGAAACCGTTGGTATTGTTGGACATTGTCGGGATGACACCGCGCCTGCTCGCGCACATGCCGAACGTGGCCAAGATCGGCTGGCAGGCCGAGTTGGGAACTGTGCTGCCCGCGGTCACGTGCAGCGCGCAGTCCACGTTCCTCACTGGGCAGATGCCCTCGCAGCACGGAATCGTCGGCAACGGTTGGTACTTCCGTGATGTCGGCGAGATTCACCTGTGGCGGCAGCACAACAAGCTCGTCCTCGGCGACAAGCTCTGGGAGTCCGCCCGCGCGCGGCACCCGGGCTACAAGGCCGCGAACGTGTGCTGGTGGTACGCGATGGGCGCGACCACGGACCTGACCGTCACCCCGCGCCCTATCTACTACGCCGATGGCCGTAAGGCCCCGGACTGCTACACCCGTCCGGTCCGGCTGCACGACGAGCTGACCGAGGCGCTCGGCGACTTCCCGTTGTTCCAGTACTGGGGCCCGACCGCGTCGATCGCCTCGTCGAAGTGGATCGTCGGCGCGTCCCGCAAGATCCTCGCCGAGCACCGGCCCGACCTGCTGATGGTCTATATCCCGCACCTGGACTACGACCTGCAACGGTTCGGCCCGTCCGCGCCGGAAGCGGCCGCGGCCGCCCGAGCGATCGACGCGGAGATCGCGCCGCTGCTCAAGGACGCCGAGGCGGCGGGCGCGACAGTGGTGGCGTTGAGCGAGTACGGCATCACCGAGGCCCGTCGAGCGGTCGACATCAACCGCGCCCTGCGGGCCGACGGCCTGCTCGAAGTGTACACACAGGACGGTATGGAGTACCTGGATCCGTGGGCGTCCAGGGCGTTCGCCGTCGCGGACCATCAGGTCGCGCACATCTACGTGGCGGACAGCGACGACCTGCCGCGAGCGAAGGACATCGTCAGCGGGCTGTCCGGTGTGGACATGGTGCTCGACCGGATGGACCAGGCGCGTTACCAGCTCGACCACCCACGCGCCGGCGAGTTGGTCGCGGTGGCCGAGCCGGATGCCTGGTTCACGTACTACTACTGGCTCAACGACGAGCGGGCGCCGGACTTCGCCAGGGGAGTGGAGATCCACCGCAAGCCCGGCTACGACCCGGCCGAGTTGTTCTTCAACCCGAAGGACCCGCTGGTGAAGGCCAAGGCGGGGCTGAACCTGGTGAAGAAGATGGCCGGCCTTCGGTACACCATGAACGTCGTCCCGCTCGACCCGAGCCCGGTCCGCGGCTCGCACGGCCGGCTGCCGGACTCGGCGCAGGACGGTCCGGTGCTGCTGTGCTCCGACTCGCGCGAACCGGGCAAGGACAAGCTCGCTGCCACCGACGTGCACGATCTCCTGCTTGGCCTGCAAGGCATTTCTCCGCTGGTGCGGACAGTGAAAGGATAGAGTGGGATGAGCCGACCGATCACGCTGTTCACCGGGCAGTGGGCGGACCTGCCGTTCGAGGAGGTGTGCCGGCTCGCCGCCGGATGGGGCTACGACGGACTGGAGATCGCCTGCAGTGGCGACCACTTCGAAGTCGACCGCGCACTGTCCGAACCGGACTATGTGGCCGGCCGGCACAAGATCCTGGCCCAGCACGGCCTGAAGACCTGGGCGATCTCCAACCACCTGGTGGGTCAGGCGATCTGCGACGACCCGATCGACGAGCGGCACCAGAACATCGTGCCCGCCCGGATCTGGGGCGACGGCGACCCCGAAGGCGTCCGCCAACGTGCGGCGAAGGAACTCTCGGACACCGCGCGGGCCGCGGCGAAGCTCGGGGTGGACACGGTCATCGGCTTCACCGGCTCGAAGATCTGGAAGTACGTGGCGATGTTCCCGCCGGTGTCCCAGGCCGTGGTCGACGACGGCTACCAGGACTTCGCCGACCGCTGGGGGCCGATCCTGGACGTGTTCGACGCCGAAGGCGTCCGGTTCGCCCACGAGGTGCACCCGTCGGAGATCGCCTACGACTACTGGACGACGAAGAAGACCCTGGCCGCCGTGGACAACCGGCCGGCGTTCGGGCTGAACTGGGACCCGTCCCACTTCATCTGGCAGGACCTGGACCCGCTCGGGTTCATCCTGGACTTCGCCGACCGGATCTACCACGTGGACTGCAAGGACACCAAGAAGCGCTTCGACGGCCGCAACGGCCGGCTCGGCTCGCACCTGGCCTGGGCCGACCCGCGGCGCGGCTGGGACTTCGTGTCGACCGGCCACGGGGACGTGCCGTGGGAGGAGTGTTTCCGCGCGTTGAACGCGATCAAGTACACCGGGCCGATCTCGGTGGAATGGGAGGACGCCGGCATGGACCGGCTGCGCGGCGCCGAGGAGGCCGTGAAGTTCGTACGGGGGCTTGTGTTCGATCCGCCGGCCGCGGCCTTTGACGCGGCGTTCAGCACGAAGAAGTCCTGAAGGGATCAAGCCATGGGAATGTCGAGACGGGCGATGCTCGCCGGTGCCGCCGCGCTGGGCGCGGCGGCCACCCTGCCCAACGTCGCCGCCGCGGACACGGGTGGCCGGGGCCGCCTGCGCGTCCCGCCGGACGCGATCAGCATCCAGCTGTACTCACTGCGGTCGCTGCTGGAGAAGGACGTGCCGGGGACCCTGTCGGCCCTGGCGGACATCGGGTACCGCCGGGTCGAACTGGCCGGAACGTACGGCTACCAGGCGGCCGAGTTCAAGTCCATTTTGGATAGAAACCACATCACCGCGTCCTCGACGCACGTGGGCATCGACGGCGCGAACCTCGACCAGGTGATCGCGGACGCCAAAGTCCTTGGCAACACAAGGATCGTGCACCCGTACTCGAACTTCGGCACGGTCGCCGGATGGCAGTCGTTCGCCACCCGGCTGGAGAAGGCGGGCGCCGCGGTCCGCCAGGCCGGCCTGCACCTCGGCTACCACAACCACGACCAGGAGTTCCGCCCGGTCCAGGGCAGACTGCCGTACGACATCCTCACCCGCGGCACCACCGAGCTGAACGTGCACCTGGAGATAGATCTTTTCTGGGCGGTCAACGGCGGCGCCGACCCGGTCTGGCTGGTGTACCAGAACTTCGGCCGGGTCCTGCAGTTCCACGTGAAGGACCGCAAGCCGGACGGCACCATGACCGACCCGGGCACCGGCGCGATCGACTTCGCGAACATCTTCCGCCGCACCTGGCACGAAGGCGTCCAGGAGTTCATCGTCGAACACGACCAGCCCACGGATCCGCTACACACCGCCAAAGTCGGCTACGACTACCTGTTCGGCCTGCGGTTCTGACGACCCACGGTCGGGACCCTGGGAAGGGTCCCGACCGGGTCACCCGACACTGCGCCGCATGATGACTCACATCCTCCGCGCACTCATCCGGTTCCTCACTTCACATCGCGCGTCATAGGGGATCGTTCCACCCGTTCGCGGACGAGTTCGTTGAGCCGGAGCCACGCCGGGGAGTAGTCGTTCACATAGGCCCCGAGCAGGGCCTGCTCGTCGTCGGACAGCACTTTCTGCATCGTCCAGTCCGCGGTGTCCACACCAGCGGCCTCGACCTCCCGCAGGAAGCGGTCGGCCATCGTGTCGGCCAGGTCGGCCAGCCGGGGGTCGGTGGGATCCCAGTCGTGGGCCTGGTCGTAGGTGCGGTAGAACTGCCGGAAGCCGGTGTCGGCCAACTGCGCGCGCTTCTGCGCGATCCACTCCAGAGCCTTGTCGGGATAGTTGGCCGCCAACATGATCCAGCCGTCGCGTTCCACCAGCACACCACGCTCACTGACGCCGAGGGCGCGCAACTCCTCGATGTACTCCGCGATCTCGGCCGGCAGGAACAGGTGCTCGCCGGCGACGAGGCCGGCGACCCGGCGCCGGCGCTGTCGCAGTTCCTCGATCTGTCGCGCCAGTGCCTGGTCGATCTCGTCGACCGCCTGGGCGAACCGCTCGGGGTCAGCGGCCATCAACTCCTGGATCCGGGTCAGTGGCACGCCGGCCTCAGCCATCGTCTTGATGCGGATCAGGTGCACGACCGCCTGTGCGTCATAGCGCCGGTATCCGGAGGCGTCGCGTTCGGGCTCGGGGAGCAGGCCGGTCTGGTGATAGTGGCGCACCGCGCGCACTGTCACCCCGACGTACTCCGCGAGCCGCTTGATGGTGAGCAACGAGACCTCCTGGACGCACATTGTGGCCGGTTCCCGGCGAACTGGGCGCGGCGGCTTGACCTTGACCCTGCGTCAGCCTTCGACCATGGCTCCATCGCTGTGACCACGAAGGAGACGATGGCCGTGTTCAGCCCCTGGAAGCAGTGGCACCGCCCGCTGATGACGAACGTGACTCTGATGATCGGGCTCGCCCTGGTCGCCGGCATCGGCTTGCTCGTCGACCACCGCACGCTCCTCGACGAGTCGGTGTGGGTCAAGCCGTTGAAGTTCGGTTTCGCGTTCGCCGTCTACTCCGGCACGCTCGCCTGGCTGTTGACCAAGCTGCACAAGGCCGCACGCTTCGGCTGGTGGCTGGGCACCGCGTTCGCTGTGGCCGCCACCGTCGAGGTCGCCGGCATCACCGTGCAGGCCGCGCGCGGCACGTTCAGCCACTTCAACTCCAACCTGTCCGACCCGATCAACCAAGCGACCACCCAGGCGTTCACCTACGGTGTGGCCGCGTTGTTCCTTGTCCAACTGGCCATCGCCGGGCTCGTGCTGTTCCAACGGACTGGTGACCGGGCCGTGGTGACGGCGGTCCGGGCGGGCATCGCGCTGGCCACGGGCGGCATGCTCGTGCCCGTCTACTGGATGGTCACCGAGGTCCACCCCCGCATGGTCACCGACGCCAACGGCCAGCAGGTCCAGATGTACCAGGGACACGGCATCGGCGACCCCGACGGGCACGGCATGCCCATCACCCACTGGAGCATGACCGGCGGCGACTTCCGGGTACCACACTTCGTCGGCCTGCACGGCATCACCGTGCTGCTGTTGGTGACCGCGCTCGTCGGCAGGGCGACATGGCTGCGCACTGAGAAGGTCCGCGGCCGGCTCGTCCGCGTCGCCGCCCTCGGCTACACCGGGCTGTTCGCGGTGGTCGCCTGGCAGGCCGGCCGCGGCCAATCCCTGGCCCACCCCGACGCCAAGACCCTCATCGCCTTGGCCGCGGTCGTCCTGTGCACCGCCGCCGCGGCCACAGCGGTGACCGCCAACGCCCGACGACACGACTAGGCTCGACCAGGTAGGTAGGGAGGCGGGATGACGGACGAAGAGCTCGTCATCGAGTTCGCGCTCACCCGCCTGGACCACCCGGACCTCGATCTGGAGGAGGTCGCCGGGCTGGTCGTCAGGCGGATGGGCGAGGACGGCATGCTGGAGTTCGCCTCCCGGAACCTGGCCACCCGTGACGAGTTGCGCGGCGC
The DNA here is from genome assembly GCF_004345645.1 of Actinocrispum wychmicini. Lineage (GTDB taxonomy): Bacteria > Actinomycetota > Actinomycetes > Mycobacteriales > Pseudonocardiaceae > Kibdelosporangium > Kibdelosporangium wychmicini. The sequence goes on along the minus strand of NZ_SLWS01000019.1, from coordinate 60,236 downwards.
GGTGTTCCCCACCGCCGTCGAGCACGTGTTGCGGGTGATGTTGACCCTGCGCGGCCCCATCGACTGACAAGGTGGAAGCCATGAAGCTCACTGTCATCGGCGGTACCGGACGGATCGGCTCGCAGGTGGTTCGGAAGCTGACCGCCGCCGGCCACGAGGCTGTGCCAGCGGCCCCGTCCACCGGCGTCGACCTGCTCACCGGAAACGGCCTGGACCAGGCGCTGGACGGCGCCGACGCGGTGGTCAACCTGGCGAACTCGCCGACCTTCGACGAGGCGTCCCTGGACTTCTTCCGCACCTCGATGGACAACCTGTTGGCCGCGGGCGACCGCGCCGGTGTCCGGCACCAGGTGGTCCTGTCGATCGTCGGCGTGGACCTGGTGCCCCAGTTGGATTACTACCGGGCCAAGACCCTGCAGGAGGACCTGCTCCGCCAAGGGCCGACGCCGTACTCCGTCGTGCGTGTCACCCAGTTCTTCGAGTTCATGGCAGCGGTCCTGTCGTGGACGTCCGACGACACCACCGTGCGCCTTCCTGCCACCCGCGTGCAGCCGATGGCCGCCGCGGACGTCGTCGACGCGGTCGTCGAGGTCGCCACCGGCGCCCCGCTGCAGGGGATCCGGAACTTCGCCGGCCCGGAGGTCTTCGCCCTCGACGAACTCGGCCGGATCACCCTGGCGGCCCACCATGACAACCGGACTGTCGTCACCGACGACACCGCCGGCATGTTCGCCGCCGTCACCGGTGACGTGCTCATCGCCGGCCCGGACGCACACCTGGCACCCACGCGGTACGAGGACTGGGTGCGAACGGCCCGATGAGTTCGCGGCGCCTCGTTGGTCAGTACCGGCGAACAGCCAGTACGGACCGAAGGAGGACCTGCGATGCCGAAATTCGTGACCATCGGGTACGGCGACCAGGAAGGCTACGACCGGACCGACCCGGCGGTGCGGGACGAGGCGCATGCGCATGACGCCCGGATGAGCGCGGCGGGAGCGGTGATGGGGATCGCTGATCCGCCTGTGCGGGTGCGCAACCCCGACAGTGCCGGCAGGTCCGTGGAAAGTGGCGCGTTCATGTCGTCGGCGCTCCCGGTCGCCGGGTTCGGGATCTTCGAGGCCGAGTCGCTGGCGGAGGCCATCCAGCTGGTGTCGAGGACGCCGTGTGCGGTCGCGCACGGCGTGGTCGAGGTCTGGCCGCTGCGGGATGCCCCTTAGGGCGACCGAGTTGCTCCGATTCAGCGAACCGGGATCACGGATGGGTGGCGAAGAGTAACCCTCTAGTGCGTTTGGCCGATCATTGGGCGTCGAGAACGGGGTAGAGACGCAGGGTGGGGATGGTCGCCGTGGCCGATGATCTGACTCAGGAAGAGGTCCGGTTCGCCGTCGTCCTCAACGGCGGCGTCAGCCTGGCGGTGTGGATGGGCGGGGTGGTCCTCGAACTGGACCGGCTCACTCGCCGCACCGGCGCGTACGAGCACCTGTTGGGCCTGGTGGGGGCGTCCGCGCGGGCGGACGTGATCAGCGGGACGTCGGCCGGCGGCATCAACGGGGCCGCGTTGGCGTTGGCGCAGGTCAACCCGAGGGCGGACCTGAGCAACCTGCGTGAGCTGTGGGCCGAGCAGGGCCGGATGGACCTGCTGCTGCGCACCCCGTTCAAGGGCGCGCCGGTGTCGCTGCTGAAAGGCGACGAGTTCTTCCTGCCGAGGCTCGAAGACGCCATGCGCCGGCTGACCGCGCGGTACGAACCCAGCGAGGCGGCGGACCGGCCGATCGACCTGCGCGTGACCACGACCCTGCTGCAGGGCCGGACCAAGACCACGACCGACGCGTTGGGGCAGCGCCTCACGCAGCGGATCCACCAGGGCATCTTCCAGTTCACCCGGCAGGGGCGGGACGACTTCCGGACCGAGGACGGCGGCCTGCCGCCGGACCTGACCCGCCAGCTCGCGCTGGCCGCCCGGTCGTCCGCGTCGTTCCCGGTCGCGTTCGAGCCGTCGTTCGTCGGGGTCGGCGAGGACTCCACGATCCGGCACATCGCGTCCTGGTGGGAGGACGGCGTCGACCACTCCCAGTTCGCGGTCGACGGCGGGGTCCTGGTGAACACGCCCACCAAGGAGGCCCTCGACGCCATCGACAAGATGCCCGCCGAGGGGCCGACGCGGCGGGTGATGCTCCTGGTGTTCCCGCACGCCACCGCGTCCGCCGACCCGCCGGCGCAGACCAGCGCGGCCCAGCCGAGCGTGCTCGACACGGTCCGGTCGATCATGCGGGCCCAGTCCAGCCAGAGCAACCGGACGTTCGTCGACGAGATCGAGAAGTACAACCGGGGTGCGGCCGCCCGGCGCGGCGGCCGCAACGCCCTGCTGAAAAGCCTTCGAGGTGGCGAGCCGTTGCCGCGGCGGCTGTACGAGCTCGTTGAGACGCTTTACCCGCACTACACCGACATCCGGCTCCGGCGCGCCGCCCGCAAGCTGGCCGAACGCCAGGTCGTCGCCCGCGCCAAGCTGCACCAGGACGACAACGGGGCGGCGTGGTCGTTCGAACGGATCCGGGACGCGGTCGAACTCGCCCACCAGGACTGGCTCGACAAGAACGGCTCACTGCCGTACGCGCCCAAGGACTGCCCGCCGAACGGGGTGGACCAGCTGGCCGCGCCAGGCAGCGAGGGGTGGCCGTGGGACCTCTCCACCGGTGAACGGCTGGCCGCGTCCGTTTTGGACATGCTCAAGCGCGTGGTGTGGGTGATGCCCAACGACGCCGCGCTGCACCAGGTCTACGAGGCCAGGCGCAAGGTGCATTCGGCACGGGCCCGGTTGCGGACGCTCCGCGAGGCGATGCACGCCGAGTGGGAAGCCGACATGATGGTCTCCCCGGACACACACTGCTGGTCCGACCGCCTCGCCCGGTACGACCGGGAAATGAAGGGAACAGAGGGAAACCTGGTCCGCGGGTACATCTTGGACATCGCGCGGGCGTTCGACACCGGCGCCGCCGCACTGTCCACAGCGGACCGGTCGATGCTGCTGCGGGACCCCAGCCTGGAAGCCTGGCAGGAGTTGGCCAGCCAGGCCGATGACGACCCGGACGCGACGCTGCCGCAGCCGTTCCGGTCGCTGTCGCGGCTGCTGGCGCTCGAAGTGGCGACCACGTGCCTGGCCGACGACTCCGAGTCCCCCGAGGAACAGCAGGTCGAGCTGGCGCAGATCAGCCTGCAGACCGAGAACGCCTTCGCCCGCTACAGCGTCGACCCGGACGACAAGGCCGGCGGCTACTCGCTGTCCCGGTTCTCCGGGTTCCTCAAGCGGTCCTGGCGGGCCAACGACTGGACCTGGGGCCGGATGGACGCGGCCAGCATGCTCTGCCGGGTCCTGCTCGACCCGGCCCGGGTCCGCCGCTCCGCCGACCTGGCCGGCCTGCTGCCGGCCGGCACCCTCACCGAGGAGGAGCGCGCCGAGGCGGCCAGGACGCTGGCCAGCAAGGTGGTCGGCGAACTGGTCACCAAGCTGTTCGGCGACACACCCACCGACAAGGACATCGTGGCCTGCCGGGACAACGCGATCGACGAGCTCACGTTCGCGTACGCCGCCGAACCCGGCTCGGCGCTGCCCGCGACCTGCCCGTACCTGGCCGAACTGGTCGCGTGGTCCTTGCACATCCAGGTCGTCCTTCAGGAGCTGCCGGAGGTTCGCCGGGCGGTCCTGGCCGACGGCGTGGACGGTGCCAGCACCCGGTCCAACAGTGCACGCTTCGTCAAGCAGTACGCGTCCCTTGTGGACCAGATCGAGCATCTCCCGGCCGGGCAGGAGCTGTCCGCGCACACCGTCGACATAGGACTGAAGGCGCTGCAGGCGTTCGACCGGGCCGGGATCGGCCGGGAGCCGCTCGGCGAGGAGGCCGCCAGCGACCAGATGATCCGGACCGCCGCGAGCGCGGCGGCCACCGCGATCACCGTGGTGGACAGCGACAAGCTGGGGGTGAAGGCCGCCCGGCCGGTGACCCGGTCGTTGCGTGGGCTGGTGCTGTTGCCGTACTGGACGATCCTCGGCCTGACCCGGGGCGGCCAGCTGGCCCGGTTCCTGGGCCAGTTCGGGCTGGCGGCCGGTGGGCTGCTGCTGGTTCTCGCGGTGCTGGGGGCGTTGCCCGACTGGGCGGAGACGCCGGGAGCCGCGGTCGGCGCCGGCGCTGTGCTGGCGGCGTTCGGGTACAGCGCGTTGCGGACCGGGAGCATGCTCCACGGGCTCGTACTGTTGTCACCCGGCGTGACCATGGTGACGTACGGGGCCACCGAGGCGACGAAAGCCACCGGGCGAGGCATGGCCGGACTGGTGGGGATTGTGCTGTTTGTGGCCGCATTGCTGCTGATCGGCAGCCTGCCCGGGGCGACGCTGACCCCGATGGGCGGGCTCGCGAAGCTGAAGCGGAACTTCGTGCCGTGGGTGAAGGCGAAGCACTGGCTCGGGCCGCTGGCCGGGCTCGCCATCATCGCCGCGTGCGTGGGGATCGTGCTGTCCGGAGTGCTCGCGTTCCTCAACCACAACCAGGCGCTGGTGGTCGGTGTGGCGGCGGGGATCGTCGTGGCCTCCGGTGTGTTCAGCTACTTCAGCGGCCGGACCCTGCGGACCTGGCAGCAGGAGCCCGGCAAGGACACGTGGACCGACCCGCCCACGCAGGACCCGGCCGCGTCGGCGGCGACCTGGGCGGTCGTGTACGGCGGCTGTTACGTGGCCGCCGCGATCGGCCTGTCGTTCGTGGCGCCGGAAACGCCGTTCTCGGGCGCCTGGTGGTCGGTCGCGCCTTGGTGGGCGAAGGCCGCGATGGCCACCGCGATCGCGTTCGCCGCCGTACTGCTGCTGGTCGTCCCGTGGTACGTGCCGTGGCGCGCCCGTGCCGAGGTTCGCCACAAGCTGATCAACGAGGCCGGCCCGGCCGTCTACAAGAAAGACGATCGCGCGTCCCTGGCCACGGTCGAGGCCAAGCTGTGCCAGCGCCTCACCACCCAGGGCATGGTGAACCGGCACCTGGCCAGGTGCCCGGCGAGCGGCGGCGCGTTCGCCCTGACCCCGGCCGGCCGGCGGGTCGCCAAGGCGATCAGGGCGAAGACGTCGGCCTGAGCCCGGTCTCGATGGCCGCGTCCGCCGGCTCACGCGGGTGGACCATGCCGAAGCCCCGCCGTTCGCGGACCAGCGCGGCCCGGTCCGGCAACGGCAGCAGCGGACAGTTCGAACACAGCCGGCCCGCGCGGTCGCTGTGCAGGTACGCCAGGCAGCACAGGTGCCGGGTCTGGATGCCCTGCTTGGGCTCCTTGTCGTCGAACGCGAACCACTCGACCAGGCCACGCATGGGGTTGCCGGCCAGCCCCGGCAGGGTTCGCGCGTCCAGCAGCGCGTGACACTCGGTGACCACCGGCCTGGCCAGCGCCGGCGGCAGGTACTCGATGGCGGCGTCCATCACCACGCCGACCCACTCGGCCGCGTTCGTCCACAGCAGACGGTCGGGGACGTTCACCAGCGACACGGCGGCCGCGAACATCGGCGCCAGGTTGCGCGCGTACAGGCTGGTCCAGACGTGCTCACGCAACTGCTCGACGGTGGCCACGGCCGGCCCGGTCACCGGGAAACGGGTCGGCCGGTCGGAACACCGGAGCACGTGCCGGGCCCGGTAGCCGCGCCGCAGGGCGATCCGGGACGGCAAGTGGTCGCGGAACACCACGGAGACGCGGCCGGGGGACAGGTCGACGCCGACGCCGTTGGCCAGCCCGACCAGCGCGACACAGGTCAGCGCCGCGCAGTACTGCCGGGACATCCGGGAGACGCCGATCCGCGGATCAGCGTCTTGCGAGGTGGGTTGGGCACGGGCGATCGCCTCGCAGAGGAACCCGCTGTCCAGGAACCGTTCGCCGGGAACCGGCTCCGGCGCCAGGTCGGGATCGGGCAGGTACCGGCCGCGCGTCATCGGCCCCATGGCGTCCAGTTGACGGGCGAGCTGCCATCGCCAAGTCATAGCCGACTACAGTATACCCGTCCCGTTACCATCAGCAATGTCGTCGTTACTACAAGCAAATCTTCCGCAGATTGTCCTGGTTGCGGTACAGATCGCCGGCCCAGCCGGCGAAGTTCCGCAGGTCCTCGGCGCGGCGCTTGCTGGTTGCGACGTACTCGTCCGCCAGGGTCGTCAACGCGCCCTTGACGTCCTTGTCGTCGGCGGACTTGGCCAGGCTTTTGAGCCGGTTGGCCTTGTCCACGGCCTCCTTGCGGACCTTCTCCGGGTCGGTGTCCGGGACGAGGGTGGCCAGGCCGAGCGCGTCGGCACAGACGGACGCCTTGTCCCCCAGGGCTTTCGCCTGGTCACAGGCGCTCAGCAAGCCGAGCGAGGTGGCGACCGCGGCGAGCGTCACAATCAGACGTCTTGGCATATAAGGGATTCTAGCGGTCTCGGCTCGGTTCTCAGTCGGCCCGGTGTCGGTTCGAGGGCGAGGCGGCGGACTGGGCGGGCTGGGCGGCCGACGCGGGCGGGGAGCCGGCCGGCGGTTCCTCGCGTTCCCGCTGCTCCTCCATCCGGCTGGCGAACTCGCGCAGCAGCTCGTCGAAGATCGGCGTCGACATCGGGCGCGGTTGTGCCATCGGTTCCCGCCCTCCTCTCCCGGACATGGTTGGTCAGTGAACGGTCTCACGCGGTGATCAGACACGACTGGGCGATCCGGGCGAACGGGAAACAAGTACTGAAAGTGGCGATTTCCGAGATCCTCGGGGAAACCGTATACCCACGGATGGGGGACAAAGGTCGTGTCTCGAGGTCCCCGTTCGATGAGAGTCGGGATCGGGGCGGTTCCTGGCGTCGCCGCCGGGGCGCCGCGAATACTGGTTGTCTTTGGGTGTGCCGGCGGTGGCGTCAGGGACCGCATCCGGCCCGGCTATCGCGGACGGGGACCTCGAGACACGGCCTGGGTGCGGTTGACGGGGTTACCCGTCGGTAGGCAATGATGGGGGCATGGCTGATGACCTCGTCTCGCTGCAGGTGAAACAGTCCGGGCCGGTCGCCGAGGTGACCCTGCTCGGGCCGGGCAAGGGCAACAGTATGGGCCCGGATTTCTGGCGCGAGCTGCCGCTGGTCTTCCGCGAGCTGGACACCGACCCGGCGGTCCGCGCGATCGTGCTCACCGGCAGTGGCCGGAACTTCTCGTACGGCCTGGACCTGCCGGCGATGATGGGCGGCTGGGCCGAGCTGATCGGCGGCGAGGCCCTGGCCGGCCCGCGCAGCCGGTTCCTCGACGAGATCCGCCGGTTGCAGGCGTCGGTGACGGCCGTGGCCGAGTGCCGCAAGCCGGTGATCGCGGCCGTGTCCGGCTGGTGCATCGGCGGCGGTGTCGACCTGATCGCCGCCGCGGACGTCCGACTGGCCTCGGCGGACGCCAAGTTCAGCGTCCGCGAGGTCAAGGTGGCGATCGTCGCCGACATCGGCAGCCTGCAGCGGCTCAGCGGGATCATCGGCGAGGGCCACCTGCGTGAGCTGGCGTTCACCGGGAAGGACATCGACGCGGCGCGGGCCGAGAAGATCGGCCTGGTCAACGACGTCCACCCGGACCAGGAAGCCGTGCTCGCGGCCGCGCGCTCGCTCGCCGAGGACATCGCGAAGAACCCTCCGCTCGTGGTGCAGGGCGTCAAGGACGTGCTCGACCACGACCGCGCGCCACGCGTGGCCGACGGCCTGCGGTACGTGTCGACGTGGAACGCGGCGTTCCTGCCGAGCAAGGACCTGGCCGAGGCCGTGCAGGCGTTCCTCGCCCGTCGCGATCCGGACTTCACCGGGGAATAATCTTGGCGCAGCCGTAGCCTGGACGAGGAGTGCCGCCGTGACGTCGTTCCGTGAAGCTCGCGAATTCCTGTTGGCCCACAGGGAGGACTACGAAACGGCGTACGCGGACTTCCACTGGCCCGACCCGGCCGAGTTCAACTGGGCGCTGGACTGGTTCGACACCCTGCCGGCCGAGCAGGTCGGGCTGTGGATCGTCGAGGAGGACGGCACCGAGCGGAAGTGGACGTTCGGCGAGCTGTCCGCGCGGTCGGACCTGGTGGCGAACTGGCTGCGCTCGCTCGGTGTGGCGCGCGGCGACCGGATCGTGCTGATGCTCGGCAACCAGGGCGAGCTGTGGGAGGTGATCCTCGCCGCGATGAAGCTCGGCGCGGTGATCATCCCGGCGTCCACCCTGCTCGGCCCGGACGACCTGCGCGACCGGGTGGACCGCGGCGACGTGAGGCATGTGGTCGCCCGCTCGGCGGACGCCGCGAAGTTCGCCGAGGTGCCTGGCGCGTACACCAGGATCGCGGTGGGGGAGCGGGTGGATGGCTGGCTGTCCTATGCGGACGCGACCGGCCCGGCCGAGTTCACCCCGGACGGCCCGACCGCGGCCGGCGACACCCTTTTGCTGTACTTCACGTCCGGCACCACGGCCAAGCCCAAACTGGTCCGGCACACGCACGTCTCGTACCCGGTCGGCCATCTGTCCACGATGTACTGGATCGGCCTCCAACCGGGTGACGTGCACCTGAACATCTCATCGCCGGGCTGGGCGAAACACGCCTGGAGCAACGTTTTCGCGCCATGGAACGCGGGCGCGTGTGTGTTCATCTACAACTACACCCGCTTCGACGCCAACGCGCTGATGTCGCAAATGGACCGTTGCGGCGTGACGTCGTTCTGTGCGCCGCCGACGGTCTGGCGGATGCTCATCCAGGCCGACCTGACCCAGCTCCGACAACCACCGACCAAAGTGGTCGGCGCGGGCGAGCCGCTCAACCCCGAGGTGATCGAGCAGGTCCGCAAGGCGTGGTCGGTGACGATCCGGGACGGCTTCGGCCAGACCGAGACCAGCGTCCAGGTCGCCAACACGCCGGGCCAGCCGGTGAAACCCGGCTCGATGGGCCGCGCGCTGCCCGGCTTCACCGTGGCACTGGTCGACCCGGTCACCGGCGAACCCGGCGACGAGGGCGAGATCTGCCTGTCCCTGTCGCCCCGCCCGGTCGGCCTGATGACCGGCTACGCGGACTCGGCGGACCGGACCGCCGAGGCGATGCGTGCCGGCTACTACCACACGGGCGACGTCGGTTCCCGGGACGCGGACGGCTACATCACCTACGTCGGCCGCGCGGACGACGTGTTCAAGGCGTCGGACTACCGGATCTCCCCGTTCGAGCTGGAAAGTGTCCTGATCGAACACCCCGCGGTGGCCGAGGCGGCGGTCGTCCCGTCGCCCGACCCGATCCGGCTCGCCGTCCCCAAGGCGTACGTGGTCCTGGCCGCCGGAGTCGACCCGAACGCCGACACCGCCCGCGACATTCTCCGCTACGCCCGCGAACACCTGGCGCCCTACAAGCGGATCCGGCGCCTGGAGTTCACCGAGCTGCCGAAGACGATCTCCGGGAAGATCCGCCGGGTGGAGCTCCGTGGCCGCGAAACAGACGTCCATGCCGACCCGGACGCCCGTGTCCCCGGCGAGTACCGCGACGAGGACTTCCCCGACCTGCGTGCCTGACCCGCAGCGGAGGGAATTTCACGGGACTGTGCCCATTCCGGTGAAGTTCCCAGAAATCTGGGATGGCCCGCGTCGGCTCCACCCCGCACGATGAGATCTGGCGTTCCCAGATCGAATCCGAGAGGGGTTTCATGGCTGTTCGCAGACGGTTGCTCGGCGGCTTGGTCTCCGCCGCGTTAGCCCTGGCCGGTGTCGGAATGACCGCGACTCCCGCCAGCGCCGCAACGCCTGTCGCCAAGGCGTCATTGCATTCCCACCACGCCAACAACGAGAACAAGACCATCGACACCACAGTGGTGGTCTACGACGACGGCAACGTCTACGGCACCTCGACGGTCGAGTCGGGGGTCTGGCTCACCGGCGTCCGGCTGTGCGCCAAGGCATTGCTGGTCAACCGGGACGGTATGGTCATCGGGCAGGTCGGCGGTGACTGCTGGGGTGTCAACGGCACCGCGCTCGGTTACTCCAAGCGCACCGAGAACTGGGCCGGACAGGTTCCGGTGGACATCGCCCGGCAGACCTTCGCCGTGTCGATCGTGCACTGGAACAACGGCATCGACTGGAGCCAGGTCGTCAACTTCGTGACCCAGATCTGGACGATCTACAAGTCCTTCAGTTCCAGCGGGGCGGACGCGTCGGCCAACGACATCCAGTTGCCGAACTACCAGTTGCTCAGCTACGGCCAAGACAGCGGTGGTGGTGGCGGTGGTGGCGGCCACGGGCCGCTTCACCCACACCCCAACGATCCCTGATCGACTCCCGACCGGACGGCCGGGGTGGCCGACGCCGCCCCGGCTTCTCATGCTCCTTGGAACGCCAGGCGGTAGGCGCGCGGGCTGGTGCCCACGACGCGTTTGAACCGTTCACGGAAGGCCGTGGGGGAGCCGAATCCCACCTGGCCGGCGATGTGGTCCACCGCGTCCACCGTGGCCTCCAGGAGGTGTTGGGCCTGGCGGATTCTGGTGCGGTGCAACCATTGCAGCGGTGTCGTGCCGGTCTGTTCGCGGAAACGACGGTTCAGCGTGCGGGTGCTCATGCCCGCGTACGCCGCCATGTCTTCCAGGGTGAGGTTTTTCGCCGTGTTGCTGTCCAGCCATAGCAACAGCGGTTCGAGGGTCGTGCCCTGGGGCGTGGGTGGCACGTTGTGCGCGATGTACTGGGCTTGGCCGCCTTCACGCTCCAACGGCATCACGCACACCCGCGCGGCGTGGGCGGCGACCGCGGAGCCGTGGTCCCGCCGGACCAGGTGCAGGCACAGGTCGATGCCCGCGGTGGCGCCGGCGGACGTGAGGAACTGGCCGTTGTCCACGTACAGCACGTCCGGGTCGACGTCGATCTCCGGATACCGGGCGGCGAGGTCGGCCGCGGCCAGCCAATGGGTGGTGGCGCGCATCCCGTCGAGCAGGCCGGTGGCGGCCAGGACGAAGGCGCCGACACAGATCGTGACGATCCGCGTGCCCCGGGCGGCCGCGTCCCGCAGGGTGTCCAGGATCTCGGGCGGGACCGGGACGAGCGGGTCCGCGCAGCCGGGCAGGACGATCGTGTCCGCGTCGGCCAAGGCATCCAGCCCGAACGGCGGCTGGATGACGAAGCTCTCGGTCTTCACGGTGGCCTCGCCGCAGACGCGAACGTCGTAGGCCGGTTGTCCGTCGGCCAGCCGGATCCGCCGGAACAGGTCGACCGGCGTGGTCAGGTCGAACGGGAGGACGTTGTCCATGGCGAGGACGGCGACCGTGTGCATGCCCTGAGCCTACTGGCGAGAATCCGTTGGAAGCTGGCATTCTTGCCAGTTCCGGCGGTCACGCTCGGTGGCTAGGTTCGGCCGCATGTTCGCTCAGGTTGTGTTGTTCGACGGGTTCGACCCGTTGGACGTGATCGCGCCCTACGAGGTGCTGGTCGCCGGCGGGATGGCCGTGTCGTTGGTGTCGGCGGAGGGGGATCGGACGGTTCCCAGCGGCTTGGACCACGTGGCGTTGACCGCCACGGCGGACCCCCAGCGTGCGGACCTGGTCATCGTCCCAGGCGCCGCCGGTCCGCTGCCGGAGATCCCGGCCATTCTCGGCCGCGCCGCCATCGGCTTGGCGCCCCTGCTGAAGGTGGCCATGGACCGGCCGGAGACGACCGTGGCCACGGTGTGCGGCGGCTCGTTGCTGCTCGCGATGGCGGGCCTGATCGCCGGCCGGTCCGCCACCACCCACCATCTCGGCATGGAAGCGTTGTCCGCCAACGGAGTCCAGGCGGTCGACGCGCGGATCGTGGACGACGGCGACCTGATCACCGCCGGTGGCGTCACGTCCGGCCTGGACCTCGGGCTGTATCTGCTGGAGCGGTTCGTGAGCCCGCGCGTGGCGCACGACACCGGCAAGTTCTTCGAACACGAGCGGCGCGGCACGGTGTGGGCGGCATGACCAAGTTTCTGCTGATCATCCACATCGTGGCGGCCATCCTCGCGGTCGGCCCGGTCGCCATCGCGGCGAGCATGTTCCCCGCCGCCGCCCGCGCCGGATCCGACTCCGTCAAAGTGCTGTACCGCATCTGCCGCGTGTACACGTACATCGCGATCGCGGTCCCGTTCTTCGGCCTCGCGACCGCTGGCAGCATGCGCGTCTTCGGGAGCGCCTGGGTGCAGGTGTCGATCGGGCTGACGGCGGTCGCCGCGCTCGTGTTGGCGCTGGTCGTGCTGCCCGGCCAACGCAAAGTCCTTGCCGGACAAGGCGGACCGACCATGACGCTGGCCATGTCGACCGGTGTGTTCAATGTGTTGTGGGTTGTCGTGACCGTATTGATGGTGATCCGGCCCGGGTCGACAATCGGCGGGTGACACGCGAAACGATCGCCACGGCGGCCGACGGGACCGAGGTCCGGGCGTACGACGAAGGCCAGGGACCGGTCATCCTCCTCGTCCATCCCGGTCTCGACGACGGCACCCGCACCGAGAAGCTGGCGGCGCTGCTGTCCGACCGGTATCGCGTGCTGCGCCTGCAACGCCGCCAGTACCGGTTCGCTGAGCCCTGCACGATGGCCGACGAGGTCCAGGACGTGCTCGCGCTTGCCGCCGAGGCGGGCGGACCCGTCTTGGTCTACGGCCATTCCTCGGGCGCCGTGGTCACGCTGGAGGCCCTGGTCGCCCGGCCGGAGGCGTTCGCCGGCGCGGTGCTGTACGAGCCGCCTACCGTGGTCGACCGGCCGTTCCCGCCGGAGTCGGTGGCGAAGGCCAAGGCGGCGATCGCCCGCGGCCGGCCCGGCCGGGCCATCCGGATCTTCGTCCGGGACGTGGTGGGGTTGCCCGCGTGGCAGGGGCTCCTGGTCGGTCTCGCGGTCGGGTTGTCGCCGCGGTTCCGCCGGCTCGCCCCGCGCCAGCTGCACGATCTCGACGCGATCATCGCCCTCGGGGTGCGGCTCGACGAGTACGCGAAGATCACCGTCCGCACCGTGCTGCTGGGCGGCGACAAGAGCCCGACGCACCTCCTGGACCGGCTCGACGCCCTGCGGAACGTCATCGACCAGGCCGAACGCGTCCAGTTGCCGGGGCGGGACCACGGTGCCGACGTGGCCGCGCCGGCGGAGGTCGCCCAGGTCATCGCCACTCTCGCGGACCGGGTGTTCACCTCGGCGTGACAAAATGCATAGTTGTCGAAAGCAACTATCGGGACTAGCCTTCTCGACGTACCGGATCGAGGAGGTTTGTGGTGGCCAGGAAGGGTGCGGGGCACAAGACGCTCGCCGAGCTGGGGCCGCACTACAAGTGGATCGCCCTGTCGAACACGACCCTGGGCCTGTTGATCGCCACGATCAACTCGTCCATCGTGCTGATCGCGTTACCGGACATCTTCAGGGGCATCGGGGTGAACCCGCTGGACGCGGGCAACACCAGCTACCTGCTCTGGATGATGATGGGCTTCCTGGTGGTCACCGCCGTGCTCGTGGTGACGTTCGGGCGGCTGGGCGACATGTACGGCCGCGCCCGGATGTACAACCTCGGCTTCCTGATCTTCACCGTGTCGTCCGTCTTCCTGGCGGCGACCTGGATGAGCGGGGACGCGGCCGCGTGGTGGCTGATCGGCTGGCGCGTGGTGCAGGGCATCGGCGGCGCGTTCCTGATGGCCAACTCCAGCGCGATCCTCACCGACGCCTTCCCGGCCAACCAGCGCGGCCTGGCGCTGGGCATCAACGGGGTCGCCGCGATCGCCGGCTCGTTCCTCGGCCTGATGATCGGCGGTGTGCTCGCGCCGGTGAACTGGCACTGGGTGTTCCTGGTGTCCGTGCCGTTCGGCGTGGTCGGCACGGTCTGGGCGTACCTCAAGCTGCACGACACCGGGATCACCCAGCGGGCCCGGATGGACTGGGGCGGCAACATCACGTTCGCGGTCGGCCTGATCGCCGTGCTCGTCGCGATCACGTACGGCATCCAGCCCTACGACGGGCACCCGATGGGGTGGGGCAACCCGTGGGTGCTGGCCGCGCTCGTCGGCGGTGTGCTGGTGCTGGCGTGGTTCGTGCTGATCGAGCGGCGGTCCGAGAACCCGCTGTTCACCCTGGCGCTGTTCCGGATCAAGGCGTTCACGTGGGGCAACGTGGCCAACCTGATGGCGTCCCTCGGCCGGGGCGGGCTGCAGTTCATCCTGATCATGTGGCTGCAGGGCATCTGGCTGCCGCAACACGGCTACTCCTTCGAGGAGACGCCGTTGTGGGCCGGCATCTACATGCTCCCGATGACCGTCGGCTTCCTGCTCGCGGCGCCCGTGTCCGGCGTGCTGTCCGACCGGATCGGCGCGCGCGGCCTGGCCACCGGCGGCATGGTCGTCACGGCGGTGACCTTCTTCGCGCTGACGATCCTGCCGGTGAACTTCAACTACGTCCTGTTCGCGGTCCTGCTCGTGGTGAACGGCATCGGCATGGGCATGTTCTCGTCGCCGAACCGGTCGGCCGTGATGAGCAGCCTGCCGGACAACGCGCGCGGCGTCGGCGCAGGCATGACGGCCACGTTCCAGAACGCCGCGATGGTGCTGTCCATCGGCATCTTCTTTAGCCTGATCATCGCGGGGCTGTCGTCGAGTCTGCCCAGCGCCATGAGCACGGGCCTGGCCGCGCACGGCGTGCCCCAGGCCAACGCCGACCAGGTGGCCCAGCTCCCGGCCGTGGCCGTGCTGTTCGCCGCGTTCCTCGGCTACAACCCGATCCAGCAGCTGCTCGGCCCGGTGGTCGGCCAGCTGCCGCCGGACCAGGCGGGCTACCTGACCGGCCGGAGCTTCTTCCCGAGCCTGATCACCGGCCCGTTCGCGGACGGGCTGCACGTGGCGTTCTGGTTCGCCATCGCGGCCTGTGTCGTCGCCGCGGTCGCCAGCTGGCTCGGCGGGAACGGGAAGCCGGCGGGTGAACCGCTCGGCGCAGAACTCGCCGCGACCGCCGGCGAGTCCGGCACCATACCCGCTGACCTGGTCACAGTCAGTCGAACCGACAACGGCGTGACCGCTGGGCGACGCCCCGGTGACGGCTGACGCGCCGTCCCCGATCGTTCCGGATAAATGATCTTTTGCCGGTCGGCGCCCGCTACGCGCCGATCGGCGCCATACACTGCCCAATTGGGAATGGCAATGACGAGTTTCGGGCATGATCGGTCCCGCGGCTAACGGAGCGGCTCCGCCGGCCGACACCCCAGGTGGAGGTGGGGGACATGAACGAGGCAGATCCCGAGACAAGCAATAGCAATATCGCCCAGCTGCCCACGATCCCGTGCAGCGTCGTGTGGAGCAAAGGGCACGCGTACGTGCTTGAGATGGGCCTTGGCCGGTCCCGTTGGGTGGGCTGCGACGACCGCGGCCGCCCGCAGGCGTTCACCCACGCGGAGCTCGAGAGCCGCGGCTGGACCCGGACCCGCCGCGCCAGCTGACCGCCGCGGACGTGGCCTGGGGAGCCGCGTGACCAGCGCCGGTTAGCATGACCATGTGCTCGAAGGCGATCGACTCTGGACCGTTCCCAACGCCTTGAGCGTTCTCCGGCTGGCCGGTGTGCCGCTGTTCCTCTGGCTGCTGCTGGGTCCTCAGGAGGACGGCTGGGCGATCGTGGTGTTCGCGGTCAGCGGGATCACCGACTGGCTGGACGGCAAGGTCGCCCGCTGGCTCAACCAGACCAGCCGGCTGGGCGCGATGCTCGACCCGCTCGCCGACCGGCTCTACACCCTGGCGGCCATGGTCGCGTTCGTCGTCCGCGACATCGTGCCGCTGTGGGTCGTGCTGGTGCTGGTCGTCCGGGATCTCGCCGTGCTGGTCTGCCTGCCGTTGCTGCGTAGGAACGGCTACGGCCCGCCCGACGTGCTCTACCTCGGCAAGGGCGCCACGTTCGTCCTGCTCTACGCGTTCCCGTTCCTGCTGTTCGCCCAACTGGACTCGACGGCGGCCGATATCGCCCGTCCGATCGCCTACGCGTTCACCGTCTGGGGTGTCGCGCTGTACGTCTGGTCCGGGGCGATCTACGTCTTGCAGGCGGTCACCGCGATCCGGCGAGCCCGGCCACTCTAAGCTGCCAGCCAACACACGGCTGTCGGTATGCGCAGAAGGAGACGGGGACGTGACGCCGGAAGACCTGAAGTACACGGATGACCACGAGTGGATCGAGACCAGGGCGGGCGGCACGGTCCGGATCGGCATCACCGACTTCGCCCAGCAGCAGCTCGGTGACGTGGTGTTCGTGCAGCTGCCCGAGGTCGGCGCGACGGTGGCCGCGAAGGACGCGGTCGGCGAGGTCGAGTCCACCAAGAGCGTGTCGGAGATCTACGCCCCGGTGGGTGGCGAGGTCACCGCGGTCAACGAGGCCCTCGCGGACACCCCGGAGCTGATCAACTCCGACAGTTACGGCGAGGGCTGGATGTTCGAGCTCAAGATCGACGACGAAAGCGCTCTCGGTGACCTGCTCGACGCGGCGGCCTACGGCGAGCTCACCGGTCAGGCATGAGAAGGATCTTCGCCTGGTTTCGCCGAAAGCGGGGACCAGCCGCTTCGTCGTACGACGAGCACGGTACGTTTGGCGGAACAAGCGAGTACAGCAGCAGGAGGAGAGCTCAGGTGAGCACGAACGACGGACCCGGCGTTCCGCCGGAGCAGTCTCCGGAGCGGACCTCCGTGTTCCGGGCCGACTTCCTCGCCGACGTGGGCGGCGAGCCGCCGGCCCCGCCGGAGCCGCAGGTCGCCGGGATCGACGCGCTGCCGGCCGGTTCCGCGCTGCTCGTGGTGAAGCGTGGCCCCAACGCGGGGTCCCGCTTCCTGCTGGACCGGGACACCACGAGCGCGGGCAGGCACCCGGACAGCGACATCTTCCTCGACGACGTCACGGTGTCCCGTCGGCACGCGGAGTTCCGCCGGGAAGGCGGCGACTTCGTGGTGATCGATGTCGGCAGCCTGAACGGCACGTATGTCAACCGGGAGCCGGTCGACCAGGCCGTGCTGGCCGGCGGCGACGAGGTGCAGATCGGCAAGTTCCGCCTGGTGTTCCTGACCGGCAACCAGGGATAGCGTCGGGTGTCAGCGGCCGGCCGGCCACTGCGCGACGGGATGAGCATCGGTGCGGTGCTGGGTGAGCTGCGTGCCGAGTTTCCCGACGTGACCATCTCCAAGATCAGGTTTCTGGAGGCGGAGGGTCTGGTCCAGCCGGGCCGGACCGCGTCCGGTTACCGGCAGTTCACCGGCGCTGACGTCGAGCGGCTGAGATATGTGCTGCGCGCCCAGCGTGACCAGTATCTGCCACTGAAGGTCATCAAGGAGCACTTGGCCGCGGCGGACCGGGAAACCGGCCCCCGCGGCCCGCTCGTCGCCAGCCCGCTCGTCGCCGGCCTGCCGGACGCGGCCGACTTCGAGCCCCGGGCGGAGCGGCGGCTGACCCGGGAGACGCTGCTCGCCACGGCCGGGATCGACTCGGGCACCCTGGCGGAGCTGGAACAGTTCGGGCTGATCAGGCCGGGTCCGGCGGGCTTCTACGACACCACCGACCTCGACCTCGCGCGGGTGGTGCGGGCGATGGCCGAGTACGGCATCGAACCCCGGCACCTCAGGGCTTTCCGGGCCGCCGCCGACCGTGAGGTCGGTCTGCTGGAACAGATCGTGACCCCCATGTATCGACAACGTGACCTCAAGGCGCGCGGCCGGGTGGACGAGGTGTTACGCGAACTCGCCGCGCTTTCGGTTGCGCTGCACACACTTCTGGTCAAGGCCGGGCTGCGCGGGGTAAACACATCGTGAAGAGCGCGGCACTTGGTACATCGTGATCGATCTGGATACTTGGGAAGTCAGGCGTCAGGCCCGGATGGCGGGTAGCGTCGAAGGTGACGATGCGCGATCCTCAAGTCGAGCGGGGGTCGTCGCGGTTGAGCATGCCGAGGGAGGCGATGGCCGATGAGCGAGATGCGCGTCGTTGGCGTGCGGGTCGAACTACCCGCTAACCAGCCGATCTTGTTGCTACGCGAAACCGAAGGCGAACGGTACCTGCCGATCTGGATCGGCTCGGTGGAGGCTACGGCGATCGCGTTGGAACAGCAGGGCGTACGGCCGGCCCGGCCGCTCACGCACGACCTGCTCAAGGACGTGATCGCGGCGCTGGGCCGGGAGTTGGAGCAGGTCCGGATCACCGACCTGCGGGAAGGCACGTTCTTCGCCGAACTGGTCTTCGACGGGGACATCCGGGTGTCCGCCCGGCCGAGTGACTCGGTCGCGCTCGCCCTGCGGATCGGCGTGCCGATCCACGCCGAGGACGCCGTGCTGGCCGAGGCCGGCCTGATCATCCCGGACGAGCAGGAGGACGAGGTGGAGAAGTTCCGCGAGTTCCTCGACTCGGTCTCCCCGGAGGATTTTAGGGGCGCGGACACCTGAGCACACACCACTGGTGTCCGCGTTAGCCCCAGAGTGGTGTGTACCACGTCACCCGCTCTCCGCGCGTCGCGTTGACCGGGTCGCCCGGCCGTCCTACCTTCAGACATGAGCGAACTTACGACGGTGTGACCTGCGGGTGGTCGCCCCGGCGGACGCTCATGACCGGCGGATTCCACTCCTGGGGGTGGAGCGCCGGGGACGATGGGAGGACGGCGTGATCGAGCAACGGCCCGACAGTCCGCTCGCCGGTGTGGCGGCAGGTGAACAGGGTGAGCTGTTCCCGGACGCCTCGCTGCCGGACGAGCTGGTCGGCTACCGGGGGCCGGCCGCGTGCCAGATCGCGGGGATAACTTACCGCCAGCTCGACTACTGGGCCCGCACCGGGTTGGTCGCACCGTCGATCCGGACCGCTCAGGGATCAGGCAGCCAGCGGCTGTACTCGTTCAAGGACCTGCTGGTGTTGAAGGTGGTCAAGCGGCTCTTGGACACTGGGGTGTCGCTGCAGAACATAAGGGTCGCGGTGGAACACCTCCGCAGGCGCGGTGTCCGCGACCTCGCCAAGATCACCTTGTTCAGTGACGGGACGACGGTCTACGAGTGTTCGTCGCCCGAGGAACTCGTGGATCTGTTGCAGGGCGGGCAAGGCGTGTTCGGGATCGCGGTCAGCGGCGCCATGCGGGAGATCAGTGGATCGATCCACGAGTTCCCGGCGGAGCGCGCCGACGGGGGCGAGTTGGTCCAGCACGAGGACGAGTTGTCGGCCCGGCGCCGGACCCGCAGCGTGAGTTGACCCCCCGGTTACGGGAACTGGGAACGGGCAGGCGGTATCCTTTCCTGGCAGTCGCTGATCTCGCTCGGGAGAGTCCGGCAAACCGGCGCCGAAGGAGCAATTCCTCCCCGGAACCTCTCAGGCAAAAGGACCGTGCGAGGGAGACGCCTCTGGAAAGCGGGCTGAGGTCTGGCCCCGCCGACGGTGAAAGCTCGCGTTCGCGCGGGTGAAACTCTCAGGCGCCTTCGGGCATGGACAGAGGGGGAGGGCGCCGACGCACGCCCGCATCCCGCCCGGAGGCCGAATTGACGCAAGCCCGGATTTCCCTCGCCGCGCTGGAGCACGGTACCCCGTTCGCCGACCGGCACATCGGTCCCCGGCCGGACGACCTTGCTCGGATTCTGGACACCGTCGGCGTCTCCTCGCTGGACGACCTGGCTGCGCGCGCGGTCCCGGCGTCGATCCGCGAGAACGACCCGGCGATGAACCTGCGACCGGCCGCCACCGAGGCGGAGGCCCTCGCCGAGCTGCGGGCGCTTGCCGCGCGTAACCGTCCGGTCACGCAGATGATCGGTCTGGGCTACTACGGCACGGTGACCCCGCCGGTGATCCTGCGGAACGTCCTGGAGAGCCCAGCCTGGTATACGGCGTACACACCGTATCAGCCCGAGATCTCCCAGGGCCGCCTCGAAGCGCTGCTGAACTTCCAGACCATGGTGGCCGACCTGGCCGGCGTGCCGGTGGCGAACGCCTCCATGCTCGACGAGGCGACCGCCGCCGCCGAGGCGATGACCCTGGTCCGCCGGGGCGGCAAGTCGAAGTCGTCCCGGTTCCTGGTGGACGCGGACACGTTCCCGCAGACCGTCGCGGTGATCGAGACCCGGGCCGAGCCGCTCGGTATCGAGATCGTCGTCGCGGACGTGTCCACGGGCCTGCCCGACGGCGACTTCTTCGGCGTCCTGCTGTCGTACCCGGGCGCGAGCGGTGCCGTTCGCGACCAGGCCGGCCTGATCGCCGACGCGCACGAGCGCGGTATCCAGGTGGTCGTAGCGGCGGACCTGTTGTCGCTGACCCTGCTGCGGTCGCCGGGCGAGATCGGCGCCGATGTCGTGGTCGGCACCACCCAGCGGTTCGGCGTGCCGATGGGCTTCGGCGGCCCGCACGCCGGATACATGGCCGTACGCAAGGGTTTGGAGCGTCAGCTGCCGGGCCGGCTCGTGGGTGTGAGCACCGACGCGGACGGCGCCATCGCGTACCGGTTGGCCTTGCAGACACGTGAGCAGCACATCCGCCGCGAGAAGGCGACGAGCAACATCTGCACCGCGCAGGTCCTGCTCGCGGTCGTCGCCTCGATGTACGCGGTGTACCACGGCCCGGCGGGCCTGAAGGCGATCGCGTCGCGTGCCCACCGGATGACGACCGTGCTGGCGGCCGGGCTGCGGGCCGCCGGGGTCGACGTCGTGCACGCACAGTTCTTCGACACGCTCCGGGTCCGGGTGCCCGGACGGGCGTCGGAGGTCGTGCGGGCCGCGCGCGAGCTGGACGTGAACCTGTGGCAGGTCGACGGCGACCACGTGTCGATCTCGTGTGACGAGATGACCACGCGGGCGCACCTTTCGTTGGTGTGGCAGGCATTCGGCGTCACCGCGGCAGCGGACGACCTGGACGAGTCCACTTCGGACGTCATCGACGATGGTCTGCTGCGCACGTCGGACTACCTGACCCACCCGGTGTTCCACACCCACCGGTCGGAGACCGCGCTGCTGCGGTACCTGCGGGCGTTGTCGGACAAGGACGTCGCGCTGGACCGCAGCATGATCCCGCTCGGCTCGTGCACGATGAAGCTGAACGCCACCGCCGAGATGGAGCCGATCACCTGGCCGGAGTTCTCGGCGCTGCACCCGTTCGCGCCCGCCGACGACGCCGCCGGCCTGCTGGAGATCGTGTCCGACCTGGAGGACTGGCTGGCGCAGATCACCGGCTACCACGCGATCTCGTTGCAGCCCAACGCGGGCAGCCAGGGCGAGTTCGCCGGCCTGCTGGCGATCCGGGCGTACCACCGCGACCGTGGTGAAGGCGCCCGGGACGTCGTGCTGATCCCGGCGAGCGCGCACGGCACCAACGCGGCGAGCGCGGTCATGGCGGGCATGCGTGTGAGCGTGGTCCGTTGTGACGACAACGGGAACATCGACATGGACCACCTGCGTGAGTCTGTCCGGGAGCACCGGGACGACCTGGCCGCGATCATGATCACGTACCCGTCGACCCACGGCGTGTACGAGGACACCGTGCGCGAGGTCTGCGCGCTGGTGCACGACGCGGGCGGTCAGGTCTATGTGGACGGTGCGAACCTGAACGCCCTCATCGGGCTGGCGCAGTACGGCAAGTTCGGTTCGGACGTGTCGCATCTGAACCTGCACAAGACGTTCTGCATCCCGCACGGTGGCGGCGGCCCGGGTGTCGGCCCGATCGGCGTGCGCGAGCACCTGGCGCCGTTCCTGCCGAACCACCCGCTGCAGCCGTTGGCCGGCCCGAAGAGCGGTGTCGGCCCGATCAGCGCGGCGCCGTGGGGCAGCGCGTCGATCCTGCCGATCTCGTGGGCGTACGTCCGGATGATGGGCGCTGACGGCCTGCGCAAGGCCACCCTGACCGCGGTCGCCGCGGCCAACTACGTGGCTCGTCGGCTGAACGACTACTACCCGGTGCTGTACACGGGTGCGGGCGGTTTCGTGGCCCACGAGTGCATCCTGGACCTGCGCCAGATCACCAAGGACACCGGGGTGACCGTGGACGACGTGGCCAAGCGCCTCGCCGACTACGGCCTGCACGCGCCGACGATGTCGTTCCCGGTGGCCGGCACCCTGATGGTGGAGCCCAC
This sequence comes from Actinocrispum wychmicini, assembly GCF_004345645.1. Taxonomy (GTDB): domain Bacteria; phylum Actinomycetota; class Actinomycetes; order Mycobacteriales; family Pseudonocardiaceae; genus Kibdelosporangium; species Kibdelosporangium wychmicini. Next base: position 38,200 of record NZ_SLWS01000019.1, on the reverse strand, counting down.
CGAGAGCGAGGACCTGGCCGAGCTGGACCGCTTCTGCGACGCGATGATCGCGATCAAGGCGGAGATCGCCAGGGTCGCGGCCGGTGACTGGCCAGCGGACGACAACCCGCTGCACAACGCCCCGCACACCGCGGCGTCGCTGGCGGGGGAGTGGAACCACCCGTACACCCGGATGGAGGCCGCCTACCCGGCGGGGACGGCGACGGCGAAGGTGTGGCCGCCGGTCCGCCGGATCGACGGCGCCAAGGGCGACCGCAACCTGGTCTGCTCCTGCCCGCCGCTGGACGCGTACACCGGTTGAGCGGACACTCGGTGGTATGGAACGCCATGCCGACCGAGTGGTCGTCCCGGACGTCGTGGGCTTGCCGGTCGTCGTCGGCCGGCAAGTCTGCACGGACGCCGGGCTGGCCCTGGCCCAGCCAGACCCCGACGGGCCACCGCTGGGCGCCTTGACCTGGCCAGGCACCTACGTGATCACGGCACAGGACCCGCCCCCGGGCACCACGTTGTACCGCTGGGACAGCGTCCGGGTGCGGTTCCGTCCGGTCGGCGGCGACGCGGGTGTGCGTGAACCCCGCCGTCCGTCGCCCGAACCCAGAACGCTTGCCGCGGAAGCGGATCCGTTGGCGCCCTAGGCCATTTCGGACAGTGCGAGCACGTCGTCCTCGGCGAGCTCGAAGTCGAAGATGTCGATGTACTCGCGCGGCGCCGTCGGCTCGACCGAGATCACGTGCTTGAGTTCGACGTGCCACCGCAGGATGATCTGCGCCGGCGTCTTGCCGTACTTCTGGGCCATGAAGCCGATCTCGTCGTTCCCGACCAGGTCACCGAGTGGCCGGTACGCCTGCGTGGTGATGCCGTGCTCGCTGTGGTAGGCGCGCAGAATCGGCTGGACGTGCCCGGGATTCAGCTCGACCCGGTTCACCGCCGGCACCGTGCTGGTCTCCTCGCTGAGCCGGCGCAGGTGCGGGATGAGACAGTCGCAGACCCCGATGGCCCGCGCGCGGCCGTCGGCGGCGACCTTCTCCAGCCCCTTCCACGCCTGCACGAAGTCGTCCACCGGCGCGGCGAGCAGGCACAGGTCCACATAGTCCATACGCAGCCGGGCGAGGCTTTCCTCGAAGGCGCGCGGCGACTCGGCCATCCGGGTCGTCACGAACAGCTCGTGCCTCGGCACGCCTGACCGAACAAGCGCTTGGCCAACGTCCGGGTCGGCGACCTCGAAGCCGCGATACCCGGCAGCCAGGGCCTCGGCCACTGTGGTGGTCGACACCGCTGCCAACCCGACCTGCGGCATGTGCGCACCATTGCTGAGCTGAACGGTCGGGACTTCGCCGGTCAAAGAACTGCCTCCGCTGGTCGCCTGGACAACGCCCGCATGGTACGCACCGCCCCGCGATGTCCCACAGGGCGGTTACTGGTCGGTCGACGGCCGGCTCGTGGGGCGCCGGCGCCGGCCTTCCATGAAAACGTGCTGTTTCGTGACGGATCTCCAGAAAACCCGCTGGCAGCAAGGAATCTATTTCGTGCTGCGTAAACGACAGCTTGACAGTTGTGGTCAACTCGCGGCACGATGGCCTGGTTCTTACGACTTCTGGGGAGGATTCGTGAACCTGAGACGCCTTGTCTCGATGATCGCCGCTGTGTCCGTCGTCGGGTTCGGGGCCGCCGGCCCCGCCGCGGCGAGTGTCGACCCGCGCCAGGCCGCGATGGACGTGGCTGTCGCCGCGGGCAACCCGGGGATGTTGGCAGTGGCGAGCGACTGGCGTGGCACCAGCGGTGTCGGCGACGTCCGCACCGGCGCGAAGCCGAATCCGTCCGGGCGGTTCCGGATCGGCAGCGTGTCCAAGACGTTCGTGGCCACGCTCGTGTTGCAGCAGGTCGCGGCCGGCCGGATCGGGCTGGACGAACCGATCGGCAAGTACCTGCCCGGCCTGCTGCCGTATCCGGAGCCGATCACCGTCCGGCAACTCCTGCAGCACCGCAGCGGACTCCCGCGTGACCTCGCCCCGCAGTACACATGGACGTCGGTCGAGGAGCTCGACACCGAACGGTTCGTGCACTTCGACGAAACGGAGGCCATCCACGACAGCACGATCCAGCCACTGCTGTTCCCACCGGGCACCAGCTTCTCGTACTCCAACACCGGCTACAACGTGCTCGCCCGGCTGGTCGAGAAGGTCACCGGCAAACGCTTCGAACGCCTCCTGGCCGAAGACATCACCGGTCCGTCGCACCTGTGGGACACCTCCCTGCCACGGGACTTCCCGCTCCTGCTGAACCCGGCGGCACACGGCTACGAGCAGGCCTACCCGGCACCACACGGCCTGACCGACGTCACCGCGTACAACCTGAGCCGCTACTTCGGCGCCGGCGACATGATCTCCTCCGCGCCCGACCTGAACCGGTTCTTCCACGCCCTGCTCGGCGGCCGACTGCTGCCACCGAACCTGCTGGCCCAGATGAAGGCCACCATCCCGGCCGTCGGTCCGGACGGCAAATACCAGGGCTACGACTACGGTCTCGGCCTGATGCGCATCCCACTGAACGCGATCTGTGGGCAGGACGTCGCCGCATGGGGCCACGGCGGCGACATCCCCGGCTACAACACCTGGAGCATGAACACCGAGGACGGCGCCCGCCAGATCACCACTATGGCCAACCAGGACCTCACCCCGCCGATCCAGGCGATCGGCAGGCGAACCCTGGTGTTCATCAACGAGTTCTGCACCCCGATGATCCCCCAGGCGTCAGAGGCCCTTGTCGCACCGATGTAGGCACCCGGACCGGCCCCGCCCAGCGCGGGGCCGGCTCCCGGTCCAGGGTTCGAACCTGGGTTGACGGAGTCAAAGTCCGCAGTGCTGCCAGTTACACCAACCGGGACTGGTGGCGCGTACCCCTACCGCGATTCGTACAACATCTGCACGGAGCCAAAGCCGCCGTGAGCTGCTGGTTTCCACCACAGTCGAGATCCCGCGCCGCCGCCGTGGCCAGGGCGGTGATGCCGGGTGACCGAGGTTACCGAGCGGCGTGGAAAGGCGCCTCTGGATATTTGGGTACGGCGTGGGTGTGCGTTGATCGTGGCGGGTGTCGCCGCGTACGCGTCCTATGAGCATCAGCGCGAGTACGCCTTGATCGGCGGTTCCGACCCGACGAGTGCTTCGCTGTGGCCGTTGTCGGTAGACGGTTTGCTATTGCTGGCAACGGTTGGGGTACTCAAGGCCGGCCAACGGACCAGCCGCCGGGGGCGGGTTGCGGTCTGGTTGTCGTTCTGGCTGGGGATCGCCATGTCGCTCGCGGCCAACATCGCCGCCGCCCCGACACTGGCATGGCAGCCGGTCCTGGTCGCGGGTTGGCCTCCGGTGGCCCTGCTCTTGGCCGTCGAGTTGCTGGCCCATGGTCCTCGCTCTCGGCAGCACACCGAGACTGATCAGGCCGCTCCGGTGGTCGAGCAAGGCGGCGAGACCAACACCGAGAGCGGTGAGATTGGCCAGGTGATCGCTCTCGCGAAGGTCTCGCCGACTACGGAGCCAACTGCTCAAGAGATCATGTGGGCACACTTCGAGCGCGAGCAGGCCCATGGGCGCACGCCGACCGGCGCCGAGTTGGACCGGGTAGCAGGCACGAACAACTACGGCCGAACCGTGCTGCGCCAATGGCGCAGCGAAGGGCGAATCCCGCCTGCTGCCCAAGACCGCCAGGTACGAGGGGGCACGGCATGACTGGCCAGCTTCCCGCTGTGCCACCCGGCCCGGCCGACCTCACCCACCCGCGCCGAGCCCTGGCCCGGCTGGCGCTGTCTTCTGCTTATCGGGAGGCGGCCGACTTTGCCGCTGGTGGAGTCCCGACTGTCAGCGACGACTACGGCGTCCCGTACGAATACGTCGACCACGCCGCCCGACTTTTGGCCATGGCTCAGGACGTGTTGGCACGTTCGGTGGTCTATGCCCGCGAGCGTGGCGGCCGGTGGGTCGACATCGCGGATGCCCTGGACACGACCATCGAGCAGGCCCGCGACCAGTACGCCGCCGTGGTGGATCAGTGGGAGGACGCGCTGGACAGGCCGTGGGAACGGCCCGGCCGATTCCTGGCCAGCCGGTTGCCTGGAGGCACTACCGAACCAGTGGAGACCGCCGCCGAGCTGGACGACTGGTGCCAGGGTCACATGGAGAAGAACAGCGGCACCCGGCACAACGCCCGCCACGACGGCATCGAAGACCGCATGGTCTCCGCGAACCTGCCCAGCCACACCCCGGTCACCGAGATCAACAGCCTCACCCGCACGGCCGCATACCTCGCCAGGCGCGGCTGCCATGCAACAGAAGCCGAACTGGAAGCCTATGAGGCCCGCAGGAAGGCGATGCTGAACAAGCTCGGTCAGCTGCCAACATAGGCTCAAACTGCGCAACATGTCGGGTCGCTCCGCTTGCTGATAAGGCAACCGGAGCGACCCGACAATCTGCTTCAGGGCGGTTACTTGATGATCAACGGCTCTTCTGTAGTCAGCACGATGTGCGCTGGCCAATCAGCCACGTGACGCCGGTCGTCCACGAAGTTCAAGTCCTTATTACGCGGCACCGTTCTCCGAGTTCCATCGCTTGATGTCGCGGACCTCGTCGGCGGCCCGCTTCAGGTGAGCGGCCGTCGCGAGTGCTTCAGCTGGTGACATCACGACATCGTATGGCGCTTCGCCGTTACAGTCGTTCTCCAAGGCGCGCAGATGCACGACCGGCTCATCGTCGTCGGCGCTTTGCCCAAAGCCGACCTGGATCGTCAGGCCCCACTCGATGTGAACGGTCCGAACCTCCGCCCGGTGATAACCGTCCCAATGCCACACGCGGCCGTTCGTGATCAATGGCCGAACCAAGCACCAACCCGGCGAGCAGGTCTCTGGATGCTCGGGCTCGCGCCGCCTCCGTTCATCGATCGCGGTGACCTTCTCGTGGGTGAGCGGGTTGCCGTGACGATCGACCCTGATCGGCAAAGCTGCGGTCTGCACATCGGGTTCGATACACGCAATACGCGGCACCGCCTCCAACCTCTTCGAAGCGCCCATGCTCTTGGTTGCGGTCATAGTTCCATCCTCCGTGTGGTCACGCCTGCTCGCGGGTCATCCAGTTGCCGAGCAGTGGGGTAGGTGGTCCTTTATGAGACGGTCGATCTTGGCGGTCATCACGCGGATCGGGACACCACTTGCTCAGCTCCACTTACCATGGCAATGTCGGCGACGCCTTCCGGCGTGCACTGGAACTCTTGAGACTCCGCCGCGCTGGGTTCGGAACCCGTACTACACGTTGGCAGCGCGCAGGTGGTCTGGCTGAATTCCTCGTGATTGTCGAGCATGCCAACTGGCGCGGACAACCGGTGAGTTGTCCAGGTTCTTACTCGGCGGACCGGATGCCGCTGACGTGCAGGACTGGACACAAGGGGCTGTGAGGCCACCAAGACCGGTGCCCGCGATGGTGATCGGTGATTGATGTTCACCCGGGTGTTCCTCATTGAATTGTCGCGCATCGGAAGCAAGTGCAAGGCACGTCGATCTTGCCTGCAGTGACGTAGCGGTAGGCCCCCGCCAACGTTGCCCCGATTGGCTGAAGCTGGCTCTCTGATCGCTCGGCAAGTGCAAGGATCTCTCGATGGCCAACACCTTCAGCTACGCGGACGCCGTGAAGCTTCTGGGCGCTAAGGAGCACAAGCTTGTCACCGCTTTGGATAAGATCGTGGGAGGGGCTCTACTTGGTGGCGCCACCTTCGGCATTACTGAGTTGCTCAGTTGGTTTGATGCCAAAGTCGATCTTGTCTCCCTGAGTCACCGGCTGTTGGTCAAAGCAGGAGAGGTGCGACAAGGCATAAGTCGACATGACCGCACGGAACGTCTACAGGCTGCCCACGCAGTTATTGTGGTGGTAGCGTTTTTTGACGTTCTGAAGGAGCTGAAACTCCCTGTCAAGCTTAAAGAGATTGGTTTGGATGACAGAGAGGCTCAGCTTAGACTCATGGACTTGACAAGTCTGTACGACGGAACATGGTTGCTGCCTTCGCCGAACCGGCCATATGACGAAAACTTGACTGCTGTGACGGACCAATACAGTCAAGCCGGTACTGCATTTCTCCAGCTCTTTGACGACCTGGCGGTATGGGACAGGTTGAGCGAAGCCGATCGAGCTCAAGTGACTCACCTGCTCGGCAACATCGCTCCGCGGGCTGTACGCCGCTATGAGGAGTTGATAGGCCAGCTCGCGGGCGAGTATCCCGAACTACGTTTCTGGCTACAGATGCAGCAAAACGCGTCCGTAAGGGCCGGTTTGGCTCGGGTGGAAACTGCTCTAGCGGATGTGCTGACAGGTGGGAAGCCTGATCCGCGCCGCTCCGAGCTTTCGAACCGTTATCGTGCGATGCTGAGTGGCCCCGTCATCGACCTAGACGAGGTGCCGGCAGGTATTGTGCTGCCAACGACAGAGAAAATATACATCGACCCGAGCTATCAGGTCTCCGCAATGTCTTCCACCGCGCGACCTGCGGAGCTTTCTTGGTGGGAAAAGGTTCTTGTGCGGTCTGATCTCCACCGGTATCTTGTCGGCTATATAACTTCACCCAAGGCGACAGTTCAACCGCTCATTGTCCTTGGCGATCCGGGTTCTGGGAAGTCACTGCTGACTAAAGTGCTCGCAGCGCGATTGCCTGCCAATGACTTTGTTGCTGTACGGGTCGAACTGCGTACTGTGCCTACCGAGGCTGATCTTGTCCAGCAGGTCGAGTATGGGCTGCGTGCCGCCCTCCATGAAGAACTCAGTTTCGCGCAACTGTCTCGCTCGGCAGGCGACGCACTACCTGTAGTTTTGCTAGATGGATTTGATGAGCTGTTGCAGGCCACAGGTGTTAGTCAAACCAACTATCTATACAACATTCAACGGTTTCAACGTGAACGAGCCGAACTGGGCCGTCCTGTCGTTGTGGTGGTGACCAGCCGGATCAGTGTCTCCAGTGGGATGCAGATCCCGCAGGACGCCGACGTACTGCGTCTGGTTCCGTTCACTGACGAGCAGGTTGGCCGGTGGCTGGAGGTTTGGAACAAATCAAATGCTGAATATTTTCGGAAAAATATGTTGGATCCACTGGAACCCAAGCTGGCGCTTGTTCATCGTGACCTAGCTGTTCAACCGCTGTTGTTGCTGATGCTTGCTCTCTACGATGCTGCAGACAATTCTTTGCTGCGCGATCACGAAAGCCTTGGTCGGGTAGGATTGTATGAGCGTTTGTTGGCCAGATTCGCTCATCGTGAGGTACGTAAGGACGACAGGGATGGCCTATCGCTGGATCTGGAGAGCAACGTCGAGATAGAGTTTGAGCGGCTATCAGTAGTGGCGCTTGCAATGTTCCATCGCGGCTCTCAATGGGTCAGTCAGAAAGATATCGACGACGATCTGGCCAGTCTGCTGGAAGTGCAACAACCGCATAGAGGAAGTGGAATGCGTACGCCCCTGACTCCAGGTGCTGCCGTTCTAGGTCGGTTCTTCTTTGTACAGTGCGCGACGGCGCAGCGTGACTCTCAGCCTTTGCATACATATGAGTTCCTGCATTCAACCTTCGGCGAGTACCTGGTTGCGCGCTTTATTTGGTGCCTCCTAATTGAGCTACTGCCCGCCGATCCACCTCGGACTCGGCGTAGGTTGAATACCTATATACATGACGATGATCTCTACGCAGTGCTGTCGCTCACGCCGTTGACAGCCAGTCGATCTGTACTCGACTTTCTAGCTGAGATGGCGATGTCGGACGTGAACCGAAACGTGCTTATTGACGTTGTGACTAGACTGTTTGAAGTTGCGTTCGAACATCGTGCCCGATCTAAGGAAGGCTATCGCCCGGTCCATCGCCCGGCGCCGTCAAAGTATGCGATCTACAGTCTCAATCTAGTTTTGCTGTCGGCGGTCCTTGATAGCGCCGTAGAAACGCGAAGTCTTGGCATTCACGATTGGCCGAGACTCACAGCTTTCTGGAAATCGCAACTGTCCACCGGGGAATGGGCCACCTTGATACAATCGTTGCGAGCGCTGTGGTTGGATGCATCAAACGTTGTGGTGTCGATTGGCGACTCGTGGCCTCCGTTCGTTGAACTAAAGCGTCTCGATCAAAGTTTGTCCTTGCAGGACGCTGCGCGCGAATTAAATTTCACGGTCGACCCCGCTGGCAATTTGTTCAGATATGCATTTGAGGCGCTACCGGACGAACGGTTCAATGTGCACTATGCGCGTGCACTGGTGGACCTCACCGCGTCGCCTATGGATTCCGACACACGCCATCAAAACTATCTGCGGTGGGCCGACGAATTTCCAGACTTGGTGTTGGACCGTCTTCGGCGTGATACGTGGGTCAGCGTCGACACACTACAGTTGTTGGCGGCCAAAACACTTGGAGGGAGTGGTGCGTTCCTGGCGCAACTATGCGAACGAATTGGTCGCGGCCTCGCCGACGGTGAGCTATTGGAAGTCTTCGCTGCAGCGTGGAAAGGGATGGCCACTAGCCCACGCCACGAAATTCCTGTCCTCGACGCGTGGCTGCGGCTCCACGAGAAGGGGTATGAGTTTCCTGCGGACCGAGCGTATCCCGATCTCGCGGAAGTGCTACATTTTGTAAATCTTGGGGCAATAGGAGCGGTTCAACCTGGGCTCATACGGCGTGCTCGTATCGCGGCACAGGAACTCGGTATCATTGACGATTGACGTTATTTCATTTTTGGGTCGCTCAAACTGTCGGCCATGTGGCAAACGCATCGAGATTGGACTGTAGTACAGTTAGTCACTGTCAGCGCCATGCGCCTTTAATGCGATTCAATTCTTTGAAACTGCCGTCGGCGACGCGGTGTGATACCTCCTGCCATTCGCGTGTAACTCGGCGGTTGCCGTCTGGATGTTCGTTCCAGTTTGCGCGTGTGATTGGGATGCCGGAGTAGACTGGTTCAAAGGTGATGGCGTAGATAGCTTCCAGTTCGGGTAGTAGCGTTCGCAGATAGTGGATAGCTCGGCGATGGTACCATTTGCAGACTGCGGTGATCGCAAGTCTCGAATCTAAAGCCTCTCGAAGATGGGGTACGGCGAATTCTACGTTTTGCTGCGTATTTGCCGACTGATCCTCGCATCGGATAGCGGCGTCGCTGACGCCTCTCTCGATGAGTAGGCGGCGAAATTCTCGGCCTTCGACAATGCCATTGTGTCGGTTGACGCCTCCGGTCGCGATGATGAGCGGCGCAAGTCCTTTGTGGTAACGGTCAGCGACAATGTCCACGGGAATGACTTGGTTGGTGCCGAAGATGAAGTGCGCCGTTGCTCCAGGCGGAGGAGCCGTCACGTCCGCGTAGTCCGTGATAGTGGCTACCTGCTCGGGAGTGTAGATGTCCTCTGTCATTCCTTTTCCTTGGGCGCTAAGTGTGAGCAGTGATGGCGCAATTCGCTTGATGCGCGATCAGTCATATCTAGATAGAGGTCGTGGTAGCCGACAACTTCTGCCGCATCCTTGTGACCGCGGATCAAAGCCTGGTCGAGCTTGCCCGCAAGCACCAATGTGGGCCAGACCAATCCGCTGCTGTCGAGAGCTGTCCGCCCGGCCACGGCCGCTTCGTCGATATGACCCAGGCCCGCTTCCGCGAGTCCGAGAATCAGGAGGGTGCGGGCGTAGCTTGAGGACTGCCTGTTGCGATTGTGCGTGCTAGTCGGATATGCGGCGTTAATAACACTTCTCGTCGCCGACGCGGCCTCCTGGAATCGATTCAAGAGAAGGAGCGATGTCGCTGTATACGGCGGATCTTCCGCAAGTGCGATGGAGAACGCGCCGGTTGTTGCAACGTTGGTTGGGAGGTCCGCTATCGCATTGGTTGCGCGACGCTTCGCGTGCGTCATTCCTTCAGTGTCTCCGAGCATTGCGCGAGCCCGCATTTCATGCGCGGCAAGCTTGGCGCGTGCGACCGTGCCCATTGGAGCGACCGCTTGGCCTTGAACCACAAGCTCGACCGAGCGGCTCGTCCGACCTTGGTAGTAAGCCATCGTTGCTCTGGTCAAGGCGGCCCAACCAGCGATATCGCGACTGCCCGATTCGTCGCCGCGTCGCTCTGCGTCCACACACCAAACAAGTGCCGACTCATGATCTCCCATGTAGCTTGTGGCGACAGCAAGTAGATTGGACAGCCGCCCTGCCGCGAAAGTGAGGTCTGATCGTTGCGGTGCCGATGTTCCTGGTCGGTCGAGTAGGCCACCTGCATACGATCTAACGTTGAGCAGGTCACCATACGTCTCGGCCAGCGGCGCGACGGACAGCTTCTCCGAATAGTGAGATATGAGTTCGTTCAGGCAGTCGATGGCGACGCCGAGAGTGTCCGCGTGGCCTGACGTTACTATTTCGAGCGCTTGCAGAACACGTGTTTGCGAAGATAGCGCAGTGCCGAAAGCGGCAGCTCCACCAACGGCTAGGAAGCTGCGCCGATTCACAGGATTTCTCTCAACACGCGCGCTATTGCCTGAACTCATTGTCGTTGCCGACCCTGCATCGACGGTCGGCGAAGCGACAGGTCCGGTAGGACGTTCCATCGCTGTCATGTCCTGGCGCAGGGCTGCCTGTTCAACCTTTGCGTTCTGCCGCAGTGCGATCAGTGCGCCGTTCGCGGCGAGAGCCTTGTCGAGCGCTTTGATCAGCTCCTGGGATGGGACGTTCTTTCCGGCGCGCTCAGCCATCGAGACGTACTGGCGGGTGTACCCGATCATCCCCGCGAGTTCAGGCTGACTGAGGTCAGCGGCCTTGCGTAGGCGTTTGATCTCCTGGGCGAGCTGTGCCGCAGCTGAGTCGGCGGTCGCTCCGTCTGCTGTCACCGGCGACTCCACGCGCGTGGGGCAAATGGGGGGCAAATGCTACGGGTAGCTGGTTTGCCTCATTACGCGATCTTAGCTGGTCCTGGTTCTGTGAGGTCAGTTCGTTACTGCCAGCCCAATGACCAGGAGGCGCCCGTGACCACGACTGCGGACAGGCAGGCGGCATCCCCGGAAGGTGCGGCATTGGCGATCCGCCGACAGGTGCCGTTGGTGACCGAAGCTGAACGGGCCTCGATGCGGCCCGAGTTGATGGACGTGATCGAGAACCGCAAGTCCGGGTTGAGCGCGAACTGGATCGTGGGGTGCCCGCTGGACTGCGGGTACTGCGTGCGCCACCTGTTCGACAACTTCGGCATGAAGGTGCCCCGAGCGATCATGCGGGAGGCCGAGGCGGCCGACCTGCTGACCGGACATCCCTACTTCCAGCCGCACGTCACGCCGATCCAACTGCTCAACCGGGCGACGGACCCCATGTTGCCCGTGGTGAAGCCCCACACCTTCGAGATGCTGCGGCTGCTGGATGAACGCGAGCTGACCAACCACGTGCTGGTGATCTCCCGCTGGCGAGTCGAGCCGGAGGACTGCGCGGTGCTGAACTCGTTCCGCAACATCAAGATCACGCTCTTGATCACGTACTCAGGGATCGAGCACGAACAGGTGGAGCCGGTCGACTCCACCATCGCCGCGACCTCGTTGCGAACAGCGTTCGAGCTGGCTGAGCGGTACCGGACGATCTTGTACTGGCGCCCGATCGTGCCGGGCCTCAACGACGGCGACGAGCACCTGAGTCGCGCGCTCGACCTCAGCCGATACGCGCACGCCACCGTGTTCACCGGCCTGTTCTACAAGGATCAGATTCGGGCCTACTACCGGGACCACGGGCTTCCAGAGCCCTACGAGGAAGGGGCACGCCGCAAGGTCTTCCCCGAGTCGCTGGAGCAGCGCATCCTTGGCGTCGCTCGGTCGCGCTCCGCTGGTGGATCACCGCTGTTTCGCAAGACTTCCTGCGCTGTCACCTACGCGCACGGCGACGCGGACTACAACGGTCACTATGGCATCCGCGAGCTGTGCGACATCTGCCCGGCCGCTCAGGTGCAGCGCTGCGCGAAGGCGTGGACTCCGCCGCCGGCACGGGAGGCCGCCGCGATGGCCGAGGCGTTGGACGGCAAGCTGGTCACGATCAACGACCGTGCCGTGGTGGTTGAGGGACTGGATGAGCAGCGTCGGTACGTCATGCAGCACAGCCTGGGCTTTCAGGTGCACGACGTGACCAAGCCGCACCACCTGCACCGCCACGGGCGGGCCGAGATCGGTTGGCCTGCGATGACGAAGGAGACGACTCCGTGACCGCTTTCCTGCCTGCCGCTTTGAAGGGCCAACAGCTCGTCGTGGTCGATGTGGAGGGCAACGGCCAGCAGCCGCCCGAGATCATCGAGATCGCTCTGCTGCCCGTGGATGGTGAGGTGCAGGGGGAGCACCTGCGGTCGTGGATGATCCGTCCCGAACGGCAGATCAACGCGATGGTGACGCGCAAGGTTCACGGCATCAGCAACGAGGACGTGGCACACTGCCCGCCGTGGTCGGTGGTCGCGACTGAGGTTGAGCCGCTGCTGACCGGCCGCACGCTGGTCGCGCACAACGCCTCGGTAGAGCTGAACGTCCTCACCACCCACCTCCCGGCCTGGAAACCGCCGATGGTGCTCGACACGCTGCGACTCGCCAAGCACGTCATGCCCACCCTCAGCGGCGGGTACGGGCTCGACAACGTCGCGCGAGCGATCGAACTGGACACCAGCGGTATCGAGGAGCAGCGCTACCACTGCGCCAGCTACGACACCTGGTGTGCCTGGAAACTCCTCCTCACCTTGATCGAACTCGGCACGCTCGACTGGGACCGGTTGGTCAACGTTGCCGCCCTTCCCGGATTCGTTCCCCTCAGTTAGCCAGAAGGAGGGTTGTGGTGATGGACGAAGTCGAAAAGCCCGTGATCATTGGAGTTCTCGGCACCCACTCCACCGGGAAGTCCACCTTCCTCGCTCGCCTCGCTCACGATCTGCGGCGCCAGCACATCCAGGTCGCAACCGTGGCCGACCTCGGCGAGCAGGCTCAACGCACCGGCCTGCCGATCCTGCGCAACCACACCTGGGCCTCGACACTGTGGTTCCTCACGCGGGGGATCAGCTACGAACTGGAAGCATGGCTTCATGGCGACGTCGTGCTCGTTGACCGGCCCGCGCCTGACGCCCTCGGGTACTACCGTGCCGCTCTGGAGTATCGCGGCGAGCGGCCCGAATCCAACATCCTGGCCTACCTGGAATCCCTCGTTCGCGGCCACAGCGTCCACTATGACTTGTTGTTTCGCACGACGCTGGACCCTTCAATCCCGTTAGGCGGCAACAAGGAACGCGACGAGGACAGTGAGTTCCGCGTGCTCGCGGATCACTGCGTCGGCCACGTTCTCGATGACCTCAGCCTGGCCCATGAGCTGCTGCCAGCGGACGGACACGACCGGGCTCTTCTCCGGGCGAACGACTTCGTCAACACGTCGCTAGCGGGCCAAGCGGCGGTGTAGTCGCAGACAAGTCGGCGGCGGGGTCAAGCGGTCCCCGACCCCTGATCCCGCCGTCTTCCAACCACCCTGCCGAAGGCGTTTGCAATGGCAATCTCCGCGCCGGGTGCTCGCTGTCATCTGGACGGCTCGCACCGACGAGCCCTGAGCAGGGCGGAAAGGAGCGTTGTTCATGACCGTGACGGCCGCGCACTTCCGTACAGAGCGCGTAACCACAACGGCTATCCCGGCCCTGCGTGTCATGACTAGCGCGCCGCGGCCGAGGGCGATCTCCGACCTGACCTTGGTGGCCACGTCCACGGCCGTGAGCGTCGGACTCTTGTTCGTCCGGTACACCCTGACGGAGTGGGACCGCCCCGAGTTGGCGAGCAACGGTGAAGCTCTGCTCTCGGAGCTGGTCAGCCAGGCCGTGCAGCTCATCGGCGTGCCCGATCCGTCGACGCGCTGGCGGGACCTGGACGACCTAGCCCTCATCCAGCTGCGGCTGGTGCTGTTCGATCACGCGATCGTCATCGAGGTTGCCGACCGGCACCGTGAACCGCCCAACCCATCGGACGCCTTCCGCTCGCTCAGCAAGCAGTGGAACTTCTACCCCACGGAGGCGGGGCGGGTGGTGTGGTGCGAGCTGGAGCTACCGCAGTACCAGCTGACCGAACACGGCCTGCCGAAGCGGAGGCCATCCCCCAGGCCGATCACACAACGTCCACCGACGCTACCGGGTGATCGGGACGTTCTACAACGCGTACGCGAGTGGCTCGAAGAGCTGTAGCACCTCAGCGCTCGCCCCACTCCATCCACTTTGTCCAAAGATGATAAGGCGTTTATCGATGACCGCTGATGAAAAGAACTCGGCTCCGACCATCCTCCCGATCGGCGAACCCCCCGCCCGCCGTATCGCGTTCGGCTCCATGCAGCTCACCGGCCCCGGGCATTGGGCCGCACCGGCTAACCCGGAACGGGCCATGCAGGTACTCCGGGATGCTGTCGACGCGGGCGTGACGCACATCGACACCGCCGATGCCTACGGCCCGTTCACCGCAGAGAAGTACATTCGCAAGGCGTTGCATCCGTACCAGGACGGCTTGGTCATCGCGACCAAGGGCGGCCTTACTCGCCAAGGTCCCGGCAAGTGGGCTCCGTGTGGGCGGCCGGAGTACCTTCGCCAGTGCGTCGAGATGAGCCTACGACGGCTCCAGGTCGAGCGGATCGACCTGTATTACCTCCACCGTATTGACCCGGCCGTGTCGATGGAGGATCAGCTTGCCGTGCTCTCCGACATGCAGGCCGAGGGGAAGATTCATCACATTGGTCTGTCCAAGGTGGACGTAAGTCAAGTCCGCAGGGCCAGCGAGCTGATTGCGGTTGCTGCCGTGCAGAACAAGTACAACATCACGAACCGGGTGTTCGAAGAGGTTCTTCGTCTTTGTGAACTCGCCGGTATCGCCTTCGTACCGTACGCGCCGCTGGCGTCTGGCCGGCTCGCACAGCCTCACGGTGTGCTTGACGAGCTGGCTACCAACTACAACGCGACACCTGCCCAGCTCGCACTGGCGTGGCTGTTGCACCGGTCTCCGGTGATGATGCCGATCCCCGGAACCAGTTGCAGCACGCACCTCCACGAGAACCTGGTGGCCGCTCAGATCGACCTGACGCGCGAGGACGTGGTGGCGATAGGTCTGGCCATCGATCGCAACCCCGCCGCCAGCGTCATGTGACCCCGGCTCCAAAACCGTTCGCCAATCCTGTTGGCGTGCCCGAAAATAGTCGCCCCATGAATCTCTGAAGCCGGCAGAGACAACAGACTTCATCCCAGCCGCCGTCGTTCGAGCGGTGATACACCAGGCGTCCTGGCCGGCGAACCGGCGCGTGCCCATGCAGGCGAGAACACCTACTGAGAAAGTGACCGAGTGAACACACTACGAGACGACGACACCGCCACTGGGCAGGATGCCGCTGCGCTTCGCGGGGCGATGGTCGGACAGTTGCGCACCCACGGCGAACTGCGCACCGACACCGTCACCCGGGCGTTCGCCACGGTCCCGCGCGAGGCGTTCGCGCCCGGTGCGCCCCTGGAGCAGGTCTACAACCGCGACGACGTCGTCATCACCAAGCGGGACGAGAACGGGCTCGCTGTCAGCTCGGTGTCCGCGCCGCGGATCCAGGCGATCATGCTGGAGCAGGCCGACATCCGGCCTGGGATGCGGGTGCTGGAGATCGGCTCTGGCGGCTACAACGCCGCGCTGATCGCGGAACTGGTCGGTCCGGAGGGCGAGGTCACCACCGTCGACATCGACCCGTTCGTGGTCGACCGAGCCACGCAGTACCTGGCCGAGGCCGGATATCCGCAGGTCCGGGTACTGCTGGTGGACGCCGAGGGTGGCGTCCCCGAACACGCGCCATTCGACCGGATCATCGTCACGGCCGGAGCCTGGGACATTCCGCCCGCCTGGACCGAACAGCTCGCCGAGGACGGCGTGCTCGTCGTCCCGCTGCGGCTGCGTGGGCTCACCAGGTCCATCGCCCTTGTCCGCGAGCGGGGACACCTGGTCAGCTGCGGATACGAGCTGTGCGGGTTCGTCCCGATCCAGGGCGCCGGGGCCAACGCCGAGCGTCTGGTACTGCTGCAAAGCGAGGACATTGCGCTGCGGGTTGACGGCGACCAGATCGTGGACGCTGACGGCCTGCGCAACGCGCTGACCTTGCCACGGGTTGCCCGCCAGTCGGGCGTCGAGGTGGGCGGGTTCGAGCCATTCGACGACCTGGACCTGTTCCTGGCCACCGCGTTGGACGCCTTCGGGCTGCTCGTGGCGAAGCCCGCCGCGATCGAGGCTGGCCTGGTGGAACGTTCCACCCGCATGGGCGCCAAGACAGCTCTGGAAGGTGGCAGCTTCGCCTATCGGGCTTCGCAGGCGACGTCGGAGGACCGCACGTCGTTCGAGTTCGTGGTCTACGGCCACGGCCCGGACGCCGATCGAATCGCGAATGAGTACGTCGAGCTGATCCGGGAATGGGATCGCCTGCACCGGCACGGTCCTGGCGCGCGGATCGAGGTCTTCCCGACCGCGACACCGCACGCGGAGATTCCCGACGGTCGCCTGATCGAGAAAAGGCATACGCGCGTCCTGATCTCCTGGCCACACCTGACGTCGTCCTGACAAGGCGCGGCCAGGTCGTCCTATCCGGAGATTCACCGAGCCTGCAAAGGAGAATCGCAAATGACGATCCAGTTGGACACATCGACCCCGGCCGCTGCGCCGGATACCGAGTTCGACCTCGACATCAGCATCGTCGCGTCCGGGCCTGTAGTTCCCGACCTGATGCGCAACACCGACGACAACTGCGGCCAGACCTGCCAGAGCGCCTGCTCCAACAGCACCTGCTGACGCCGCGTGCACTGACGGGGGGGTGACGGCTTGGCGGCGGGGGATCGACGCACCTCGCCGCCAGGCCGTCCTTCATGCGAAGGGGGTTGTTGAGGTGTTCACCGTCATCGACGCGGTCATGCTCCGGCTCGCGATCCAGCCGTCCAATGTGGATGACTGGCCGGACCTGACCGGCGGGCACGTGCCGCAGTGGCGCGACTGGCTGACCCGAACCTGGGCGGACGAGGCGTTCGCGCACGCGGTCGAAGCCGCCAGTCCAGACCTGGCCCGCCGGGTGATCGCAGTGCGCGCTGGGTACGAGCAGCGGTCCCGCCAGGTGCGCGGCGCGGTCTTATCGGTGCTGCGGTACCGGCTGCGGGCATCGAGCCGGGCAACGCCGTTCGGTCTGTTCGCCGGGGTGACGCCCGCCGCGTTCGGCCCTGCCACCACGGTCCGCATCGGCCATGACCACCGCGCGACCACCCGCGTTGACGCCGTGTGGCTCGCCCGGGTGGTAACCGAGCTGGAGCACTGCGCTGAGTTGGCTGCGCGGCTGTCGGTCATGGTAAACAACGTGGCGACGGTGCGCGACGGCCGGTTAGTCATCGGCCTGTGCCAGGACCCCACCCCGGCGGCGGCCCGCACCGACCCGGCCGAGGTGTCGATCCGCTACACAGCCGCCATCGAGCAGACCGTCCAGTCAGCGCGGACTCCGATCCGCCTGCGGGAACTCGCCGACCGGCTCGCCGAAGCGTTCCCCGGCACCACCAGGGCGATGATCATGGCAATGCTGGGCCAGCTGGTAGAGCAGCGTGTACTGATCAGCAGCCTGCGCCCGCCGATGACCGTCACCGACCCGCTCGCGCACGTCCTCACCGCCTTGGCCAACGCCCGTGCCTCGGACGTCCCGGCCGCTACCAGCCCGCTCATCCAGCTGCGCGAACGCGTCAGTGCAGGCCCGGTTGATCTGCGCGTGGACGCCGATGTCATCCTGCCCCGATCGGTCGCCACCGAGGTCGCACGAGCAGCGGGCGTGCTGGCGCGGCTGACGCCGCACCCGTTCGGCAAGCCGATCTGGCTGGACTACCACGCCCGTTTCCTGGAGCGCTACGGCATCGGCGCAGCCGTGCCGCTACTGGAACTAGTGAACCCAGACATCGGCTTCGGCTTCCCCGCCGGATACCGCGGCTCCCTGCTGGAGCGCCCCGTTCCCACAGTGTCCAAACGCGACGCCGCCCTACTGGGGCTGGCCCAGACCGCAGCCCTGAACCGCCGCGTCGAAGTCGCCCTCGACGACGCGGCGATCACACAGCTGCAGGCGGACAATCTCGTTCAGGCGCAGTGGCCACCGCATACCGAACTCGCTGTGCGAGTCCACGCGCCCAGCCGAACCGCGCTCGACCGGGGCGAGTACGAACTCGTGGTGGCTAGCGTGTTCCGCGCCGCCGGGACAACCACCGGCCGCTTTCTCGACCTACTCGACGCCGCCGAACAGGACCGCATGGACCGTGCGTACGCCGGGCTGCCCGCCGTCAACGACGGTGCGTTGCGTGTGCAGGTGTCCTGCCCGCCGCTCTACACCGAGACCGAGAACGTCGCCCGCAGCCGGCAGGTCCTGCCCGACCTGCTGTCCATCGGCGAGCACCGCCCCGACTCCGACGCCGTGCTGACGCCGGAGGATCTGCTGGTCGTCGGCGACGCGCACCGGTTCTACCTGTGGTCCCGCTCCCGAGCACGGCCGGTTGAGCCGGAAGTGTTCAGCGCAGTGGAGTTCACCAACTTCGCGCACCCGCTGCTGCGGTTCGTCTGCGAGCTGGCAGGCGCGCGGACCGCCACATGCGGGCCGTTCTCATGGGGCACCGCCGGGCAGCTGCCGTTCCTGCCTCGCCTCACCTACCGCCGCACTGTCCTCTCGCCCGCCCGCTGGGCCCTGGCAGGCACCGACCTGCCCGCAAAAGACGCGTCCTGGTCAGAGTGGACGGCTGCCGTGTCTGGGTGGCGAGAGCGGATGATGGTGCCTGCCGCGGTCTACCTCGGCGGCAACGACCAGCGCATCCGCCTGAACCTCGACGAGCCCGCGCACCTGCCCCTGCTCCGCGCCCAGCTCGACCGGCACGGACACGCCACCGTGCACGAAGCCCCCGCCACCGACGCGTTCGGCTGGCTCGACGGACACGCCCACGAGATTATCGTCCCGCTCGCCACCACCCAGGCACGGACCTGGCCACGTATCCCAGCACGCACCGCCGCGACCACCGCCCAGGACGCGCACCTGCCCGGCGCCGGCGAGTGGCTGTTCTGCAAGCTCTACGGCCACCCCGACCGGCACACCGCCCTGCTCACCACCCATCTGCCTGAACTACTGTCCACAATGGATGATCCGGCGCAGTGGTGGTTCCTGCCCTACCGCGACCCCGACAACCACCTGCGGCTGCGCATCCGGCTCACCGACCCCGAGTGCTTCGGCCCGGTCGCGGCCCGTCTCGGCGCATGGGTCGCGGATCTGCGGCGACTCGGGCTAATCGCCACGATGCAGCTGGACACCTACCGCCCGGAAACCGGCCGCTTCGGTTACGGACCTGCGATGACCGCCGCCGAAGCAGCGTTCACCGCCGACTCTGCCGCCGCACTCGCCCAACGCGCGCACCTGACCGGCCGAGATGCCGCGGATGGCCAGGCGCTGACCGCGGCGAGCCTGTTCGACCTCGCCGCCGCGTTCACCGGCGACCACAAGACGGGCGCCGCCTGGCTGATCGAGCACATCGCCACCGACCCAGTCCCCGCGCCCGAACGCGCCGTCTACGACCAGGCCCTGCACCTGGCCGACCCTCGCAACGACGCGGCCACGGTGCGGGAACTGCCCGGCGGCGAGCATATCGCAGCCGCCTGGGATCTACGGCGGAGCGCGCTGGCCAGCTACCGCGACACGCTCACCCTGTCCGGGCCAGCGCCGGACACGGTCCTGGCGTCGCTGCTGCACCTGCACTGCATCCGCACGTCCGGGATCGCGCCGGACGTCGAGCGGATCTGCCACCGCCTTGCCCGCGCTGCCGCCCTGAGCCAGACCACTCGCCCGAAAGTCCGCTCATGAGCTACCCCAACCCATCGCTGGCCGATCTGGCCGAGGACATCGCTGCCGGTCTCACCGATCCCACCTCCGTGCTCGACACCCACACCAGCGCCCACACTCCGCGACCGCAGTCGCTGGCCGGTGGCAGCGCTGGAGTCGCCCTCCTCCACACCGAACGCGCCTTCACCCAGCCTGACCAGTGGTCCACCGCTCACACCTGGCTGTCGGCCGTCGCCAGCGGCGACCTGGAAGGCAGCCCCGGCGCGTCCTTGTTCTTCGGCGTACCCGCTCTTGCGTTCGTCACCCGCGCAGCGGCCGAAGGCACCGGCCACTACCAGTGCGCCCTGGCTCAGCTCGACACCGCCAGCCAGGACCTGACCCGTGTGCGGCTCGCTGCTGCGCACGCCCGGATCGACCGCGGCGAGCGCCCGGCTCTGGCTGAGTTCGATCTGATCCGCGGCCTCACCGGCCTCGGCGCCTATCACCTGCTGCACTCACCCGAACACGAGGTGACCGCCGCAGTGCTGACCTACCTCGTCCGGCTAACCGAACCCCTGCCCGGCGGGGACGGGCTGCCCGGGTGGTGGACCGACCATGGCCCCACCGGGCAGCCACCGGCCGATTATCTCGGCGGGCATGGCAACTTCGGCATGGCGCACGGGATCGCCGGCCCCTTGGCGCTGCTCGCCCTGGCAATGCAACGCGACGTCATCGTCAACGGCCACCACCAGGCTATCGCCCGCATCTGCACATGGCTGGACGCCTGGCAACACGACCACCCCGCTGGCCCCTGGTGGCCCCGCACAATCACCCTGGACGAAACTCGCGCCGGACACTGCGACCAACCCGAGCCGTTGCAGCCGTCCTGGTGCTACGGCACACCCGGCATCGCCCGCGCCCAGCAACTCGCCGCCATCGTCACCGGCGACACCGCCCGCCAACGCACCGCCGAGACGACGCTGCTCGGCTGCCTGACCGATCCAGGCCAGCTCGCCCGGATCGTCGACCCCAGCCTCTGCCATGGTGCCGCCGGCCTCCTGCACACCGCTTGGCGGGCAGCCGCTGACGCCGCGACCGACGAGCTGAGCGCCTGCCTGCCGCACCTGGCCGCCCTGCTTGTTGAACGGCTTCGGACCGCGCCGCGCAGCATCGGACTGCTCGAAGGCAGCACCGGCGCGGCGCTCGCCCTGCATGCCGCTGCCACCGGCACCGTCCCACAGTCCAGTTGGGACACCTGCCTGCTGCTGGCCTGACCCCGTTTCCGAAGGAGCAGCATGGACACCAGTTCGCAGCGCCCAGCGTGGCAGCAGGTCGCCGTCGAGTTCGCCGACTACGCCATCGCCGAACAGACCGCAGCCGTTCACCTATTGCCGATCATGAACCGCGCTGAAGCAGATGGCCTCGTCGCGTCGTGGTGGTTCATCCGCAAAGCGCCTTGGTGGCGGCTGCGCTACCTGCCGCCATACCAGGCCGCCGAGGCCGCCGCTCGGCACGCTCTCCACGCGGCGCTGGACAACATGCGCGACACCGGCCGTATCGCTGGGTGGATCGAGACGATCTACGAGCCCGAGGTCCACGCCTTCGGCGGCACCGACGCCATGACGATCGCGCACCAACTGTTCCACCTCGACAGCCGACACATCCTCGCTTACGTCGGCAGCGGCCGTGATCAGGTGCGGGAGCTGACGGTCTTGCTCTGCAGTGTCCTGATGCGGGCCGCCAGGCAAGACTGGTACGAGCAAGGCGGCATCTGGGCCCGCATCGCCGAGAACCGACCGCTCTCACCTGCAACTCCGCCTGACCAACCGCGAGCCCTGGAGTCCAGTCTGCGGCGGCTCATGACCGTCGACGCAGGTCCCAGCAGCCCGCTGGTCGGGCCCGATGGCACGCTCGCGAAAGTCGCCACGTGGTCGGCCGCATTCCACTCAGCCGGCACAGCACTCGGCGAACTCGCCAGCCGCGGAACGCTCCGCCGCGGCCTGCGATCCGTGCTGGCTCACCACGTGATCTTCCACTGGAACCGGTTCGGGCTGTCCTACGACACCCAAAGCATCCTCGCTCGTGCAGCCCAGGAGGTGGTTTTTGGTCAGTGACACGAGTTCTCAACGTCATGTTCAGCCACATCTGTTGGCGTACTGGGGCTCTGTGCCCAGTGGCGTACAGATGGACCTGTATGGTCGGGCGTCAGGTCGCGATCGCGTGCAAGGTCGCGGCTAGCTCACGGTCCGGGCTGACGTTTCTGTCGTACAGCGGCCCGCAGGGTGTCGTGGCCAGTCGGACCGCGAGCCCGGTAAGGTCCATGGAGGGATCGGCGTTATGGTGGATCTCGGCGAGGCGGGCGAACTCGATCATGACACCCACGACGCTGCGGTTCGTGGTCGCGCCCAACTGACAGGCCTGCATGTGCTGCCGTTCTTGGTTGATGATGGCGGCGGGCGCGTGGTGGGCGGTCAGTACGGTGGTGACCTGCTCGGCGATCCTGCTGGTCAGGGTCGAGGCGGGTGCCAACGGCACCAGCACCGGCAGCAGCGTCGACTCGTTGACCAGCAGCGCGACCCGCGGACGCCAGAACAGGACCGTGGCGTACCACGGACCCAGCAGCGTCGTGCCCCGGTCGTCGTCGCGCGCGGTCGATGGACCCGTCAGGCGTAAGAGTTTCTTGGTGGCACGCACAATCAGCACTTGACCATCCTGCTCCGACCCAGACCGCGGCACGCCACCACGTCGGCCATTGAGGGTTACGCCGGTCACGGAGCCGGGACCACCGGATGACGTCACCACCGACGTGCACGTTCACTCGCACCTGACTGTGCGCATTCAGTGCACAGCCCATTCTTCGTCAGCTAGAGGCGCGTTATTGAGCCGTTCGCGTCGGCTGCGCCAATCAGGCAGGAACTTGTCCATGAGCCTGATGAAACGCTCCCCGTGATGGCGTTCGAGAAGGTGCACCATTTCATGCACCACGATGTATTCTAGGCAGTCGGGATGCTTCTTTGTGAGTTCCAGATTGAACCAGATGTGCCCTGTCTCGCGGTTGCATGAGCCCCATTTGGTCTTCATCCGCCGGATGGTCCATTTGGGCACAGCGCGCCCGATGACGGGCTCCCATTCGGCGATGAGTGCGGGGATCCGGCGACGAAGTTGCTCGCGCTGCCACCGTTGCAGGATCGTGAGGCGGTCTTCGCAGCTGGTGCCAGACGGCACATAGAGCAGCAATCGTTCGCCATCCAACTCTACGTGCGCTCGTCCTGGACGCTGGTTCACTTTCAGGCGGCGCCGGGTCCCCCATACATAGTGTGACTCGCCGGTCTCCATCTCCCGTTCGGATTGGCGTTCAGCATTGCGAAGTTGCTCGCGCTGCCGTTTGATCCACGACAGCCGTTGGATCACCGCCAAACGGACATGTTCATCATCTAGCCGCCGCGGCGCGGCGACGCGCACTCGACCAAGCGGCGGGTATACACCGATATGGAGGTTCTTGATATCCTTGTAAATGACGTCGATGTCGATGCCACGAACAGTTAGGCAGGCGCTAGCGGTACTCATGGCGCGCCTTTATCAGTTCAAACAGTTCGTCGAGACGGTCGAAGTCGGCAGGTAGCGTCCGCGCGAGCGCGCGCTTGACCTTCTTCTCCTTGATCGGATTGCCCACCCATGAGTCGGGCTTGGTGTGCAAGACAGTCATATCGATCTCGATCGCAAGCTTGATGGATGGGTAGACGAGGTCAATCAGAGCCCGACGAGCACCGTTGTTGGCCCACTCCGGGTACACGGTATCTGATTCGCCTTTGCCGAGCTTAGTCGCGTGCTCCAGCAGTCTCTCAAGATACTCCTTGTAGTCCAGAGCCCCCTGGCGCCGCTCCTCAAGGATGGCGTCGAGCAGCTCTGACATCTTGTCGTAGTACTTGGGATTCATCGCGCGCTCGTCGATGATCACCTTGCGCATATTGTTGGTGATCGTCTCCGCTACCGCTTCGGGGTCCTTCTTGATACCTGTGGGAAGTTTGTCAAGCGCGGCAGTCCCCATCTCCACAATCAGTTGGATCAGTCCGGCATCTTGGAAGTCAGAGACAACCTCGGATGGCTTGGCGCTGATGTAGGTGTCAAGCAGGTGGCGCATGCCAGCCTCATACTGCTTGAAGTCGACGTCCTCGCCAGCGCCAAGCTTGACCTCGTCTCGCACGTTGGCGTAGTGGGCGATCTCGTCTTTGATCGCTGCGGCTTCGGCATCGCTGTAGCCAGCGGTGTTCATTTCGTTTGCGAGGTTGCTGTAGGCGCGCGTCACAGCCGCAACAGCCTTGTAGAGTTCGACCCGCTTGGGCTCGTTGGCCTTGAGCTGCTCGGCGTTGCCCTGCTCGCGAGCGCAGAAGTACTGCTGATACTGCAAGGTGTTCTTCGGCGGTTCGACTGACTCACACAGCGCCCGGATCTTCTCCAGGGCCTCATCAAGATCTTCGCGAGCCTTCTCGATCCGATCGGACAGCAGTCCCTCGATGTCCTTCTTCTCGTAGCCCTCCAAGGCACCGCCCGTGTAGTCGGTGATAGCGGACTCAAGAGAGTTGAACAGGTCCCGATAGTCGACGATGTAGCCGTAGTCCTTGTCCTCGCCGTCGAGGCGGTTGACTCGGCAGATGGCTTGAAACAGGCCGTGATCTTGCATCTTCTTGTCGATGTAGAGGTATGTCGCGCTCGGGGCGTCGAAGCCGGTCAGAAGCTTGTCGACGACGATAAGCAGTCGCATCCGGCCTGGATCGTTGACGAAGCGTTCCTTAATGTCCTTCTCGAACTGCTCGACCTTAGTCATCGCCTTATCAGCAGGCTCGTTGAAGTGATCAGCAAGCATCTGCTTGTAAATCTCGTACTGACGCAGTCGCTCGGTGGCGCCGTGGCCGGAGTCCTCCTTGGAGATATCGCCCGCCTGCGGTCTATAAGACGTCACGATGGCGCACTTGCCCTTGAACCCAGCCTGGGTGAACAGCTCGTAGAACTTGCACGCCTGGTAGATACTCGAACTGACGAGGATCGCATTGCCGCGGCCATCCGACAGGCGCGGCTTAATCTCCATGTCAAGGAGAATGTCGTCGACGATCTGCCGAGCGCGCGGCTCCGAGCTGACGACCTTCTGCATAGTGCCCCAGCGCTTTTTGAGCTCCGCGCGAGACAGGTCCGTCATGCCTCTGGTCTTGGCCGCGAACCACTTGTCGACCTTCTCGGGCGAGGTTAGCTCCTGGTCGATGTTGCGTGCCTCGTAACGCAGGTCCAGTACGACACCATCGGCCACCCCCTCGTCGAACTTGTAGGTATGGATGAAGCTGCCGAACTTCTCGATCGTGGTTGCTTTGTCCGCCTTGAGCAGCGGCGTGCCGGTGAAGCCGATGAACATCGCGCCCGGCATGAGCGCCTTCATGGCGTCGTGCATCTTGCCCGACTGGGTGCGGTGGGCTTCGTCGACGAAGACGAAGAGGTTGCCCTTGGCATGAAAGTCCTTGGGGACAGTTGCATTCAGCTCACGAATAAACTCGCTCTCGGCCTGATCGCGAGCAGCGTCCTCCTCCGAGCCGCGGAACTTGTGAACCAACGAACAGATCAACCACTCCTCGCTCGCGTTCAGCGTGGTGAGGAGGTCGGCACCGCCCTTGGTGCGGTAGATCGACTCGTTGACCCCACGGAAGACCTTCTCGATCTGCTCGTCCAACTCGGTACGATCGGTGATCAGCAAGACTCGTGGGTTTGTCCCAACCTGAGACTCGCGAATCCACTTGGCCAGCCACACCATGGTGAGAGACTTGCCGGAACCCTGGGTATGCCAGATGATGCCCCCCTCGCGCTTGGCGATCCGCTCTTGCGCCGCCTTGACACCGAAGTACTGGTTATGCCGGCATGTCTTCTTCTGTCCTGCGTCGAAGACCATGAAGTCGTGGATCAGTTCGAGTAAACGCCACTTGGAGCAGAGCTGAGTCAAAGAACGATCAAGCGGGTCGGCGATGTCGGCCAGCTCACGCCACGTCAGCCAGTACTTCTCCGGCGTGTCGATAACGCTGTAGCGCAGCCCTTCCACGTCGTTGCCGGCCATCACCAGCTGTACTGTCGTAAAGAACGGCCGGATAAACTCGGGTCGCTGGTTCCCGTAGCTTTGCCTGATACCTTCGGATACAGCGACCTTCGAGCGCTTGAGTTCGATCGTCCCGAGGGCAATGCCGTTGACATACAGGACGATATCGGGGCGCTTGGTGTGCTGGCCCAGCACGGTCACTTCCTCCGCCAGGGCGAAGTGATTCGCCTCTGGTCGTGCCCAGTCAATGAGCCATACTGTCTCCGTCTGCTCACCTACGCCAGGCTTGACCTTTACGCCATAGCGCAGCAGGCCATAGACGTCACGGTTCGCCTCGTACAGGTCGCGGCCTCCGCCGAGCGAAGCGTCGCTCTTCAGCTTGTCGACTGCCTTGTTGACCAGGTTGTCGCTGTAGCCGCGGGCGCGGAGGTTCTGCGCGAGCAGTTCGACCTCAACGTTGGTGTTTCCCTCGCGATACTCCCAATTACCGAGATATTCATAACCTAACGAGTTCTGGAATAGCGCGACGACGCGATCTTGAGCCTTGCGCTCGGGTTGCCCGACGTTACTCATGCCGCGCTCTGCTTGACTGGAAGACGGATACGGCCAGTCAGAAGCTGCTGCATCATGCCCTGCTTGATCGACAGGGCCTTCTTGAGTCGTTCCCTAAGAGCAGAAATCTCAGCTTCGCTGTCCTCCAGGACCGAACTGATCGCACACTGTTCGCCCAATGATGGGAGTCGCACGACAACACGACCCAATGATCTTCCATTAGTCAATGCGCGAGTCGTGTAAGAGGCTGCAGAAGTGACCTGACTGCGGACACTGTCGATTTGGAAAAGATAGGCAATGAATCGGGATTCGCAAACGGCAGAGTGCGGACGCCCTCTTAGGATAAAACCGCTGAAGGTTGCATCCGGTATATCCTCAATGAGGACGGCTGCCGTCCCAACTTCGTCAACAGTTTCAGAGGTGCGCGTGAAGAAGAGGTCACCACGCTTGGCGGAAAAGCGTCTAATCTCATCCCGAGTAAGAGTGACCCGTCCCTCCATATCGGCAGCAGCGATGAATGGTCCGTTCATCACGTCCATGAAGTTCACGATTGGCGTGCCTGATCCGAAGAACTGGCTCGCCTTGTTGAGGCCATTTTTGAATTCCAAGAAGTTGCCGACGCGGGACTCCACCCAAGGCTCAGTGAACCCGGGAAGCCTGGCTCTGCCAGCGAGAAGCTGCTGCATCACCCCCTGCTTGATGGCCTGCTTCTTTGTGATTGTCCGTTCCTGCTGCGCTATCAGATCGTCAGCATCGCTTAGTAGGGCTGCGATTGCACGCTGCTCACAGATAGGAGGGACCGCGATTGGGATCCGTCGAACGAGCTCCCCGCTCAGGTTCTCCTGGCTTCCTGCGTTACTCATCGAACGGATCTCATCGTACCGCGATGCCAGGTAGTACAGAAGATATCGACCGTCAAGTCGACTGCCGACCTCGATGGCCGCGCACGCCTGGTTCATGGCGGCAGGGATGCGCAGCAGCGCGGCCTTGCCCCGAGTCTTTCCCTGTCCGTACATCGCTAGGAGAAGCGTTCCCGGGGGTGCAATCCTTGCGGCAGATGCCTTGAGTCCAGCCTCTGTGATTGTTTCACGGGCCGAAGCAATGAATCCGGCATCAATCTCAGCAGTTGTCACCCACGGAATACCGCCGCCCCAGTATGTGGGTACACCTCGGGACGGGGTACCGCCAGAGTAGACGCGCGCCAGCTCACCGAGCGGCACGACAGGCCAGCTAATCGAAAGCCTCCCGTTCACGAGATTCCCATTTCTGCAAGGTGCATGGCGACTTTGGTTTTGAGCTTCTCCAGCTCGGTATCAAGCCTCTCGACCGTCTCGGCGTAGCGTTCGCCAAGCTGTCGGATCCGTGAGACGAGAGTAAGCGTGAGAGCGTTGACTTCGCCGGTAATGCGGTCACGGATGGTGGCTGCCCACTTGTCGTCGAGTACAAGTTGCTTGATCTCTGGCAGGCTGAGATCGCCGTATTTTCGGAGGGTCGCCATGTCGAGTGCGGCCTGGACCTCCTTGGCGGCCTTCTTGGTGACGGCTTCGTCGTTGTGCAGCTTGATTAGGTGTTGGAGAGCCCTGATCTCTTCCGGGTCAGCTCCTTCGTGCCGCGCCACCTTGAGCCGCGTCAAAGCGAGAGTCTTAGAGATCTTGCCGTCCTCCATAGCCTCTACGAGCATGCCGTCTTCGACGGCATGCTCCTCAATGTATTCCTCGACGGCACGACCGGCGTCCTCGGCCGCCGCGTTCAGGGTGTCGACCTCTGCCTGCTCGTCCGCAAAGTAGCGTGCGACGACGAGCGCCGGTGGGATGAGGTCCATCTTGTACTTGGTGGCGCTACGCCCCGAACCAACGATGAGGTCCGGCGTCTCGGAGAGCTTGCGCTCCTTGTCCTCGATGGTTTTGCGAGGCTTCGCCGCGTCGAGCCACCCCTCGTTCATGGTGAGGAAGACATCATCGTGCATGACGCTGTGCCAGTACGTCATGAGTTGTTCGTAAACGTCGTACTCGTCGAGCAGAGGGGTGTCCTTGAACCGGGCCAATAGGTCGTCGCTGATCCTGGTGATCAGATCCTTGGGGGCAGTATCCGCGTTCAGGGCCTGCAGCATCGGCCGGTGCGCGGCGAACCAGTCATCCACCCGGGCGCGTACGTCGGTGGCGAACTTCTGGAACTCGTCGGAATCCAGGACAGTCTGCTGCACCTCGGTCACGCCGATCGTAAGGTCACTGTAGCCGGGACGATTTGGCTTGAAGAGCATGGCACGAAGGCTCGGGAACGCCTCCCAGTAACCGCTGAGAGCGTCCAGGTCCCGGTCCGGGATCCCGCCGTCCATGTGAGCGTGAAGGTCCTGGATGTCCTCCGGCTCGGAGGAATCGACGTAGCGCGGGATGTTGAGGCTGTAGTCGTTCTTCGGATCGGCGATCTCGTGAAGCGGCACCATGCGCGAGTAGCGCTCGATCTGGATCTGCCTGTTGAAGACGTCGACGATCTTGTGGATGTCCTGGCTGCGGAGGCGGTTCTTGTTGCCGTCCTTGATGAAGCCCCTGGAGGCGTCGATCATGAAGACACCGGTGCGTGCCTGGGCGTTCTCCTTGTCGAGGATGATGACACACGCCGGGATGCCGGTGCCGTAGAAGAGGTTGGCTGGCAGGCCGATGATGCCTTTGATGTAGCCACGGCGCAGCAACTCCCTGCGGATGCTCGCCTCGGCGTTGCCACGGAAGAGGACTCCATGCGGCAGGATGACGGCGGCCTTGCCGTTGCTCTTGAGGGACTTGAGAATGTGTAGCAGGAAGGCGTAGTCGCCGTTTTTCTCGGGCGGGCGGCCGAACTCGAATCGACCGTATTCGTTCTCCAAGCCATTGCTCCATGACTTGATTGAGAACGGCGGATTAGCTACAGCGAAGTCGAATGTCCGCAGCTGCGTTCCCGTAATCAACTGCGGGCTCGTGATCGTGTCACCCTTACGGATGTCCGCGTCCTCATTGCCGTGGAGGATCATGTTCATCCTGGCTAGCGCCCAGGTGGCGTTGTCTTTCTCCTGGCCGTAGATGGTGATGCCACGCGGTGCCTCGTCGGCAACCTTGAGGAGCAAAGAGCCCGATCCGCACGTGGGGTCGTAGACCGTGTGGTCCTGCCGGGTACCCGGTCCGATGCCGACAACCTTGGCGAGTACACGCGAGACCTCGGCCGGGGTATAGAACTGGCCCTTCGACTTGCCCGACTCCGTGGCGAAGTGCCGCATCAGGTACTCGTAGGCGTCGCCGAGTAGGTCGTCGCCCTCCGCGCGACTTCCCCGGAAATCCAAGTCAGCGAAGATCGTCACCAGCTTGGAGAGCCGGTCCTGCATCTCCTTGCCCTTGCCGAGCTTCTCCTCGTCGTTGAAGTCGGCCAGGTCGATGACTTTCTCCAGCCCGTTGGCCTCGGCGAGCTTGCCGATGATCTTATTGATCTTGTCACCGATCTCCTTGTCACCCTTGAGTGCGGTCACGTCATCGAAGGAGCCGCCCGCAGGGACGTCGATCAAGGAGTTGCGATCGGACTTGGCCTTGTCTGTCACGTACTTCACGAACAGCAGCGTCAGGATGTAGTCCTTGTACTGGCTGGCATCCATGCCGCCGCGCAGCTCGTCACAGCTGCGCCACAGCGAGCTGTACAGGTCCGACTTCTTCAGAGCCATTACCACGCCACCCCCTCACGGACCGTGAGAACCGAACCCAACCGCGAACCCGCGGTGAGGTGCGCGTGTGACCTGTCCATACTTCGGTGCCCATCCTTCATGCGTCAGCGAGTAGCATCTTTGTCACGCAGGGTAACGCTCGACTTGAATGCCCCAACGATAGCGCCGGTCATGGACAGATCGGCCTTGCCATGCCGACGGCGAGCCATTCAGAAGCAGGCCACCGACAGGGCACTGTCACTCTGAGTGAGAACGCTGCGGTAGTACCGGCGGCGAGCCAACGGTTCCTGGTGGTCGCCGATCGCGCGCAGTTGGTGCCACACCACGAGCGACGCCTGTACCTGCGCCTGGGGTTCTTGGGCGGCCCTACTGTGGCCCAGCTTCGCGCGGTCTCGGCCTTGTCGTCGGAGGTCTCCCAATGTTCCCACCATGTCATCTCGTCCAGACCAGGTGGGGCGGGTGTTGGGAACGGCCACGGCGCCAGGCTCGGATACCCCGCTGAAACCGTGTGCCAGTGGGAACCCGATCCGGCTGACCTTGGTGTCGCCGCCACGGCGGCGGACCCGTGTCACGGTTCGCGGTTGTCGATCTTGACGACAAAGGCGTGGACGTTGCCGGCTCGCCGCAGCTGAAACAGTGGAAGGTGTCGAAGGCGGGTCGTACCCGAAACGCGGTGGAGCCGCAGAACGGGCATAGACCGCGCAGGTCATGGTCGCCCAGAGGACGCAGCTCGGTGTGGCGGCGACGACGTCGGTAAATGGTGCCAGGGTCTGGTCGCTGCGGGCCAGGCACGGTCGAGTCGGGCACCGTCGCACGTTATCGCTCGGCACCGACGGTCGCCGTGGAGTGCGTCGCGGTTCCGGCATGTTCAGGTCAGTACGGATTCGGGGAGGTGCAGCAGTAGGCGCTCATTGCCGCCGATGTCGATACCCTCGTCCACCACAGTGTCCGCGTCGCCGGGGCGTCCCGGTTGGAGTTCACGCCAGGGTTGATCGAGCAACTCGCCGAGCGACCACTCGCGCTTCTCGTCGTTGTCGAGCACCAGAACCCGGTTGGGTCGGTTGTTCTCGCCAGCGAGTGTGCGCCACCGGACACCGTCGTCCGGTCCGCATCGAGTCACGACCTTCCAAAATCGAGTCCACGCCATCGGCCGGTTGGTCAGCGTCCGGCCGAACAGGCTGGCCCAGGCCGGCACCTTGCCGACCATGTGGGAGCCGTTCAGGGTGAACAGCCTCGCCCTTCTTCGGTGCGGCATATTCCAGGTGGGCGGCAGCGCGGCGGCCAGGGATCGCGCCGACATCACGTAGAGCCAGTCGCCAAACCATGGCGGCCCCACGCGCCGTCGCCACCATTCTGGCGGTGCTGCCGCCGTTCCTGTCGGAGCGGTCGGGGCTGTGCCGGACCGGGATGTCAGCGGCCCGGTCCAGTGCGGGGTCGGGAACACATAGTAGGCCGGCAACGGCGGCCCAACCGGTGGGGTGAGATACCGGGCCAGTTGAAACGTGTCGATGTCCAGCACGTGATCGGCGCCGTTCGCCTCGGTCGTCTTCAACTCCAGCGCGAGCGTCTTGCCTGGCCCGGACGCAGCCAGCCGAGGTAGTTCAGTCAGGACGTCCTCACCCGATGCGGGCCACCACAACGCGCCGTTGGGAAACCGGTTTGACAGATAGATGCTTGTCCAGTGCTCCAGTGTCTTCTCAGGGATGGAACGCATACGACCCCCAGCCACGGTTCGAGGTTGCCGGTCCAGACGATGTTGCCGGCCTTGTGGCGTGAGCGCGACACCGCGACCGACTTGAACCAGCCCAGTAGACAGCATCGCATTCCATAAAACACACTAGGTTCGAATCCCCCGATTCGAACCTAAGACAAAGAAAACCCATCAGGTTTACAGCAAGAAAGTCTCAGAATTCTCACCACAATCAAAGGCGCACCGGTAAGGTATCCCTAGCGGGATACCCGTTGTTGATCTTCGTCGGGGGACGGGGAACGGAGCGTTCCGCGCGTTCGGGGGACGCGCCATGGCGTATGTGACGCCGATTTATGGGGGATCTGCCGCACAGATCGACTACCGGCTGGGTCGGACTCAGCACAAGTGCGAGTCGGATGTCCAGTTCGACTATCACGCGGATGGTCGGGAACGGCCGCTGCGGTGGATCGGCGAGGGCTTGGCCGAGTTCGATCTGGCTGAGCTGACGGCCGGTGCGGAGTTGACCACCGAGCAGCATGACTTGGCCCGCGCGTTGATGGCCGGTCGGCATCCGGGTACCGGCGAGCAGTTGGTGACGCCGAAGCTGGCGGTGCCGCCGGACGCGAAGGTGTCGTTAGGGCCGCTGGTGGCCGCTGTACAGGCGGTCGCGGTCGAGCGCGGCGTGGCGGACCCGGCCGAGCTGTTCGTAATTCCCAAGCAGCGCTCGGCGTGGAACACGGCAGTGCGGGCGGTGGCGCGGCGCGGAGATGCCGCCCTGCTGCGGGTGGATCACGCGCTCGGCCTGGCCGAAGCGGCCGAGGTGGAGGCCGAGCGGGTGTGGCCGGAGGTGGACCTGATCCAGGTCTACAGCAATCTGTTCGAGCCCAAGGTGGTTCTCGGCGAGGACGGCACGCCCGTGCTGGACGCGGCTGGTTCGCCGACGGTGGAGTTGGTGCCGCGTCGGGTGCCGGTGGGGATCGTGGGGTTCGACATCGGGATCACGCTGCCGAAGTCGGCGAGCCTGTTGCTGGCGTTCCTGCCGGACGAGTTGATCGATCGGGTGGAGGCCGGGTACACGGAGGCGATCGAGCGCACCTTCGGCTGGGTAGAAGAACGCACCTCCTACGTGCGACGCGGCAAGCACGGCGACGGCCACACCGCCCGCCGCGAGCAGACCTCCGGGTTCTCGGGGTGGGTGATGACCCATCGCGCCGCCCGCCCGGTCGGCGACGCGCAGGTGGGGGATCCGCACTGGCACGTGCACATCACCATCGGCAACCTGGCCAAGGCCGCGGACGGCACCTGGCTGACCGTCGCGGCCGGGGGCCGGGATTTGATGCGGCACGCCCCGGCGATCGACAGGGTGACTCAGGCGCAGGTGCGGTCGTTCCTGCACAGCGAGTTCGGCATCACATTCACTCGCTCGGCCCGGACCGGAGTGTGGGAGGTCGAGCAGATCCCGGACGCGGCGATCGTGTACTTCTCCAAACGCGGCCAACAGGTCTCCGCGGTGCTGGAGCGGCTGGGCTACAGCACCACGGACGTGTCTGCCGCTCAGGCCCGGCTGCTGACCCGGGCTTCCCGGTCGGCGAAGTCGGAGACCACGGCCGCGAGCGACGCGACGTTGCGCGGGCTGTGGCGCACCGACGCCATCCAGGGCGGCCTGGACCCGGACGCGCTGATGGACCAGGTGCTGGCCGCCTACCGCACCGGCACCACGACGGCGCCGGCTGAGTTGAACGCCACGATCGAGGCGCGGTTCGGTATCGGCTTGGACGAGATCATGGCGACGTTGACCGACCCTGAACATGGGTTGACCGCGCACGCTCGCCGCTTCTCCCATCTGGACTCTATCGCCGCCGTGGCCGACGCTCTGCCGTACGGTGCGGCGATCGAAGATGTGGAGCGGTTGGCCGACATGGCGTTGGCGCACCCCGCGTTCGTGGCGCTGCCGACTGCTGGCGTCGAGCACGTGGAGGCCGGGCCGGGAGCCCGAACCCAGCTCGCCGGGGCGCACCAGATGACCGGCGGTCAGCTCTACACCACCCAGGACGTGACCGCCGCCGAGCACACCATCCTGGCCGCCACCGCGGCCGCGGCGGACCCGGCCGCAGTCGATGCGCCCGACCGTGTGCGGGTGCCGTCCGCCACTGTGGACTTGGCCGTGTCCGTTGTCGAGGCAGCGCAAGGCTTTCCCTTGTCGGGCGAGCAACGTTCGGTGCTGTACCGGGTGGTCAGCAACGGGCGCGCGGTGGAGGCCGTCGAGGGACCGCCCGGAACCGGGAAGACCACGCTGATGCGGGCTGCCCGTGTCGCGTGGGAAGCCGCTGGCTACCGGGTGGCCGGGGCGGCTACCGCGGCGGTGGCTGCGCAGAACTTGGCCGCGGAGTCGGGGATCGCGTCGCGGACGGTGGCGCAGTGGTTGTGGCGGATCGACCACCGGGACGGTTTGGCCGGTGTCGACGTGTTGGTGCTCGACGAGGCGAACCTCACGGGCGATCGGGATCGGGCCCGGCTGTACACCGCCGCTGCGCAGGCCGGTACGAAGATCGTGGAGGTCGGTGACCCGCGGCAGTTGCGTGGGGTCGGGGTCGGGTCGATGTTCGGCTACCTGCACTCACTGGTGGGTGGGCCGCGGTTGACGGAGAACCGGCGGCAGCGAAACGCCGACGAACGCGCCGCGCTCACTGCGTTTCGGGATGGCCGGCACGCCGAGGCGTTGCATACATGGGCGCGGTTGGGTGGGGTGGTGGCGAGCGAGACCGTCGATGACGCCGTCGCGGCGATGGTGTCGACCTGGCTGCGGCTGCGGGCCGGTGCCCCGGACCCGCACACCCACACCGCCGGACTGCTCATGCTGGCCGCGACCAATGAGCAGGTGGCCCGGATCAACGAGGCCACCCAAGCCGTCCGCCTGGCACAAGGAGAACTCGGCCCGGGTGCCACGTTCCGCCTGCCCGGTGGCCGAGACATCCGATTCCACGTAGGTGATTTGGTGTTGCTCCGGCGCAACGACCGCCACCAGCAGGCCGTCGAGGGGGACGCCGTGCTGAACGGGTATCGCGGCGTGGTCACCGCCGTCACCGCCACGGGGGTCGAGGTGGCGTGGCGTGACCCGGCCGCCGAACCCGGTGCGGAACTGTCCACGGCGGTGCTCTCGCCTGGCTACATCGCTGGCGGCGGGCTGGAGTTGGGGTACGCGTTGACCGCGCACAAGGCCGAAGGACTCACCGTGGGTGGGGAATGGGTGCGGCCGGACGGCACCCGTAATCACGGCAGCGTCCTGGTCTACGCGCCGGGCCTGGACAACCCCGGCCTGTACGTAAGCCTGTCCCGCGACAAAGGCCAGGTCATGCTGTTCGGCGCCCGCGCGGAGCTGGAGGGCGAACGGGAGGACCTGCTCTATGGGTCGCCTCGTAACCAGCAGGAGCTGACCGATCGGGTCATCGCCGCCTTGGCCGAACGCGCTGCCGCGACCGCCAGCACCGCGAACGATCGCCCGGTGCTGGTCGACCTCGGACAGGCCCCAGTTGATCCCGCTGGACTCGCGGACGATACCGATCCGATGGCTCAAGCCGCGCCACCGGCACCAACCCAGGCGCCCGTGGGTCATCTGCCAGCCACGCCGCAACCACAACGGCCGCCAGAGCCGGAACTGCAGCCAGCGTTGGCATCTGTAACGGTCACCGAAGAGCAGCGGCATCAGTGGCGCGAGCTGGTCGCGCGATCGGTCGCGGCGCGCCGTGCGGGCGACCTGGACGCCGCCCGCACGGCCGAGACAGAGCGGCAGGAACTGATCACGCAACTTGGCCCGGAGCGGGTTGCCGTGTTGCGCGCGGAATCCCACCAGAACGCCCTGCAGAGCCTGCAGCAGTACCGGGAGCAGCAGACCCACCAACACCAGGAGCGGCTGCGGCTGACCGCGCAGTGGCAAGCCCGGTCGCACAGTCGGCTCACCGATGCCGAACTGTCCCTTGCGATTCGGCGGGCCGACCGGCGGCACGCCGAGCACCTTGCCGCCGCCGAAGACGCTCGCCAGCAACTGGCCGAGCGAGAGCCGGCGGTAACTGCTGGCCACGGTCCTGGCATCACCCAGTTGGAGGCCGAGGTGCACCGTCTGCGGGTCAACGCTGAACGCCAGGGCACGCTCCAAGCGATTGAGCATCGCTGGTACGCCGCCCGGGACGCCGCTGGTGATGCGGCAGTACGAGCCTTCGACAAGGAACGCGATGCCGAACGCACCCGCTGGTGGCAGTCGGGCCGGCGGGAGCAGTTGCAGGCCGAGGCCGCAGCCGAGAAAGCCCTGGCCGAGCAAGCTCGGGCCGAGGCGGCCGAGCTGGCCCGCCACGCCGCGGAACTTCAGCAACAACTCGGCGGTCCCACGGCGTGGCGACAGGCCCGTGAGCGGGCCGAGCGCGCTGAAGCCAGCTATGGGCAGGACTGGCAACGCGCCCATCAGGCCGATCAGGACGAGCTGAACCAGCTGCGCGACCACATCACCAGCAGCGACACGGCCGCGGTAGACGCCGGCGTGCGGCGCGACGAACTCCTTGCCGAACAACAGCTTCGCGCCGTCATGCCTGAAGCCCAGGCCACCCTGGAACACCAGCTGCGAACCGGGGCGATCGAACACCAACGGCTCACCGCGCTGCAACGCCAGGTGCACCAGTCAATTCAGGCAGACTTCGACTACCAGCAACGCTCCGTCCAGACCCATGTGCACCGCGATGTCGACCGGGGCGGCCCAAGCTCCGGCCGCTGACGCGGTTCTCCGATGCGGTCGGTGATCGTGTGCGTACACATGCGACAGTGCCTCACGCGGTGCTACTGTCGATGGTCCAGCGTGCGAACCGTTCTGGGGATCCAGCCCCCTCGGGGATCGTGATCGGTCGGCCCACACTCGCTGGCGAAGGCGCATACGCCTTCGGACAGTGTCAGCAGGCCGACCACAGGACAGTCTTGGTCGGCCCTGGAATGATGCCCTGGGGGGACCATGGGATCCGACCTCGTGTCAGCGAATGACCCGGACAAGCACCGGGACAGCGACGACGCAACAGGTTTACCTGTTCCGTCGCCGCGCCCAGCACCTGACGACCACATGGAGAACCTGCCGAAAATCAGACCTGGCAGGCCGGAGTGGTCGTACGATCAACGCGACAGACGCGGAAACGATCGCCGCTACTGGGGGCTTGTCGACCGAGTTGGCGGAGCCGAAGGCGATCGATTACGTGGTGACCTTGCCGCCGTCGTTCGTGACTTGCTCGACTGGGCGGCGCGACAAGTCGAATCCGACATGGACTCCAGTAAGGATGGTGGAGCCGATGACCTCCCCTCGTGACTCGCCGACCAACCCACCCCCGCCCGCGCTCAGACGGAGCAGGACACCCGGCACACCGGCACCAGAGTCGGGTCCGTCTGGGCTGTCCGACTATGACGTGTCGCCGTTGGGGATGTCGGCCGCGTTGCTGCGTCGTGAAATCCGGGTAGCAGTACTTGCGCGATGCTCGACCGAGGACCAGCAGGACCCTCGGCAGTCGGTGATGCGACAGGTGGGCACCTGCCGCACCGCCCTGCCGGAGTCCTGGATGATCGTGGCGGTCTTCTACGACGTCGAGTCCGGTCGGATGGAACTGGACCAGCGCGGCCAAGGGGAGAACTACGAGCGGTTCGACATCCCCATCGCTCGCGACGGCGGCATCTCCGATCTGCTCGCCGAAGCCGCCCGTCCCGGACGCCGGTTCGATGCGGTGATCTGCGAGTCGATCTCCCGTGTCGCCCGCCGGACGTTCGAAGGGATCTCAGTCGAGCGAGCGTTGGAGCGTGCGGATGTGCCGTTGTTCGCTGCGAACGAACCGATCAGAGTCTCGGGTAGCCGGGCCCAGTGGGTGTTGCAGCGGCGTATCAACCAGTCTGTCGCCGAGTACGAAGTTCTCAACACTCTCGAACAGTCATGGGGTGGGTTGTGCACCCACGTGCGTGAGGGCTGGAACATCGGCAAACCGCCCTACGGGTACAAGGCAAAGACCTACCGGCACCCCAACCCGACGAAGGCCGCGAGAGGCCACACCAAGTCTCGTCTGGAACCGGACGGTGTGCGGGGCGAAACAGTCACGCAGATCGCGATGTGGCGCTACCATGACGAACTCGGCTACGACACCATCGCCGAACGACTCAACGCCGACCTCGTGAAGTATCCACCGCCGGAGCCGCCTGGAAAGCAGCGGGCACGCGGCGCATGGGTCAAGACCAGCGTCTGCGAGGTCCTGCGGTTCTCTGCACTACAGGGGACAGTGTGATGGCCCTCGTGTTGTCCCCTGCTCGTGGCTGGTGCCGCAGGGATTCCTCAGGTCATGCGTCAGCGAGC
>NZ_SLWS01000018.1 GCF_004345645.1 Actinocrispum wychmicini | reverse complement strand
TCGCCCGCGAAATCTACCCCCGCCTCATGACCGACCTCACCAACCT
This sequence comes from Actinocrispum wychmicini, assembly GCF_004345645.1. Classification (GTDB taxonomy): domain Bacteria; phylum Actinomycetota; class Actinomycetes; order Mycobacteriales; family Pseudonocardiaceae; genus Kibdelosporangium; species Kibdelosporangium wychmicini. Next base: position 175,283 of record NZ_SLWS01000018.1, on the reverse strand, counting down.
CCACAAACACCACCCCACTCCTTGACACACCATAGGAGCTTCCTGGGCGCAGCCAATCACATCTGGCATGTGGTGTCCGAACGACGAAAGCCGTGCGGTCCGCCCACGGAAACCGGCAGACAGCGGGAGCGATACGGACCGAAACCCAAGCCGGACACCACATGCCAGATGTGATTCCCTTGGGCAGGCCACACGGGAGGGAGAACCCGCGACCAAACAAACAACCAAACCACAGCAGCAAAACCCGACAACAGACTCCCTCTTGGCGGCCTGCCCTCGCGGCGAGCGAACAATCTGTAGACCGACATGCCACGAAGCGAGCATCTGTTGAAATGCGGACAGCGCCCACACACTGGACGTACCAGCGAAAAGCCGGAAGCCCTATGCTGCGGTTCATGAAGAACGTGATCCTGGCCGTCCACGGCGGCGCGGGCAAGCAAACCCCGGAGGACTTGCGCGACGAGGTCCGGGCGGGCATCGAAGCGGCCCTGCGAGCCGGCCAAGCCAAGGACAACTGTGTAGACGCGGTTGTCGCAGCCGTGCGCGTGCTGGAAGACAACGAGTTGTTCAACGCGGGCAAGGGATCCGTGTTCACCGCCGACGAGGGCCATGAGTTGGACGCGTCGATCATGCGTGGTTTGGACAAGGCCGCTGGTGCGGTCGCGGCTGTGCGGGCGGTCCGCAACCCGATTGAGGCCGCGCGCCTGGTGATGGAGTCGACTGACCACGTGTTCATGGCTGGGCCTGGCGCGGATGAGTTCGCGGTGCGCGGCGGGCTGGTGATGGTCGATGGGGGCTATTTCTCCACGGAACGGCGACTGAGCCAGCTGTTGGAGTTGAAAGGCACGGTGGGCGCGGTCGCGGTCGACCGTGGCGGTGACTTGGCCGCGGCGACGTCCACCGGTGGGCGGACCAACAAGTTGACCGGGCGTGTCGGTGACTCGGCTGTGATCGGCGCGGGCACGTACGCCGACAGGCGGGTCGCTGTGAGTGGGACTGGCGATGGTGAGGTGTTCCTGCGGGGTACTGCGGCGGGGACGATCGCGGCGATGATCGAGTTTGGCGGACTTGACGTGGTGGCGGCCGCTCACGAGGTGGTCATGAACCGGCTCACGGCGTTGGGTGGGACGGGTGGTGTGATCGCCCTGGACCGGGACGGGACGCTCGCGGCGCCGTACAGCACGGAGACGATGGTCCATGGCTACCTCACCGTGGACGGGACTGTGGTCGTGGTGTGACCTGTCTCGCCTGCGCGTCGTCACCGGGCACGTTAACCTGCGGTAGCCCGAGTTGGAGGTGGAGAATGCGTTCGCCGAAGGACTTCTTCCGGCCGTTGGCGCTGGGTGCGCCTGACCCTGTCCGGGAGGTTCCGTTCCGGCCGTCCCGGGCGCTGCACTTCTTCGACCCGGGCAACCCGAAGATGGCCGCGAAGGTGCCGGACCTGGTGGGCCAGGTGGACGTGCTGGTCGGCAACCTGGAGGACGCCGTCCCGGCGGACCGCAAGGAGGCGGCGCGGGCCGGGCTGGTGCGGATCGGCAAGAGCACCGAGTTCGCCGACACCCAGTTGTGGACCAGGATGAACAGCCTGGACTCGCCGTGGGCGCTGGACGACCTGCTCACCCTGGTGCCGGAGATCGGGCACAGGCTGGACGTGGTGATCGTGCCGAAGGTCGAAGGCGCGCAGGACATCCACTATGTGGACCGGCTGCTGGCGCAGTTGGAGGCGAAGGCCCGGCTGGCGCGGCCGATCCTGGTGCACGCGATCCTGGAGACGGCGACCGGGGTGGCCAATGTGGAGGAGATCGCCGGCGCGTCCCCCCGGATGCAGGGCCTGTCGCTGGGCCCGGCGGACCTGGCGGCGAGCCGGCGGATGAAGACCACCCGGGTCGGCGGCGGCCACCCGGGCTATCTGGTGCGCAGCGACCCGGTCGGTGACGACTTGACGGCCGGTCGCCAGACGTACCAACAGGATCTGTGGCACTACACCGTGGCGCGGATGGTCGACGCGTGTGCGGCGAACGGGATCCTGCCGTACTACGGGCCGTTCGGGGACATCCGGGACACAGTCGGCTGCGAGGACCAGTTCCGGAACGCCTTCCTGCTCGGCTGTGTGGGCGCGTGGAGCCTGCACCCGGCGCAGATCAAGATCGCCAAGAAGGTGTTCTCGCCGTCGCCGGCGGATGTGGCGTGGGCGCGGCGGGTGATCCGGGAGATGGGCGACGGCACCGGCACCGTGATGATCGACGGCAAGATGCAGGACGACGCGACGGTGAAGCAGTGCCGGGTGGTCGCCGAGTTGGCCGACCAGCTCGCCGCTCGTGACCCGGAGCTCGCGGAGGCGTACGCCCAGGCCGAGAAGGACTGAGAATGGCACGTCGATCGGTGCTGTACATGCCCGGCGCGAACGATCGGGCGCTGGAGAAAGCCCGTGGGTTGCCTGCGGACGCGTTGATCCTTGACCTGGAGGACGCTGTCGCGCCGGACGCCAAAGTGGACGCTAGAAAGCGCGTCTGCGAGGCGGCGAGTACTTACGGCACAAGGGAAGTAGCCATCAGGGTCAACGGGTTCGGCACGCAGTGGCATGCGGACGACCTGCGCGCGGCGGCCGAGGCCGGCCCGCAGGCCGTGCTCGTGCCGAAGGTGAACTCGGCCGCGGAAGTGCACGCCATCGAAGACGCCCTGGAATCCGGCGGAGCCTCGGACCGCACAGCGATCTGGGTCATGGTCGAGACCCCGATAGCGATGCTGCACGCGCACGACATCGCCGCCGCCAGCGACCGGCTGTCAGTCCTGGTGATGGGCACCAACGACCTGGCCAACGAACTGCGGGCCACGCACGTCCCGGGGCGCGCTCCTCTGCTGACCGGCCTGTCGCTTTGCGTCCTCGCGGCCCGCGCGGCCGGCAAGGACATCCTCGACGGCGTCTACAACGACGTCAGGGACATCGAAGGCTTCGAGGCGGAGTGCCAGCAGGGCAAGGAGTTCGGCTTCGACGGGAAGACCCTGATCCACCCGGGGCAGATCGAGCCGTGCAACCGGATCTTCGCGCCGTCGCCGGCTGAGATCGCGCACGCCCGAAAGGTGATCGAAGCCTTCGAAGAGGCCACCAGGGAAGGTCGCGGTGTGGTGACAGTGGACGGTCGGATGATCGAGAACCTGCACGTCGACAACGCCCGCAGAGTCCTCGGCGACGCCTGATCTAGTCCGCCAGCGTGGCGAGGCCGTCCAGCAGCCATTCGAGGATCGCGTCGAACGTCTGCGGTGGCTGGGCGTCGCGGCCGGGGTCAGTGGCCCAGCGGGTGAAGTGCGGGTGGCTGCCCGCGGCGGCGATCCGGTCGAGGTAGGGGGCCACGGCGGTGGCCAGGTCCTCCTCGGTGGCCATGCCGGTGCGGGCGCGCATCGCCCGCTCCTCAAGCAGGGCGAGGCCGGAGCCGAAGACGTGCCCGAGCACGGTGTTGACGAACCCCATGCGGGTGGCTGCCGCCAGGTTCAGTGAGTCGAGTTCGGCGAGCGCCGCGTCGTAGACGGCCAGCGCGTTCGGGCCGAGCGGGGGGCGGCTGAACGCCAGGCGCGCGAACCAGGGGTGTCGTTGGACGGCCGCCCAGCCGGAGGTGCCGAGCCGGCGCAGGGCCGGTCGCCAGCCCTCGCCCCGGGTGACGCTGAGCTGGCCGTAGACGTGGTCGGCCATCAGGTCGGCCAGTCCGTCCTTGCTGTGGACGTACCGGTAGAGCGCCATCGGGCTGCGCACACCGAGCCGACCGGCCAGGGCCCGCATGGTGACGTCGCCGCTCGTCTCCTGGTCCGCCATCTGGACCGCGGCGGCCACGATGCGTTCGCGGCTGAGCGGCTCCGCGGCGCGGGAGGCCACGGAGTCTTCGAGCCACACCAGTTTGTCGTTCATGGTCGACACAGGCTAGCAGTTGGTGTACAACGTCCATATGAGTGGACAACGTACACCAGAGGTGTTGGTCGTCGGCGGCGGACTGGTCGGGCTCACGGCCGCGCTCGTGCTGCGGCACCACGGCGTCCCAGTGACGGTGGTCGAGCGGCGCGAGACCACGTCACCGCAGCCGAAAGCGCGCCGATTCCACGTCCGGACCATGGAGATCTTCCGCGAGATGGGGCTCGCCGGCCTGGTCCACGAGGCAGCGCGGGACCTGGCCGGGCACGACCACATGGCCGCCGGACGCACCCTGGCGGAGGCAGAGCAGTTGCCGTTGTGGCAGCCGACCGGGGTTTCGGCCGTGGAAGTCAGCCCGGAGCTGCCATGCCTGATCGCGCAGGACGTACTGGAGCCCGTCCTGCGGGCGGCCGCTGTCGAGGCCGGTGCCGAGGTTCGGTTCAGCACAGAGCTGCTCGGTTTCGAGCAGACGACCGACGGCGTGGTCGGCCGGCTCGCCGGCGAGGAGATCCACGCCCAGTATCTGATCGCCGCGGACGGGGCACACAGCGGCGTACGGGACGCCCTGGGCATCACCCGGTCGGGCCAGGGCGCCGTCGGGGAACCGAACGTGAATGTGTACTTCTACGCCGACCTCGCGTCCGTGGTGCGCGGCCGGGAGTTCAACCTGTGCCGGATCGATCACCCGGACATTCCGGGCGGACTGGCGTCCGTGGACGGCCGTCGCCGTTGGGTGTTCATGACGCCGGGCGCCGATACCGACCGGGACTGGCCGACGCTGGTGCGGACGGCGCTCGGCGTGCCCGCGCCGGACCTGGAGGTCCGCAGTGTCCTGCCGTGGCAGGCGGAGATGCTGGTGGCGGACCACTACTCGGCGGGACGGGTGCACCTGGCGGGTGACGCGGCCCACGTGATGCCACCGTACGCGGCCAGCGGCGCCAACACCGGGATCGCCGACGTGCACAACCTCGGCTGGAAACTCGCCGCCGTCCTGCGCGGCGAAGCCGCGCCGTCGTTGCTCGCCAGTTACCACGCCGAACGCCGCCCAGCCGGATGGTTCGTGGCGGACCAGTCCACGCGTCGCGCCGAGAGCTTCACCCTCGGCACACCGGATCCCACGTTGGCGCATCCGTTCGTCCTTGCGGCAGGCGGCTTTCAGTACACCGAGGGAGCACTGGTGCCGGACGGTTCCGAGGAGCCGATCCTTGAGTTCGCACCGGCCGGCCGGGTCGGCACCCGGATCCCACACCGGTGGCTCGACGACAGTCGCTCCACAGTGGACCTGGCCGGTCCGGACTGGGCGACCGTCACGGGCGACCAGGTCGACTTCCTGTCCGACGACGAATGTCTGCTGGTGCGTCCGGACGACATCGTGGCGTGGCGGGGAGCATCGACGGCCGAGGCCACGAAGGTCCGTGATGCCTTGCTGACCGCCTAGTGGTGCGCGTCACGTCGGCGAGCTGTCACAAGGAGCGGGTGGTCGGCATCTTGTGGCCATGGAAACTCGACTCAACATGTTCGACAACGAGCTCGCCGCCAAGTTCGGCAAGCGGTTCGCCAACGCCAGCATGGTGATCCGGCAGTCGCCGCTGCCGCTGCCCATCCAGGAGCTGGTGTCGTTGCGGGCCAGTCAGATCAACGGCTGCGGCTTCTGCACCGACATGCACACCAAGGACGCCACGGCCGCCGGCGAGACCTCGGTCCGGCTCAATCTGGTCGCCGCGTGGCGTGAGGCGACTGTGTTCACCGAGGCCGAGCGGGCCGCGTTGGCGCTCGCCGAGGAAGGCACCCGGCTCGCCGATGCCCACACCGGCGTGTCCGACGAGACCTGGGCCCAGGTGCGCAAGCACTACGACGAAGACCAGGTCGTCGCACTCGTCTCCTTGGTGGCGTTGATCAACGCGGCCAACCGGATGAACGTGATCGTGCGTACCCCGGCGGGTTCCTACGAACCTGGCATGTTCGACAGCCTGACGAACTGACCAGTGAATCCTGGCCCGGGACCCGCCCGGGTCAGGTGGTCGCACCGTGCAGGGCTGAGAGGCCGTGCAGGAAGGCGTCCAGGGCCAGTTCGAACGAGCCCTGGTCGATCTCGTCGGCGTGTTCGGCCAGGCGGTGGGCCTGGTTGAGGTTGGGATACCGGTCGAGGTAGACCTGCACGTCGTCTTCGAAGCCCCGGGAGAACGAGCCGATCGCGGCGCCCAGGACCAGGTACTTCGTGGACGCTCCGATCATGGTCGCCAGTTTCGGCGGCCAGCCCGCCCGCACGAGCCCGCCGTGCACCGCGTCGGCGACCCGGAGTGCCGAGTCCCGCCGGGCCGGGCCGCCGGCCAGGAACGGGACCACGTTGGGGTGGGCGGCCAGGGCCGCGCGGTATGACCTCGCCCACGTCCGGATGCCTTTGCGCCAGTCGGTGCCGGCGAAGTCGGAGACGTCGACGGCGGACATGATCGCGTCGCAGACCTCGTCCAGCAGGGCGTCCTTGGTGGGGAAGTGGCTGTACAGGGACGGTGCCTGCACGCCGAGGTCGGCGGCGAGGCGGCGCATGGACAGGCCCGGGAGGCCGTCGCGGTCGATGATCGCCAGTGCGGCCACCCTGATCCGATCCCGGCTCAGCAAGGGTGTCGTCGGCCGTGGCATCTGTGTCCTCCCGGAGTTATGCTCGGACTATACCTAACAGCGTATGGTTTTCGGAGGACTCGGATGGCTCTGGACGGACGGGTGGCCCTGGTGACCGGGGCGGCGAGGGGAATCGGTGCCGCTGTCGCCGCGCGGCTGGCGGCGGACGGCGCGGCCGTGGTGGTCCTCGATCTGGACGAGGCCGCTGGTAAGTCCACTGTGGATGCCATTGTGGCGGCCGGCGGGCGGGCGATCGCGGTCGGCGCCGACGTCACCGACGCCGATCAGGTGACCAACGCCGCCGACCGGGCCGCCGAGGAGTTCGGGTCGCTGGACATCCTGGTCAACAACGCCGGCGTGACCAGGGACAACCTGCTGTTCAAGCTCACCGAGCAGGACTGGGACACGGTGATCGGCGTCCACCTCAAGGGCGCGTTCCTGGCGAGCAAGGCCGCGCAGAAGCACATGGTCGCCCAGAAGTACGGCAAGATCGTGAGCCTGTCCAGCGTGTCCGCGCTGGGCAACCGCGGCCAGGCCAACTACTCGGCCGCCAAGATGGGCCTGCAGGGGTTCACCCGCACGCTCGCGATCGAACTGGGTCCGTTCGGTATCAACGTGAACGCGGTCGCCCCCGGCTTCATCGTCACCGAGATGACCGCGGCCACAGCCGAGCGCGTCGGGATCACGCCGGCGGAACTGGCCCAGCGCAGCGCCGACATCACGCCGGTGCGCCGGGTCGGCCAGCCCGCCGACATCGCCGCCACGATCGCGTTCCTGGTCGGCGACGAGTCCTCGTTCATCACCGGTCAAACCATCTATGTCGACGGCGGCCGCCGTCTCTAGGAGCTGACAATGGACTTCTCACTCACCGGCGAGCAGCGTGAGGTCCGCGACTGGGTGCGGACATTCGTGCGCAAGGAGATCATGCCGTTGGAGCCGGAGGTGCTCCGGCGGGAACGCGCCGGGCGGCCCGGCCTGGAGCGCGCCGAGATCCGCGAGCTTCAGTTGAAGGCCAAGGAGTCCGGCTTCTGGGGTGTGCTCACCCCCGAGGAGTACGGCGGCATGAACCTGGGCGCGATCATGGCCGCCCTGCTGGAGGCGGAACTGGGGCGTTCGTTCATCCAGTTCCGGTTCGGCGGCGCCGCGGACAATATCCTGTTCTACGCCAACGAAGAGCAGCGTGAGACGTACCTGAAGCCGACCATCGCGGGCGAGAAGATCTCGTGCTTCGCGATCACCGAGCCCGGCGCCGGCTCGGACGCGCGGGCCATCCGCGCGTTCGCCCACCAGGACGGCGACGACTGGGTGATCAACGGCGAGAAGACGTTCATCACCGGCGGCAACGAAGCCGACTTCACCATGGTGTTCGCGGTGACGGACAAGGAGAAGGGTGCCAACGGCGGCGTCACGTGCTTCCTGGCCGACCGGGAGATGGGCTGGAAGTCGCACCCGATCGACACCATGGGCGAGTGGGGCCCGGCCGCGCTGACGTTCGACAACGTGCGCGTGCCGTCCCGCAACATCCTCGGCGAGGTCGGCCGCGGCTTCGAACTGGCGATGCGGTGGATCGGCCAGGGCCGGTACCTGCTGCCCGCCCGTGCGATCGGCGCGTGCGAGCGGCTCGTCGACATGGGCATCGACTACGCCAGGACCCGGACCACGTTCGGCCAGCCGATCGCGGAACGCCAGGCGATCCAGTGGATGATCGCGGACTCGGCGGTGGAGATCGAGGCGTTGCGCTGGCTCGTGCTGCACGCCGCGTGGCAGGTCGACCAGGGCATGGACTCCCGGCAGGCGCAGTCCATGGCCAAGCTGTACGGCGGGGTGAAGGCCAACGAGATCGTCGACCGCGTCCTGCAGATCCACGGCGGCATGGGCTACACCCGTGAACTGCCGATCGAGCGGTGGTACCGCGAGCTGCGGCTGCTGCGGATCTACGAGGGCACGGACGAGATCCAGCGCCGGACCATCGCCCGCAACCTGCTGAAAGGACACGCCTCGATCAGCGGCGTCCTGGGCTGAAAGCCTCAGTCCTTCTTGAGCAGCAGTCGTACGGTGAGTTCCAGGCGCGTGGTCACGTCCGTCGCGGACGCGCGCCTGGTCACCCAGGAGACCAGATTGGACAGCCAGACGTCGCCGATCACCCGGGCGATGGCCTTGTCCTCGTCGGTGGGCTCGCCGTCATGCATTACTCGGGTGAACATCCGCTCCATCAGCAGGCTCACGTGGTCGACCTCGGTCGCCGCCGAGGTGTCGGCGAACATGAACGCGCGGGTCATCGCCTCGGTGAGGTGCGGGTCGCGCTGCATCGCCCTGGTCACCCGGCCGAGAACGAACAGCACCCGGTCGTACGGGGTCTCGCCGGGCACCGACGCCTTCTCGATGCGTTCCTGGTTGCGCTCGAACTCGCGGGCCAGGCCGGACACCAGGAGGTGGATCTTGGACGGGAAGTACCGGTACAGGGTGCCCAGTGCCACTTCGGCGCGTTCGGCCACGGCACGCATCTGGACCGCGTCGTAGCCGCCCTTGGTGGCCAGCGCGATGGTCGCGTCCAGGATGCGCTTGCGCCGGTCGCGCTGGGCCGCCGAGCCGAGCTCGTCGTCGCCGAGAGCGCTGATCGCACCGGACGGTGTCGCTGTCATCGATCCGAACCCCTTGCTAAAACCTGTTCCACTTCAGATACCAGTGTACCGCGCGCGTTCGAATCATACGCGCTGCCGGGGTTGCCGACAGAACTGAAACACGTTCTATAATGACCGTGTGTCGATCGCCATTACCGCTGAGCAGCGGGCCATCGGGGAGTCGATCAGGGCGTGGGCCGACCGCGCCGGCGTGGTCGCGACCGTCCGCGGCCGGGACGGCGCGAAGCACTGGCGGGAACACTGGGCCGACCTGGCCCACCTGGGTTTGTTCGAGATGGTCCGGCCGGACGGGGGCGGATCGGTCGCGGACCTGGCCGCCGCGCTGGAACAGACTGCCGCCGCGTTGGTCCCGGGGCCGGTGTTGCCGACTGTGCTCACCGGACTGTTACTCGCTCGTAGCCCGGACAGCCCGGCGGCCAAGGAACTGCTGCCCGCGCTGGCCGAAGGCGGTATCCCGGTCGCGGTCGGACTCCTGCCGGACGGGCCGCTGTTCGGTCACGCACCGTATCAACTCGTCGCGGTGGACGACGTCTGGACGTTGGTGGACGGGCCGTCGACCGCCCGTGAGTCCCTGGACTTGTCCCAACCACTGTCGGCCCGGCCGACGAATGCGAGCGGTACTCACGTCATTCCGGTGAGTACCCGGGAGGTCCTGGACCTGGCCGCGACCCTCGCCGCCGCCGAGGCCACGGGCATCGCGCGCTGGTGCCTGGACACGGCGACCTCGTACGCGAAGGTGCGTGCGCAGTTCGGCAAGCCGATCGGCTCCTTCCAGGCGGTGAAACACCTGTGTGCGGGCATGTTGTGCCGGGTCTCCGCGGCGTCGGCGGCAGCATGGGACGCGGCGCGCGCAGCCGACGAGGCACCCGACGAACACCCGTTGTCCGCGGCGGTCGCGGCGGCCGTGGCACTGGAAGCGGCCGTGGAGACCGCGAAGGACTGCGTCCAAGTGCTCGGCGGCATCGGCTTCACCTGGGAACATGACGCCCACCTGTACCTGCGGCGGGCGTTGACCTTGCGGGCGTTGCTCGGCGGCACGGCCATGTGGCGTCGTCGGGTCGCCGAACTGGCATTGAGCGGCGCGCGGCGCCAGGTCCGTGCGGCCTCCACTGCGGACAGTCGAACCCGGGACCTGATCGCGGAGATCGCCGCCCTGTCTCTGGATGACCAACGTGCGCGACTGGCCGAGACCGGACTGCTCATGCCCGAGTGGCCCAAGCCCTACGGCCTCGACGCGTCCGCCTCGGACCAGGTGATGATCGCCGACGAACTCCGGCGGGCCGGTGTGCGGCGGCCGGACCTGGTGATCGGGGCGTGGGCCGCGCCGACCGTCCTCCAGCACGGCACCCCTGAGCAGCAGGACAGGTTCGTGCGGCCGACCCTGCGCGGCGAGATCTCGTGGTGCCAACTGTTCAGCGAACCCGAGGCAGGCTCGGACCTGGCCGCGTTGCGGACGCGCGCGGTCCGGGCCGACGGCGGCTGGCGGCTGTCCGGCCAGAAGGTCTGGACGTCCCGCGCCGCCGAGGCGGACTGGGCGATCTGCCTCGCCCGCACCGACCCGGACGTGCCCAAACACAAGGGAATCACGTACTTCCTGGTGGACATGCGGTCCGAAGGCATCGACATCCGACCGTTGCGGGAGATCACCGGCGACGCCATGTTCAACGAGGTGTTCCTGGACGACGTGTTCGTCCCGGACTCGTGCGTCGTGGGCGACCTGGGCGACGGCTGGCGGCTGACCCGCACGACCCTGGCGAACGAGCGCGTGGCCATGGGCGGCGGATCCTCGTTCGGCGCCGAGGTGGAAGGCCTGCTCCACCTGGCTGCCACCCGAGGGTGTGATCAGGAACGGTTGGGCGCCTTGGTGGCCGACGGGCTGGTGGTGTCCTTGATGGACCATCTCGCCACGGACCCGAGCGTGCGCAAACTCGTCGGCGTCCGGCACCGGCAGGAGGTGGCTGAGGCCGCACTGGACCTGTACGGGCCGGAAGGCGCCCTGGCGGATGTGGCGGGCGACGCGATCCACGCCTTCCTCCTGACCCGCTGCCTGAGCATCGCCGGCGGCACCAGCCAGATCCTGTTGACCCTGGCCGCCGAGCGCGTCCTCGGACTGCCCCGATAGGAGGTTCGGTGGACTTCAGCTTCGACGACACCCAACGGGAGATCGCCGACCTGGCCGCGAGCGTCCTGCGCCGCGAACCCGAGCAGCCATGGAAGGCCCTGGATCAAGCCGGTCTGCTCACACTGGCCAGGCCTGAGCGGCTCGGCGGCGACGGCCTTGGCGTGATCGAGACGTGCGTGGTGCTCGCCGAGGTCGGCCGGGCCGCGGTGGACACGCCCGCGTTGGCCACGCTCGCCCTCGGTGTGCTGCCCATTGTCCACATGGGAACGCTGGCACAGCAGGACCGCTGGCTGGCATCTCCCGGAGTTTTGACCGCAGCGATGCGTGGGCAGGTCACAGTCAACGATAGCCGCGCTGGGACCGACCGTGACTGCGGCGCTGGGACCGACCGTGATCGCGGTGCTGGGGCCGACCGTGACCGCGGCGTCGGGACCGACCGTGACCGCCGCGCTGGGGCCGACCGTGACCGCCGCGCTGGGGCCGACCGTGACCGCGGCGTCGGGACCGACCGTGACCGCCGCGTCGGGACCGCTGATGCCTTCCTCACCGGGACCAAGACGCAGGTTCCGTACGCCGAGCATGCAACTTGTATCCTTGTCGTCGCCAATGATCTTGTGTACTCAGTTCACAGGCAAGATGTAGTGTTAACAAAGACACACTCATCTAGCGGGCAACCGGAGTACACAGTCCGGCTCGATGACACTCCGGGTGAGCTTCTGGGCTCGGCGAGACACTTGCAAGCGTTTGCGCTTGCCGGGATCTGCGCGGTGGGTGACGGATTGTTGGCCGGTGCTCTGGAGTTGACCGCTGAGCACGTCGGGAACCGGCGGCAGTTCGGCAAGCCGTTGGCGACTTTCCAGGCGGTGGCGCAGCAGATCGCGGACGTGTACATCGCCGCCAGAACCTTGCACCTGGCCACGTGGTCGGCGATCTGGCGGCTGGGCACCGGCCGGGACGCCAGGTCCGCGCTGGACGTCGCCGCGTACTGGCTGACCGAGGAACTGCCGAAGGCCATGCACACGTGCCACCACTTGCACGGCGGGATCGGCGTGGACATCTCGTACCCGATGCATCGGTTCTACGCGCTGGGCAAGGATCTCGTGCGGTTCGCCGGCGGTGTCGAGGAAAGGCTGGACCAGCTGTGTTCGTCGATCTGACCGAGGACCAGCGGGCGCTGAAGGACCGGCTCCGGGCCTACTTCGCCGACCTGGTGACACCGGCCGAGCGGGAGGTGATGCTCACCGACCGGCACGGCGAGGTCTACCGGGCCCTGATGCGGCGGATCGGCGCGGACGGCTGGTTCACGGACACCGGTGACGTGGAACGGCAGATCCTGGTGGACGAGGCGGCCCGCGCGGACGTCCCGCTGCCGTACGTGACCCTGCAGACGGTCGGCCCGACCCTCAAGGAGTTCGGCACCCAGGAGCAGCGGGACTTCTTCCTGCCGAAGATCGTCGCCGGGGAGATCCACTTCGCCATCGGCTACACCGAACCCGAGTCCGGCACCGACCTCGCGTCGTTGCGAACCACTGCTGTCCGCGCCGGCGAGTCCTATGTGGTCAACGGGCAGAAGATCTTCACCACCGGCGCACACGAGGCGGACTACATCTGGCTGGCGTGCCGCACCGACCCGGAAGCCCAGCGCCACAAGGGAATCTCCATCCTGATCGTGGCCACGACGGCGCCCGGCTACGAATGGACGCCGATCATCACGTGCGACGGCGCCCACCACGTGAACGCCACGTACTTCACGGACGTGCGCGTACCGGTGAGTAGGCGGGTCGGGCCGGAGAACGGCGGATGGAAGCTGATCACCACGCAGCTCAACCACGAGCGGGTGATGCTCGGCCCGGCCGGCCGGATCGACGCGTTGTACTCCCGCGTCCGGGACTGGGCCGCCGGGCAAGGACTTCTGGACCGACGCGATGTGCGCAGGTCGCTGGCCGAGGCGTACGCGTGCGTCGAGGTCAACACGCTGCTCAACGGCCAGGTGGCGGCGGCCGAGTTGGACATCGCCGACGCTTCGGTGACCAAGGTGTTCGCGTCGGACCGGGTGCAGCGGGTCGGCCGGCTGATGGAGGACATCGTCGGCAGGCACGGCGATCCGGCCGACCCGGCGACGGGGGACCTCATGCGCTGGCTTGACGTGCAGGCGAAACGGAATCTGGTGTTGTCGTTCGGCGGCGGCGTGAACGAGATCCAACGCGAGCTGATCGCCACCGCCGGACTGAAGCTGCCGCGGGTGGTGCGATGAACGCCGTCGAAACCGAGGCCGCCCGGCTCAAGGCGTTGGGGGAGAGCAAACCACGCCTGGCGCGGGACCCGGTCAACGAGCCGATGATCAACAACTGGGTGGAGGCGATGGGCGACCGCAACCCCGCCTACCCGAAGTTCGCGCCGCCCGCGATGGTCCAGGTGTGGACGATGTACGGCCTGACCGGCGAACGCGACGGCGACGACCCGCTCGGCGCGATGAGCCGGATCCTGGACGAGGCCGGCTACACCTCGGTGGTCGCCACCAACTGCGAACAGACGTACCACCGGTATCTCCGACCGGGCGAGCAACTCGCCGTGACCACCACACTGTCCGATGTGGTCGGTCCTAAGCGGACAGCGTTGGGCGAGGGATGGTTCGTCACGACCAACAGCGCCTGGTACGTCGACGACGAGCCGGTCGCGGAGATGATGTTCCGTGTCCTGAAGTTCCGGCCGCAACCCGCCGGGCAGGTCATCCGGCCGCAGGTCAACCAGGACACCCAGGTCTTCTGGGACGGCACCGCCCGGCGCGAGCTGCGGATCCAGAAATGTCCTTCCTGCGAACGACTCCGGCATCCACCAGGGCCGGTCTGCCCGCACTGCGGCCACGATCGGCCGGGATACGTGGTTTCGGCGGGTGAAGGCACGATCTTCAGTTACGTCGTCCACCACCATCCGCCTGTGCCGGGCAAACAGCTGCCCATCGTGATCGCCCTGGTGGAACTCAAGGAAGGCGTGCGGATGCTCGGCGAACTGCTCGACGTGCCCCCAGCGGAGGTTCGGATCGGTCAGCCGGTGCGGGTAGAATGGTCGCATGTGGACAGTGAGCTCACCGTCCCGGCCTGGCGGACGCGATGACGGAGCTTCCCGAGCTGAGGATCGAGGCCACCGCGACGTTCGTGGTGAGCACGGCCATCGCCACCCGCGACTTCCAGGACGTCCACCACGACCGGGACGCGGCCGTCCGGCGTGGCTCCCAGGACATCTTCCTGAACATCCTGACCACGACCGGCCTGGTACAACGGTTCGTCACCGACTGGGCCGGGCCGGACTCGTTGGTACGCAACGTCTCCATCAAGCTCGGCGTGCCGTGTTACGCCGGGGACACGCTGGTCTTCGCCGGCCACGCGACCGAGGAGGGCGACGAAACCGTGGTGTCGGTGACCGGTCGGTGCTCGCTGGGTGACCACGTCACCGGAACAGTACGGCTGGTGCGGTCATGACACTCTCCGGCAAAGCGGCCATCGTCGGCATGGGGGCGACCGAGTTCTCCAAGAATTCCGGCCGTACCGAACTGCGTCTCGCCGTCGAAGCGATCGGGGCCGCGCTCGCCGACGCCGGCCTAAAACCGTCCGATGTGGATGGACTGGTGACGTTCACCATGGACACCAACTCGGAGATCGCGGTGGCGCGCGAGCTGGGCGTGCCGTCGCTGAGCTTCTTCAGCCGGATCAACTTCGGCGGTGGCGCGGCATGTGCGACCGTCCAGCAGGCCGCCATGGCCGTCGCCACCGGTGTCGCCAAGGTCGTCGTGTGTTACCGGGCGTTCAACGAACGGTCCGGTCACCGCTTCGGCCAGGTGTCCACGGCCGCCGCGACCGCGCCGACCAGCAACGGGATCGACAACGCCTGGTCGTATCCGATGGGCCTGGGCACACCCGCGGCCGACGTCGCCATGTTCGCCCGCCGCTACCAGCATGTCTACGGCGCGACCTCGGCGGACTTCGGTCGCGTCGCTGTCGCCGACCGCAGGCACGCGGCAGTCAACCCGAACGCCTGGTTCTACCAGAAGCCGATCACCCTGGACGACCACCAGCAGTCCCGTTGGGTGGTCGAACCACTGCACCTGCTCGACTGCTGCCAGGAGAGCGACGGCGCGGTCGCCCTTGTCGTCACGAGTGTGGAGCGGGCCCGCGACCTGCCCAACGCACCCGCGGTGATCGCGGCGGCGGCCCAGGGCAGTGGTCCGGACCAGTTCGTGATGACCTCGTACTACCGGGACGGTCTGGTCGGGCTGCCCGAGATGCGCGTGGTCGGCGACCAGCTGTGGGCCCAGTCCGGGCTGCGCGTCGACGATGTGCGAACAGCGATCCTGTACGACCATTTCACCCCGTTTGTCCTGGTTCAGTTGGAGGAACTGGGCTTCTGCGCGGCCGGCGAAGCCAAGGACTTCATTGCCGACGGCGCCATCGAGGTCGGCGGTCGGCTGCCGGTCAACACGCACGGCGGTCAACTTGGCGAGGCGTACATACATGGGATGAACGGAATCGCCGAGGCGGTCCGGCAGGTCCGCGGCACATCGGTGAACCAGGTCGGCGCTCCGGTGCTGGTCACAGCCGGAACCGGCGTCCCAACCAGCGGCCTGGTCGTGACGTCCTGACGCGTGCGTTCGAGGGCGCTCGAACGGGCGGGTGCACGGGTGGTGGATCACAGTAGGCTGGCGGCCGTGCGTCGTATCTTGCTGTCCGGGGTGGTCGCCGTCTTAGCTTGTGGCGCGCTGACGTCGTCCGGTCTGGCTCAGCCGTCCACGCCTGGCACGGTCCGGCAGGTGACCGTCGCCGCCCCGCTCGCGGAAGCGCAGGTGCTCGCGCCCCCGCCGGTCGGGTTGGAGCCGGTGCGAGGGTCCGAGCCACAGGTTGCCCGCGTGGCGCCGAAGCCGGCCCCGCAGGCTCCGAAACAGCAGGCTCCGCCGCAGGACACCACCGTCCCCGAGCAACGTGCCGAGCAAGCCCCGGATGCGCCGAGTGTCACCACCTTGTCGTACGACGGACCCGCGCAACAGATCGTCGCGGTGACCGCGGTGAAATCCACTGACACCACGGCGACGTTGGCCGTATGGCAGCGCGGGGGGCCGAACTGGTGGCAGCGGGTGTACGGGCCGATGACCGCCTATGTGGGTTCGCAGGGCATCGGGCAGGCGAGCGAGACCACGTCCAGGACCCCGACTGGCACGTTCGGGCTCACCGAGTCGTTCGGCATCCAGGCGAACAACGGCACCCGGCTGCCGTTCGTCCAGGTGGACGACCAGGACTGGTGGGTCAGCGACAGCGGTTCGCCGACGTACAACACCCGTCAGCGCTGTGCGGTCGGCACGTGCCCGTTCAACGAGGCCGCCGGTGAACGCCTCCAGGCCGCGGGCACCGCGTACAACCATGCCGTGGTGATCGACTACAACCGTGATCCGGTCGTTTCGGGCGCGGGCTCCGCGTTCTTCCTGCACGTGTCCACGGGCAAACCGACCTCCGGCTGCGTGTCGATTCCCGCCGACAAGTTGGACGACGTCATGCGCTGGCTGGACCCGGCCAAGCACCCGGTGATCATGATCAAAGCACTGTCATGATCGCGTCCGAGAGGACCGGGCCGTCCGCTGACGCGGTGATCAGCAACCGTTTGTCCTCCTGCCAGACCTGGGTGCGCAGGGTCTCGCCGGGATAGACCACCCCGGCGAACCGCACCGCGAACCCGGCCACCCTGGTGACGTCCCCGTCCAGGACCCCGTCGACGACCGCCTTGCACACCATGCCGTACGTGCACAGTCCGTGCAGGATCGGCCGTGGGAACCCCGCTGCCGCCGCGAAATCCGGATCCGAGTGCAGTGGATTCCGGTCGCCGCAGAGCCGGTAGAGCAACGCCTGCTGCGGCAGGATCGGGGTCTCCAGCACGAAGTCCGGCTCCCGGTCGGGCAGGTCGACCGTGGCCGACGGGCCGCGCTCTCCGCCGAAGCCGCCCTCGCCGCGAGCGAAGATCGTGGATCTCGTGGTGTACAACGGATCGCCGGTTGAATTCACCACAGTGGACTCCTGCACGATCACGGCGGCCTTGACCTTGTCGTACACGTCCGTGACCCCGGTGTACGCCGTCACGGTTGCCTCGACGGGCAACGGCCGGTGCACGGTGATCTCCTGCTGGCCGTGCAACACCTTGGCCAGGTCGACCTCGATGCCCGGGAACGACACCTTCGGCGGCTCGGTCAGTCGCAGGTTGGGTGCGACCACACCGAACGTCGGCAGCACCTGCAGGTCTTTCTCGGTCGCGTACCGAAGCTCCGTCGGCGACAGCGGATCCGTTCCGGCACCGAGCGCCAGGTGGTACAGCAGCACGTCGGCGGACGTCCACGAGAACGTGCTCTCGCGCCGGGGCGCGCTCACGGCGACTGCGCGGTCGATCGGCATCAGCAATCCTTTAGGTGTACGTGATCCGGACGGTGTCGGTGACCGGAAGTGACTGGCAGGCAAGGACGATACCGTCGTCCAGGTCCTCCTGGTCCAGGATCTCGTTCTGCAGCATCTTCACCTCACCCCGCTCGATCCGGCACGCGCACGCACTGCACGCGCCCTCCCGGCACGAGTACGGCGCGGCCAACCCCTTCTCCAGCAACAGGTCCAGCAGCTTCTTGTGCCGTGGCCACGGGAACGTGTGGCTCTCACCGTCCAGGTCCACCTGCACGGTCGCCTCGGACCCGTCCGCCGGTTCCTCGTCGACGACCTCCTCGAACGGGTTGCCGGACAACGAGATGAATCGCTCGACGTGGATCCGTTCCCGAGGCACGCCCGACGAACGCAGTGCCTGGCTGACGACGTCCATGAACGGGGCCGGCCCGCACAGGAACGACTGGTATCCCATGAACGGCCGCAGCGCGGCGAAGTGCCGAGCCGTCGGCAGGCCCTGCAACGACTCCAGCCAATGCACCACCAACAGTCGTTCCGGATACCTGGAGGCGAGTTCCCTGAGCCGGGCCGCGAAGATCACCGACGACTCGTCGCGGTTGGCGTACACCAGAACCAGCTTGCCGGTGCCGTGCGCCAGCGCGGACTTGACGATCGACATCACCGGCGTGATCCCGCTGCCTGCGGCGAACAGCAACAGGTTGTCGTCCAGCGACTTCGGCGTGAAGATCCCGGCCGGCGGGAGGACGTCGAGAACCGTGCCCGGACGGACGTTGTCGCAGACCCACGCCGAACCGTAGCCGTCCGGGATGCGCTTGACCGTCACTTGTGGACGGTCCAGCCCAGGGGCGCTGGACAGCGAGTAGCACCGGGCGACGTCGCCGCACCGCAGGGTCAGGAACTGGCCTGGCCGGTAGGGGAAGTCCGCGTCGAACACCACCGACACCGCGTCCGCCGTCTCCTGGATCACGTCGGCGACCTTGACCTGCTGGTACTCAGCCATCGGGGACCTCAAGCAACCCTGTGGCGACCAACGACTCGATGCTCGCCCGAAGCTTCGAGCAGGTGTCCTGCAACGCCGACGGGCCACCGGCCGCGGCGAACTCCGCGCAACTGGAGGTGGACGTCTGCCACTGGATGCTCGTGTGGTGCAGGCTGTTCTTCTTCACCAGCACGCACGTGCCGCAGGTCACGCACTCCACCGGACGCAGCCCCTCGGACAGGAACGATCGGCGGTCGGCCGTGGTGTCGAAGGTCATGTCGGTGACCGGCGCCTTCGCCCACATCACACACCGGCTTCCCGGCGGGCCAGGTTCTCGGCGACCTCCCGCTCCCAGGCCTCGTTCGCCTTGCTGGTGTCCACTTCGAACTCGAACCGCCTGGTCATGTCCTCGGTGACCGCCTCCGCGTCCACATAGAACTGTTCGTACCATCGGCGCAGCTGGTAGACCGGACCGTCCTCTTCGCACAGCAACGGGTTGTCGATCCGGGTCTTGTTCTTCCAGATCTCCACGTCCTGCAGGAAGCCGACCTTGAAGCTGCGGGCGAACTTGCCGGCGACCACGTCCGCCTGCGCGGTGTCCAGGCCGGGCAGCTTCTTCACGATCAGGCCGTACTGCAGCATGAACGAGTCGTGCGTGATCGGGTAGTGGCAGTTGACCAGGACCGTCTCGACCTCGATGCCCTTGTAGTCGTTCCACAGGTAGTTGATCATGTACGCCGGGCCGTAGTAGGACGCCTCGGAGCGCAACAGGTTGTCCTCACCGGAGTAGTTGCCCTTGCCGACGTCCGGACGGCCGCGCGAGTTGAGGTACTGGGTCGCGATGTGCCCGTCGAAGATGTTCTTGAAGTACGTCGGGAACGCGAAGTGGATGTAGTAGAAGTGGGCCATGTCGACCATGTTGTCGATGATCTCGCGGCAGTTGGAGCCCTCGATCAGGATGGTGTCCCAGGTCCAGTTGCTCCACTCGTCGGAGTACGCGCCCTCGACGCGCGGGATCATCAGCTCGGGCGGCGGCGGGTTGCCCTGCGGGTCGTGCCACACCAACAGCTGGCCGTTGATCTCCAACGTGGTCCAGGACCGCGTCCGTGCCCGCAGCGGAACCCTTTTGGCGTACGGGATCTCCACGCACTTGCCGTTGCCCGCCCAACGCCAGTCGTGGAACGGACACGCGATGTTGTCGCCCTTGACCGTGCCCTGGCTGAGATCGCCGCCCATGTGCCGGCAGTAACTGTCGAGCACGTTCAGCGAGCCGTCCTCGCCCTGGAACACCACGAGTTTCGTGCCGAAGGCGTTGACCGCGTGCGGCTGGCCGTCCTTGAAGTTCTGAGCCAGGCCGACGCAGTGCCAGCCGCGCGCGTACCTGGTCGGCGGCTTGCCGACGTCGATGGTCCGGACCTCGTTCATGAGCTCCCCTTCATGTCCAGCGCGGCCAGGTAGCCGAACGTCATCGCGGGTCCGATGGTCGCGCCCGGTCCCGCGTACGTCCGGCCCATCACGGCCGCGCTGGCGTTCCCTGCCGCGTACAGCCCCGCGATGACCGATCCGTCCTCGCGCAGCACCCGTGCTGCGCTGTCGGTCCGCAGCCCACCTTTGGTGCCCAGGTCGCCGGGTACGATTTTTACAGCGTAAAAAGGCGGCTTGACCAGGGCGGCGAGGCACGGGTTCGGCCGGTTGCGCGGATCGCCGTAGTACCTGTCGTACGCCGAGTCGCCGCGGTGGAAATCCTCGTCCCGGCCGGTGTTCGCGAAGCCGTTGAACCGCTGCACGGTCGCCGTCAACGCGTCCGCCGGGACGTCGATCTGCTCGGCCAACTCGGCCAGAGACGCCGCCTTGACCACCGCGCCGGCCTTGTACCAGCGGCCGGGGAACGGCTGACCCGGGTACAGCCCGGCGAACACATACCGGTCCCGGTAGCGCTGGTCGGCGACGAGCCAGGTCGGGATGTTGCGGGCCGGGCCGTCGCCTTCGCCGTACATCGCGTGCACCGCGTCCACATAAGGCGCGGCTTCGTTGACGAACCGGTTGCCTTCGGCGTTCACCAGGACGCAGCCCGGCAGCGTGCGTTCGGCCAGGCAGAAGTACGGGCCGCCGGTGAGTGGGATGGACGGGCCCCACCAGGCGTCGTCCATCAGGTCGACGGCCGCGCCGAGGCGGAGCCCGGCTTCGATGCCATCACCGGTGTTCTCCTTCGCGCCGACAGTCCACTGTGTCCCGATCGGTTCCCGCTGGTACTTCTTGCGCAGCTCCTCGTTCCGCTCGAACCCACCGGACGCCAGCAGCACGCCGCGCCGCGCGAGGACCGTGAACTCCTTGCCGTCACGCGAAACCTGCACGCCGGTGACCCGGTCGTCGGTGGTCTGGAGGTCGACGAGCGCGGTGTTCAGCCACACCGGGACGCGGGCCTGGGCGAGTCCGGCGCGCATGCCGGCGGCGAGCGCCTGGCCCATGGCGATCCGA
Organism: Actinocrispum wychmicini; assembly: GCF_004345645.1. GTDB lineage: Bacteria > Actinomycetota > Actinomycetes > Mycobacteriales > Pseudonocardiaceae > Kibdelosporangium > Kibdelosporangium wychmicini. Next base: position 154,117 of record NZ_SLWS01000018.1, on the reverse strand, counting down.
CGGCCGGTGACCTTGGCGACGAACCCGCGGACACCGACTCGTAGCGCCCTGAGCAGGCCGCGTGGGTGTCGCCGGACCAGGTTGAGCCAGCGGTAGTCGGCCTGGGTGACGGCCACCTGGAGCGGGGACGCGAGATAGGGCGGGGTGAGCGTGTCCAGAAGGTCGCCGACCAGACGGACCGGCATCGGCTTCGGCTCGATCGACCGGCCGCCGGGCTGCCCGCCGGGCGCCTCCGGGTAGTAGTCGGCGTAGCCGGGCACCCAGGCGAACTTGAGCGGGGTGTTGGCCAGCACGAAGTCGAGCATCTCCGGGCCGCGTTCGAGGAACGCCCGCTTGTTCTCGTCGGGGACGATATCGCCGACGATGTGGTCCAGGTAGGCGGCGGCCTGCTCGGGCGTGTCCGGCACGCCCTGACGCAGGATCACGCTGTTGTTGGGGATCCACACGCCGCCGCCGGACCGGGCTGTGGAGCCGCCGTACGTGGGCGCCTTCTCGATCACCAGGGCGCTCAGCCCGTTGTGCGCGGCGGTGAGCGCGGCGACCATGCCCGCCGCGCCGCTACCCACGACAACCAGGTCGAACTCGTCCGGATCGGTCATCAGCACCTCCTGCTCAATACTAGAACAGGTTATAGTCTTGGTCGGTGACGCGCTACGGTGTCACGAGAATTCGGTCACTGTGAGGTAGGTCCAGCGGTGTCGAAACGTGTTACAGAAGATGAGGCGGACGTGGTCGTCGTCGGGTTCGGCGCGGCCGGCGCCTGTGCGGCCATCGAAGCCGCCGTGGCCGGTGCCGACGTGCTGGTCCTGGACCGGTTCGCCGGCGGCGGCGCCACTGCGATGTCCGGCGGCGTGGTCTACGCGGGCGGCGGCACCCCGCAGCAGCAGGCCGCCGGTGTGCCCGACAGTCCCGCCGGGATGGCCGCGTACCTGGCGATGGAGGTCGGTGACGCGGTGTCGGAGCGGACCCTCCGTCGGTTCTGCGACTCCAGCGTGGACATGGTCGCTTGGCTGGCGGAGCACGGTGTGCCGTTCGACGCCAGCCTGTGCCCGTACAAGACGTCCTACCCGAGCAACAAGCACTACCTCTACTACTCGGGCAGCGAGTCGGCAGGCGGGTTCCGGGACGTCGCCCCACCCGCGCCGCGCGGTCACCGAACCAAGGGCAAGGGCACGTCCGGGAAGGTTTTCTACGCCCGGCTCGCCGAGGCCGCGAAAGCCCGCGCCCGGGTTCGGACGCAGACGTTCGTCCGGCGGCTGACCATGACCGACGACCGAGTGACCGGAGTGGAGGCCACGGTCCTCACCGGGCTAGCGGCCCGGCTGCACCGCGCGTGTGGGAAATTCGCGGCCAAACCCGGCCTGTACGTACCCGCCTTGCGCAAACGGCTCAGCCGGTGGGCATTGGCTTTGGAGCGGCGCGGGAGACCTGTGCGGATCGCCGCGCGGAGCGGGGTCGTGCTGGCGGCCGGCGGGTTCGTGGCGAACCGGGAGATGATGCGCGAACACGCTCCGGAGTACCGGGGCGGGCTGCCGTTGGGGACGATCGCCGACGACGGCGCCGGGATCCAGATGGGCGTCGCGGCCGGTGGCGCGACCGCGCACATGGAACGGGTGTCGGCGTGGCGGTTCATCAGTCCGCCTAGTGTTTTCCTCAGTAGTTTGCTTGTAGATTCCAGAGGGCAGCGGGTCGGCGACGAGTCGCGGTACGGCGCGGCACTCGGCCACGACTTGGTGAAGTACCACGGCTCGCGGGGCTGGTTGCTCGTCGACAAGGGTCTGGTCGCCGAGGCACGCGCCCAGTTGAGCGACCAAACCGTGTGGTTCCAACGGTTGCAGGCGATGTATCTGCTTCGGCGGGAGGCGGTGACGGCGTCCACAGTGGATGAAGTGGCGCGGCGGGCCGGGATCGACCCGGCCGGGCTGGTCGCGACCGTCGAGGCGCACAACTCGGCGGCCCGCGACGGAAAGCCCGACCCCGCTGGGAAACCGGGCGAGTTCGTGCGTGTGCTGGACTCGCCGCCGTACTCGTTGTTGGACATCTCGGTCAAACCGAGCGCCGCCTACCCGTGTCCGATGTTGACCCTCGGCGGGCTCGTGGTGGACGAGGACACCGGCGGTGTCCGTCGCGAGGACGGCACGGTGATCGACGGGCTGTACGCCGCCGGGCGGACCGCCGTCGGGATCTGCTCGAACTCTTATGTCAGCGGACTGTCGCTGGCGGACTGTGTGTTCTCCGGCCGGAGAGCGGGCGTCCACGCCAGCCTGAGGAGGACACGTGCTCACGGCTGACCAACGGATCGATCTCGCGGACCGGCTCTACGCCGCCGAACGCACCCGGACCCCGATCCCGCCGTTGACCGACTCGCATCCAGTCGACGTAGTCGACGCGTACGAGATCCAGCTGTACAACATCCGGCGGCGCAACCGCCCGGTCCTCGGCCACAAGGTCGGCCTGTCGTCGTTGGCAATGCAGCAGATGATGGGTGTCGACGAGCCCGACTACGGTCACCTGCTCGACGACATGGCCCTGCCCGAAGCCGCACCCGCCGACGCCTCGCGCTACTGCTATCCGCGCGTGGAGGTCGAAGTGGCGTTCATCCTAGGCGACGACCTGCCTGGCGAGGGATGCACGGAGGATGACGTGCTGGCCGCGACCGAGGCCGTCGCGCCGTCGATCGAGCTGATCGACAGCCGCATCCTGGACTGGAAGATCAGCCTCGCCGACACCATCGCGGACAACGCGTCCTCCGCCGGGTTCGTGCTCGGGTCCGGCCGAGTGCGACCGTCCGATGTGGATCTTCGGGCGATCGACGCGACCTTGTGGCGTAACGACGAACAGGTCGCCAAGGGCCGCTCGGATGCGATCCTCGGCAATCCGGTGACCGCGGTCGCCTGGCTCGCCGGCAAGGTCGCGAGCTTCGGTGTCCGGCTCAAGGCCGGGCACATCGTGCTGCCCGGGTCGTGCACGCGCGCGATCGACGCGCGGCCAGGCGACTCCTTCCACGCCGAGTTCAGCGGACTCGGCGACGTCTCACTGCGATTCGGGAGTGTGCGGTGATCAAAGCTGGAATCGTGGGCTCCGGCAACATCGGCACGGACCTGCTGGCGAAGCTGATGCGCAGCACTGTGGTCGAACCAGTGTGGATGGTGGGCATCGACCCGGCGAGCGAGGGCCTCAAGCGGGCGGCGTCGCTGGGGCTGAAGACCACTTCGGACGGTGTCGGGCCGATGCTGGCCGATCCACCGCAGCTGGTCTTCGAGGCGACCTCGGCGTACGTCCACCGCGAGAACGCCCCGAAGTACGCGGAGCTGGGGATCAGAGCGGTGGACCTCACGCCCGCCGCGATCGGGCCGTACGTGGTGCCGCCGGTGAATCTCGACGAGCACCTGGACGCCCCGAACGTCAACCTGATCACGTGCGGCGGACAGGCCACCATCCCGATGGTGCACGCCGTGTCGCGCGTGGTTCCGGTGCCGTACGCGGAGATCGTCGCCTCGGTCGCGTCGGTGTCGGCCGGGCCGGGGACCCGGGCGAACATCGACGAGTTCACCCGGACCACCAGCAAGGGCATCGAGGTGATCGGCGGCGCCCAGCGTGGCAAGGCCATCATCGTCCTCAACCCGGCCGACCCGCCGATGATCATGCGGGACACCATCATCTGCGCGATTCCGGACGACGCGAACACTGAGGCCATCGGCGAGTCGGTGGTGTCCATGGCCGCGGACGTGGCCCAGTACGTGCCGGGCTACCGCCTGCTGAACGAGCCGCAGTTCGACAAGGCCGACAGTGCCGGGCCGGCGCGGGTGACCGTGTTCGTCGAAGTCGAGGGCGCGGGTGACTTCCTGCCGCCGTACGCCGGGAACCTGGACATCATGACCGCCGCCGCGGTGCGCGTCGGCGAGCGAATCGGAGCGCGGATGACACATGGAGGAGCCGATGAAGGTTCGGATCACGGACACATCGCTGCGGGACGGGTCGCACCATAAACGTCACCAGTTCACAGTGGACGAAGTACGGTCCATTGTGGCCGCGCTGGACGGCGCCGGAGTCCCGGTCATCGAAGTGACCCACGGCGACGGCCTTGGCGGCTCGTCCTTCACCTACGGCTTCAGCAAAACCCCTGAGCAGCAGCTGATCAGGACCGCGGCGGAGACGGCCAGGAACGCGCAGATCGCGTTCCTGATGCTGCCCGGTGTCGGCGTGAAGGACGACATCCTGGTGGCGCGGGACAACGGCGCCTCGATCTGCCGGATCGCGACCCACTGCACCGAGGCGGACATCGCCGTGCAGCACTTCGGGCTGGCCCGGGAACGCGGCCTGGAAACCGTGGGCTTCCTGATGATGGCGCATTCCCAGCCACCCGAGGTGCTCGCCCGGCAGGCCCGGATCATGGCCGACGCGGGCTGTCAGTGCGTTTACGTGGTGGACTCGGCCGGTGCCCTGGTGCTGGAGCAGGTCGGTGACCGGGTGTCCGCGCTCGTCGCCGAACTCGGTACCGACGCCCAGGTCGGGTTCCACGGCCACGAGAACCTGGGGTTGGCGGTGGCCAACTCGGTGGCCGCGTACCGAGCCGGCGCGCGGCAGATCGACGGCAGCGCCCGGCGGTTCGGCGCGGGCGCCGGCAACACGCCGACCGAGGCGTTCGTCGGCGTGTGCGACAAGATCGGCATCGACACCGGCATCGACTTCTTCAAGATCGTCGACGCGGCCGAGGACGTGGTCCTGCCCGCGATGCCCGAGGAGTGCCGGCTCGACCGGATGGCCCTGCTGATGGGGTACGCCGGGGTGTACTCGAGTTTCCTCAAGCACGCCTACCGGCAGGCCGAGCGGTACGGTGTCTCGGGCGCGGAGATCCTTGTCCAGGCCGGGAAACGCAAACTGGTCGGCGGCCAGGAGGACCAACTCGCGGACATCGCGATCAACCTCGCGCGCTGACCGGGTTCTTATACAGTCGTCGACGTGACCAGCCTGTTCGGCGCGCGGCTCCGGGAACTGCGGCTGCAGGCCGGGCTGACTCAGGAGGGCTTGGCGAATCGGTCCTTTGTGTCCGTCCGGTCCATCCGTGGGTTCGAGACGGGCGAACGCGCCGACCCGCGGGTGGCGACGGTCCGGCAACTGGCCGACGCGCTCGCCCTGAAACCGGACAAACGGCAGGAGCTGCTGGACGCGGCCGCCGGGCTGACCCGCCCCGAGCCCGCCGTCCCCGAACCCGTGGCCCGGCCGAACGACTCGTTGGCCGAGGCGGCCGAGGACCTCGCGCACGCGGTCCGTGCCCGTTGGCAGCGTGAGGAGGAGCTGAGGCAGATCCAGGATCCGTTCCCGTTGCCGGTGCGCTGGGAGTCCGCGGCTGAACAGGACATGGACCACTGGGACAACATCTGCGGTGTCCCGCCTGGGGCGACGGCCCGGCCACTGGATCTCGGCGGCCGGCTGGCCGAGATCGTCCCGGTGCACCGCCGGATCCCGTCCGGCCGGCTGGTGGTCCTTGGCCGGGCGGGGTCCGGGAAGACCATCCTCGCCCTGCGGTTCGTCCTCGACCTGCTCGGCACCCGGGCCCGGGTGGAGACCGTGCCGGTGATCTTCGGCATCGGGTCGTGGAACCCGACCAGCACCGCGTTGCGGGACTGGATGACGGATCGTCTGATCCGGGACCACGGGCTGGCCGCGCCCGGGACAGCGGCCGCGTTGGTGGAGTCTGGTCGCATCCTGCCCGTGCTGGACGGGTTCGACGAGATCGCCACCGGCCTGCATCGCGCCGCGCTCGAACAGCTCAGCGCGACGACCATGCCGTTCGTGCTGACGAGCCGGCCCGACGAGTACAGGCGGGCTGTAGCCGAGACAGACGTGCTGACCGCGGCCGCGTGCGTTCAGCTCGCCGACCTCACCCTGGCCGACCTGGCCGGCTACCTGCCCCGGACGACAAGGAAACTCGCCACCCCGGTCTGGGACTCGGTGCTGACCGAGCTGCGCGACCGCCCGGACAGCCCACTCACGAGCGTGTTCCGTACCCCGCTGATGGTCGCCCTCGCCCGTGCCATCTACAGCGACACATCGGACCGCGACCCCGGCGAACTGCTCAACACGGAACGGTTCAGCACTCCCGAATCGCTCGAACAGCACCTGCTCGGCGAGTTCATCCCGACCGTCTACCGCACCGGACCGGGCTCGCCGGACTACGACGTGGACCGCGTCCGGCGCTGGCTGGGCCACCTCGGCTCCCGGGACATCGCCTGGTGGGAACTGGGGACCACGATGCCTCGACGGTCGCGCGTACTTCTGGTCGGCCTCGTGGTCGGCCTGGTCAACGCGGTGGTGCACGGACTCGGCGCCGGCCTGCGGGAAGGGCTCGCCGCCGGCTTGGACGCCGCGCTCATCGGCGGCCTGGCCACCGGCGTGAGCTTCGGGCTCGTGCACTGGCTCGGACTCGTGCTGGGCGGCGCGGCGTTCTCCCCGTCGCGGGTCCGAGTCCGGCTGCGTCGCGGACCGACCCCGGGCAGACCGGTCCGGCGGCTGATGCTCGGCGTCGCGGGTGGCCTGGCCGGCGGGCTCATCCTCGGCCTCACCGGCGGGCTCGGCGCCGAAGTCCTGGGCGGCCTGGGCACCGGGCTGCTCGGCGGGCTCGGCGCCGGCCTGGCGTTCGGACTGGTGTGCGGGCTGGTCGGCGCGCTGATGGTCAGGTTCGAAGCCCCGATCGACGTCACGTCCACCGCGAGCCCGGCGGACCTGCTGGCGGTGAACCGAACCACGGTCGCCTACCAGTCCCTGATCTGGGGACCGGTGTTCGGCCTGTGCGTCGGGCTCGTCGGCGGGGCGGTGGACGGCCTCGCCTTCGGCCTGGTCGTCGGCCTCGGCGTGGGAACCGGATTCGGCCTGAGCATGACCGCGTGGGGCCAGTGGCTGGTGCTGGCCCGAATCTGGCTCCCGCTGACCGGACGCCTGCCCTGGGCGGTGATCGCGTTCCTGGACGACGCCTGCCGGCGCGGTGTTCTCCGCCAAGCGGGCGCCGTCTACCAGTTCCGCCATGCTCGTCTACAGGACCATCTCACCCATCCCTAGACCGACACAGGCTCGCGAGGTTGCTCGGCCGTCTCGCTCAAGCCGACTCGGTTGTGCAGGCGGCGCAAGGGTTTCGGCGACCACCAGGCGGCTCGGCCCAGCAGGCGCATGCCGGCCGGGACGAGGACACCGCGGATCAGCGTCGCGTCGACCAGGATCGCCAGGCCGCTGCCGATGCCGAACAGCTGGATGAAGCTGACGCCGCTGGTGCCGAAGGCGAGCAGGCTCACCGCCAGGAGCACGGCCGCGGTGGACACCAGGCGACCGGTGTGCGACAGGCCGCCGACCACCGCGTCCGTGAGCGAGGCGCCGTTGTCGTGTTGCTCCTTGATCCGGCTCATCACGAACACCTCGTAGTCCATGGACAGGCCGAACGTGATGCAGAACAGCAGCACCAGCATGCTGGTGTCCAACGGCAGCGGGGTGAAGCCGAGGAACCCGGACAGCCAGCCGTCCTGGAACACCAGCACCATCAGGCCCAGCGTCGCGGACAGGCCGACCACGTTGAACACCAAGGCGCGCAACGGTTGCAACACGCTCCCGGTGAACAGGAACAGCAGGACGAACGTGGTCAGCGCGATCAGCAGCGCGGCCAGCGGCAGTTTGGACCCGATCGCGGCCTTGGTGTCCATCAGGGCCGCGGCCGGACCGCCGACCTTGACGTCCAGACCGGTCGCGCGGATCTCCTTGACGACGTCCTGTGCCTGGTCGGAGCGGGACTCGCCGGCCGGGATGACGGTGAACAACGTCCCGTTGCGGCCGGGGGTGCCACTCACGTGCGTCACGCCTGGGAGTCCGGACAGGGTGGTGGTGTAGGCCGCCACGTCGATCCCGTTGCCGGCGACGGCCTGGATGGCCCGGGAGTCGTCGCTGGGGAAGTGGTCGCGCATGACGTCGCCGACGATTCTGGTGTCCGTGGTCTTCGGCAGCACACGGTCGTCGGGTGTGCCGAACTGTACGTGCAGCAACGGGATCGCCGCGGCGACGAGCACAAGCAGCACCGGCAGCGCGGCCCGTATCGGCCGTCGCATGGTCGAACCCGCGAACCTGCCCCAGAACGGCGACACCATGCTCGGCGTACGACGACGGACCTTGCCAGCGTTGATGCGGTGCCCCAGCACAGTCAGCAGCGCGGGCAACACCAGCAGCGCGCTGACCATGGAGATCAGCACAACACCCACACCCGCGTACGCGAACGACCGTAGGAAGTACATGGGGAAGACGAGCAGCACGGCCAGCGCGGACGCGACGGCCAGCGCGCTGAATGTGATCGTGCGGCCGGCCGTAGCGACCGTACGCGCGACGGCCGTATGGACGTCGTTGGTGGCCAACTCCTCGCGGAACCTGCTGACCATCAGCAGCGCGTAGTCGATCGCGAGGCCCAAGCCCAGCGCGGTGGTCAGGTTGATGGAGAACACCGACACGTCCGTGATGGAGCCGAGCACCGACAACTCGGCGAACGTGCCCATGATCGCGATGCCGCCGATGGCCAGCGGCACCACCGACGCCACCAGGCTGCCGAACGCGATGACCAGCAGGATCAGGATCAACGGCACCGCGATCGCCTCGGCGACCGCGAGGTCCTTGCCGACCTGGCCGCCGATGTCGGCACCGACCGTGGCGCCCCCGCCGACCGTCACCTGGATCGGCCCTTGGGTCCCGTCGTAGCGCTGGCGTAGCTCGTCCGTGTCGACATCACCGACGGGTTTCGCGATCGCGATGGCGTACTGCCCGTCGTTCGACCTCATCGGTGGTGCGCCGGTGACGTAGTACGAGGCCACGTCCTTGAGCGTCGGATCGCTGGATAACCGCTGGGTCAGCGCGGTGCCCGCCTGGCGGACCGCGGGGTCGTCGACTGGCCCCTTGATCAGGAAGACGACACCGTCCTCCCCGTTGAAATCGCTCCTCACCAGGGCGGCTGCCTGGCTCGATGGCGAGTCGGGATCGTCGAACCCGCCGCTTTTCAGCTTGCTGAACGCGGTGAACCCGAACGCGCCCGCGGCGATCAGGACCACCAACGTACCGATCAGGACGGCCTTGGCGTGGCGAGCGGCGAACATGCCGACACGGACGAACATGTGCACTCCTAGTAACAATGTTTACATCCATAAACTTGATGGGTGTAAACTTGCCATGGATGTGTGCAGGTGTCAACATCGATGGCCATGACCCCGAAACGCGGCTACCACCACGGAGATCTCCGCAACGCACTGATCGAGGCCGCGGGCACGCTGGCCGAGGAGAACGGCCCCCAGGCCATCACGGTCAGAGCCGCGGCCCGTGCCGCCGGTGTCACCCCCACAGCCGCATACCGGCACTTCGAGAACCACGAGGAGCTGCTCCACGCCGCGGCTGAGCAAGCTCTGGAACGCCTCGCCGAGTCAATGCGCGAGCAGATCCAGAAACTCCCGGACATCGACGACCCGCCCCGCGCCGCCCTGAGCAACCTGGCCGCCGTCGCCCGCGGCTACATCCAGTTCGCCATCGCCGAACCCGGCCTGTTCCGCACCGCCTTCACCCCAGGCGGCAAACGCGTCGACGCCACCGACCTCGGCACCGCGACCCCCGTCCCCGACGACGCGGCCTACGGAATCCTGATGGAAGGCCTGGACCGCCTCGTCGACGTGGGCCACCTCACCAACGACTACCGGCCCTTCGCGGAGATCACCGCCTGGTCCGCGGTCCACGGCTTCGCGATGCTCGTGATCGACGGCCCGCTCAGCGAATGGCCCGAGGAAGCACTGGACGCGGCCATGGCCAGGATGTTCGCCATCCTGGTCCGCGGCCTGACCGGCACAGCACTGAGCGACCAACTCGCCGCCGACGTCCTCGCCGCCGTCTCCTAGTCCGCGGGAATGGCGCCGTTGCTGCGTTTCACCGACTCCAGGAGCATCTGGGACACGTCCCGGACCGTGACGCCCTCGCCCTTGTTCTCGGCCTGCCGTGCGGTCAGGCCGTCGTTGATCATCACGCGGCAGAACGGGCAGCCGGTGACGACCGTGGACGCGCCTGTGGTGAGCGCTTCGTCGACGCGTTCCTCGTTGACGCGCTTGCCGATGCGCTCCTCCATCCACATGCGAGCGCCGCCCGCGCCACAGCACAGGGACCGGTCGGCGTGCCGTGGCATCTCGGTGAGCGCGGCGCCAGTCGCGCCGATGAGCTCGCGCGGAGGCGTGTACACCTTGTTGTGACGGCCGAGGTAACACGGGTCGTGGTAGGTGACGTCCTCGCTGTCCGCGGGGGCCACGGGGGTGAGCTTCTTTGCCTGCACCAGGCGGTTCAGCAACTGCGTGTGGTGCACGACCTCGTAGTGGCCGTCCAGTTGCGGGTACTCACGGCCGAGGGTGTTCATGCAGTGCGGGCACGTGGTGACGATCTTGCGCTGAGCGGGCTCGCGGCCTTCGAACACGGCGTTGAGCGTCTCCACGGTCTGCTGCGCCATCATCTGGAACAGGAACTCGTTCCCGGAACGACGCGCCGGGTCGCCCGTGCAGCTCTCGCCGTCGCCCAGCACGGCGTACTTCACGCCCGCGAGGTGCAGCAGTTCGGCCGTGGCACGGACCGTCCTCCGGGCGTTGTCGTCGAACGCGCCCGCGCAGCCGATCCAGTACACGTACTCGACGTCGGCGGCCAGTTCGCCGTCGAACACCGGGACCTCGAAGTCCAGGCCCTTGGCCCAGTCCATCCGCTCGGACTGGTTCTGGCCCCACGGGTTGCCCTTGGTCTCCAGGTTGCGGAACAACGTGCCCAGCTCGGTCGGGAACTCCGACTCGATCATCACCTGGTAGCGCCGCATGTCGACGATGTGGTCCACGTGCTCGATGTCCACCGGGCACTGCTCGACGCACGCGCCGCACGTCGTGCACGACCACAACACGTCCGGGTCGATCACCCCGCCGGCCTCCAGCGTGCCCACCAACGGCCGGCCCGCCTGGTCACCGGGCACACGTGGGAAGCCCGCCTCCGGAACGCCGTGCGGGTGGTCCGTCACCTCAGGGGTGGCGTCCTCGGGAGCTTCCTTGCCGCCGATCAGGTACGGCGCCTTGGCGAACATGTGGTCCCGCAGGTCCATGATCAGCAGCTTCGGCGACAACGGCTTGCCCGTGTTCCACGCCGGGCACTGCGACTGGCAGCGTCCGCACTCGGTGCACGTGGCGAAGTCGAGCATGCCCTTCCACGTGAAGTCCTCGATCTTGCCGCGGCCGAACACGTCGTCCTCGCCCGGGTCCTCGAAGTCGATCGGCTTGCCGTGCGACTGCATCGGCAGCAGCGGGCCGAGGCCGTCCGGCAGCCGTTTCGCGGTGACGTTGACCGGCGCCAGGAAGATGTGCAGGTGCTTGGAGTGCAGCACGATGATCAGGAAGCTGAGCATCACGCCGATGTGCAGCAGCAGGCCGACCGTCTCGACCACGTCGAGGGTGTCCGCGCCGAGCGGCCGCAGCAGGTCGCCGACGCCGCGGGACACGAACGCGCCGCTGTCGTACGGGAAGTTGCCGGCCGCGGCCGACGCGCCGCGGAACAGGAACATCGTCCACACGACGTTGAAGATCATGACCAGGATGAGCCACGCGCCGCCGGTGTGCGAGCCGTAGAACCGCGACTTGCGCTCCTTGCGCTCCGGTGACTGCCGGATGCGCAGGACCGCGAACACGACGAGCGACAGGAACACCATCACCGCGATGAAGTCCTGTACGAAACCCAGCACCGACCAGTGGCCGATGAACGGGATCGCGAACTTCGAGTAGAACAGCGCGCCGTACGCCTCCAGGTACACCGACGCCAGGATCACGAAGCCCCAGAACGTGAACAGGTGCGCCAGCCCCGGCACCGACCACTTCAGCAGCTTGCGCTGGCCGAACACCTCGGCGAGGTGCGCCGCGACCCGCGCGCCGAGCCGGTCGGCCCGCTCGTGGTCGGGCTGGCCGGACTTGATCAGCCGGTTCAGCCACTGGACGCGTCGGGCCGCGAACGCCAGCACGACGACGGTGGAGAGCAATCCCAGAACGAGACGAACGACCACGTGGACCCAACCTCGTCAGTGTGAGCTTGTGTAGTACCGGCACGCTTTGCACGCGTACCGCATTTTCGCAATCCGCCACCGCTTGCCGTCACCCGGACAAACCCCGAGCCGATCGTAGGGCCGAACCGGTAGACGCGCTTCATAACGCTCGGTGGCCCGTCCGAGATACGCCCGCCGGATCACGGCTCCCCGCCGGGAGGCACTGCGCGACCGGGCCGCGCCACGGCAGAACAGGTGCAGCAGACCCAGCCCCGGATAGCCATCACCGACCACGTCCACAACGCCGTAACCAGGGTGTTCGCGCTCGCCCGCCAGCAGCACCGGCAGATCGCAGTAAGCGCATCGGGAGCAGCATGCGAGGCACTGTGCCAACACGTGCCGCATGGGTGAGCCTCCCTGTGACCGGCGCCACTTTCTTCGACCGACCCTAATGATGATCGGCTACTGGCGGGTAGCGCCATTCGGCACACCGGTCGCTGGGCTGTTCGGGGCAGGGGAATCGGCAGGCGCCGCCGCCGTGACAGAAACTGGAACGTGTTCTAGTCTGGGTGGGCAAGCAGAACACGTTCCAGTTCGGGAGCCACTCATGAGCGAGGTCGTCGCCGCGGTCCGGGAACTCCGGCCGGTGCTGCGGGAACGGGCGCAGGAGACCGAGGATCTGCGCAGGATCCCGGCCGAGTCGATCGAGGCGCTCCGGCAGGCCGGGTTCTTCAAGCTCCTCCAACCCACCCGGCACGGCGGGCTGGCGGCCGACCCGCTGGACTTCTACCGCGCGGTCCGGCTGATCGCCAGCGCCTGCGGCTCCACCGGCTGGGTCTCGTCCGTGCTCGGTGTGCATCCGTGGCAGCTCGGACTGTTCGCCGCGCAGGCGCAGGACGACGTGTGGGGCGAGGACCAGGATGCGCGGATCTCCTCGTCGTACGCGCCGATGGGCCGCGCGACCCCGGTTGACGGCGGCTTTCGGTTCTCCGGGCGATGGAGCTTCTCCTCCGGCTGTGACCACGCGTCCTGGGTCTTCCTCGGTGGGCTGGTGCTGGGCGACGACGGAAACCCGGTGGACTTCCGGACGTTCCTGCTGCCGTTGTCGGACTACAAGATCGAGGACGTGTGGGACACGGTCGGGCTGCGCGGGACAGGCAGCAACGACATCCTCGTCGACGACGTGTTCGTGCCGGAGTACCGCACGTTGAGCTTCATGGACACCGGCAAGTGCGTCTGCCCGGGGCAGGCCGTGAACCCCGACCCGCTGTACAAGCTGCCGTTCGCGTCGGTGTTCTCGTACTCGATCGCAGTGCCTGTCATAGGGATGGCGACCGGCGCGTACGAGTCACACGTCTCCTATATGGCCGAGCGCGTCCGCGCGTCATACGGCACCAAGGCGGCCGAGGACCCGTACTCCCAGGTCCGCGTCGCCGAGGCCGCCAGCGACATCGACGCCGCGTGGCTGCAGTTGGAGCACAACATCGGCGAGGAGTACCGGCTGGTCGTCGCGGGCGAGAAGATCCCGATCGCGTTGCGCCTCAAGGTCCGGCGCGACCAGGTGCGCGCCACCACCCGGTCGATCGGCGCCGTGGACAAGCTCTTCGAGAACTCCGGCGGCAAGGCGTTGAACGTCGGCACCCCCATCCAACGGTTCTGGCGGGACGCGCACGCCGGGCGCGTGCACGCCATCAACGACCCGGAACGGGCGCTGGCCATGTTCGGCAAGAGCGAGCTCGGACTGAAGGTGCAGGACGCATGGCTGTGACAACAAACGCGGCGACTTTCGAGTCCACATCCCGGATCGGCCAGGCCGGGGACCTCAAGCTGCACTACCACGAGGCCGGCGACGGCGAGCCGGTCGTGCTGCTGCACGGCGGCGGGCCGGGTGCGTCCGCGTGGAGCAACTTCGGCCGCAACCTGCCCGTGTTCGCCGCGGAGCACCGCACGCTGCTGGTGGACCAGCCGGGGTTCGGCCACTCGGACAAGCCCGAGATCACCGGCCAGTACTTCACCTACAGCGCCGACGCCCTGGTGAACCTGCTGGACACGCTCGGTATACAACGTATACATCTGGTCGGCAACTCCCTCGGCGGCGGTACCGCGGTCCGGTTCGCGCTGCGCCATCCCTCCCGTGCGGGACGGCTCGTGCTGATGGCGCCGGGCGGCCTCGGCGTGAACGTGTTCGCGCCCGATCCGACCGAAGGGATCAAGCGGCTGTACGCGTTCGGCGCGGGACCGAGCCGGGAGAAGCTGGCCGAGTTCCTGCGCACGCTCGTCCACGACCAGTCGCTGATCACCGACGAACTGGTCGACGAACGGTTCCAGGTGGCCGCCGACCCGGCCTCACTGCGTGCCATGGCGTCCATGGGCAAGTCGTTCACCAGGCCGGACACGTTCGAGGAAGGCATGCTGTGGCGCGAGGCGTACCGGCTGCGGCAGCGGGTGCTGTTGATCTGGGGACGTGAGGACCGCGTCAACCCGCTCGACGGAGCCCTGCTCGCGTTGAAGATGATCCCGCGCGCGCAACTGCATGTCTTCGGCCGGTGCGGGCACTGGGCGCAACTGGAGAAGTTCGCCGAGTTCAACCGGCTCACCCTGGACTTCCTGAGGAGCGAGTGATGATCAGGCAGCTGGGCTACCTGCGGATCGAGGCCACCGACGTGCCTCGCTGGCGCGAGTACGGGCTGAAGGTGCTCGGCATGGTGGAAGGCCGAGGCACCCACCCGGAGGCCCTCTACCTGCGGATGGACGACTTCCCGGCCCGGCTGGTGATCTTCCCGGGCGACACCGACCGGCTCGCCCAGTCCGGCTGGGAGACCGCCAACGCCGCCGAACTCGCGGACATCCGTGGGCGTTTGGAAGCCGCGGGCGTGCCGTACAAGGAAGGCACCGCGGCCGAGTTGGCCGACCGGCGGGTGGACGAGCTGATCAGCTTCGACGACCCGTCCGGCAACACCCTTGAGGTGTTCCACGGCGCCGCCCTGGAGCACAGGCGGGTGGTCAGTCCGTACGGGCACAAGTTCGTGACCGCGGACCAGGGGCTGGGGCACGTCGTGCTGTCCACTCACGACGACGCGGCGGCGCTCGCGTTCTACCGCGACGTCCTCGGGTTCAAGCTGCGGGACTCGATGCGCCTGCCACCGCAACTCGTCGGCCGGCCGGCCGACGGACCGCCCGCGTGGCTGCGGTTCTTCGGCTGCAACCCGAGGCACCACAGCCTCGCGTTCCTGCCGATGCCCACGCCGAGCGGGATCGTCCACCTGATGGTCGAAGTCGAGAACAGCGACGACGTCGGCCTGACCCTGGACCGGGCGCTGCGCCGGAAGGTGTCGTTGTCCGCGACGCTCGGCCGGCACGTCAACGACCTGATGCTGTCGTTCTACATGAAGACCCCCGGCGGCTTCGACGTCGAGTTCGGCTGCGAGGGCCGGCAGGTGGACGACGAGAACTGGATCGCCAGGGAGAGCACGGCGGTCAGCCTGTGGGGCCACGACTTCAGCGTCGGCGCCCAGCAATGACAGCGCCTGGCCCGATGGCGGCGACCGGCGGGTTGGCGGCGACCGACCTAACGGCGGCGACCGGGCCGGTGACCGCGACCGGCGGAACGGCCGCGACCGTGCCCGTGGCAGCCGAGTTCCGCGCCCAGTTCCGCACGGTCCTCGGCCACTTCTGTACCGGCGTCACGGTGGTCACCGGTGCCGGCCCGGTCGGCTTCGCCTGCCAGGCGTTCGCCGCGCTGTCCCTGGACCCGCCGCTGGTGCTGTTCTGCCCCGGGAAATCGTCCCGGACCTGGCAGTCGATCGCCCGGACCGGCCGGTTCTGCGTGAACGTCCTCGCCGCCGACCAGCGCGAGCTGTCCACAGTGTTCGGCCGGGCGGGCACGGACAAGTTCGCCACGTGCGCGTGGCAGCCCGCGCCCGGCGGAGCGCCCGTTCTCGACGGGGTGCTCACCTGGATCGACTGCGAGGTCGCGGAGGTCCTCGACGGCGGCGACCACCATGTGGTGATCGGCCGGGTACGCCATCTGGGCCCCTGCCGTGACGCCCAACCGCTGCTGTTCTACCGCGGGCGGTACACGGCGGCCGACGCCACCGCCGAGAGCAGACCCAACGCCATGCTGGACAACCTCTTCACCTGGCCGCGACACGCCGACTGGCTCTAGCAACGTTCGACACGTGCTCACGCGGCCCGCCGAACAGCTGTGCGCTGCCGTGCGCCCGTTTGAGGTAGAGGTGCGCGTCGTGTTCCCAGGTGATCGCGATACCGCCGTGCAGCTGGACCATCTCACCGGCCACAGTGGACAGCGCGGTCGAGCAGTGCGCCTTCGCGGCGGACGCCAGCGAGAGGTCGTCGACGGCCGCGTACGAGATGGACCGAGCGGTCTCCACCAGGACGTACATGTCCGCCATCCGGTGTTTCAACGCCTGGAAACCACCGATGGGACGGCCGAACTGGACACGTGTCTTCGTGTACTCGACGGTCATGTCCAGGCAGCGTTGTGCGGCGCCGACCTGTTCGGCACTGAGCGAAATACATGCGATGGCGCGCAGTTGCGGGGACGCGGCCCCCAGATGTGAGGCGGCCGTGAAGTCGACTTTTGCCAACCGGCGGGTGATGTCCATGGCCGGCGTGTTCTCCCGGCGTGTCGGCGTGATCTCGACCAGGCCGTCGTCGGTCACCGCCAGGATGATGTCCGCTATGTCTCCGTTGAGGACGTAGTCGTCGAGATCCGGCCAGGCGACCGTGGCGACGGTCGAACCGTCGGCGATGCCGGGGAGGAGACGTGCGCACGCGGCCGGATTGCCGCTTCGCAGCAGGGCTTCGGTGGCGAGAACCGTGCCGAGCATCGGAACGGGTGCGAGCGTGCGACCGATCTCCTCGAGCACGATGTGCGCTTCGAGCAGGGTGGCGCCGGCGCCGCCGAACTCCTCCGGCACGGTGATCGCGGCCACTCCGATGTCTTCGCACAGGGCGCGCCAGAGTGATTCGGAATAACCGTTCGCGGCCCGCACGTCCGCACTGTTGGCCTTGCGGGCCAACATTTGTCGGACGGTGTCGCGCAGTGCTTCGTGCTCCACGTTCGACATGCCGCCATTCAACCAAACAATCGCTTGGTTTGCTATGACCGTGTCACTCTAACGTGGGGGCGATTCGATAAGGTTGACGGCGTCCGGTACAAGCACGCGAGGAAGAGTCCGCCATCGAAAAAGGTCAGCTGGTCGCCGGTCGCTACCGGTTGCTGGACACCATCGGCAGCGGCGCGATGGGCATCGTCTGGCAGGCACGTGACGAGCGGCTGGATCGTACGGTCGCCATCAAGCAACTGATGGTGCGCGCCGGCCTGTCCGACACCCAGGCCGAGGACGCGCGCCGCCGCGCGATGCGCGAAGGGCGGCTGGCCGCCCGACTGCAGCACCGCAACGCCATCGCGTTGTTCGATGTGGCCGAGCACGAGGGCGACCCCTGCCTGATCATGGAATACCTGCCGTCGCGCAGCCTCTCCCGGCTGTTGTCCGAGCGCGGCACCCTCTCGCCCCAGGAAGCGGCCCAGATCGGCGAGCAGGTCGCCACCGCGCTGACCGCCGCGCACGCCGCCGGCATCGTGCACCGGGACGTCAAGCCGGGCAACATCCTGATCGACGACACCGGCCAGGTGAAGATCACCGACTTCGGCATCTCCCGCTCGGTCGACGAAGGCACCCTGACCCAGTCCTCGGCCGGCATGCTCGCCGGTACGCCCGCGTACCTGGCGCCCGAAGTCGCCCGCGGCCAGGACCCGACCCGCGCCTCGGACGTGTTCTCCCTCGGCGCGACCCTCTACCACGCGGTCGAAGGCCAGCCGCCGTACGGCTTCAAGGACAACCCGCTGGCCCAGCTCTACGCCGTGGCCATGGGGAACGTGCCTGAGCCGGCCCACGCCGGGCCGTTGACCATGCCGTTGATGCGCCTGCTCAGCAGCCAGGCGGACGAGCGGCCGACCATGCCCGAGGTGGTCGCGACCCTGTCCGTGCTGGCCAACGGCGTCGGCGTGGTCGCCCCGCCGCCCGTGCCCGTCAAGGCGCCCGCCCAGCCCACGCTGGTCGCCGCCACACCGTCGAAGGCCGCGGTACCCGCGCCGCCCGCGCCTGTCCCGACTCCGATCGAACCGACACCACCGCCACCCCCGCCGCCGCCAAGATCCGACGAACCGGCCCAACCCGGCCGCGGCCGGCGCGCGCTGGTCGTCATCGGTGCGATCGTCGCGGCGGCCGTCCTGGGCGGCCTGGTGGCCACGCTGCTCAGCTCGAAGGGATCGTCCGGCGCGGGCCCGACACCGATCCAGAGCCCGCCCGGCACGGTCATCGTGACCGTCCCGCCCTCGGAGTCGCCGCAGTCCTCCAGCTCCACGCCGCCGTCCTCGGTGGCCAACGAAGGCGCGATCGACTGGAGTTCGGCCGGCCGCCTGGTGATCAACTACTACGGCTCGGGCGACGCGGCCACGCGTTGGGCCATGCTCACCCCGCAGGGCCAGGCGACCTACGGCGGCCTGGAGCAGTTCCAGCAGTACTGGTCCGCGTACCCGCAGCTCAGCTCACGCAACGCGAACGGCGTCACCCCCAACCAGGACGGCTCGGTCACCGTGCCGGTGGACGTCACGTACGCCAACGGCAACCAACAGCACAAGCAGGTCCGGGTCGTCCGGACCGGCGGACAGCTGAAGATCGACTCCGACACCAAGTGACCCGTCCGTGGTTTCGGCACCACGGAGTCGGGATTGTCGGGTTATCTTGACCCGTGCTCGCGCCTAGGTGGTTGGGACTCAACCTGACGTTCGTGCTGCTGTCCGGCCTGCTCCTCTACGCCTCGTCGTACCCGTGGATCGACGTTCAGCAGGACATCGCTCTCTTCGTGCCCTACCAGGGGTCGCCGTGGGGCGGGGTGATGGTCGCGGTCGTCGCCGCCATGCTGGCCATCGGCGCCATGGTGTTCCGGCTGCCCGTCCTGAGCTGCGCCGTGATGTTCGCCGGTGGGGTCGGGGGCCTGTTCGCCGCCGCGGACTACGTACGCGCGGAGCTCAGTTCGTTCGCCCAACAGCCCACGGTGTGGCTGCAGCTCGCCTGCGTCGCGTGCGCCGGCCTGGCCGTCGGCGGGCTCGGCGCCATCGTGGAATACCGCCGGTTCCTGCGCGTCCAGGCCGAAACGGAGCGGGTTGACAGCTGACGACCGCTGGCCCATGTTGGAAAGACAGTACCGGCCAACGGAGGTCAGGAATGCGCTTTCGGGGACTGCTGCTCGCCTTCGTCGTGCTGGTCAACCTCCTCGTCACGCTTCCCGCCGCCGCGCAGACCGCAGGCGCGTGGATCGTCCGGTCCCAGCAGCTGGACGACCGGCTGGTCGAACTGACCGTGCACTCCGACGCGGTCGGCCACGACGTCGGTGTCCGCCTGCTGCTCCCGCCGGACTGGCAACGGTTCCCGCACCGCGCATGGCCGACCCTGTACCTGCTGCACGGATGTTGCGACGGTGACACGGGATACCGGTCGTGGACCACGAAGACGGACGTCGAAGCGTTCACCGCACGCACCGACGTGCTGATCGTGATGCCCGAAGGCGGCACCGGCGGCTTCTACACGAACTGGAACACCGGCCCGGCCTGGGAGACATTCCACCTCACCGAGCTGCGCCGGCTGCTGGAACAGCGGTTCCGGTCCGGCCACCAGCGCGTCGTCGCCGGCCTGTCCATGGGTGGCTTCGGCGCTTTGTCCTACGCGGCAAGGCATCCCGGCTTCTTCCGTGCGGCGGCCTCGTTCAGCGGCGTCGTGCACACCACCTACCAGGGGACGCGCAGCACGAACCTGGTCCAGTCGATCGCCCGAGGCGCCGGCGCCGACCCCCGCACCCTCTGGGGCGACCCAGTGGCCGACGCCGCCACCTGGACCGCCCACAACCCGTTCGACCTCGCCGGGCGGCTGCGCGGCATCCCGGTGTACCTCTCGGCCGGCAACGGACAGCCCGGCCCGTTCGATCCGCCTGGTTCTGGCGTGGACGGCCTGGAACAACTGCTCGGTGAGCAGTCAGTCGCCACAGCCGACCAACTCCGTGCCAAGCACGTGAACGTCACAACGGACTTCTACGGTCCGGGCCACCACGACTGGCCCTACTGGCAGCGCGCCCTGCACAACTCGTTCCCGATGTTGCTGGCCGCCTTGCGCTGAGCCGCCTTACGTGGTCGGCGCGGGCGTTCCCGTCTCGTTGATCGGCTCCAGTGGCAGACATTCCGGCACGTGTGTCGATATCATGACGCCGAGCAACACCTTGCCGTGCTCGTCGGTTCCCACGGCCAACACCAACTTCTGGTCGGTGTTCGCGGTCGCCTCGACAGTCACCGAGCCGGCTTTGGTGTCGGAGTCGAAACCGAAACCCCACTTCGGCATGGTCGTATCGTGCGGCAGCCTGTCCACGGGCGGTCGCGGGCAGCCTGTTCGCATCGGGACGGCGACAACGGGTATCCGACGCCTGGCCAGCTCCCGGTTCATGTCGTCGATCGCGGTCATGTCCCGAATGGACACGGTGACCGAGCCGTCCGAATGCTGGTCCACCGCGTAAGCCGGCGTCCCGCCGGTGAACAACACCACCCCGGCCGTCGTCGCCCCAGCCAACCCCACAGCTCCCGCCGCGACCCACACGGACGTCCTGATCCGCTTCACTGCCGGCCGTTCCACTTCCGCGAGTGTCGGCCCATGCGCCCGAATCAGGTCGTCGAACAGCTGATCCTCGAACTTGCTCATGACTTCTCACCCACAATCTTCCGCAGTCGACCCCGAGCCCGGAACAACCTGATCCGCAACGCTCCCAACGTGATCCCCAGCGCGGCCGCGGCCTCCCCGCGCCCGAGCCCAGCGATGTCCACCAACTCCACGGCCTCCCGATCCCCGGCCGGCAGCGCGGTCATCGCCTCCACCAACCCACGCCCGTCCCGCTCAGCATCGACCCGGGCAACCAGCTCAGCGGTCTCATCGACATCAAGCACCCGACGCCCCGCCAACCGCACAACGGTGTCCCGCCCCCGACTGGTCCGCTCACAATGCTGCGCGAAAACCCGCCGCGCGATCCCGAACAACCACCCCCGCGCATGCCCCCGAGCCGGATCGAAACTGCCAAACGAACCGATCGCCTGCACAAAGGTGTCCGCCGTGAGATCCGCGACGGTCTGCGCCTCAACCGTCCGCCGCGCGAAATAAGCAGTGATCTCCCCAACATGCGCCCGATATATTCGCTCGAACTCCGCCGCCGCCCCACTCAAGTCAGGCGGACCCACAGGCTCGCTCACCTCAACTCGCTCCACAGGCTCACTCACACTAACCAGTTGCGGTGAACGACCCCCACCGTTACGAACAACCCCTGACCAGCATAAACAGCCCAGCCCACGGCAACAGCCAGCTCAACCGGGCAGCAGTGCGACGACGGCGTCACCGCCCACCCTGTCGACACCACGACCGACTTCAGGCCATCGCTTGCGTGCCATGGCTGGGTTCAGACCCGTGGCTGCGTTGTGCTGCGGTTGGCTCAGGCTATGGCTGCGTTGTGCCATGGTTGGGTCCAGGCCATGGCCAGTGTCGTGCTGAGGTCGTTTCAGGCCGCGAGCCTGCTTGTGCCGTGGCCGATCTCCCGCCACGACCTGCCTCCCGCCACGGCAGATCTCCCGCCACGACCTGCCTCCTGCCACGGCGGACCTCCGGCAGCGGCATGCGATGCGCCTCAGCCGTGGTTGCGCACCCGGGCTGTGCCGCAGCCCGGCCTGTGCCTGCCCGTGGCTGGGGCGCGCGCGAGGGTCGTGTCGCGGCTGGCGCCGCGGCGTGAGTCATGCCATGGGCTGGATGCGTGCCGCCTGGTCGGCGCCA
The DNA here is from genome assembly GCF_004345645.1 of Actinocrispum wychmicini. Classification (GTDB taxonomy): domain Bacteria; phylum Actinomycetota; class Actinomycetes; order Mycobacteriales; family Pseudonocardiaceae; genus Kibdelosporangium; species Kibdelosporangium wychmicini. The sequence continues at coordinate 132,175 of NZ_SLWS01000018.1, read as the reverse complement.
TGGCCGCTGCACGCAGTGGCCAGTTCACGAGAGCTGACCGGTTCGCGCTCCTGTCCGGTCGGCGCCACCCCCAATCGCCGCCCATCCCTATCGCCCTATCGCCGCCCATCCCAAACGCCGCGCATCCCCAAACGTCGCCCGCCCCCAATCGCCGCCCATCCCAAATCACCGCCCAGCTCGAATCACCTGCCCATCTCAATCACCCAATCACCTGCCCATCCCCAAACGCCGCCCATCTCAATCGCTGCCCGTCTCAAATCACCGTCCAGTTCGAATCACCTGCCCATCTCAATCGCCGACCATCCCTATCTCCGCGCGCCCCAATCGCCGCCCAGTTCGATTCCCTGCCCAGCTCGAAGCGCTGCGCAGTCCGCCTGGTGCCCGGCCCCGGGTCATTGCGCAGTCTGCCTGGTGCCGGTTCGCGTTGTTGTCTGGTCCGCTCGGTGTCTGGCCGGAGGCGGATGCTCAGTGAGCCCGATGCCCAGCCTGCATTGGTGTCCGGCCCGGTGTCCGGTTTGCGTTGCAGTCCAGTCCGGTTGCTGCCCGATCTGCACTGCGCCTGACCACCCACTCCCTAGTAGGCGGGTGCACTCTCGGCTCCCGGCGCCGAGTGGTGGGTCGGAAGACCTGCCTGCGTGGCGACACAGGCAGATCGCATTGCCAGTGGCGTAACCCGGTGCCCGGTGCCACTGTCCACTGCGCACTATGCACCGCGTGCATGACTGCCCGGCCGCCGCTGAGCAGTCCGACCGACTCGCCCCCGGTTGTGCCAAGTCCGAGCCGATGAACACAAGGGGTCGAGATCGCGCCATGGCGAACGCGCGTGGTCCGTTGCGTGGGAGTTCACCGGAGAATTGCTGGCGAGCTCGTTCGGTACGGGCGTCATGGAGTGACGCCTTGGAGGCAGGTTGATGGTTAGCTGGTTGGGGCCTCCTCGGGGCTGGATTGCTTTCGTGGATGGAGATTGGTCAGGATCTGAGCGCGGTGGATGGATTCGGTGCCCCAGGCTGAGCGGAGGGCGCGGACTTTGGTCAGCCAGAAGCTGAGGTCGTTCTCGCGGGTGTATCCGATGGCGCCGTGGACTTGCAGGGCGCACCGGGCGGCCAGGCCGGCCGCGTTGCCGGCGGCCACCTTTGCGCCCGACACGTCCACTGCGTCGAGGGCGGCGCCGTAGACCAGGGGGCGGGCCAGTTCCAGGGCGACGTGAACGTTCGCTAACTGGTGTTTCACGGCCTGGAACGACCCGATGGGCCGACCGAACTGGGCTCGCTGTTTGGCATACGCCACCGACCGCGCCAGCAACGCTCGTCCGGCTCCCAGCAACTGCGCGGCGCAAGCCAGAACGCCCCGTTCGAAAGCGTTCCCCAAGCGCGCGACCTCGGTCGTCGCGGTCACCGTGAACAGCCGTCGACATGGATCCACGGACGCGACCTGTGGCCCACATTCGGCGTCGAACACCACGTCATCGCGGATCACCAGGACACGGTCGGCCACGTCCGCGTCCACGGCGTACGGGACGCGCGGCGGGATGGCCACAGTGCCCAGCGACATGCCGTCCAGCAATGTCGGGAGCACGGCGATGGTCTCGATGGCAGGTCCGGGTAACGCGTGGAACCCAATCGCCTCCATCACGACGACCAGATCAGTGGGGTCTCCTTCCTGTGCGATGGTCGTGACACCCAGTTCGGCGAGCCGGCGCCAGACCGCGAGGCCGGGTGTGTGGTCGCCGTCCGCCCAGGGACGGGCGACATCGGACTTGGCCAACACCGCGTCGAGTGTCTCGGCGAACTGGTTCTGTTCCGGGGTGAGGGCGAATCTCATCGCGGCTCCGGTCACTTGGGCAGGCCGAGAATCCGCTCGGCGACCACGTTTCGTTGGATCTCGTTGGTGCCCGCGTAGATCGGGCCGGCCAGCGAGAACAGATAGCCGTCGAGCCACGGACCGTCAAGCTCGCCCTCAGGGCCGAGTAACTCCAGTGCGGTCTCGTGCGCCGCTATGTCCAGTTCGGACCAGAACAGCTTGTTGACACTCGACTCCGCGCCGAGCGTTCCGCCCTCGGCCAGGCGCGTGACGGTACCGAAGGTGTAGAGACGGTACGCCTGCGCGCCGAGCCATGCGTCGACGACACGGTCGCGCAGCGCGGGATCCGGATGGTCGTGCCACAGGCCCACCAGGCGACGAGTGGTGGCCAGGAATCTGCCGGGACTGCGCAGGGACAGGCCACGCTCGTTGCTGGCGGTGCTCATCGCCACCCGCCAACCGTTGCCGACCTCGCCGATGACGTCCTCGTCCGGCACGAACACGTCGTCGAGGAAGATCTCGGCGAATCCGGGCTCGCCGTCCAGTTGGGCGATCGGCCGGACAGTGACCCCCTTGGCCCGCAACGAGAACATGAAGTACGTGAGACCATGGTGACGTTCCCCGGATGTGCGGAACAGCCCGAATCCACGGTCGGCGAACGTCGCCCGTGAACTCCACGTCTTCTGACCGCGCAGCAGCCAGCCACCGTCGGTCCGCACGGCGGCCGCGCGGATCGCCGCCAGATCGCTGCCGGCCTCCGGCTCCGACCACGCCTGCGCCCAGATCTCCTCCGCTCTCGCCATCGGCGGCAACACCCTGGCGAGCTGCTCGGGCGTCCCATGCGTGAACAAGGTCGGCGCCAACAGGAAGATTCCGTTCTGGCTCACCCGCGCGGGCGCGCCTGCCGCGTAGTACTCCTCCTCGAAGATCACCCATTGCAGCAGCGAAGCGTCACGACCACCGAACTCCTCAGGCCACGACACCACGGCGAGTCTGGCGTCGAACAACCGTCGCTCCCAGTCCCGATGAGCGGCGAAGCCATCGAGAGTGTCCATTGAGGGCAGTTGCGGTGGCGCGTTCGCGGCGAGCCACGATCTGACTTCGTCGCGGAACGCGAGCGTCGGTTCGTCCAGGTCCAGGTTCATGGGCGTTCTTTCATCGTGCGGGCGTTCATGCCCGCGAGCGAGTCGGGGGAGACTTCGGCGTTGTGCGCGTGCGCGAAGTGGTGCAGTCCGAAGACCGAGTCCATGCCGGAGCGCATGCCCATCAGGTCTTCGGCCTGATTCACCGCGCGTTTGGCCAGCGCGAGGCCGAACTGGGGCATCTCGGCGATCCGGTTGGCCAGCCGTAACGTCTCCTCCGCCAAGGACTCCCTGGGGACCACCCGGTTCACCATTCCCCAGGCATGGGCCTGCTCCGCTGTGAAGCGGTCCCCGGTGAACAGGACCTCCTTGGCCGCGCGCGGGCCGAGCACCCAGGGGTGCGCGAAGTACTCGACACCGGGAATTCCCATCCGGACCACGGGATCCGCGAAGAAACTGTCGGACGAGGCGACGATCATGTCGCACACCCAGGCCAGCATCAGGCCGCCGGCGATGCAAGCGCCCTGGACCATCGCGATGGTGGGTTTGGGGATCTCCCGCCATCGGCGGCACATTCCCAGGTATACTTCCATTTCCCGGGCGTACCGCTGGTCGCCGCCCGGCCGGCCGACGTGGTCCCACCACATCACGGCCCTGCGCTCGAAGGACACGTCGACATCGCGCTCCGGCGTTCCTATGTCGTGCCCGGCGGAGAAATGCCTGCCTTCGCCGGCGAGGACGATGACGCGGACATCGGCGTCGTCGACGGCCTTGGCGAAGGCTTCGTCGAGCGCGTACGTCATCGCCGAGTTCTGAGCGTTGCGGTAGTCGGGCCGGTTCATCGTGACGATGGCGACCGGACCCTGGGTCTCGTAACGGACGACGTTCATGACTCTCCTCTGAGGACTCGCTTCAGGACCTTGCCGGAGCTGTTGCGTGGGAGTTCGGTTCGGAACTCCACTTTCCGGGGTGTTTTGAAGTTTGCCACGAGGGTCCGACAAAAACTGATGACGTCGTGTTCGGACAGGTCAGCGCCGGGTTCGCGGACCACGAACGCCTTGCCGACCTCGCCGAGCCGGTCGTCCGGGACGCCGATCACGGCCGACTCCGCGACCCCGTCCAGGCGGGCCAGCACCTGCTCGACCTCCGCCGGGTAGACGTTGAACCCACCACATATGTACATGTCCTTGAGGCGGTCGGTGATCGTGAGGTGCCCGTCGGCGTCCAGCCGTCCGACGTCGCCGGTGTGCAGCCAGCCGTCCGGGTCGACGGCCGCCGCGGTCGCGGCCGGGTCGTCCAGGTAGCCGAGCATCACGTTCGGGCCCCGGACAAGGATTTCACCGTCGTCGGCGATCCGGACCGCGCAGTCCGCGGCCGGTGTGCCCGACGTGTGGGCGACGACCTCCGGGGAGTCAGTGGGATAGCACATCGTTACCACAACGGCCTCGGTGAGGCCGTAACCTGTAAGCACGGTCTCGAAAAGCTCGCGTCGCATCCGCTCGACGAGAGTGACGGGAACGGTCGCCGCACCCGTGACCGCGAGCCGTATCCGTGACAGCCCAGCCGACTCCGGATGGTCCATGATGGACTGATGGACGGTCGGCGCACCAGGAAGGACGGTGATCCCCTCGCCTTTGATCAACTGAACAGTGGTGGCGACGTCGAAGACCGCCTGCGGGACGATGGTCGCGCCGGTCAGCAGGCACGCCAGGATGCCCGCCTTGTAACCGAAACTGTGGAAGAACGGGTTGACCACCAGGTAGCGGTCGGTCGGTCCCAGTCCGGCGCGCGACGCCCAGGACCGGGCCACTCCCAGCGACTGCCGGTGTGCGCTCATCGCGCCCTTGCTGCGGCCGGTCGTGCCGGACGTGAAGAGAATGTCGGCCACGTCGTCCGGAGTGGCCGGTGACTCGAAGGACGCCTCGGGCCACACGGTGTCGACCCGGTGGACGCGCACCCGGGAAGCCAGTGTCGGGTCGGCTTCCAGGAACGCGGCATGCCGGTCGACGCCAAGGAACTCGCCTGTGACGAACAGCCCGCGCGCTCCACTGCGCTCGATGATGTCGAGTGCCTCGGCTGTGGTGAAGCGTGTGTTGAGCGGCACGAGCGTGGCGCCCGCGTACAGCACGCCCAACGCGGACGTGACCCAGTGATGGGTGTTCGGTGCGTAGATCGCGACCCGGTCACCGCGCGTGATGCCGCTGGCGGACAAGCCGTACGCGACAGACATGACGCGGTTGTGCAAGGTCCGGAATCCGAGCCTGACCTCACCGTCGACCAAGGCTTCGGCGTCGCCGAAGGTCTGGGCGGCTTCGATGAGCGCGGCGGGAACGGTTTCTCGGCGCACACTCACCTCCTCAAGCAAGTGCTTGGTAGGCTAGCCTACGTGAGTGACCAGTTCCGTCAACAGCTGAGAGGCTGGCTCGCCGAGAACCTCACCGGCGAGTTCGCGAAGCTGCGCGGGGTTGGCGGGCCAGGGCGCGAGCACGAGGAGTTCGAGCTGCGGCTGGCGTGGGACCGTAGGCTCGCCAGGGCGGGCTGGACCTGCCTCGGCTGGCCGGTGGAGCACGGCGGCCGGCAGGCGAGCCTCGCGGAGCAGGTGATCTTCCACGAGGAGTACGCCGCCGCGCGAGCGCCCGCACGGGTGAGCCACATCGGTGAGGAGCTGCTTGGGCCGACGCTGATCGCGTTCGGCACCAAGGAGCAGCGGGACCGGTTCCTGCCGAGGATCGCGGCGGTCGAGGAGCTCTGGTGCCAGGGCTACTCGGAGCCGGGCGCGGGCTCCGACCTCGCCGCGGTGTCCACAACGGCCACATTGGACGGTGACGAGTGGGTGGTCACCGGCCAGAAGGTGTGGACGTCGCTGGCGCACGTGGCGGACTGGTGCTTCGTGCTGGCCCGAACCGAACCGGGATCCCGCCGGCAGCGGGGTCTGTCGTACCTGCTCGTCCCGATGAACCAGCCGGGTGTCGAGGTGCGGCCGATCCGGCAGCTGACCGGGACGTCCGAGTTCAACGAGGTGTTCTTCGACCAGGCGCGCACACCCGCGGGCATGGTGGTGGGTGACGACGGCTGGCGGGTCGCGATGGGCACCCTGGCGTTCGAACGCGGCGTGGCCACGTTCGGCCAGCAGGTCGGCTTCCGGCGGGAACTCGACGCGCTCGTGGGACTGGCCAGGCGCAATGGCGCCATGGCCGACCCGGTCATCGAGTACCGCCTGGCACAGGCCCGGATCGGCCTGGAGGTCATGCGGGCGCACGCGATCCGGACGCTGTCGCGGGACAATCCGGGCTTCGAGGCGTCGGTGGCCAAGCTCGTCTGGGCGAGATGGCACCGTGACCTGGGCGAACTCGCGATGGACGTGGTCGGTGCGGCCGGGATGACCGTCGAGGACGGCCTGGACGAGTGGCAGCGGCTGTTCTTGTTCAGCCGCGCGGACACCATCTACGGCGGCTCGGACGAGATCCAGCGCAACATCATCGCCGAGCGCGTGCTTGGCCTGCCGAAGGAGCCGCGCCCGTGAACCCGACGTACCCCGAGGGGCGTGACCTGCTCGCCGGCAAGGTCGTCGTGGTGACAGCCGCGGCCGGTACCGGGATCGGGTCCGCGGCCGCCCGGCGTTGCCTGGAGGAGGGCGCGAACGTGGTCGTCAGCGACCACCACGAGCGCAGGCTCGGCGAGACCCTTGAGCTGTTCCGGGCCGAGCACGACGGCCGGGTCGCGGCGCTGACCTGCGACGTCACCCGGCAGGACCACGTCGACGCCCTGATCGAGGGCGCGGTGGCGGTGTTCGGCCGGATCGACGTGATGATCAACAACGCCGGCCTCGGCGGCACCAGGTCCGTCCTGGACATGGCTGACGAGGAGTGGACGAACGTGCTGGATGTGACCCTCAACGGCACGTTCCGGTGCACCCGGGCGGCGCTGCGGCAGATGGTCGCCCAGGGTGGCGGCGGCGCGATCGTCAACAACGCGTCGGTGGTCGGTTGGCGCGCGCAGCGGGGTCAGGCGCACTACGCGGCGGCAAAAGCGGGGGTGATGGCGTTGACCAGGTGTGCCGCGCTGGACGCCGCCGACCACGGGATCAGGGTGAACGCGGTCGCGCCGAGCCTGGCGGCACACCCCTTCCTGGCCAAGGTGACCAGTGCCGAGCTGCTCACCGAACTCGCCGAAAGGGAGGCGTTCGGGCGTGCCGCGCAGCCGTGGGAGGTCGCCAATGTGATGGTGTTCCTGGCCAGCGACTACGCCTCGTATCTGACCGGCGAGGTCGTGTCGGTGTCCAGCCAGCACCCATGAGAGGAAAGAGCGTGAAGAACGAGGCAGCCATCCGCAACGCCAACAGTTCCGAGCGGCGCGCCGAACTTCTGCGGCTGGCCGCGAGGATGTTCGCGGAACGCGGGTACCGGGCGACAACGGTCCGGGACATCGCGGACGCCGCCGGCATCCTGTCCGGCAGCCTGTACCACCATTTCGACTCCAAGGAGTCCATGGTGGACGAGATACTGACCGGGTTCCTGGACGAGCTGTTCGGCCGCTACCGGGAGATCGTCGACGCGGGCATGCCGCCGAAGGCGACGCTCGAGGCGATCGTGACCGCGTCGCTGGAGAGCATCGACCGCAGGCACGCCGAGGTCGCGATCTACCAGAACGATGCCAAGTACCTCGCCGAGTTCGAGCGGTTCGGCTACATCGCCGAGCGCGGGGTCGAGTTCCGCAAGATCTGGGTGGGCGTGCTGGAGGAAGGTGTCCGGGCCGGCGCGTTCCGGCCGGACCTGGACGTCGAGCTGGTGTACCGCTTCATCCGCGACACGGTGTGGGTGGCCGTGCACTGGTACCGGCCTGGCGGTGCGCTGTCCGCGCAGGCGGTGGCAGAGCAGTACCTGGGCATTCTGTTGGACGGCATCTCCACCCGGCGCCGTCCGGTCCGTCGCCCTTGAGGCGCTGAGAGGAGAAGTCCGTGTCCGAGGCGTACATCATCGACGCCGTGCGCACCCCGGTCGGCCGGCGCGGTGGCGCGCTGGCCGGCGTCCATCCCGCCGACCTGGGCGCGCACGTGATCAAGGCGTTGTTCGACCGGGTGGACGTCGACCCGATCGAGACCGACGACGTGATCTTCGGGTGCGTGGACACGATCGGACCGCAGGCCGGTGACATCGCGCGGACCGCTTGGCTGGCCGCGGGATTCCCGGAGGACGTGCCTGGGGTGACGGTGGACCGGCAGTGCGGTTCGAGCCAGCAGGCACTGCATTTCGCGGCACAGGCGGTGCTCAGCGGCACGGCCGACCTGGTGGTCGCGGGCGGCGTGCAGAACATGAGCCAGATTCCGATTTCCGCGGCGATGCTCGTCGGCGAGCAGTACGGGTTCCGCACGCCGACATCCGGCTCGGACGGCTGGACGCACCGGTACGGCGACGAGGAGCTCTCCCAGTTCCGGGCCGCCGACATGATCGCGGCCCGCTGGGAGCTGTCCCGCGCGGAGTTGGAGGAGTTCGCGTTGGCCAGCCACACCAAGGCGGCCGCGGCGATCGACGCGGGCCGGTTCGACCGGGAGATCGTCCCGCTGAACGGGATCGACCGGGACGAAGGCCCGCGACGGGACACCGACCTGGCGAAGATGGCGAAGCTCAAACCGTTGCGACCGGGCGGAGTGACCACCGCGGCATTGGCGAGCCAGATCTCGGACGGCGCGAGCGCGGTACTCGTCGCCTCTGAACGGATGGTGCTACGGCACAAGCTCACTCCGCGTGCCCGCGTACATCACCTGTCTGCGCGCGGCGCTGATCCTGTGTACATGCTGACCGCGCCCATCCGCGCCACCCGTCACGCCTTGGAGCGCACGGGAATGAGCGTGTCGGACTTCGACTTGTTCGAGGCGAACGAGGCATTTGCGAGCGTTGTGCTGGCGTGGGCCAGGGAGTTGAAGGTCGACCTGGAGCGGGTGAACGTCAACGGCGGCGGGATTGCCCTCGGCCATCCCATCGGCGCCACCGGCACCCGACTGTTCACCACGCTGCTGTGCGAGCTGGAACGCACCGGCGGCCGGTTCGGGCTGCAGACCATGTGTGAGGGCGGCGGGCAGGCCAACGTGACCGTGATCGAACGCCTCGGCTAGCCGAAAACGAGCCCTGACAAGAGGAAATCCGAAACTGTCGGTGCCGTGGTCTACCGTGCTCGCCATGACCACCCTCGGGAATCGAACAGTGCTCGGCGAGCACCGGCCGCGACCCCTGCTGACGGGGCGCTTACGCGGCGCTGACGTGCGCGGACAGACCAGTTCGCGGGCGTGCCCGGCGACTGTCGGTAGTGCCTACTTTCGGCGCGTCCGATAGGCCGGTCGTTGGTCTATTTTCAGCCGGTTAGCTGCGTGGACCGAGAGGGGTGCAGCGTATGGGATCAAGGCTCAGATCGGCCGTGATCGCGCGGTCGGGTGTCGCGCTGGGCGCGGCAGGGCTGGTGGTCTTCGGTCTTACCGTGCCGGCCGCCACCGCGGCCGACAACGTCCTGCGTGCGGACCAAGCGGTCACGCGCGCGTGCTACTCGTCCTTGCTGCCGCGCAACGCGCGCGGCGCGGACCAACGGGAAATCACGTCCACCGTGGACGGTCTGATCCAGGCCCGGCTGGCACCGCAGTCCGGTGCTGAGGGTGACTGGGACCTGGCCGTGTTCGACAAGGCGACGGGTGGTGTCGTCGCCGGGTCGTCGGCGTTCCGCAGTCGGGAACTCGCCGAGAGCTTCGTGAAGAAGGGGCAGCAACTCGTCGTCCAGGCATGCCGGTACGCCGGCTCGGCCAGGACGGTCACGCTGGGGGTCGATTTCCTGGCGCTGACCAAGCAGGGGACGCCGACGGGCACGGCGGCTCCCGCGGCGGAGCGGGCCGAGATGGTTCGGGTCGAGACGCCCGAGCGCAAGGACAAGCAGCACCTGCTCGGCCTCGGCCTGGACGTGACCGAGAAGGCCGACGCCACCGGTGTGGACGTGGTGCTGGCCAACGACGCCGACCGCAAGACCTTGCGCGACAGCGGGTTGAAGTTCAACACGGTCGACCCTGACCTGTCCAGGACGTCTCGGGACAACGCGGCCAAGGACGTCGCCTACGCCCAGAAGACCCCGGCGTCGGCGCTGCCGTCCGGCCGGACGACGTACCGGCATCTCTATGAGTACGAGTACGAGCTCAAGGAACTCGCCCGGAAGAACCCGAACCTGGTCCGGGCGTTCACCGCGGCCGAACCGACCATCGAGGGCCGGGACGTGGTCGGGATCGAGATCGCGACCGACGTCAACAACCTGGCCGACGGCAAGGCGATCGACTTCGTCATGGGCGTCCACCACGCCCGTGAGTGGCCGGCCGGTGAGCACGCCATCGAGTGGGCGTACGAGCTGGTCAACGGCTACCGGGCCGACCCGTCGATCCGGTCGCTGGTCGGCAAGACGCGCAACATCATCGTGCCGATCGTCAACCCGGACGGGTTCTCCATCTCCCGCGAGGCCGAGCCCAAGGGCGACTTCTCCCGGTTCGACTACGAGATGAAGCGCAAGACCTGCGAGCCGGCCGACTCGCCGCCGCAGTTCCGCACCGGTGTGTGCATGGCCAACCCAGGCGGCGCGCAGCGCGGAACCGACCCGAACCGCAACTACGCGGGCTTCTGGGGCGGCAATGGCGCGGGCCTGAACTGGAACAGCGAGACGTTCCGCGGCTCGCAGCCGTTCTCCGAGCCGGAGACCCGCAACATCCGGGACATCGTGTCCAAGCGGCAGGTCACCAACCTGATCACGCTGCACACGTTCTCCGGCCTGGTGCTGCGCCCGCCGGGTGTCGCGGACGTGCGGCCGCCGCTGGACGAGCCGACGTTCAAGGCATTGGGTGACAAGCTGGCGTCCCGCAACGGGTACACCAGCGAGCCGTCGTGGGGTCTGTACGACACCACGGGTACGACCGAGGACTGGTCGTACTGGGCGACCGGCGGTTACGGATTCACCTTCGAGATCGGTACCGTCGCCTTCCACCCGCCCTACCAGGACGGTGTGGTCGCCGAATACACCGGTGTCGCTCCGGCGCTCGGTGCGGGCAAGGGTGGCAACCGGCAGGCGTTCCTCGACATGCTGGCCAACACTGCGGACCCGGCGGCGCACTCGACGCTCATCGGGTCGGCACCGCGTGGCTACCAGTTGAAGTTGCACAAGACGTTCCAGACGCCGACGTCGCCGGTGCTGCAGCCGGACGGCACCACCAAGCCGCCCATCTACGTCACCGACACGCTGGACTCGACGTTCGCGCCGACCGGTGGCCGGTTCGCCTGGTCGGTCAACCCGTCCACGCGTCCGTACGTCGCCGGGCGGTACGGCCGCGACCCGCAGGGCCCGCACCAGGCCGGTGTCGACCTGGTGAACCCGCCCGGGGTGCCGGCGGAGAACACCAGCTACCCGAGCAACCCGGTGGCGGAGTCGATGCCGTTCACCGTCAAGGGCCTGCCCGAGGTGGACAACGGCCGGGTCGATGTCTCGGTGCAGTGGGCCTCGTCGAACGACGACTGGGACCTCTTCATCTTCAACTCCGCCGGGCAACTCGTCGGCCAGTCCGCGAGCGGCGGGACGAACTCGGAGCGTGCCACCCTGTTCGACCCACCACCCGGCAACTACACCGCGGTGATGGTCGACTTCGACCAGGCCGATCCGGCGCACCCGGACGACTGGGCCGGCCGGGTGGACTTCGCGTCGCCGCTGCCCACGACGTACGGGCCGAAAGAGGCCTATACGTTGACGTGCAGTGACCGCATCGGCCGGACCGTGGGGATGACGGACGTGTTCGTCGACCGCGGCCAGACCATCGACGTGGGCGAGGTCTGCTCCACTCGCGGCAACAAGCAGCCGCACAGGTTAGTGAACTGACAAGACACCGTCCCGTGCACTTCGTGCACGGGACGGTCGGACCACGGCCGTGGACACTGTGGCGGAACCGTCCACAGTGTCCACGGGTGGTCAGGCGCAGGTGATGTGGGCGTTGGCCCAGTCGCCGTGGTCGCTGTTGATGCCGTCGCCGCCGTCGCCCGTGATCAAGCGAACGAGTGTGGCGCCGGTGACGTTGGCCTGCAGCGGTTTCGCGGGCATCTGGTTGGTCAGGACGCCGCTGTCGGCGACCTTGGTCCCGTCGGCCCAGATCTCGAAGCTGACGGTCCCGTTGGCGCCTTTCTCGTCGTCGACACCGACGTCGGCGGTGACCGAGGTGCAGTTGCCGGCGACGTAGTACTCGATCACGCCGGGTGCGTGCGCGCCGAGACCTTTGGCGTAGGTGACGCCGTTGATGGTGATCGGGTTGCCGTCACCGGCGTTGTCTTCGCCATTGCTGCGGTCGCGTTCCACCGGTCCCCAGCCGTTGCTCATTCGCAGCCACGGCAGGTCGCTCAAATAGGTGGACGCTGTCGGCGCCGGGTCGGGAACGACCACGTCGAGCGCGTAGGTCGACGAACCGCCCGGTTGGTATCTGGTCTGGACAGTCAGCGAGTACTGCCCGGGTTTGACGTTCGCCGGCGTCGTCACTGTCCACGTGGTACTGAACGACTGGTTCGTGGGCAGGATGATCGTCGACGGAGCCGACGAGTGCTTGATCGACCACCCGGCGGGCCCGGTCAGTTCGACGCGGGTGTCGATCGCGGGTAGCCGGCCGCTGTTGGTCACAGTGGTGGTGACGGTCGCGGCCTTGCCCGGTGGCACGAGCGGCAGTGCGCCTGGGTACACGGTCGGCACACTCGCGGCTGTGTCCACCGCGGGTGGGTATGCCGCCCAGTGACGGTCGGTGCTTACGCGGAACATCGCACTGCCGTGCGGTGGCAGCGTTGCAGCGATCGTGCCGGCGGTGTGCCGGTCTGTGTGCGCCCACAGATCGCGGATCTTGTACGCCCCGGCGCGGGGAAGGCCGATCTCCGCCGTGGTCGTGGTGATCCGGTTGGGCGTGTCGCCTTCGTTGAACAGCAGGACTGCTTTGTCGCCGTTCTGGAGGGGTTTCACCAGCACGTCGAGGCCGTTGGCGGTGTGCAGTGGGGTGGCTTGGACGCCGAGCCGGTCCTGGTCGATGGCGATGACGTCGCGGTTGCTGAGCATGTCGAAGGTGGCGGGGGTGGCTTTGCGTAGGTCGGTGCCGATCAGTAGCGGTGCGGACATCATTGACCACAGGCTGAAGTGGGACTGGTACTCGGTTGCCGTCATGCCGCCGTTGCCGACTTCGAGCATGTCCGGGTCGTTCCAGTGGCCGGGTCCGGCGAATGCGGACAGCGTCCAGTTCTTCTTCGCGATGGCGAGCATGCTGTCGTAGCTGTCGCTGATGTCGCCGGTGGTCCGCCACAGGTGGCCGACATCCGAGGCCCACGTCCACGGCTGGTTCTCGCCCCACTCACACAGGGAGAACACAATGGGCCGGCCGGTCTTGCGCAGGGCGTCACGCATGGTGGTGTAGCGGAGTTTGGCGTCGACGCCTTGGTTGTTGCAGTTGTCATATTTCAAGTAGTCGACGCCGAAGGACGCGAACAGGTTGGCGTCTTGCTGTTCGTGACCCAGCCCGCCGGGAAAGCCGACATTGCTGCAGGTCATGGTGCCGGCGCTGGTGTAGATGCCGAACTTCAGGCCTTGGGCGTGCACATAGTCGGCCACAGCCTTGATGCCGTGGGGAAAACGCACAGGGTCAGGGACCAGGTCACCGGCGGCGTCGCGTTGGGGCAGGGCCCAGCAGTCATCGAGGTTGACGTACTGGTAGCCGGCGTCCTTCAGGCCCTTGGCCACGAAGATGTCGGCGATGCCCTTGACCATCGTCTCGGTGAACTCGGCCCGGCAGTTGGTGGAGTTCCAGTTGTTGAAGCCCATGGGCGGCGTCAGCGCCAAACCATCACCAGGGGTGACTGACGCTGTGGCGTTGGGAGTGACCCGACGGCGACAAGGGCTCCAACCCCCACCGCCACGGTCACCCTACGAACATGTTTGAGCATCGGACCTCACCATTGAATGTCCAACATAATCGAACAAAATCGAGCGGATATCGACGCAATAACACGACGAGACCGATCGACTGTCAAGACTTCACCAAGAAGTGTTCGATATTGTTGACTGTTCGCGAGCCATGTCGAACCTGGTGGACACAGCTCGAACGGGCGCGAACAGTGGGCGGATACGGCAACCCACGCGGTGCGATCCAGCTTCTGGATTGGGGTGTTGGGCTGGGAGGGGCGTCGTTGGGGTGGGCACTGGCTGGGAGAGCGTCGCAGGAGGGGGCATCGAACTGAGGGCGCCGCTTGGTGGCGGCGCCCTCTTGGGGGTGGGTTTTCAGTTGGTGCAGGTGATGTGGGCGTTGGCCCAGTCGGTGTGGTCGCTGTTGTTGCCGTCTCCTCCGTCGGTGGTGATCAGGCGGAGGAGGGTGGCGCCTGTGATGTTCCCTTGCAGTGGTTGGGCGGGCTTCTTGGTGGTCATCAGGCCGCTGTCGGCGACTTTGGTGCCGTCGGACCAGATTTCGAAGGTGGCTGTGCCCGCGCCGGCTTTCTCGTCGTCTATTCCCACGTCGGCGGTGACCGTGGTGCAGTGGCCGGCTGTGTAGAACTCGACCACGCTGGGGGCGTGGGTGCCGAGGCCTTTGGGGTAGGTGACGCCATGGATGGTCATGGTGTGGCCGTCGCCGGGTTTTGATTCTCCGTTGCTGTGGTCGAGTTCCACCGGGCCGAAGCCGTTGGTGGAGCGCAGCCACTTCAGGTCGCTCAGGTAGGCGGGTGCCAGTGGGGGCGCGCCCGGTATGACCACGTCCAGTGTGTACGGCAGGGTCACGTTGGGACGGAGGGTCGCCGCGCCGGTGAAGGCGTACTTGCCCGGGGTGAGTCCGGGCGGGACCGTTATTGTCCACTGTGTACTCAGGGACTGGTCGGTCCGCAGGACGATGGCTGAGGTGGACGACTGGGGTTGTGCGGTCCAGCCGTTCGGCGCGGTCAGGGTCGTGTCGACGCCGATGGCTGGGAGACGGCCGTTGTTGGTGACAGTGGTGATGACCGAGGTGGTTGTACCGGGGGTGACGATGGGCAGGGCGCCTGGGTAGACCGTCGCGATGGTGGCGCCGGCGTCCATTGCGGGTGGATACGTCGCCCAGTGACGGTCGGTGCTCACGCGGAACATCGCGCTGGCGTGCGGGGGCAGTGTCGCTGAGATCGTGTTGGCCGTGTGGGTGTCTGTGTGGGTCCAGAGGTCACGTAGACGGTAGGCGGGCGACCGGGGGAGGCCGATTTCCGTGGCGCTGGTGGTGATCTGGTTCGGTGTCTCCCCTTCGTTGAACAGCAGGACTGCTTTTTCGCCGTTCTGGAGGGGTTTCACCAGGACGTTGAGGCCGTTGGTGGTGCGCGACACCGTTGCCTGGATGCCGAGTGGGTCCTGGTCGATGGCGATGACCTCGCGGTTGCTGAGCATCTCGAAGGTGGCGGGGGTGGCTTTTCGCAGGTCGGTGCCGATCAGCAGGGGTGCGGACATCATTGACCACAGGCTGAAGTGGGACCGGTACTCGGTTGCTGTCATGCCGCCGTTGCCGACTTCGAGCATGTCCGGGTCGTTCCAGTGGCCGGGCCCGGCGAACGGGGCAAGCACCCAGTTCTGTTTGGCGATCGACAGCATCTTGGCGTAGTTGTCACTGATGTCGCCGGTGGTCCGCCACAGGTGACCCACGTCCGACGCCCACTGCCACGGCTTGTTCTGCCCCCACTCGCACAACGAGAAGACGATCGGCCGGCCGGTGTTGCGCAGGGCGTCGCGCATCGCCCCGTAGCGGAGTTTGGCGTCGACGCCTTGGTTGTTGCAGTTGTCATATTTCAGGTAGTCGACGCCGAAGGACGCGAACAGGTTGGCGTCCTGCTGTTCGTGGCCGAGGCCGCCGGGGAAGCCGGCTGTGTTGCAGGTCTTGGTGCCGGCGCTGGTGTAGATGCCGAACTTCAGGCCTTGGGCGTGCACGTAGTCGGCGACGGCCTTGATGCCGTTCGGGAACCTGATCGGGTCGGGTACGAGGTTGCCCGAACTGTCCCGGTGCGGCAGGGCCCAGCAGTCGTCCAGGTTGACGTACTGGTAGCCGGCGTCCTTCAGGCCCTTGGCCACGAAGATGTCGGCGATGCCCTTGACCATCGCCTCGGTGAACTCGGCGCCGCAGTGCGTGGAGTTCCAGTTGTTGAAGCCCATGGGCGGCGTCAGCGCCAGCCCGTCCCCAGGCGTGACGGCCGCCGTCGCCGTCGGCGACACACCGACGGTCACCAGCAGTGTCGCTGCCGCGACTCTTCGAAGGTACTTAAACATCGGACCTCACCGTTGTTGTCCAACAGAATCAAACAAAAATCAGCAGAGAACACCGCAATGTAAGCGTTTACTGCCTCGAACTGGCTAGACGCCGTTCGTATGAGATCCGATGTGTGTGACTGCCGGCTGGGACTCGTGCCACACCAGTTGGCTCTTTGTTCATCTAGTCGTTATTGTTTTGGGCTGGCCTTGATACGCGGAGTAGGGAGTCCGATTGACCGTCCTGGATGAAAGTCAGCTGCTGCTCGGCTCCGGAACGGTTGAAGCCCCGTCCCTGTTGTTCTCCGGCGGAACCACGCCACCGGAACGCACGCTCGTGGACATCCTGGCCGCGACCGCGCGCCAGCACCCGCACGCCGCCGCGCTTGACGACGGCACCGGCGTGATCACGTACCGCCAGCTCATGGTCGAGGTGGAGGCGCGCCGCGAGATCCTGGCGTCGACCGGCGTCGGCGTCGGCGACCGCGTGGGGATCCGCGTCGAGTCCGGCACCGCCGAGCTGTACCTCTCTATTCTCGCGGTCCTCGCGGCCGGCGCCGCCTACGTGCCGGTGGACGCGGACGACCCGGACGAGCGCGCCGAGCTGGTGTGGGCCGAGGCCGGCGTCGCCGCGGTGATCGGTTCGCAGGGCACGATCCGGCCGGTCGGGCAGCCGATGCGGATCGCCGGCGGCCCTGGCCCGAACGACGACGCCTGGATCATTTTCACGTCCGGCTCGACCGGCACGCCGAAAGGTGTCGCGGTCAGCCATCGCAGCGCGGCCGCGTTCGTTGACGCCGAAGCCCGCCTGTTCCTCACCGAAGAACCCATCGGCCCTGATGACCGTGTGCTCGCGGGGCTGTCGGTCGCGTTCGACGCGTCCTGTGAGGAGATGTGGCTCGCCTGGCGGCACGGCGCCTGCCTGGTGCCCGCGCCGCGCGCGCTTGTGCGCACCGGCATGGACCTAGGCCCGTGGCTGCTCGCGAAGGAGATCACGGTCGTGTCCACGGTGCCGACGCTGGCCGCGTTGTGGCCGGTGGAGGCGTTGGACGAGGTTCGCCTGCTGATCTTCGGCGGTGAGGCGTGCCCGCCTGAGCTGGCGGAACGTCTCGCGGTGGAAGGCCGCGAGGTCTGGAACACGTACGGCCCGACCGAGGCGACAGTCGTCGCGTGTGCCGCGCAGCTGACAGGCGAGGGCCCGGTCCGGATCGGGATGCCGCTGGACGGCTGGGACCTGGCGGTCGTCGATCCGCAGGGACAGCCGGTGCCCATGGGCGAGGTCGGTGAGCTGGTGATCGGCGGCGTCGGCCTGGCCCGATACCTGGACGTGGCCAAGGACGCGGAGAAGTTCGCACCGTTGCCGACCCTCGGCTGGGACCGCGCATACCGCAGCGGCGACTTGGTCAAGGCCGAGCCGGAGGGCTTGGTGTTCGTCGGCCGGGGCGATGAACAGGTCAAACTCGGCGGCCGCCGGATCGAGCTTGGCGAGGTCGACGCCGCCTTGCAGGCGCTGCCCGGTGTCGCGGGCGCCGCGGCGGCCGTGAAGAAGACCAAGGCCGGCAACCAGGTTCTGGTCGGTTATGTGGTGGCCGAGGACTTTGACGAGACCGGCGCGCTGGAGCGGCTGCGTACCGCGCTGCCCGCCGCGTTGGTGCCGCTGCTCGCGGTCGTGGACACGCTGCCGACGCGGACGTCCGGCAAGGTGGACCGCAACGCCCTGCCTTGGCCGCTGGCCACCGCCAGCACGGGTCTGGCGGGCACCGCAGGCTGGCTGGCCGAGCAGTGGACCGAGGTCCTCGGCATCGGCGTCGACACCGAGGACGAGGACTTCTTCGCCCGGGGCGGCAGCAGCCTGGGTGCCGCCCAGCTGGTGTCGCTCGTGCGCCGCCGCTACCCGGGGCTTTCGGTCAGCGACGTCTATCAGAACCCGAAGCTCCGCGATCTCGCCAAACGCCTGGACGAACTGGGCGACGCGCAGACCATGACGCGGACCGTCACGCCGATGCCGCGCAAGGCAGCCGTCGCGCAGACGCTGCTGATGGTTCCGCTGCTGACTCTGGTTGGCCTGCGGTGGATGGTCGCGCTCGCCGCGCTCAACAACATCTTCTCTTGGGGCCCAACGGTTTCGTGGTGGTTCGTCGGCCTCGGCTGGCTGCTGTTCGTGAGTCCGCCCGGCCGGCTCGGTATCGCCGCGGGCGCTGCCAGACTGCTGCTGAAGGGCCTGAAACCAGGCTCCTACCAGCGTGGTGGCAGCGTTCATTTGCGGCTGTGGCTGGCTGAACGGGTCGCCGCGACGACCGGTGTGTCGAACCTTTCCAACGCGCCCTGGATCACGTACTACGCCCGCGTGTTGGGCGCGAAGATCGGCCGTGACGCGGACCTGCACTCACTGCCGCCGGTGACCGGGATGTTGAAGCTCGGCAAGGGCGCGGCGGTCGAGCCGGAGGTGGACCTGTCCGGCTACTGGATGGACGGCGACCAGCTGCACGTCGGCAAGATCCGTATCGGCGCGGGCGCCACGGTCGGCGCGCGCAGCACGCTGTTCCCGGGCGCACGGATCGGCAAACGAGCTGAGATCGCCCCTGGTTCGGCGGTCGTCGGCGCGGTGCGGCCCGGTCAGCGTTGGGCCGGCGCGCCGGCAGCGCGGTCGGGCAAACCCAACCGCTCATGGCCGTCCGCGCGCGCCCCACGCAAGTTGCGCTGGGTCGTCGCGTACGGCGTCACCGCGTTGCTGATGGGCATGTACCCGCTTTTCGGCGCCGTGCCCGGTCTGCTGATCCTGGCCGCGGCTGTTGACGGTGGCCTGTTGAGCGTGCTGCTGGCGGTTCCGCTGGCGACCGTCACGGCGATGGCGAGCTTCGCCGCGTTGATCCTGGTCACGGTCCGGTTCCTGGGCATCGGCCTGCGGGAAGGCGACCACCCCGTGCACAGCCGGGTCGGTTGGCAGGCGTGGGCCACGGAACGGCTGATGGACCTGTCCCGGATCCTGCTGTTCCCGATGTACGCGAGCCTGTTCACGCCGGTGTGGCTGCGGCTGCTCGGCGCCAAGGTCGGCCGGCACGTGGAGGCGTCGACCGTGCTGGCGATCCCGAAGATGACGACCATCGGCGACGGCGCGTTCCTGGCTGACGACACCATGGTCGCCACGTACGAGCTGGCCGGCGGGTGGGTCCGGGTCGGCGCGGCGCGCGTCGGCAAGCGCGCGTTCCTCGGCAACTCCGGCATGACCGCGCCTGGCCGGGCGGTGCCGAACGGCGGCCTGGTGGGTGTCCTGTCGGCGACGCCGAAGCGGGCCAAGGCGGGGTCGTCGTGGCTGGGCATGCCGCCGATGAAGCTGCGCCGGCAGACCGCCGAGGGTGACGCGAGCCGGACGTTCAACCCGCCGAAACGGCTCGTCCTGGCGCGGGCGCTGGTCGAAGCGTGCCGGGTCATCCCGGTGATGGCCGCGGTCGCGTTGGCGGTCCTGGCCTTGGCGGCCCTCGAAGCCCTCACCGTCAAGTTCGGCTTCGGTGTCGCGGCGCTGCTGTCCGGTGGTGTCCTGCTGGCCGGCGGCGTGGCCGCCTGCCTGCTGACGACCGCCGCGAAGTGGCTGCTGGTGGGCCGGTTCAAGGCCGTGGAGCATCCACTGTGGAGCTCGTTCGTGTGGCGCAACGAGCTGGCGGACACGTTCGTGGAGGTGGTCGCCGGTCCGTGGCTGGTCACGTCGTCCCTGGGCACGCCGGTGCTGACCGCCTGGCTGCGGACCATGGGCGCGAAGATCGGCCGGGGTGTCTACCTGGACACGTACTGGCTGCCCGAGGCCGACCTGGTGTCCCTGGGCGACGGCGTGAGCGTGAACCGCGGCTGCGTGCTGCAGACGCACCTGTTCCACGACCGGATCATGAGCATGTCCGAGGTGCTCATGGACGACGGCTCGACCCTCGGCCCGCACGGCATCGTGCTGCCCGGGGCGAAGGTCGGCGCCCGTGCCACGATCGGACCGGCCTCGCTGGTGATGCGCGGCGAGGGCGTCCCGCCGGACACCAGGTGGCTGGGCAACCCGATCTCGGCGTGGCTTACTTTGGGAACGTGATCGACCCGTACCTGCCTGACCACGGCGACCCCGGCTACCACACCGAGCACTACGACCTGGAGCTGGACTACCGGATCGCCGCCGGTCGGCTGTCCGGCCGCGCCACCGTCACCGCGGTGGCGCGGACCGCCCTGTCCAGATTCACCCTGGACCTGGGCGCGTTCCGGGTCGCCAGGGTGCAGCTGAACGGCAGGCCGGTCCGGTTCGCCCATCGCGGCCACCGGCTGACCGTGTTCGGCAAGGTCGCCGCCGGCCGGTCGTTCACCGTCGACGTCCGGTATGTCGGCAACCCGGAGCCGATCCGGACCCGCGAGTGGGGTGAGGTCGGCTGGGACCAGCTGTCCGACGGCGTGCTGGTGGCGAGCCAGCCGGTCGGGGCGCCGTCCTGGTTTCCGTGCAACGACCACCCGAGCGACAAGGCCACGTACCGGATCTCGGTGACCACGGCGTCGCCGTACCACGTTGTGGCGAACGGGAACCTGATCGACGGGCGGGTCGGCGCGAGCACCACGACCTGGGTGTACGAACAGACCGAGCCGATGGCGTCCTACCTCGCGACTGTCCAAATCGGACGGTACGAGGTGGTCGAGCAGGCCGACGAACGGGTGCCGATCCGGGCGGTGCTGCCGTCCCGGCTGGCGCCCGGGTTCGCGCACGACTTCGGCCGGCAGACCGAGATGATGGTGGCGTTCGAGCGGATGTTCGGACCGTACCCGTTCGGCTGGTACACGGTCGTGGTCACCGACGACGACCTGGACATCCCGATCGAGGCCCAGGGCCTGTCGATCTTCGGCGCCAACCACGTGGACGGCCACCGCGGCGCCGAGAACCTGGTGGCGCACGAACTGGCCCACCAATGGTTCGGCAACAGCCTCACTGTGGCCGGCTGGCAGCACATCTGGCTCAACGAGGGCATGGCCACGTACGCGGAATGGCTGTGGTCGCAGGCATCCGGCGGCCGGCACGCGGACGACCTGGCCCGCACGGCGTGGTTGAAACTCGCCAAGCAGCCGCAGGACCTGATCCTGGCCGACCCCGGCGTGCAGCGGATCTTCGACGACCGCGTCTACCAGCGCGGCGCGCTCGCCATCCACAGTTTCCGGCTGCTGCTGGGGGAGTCCGCGTTCTTCACGATGCTGCGCGAGTGGACGTCGTCGAACAAGTACGGCACGGTCACCACGGACGCGTTCACGGCACTGGTGCAGAACCATTCGCCACGGCCGTTGGCGGACGACTTCGCCGCGTGGCTGTATCAGGCCAGGCTGCCGGAGCTGCCGTAGACCGGAACCGGCGGCTGGGTATGGGCCAGCAGGTCCCTGACCACCGGGCCGAGTTCCGCCGGGTCCCACCGGGCGCCCTTGTCCGAGGTCGGGCCGGGGCGCCAGCCGTCGGCGACGGTGATCCGGCCACCGTCCACTTCGAACATTCGGCCGGTGACGTCCCGGGATTCCGCGCTGCCGAGCCAGACCACGAGGGGGGAGACGTTCGCCGGTGCCATCGCGTCGAAGCCGTCAGTGGGCGCGGCCATAGCGGTGAAGGTGTGCTCGGTCATTCGGGTTCGGGCGGCCGGGGCGATCGCGTTGCAGGTGATTCCGTAACGGGCGAGTTCGGCCGCTGCGACCAGGGTCAAGGTGGCGATGCCGGCTTTGGCGGCCGAGTAGTTGCCTTGGCCGACGCTGCCTTGGAGGCCCGCGCCCGAGCTGGTGTTGATCACTCGGGCGTCGACTGGTCGTCCTGCTTTGGCTTCGGCACGCCAGTGGGTGGAAGCGTGGCGCAGGGGTGCGAAGTGCCCCTTGAGGTGGACACGGACCACCGCGTCCCACTCGTCCTCGTTGAGGTTCACGAGCATTCGGTCACGCAGGAATCCCGCGTTGTTGACCAGGACGTCCAGCCGGCCGTACGTTTCGATCGCCGTTGACACGAGTTGTGCGGCGCCGTTCCAGGATGCCACGTCGTCGACGTTCGCGACGGCGTCGCCGTCGAGTGCTTTGATCTCCGCGACGACTTCGGCCGCGGGGCTGGTCGACGCGCCTGTGCCGTCCAGACCGACGCCGTAGTCGTTCACCACGACTCGTGCGCCTGCCTGCGCGAACGCGAGGGCGTGCGCGCGACCGAGGCCGCGTGCCGCTCCCGTGACGATGACAACGCGCCCAGCGCACAAGTCGTTCACGATTTCACCTCGCCGCCGCCGTGGACCAACAGGGTCGCTCCGCTGACGTACGAAGCCAGCGGTGAAGCCAGGAACACCGCGCAGGCGCCGATCTCGGCCGGTTCGGCGAGCCGTCCTAACGGGATGGTCGTGGACCAGTCACCGTACATCTCGGCGGTCAGTTCCGTTCGTACCATGCCCGCCGCGAGTGCGTTCACCCGGACTTTCGGGGCCCACTCCACCGCGAGCGTCGATGTGAGGCTGTTCAGGCCGGCTTTGGCCGCGCCATAGGCGGCGACCTCGGGCGCCGGGCGCGACGCGGCCACGCTGCTGATCATCACGATGGCGCCGCCGGTGTCCTGGGACTGCATCACGGCGTTCACCCGTTGGGACACCAGCAAAGGCGCCAGCAGGTTGAGCCGGACGACGGCGTCGTGGAAGCGCGGTGACGCGGTCGCGGTGTCCGCGGGCGGTGCGCCGCCGGCGTTGTTGACCAGCACGTCGAGCCGGCCGAAGCGGTCGGTGATCTGCGCGACGAGGCTGTCGACCTGGTCGGCTTCCCTGATGTCGCACGGCAGGAACTCGGCGCCGGTGGGTGATTCCGGCGGCCGGCGCCCGCAGATGACAACGGTCGCGCCCGCGTCCAGGAAGGCGCGGGTGATGCCGAGACCGACGCCGCGACCGCCCCCGGTGACCAGCACCACAGACCCGTCGAGCGCCAGGCCGCGCGGCGACCCGGCATGTGAACCACGGCCTGGTTCCACGGTTCCTCCTGGTCATGCGCATCCGGCCCTGATAAGTTACCAAGCAATCGCTAGGTTAGGAAGAAGGCCCATGTCGGTCAGCAGCGGCCGGGCGAAACCCGGTGTCACCCAGGTCACCCTGGACTTCCCGCCGGTCAATGCGCCGCCGGTGCGGGGCTGGTTCGACCTCGCCACCGCGGTCCGCGAGGCCGGCGAAGACCCGTCCACCCACGTCGTGATCCTGCGGGCCGAAGGCCGTGGTTTCTGTGCCGGCGTGGACATCAAGGAGATGCAACGCGCCGGCCACGACGCGTTGATCGGCGCGAACCGTGGCTGTGCGGCGGCTTTCGCGGCCGTATACGACTGCGCGGTTCCGGTCATCGCTGCCGTGCAAGGATTCTGCCTGGGTGGCGGGGTCGGCCTGGTCGGCAACAGCGACGTCGTGATCGCGTCCGACGACGCCTACTTCGGACTGCCCGAAGTGGACCGGGGCGCGCTCGGCGCGGCCACCCACCTGGCCCGGCTGGTGCCGCAGCACCTGATGCGCACGTTGTACTACACGGCCAGGAACATCGACGCCGCACAACTGCACCACCACGGGTCGGTGTACTCGGTGGTGTCGCGCGACGAGTTGGACGAGGCGGCTTTGGTGCTGGCGGAGGAGATCGCGGCCAAGGACACCCGGGTGATCCGGCGGGCCAAGGAGGCGATCAACGGCATCGACCCGCAGCACGTCCACCGCAGCTACCGCTACGAGCAGGGATTCACGTTCGAGCTCAACCTGACCGGCGCGTCCGACGAAGCCAGGGACGCCTTCGTGAACGGGACGAGGAATGCGTGACAAACGGATGACCTCGGCCGAGGTCGTCGCCACACTGACCGACGGGATGACGATCGGCATCGGCGGCTGGGGTTCGCGGCGCAAGCCGATGGCGCTGGTCCGGGCGATCCTGGACTCGCCGCTGAAGGACCTCACGATCGTCTCCTACGGCGGCCCGGACGTCGGGCTGCTGGCGGCGGCCGGGAAGATCCGCCGGCTGGTGTTCGGGTTCGTCTCGCTGGACACGGTCGCCTACGACCCGCATTTCCAACGGGTCCGGCAGACCGAGAAGCTGGACACCATGGAGCTGGACGAAGGCATGCTCCAGACCGGGTTGCTCGCCGCGTCCCACCGGCTGCCTTTTCTGCCGACCCGCGCCGGGCTCGGCTCGGACGTCATGCGGCTGAACCCGGAGTTGCGTACGGTCCGCGACCCGTATGGCGACGAGGAACTGGTGGCGATGCCGGCGTTACGCCTTGATGTGGCGCTGGTGCACATGAACCGCGCGGACAAGCATGGCAACGCGCAGTATCTCGGCCCGGACCCGTACTTCGACGACCTGTTCTGCATGGCGGCGCAACGGCGGTACGTGTCGACCGAGCGGATCGTGGACGCCTTGGCCGGGCCGGTGCAGACGTTGCTGCTGAACCGGATGATGGTCGACGGGGTCGTCGAGACGCCGCGGGGAGCGCATTTCACCAGCTGTGTCCCGGACTATCCGCGGGACGAGGCGTTCCAGCGGCTCTACGCCACGGAGCCGTATGAGTCCTTTGTGGATCGCTTTCTGGCGGGTGGCGAACGGGGATACCAGGAGGCGGTGGCCGAATGGCGGAAGTGACCAGGGCCGAGGTGTGTGTGGCGGCCTGTGCGGACCTGTTCGCCGGTGAGATCCTCGCCAGTCCGATGGGCCTCGTTCCCAGCTTGGGCGCCCGCCTCGCGCGGCTCACCCGGGCACCGGACCTGCTGCTCAGCGACGGTGAGGCGGACCTGCTGACCCCGGACGGCCGAACCGAGGGCTGGCTGCCGTACCGGAAGGTCTTCGACGTGGTGGCGCACGGGACAAGGCACGTGGTGATGGGCGCGAACCAGATCGACCGGTACGGCAACCAGAACATCTCCGCGATCGGCGACCACCGGCGGCCGACCCGCCAACTGCTCGGTGTCCGAGGCGCGCCCGGCAACACCGTGAACCACCGAACCAGCTACTGGGTTCCCAGGCACAGCAAACGTGTCTTCGTCGAAGCGGTCGACGTGGTGTCCGGGGTCGGGTTCGATCACGCTGTCGGCCCGTTCCACGATGTCCATCGGGTGGTCACGAACCTGGCTGTGTTCGACTTCGGCACACTGGACCGGCACATGCGGCTGGTCAGCGTCCATCCCGGTGTCGACGTCGACGAGGTGCGCGACCAGACCGGATTTCCGCTGCCGCCGGGCGATGTCGGTACGACCCGGGTGCCTGATCAGGAAGAGTTGCGGTTGATCAGGACCGTGCTTGATCCGGACGGCAAGCGTGACCGTGAGGTGCCGACGTGAAGACAGCGCTGACGAGCCTGGTCGGTGTCGAGCATCCGGTGGTGCAGACCGGGATGGGGTGGGTCGCCGGGCCTCGCCTGGTCGCGGCCACCGCCGAGGCAGGTGGGTTGGGCATTCTCGCGTCCGCCACGATGACGTACGACGAACTCGTCGCGGCCATCGCCGAGACCAAGTCCCGCACGACCAAACCGTTCGGCGTGAATCTCCGTGCGGACGCCGTGGACGCCGCGCGGCGCATCGACTTGCTCATCGCGGAGAGGGTCCGGGTGGCGTCGTTCGCCCGTGCCCCCAAGCCGGACCTGATCCAGAAGCTCAAGGACGCCGGAACCGTTGTCATCCCGTCCGTCGGCGCCGTCCGGCACGCCGAGAAGGTCGCGGCTTGGGGCGCTGACGCGGTCATCGCCCAGGGCGCGGAAGCCGGCGGCCACACCGGTTCGGTGGCGACGACGCTGCTGATCCCGTCGGTGGTCGACACGGTCGACATTCCCGTGATCGCGGCGGGTGGGTTCTTCGACGGCCGGGGTCTTGCCGCCGCGCTGTCGTACGGCGCCGCAGGCATCGCCATGGGCACGAGGTTCCTGCTGACGAAGGAAAGTACGGTCCCGGACGACGTCAAGCAGCTCTATCTGGACCGCGGCCTGGACGGCACGGTGGTGACCAAGCGAGTCGACGGTGTGCCGCATCGCGTACTGCGGACCGAACTCGTCGAGCGGCTGGAACGGTCCGGCCGGGTGACGAGCCTGCTGCACGCGTTGGCCAATGCGGCGCGCTTCAAGAAGCTCAGCGACCTGTCGTGGCGTTCGATGGCCCGGGAGGGCTGGTCGATGCGCAAGGAGCTGCCACTGGCCCAGGTGATCATGGCCGCGAACACGCCCATGCTGCTACGCGCGGGCCTGGTGGAGGGCCGGACGGACGCGGGGGTGCTCGCGGCGGGCCAGGTTGTCGGAATGCTGTCCGACCTGCCGACCTGCGCGGAAGTGATCCACGGGGTGGTCCGGCAGGCCGAGGACGTCTTCAGGACCTGGTAGTCCTGGGTTTTCGGGCCGCCGTTCGCTGTTCGAGTTCCAGGTACCAGCGCTGACCACGGCCGCCGCATCGGTCGCGGATATGTTCTTTGAGCAGTTTCGTCTGGTTGTTGTGCGAGTCGAGTGAGCTTCGGCTGCGGTCGATCTCGCGTTGCAGTTCGGCCGACATCTGCCGGAGATGGTCGACGGTTTGTTTGGCCTGCCGGATGGCGGACGTCGGACGGCCTCGTTTCACCGACTCCAGTTCGCCGACGTACCGGCCGAAGCTTTTGATCTCGCCGGAGAAGTCCCGCCGTGCGCCGATCGCGTCGTGCATATGACCGTGCCAGGAGTCGCCTGCCAGGCGTGATGTGTTGTGCTCCTGCGTCAGGACGTGGAAATGAATCTCGCCGCGCATCGTCTGGCGCAGGTCTGTCAGCTTTTTCACACTGCTGTCGACGCGGGGCCGGTCGGCGACGATTCGCCGGATCGCGCGATTCGCGCGTTCTTCGACCGCCCGGACCCGCTTGACCCGGGTTTCCAGGTCCTCGGTGAGTTCTCGCACCCGTTTCCGGGTGCGCTGAAACCGTACCGCGAAGTCGATGACCAGCAGTGCGAGCAGGGTGAGGGTGACCGGGAGGCCCTGGGTGAACATCCAGTGCAGGCCCTGAAAGACGAGTTCGGCTGCCACCGTGATCGGGAACAGCAGGAACAGGCAGCCCACGAGGGAGTTGTTCCGCTTGGCCATCTATCTGCCGATGGCTCTCAGCGCTTCGACGGCCGCGCGCGTGTTGCCGAGGTTCAGCGAGTCGCTCAACCGCACGAGCCGGTCGCCGGCGGCCGTGTGCAGGTTGACCAGGCTCGCCGACATGATCTGCACGGTGCCCATCGCGGCCACGCGGAAGCTGTCCGCGGACTTGTGGTCGCGGGAGGCCGCGGACATCTCTCGAAAGACCTGTCGGAATTCCCGCCGGTCGATACTCACCTCGGTGCTCTCCCGGGCATTGAGCTCGAACAGGCCGATGATCACGCCTTGTCGGGTTTTCAGCACTTCAAGCGCGGTATCGCGGGCGGCGGCCAACCGTTGCCGCTCCGACCGCATGGTCATCAGCTCGATACTGCAGGCGCCGAGCGTGGCGACGATCTTGGCCGCGGCGCCGAGCGGATTGAGCACATCCGCCACCTTGAAGACCGCATCGCTCAGGACAGCGCGCCCGGCCCGGACGCGAATCAATTCATTGGGCACGGCGGCGACTGTACATGCGGCCAGCACAGGATCTGTCAGGTGATACGGTCGTTTATTTCATGAAAGCGACCGTGAACGACATTTCCTGTCGGGTAGTCCGATGATTCGACGAATCTTTTGATCAGATCCGTTCGATGATGGTCGCGGTGGCCAACGCGCCGCCCGCGCACATCGTGATCAACGCGAGCGTGCCGTCACGACGTTCCAGTTCGTGCAGGGCCGTGGTGATCAGCCGGGCGCCCGTGCTGCCGACCGGATGGCCGAGGGCGATCGCGCCACCGTTCACGTTGACCCGGTCCTCGTCCGGGCGGTGCGCGCTCATCCACGACAGCACGACCGACGCGAACGCCTCGTTCACCTCGAACAGGTCCAGGTCGCCGATCTTCATCCCGCTGCGTTCCAACACACGCGCGGTCGCCTGCACCGGCCCGTCCAGGTGGTAGTACGGCTCGGCCCCGACCAGGCACTGCGCCACGATCCGCGCCCGGGGACGCAGGCCCAGTGCCCGCGCCCGGTCGGCGTCCATCAGCATGACCGCCGCGGCGCCGTCGGAGATCTGCGACGACGTTCCCGCGGTGTGGACACCGTTGTCCATGACCGGTTTCAGGCCGGCCAGACCGTCCACTGTGGTGTCCCGCAGGCCCTGGTCCCGGCGGACGTCGCCGACACGGACGACTTGCGAGTCGAAGTGTCCGGCATCCCACGCGGCTCGTGCGCGTGCTTGTGAGCGCACGCCGAAGGCGTCGATGTCCGCGCGCGTGAAGCCGCGGCGGACCGCGATCCGCTCGGCGGCCACGTACTGGTTCGGCAGGTCGATGTCCCACGACGACGGACGCGGTGTTCCGGCGTCCGTGCCGACGTTCGCCCGCAGCGGGACGCGGCTCATCGCCTCCACGCCGCAGCCGATCCCGACCGAGATGGCGTCCGTGGCGATGAGGCCGGCGATGAGGTGGATGGACTGCTGGGCGGAGCCGCACTGGCAGTCGACGGTCATGCATCCGGTGGATGCCGGCAGGCCGGCGTGCAACCACCCCGTGCGGGTGATGTTGTTCGACTGCTCACCCGCCTGGGTGACGCAGCCGCCGGCTACCTGTTCCACCGACGCGGGGTCGATGCCGGAGCGTTCGACGACCGCGCGTTGGGCGGCGCCGAGCAACTCCGCCGCGTGCAGGTGGGCCAGCCATCCGCCACGTTTCCCGATCGGGGTGCGTACCGCTTCGACGATCACCGCAGTGCCCACTCGACGGCTCCTCACCTCGTTGTCACTGATCGAAAAGTAGAACATGTTCTTGCTGGGGGCAAGGTGAATCTCGCGCCAGGTCTTCCGTTCAGTTAACACTGTATGCTTAGATCCACGGTAGAACGTGTTTCACGTGCTTGTGACCACACTGTGGTGGGGCAATCGAGGAGGCAAGCTGTGGCCGAGCCCAGGATCCCCGAAGGCTTCGACTTCACCGACCCGGACGTGTACGCCGCCCGAATTCCGCACGCGGAGTTCGCCGAGCTTCGGCGCACGGCACCCGTGTGGTGGAACGCGACCCCCAACCGGGACTGCGGCTTCGACGACGACGGCTACTGGGTGGTCACCCGGCACGCGGACGTCAAGGAGGTGTCCCGCAACGCCGAGCTGTTCTCCACCCGGGAGAACACCGCGATCATCCGGTTCGGCCCGGACATCACCCGGGAGAAGATCGAGGCCCAGCGGCTGATCATGCTGAACATGGACCCGCCGCAGCACACCAAGGTCCGCGCCATCATCCAACGCGGCTTCACCCCACGGGCCATCAACAGCCTGCGGGACGCGCTCGCCGACCGGGCCGAGCGGATCGTGAAGACCGCGGCCACCGAGGGCACCGGCGACTTCGTCCGGGACATCGCCTGCGAGCTGCCGTTGCAGGCGATCGCCGAGTTACTGGGCGTGCCGCAGGACGACCGGCACAAACTGTTCGACTGGTCGAACCGGATGATCTCGTACGACGACCCGTCGGCCTCCCAGCCGGAGTTGGCGTCCGCGGAACTGCTCGGCTACTCCTGGCAGATGGCCGAGGACCGCAAACGCTGTCCCGCCCACGACATCGTCACCACGTTGGTGCACGCCGACATCGACGGCGAGGCACTGGCCTCGGACGAGTTCGGCTTCTTCGTGCTGCTGCTCGCGGTCGCCGGCAACGAGACCACACGCAACGCGATCACCCACGGTATGCACGCCTTCCTGGAGCACCCGGCCCAGTGGGAGCGGTTCAAGGCCGAACGCCCGGCCACGGCCGCCGACGAGATCGTCCGCTGGGCGACCCCGGTGATGGTGTTCCAACGCACCGCCATGGCCGACACCGAGCTGGCCGGGGTGGCGATCAAGGCCGGCCAACGGCTCGGCCTGTACTACAGCTCGGCGAACTTCGACTCCGACGTCTTCGACCACCCGGAGCGCTTCGACATCGGCCGCGATCCCAACCCGCACCTCGGGTTCGGTGGCACGGGCGCGCACTACTGCGTGGGCGCGAACCTGGCCCGCCTGGAGATCGAGCTGATCTTCAACGCGATCGCCGACCAGATGCCGAACATCACCATGGCCCGGCAGCCGGTGCGGCTGCGCTCCGGCTGGCTGAACTCGATCAAGGAGTTCCCGGTCACGTACGCATAGCGCTCACACCCGGCCGGGGACGTCCAAGTGGGTTCCGGTGATGGCGCTGGCGCTGTCGGTGCAGAGATAGTGGATGACGTCCGCGATCCGCTCGGGTTTCACCCAGCGGCTGTAGTCGGCGTCCGGGTTGGCGGCGCGGTTTCCCGGGGTGTCGATCGTGCTGGGCAGGACCGCGTTGATCCGGACTCCCTCCAGTTTGTACTCGACCGCCAGCGAGTCCACCAGGGCGAGGACGGCGGCTTTGGCCGTGATGTACCCGGCGGCGCGGGAGAACGGGCGGCGCACGGCCCGGCTGGACACGCACACGATCGAGCCGCCGGTCTTCAGCATGTGCGGCAGGGTGTGGTGGCAGGCCAGGTAGGTGGGCCGCAGGTTCAGGCGCAGTTGGGACTCGAAGTCCTCGATCGGGGTCTCGTGCACCCGGCCGGCCATGCTGAAGCCGCCGACCAGGTTGACCACGGCCTGTAGGGGTGCGTCCTCGCGGCTGGCGGCCAGTTCGACGCACGAGGCGACCGCGTCGTCGTCGAACAGGTTGGTCTCGGTCAGCTCCAGCATCTTGTGCCGGGGCAGCCGGGGCAGTTCGCCGGGCGCCACCCACGGCACGACGACCCGCCACCCCTCATGCAGGAACCGGGCGGTCACGGCGGTGCCCAGGCCGCCGGTGCCGCCGGTGACGAGGGCCGTTCTCAGGCCGGTTTGTTCGCGCTCACTATCCACATCGCGAAGTATTGCGAACCTCCGCCGTACGCGTGACCCAGAGCCACCCTTGCATCACCCACCTGGTGGGCGCCGGCTCGACCCATCACCTGCGCCGCGGCCTCGGCGAACCGGATCAGCCCGGACGCGCCGATCGGGTTCGACGACAGCACGCCACCCGACGGGTTCACCGGCAGTTGCCCACCCAGCGCGGTCTCGCCGGCCTCGGTCAGTTTCCAGCCCTGACCGGCCGCGGCGAACCCGAGGTTCTCCAGCCACATCGGTTCGAACCAGGAGAACGGCACGTAGATCTCGGCGACGTCGACCTCGCTCAACGGGTCCGTGATGCCGGCCTGCCGCCACAGCGCCGCGGCCGCGTCCCGGCCCGCCCGCGGATTCACCTGATCGCGTCCGGCGAACGTGGTCGGCTCGGTCCGCATCGCGGTCGCGGTGATCCACGCGGCGCCTTCGCCGGCGGTCGACTCGTCGGCGATGACGACCGCGCAGGCACCGTCGGACGACGGGCACGTCTCGTCGTACCGGATCGGGTCCCACAGCATCTTCGACGCACGGACCGATTCGACCGTGATGTCCGGTTGTTTCAGGTGTGCGTACGGGTTCAACGCCCCATTGCGGCGGTCCTTCGCGGCGACCATCGCGCCGATGTGCTCCGGCGCGCCCGACCTGCGGATGTACGAACGCACGTGCGGCGCGAAGTAGCCGCCCGCGCCGGCGTGCACGGGCATGACGAACGGTGTCGGGATCGACAGCGCCCACATGGCGTTCGACTCGGACTGTTTCTCGAACGCCACCGCGAGCACCCGCCGGTGCACGCCGCCCTGCACGAGGCTGGCGGCGACGTTCGCGGTCGACCCGCCGACCGAGCCGGCCGTGTGCACGCGCAGCAGCGGCTTCCCGTTGGCGCCCAAGGCGTCCGCGAGGAACAGTTCGGGCATCATGACGCCTTCGAACATGTCCGGCGCCTTGCCGACGACGACCGCGTCGATGTCCGGCCAGTCCACGGCCGCGTCCGCGAGCGCCCGGTCGACGGCTTCCCGGCACAGCCCGGCCATGGACACGTCCAGCCGCTTGGCGGTGTGGTGGGTCTGCCCGGTGCCGATCACCGCGGCCAGCTGTCCGGCCATCAGTCGCGTCCTTCCATCACGCACACCAGGTTCTGTTGCAGCGCCGGCCCGCTCGTGGCGTGCGCGAGCGCCCGGTCCGCGTGCCCTTCGGTGACCTGCCGGGCCGCCTCGCCGATCCGGATCAGGCCGGCCGCGAACATCGGGTTGCCGCACAGCGCGCCGCCGGACGGGTTGATCCTGGTCGTCCCGTTCAGCCCCAGCTCGCGGCGCAACAGCAGCTCCTGGTGGGTGAAGGGGGCGTGCAGCTCAGCGACGTCCACTGTGTCCAGTCCGGCGTCGCGGGCGGCGGCGACGGTCGACGGCGACGTGGTCAGGTCCCGGCCGCCGAGGTTGGCGGAGTCGACCCGGTGCGCGATCCCGGTGATCCACGCCGGCCGCTCGCACACCTCCTGGGCACGTCCCGCGGCGGCGAGAACGACCGCGGCGGCGCCGTCGGTGATGGGCGCGCAGTCGTGTTTCCGCAACGGATCGGCCAGGTACGGCTCGTCGAGCAACGCGTCGACGTCGAACTCGCCTTTGAGCTGGGCCATCGGGTTGTCGCGCGCGTCGGCCCGACTTCGCGCGGCGACCCGCGCCATCTCGCGGGCCGTCCAGCAGCCGCGGTCCAGTCCCGCGCGGGCCTGCAGCCCGGCGACGCTGATCGAGTCCGGCCACAGCGGGCCGACGGTGTACGGGTCGAGCTGCATGGTCAACGTCCGCCGCAGCTTGCCCGCCGAGGACTTGCCGAAGCCGTACACCAGCGCGGTGTCCACTTCGCCGGTCTGGATCTTCACCCACGCCTCGTACAGCGCCCACGCGCCGTCGGACTCCACATGGGACTCGTTGATCGGCGGCACCGCGCCGATCGCGTCGACCGCGGCGACGAACGAGAACGACCGGCCAGCGATGTAGTCCGACGAGCCGGAACACCAGAACCCGATGTCTCCTTTGGACAGCCCGGTGCCGGCGAGGACCTCTTGGAGCACAGGTACCAGCATCTCCACGCCGTTGGTGGTGCCGTGGGTTCGTCGGACCGCAGGAGCCTGGGCGAAACCCACTACCGCGACGTCTCTCACCACAGGCCTCACAGGTGCTGGGAGTAGGTGTCGAACGGCGCGTCCGGTTCGCCGCTCGGCTCGAAGTGGTCGATGTTCCGCAACGACGTGGTCCATTCGGCCCGTGGCCGCCAGTGCGCCCTGACTCGCATCCCCATCCGGACCTCGGCCGCGTCACAGCCGAGAACCAGGTGTTGGAACGGGATGTCGGCGCCGTCCAACAGGACGTACGCGGCCACGTACGGCGGTTCGATCCGTTGGCCCAGGAACGGGACGTTCACGACGCAGAACGTGGTCACTGTGCCGCGATCGGGCAGCTCGACTTCGTCCACAGTGGGCACACCGTCGGTGGGGCAGGCACCGCGCGGCGGGATGTACACCTTGCGGCAGACCGGACATCGTTGACCCAGCAGCCGTCCTTCGGCGAGGCCACGCAGGTAACGGCTTTCCTCCTCGGACGCGGAATGCGTGTAGTTCAAGCGGACCGGCGTGGTCAGCATGGTCACGGGCTCGCCCGGCGGTCTTTCCTCGATCACAGTGATCCCGGCGGCTTCGCCGGGCTCGAAACAGGCGATGTCGTGGATGCTGCCCACGGGTTCGGCCGCCCAGCGGATCCGGACCCGCATCCCGGTGGCCATGGCGTCGGCGGAAGGGACGTCCACGGCGTGCAGGATCGCGGTGTCGGCGCCGTCCAGCTTGACCAACGCCCACGCGAACGGCCGGTCCAGCGGCTGCCCTTCGTCCGGTTCGGCGACCCAGGTCCAGGTGGTGACCGTGCCGGCGGACCCGACGGGCACCCATTCGGTGAGCCGCGCGGCGGTGACCGGGTCGAACTCGACCGGCGGCACGTGGACGCGGCCGTCAGAGCCGCGGATCCCTTCGACACGGCGGTCGCGCAGGCCCGTGACGAACCGGCCGAGGACCGGACCGAGCGACCGGGTGTAGTCGAACGCCACGGTGAGCGGTGCGCTGAGCGGGGTCACTCGGCAAGTGAAACACGTTCTCATCTTGCCGGCAACCAAGCGTATCCAGGTGTTGCCTATCTGAGGTAACACGTTCTAGTTTTGTGGGTATGACCGCGCTTGGGCTGTGGGGTATCGCCACTGAGCTGCCCGACCATCCGGCCGTGATCGACCCGGACGGCGAGGTGGTGACCTACCGCGAGCTGGCCGACCGGGCGAACCGGTTCGGCCGGGGCTTCCAGTCCCTCGGTCTTCAGGCCGGTGACACCGTGGTGATGGCCCTGCCCAACTCGGCCGACCTCGTCGCGCTGTACTTCGCGGTGCTGCAGACCGGCTTGTACGTCGTGCCGGTGAACTGGCACCTGGTCGGTCCTGAGGTCGCGTACATCATCTCGGACAGCGGCGCGAAGATCTTCATCGCACACTCCCGATTCACCGACGTGGCGGTGGAAGCGGGCACGGACGTGCCGCACAGGTTCGGCGTCGGCGACATCCCCGGATTCCAGCCGCTCTCGGCGTTGGGCGACGGCGGCACCGGCCGGCCCGCGAACCGAACGGCCGGCGCGCCCATGGTGTACACCTCGGGCACCACGGGCCGCCCCAAAGGCGTCCGCCGCCCGCTGACCGGCCAGGACCCGGACGCCGTACCGCCCGCGTCCCTGTGGTTCTTCGGGATCTTCGGGCTGAAACCGTTCGACGACCACGTCCACATCTGCGGCTCCCCGCTGTACCACACGGCGGTGCTGAACTTCGTGGGCATCTCCCTCCAAATGGGACACACCGTGGTGCTGATGGAGAAGTGGGATCCGGCGGAGATGCTCAGGCTGGTCGAACGCCACCGGGTCACGCACAGCCACATGGTCCCCACCCAGTTCCACCGGTTGCTGGCGCTGCCCGAGGAAGTCCGTACCGGATACGATCTTTCCTCCCTGCGCACGATGATCCACGGCGCCGCGCCCTGCCCGCTGGAGACGAAACGCCGGATGCTCGACTGGTGGGGCCCGGTCGTCGTCGAGTACTACGCGGCGACCGAAGGCGGCGGAACCTCGATCACCGCCGAGGAATGGCTGCGCAAACAAGGATCCGTCGGCCGCGCCTGGCCCGGATCGGTGGTCCGGGTACTGGACGACAACGGCGACGACATGCCCGTGGGCGAACCCGGCCTGGTGTACATGAAGATGGGCGCCGCCACGTTCGAGTACCACAAGGACAAGGCGAAAACCCTGGCCGCCCGGGTCGGCGACCTGTTCACGTTGGGCGACGTGGGATATCTCGACGAGGACGGCTACCTGTACCTCTGCGACCGCAAGAGCGACATGATCATCTCCGGCGGGGTGAACATCTACCCGGCGGAGATCGAAGGAGAACTGGCCGTCCACCCGAAAATCGCCGACATAGCGGTGTTCGGCGTGCCGCACGCCGACTGGGGCGAGGAGATCAAAGCGGTCGTCCAGCCGGCCGACGGCGTCGAGCCGAACGACGAGTTGACCGAGGAACTCCTCGCCTACGCCCGCGAACGCCTGGCGAAGTTCAAACTGCCCCGCACGATCGACTACATCGACGAACTGCCCCGCGATCCCAACGGAAAGCTGTACAAGCGAAAGCTCCGCGATGCGTACGTCACGGAAGCGGCGGGAACAACAACAACGAGCGACTGAGACCGAACGGAGCCAGCAGCGCGGGCCAGGCAACAATAGGCGCGCCCGCCCATCATCGTGCCCGGCCGACCTATGGGCGTGCCCGCCCCACATGGGGAGCCCCGTCTTCTCTCCCGACCGACCTGGGCGCAGCCCAACCGCACGTGTCAAGAGGTCCGCCTACGCGGCGCGAGCCGAGCGGCGGCGATACGGACCTCTTGACACGTGTGGTTGCCTCTGGCAGGTCGGTCGGGAGAGAAGACGAACCAGCCCCCAACGACTGCGGAAAGGTCAGCTAAGGGGACGCACCCCTCTCTCCTGATCGATCTGCCCGCCTGGCGAAGGCATTCTTTTGACTCCCGTGAGGCAAACGAGGCTTTTGTTGGCGCCGAAGAAAAACGAAGGCTTTGGTACCCCTGAAGGAAAAGACTGCGCTCGCCGCGCGGCAGATCAACCAGGAGGGGAGGGGCCTTCCCTCTCTCCCGGCCAACCTGCCCAAGGGAACCATGGGCGTCAAGGGGTACGTATGGCCACCGCTCGGCTTGCGCCGCGTGGGCGCACCCCTTGACACCCATGGTTTGCGAAGCACAGGTCGGCCGGGAGAGAGGGAACGCGGGGGAGGCTTTGTGCGCTTCGCTTGGCCTGATGTCGGGATTCGTTGGGTTGTTCGGTGCGTGGCTGTGGAGTGTGGGCCGCTTGGTCTGCGGCGGCGGAACTTGTGGGTTCGCGTGGGTCAGCGTCCCTGGAACTCCGGGGTTCGCTTTTCCGCGAAGGCGCGGGGGCCTTCCTTCGCGTCCTCGCTTTGGAACACTTCCATCCCCAGTCTGGCGTCGATCTTGAAGGCGTCGTTCTCCGCCATTGCTTCGGTTTCTCGGATGGTTCGAAGGATCGCCCGCACCGCCAACGGGCCGTTCGCCGCGATCAACGCGGCCAGTTCCAGCGCCTTGGTCAGGGCTTGGCCGTCGGGGACCAAATGCCCGATCAGGCCGATTCGCAGGGCTTCGGCGGCGGTGATGTGCCGGCCGGTCAGCAGGAGGTCGCAGGCCACGGTGTACGGGATCTGGCGGGGGAGGCGGACCGCTGAGCCGCCCAACGGGAACAGGCCCCAGCGGGGTTCGGACACGCCGAACCGGGCGCTCTCGCCGGCCACGCGGATGTCTGTCGCCTGCAGGATTTCCGTGCCGCCCGCGATCGCCGGGCCTTCCACGGCCGCGATCAACGGCTTGGTCAGCCGGCGGCCCTTCAACAACGGCTCGATCACTGAGAGGTCCCAGTCCGCGGCCGTGTCACCGGGGTGGGCCGTGGTCATCGCTTTGAGGTCGGCTCCGGCGCAGAAGGCGTTGCCGGCGCCGGTGAGGACGCAGGCGCGGATGTCCGGGTCGTTGTCCGCTTCGTCCCAGGCGGCCTTCATGATCGCCATCATCGGGCCGGAGAGGGCGTTTCGGGCCTCCGGGCGGTTCATCGTCACGATGAGTACGTGCCCTCGGCGTTCGACCAGACAGTCCTCGGTCATTCCGGCCTCCTCAGGGGATTGTCCTGAACAGTAACATGTTCTAGTTTGACGGGGTGACCTTCAACATCGCCGATCTCGTCGAGCACGCCGTCGATGTCGTGCCCGAGCGGATCGCCGCGATCTGCGGCGAGCGCCGGGTCACCTACGCACAACTGGAGGAGCGCGCCAACCGCCTTGCCCACCATCTCGCCGACCGTGGTGTCGGGCGGGGCTCTCATGTGGGCGTGTACTCGCGTAACTCCATCGAGGCGGTGGAGACCATGGTGGCCGCCTACAAGCTCAGGGCGGTGGCGGTCAACGTCAACTACCGCTATGTGGCCAACGAGTTGCGGTACATCTTCGACGACGCCGACC
This sequence comes from Actinocrispum wychmicini, assembly GCF_004345645.1. GTDB lineage: Bacteria > Actinomycetota > Actinomycetes > Mycobacteriales > Pseudonocardiaceae > Kibdelosporangium > Kibdelosporangium wychmicini. Next base: position 94,466 of record NZ_SLWS01000018.1, on the reverse strand, counting down.
TGGTCGCCCTCGTCCACGAACGCGCGAACGCGGCCAAGGTCGCGCAGGCGCGGACCGCGAAATTGAAACACGTTATCGTCGTGGACGACGGCTCGGATGCCGACTTCGACGGCGAGGAGTACGAGTCGGCGCTGGCCCAGGGGCACCCCGAGCGGGACTTCGAGGCACGCAGCCCACAGGACGTCTACGTGTTGTACACCGGTGGCACGACCGGGAATCCCAAAGGTGTGCTGTGGCATCACGAGGACATCTGGCGGGTGCTCGGCGGCGGCATCGACTTCATCACCGGCGCGCGGATCGAGGACGAGTGGCAGCAGGCCAACACCGGTCTGCAGTACAGCATGGTCCGGTTCCCGGTGCCGCCGCTCATCCACGGCGCGGCCCAGTGGGCGACGTTCCAGAGCCTGTTCTCCGGCGGAACCGTCGTGCTGGTGCCGCAGTTCGACGCGCACGACGTCTGGCGGACCATCGAGAAACACCGCGCGCAGGTGATCCTGATCGTCGGCGACGCGATGGCCCGGCCGATGATCGAGGCGCTCAACCAGGGCCGCTACGACACGTCGTCGGTGGTCGCGATCGCCAGCAGCGCCGCGCTGTTCTCGCCGTCGGTGAAGGAGCAGTACCTGGCGGCCCTGCCGAACGTGGTGATCACCGACTCGATCGGCTCCTCCGAGACCGGGTTCTCCGGCCTCGGTATCGTCCGGAAAGGACTGGCCGGCAACGGTGGGCCTCGCGTGCAGATCGACGCCGACAACATCGTCATCGACGAGGCCAACGAGCCGGTCGGGCCCGGTGTGGTCGGCCGGATCGCCCGCGGCGGCCACATCCCGCTGGGCTACTACAAGGACGAGGCCAAGACCAAGGCGTTGTTCACCGAGGTCGGCGGCAAGCGGTACGCCGTGCCCGGCGACTTCGCCCGGGTGGAGGACGACGGGACCGTCACCTTGCTGGGGCGCGGCAACGTGTGCGTCAACACCGGCGGTGAGAAGGTGTTCCCCGAGGAGGTCGAGGGCGCGCTGAAGTCGCATCCGGACGTGTTCGACGCCCTGGTGATCGGCGTCCCCGACGACCGCCTCGGCCAACGGGTCGCCGCCGTGGTCCAGCCGCGTCCCGGCCGTACTCCGTCGCTGTCCGCGCTGGATTCGCACGCCCGCGGCGAGATCGCCGGCTACAAGGTGCCCCGAAGCCTGTGGCTGGTCGACGAGATCAAACGCTCACCCAGCGGCAAGCCCGACTACCGGTGGGCGCAGTCGTACGCCCAGGACAACGAGCCCACCGAACAAGCGGCCGTCGCCGCGGGCACTACGAGGCTGTAGACATGCGGACATCGTTGTGCGACACGTTCGGCATCGAGCACCCGATCGTCGGCTTCACCCCGTCGGAGCACGTGGCCGCCGCGATCAGCCGGGCCGGCGGCCTCGGGGTGCTCGGCTGTGTCCGGTTCAACGACGCCGCCGAACTGGCCAAGGTCCTCGACTGGATGGACGGGAACACCGACGGGCGGCCGTACGGGGTCGACGTCGTCATGCCCGCCAACGTCCCGACCGAGGGCCAGGCGGTCGACCTGGACAAGCTCATTCCCCAGGGCCACAAGGACTTCGTCGAACGGACCCTGCTGCGGCTGGGGGTCCCGCCGCTGGCCGGCGAGGCCCGCGCCGGTGTGCTCGGCTGGCTGCACTCGGTCGCCCGGTCGCACGTGGACGTGGCCCTCGACCACCCGGTGAAGCTGATCGCGAACGCCCTCGGTTCCCCACCGCCGGACGTCATCGAGCGGGCGCACGAGCACGGTGTCCTCGTCGCCGCCCTGGCTGGGACGGCCGAACACGCCCGTCGGCACGTCGGTCAAGGCGTGGACATCGTGGTCGCCCAGGGTTATGAGGCCGGCGGGCACACGGGCGAGGTGGCCACCATGGTCCTGGTGCCCGAGATCGTCGACGCCGTGGACGTCCCTGTGCTGGCCGCGGGCGGTGTCGGGTCCGGCCGTCAGGTCGCGGCGGCGCTCGCGCTCGGCGCCGACGGCGTGTGGATGGGGTCGTACTGGCTCGCTACCGATGAGTACACGCAGTCGCTGGGTGAGTCGGCGATGCAACGGGCGCTGCTGGGCGCGACGTCGAGCGACACCGTCCGGACCCGGATCTACACCGGGAAGCCCGCCCGGCTGCTGAAGACAAGGTGGACGGACGCGTGGGCGGAGCCGGACGCGCCTGAGCCGTTGCCGATGCCGTTGCAGAACCTGCTGGTCACCGACGCCCACAACCGAATCCAGCGGTCCGCCGACCCGACTGTGGTGTCGATGCCGGTCGGGCAGATCGTCGGCCGGATGACCGAGGTGCGGTCGGTCGCGGACGTGATGGCGACGCTGGTCGCCGAGACCGAGGCGACCCTGACCCGGCTCGGCGGGCTTTGACCGTTGCGGGTGTCCCGCCCAGTGGGGCGGCCGATCGGGTGGCCGCCGTGGGCCAACTGGGCGGTCAGGTATCGATTTGGTGCGAGCCGTCACGAATTGGCCGAAACCGCCGACATAACCGACGCGTGCCGGGCACACTGCACCCACTTCAGACAGCCGGCGTCCCTCGAGGAGTTCGGAATGACAAACGAATATGGCCAGCAGCAGCCATATCCCGGTCAACAGCCGGGCTACGGCCAGCAACCGGGCCAGCCGGGCTACGGCTACCCTCCTCAGACCCCACCGGGCGGCCAGCCTGTCTACGCGGGACAGCCGTACCCGCAGGGCGCGCCTGGCTACGGCCAGATGCCGATCGAGAAGCCGGGCACCATCACCGGTGCCGCCGTCCTGGCGTTCATCCAGGCCGGCATCACCCTGATCACCACCATCATCATCACGATGGGCCTGATCAACGCGTCCTCGGTGACCGGTGGCCTTGGCGAGGGCTACGCGGTGATGATCGCGCAGTTCCTCGGTGTGGTCCTGCTGATCGTCGGCTCGGTGCAGCTGCTCAACGGCTCGTCGCGGGGGCTGTTCCTGGTCGCGACCGGGCTCGAGGTGGTGATCGCGCTGTACTGGGCGATCCGCTTCGGCTCGGCGATCAACGCGGGCGGGATCGGGGCGATCGAGAACTTCCGCAACAGCCTGATCGTGATCGCGCTCGGCTACGCGGTGCTGCCCGTGATCGCGCTCATCCTGGGCGCGGGTTCCGGTGTGGGCCGGTACATCCAGGCCAAGCAAGGCCGCTGAGGGACGTACTCTTCGGGTGATCATGACCGGGCGGGCAGGTCCGGTCATGATTTGTCACGCCGGGGTTGACGCCAACACGGCCCCGATCTTCCGCAGTTGTGCCGTTGCTGCGCCCAGCGTGAACTCGTTGCGTTTGGCGGCGACAAAGTAGCGGTGCAACGCGTGGTCCGTGTCGATGCCCATGCCGCCGTGCACGTGCACCGCGGTGTGCGCGACGCGGTGGCCGGCGTCCGCGGCCCAGAACTTCGCGGTGGCGACCTCCACCTCGGCCGGCAGTCCTTCGCTGACCCGCCACGCGGCCTGCCACAGCGTCGACCGGATGGCTTCGACGTCGATGTACGCGTCGGCCAGCCGCTGCGCGACCGCCTGGAAGCTGCCGATGGGCCGGTCGAACTGGACCCGGGTCCAGGCGTACTCGGCGGTGAGCTCCAGCGCCCGTTCGGTCACTCCCAGTTGCGAGGCGCAGAGCCCGACGGCCGCGCGGGTGGCCATCCACTCGACGACCTCAGCGCCGCCGAGCCAGGTCGCCGGCACGTGGTCGAAGTCCAGCCACGCCTCGCTGTCGTTGTCCACGATCCGCTGCCGCTCGATGGTGAGCCCGTGCGCCGCGCTGTCTACAACGTACACATCGGTGCCGGTGGAGACGAGGAAGACCTCGGCGATCCCACCCGCGGGCACACACGACTTCGACCCGGACAGCCGCCCGTCCTCGACCCGGACCTCGTCGTCCGACAACGCCGCCGTACAGAGCGCGTCGGTGGGCGTCCCGAACCGGGCCAGCGCCGAACCGGCGACGACGACCGAGAACAGGTACGGCACGGGCGCGACCGCACGCCCCAGTTCGACCAGGACACTGCACTGTTCGAGCAGCCCGAAGTCGTCCAGGATCCCGCTCGTGCGGAGCGTCTCCCACAGCCGCGGGTCGAACCTGTCCGGCCCGGACTCGGCCGCGCGCAGCCGTTCCGGTGTCAGGGAACCCATGATCGACCGGGTCAGCCCGGCCAGTTCCCGCTGTTCCTCCGTGACCGAGAAGTCCATCGCCCTCACCGTTTCGACATGGGTAGCTGGAGCCCGACCGTGGCGATGATGTCCCGCTGCACCTCGTTGGTGCCGCCGCCGAACGTGAGGATGAGCGCCGCCCGGTGCATCCGCTCGATCCGGCCGCCGAGCACCTCGCCACGCGAACCGGTACGCACGTACGCGTTCGCGCCGAGAACCTCCATGAGCAGCCGGTACGCCTCGGTGGCGAACTCCGTGCCGAAGACCTTGGTGGCGGACGCGTCCGCCGGCTTGGGCGAATGCTCGACCCCCCACGCGATCCGCCAGTTCATCAGCTTCAGGAACTCGACCTTGGCGTGCACGCGCGCGAGGTGCAGCTGCACCCACTCCTGGTCGATCACCCGCCTGCCGTCGTCGAGTTTCGTGGTCTGCGCCCACTCGACGACGTCTCGCAAAGCGTTGCGGATCGGTGCCGACGACGTCAACGCGACCCGTTCGTGGTTGAGCTGGTTGGTGATCAGCGGCCAACCCCGGTTCTCCTCGCCGACCCGACTGGTCACCGGGACCCGGACGTCCTGGTAGTACGTGGCGCTCGTCATCACCCCCGCGACGGTGTGCACGGGTGTCCACGAGAACCCCTCGGCGGTGGTCGGCACGATCACCATGGACAGGCCCTTGTGCTTGGGCGCCGCCGGGTCGGTCCGGCACGCCAGCCAGACGTAGTCGGCGTACTGGATCAGGCTGGTCCACATCTTCTGGCCGTTGATGACGTAGTCGTCACCGTCGCGCACAGCCCGCGTCTTCAACGACGCCAGGTCGGTCCCTGCCTCGGGCTCGGAGTAGCCGATGGCGAAGTGCGTTTCGCCGCCCGCGATGCCGGGCAACAACGTCGTCTTCTGCTCGGGCGTGCCGAACCGCATGATCGTCGGGCCGACCGTGTTGAGCGTCAGGAACGGCACGGGCGCCCCGGCGATCGCGGCCTCGTCGTTGAAGATGAGCTGGTCCAACGGCGACCGGTCCTGGCCGCCGTACTCCTTCGGCCAGCCCAACGCGAGCCACCCGTCCCGGCCGATCTGCCGCACAACCTCCTTGTACGCGGAGCCGTCGCCGTACTCGCCGCCTTCGGCGGTGAGTGCCGCCCTGCGCTCAGGGGTCATCAGTGCCGCGAAGTACTCCCGCAGCTCGCGGCGCAGATCCTCCTGCTCGGGCGTGTAGGTGATGCGCACTCGGCCTCCCGGAGTGGAACACGTTCTAGTTCCACGATAGCCGGTACGGCGCGGTGTGCAAACGGGTCAGACGATGGCCAGGGCGATTTGCTTCTCCACGTCCTCGATCTCTGCGGCAGTGGGACGCGGAACGCCAGACACGGCTGCGTCCATGTTCACGACGATCAGGTAGAAGTTGTTCCCGTTCAGGACCGCGAGCGTCGATCCGTCGTGGTGCAGCATGGCGGCGCGGTCGCCGATTCCACTGACGGGTTCGCTGTCCTTGGCGGTCATCTCGTTGAAGGTCAACGCGCTCGTTCCGCCGCGGCGTTCGTCCCCGAACGCCACGACGCTCACCGCGATATGCCTGTCGTGCTCGTCGTCCAGTCGACAGTTCTGCCCGCCGTCACCAGGCTGACCGTTGCCCACGACCTTCGTCGGCGAGAAGGCGGCGATCCGCGGGAGATGGGCCTGGAGTGCGGCGCAAAGAGTCTGGCTGTCGTGGTACTTGGCGTCGAACGCCTTAGGCGGCTTCCAGCCGTCGGACGGCGGCTCGGCGATGATGGTCGTGACGCTGGGAGTGCCGCTGGTCGGTGGCTTGGCGGTGCCGCTCGTGCATCCAGCCAGAACCGCCGCGCCCAGGCTGACCGCGACCAGTGCTCGACCGACCGTCATCAGATGCCCTCCGGCTCGTTGACTGGACAGGCGGCCATTCTCGTCGGTCGCGGCCGAGATGGGGCGAACAGTTGGACGTTCGACTTAGAACCTGTTATCAAAGTTGGCTTGATTCTCCTGGTTAGCGGCCTTGTCTCCGATGAGAACCTATTCTAGTGTGACCGGGAACGCATCGGCGCTCGACGAGGAGTGAAGCCGTGAAGGCAGCTGTGCTGAACGCGATCGGGGACGACAAGCTCGAACTGCGCGACGACGTCACGACCGTTGATCCCGGGCCTGGCGAGGTGCGCATCCGGGTAAGGGCGACAGGCATCTGCCACAGCGACCTGTCCGCCATGGACGGCACGTTGCCCGCCCTGGCGCCGGGGATCGTGGGGCATGAGGGTGCTGGCGAGGTCGTCGAGGTGGGGTCCGCCGTCACCAGCCTTGTGCCGGGTGACCACGTTGTTGTCTCGTTCGTTCCGCCGTGTGGCGCGTGCAACGCATGTGTGCGCGGGCAGCCGCATCTGTGCGGTGTGCACGCCATCCAGGCGTTCATGAACCCGCGGTTCAAGGCTGGTGCGCAGCCGCTGTTCGGGTTCGCCGGGCTGGGGACGTTCGCCGAGGAGCTCGTGGTGCCGTGGCAGGGCGCGGTCAAGATCGACAAGGATGTGCCGTGGGAGATCGGCGCGTTGACCGCGTGCGGGGTGCTCACCGGGGTCGGCGCGGTGATCAACACGGCCAAGGTCGAGCCCGGCGCCAAGGTCGTGGTGATCGGCTGCGGCGGGGTCGGGATCTCGGTGATCCAGGGCGCGAAGGTGGCCGGCGCGGCGATGATCGTCGCCGTTGACCCGCTTGTCGAGAAACACGAGGTGGCCAAACGCTTCGGCGCCACCCACGCGACCACACCCGAGGGCCTGCAGGAGCTGAACGCGCAGTTGACCGGCAGTGAGGGCTTCGACTACACGTTCGACGTGGTGGGCGCGCCGGTGACGATCCGGTCGGCGTTCGACGTCGCCCGCCGGGGCGGCACGGTCGTGGTGGTCGGCGCCGGTCGCGGTGACGCGATGGTCCAGTTCAGCGCGCAGGAGCTGTTCCTGCACGAGAAGCGGATCCTCGGCTCGTTCTACGGATCCGCGGACATCCGCCGCGACTACACCCGGCTCCTGGACCTGTGGAAGGCCGGCCGGCTGGACATCGAAGGCATGATCAGCCGCCGGATCACACTCAACGAGATCAACGACGGACTCCAGGCCCTGCGTGGTGGAACGATGATCCGTCAGGTGGTGAACTTCGAGTGACGCTGGCCGGGAAGGTCGCGATCGTCACGGGCGGAGGCGACGGCCTCGGCCGCGCGGAGGCGCTCGCGCTGGCCGCGGCCGGCGCGGACGTCGTCGTGGGCGACGTCAACGAGTCCGATGTGGTCGCCGAGATCGAGGAACTGGGCAGCAAAGCCGTCTTCGTCAAAGGTGACGTGTCCGAACGCGACACCGCGGACGCCTTGACGCGGGCCGCGATCGACCTCGGTGGGCTGCACATTCTCGTGAACAACGCCGGTGTGCTGCGTGACCGGATGCTGTTCAGCATGTCCGACGAGGAATGGGACCTCGTCGTCAAGGTGCACCTGCGGGGGCATTTCCTGTTGTCCCGCAACGCCGCCGCGTACTGGCGGACGCAGGCCAAGGCCAACGGCCCGGGGTACGGCCGGATCGTCAACACGTCGTCGGAGGCGTTCCTGCTCGGCTCGGAGGGCCAGCCGAACTACGCCGCCGCGAAGGCCGGGATCACCGCGTTGACCCTCACCAGCGCGCGATCCCTGGCCAAATACGGAGTCCGGGCGAACGCGATCTGCCCGCGCGCCCGGACCCGTATGACAGCGCGGGTTTTCGGTGACGCACCGACTGGGCCGGACCCGTTGGCGCCTGAGCACGTCGGCAGGTTCGTAGCGTTCCTGGCGTCGCCCGAGGCGGACGCGATCAACGGCCAGGTGTTCGTGGTGCACGGCGACACCGTGATGCTGATGGCCGCGCCAACCGTCGAGCAACGCTTCGAGGGCACCGCAGATATCGAAGCCTACTTCGCCGACCGAGATCCCCAGAAGACGTTCGCCTGTATGGAGACGCTGTGACGATGGAGAAGCGATGACCCTCAGCATGCTCGCACACCGTGACGAAGTCGGGCTCAAGGACGGTCTGCTGCTCGTCGACGGGCAGTGGCGGGCGAGCGGCGACGGTGCCACCTGGACCCATCGTCACCCGGCGACCAACGAGGAGATCGGCACGTTCCCCGTGGCCACCGTCCAGGACGTCGACGCCGCCGTCCAAGCCGCCCGCAGAGCCTTCGACGAAGGGCCCTGGCCGCGCAGCACGGCCAGCGAACGCATCCGGGTCCTGCGCAAGTACAGCGACCTGCTGCGCGAGAACTCCCAGCAGCTGCTGTCCTTGCTGGCCCTGGACAACGGTGTGCCGCTGTCGTTCGGGAACATCTACGCGGCAAGCGTCACGGTCGCCGCGGACGTGTTCGACCACCACACCGGCTGGATCGACAAGGCCGGCGGCGAGACGTTCCCGCCGTACCAGGGCGGCGACCACTTGGCCATGACGTTCCGCGAACCGGTCGGCGTGGTCGCGGCGATCCTGCCGTGGAACGCGCCTTTCCTGCTGTTCGCCCAGAAACTCGGGCCCGCGCTCGCCGCCGGCTGCACGGTCGTGCTCAAGCCGTCGGAGTACGCCACCTTCGCCGTGCTCAAGCTGGTCGAACTGCTGACCGAAGCGGGACTGCCGGACGGTGTCGTCAATGTCGTGACCGGACCCGGCGACCCCACCGGGGAAGCGCTGATCACGCACCCGATGGTGGACAAGATCAGCTTCACCGGCAGCCGGGTCGTGGGCCGCCGGATCGTCGAAGCCTCCGCCGGCACGATGAAGCGCGTGTCCATGGAACTCGGCGGCAAGAGCCCGGCCGTGGTGTTCCCGGACGCCGAGATCCCGCTGGCAGCGGCCACCGCGATGGGCATGGTCACGATGGGCCTGTCCGGCCAGGCGTGCATCGCGCAGAGCCGCGCGCTCGTCCACCGGGACGTGTACGACGAATTCATCGCGGTCGCCCAAGGCGTCGGCGGATACATGACGTACGGCGACCCGTTCGACCCGGGCGTGCTCGCCAGCCCGCTGATCAACGAGCGGCAGCTCGGTCGCGTGCTCGGGTACATCGAGAAGGGCCAGGAGGAAGGCGCACGGCTGGTGATGGGCGGCAACCGGCTCGACGGCGACTACGGCAACGGCAACTTCGTGGCGCCGACGCTGTTCGCGGACGTGGACAACCAGATGACCATCGCCCAGGAGGAGATCTTCGGCCCGGTGCTGGCCGTCGTCCCGTTCACCGACGAGGACGAGGCCGTCCGGCTGGCCAACGACACCGAATACGGCCTTGGCGCCGGTGTGTACACAAAGGACGCCAAGACCGCGTTCCGGGTGGCCAAACGCTTGCGCGCGGGAACGATCGGGATCAACGGCTTCCAGGTCGAGCCGCACACCCCGTTCGGCGGGTACAAGCAGTCCGGGATCGGGCGCGAGGGCGGACGGTCCGCGTACGAGGCGTACACCGAGCTCAAGACCGTCCTCATGCCACTGACAGAGGCGATGATGTGATGCGGCTCGACGGCAAAGTCGCGCTCGTCACCGGGGCCGCCCGAGGCCAGGGCGCGGCGATCGCGCGCCGGTTCGTCCAGGAGGGCGCCCGGGTCACGATCGCCGACATCCGGGACGAACTGGGCAAGGAACTCGCCGCCGAACTCGGTGACGACGCCATCTACCGGCGCCTGGACGTGGCGTCCGAAGAGGACTGGACGGCCGCTGTCGACGCCACCCTCGCCGCGTTCGGCCGGTTGACCGTGCTGGTGAACAACGCCGGGATCCTGAAGTTCGGGTCCATTGTCGACACCACGCTGGCCGACTACGAGCAGGTGATCCGGGTCAACCAGACTGGCACGTTCCTCGGTATGCGCGCGGTGATCCCGGCGATGACCGAGGCGGGCGGCGGGTCGATCATCAACGTCTCGTCGGTCGAGGGCCTCGCCGGCTCGGCGCACCTGACGGCTTACGCGGCAAGCAAGTTCGCGGTCCGTGGCATGACCAAGTGCGCGGCGCTGGAGCTCGGCAGGCTGAACATCCGGGTGAACTCTGTTCACCCGGGTGCGATCGACACCCAGATGGCCGGCGACGCCATCGGCGGCATCGACATCGACATGTCCAAGGTGGGCAAACGGGTCGCCGGGCTGAGACGGGTCGGCCAGCCGGAGGAGATCGCGAACCTGCAGGTGTTCCTCGCCAGCGACGAGAGTTCCTACTCCACTGGAGCGGAATTCGTCGCCGATGGTGGCGCGAGCGCCACACACTCTCTAGTTTGATGAACCCATGAGCACCACCAACAAGAGATCACGAGTCCCCGGGGCCGCGGCGCTGGCCCAGGTGGGCCGGATCTCGACGCTCGCCTGGGAGGTGCTGCGGGCCTCGCCCCGCCGCCCCTTCCAGGTCCGCGAGTTCGTCCAGCAGTGCTGGTTCTTCGCCAGCGTCACGATTCTGCCGACCGCGCTGGTCGCGATCCCGTTCGGCGCGGTCATCGCGTTGCAGCTGGGCTCGTTGACCCAGCAGATCGGCGCCCAGTCGTTCACCGGCGCGGCCAGCGCGTTGGCGATCGTGCAACAGGCGAGCCCGCTGATCACCGCGTTGCTGGTCGCGGGCGCAGGCGGGTCGGCGGTGTGCGCGGACATCGGGGCCCGCAAGATCCGCGAGGAGATCGACGCCATGGAAGTCCTTGGCGTCTCACCGGTCCAGCGGCTGATCGTGCCGCGCGTGCTGGCCGCGATGGTGGTCGCCGTGCTGCTGAACGGGCTGGTCAGCGTGGTCGGCACGATGGGCGGCTACTTCTTCAACGTGGTCATGCAGGGCGGCACCCCCGGCGCGTACCTGGCGAGTTTCAACGCGCTGGCGCAGCTGCCGGACCTGTGGATCAGCGAGATCAAGGCGGTGCTGTACGGTTTCGTCGCGGGCGTCATCGCGGCCTACCGCGGGCTCAATCCCAAGGCGGGCCCGAAAGGCGTCGGTGACGCGGTGAACCAGGCTGTGGTGATCACGTTCCTGCTGCTGTTCCTGATCAACGTCGTGCTGACCGGGATCTACCTGCGGATCGTGCCGTCGAAGGGGCTGTAGTCCCATGAACGTTGTGGTTCGGCCGTTGACCGGCCTGGAGCGTCTCGGCCGCCAGCTCTCCTTCTACACCAGGGCGTTGCTGTGGGCGCCGCGCACGCTCACCCGGTACTCCAAGGAAGTCCTGCGGCTGCTCACCGAGGTCAGCTTCGGCACCGGCGCGTTGGCGGTCATCGGCGGGACGCTCGGCGTGATGATCGGCATGACGTTGTTCACCGGCACGATCGTCGGCCTGCAGGGGTACTCGTCGCTGAACCAGCTCGGCACGGGCGCGTTGACCGGGTTCCTGTCAGCGTACTTCAACACCCGTGAGGTGGCGCCGCTGTCCGCCGGGCTGGCGTTGTCGGCGACCGTCGGCTGTGGATTCACCGCGCAGCTCGGCGCGATGCGGATCTCCGAGGAGATCGACGCCCTGGAGACCATGGCCGTGCCGAGCATGCCGTACCTGGTGACTACTCGGGTCCTGGCCGGCTTCACCGCCGTGATCCCGCTGTACGCGGTTGGCCTGCTGTCGTCCTACCTGGCCTCCCGGGCGGTCACAGTCTACTTCTACGGCCAGTCCGCGGGCACGTACGACCACTACTTCCACCTGTTCCTGCCACCCGAGGACGTGCTCTGGTCGTTCCTCAAGGTGCTGGCGTTCAGTGTGATCGTGATTCTGACGCATTGTTACTACGGGTACACCGCCTCGGGTGGGCCGGCCGGGGTCGGGGTGGCCGTCGGCCGGGCGGTGCGGGCGTCCATCGTTCTGCTGTCCATCTTGGACTTCTTCCTCAGCCTGGCGATCTGGGGCTCGACCACCACGGTTCGGATAGCCGGATGATCGCGCGCCTGCGTTACCACCTGCTGGGACTGGTGTTCCTGGTGGTCATGGCGCTGTTCCTGTGGTTCACGATCGCGAGCTACCGCAAGGAGTTCACCCCGGTCTCGATGGTGACGCTGCAGACCGACCATGTGGGCAACCAGCTGAGCGTGGGCGCGGACGTGAAGATCCGCGGCATGGTCGTCGGTGAGGTCCGCTCGGTCCGGGCCATGGGCGACCACGCCGAACTGGACCTCGCGTTGCAGCCGGACAAAGTGGACGTGATTCCGGCCAACGTGTCCGCCCGGCTGCTGCCGAAGACGCTCTTCGGTGAACGGTACGTGGCGTTGCAGTTGCCCGCACAGCCCGACTCCCGCAGGCTCGTCGCGGGCTCGGTGATCCCGCAGGACTCGAGTTCGACCGCGATCGAGCTGGAACGGGTGCTGGACGACCTCATGCCCCTGCTCCAAGCGGTGCAGCCGGAGAAGCTCGCGACCACGTTGAACTCGTTGTCCCAGGCGTTGTCCGGTCGTGGCGAACAGCTCGGCAGGACGCTCGTGCAGCTCGACGACTACCTCAAACAGGTCAACCCGTCACTGCCCAACCTGGACGCGGACATCGCCGCGCTGGCCTCGGTGTCCAACACGTTCTCCCAGGCCGCGCCGGACGTGTTGCAGGCGCTGTCCGACCTGACCACGACCAGCAAGACCCTGGTGGACAAACAGGCCGACACGCTCAACCTGTTCGCGTCGCTCACCAACGCGTCCGTCGACCTGGACAACTTCCTGCAGGTCAACAAGGCGAACCTGATCAACTTGGTGGTCACGTCCAAGCCGACCCTGGACGTGCTGGCCAGGTACGCGCCCGAGTACCCGTGCATGCTCAAGCAGATCGCCGACCGGGTCCCGGCCGCCGAGGCGGCGTTCGGCAAGGGCCAGCCGCACCCGAACATGATGCGGGTGACCCTGGAGTTCACCGGGAACCGCGGCAAGTACCTGCCCGGTGTGGACACTCCCCGGTTCGACGACAAACGCGGCCCACGGTGCTACCAACAGGTGCAGTTGCCTGCCGTGTTCCCGCAGTACCCGCCGGGCGGGCCGGTCAAGGACGGCTCCACCAAGCCGCCACCGCCCAAGCAGACCGGCTCGACGTCGATCATCCCGGGCTCGACCTCTCCGCAGTCCGCCGCGAACACCCTGTCCGAGATGGACCTGGTGGGTGTCCTGGTCGCACCGGCCCTGGGCGTGACCCCGGACGAAGTGCCGACGTGGACCAGGTTCCTGCTCGCACCCGTCTACCGGGGAGCGGAGGTGACGGTCGATTGAGGAGTGTCACCGGCCCGGTCATCAAGATGGCGATCTTCGCGGTCGTCACGATCACGCTGACCGCGTTGCTGGGCGCGACCATCGCGAACAGCAACTTCGGCGGCACGTCCGGGTACCAGGCCCGGTTCACCGACGCGTCCGGCCTCAAGGTCGGCGACGACGTGCGGATCCTCGGTGTCAAGGTGGGCACGGTCGACCGACTGTCCGTTGTGGACGACCGAGTGGCCGAGGTGAGCTTCGACATCGACGCCGGCCGACGTCTTCCCAGTACGGCGACCGCCACGATCAGGTACCGGAATCTGGTGGGCCAGCGGTATCTCGCGATCGGCACGGGCGAGGGCTCGACCGCGTTGCTTGACCCAGGTGGAACCATCCCGGTGGAACGCACCACGCCGGCGTTGAACCTGACCGTTCTGTTCAACGGTTTCAAGCCGTTGTTCCAGGCGCTGCAACCGGACGACGTCAACAAGCTGGCGTTCGAGATCATCCAGGTGTTGCAGGGCGAAGGCGGTACGGTCGACGCCATCCTCCAGCACACGGCGACGCTGACCTCGACGATCGCCGGCAAGGACAAGGTGATCGGCGACCTGGTCGACAACCTCAACAGCGTGCTCGACACGGTGAACGGCCGCAGCGGTGCGGTCAACGACCTGGTCGTCAGCCTGCAGCAACTCGTCTCCGGGCTCTCGGCCGACCGGAAACCCATCGGGGACGCCATCTCCGCTCTCGGCGGGCTCACCGACGTGACCGCCGGGTTGCTCGACCAGGCCCGACCGGCACTGAAGGCCGACATCGCCGCGTTGGGGCCGTTGGCGGAGAACCTGAACAAGCAGGAGCCGTTGCTCGACGGGATGCTGAAGGGCCTGGAGAACCGGGCCGACACGTTCACCAGGGCGGTCAGCTACGGCAGCTGGCTCAACTTCTACCTGTGCCGGATGTCCGGAACCGTGGGGATTTCCGCGTTGAACGTGCAGGTACCGTTCCTGCCGGTGCCGTCGACCCAGATGCCGGCGAGGTGCGGCCAGTGAAAAGGCTCAAGGACCGCAATCAAACGGCCGTCGGCGGCTTCACGCTGCTGCTGGTGACGCTGGTGACGCTGGCCGTGTTCTTCGCCGACGACCTGCCCATCATCGGGTCGGGCACCACGTACTCGGCGTACTTCAGCGAGGCCGGCGGGCTCGCGGACGGCAACGAGGTGCAGGTCGCCGGCGTCAAGGTCGGCAAGGTGTCCACAGTGGATCTCGCCGGCGACCAGGTGCGGATCCGGTTCAAGATCCAGGACGTCCGGCTGGGCGACCAGACCAAGGCCGCGATCGGCATCAAGACCCTGCTGGGGGAGAAGTACCTGGCGCTCGAACCGGCCGGGACCGCCGCCCAGAACCCGAACGTGCCCATCCCGCGCACCCGGACGTCGTCGCCGTTCGACATCACCACGGCCATCAGCCAGCTGAGCACCACGGTCAACGACATCGACACCCAGCAGCTCGCGGACAGCTTCAAGGTCGTCGCGGACACGTTCAAGGACACGCCGGAGCACATGCGGTCCGCGCTGGCCGGGCTTTCGGCGTTGTCCAAGACCGTGTCCAGCAGGGACGCGCAGCTGGCTCATCTGTTGAGCAACACCAGCCAGGTGTCCAGGACCTTGGCCGGTCGCAACGACGAGATCACCAAGCTCATCAACGACGGCAACCAGCTGCTGGCCGAGATCCAGAAGCGCAAGGACGCGATCTCCCGGCTGCTGAAAGGCACCCAGGACCTAGCGGCCCAGTTGCGTGGGCTGGTCGCGGACAACAAAGCGCAGCTGCAACCGGTGTTGCAGCAACTCGACAAGGTGACGTCCCTGCTGCAACGCAACCAGGACAACCTGAGCCGCGGGCTGGCCGCGCTGGCGCCGTTCGTGCGGATCTCCACCAACACCACCGGCAACGGCCGCTGGTTCGAGGGCTACCTGTGCGGGCTGCTGCCGCCGTACATCAACCTCGGCTCACCGCAGACCACCATCAACCCGGACGGATGCCTGCCGCCACTGACTCCAGGGGGTGGCCATTGACCATCAAGTCGCACACCCAGCTCAACGCGGTCCGCACGGTCGTCATCGCGTGCGTTCTCGGGTTGCTGCTGGCCACCGGGCTCTGGTGGGCGCTGCGGACGCCGACCGGGCTTCGGGTCACCGCGTACTTCGACCGGACGGTCGGCGTCTACTCCGGCTCCGCGGTCCGGGTGCTCGGTGTCCCGGTCGGGCAGATCACCGCCGTGCAGCCCGAGGGTGACCAGGTCAAGGTCGACATGATCCTGGACTCCGACGTGCGGGTCCCGGCCGACGCGCAGGCGGTCATCGTCGCGCCGAGCCTGGTCAGCGACCGGTACGTCCAGCTCACCCCGGCGTACACAAGCGGCCAGGAGATGGCGTCCGGCACGGTCCTGCAGCGGGCGCGGACCGCGTCGCCGGTCGAGTTGGACGACCTGTACGCGAGCGTGAACAAGCTGACGACCCAGCTAGGCCCGAACGGTGCCAACAAGAACGGGGCCGTGTCGGATCTCCTGAACTCGCTTGCAGGCACGTTGAAGGGCAACGGCCAGAACCTGCATGACACCGTGCGCCAGTTGGCGGACGCCGCCGCGACCTTGTCGAACTCCCGCGAGGACCTGTTCTCGACCGTGGACAGCCTCGGCAAGTTCACCCAGGCCCTGGCCAACAGCGACAACGCGGTGCACGAGTTCTATGGCCGGCTCGGCGACGTCAGCACGTTCCTCGCCGACGACCGGCAGGACGTGGCGAACGCGTTGAGTTCCCTCGCGGTCGCGTTGGGCGAGGTGCGGGACTTCGTCGGCCAGAACAAGGACCTGCTGGCCGACAACGTGCAGAAGCTCACCGGTGTGACCAAGGCGCTCGTGGACCAGCGGGCCGCGTTGGCCGAGATCCTGGACGTGGCCCCGGTCGGTGCCACCAACCTGATCAACTCCTACGACGCGGCGTCCGGCAGCATCGGTGTCCGCGCGGACATCAACGAGCTCACGAATCCGCCGATCCTGATGGTCTGCAAGCTGATCGCCCAGTCCGCGCCCAAAGGCGTCCCGCAGACCCTGAACGACATCTGCAACCAGCTCGCGCCCGTGCTGGACGGGACGTTGAAGCTGCCGTCCGTCGCGGACACGTTGGCCGCGCTGCAACAGGGAAAGCTGCCGCCGCTGCCGGTGCCGTTGCTGGATGTGATGTCCCGATGAGGCGGCTCGTCATCGCTCTGGTCCTGCTGCTGTCCGGGTGCAGTGTGGGTGGCTTCGGCGGGCTGTACAACACGCCTTTGCCCGGCGGGGCCGACGTCGGCGACCACCCGTTCGCGGTGACGGCCCAGTTCGGGGACGTGCTCGACCTGGTGCCGCAGGCGAGTGTGAAGGTCAACGACGTGTCCGTCGGCCGGGTGGCCAAGATCGACCTGACCCCGGACAACAAGATGGTCCTGGTCAGCATGGTGATCAACGGGTCGGTCACGTTGCCCGCCAACAGTGGCGCCGAGTTGCGCCAGTCCAGCCTGCTCGGCGAGAAGTACGTTCAACTGCGTTCGCCGGTCGGTGAACAGCCGCAGGGCCGGCTCGCTGAGGGCGCTGTGGTGCCGTTGAGCCGGACCAACCGCAACCCGGAGGTCGAAGAGGTCCTCGGCGCGTTGTCGATGCTGCTCAACGGCGGTGGTGTCGGACAGTTGCACGACATCGTCACCGAGATGAACAAGGCGTTGTCCGGCAACGAGACCCAGGTCAGGTCGCTGCTGTCCAATGTGAACACGCTGGTCGCGAACCTGGACGGCCAGCGGGACAACATCGTCCGCGCGATCGACGGGCTGAACAAGCTGTCCGGGACGCTCACCCAGCAGACCGGGAACCTGACCAACGCGCTGGACAACCTCGCGCCCGGCCTCAAGGTGCTGGAGAGTCAACGCGGCCAGCTCGTGGACATGCTGCAGGCGTTGGACAAGCTGGCCGGGACCGCGACGGACGTGGTGAACCGCAGCCGCAACGACCTGGTCGCGGACTTGAAGCTGCTCCAGCCGACGCTGCAGAAGCTGGTGGAGGCCGGGGACAGTCTCCCGGTCGCCTTGGAGTACCTCGTCACGTACCCGTATCCGTCGTACGCGGTGAACGCGGTCCGCGGCGACTACTTCAACGTGGACGCCAAGCTGAGTCTCGACTTCAGCGAGATCCTGGGCAACCTGAGCAACTCTGGCCAGACCATTCTGGCGCCGCCCGGAAAGCCTTATGGGAACAACAACGGGCTGGTTCCGTTGCCGATCCCGATCGCGCCGGCCAACGTTCCGCAGAACCCGGCGCCGTCGATTGACCAGTCGCCGTTGGGTGGGCTGCTCGGGCTCCTGTTGGGAGGCAAGTGATGCTCACCAGGGGAGTGCGGGTCCGGGTCGTGGCGTTCGTGGTGATCGCGGTCGTCGCGGTGGTCTACGCCGGTGCTCGGTACGCGGGTCTGGATCGCTTGTTCGGCGCTTCCGGATACATCGTTACCGTTCAGCTGCCTGATTCCGGGGGCATCTTCACGAACGCGGAGGTGACGTATCGCGGGGTGACCGTCGGCCGGGTCGGGCAGTTGCACCTGGCCCAGGACGGGGTGGACGTCGACCTGCAGATGGACTCGTCGGGGCCGTCGATCCCGGCGTCGACCCGGGCGGTGGTGGCGAACCGGTCGGCGATCGGCGAGCAGTACGTGGATCTCCAGCCGACATCGCCCGCCGGGCCTTATCTCGTGGGTGGTTCGGTGATCCCCCGTGACCGGACCGCGATCCCGCCGGCCGCCGACACTGTGCTGTCCAATCTGGACGGTTTTGTGCGCGGGGTGCCGACTGAGTCGTTGCGGACCGTGGTCGACGAGCTGAACACCGCGTTCGCTGGGGCCGGCCCGGACCTGCAGCGACTGCTTGACGCCACCGGCCAGTTCACCGCGACCGCCGCCCAGCACGTGCCGCAGACCGCTGACTTGCTGCGGACGGGCCGGACCGTGTTGGAGCGCCAGCAGGCGGACGCCCAGAAGCTCCTGGACTTCAGCGCGGGCCTGGCCAAGCTGGCCGCGCAGTTGAAGACGTCCGACCCGGACCTGCGCAAGCTCATCGACGTGACCCCGCAGGTGGCCAACCAGGTCGTCGACATCCTGCGGGAGTCCGGGCCGGACCTGGGTGTGGTGTTCGCGAACCTGTTGACCACCACGACGATCACCACCTCGCGGACGTCGGCGATCGAGCAGTTCATGGTGGCCTACCCGGTGATCTCGGCGTTCACCCCGAGCACCGCGCCGGACGGCACCGGACATCTGGGCATCATGCTGAACTTCTTCGACCCGCCGCCGTGCACGAGGGGCTACGAGGGGACAAAGCAGCGCAGCGCCAGCCAAGTCGACCCGGCGCCGGTGAACCGCAACGCCTACTGCGCCGAGCCGCCGAACAGTCCGATCGGCGTGCGTGGTTCCCAGAACGCCCCCTTCGCCGGCATGCCGAAACAGGTGGCCCCACCACCGCCGCAGGCGCCGGGCGTGATCGGCCTCAGTTCGGGCAACCCGGTCCTGCACACCATGGGCCAACTCCTGGGGCTGCCGCAATGATCGTCCGGGTGCTCGCCGTGCTGGCGGTGTTGTCCATCGTGGCGGCGGGCGTCACCGGCTGGCGCTGGTGGCACTCGGACACCGCCGACCTGGCCAAGGTCCGGGATGCGGTCCTGCAGGACGGCCAGCGGTACGCCATCGACCTGAACACGGTCGACTACCGGAACCCGGACTTCACCCGATGGCGCAACGCAGCCACAGGCCCCCTGCTGGATCGCCTGACACGTAACCAGGACGCGGACAAAGCCAACGCGACGAGCACGAAAACCATTGCCACAGCGCGAGTCGTGACCGCAGCCGTCACGAACCTGAACACCCACACCGGAACCGCGAACATGATCGCGGCCATGGAAGTCTCACTGTCCCTGAACGGCGGCTCGCCGACCCCCACTGTCAGCCGCCTGGACATGGACCTCACCAAGACCCCGGACGGCTGGAAAGTCAGCGCCTTGGAAGCGGTGGGCACGTGAAAGGGACCATGGCCGGAATCTTGGCGGGCATAACGGTCCTGTGCACAGTCGCCTCAATCTGGTTCATGGTCTCCAGAGCGCCCGACCCCGACAACACGGCCCTGGTCGACGCGAACACCACCAAAACAGTCACCGACCAGGTAGGCCGGGCAATAAGAACCATCTTCTCCTACGACCCCACCCAACTCGACCAAACCGCCGCCGAAGCCGGAAAAGTCCTGACCGGCCAAGCGATGACCCAGTACAACGCCCTCTTCAACGCCGCCAAGGACCACGCCCTCACCACCCACCAGGTCCTCACCACAGCAGTCCGTTCCATCGGAGTAACCACGCTGCGCAACGACACAGCCAAACTTCTTGTGTTCGTGGACCGCCAGGTGGTGACCGGCGACCAACACCAGTCCGCGGTGGCCCAACTCCTGGTCACCGCGACACAATCCGGCGACTCCTGGAAGATCGCGGATATTCAGGTGTTCTAGGGTTTCAGGGCGGGTTGTTGTCCGGGCCCAGGGTGTGGATGGTTTCGCGGAGCCAGCGGTGGGCCGGGTCGTTCTCGGACCGGGGATGCCAGGCCTGGCTCACTCGCGTGACCGGGAGGGGGTCTGGTGTTCGGATGGGGCACAGGCCCATTCGCTTTGCCGCGTGTTTGGCGAAGGTGGCCATGAAGAGGCAGATCACGTCCGACTCGAACAGGAGATGGGCGGCTGTGGTGGCGGTGGGGGTGATCGCGACGACTTTTCGGTGCAGGCCGTGGGTGGCGAGAAGGTCGTCGTAGGGGCCGGTGGAGCGGCCGCGGCGGGAGATCGCGACGTAGGGGTGTGCTACCAGGCGTTGCCAGGTGACCGGGCCGTGGGTGAGGGGGTGGTTGGGGGCGACCACGGGGACCCAGGGTTCCTGCCAGAGGGGTTGTACGGTGATTTCCGGACCGAGGTCGTCGATCACCCCGATGTCCAGGTCGATCGAGCCGTCCCGCAGTGGTTGGATGTCGTCGTCGCCTTCGGGGGCGAACCGGAGTCGGATCCCGGGCGCGGCTGAGCTCACTTGGGCGAGCAGTGGCCCGCCGAGAACGCTGGTCCAGCCGTCGTTGGCGCGGACTGTGAACCTTCGGTCCACAGTGGAGAGATCCAGGCCCTGCGAGGTGGTCAGCAGAGCGCGGGCCTGTTCCACGATGGCGCCGACCTGAGGCGCCAGCGACAGGGCGAGCGGTGTCGGAACTAGGCCCCGGCCGGCGCGGACCAAGAGCGGATCATCCAACGTCCTACGGAGACGGCCGAGGGCTCGGCTGGTCGCGGGGGCCGACATGTGCAGCTTCTCGGCCGCGGCCGTGACACTGCCCGCACGCAACAAAGCGTCGAGGACCGTGAGCAGGTTCAGGTCGAGGTCGGTCATGGATGTCGATCTTAGTGGGGATTTCACCCACAGCCATGGTCACATGAGCCGGACGGTTGATCACGTCGACGGGGAGCCGAGGTCGGCGGAGATGGCCGCCGCGGCCGCCAGCAGCGGTGCCAGCACCTCGGCCGTGACCTGGTCGGCGCTGCCCCGGCTGACATGGGTCGAGACGTTCACCGCGGCGCTGACGCGGCCGTCCGGGCCGTGGATCGGCGCGGCGACCGACCGCAGGCCGTGCTCCAGCTCCTCGTCGACAAGGGCCCACCCCTGGTGGCGGGCTCTCGCCACCTCCGCCTTGAGCTCGGCCGGGTCGGTGATCGTCCGGTCCGTCCGGGCGCCCGGCGGGTTCGCCGCGAGGAACGAGTCAAGCCAGGCGTCGTCCCGGCCGGCGAGCAGGACCCGGCCCATGGAGGTCGCGTGCGCCGGGAACCGGGTCCCGACGCTGATCATGACCGTCATGATCCGCCTGGTGGGGACGCGGGCGACGTACACGATGTCCGGTCCGTCCAAAACGGACACCGAGCACGACTCGTTCACGTCGGCGACCAGCTTCGCCAGGTGCGGCCGGGCGACCTCGGGCAGGCCGAGCGCGGACAGGTAGGCGAAGCCCAGTTCGAGGACCTTCGGCCGCAGCGCGAACAGCCGCCCGTCGGTCCGCATGTACCCCAGGTCCACGAGGGTGTGCAGGAACCGCCGGGCCGCGGCCCGGCTGAGCCCGGTGAGCCGGGCGACTTCACTGAGAGTCAGCTCCGGGCGCTCGGCGTCGAACGCCCGGATCACCGCGAGGCCACGTTCCAGCGACTGCACGAAGTCACTCATATCGGTACCGCAGCACCCGCTCGACGAACTCGTTGGCGACTCCGACGTACTCGGCCGGATCCAGTGCCCTGTCAATGTCCTCTTCGGACAGGTTGATGCGCCGGTCGGCGATCAGGCACGCACGGAACGACTGGCCGGACTCGGCGGCCCGCCGCACGATCTCGGCCACCACCTCGGGTTGGCCTGTCCTGGCCACCACGGCCTCGGCCATCACCAGCCCGTTCGTGAGCTCCAGGTTGACACGCATACGTTCCTTGTCCACCTGCAGCCCGTCGAGCAGATCCCGGGTACGCGCCGCGGCGCCGCCGACGAGCCGCAACAGAGACGTGAGCGTCTCCCACTCGGCATGCCAGGCGCCGGTCGCGCGCTCGTTCTCCTGCGGCATCGCGGCGAGCATGGTGGCCACGAGTCCAGGCACCTGCCGGACCGCGGCTGTGATGAGCACCGACCGGGTCGGGTTCTGCTTGTGCGGCAGGGTCGACGAACCACCGCCTGTGGCCTCCCGCACCTCGTCGATCTCGGTCTGTGCCAACAAGGTCACGTCCAACGCGATCTTGCCGAGCACACCGGCCAGCACGCCAAGCGCGGCGGCCAACTCGGCCAGCCTGGTCCGGTCGGTGTGCCAGGGGATGACTGGCTCGGTCAGACCCACCTTGACTGCGAACCACTCGGAGACCTTGGTGTCGCCAATCATCGCGAGCGTGCCGACCGCGCCGCCCAGTTGGGCGTCCAGCCTGACCCGCCGTACATTGTGGACGGCGCGGTACAGGGCGGTCGCCCATCCGGCGCACTTCAGGCCGAACGTGACCGGCGACGCCTGCTGCCCCAGCGTGCGGCCGATCATGACGGTGTCGCGGTGGTCGCCCGCGAGCAGCAGGCACTTGTGCATGGCAGCGTCGACATCGGCGGTCATCGGGACGAGCGCCCGGCTGGCGACCAGGGCCGCGGCCGTGTCCATGATGTCCTGGCTGGTCGCTCCGAAGTGGACGTATCGCGCGTGCTCCGGAACTCGTTCCCGCAGCAACTTTACCAGCGGCACAACGGGATTGCCCGCCGCGATCGCCCGCCTCCCGAGCTCAGCCGGGTCGATGCCGTCGATCGTGCAGTGCCGCTTGATCTCCTCCGCCGTTTCGACGGGGATGTGGCCGGCCTGCGCCAGTGCGGACACCAACGCCTTCTCCGCGTCCAGCATCGCCTGCAGCCAGGCAGTGTCGTCGAGCTTGCCGAACAACTCGTCGAACATCACTTCAGCCCACGCAACGCGGCCAGTTCGTCCTCGGTCGGCGGCTCGGTCCGGGTCAGGTCCGGCGAGACCCGCAACGGCCAGCCGGTCGCCGCGACCGCCTGCTCGGCCTCGACACCGGGATGGACCTGGGTCAACGTGAACTCGCCGGTATCGTCCGGACGCAGCACCCCGAGGTCCGTGATGATCATGCTGGGCCGGCCAGCGGACGTGATGAAGTCCAGCCGTTCGGCGAACGCCCGCCTGCTCTGCCGGACGACGATCACGACATCCCGGCAGGCCGTGGCGATCTCCGGCGCGCCACCCGCGCCCGGCAGCCGGACCTTCGGGTCACGGTAGTCGCCGATCACGGTCGTGTTGATGTTCCCGAACCGGTCGAGCTGCGCGGCGCCAAGGAAGCCGACGTCGATCCGGCCGGGTTGCAGCCAGTAGTTGAACACCTCCGGCACGCTCACCACGGTGTCCGCGGTCTCCGCGAGGATCCCGTCGCCAATGGACAGTGGCAGCCGGTCGGGCTTCGCGCCGATGCACCCGGACTCGTAGATCAGCACCAGGTCAGGCGCGTGCGTCGCGCGGGCGAGGTTCGCCGCGGCGCTCGGCAACCCGATGCCCACGAAACACGACGTGCCGTCCCGCAGCGCGCGAGCCGCGGCGACGGTCATCATCTCGTCGGTGCTCCAGCTCATCGGATCTCCTCCAGCCACCGCCCGAACGACTCGCGGTCCCGGCTGATGGTGTCCCATTCCTGGTAGAACTCGTTGTCCCGGATGTAATAGTCATGCGCGTACGACGGATGCGCACCACGAGGGGCTTCCGCGACCATCGTGACCACCCAGCCGGGTAGCGTGACCGCGCCTACTCGCGGCTCGAGTTCGTCCACGATCTCCTCGACCGTCACCAACGACCGGCTGGCCGCGAGCACAGCCTCCTTCTGGATCCCGGTGATGCCCCAGAGCTGCACGTTTCCTTTTCGGTCTGCCCGTTGCGCGTGCACGATCGTCACGTCCGGGCGCAGCGCGGGCACGGCCGTGAGGACCTCGCCGGTGAAGGGGCACGTGACCGGCCGGATCGTGTCGGTGTGTTTCGGCAGGTCCGTACCGGTGTATCCGCGCATGACGGCGAACGGCAGCCCGGAGGCGCCGGCGACGTAACGGTTCGCCATGCCGGCGTGACTGTGCTCCTCGATCTCCAGTGGCACAGGCCATGCGTGCTGCACGGCGTCCCGGAACCGGTGCAGCGACCCGACACCGGGGTTGCCACCCCACGAGAAGACGAGCTTGCGCGCGCATCCGGCCCCGATGAGCTGGTCGTAGATCAGATCCGGGGTCATCCGCACCAACGTGAGGTCCCTGCGGCCCTGCCGGATGATCTCGTGTCCGGCGGCGAACGGGATGAGGTGCGTGAACCCCTCCAGAGCGACCACATCGCCGTCGTGCACCAGTTCGCCGACGGCCTCCGCCAGCCCGGTGATCCTCGCCATCCGTCCTCCTGTTCGCTCTGCGAACACATGTCCGTATCTCGAACACTATTTCAGGATGAACCGTGAGTGGCAAATGCGACGTAGCTCACTCGGATACCCCGGAATGAAAACGCGCTGTCTTACGTCATATGGGTGACAGGTGCGTCCCACGGGGGAACGAGTGCGCACGCTGTGTGAAGGGAGAGGGGCCATGACGATGAATGTCACGGTTGGGGAGACACCGATCTTCGACGAGTTGCGCGCGGCGCTCGGCCAGTTGGACATCGAGGACCTGATCGGCCACGCGGAAATCGCCGAAGACGCACAAGATCTGTAGACCAACGGCGTGTCTGCGGGGCAGACGCGGCAAAGTGTTGTAGCAAGGCTGGATGGCCCACGAATGCCATCTCTGCAGCCGCGGGATCGACCACTGCCACGGCACCCTGGTCCGGCACGGCGACGGAACCGGTGAGTGCGCCGAGCCACTGTGTGACGACCACCACGAGGACCAGCACGAGCTGGTAGTGGACTGCTGGCAGCTCACCGGCGGCTGCGGCTGCACGCACACCGAGGTAGCCGCCGCCTCCTGACGCACGACACGCCGTCCGGGAACGCGCGACACGGCTTCGGGATCAGGAGTGGGTGGGGCGCCAGCCCATGGCTCGGGAGATTCCGTGGCCGGCCGCTCGGACCACCGGGATCAGGGTTCGGGAGTCGGTCTCCACCGGGACCACGATGGAGAGGGCCGCGATCACCCCGTTGTTCGCGTCCCGGATCGGTGCCGCTATCGATTTCGTGATCATTTCCAGTTGGCGGTCGCTCACTACGTAGCCGTCCCGTCGGGCCGCCGCGAGCGCTTCACGCAACCGCGTCGTGGTCGTGATCGTCATTTCGGTGTACCGCTCCAGCGGCGCCGCGAACACCCTTTCCCGGACGTCCGGGTCCGCGTGGGCCAGCAGGACCAGGCCGACTCCGGTGGCGTGCAAGGGCATTCGGCTGCCGACCCGGGTCAGGATGTTCACCGCGCCGCGCGCGGAGATCCGCTCCACGTACACCACTTCCAGGCCGTCGCGGACCGCGAGCTGCACGTTCTGCCTGGTCGCCTCGTAGAGGTCCTCCAGGAACGGCATGGCGCGCTCGCGGAGGCTCAGGCTGCCCGGCGACAACGACCCGATCTCCAGCAGACGCAGGCCGATCCGGTACCGGCCGTCCGCGCCTCTGGTCAGGCCGCCCCAGGTGATGAGCTCGGCGACCAGCCGGTGGGTCGTGCTCAACGGCAGGTGGGCGGCGGCGCTGAGCTCGGAGAGGCTCAGGGCCGGCCGGCTCGCGGTGAAACTGTCCAGCAGGCGGAACACCCGGCTGGCCACGGACTGCGACGTCATTACCCAAGTGTGCCTTCCGTTGAGTGGAAATCGGGGTCGCTGACATGGTCGTTTTCGACCAGTCTGCGGATATGCGCACCCAGGTCGCCATCGTCGGGGCAGGCCCGGCGGGGCTGCTGCTGTCCCACCTGCTCTGGTTGGACGGGATCGACTCGGTCGTGCTGGAGACCCGCGACCGGGCGTACGTCGAGCGGCGGGTACGGGCCGGCGTGTGCGAGGCACCGACCGTCGACCTGCTGCGCGAAGTCGGGCTGGCCGACCGGCTGGACCGTGAAGGACTGCCCCACCACGGGATCTTCCTGCGATTCGACAACGAGAACCACCGCGTCCCGCTGACCGACCTGACCGGCCGCACGCTCACGGTCTACGGCCAGCAGGAGATCGTGAAGGACATGATCGCGGCGCGGCTGGCCGCCGGCGGCGACATCCGGTTCTCAGTGAGCGACGTCGTCCTGCACGACCTGACCGACGAGCAACCGAGCGTCACGTTCCGGGACGCCGACGGGGTCTCGCACGAGGTGCGTTGTGACGTCATCGCCGGGTGCGACGGTTTCCACGGGGTCAGCCGCGGATCCGTTCCAGAAGGGACACTGCACACCTACGACCACGTGTACCCGTTCGCGTGGTTGGGAATCCTCGCCAAGGCGCCGCCGTCCAACGAGGAGCTGATCTACTGCCACAGCTCGCGAGGGTTCGCCTTGCACAGCATGCGTTCGCCGGACCTGACCCGGTTGTACCTCCAGGTGGACCCGGATGACGTGATCGCCGACTGGCCGGACGCGCGGGTGTGGGACGAACTGCACCAGCGGTTCGGGTTCGCGCTGCACGAAGGTCCTGTGGTGGACCGGCTGCTGGCGCCGATGCGTTCGTTCGTGGTCGAGCCGATGCGGTACGGGCGCCTGTTCCTGGCCGGGGACGCGGCCCACATCGTCCCGCCGACCGGGGCGAAGGGCATGAACCTGGCGGTCGCGGACGTGCGGGTGCTGTCCCGGGCGTTGGCCGCGTTGCTGCACTCCGGCCGGACCGACCTGGTCGAGTCCTATTCGGACACTTGCCTGCGCCGGGTGTGGCGGGCCGAGCACTTCTCGTATTTCATGACGACCATGCTGCACCGCGCGCCTGGCGCGGACCCGTTCCAGCAACGGCTCCAACTGTCCCAGTTGCGGTACACCGTCTCGTCGACCGCCGCGGCGACCAGTCTCGCCGAGAACTACGTCGGTCTGCCCTTCGCCTAGGAGGAACCGTTGTACCGCAAAGACCCCGAAGACACCCATCCACCGCTGGACTTCCCGGCGTACGGTTCGACGAAACTGCGCCACCCGAAGCAACCGCTTGTTCTGTTGCCGCAGAAGCTGACCGAGATCACCGGCCCGCTGCTGGGTCCGGGCCGGATCGGGCCGCAGGACAACGACCTGACGCTGCGGGAACCCCAGGGGCAGCGGATCATCGTGCACGGTCGCGTGCTGGACGGCGACGGCCGGCCGGTGCCGGACTCGCTGGTGGAGATCTGGCAGGCCAACGCGGGCGGCCGGTACAAACACGTCGAGGACCGGTGGCCCAGCCCGGTCGACCCCAACTTCGACGGCGTCGGCCGCGCGCTCACCGACGCGGACGGCAACTACACGTTCACCACGATCAAACCCGGCGCGTACCCGTGGCGTAACCACGACAACGCCTGGCGGCCCGCGCACATCCACTTCTCACTGTTCGGCCAGTCGTTCACGCAACGGCTCGTCACCCAGATGTACTTCCCGGACGACCCCCTGTTCGGCCAGGACCCGATCTTCAACTCGGTGCCCGACCCGGCCGCCCGCGCCCGCATGGTCGCCACGTTCGACCTGTCCCGGACCATGCCGAACTGGGCGCTGGCCTTCTCGTTCGACATCGTCCTGCGCGGCCGGGACGCCACCCCGTTCGAAGAAGAGGAAGAGGACGAATGAGCACCCCGTCGCAGACGGTCGGCCCGTTCCTGTCCATCGGCCTGCCCTGGCCGGACGGACCGACCGTGGTCCCGGTCGGCACCGAGGGCGCCATCATGATCACCGGCACGGTCTACGACGGCGCCGGCGCGCCCGTCCCGGACGCCATGATCGAGACCTGGCAGGCCGACCCGGACGGCCGGTTCGCCCACCCGGACTCCCCGGAGCGCACGGACTTCCGCGGTTTCGGCCGGTGCCCGACGGACACCGACGGGGCCTACTGGATCCTGACCCTGCCGCCGGGCGCCCTGCCCGGCCAGGCACCGCACATCGACGTGTCAGTGTTCGCCCGCGGCCTGCTGAACCGGGTGGTCACCCGAATCTACTTCTCGTCCACAGTGGACGACCCGGTGCTGGCGGGTGTGCCGGCGGACCGCCGGCACACCATCATCGCCACACCCGTCCAGGACGGCTACCGGTTCGACATCCGGCTGCAGGGGCCGGAAGAGACGGTCTTCTTCGACGTCTGACGGTTACTTGGTGAGCGAGGCGTCCAACGTGATCGTGGTGCCGCTCAGCGCCTTGGTCACCGGGCAGGTGCGTTCGGCGGTCGCCGCCAGTTCGACGAACTTCTCCTCGTCCAGGCCGTCGACCACCGCGGACAGCGTGATCGCGATACCGCTGAGGCGGAACCCGCCGGCCGGGTCCGGGCCGAGGGTGACCTCCGCGCTCACGTCGATCGACGTGGCGGTGTAGCCGGCCGACTCGAGGGTGCCGGACAGGTTCATCGCCAGGCAGGAGGAGTGCGCGGCGGCGATCAGTTCCTCCGGGCTGGTCTGGCCGTCCGGGTTGCCGGCGCGGGTCGGGAAGGACACGTCGAACTGGCCCGCGTTGGACGAGTCCAGGGTGACGTGGCCGGTCCCCTTCTGCAGGCCGCCTTCCCAGTGGGTGGTGGCGTCGCGGCTGGGCATCAGTGTTCTCCTTCGGTGGCAGTGTTGGCCGTGTGCTGGGCGGACCTGGTGACCGCGCGCAACGTTTCGATCAGCGCGATCCGGGCCTCGTCGTCGAGGCCCAGCGCGCACCCGATCGCCCGGGGGATGTGCACGGCACGCGACCGCAGCGCGATCCCCTCCGGGGTCAGGCTGATCACGACAGTCCGCTCGTCGTCGGGTGTGCGTTGCCTGGTCACCAATCCCCGCGTCTCAAGTCGTTTGAGCAGCGGGGAAACGGTCCCGTAGTCAAGCTGAAGCGCCGACGCGATCTCCTTGACCGGCCGCGCGTCCCGTTCCCACAGCACCAGGAGGACCAGATACTGGGGGTACGTGATGTCGAGCTCGGCGAGAAGCGGTCGGTAGACATCCGTGACAGCCCTCGACGCGGCGTACAAAGCGAAGCACGCCTGCTGCTCCAGGAGGAGGTAGTCGGTGTCACGCGCTGTCATGACATGAACCATAGCGCACAATTACATCGTGCACAAGGTATCGCATGTTCGGACAGGGCGACGCGACCGATCCGGCGTTGTGGGGTGGCGCCATCGACGACGAGCGGTACGCGCTGATCAGTCGGTATTGAGGGGGAACACGCAGAACTCGTTGCCTTCCGGGTCCAGGAGGGTCAGCCAGTGGTCGTGTTCGGCCGAGACGGTGGCGCCGAGGGCGAGGATGGGTTCGTGGTCGCCGTCGATGTCCAGGTGCACCCGGTTCTTGACCACTTTGGACTCGGGGACGAGCTGGAACCAGATGCGTGGCCCACCCGAGCCAGGTACCAGGGCGACGGTGGGGTCGTCTTCAGGGGAGTCGATTCCCTCGCCGCGGAGGCGCTCCAGTTCGGCCTCGTCGTAGGGCGCGATTTCGTAGTCGTCGAGGATCGCGGCCCAGAACCGGGCCAGGGAGGCTGGGTGTCGGCTGTCGATGATGATGTCGCGGAGCGTGGCCACCGCGCCATTGTGGCCGAAGTCGACCATTCCTCGTTCACGTTTTTCGACGACCAGCATCAATGGTGCTGGATTAGACCATTGACGTGGTTGCGCTGGTCGGATACAGGGCGCTGGAGGTAACCGGTCGTACGCGCCGCCAGACTTTCACTCACCGGGGTTTCGCGCTCCGTGGGCTGGTCCTGCGTGACAAGGGGCTGGGCACCACGGGGGGCTTTGGTGACCAGCCCCTTCGTCAAAAGGGGCATCGCACTCGATGATCGGGGCGTTACACGCCGGAGCCAACGTGTGTGAAGAACGCACCAGTAGCCGGTGACATGCGCGTTCATGAGTAATGACGGAACTCACTATCGATACGGAGGTGCCCTAACAAGTATTGGTCGTCATGAACGAGGAGTACGAGGGCTACACCATGGCCGACGCGTCGTTCTACGACGCGATGCACTCCGAGCGGACTGCCGGCGAGTCCTTCGCCGCGGTCGAGCGGCCACTGCCGGACACCTGGACGAAGCACGAGCAGGACGACTGGTTCGTGATCAACCCGGGCACCCCCGGACTCCCGTTGCAAGGCTGGAAGATCCACGCTTCGGCGACCCAGGACAACGCCGCCGAGGTGATCGAGACCGTCTGGGACTACTGCGTCCCGCGGGGCATCGAGTTCAAGTTCCTCCGGTCCAAGAAGGCACTGCTGGCCCGGGTCTCCAAGTACGCGCCGCGCGGCTTCAGCGGCAAGCTCGTGACCATCTACCCGAAGGACGACACCCAGTGCGAGCAGATCCTCACCGAACTGGGCGAGCTGCTCGACGGTGAACCCAGCCCGTACATCCTCAGCGACCTGAGATGGGGCAAGGGCCCGTTGTTCGTCCGCTATGGCGCCTTCGCCAGCCGGTACACCGTGGACGAGAGCGGCGAACTGGTCGACGCGATCGCCGACCCGGACGGCAACCTGGTGATGGACCGTCGCGCGCCGGTGTTCCACACGCCGCCGTGGGTGACCCTGCCGGGCTTCCTCGAACCGCACCTGGCCGCGCGCAACGCGGTGTCGATCGAGAACGTGCCGTACACGTTCGACCGGCCCATCCACTTCTCCAACGGCGGCGGCATCTACGTCGGCACGGACAAGCGGACCGGCAAGGAGGTCGTGCTCAAGGAGGCGCGCCCGCACTCGGGCCTGGACGCCTGGGGGCACGACGCGGTGCGCCGGCTGGAACGGGAGCACAACGTGCTGCGCCGGCTGGCCGGTATCCCCGGTATTCCCGAGGTCTACGACCTGTTCTGGGTCGGCGAGCACCGGTTCGTGGCGATGGAGTACATCGAGGGGACCGTGCTGTCCAAGGCGATCGTGGGGCGCTACCCGCTGATCAAACCGTCCCAGGACGAGGACGACCTGGCCTCCTTCACCGACTGGGCGGTCGACGTCCACCGCCAGGTGGCGGAGACCATCGACGCCGTGCATGAGCGCGGGATCGTCTACGGTGACCTGCACCTGTTCAACATCGTGGTGCGCGACGACGGTTCGACCGTGCTGCTGGACTTCGAGGTCGCGGCGCCGGTCGAGGAGGCCGGCCGGCCGGGCCTGGGCAACCAGGGGTTCGCCTCGCGCACCATGGCCGGTTTCGACGTCGACAACTACGCGTTGGCGTGCCTGCGGTTGGCGCTGTTCCTGCCGATGACGAACCTGCTGGGCCTGCACCGGGTCAAGGCCCGGCACTTCGCCCAGATCATCACCGACCACTTCCCGGTGGCCACCGAGTTCCTGGCCAAGGGTGTCGACGTGATCGTCCCGCCGGGCACGCCGGCGCTGCCGAACCCGCAGACCGAACGGACCCACTGGTCACTGCTCCGGGACGACCTCGCCCGAGCGATCGTCGCGAGCGCGACGCCACAACGGACGGACCGGCTGTTCCCCGGCGATCCGCAGCAGTTCGGCAAAGCCGGCCACGGCCTGTCGTACGGCGCCGCCGGGGTCCTCTACGCCCTGTCCGTCACCGGCGCCGGCCGCTATGAGCAGTACGAGGAATGGCTTCTGCACCAGGCAGCGAACCCGCCCGGCGGGATCCGGCTCGGCCTGTACGACGGCCTGCACGGCGTCGCGTTCACCCTGGACCACCTGGGCTACCGCCAGCAGGCACTGGACACAGTGGACATCTGCTTGCGGGAGAACTGGCTGGAGCTGGGCCCGGACCTGGCCGGTGGGCTGGCCGGTGTCGGCCTCAACCTGCTGCACCTCGCGGACCGCACCGGCGAGCCCGCGCTGCGGGTGGCCGCGCACAAGGCGGCCGGGATCCTCGCGGAACGGCCGGACGACGCGGACGACTCGGGCATCAGCGGCGGCCAACACCCGTATGCCGGGCTGATGCGTGGCCGCGCGGGCCAGGCCCTGCTGCTCATCCGGACCTACGACGACACCGGCGACGTCGCCTACCTGGACGCGGCGGCACGAGCGCTGCGCCAGGACCTGACCAGGACGTACCTGCGGAGCAACGGTGTCGTCGAGGTCAGCGAGGGGTGGCGGACCATGCCGTACCTCGCCACCGGCAGCGTGGGCATCGGTATGGTGCTGGACGAGTACCTGGCGCGCCGGCACGACGAGCAGTTCGCCGAGACCAACCAGGGCATCGCGCTGGCCGCCGAGTCCACAATGTACATCCTGCCCGGCCTGACGATGGGCCGCGCCGGGATCCTGGCCTACCTCGTTGGCCGGCTGCCGTCCGACCACCCGCTGGTGGTCAAGCAGATCCGCAACTTGGCCTGGCACGCGCTGCCCTACAAGGACGGCATGGCCTTCCCGGGCACCGCCCTGCTTCGCCTTTCGATGGACCTGGCCACCGGCACCGCCGGTGTGCTGCTTGCCCTGGGCATGGCGTTGCACCACGAGCCAGTCCACATGCCGTTGCTCGCGCCGACGCGCCGCACGGCCCCCCAGACGCCCGCGCCGACCGGCACGGGTTCGTAGTAAACCCCCGACACTCTAGGAGAAGACGATGTCACTTCTCGACCTGCAGGGCATGGAGAACACCGCTCCTTCGCACGGCGACAGCGGCGGCGGCCACGGAAGCTCCGGCTCCGGCCACAGCTGCCCGAGCGACCTGAGCCTGACCCTGTGCAACGGCACGAGTGACCTGAGCCTGCTGCTCTGCCACTGAGTCTGAGCTAGGCGTGGCCCCGGGACGACTGAGCCTCGCCCCGGGGTCACGCCCTCCATCATAGGAGCTTCGGTGAGGACCGCGTCGGCAACAACGTTCGGCGAGATCGTGCGGCACAGCGGCCGTTGGCTGCCCGTCATCGGGTTGTCCGCGGTAGTGGGCACCTTGACGGCGCTCGCGCTGCCCACGGTGTTCGGACGAGCCGTCGACGCGATCGTCGCGGGCTCCGGAACTACGCAGTGGCTGGTGTTGTCCGGGGCACTGATCGCGGTCGGTGTCGTGGTCAACCTGGTTTCCACGTTCACAGGCACCGCGTGTGTGGCAGGCACGACAGCGTGGCTGCGCAACCGACTGGTTCGGCACCTGCTCGCGGTGGGGCCGAAGAGCCGGTTCGACACGGGCGACCTGGTGACCCGGGTATCCGGGAACGCGGTGGACGCCGCTCAGGCGGGTCCAGCGGTGGTGACCGTGTGGACGTCCCTGGTGCCTCCTGTCGGCAGCCTGGTCCTCCTCACGGTCATCGACCCGTGGCTGGCAGTGGCGTTCCTGGCCGGCACCGCCCTGGTCGCGGTCGTGCTGCGGCTGTTCACCAAGCGAACAGCCGCGGTCATCAGCACGTACCAGAAGGTCCAGGGCAGGATCGCGGCTCGGCTGACCGAGTCGCTCGCCGGCGCGCGAACCATAGCCGCGGCTGGCACGGTGCACGACGAGAAACGCCGTGTCCTGCGTGAGCTGCCTGAACTGCATGAGCAGGGCCAGCGGAGCTGGCAGGTGTTGTCGACGTCGGTCGCGCAGGGCGGCATCGCGGGTCCACTTGTGACAGTCGCGGTCCTGGGCACCGGCGGGATCGCCATGCTGACCGGCCGGATCACCCCGGGCGACCTGTTCGCCGCGGCGCGGTACGCCGTGATGGGCGCCGGACTCGGCAGCCTGACCGGCGTGTTCAGCCGGTTGGCCCGGTCGAAGGCGGCCGCCGGCCGAGCCAGTGAGGTGCTCGCGGCGCGGCCGTCGACGTACGGCGACGCCCGGCTCCCGGTGGGGCCGGGACAGCTTGAGATCAAGGACGTGATCGTCCACAGTGGTGATTCGACCCTGTTGGACCAGGTGAGCCTGACCGTGCCGGGCGGTGCCGCGGTCGCCGTGGTCGGCCGGTCCGGGGCGGGGAAGTCGGTGCTGGCCGCGGTCGCCGCCCGACTCAGGGAACCCGACAGCGGATCGGTGCTGCTCGACGGCGTCCCGCTGTCCTCTTTGGAGCATGACGAACTGCGCCGGGCCGTCGGGTGTGCCTTCGAACGGCCGGTCCTGGTCGGCGGGACGGTGGCCGACGCGATCGGGATGGGACGTGCCGGCAACGTCCGGGACGCGGCCGAGGCGACCCACGCGCACGAGTTCGTGTCACGACTTCCGTTGGGATACAACACACCTTTGGGGGAGGCGCCGATGTCCGGCGGTGAGGCGCAGCGACTCGGGCTGGCCCGCGCGTGGCAGGCCGCGCGCCTGCTCGTGCTGGACGACGCCACATCGAGCCTGGACATGGTCACCGAGATGCAGATCAGCCAGACGCTGACGGACGACCACGGCCACCGCACCCGGCTGATCGTGACCCACCGGGTGGCCACCGCGGCCCGCGCGGATCTGGTGGTGTGGATGGAATCAGGCCAGGTCAGAGCGGTGGCGCCGCATGCCGCGCTGTGGCGACAGCCGGAGTACCGCTCGGTGTTCGGGGAGTCCAACTGTGCGGCGTGAGATTCGGTACGGGGTCAACGCCCTGCGTGGGCGGTCTGCGTGGGCGCTCGCCGTGTGGTCGTTCCCGGAGGCGTTGCCGGCCGCCGTCTCCGGCTTGGCCGTGGGCAACGCCGTGGACGGGTTTCTCGCCGGCCGGGCCGCCGTCGGGTTCTCCTGGCTGGCCGGGCTGATGCTGGCCTCGGTGGTCGGGGCGACCGCGTCCCGGCAGGTCTTCCGCCGGCTGGGCGCGATCGTCGAGCCGTTCCGGGACGAACTGGTGCGGCGGGTCGTCGGCGGGGCGTTGTCCCGGGCGGCCGCCGAACGGCCGGACGACGGCGCGTTGGCCCGGTTGACCCGTCAGGTGGAGGTGGTCCGGGACACGTACGCCGGG
The DNA here is from genome assembly GCF_004345645.1 of Actinocrispum wychmicini. Classification (GTDB taxonomy): domain Bacteria; phylum Actinomycetota; class Actinomycetes; order Mycobacteriales; family Pseudonocardiaceae; genus Kibdelosporangium; species Kibdelosporangium wychmicini. The sequence goes on along the minus strand of NZ_SLWS01000018.1, from coordinate 59,603 downwards.
ATCATCGTGGTGCTGCGCGGGTTCGTCGTCACGGTCGTCGGTGTGGTCGTCGGGATGTTGTCGCTGGCGCCCGTCGTCGTCCTGTTGATCATGCCGCCGTTCCTGCTGGGGTTCGCGGGTTTCGTCGCCACGTTGGGGATCTCCGCGGCCCGGCAACGGGCCTCGGTGCTGGCGGACGAGCGGCTCGCGGGCACCGCCGGGTCGGTGCTCGCCGGAGCGCGGGATGTGGTGGCGTGCGGTGCCGAGGAGCACGCGGCCGCCATGGTCGCTGGCCCGATCGAGGATCAGGCGAACGCGGAACGCGCGTTGGCGAAGGTCGCCGCGCTGCGGACGCTGTGCTTCGCCGTGGGTGGCTGGGCTCCGTTGGTGATCCTGCTGGTCGCCGGGCCGTGGCTGGTGGGCAACGGGTTGACCGCCGGCGCGATCATGGGTGGGTTGACGTATGTCCTTTCCGGACTTCAGTCGGCGTTGCAGGGCGTGATCTCCGGCATCGGCGGCAGCGGCCTGCGGTACGTCATCACGCTGGGGCGAATCCTGGACGAGACGTCGTCGCAGCCGGTCGCCGCGTTGCCCGGCGGCCGACCGGTCGGGTACGACCTCGTGCTGCGGGATGTCACGTTCGCGTACGGACCGCATGCCGAACCGGTGCTGCGGGAGCTCGATCTCACGGTCGCCGCCGGCGACCATCTCGCCGTGGTGGGGCCGAGCGGCATCGGCAAGTCCACGCTGGCCAGCCTGATCTGCGGGCTGCGGACACCGAACTCGGGCACCGTCCGGCTGGGCGGCGTCCCGGCCCGTGACGTCGCCCCCTCGGCGCGGGTGCTGATCCCGCAGGAGGCGTACGTCTTCGCCGGAACATTCCACGAGAACGTGACGTACCTGAATCCGAATGCCCGCCAGGTCGAGATAGACCAGGCGGTCCAGGCGATCGGGGCCGCGGACCTGGTCACCCGGATCGGGGACAAGGTCGAGCCCGGTGAGCTGTCCGCCGGGGAGCGGCAGCTGATCGCGTTGGTCCGGGCCTACCTGTCACCGGCCCAGCTGGTCGTGTTGGACGAGGCCACCTGCCACCTCGATCCGGTGGCCGAGCGACAGGCCGAGGAGGCGTTCGCGCGACGGGCGGGGACGCTGGTCGTCATCGCTCACCGGATCAGCTCGGCGCGCCGTTCCGAGCGGATCCTGGTGCTCGACGGGGTCAGCGCGGCCGTCGGCGATCACGCCGCGCTGATGGCGACGTCACCGCTGTACCGCGATCTCTGGGGCCACTGGAGCGGTTCATCACAGCCACCCGGCCTCGCGGACGATCCGGATGGCGTCGATTCGGGTCCGGGCGCAGGTCTTGTTCATCACCTTGGACAGGTAGTTGCGCACGGTCCCCTTGGACAACGACAGCCGGGAGGCGATCTCCGGTCCGGAGGCGCCGTCGGCGGCTAGTCGGAGTACCTGCAGTTCCCTTGGGGTGAACGGATTCGGGCCGGCGGACAGCGCCGCGACCGCGAGGTTGACGTCCACCACCTGAGAACCCTTGGCCACGCCACGGATGGCGTGCAGCAGCCGCTCGGCCGACGTGTGCTTGTCCACCACACCCAGCACTTCCGCGGTGAGGACCTGCTGCACCAGGCCGGGTGGTTTGGCGGCGGCCAGCGCGACCACGCGGGTGGCCGGCATCTGGTCCCGAAGGTCGTACACGAGTTTCAGGCCGCGGGAGCCGGGTTGGTCGATGTCGATCACCGCAATGGCCGGCCGGAGCCGGGAAGCCACGGCCACCACGTTGTCATCGCATTTCAGATCGGCGACCACCTCCATGTCTTGTTGGTCGGACAACAGCGTTACCAACGCGTCGCGCAACAGGTCCATGTCCACGACGAGCAGAACGCTGATCAACCTCGGCTCACCTACTACCGGCTTTCCGTACGCCTCCGGGCTCATCTGCGGCCCTGCCGACATTCTTCCCTCCCTCGGGCGCCCCTGGGCGAGCACCCCACGCCATCCCTAGATAGGGGTTGGGCAGATGGCCGTTACCCAGCGGGCGGACGACCGGAACCCGGCTCATACGAACGGAGTAGCCCGATAGGGGAAGATCAGATCAGTCGCGCACGCAGAGAGTCGATGTCCTCGCTGGTCAAACCCGCGTTGCGGAGGTATTTCACGGGATCGAGTCCGGCCACGGCGGACAGAATCGACTCGCGGGCAGTGGTATTCTCGGCGGCGATCAAGCGTTCGATCGTCGCGGTCTGGTCGTCGAGGTTCAGTTCAGCCCACGCCGGCCGCAGCCGGTCGGCGCTCAACCCGTGGTCGGCCGCGATCTCCTCGGGTTCGACGTCCACCAGTGCGAGCAGGATCAATGCGATCAGCCCGGTGCGGTCCCGCCCGGCGGCACAGTGGAACAGCACGCCGCCCGGCTCGGCGCGGGCGACAGCCGTGCAGATCTCGCCGATCCGCTCCGGGAAGCGGTCCAGAAACGCCTGGTAGTACAGGGGTGTGCCGGACAACATGGTGCCGTTCCAGTGGTCCCAGAACTCCCGGTCGGTCTCGTCGTCCATAACGATGTTCAGCGACGTGATGTCCTCGGCCCGGCCGTCCGGCTTGACCTCGTACGCCCCGCGCAGGTCGATGACCGTGCGGATGCCGAGACCGTGCACCCTGGCCCAGGCGGCCTCGGTCAGCCGCTCCGGGTTGTCGGAGCGAAACGTTGTGCCCCACCGTGTTTCGCCGCCGCCTCGGCGTTTGAGCCCGCCGAGGTCGCGTGCGTTGTAGCAGCCTTCCCAGTCCTGGTGCCGTTCAGCCGTCATGGTGTTCATGATGTCCGAGCCGCCGGAATGGTTGCTTCTGTCTCAAAATTGCGTAATATGGTTACATTCTTGCTGAATGTACTCGATGGTGTAGTCGACTTGATCGTTGCGGCCGTCTCCTTTGGACTGTGATCAGGCCGGTGCGTTCCACTTCTGGTTCGCGCCGCCTGTGCAGTCCCAGATCTGGAGCCTGGTCCCGTTGGCGGCGTTGTTGCCCGTCACGTCAAGGCACTTGTTGGCCTGGACGTTGACGAGGTCGTGCGCTGCCGTGTACGTCCACTGTTGCGCGCCGGTCCCGTTGCAGTCCCACAACTGGACCGGGGTGCCGTTCGCGGTGCCGCCGCCGGAGACGTCCAGGCACTTGCCCAACGCCTGGAAAGCGCTGCCGTTGTGGGACCACTGCTGGGCGCCGGTCCCGTTGCAGTCGTACAGCTGCACCGCGGTTCCGTTGGCGGAGTTGGCACCCGCCACGTCGACGCACTTGCCCGCCAGGCCGGTGATCGCGCTGCCGCCACCGCCGCCGGAGGTGACGCGGACGTAGTCGACGGTCAACGTGTTCGGCATCGGTGTGTTGCCGTCCGGGTCGCCCGGCCAGTCACCGCCGACCGCGAGGTTGAGGATGACGAAGAACGGGTGGTCGTACACCCATCGGTTGCCGTGCAGGTCGGCCGGGGTGCGCGTCTCGTAGACGTTGCCGTCGACCGACCAGACGATCTGGTTCGGCGACCAGTCGATAGCGAAGACATGGAAGTCGTCGGCGAAGCGTGGCCCGCTGAAGGCCGCGCCGATCCCGTTCGCGCCGGAGTAGCCGGGGCCGTGAATGGTGCCGTGCACGGTGTTGGGCTCGCGGCCGATGTTCTCCATGATGTCGATCTCGCCGTCGGTCGGCCAGTTGCCGCCGCCGAGCATCCAGAACGCCGGCCACATGCCCTGGCCCTGCGACATCTTCATCCTGGTCTCGAAGTGGCCGTACGTCTGGCTGAACTTGCCGGCGGTGTTGAGCCGCGCCGACGTGTACTGGCAACGGCCGTACCAGCAGTTGAAGTTGCCCGGGTTCTCCCGGCGGGCGGTGATCACCAGGTGGCCCTGGCCGTCCATGGCGGCGTTGCTGGTGCTGTTGGTGTAGAACTCCCGCTCATGGTTGTTGACGTTGTCGCCGACTTCCATGGTCCACCTGCCGCCGTCGACCCCGCTGCCCGCGGGGCCGTTGAACTCGTCGTCGAACGTGGTGGCCTGGATGCCCGCCTGGCCGGCGTCGGCGATGGCCGCGCCGGCGAGCAGGGAACCGAACAGCAGAGCGGCCGACAGCACGGCTCGGGCCCGAGGCCGCCGGAAATGGCGGATCGACATCGTTGTCACCTCTCGTGCAGGGGATCCGGCGCGGCGGACCGGCCGTCGAGTACATTATTTTAGCCTCAAAAAAAGACGTGAACAAGGCTCTGAGCAGGGGAATGTTCCGCCCGGAATGCCCAGTTCCCGACGACAGGGGCCTTGACGGCGGCGGCAGCCGGGTGTTTGCTGCCTGTGACGCGCGACACATGCCAATCGGCCGCGCACGGCTGATTGGCCTGTCCTTGTGTGTCCACACTGGATTGTGTCGCCGACCGACCTCCGGCAGGGGAGGCCCGAGTGGACCGGTACCCCGGTCCGGTCCACCTGGGCTCGACATCGTCACGCGGCGGCCGTTGACTCCCTGGGGTCCGCGCCCTCTTCGAGCATCGCCGCCACGGGGAGTGTCGCCGCGCCGACCGCGACCGCGTCCTGGCCCAGTTGGCACAGCTCGATCGAGGCCACGCCGTACGGGTGGCGCAGCGCGTGCGCCTGGGCCGCTCGGCGGATCGCGGGCAGCATTCGGCCGCCGATCGCCAGGCCGGCCCAGCCGCCCAGGACGATCCGCTCCGGGTTGAACAGGTTGATCAGGTTCGCGATGCCCGCGCCCAGATAGCCGGCGGTCTCCTCCAGCACCCGCGCGGCGGTCTTCGACTTCGCCGCGGCGGCCACCAGGGCGTCCAGTTGGGACTGTTCGTCGGCGCCCGGGATGTCCTTGCCACCACGGGCCTTTCGGTACCGGTCCAGGATTCCCTCGGCGCCGGCGTACGCCTCAAGGCAGCCGTGCGACCCGCAGCGGCACTCCCGTCCGTTGTAGACGATCGTGGTGTGGCCCCACTCGCCGGCGCTGCTGGTCGAGCCGCGGTACGTGGTCCCGTCGGTGATCACGGCCGCGCCGACGCCCGAGCCGATCAGCGCGATCACCGCGTGCCGCGAGCCCCGGCCGGCGCCGAACCACATCTCGGCCTGGCCCAGGGTTTTCGCGCCGTTGTCGAAGAACAGCGGCAGGGTGATCCCGTTGTCCCGCAGCATCTGTTCCAGCGCCACGCCTTCCCAGCCGATGGTCTGCGCGTGCACCACCGCGGGCGAACGCTCGACCGTGCCGGGGACGCCGACGCCGACGCCGAGGATCGAGCCCTCGTCGACCTGGGTGGAGTCCAGCACCTCGGCCACGCCGGCGGTGATCTGCTCGACCACGGCGGCCGGGTCCGGACCGGCGGGCATCGGGTGGTCCACCGCGGCCAGCCGGTTCATCGCCAGGTCGAACAGTTCCACCTTGACGCCGGTCTCGCCGACGTCGATGCCGATCACGTTGCCGAACGCCGGGTCGACCCGCAGCAGCACGCGCGGCCGGCCGCCGTCCGACTCGACCAGCCCGGCCTCGACGATCAGCCGGTCCGCCACGAGTTCGCCGGTGACGTTCGAGACCGTGGCGGCGCTCAGGCCGGTCTGCTGGCTCAGTTCGTGGCGCGACAGCGGGCCGTCGAAGAAAAGCTTGGCCAGCAACATGGACCGGTTGTGCCGGCGCAGGTCACGGACTGTGGTGCGCTTCGCCGCCATGACCACCCCTTTCGCTCGAGACAGCATGCCGTACCAGCCTAAATATCCGCCATAAATTAAATGCCGCAATCAAGGGTATGGGCTGGTGACGGTCCCGACATGGCAGAATCCCCACCGTGGTCAGGCCGGTACAGCAGACAACGCGGGACCTGCGTCGGCACAACAGGTCCGCCTTGCTGTCGCGACTGTATCTGACCGGTCCGGGCAGCCGCCTCGACCTGATGCGCGCGTCCGGCCTCAGTTCGGCCACGGTGTCGAACGTCATCTCCGACCTGATCAACGACGGCATGGTCACCGAGGCGGGCTCGGTCGACTCGGACGGCGGCCGGCCCCGGACGCTGCTGCGGGTCCGGCCGGACTACGCCCAGGTGGTCGGCGTCGACATCGGCGAGACGCACGTGCAGGTCGGGCTCTTCGACTGCACGCTGACCACGGTGACCCTGGCCACGTACCCGATCGGGTCGCTCGACCCGGAGGCAGTGGCCGGCCTGGTGACCGCCGGGGTCACGGAGGTCACCGCCGGCGTGGATCCCGCGCGGCTGCTGGGTATCGGGGTCGGTGTGCCCGGCGCCGTCCGGGGCGATCTGGTGTACGCGCCGACCTTCGGCTGGACGGGTGTGCCGTTGGGCGCCATGGTGCGGCCGTCCGTCCAGGCGCCGCTGTACGTCGACAACTGCGCGCGAACCCTTGGCCAGGCTGAGATGTGGCGCGGCGCTGGCCGTGGCGCCCAGCGTGCGGTCATCGCGCTGCTGGGGGTCGGTGTGGGCGCGGCGGTCGCGACCGGGGTCGAGTCGTACCGGGGCGCGACGAGTACGACGAGCGAATGGGGGCACACCGTCGTCCAGGTCGGCGGGGAGCGCTGCCGCTGCGGGTCGCGCGGGTGCCTGGAGGCGTACATCGGCGCCGAGGCGATCCTTGAGCGGTACGGCAAGAAGTTCCACACGAAAGACACCGAGTCCAGGATGGCGGAGCTGGTCGCGAAGTCCGCGACCCAGAAGGCGGCTCGTGCGGCGTTGGCGGAGACCGCGGAGTACCTCGGCATCGGCGTCGCCAACCTGATCAACCTGCTCAGCCCGGACCGCGTGGTGCTGTCCGGGTGGGTCAGCGCGGTGCTCGGCCCGTCGATCCTGCCGGCCGTACGTGACGCGGCGCGGCGACACACCCTGCCGTACCTGTACACGCAGGCGGAGATCCACCTCGGCAAGCTCGGCAGCGAGGAGGTCGCGTTGGGCGCGGCCACGCTGCCCGTTGTGCGACTGCTCGCAACGGGCGCCCGGTCGGAATAGCTGTCCGCGTCCGACCGTTTCGTGGGGCATGGGAACAGCTGTTGAGCTGGGGTTGGACACCTTCGGCGACGTGACGACCGACACGGACGGCAACCGTCTGCCGTACGCGCAGGTGATCAGGAACGTGGTGGACGAGGCAGTGCTCGCCGACCGGCTCGGGGTGGACATGTTCGGCGTCGGTGAGCACCACCGCGACGACTTCTCGGTGTCCGCGCCCGAGGTGGTGCTGGCCGCGATCGCCGGGAGGACCGAACGGATCAAGCTGACCACCGCGGTCACCGTGCTCAGTTCGGACGAGCCGGTGCGGGTGTTCGAACGGTTCGCCACGTTGGACGCGGTGTCCCAGGGCCGGGCCGAGATCATCCTGGGCCGCGGCTCGTTCACCGAGTCCTTCCCGTTGTTCGGCTACGACCTGGACGACTACGAGAAGCTCTTCACCGAGAAGCTGGACCTGATGGCGCACCTGCTCACCGAGCAGCCGGTGACGTGGGAGGGGACGATCCGGCCGCCGTTGCGAGAGCAGAGCGTGTACCCGAAGACCGAGCGGGGCCGGATCCCGACGTGGATCGGGGTCGGCGGCAGCCCGGAGTCGGTGGTGCGCGCGGCCAGCTACGGCATGCCGTTGGTGCTGGCCATCATCGGCGGCGAACCGGCCCGGTTCGTACCGTACGTGGACCTCTACCACCGGGCGCTGGACCAGCTCGGCCTGGAGCGGCTGCCGGTGGCGGCGCACTCGCCCGGGTTCGTCGCGGACACCGACGAGGAGGCCGTTGACGTGGTCTGGCCGCATATCCGGGTGATGATGAACCGGATCGGCAAGGAGCGCGGCTGGCCGCCGATCACCCGTGAGCGCTATGAGGCCGAGGTCTCGCAGGGCGCGCACCACACCGGCTCCCCGGAGACGGTCGCGCGCAAGATCGCGGACACCGTACGGACCTTGGGCGTGCAGCGGTTCACCCTGAAGTACTCGAGCGGCACGTTGCCGCACGAGCACGCGATGCACGCGATCGAGCTGTACGGCACCAAGGTCATCCCGCGGGTCCGGGAGCTACTCGCCGCCGAGTGATCGCGGGTCCTTCGACCGACGGTTTTCGTCGAGGTAGCGGGTGGTCCTGACGTTCAGGGCAAGGATCAGGCCGATCACCGGCATGAGCCCGAGTGCGATGGTGAACACGGTGCCCAGGCGGCCCTCGTCGGCGTCTACGGCGGACCGAACATGTCGGTAGACGTCGAACCCAAGGGGGAGAACGACCGCGACGACGAACAGGGTGCGGGACGTGCCGGCCAGCAGCTGCGCCGTGCCGACGGTCAACAACACGACTTCGGCCAGAAAGGCGAGTACGAGCAGCCAGGCCAGGACTTCATCGATGTGCTGCCCGATCAGAGCGACGGCGAGTATCGCGGCGACGATCAGCATGATGGCGGCCTGGGTGACCCCCGCCACCGCGGCGTACATGACCGCGGCGGGCCTGTTGATCGGCCGCGAGTGACCGCCCGGCTCTTCTGCCATCTCTCGTCCTTCCCCCTGGTACATCGCACCCCAGCCCGCAGTCGACCACGCTGGGCCCGCCACCGGCCACGGCATGACACAAACCGGCCATGGTTCTGGATCGATTAAGCAAGTATTTTATGACTTAAATTTAATACTCTTCGTGACCTGTTCGTTATTGACGTGACCTCGGCCACACGGTTGACTCGGGCGACCGTGTGAGCGCTCTCACGACCGTCACCAACGACCCACGAAGGAGGATCCATGCGAGCTACGCGCATCGCCGCCTTAGCCCTCGCTGGCATCCTGTCGATGGCCGGCCTCGCCGCCTGTGGCAGCGGCGGGCAGGCCACCACTCCCCATGCGTCGAACACCGTGTTGAACGTCGGCATGCCCAACGGCCCGCAGACCCAGAACAACAACCCGTTCCTGAACACCTCGGCGGCCCGGTCGCTCGGCTACGCCCGGGTGATCTACGAGCCGCTGGTGATGTTCAACGAGGTCAAGGCGACCGACAACACGAAGCCGTGGCTGGCCACCAAGTGGGACTGGTCGAGCGACTACAAGAAGATCACGTTCACCATCCGGGACAACGTGAAGTGGTCCGACGGCCAGGCGCTCACCGCCGACGACGTCGCCTACACGTTCCAGCTGGTGCGCGACAACCCCGGCCTGAACATCGACGGCGTGAAGTACAAGGACGTGTCGGCCGCGGGCAACCAGGTCACCCTCGGCTTCGACAGCTCGCAGTACGTCTTCCAGAAGAAGATCCTGGAACAGTTCGTGGTCCCCAAGCACATCTGGTCGACCTACGCCAACCCGGCGACCGAGACGGTACGCGACCCGGTCGGCAGCGGCCCGTACACCCTCAAGACGTTCACCCCGCAGACGGTGACGGTGGCCGCACGGGCCGGCTACTGGCAGGACGCGCCCGCGGTCAAGGAGATCCGGTACACGTCCTATGCGGACAACCAGGCCCAGACCACCGCGCTGGCCAACGGCCAGGCCGAGTGGAGCTTCGTGTTCATCCCGAACTACCAGGCGGTCTACACCAGCAAGGACCCCGCGCACTACAAGATCTGGTTCCCGCCGGTGCTGGGCATCCACGGCCTGTGGTTCAACACCAAGACCAAGCCGTGGGACGACCCGACCCTGCGCAAGGCGGTGAACATGGCGGTCAACCGGGACGACATCTTCACCCAGGGCGAGGCCGGGTACTTCTACCCGAAGGTGGACAACATCACCGGGATCCCGACCCCGGTCGGCACCCCGTTCCTGGACTCGGCGTACCAGGACAAGAAGGTGACGGTCGACGTCGACGGCGCCAGGCAGTTGTTGACCGGCAAGGGCTACAGCTACGACGGCACCACGTTGAAGGACCCGAGCGGGAAGCCGGTGACGATCACCCTGACCGTGCCGTCCGGCTGGTCGGACTACGTGACCGACCTGGAGATCATCAAGGACAACATGGCCAAGATCGGCATCGCGGCCACTGTGGACAAAGCCAACCAGGACGCCTGGACCAAGGCCCTGGACACCGGTGACTACCAGGGCGCGATGCACTGGACCAACAACGGGCCGACGCCGTACGACATCTACCAGGGCATCATGGACGGCGCGCTGTTCAAGCCGGTCGGCACCGGCGGCATCAACGGCAACTACGGCCGGTACGAGAACGCCGAAGCGACCCAGGCGCTCGCGGACTTCGCCGGTGCCGCCGACGACGCCACCCGCACCCGGGCCATGAACACGTTGCAGAAGGTCTTCGTCGAGCAGATGCCGGTGGTCGTCACGTCCGCCGCCAACGTCGGCGGCGAGTACTCGACCAAGAACTGGATCGGCTGGCCGGACGATCAGAACCAGTACGCCCCGGCGCAGCCCACGCTGGAGAACGCGCTGGACGTCGTCATGCGGCTCAAGCCGGCCTCATGAGCGATCCATCGGGGTCGGCCTCCAGCACCGGCGTGGTGCTGGAGGCCGACGGCCTGACCAAGCACTTCCCGGTCCGCAAGCGCGGCCGGGAGCTGCTGTCCAACGTGGTTCGCAAGGTGCGGGCGGTCGACGACGTCAGCCTGACCTTGCGGCGCGGCCGGGTCACCGCCCTGGTCGGCGAGTCGGGCTCGGGCAAGTCGACCGTGGCCAGGCTGTTGGCGCAGCTGTATCCGCGGACCGCGGGCGACGTCCGGTTGCACGGCGAGTCCACCACGGTTCGCGGGGGCAGGCGGTTCCGGGCGTACTGCCGGCAGGTCCAGATGATCTTCCAGGACCCGTTCGCGTCCCTGAATCCGGTGCACACCGTGCGCTACCACCTCACCAGGGCGTTGCGGATCCACGGGAACGCCGGGGACGACCTGGAGAAGGCCCTCGCCGACCTGCTCACCAGGGTGCAATTGACCCCGCCGGAGCGGTACGTCGACAAGTTCCCGCACGAGCTGTCCGGGGGCCAGCGCCAGCGGGTGGCGATCGCGCGGGCGCTCGGCGCCGACCCCGAGGTGCTGCTGGCCGACGAGCCGGTGTCCATGTTGGACGTCTCCATCCGGCTCGGTGTGCTGAACCTGTTGCGTGACTTGAAGGAACGGCTGCATCTGGCGATCCTGTACATCACGCACGACATCGCCTCGGCCCGGTACTTCGCGGACGAGACGCTCGTGATGTACGCCGGGCGGGTGGTCGAGGGCGGCGACAGTGAGACGGTCACGCAGCGCCCCGCGCATCCGTACACCCAGTTGCTGATCGAGTCGGCGCCGGATCCCGACCAGATCGCCGGATATCGCCTGAGCGAGAAGGACCGGGGCACGGGCGAGCCGCCGAGCCTGATCAACCCGCCCGCGGGCTGCCGGTTCCATCCCCGGTGCCCGCACGTGATGGACCGCTGCCGGACCGAACTGCCGCCGCGGTTCGACATCGGCGCGGACCACTTCGCCGCGTGCTGGCTCTACGATCGGGCGGCGCCGTGAGCTACCTCCTCAAGCGGATCGCGTTCTACCTGTTCACGGCGTGGGCCGCGATCACGATCAACTTCTTCATCCCCCGGCTCATCCCCGGCGACCCGGTGCAGTCGCTGATCACCCGCATGCGTGGGCAGATCACCTCGGACGCGGTCCAGTCCCTCTACGTCCTGTTCGGACTGAACAAGGGCGACAGTCTCGTTTCGCAGTACGTCAAGTACTGGGGCCAGTTGCTGCGCGGCGACCTTGGCGTGTCGTTCACGTTCTTCCCGAGCCAGGTGGGTGAGGTGATCGGGCAGAGCCTGCCGTGGACCCTCGCCCTGGTCGGGCTGACCACGGTGATCGGGTTCCTGATCGGGACCGCGCTGGGCACTCTTGCCGGGTGGCGGCGTGGGTCGTGGATGGACGCGGTCATCCCGGTGACGACGTTCCTGTCGTCCATTCCGTACTTCTGGCTGGGTCTGATCGCGATCGCGCTGTTCACCGGGCCGGACAGCGTGCTGCCGGCGGCCGGCGGATTTGACCCAGGCGTGGTGCCGAGCTGGACTGGCGGCTTCATCGGAAGCGCGCTGTTGCACGGGATTCTGCCCGCGGTGACGATTCTGATCTCGTGTATGAGCGGGTGGATCCTCAGCATGCGCAACATGATGGTGACCGTCGCGTCCGAGGACTATGTGACCGTCGCGCACGCGAAGGGGTTGCCGGAGAGACGGGTCATGGTTCGGTACGCGGCCCGTAACGCGTTGCTGCCCAACGTGTCCGGATTCGCGCTGTCGCTGGGCTTCATCGTCGGCGGGACGTTGCTGGTCGAGATCGTGTTCTCGTATCCGGGACTCGGCTACCAGCTGTTCCAGGCGGTCGGCACCAAGGACTACCCGTTGATGCAGGGCATCTTCCTGATCATCACGTTGTCGGTGCTGCTTGCTAACTTCGTGGCTGACCTGGCGTACATGCTGCTGGATCCGCGCACCCGGAGGGAGGGCTAGGATGAGGTTCGTCGCGAACCCGAAGGCCGCGATCGGCCTGACGTTGATGGGGATCTTCGTCCTGATGGCCGTCATCGGGCCGTGGATCTCGCCGTACGACCCGTCGACCCGCTCCAACGACCTGGTCGCGCCGCCGTCGGCCGCGCACTGGCTCGGCACGACGCACCTGGGCCAGGACATCCTCAGCCAGCTCCTGTCCGGGACGCGCAGTGTCATCGAGGTCGGTCTGCTCGCTGGCGTGGTGGCGTCGATCCTGGCGCTGCTGGTCGGTGTGACATCAGGGTATCTGTCCGGTGGTGGCGCGGAGACGTTGTCCGCGCTGTCCAATGTGTTCCTGGTGATCCCGGCGCTGCCGTTGATCATCATCATCACGTCGATCCTGCCGGAGACCGGCGACTTCACCATCGCCATGGTGATCGGGCTGACGTCGTGGGCGTGGGGCGCGCGGGTGTTGCGCGCGCAGACGCTCTCGTTGCGCAACAGGGACTATGTCGAAGCCGCGCGGGCGACCGGTGAGAAGACGTGGCGGATTCTCCTCTTTGAGATCATGCCGAACCTGACCGCCGTGATCGCGTCCAACTTCATCGGCACGGTCATCTTCGCGGTGACGTCCGAGATCACCTTGGCGTTCATCGGGGTGAACACCAGCGGGGACAGCTGGAACTGGGGCACCATCCTGTTCTGGGCACAGGGGCAGCAAGCGCTTGCTCAAGGTGCTTGGTGGTGGTTCGTGCCGGCCGGCCTGGCGATCGCCTTGTTGGGGACCGCGTTGGCGCTGCTGAACTTCGGGATCGACGAGTTCGTCAGCCCGCGCCTGCGGGGCAACGGGAGGACCAAGGTGAAGACGGTGGACGGTGACACAGTCCGGATGCGCGTCGGGTTCACTCCCGTACTCGGCTTTGGGCGGAGGGACACACCATGAGCGACGCCGTCCTGGAGGTTCGTAACCTTGATGTGAACTACGGCATCGGCGACGAGGCTGTGAACGCTGTTCACGACGTCAGTTTGACGTTACACCGTGGCGAAGTCCTCGGGTTGGCGGGGGAGAGCGGGAGCGGCAAGTCGACGCTCGCGTACGGCCTGACACGGTTGTTGCCGCCGCCTGGGGTGATCGCCGGTGGTGAGGTGATCTATCACGCGGAGAACGGCGAGACGGCCGACGTCATGCGGATGACCGACCGTGAGCTGCGTGCGTTCCGGTGGGCGGAGACCGCGATCGTGTTCCAGGGCGCGATGAACTCGCTGAACCCGGTGCACAAGATCGCGACGCAGATGACGGACGCGATCAAGGCGCACGATCCGGGCAGTACCGCACGGTCGCGTTTGGACCGTGCCAGGGAGATGCTCGCGCTTGTCGGGATCTCGGCGGACCGGCTGGACAGCTATCCGCACCAGCTGTCGGGCGGGATGCGGCAGCGGGTGATGATCGGGATGGCGCTCGCCCTGGACCCGCGGGTCGTGATCATGGACGAGCCGACGACCGCTTTGGACGTCGTGATCCAACGGCAGATCCTCGGCCAGATCATCGCGTTGCGTGAGCGGCTGGGCTTCTCGGTGCTGTTCATCACGCACGACCTTTCGTTGCTGGTGGAGTTCTCGGACCGGATCGCGATCATGTACGGCGGCCGGATCGTCGAGGAGGCGCCCGCCGTGGACCTGTACCGCTCCTCGCTGCACCCGTACAGCGACGGGTTGCTGCACTCGTTCCCGGCGTTGCATGGGCCTCGCCGTGAGCTGACCGGGATCCCTGGGTCGCCGCCGGATCTGCGCGCCATGCCCACTGGCTGCGCATTCCATCCACGGTGTCCGAAGGTGTTCGAACCATGTGCGACCGACCTGCCGGTGCTCGGCGTCCCCCGGGACGTCACCGCGCCGGCCGGCCGGACGGTGGCCTGCTGGCTGCACCCGACCCACTGAGGATTCTTTGAGGAGATATATGGAGATCACCGCGCCAACTGTCGGTGCCGAAACCGGTACCGGCGAGGATCTGGACCCGATCGACACCCTGCCGGCCTCCTTTCGGTGGGGTGTGGCGACGTCGGCGTACCAGATCGAAGGCGCCCACAACGAGGACGGCCGGACCCTGTCCATCTGGGACACCTACTGCCGGACACCCGGCATGGTGCACAACATGGACAACGGTGACGTGGCGTGCGACCACTACCATCGGATGCCTGAGGACGTCGAGCTGATCCGTTCGCTCGGGGTGGACACCTACCGCTTCTCGGTGGCGTGGCCCCGGGTCCAACCAGGCGGCCGAGGCCCGGCCAACCCGGCCGGACTGGGCTTCTACGACCGTCTGGTGGACGAGCTGCTGGGCAAGGGCGTCGACCCGTGGGTGACCCTGTACCACTGGGATCTGCCGCAGGAACTGGAGGACGAGGGCGGCTGGCCGGTGCGGGACACAGCGTACCGCTTCGCGGACTACGCGATGCTCGTGTTCGACCAGCTGAAAGACCGGGTCCAAACCTGGACGACACTGAACGAACCATGGTGCTCGGCCATGCTCGGCTACGCGACCGGCCGCCAAGCCCCCGGCCGCCAGGACATGCCGGCGGCGATCTCAGCAGTGCACCACCTGCTGCTCGGCCACGGCCTGGCAACCCAACGGATGCGAGCAGCCGCTGCACGTCCGCTCGAACTGGGCATCACATTGAACATGGGCACGTCAGACCCAGCGTCCGATTCGGACGCGGACCGCGCCGCGGCCCGCCGAGCAGACGGCCTGGGTGTCCGGATCTACCTGGATCCATTGGTGCACGGCCGTTACCCGGCGGACGTCGTGGAGGACTTGGCGGCCCGTGGGATCCGGATCCCGATCCGGCCGGGCGACCTGGGTGTGATCTCCGCGCCGATAGACGTCCTCGGCGTCAACTTCTACAGCGGACACGTCTTCGCCGGCACGGACGAGAACGGAAACAAGGAGGACACCGAAGGAAATCCAGTAGAGCGAATGGTTCTCCAGGGCCACCCGGTGACGGATATGGGCTGGGAGATCGTACCCACAGCCTTCACCCGTCTGCTGGTCCGGCTGTCCCAGGACTACCCCGGACTGCCCATGGTGATCACCGAGAACGGTTCGGCCTTTGTGGACGAGCCGGACACCGCCGGCTTCGTCCGGGATCACGACCGGGTAGCGTACTTCCAGAACCACATCAGCGCCGTCGCCATGGCCCGCAGTGCGGGCGCTGACATTCGAGGATACTTCGCCTGGTCCCTGATGGACAATTTCGAGTGGTCGTACGGGTACGAGAAGCGTTTCGGAATCGTTCGGGTCGACTACGAGACCCAGGAACGCATCCCTAAGCAAAGCGCCCTCTGGTACCGTGACACAATCCGACGAGTTCGCGGTCACTGAGAGCTGAACGGCAAAGCCGGCACGAGGCGGGGGCCCGTGCCGGTCTTTGTTTGCAAGGCTGGAAAAGACTGTTCGCTCGCCGCGAGGGCAGGCCGCCAAGAAGGAGTCTGTTTGTTGGGTGGTGCTGCATTGGTTTGGTTGTCTTTTGGTGGGGTCGTGGTGTCTCCTTCCCGTGTGGCCTGCCCAAGGGAATCACATCTGGCCCGTGGTGTCCGGCTTGGGTTTCGGTCCGTATCGCTCTCGCTGTGTGTCGGGTTGCGTGGGCGGACCGGACGGCTTTCGTGGGTTCGGACACCACGGGCCAGATGTGATTGGCTGCGCCCAGGCCACACGGGAAGGAGACACCACTCCAGCCACAGGTGTGCTGCGCGGGCACGCGCTTCGGCTTGCAGGGCGCACTTCCCCGGCGCGGCCAGTCATGCCGCGCTCGGTATGGGGGTGTGGAGATGGTTGCGTCTCGGGGTTCGCGACGCGTCCACATAGGTTGGCGGGATGAACCACGGTCTCTCGTCGATCATCTTCACCGCCCAGTCGCTGTTGTGCACCAGCCGGTGATGGTGGGGGCAGAGTAGCGCCATGTTGTCCATTGTGGTCGGTCCACCTTGTGCCCAGTGCGCGACATGGTGGGCGTCGCAGACGCTGCCTGGTCGTTCGCATCCGGGGAAGGCGCATCCTTTGTCTCGTAGGTAGAGTCCGCGTCGGATGTGGGCTGGGGCGGCATAGGCGGGGACGGCCACATCCAATGGTTTCGAATCGCCGTCGAGGACGGCGGGCAGGATGTGCGCATCGCAGGCGAGGCGGCGGGCTTCGCGGGCGGTCATCCGTGGGTCGCTGGAGAGCAGCACGTCGTCCAGGGACTGTTGTAGTTGTTCGAAGGAGATGGTGACGGCTACTTCGGTGCGGACTCCGTTGTGGGTGGGCACGTCCGGGCAGTTGGCGGCCATCCGCAGCACATCGGCGAAGGCGTCCCCGGCTCGTTCGGCGTACCCTCGGGTGTCGTTGCCTTCGGGGTGGGGCTTCTCGAAGGGCTTGAGCAGGTTTTCGAATAGTTGGGCCGATTCGAGGTCGAGGTGACCTTTGAACTCCATGCTGCCGTCCCGCCGGATGTGCCTGCGCAGCATCCGAGCTGGCCGGGGCGGCTCTTCCTCTGGTGGTGGTGGCCCATCCGGGTCGACGATGTCGCGGACTCGGGCACCGAACCGGATCAGCGCTTTCGGGTCATCCTCGGCGGCCCGGTCCAGCATCACTTGCTCGGCGGTGGCCCGCTGCTCAGCATCCAGATGCGGCAGATCAGCCAAGGTTCGGCGAATCGCATCCACGTGTTCCGAGCCGACCTCGCCACGCGCCAGCGCCTCGGCGGTCTGGGGCAACACCGCCTCGATCACCGACCCGGTCGGTGTGGTGGTGGCGTGCAGGTCGGCGGCTTGGGCGAGGCGGTGTCGGGCTTCGGTGCGGCTGAGTCGTGCGGTGTGCATCAACAGTGCGGGGAGGTTGGCGTAGCCGAGTGTGGTGGCGATCCTGCGACTTTCCATTTCGGACAGTAGGCGGAGGCCTTCGGCGTATAGTTGCCGGTAGCGTTGTTCCACAGCGGTGTAGGCATCGACCAGCTCAGTGTCGCTGGTCTGCCATAGTGTCGCTGTGGTGTCCATACCGCAATTCTACCTGGCGAGAAGCGTAAATACCTTGGAGTATAAGCCTTTTCGCCATCAGCGAACAAGAAACCCCGCCGAGAAAAGGAGTCCCCGCCCACACCGCCCAGGACCCGGTGAGCGACCCGAGAAGACACGGCCAGCAAGGTGTGAAGCGCGTGCCCGCGCAGCACACCTGTGGCTGGAGTGGTGTCTCCTTCCCGTGTGGCCTGGGCGCAGCCAATCACATCTGGCCCGTGGTGTCCGAACCCACGAAAGCCGTCCGGTCCGCCCACGCAACCCGACACACAGCGAGAGCGATACGGACCGAAACCCAAGCCGGACACCACGGGCCAGATGTGATTCCCTTGGGCAGGCCACACGGGAAGGAGACACCACGACCCCACCAAAAGACAACCAAACCAATGCAGCACCACCCAACAAACAGACTCCTTCTTGGCGGCCTGCCCTCGCGGCGAGCGAACAGTCTTTTCCCAGCCCGAGAACGAGAGAGCTGGGTCCTTGTGCCAGCCCGCCGCGTCACAGTCGAAGGTCACGTACTGCGGCCTCGACCCACCGGGCAGAAGCCGCAGGCGCAGTCGTAGCCGTTCTGGCTCGACCTTGCTGATCACCGGTGCGTGCGTCGGGCTCTGGCCGTGCCACAGTCTGATGTTGTTCAGACAGGTATGAAAGCTCTAGTTCCCCCGTGGCCAGGGCTGGCGGTGCCGTGGCGGCCAGCGTGATCGTGGTGGTCAACGCCCACGTGGTCGCCCATCGCTTCATGAAGTCTTTCTCCGCACCGTTGGTTTGGAGCTTGAACCAAGACATATCCGAACCAGACGGGTGACCGCCTGTCAAGGCCTCACGTGATAGCTGTCATGATTCGGTTTGTGCAATGCAACAATCTCTGCGAACGTTCGCATTGCGTGTGCAGGTTAATCGTTTCAGTATGCGACAATTCGCTCCGGGGGGAACGGAGCCGGGGGTACGGCGCATGGTGGATACTGTTCTCAGTGTTGTCCTGCAGCATCACAACCGGTTGTTCCGGGAAATGCTTGCAGCACACCTGGCTCGCGAGCCTGATATCACGATGTTGGGGACGGCGGCGTCCGGTCCCGAACTGATCCAGCTGTGTGACCTGCGGCGGCCGACCGTCGCTTTGTTTGAGGCGGATGCGCCCAGGTGGAGTAATGAGCGACTGGTCTCTTTGCTGTTGCCGCCCGGCCGCCTGATGCGCATGATCGGCTTGCACCAGTCGCTGACCACAGCGCATGTGATCAGGGCTTATGAGGCCGGAGTGAGCGCGTTGGTGCCGTACTCCGGCGGCCTTGAGCCATTGTTGGCGGCGATCCGGGCACCATCGTCGGCGATCGAGACGGCACGGGCCAAACGCGGTGGCGGGGACGCGCTGACCCAACGCGAACTTGAGGTTCTGTACCTCGTTTGCGCAGGTTACCCGCCTAGACAGATCGGGCTGGAACTCGGCATCAGCCCGCACACCGTGGAGAACCACAAACAAAGGATCTTCAACAAGCTCGGGGTGCACAACCAGGCGCACGCCGCGGCAAGTGCAGTACGGTTAGGCCTGCTCTCGCAGGCTCAACCGGTACGGTCGAACGGCGTAGTTCCGGAAAGAAGACCTGGTCTACGGGTTGTGCTGGGCAAACTGGATGGTCAACTTTCCGCTCGGGCCAGGAAAGCGCTCGAACGGCAGCACATCGTCATCATCGAACGGGACACCGTCCCGCACCAGCGCGATCATGAAGACGATAATGGCGACAATCACGATAATTCCGACATGGTGCACCCGGTGACGGTGTTGATCGACCCGCCGCCGGCCGGCTGGCGCACCCACTCCGGGCGGCTCGTGGTGGTCACCAGCGAGGAGCCAAAGCAGCACCTGATGGCCCAGGCGGTGGCCGGTGGCGTCACCATCCTGCCCGCGTCCCTTGTGGACGATCTGCTGGTGCCGGCGGTCGAGGCCGCGAACGCGGGATACGTCCTGATCAGCGCCGGGTACTCGCGCTCGGTGCTCGGCCCGCCCGGCGGCGAGTGGCGGCGCTGGCAGCTCGCGCTCACCCCGCGCGAACAGGAGATCCTGTCCGCGATCGCGCAGGGGCACACCACCAAACAGACCGCGCGGCTCCTTGGTATATCGGTGCGCACGGTGGAGAACCTGCAAGGCAACCTGTTCCGCAAGCTCAGGGTGCACCGCAAGGCCGCCGCGCTGGTGGTCGCCCACGAGCTCGGCTTGTTGGAGGAGTGAGCACGTGTGCGAACGCTCGTCATCGGATTGGTGGCCGCTGCCGCGTTGATCGGGTTGGCGCCGGCCGCTTCGGCACACGCCGAACTGCTTGGCACCAGCCCGTCCAACGGCGAACACCTGGCGAGTTCGCCGAGCGAGATCGTGCTCCGGTTCAGCGAGAAGGTCACCCCGGTCCGCGACGGGTTCAGCGTGCTGTCCGGCCAGGGCAAGAAGGCGGTTGACGCGCAAGGAGAACTCGTCGCCGGCGACTCGACCCGGATTCGGCTGCCGATACCGGAGCGGTTGCCGGACGGCGTGTACTCGGTGACCTGGCGCGTGGTCTCCGCCGACTCGCATCCGGTGCACGGCGCGTTCGTGTTCAGCGTCGGCACCGCCCAGGCCGCCCCGCTCGCCGGGTCCGGCGCCGAGGCCGGCTCGGATCCCGTTGTGGGCGGGGTGTTCTGGCTGTTCCGCCTGCTCGGTTTCGGCGCGGTCGCGTTGTTGCTCGGCGGCGTGTTCTTCGCGCTGGTCTGCTGGCCGGCCGGCCAGACCGACCCGCGGTTGCGCCGGATCATGAAGGTCTCGTGGTGGACGGCGACGGCGGCGACCGTGGGGGTGTTGTTGCTCCAGGGCGCCAACAGTTCCGGATCGTCGATCCTTTCGGCGGTCGACCCCGGCCAGGTGCTGGACACCGTGGGCACGAACTTCGGGATCCTGGTCGTGCTCCGGTTGGCGCTCCTGGTGCTCGGCGCGATCTTGTTGACGCGCCGGGAGATCCGGCCGGTGGTTGTCACACTGGTCGGACTCGCGCTGGTAGTGACGTGGAGCGCGAGCGGCCACGCGGTCGCCGGCGATCTTGTCCCGTTCGCGTTGGCCATGGACATCGCGCACCTGTCAGCGATGTCAGTGTGGCTGGGCGGATTGGTGGTGCTGGTCGCGTGCGTGCTGTGGCGCGGCCGCAAGTCGCCGGACACCGTTGCCCTCGGCCGGTTCTCCCGCGTGGCGTTGATCGCCGTGGCGGTGCTCGCCGGAACCGGTGTGCTGATGGCGTTGCGCGAGGTCGGTCTGGCCGGTCTGCTGTCCGGGTCGCGATACGTCACTTTGGTGGTGTTCAAGGCCGGCGCGCTCGGCCTGGTGCTGTGGCTCGCGGCCATGTCCCGGACTTCGGTGCAGCGCCAACTGGCCCGGCCGGCGAGAAAAGAACGGACCGAAGCAATTGTCCGGCTGCGCCGCTCGGTTTGGTCCGAGGCCGGGATTGCCGTGGTCGTTCTGGGCCTGACCGCGGCTCTGGTGGCGACCCCGCCGGCCGAGCTGTATTCCAACCAGGCCGAGGCGGCCGTTGTGAGCGGCCCTTTCCTCAGCGCGCTCGCATTGCCCGGCGGTGACGTTCAGGTCTGGGTTTCGCCCGCGAGTCCGGGGGATAACGAGATTGTTGTGAACGTCCGGGACGAACGCGGTATCAATCGGGACGTCCCAGAAGTGTCCGTGACGCTGACATTGCCGTCCGGCGGAATCGGCCCGTTGCCTGTTCCGCTCAGCAAAACCGGGCGGGGTCAGTATGTCGCCGCGCGCTTCACGGTTCCGAGTCGTGGAACGTGGCGGCTTTCGGTCCGGGTGCGGACCACCGATCTGGACGCCACATCTGTCGACGCCGACGTGCCGGTGAGCTGAGTGTGCCGCGGGTCCCGGGCGTGACCGCCCGGGACCCGCTCCCCAGCGTTGTCCACTCCTCGTCGGGCCGCGGCGGCACCGCCGGGGTTGCACGACGGAAGGACACGACCGGACTGGATGTCCGAGGGCCTTGGGGTGAGCCGAGCCGCGAACCGCTCGGAAGACCCAGGACGGCCCGGTGAGCCCCCGCCCGCCGCCTGTGGAAAATTATGCATCCCGCAACTAAACATCTCATGGGGGATGATCGGTCGAAATGACGAGAATGTCTTAGGTGGGACGGATGTCGCTTATGGTTTGTAGAACGAGAGATCATGGGGCTGGTCCAGTGCGGCGCGACCGATCGTCGCCAGGATGTGGTCATCGTTGTCATGCCTGACATAACACGACAGATCGCGGAAGATCCGCTCCACCGGGCTGGGCCGGATCAGGCTGCGCGCGCCGCACACCCGGACACAGTGGTCCACGGTGTCCAACGCGAGATGCTCCATCAGGTGCCTGGCCCGGGAACCGGCGAGACCCGCCTCGGCGCGCTGGTCGGTGTCCCACAACGAAGCCACGTGCCGAAGCAGCAGGTCGCCGGTCTCGATCGCGACCACCATCTTCCCGATCCGGTGCTGCACATAGGGATCCGTGGCCTTGTCCTGTTTCAGCACGTAGTCGATGGCATAGCTGTACGAGGCCTCGGCGGCGCCGAGGAAGCTGGCCGCGTAGTGCGGGACGAACGCCGACTGCCAGCCTTCGCGCAGGTAGTCGCCTGGTTCGCCGATCTGGTGGCGGTCCGGGATGTACGTGTCGTCGAAGCGGACCACGTGGCTGACCGTGGCGCGCATGCCGATCGGGTCCCACCACGACGGGTCCACCGAGATCGACGGGTCGGCCAGGTCGCACGCGAGCATCAGCACACCGGTGTGCGACCCGTGCCGCGCGCCGCCCGGCCCGTCCACGTTGACGAGCAGGATCGCCCAGTCCGCGCCGGTCGCGCTGGTCGCGAACGCCTTGCTGCCGTTGACGATCCAGCCGGCGCCCTGCCGGCGCACGGTCGTGCCGAACCGGCGTTTCTCACCCGGTTTCGGCGCCTGCGGCTCGCCGCTCCACGCCACCCAGCGGTCCCCGTGCCGGATGACCCGGTTGAACCACAACGCCTTCTGGTCCTCGCTGCCCAACGCGTCGATCAGCACCATGGAGTTGACGTGTCCCTCCCAGCAGCGCGCGAACGACAGGTCGGCCGACGCTATCCGTTTGGTCATCTCCCACAACGGATACGTGTCGCGCTGCGCCGGCCCGAGACCGAGGCCGCCAAAGGCCCGCGGGATGGTGGGTGCGTGCAGGCCGGCCGCGAACAGGTCGTCGAAGTTCTCGCCGGGGAACGTGGCTGTCCGGTCGTACTTGTCCGCCCGGCGCGCGAACTGGTCGACCAGCGGAGGAAGTTCGGTGATCATGTCACGTGCTCCAGCGAGTGTGCGTGCGGCATCGAGCGGCCGGTCATCAGCCGGAACTGCCGCGCGACCTCGATCCGCAGCACCTCCCAGCCGTCGACGACCTGCAGGTGCCGCCGTCGTGCCGCGGTGACGAGGGCGGTGGGTCGCCTGCCGTAGGTCAGGTCGACGACGGTCGTGTCGCCGGCCAGGTTCCCCACAGGGAACAACAGGTCGTCCTTGACCGGGGTGGCGTGCACGATCAACGAGTAGTCCGCCGGCACGAACCGGTCGAGCGGCACGAAGTCCAGCCCGAGCATCCGGGCCGCCCGGATGCCGCGGTCCACGGTGCGGTTCACCAGAACCGTGGTGACCCCGAACCGTTTCAGCCCGGCCGCCGCGCCCCGGCCGGCGCCGCCGCAGCCCACGATCGCGGCCTTCCGCCCGGTCAGCTTGACGCCTGCCCGGCCGAGCGCGCCCACCACCCCGATCGGGTCGGTGGTGTGCGCCCGCCAGCCGTTCTCGGTCCGCACGAGCACGTTCGCCGCGCCGGCCATGGCCGCCGGCCCGGTGGTGACGTCGGCCATCCGCAGCGCCGCCTCCTTGAATGGCGCCACGACCGTCGCGCCGCCGAACGGGAGGCCGAGCCCGGTGACGATGGCCTCCCACGCCGGCAGGAACTCCCGTGCTGTGATCGGCAGGAACAACGCGGGATGGTCGAGCACCCGGTAGGCGTCGTTGTGCATGCGGGGCGACAGCGACCCGGTGATGGACCGGCCGATGATGCCGTACAGCCGGTCCACCTTCGGCAGGGTAGGGAACGGGTAGTCACGCAGCAGCCGTTCCACCGACGGGACTTCGTCCGACGTGCCGCCGATCTGGCCGAAGACCATCGGCGCGCCGAGCCACGGCCCGAGGATCCGGCCGCACACACCCGTCTCGCCGGTACTGAACGCGGTCACGTTCGACCGGTTGAGCAACCGCAGCAACCGCAATGGCGCCATCGCGTGCTGCGCGGTGAGCGCGTGCGGCACCAACAAGTAGTGTCGGGCGGGCGCGGCGGCCATCCGGGTGAACCTGGCCACCAGTGCCGGCAGGTCGACACCCCTGCCGTGCCAGGAGATCACGCGCCGGTGTGGCGGGACCGCGGCGAGCATCTCCGGTGACGTGTCGCGGCCGTCCTCCAGTTCCACCAGGTCGTACCGGCGCAGTGCGTTGAGGATTCGGCGTCTCCGCTGGTCGTTGCCGCCGACGAACACGCCGCCGGCGGCTGTGCTGCGCAGACTGTAGACAAGGTCGCCGCGGACGTACTCACGCAGCGTGGACGGGTCGATGTCGCCGATGACGTCGGCACGGACCTCCAGCCCACCGCCCGCGCGTCCCAACACGCGCAGTTCGTCGGCCACCCGCCATGGCGCGGCCAGCAGGGTCGCCATGACCGTGCACGTCGGTCTGGACAACGCGGTCGTCATGACCACAATCTCCAGGCATGGACAGCACTTGGGACCCCGCAGTTTGGGACACTGTGGCCGGGGTACTCGGCCGACGGCACTGCAAGCGCTCCTTTGTGGACAAACCAGTGCCCAGGGACGTGCTCGAGCGGGTGCTGACCGCCGCGTCGGCGGCGCCGTCGACCCGCAACGGTCAACCGTGGCAGGTGTCTGTACTGCGCGGACCGGCCAGGCAAGCGCTTGCGGACAAGCTGTGCGCCGAGTTCGACCGCGGTGTCGGGCAGCATCCGGACTACGCCAACCGGCTGCCTGACCCGGACCCGGCCACCGAGGAACGCGCCCGCGTGGCGGGCACAGGTGTGTTGCTGGCCAAGGGGATCGAGCGGGCCGACCAGGCCGCCCGGCAGGCGCACCTGCGGGACAACCTCCGGTTCTACGGTGCCCCGGTCGAGATGATCATGCATCTGCCGCCGGCCGCCCCGCCAGGTCTGTTCCTGGAGATGGGTCTGTTCCTCCAGAACGTCATGGTCGGTCTGGTCGCATGTGGACTCGGCAGCTGCCCGCAGTTCAGTGTCGCCGGATACCCGGATGTGATCAGGTCCGAGCTCGGCCTCGCGCCAGGCCGCATCGTGGTCTGCGGGCTGGCCGTGGGATATCCGGACGAGACGGCGCCGGTCAACGGCTTCACGCCGGGCCGGGCCGAGTTGCCCGAATACGTCCGCTGGCACGAAGGCTGATCCGGCAAGATATGCGCGCGTCAAAGTGCGCTCCTCCAGTCGCAGGGTAACGGGGAGTGGTAACGCGCGGCACGTGCTCACCCTGTCACGCACTCGCGGAGTATGAAGTTGTGGCGCAAAGTGTGCGCCTGTTCACGTGGTGAGACAAGAACGTCTTTGTGTTACCTAGGGGATCCGCTCAGCCCTAGGGGACACCGACCATGTTTGGTTTTTGCCGAACCCACCTACACTTCGGTTGCCCTGCACGGAGGAACCCATGGTGAAGCTCGAACCTGCCCTGATGACCGGCACCTGGTACGCGACCGACAAGGAAGCGGCGGTGGTGGTCCGCCTGGAGTTGTCTGAGAACGATGACGGCGTTGTTGTACGCGCGTTCGGTGACTCCGACGGCCGCCCGTACGACTGGGGCGAGGTCCGTGCCACCCTCTACGGGAGCTCGACGACCGCGACCCAGGCGATGGCGTTCAGCGCCCTGTACGACTTCGGGGCCATGACGGCTTTGCTTGCCGCGTACGCCAAACAGGGCATCCTGGTGCTGGACACCTTCACTGTGTTCAAGGAACCGACGGTCAAGGACGACAGCGGCCGGGCTGACTACTTCAGCCGCGAGTTCTTCCACCGGTGATGGACACGTCACCGCTGCTCGGCGCCTGGACCAGCTACGACGAGCAGACCACCGGGATCCTCGCGGTCGAGATCGGCGAACGCCGGGGTGTGCTCACCGTCCAGGTCAAGGACTGGGACGTCACCCTCGGCGCCGCGTTCGGCTCGCGGGCGGACCCGACTGAAGCATGTGGTTTCACCGCGCACTACCGGCTCGCCGACCGGTCCGTGCTGCTCGCCGCGTACCTGAACAAACGGCTGCTCGTGGTGGACGCGTACACGACGTTCACCGATGGCCGCAGTAACTGCTTCCAGCGGGACCACTTGTATCTGCGGTGAGGCCCGCCTGGCGCTTCGCGGAGACGTCATGCGTGTGCTGTTCACTTCGTCAGCGGCCCGACCGCATCTGTTCCCGGTCGTGCCGCTGGCGTGGGCATGCCGCGCGGCCGGGCACGAGGTCCGGGTCGCCAGCGGCGTGAAGATCGCGGCCGACATCGTCCACACCGGACTGCCGGCGGTGCTGTCCGGCGGCGTTCCGGTGCATCCGGCGAAGGGCCGGGCGGAGTTCGTCGCGTCCATCTACTCGCAGGAGCCCTGGCCGCACGAGTGGCCGGTGAACCCGCACCTGCTCAACGACCGGCAGCGGGAGCACCTGGAACGCCTGGCGAACGCGGTGATCGCGGGCTCGGCGGCGATGGTGGCGGACTTCGTCGGGTTCGCGCAGTGGTGGCGGCCGGACATCGTGGTGTACGAGGCGGTCTGCTACGCGGGCGCGGTGACAGCCGCGGTACTTGGTATACCGGGGGTTCGACATCTGTTCGGCTCGGCTTCCTTGCCATGCCTGGAGTTGCGCGACGGCCGACCGCTGTCCGCTTACGTGCAGATGTTCCGGCGGTTCGGCGTCGACGTGACGACGTCCGCGGCGATGACCGTCGACCCGACACCACCGAGCATGCGCTTGGCCGACGCGGAACAGCCGTGGCGGGCGATGCGGTACGTGCCCTACAACGGGTCCGGCGACGTTCCGCGGTGGCTCGCTGGCCCGCGCTCCCGGCCCCGTGTGTGTGTCACCTGGGGGCACACCATGGTCCGCGCGCTCGGCGGCGCGGCCGCGGGTCCGTACCGGCAGGCGATCGACGCGATCGCGACGCTCGATGTGGACATCGTGGTCGTGGCGAGCGGGGAGCAGTTGGCCCAGCTCGGCGAACTGCCGAAACGCGTTCGTACGAGCGAGTCCACACCGTTGAGCCTGGTCCTGCCGTACTGCGACCTGATCATGCACCAGGGCGGCGACGGCACGACGTTGACGGCCGCCGCGCAGGGCCTGCCGCAGTTGGCCATCACCCGCAAGCCGGACGCCGAGGTGCCAGCTGGCCGGCTGGCCATGTCCGGCGCCGGGATCCACTTGCGGTACCAGGAACTTCGGCATAACCGCTCCGGGTGGGACCTGGTCCGGACCGCGGTGGAGAAGCTCCTGGCCGACCAGGCGTACCGGGACGCGGCCGGCCGGCTGCGCGCGGAGATCGAGGGCCAGCCCACCCCGGCGGAGCTTGTGCCGGTTCTGGAGGAGACAGCGTGACCGATTCGCCGATAGTTCTCGTGAAACCTGTGCTGCCCGCGCTGGACAAGCTCGGTGCCGCACTGCACGAGGTGTTACGCAGTGGCGTCCTCACCAACGACGGCTCCCGCGTCCACGCCTTCGAGGCATTGCTGTCCGCCCGGCTGGGCATCGCCGACCTGGCGGTGTGCGGGAGCGGGACGACCGCGATCCAGCTGGCGTGCGGCGCGTTGGGCCTGTCCGGCGAGGTGATCGTGCCGGCGGCCGCGTTCCCCGCGGTGGCCCAGGGCGTCCGTCGTGGCAGTTGCACTCCGGTGGCAGTCGATGCCGAACGAACGTTTCTGACCCTTGACCCGGACGCGGTCGCCGCCGCCATCACGCCGCGGACCGAGGGGATCGTGGCGGTCCAGACCTTTGGATGCCCGGCGGATGTGGACGCCTTGGCGGCCATCGCCCGAAGTGCCGGTATACCACTGATCTTCGACGCGGCGACGTGTTGGGGCATAACGTACCGCGACCGGCCGTTGCTGGCGTACGGCGATGTGTCCACACTGAGTCTGCACGCGATGAAGCTCACCCACTCTGTCGAAGGCGGTGCGGTGATGAGCACAGTGCACCCGATCGCGGACAAGGTTCGGCGGTTGCGGAACTTCGGCATCGGTGCCGAGGGCGCGCTGCCGGCCGGGACGAACGCGCGGATGAGCGAACTGCACGCGGCCGTCGGTGCCGTCGTGCTCGGCGAGGCGGACGCGGAGATCGTCCGCCGGATCCAGGTGCGTGAGTGGTATATGGACGCGTTGCGCCACACCGAGTGGCTGCGGCCGGTGCCGTTCCGGCCCGGTGCCTGGCCGAATGTCGCCGCGATGGCCGTGCGGCTCCGGCCGGACGCGCCCGTCGACGCGCCGACACTGTGCGACGAGCTGAAGCGGGACGGCGTGCACGCCAGGGCGTACTTCACCGGCCGCTACCGGCCGCGCCCGATCGGCACGGCCGGACCGACGCCGGTCGCGGACGAACTGGGGAAGCGGATCGTGTGCCTGCCGTTCTGGGGCGGGCTGACCGAGTCGGACGTCATGCGGGTGGTCGACGCGATCGACCGGATCGGAGGAGGTCGCTGCCATGAGTCCCATGCGCTTTCACTGGAGTATCCCGGGTAGTGGGGTTCGGGACCCGTTGCGCGGCGCTAAGGACCGCACGCTCGTCAACCCGGTCGAGGACATCGACGCGCAACTCGACCTGTGCCGGCTCGCCGACGAGGGCGGGATCGACTCGCTGCTGCTGCCCACCGGGTTCCAGCGGGCCGACCCGATCGCGCTGGCCACGTACTTCGGTGGCGCGACCAAGCGGGTGCGCTTCATGGCCGCGATCCGGCCGGGCACGATCTCGCCGACCCTGCTGGTCACCCAGGTCAACACGGTCGCGGCGGTGACCGGCGGCCGGGTCAGTGTCAACGTGGTCGCCGGCCACAACTCCACCGAGATGCGGTACTACGGCGACTTCCTGTCGCACGACGAACGGTTCCAGCGCAGCGACGAGTTCTGGACGATCTGCCACGCGCTGTGGCGGGCCGACGGACCCGTCGACTTCACCGGCAGCCTGCTGCAGGTCGAAGGCGCCCGGGTGAACACGCCGTTCCTCGGCGAGCACGGGCGCACCCGGCCGGAGCTGTACTTCGGCGGAAGCTCGGAACTGGCCGCGGACATGGCGGTCAAGCACGGCGACTGCCTGCTGCGGCTGGGCGACACCCCGGCGAAGATCGCGCCCGGCATCCAGCGGGTGCTGGCCGCCGGCAAGGAAGCTGGGCTGCTGTTCTCGGTGATCGTGCGGCCCACCAGGGCCGAGGCGATCGAGTGGGGCCACGCGATGATCGAACGGGCCGGCGAGGAAGGCCGGGCCGTGCAGGACAGGTTCCGCGAGCAGAGCAAGGAGTCCGTCGGGTTCGCGTCGACGTACTCGTTGGGGTACGACAAGTCCGACTGGCCGGAACCGTTCCTGTGGACCGGCCTCATCCCGTACATGGGGCCGTTGGGCCTGGCGTTGACCGGGACGCCGGACGACATCGTGGCCGGGCTGATGGCGTACCGGCGGATCGGGGTCACCCAGTTCCTCTTCCACGGCCGGCCGGACCTGGAGACCCTGCCGTACTTCTGCCAGGAGGTGCTGCCCCGGGTCCGGGCCCGGGAACACGAGCTTGAGCTGGTGTAGCCGTGCGATTCCACTGGAGCCTGTCTTCGGTCGGCGACCCGATGCGCCGGGCGAACGCCGCCGCCACCACCAGCGGCCTGCCGGACCTCTCGGCGCACAAGGAGTTCGCGTGCCGTGCCGAGGAGTGCGGGATCGAGTCGCTGTTGGTGGCGTTCGGCTTCTCCAGGCCGGATCCGATCACGTGGGCGGCCGCGTTGGGCGCGGTGACGAGCACGGTGAAGTTCCTGGTCGCGGTCCGGTCCGGGATCATGTCGCCGACGTACTTCGTGCAGCAGGTGAACACGTTGTCCGCGTTGACCGACGGCCGGGTGTGCGTGAACGCGGTCGCCGGCCGGGCACCGGAGGAACAGCGGTTCTACGGCGATCACCTCCCGCACGACCAGCGGTACGAGCGGACCGACGAGTTCTGGACGATCTGCCACGCGCTGTGGCGCGACGACGGCCCGGTGACCTTCACCGGCCGGTACTACCAGGTCGAGGACGCCCTTCTGCGGACTCCGTTCGTGTCCCGCGACCGGCCCGAGATCTATCTGGGCGGCAGCTCCGACCAGGCGGTCGCGTTGGCCGTCAAGCACGCGGACTGCATGTTCACGCTGCCGGACACGCCGTCCCGGCTGGCGTCCCGGATCCAGCCGCTGCTGGCCGGCGGCACCGAGGTCGGGCTGCTCGTGTCGTTGATCTGCCGGCCGACCCACGACGAGGCGGTGGCCGCCGCGTACCGGCTCATCCATGTGGCCGGCGAAAGCGCGACAGCGGTGCACGAGTCAGCGCGGCGCCGCACGGACTCGGTGGGGTTCGGCGGCATGTACGACGCGGCGATCCGGGAGTCCCACTGGCCGACCCCGTACCTGTGGACCGGCGCCGTCCCGTACCTGGGCGCGCCGAGCATCGCCCTGGTGGGGTCGCCCGAGGAGATCGTCGCCGCGTTGGCGCAGTACGCGGCCATCGGGGTGACCCAGGTGCTGTTCATGGGATACCCCGATCTGGAGCAGATGACGTTCTTCGGTGCGGAGATCCTGCCGAGAGTCCGGTTGGGAGTGTCGTGATGCGGATCCTGTTCATCGCCGTGGCGACCCCGCCGCACGTGTACCCGCTCGTGCCGCTCGCGTGGGCCTGCCGGCTGGCCGGGCACGAGGTCCGGTTCGTGACCGCCGGCTCGGTGTCGGCGGTGGTCACGCAGACCGGGCTGCCGGCGACCAAGATCCGCAGCAGCCCGGTGTTCAGCGCCGAGGAACGGGACGCGCTGGTGCGGTCGGTGTACTCGCAGCCACCGTGGCCACGGGACTACGGCGTCAACCGGCACCTGCTCGACTCCGACCAGCGCGGGCTGCTGACCTGGCTGGGCCGGTACATGATCGAGGCGTCCGAGTCGCTCGCCGACGGCCTGGTCGAGTTCACCAAGGTGTGGCGGCCGGACTTGGTCGTGCACGACGCCGTGACGTACGCGGGCGCCGTCGCCGCCGCGGTCGTCGATGTGCCCGCGGTACGGCATCTGTTCGGGTCGGCGTCGTACCCTCGCCTCGAACTGACGCCGCCTGACCCGTTGCCCGAGTACGTCCAGCTGTTCACCCGGTTCGGTGTGCCGCCGACGACGTCGGCCGCGATGATCGTCGACCCGACACCGCCGAGCATGCGGCAGACGGCTGAGTCGCCGCGGCTGGACATGCGCTACATCCCGTACAACGGCGCCGGTGCCGTGCCGGACTGGGCGCACGCGCCCCAGGAACGGCCGCGCGTCCTCGTCACTTGGGGGCACACGAACGCCGAGTCACTGGGGGGCGCCGCCGCCGACCCGTTCTCCGACACCATGGAAGTCGCCGCCGAACTCGGCATGGAAGTCGTCGTCCTGACGGACACGCCGTTGCAGTACGTGCTGCCGCACTGCGACCTCATCGTGCAACAAGGCGGCGACGGCACCACGTTGACCGCCGCCACCTTCGGCGTGCCCCAGCTGATGATCTCCAGGAAACCCGACGCCGAGCTGGCGCCCGCACGGCTCGCCGCGGTGGGCGCCGGGATCCACCTCAAGTACCAGAACCTCCGCGACGACCCGGACAGCCGCGCGGTCGTCCGCGAAGCCATGGTGAAGCTGTGTGAGGACTCCTCCTACCGCGACGCGGCCGCCCGGCTGCGTGCCGAGATCAGCGCCCAACCGTCGCCCGCCGAGGTCGTGGCCGGGCTGGAAGCGTTGGTGTGACATGCGCGTCCTGGTGACGTCCAACAACGCCCGGCAACACCTCTACCCGATGGTCCCGCTGGCCTGGGCCTGTCGCGCCGCCGGCCACTCGGTGCAGGTGGCCGCGGCCCCGGGGATGGCCGGCGCCATGCGGGAGGTCGGACTGCCAGCGGTCGTCGTCGGGAAGGACGTGCCGCCACCGGCCGTGACAGTCAAAGGCCTCACCGCGCGGTTCCACAGCCACGCGCGGTTCCCGGCCGACTGGCCGATGGTCATGCACCTGCTCACCGACGACCAACGAGACCTCCTGGAACACCTGGGGCGTAACGCGGCCCGCGGCGCCAGGGCGATCGTCGACGACCTGGTGGCGTACGCGCGGGAATGGCGTCCGGACATCGTGGTGTACGACGTGGCCGGCTTCGCGGGCGCGGTCACCGCCGCCGCCTTGGGCGTACCCGGCGTACGGCACCTCACCGGGTACGGCCTGCGTCCGATGGAGAACCGGCCACTCCCGTCGCCGTCACCCGAACCGCTGCCCGAGTACGCGGACCTGTTCCGGCGCTTCGGCGTGCCGGTCGTCGCGCCGGCGCTCACCATCGACCCGTCCCCGCCGAGCCTGCGGATCGCGGTGCCGGAACCGTGGCGGGAAATGCGGTACGTGCCGTACAACGGCCCCGGCGAAGTCCCCGCCTGGCTGCCGGAGTGGCTTCGGATGTCGCACCGGCGGGTGTGCGTGACCTGGGGGTACGGCGTGGTCCGGACCTTGCTGGCGTTGGGTCCCGCCGCGCTGGACCCGTTGCGGGACACGCTCGACGCGTTGGGCGGCATGGACCTGGACATCGTCCTGGCGACCACACGGGAGCAGCTCGACCTGCTCGGCGAGCTGCCGCCGAACATCCGCCGCGCGGTTTCCGTGCCGCTGCAGTACCTTCTGCCGTACTGCGACCTGATCGTCCATCAGGCCGGTGACGGCACGGCGCTGACCGCGGCCGCGTTGGGGGTTCCCCAGTTAGCGATCACTAACAAGCCGGACCAGGCGCTCACGTCCGACCGGCTCGCCGCCGTCGGCGCCGGCCTGCACCTGCGTTACCAAGACCTGCGGGACGACCGGGCCCGCCAGGACGTGATCAGGTCCGCGGCGGACAAACTCCTGTCCGCGGGCCGGCACCGGCAGGCGGCCCGCCGCCTGCGCCACCAGATCGAACAACAGCCCACCCCGGCTGACGTCGTCCCTGCCCTGGAGGCCGTCGCATGAAGTACCGCACCTCGGTGTTCGAACCGTTGCATGCCAGCCTGTTCGGGCCGTTGCACGCGACCTACTACGACCAGTTCCACCAAGGAAAGAACTACCGGGCCGAAGTGGACCAGATGCGGGGCGTGTTCCGCCGGGAAGGGCCGGTCGCGTCCGTACTGGACCTGGGCTGCGGCACCGGCCGGCACATGGAGGCGCTCGCCGCGTCGGGCTACGACGTGGTGGGAGTGGACCGTTCACCCGCGATGGCCGCGCTCGCCCGTTCCCGTCTCGCGGACTTTCCCGCGAAGGCCGCGGTGGTCGAAGCCGACCTGTTCGAACTCGCCATGGACCGGACGTTCGACGCGGTGATCATGATGTTCTCACTGATCGGCTACCAGGTCACCAACCAGCGTGTAAGGTCCACATTGGACGCACTGCGCCGCCAGGTCCGGCCGGGCGGCCTGGTGCTGTTCGACGTGATGGACGCGGCGGCGGTCCTGGCCGACTCCAAACAGGAGAGCGGGATCGGCCGGTTCATGGACGGCGACAAACAGATGCTCGTCGCCCACTCCACAGTGGTCAACCCGGTGGAGCAGGTGATCGAACTCGGACTGCGGATGTGGGAGATCGCCGGCGACGAAGTAGTCGACCAAGTCGACGAGAAGCACATCATCCGGTACTTCCAACCCCGCGAAGTGTCCCTGTTGCTGCAGGTGGCCGGCCTGGAGATGATCGGCTCGGCCCCCCTCGCGGCCCAGAACACCGGGCCGGCCTGGTCCCGCCTGGTGTGGGCGCGGAGGGCCTGAGATGCAGACGGAGATCTTCGGCTCACTGCACGCCAGATGGTACGACCGCTGGCACGCGCGAAAAGACTACCAGTCCGAAGTGGACCAACTGGACGAGGTCTTCAGCCAGTACGGCCCGGTCGCCTCGGTCCTCGACCTGGGCTGCGGCACCGCCCGACACCTGGCCCTGCTGGCCACCCTCGGCTACGCGGTGACCGGAGTGGACCGTTCCCCGGCCATGGTGGCGCTGGCCCGCGACCGGATCCCGTCGGTGGTGCAGGCCGACCTGATGGACGTCCGGCTGAACCGCGAGTTCGACGCGGTCATCATGATGTTCTCGGTCCTCGGCTACCTGGGAACCACGGGAGAACTGTTGGGCGCCTTGGGAACCGCGCGCAGACACCTGCGGCCGGGCGGACTGCTCGTGGTGGACATATTGGACGGCAGCGCGGTGCTGTCGAACGGGCCCATGGGTGGGTTCACCGCTATGACCGACGGGCCGCAGACCCTGCTGCGGGCGACAACGGGGCGTGTGCACACAGAGGAGCAGATCTATGAGATGGGCGTGAAGTTGTGGCTCATCTCGGGGGACCGGTTGGTGGAGGAGGATGCGGAGACCCACTCACTGCGGTTCTTCCTGCCTCGGGAACTGGACTTGATTCTGGAGTTGGCCGGGTTCGAGATGATCGACTCCGCTCCGGTGGGAGGTGGACAACCAGGGCCGGCTCGGGAATGGAGCCGGTTGGTGTGGGCCCGGCGGACTTGACTTGGGCTTTCGCCTGGTTGCCTTGGGTGCTTTCCGCTGGAGGGGATGGTTCGCGCTGCGGGATGGGTGCTTTCCGCTGGAGGGGATGGTTCGCGCTGCGGGATGGGTGCTTTCCGTTGGAGGGGCTGGTTCGCGCTGCCGGATGGGTTCTTCGCGCTGGGTTTGCTTCCTGCTTCGCGCTGTTTGCCCTCGCCGGGCGGCAGATCACCAAGAGGGGGCCCGGGTTGGGTTTTGTTGGTGGTTGGGGCGTGTTCCCTCCCGCATGACCTGCCAAAGGAAATCACGGGCGTCAAGGGATCGTGTTGATCTCGGGGCTGGCCCCTGATTTCAGGTCCCTTGACACCCGTGATTTGGCTGGCTGTCATACGGGAGGGAACACTTTGCCGGCCCTATAGTGCGCTGCGCGCTTCCCGCTCATCAACCGGTTTCGGTGTGGGCTCGGGCTGTTTTGAAGAGGGGGATGGTCGCTGCTGTTGCTACCAGGCCTGCTGTGCCGGCTAGGACGAAGACTGTGCTGGGGGTGAAGAGGCCGGTGAGAAGTGCTCCTAGGCCCAGGGATGCTATGCCCGCTGTTCTCGTCATTCCGTTCAGCATTGCCTGTACTCGGCCCATCAGGTGGTCTGGGGTTCTGAGGATGACCAGGGTGGCGGCTGTCACGCCCATGACTCCCGCTGCGGCTCCGGCGAGGACGAACAGGGCGAAGACTCCCGCCAGTGAGGGGCTCAGGCCTGCTGCCGCGATGGCCGTTGTCATGGCTACCGAGGCCAGGGGGAGGGTTCTCAGGATTCTGCTGGTTGTGTCCAGTTTGGCGGCGAGGAGCATGCCGAGGAGGCTTCCTGCCACGAAGGTTGTGGAGAGTAGGCCGTAGGCCGTTGCCGAGGCTTGGAAGGTGTCACGGACCAGGAAGACTTCGGCCACGTTCACGGTTTCGCCGACGAGTATCAGCAGCAGTTGCAGGCCCGTGCTGGCGGCTAGGGGGCGGTCGGTGAACAGGATTGAGACGCTGTCCCTTGAGTGGTTTTGGGGGTGGGGGCGGCGGCGGGCTTTGATGGTCAGGCCGGTCAGGGCCAGGGCGAGGAAGGTCGCCGCGTCCACAAGCAACGGCAGTTGGGTGTCCACACCCGCCAGTAGGCCGCCGAGGGCTGGGCCGGACAGGACGGCTGCTGTGTTCGCGCTTTGTTGCAGGCTGTTGGCTCGGGCTACTTTGTCCGACATGTGCCGGATCAGGGCGCCGAAGGTGGGGCCGGTGATGGCTGAGCCGATCGCGTTCACCGTCACCAGGGCCAGGACTGTGGCTGGGTGGGACGCGAAGGCCAGGGTCGCGCATGTGACTGCCTGACCGACACTGCTTGTCACGATCAGTGTCCGGCTGTCGTAGCGGTCCACCAGTGTTCCGATGAGTGGGGCGAGCAGCACCATGGGCATGGTGCCGGCGGCGAGCAGGGCCGCCACCGCCCAGCCGCCGTGGTCGTGCAACCGCAACATCAGCGCTACCAGGGCGATCTCGTTGCCCAGCGTCGATATCGCGCGCGCGAACGCCGTGAGATAAAGGTCCATATGGCCCTACTTAGGGGAGTTACCCCTCCTAGGGGGTTCCGGCCATTCCGTGAAACCAACGAGCCGTGAAAAACTTTCATTCCGTCGATATAATACCTGAAAGACCACCCTGCATGTTGCGAAAAGTCGGTATCACAGTTGTGCTTTTGGTGGCCAGCGCGGTCGCCTTCTTCGGCGTGCGCTCGTACTTCACCGGCACAATTGACAAACCGGCGGCCGAGACCCGTGTCTCGGCTACCCTGAGTGGCCTCACCGCGTCGGTCGGCTCGGCCGACTGGGTCATGATGGATCACGACATGTCAAGCACGGCACCGGGTTACCAGATGCCGCCGGCGATGATGCCCGGTATGCCTGCTGCCGGCGAGCAGCGTCTCGAAGTGCTCGTCACGGTGGTCAACACGACGAGTGACACCCGCCCGCTCAGGCCGGGCAAGGAATTCCAGTTGCGAACCGAGTCGAGCGATCCGCCGCTCGCTCCTCATTCCGACACGTTCGGCGAGCTCCCCAGGCTCGCGCCAGGCAGTGCGGTGAGCGGTGTGCTCTATTTCGACCTTCCGCCCCATTCACCATCGTGGCTCGAATGGACTCACGAAGGCATGACGGCTCGTCTTGCGATAGGCGTGGCACCCCCGCATTCGAACCACGGCTGAAAGGAGCAGACGTCATGCACTGGTCTGAAAACGACCGGTCCAGCGTCTCATGGGGATTAGAACGCGGTGTCGTGCTCACAGTATTGCTGGCCATCACAGTGACGCTGTTCAGGCACGTCACCGCCCTGTCGGACTTGGTCCCAGTGGCGAGGGACGCCATCATGACGGTGCCAGCCGCCGCCGCAGCGGTGTGGCTGGCAGCGCGTGCCAGACAGATCCTTGGGGTCACGTCGAAACTGGTGACCGCCGCGATCGTCTCGCTGGCACTGACCTTGTTGCTCGTTCCCCTCGAGTTGCTTTTCCCCACGGGCAGCAGCGTGCTCGTCGCGCAGCCGGTCGTGCTGGTCACGACCTTGCTGGTGATGAGTTTCGCCCTCCCCGCGGCCGGGCAGCCCGCACGTGGCCTGTTCGCCCGGCTGCTGACCCTGGTCGCTGTCACGCTGCTGGCCACGATGCAGGTCAACGCCCTGCCGCAGGCAGCGGCGGACACCGGCGGGACGGACGCCACGGGCGGCTGTGCGACGGCACCGAAACGCACGTACAACGTGCAGGCCATCAACCTCGACATCACGATCAACCGGTTCGGCGACCACGATCCGTTCGGATTCATGTACGCGTTGACGGACAAGGTCGCCGAGATCCGCGCGCAGGAAGCGGCGTTGAAGGCCAACGCCGCGGCCGGCTCGGACGGCAGCGGTGCCAAGGTGTCCAGCGGCCTGCGCCAGGACCCGATCCAGCCGCTCGTCCTGCGTGGCCGGCTCGGTGAGTGCGTGGTGGTCAACCTGGCGAACAAGTTGACCGACCCCCCGCATGGCGGCCCCGGTTTCGGGGACGTTCCCATCTCCACGCAACCCGGGGGCGTGCCGTCCGTGTCGGTCGACATGGCAGGCGTGACCTACGACCCGGCCGCCGGTGGGCAGGCGGTCGGCAACAACCCGACAGGTGTGATGGTTCCGCCAGGTGGCACGCACACCTACCAGTACTACCTCGACCCGTTGCTGGGCGAGGGCGCGCACGTGTTCCACAGTGGCGGCGACTCCAACCAGCTGACCGCGCACGGCCTGTTCGGCACGCTGGTGGCCGAGCCGTCCGGATCCACCTGGCTGGACCCCGAAACCGGCGCGGACCGGACGAACGACTCGAAGTTCAACAGCTTCTCGGCGATCATCAAGCCGGGCAGCGGCGTGACCTTCCGTGAGTTCGTGATCATGTACCACGAGATCGGCGACGAGCAGTTCGCCGTGCGGCGACCGGCCCGTGAGGACGGCGGCGACACGAACTGTTTCGACGACCCGGACGGCCTCGGCTCACCGTTGCCCATGCGGGACGAAGGCGGCGTCAACAACTGCGGTACGGACACCGAGAGCTACCGACCCGGCTCGCGTGCCCTGAACTACCGCAGCGAGCCGTTCTTCCGTCGCCAGGAACTGCTTGTGCAGACCCAAGGCGCGGACGACACGACCCTGCCGGCGAGCGAGTCGCTGATCTACGGCTCCTACATGAACGGTGACCCGGCCACGCCGATTCCCAGGTCGTACCTGGGTGAGCCGACCAAGACACGGTTGGTGCACGCCGGGTGGGAGCAGTTGCACGTGCACCACCTGCACGGCGGCGGCGACCGGTGGCCGATGAACCCGGCCGCGGCTCCCGGCAACTTCGGGACCGGCCTGCAGAAGAACCCGCCGGTCAACCCGCAGTCGATCAACCTGGACTCGCAGACGGTCGGCCCGTCGGAGTCCTACACGCTGCAACACGAGTGCAGCGCGGGCGGTTGCCAGCAGGCTCCAGGGGACTTCCTGTACCACTGCCACATCGCGCATCACTACATCGCCGGGATGTGGGGCATCTGGCGGGTCTTCGACACCAGGCAGAGCGACCTGGCCGTGATTCCGGGCCGGACCGCCCCGCCGACCGCCGTGACCTCCCAGGGTCTGATCGGCAAGACCGTCGAGGGCAAGACGGTGGTGGCCAAGGCCAATCTCACCAACCCATCCACCCAGGTCGCGCTCGAGGACCTGGTGGAGAGCGAGATCCCGCCACCGGGCGTGCCGGCCGACAAGACCGACGCGACTGTGCTGGACTGGACCAAGGGAGGTACCGCGGCATCCCCGCTGTACCTGAACGAACCGGACGACACCGCGGCATGGGTGAACTACGCGTCGCCGACGCCGGGGCAGCGAAATCCGATCAAGTTCAACCCGCTGAACGGCAGACCCGCGTACCCGATGCTGCAACCACATCTGGGTGCCCGGCCACCGTTCGCGCCGAACGGCCACTCCGGCGCGCCCTATCTGGGCAACACGGCGTCGCCCACCAGACCGGACGGGCTGTGCCCGGCGAACGCGCCGGTGAAGACGTACAACATCACCGCGATCAGCACGCCGATCAGGGAAACCCAGCGGGAGACCGACCAGAACGGCGAGATCTACGTCCTCAACCAGGACAAGAACGCCGTGCTGTCCGGCCAGAAGGCCGCCGACCCGCTGGTGATCCGGTCGAACGTCGGTGACTGTGTGGCCATCACGTTCTCCAGCGAGCTGAACCCGGCCGTCCAGCAGAAGGTCAACATGCACACGCACTTCGTGCAGTTCGACCCGCAAGGCTCGGACGGCGTCATCACCGGGTTCAACTACGAGACGTCGGTCTACGCCAACCAGCGCACGCCGAGCACGCTCAGTTCGGTGAGCGGCAACAAGATCACCGTGTCGAGTGCCGCGGGGCTGCGTCCGGGCATCTCGGTCGCGGTGGGTGCCGGGCGGGCGAACATCGAGATCCGCAAGATCACCGCGATCTCGGGTACCACGCTGACCCTGGACAGCGCACTCGGCCAGTCGCACGCCGCCAGCGAGCCGGTGTCGGTCGAGTACGTCCAGTACCGCTGGTACTCCGATGTGGACAGTGGCACGGTGTTCTGGCACGACCACGTCCAGGGCATCCAGTCCTGGGGTCACGGCCTGTTCGCCGCGCACATCATCGAGCCGAAGGGGTCGACGTACCACGACCCGAAGACCGGCGCGCTCATCCAAAGTGGAACGATGGCCGACATCTACACCACCTCGCCGGTGGGCGCCAATGTCAGCAGCGACTTCCGCGAGTACATGGTGTTCCTCGGGAACGGTCGACGAGGGCGGCCCGAGCTGGCCAACCCGGCTCTCGGGCGTCTGGACCGCAACGCCGGCCAGGAGTGCGAAGAGGGCGCGATCAACCTCAGAGCGGCACCGCTCGGCGAACGAAGTTCGGCCACCGACCAGAGACAGGAGTTCAACGGAACCCTGTGTCGCAACGCGACAAGCAGCGCACAGGACCCGAACGGCAACAACACGGCCGCGGCCACTGTGACCACAGTGGACCCGTACGTGTTCTCGTCGGCCAAGTACGGTGATCCGGGCACGCCGTTGTTGCGCGCGTACGCCGGTGACCCCGTTGTGATCCGGACGATCGGTGTCAACGACCGCGTCGAGGGCCTGCGCCTCCAAGGGCACAGGTTCGCCAAGGAACGGTTCAACGCGGACGCCGAGCTGATGGAC
Source organism: Actinocrispum wychmicini (assembly GCF_004345645.1). Taxonomy (GTDB): domain Bacteria; phylum Actinomycetota; class Actinomycetes; order Mycobacteriales; family Pseudonocardiaceae; genus Kibdelosporangium; species Kibdelosporangium wychmicini. The sequence continues at coordinate 19,647 of NZ_SLWS01000018.1, read as the reverse complement.
GCCAGCACCACCGGCATCTCCGAACGGTTCGACTACGTTCTGGACGGCGGCGCGGGCGGACCGGGCCACTTCCCCGGCGACTACCTGTACTACAGCACCCGCAACTTCGCCTTCGAGTCCGGGGCGTGGGGCATCTTCCGGGTGCACGACAGGCTGCAGTCGGACCTGAAGCCGTTGCCCGACCGCACGTCCCCGGCCAGCGGCACGGGATTCCCGATCGTCCGACCGAACTCCGGCACCCCGCCACCGGCCAGCCAGGCCGGCGTGGTGTCCAATTCGGGCAGTCCCTGCGCGGTGAACGCACCGACGCGTGACTACGACGTGACGGTGTTCAACAAGGCGCTGCCCACGGCTCCGAACGCGGACCAGGACGGCATCGTCTACGCCCTCACATCGGACGTGTCCGCCATCAAGTCCGGCGCCAAGGCCGTGGAACCGTTGGTACTGCGGGCGAACCAGGGCGACTGTCTGCGCGTCACGGTCCGCAACCAGATCGCGGCGGGGTCGAAGTACGGCGGTGCCAGAGCCGGGTTCGACCTCGGGAAGCTGCCTTACAACCCGCAGACCCAAGGCGGCGGTGCGGTCGGCCTCAACCCGGACACCACGGTGGCCGCCGGGCAGACGATCCAGTATCGCTTCACCGCGGACAAGAACCTGGGCACGGCGATCTTCCAGAACCTGGGCAGCATGGCGTCGATGCGCCATGGCGCCTACGGCCTGGTGGTCGTCGAGCCGAACGGGTCGAGTTGGTTCAACAGCCTCGACGGTAGGCCGTTGACCGCGACCAACACGTCCACCCAGGCGATCATCCGCGCGTCGTCGGGCAACTTCCGGGAGTTCGCGCTCACCATGGGCACGACCGACCAGCAGTACGCCCGGAGCATCTTCCCGTACCAGGACGTGGTCGCGGGTACCGGGGTGAACAGCCAGTTCCCCGGTGACCCACCCGTGGCGACGCTCGGGTACAACCAGATCAACTACACCAGCGCACCGCTGACCACCAGGCTGTCCGGGACGTCCCCGGACTACGGCAAGGCGTTCAGCTCAGCGAAGTACGGCGAGCCGGCCACTCCCGTGCTCGAGACGTTCGCGGGCGACCCGGTGGTGTTCCGGGTCGGGATCGGCGCGTCCGACCAGTTCCACACGTTCACCGTCAGCGGGCACATGTTCCCGCAGGACCCGAACCTGTGGAACGGCACGACGGACAAACGGTCCCAGCTGTTGACGTCGAAGTCGCTGACCGCGGCTGAGTCCCTGGATGTCGAGCTCGTCGGTGGCGCCGGCCCGTACTGCGGCGACTACCTGTACGGCGACGCCCGGCAGCCGTTCACCGAAGCCGGCCTGTGGGGCGTTCTCCGAGTGCTCCCGGGCGGAACGACGGCACTGGCCGCGATCCAGTAAAGGAAGGTGAGACGCCATGCGCCGCATCGCTTTTCTGGTGGTGACCGGTGTCGCGGTGCTCGCGGTAGGTGCTCCGCCCGCCGCGGCGCACGTCACCGTGCACTCCGACGAGGCAGTGCAGGGTGCCTCCGCGGAGATCGCGTTCCGGGTTCCGACGGAAAGCACCACCGCGAGCACCGTCAAACTCAAGGTGGCCTTTCCAGCCGACCACCTGGTCGAGTCCGTAAGGGTGCTGCCCCATGCCGGGTGGACCTACACGGTCACGACCGCGCCGATCCAGCCGGTCGCGCAACACGCCGGTCACGGGGTCGCGTCGTCGCAGACGATCAATGAGATCGAGTGGACGGCAGGCCCCGGGGTGGGCATCAAACCGGGTGAGTACGACGAGTTCCGGATCTCCGCCGGTCCGCTGCCCGACACGGACACACTGGTGTTCAAGGCAGTGCAGACGTACGACAACGGTGAGGTGTCCCGCTGGATCGACCTGCCCACGGCCGAGGAACCGGAGCACCCAGCCCCGGTACTGACGCTCGCGGCGACCAGCAGGGCCGCCGCGGCGGTACCGACGCCCAGTGCGACGACACCGCTGGTCTGGTGGGCGGTGGGAGTCGCCGGTGTGGCGCTCCTGCTGGCCATCGGAGCTGTCGCCCTCGTCCTGCGCGGAAGGCCAGGTGCCGGTCGCGTGACGTGACCCGTCAGGCCGTCCCAGGCTCGTTCGCGGGCCTGGGACGGCTCACCAACCTGTCGATCTGCCGCGCCAGCCGCGCGGCGTCGGTGGGGGAGATGGTCGTCCATGGCTCGCCTGACGTACTCGTGTGTTCCTCGATCAGGTAGCCGCCGGAGTCGTTGCACCACCACCCGATGACGTGTTCGCCGCGGTGCCGCCGGCCGTTGTCGTCGGTGAGTGTCACACCGAACTGCGCGGTGTGCAGCGGATCCTGGTTCATCACCACGATCAGGTGCGCGTTGTCCCGGCCGATTCCGTGCCGCTGCAGGGCCGTTTCCAGCTTGCGGGGATCCGTTCCGGCTTCAGCGGCGGCTTTCCGCAGAGCCTCGGTCGGCAGTGAGACCGAACGGCCGTACCCCGCCGAAACAGCCGGGAGAAGCCGCACCACCTGGTCGCCGAGCGCGGTCGGCCGAGCCGGCCGCACGGTCACCAACTGTCCACTTTGGATGACCTGGACCGCGCGCCGGTCGGTGGCCGCGAGGACGGCGTTCGCCGGCCCGTCGACGTGGGCGACGACATCGATGATCCACTTCGCCTGGTCGAGTATCCGCAGCCGGCCCGCGAGGATCCCGTCGACGTCACCGCGCGCGTCCACCAGACCACGCAGCTCCGTCATCGCGTCGTCCAGCTCGGCCCGCCGGTCCTCCGGGCGAAAACCCGCGGGCGGCAACCGAATCACCGCCGGGACGGCGACCCGCAGGTGATCGGTCAGCACGCGAAACGCCGAAGCGGACAGTCGTACCGTGGCCACCTTCAGTACGGCGGCTCGCCGATGACCGGCGGCGTGGTCGGCGGGCTGTCGTCCCCCGGGATCTCGTCGTCGAGAACGACGTACTTGCGTTGGTGCTCCACATCCTCCGCCTGGCCCGACCTACCCGCACCCGGCGCCATCCCAGGCACCCCACCAGCGCCCCGGGCACCCGCCGCACCACGCGCTCCCGCGCTACGCACGGATTCGATGTCGCCCACACTGCCGGGTCCTCGCCCGGGTCCCTGCGCCGATCCACCAGGCCCTTCCCGCAGGCCTCGCCCGGGTTCACCGGGCCCCTGCCCCATGCCCCGCCCCGGTCCCTGGCCCAGACCCCGTCCCGGTCCACCTGGCCCCTGCCCCGGTCCGCCGGGTCCTTGCCGCAGGCCCTGGCCCGGTCCGCCGGGTTCCTCGTTGAGGCCGCCGGCGCCTCGTCCAGTTCCAGGTACTTCGACATCGCTGGACCAGCCACGGCCGGCCCTGGGCCCGCCGTAGTTCGGTCCAGGGCCGTCGTCGCCGGGTCCGTCGATGCGCTGGAAGTCGTTGAGCGAGGTGTGCTCGTTCGGTAAGACGCTGCCTCCCGGCCCGCTTGGCGCGACTGGCACCCCGCCCTGGGCCGGCCCTGGGCCGTTTCCTTCTTGTCTCGGGTGTGCTTCAGGTCTGGATCCGCCCGACACCGAACCGCCGCCACCAGGCCCACCAGGCACACCGCCGACGCCACCTCCGCCTGGTGACGGCGGGACAGGCGGCAGGACCTCCGAAACGACCATGGTGGCCACGGGCGGATACTGCGGCATGGCGTTGACGTGTTCGGCGGTGGACGAGTCATAGGCGGCCATGACGCGCGCGGCTTCCTGATGCGCCGCGTCGGCCCGTTGCTGTGCTTGTGCGACATCGCTGAGCAGTTTCAGCGAGGGGAACCCGCCGTCGGGGACGATGTCGGGCACTTTGACCGGCTCGGGCATCTTGTTCCGCGCGTCGAGGTAGGCGTTCGCCTGGTGCAGACTCTGCGCCCTTGCCGTGATCGTAGCGACCGCCGCGGTGTTCGCCCAGTCAGCGGACGCTTTGGTGAGCGCCGCCGCACTGTCCGCCGCCGCCCCGGACCAGTTGGCGGACAGGTCCTGGATGCCCTTGGCGATCCGAGCCTGAACACCCTGGAGGGCGCTGTCGGCGCCGTCGTAGTGCTCGATCGTGCTCATCCCGCCGTCCACACCGGGTCCACTGTGGATATCGTGGTACATCCGCTGATGCGACAGAGCCATCCAGTTGAGCCCGCCGATGGCGTCGCTGAGCCAACTCATCGCGCATACTCCCCTTACCGCGACAACAATGTCGTCATGGCCGCGTTGGCCACGTCATTGGCCTTCTGGCACACTACTTCCGAACCCAACGGTCGCTCGATGCTCACTTCGAAGAAACCCACGTCCAGCACCTGACCGTCGGCCACATCGACAGTCACGTTGCAGAAGTCGTTTCCGACCGGGGAACCGTTGATGTGGTCCTGGAAGGCTGGAAAACCCTGAACAGTTCGCGGTTCGACGTCCCCCTGGGTCCGGCCGGGTGCGAACAGATCGATTCCCATGGCGGGAACAGGTGTCACGCGCACACCGGTCATGGTCGCGTGGGAGGAATAGTCACAGGTCGGTGCCTTGTACGCGGTGCTTCGCCCAGGTCGAGCAGGTGAGTCGATCGCGAACTGTCGCAGTTGTTGCTGAGACAACAGCTCGCAGGGATTCAAACCGTCCATTCTCACCGGTCGGGGCCTTGGTGACGGTTGGTGAGTCGTGCTTTGGGTCGGTGTGGGCGATGTGGACTGGGATACCGATGATCCCGTCTGGGCGATGCCGGGGGTACTCACATCGCACGCCGCGACTCCGAGTAGGACCAAAGCGACCACACCAACAGCCTCTCCGAGACGCCGGTCAGTCACGTGCGAGCCCGCCCAATCCGCTCACGTGGGCTGTGCGGGCTGTGTCGTTGTCGGTGCGCCAGTATTGTGCGGCGCTGGCCCGGATATTGAAGGCGATCAGGAGCAGCCACTTCTGATAACCCGTCAACGCGGCTACGTGCGACTCGGGTCCTTCCACTCCGGCGTCGGTGAACGACCGGGCGGCTCGCTTACTGACGTCGTCGTCGGCCATCGGCTGCATGCGGAGATGTTCCCGACCGCCGCGGATAAGGTCGTTCACGGCGTCTGCCGAGTCTTCGAAGAGTTTGGCCGCTGCTTCCACCTGTTCCGGATGGATCTCCGTGAGGCCCGGTGTGGTGCCGAGTGGGATCGACCGAACGGGTGGTGGCGGTGGAGTCGGTGACGCGGGCTGTGGCGGCTCAGAGTAACCCTCATCGGGTCGCAGCGGCATCCTGTTGTCACCCCTGTTGTTGTGTCATATTTGACACGAATTAGCGTATCCAAGAAGTGTTGGTGATCGGAAGGGGTAATCGGGCAACAACAATCGTTCCCGTATATTTGCGGGATGCTGTTCGGTGGACAGCAAAATTGATTGTTGGATGACAACGCGATCTGCCCAGCTACGACGCGTGTGACAGTTCTTTGCGTGCGCGTTCGTGCATGATTCGCAGATGTTCACGGCAGTCGGCGCAGAGATCCACGAGCCCGTCGACGATTCGGACGGGAACGGCCTGGGTGCCGCACAGGGCGAGGCGGGCGGTCCGGTCGGTGCGGTCGGGGAACGGCACGGTGTGCAGGACCGGTGGGTCTTCGACGCTCACCGCCCACGCGTTCCGCGGAACTGCTGGCACAGGGGCCTTGTCGCCGGTCAGAGTCATGATGCCCGCCTTTCCCACGCGAGGTCGTCGACGTCCAGGGGGTGTGCTTCGGTCGCGTGCCGGGCGGCGAGGTCGTACATCGCCGCCGGGGTCGGACCGGCCGTCCAGATCACTTGGTAGGCACCGGTTTCGCGGCGATAGCGGAGTTCCACGTGCACCCGGCTGGCGGTGGACAGCAGGGTGGCCAGCCGCCGGGCGCGTTTGGACCGTTGGGACACGAACTACACCTCTTTCCTGAGCGCTACCTATCGCTACGCCTCTGAACCTATCCTTTGCGTGGGGCAAATAGCCCGTCACAAACGGGTGATTCCTGAGCGGGGAGCGATCACGCTGAGTGTCTGGGGAGCGCGGCCGATAGGTTTCGCCCATGAGCGATCTCCGGACACTGCCCAAAGCGAATCTGCACCTCCACCTCACGGGTGCGATGCGGCCGGGCACGTTGGCCGAACTGGCTGACCGGTACGGGTTGACCGTGCCGTCGCCGATCCCGCCGGGAGCGCGCGCGTGGGAGGAGTTCCAGACCCGGTACGACGCCGCGCGAGAAGCCATCAGAACCACCGAGGACTTGCGAAGGGTTGTCACCGAAGCGATCGAGGACAACGTCGCCGACGGCTGCGCGTGGCTGGAGATCCAGCTCGACCCGACGTCGTACGCGCCCCTGCTGGGCGGGTTCGAACCGGTCGTCGAAGCCGCGCTGGACGGGATGCGAGCAGCGCCCTGCGGCCTGATCATCGCCTCCAGTTGGGCCCGCTCGGGCGAGCACGCGTCGCAACTCGCCTTGCTGGCCAATAACTACGCGGATGTCGTGGGTTTCGGGCTGTCCAACGACGAACGCCGCGGCAAGGTCGACGATTTCGTTGACGCGGCCAGGATCGCGGCGGACAAGCTGCGAGTGCCGCACGGTGGCTTCTACGAAGGCCCTTGGCACGTCAGGGAATGCGTGGAGAAGCTCGGCGCGAACCGCATCGGTCATGGGATCACGGCCATGCGCGACAAGGAAACCGTGGCGTTCCTCGCCGACCGCGGTGTGGCGTTGGAGGTCTGCCCCACGTCCTACCCGCCCCTGGGCGTCCTTGACTTCCACGAACTGCCGCTCAGGGAGCTGCTCGACGCCGGTGTCCCGGTCACGCTCGGCTCCGACGACCCGCTGCTGTTCGGCGCGGGCGTCACGGACCAGTACGTGATCGCCCGGGACGCCATCGGTCTCGACGACACCGAGCTGGCCGCGATCGCCCGGCACTCGATCGAGGCGTCCGCCGCGCCGGCCGACCTCCAAGCCCGCACGATCACCGCCATCAGCGCCTGGATCACTGCTCGGGGAACGGCGGCCGACCGGTCCCGGTGACCCGGACGTTCCCCCAGGGGTCCACTTCGGTCAGTCGGGCGCGGGTGGCCACGCCGCCGGGCAGACGGACGGTCACGTCGTTGCGGCCGGCCTGGTGCAGCGCGGTGACCGCCGGGTTCACAGCGATCCGGCCGTACCACTGGTAGCTGCCGTCGATGGGTTGCATGTGGCCGGTGAGGTGGACGTCCACCGCGATCTCCGAGCCGTCGGTGCCGAGGAACGCCGGGCCGCGGTGGGTCTCGTCGAGTTCGCCCGCCAACGGGGTCAGCACGTAGTGGTGTTCCTTGGGCGCGCGCGTCCGCCACCAGTAGGACGCGCTGGATCCCGGCCACGCCGCCCGGTTCACACCGGTCTCGTCCAGGTACCAGCTCGTGCAGCCGCCCGCGTTCCACACCGACCCGCGCAGGCGGCGGTGCACCCAGCGGTTGAAGCGGTCCTGGACGTGTGGTTTCACCGCGATCCGGCCGGCGTCCGACCGGCCCATCAGCCGCAGGCAGCGCATCACGTACCGGACCTGGGCCTCGATCATGAAGATGATGGACTGGTTGCCGCCGCCGGAATTGGGCCCCATCAACATGAAGAGGTTCGGGAAGCCGGCGACGGCCACGCCGAGGTACGCCGTCATCCCGTCCCGCCATGCCGCCCGCAGGGTCAGCCCACCCGGCCCGGTGATGTCCATCTTGGACACGATGTCGGTGACGTGGAAGCCGGTCGCGAAGACGATCGCGTCGACCTCGTGGCGGGTGCCGTCCGCGGTGACCACGGCATCTGCCGAGACGGCCGTGATCGGCGAGGTCACCAGGTCCACATTGGCCCTGGCCAGCGTGGGGTAGTAGTCGCTGGACACCAGGACCCGCTTGCAGCCGACGACATAGTCCGGCGTGAGCTTCGCGCGCAGCGACGGGTCGCGCACCTGGCGGGTGAGGTGGCCACGGGCGAGCGCCTGGAGCGCCTTCATGTACCGCGGGTTGAGGAAGCCCGGTGTGGTGGACTCCAGGAACCAGTAGACGCCGTACCGGTAGGCCCGTTGCACGCCAGGCACGAACCGGAACAGGCCACGCTCCAAGGTGGACAGCCGACGGTCCGGCTTCGGGATGATCCACTGTGGACTTCGTTGGAACACCGTGACGTTGCCGGCGGAACCGGCGATCTTCGGAACGAACTGGATCGCGCTGGCGCCGCTGCCGATCACCGCGATCCGTTTGCCCGTCACGTCGAACGAGTGGTCCCAGCGGGCCGAGTGGAACATCGGGCCGGTGAACTCGGCCAGCCCGGGGATGTCCGGGATCTTCGGGTGGTGCAACGGACCCTGCCCGACGACCACCATCCGAGCGGTGATCTCCTCGCCCGAGCCGGTCCGGATGGTCCAGTGGTCGGTCGCCTCGTCGAACGTGAAGCCGACCGCCTCGGTGTTCAACCGGATGTACGGCGCCAGCTCGTTGTCGGCGACGATCCGGTCGACGTAGTCCAGGATCTCCCGCTGGCCCGCGTACAGCCGCGTCCACGACCGGTTGGGCGCGAACGAGAACGAGTACATCAGCGACATCACGTCACAGCCGGCGCCGGGATACGTGTTGTCGCGCCAGGTCCCGCCGACCCGGCCGGCCTTCTCCAGCACCACGAAGTCGTGCAGCCCCGCCTCTTTGAGTTTCACCGCCATGCACAGGCCGGCGAAGCCCGCGCCGATCACGACCACGTCGTATCTCATGCGGCATACCTCATTCGATGAATCCCGCCGCGCGCCAACGTTCCCTTGCCTTGCCGCGGAACACGTCCTGGTCCTCCAGGAAGCGGCGCAGCCGGTCGAAACCCTCCACTTTGACCCGTTTGTGGTGCGGGTTCGCCATCGCCTGCCGGTACGCCTCGTCGCCGTCCAGGCCCGCCCGCCGGTAGATGCCCGGATGGACGAGCTGGTCGCGCATGAACGGGCCGCCGATGCCGATCGCGCGCCCGACGAGCTCCCGCTCCAGCCGCGAGGCGTGCCGCATCCGACGGGCGACGCCGTCGCGTGCCCACTGGATGTGCCGGGCCTCCTCGACCACGTGGATCCGCATCATCCGGCGGACGACCGGCTGCAGGCCGTCCTCGTCCATCATCCGGCGCTGCCAGACGTCGAAGATCTCCTCGCCGATCAGCGCCCACACCCACAGCTGCAGGCCGTGCATGCGCAGCGGGGCGAGCTTGGTGAATGCCAGCTGCACCGGGTGCTGGCGGAACGGCCGGGCGCCGATCTTCTCGATCAGCCGGCCGAACATCAGCATGTGCCGGCACTCGTCGCCGATCTCGGTCAGCGCGTAGTGGGTGTACTTCGACGTCGGGTCGGCGGCGAAGATCATCCGCAGCAGCGCCTGGTTGAGGATGTTCTCGAACCAGTGGCCGACGCTCAGCAGGTTCGCCAGCTCCTGGCGGGACAGTTCGATCCGCTGCGTCGGGGTGAGGGCGTTCCACATGGGCGTGCCGTACAGCGGGGAGATCTCCGGCGGCAGGAAGTACTTGCCCGGCACCAGCGGCGCGTCCCAGTCGATGTCCACCGACGAGTCGTACGAGCGCCGGACCGAGCCGTTGAGCAGCCGTTCGGCTGTCAGTTCCCGCTCGATGTCCGTCATGGCACCCCCCTTTACGGAGTCACCTGAAACGTAAACCCGGATACGGGGCGTGGTCAACAGCATCCGTTGACGTTTTCACCCACGTTGTAAACTCCCCGGCATGACGGGCGGCGCGACGGTCATCAGGGACCGGATCCTGGCCGCCGCCGAACAGTGCATCCTCGAAGCCGGCGTCGGCGCCCGGCTGCACGCGCGGATCGCCCAGCGGGCCGGGGTCTCCCGGCCGACTGTCTACAAGCACATCGGCGACCAGGACGCGATCGTCCAAGCCCTGCTGTACCGCGACATCGCGCGGATGCACGCGGCGGCCAAGCCGGTGCTGCACCAGCGCGGTTCGTTGCGGGACAACTTCGTCGAGACGATCGTCTTCGTCGTCGGATACGCCCGCCGGCACGCGTTGCTGCAGAAGGGGCTGCGGGAGAGTCCAGAGTCGATCGTGCCGTGGCTGACCGTGTACGCCGGGCCGATCATCGAGCAGGGTGTCGCGTTCGTCGAGCCGTACGTCAAGCAGGCCATCGCGGACGGCGACTTCCCGGACGTCAACCCGCGTGTGGTGATCGAGTGGTGCAGCCGCCTGGTGCTGTCGCTGATCACCACACCGGGCACGCTGAACACGGACTCGCCGGACGCGCTGCGGGCCTACGTCGGCGACCTGCTGGACATCGGGCTGACTGCCAAAAGCCGACGGTTGGAGTCTTGACGGCTGGCCCGTCTGCCCCCAGCATCAAAGTCATCGGATGAATCACGGGTAGCCCGCCGCATCGTGGCACTCCGAGGTACTCTGTCGCTGTTTTTGGACAGAAACATCGGATGGTTGCGGCGGCTTCCGGTACTTGAGGGAGCGTGCCAGTGCAGACACGACCCAGACGTCTGACCGCCGCCGTAGCCTTGTCCGCCCTCGTCGCGGGGACCGGGCCGGCGCTCGCCGACGAACCGTTCGTCACCGCGGCCGCGCCGACCCCGGTGACCGTGTCGCTGACCCAGTACTTCGACAACAACGGTATCGACTCGGCGTCCGCCCGGGACGGGAACTTCGACGGCTCCGGCTACACGTACCCCGCCGAAGCCCTGCCCACCGGCGGGATCACGGTCGACGGCGTCCCGTTCACCTTCCCGTCGGCGGCGAAGGGCGTGAAGAACAACATCGTCGCCATGGGCCAGACCCTCGACATCCCGCGCGGCAAGTACCACGCGGGCCACTTCCTCGTGGCCGGCAGCTACGGCATGGCGTCCGGCACCGCGACCGTCCACTACGCCGATGGCGGCACGACGACCGCGTCCCTCGCCGGGCCGGACTGGTACAACTCGTCCGGTCCCATCTCAGCGTCCTACCGGTACGCCCCGAACAACGGCACCGACCAGCACCCGGTCGCCATCGCCGCGGCCCAGATCTGGCTGGACGCCGGCCGGGAGGCCGTCTCGGTCACCCTGCCGGTCACCCAACCCGCCCAGGCCGGGCAGACCAGCCTGCACGTGTTCGCGATGACAGTCCAGGCCGCGGCCAAGGGCAGGGCACTGTCCGTTCGCAACGCTCGGTCGACCACGAAGTTGTTGTCCGGCAACCAGCAGGCCATCGAGGCGACGGTCACGAACCTGGGCGACACGTGGATCACCGAACAGGACGCGGTGTCGGTGTCCGCGGACGTGTTCGGCGCCCGGACAGTACAACCCGCGGCCATCCGCCGGCTCGCGCCCGGCGAAGAGGCGCGGGTCCGGATCGGGATCGTCCGCGCCGGCGCCCCTGTCGACACGATCGTGAACGGACAGGTTGTGGCGCAAGGGAGACGGCTGCGCGCCAGCCAGCCGGTCCGGTTCACCCTCGGGGTGGTCGACTACCAGGCCACGGACGCCTCACTGGGCACCCACGAGTCGCCGTACTGGTTCGACGACGCCAAGTTCGGCATCTTCGTCCACTGGGGTGTCTACTCCGTGCCGGCCTGGTCGCCGCCGGGCGTGCAGTACGCCGAATGGTACTGGCGCTGGATGGAGGACCCGAACAACGCCGTGTACGGCTACCACGCGCAGACCTACGGCAAGGACTTCAAGTACGACGACTTCATCCCGCAGTTCACCGCGGCCAAGTTCGACCCCAAGGCGTGGGTGCGGCTCTTCCAGGCGGCCGGCGCGAAGTACTACGTGCTCACGTCCAAACACCACGAGGGCTTCGCGTTGTTCGACTCCAAGGTGTCCGGTCGGGACTCGGTGGACCTCGGCCCACACCGCGACCTGGTGAAGGAGCTGTTCGACGCGTCCCGCAAGTACACCCCGGACCTGCGCAACGGCCTCTACTTCTCGATGCCGGAGTGGTACAACCCGGACAGCCCGTGGATGGGGCACGCGCCGAAGAACCCGTACACGGGCGCGGCCGAGCCGTACACCGGCTACCAGGCCGGCCGTGACTTCGTGCACGACTACCAGGCGCCGCAGATGCACGAGATCGTGAACCAGTACGACCCGGACGTGATCTGGTGCGACATCGGCGGCGCCAACGACAGCCGCACGGTCATGGCGGACTACTTCAACCGCGCCAAGAACCGGCCCAACCCCAAGGACGTGACGGTCGACGACCGCTGCGGAATCCCCACCCACGACTACACGACTCCGGAGTACACCACGTATCCGGACACGGTCGTGCAGAAATGGGAAGCCAGCCGAGGCCTCGACCCACGTTCGTACGGCTACAACAAGGCCACCCCAGACAGCATGTACATGACGGCCGACCAGGTGGTCGACACCCTCGTCGACATCACCAGCAAGAACGGGAACTTCCTGCTCGACATCGGCCCGCGCGCGGACGGCACGATCCCCGAGATCATGCGGACCCGGCTGACCGAGACCGGCGACTGGCTGAAGGCCAACGGCGAGTCCGTCTACGGGACGACGTACTGGTCCCGGATGGCCGGGCAGGGCGCACTGCGGTTCTCGGTGAAGCCAAACGAGGCGTTCTACATCACGTCCCTGGAGCGTCCCGGCGACCAGATCGTGGTGGACGCGCCGGTGCCGATCCGACCGGGCGACCGGGTCACCGTGCTCGGCTACCAGGGCCCCGACCTGAAGTGGACCCAACAGAACGGCAAACTCACCATCCAGGTCCCCGAAGCGGCCAAGTCGGCCGGCCAGTACGCCTGGGTCCTCAAGATCGCCCCGTAACGGCTGGCGGGGGTTGACAGCGGGGCCGCGATGCTTGATTTTAGACCTTAAACAAAGTCGTGACGGTCGCCGCCCGCAGGCACTCGGGTGGCCGGGACAACTGGCGGCGCTCCGGCCACCCGAGTATCCACGTGGGTGCTCAGTCGCTCAGGCCCGCGCGGTAGGCGGCGCCGAAGGCGGCCGGGCCGATCAGCCGGGTCGCCTCGGCGGACACCGCGGCCACGTCCGCGTCGCCCGCTATCGCGAGACCGCGCAGGCGGGTCGCGGTGCCGAGCAGACGTGCTGCCTGTGTCGGGTCGCCTTCGAGCAGGGCGACGTTGGCCATGGCCGCGGTCGCCGCGGCTCGTTGGACGTTGTTGCCCAGGCGGACGGATCCGTTGAGGGCCTGTTTCAGCCAGTCGGTGGCCTCTTCGAGGTTCCCCTCGGCGCACGCGAGCCAGCCCAGGGCGACCTGTACCTGCCAACGGGCCCAGTCCGGGCCGAACCCGCCGGAGCCGCACTCTTCCAACGCGAGCCGGCACAAGCGCCGTGCCTCAGCGAGATCGCCCGCGCGCCGGGCGATCGTGGCCAGCCCGACATGGGCGCCCACCAGCAGGCCGGGCGTGGCCAGCCGGTTGGCCAGGGCCTCCGCGCGCTCGTAGTCGCCCCGCGCGCCGGCCGTGTCGCCGGCTCGGAATCGGCAGTCGGCCCTGCGTACGGTCATCTCGCAGAGTTCCTCGGTGGAGCCGAGTTCACGGACCAGGCGCATGGCCCTGTCGAGCATGGCGATGGCCCGGTCGTGCTCGCCTTTCCAGCTCACGATCACCGCGAGCTCCGTCAGGCTCTGCATCGCGCCCCAACGTTCGCCGAGCGCCTCGAACCGGGCCAACGCGTCGGTCAGGCTCTGCTGCCCGGTCATCACGTCGCCCGCGAAGACCTCCTGGAACGACCGGCCCAGCGGCTCGAGGGCCCGGCTCCACGGGTCCGACCCGATGATCGCCGGGGCCCGGCCGTCCGTCGGCGGGCCGACCGTGGGGGCGACCACGATCGTGACGAACGGGTACGACGGGGGAGCGGTCCGGTTCTCGCCCCAGTCCCGCAAGGTCTTCAGGTGCGCCCGCAGCGGCTCGTGGCCCTCGGCGGAGATGGCGTTCACCAGGCACAACGCGTACTCCTCGGCCTGCCCGTCGGGCGCCTGCGGGCCCAGTCGCAACGCCAGGTCGAGGCACAGCTGCGCGCCTTCGAGACGACGGCCGCGCATCCACCAGTACGTGGACATCGCGCCGACCAACCGCAACGCCAACGTCGAGTCCGCGGTCACCGCCCAGCGCAACGCGCTGTGCAGGTTGTCGTGCTCGGCCTCGGTCCGGTCCAGCCACTGGAGTTGGTCCGCGCCAAGAAGATTCGCGGTGGCCTCGGACGCGAACGCGAGGAAGTGCTCGGCGTGCGCGCGGCGGGTGGGCTCGGTCGCGTCGCCCAGTTTCTCCGCGCAGAACGCGCGGATCGTCTCCAGCATCCGGTACCGGCCGCCGACCACCTCCACCAGGGACTTGTCGACCAGTTCGGTGAGCAGGTCCGCCGGCCGGCCGGTGACCTGCTCGACGTCCGCCATCAGGGCGCCGCCGGCGAACACCGTCAGCCGCGCAGCAAGCGCTTGCTCGGTCTCGTCGAGCAGGTCCCAGCTCCACTCGACCACCGCCCGCAGTGTCCGGTGCCGGGCGTCGGCCGTTCGACTTCCCTTGGACAGCAAGCCGAACCGGTCGTCCAGGCGGGCCGCGATGTCGTCAAGGCTCAGCGAGCGGGCTCGGGCCGCGGCCAGCTCGATGGCCAACGGCAGGCCGTCCAGCGCCGCGCAGATGTGCCGCACCTGGTCCGGATCGAACGCCTCCGCGCCGCGTACCGCCGTGGCTCGGTCCAGGAACAGCCGTTCGGCCGGGCTGTCCGGCAACCGTGGTACGGGATAGAGCGCTTCCCCGGTGATACCAAGGGGTTCCCGGCTGGTGGCGAGGATGCGCAGCAGCGGCAGCCGGGCGAGCAACTGCCCGGCGAGCCGTGCGGCCGCGTCGATCACGTGCTCGCAGTTGTCGAACACGAGCAGGAGGTGGCGGTCGGCGAGGGCGGCGACCAGCCGGTCCGCGGGCGGCGCCGGCGGTTGCGTGGCGCGGGCCTGTGCACGCAGGCCGAAGGCGTCCAGGACGGCCTGGGGCACGTCGGTGGTGTTGGCGAACTCGGCGAGGCAGACATCTGGTTCGGCTTTGGTGACTTCAACGGCCAGCCGTGTTTTTCCGGTGCCACCTGGTCCGGTCAGGGTGACCAGCCGGTGCTGCGTGAGGAGCGCGGCGACCCGTTCGAGGTCCGCGTCGCGGCCGACGAAGCTGGTGAGCTGCGCCGGCACGGGGTTGGTGGCGACCGGTTCGCTCCGCAGGATCGCCACGTGCGTGTCGGCGAGTTCGGTCGACGGGTCCGCGCCCAGTTCGTCCGCGAGTGTCCGCCGGGCGTCCTCGAACACTGTTAGAGCCTCGGCTTGCCGGCCGCCGGCGGCCAGGGCGCGCATCAGCTGTCCGCGGAACCGTTCCCGCAGCGGATACTCCGTGATCAGCTCCCGCAGTCTCGGCACGCTCGACAGGCCCAGCGACGCCTCGATGTCCTCCTCCAGCGCCCGTAGCCGCAGCTCCGCCAACCGGGATATCTGCGCCTCGCCCAGCTCAGGGGGCAACGTGCCGCGCCACAACGCGAGCGCCTCGCCGGGCCGGCCGGCGTCCAGGAGCGTGGCGAACCGGTTGCTGTCGATGTCCTGGGGGTCGATCGCCAGCCGGTAGCCGAGCGGGGTCCGTTCGACCACGTCCGCGTCCAAGCTCCGGCGCAGCCGGGACACCTGGGACTGCAGGGCGTTCGCGGCGCCTTCGGGTGGTTCGTCGCCGTAGACGCCGTCGATCAGCCGGTCCGTGGTGACCACGTGCGGCGCGTCGGCCAGCAGCAGGGTCAGCAGGGCGCGGACCTTCGGGCCACCGAGCGCGACCGGGGTCCCGTCGTCCCGCCGCACCTCCACCTCGCCCAGGATCCCGAAGAACACCGGCCGATGATCGCACAGGTCAGCCGGGGCTCACGGCTCGACGGGAACCTCCTCGGCACCGAGCGTGTCGAGCACGCCCTGGCCGTACTTGGCCAGCTTGGCCTCGCCGACGCCGCTGATCTTGCCCAGCTCGGCCAGGGACGCCGGGACACGCGTGGCGATCTCCCGCAGTGTCGCGTCGTGGAAGATCACGTACGCGGGCACGCCCTGCTCCTTGGCCACCGCGGCCCGCCACGAGCGCAGCTGTTCGAACAGCGGCATGGCCTCGGCGGGCATGTCGACGGCCGCGGCGGCGGTCTTCTTGGGTTTGGCCGCTTTGGCAGGGGCGGTTTCGCGGCGCATCGGGACCTCACGTTCCCGGCGCAGCACGGCCGAGCTCGCGTCTGTCAGCACGAGCGTGCCGTAGTCGCCTTCCACCGCGAGGAGCCCCTGGGCCAGCAGTTGCCGCACTACGCCGCGCCAGCCGGCCTCGGTCAGCTCCTCGCCGATCCCGAACACCTTCAACGTGTCGTGGTCGTGCTGGATGACCTTGGCGGTCTTGCGTCCCAGCAGAATGTCGATGATCTGGCCGGCGCCGAACTTCTGCCGCCGTTCCCGTTGCAGCCGGAACACCGCGGACAGCAGCTTCTGGGCCGCGATCGTGCCGTCCCACGACTCCGGCGGTGACAGGCATGTGTCGCAGTTGCCGCAGGGTTCCGCGTCCTC
This sequence comes from Actinocrispum wychmicini, assembly GCF_004345645.1. Lineage (GTDB taxonomy): Bacteria > Actinomycetota > Actinomycetes > Mycobacteriales > Pseudonocardiaceae > Kibdelosporangium > Kibdelosporangium wychmicini. The sequence continues at coordinate 3,126 of NZ_SLWS01000018.1, read as the reverse complement.
GTCGAAGTACGCCAGCAGCTGCGTCCGGCGGCACGACACGGTCTCGCACAACGCCAACATCGCGTCCAGGTGCTGGCTCTGACGCCGCCGGTGTGCGTCGTCGCCGTCCGAGGTGTCGATCAACTTCCGTTGCTGCACAACGTCTTGCAGCCCGTATGCCAGCCACGCGGTGGACGGCAGGCCGTCCCGGCCGGCGCGGCCGGTCTCCTGGTAGTAGCCCTCGACCGACTTCGGCAGGTCCAGGTGCGCGACGAACCGGACGTCCGGCTTGTCGATGCCCATCCCGAACGCGATGGTCGCCACCACGACCAGGCCGTCCTCGCGCAGGAACCGCGCCTGGTTCTCGGCGCGGACCCGGTTCTCCAGCCCGGCATGGTACGGCACGGCAGGAATCCCGTTGGCGGACAGGAACTCCGCGGTCTTCTCCACGGACGCGCGGGACAGGCAGTAGACGATTCCCGCGTCCCCTTTGTGCTCGGTCCGCAGCAGCTCAAGCAGTTGCTGTTTCGGGTCGGCCTTGCCCACGATCCGGTACTGGATGTTCGGCCGGTCGAAACTCGCCACGAACTGCTTGGCGTCAGTGAGTTTCAGGCGGGCCGCGATCTCGGTGCGGGTGGTCTGGGTGGCGGTCGCGGTCAACGCGATCCGCGGCACGTCCGGCCACCGCTCGTGCAGGTCGGAAAGGCCCAGGTAGTCGGGCCGGAAGTCGTGTCCCCACTGGGAGACACAGTGTGCCTCGTCGATCGCGAACAGCGATATCCGGCCGCGGTCCAGCAGGTCCAGCGTGGCCGGGACACGCAGCCGTTCCGGCGCGAGGTACAGCAGGTCCAGCTCGCCGGCCTGGTAGCAGGCCTCCACCAGCCGCCGTTCCTCGAAATCCTGGGTGGAGTTCAGGAATCCGGCCCGGACCCCCAAACTGTTCAAGCTGTCGACCTGGTCCTGCATCAGCGCGATGAGCGGCGAGATGATGATCCCGACGCCGTCCCGGACGAGCGCCGGGATCTGGTAGCACAGCGACTTCCCGCCGCCGGTCGGCATCAGGACCAGCGCGTCGCCGCCGGTCACCACGTGGTCGACGACTTCGCCTTGAAATCCGCGGAACTCGTCGTAGCCGAAAACTCGGTTCAGGACGTCCAGGGCGGCGGTCACCCAACGAGTCTAGATCTTGGCCTGGTTCTTGTCGGGGGGAGGCGGGTTTGGTTAGGTCTCCGGCATGCGTCTGCTCCCGGCCGCGGCCCTCCTCGCCATGGTTGCCGGCTGCGCCACCACCACAGCCGGAGTCGTGGTCCCCGCTCCGGCCACCTCGGTTTCGGTTTCGGTGGAGACAACGCCCCCATCGTCCGCGGCGGTCACCACCTCGTCGTCTTCCACGTCCGTATCGGCCTCGGCACCCCCGAGCGCGCCGCCACCACCTCCGATCCAACCGGCGGGTAACCCAGCTGGGAAAGCGGCGGTGCCACCGGAGGCGCGCGCGGAGGACACATCGAAACCAACCCACGTCGTCGGCGACGGCACACCAACCAGCTGCACGTCACAGGCAGTACTGACCGCGGTCACCGCAGGCGGCGTGATCACCTTTTCGTGTGGCCCAAACCCAGTGACCGTCACCCTGACGGACACCGCGAAGGTGAAGGCGAACACCGTCCTGGACGGCGGCGGCCGGGTGACCCTCAGCGGCGGCGGGAAACGCCGAATTCTCACCATGAACAGCCCATCGGCGTCCCTCACCCTGCAGAACCTGACCTTCGCCGACGGCAACTCGGCCGGCGACGACGGCGGCGGGGCAGTGTATGTCCGCGGCGGCAGAGTGAAGGTCGTGAACTCCCGTTTCCTCCGCAACCACTGCGACCCCAACGGCCCCGACCTCGGCGGCGCCGCCCTCCGCGTCAACCAAGCCACAAAGAGCCCCATCTTCGTGGTCAGCAGCACCTTCGACGGCGGCTCATGCGCCAACGGCGGAGCCCTCAGCGGCCTCCACGTCTCCTTCACGGTCCTGAACTGCCTGATAACCCACAACAACGCAACCGGCCGCGGCGCCAACCCAGCCCGCCCCGGCACTCCCGGCGGCGGCAGCGGCGGAGCCATCTACACCGACGGCGACCAATACACAGTGCGCATAGCCGGCTCGATCGTCGAGGACAACCACGCCAACGAAGGCGGCGGAGCGGCCTTCTACGTCAGCAACAACCGAACCGGCACAATGACAATAGACTCCTCCACCCTCCGCCGAAACAAGAGCGACGGCTTCGAAACCATCCCCGGAATCTTCTACCTGGGAACAACGGAAAAACCGGCAATCACATCCTCAACAGTCTCCTGACCCAGCCCCAGCCCCAAAGCCCACCGCCCCGCCACACCTGGCACCGAGCGGAAAGCAACCCGCCAAGCACAGGCCGACGGACCGAGGGGCGGGCAGGCCGAAGGAGCGAAGTGCGGGCGGGCCCAAGGAGCGAAGTGCGGGCGGGCTCGGAGGGTAGGTGGGGCGCGGTGGAGTGTAGGCGGGACGGAGGTGGGGTGCGGCGGGATGCAGGTGGGTGCGGTGGAGCGTAGGCGGAATGCGGTGCGGAATGCGGTGCGGAATGCGGTGCGGAATGCGGTGCGGAATGCGGTGGAGCGTGGGCGGGATGTTAGGTGGGATGTAGGTGGGGGTGATGGAGTGCGGGTGGGATGTAGGTGGGGTGGCGGGATGCTAGGAGGAATGCGGTGGAGTGTGGGCGGGATGTTTAGGTGGGACGTAGGCGGGGGTGATGGAGTGTGGGTGGGGTGTGGCGGGGTGTTGGTTGGGTGCGCGCCAAGCACAAGCCGAGCGCGGGCGGAGTGCGGGTCGAGCGCGGGCGGAGTGCGCGTCCGGCGCGATAGGGGCATGAGTGCGTGCCCGGCGCGTTAGGGGCCATGAGTGTGGCCGGGCGCGCTAGCGCATCGCTTGGGTGTGGCGCGCCTAGCGCATGGGTGTGGCTGGCGTGTTCTCTCTCCCGACCGACCTGGGCGAAGCCCAACCGCACGTGTCAAGAGGTCCGCCTGCGCGACCCAGCCCCGAGACAATGCCGCGTAGTTAGTGATTTTGCTGGTGGGGCAAGGCGGGTGAAGTTCAAGATCGACAGGACAGCGGGACTCCTTGTAGAACTG
>NZ_SLWS01000017.1 GCF_004345645.1 Actinocrispum wychmicini | reverse complement strand
CGAAACCCAAGCCGGACACCACGTGCCAGATATGATTCCCTTGGGCAGGCCATACGGGAGGGAGACGCCACGACCAAGACAACTAAAACAACCAGAAATACCCAACAAAGGACTCCCTCTTGGCGGCCTGCCCGAGCGGCGAGCGAACTGTCTTTGGCAACTCGGGCGAAGCCTAACGCATAGAGTCCCCGAGACCGGTGGCGTCCACCAAACGGTTGATGAAGTTGAAGAGGGCCGCGCAGAACACGGCTTCCAAGATCTCGGGGTTGGTCCAGCCGGCTTTGGCGGCGGTGTCCCAGTCTTTGTCGGTGATCTTGTAGGCGGCTGTGCTCACCTTTGTTGCCAGTTCTATCAGGGTTCGGGTTTTTTCGTCCAGGGGGAGGTCGGCTGGGGTGTTGGCGGTGGCTACCGCGGCGATCAGTTCTTCGCTGCCGCCGAATTGGCGGAGGAACCAGTTGTGGGTGCCGGTGCAGTAGGGGCAGTGGTTCAGCTTTGAGGTCCAGGCGGCGATCAGTTCTCTTGTTTGGCGCGGGAGTACGCCGTCGCCGAACATTCCTGTGTAGCCCGTCGCCACTATCTCCAGTAGGTCTGGGCGGGTGGAGGTGAGGCGGAAGACGTCGTGCACGAACGGCATGTTGGTTGCTTTGCGGAGCGTTTCGTACAGGTCGGCCACTCGGCCTGTCGCGTCGCTTTCGGCGATCACCGGCACCCGGACACCGGGAAGAGAGTGTGTGGCGGTCATGGCTTCTCCTTCCGTTATGGACGGTTGACTGGGTGGACGGTCATCGGCAGGCCACCTCGGACCCGCACGGTGAGCATGGGCTCGGGCACCACTTCGTAGCCCGGCACCACGCGCAGCCGCAGGTCTCGGGCCACCAGGGCGACCACGAAGGCGGCTTCCATCATGCCCAGGTTGTTCCCGATACAGAACCGGGGCCCGGCGCCGAAAGGCACGTAGGCGTAGCGCGGTCGGCCGGCCGATCGGGCCCGGTCGAACCGTTCCGGGTCGAACCGGTCCGGCGAGTCCCAGAACTCCGGGTGCCGGTGCAGGGTGTACGGGCAGATGAGCACGTCGGCGCCGGCCGGCACGTGGTAGCCGCCGACAGTGTCTTCCTCCACCGCGATCCTCGGCAGGATCCACACCGGTGGGTACAGGCGGATCGCCTCGTCCAGGACCATCGACAGGTACGGCATCGAGTGCAGGTCCTCGACTGTCGGCAACCGGTCGCCGAGCACCCGGACCGCCTCCGCCCTGACCCGCTCCCACGCCTCAGGATGCTTGTCCAGCAAGTAAAACGTCCAGCTGAGTGTGCTCGCCGTGGTCTCGTGCCCGGCCAGCAGCAGGGTGACCAGCTCGTCGCGGATCCGGCGCCGGGCCACCCGGCGGTCCGGTTCCTGGCTGGTCGAGTCGATCAGCCGGGAGACGATGTCGTGTCCGCTGAGGCCGCGCGCTTTCCGGTCGTCGACCAACTGGTCGACGATGCGCTGCAGGTCCTTGCGGGCCCGGCGGAACCGCACCGCTTTGGGCAACGGCAACCAGCTCGGCACCGCGCTGAGCGACATCATCTCGAACATCGCCTGATCCTGAACAGCTTCGAAGGACTCCCCGATCGACGAGAACGCGCCGAGGTCGGCGTCGATCAACGTGCGGCCGAGCACCCCCAGCGTCAGGTCCGTCATCTCCTGCCGGACGTCCACCGGTCCGCTGCCCGCGTGGGCGGCCAGCCGGCGGACCATGGCCGCGGCCTCCTCCGCGATCGCGTCGGCCTGGGCACTGATCCGCCGCGGCGCCAACACGGGTTGGATGGTCCGACGCTGCTCACGCCATAACTCGCCCTCGCTGGTCAGCAACCCGTCGCCCATCGCGCGCTTGGCGTGCACCAAGCCGATCCCCTTCTGGTAGTTGGCGTGGTTCTCGACCAGCACGTGCTTCGCGTGATCCGGATGGTTGAAGAAATAGAGGGTCTTCGGACCCAGCGGCAATCGCACCGCGTCGCCGTAGCGGGCGGCCACCGACGTCATCACCGACAGCCGGTCACGGATCATCTTGGCCAGCATGCCTAACGCGGCCAGCCGCGGCACGCCGGGCGGCACCTGCCCGACGACCGGAACGTCTACAATGGTCATTGCTACCCCCTGCCGAGGCCGGCGAACTCGTCGGCGATCCGGTCACGCCACACCTCGAAAGCCGGGACGGCGCCGTCCAACACCGGGTTGGGCCGCAACCGGGTGGTGACGTCGGCCGCGTCCCGCGCCGACATGCCGCAGAAGAACTGAGCCGCCATCTCCGTGTGCGGCACCAGCAGACCCGCCCGAACCCTTGCCTCGGCGGCGAAAGCGGCCGCCTGAGCCACATAGCTGCGATGCGTTCCCGCGCGCTCCCACAGCACCGACAGCTCGTCCGGCTCGACGCCACCCGCGTACGTCGCGGCCAGCCCGGCTCCGCTGTACAGGTCGGACTGTCGTTCCGGCGCGAACTTCTCGATCATGGTGGCGCACAGGTCAGGGTCGGTGCCGGCGACGAACCACATGGCCCGCCCGATCCCCTGGTCGATCACGCGCCCGGCGCGGTCGCCCGCGACCCCGCCTGGCCACGGGAAGTCCGGCTCCACGTACTGGTCCTCGACATAGCGCCGGGTGTGGAAATACGCTTGGTGGAAGCCGTAACCGTCGAGCACCAGCCAGCGCAGCAACGGATCGGTCGCCGCGGCACTGGCCTTCGACCACCGCATCCGGGGCAGCCGCGCCATCGCCCAACCGATGCCGACGTACACCATGTACACGTGCTCGTCGCCCCGACTGGCCAGGAACTGGGCGGTCAACCGGCCGCCGAACGGCAGCCCGTCGCGCATCGCGAACGCCATACCGGCGCCCTCGTAACCGAAGCCACGGAACCGAACCGGCAACTCCTCAAGGCGTTCCTCCGCGTCCTGCACGGTCTTGGCCTCGGCCGCGTACGCGTACCCGGTCAGAAACATCTCGCCGGCCGTTTCGAGCAGTCGCCGCGCCTCCGGGGTCTTCTCGTGGAAGCCGCGGGTGTCCAGCCTCGTCTCCGACATTCCCGGAGTCAGCACGCGACGCCGCACTTTTCGCCAGATACTGGTCACTGTTTTCTCCTCAACAGCCGACAAACCGCGGACTATCCGATATCGACTGTCGCAGGAGTGACCTGGGCGGCCCTACTTCGGACGTGCTCACGCCGCGAACTTGATCCCCTCCGCCACCGCGACCGGCACCGAGCGCTCGGCGAGCCGCGCGAGCAACAGCGGCGGGTCGAACACAGTGCTCGGCCGCAGCCACAGGTCGGCCAGCCGGATGTCGGTGTCGCGCCGGACGACGATCGGACCCTGCGCCGCGACATAGCTGTCCGGCTCCGCCAGGTATCTGGCCGAGCCGCCAGGCCCGGTGGCCAACGCGTCGGCGACCAGGTAACACCTTCCGGGCGGGACATTGTCCAACAGGAACAGACCGGGCTGCGGCCGGACCGTCCACCGGATCGGTTCGCCGTGCGGCAACCTGCTGGGGAACAGGCCGACGAACACCGAGCCGACCTGCCCGGCCCACGCGGTCAGGATCCGGCCGCGGACGGTCGCCGCCCGTAAGTCGACCTGGCCGACACCGACCTCACCCGGTAAGTCCACGAGGACGCCGGACTGCTGGCGGTACGCGGTCGGCGACACGCCCACGCTCTCCCGGAACCGGGAACTGAACGTGCCCATGCTGTTGTAGCCGACCCGATAGCTGACCTCGGTCACGGTCATGCTGGTGGCCAGCAACAGGTCCTTGGCCCGCTGGATCCGGACCGCGGACAGGAACCGGCCCGGCGACATCCCGGTCACCCGCTGAAACAGCCGGGTGAAGTAGAACTTGCTGAACATGGCCGCCCGTGCCAGGTCGTCGATCGTGATCTGCTCACCCAGGTTGGCCCGCATGTAGCCGATGGCCCGCTCAACGGCGCGCTCGGCCGGCTCTTCCATGGCTCTTCCTCTCTGGCGGGGTCATGACGCCGCCCCGCCGGCACCGTCGGCCGGGTCCGGGTGGTCGCGTTCACGTTGGTCGGCCAGTTCGCGGCTCAGGGCCAGCCACTGGTCCGGCGGCCAGCGATGGCCGGCCGCGCAGCTGATCTGCTGGATCGTCGCCGTCTCGTCGGCGGTCGCGTGCAGTTCCTGGTCGCATTTCGGCCACGGGCAGGGGCCGAGCGACGTGGGCGGCCCAGGGGGCGGCTGTCCGACGTCCCGGACCGCCGCGCCGAGGTCGGCGAGGTCGTCGGCGAACTTCGCCGCGCCCGGCCGGGTGATCAGCCACTGCATGTGCACCGCGAGAAAACCGGTCAGCAGCGCGACATTCAGCCGATCGGGGGCCCGCACCCCGCGGCCGGCCACCACCCGCGCACACCACGACGAGAGGGTGGCGACGATCTCCGATCTGACCCGGCACGCGCAGTGGTCGAACCAGTCAGGCAGGTCGACCAGCGCGGTCTCGACGACGTCGAGGCACGTGTCGCAGAGCAGGTAGCCGTGGCGTACCCCCGGGACACACAGTTCGTCGAAGTGCCGTCGGCTCTGGCACGGCGGCGTGTCCAGGAGGATCTTCGTGACTACCGGGTCCATGGCGGCATCCGTTCGGTCAGTTGACGTCAAGTCCGTGGCTCGCCCCCAGGCCGAGGAGGCGGGCGGTCCGGCACAGCTCGGCGGCCAGCCGCAGGTCCGGCTCCCCCGCGCTGAGCACCTCGACGAGCCGGATCTCGTCGGCACCGACGCGGCTGCGGTACGCGCCGCTGAGCACCTCGCCCAGGCCGACGACGACACCCGGCGGGTGGGCGATCAGGGTGGAGGCCGGCGGCGAGAACTGGCCGCGCGCCGCCAACGTCTCGAAGTGGCGTCGCACGAAATAGCGGTCGTCGTTGTCCGCCAACAGGTCGGGCGCGTCGGCGTAGACCTTGTCGACCCGGTCGACCACGTCGTCGGGCAGGTCCTCGCCGGACGTGTTGATCAGCAGGGCGCCCTTGGTGAGGTCGGCGTACCGCACCGGCGCCGTGTTCTCCGACGTGGTCACGACCAGGTTGGCGCCGAGCAGGGCCTGCGCGACGTCGGTGTGCAGGGTCAGCCCGATGCCGGCCCGCGCGATCTGGTCGAGCACCTGGGGAGCGATGGTGGCCCGTTGCCCGCCGACCGGGCACACGGCGACGTGGCTCGCGGCCGGCACGTACTTGGCGATCATCATCAGCTGCGACTGCGCGTCCGGACCGGAGCCCAGGACCGCGGCGGTGACCACGCCCGGGGTCAACAGGGCGCGTGCCGCCACGGCAGCGAGCGCGGCGGCCCGACTGGCCCGTACGGCGAACGACGGCAACAGGTAGCGCGTCCGTGCGCCGTTCTCGACCAAGACCAAGTTCGTCAACTCACGAACTGTCGCCGTGTCCGGTCGCCGGGTCCGGTACACCCTGGCGACGAGCTCCTCGGCACACAGCGTCCGCAGGTCGGTCGCGACCAGCGCGCTGAGCAGGTCGGACATGGACAGCCGAACGTGTTCTCTGGCCATCACCCGCACCTCTCCGCCACGACGATTCGCACACCGACGCTGGCACGGCGGGCCTTCCATGGGCTGTCCGTCGGCTATCCGTCGGGCATGCGTGGACCAATCGCGGGAGAAAGGCGGACGGAAGGCACACCGGCGTTGGGTGCATCCCGAAGGCGCAGACCAGTCGCCTGACCCAGTCGACATTCGAGGAGCCGGAAATGATGTCCCAGCGAGGAATTCTCGTCACTGCCCTCGGCTCGATCCTGAGCTTAGCCGTGATCCTGCCGGCCCAGGCACAGGCCGTGGACCGGCCGACCAACACCGCCCACCAGGTCGTGAGCAGTCCCGGCGGGACCGGTGACCAGCCGCTCTACCTGGCCGACGACGACCCCTGGCACTGACCGCTGACCGGGGGAATCACCTAGTCAGGCTGGCTGCCGGCGGCGTTCGGGCCGACCGGCAGCGCGGCGCGGGTGAGCCGCAGCTGGGCCCGCAGGTCGCCAGCTTCCTTCTGGTCCACTTCGGACAGCAGACGGTCGGCGTTGTCGAGGTCACCGCGCGCGGCGGCGACGTCGCCGTCGGCTGCCCGGACCTCGGACAACAGCACCAACGTCTTCGCGTGCCACAGGCGGGAACCCATCCCGGAGAAGATCGCGAGCGCACGGGCCAAGTGCCCGGCGGCCACCGCGTTGGTACCCCTGGCCAGCCCGATCTCGCCGAGCCCGTACCGGGCCCGCCCCTCGATCATCCGCTCGCCGACCCCCTCGGCCAGCGCGATCGCGTGCAACAGCGTGGTCTCCGCGTTGTCCAGCCGGCCCTCCCGCCGGCGGGCGATGCCCAGCCCGTAGAGCGCGAACGACTCGCCGGTGCGGTCCCCGAGATCGCGGACGATCAGCAGCACCCGGTTGAGCGCCTGCTTGGCCAGTTCGATCAGGTCGGTGCGCAGGTACAGCTCGGCGAACCGGTTGAGGACCATCGCCTCGCCGCGCCGGTAGCCCACCCGCAGGCAGAGTTTCAACGCGTCGTCCAGGTGATGGCGGGCCTGGTCCAGGTCGCCCTCGTCGAGCAGGTACCGCGCCAGGCTCTGCAGGATGTGCGCCTCGCCGACCACGTCACCGACCTGGCGCATCTGCCCCAGCGCCTCCCGGCATTTGCTCGCCATCGCGGCGTAGTGGCCACGGAACCGGTCCACGATCGCCGAGTTACGCAGCACCAGCGCGCAACCGTGGGTGTTGCCGGTCGCCCGGAACACGCTCAACGCCTCGGCGAAGCACTCCTGCGCGTCGTCGAGCCGGCGCTGCGACATGTGCAGCCCACCCAACGAGTACAGCATCGCCGCACGTCCGGTCTCGTTGCCGGCGATCGTGGTCGCCGCGAGCCCCACCTCGGCCGTCTCCCGCCAGTCGTCGAAACAGCCCTTCACCTCGAACAGGCTGATCGACGTGAGGGCCAGGTCCCAGCACAGCTCGTGGATGCCGGCCGCCGCGGCCTGCCGGACCGCCGCGACAAGGGACTGCCGCTCCGCCTCCCACCAGTCGGCCGGTACGTCGATCGGCCCGCCGCCCGGATCGTCCACCGGCCGCCAACGGTCGGCGTCGCCGTGCAGCACGCAGAAGTCGCCGCCGTAGTCCTTGCGGTGGGCCTGCTCGGCCAGGGCCAGCCAGCCGCCGAGCACTCGGGCCTGCGCCCCCTCTCGGACGCTCGCCGGCACCGACCTGGTCAACTGTTCGAGAGCGTAGACCCGGATCAGGTTGTGGTAGCGGAAGCGGACGGCTTCGCCGGTGTACCGCACGGTGTCCAGCAACCGGGCGTCCACCAGGATCTCCAGGGTGTCCTCGGCGTCGCTCAGGTCGGTGTCCAGCAGCGCGGCCGCGGTCCAGGCCGGGAAGTCCGGCGCGTCGATCAGGGCACCCAGGGCGAACAACCGCTTGGCCGGGCTGCGCAGCAGCTCGTGCGTCAACGCGATGTTCGACCTGAGCTCCACCCCGTGGTAGCTCAACTCGTCCAGGCCGCGGGCGTGGTTGTTCAGCCTGCGCACCAGGGTGGCGATCAGCCAGTGCGGCTTGGACGCCAGCCGGGCGCCCGCGATCCGCAGGGCCAGCGGCAGCCCGCCGCAGAAGTCGATCAGCTGCAGCGCCGCGTCCGGCTCGGCGTCCACCCGTTCCCGCCCGACGATCCTGGCCAGCAGCTCCATGCACGTGTCGGGCCGGAACACGTCCACGTCGACCTGGTGCGCGCCGTACAGCCCGTCCAACCGCAGCCGGCTCGTCACGATCACCGCGCACCCGTCGGTGCCCGGCAGCAACGGCAGGATCTGCTCCTCGCTGGTCGCGTAGTCCAACACGATCAGCATCTGCTTGCCGGCCACCCGACTGCGGTAGAGCTCGGCCCGCGCGGCCAGGTCCTCCGGCAGGGCCGACCCGGACACGCCGAGCGAACCGAGGAACCGGGCAAGCATGGCCGTGATGTCCGTTTCGCTGGTGGCGGCGCCGAGGTCGGCGTAGAGCTGGCCGTCCGGGAACAGGTGCTCGACCTCGTGCGCGACCCGGATGGCGAGGGTGGACTTGCCGACCCCGCCCTTGCCGGACACGACGACGATGCGCATCGCGTACGGGGTCGTGCCGGCGTCAACGTCGTCGGACAGCAGGAACTTGATCTCGTCGAGCTCCTGCTCGCGCCCGGCGAAGTCGGCGATGCTGTGCGGCAGCTGCCGCGGCACCAGCAACGGCGCGGCCGGCTTCTGGACGGCCCCGCCGAGCATCACCAAGCCACCTGGCGTAGCAGGCAGGTCGAGCGACGGGTCGCGGTTGAGGATCGCGGTCGCCAGGGACCGCAGGCTCCCGCCCGGCTCGATCCCGAGTTCCTCCACCAGGACCGCGTGCGCCCGCCTGCTCACCTCCAGCGCCTCGGCCTGCTGGCCGCTGCGGTACAGCGCGAGCATGAACAGTTCGTAGAGCGGTTCGCTCAGCGGGAACTCGTCGACCAGCGCGGCCAGTTCGCCGCTGGTCTCCCGGTGCCGGCCGAGCGCGAGGTCCAACCGGACACGCTCCTCCAGCGCGGCGAAGCGCTGCTGTTCCAGCACCGCCGCGTTGCGACGGACCACCTCACTGCGTACGCCGGCGAGCGCGGGACCGCGCCACAGGGCGAGCCCGTCCCGCAGGGCCTGCGCCGCCTCGACGAGCCGGCCGGCGTCCGCGTGCGAGCGGCCGATCTCGACCTGCCGGGAGAACACCGCGCTGTCGAGATCCTCCGGCGGGATCTCCAGCAGATAACCCGGCGGCCGGGTGTGGATACCACCTGGTTGGCCGCCTTCCCCGAACAACTTGCGTATCCTGGCGATACAGATATGGATCTGACTTCGCGCGGTCGGCGGCGGCGAATCGTCCCACACCGCGTCGATCAACTCGTCCATCAAGGCGACCCGATTGGCCTTGAGTGCCAGCGCGCAGAGGACCACCCGTTGACGTGGTCCGCCGATATCGCGCACCTCGCCATCGAGGACGAGCTCAGGAGGACCTAGAAGCCGCAGCATCGTAGTGTCCCTCCCCTCCCCAGTTGTGCTCATCCAGGCTACTGACGACTAAACGTTTGATTGGTCGCCCAGCGTACGCGGGTACGACAAGATAGCCCCCGGTCCTCGTACCCTTGGAGAACATTGAAGACCTGCGGCGCCTGCCAGGCAAGTTATGAGAAGCAGACAATTGTCGATCATGCGATCCTGAGGTACCGGCGTGCTTCGACAACGAATGCGAGTAAGTCGTCGGGATCCATTTCCGAAGGCCGCGCGACACGCTGTACAGGAACGCGCGACACGCCGTCGAGAGGGTGCGACATGACCGAGAACAACCCAGTTCCTGCCGGGATCGATCCCCACGTTCCGCACGTGCCGCGCATCCTGGACTATCTGCTCGGCGGCACCGCGAACTTCGAGATCGACCGGATTGTCGCCGAGCGGGCGTTCGCCGCCTGGCCCGGTGAGGTCGGCGGGGTGGCCGGCGTCCGCGTCGACATCCATGAGGCGCGCGACTCGCTCCGGCGAATAGTGGGCCATCTGGCTGGGGAGTGCGGGATCCGGCAGTTCCTGGACATCGCGTCCGGACTGCCGACCATGAACAACACGCACGAGGCGGCGCGCGCTGTCGCGCCTGGTTGCCGGGTCGTATACGTCGACAATGACCCGATCGTGGTCACCCACGCGCAGCATCTGCTTTCGTCGGAAATCGACAAAAGAACGGCCTTTGTCCAGGGCGACTTCCGTGATCCCCAAGATCTGCTGCGCAAGGCCGCGGGAACGCTCGACTTCACCGAGCCGGTCGGCGTCATCCTTTACGGAATGCTGCACTTCCTGGCAGATTCCGACGGCCCTGACCGGCTGCTGGACGAACTGCTCGCGGCCGTCCCCACCGGCAGTTATGTGGCGGTGTCCCACTTCGCCAGGGACGACGAGGACACCGCGATGAACGCGACGCTGCACGCGATGGACCAGCAGATGGGCGAGGCCGTGGTCCGCCGGACCCGCGGCGAGGTGGAGAAGTTCTTCAACGGGATGGACATCGTCGAGCCGGGCGTGGTGCGGACCAACGAGTGGCGGCCCGAGGCCCACGGGCCGCGGCCACTGCCCATGTGGTGTGGCGTCGCCCGCAAGCGCTGACGGTGCCGCCATGTCCGAGTCGGATGTCGTCGACGAAGTGGTCGTGGGCGCGGGGAGCGCCGGCGCCGCGCTCGCCGGCCGGTTGAGTGAGGATCCCGGCCGGCGGGTGGTGCTCCTCGAAGCCGGGCCGCACTACTCGACCGGCCGGACCACGCCGCCGGATCTCCTGGACGCCAACACGATGTCGCTCGTGCGGCACGGTTGGGGGTTGGCCGCGCGGATCACCGGGACCCGCGAGGTCCCGTTCCCGCAGGGGCGGGTCACCGGCGGTTCTTCAGCCGTGGGCAACACGGTCGCCATCCGTGGCACGCCTCAGGACTACGACGAGTGGGCCGCCGCGGGCAACCCACTGTGGTCCTGGGACACCGTGCTCCCGCACCTGCGCGCGCTCGAGGACGACCTGGACTTCGGCGACCAGGACCACCACGGCACCGGCGGTCCGGTGCCCGTCCGACGCTGGCGGCCGGACGAACTGACCGCGGTGCAGCAGGCGTTCTTCGACGAGTGCCTCGCCGCGGGCCGCCCGTACGCGGCGGACCACAACCACCCCTGTTCCACCGGTGTCGGCCCCATCCCGTCCAACCGGCGAGACGCCGTGGTCCGGGTCTCCACGGCCATGTCGTACCTCTGGCCGGCGCAGACGCGGCAGAACCTGACGATCCTCGCCGACACGTCCGTGGACCGGGTCGTGTTCGAGGGTTCGCGGGCGGTTGGCGTGGTGGTGTCCGTCGCCGGAGGTGCGCCCGAGACGATCAGAGCCCGGCGGGTGATCCTGGCCGCTGGTGCGGTCGGTTCGCCGGCGATCCTGCTCCGCTCCGGCATCGGACCCGCGGACCACCTGCGGTGGCTGGGTGTTCCGGTGCGCACGGACCTGCCCGGGGTCGGGATCGGGCTGACCGACCAGCCGCGCATCGGCGTGTTCATGACCCCTGCCCCGGGCAACGAGAACTCGGGCAAATCGACCGGCCAGATCGTCCTGCGCACCACGGCCGCCCGGTTCAACGACCTGTACTACGCGATGGTCAACCGCTTCGACCTGACCCATCATTTCCCTGAGCTGCGCAAGGTCGCCGGGGCCCGGTCGGTGTTCGGCGTGATGGTCGTGCTCCGCCGGCAGCACTCGCGCGGCGAGGTCACGCTCACTTCGGCCGACCCGAGTCGCCCGCCGCGGATCGACCTCGGCTACCTCTCCGACGAACGCGACTACGAGCTGCTGGCGAACGGCGTCCGAGGCTGCTGGGAGCTGATGCGGTCACCGAAGATCGTCGACAAGGGCGAGCAGGTCGTGGGGCTGGACGAGCGCGTCCTCGCCGACGAGGAGGCACTGCGCGGTTACGTCGAGAGCGCGGTGGACACCGCGTTCAACCCCGTGGGCACGGCACGGATGGGCCCGGCCAGCGACCCGGGCACGGTCGTAGACCAACGCTGCGCGGTGCACGGCGTGGACGGCCTCTACCTCGCGGACGCGTCGGTGATGCCCAGCATGGTGTGCGCCAACACGAACCTCACCGTCGTCATGATCGGCGAACGGGTGGCCGCGATGCTGCGCGGTTTCGCGTAGCAGTCACTTCTCAAACCACAGGAGAACAGCACATGTGCGGAATTACCGGCTGGGTGTCGTTCGACCGTGACCTCACCCGTGAGCTGGAGACGCTCGACGCGATGACGCGGACGATGGCGTGCCGGGGACCGGACGCGGCCGGCACGTGGGTCGAGCGGCACGCCGCCCTCGGCCATCGCAGGCTGGCCGTGATCGACCTGCCCGGCGGGAAACAGCCGATGTCGGTGCGCACGCCCGACGGCGAGGTGTCGCTCGTCTACAGCGGCGAGGCGTACAACTTCGTCGAGCTGCGCGACGAGTTGGTCAAGCGCGGCGAACGGTTCACCACGTCGAGCGACACCGAGGTCGTGTTACGCGGCTACCTGCGCTGGGGCGCGGCGGTGGCCGAACACCTCAACGGCATGTACGCGTTCGCCATCTGGGACGCGCGGGTGCGGAAGCTGGTGATGATCCGCGACCGGTTGGGGATCAAGCCCCTGTACTACTACCGGACCCACGACGGGGTGCTGTTCGGCTCCGAGCCCAAGGCCATTCTGGCCAACCCGTTGGCCAAGCGGTCGGTGGACGCGGACGGACTGCGCGAGGTGCTCGCGTACTCCTTCACCCCCGGGCACGCGGTCTGGTCGGACATGCATCAGGTCGAGCCGGGCACGGTCGTCACGGTCGACGCCGACGGCCTGCGCGAACGCACCTACTGGCGACTGGAGACCCGGCCGCACACCGACGACCTGGACACCACTGTCGGACGGGTCCGCGAACTGCTCGACGACACCGTGCGCCGGCAACTGGTGGCGGACGTGCCGCGCTGCGTGCTGCTGTCCGGTGGGATCGACTCCGGCACGCTGACCGCGTTGGCCGCGAAGCACCTCGGGGACGAGCGGGTGCGGACCTTCGCGGTCGATTTCATGGGCCAGGCCGAGAACTTCAAGCCGGACGAGCTGCGCGACACCCCGGACGCGCCGTACATCCTGGATGTCGCCGAGCATGTCGGCTCGGAGCACGCGGACATCGTGCTCGATCCGCAGACCTTGGCCGACCCCGAGGTCCGCCGGGCCGCGCTGGTCGCCCGCGACCTGCCGATCGGCCTCGGCGACATGGACTTCTCGCTGTACCTGCTGTTCAAGGAGATCCGGCAGCGGTCGACGGTGGCGTTGTCCGGCGAGTCGGCGGACGAGATCTTCGGCGGGTACAAGCACATGCACATTCCCCAGATCCAGCAGGCCCGCGCGTTCCCGTGGATCGCGGTCAGCGTCGGCCCGTTCGACAAGGACGCCACGGGGGTGAACCCGGAGCTGCTGGCCGGGTTGAGGCTGGAGGAGTACCGGCTGGACCAGTACGACAGCGCGGTCGCCCAGGTCGAGCGGCTGGACACCGACGACGACTTCGAGCACCGCATGCGGATCATGATCCACCTGCACCTGACCAGGTTCATGCGGTCCCTGTTGGACCGTAAGGACCGGCTCAGCATGGCCGTCGGGCTTGAGGTCCGGGTGCCGTTCTGCGACCACCGGCTCGTCGACTACGTGTACAACGCGCCGTGGTCGCTCAAGACCTACGACGGCCACGAGAAGAGCCTGCTGCGCGGCGCCGTCAAGGACATGCTGCCGGATTCGGTGGCGTGGCGGCCGAAGAGTCCCTATCCGTCCACTCAGGACCCGTACTACGCGAGAGAGCTGCAGCGGCAGGCGATCCGGCTGCTCACTGATCCGGACAACGACGTGTTCCAGTTGATCGACCAGGACTGGTTGAACGCCGCCGCCACGCTTGAGCCGGCCGCGATCGGCCGGGTGACCCGGCTGGGTCTGGAGCGGACCCTGGACCTGGCCATGTGGCTGGACATCTACCGGCCCGAGCTCAAGCTCCCGTAGGCCGCACGGCACGAAGCCCTTGGTGGGATCCACCAAGGGCTTCCGTCGTGTCTCTCAGGCCGCTTGCTCCTCCTCGGCGGTGCCGATGACGGACGCGGGCGGGGCTGGCATGCTCGCCGCTCGACGTGCCGCGGCCGCGCGGATCGCCGCGATCCCCGGTGAGGCCAGGGCCACGGCCGCGCCCAGCGCGGACAGGATCGCGGGCACCAGGATCGCGGTGCTGAAGCTGTCGACGAACGCCTGCGGCGAGCTGTACTCGTTGCCGGCGGCGAAGACGCTCGCGATCAGGGCGACCCCGAACGCGCCACCGACCTGCTGCATCATCGTGCTCGTCCCGGACGCGACACCGATGTCCTGCGGCGCGACCGAACTGACGACCGCGTTGGCGACCGTCGGGAACACCAGCGAGATGCCGACGCCACTGAGCAGCAAAGCGATCCCCATCACCAGATAGCCCATGCCCGGTGCCGCGATCGCCGCGATCCAGAACATCCCGCCGCTGGACAGCAGCAACCCCACCGCCATGAACGGCCGGTTGCCGAACTTCTCGGACATGGCACCGGCGATCGGGGCGACGAACATCGCGGTGGCCATCCACGGCAACAGCTTGAGACCGGCCTGCAGCGGGCTGTTGCCGAGACCGGTGATCAGGAACTGCGCCATCAGGAACTCGGCGCCGAACAGGGCGGCGAACATGAAGAAGTTGACCAGGACGCCGGTGGTGAACCCCCGGCCGCGAAACAGCGAGACCTTGACCATGGGGATCTTCCGGCGTGCCTCGTAGATGACGAAAACGACGACGAACACGGCCCCCAGGACGAGCGGGACGATGACCGCGGCACTGCCCCACCCGGAGTCGCTGACCTTCACCAGACCCCAGGTGAGTCCGAACAGGGCGAGGACGGACAGGATCAGCCCGCCGACGTCGAGGTGCTTGGCCGGGCCGTAGCTCTCGGTGAGTTTGCGCAGCGACAACGGAATCAGGACGAGCCCGACCGGGACGTTGAGCCAGAAGATCCACTCCCAGGTCAGTCCCTGTACCACGGCGCCGCCGATGACCGGGCCGAACGCCACGGCTGCGCCGCCGACACCGCCCCACAGACCGATGGCCGCGCCGCGTTTCTCCGCCGGGAACGCGTCGCTGATCAGGGTGAGGCTGAGCGGCATCACCATCGCCGCGCCGATCCCCTGGCCCACCCGGGCCACGATCAGAACTCCGACGTTCGGCGACAACGCCGCCAACGCGGAGAACGCGGTGAAGATGGCGAGCCCGACCGCGTACATCCGCCGTCGGCCGAAGCGGTCGCCGAGCGAGGCGCCGAACAGGATCAGACACGCGAGCGCGAGCGTGAAGGCGTTGACGATCCATTCCAGGTCAGCGAGGCTCGCGTTGAGGCTCAACCGCAGGGCCGGCAGCGATGTGGTCACCACCAGCCCGTCCAGGGCGGCCATGAACAGGCCTAGCGACGCGAGCGCAATCGTCCAGCCTTTGTGTGGGCCGGCCTGCACGGCCGGCGCGGCTGGTTTCATGTCTCCTCCAAAGTGGACTCCGGTGGTGGGTGCGGCCTTTCTGACACCGCACGAGCCCGAGCGTCACATCTGGAGCGCCATGGCGACTACTTCGATCGTGCTGTCTCTCGTCGCCGGACCTGTCGGCACGCCGGGAGAAGCATCGACCAGCTGATCGGCGAACCATTCGGGTGTTGCCGAAACCCCGGTTAGGAGAGTCATGTCCACTGCGGAAGTCCCGTCCCGGGCAGAGTTGGTGCAGCGAATTGCCGAAATCGCACCCGTGATTCGGGCGAACGCCGAATGGTCGGTCGAGAATCGCCGCCAGCACGAGGAGACAGTCAAAGCCCTGACCGACGCCGGCGTGTTTCGGATGCGGGTTCCGCGGCGTTACGGGGGATACGAGAGCGACGCCCGAACAATGGTCGCAGTGGCCGACGAGATCGCGCAACTCGACGGCGCCACCGCGTGGGTCGTGGCCTGCTCGTGGATCGCCACCTGGGGCCTGGGCCTGTTCCCGGACGCGGTGCAGGACGAGGTGTTCGCCGACCCCGACGTCCGGGTCTGCACCACCATCGGCCCCGGCAGCGCGACGGCTGTCCCCGTCGACGGCGGTGTCGTGGTCAACGGCATGTGGCCGTGCATCAGCGGCGCGTTGAGCGGCGGATACCAGCAGATCGTGGCGATCGTGCTCGACCCGGCGGGTGAGCCGTACCCGATCATGAGCCCGGTCGCGCTGGCCGACCTGGAGATCACCGACGACTGGTACACCACGGGTTTCCGGGCGAGCGAAAGCGTGGGCACGGCGGCGCGGGACCTGTTCATCCCGACGGGCCGCTACCTCCCGGCGTCCATGGTGGCCACCAGCCAGTCCGTCTCGAAACTGGGCACGGGCTCGCCGATGTACCAGCCGCCGTTCATCAGCGCCTCCGCGGCCTCGATCGTCGGCATCTGCGTGGGGATGGCCAAGTCGTTGCGGGACCTGTTCCTCGAACGGCTGCCCGGCCGCAAGATCACCTACACCGACTACGCGGCCATGAGCGAGGCCCCGGTGACCCACATGCGGGTGGCCGAGGCGGCGCTGAAGATCGACGAGGCCGAGTTCCACGCCCAGCGGGTGGCCGCGACCGTGGACGACAAGGCCGCCGCGAACGAGCCGTGGGAGATGTGGGAACGGGCCCGGTGCCGCGCGGACGTCGGCGCGGCCATGCGATTGAGCCTGTCGGCGGCGGACATCTTCGCCGGCGCCAGCGGCGGTTCCTCGGTGTACACCAGGGTTCCCATTCAGCGCATTGTCAACGACCTGCGCGCGCACAGCCTGCACGCGTTGATGACCCCCGACGTCAATGCCGAGATCTACGGACGAGTCCTCTGCGGTCTCGAACCGAACACCACTTTCGTCTGAGAGGGCTGAATGGTTGTCGTCGCTCCCGCGCGGACCGGCACGGTGTTCTCGCTGTTCCTGGGTTACGGAATGCTGTGGGGACCGTATCTGGCGATGCTGCCGGAAATCCGGCGGGTGGCTGGCGCGAACGACGCGCAGCTCGCCCTCGCCATGCTGATCGGCGCCCTGGTGGCTGTTCCGGCGATGGCCGGTGTCGGCCGGCTGCTCGACGCGGTCGGCCGACCGGCGGCCGTGGCGGCCGTCGGGTTGTTCGCGGTAGTGGCCCCATTACCGTCCATAGTGGACTCAGTGCCCACACTGATCGGCGCGGTCGCGTTGTTCGGTTTCGGTTCCGGCGCCTGCAATGTGGCCTTGGTCGCGTTGGCCGCCGCGGCCGAAGCGGGCTCGGGACGGCCGGTGATGAACAGGGCACACGCGTTGTTCAGCGTCGGACTGCTCGCCGGCAGCCTCGCCACCAGCGGGGCTCTCGCGATCGGGTTGTCCGGCCGGGCAATGGCCGTTGCCCTGGCCGCCGCGTTCGCAGTCGGCGTGGTCCGGTGCCGACACGGCATGCCGCGCCGGTTCGCCGTCCGCAAGCGTGTGTCACACAGACGGATTCGCCTCGGCCGCGTGGCCGCGCTCATCAGCGTGGTCGCCGCGCTGGCCATGGTGCTCGAAAGCGGTGTGCAGCAATGGAGCGCGGTCTTCCTGACTGACACGGTCGGCGTTTCCCCGGCACTGGCCGCGGCCATGCCTGGCCTCTTCGCGGCGGCCATGGCGGCCGGTCGCTTCGCCGGCCACTGGTTGATCAGCCGAACCTCCGCGCGGACTGTCCTGCGCGTCGCGGGCGTCCTCGCCGGCGCGGGCGTGCTGCTGCTCGCCACCGCCGCGGGACCAGCACCGGGGCTGGCCGGCGTGACGCTGGTCGGTGCCGCGGTCTCGGTGGTCACGCCGACGTCGTACACGATCGTCGGACATGCCGCCACACCGGACGAACGTGGCTCGGCCATCGGCTCGGTCGCCTCGCTCGCGAGCATCGGCCTGCTGCTCGGCCCTGCCGCGGTCGGTCAGGTCGCGAGCTGGACGGACCAGCGGACGGCTGTCGCCGCCCTGTCCGTCGTCGCGCTGGCGATCTGCCTGCTGGCCCGCTGGATCCCCCACAAACCGACGACGGGAGGCGCGAGATGATCGGGGTGGCGGAAGGGCACGGCGGCGCTGACTTCGTGAACGGGGCGCGACGCCGGCACCTGGTCGGCGTACTGCACCCGCGGACCGACCAGCCGGTGACGTTGGTGGACGACCGGGTGTGGCTCGCCACCGGATACCAGCAGGCCAGAGAAGTCATGCGGGACAAGCGGTTCAGCAGGGCGGCGGCCGGCACCGGCTGCCCGCGCGGCCCCGCGCTGCGGATGTCGATCACGGAGCTGGACCCGCCCACGCACACCGCCATCCGCACCCTGGTGGGCGGGTCCTTCTCGGCACGGCAGGTCGAACGGCTGCGCCCGCGCGTCGACGACCTCGCCGACCGGCTGCTCGCCCGCCTTGTCGACAGTGGACGGACCGTGGACCTGGTCGCGGACTTCTGCGCCCCGCTCACGTTCCACAGTCAGTGCGCGTTGCTCGGCGTGCCGGAACACTGCCGTGCGGCGATCCGCCGGCGGTCGGACCAGCGGATCGGCCTGCCCGGCGCGACCGCGGCCGACACGTATTCCGCCGAACTCCTGCTACACGACGAGGTCGTCAGGATGATCGCCGACCGAGACCGGCCACCGGGCGGCCTGATCGCCACGCTCATCGCGGGGCACCTTGACGAGTCGGCGCTCACCGGGCTCGTCGCGTCGCTGTTCTTCGACGGCCACCTGCTGTCCGCCGCGCAGATCGCCAACACCGTGCTCCTGGTGCTCACCCACGGCCTGGTCGACCGGCTGCGGACCGACCCGGCGTTGCTCGACGACGTCATCGAGGAAACCTTCCGGTACTGCCCCTCGGTCAACCTGAGCATGCCCCGGGTCGCCACCGCCGAAGTGTCGCTGGGTGACGTCCAGGTCCGCGCGGGCGACCGGGTGGCCGCCGCGATCACGCTCGCCGACCGCGACCACGCGATGTTCGCCACCCCGGACCGGTTCGTGCCCGGTCGGCCCACCCGGCACCTGGCATTCGGCTACGGAACGCACCACTGCATTGGTGCGCACCTGGCCCGGGTTCAGGTCCGGGCCGCGATGCTCGCCCTGTTACGCCGCACGCCGAACCTCGCCCTGGCCACTCCCGAACAGGAGCTGGCCTGGGTCGTCTCGCCCACGGTCCGCAGGCTGTGCCGGCTGCCGGTGCGTTTCCGGTGACGTCCTGAGGGCGACAGCCAGGTATCCGGCCGTCGCCCCCAGGACCTATGGCTCAGTCGACCGCGGTCGCCTCCAGCAGGACCTTCAACTGGGGCGCCGCCAGCCGCGCGACACCGAGCACGCTGGTCGCGAACCGGTTGCCGCCGAACCGCTCGGTGATCAACGGGAAGTGCTTGAACAGCTCGTCGACGTCGGTGCTGTACACGTTCAGCCGGACGACGTTGGCCAGGGTCATCTCGGCGCCGTCCAGGACTTCCTGCAAGTTGTCCATGGCCAGCTCGATCTGCGCGGCCATGTCGTCCGGATGCAGTGGGGTGCCGTTGGCGTCCACCGCGTCCTGGCCGCTGCACACCAGCTGCCGCCGGTGCCCCTCGACGAGGGTGGCCTGGTCGAATCCCAAGGTGACGGACCACGACCAGGGATTGATCGGCGTTCGCTCCATCTGGATAACCTTTCCCATGTGGACAAATGACGCTGCCGTACAAATGTCACTGTTTCGCCGGCGCGGAGCACGGGCGAGCGAAAGTGGCTCAGTTCTGTTGAGTCCGTCTCATCGTGGCACTGTCACGCCGAGCCGGCTACTTCGAGATTGCTCTCCTGCAGCGCGTCGCCTTGTGCCATCCGGCGCAGCGCGGTGATCGCGGCGTCGCCCAGCACAGTGCCGACGACCATCTCCTCCGCGAACCCGCCGAACGACCGGATCTCGACCCCGGCGAAGTCCGCACAGGCCACCGCGTACTTGTCGATCAACGCGAGAAAGTCCTTGCGTCCCAACTGCGCGGCCGTGACCAGCACACCGGCCAGCGCCCGCGCGGACGGGTGGTCGACACGGATTCGCCAGCCACGGCGGGCGATCAGCTGCGCGACCGCCGCGTCCGCCCAGTTCCGTGTCCCGTCGTCGGTGCCCGGCGGCACTGTGACCACCTGCATCTCGCTGAGCATGGTGTGGACGTCCGCCGCGGTCAGCAGCCGCCGTACCGCGGCGATCGACAGGCCGCCCACCTCGATGAGCGCGCGGACAAGGCGAAGTCGCCGTTCGTGCGTCTCGTCGTAGGTCGACTGGTTTCGGCTCGTGTGCGCACCAGCAGCCAGCAGCCCTTCACGCAGGTAGAACTTGATCGTCGGCACGCTGACCCCGGACCGACGGCTCAACTCCGCGATACGCACCAGGAAAGCCTGCGGTCACCGCTCAGCGGGCGCTTCTCCCAGCGTGCCGGGTTGGAACCGGCGGAGGCGCATGCTGTTCGACACCACGAACAGCGACGAGAACGCCATGGCGGCACCGGCGATGAGCGGGTTGAGCAGGCCCAACGCGGCGACCGGGACCGCCGCGACGTTGTACCCGAACGCCCAGCCGAGGTTGCCGCGGATCGTTCGCATCGCCTTACGGGACAGGGCGACGGCGTCGACGACGGCGGTCAGGCTGTCCCGGACGAGGATCACGTCGGCGGCGGCCAGGGCGACGTCCGTACCGGTGCCGATCGCGATGCCGAGGTCGGCCGCAGCCAGTGCGGGGCCGTCATTGACGCCGTCGCCGACCATCGCGACGCTCCGGCCCGCGGCCTGCAGTGTTCGGACCAGCTCGACCTTTTCGTGCGGCAGCATTCCCGCGTGCACCTCGTCGACGCCGATCTCGTCGGCCACCGCTCGCGCTGTCGCGGCGTTGTCGCCGGTGACCAACACCGGCTTGAGCCCCAACGCGCGCAACTGGCGCACGGCCTCCGCCGCGCTGGGCTTCACCTCGTCGGTCAAGGTGATCAGGCCACGAACCCGCCCGTCCCAGCCGACCACCACCTGGGTCTCCACGAGATCGTCAGGCACCACCCAGTCCCGCTGCCGGAACACTTCAACCCGACCGACGAGCACATTGTGCCCGTCCACCACACCTTCGGCACCCAGACCGGGCAGCGCCCGAAAATCCTCCACAGCAGGAAGATCTCCGCACTCGACGCGGGCGTACTCGGTCACCGCGTGCGCGATCGCGTGTTCCGACGCGGACTCCAGCGCACCCACCAGCCGCAACAAAGACGACCGGTCGGTGCCGACCAGTTCGACTTGGCACACCTGCATCTTGCCCACGGTGACCGTGCCGGTCTTGTCCAACAGCACAGTGTCCACCGCGCGGGTGGCTTCCAAGGCTTGCGGCCCGCGCAGGAGTATGCCCAGCTGCGCGCCGCGGCCGGTGGCGACGAGCAGCGCGGTCGGTGTCGCCAGGCCGAGGGCGCACGGGCACGCGATGATCAACACCGCCAACGCGGCCGTAAAACTGTCCTGTGTGGACCCACTGGCCACCAACCACACCGCCAGGGTGACGGCCGCGAGCACCAGGACCACCGGGACGAACACCCCGGCGACCCGGTCGGCGATCCGCTGCACCCCGGCCTTGCCCGACTGCGCCTGTTCGACGAGCTTGGCCATCTGCGCCAGCTGGGTGTCCGCGCCCACACCCGTCGCCAGGACCAGCAGCCGGCCGCTCAACGACACCGAGCCACCGACCACGGCCGTCCCCGGCTCGGCTTCCCTGGGCACGTGCTCGCCGGTCATCATGCTCGTGTCCACAGCGGAGCGTCCCTGTTCGACGACACCGTCGGTGGCGATCTTCTCGCCGGGCCGAACCACGAACCTGTCCCCCACGCGCAACGCCTCGACCGGCAGCAACGTCTCGACGCCGTCCCGCAGGATCGTGACGTCCTTGGCGCCCAACAGGGACAATGCCCGCAGCGCGTCACCCGCCGTGCGCTTCGCCCGTGCCTCGATGTACCTACCGGCCAACACGAACGTGGTCACACCCGCGGCGACGTCCAGATATATGCCACTTCCCGCATCGGGCGTCGCGAAGATCGCGTACACAGACCAACAGAACGAGGCGAGCACACCGATCGACACGAGGGTGTCCATGGATGCCGTGCCATGCCGGGCGTTCTTGACCGCGGCCCGGTGGAGTGGCAGCGCCGAGTAGAACACCACAGGCACGGCCAAGGCGAAGCAGACCCACTGCCACCCCGGGAACCGCACCTGCGGCAGGAACGACACGGCGAACGACAGGTCGCCCAACGGGAACGTGAACACCACGGCGATCACCAGCCGCCGCCACAACTGGCGAACTGGGTCGGCCGCTGGTGACCGCTCCGCACGGACCTCCGCCGCGGTGTAACCGGCATTGGACACCGTATGCACAAGGTCGTCAATATCCACAGTGGACGAAACGTGGACACTGGCTCGTTCGGTCGCGTAGTTGACCGACGCTTGCACGCCGTCGAGCTTGTTCAGCTTCCGCTCGACGCGGGTGGCGCACGCCGCGCACGTCATCCCGCCGATGACGAGCTCCACCTGCGATGTCTCGGTCACTGTCTCCTGCTTTCGGCGAGCTTGGCCAGCATCGCGTTGTAGGCCGCCAGTTCGTCGTCCGAGCCGGGGCTGCGGTCGTGCCGCCGCGCGGCTCTCTCGTCCGCACGTGACCACTGCACAAGCAGCGCGATCACCACGACGAGCACCGGCAGTTCCCCGGACGCCCAAGCGATTCCGCCACCCAGGCGTTGGTCGGCCAGCAGGTCGCCGGACCACGGCAAGGACAGCGACCGGTAGAAGTTCTCCGCGATGACGTTCTGCGACGACATCAGGATCACCCCGAAGAAGGCGTGGAACGGCATCACCGCGAACAACGTGCCCAGCCGGCCGAGGTGCGGCAGCCGGCGCGGCCCGGGATCGATGCCGATGACCACCCAGTAGAAGACGTAGCCGGTGCCCAGGAAATGGATGTTCATCAGCACGTGCGCCCAGTGATACCGCAGGGCCGACGCGAACAGGTCGGTCATGTACAGCGCGTAGTACGATCCGACCAACAGTACACATGCGACAAGCGGATGAGTCACCTCGCGCGCCACCCGGCTGTGCAGCAACGACATCAGCCATTCCCGTGGGCCAGGTGGCAGCACTCTGAGGGCGAGGGTCGCCGGGGCGCCGAGCACCAGCAACGCCGGAATGAGCATGTTCAACAACATGTGGGTGACCATGTGGATGCTGAACGCTCCCGGCGCGTACCGCCCGACACCGGAGGACGTTGTCAGCAGCAACACCAAGCATCCCAACAGCCACGACACTGTGCGACCGCGCGGCCAGGCGTCGCCGCGACGACGCAACGCACGGATACCGGCCAGATAGCCGACGGCGAGCACGATGGCCGCGGTGCCGAGGACGAGGTCGAACCGCCACGCCGTGAGCAGTTGCCAGAATCCCGGCGGCGTCAGGATGTCGTAGCCGATCAACGCGTCCAGTGCGCTCTGCTCAGTGCTCACGAAGGCGGGCGGCGGCTGGCGCACCATCGCGACCGACACGCCGAAGGTCACGCCGAGCAGCAGGATGTCCACACCGGCCAACCGCCAAGGCGACGGTTTTGACATCACAGCCCGGCGGCGCGCCCACACCCCGACGACACCCAACAACCCCAGCAGCACGACCTTCCCGAGCGACATCAGTCCGTACCGTGTGGACAGTACGTCCGACAACGGTACGAGCACCAACCCCTGCACCACTCCGGTGAACGCCAGGACGACCCAGCACACCAGCGCGACAGTGCGATACCGCCGGCAAGCCAGTTCCGCGTACTCGGTGCCGCGACGCACGTGTGCCACCAAGACAACGAGCGTCCCCGACCAGACAGCCGCCGCCACCACGTGCCCGATGGCCGCGTTGGTGGCCAGGTCATGGCCGTTGCCGACCGACACGTGCCCGGCCACCACTGGAGGCAGAAGTCCCACCGCGGCCACGACCGCCAGCCCGACGACCGACCGCCACGACAACGCCACTCGGCAGCCGATCACCACCACCAGGGCGAGCACGGCCGTGACCGCCCACGCCTTCGGCGTCTCCAACGCCTCGAACTGCCCGGCCACCCCGCTGGCGTCCATTTCGGACAGTGGCTTCCCGGAGGCGTCGGCCGTGTCCAGCACGATCATGGCGGCCGACGTGACCAGCCACAGCACCGCCGACCATCCCGCCGTGCGAACCGCCGCGTATCCCCCGACCCGCAGAATCCCGTCCCGCCTGGACGGAACAAGCAGCGCGGCGAACACGAGAGCACCCGTACACACCGCGCCCGAGGCGTCCGCGAGCACCCGCACCAGCCCGGCACCGAAGCGCACGAACGGCCCTGGATCGGTGTCGCCGAGGAGCGCGTGCCCGGACGTGCCGATCACCGCGACCGCGACCGTCACCACAACGACGGCCGCCAGCCCAGCTATGGCCACCCAGACCCACACGCGCACACCCACCAGTCGGCAGGCAGCGCCAAGAAGTTCCCGCTGTGACAGTAGTCACGCTACATATGCGGGCCGGGTCAGCACCCACTCGGCCCGCATTTCCACGGCTCCACCAGCGGCCGCTCGGTGCCGTGCCGGGTGACGGACACGTTGAAGGCGGGAAGCGGTGCGGATCGGCAGAGCGAGAACCTGGTCGACAGTCATGTCGGGCGGTGGCGCGGGTTTGTCGAGACAGTGCCAAGCGGCGCAGCCGCCTTCCACACCGTAGATCCGCACACTGGGATCCGGAGACGACGACTGGGCCGCGTCCTGCGATCTCGTGAACCACACTATGACCGCCACATCGCCGGCCCCGGACCGATGTGACACGTACGGCCATTCGGGCTAACCGCATGCCGGATCGCCAGGCCCAGCCGGGCCTGGCGATCCGGTGCGAATCACCGGACGGAGTTGACCTTGCCGATGAAGTCCGCGGTCTGCTCACGCAGCGCGGACGACGGCACCGCGGCTGCTGCCGCGGCCTGGGCGCGCGGCTGCTTCACCGGGCCCGCAACCGGGAAGACCTGGGTCTCACCCGGCAGCGGAACGCCTGGGCAGAGCGAGTTGCCCGGCCGCGAGTTCCGCAGCAGGTACACGTTGACCATGCCGTCGACGCACGGGTTGCCCTGGATCGCGTACTGGCCGTGGAACGCCGAGTCGTCCACCGACACCAGGCTCACGCCGGGTGCCGCCCGCACCGCCGCCTGGGCCTGCTCGTAGCCGGTCTGCGGGTCGAACTCGCCCTGGATCACCAGGACCTTCCCGGCCGCCTGGGGCGGCAGGTTCGGCAGTGTCTGCTGGGGCGCGTCCGACCAGAAGCCGCACGCCTCCGACAGGCCGTACAGCCAGCCGAACAACGGATAACGCGGACCCTGCTGGTCGCTGAGGCGCTTGTAGAACGCGGACGACTTCGTCGGCTGGTCGCTGCACGCCACCGCGTACCGGGTCAGGCCCACCGGGATGTAGTCCGGCTGCAAGGCCGCGGCGATCTTCGCGACGGTCAGCTGTTCGAGCGGAACCCCGTACGTGGCCCGCGCCTCAGCGTCCAGCTGGGCCTGCAGGTCAGGCGACTGGGCCGTGACGGTTCCGCCCTTGAGCCCCTTGGCGCCCTCGGTGAGCACCAGTGCCGCGTTCCGCCAGCTGTTCGCGTTGCCGTTGCCCACGAAAACGACGTCGTAGTCGTCACCCGAGACACCTTGTGACTTGTAGAAGGCGCGGACGTCCTCCCAGGTCTTCTTGGCCGCGTCCGGGGTGCTGCCGACCAGGTCCGGGAACTGGCGGCTGGCCCACGGCAGGAACACGTCGTCGAGCTGGCGCTGGTCGGTCACGGGGAAGAACTCGAACGCGGCGTCCAGCCGGCCCTGCCAGTTGGTGCTGGAGTCCAGGATGATCTTGCCCGCGCTGGCCGGGAACAACGACGTGTACTTCGCACCGAGCCACGTACCGTACGAGTAGCCCAAGTAGTTCAAAGTGGACTCGCCGAGCAGGATCCGGATGAGCTCCATGTCGTGCGCGGTCTGCCACGTCGTGATGTACGGCGTCACCGCGACGCTCTGGCACGCCTCGGCGATCGCCCTTGGCGCTTTCTGGTGCTCGGCGATGCTGTCCGCGGACCGGTCCCGCGCGTCCAGATCGGTCCGCGTCGACAACCGACCGGTGGGGATGTTGCATACGGACGGTGTCTGCCCAGGCGCCGTACCGCCCGCGAATCCGGTACCCCGCGGATCCATCCCGATGAAGTCGTAGACCTGGCTGACCGAAGGCTCCAACGCGGCCAGCAGCCCGGCCAGCGGGGTGCCCTGTCCACCCGGCCCGCCCGGATTGGTCAGGATCACCCCGGTGTGCTGCCGGGTGGCCTTCACCCGGCTGATGTTGACCTGCAGATCCACCCCGGAGTCCGGCCGGGCCCAGTCCCGCGGCACGGTCACCGACGCGCACTCGGCCACACTGGCCTGCGGGCTGGGTCTGAACAGGCAAGGTCCCCAAGCCAACTGCTGGTGGCTGTAGGTGTCGAACGGGTCCGTGGCGGCTTGGGCGACCACGGCGGACTGGGCGACAACCAGTCCCGCGGTCAACGTCGTCACCACGGTTCTGACGAAGCGCACGGCACTCCCTCCGAGAAAGTGTTGTTGACCCAGTTGATCCTGTTCACACCGAACAGTCGCAGCTACCGCCTTTGGTAGGTATTCACCAACCCAGAAACGCCCATCCAGGACCAGTTGGCATCGGCGGGTGCTGTATGTTCAGCCGCCGACAAAGGCACCTATGTGATGTTGATCTCTTGGGGAGGCGACACATCATGTCGAGCGCGGCGGAACCACCGCTGGACGACGGCGACCTGTTGTACATCGAGAAGACCCTGCGGCACGCCCCGACGGATCTGTTGCTGGACGACTATGTCTCCGGTGAGATTCTGCGGACGACGTGGTGGCGGTCGGTCAAGGTGGCCCTCGGCACGTTCGTCCTGTTCGCGTTCATCTGGCTGGGCAGCGGCGGCGGCCCCTTCGCCCGGTCGGCGAAGGACGAGAGCAGCAGCGTGCTGGTCATCGGGCTGCTTCTCGGCATCGCGCTGTTCGCGGTGACCTGGATCAGGTTCCTGCGGAGCGAGAAAAAGGAAGCGGTCGGCGAATGGAACACGTTGCTCGCGGGCAAGGCCGGCGCGGCGGACTCGGTGTACAGCCATATCGCCGGCCGGTTGCGTGACCGCCAGCTGCCGATCCACAATTATCTGGTCAAACGAACGCCGACCACCTTCGGCACCACGGGCAACCGCCTGGTCCTGATCGACGGCTACCACCATGTCTATGTCTCGGTGTTCGCGTACGGCACCGGCCTCTATCTGGGTTGGACAATGTGGCGGATCCGCCGGGGAAGCGTGTTGTTCCAGCAGTACTTCAACATGCCGGGACGCGGTGACAACTTCGACTCGGTCGGGAGAATCCTGAACCTCGAACGCCTCAAGGCGATGCGTGAGGCGGTGCACGCCGTGTGCCGCGAGGCACTCCACACCGCGGTGAAAGGTATCGCGGTGGCCGAGACCTACGGTTTCCCGTCCGGTATGCCGGCTATCGAGCGCCTCCCGTTCACCAGCGCACCGCCGGCCGTCGGCCCGAACGCCCACGCGCGACCGCGAACCGGCCCATGACGGGTGTGGTCGCCGCGTCGGGTGGGGACACGTGGTGGGCTTGGGCGGCGAGCCATCTCATGCCGGCCGGCGTGTCCCCCAACGCGGAAACCCCTTACGCTGTCCCGTCTCCTGAGCCGGCCACCGTCCATAATCAACACACCGGACCGGCCCACAACGTCGTGCAGGCCGGCCAGATCCACAGCCTGCACATCCACGGTCCGCAGCAGGCGCCGGACGACTCGGCCTGGTTGCGGTCGTGCTGGGACATCGTGGCCACGGCCGGCGCGACCGTCGAGATGCGGTATCTCACGCGAGACGGGAAACGTCTCGACGGTTTCCTGCTCGTCCGCGTCGAAGGCAGGGACCGCGACGAGGTCGGACATCGGGTCGCCGCGGTACGTGACCAACTCGGTGCCATGCCCGGTCACGTCCGCGCGGCGGCCGTCACGGACGAGGCCCGGACCCGCTGGATACTTGAGCCGTTCCAGCCGCACCACGAAGGAATCGTCGAAGTCCGCAAGCGACTGACCACCCAGCGGTCCAGCCGTGCCGACGCCCACCACCCGTGGCTGGCCGCGGTCACCCCGTTGATCCACCGGCGACAACCGTGGCAACCGCTGTGGTCGGCACTCGCCGACCTGCCGTTCCCCGCCATGCTGTCGGTCGGGCTCGCCCCCTTCCAGGTCGGCCCCGGGCTGCGGTCACACCTCACCGCGCGGGCCGCCGCGCTCACCCGGCTGGCCCAGCAGGGTCCGCCCGCCACCGGCCTGTGGAACGTTCCCAGCCCGCCCGACGAGTTCGCGATCGCCGCGCTTGCCCTCGTCTCGGACGCGGTGCGGCGATACACCGACCGCGCGTTCGTCGCCCGGATGTCCTTGGCCGCGGCCGGCCCGGTTCCGGGCCTCCTCGCCGAACTGCTGGCCGAGACGGTGTCGGCGCGGACCGTCAACCAGGGTTTCGCCGGCGCCGGTCCCGTTGTCGTGCGGCCGGATCCGGCGGACATGCCGACCGCGTCGAGCAACCTCTCGACCCTCAACTTCGCGCCGTTGGCCGCCTACGCCCAGGGCAACCTGCCGGACGCCGTCGGCGAACTGGAACGGGTCCTCGGCGCGATCGTCGATCTCGACGAAGCCGCCGCCGCTTTCCGCCTGCCTTACGAAAGTGCGGTCTTCGGATAGCTGGACTGGGCACACCCGACAACCGAACAATGGTCGGATGCCACGGCCGGAGCGTCCGCTGGATTCGGACAACGACGTTTTGCGGGAGTTCGCCGCCGGCCTGCGCCATGTGCGCGAGGACGCCGGCCAACCGACATATCGTGAGCTCAGCCGCCGGGCCCACTATTCGCCGGCCACGTTGTCCGAGGCCGCTTCCGGGCATCGGCTGCCGAGCCTGGCCGTGACTATGGCGTACGTGCAGGCCTGCTCCGGCGATACGGCCCTGTGGAAAGATCGTTGGCATCAGGCGTCCGACCTGCTGGCCGATCACGCCGTCGCCATTCGGGCCAATGACGCGGCGCCATATGTCGGCCTTGCCGCTTTTCAGGTGTCGGACGCGGACTGGTTCTTCGGCCGGGACCGGCTGGTCGCCGACATTCTCGACCGAGTGCGGGAACGGGGATTTCTCGGTGTTTTCGGCGCTTCCGGCTCCGGGAAGTCGTCGATTCTCCGGGCCGGGGTGGCGGCTCGGTCCGGCGCGGTGGTCTTCACGCCGGGACCGCATCCGGTCGACGCGTACGCGGCCGCTGGAACAGCGGATCTGGTGGTGGTCGACCAGTTCGAGGAAGTCTTCACGTTGTGCGCCGACGAAGCCGAACGGGCGCGGTTCATCCACCAGTTGCTCAGTGCCGACACAAATGTGATCATCGGTGTGCGCGCGGACTTCTACGGCCATTGCGGCCAGTACCCGGACCTGGTCGCCGCGCTGGGTGACGCGCAGGTCCTGGTCGGGCCGATGACCGTGGACGAGTTGCACGACGCGATCGTCCAGCCGGCCACGGCCGCGGGCTGCCGGGTGGAGGCCGGGCTCGTGTCGCGGCTCGTCGCCGACGCGGCCGGACAACAAGCCGTGCTGCCGTTGATATCCCACGTGCTGCTGGAGACCTGGCGGCGGCGACGCGGGATGACCATGACGGTCGCGGGATACGAGGCCGCGGGCGGCATCCACCACGCCATCGCCCGGACCGCCGAGGCCGAGTACACGTCGATGGACGCGACCCAGCGGCAGCTCGCCAAGGAGACGTTCCTGCGACTGGTCGCCGCGGGCGACACCAAACGACGGGCCAGCCGGGCCGAACTGGACGACCCGGTCGTCGAACGGCTCGCCGCCGCCCGGCTGCTCACCCTGGACCAGGACGACGTCGAGATCACCCACGAGGCCCTGATCCGGTACTGGCCGAGGCTGCGGACCTGGCTGACCGAGGACGGCGACAGCTTACGGGTGCGTCGCCAGCTCACCGAGGCCACGGACACCTGGGAGTCCCTCGACCACGACTCCGACGTGCTGTACCGGGGTATCAGGCTGGCCGCGGCGCAGGACCTGATGGCCGGCGGCGCCAAGATCACCCCGCGCGAGCATCGGTTCCTGGACGCCAGTGTCGCCGCTCAACGCCGCAAAGTCAGGCGGCTGCGGCAGTTCGTCTCGTTGGCCGTCGTCCTCGCGTTGGCCGCCGGCGCCGCTTTGGTCTTCGCGGTACGGTCCCAGCTCGCCGCCGACGAGCAGCGCACCCTCGCCATCTCGCAGAAGCTGATCGCGCAGGCCGACGCGCTGCGGACCGCGAATCCCGCACTGGCCGCCCAGCTCAGCCTGGCCGCGTACCGGCTCGCCTCGACCCCGGAGTCGCTCAGCGGCCTGCTCAGCACGCCGGCCGCGCGGTACGCCACCATCCTGGACGGGCACACCGACCGCGTCCACGGTGTGTCGCTCAGTCTGACGGGCCACATGTTGGCCACCGCGAGCGAGGACGGCACCGCCCGGCTCTGGGACGTCGCCGACGCCCACCATCCCCATGAGCTGGCCACCCTGACCGGGCACACCGCGACCGTGTACTCGGTGGCGTTCAGCCCGGACACGCGGCTGCTCGCCACGGCCAGCTGGGACAGCACGGTCCGGCTCTGGGACATCACCGACCCACGGCATCCCCGGACCGTCGCGGTCATCTCCGGGCTGGACGACCGAATGTACGGGGTGTCGTTCAGCCCAAGCGGGCACAAACTCGCGACAACCGGTCGGGAAGTCCGGGTGTGGGACGTGGCCGACCCACGGCACCCGACTGTCCTCAGTGTCCTGTCGGGGCACACGGACACCGTGTTCTCGGCGATGTTCAGTCCGGACGGTCGGGTGTTGGCCACCGCGAGCGCCGACCACACCGCCCGCCTGTGGGACCTGGTCGACCCACGCCATCCGACGATGCTCAGCGTCATCACCGCACACGCGGACGCCGTCAACGCGGTCGCGTTCAGCCCGGCGGGAAACGTGTTGGCCACAGGCAGTTCCGACCACACGGCCAAGTTATGGAGTTTGGCGGACCTACGGAACCCCAAGGAGTTGGCCACGCTGAGCGCGCATACCGGCGCGGTGCTCGCGGTCGCGTTCAACGCGGACGAGGACACGCTGGCCACAGCGGGCGACGACCGGACCATCAAGCTGTGGAACATCTACACCGCTGGTCGCCCACAGGCGGTGGCCACCCTCGACGGGCACACCAACACCGTCGCCGGACTGGTTTTCAGCCCGGACGACACGTTCATCGCGTCCGGCGGTTTCGACCACACCGTCCGGCTGGACGACCTGCCGGAGCCAGCGGTGACCGGCCATCTGGGCGCGGTCACGTCGGTCGCCTTCAGTCCGGACAACCAGACACTCGCCACCGCGAGCGCCGACTGGACAGCACGGCTGTGGAACATCACAGATCCGCACCGCCATGCGCAACTGGTCACCCTCACCGGCTACACCGGCGCCGTGTCGTCTGTCGCGTTCAGTCCCGACGGCCGGCTGCTGGCCACCGCGGACCAGCAACTGCGGGTGTGGGACGTCAGCCGCCCGAACTGGCCCGTCACCGTCCTTTCCGGACAGGGCAACGAGATCACCTCGGTGGTCTTCAGCCCCGACGGCCGGCTGCTGGCCGCCACCGGCGGCGACAACACGGTCCAGCTCTGGCGGGTCACCCCGCCGGGGCGGCTGGTCGTGCTCGCCGGCCAGGCCAGGCCACCCACCGCGCCGGCCAGTGTGTTCACCTCGGCCGCGTTCAGTCCGGACGGCCACATCCTGGCCACCGGCAGCGACGACTACACCGTCCGGCTCTGGGACGTCACCGACCCGACCAGGACCGCCGTGCTGCCCACCCTTTCCGGGCACGGCAACACCGTCCGGTCGGTGGCGTTCAGCCCGGACGGGCACACCCTTGCCAGCGGCAGCGACGACCACACCATCCGGTTGTGGAACGTCACGGATCCCCGCCGGCCGAGCGAACTGGCCACTCTCGTCGGCCACACCAACACCGTTCGCGCGGTCGCCTTCAGCCCGGACGGGCACACCCTGGCCTCGGCCAGCGATGACCGGACCGTCCGCCTATGGGACGGCGTAACACCCACGGCGGTTCTCACCGGTCATTCCGCCGCCGTCAACGACGTGACGTTCAGCTCCGACGGCCGCACCATCGCCACGGCGGGCAGTGAGGGCACTGCCCGCCTGTGGTCGATCGACCCGACAGCCGTCGCGGCCGACATCTGCGACCGCGCACAGCCACGGATCACCCAGGCGGACTGGGACCGGTACCTGCCGGGCATCCCGTTCCAGCCGCCCTGTCAGTGAGCGTGTCAGTGCCCCTGGAACGCCTCCTCCAGCCACCAGGAACCGTGGTCGGCGGTGACTTTGGCGTCGATCACCACTGGCTTGTCCCTGGCCCCGGCCAGCCAGGCGGTCAGTCCGGTCAGATCCTCGGGTCGCCGCACGGTCAGGCCGTCGCAGCCGAATCCCCGACCGATCGCCGCGATGTCCGTGTCGGGGAACCGGACGGTGTCCAGAACGTGCCCTTGCGGCCCGAAATGGTGCACTTCGGCGCCGTAGCCAGCGTCGTTGTAGACCACGATGACCATCGGCAGGCCGAGCCGGACCACGGTCTCGAGGTCGGCGATGCTCATCAGGGCGCCGCCGTCGCCGAGCGCGGCGACGGGCAGGCGGTGCGGTTGGGCGAGGGCCGCGCCGATGGTGGTGGCCAGGCCAAGGCCGATCGACTGGAACGCCTGGGTGAAACAGAAGCCGAGCTCGTCCGGCACGGCCAGGTACCCGCTCGGGTAGCCCATGAAGTTGCCCGAGTCGACGCCGACCACGCGGTCCGCCGGCAGCAGGTCGTCCAGCCGGATCGACAGGGTCCGCGGATCGATGCGGTCGCCGTCGGACTCGTCGGTGAACGGCACGTCCCGCCAACGTCCTTCCTTGGCGAGCCGGGCCGCCACTTCGGCCGTCCGGTAGCCGGGCGCGGGGGCGACAACGTCCAGCAGTGCCTCGGCGACCGCGCCCACGTCGCCGACGACACCGACGTGCACCGGCCGATGGGCGCCGATCGCGTCGGGATTCACGTCGACCTGAGCGACCCGCGCGTCCGGGCCGATCAACGTGCCGTGCCGCATGGTCCACATGTTCAGCCCGCACCCGAACCCGACGATCAGGTCGGCCCCGGTGATCAGCTCCACCGCGAGCGGCGTGGCGAACCCGCCCGAAATGCCCACTGACCACGGGTTTCCAGCGAACAGGCCGTTGGCGACCGCCGAAGTCGCCAGCAACGCGCCACAGTGCGACGCCAGTTCCGCCAGTTCCGCGGCGGCGTGCCGGGATCCTCGCCCTGCCACGAACACCGGCCGTTGCGCCTTTGCCAGCAACGAGGCCAACTCCGTGACGTCCACTGGCGAGCGTGTGGCGACCGGCAGATCCGGCAGAGTCCCGGCGGCGGGCTCCCGCTGGACGTCCAGCGGGAGATTGAGCAGTACTGTCCGGTTCTCCCGGGCCAGCCGAACCGCCCGCGCGACATCCTCGTACACGCTCTCCGCTCGAACCCGGAGCGGAACCGCGCCGACCGCGGTGGCCAAGGAAGCCTGGTCCACGAAGAAGTTCGAACGCCGCGCGGTCGCCTCCGCCGCCAGGACGATGAGCGGCGTCCCGCTCTTGGCCGCCTCGGTGATCCCGGTCATCGCGTTGGTCAGCCCGGGGCCCTGGTGCACCGACAACACACCGAGCTTCCCGCTGGTGCGGGCGTACGCGTCGGCCATCGTCGCCGCGCCGCCCTCGTGCCGTGCCGCCACGAACCGCGCGCCACCGGCCACAAGGGCGTTGGTGACGTGGAAGTTCCCGCTGCCGACCACGCCGAAGACGTGGTCGACACCGAGCTGCGCGAGCGCCTTGCCGACCGCCTCCGCGACCGTCATCGCTCGACCAGGGCCAACACCCGTGTCGGGCTGCCCGAGCCGCCCACGATCGGCAGCGGCGCCGCGAGCACCACCACGCCGGTCGGCGGCAACGCGGCCAGATTCCGTAGCTGGGTCAGGCCGTACTTGCCGGCCCCCAGCAAGAACGAGTGGCACGGGAACGCGGGCTCGAACGAGTGGGCGGCGCCGGCGTCCGTGCCGACCGTCTCCACACCGACACCGATAACCGGCGTCTCCTCCGCGAGCCACTTGGCGCACGCCACCGAGATCCCCGGGCTGTGCCCCTGGTTGAGGAACTCCGCCTGGTCCTCGCCGCGGGCGTCCCACCCGGTCCGGTACAGCAGCCAGCCGCCGGCCGGCAACGCGCCGTGCTCGCTCTCCCAGGCCTTGACGTGCTCGATCTCCAGCAGGAAGTCCGGATCCGCGGCGGCCTGGTCGGCGAAGTCGAGCACCGCCGCGGGCGCGATCAGGGTACGTGGCGAAACCTGCGACACGTCCTGGCCGTCCCG
Organism: Actinocrispum wychmicini; assembly: GCF_004345645.1. Classification (GTDB taxonomy): domain Bacteria; phylum Actinomycetota; class Actinomycetes; order Mycobacteriales; family Pseudonocardiaceae; genus Kibdelosporangium; species Kibdelosporangium wychmicini. The sequence goes on along the minus strand of NZ_SLWS01000017.1, from coordinate 156,238 downwards.
CGCGGTCACCCAGTGCACGGGCGCGTCGAAGTGGGTGCCGGTGTGCTCGCCGGTGTGGATGTCGTTCCAGTACCACGCCGGGCCGCGGTCGTCGTACCGGCTGATCTCCTCCAGCCGGAACGAGATCGTGTTCGCGAACGGCTCGGGCAACTGCAGCAACGGGGTCCCCGAGTGCAGCGGGGCGGTCAGGTCGACGACCTCCACCTGGCCGGTGCCCAGTGCGTCGAGCAGGTTCTCGAGAACTGCCATGTGTCGCTCCTATCCCAGTTGGCGAAGCCGGAAACGCTGGACCTTACCGGTGGACGTCCGCGGCAGGGCGTCGAGGAACCGCACCACGCGCGGATACTTGTACGGCGCGATCCGTTGCTTGACGAAGTCCTGCAACTCCTTGACCTTCCTGTCGTCGCCGGTCACTCCCGCGCGGAGCACGACGTACGCGGTCACCAGGCTCCCTCGCTCCTCGTCCGGCATCCCGACCACGCCGCACTCGGCCACGTCGGCATGCCCCAGCAGGGCCTCCTCCACCTCCGGCCCGGCGATGTTGTACCCGGACGAGATGATCATGTCATCGCTGCGGGCCTGGTACCAGAAGTAGCCGTCCCGGTCGCGGACGTAGGTGTCGCCCGTGATGTTCCACCCGTCGCGCACGTAGTCGCGTTGTCGGGGGTCGGCCAGGTACCGGCACCCGGTCGGGCCTTTCACCGCCAGTCGCCCCGGCATCCCGTCCGGCACCGGCCGGCCGTTGGCGTCGAGCACGGCGGCTTCGTAGCCGGGGACCGCGCGGCCGGTCGAGCCGGGCCGGATGTCGTCGTCGGCCGCGGCGATGAAGATGTGCAGCAACTCGGTGGCGCCGATCCCGTCGATGAGCCGGATTCCGGTGGTGTCGAAGAAGTCCTGCCACAGCGAGCGGGAGAGCGCCTCGCCCGCGGAAACGCACCGGCGCAGGCCCGTGAGCCGGTCCGCCAACCCGTTGGCCAGCATCGAACGGTATGCGGTGGGTGCGGTGAACAACACCGAAACGCCGTTGTCCCGCACAGCTTCGGCGAGCTCGGCCGGGGTGGCCCGCTCCAGCAGCAGCGTCGCCGCGCCCACGTGCAGCGGGAACACCACCAGGCCGCCAAGGCCGAACGTGAACGCGATCGGCGGGGTGCCGGTGAACAGGTCGTCCGGTTCGGGTTTGAGGACATGACGGGCGAACGTGTCCGAGTTGGCCAGCACGTCCCGGTGGAAGTGCATGGTCGCCTTGGGTTTCCCAGTGGTGCCCGAGGTGAACGCCAACAACGCCACGTCGTCGGCCGCGGTGGCGACCGGCTCGAACTCCGCCGGCTTGTCGGCGCATCGAGCCGCCAGCTCGTCGAAGTCCAGCAACGGCAGGTCGACACCGTCGGTGAACCGCGGATCGCACAACGCCAAGGACGGCCGGCAGACCTCCGCGATCGCCCGCAGCTCGCCCGACCGTAACAACGACATGGTGGTGACAGCGACCGCGCCGGCGCGCAGCACGCCGAACCAGCAGGCGACCAGCCACGGGTTGTTGGGCGCCCGCAACAGAACCCGGTTGCCGGGGACGATTCCGTAGTCCGCCACGAGGACGTGCGCGACCTGGTTGGCGTGCCGCAGGAGGTCGCCGTACGACCACGTCAGCTCGGGCGACACCAGGCACCGCCGGTCCGGTCCGAACCGTTCGATGGTGTCCTCCAACAACACCCGTGCGCAGTTCAACGTGTCCGGATAGGACAGTTCAGGCAGGGCGAACCGGAACTCCGGCCACTCGGATCGCGGTGGCAGGTGGTCCGCACAGAAGGTGTCGACGTGCGCGGTCATTACTCGACCGGGATGTTCTGCGACGGGCTGCCGGCCGGGGTGAACACGCCGAGCAGCCGGAGGAACCCGGTGTCCAGGTTCTCGACCCGGTGGTGCACGCCCGCGGGCAGGTAGAAGCAGCTGCCGGGGGTGAGCGTGGACGTCTCCCCGGCGATCTCCACCCGGCCGGACCCGCCCACCACGAACGCCATCTCGCTGTACGGGTGGTAGTGCATCGGCGTGCGGATCGTCGGGATGTAGCCGAGGAACTGCGTCACGCCTGAGCATCCGACAGCCGGGTCGAACAGCACCTGGTACTCGCGCTGGCTCACGGCGTCCTGAGTGGACTGGTCGGCGAGGTCCACGGTCGCCCGGTAGTCGCCGCACTCGACCGACGGCTGGACGTCGGCGGACACCGACACCAGCACCATCTCTTCGAGAGCAGTGATCTCGTACGAGTCCTTGCCGACGATGAGCGACGCCAACTCCGGCCGCAGCGGATGGTCACCGTCCTCGCGATGCAGCGTTCCCGTTCCAGACAGCACGTACAGCGTCTCCAGGCGTCCTTCGCCGGGTGACCGTGAACTCGACCTGCCCGGCAGGCACCGGTAGATGGCCTGATGTAAGCCGTTCGCATCGTCTTGGTGTGTCTCGTGCACGGCGATAGTGTCTACTTGAGACGGTGTGACGTCGCGGTAGTGGAAGACCTTGCTCATGACACCTCGACCTTCAGGGTGACGTCGGCGTTGTAGAGCAACCGGACCGGGCAGGTGCGTTCGGCCTGCTCGGCCAGCTCACGAACGACCTCGTCGGCCAGTCCGGGCACGCTGACCGTGCAGGACAGCTCGATCGTGGGGATCCGGAAACCTTCGTCGGTCTGCACCAGGTGCACGAGCGCGGTGGCGTCGATGGACTCGGCCGGCGTTCCCCGCTCCTCACACAGGTTCGCCAACGACATCGCGAAACAGCCCGCCAGCGCGGAGCCGAGCAGCTCCTCCGGGTTGGTCGCCGGCTCGTCGCCGACCCGGCTGCGCAGGCTGAACGGCAGGTCCGGGCCCCGCCGGCCCAGGCTGAGCGTGCCGGACCCGGTGGAAGCCGGCCCTTGCCAGCGGGCCCTGGAGGTCTTGCGGACGTGCAGCACGGGTTCTCCTCAGTTCTCAGTACGGTAGTCCGCGATCGCCGCGCACACGGCGTCCACATCGGACTCGTTGGTGAAGTAGTGGAACGACAGCCGCAGCACGTTCCCGCGCGGCGCGGTCGCGATCCGGCGGCTGGCCAGGTAGCCGGCCAGTCGGTCAGGGTCGTCGTCGACCAGGGCGACCTGCGGGCCCAGTCCGGTCGGCGGCGCCCACAGCCGTTCGCCCGCCGCGAGCAGCCGTTCGCCGGTGAGCCTGGCCAGGTCGACGACGTGCCCGCCGACCTCCTTCATGTCCACTCTGGACAGCAGGCGCATGCCGGCGTTGGCCGCGTACACGGCCGGGATGCCCGGTGTGCCGGTCTCGAACCGGCGGGCCTGGGTCGGGTAGTCGACCGTCCGCGGGTCGAACCGGAACGGGTCCACCCGGCCGAACCAGCCGGTCAGCTGCGGCGGCAGATCGTCGGCGACGCCGTCCCTGGCGTAGAGGAAGGCGACCCCGGGCAGGCCGAGCATGTACTTCAACGCCCCGGACACGAGGTAGTCGCAGCCCAGCTCCCGTACGTCGACCGGGAGCACCCCCATCGCCTGGTAGGCGTCGACGAACACCTTCGCGCCCACTTCACGCGCACGGGCCACCGCGGCTTCGACGGGCATCCGGGCGCCGTTGCGGTAGGACGCGATGGGCACCGACACCAGGCCGGTGCGTTCGTCGATCGCCGCGACGAGTTCGTCCGGGTCGACCGTCGCGGCCCGTTCCGGAACGTGCACCACCTGGGCGCCACGGGCCGCCTGCGCCACCCACACGTGCCCGACCGACGGGAACTCCATGTCGGTGGTGACGATCGTGGGTCGACTCGACCAGTCCTTTGTGGACGCGATCTGGTACGCGCCGTCGGACGCGCAGTGCACGATCGCGATCTCGTCGGGGGTGGCGCCGACCAGGTCGGCGAACCGGCGGCGGGCCTCGTCGACCTCAGCCATCCACTGCGCCCACGGCGCGCCGTGCTCCCGCATGCTGTAGGTCAGCTCGGACAGCGCGGTCAGCAGTTCGCCGGACAGCGCGCCCTGGCTGCAGCTGGCCAGGTGGACCGTGTCGGCGAGAACAGGGAAGTTCTCCCGGAACTGGTCGCTGGTGAGTTTCGCGATCATCAGCCCTCGCTAAAGACATTTAGTAGGACTAAACGATGGTAAGAACCGCCTCCCAGTCGAGTCAAGGTGAACCGGGTCAGTGAGATCAGTAACTCGGCGGCGTCACGGCCAGCAGGAACCGGACCGGCTTGCTCGTCTCGTTGAGGTAGCGGTGCGGGTTGCGGGAGTCGAAGGTGGCGCTGTCGCCGGTCTTCAGGTCGTACCGGGTACCGTCCACTTCGACCACCAGACGCCCGGTGAGCACCACCACGCACTCGTCGGACGGGTGGCTCCAGCCGGTGTCCGACGACGCCGCGCCCGGCTCCAGTAGCCCCTCCAGCACCTCGATCTTGCCCGCGCCGGACGACACCCGCTGGTACACGATGCCGCCCTGCGGGGACCGGATGTCCATCCTGCGGTCCCTGCGCACCACCGCGACCGGCTCCGCGTCGACGTCCTGGAACAGGCTGAACACCGGGGTGTCCAGCACCCGCGCGATCCGCCGGACGGTCTCCAGGCTGGGGTCGGTGATCCCCCGTTCCACCTGGCTGATCATGCCGACCGACACGTCGGCCGCCTTGGCCAGTTCGGTCGCCGTCATCGACTTCGCGGTCCGGAGCTCGCGAATCCGTTCGCCGATCATTCCACTCCCCTGTCTCCCGGGCGCTGACGAGCGGGAACACTAACGGTCCCGGTGTCCGCGCAGCGCCGGCAGGACCTCCGTGCCGAGCAGCCGGATCGCCGCGGCCGGGTCCGGCCCGAGCGGACCGCCCAGACTCAGCTCGGTGACGCCCGCGTCGATCAGCCCGGCCAGGCGGGCGCCGACCTCGGCCGGCGTGCCCACCACGGCCAGCCGCAGCATGTCGTCGGTGACCAGCCGGGCGGCGGCGTCCACCCCTCCGGTCCGCATCGCCGCCGCGACCGGGGCGAAGTCCGCCTCGGTGAGCCCGGCCAGGGCCAGGTCCCGGCCGGACAGGTACGGGCCGAAGAACGCGATCGTCGGCCGGATCAGGTCCCCGGCCACGGCCGGATCGTCCGCCACCGACACCCACACACAGCCAGACACCACGGCCTCCCCGCCGGCGCGTACCCAGCGCACGATCTCCGGCGCGGTCTCCGGCGGGAACAGGATCGGCAGCACCCCGTCGCCGTAGCCGCCCGCCTCGGTCAGGAACTGCTCGCCGTACGCGGTGACGTACAACGGGATGTCCGCCCGTGGCGGTGTGAACCCCAACGCACACCCCGGTTCCCACCGGAAATGTCGGCCTTCGGGCGGCTCCTTACCCGCCAGCAACGCCCGTACCAACCCCACCGCCTCCGCTGTCCGGGCCGGGATCTCGGCGCCGTCGACACCGAGCCTGGGCACCATGTCAGCAGTGTGCGCGCCGATGCCCGCCAACGCACGGCCGCCGGACAGCAGATCGAGCGTACCCAGGTATGCGGCGATCTCGGACGGGTCGATCGTCGCCGGGTTCATCCCCAAAGCGCCGATATGGATCTGACTCGTGGTTTGCGCGACCGCCGCGCACAGCGCCCACGTGTGCAGCATGAACGGGTCGCTCGCGAACCACACCTGGTCGAACCCCGCCTGTTCGGCGGTGACCGCGAGATCCACCAGTTCGGCCGGGCCGCCGACGAACTGGGTCAGCCGGATGCCGACGACCACTGTTTCCGTCCTTTCCGTTGAGGGGACATCAGGTCCTGCACGGTGTCACCGAGCACGGTGAACGCCAGTACCACCAGCGCGATGGCCAGTCCGGGGAACAGCGAGTACCACCAGGCGTCCAGCAGGAACCCGAGGCCGTCGCTGGTCATCACGCCCCACTCCGGGGTCGGCGGCCGGGCGCCGAGCCCGAGGAACCCCAGGCCGGCACTTGCCAGAATGACAAATCCGACATCCATGGTGGCCAGGACGATCACCGGGCCGGCGGCGTTGGGCAGCACGTGCCGCAGCAGGATCCGACGGGTCGGCGCGCCGAGCACCACCGCGCTCGCCACGTACGGCGACTGCCGGACGGACGCGACCTGGCCACGCATCAGCCGGGCGTACGCCGGCCACCACACCACGGCCAGCGCGATCGTGGTGTTCACCAGGCTCGGCTGCAACGCCACCACGACCACCATCGGCAGCAGGATGTACGGCACCGACAGGAACACGTCGGTGATCCGCATGATCACCTCGTCCACCCAGCCGCCGCGGAACCCGGCGATCAGCCCGAGCAGCCCGCCCACCACGGTCGAGAACAGCACCACCGACAACCCGATCGGCAACGAGATCCGGGCGCCGTGCACGATCCGGCTGGCGATGTCCCGGCCGTTGTTGTCGGTGCCGAGCCAGTGGTCACCGGACGGTGGCCGCAGCGCCGCACCCAGGTCGATGGCGTTCGGGTCATACGGTGCGATCACGTCCGGAAGCAGTGCCGTGACCAGGGCCAAGGCGAGTACGACGAGCGCGAACCAGGTGGCCCACTTCGGCCGTGGGCGCCTCCGCAACCTCCGTGGCGCGGTCACGCGAGTCGGATCTTCGGGTCGAGGTAGGCGTGCAGCACGTCCACCAGCAGGTTCACCACGAGGAAAGCGATCGTCGCCACGAGGGTCACCCCCATCACTGAGTTGTAGTCCAGCACGGTGATCGACTCGTACGCGTACCGGCCGATCCCCGGCCACTTAAAGATCTTCTCCACCAGCACCGAACCGCCGAGCAGATAACCGAACGCCAGGCCGGTCACGGTGACCACCGGCAACAACGCGTTACGCAACGCGTGCCGGTACACGACCCGCCGCTCCGGCACGCCTTTCGCCCGCGCGGTCGCCACATACGGCTCGGCCATCGCCTCCAGCATCGCCGACCTGGTCGTCCGCATCACCCTGGCCAGGGTCGGCAGAGACAACGTGAACGCCGGCAGGACCAGGTGCTGCAGCACGTCCAGGAACCCTTCGCCGTCGCCGCGCAGCGCGGTGTCCAGCAGGGCGAAGCCGGTGACCGGGTCGCCCGGCACGCTCGCCTGGCCCTCGCTGGGCAGCCAGCCGAGTTCCGCGTAGAACACCACGACCAGCACGATCCCGATCCAGAACACCGGCATCGCCACCCCGACCAGGCTGATCAGCCGGCCGAGGTGGTCGACCAGCTTCCCGCGGCGGGTGGCCGCGAGCACGCCGAGCGGGATCCCGATGGCGAGCGCGATCACCAGGGACGCGACGGTCAGCTCGATCGTCGCGGGCAGCGCGTCCAGCAGGTTCGCCGCGACCGGCCGTTGGTTCGTCAGCGAGTCACCGAGGTCGCCGCTCAGCAGCCGGCCCAGGTAGTGTCCGAACTGGACGATCAGCGACTGGTCCAGGCCGTACTGCTCGCGGATCCGCTGGACCGCGTCCTCGCTCGCGTTCAGGCCCGCCAGCACCCGCGCCGCGTCCCCTGGGACGATGTGCGTCAACAGGAACGTGATCGCGGCGACGGCGAACAGCAGCGGGACGGCGATCAGGATCCGCCGCAGGACGTAACGACCCATCGGCTACGGCTCTCCCGGCAGCCAGAGACCGCGCTCCAGCGGCTCCCAGTAGTCAAGGTCCACATTGGTCAGAAAGGGCTCGTACGGGTCGACCTTCTTGTACTCGGCGTACGGCCCGGACCAGTCCTTGCGCCGCTCCTTGTACTCGCGCCGCGCCTGCTCGGAGTGATACTCGAACAACATGGTGTACCGGCCTGTCGGCGCCATGTCCGGCTGGTTCACCTCATGGTAGTAGGACGCGGAGCGCCACTCGGGGAACAGCTCGGCGCGGTTGTCGGCCACCCAACGGAACCAGGTCCGCATGCCTTCGTGGTACTCGGCCGGGTCCACGTCCGCCCGGACGTTCCACGACTCCACCTCGAAGATGCTCACAGTACCTCCACTTAGGACTTCTCAACGGCGAACAGGTCGGGCCGGGACAGCGAGGATTCCTTGTAACCACGGATGTTCTTGCGCACCGCGCGCCGGTCCACGTCCTGGTACAGCGGCAGCCACGGCACGTCCTTGCTGATCCGCGCGGACGCGGCCAGCCAGTCCGCGTCCTGCGCCTTGCGGTCGGTCTCGCCGCGGGCGCGGTCGAGCAGCTGATCGACCTCGGCGTTCTGGTACCGCGCGATGTTGCCCTCGACCGACTGGGTCGCCTTGCCGTGCAGCTTGGTGTACAGCATCGCGTCCGGGCTGGCGTAGTTCATCGAGGACTTCCAGGAGAAGAACGGCAGGTCGCCCTTGCCGACCTTGTCGATGATCGTGCTCAACGGCAGTTCGCCGACCGAGCACTCGATGCCGGCGTCCTTCAGGTTCGCCTGCATCACTTCGGCGATCTGCTTCAACGTGCCGTAACCCGGAACGTAGGTGCTGTCGATCTTCAGGCCGTTGGCGTAGCCCGCGTCAGCGAGCAACGCCTTTGCCTTGGCGACATCACGTTTGTACACGGCGATCTCGGACGCGTTGTCGTAGCCGTCGATCAGGTCACGCGGCAGTGGGCCGCGCAGTGGCACACCGCTCTCCTTCACGACGTTGGCCATGATCGCGTCGTGGTCGATGGCGTAACAGATCGCCTGGCGGACGCGGACGTCGTTGAACGGCTTGCTCCCGGTCTGGAACACCCAGTACGTGGTGTCCAGCAACGGTGTCGACAGGATGCCGACGTCCGCCAGCCCGCCGAGGCGTTCGATCAGGTTCGCCGGCAGGTTCCCGGCCACGTCCAGGTCGCCCCGCTCGACTTGCAACGCGGCGGTGGACGGCTCCACCGGCGAGTTGAACAGCACGCCGCCGAGTTTCGGCCGACCCCGCCAGTGCCCCTCGTTCGGCTTCAGCTCGATCACCTGGTTGGGCGTCCAGCGGACGAACTGGAACGCGCCGCTGCCAGCCATGTTCCTGGCCAGGTACTTGGCGGCGGTCGGGTCGGCCTGGGTCTTGTTGGCCGCCACCACGGTCGGGTTGACCACGGATCCGACCGCGTCCAACGCCAGCGCCCGCAGGAAAGGCGCGAAGGGCGCGTCGAGCGTGATCACGACCGTGCCGGCGTCCTTAGCCACGATGTTGCCGGGTTTGACGTGCTCGGTGAGCAGGAAGCTGGCGCCCTGGCCGACCTCCATGGTCCGGCGTAAGGACGCCACGACGGCGTTCGCGTCCAACACGCTGCCGTCCGAGAACTTCACACCTGACCGCAGCGCGAAGCTGTACGTCACGCCGTCGGGCGAGATGTCGTACCGTTCAGCGAGGCCTGGGGTGACGTTCTTGGCGTCGGCGGTCAGTTCGACCAGCCGGTCGTAGACGTTGTGGATCACGATGCCGGAGTTGGACTCGGTGGTCGTCGCCAGGTCGAGCCCTTTGGGTTCGGCCGACATCGCGTACTTCAGCACGGCATTGCCGGACGCGGCGGGCTTGCGCGTGTCCGCGCACGCCACCGCGAGCGGGCCGAGCACGGCAATACCGCCCGTGGCCCTGAGGAAGCCTCGACGGTTCATGTTCGCTCCTTCAATCTCGGCACGGCGGCCAGCAACGCCTGGGTGTAGGGGTCGGTGGGGGCGCGGAACACGTCGTCCGCGGTGCCGGTCTCGACGATCCGGCCCAGGTACATCACCGCGATCCGGTCGGCGATCTGCCGGACCACGGCCAGGTCATGGCTGATGAACACGTAGGCGATGCCCAGATCGGCCTGCAACTGCCGCAGCAGCGCGATGATCTGCGCCTGGACGGACACGTCCAGCGCGGACGTCGGCTCGTCGCACACCAACACGGCGGGATGCGGCGCCAACGCCCGCGCGATGGCCACGCGTTGCCGTTGCCCGCCGGACAGGTGGTGCGGGTGCCGCGCGGCCATGGTCGGGTCGAGCCCGACCCGTTCCAGCAGCTCACCGACGGAACTCCGGGCGTCCGGCAGGCCATGCACCTGGTACGCCTCGCCAACCAGGTCGCCGACACTCATCCGCGGGTTGAGCGAACCGAACGGGTCCTGAAACACCATCTGCACCCGCTTGCGCAACGGGCGACGCCGTCGTTCCGGCAGCGCGGTCCAGTCCGTGCCGTCCAGCAGCACCCGGCCGGACGTCGGTGTCTCCAGGCACACCAACGTCCTGGCCAGAGTGGATTTCCCGCTGCCGGACTCGCCGACCAACGCCAGGGTCTCGCCGCGATCCAGGTCGAAGCTGACATCGTCCACGGCCCGCAGCACAACCCGCTTCCGTCCATTGCGGACAGCGAAGTCCTTGACCAGATGCTCGGCCGTGAGTAAGTGCTCACTCACCGGCGACCACCTCCGCGTGATGGCACGCGGCCAACGTCTCGTCCGCCAGCACCCGCAGCTCGGGCACTTCGGCCCGGCACAGGTCGTCGGCGAACGGACACCGCACCGCGAACGGGCAACCTTCGGGCAGCGCCGCCGGGTCGGGTGGGGAGCCCGGGATCGACCCGAGCTCCTCCACCCGCCTGTCCACCCGCGGCACGGACTGCAACAACGCGATCGTGTACGGGTGCCGGGGCCGCTGGTAAAGCCGTTGCAGCGGGCCCGTTTCCACCACCTGGCCGGCGTACATCACCACGCCCCTCGTCGCGATCTGTGCCGCCACGGCCAGGTCGTGGGTGATCAGCAGGAGCGCCGTCCGGTACTCCCGCTGCAAGTCCTTGAGCAGCGCGATGATCTGCGCCTGCACAGTGACGTCAAGCGCGGTGGTCGGTTCGTCGGCCAGCAACACGTTCGGCCCGAGCGCGACGGCCATCGCGATGATGATCCGTTGCCGCATGCCACCGGACAACTGGTGCGGGTACTGCCGGGCCCGGTGCGCAGGCTCAGGAATACCGACCCGTTCGATCAGCTCGACCGCCCGGCTCAGCGCCTCCCGCTTGCGGGTCCCTTGGTGCACCTGGAACGTCTCGGCGATCTGCGCGCCCACCGAGTACGCCGGGTTGAGCGCGCTCTGCGCGTCCTGGAACACCATGGCGATCTCACTGCCGGCCAACGAACGCCGCCGGGCCGTGGGCAGGTCAAGCAGGTTCTCGTCGCGGTAGCCGATCCGGCCGGTCACCTCGGTGCCCGGCTCAAGCAGCCCCATCACCGCCCGCGCGGTCGCCGTCTTGCCGCACCCGGACTCGCCGAGCAAGGCCACGGTCTCTCCTGTGTGGACAGTCAATGAGACGCCGCGCACCGCTGGTACTGGACGAGCACCCTGGTACGTCACGTGTAGGTCCTCGATGGCGAGGGACGGGGTGTCGAGAGTGGACCCGATCATCTGTCACCTCCCGGCGACGGTTTTCGAGTACGCTAAATTCGTTTAGTCACGCTGTCAACGCGTCGGCCGCCGTGACTTCCGGACGGAACCCACCCGGACCGTGGTGATCATTGCCCGAGACGTTGACAGGACCTCGCCGGGGTCGCACACTGCCTAAAGCCTGTTTAGCCTCACTGAAGCGGCTGGGGTGTTACATGACGGTTTCCCCGTCCACTGCTCAAGGTCTGCGGCGCACGCTCACCGGGCGGCAGCTCAGCATGATCGGCCTCGGCGGCGCGATCGGCACCGGGCTGTTCCTCGGCTCGGCGCTGGCCATCTCGCAGGCCGGTCCCGCGACGATCCTGGCGTACGCGTTGTGCGCGCTGGTCGCGTTCGTCATCGCCTGGGCGCTGGCCGAGATGGTCGTGGTGCACCCGGAAGCCGGGTCGTTCGGCGCCGTCGCGCAGCGCTATCTCGGCCCGCTCGCCGGCTTCGTCCAACGCTGGACCTATTGGACCATCCAGGTCATCGCGGTCGGCGGCGAGGTCGTCGCCGCCGGGCTGTACGTTCGCTTCTGGTGGCCACAACTGCCGCTGTGGGCCCTCGTCGTGTTCTTCTCCGCGGTGGTGCTCGGCGCGAACGCGTTGGCCGTGCGGTTCTTCGGCACCGTTGAGTACTGGTTCGCGATGATCAAGGTGGTCGCGATCGTCGTGTTCATCGGGCTGGGCCTGGTGTTGATCATCTTCGGCCTGCCCAAGTCGCCCGCGACCGGGCTCACCAACCTCACCGCGGACGGCGGCTTCCTGCCGCACGGCATGCAGGGCCTGTTCCTGGCCATGGTGTTCGTGCTGTTCAGCTACATCGGCACCGAAGTCGTCGCGGTCACCGCCGCCGAGTCCGAGAAACCCGAGCGTGACATCCCCCGCGCCGCCCGCCGCATGGTGCTGCGGCTGGTGCTGTTCTACGTCCTCGCCATCGCCATCGTGCTCGCCGTCGTCCCGTGGACCGTGACAGCGCAGGGCGGCACGGTCGACACCAGCCCGTTCGTGCGCGTCTTCGAGAGCGCGGGCATCCCGGCCGCGGCCACGATCACCAACTTCGTCGTGCTCACCGCCGCGCTGTCCAGCGCCAACACGAACCTGTACCTGACCACCCGGATGCTGCACTCGCTCGCCAGTGACGGGTACGCGCCCGCCTGGACCGGACGGCTCAGCAAGGCCGGCGTACCCCGCAACGCGCTCGTCCTGTCCGCGCTCGGGCTGGGCCTCGCCGCCACGTTATCGGTCACCTCGGCGGACAGCGCCTACATCGCGTTGTTCGGGATCTCGGTGTTCGGCGCTCTGCTGGTGTGGATCATGATCCTGGTGACGCACTGGGCTTTCCGGCGTGCCTCGGCCAGTGCTTCGTCGGTCCGGCTGTGGGGCGCGCCCGTCACGTCCGGCCTCGCCGCGTTGTTCCTGCTCGCCGTGATGGTCTCCACGGCGTTCATCGACGGCCTCGACACCGCGTGGATGGCCGGATTGCCGTTTTTCGCGATCCTGATCGTCGCGCATATCGTGATCACTCGACGACGATCACTTTCGGGGAGCAAGAATGCTGAACGCCATCGGGGTGACAGGTGACGAGGAGCAGGTCTATCGGCTGATCGTGGGCACGTTCGACGCCAGGCCGGACCAGGTGGCGGGACGGCTGGGGCTCAGCCCCGGCCGGGTCGCCGCGATTCTCGGCTCGTTACACGCCAAAGGCCTGGTCAGCCGGGTCGCGGCGGACGAGCCGAGGTACGCGCCGTCGCCACCGGACGTGGCGTTCGGCCCGCTGCTGATGCGCGGCCAGGAGTCCCTGGAGTGGGCCCGCAGCGCGGTCAGCCAGCTGGTCGAGGAGTACCGCGGCGGAGCCCGGCGGCGGGACGCGAACCAGCTGGTCGAAGTGATCACCGGGCGGGCGGCGATCCGCCAGCAGCTGACCACCCTGCAGGTGGGTGTCCGGCACGAGATGCGGTGGTTCTGCCGGGCCGGGCACATCGCGATGGCCTCGGGCGAGAACTCCGAGGAGTACGAGGCGCTCGCCCGTGGCGTGACGTACCGGGTGATCTACGAGCGCGCGATGCTCGAGGAACCGGGCATGATCGAGAACGTGGACACCGGGATCCGGGCCGGCGAGATCGCCCGGTCGGCCACCACCCTGCCGATCCGGATGGCGATCGCGGACGACACCATCGCGCTGTGCCCGCTGGTGCAGAACCTGGACGGCAGCGGCGAGCCGACCGCCGCCCTGGTCCGGGAGAGCAGCCTGCTCGCCGCGCTGATCGCCCTGTTCGAGAGCTACTGGGAGCGGGCGTGGCCGCTGCGGGCCGGCGAGCCCGAGGCGGCCGAAGCCGTCCCCGAGACCGACGAACGCCACCTGCTGTCGCTGCTGGTCGCGGGCGTCACGGACAAGGCGATCGCGACCCGGCTCGGAGTGAGCCACCGGACCGTGCAACGCCGCATCCACGACCTGATGAGCCAGATGAACGTGCAGACGCGGATGCAGCTCGGCTGGGAGGTCAGCCGGCTGGGCTGGCTGGACGAGCCGGTTCCCGGCCCCGTCGGGACCGGGAACCGCTGACCGCTACGCCAGGCCGTAAGCCCGCAGCACGGTCTGTTCGACGGAGTTGCCGCCCGCGTCGACGGCCCGCACGCGCAGCGCGACGAACCCGTTAGTCCGGTCCAGCCTGGGGTGGTCGACGACCGCCCGGAACCGGCCCTGCCCCTGGTTGACCAGCCTCAGGTTCGTCCACGTACGACCGTCGTCATAGGACACCGAGGCGGTCATCCGCTCGACCTTCGGCCCGGCCAGCCCGTCCTGGTGGCGCGCGGTCAGGTCGATCGCGGTTCGCCGGCCCGCCGGGGCCTTGTTGGCCAGGTCGGTGGGCACGCCGTAGTCCAGTTGGAGCAACGGGAGCAGCTGGTCCTGGCCCGCCGCCGGGCGCTGCGAGCGGAACGTCCACGACGTGTCCGTGTGCGTGCCGAACTGCCAGTTCGGCGTGGTCCGGGACACCGACAGGTCCAGCCGGTAGGTCGCCGGATCGGGCGACACGGGGAACGCGCCCCACGCCACCGGCGCCTCCTTCAGCAGCCTGCCGTCCTGGTAGAGCCGCGCCACCTCCTGGTCGGGTGTGGAGTCGATCTCCCCTTCTGTGAACGCGTAGTGCGTGGCCTCGGCGTCGACGAACTCCGGTACGCGCAGTGACATTCCGTCACCGGACCGGGACGACTGGAGGCCCTTAGGGATCGCTGGCCGGACCACCGGCGCGAACCAGTTCTCGGTCGACTCCCGCCCCGGCTGGTAGGTGCGTGGCGCGTCGACCATGCCGCCGTTCAGCGGGTTCATCTCGTCCCAGCTGTAGTAGTGCTTCACCCGGTGCTGCCAGATGGTGTCGTCCGCGGTGACGACCTCCTCGCGGACCCGCCCGGTGGGCATGAACCGCTGGTACTGGTTGACCGCGTACGTCTCCCACGGCCGCCAGCTGAACCGCTGCTCCTTCGCCCATTCGGCGGCTCCGGTCTTTCGGTAGCCGGTGATCACGGTCGCGGAGTTGCGGTCGGTCACCCGGTGCACGACCCGGTCCGGCACGCGATCCTTGGTGACCTGCTCCACGTCGTACAGGTACGGGCTGACCGGCATGCCGCACAGCAGCAGGCTCGTCCAGACGCGCGCCGCGCGTTCGGCGAGTCGCTTGCCCTGGTCGCGGGTGATCAGGGCGGTCGGGATCGGCAGCCGGTCACCTTGTGGACGCCACTTGGTGTACGTCGACCATCCCGCCGGGCTGGTGATCACCACCATCGCGGCGCCCGCCTTCGCGGCGTCGGCGGCGGCCTTCTCCACGTCGTAGCTGTTCTCGTCCGGCGCGACCAGGGCGATCTTGCCGCGGACGTCCACCCTTCGGTAGTCCGTGACCGGGACCACCCGCAGCCACCGCACCCCGGAGAACACGGGCGACGACCCGTAGTAGAACAGCTCCGCCTGGAGGTCGAACGACGGCAGCACGGTCGACGTCAACATCGGCGCGGTCATCTGCCATCGCGTGCCGAACTCGAGGGTGCCCTTCTTGACGCGCTCGGTCGGGGTGACGTAGACGCGCCGGGTGCCGTCGAAGTCCATGCCGTAGTCGGTGATCCTGCGGCTGCCGAACTCGCGGTGCGTGAAGTAGCTCAGGATGCCGTTCTGCACCGCGGGCCGAGGTGTCTGGATCTCCACCGGCACGGCCTTGCGCGCGTCCAGGACCACCGTCATGTCCTTGGTGACCTCGAACTCGGGGAGGATGACGTGGGTGGTCTCCTCGTCCGGCGCCAGCCCGTCGTGGGTCGAGCCGTGGATGTAGTAGGCGCCTTCGCCGACCTCGAACGTGTAGGACCCGAAGATGTCGCCGACCGCGTCGAACCTGTCGTCCTCGCCGCGCAGGGTCATCCCGTACATGGTGCCCTTGCCGTCCCGGCCGATGCCCTTGACCGTCAGCTTGTGCTTCGGCGCCTCCTTCACCAGCCCGAGCGTGGTGTGCACGCCACCGGCCACGAGGCGGCCGGTGTAGTTGCCGCGCACCAGCCGGGCCGAGTCGACCGTGATCGTGACGGTCGCACTGCCGCCGGCCGGAACGTCCACTGTGGACTTGTCCGGTCGGACCGCGTCGCCGGCCGTGCCGCCGTCCGGCCGGCGCAGGTCGAGCTGCAGGGGCAGGCTCGCCGACGCGGACGTGGTGTTGGTGTACGTGACCGTCTTGCGGATCGGGCCCGAAGTGTCGTTGAGCGGCCCCAAGTTCAGCGTGCCGGTGGCGTAGACGCCGGTGTGCGCGGCCGCGGCGGCGACGTCGACCCGGCCGCCGCCCTGCTCGAACACACTCAGCCCGTTCGCCGCTTTGGCGGTGCTGGCCAGCCCGTCCTTGAGCTGCTGACCCGTCCATTGTGGATAGCGCTGGGCCAGGATCGCGGCCGCGCCGGCCACGTGCGGCGTGGCCATCGACGTGCCGGACGCCGCGGTGTAGTACTGGTCCACCGGGGTGCCCATCGACGTGCCAGCCGCGCGGGCGGCCACGATGCCCACACCCGGCGCGGTGATGTCCGGCTTCACGGCCAGATCGCCCACGCGCGGGCCCCGGCTGGAGAACGGAGCGAGCGCTTCCTGCCGGTCCACCGCGCCGACGGTCAGCGCCGCGTCCGCGCTACCGGGCGTGCCGACCGTGGACGCGCCTTCCTCACCGTCATTGCCGGCGGCCACCACGAACAACGTGCCGGTGCGCGCGCTGATCTCGTTGAGGCCGACGCTCAGGTCGTCGGTGCCGTCGGTCGGACCACCGCCCAGGCTCAGGTTCACCACCTTCGCGCCGGACGCTGCCGCCCACTCCATCCCCTGCAGGATCCAGGAGAACTCACCACTCCCCGTGTCGTCCAGCACCTTGCCGACGATCAGCTTCGCGCCGGGCGCGACGCCCTTGCGGGTACCGCCCGCCGCGGCCCCGGTGCCGGCGATGGTCGCCGCGACGTGCGTGCCGTGGCCGAACTTGTCGCTGGTGTCCGGGCTGGGCGTGAAGTTCGCCGACCCGACCACCTTGCCGGCGAGGTCGGGGTGGGTGGCGTCGTAGCCGGTGTCCAACACCGCGACCGTCGTCCCGGTGCCGTCGAAACCCGCGGCCCACGCCTGCGGGGCGCCGATCTGCGGCACGCTGCGGTCCAGCGAGGCGCGCACCTTGCGGTCCAGCGAGATCCGCTCGACCCCACCGGCCATAATCTGCGGGCCGCCGAACGCCTTCCAGAACTCGCCGGCGCGACGCTTCTCCTCGCGCACCGCCCGACCGTGCAGGCTGGGCAGCTCCGGGCCGGGTTCGGTCGCGGCCAGCGAGGGCACGGCCGCGACCGAGATCCTGTCCGAGTACCGCGCGATCAGCGGCAGCGAACCGCTCTGCTCGTCCGCGTACCCCTGGGCGATCAGGTCGGTGACGTTGAACAACGCCTTGTCGAGACGATTGCTCTGCAGGTACGGCATGGCGTCGGACGGGATGACCGACAGCTTGCCGTCGACCTCGTCCTGCCGGAACCGGATCGACTCCCGGCCCGCGCCGGGCACGACCTGCGCGACCTGGCGGCCACCGGGCTGGCCTTCGACCTGGACCACGTCACCGGTGAGGAGCGTGACCGTGTGCCGCTCGCCCGGGATCCCGGGGGCGGCCGATGCGGCGCCGGGTGTGCCGGCCGTCGCGGGCGCGGCCTGGCCGAGCCCGATGACCAGGGCACCGGCGGAGCCGAGAGTGATGAATCGTGATCTCCACGTCATCGCCCCAGGGTCGGGCCGGTGACGTGACGCGTCACTACCTCACCGTGTCGCGGTTATGACATGTCGTAACTGGGACACAGACGCTGGCGCTGTCAGAACCAGTGCACGCAGTGCGGGGCACGCTCGCCTCGGAAAAGGTCGTCGGCGAGGGCGGCCGCGCCCGAACGATGGGCCCGGATGTGTCCGGCACGCACGAGTTTGCTCGGGGCGGTGCCGCCGAGGTAGATCGAGCCCAGGTCGCTCACGTCCAGGGACAGGTCCGGCTCCCGGTCCGTCGGGGCGCAGTCGGCCTTGCCGTCCCGGATGGTCAGCAGGTAGCGGCCGTGCTCGCCGAGGAACGGGTCGTCGACGTCGAGGACGAGCTCGCCGTCCGTCAACCAGCCGCGCGCGGTCAGCGCACGCGGGACGTCCAGCAGCCGCACCCACAGCCAGTCGGTGTCGTCGCTCACCTCACCGGCGCGGAAGTCCGCGAGCTGCCAGCGCAGCGGGTGGTCGGGCGGGACGTGCCTGACCACGACGTCCCTGACCAGGTCGTGGCCGAGCACGTACCGGGCCAGCGCTGTGCTGGCGGCGTCGTCGGTGGCGATGGTCTCGTCGACCGTCAGGGTGGCGGACTCGAGCGAATAGCTGGCGTACCCGTCCGGCACGCCGTCGGCATCGCGGTGGACGGCGACGTAGCGCGGCGCCGGAGAGATCGGAGGGTGCCCCGCTTCGGACGCCCACCAGCGGTGCGGCCGGGACAGCGCGCCGGGCTGTGCACGGCGGTACCGGTCGTAGACCTCTTCCAGTATCTCGCGACACTCGGTACGCCGCAGCACCTCGACCGAGCCCGTCGCTGAGGTGTCGCCCGACCGGGGGACGGCGAAAGTGGCCTGGTTGCGCGGCACCGTCACCCGCTGTGTGTACGTTGCCGGTCCGTAGCCGAACCTGCGGTAGATCAGGGCCTCGGAGGCCAGCAGTACGGCGACGAACTCCCCTCGCGCGCGCACGTCGTCGAGCTGATGCCGCATCATCGCGCTGAGCACGCCCTGGCGTCGGTGCGAGGGAAGGACGCCGACGGCGGTCACCCCAGCGGCCGGCGCGAGGATCCCACCGGGCAGGGTGAGCTCGAAGGAGTACGCGGCGGAGGTGCCGACGGGCCGCCCGTCGGCGGTCATGGCGAGCAGGCCGCGGTCCATTTCGAGCGCCGCCCACCAGACCCCGCCGCCGTCCTCGGTCGGGGTTTCCGGGAAGCGCCCGAACGCGGTATGGACTGTGTCGACGAAGACGTCGAGGTCCTGGTCGCTCGTGGGACGGATCTCCATTGCTGCCGCTGCCTCCTCGGGATACCGCGCTGTCGCGCCACAGTGCAGCGGCGACCCGAGGCAAGATCAAGCGAATTACGGCCGGCCGGAAAATCGGTTCGGCGTCCACTCAGGGGTCGCTACAGTCCTCGCGTACCCGCGACGAGTGAAGGGAGGCCGGCCGTGCGCTGTCACGATGCCGCCGTCCTCCGGTCGCGGTACGAGGTGATCCTGATGTCTTCGGTGGTCCGGTGCCGGCCGCGCGGCCGGCTCCGGACCCGGTGACGAACACCCGGCTCCGCTGATCCGTCCGCTTTCGTGCGGCCGGGGTGGGTTGTTCGCGCCGCGAATCGCGCTGACATGTCCGCCGGTTCACCTTGAAAGGCCATGTGCCGTGCGTCAGCTCACCCAACCCATGACCGACGTCCGCAACCTGGGCATCCTCGCCCATGTCGACGCCGGCAAGACCACTATCACCGAACGGATCCTCTACACGACCGGGACGACCCACAAACGCGGCGAGGTCCACGACGGGACGACCGTCACCGACTTCGACTCCCAGGAACGCGACCGTGGCATCACCATCTTCGCCGCGGCGGTGAGCTGTACCTGGGACGGCCACCGGATCAACCTGATCGACACTCCCGGGCACGTGGACTTCTCCGACGAGGTGGAGCGTTCGCTGCGAGTGCTCGACGGCGCCGTCGCGGTGTTCGACGCCGTGGCGGGTGTGGAGCCGCAGAGCGAATCGGTGTGGCGGCAGGCTGATCGGCACGGCGTTCCGCGGATCGCGTTCGTGAACAAGATGGACCGCGCCGGCGCCGATCTCGACACGGCCGTGACGTCGATCCGGGACCGGCTGCATCCGGTGCCGCTTGTGGTGCAGTTGCCGATCGGCCAGGAGGACGGCTTCACCGGCGTGGTCGATCTGCTCGGGATGCGTGCGTTGTCCTGGGTGGACGGTCAGGAAACCGTTGTGGAAGGCGCGATACCGGACGCCTTACTCGACGAGGCGCGTCGGCGTCGCCGTCGTCTGGAGGAGACGGTGGCGGAGCTTCACCCGGCGGTGCTGGAGGAGTTCTGTACGGCGTCGGCGGTGTCCGCGTCGACTCTGGCGTTGGCGTTGCGCGACCTCACCCGCAGTGGCGAGGGCCTCGTGGTGCTGTGCGGCTCGGCGTACCGCAACCGCGGGATCGAGCCGTTGCTGGCCGCCGTCGTCGCGTACTTGCCGTCCCCTGTGGACGTTCCGCCGGTGCGTGGGATGCGGCTCGCCGACCCGACGGCACCGGTCGTGGCGCTGGTGTTCAAGGTGGTCGCGACCGCCACGGGACGGTTGACGTACGTGCGGGTGTACTCAGGAACGATCCGGAAAGGAGTGGAACTGCTGGACGTCGGCGCGCGACGCACGGAACGGGTCGCGCGGATCCTGCGGGTGCGGGCGGACCGGCACACCGAGCTGGACGAGGCGTCGGCCGGCGACATCGTCGCCCTGGTCGGCCCGAAATCCGCTCGTGTCGGAGCCAGCCTCTGTGCGCCAACGGATCCACTGCTGCTGGAACCGCCTACAGTGGCGGATCCGGTCGTGTCCGTGGCGGTCGAAGCACGCAAGGCCACTGACAACGAACGCCTGACCGTGGCGTTGGCTCAGCTGGTCGAAGAAGACCCGTCGCTGACGGTGCGGACTGACCGGGAGACCGGGCAGACACTGCTGTCGGGCATGGGTGAACTGCACCTGGAGGTCGCTGTGGAGAAGGTCCGCCGGAGCCGTGGCCTGGAGATCGCCGTCGGCCGACCCAAAGTGGCGTACCGTGAAACGGTCGCGCGTGGCGTGTCCGGCCTGCTGTACCGGCACGTCAAGCAGGACGGCGGCGCTGGCCAGTTCGCCCACATAGTCCTCGACGTCCACCCCATGGCCGACAAGGACTTCGTGTTCGACTCAACAGTGGTCGGCGGCCGTGTCCCGCGCGAGTACATCCGCGCGGTCGAAGCCGGCTGCCGCGACGCCCTCACCGAAGGACCGCTCGGTGGCCACCCGGTCACCGGCCTGCGGGTGACCCTCACCGACGGTGCGACCCACCCCAAGGACTCGTCGGACCTGGCGTTCCGGACGGCGGGCCGGCTCGGTCTCCGGGAAGCATTGCGCGCCTGCGCGATGACACTCCTGGAACCAGTGTCCGAGGTCGCGGTCACGGTGCCTGAGGGCGCCGTCGGCGGCGTGCTCGGTGACCTGGCGATGCGTCGCGGCCGGGTCACCACCTCGGCCACGCGCGCCAACACGGTGACCATCACCGCGACGGTGCCGCTGGTCGAACTGTTCGGCTACGCCAACCGCCTGCGCAGCCGGACCCAGGGCCGTGGATCCTTCACGGCCCAGCCCGCCGGCTACGCCTCTGCTCCGGCGAGCTGAGCACATGATGGGTCCCGCTCGCGACTGCGAGCGGGACCCATCAGCAGACTGGATCAGTGAAGTCGCAATTGTCCGGTTGGTTGCCGGTGAAGACGATTCGGTTGCGGAACTCGACGGTCGCGCTGGAGCTGAGGGCGCCTCCGGTGCCGCGACCGCCATCCATTCCGTCTCGGCCGCCTGGGTTCAGGGTCTTTCCGCCGTGCCCGCCCACTCCGGTGATGTTGGTGAAGTACCAGCCGGTGTCGATGGTCAGGGATCGCTTTTTGTCCACCCGGACACCGCCACCGTTGCCACCGAGGCCGCCGTCGCCGGCCAAGCCGTGCCTTAGGTCCACTGTGCCTTTGCCGCTGTCGGCGCCGTCGCCGCCGTGGCCCGTGGCGTTGCCTTCGAAGAGGACGTTGGTCAGGGTGGCGCGGGGGGTTGCCGGGCCGGTGATGAAGTCGATGCCGGCGCCGGACCCGCCAGCGCCGCCCACGGCTCCGCTGCCGGCGAGGCCGTTGGGGGCACCGCCGTTGCCGCCGTGGCCGCCGCCGGCGCCGTTTCCGGTTCGGTTGTTATGGAAACTGGTGGCGATCAAGGTGATCACGTCCGTGCCTGCGGCGAGACCGCCGCCTCTCCCGCCGTCGCCTGAATACGTCGCCTCACGGCCGCCGAATATTCCACCGCCGGCACCGCCGGTGATTCCGTTGCCGCCGTCGCCTGCGTGGCCGGTTGGACCGCCGTCGCCGGTTACGTTGTTGTTGATCTCGGTGCCGGATGAGCTCAACGCGCCCGTTGTGCGGATTCCGCCGCCGTCACCCCCGGAGCCGTTGAACCCCGCGGCCTTACCGCCGTTACCGCCGTGGCCAGTGCCGCCGTCACCGCCGCGTCCGCCGGAGCCGCCAAGGCCTCCGTTGCCGGTCGTGTTGGCCGCGACCAAGCTGTTGATCAACTCCAGTTGGCCGCCGACGCTCGCGATACCGCCGCCCGCGCCACCACTGCCACCGACGCCTCCCTCACCGCCGTCGCCGCCGTCGACAGGCCCGTCGACGCCCCGCGCACCGTCACCGCCGTCACCGCCCCGGCCGGTGACATTGCCCTGGACGACCGATTTGTGCACGCCGACCCAACCTCCGTCGTTGTACACCGCCCCGCCCCAGCCACCGTCACCGCCGGGTGTGCCGTCGCCGGTTCTGTTGCCGTACACCGAACTTCGGCTGATCGCGGTCCGGCCGGAGTTGTAGATCGCGCCTCCGCTGCCGCCCGCGGCGGTGTACCCGCCGGTCAGCGACACGCCGTCGAGAGTCAGCAGGCCGCCCGCGGCGACCTGGAAATGCCGGAACCGTGGCGCGTTCGGGTCGCGCGCGATCACCGTGTTCGAGCCCTGCAACCCGATGCTGCCGGTGACAATCGGGAACCCGTTGTCCCCCAACGGTTGCGTCACCACATAGGTGCAGTTCACGTGCAACTGGAGCTGAACGAACCCGCCTGCCGTGTTCGCGTCGGTGATCGCCTTGATCAGACTCGGTGTGTCGCAGGGAAGCTCGGCCGCGGACGCCGTCGGCGCCGTGCCGACACCCCATCCGAGCGCCAGCACCCCTGCCACTGCCTGAAGGCCGTACCTGTGCATGCTCCGCTCCCCACTGTCGCGTGCGAGTGGCCTACCCTTCCCCTTCGACCCCACCGCCGCCGGCCCCGATCGTCGGAACGGCCGAACCCGCTACGGCAAGCCGCCGTCTTTCGGAGGTGGCAGACGGGGCCGGCGCGCGATGGAATGGACCTTGGTCCGGTGGACGACGGAGGTGTGTCGAGGTGCTGCGAACACGGGTCATGGCAGCGGTGGCGGGGGTGGTCCTGCTCGCCGGGACGCCCGCCTGGGCCGACAACAACGGCAACAGCGGCAACAGCGGCAGCGGGGTGCCGGACGACCAGCCGTTGCCCGGCTACACCGTGAACAACCCGCCGCTGCCGCCGCTCGTGATCGGCGGACAGCCGACAAAGGTGTTGCAGGGCATCCGGCAGCACGCGGCGTACATCATCGAGGTGCCCGCGAAGTGGAACGGCCGCTTGGCGATGTGGGCGCACGGCTTCCGCGGCAACGGCAAGGTGCTCACCGTCGACACGCCGCCCTTCGGCCTGCGCGGCCAGATGCTCAGCGAGGGGTACGCGTGGGCAGCCTCCTCGTACTACGACAACGACTACGACGTCCGCGCGGGCGTCATCACCACGCATGACCTCGCGCAACGGTTCAGCACGCTCGTGGCCAGGCCGAAGCAGGTCCTCATCGCCGGCGCGTCCATGGGCGGGCACGTCATCGGCCGGTCCCTGGAGCAGTATCCCGGGTTCTACGACGGCGCGTTGCCGATGTGCGGTGTCCTCGGCGACCAGGACCTGTTCGACTACTTCCTGAGCTACCAGCTGACCGCCCAGGCGCTCGCGGGGATCCGGGCGTACCCGCCGCCCCCGGACTACCTGCCCACCATCGTGCCGCGGATCCAGGACACCCTCGGCCTGACCAAGCTCGTCCCGGGCGGCCCGGACACCGTGACCGACCGGGGCGCCCAGTTCCGCGCCGTCACCACCGAACTCTCCGGCGGGCCACGCCCCGGCGCCACACCCGCCTTCGCGGTCTGGAAGGACTTCCTGTTCAACCTCGCGGCACCGGTCCCGCCGAACTCGTCCCTGGCCCGCGACCCCATCCAGGTGGCGACCAACCTGTTCACGCGGTACCGCCCGAACTCCCCGGTCGACCTGAACCGCGAGGTGCAACGGGTCGCCCCGCGCGACTGGCTGTCCCGCCTCTCCCCCGCCCTCACCGCGGTGCCGAAGATCGCGGGCCGCCCGATGGTGCCCGTGCTGACGCTGCACGGCCTTGGCGACATGTTCGTCCCGTTCGCGATGGAGCAGGACTACCGAGCCGACGCCGCCCGCAACGGCCAGACCAGGTTCGTCGTGCAGCGCGCGATCCGCACGGCCGGGCACTGCGAGTTCTCCGACAAGGAGGCGGGCGCGGCCTGGAACGACCTGGTGGCGTGGGTCGACCACGGCCGCAAACCGGCCGGTGACGTGATCGACGACCGGTCCGCGGTCGCCGCGCCGGACTTCGGCTGCCGGTTCACCGACAAGAGCGCGTACAACGGCCCAGGCACCCGGAAACTGTTCCCGGCCTGCCCTTAGTTGCGGATCATCAGGGCGCCGGAGCGCTTGGCGCTGCGCATGATGGGGGCCGTTTCCACCTGCAGTACGCCGCGCAGCGCGCCGACCTGGGTGGCCAGGTAGTCGTAGAGGGCGTCAGGGTCGCGGCACACCACGAAGGCGAACATGTTGGTGGGGCCGGTGACGGCGGCGGCGAACGCGACCTGGGGGTGGCGGGCGAGGTCGGTGGCGACGGCGGTGAGTTCCGTGGGGGCGACGGTCAGCCAGAGGGCGGCTTCGGTGGTGTAGCCGAAGAGCAGGGAGTCGACGTCGACGTCGAAGTACAGGACGCCGTCGTGGCGCAGCTCCGCCAGTCGGCGGCGGGCGGTCGATTCGGGGATTCCGGTGGCGGCGGCCAGGTCGGGGTAGCTGGTGCGGCCGTCCTTGGCCAGTTCCGCGACCAGTCGGCGGTCCGCGTCGGTGAGGTCGACCGGCGCGCCGGATGCGCAGGTGACCGGGCTCAACTGGTCGATCTGGTCGGGAGTGAGCGCCGCTGTGCGACCGTGCCAGCCGGATGTTCCGGCGACCGCGCGCAGCATGCACTGCGCGGTGACCGACACGATCCGCGGCCCGCGAGGCAGTTTCCGCAGCAACGGCGTGCCCTGGTGATGGGTGTGGGTCACACACGTGACCTCGGTGCCGCCGGAGGTGAGGCTCACCCACGATGTGTCGTTGCGGTGGGCGAGGGTGGCCGCGACCGCCAGGGCCGCGTCTGGGGCACATTGGATGCGCACCAGCCAGTCGACGCGCCCGACCCGGCGACTGTCCAGCAGGCCGATCACCCGCACCGCGCCCGCTGACCGCAGCCGGTGGTAGCGGCGGGCGATGGTCCGGTCCGAGGCGCCGAGGACCTCGGCGATCCGGCTGAACGAGGCCCGGCCGTCCACCTGCAACGCATGGACAAGCTGTTCGTCAAGGTCGTCCAACGTGAGTGAATCCACCAGACCGAGTCTAGTCATGTCGGAATCCGCAGCAAGTCGGCTTGAAAGCGACGGGCGCTGGTGTCCTTTGCCAGGCTCGTCCCATGGACACGACAGTCACCGAAGGGCAACTCAGCGGGTTCCGGCAGGGCACTGTCACGGCGTTTCTCGGCGTTCCGTACGCGGCCCCGCCGGAACGGTTCCGCCCGGCCCAGCCGCCTGAGCCGTGGTCCGGGGTCCGTGACGCGACGCAGGTCGGGCCGGCCGCACCGCAGCCGCGGTCACGGTTGGCGCACGTGATGGGCGACCGCACGCTCGACCAGTCCGAGGACTGCCTCACCCTGAATGTCTGGACGCCGGGCGGAGCGTCGAAACCGGTGCTGGTGTTCCTGCACGGCGGCGGGTTCACCAGCGGCTCGGGCGGGTTGGACTGGTACAACGGCGCCGAACTCGCCAGCCGGGGTGACATCGTCGTGGTCACCGTCAACTACCGGCTGGGTGTGCTCGGCTTCCTGCGCCTGGACGAGGGCAACCTCGGTGTCCGCGACCAGATCCAGGCCCTGCGTTGGGTGCGGGACAACATCGCCGCGTTCGGCGGCGACCCGGCCGCGGTCACCGTCGCCGGCCAGTCCGCGGGCGCGATCTCCATCGTCACCATGCTTTCCGGCACGCGCGGCCTGTTCCATCAAGCGATCCTGCAGAGCACACCGGGGATATGGCCGCAGACCGCCGAGGAAGCCGACGCCAGGGTCGGCGAACTCGTCAACGTGCTGGGTGTCCAGCGCGACCGGCTCCGCGACCTGCCGGTGCCGGAACTGCTTGACGCGCAACAGGAAGTCAGTCGCCGGAACGCGCCCAAGCTCGGCCCCACGCCCGCGTTCCAACTGGTCGCGGAGGGCACAGTCGCCGACGACCCGATCGCCGCCGCCGGGGCGTGCGGCGTCCCTGTCCTCATCGGCACCACCCGCGACGAGGCCAGCGCATTCCACCTCGACGCCACGGTCACCGAGTCGCTGTTCCGCGAACCCGCGGCCCGGCTGGCCAAACTGCTTGCCCGGCACGGGAATCCGGCATGGACGTACCAGTTCGACTGGAGCCCGCCCGGCAGTCCGTTCGGCGCCTGCCACTGTATCGAACTCCCGTTCGTGCTGGGCAACCTGGACGCGTGGCGAGACGCACCCATGCTCGCGAACGCCTCCCCCACCACCCTGCGGGCCCTCGTCGACATCGTGCAACCCAGGTGGATCGCCTTCGTCCGCACCGGAGACCCCGGCTGGTCCCACCAAGAACCAGTACATCTGTCTACAAAGGATTGACATGAGCACGCTCTACACCAACGGAAAGATCGTCACCGTCGACAACGACTTCTCGATCGCCGAAGCGTTCACCGTGGCCGACGGCAGGATCGCCGCGGTCGGGCCAAATCAGGGCGCCAGGGTCGTCGACCTCGGCGGGCGAACAGTCCTCCCCGGCTTCGTTGACGCCCATGCCCACACCGTGTACCGCGGCATCGCCGACGCCGCGTACCCCTCGCTGGTCGGCTTGACCTCGATCGCCGCCATCGCCGAGCGGATCCGGGAGGCCGCAACCGAAACCAAGCCCGGTGAGTGGATCGTGACCTCGTCCATCGGTGAGCCGCCGGACTTCTTCGGCCTGCCGAAGGGGCTGGCCGAGGGACGCTGGCCCACCCGCGCCGACCTGGACGCGGCAGCGCCGGACCACCCGGTCTACATCCCGACCCCCGCCTACTGGCCGATCCCGTCGGTGTTGAACAGTGCCGCGTTGGCCCTGCTCGACATCACCCGCGACACGCCTGACGACGCCGGGGTGCGGATCGTTCGCGACGCGACCGGCGAACCCACCGGTGTCGTCCACGGCCTGATCTTCTACAACGCGCGCAGCAGGTTGTTCGGCAGGCTGATGTCGTTGCTGCCGCACATGTCGGAGCAGACGACCCGAGACGCGATCGCCCGCGCGCTCGCGGAGAACATCACCCTCGGTATCACCACCATCTACGAAGGACACGGAAACACCTTCACGAACGAACTGCTCGCGCTGCGCGACGAGGGACGGCTGGCGTGCCGGATCGTGGCGACGACCGAGGCGCCCGTGGGCAGGCCAGGGGTGGACGTCGCCGCCTGGATGTCGGCCGTGCCGGACGTCCCCGGCGACGACCTGCTCACCGTCTCGGGCGTGACCCTCTCCCTGGACGGCCCGACCCATTTCGGGCGGGCCGCGATGAGCGAGCCGTATCTGAACCCGTTCGGCGAACTGGACAACGGCTCGTCCGTACTGTCCACATCGGACCTGGCCGACATCGCCCGCCTGGCCGTGCGGCACGACCTGCGGCTGAACATTGTGGCCAGCGGCGACCAGGGCTGCGCCATCGCCGTCGACGCGCTCGAAGCCGTGCACCGGGAGACCCCGCTCACCGGCCGGCAGTGGGTGGCGCAGCACTTCCACCACGTCACGCGGGACCAGATCGGCAGGCTCGCCGCGCTGGGCATGGTCGCCCAGGTGTGCGCCGGCGTGGACTACGCCAGGGGCGAGGAGGTGTACGTCAAGCGACTGCCCGGGGACCTGTGGGAACACGTCACGCCGCTGCGCTGGTGGATCGACGCCGGCGTGCCGGTCGCCCTGGCCAGCGACAGCGCGCACCCCGATCCGCTGTTCCAGCTCTGGACGGCCCTTCAGCGCGTCGACGCCCGCAGCGGCCGGAGCCTGTTGACGCCGGCGAAGACCGTCAGCCGCGCGGAGGCCATCCGGGCGCACACCGCCGGCGGCGCCGCCGTCCTCGGCCGAGCGGACCGGATCGGCTCCCTCGAACCCGGCAAGCTGGCCGACTTCGTCGTGCTGGACCGGGACATCCTGACGTGCCCGGTGGACGAGATCCGCGACGCTCGAGTGCTCATGACCGTGCTCGGCGGTGAGGTCGTGCACGAAACTGCGCCAACCGAGTGAAGATCAGCAGGAGTTCGATATCTCGATCGGGCGGCGAATCATTTCGTTTTAGATTCGCCGCTAACGGGACAACTCCGAAGGGCGACTGCATCTAGTGGTTGCGACCGGAGGTTCGCTGGGGGTATTCGGCGGATCCAGGTTTCCGCTGGGCGTGCGGCCGGAAGGTCCTCGTACCGGGTTGTACTTGGGCTTTTCGGCCGTGCGTCCAGCGGGAAGCTGGGCCGTCGAGACCCCCGACGAACTTCCGGTCGTGACCACTGGTGCTGTCGATGGTGCGACCCAGCGCGCCCGAGAGGGGTGAGGGACGATCAGTGAATCCTTCGGCCTGGACGCGTTCCCGTTCGCACGGGTTGCCGACTGGCTCGCCAACGGGGAAATCGTTCCGTTCGTCGGCGCGGGCGCGTCCCGGGTGCGCTGCGCGTCGCCCGACCACCAGCTGCCGGACAGCCGGGGGTTGGCCCGGGAACTGGTCAGCATGATGGAGGGCGCGTATCCGCAGGGCACCGCGGACGAGCTCGCCAAAGTGGCGCAGGTCTTCGAGTACACCGTCTTCGACCGCGAGGCCCTTTACAAACACCTGTACCGCCGCTTCGAAGTCGAACAGAGCGACCAGCAGCCCAGTGACGTCGCCACCATGCTCGCCGAACTGCCGAACCGCCAGCAGAACCTCTTCATCATCACCACCAACTACGACTCGTTCATCGAGCGCGCGTTCCACACCGCCAACCGCCCGATCTGCACGGTCACCCAAGGCATGCGGGCCACCGACAACAACGAGCAGAAGATGCTCGGCCTCGAACTGATCCTGCCGGACGGCAAGTCCCAACAGATGGAGAGCAGGGACTTCTCGGTGAACGACTTCCCCAGGGGATGCACGTTCCTGTTCAAGATGCACGGCTCCGTGCACGAACCCGCGCAGGACGGCCCGGACAACGTCATCATCACCGAGGACGACTACGTCGACTTCATCGTCAACTCGGGCGGCAGCGTGTCGCCGTTCTTCCCACCGCCCGCGCTCACCAGGGAATACAAGATGCGACGGTTCCTGTTTCTCGGGTATTCGCTGTACGACTGGAACTTCCGGGCCTTTCTGCGGGTGCTCGCGTTACGGAACGCCTTGTCCGGACGGGAGAAGCGGCGGCACTGGGCGGTGCAGCTGAACCCGGACCCGATCGAGGTGGATCTCTGGCGGCACAGGAACGTCAACGTGCACAACGGGGATCTCGCGGAGTTCTGCGAGCGCCTCAGGCGGGCCGCGAACCTGGAGGTGTCATGACGAACCCGTGGGTGGGACTGCGGCCGTTCCGGACCACCGAGGCCGACCTGTTCTTCGGCCGGAGCCGGGAGGTGCAGATCATCTCGAACCTGGTGGCCACCCTGCCCACCCTGATCGTCTACGCGCCCAGCGGCACCGGGAAGTCCTCGCTGATCAACGCCGGCCTCCTGCCCATGTTGCTGGACGACGACACGCACGTCCCGGTGACCATCGCCGGCCCGCACGACGACATCCTCGCCCGCACCCGGACGACCCTGGCCGAGGCCGGCTGGCCACCGCCGGACGAACTGGAACTCCTTGAGCTGCTGGAACAGCACTGGCTGGAGACCGACCGCCGGACAGTCGTGATCGTCGACCAGTTCGAGGAACGGATCAACGCCGGCGCGCCCACCGAGGCTCTGTTCGCGGCCATGGCCAAACTCGTGCACAGCGGCACGGACGCCGCGTGCGTGTTGATCAGCGTCCGCGAGGACTACCTGGCGAGCCTGGAACCGTTGATGCGCCGGGTTCCCGGGCTGCTCAACGGCAGCTACCGGATCCCGCCGCTGTCCCGCGAAGCCCTGGAGGAAGCGGTCTACGGCCCGTTGCGCGCGGTCGACGCGAGCATCGAAGTCGATCGGCGACTGGTCACCCGGACCATCGACGACCTGGAGGAACGCTCGGCCGGCAGCCAGGAACCCGGCGAACAACGCTTCGAGCCCGGGTTCTTCCAGATCATCTGGTCCACGATGTGGCGCACCGGCGACGAGTCGAAACCACCGCGCCTGGACATGCGGACCTACGAGAAGCTGGGCGGCGCCGGCCAGATCCTGCGGAACTTCACCTCGGAGATCCTCAACAACCTGGAACCGGCGCAGACCGCGATCTTCTACGCCGTCTCCCGGTACCTCGTCCTGCCGACCGGCGCGAAAACCGCGCTCACCGTGCACGACCTCACCGAACTCCTGCAGTGGTCGGACTTCCTGAACTCGTACGACGAAGACGGTGGAACATGGGTGGCCCGCCTGCCGCACGAGGAGTTGACCAGGCTGATCCGAGGGGTGATGGGCAGGCTCACCGCCAGCGGTACGCCGATTCTGCAGCGGGTGATCCGGTTGGATCGCGAGGAGTTCGAACTCCTGCACGACCTGCTCGGTCACATCATCCTGGCCTGGCGCGAGGAGTACCGCACGTCCCAGCTCCAAACGGCGGAGAAGTTCAAGAACTCCATCAAGGACTCGGTACGGGAGTTGACCCGCCAGCCACGACCGTTGACCGCCTCCCGACCGCCGAAAAGCGATCTGGTACCACACCTGGCGGACGAAATCCTCCACGAGGCCGACACGCTGATCTGGCTGCTCGACAAGAATCTGACCGAAGACACGGCTGACCAGGCTCTGGCGGCGGTACGACGGCTGCTGGTCCTCCGTTCGGCCTTCCGCGAACTACTGGGCCAGGCGGTGTATTCCAGCGGCTCGAAGGCCGATCAACGCATCGAGCACAGACTGACCGTGGTCGGCGGAGAAGTGATCCACGCCGCCCTGAACCACGAGAGCGAACTGGTTCGAAGCCGGCTCCAAACGGCGACCACGTACTTCAGCTCCGCCATCCGGGTGGTACTGCCGAACCAGCACCCGACCTCATGGCTGACCGTGCTCGGCACGTTGGTGGGCATGGGACTGCCGGCCGTCGGCTCCCTGGTCGCCGCCGAGCTGGTCTTCCGGTCGGCCATCGACAGTCTCGGGATCTCCTACCATCTCCTCACCATGGCCCATGTGGCGATCCTCGCCGTCGCCTTCTACTTCGCCCTGTGGGACGAGGCCAGCCGCCTGTCAGCGGCTGGAAAGCTCCTGGCCACGGCGATTCCCTTCGCGGACGACTGGGATCCTCGAAAGCTGGTGCTCACCTTTCCACTGCCGACCCTGGTGTTGGAGGGCGTGGCCGTCGGCACCGCGTGGATCTTCCAGCTCCTGGGCTGGGCACCGACCGCCGGGTTCAACGAGGGCGTCCTGCTCGGGCTGGTCGCGGTCGGCGGGCTCGTCTTCTTCGCACTGGAGTGACTGACGTGACCGCAGCGTGGATCGTCTTCCTGGGGATCACCGTCGGCTGTCTGCTGGTGGGGCTGACCCCGTCGATGGTGGGGCGGCGGCACGCCCTGCTCACGTTCGCCTGGTTGTGCGCGGCCATCACCACCACGATCGTGATCTTCTCGCTGTTCCCCGACTCGACCGTCACCGGGTCGACGCTCGGGTTCTCGCTGGGCGGGGCGGCCGCGTTCGTGGTCGCCATCCTCCTTGTCGCCGTTCGGGTTCAGCGCAAACTGTCCGAACAGGACACCGCCGAGCTGTGGACGAAGGCGAAGGACGACCGGATCGCCGACCTGGAGCGGCAACTCGACCGGCTCCGGCAGCAGTTCTCACCGCACGCCATCGACGCCGTGCGGGTCCACTACTACCACCTCGGCCGGCGCGACCGGGACCGGATCGGCATCGTCACCGGCGACCTGCGGCACGTCGACTTCGTCGACATCTGGGTCAACTCCGAGAACGTGGACATGCAGATGTCCCGGTACTACGAGAAGTCGGTGTCCGGGCTGATGCGGTACGAGGGCGCGAGGCACGACGCCGCCGGACGGGTGACCAACGACGTGATCGCCGACGAGTTGGCTCGCGCGGTCGAAGGCCGGACCCCGGTCATCGCGGGCACGGCCATCATGACGTCGGCGGGCGAACTCACCGCGAAGAACCACGTCCACCACGTCATCCACTCCGCCGCGGTCCAGGGCGAACCTGGCTCCGGGTACCGGCAGGTGCAGGGCCTGGACCGGTGCGTACGGGAGGCACTCCGGCTCGCCGAACAGCTCGGCCACGAGCCGCGGTCGATCATCTTCCCCCTGCTCGGCACGGGTGAAGGCGGCGGCGAGCCGTCCGCGACGGCCCGGACGCTGATCGGCGCGGCGGTCGACTACCTGAAGGGAACGCCCACGAGCAGGCTCAGCACGGTGTTCTTCCTGGCGTACACCGACTGGGAGCTCACGGCCTGCCAGGACGCCGTCAAGTCGCTCGGCCTGTCCGCGTCCCGCGAGAGCACGACGGCGATCCGGCGATGAGGCCGTTGGGCGACTGTGGCCGGCCCACAGCCGCCCAACGGCTCAGAGCAGCCCGCGTTCGCGGGCGACGGAGATCGCGTCCCTGCGTTGGCTGACGCCGAGTTTCCGGTAGATGCCGCGGAGATGGGTCTTCACTGTGTTGACGGACACGAACATGGTCTCGGCGATCTCCCCGGCGGTGCGCATCGACGGCAGTTCGGTGAGCAGTTCCTGTTCGCGTTCGGTGAGTCCGTCGGTGACCGTGGGCACGGACACCGGCAGCCGGTCGCGCACGTCGGTGGCGAACGGTTCGAGCCGGCCGAATCGTCCGGCGTCACGGACGAGCAGGTCGCGGACCGAGTAGCCGGCTTCCCGGAACGGCCGCATCACCCGGTGGGGCGCTGCCAGCGTGAGGGCTCGGCAGAGGGCTTCGTGGGCGCGGTTGGCCATGTCGCAACGGTCGGCCAGGTGCGCTTCCAGCAGCCACGCGTCAATGAGCGTGCTGGTGAGCAGGACTCTGGTCTGTCCATCCAGGACGGGAGCGAGCAGCCGCCGGGTGGTGCTGATCCTGCCTTTGTGCGCGTTCAGTATGGCTCGCAGCAACGCGCTCTCGCCGCGGGCCGTGGTCAAACTGTCCATGTGGTCGATGACGTCGATGGCCCACTGGGTCTCGCCGACCCGCAGCGCCATCCGTTGCCGGGTGGGTGCCGTGTAGGCGACGAGGGCTGGCGACACCGCTTTGCCGTCAAGCCGTTGCCAGAGTCGGTGCAGGGCGGTCGCCACCCGGTGCGGGTCCTTCGCGGCGTCGTAGCTGATCATCGCCCACAGGGTGCATGTGGACAGGTCGATCGTGGGGTCGACGTTCGGCGCCATCAACTCCATGGCCCTCGCAGCGTGTCTTCGCGCGCCTTCGTCGTCCAACCGTTGGTACGCCTCGACTCCGAGCAAGGTGTACAGGTAGGCGCTCCGGGACGTGCCCGTCCACCCGCGTGCGGTCGCCAGTTCGAGCGCGGCCGTGGTGTGGCCGCGCAGCTCGGTCAGGTCTCCCCTGACGACCGCCATCCCGGCCAGGTGCACCTGGCACTCCAGTGCGATCGCGTCCCGTTGCTCGGCGTTGGCGACCGTCAACGCGCTCCGAAGGTCGGCGTCGGCGGGCCCGTGACGTCCGGTCCAGGCGTGGGCGATGCCGCGGTTGACCAACGCGAGCAGGTCGACGTCCCGGTCGCCGGTCCGCCCCGTGTGGGCCTGCACATCGGCGGCGTCGCCGAGCAGTCTCGACCGGTGGACCTGGACAGCGGCGTGTAGGGCCTGAAGCCGCCGGGTGGGCAGCTTGCCGAGGCCGCGCAGGAATCGTTCGGCCGTCGCGACGTCACCGCTGTCCAGGCTCGCCGCCGCCGCGACAAGCGCGACCGACGGACGCCGGCCGACGTGCTCCGGCACGGTCCGAACGATCTCGCACAGCCGGCCAGACTGTCCTTTAAGGACCAGTTCGAGGCCGGTCTTGGCCAGCAGCCGGGACGCACGGTCGTCATCTCCCGCGGCGATACCGTGTTCAACCGCGCCCAACGGGTCGTCGTGGCCGGCGAACCACCCGGCCGCGACCCGGTTCTGGTGCTGCTGCGCGGCCGTACCCCGACGACCCAACTCGGCCCAAAGATAACCGCGCAGCAGCGGGTGATAGCGGTACCACCCCGGCGCCATGCCACGGTCGGGGACCATGATCCCGGTGCGATCCAGCAGGTCCAGGACCTGACCGGCGTTCTGCTGGCCCGACAGCGCGACCGCGAGGTCCGCGCTGACCGCGCGGCAGGCACTGGTGGTCAGCATGAACCATTGGACGTCACGGGATTGACGGCCGAAGATCTCCGCCGTCAGGTACTCGGCCATCGCACGATCGTCCTCGGCGACACCGACGCTCGCGTCCGCGGCGGTCAGCACGGCCACGCGCAACGCGGCCGCCCACCCCTCGGTGCGTTCCATCACCAGGTCGAGCGCGGTCTCGGTCAACCGGACGCCTTCGTTCGCGTACAGCAGCCGAGCCTCGTCCCGGGTGAAGGTGAGCTCGTCCGGTCCGATCTGCGCCAGCCGGCCCTCCAGCTTCAGCCGCGGCAGCATCAGCGGCGGCGGGAACCTCGTGGCCAGCACCAGGCGCAGCGTCGACGGCAGGTGCCGCAGCAGCAGGTCCAAGGTGTGCACGGCGTCCGCTGACCGGACGTCGTGCACCCCGTCGACCACCAGGATCATCGGTTTGTCCAGCCCGTCGAACGCGGCGATGACCGCGTTGACGAAAGCCGCGTACGATTCACCGTTCGGTGGGATCAGCCCGTCCAGCGGGCATTCGTCCCGCCACGCGCCACTGCATTTCAACGCGCGCAGCAACGCCAGCCACAGCAACGCGGAATCGTTGTCCTCGCAGTCGACCGACATCCACGCGACGTACATGTCACCGCGGTCCATTCGCCGTCGCGCCCAGCCCGCAAGCATTGTCGTTTTGCCAGTCCCGGCGGGCGCGCACACCACGGTCAACGCGCGACGCGCCACGGCGGCGTCGACAAGAACCTCCAGCCGGTCGCGGATCACCATGGTGGACGCGGTGACCGGCATCGTCACCTTCGCCGAGGCCACCGAGATACGCAGATGCATTCTTCTCCCCGATACAGGCGCCCTGAATTGGTCGTCCCCGACACGCACTTCGCCCGAACATTCAGCGAGACGTTCATTCGGTACGGATGGCGATCCCGATTTCGCCCACCCGAACGCCGTCGGCGAAAAGACTGAGCGTGGCGGCATTGCGAAGCGGTCGGCAATGCTACTACCCGACCACCCCGGCGGTTCTTCGCCCGTGCCGGGTGATTTCATCCGTGCGGATGGTCCAGGGCGTGGTCGAGGGTGACGGCCGCGTCAATGAGCGAGAGGTGGGTGAATGCCTGCGGGAAGTTGCCCAGCTGTTCGCCGGTCGGGCCGATCTCCTCGGCGTAAAGGCCGAGGTGGGTGCCGTAGGTCAGCATCTTCTCGAACACCAGCCGCGCCTTGTCCAGGTACCCGGCGCCGGCCAGCGCGTTGACGTAGTTGAAGGTGCACAGCGAGAACGTGCCCTCGTCCCCGGGCAGGCCGTCCGGCGAGGCGTTCGGGTCGTACCGGTACACCAGGCTGTCGGCGACGAGGTCCTCCTCCATCGCGGTGAGCGTGGCGAACCACTTCGGATCGTTCGGTGCGACGAACCCGACTTGCGCCATGCGCAGCAACGACGCGTCCAACACGTCCGAGTCGTACCGCTGGACGAACGCCCGCCGGCCCGGATGCCAGCCCCGACGCCAGATCTGGGCGTAGATCCGGTCCCGCTGGGCGCGCCACCGGTCCACCGGACCGGGCCGGCGCAACGTTTCCGCGATACGGATGCCGCGGTCGAACGCGACCCAGCTCATCAGCCGGGCGTAGGTGAAGTCGGCGCGGCCGCCGCGGGTCTCCCAGATGCCCTCGTCCGGCTGGTCCCAGTTGTCGCCCAGCCAGTCGAGCACGCCGCTCAGCGCCTGCCAGCCGCGGTGCCCGGCCTGCAGGCCGTGCTGGTGCGCGTGGTAGACGCTGTCGAACAGTTCGCCGTAGATGTCCAGCTGCAACTGGCCGGCCGCGCCGTTGCCGATCCGCACCGGCCGGGAGCCGCGGTAGCCCTCCCAGTGGTCCAGCGTCACCTCGGCCAGGTCGCTCGAACCGTCCACTTTGTACATGATGTCCAGCGGAGTGGCGCCGCCGCCGCGCCCGGCCTGGTACCGGTCGGCCAGCCACCGGGCGAAGTCCGCGGCCTCCTCGGTGAACCCCAGGCCCAGCAGCGAGTACACGGCGAACGACGCGTCCCTGATCCAGGTGTAGCGGTAGTCCCAGTTGCGCCCGCCGCCGATCTGCTCGGGCAGTCCGGCGGTGGGCGCCGCCACGATCGCCCCGGTGGGCGCGTACGTCATGAGCTTGAGGGTCACCGCCGACCGGTTGAGCGTCTCCCGCCACCGGCCCCGGTAGGTCGACTTCGCCAGCCAGCCGCGCCAGAACCGGGCCGTGTCCTCGAAGGCCCGCACGACCTCGGCGGGACGTATCGATCTCGGCGGGCCCTCGGCGCCGGACTCGAGGACGAAACCACGTACCTGCCCCGCGCTCAGCGGCAACCGGGCGCGGACCGCGTTGTCGTCGGTGACCCGCATTTGCACGAGTCGCTCGTCGTCAGGCTCGCGCACCGCGTGCAGGGTCAGCGTGAACGGCGCGCTGTCGAAGATGACGCCGTGGCCGGTGGCGTGCGTGGTGTGCTCGCGGCGGCCGTAGTCGAACCGCGGAGCCACCTCCACGTCGAAGTCGACGTTCCCGCGAACGCACCGGAGCATCCGGTACAGCCGGTGGTTGTCGGTCGCCCGGGTGGACGCCGGTGGCATGAAGTCCACGACCTCGCCGGTGCCGGACGGGGTCATGAACCTGGTGATCAGGATGGCCGTGTCCGGGAAGTACAGCTGCCGTGCGGTGTACGGCCCCTCGGCGGGACGCACCCGACAGTGCCCGCCGCGGCGGTGGTCGAGCAACGCGCCGAAGACGCTCGGCGAGTCGAACCGCGGGCAGCAGAACCAGTCGACGGTGCCGTCGCCGCTCACCAGCGCGGCTGTCTGCAGGTCCCCGATCATTCCGTGGTCGGCGATCAACGGGTACGGATCCACTCGCGCTCCTTCGTAGTCCGGCGGCGTTCCTTCGGCACACGCTGCCGACGTGCGGCACCGCGGTCGTCCTCCCCGCTGGATGACTTCGGCCGGCTCCTCCGATGTGGACCACAGCCCGAAGTCACCCAGCGTGGGCGAAGAGACGCGGTGCGCGAACTGGCCAGCATGGCACCGGACAATCAAAGGAGCGCACCAGATGTCACGTGAATCCGGCCGGCCGAGGGCGCGCAGACTGGCTCTACTCGGCCTTGTGCTGTTCCTCCTGCCGACCGCGGCCGGGCCGCGGGACCGGCCCGGCTGCCGGTCCATCGGCTCGCCGCTGGCGACCTTGCTCTGCGTCCCCGCCGACGTGCTGCGGACGGTCGGGCCGCTGGTCCGGTTCCTGCTCGCCGACATCCGACCGGCCGGATGAGCCCCGCGCCGGGCCAGGAGGACGCGGACGCGCCGGCCAAGCTGCGTGTGCCGTCGACCACTGTCGAACCGCTGCACCGGGCTCGGCTGTTCGCTCTGCTCGACGGCGAGGAGGGGCGGAACCCGGTCGTGGTGGTGTCCGGTCCCGCCGGGTCGGGCAAGACGACCCTGCTGGCGACCTGGGCTGCCCAGCGATCCGACGCACGGGTCGTGTGGGTGACCGTGGACGCGCGGGACGACGATCCCGCCGAGTTCTGGCCGACCCTTCGCCGGGCGCTCGGCCCGGAGCCGGCAGCGGACTTCGCGGCGGCGGTCCACGCGGCCGACACGCCGGTCGTCCTCATCCTCGACGAGGCGGACCACCTGCGGGATCCCGGGATCCTGGCCGGTCTGGAGACGCTCATCCGGCAGCCGCCCGACAAGTTGCGGCTGGTGCTGGCCGCGCGCACGCCGCCCCGGCTGCACCTGTCCCGGCTTCGGTTGGAGAGCAGGCTGGTGGAGATCGGCCCGGCCGAGCTGGCGTTCACCCGCGCGGAGACCGAGGCCTTGTTCGACCGGCTGCACGTGCGGCTCACCCCGGCCGAGCTCGACCAGATCCTGCGGCGGACCGAAGGCTGGCCGGCCGGGCTGCGGCTGGCGGCGATGTCGTTGGGTGAGCGGACCACCCGCGCGGCGCGGCTCGCCGCGTTCCCGGCCGACGACCGCGCGGTGGTCGACTACCTCACCGAGGAGGTCCTCGGTCCGCAGCCGCCGCACGTCCACCAGTTCCTCCGGGCCACCAGCGTCTGCGACCGGATCTGCGCCGACCTGGCCACCGCGTTGGCCGGGCAGGCCGAGTCCGGCGAGATCCTTGACCGGCTGGAGCGGGCGAACGCGCTGGTCACCCGGACCGACGAGCCCGGCGGTTGGTACCGCTACCACCCGGTGCTGCGGGATGTGCTGCGGGCCGAGCTGGACCGCCGTCATCCCCTGGTCCGGCGCCGGCTCAACCACATCGCCGCGGAGTGGTTCCGGGACGCCGGCCGGCCGTTGGTCGCGCTCCGGCACGCGGTCGCCGCGGACGATCCCGGGCTGGTCGACGACCTGCTGGCGGCGTTCGGACTGCGGGAGATCCTGAGCGGCCGGGCGGCCGAGCTGCACCGCCTGGTGAGCCGGCTGTCCCCGGACACCCTCGCCCGGCCGCTCAACGCGCTCATCGCCGCCGCAGCCGCGCTGGACGTGTCCGAGATCTCCGACGCCGACCGTTGCCTGTCCATAGTAGACAGATCGGAACAGCCGCTGCGCCCGGGACGGGTCCGTGCCCTGCACGCGGCCGTGGTGTTGCAGCGCGCCGGAACATTCGACGCATTGTCCGCCACCGCCGCCGGCAAGACGGGCGACGACGACCTGGACACGCTCACGCTGCTCAACCGGGGTGTCGCCGTGCTGGCCCAGGGAGACCACGCCGAGGCCGAGGACGTCCTGCTGCGCGCGCTGCAAATCGCCGCCCACGGGAAACGGGAACACGCCGTGCTGCTGTGTCGGATCCAGCTCGCGGCGGTCAGCGGCGCCCGCGGTGAACTGTCGCGAATGGACGAACGAGCGGCCGACGCGATCAGCTTCGCCGCCGAACGAGGCTGGGCCCGGACACCGCACTGCGCGCCGGCGTACACCATGCGCGGCGCGCTCGCCTACCTGCGACTCGACCACGACGAAGCCGTCAGGTTCATCAGCTTGGCAAAGGAAGTCCAGGCGTGCTCGCCCGCGGCCCTCGTGACACACCTGATCGACGCGGTGATCAGCCATGGCACCAGCCCGTCGGCCACTACCGCCGACCAGGTCCGCGATCACTGGCGCCGGCTCGCCGACGCCCCGATCCCGCGGCACGTGGCCGCCTATCTGGCCACGACGGTCCACCGGATCGCCCTGACAACCGGCCAACTCGACTGGGCGTCGGACGTCCTGCGGCGCGTGGCGGAAACCCTCGGCGGGAGCGGGGAACATGCGGTACTGCAGGCAATAACGTCCGCGCACCGGGCCAAACCCGGGCAGGCGCACCGGTTGCTGGCACCGGTGCTGACCGGTGACATTCCCGTGACGGCCGTCACCACACCGATAGACGCGTGGCTGCTGGAGGCGAGCCTGCTCAGCCGGGCAGGAGATCCCCACCGCGCACACAGCGCCATCACCAAGGCGTTGACGCTCGCCGAGCCGCTGTGGGCGGCTCAGCCCTTTCGTGCGGCCGGGGTCCGGGACCTGTTGGTCAAGGGGACCGGCCGGTTCGGCAAGCTCGACCGGTTCGTGTCCGCCATCCTGGCCGCGTTGCCGGTCGACCCGGACGTGCCGGTGGACCGGCTCACCAGCCGGGAACACGACCTGCTGCTGGAACTGCCGTCGATGCGCACGACCGAGGAGATCGCCGACTCGCTCTTCGTGTCCGTCAACACGGTGAAAACCCACCTGCGCGGGATCTACCGCAAGCTCGGCGTCAACCAACGAAGAGACGCGGTCACCGTGGCGCGGGAACGCGGCCTGCTCTGACACCTCATCCGGCACGGAGGACGCGCCGGGCCGCCCGGCCGACCACAGTTCTGTCCCAATGTCACCCCAAGGAGGAAACGGTGGAACCGAGCCAAGTCCGGCTGGAAGACCTCATGGCGGACATCCTCGCGGCGATGGCGCAGGACATGCCCTGGCTGCTCGGCGCGGACATCACGGCGTACCGGCAGGACACGCCCATCGTCTTCGCCACCTACGGCGTCGGCGCCGCCGTACAGGAGGTGCAACAGCACTACCAAACAGGCCCGACCCGCGACGCGGCGATCACCAACGGCCCGGTCACCTGTGACGACCTGTGGAACGACCGGCGGTGGCGGCGACTCGACCTGACCCAGGCATGCGTGCTGCATCCGCAGCATTCCCGTGTGTTGCAGAAGGTCCGACGCGTCGCCGCGTTACCTGGCCTGCAGGACGACACCGGGCTCGTGGTCATTTCGGCTTACCTGGGCGAAGCGTCGACCGACGAAGCCCTGGACATCCTGACCCGGTACGAACGGCTCGTCACCGCGGACGTGGCCGTCCTGTCCACTGTGTCCGGTACGGACCAGCGCACCAGCCGGGTACTGGCCGCGCTGCACCGCCGGAACATGGTCGAGCAGGCCAAAGGCGTCATCATGGCCGCCTGCCGGACCGACCCGGTGATGGCGTGGCTGCTGCTGCAGGACGCCTCCCGGCGATCCCACACCACCCTGCAGGCCCTGGCGGGCGAGTTGCTCAAGCAGGTGCAGGACGACCCCGGCGAGACAGCGAAGTCAGCGACCGGCCAAGCCGCGCGGGACCTGTGGTCCGCGCTGCGGCACATCCACACGTCCACCGAAGGCTGACAGGCAAAGCGAGGACGGTATGACGGTATCCCGAAGCTCACCGGCTGACACGCGGCCCTGGCACGGCCCGCCCCGCCCGTCCGTGCGACGGGTCGCCGAGCTGCCGATCTGGACCATCCGGCCGCCGACGGCACGCACACTCAACTGTGTCCTGATCACCGGCCCGGACGGGGCGGCCCTGGTCAACACGGGCACCACCGCGCGACACGGCGCGGCCGTGGCACAGTGCGTCGCCGATCTGACCGACAAGCCGCTGAACACGATCATCTATCCGCATCACCCGTCCACGGACTGTCGCGGCAGCACCGGCGTCACCGACCCGGACGACGCCCGGTCCGGCAAGGTCGTGGTCCTCGCCGCCGGACCGTCCACCGGCCGGACGCCACGGGGTGTGTCGCCCAACCTGTGGGTCGACCGCGAATGCCTGCTGCGCCTGTCGGGCGTGACCATGCGGCTGTTCCCTGTCAGCACGGGTGAGGTCGGCGGGCTCAACATCTACCTGCCACGGCACCGGGTGGCGATCATCGCCGACGAACCGTGCCTGTGGAAACACCCCCCAGGCCGGCACTCGGCGGTCACCCCGTTCACCCGCGCGGTCAACTGGTTCCTGCGGTTCCCGGTCGAGCACCTGCTGGGCAGCCACCTGTTGCGGTTGTCCGGTCCGGAGGTCCATCTCGTGCTCAGAACGTATCTGAATCGACGGTAAGGAGGCGGAA
Source organism: Actinocrispum wychmicini (assembly GCF_004345645.1). Lineage (GTDB taxonomy): Bacteria > Actinomycetota > Actinomycetes > Mycobacteriales > Pseudonocardiaceae > Kibdelosporangium > Kibdelosporangium wychmicini. Next base: position 114,382 of record NZ_SLWS01000017.1, on the reverse strand, counting down.
ATGACCGACTACATCCCCCAGTCCCATGCCGACACCGCGGCCCGGTCCCGGGCGGGCCGGGTCTCGGGCTGGTCGGGCTGGATCTGGTTCGCGGCCATCCTGATGATCCTCACCGGCGTGTTCAACGCCGTGGAAGGGCTTGTCGCCCTGTTGAACCGCGCGTTCTACGTCTCCAACGGCGAACACCTCGTGTTGTTCGACCTGACCGCATGGGGCTGGCTGCATCTGGTGATGGGCGGTCTGATCGGGCTCGCCGGGATAGCGCTGCTGTCCGGCGCGATCTGGGCGCGGGTGATCGCGGCCTCGCTCGCGGCCGTGAACGCGGTGGCGCAGTTGGCGTTCATCTCGGCGTACCCGATCTGGTCGACGATCGTGATCGCGCTGTGCGTGCTGATCATCTGGGCGGTCATCGTGCACGGCGACGACACCGGCGACCTGCGTTGACCACACCGTCCGGCCCAGTCGCCGGGATGCCGCGCGCCCTGGTCATCCTCCTCGGCGCCGCGGCGGCGGTGATCACGATCGGCGGGATCAAGACGGTGGCGTGGCTGGTCACGCCGGTGCTGCTCGCGCTCATCATCGTGATCGTGATCAGCCCGGCACACCGATGGCTGCGCCGAGTCGGGCTGCCAGGCTGGCTGGCGACCTTGATACTGGTCGTGCTGGTGTACGGCACACTTGTCGTCTTCGCTGTCGTGATGTTCGTGTCCGTAGCCCAACTGGCCGCCACACTCCCCCGGTACGCCGAGCGGATGGACGGGATCGTCGCGGACGTCACGACGGTGTTGACCCGGTTCGGCGTCGCGCCCACGGAGGTGCGCGACGCCGTGTCCGGGTTGGATCTCGGCAAGGTTCTGCCGTACGTCGGGTCGATCGTGCGTGACCTGACCGGGCTGACCACCAGCCTGGTGTTCCTGCTCGCCCTGCTGCTGTTCCTGAGCATCGAGGCCACCGGGGTCGACGTTCGGCTGGCCGAGATCGCCAAGGGACGCCCGCAGGCCGCGTCCGCCCTGCGCGCGTTCGCCACGCGAACCCGTCGCTATCTCGTCGTGACCACCGGATTCGGGCTCGTGATCGCCGTCCTGGACAGCATCACGTTGGCACTGCTGGGTATTCCGCTAGCTGTCCTCTGGGGACTGTTGTCGTTCGTGACCAACTACGTCCCGAACATCGGGTTCCTGATCGGGGTGATCCCGCCGGCCGTGCTCGGCCTGCTCGTCGGCGGCTGGCGGCTGGCGCTGGCGGTGATCCTGATCTACTGGGTGGTCAACTTCGTGGCGCAGTCCCTGGTCCAGCCCAAGTACGTCGGCGACTCGGTCGGCCTGTCCTCGCTGATGTCCTTTGTGGCGTTGGTGTTCTGGGCGTGGGTGCTCGGCCCGCTGGGGGCGCTGCTCGCGATCCCGGCCACCTTGCTGGTGATGGCGGTGCTCGTGGACATCGACCCGCGCGCCGACTGGGCCGCCGCACTCCTACGCGCCCCCACTCGTGACCGAACGAAAGGCAAGACACTGTGACTACTCTGACCATCTGGCGGTTCAGTTCCGCCGACGGCGCCGACCGCGCCGCGAAGATCCTGTCCCGGCTCGCCGGGGACGGCCTGATCAACGTCGAGGACGCCGCGACCGTGTCATGGCCGGAGGGCCGCCGGAAGCCGAAAACCCGGCAGTTGCACAACATCGCCGGCACGAGCGCGCTCAGCGGCGCGTTCTGGGGAATGCTGTTCGGCGTCATCTTCCTGGTTCCGCTGCTGGGCGCGGCTGTCGGCGCGGGCATCGGCGCGTTGAGCGGAACCATGGTCGACGTCGGCATCAGCGACGACCTGATCGAACGTGTCCGCCGGCACATCGTCCCCGGCACGTCCGCCCTGTTCCTGCTCAGCTCCGACGCCGTCCTCGACCGGATCCGCAACGCCTTCGAGGGCGAGACCCCCGAGCTGATCTACACGAACCTGTCGACCGCCGAGGAGGACCTGCTGCGTGCGGTGTTCACCGAATGACGTCCTCGGTCCTTCGGCGGGTCGCCCAGATCTTGACCAACGGGATGAGCGCCATCATCAGGAACAGGCGGAGGCTCTGCACCGCCGAGATGAGGCCGACGTCCGAACCCGTGGCCGCCGCCGTCGCCAGGACCGCGTTGATGCCGCCGGGCGTGGTCGCCAGCAGCGCGTCGGACAGCGAGATGCTGGTCAACGCCGAGAGCCCGCTGGCCAACAACGCCACGACGACATTGAGCACGATCGTGCACGCCAGAACGAGTGGCAGCAGCTTGCGCAGCCGCAGGACCGTGGCCCGGGTGAACCGCAGACCCACGTCCAGACCGACCATTGTGAACATCATCACTTCGAGCGCCCCGGCCGGGGCGAACTCCAGGTCGATGGGTGACGCGGTGACGATCGCGGCGATCAGCATCGGCCCCAGCAGGGCCGCGCTCGGCAACCGGAAGAGTCGTCCCACGGCGCGTCCGACCAGCACGAGCGCGACGGCTGCGACCAACGACACCACCTGTGAGTCGGCGTTGAAGATCAGCAGCCGCCAAGGGCCGTCGCCGGGCCTCGGCGAGCCGCCGGCCTGCGGAGCGGACGCCACCCACTGCACGATCATCGGCGCGCTGACCGCCACGACGGCCAAGCGCAGGTACTGCATGACGGCCACCAGCCGGGCATCGGCGCCCACGTCGTCCGCGGACGCGACCACGGCGGCCGACCCGCCCGGCATCATCCCCAACGCGGCCGTCGCCCGGCCGATCCGCCCGACCCGGGTGGCGACGATCGCGATCCCCAAGCTCACCACGACGGTCGCCACGGTGACCGCGAGCAGCGGCAGCGCCGACTGGGCCAGCCGGCTGACCGCCGACGCGGTCACGTACGTGCCCATCGACAGGCCGAGCAGGGACTGGGTGGTCAGGTTCACCCGGCGGGGCACCTGGTCGCGGATCACGTTCGACAGGGCCAGGAGCACGCCGAGCATCAACGACCCGACCAGGTGCGCGGCCGGGAAGCCCAACGCCTGGCCGCCTTCGCCGACCGCGACCGCCGCGGCGACGATCGCCACCCATCTGGCCGCGACACGGGGGCGAAAACCCCAACGGATTCCGAAGCTCATCGAGATCGTCCTGTATTTCCACAGTGCGCGGCGAACGATCTCGACGTTGATGATGGCATTCGCCAGCGACATCCAGGTGATTACTGACCGTATCCACACGGTAACCACAGTCGACGGGCTGTGCACATTGGACTAGTCCACACACGACACGCATAACCAACGCGAATCTCACAGGTCAGTACACCTAGGACAGCACCATCGGCCGGACGTCGAACGGGCCGGGCAGCACCCCGAACCGCGTCATCAGGTCGGCGACCGACTGGACCCGGCCGGCGTCCAGGGCGGAGCGGAAGCCCGGCAGGTTCGTCTGCGCGGCGGTCTCCTTGTCCACCTTCGCGTACTCCGGCAGCAGCGGCTCGATCTTGCTGCGGTCGGCGGCCTCGGACGCGGCCCGCCGCATCGCCTTCTGGAACGCCGCGATCGTCTTCGGATGATCGGCCACGAACTTGGCGGTGGCGGCGTAGGCGGTGAACGGCAGGTCCTTGAGCGGGCCGGTCGCCAGGTCGGCGATGACCGTCGCGCCCGTGGTGCGGTGCGCGAAGGTCGCGAACGGCTCGACCATCATGGCCGCGTCCACCTGGCCGCGTTGCAGCGCGGCCGTCATGTCGCCGAACGGCATCTCCACCCATTTCAGGGTGTTCGGGTCGCCGCCGTTGGTCGCGAAGGTGGATTTGACCATCAGATCGGAGAGCGTTCCCCGCGCGGTCACCGCGACCGTCTTGCCCGCGAGGTCCTTGATCGACGACAGCGGTGACTGCGCGGGCTTCACGACGACCGCGGTGTTCGGCGCGGCGAACGAGTTGTCCGCGACGAGCCGGAGATCCGCGGCCTTCTTGGCCTGGGCCGCGATGATCGGCGGGTAGCTGGAGTACCCGACGTCGTACTCGCCGTTGATCATCCCGGTCACCGTGGCCTGCCCGCTGGCCGCGACCGCGACCTTGACGTCCAGTCCCTGGTCCCGGAAGTACCCGTTGCGGACGGCCAGTTGCAGCGGCGCGGTCTCGACCGTGGTCAGGACGGCCACGGTGATCGTCGTCTGCTCCACCTGGCCGCTCGACCCGCTGTCCGGCTTCGACCCGCCGAGCGCGCCGCACCCGGTCAGCATGCCCGCCACCAGCGCCATGATCAGAAAGTATCGCCCCATATGCCTACCGTAACGGGTTCGTAGCCACCCGATAGGCGTCGTTCACGAGCGTGATCAGGGCGTCGTTGGTGTCGTCGGCCTGGTTGACGGTGGCGACGATGGAGAGCCGGCGTTCCGGGACGTATCCGATGAACCCACCCCAGAAACCGGGGTGGAACCACATGCCACCCTTGCGCTCGATGCCGAGGCCGTAGGTGCCGCCGCTCTGCGGGGTGGTGGTCAGCATGGCGTCCAGGGTCGCCTGCTGCCGGAACACCTTGCCCTCGAACAGACCCCGGACGAACGTGGTGAGGTCTTTCGCCGTGGTCACCAGGCCACCGCCGCCGAAGGTGTCGAATGTCGGGTTCCAGTACCGGGTGTCCACCGCGCCCAGGTACGCGTGCGAAAACGAACAGTGTCGCCGCTCCCAGTACTCCAGGTACGTGTCGGACATCCCGAGCGGGTCGAGAACGAGCGAACGGTAGGCCCTGTGCAGCGGTGTGCCGGTCACCTTCTCGATGACGAACCCGGCCAGGACGTACCCGGTGTCGGAGTAGTGGAATCCGGTGCCGGGCGCGAAATACGGCTGGCCGTGGGTGAACGCCCAGTCGAGGAGATCCCGGGGTGTCCAGGTCCGCCGCGGGTTCGCCTGCACCTCAGCCATGAACCCGTCGTCGGTGGCATAGTCGTACAGGCCCGCCGTGTGGTCGAGCAGCTGGCGCACGGTGACCCTGTTGTCCACGCGGGAGATCAACGCGGGGTCGAGGTACTTGCTGATCCGGTCGTCGAGCCGCACCTTGTTCTGCTCGACGAGTTTGAGCACGGTCGCGGCGGTGACCGTCTTGGTGACGCTGGCAGCCCGGAACGCGTCAGTGGGCCGCAGGTCACGGCCGCCGAGCACGAACTTGCCCGCGGCGCCACTGAACCGCACGCCCGGCCCGTTGACCGCCAGGATCGCGCCGGGAACTGGCGGTTTCACCGCGTTGGTCAGGAGATCCTGGAAGGCGGATCGCGGCGACGCTGCGGCAGCGGGTTGGGCCACGGCGAGAACCGTGACCACTGCCGCGGCGATCAGTTTGCTACGCATGAACAACTCTCCGAATCCGTACGATGTACGCGAGCAATGTGACGGCAAGGACGACGGCGACGCCGATCACGACCGGTCCGATGCCGGGTGACGTGCACACCGCGACCAGGGCGACGGCCAGGACGCCGATCACCACCCAGCTCAGCCACGGGAAGCCCCACATCCGGACCCGCAGCAGCTCCGGGTCGGTCGAGCGGCGCAAGCGGACCTGGCTGACCGCGATGAACAGGTAGATCGTGAGCGTGAGCAGCCCGGAGCAGTTGAGCAGGAAGCCGAAGACCTTGTCCGGGCTGATCAGGTCGGCGCCGAGCATCACCAGCACGCCGAGGCCGGCGCCGGTGAGGATGGCCGCGGCGGGCACGCCGGACGGCCGGACCTTGCCGAGGGCGGCGGGCGCGTCTCCGCGTTGGGCCAGGGACATGAGCATCCGGGACGATCCGTAGATCCCGGCGTTGAGGATGGACAGCACCGCGACCAGCACCACGGCGGTCATCAGGTCGGCCGCGCCCGGGATGCCGAACTTGTCGATCGCCGCCGCGAACGGGCTGTCCTCGCCGTTGGCGGGCACCTTGTTCCACGGCACGACCGCGACGATCAGCAGGACCGAGCCGACGTAGAAGATCAGCACCCGCCACACCACGCGGACCGTCGCTCGGGCGACCTCCTTGGCCGGTTCCGCGCTCTCCGCGGCGGCGATGGTGACGATCTCCGCGCCGAAGTACGAGAAGATCACCGTGACCAGCGCGGTGACCACCGCGCCCCAGCCGTTCGGCGCGAAGCCGCCGTGGTCGGTCAGCGCGGACAGGCCGACCCCGCCGTGCGGCCACAGCCCGACCAGGTACAGCACGCCGACCAGGAGAAACCCGCCGATCAGGGTGACCTTGACCGACGCCAGCCAGAACTCGGTCTCCCCGAACAGCTTCACCGAGACCAGGTTCGCGCAGGTCAACGCCACCAGCAGGACCAGCGCGCCCAACCACACCGGTAGACCCGGAATGAACGCGGCGGCCAGTTTCGCCCCGGCGACGGATTCGAACGCGATCACCGCGACCGTGAAGAACCAGTACGTCCAGCCGACCAGGAACCCCGCCCAACGGCCCAGCGCGAGCTCCGCGTACCGGGAGAACGACCCGCTGGCCGGGTGCGCGGTGGCCATCTCGCCCAGCATCCGCATCACCAGGACCACGATCAGGCCGCCGAGTGCGTACGCGACCACGGCGGCCGGGCCGGCGGACCCGATCACCGAGCCGCTGCTGACGAACAGCCCGGCGCCGATCACCCCACCGATGCCGATCATCGTCATGTGCCGTCGCTTCAAACCACGGTGTAATGCCTCTGTCATAAGGGAATCCCTTGTGGTCGCCCCTGACCCCCGGGAAATGGTCACTGGAAGTCGGGCGCGCGTTTCTCGGCGAACGCGTCGAGTCCTTCGGCCAGGTCGTGGCTGCGCATGCACGCCATCGACCCGTGTACCTCCAGGTCGAGTACACCTTCAAGATCCAGGTTCCAGGTGCGGCCGAGGTCCCGTTTGATCAACCCGACGGGTACGGGAGCGGCCGAACCGATGGTTTCGGCGACCGCGAGCACACCGTCGATCAGGTCGTCGTCGGGCAGCACACGGCTCACCAGGCCGGCGGTGAGCGCGTCCGCGGCGGGTAGCCGGTCGCCGGACAGCAGCAGGTCCATCGCACGGCCGTGGCCGACCAGGCGCGGCAGGAAGAAAAGCACGCCGTTGGTCGGGTAAAGGCCGCGCCGGACCTCCATGAACGCGAACTCCGCCGACGCGCCCGCGATTCGTAAGTCGCTGGCGATGGCCAGTTCCGCGCCGACGCCGACCGCGATCCCGTTCACCGCCGAGATCACGGTCTTCGGGTAGGCCACCAACCGCCGGGTGACGTCCTGGAACGCGGTGAGCCGCGCGAGCGTCGTCTCCTCGGTGGCGTCCCGCAGTTGTGCCCTGGTCTCGGCGAGGTCGACACCGGCGGAGAAGGCGCGGCCGGCGCCGGTGAGCACCACGACCCGGACGGCCGGGTCGTCCCCGGCCTCGTCCAGTGCCGCGTGCAGCTCGGTGAACGTGTTGTCCCGGAAGGCGTTGAGCACTTCGGGACGGTCGAACGTGATCAGTGTCGTGGTGCCTTCGCGGGTCACCTTCAGGTCGGTCATGGGGTGTCCTTCGTGCCGTCGTACTCGTCGTCACGACCGGTGGGCAGCATGTGCTTGGCGATCCGTTCCGACGGGGTCATGGGGAAGCTGTCGACGTACTGCACGAACCGGGGCACCTTGAACGGCGCCAGCCGTTCACGCACGAACGCGATGAGGTCCTTGGCCGGCACGGGCCGGGCGAGTTGGACGAACGCCTTGACCTCCTCGCCGCGCAGCTCGTCCGGCACCGGCACCACGGCGGCGGCGTGTACGTCGGGATGTTGGGCGAGGACGGCCTCCACCTCGGCGGCGGCGATGTTCTCCCCGCTGCGCCGGACCATGTCCTTGCTCCGGCCGACGAGGTGGAAGTAACCGCGGTCGTCCTGGCGCGCGAGGTCGCCGGTGTACAGCCAACCGTCGCGCACTTTGCTCGCCGTCGCTTCCGGGGCGTTCCAGTACCCCTGCATCATCGGCGCGCCACTGATCGCGAGTTCGCCGTCGACCAGCTTGGCTCGCTTGCCTTCCACTGGACTACCGACCGCGCCACTGCCCACGCACGTGTCGTCGTCGATGGGCACGGCGAGGTCGAATCCGGTCTCCGTGGAGCCGTACGCCTCGCGCCACGGCACACCCCACCGGTCTTCGAGGGTTCGGTGCAGGTCGGGAACGATGCCGGAGCACATGACGATCCGCACCCGGTGGTCCCAGTCGAGCGGGTCGGGCGGCTGTCTGAGCAGGTACACCGGCATGGTGCCGAGCAGGTAGAAGAACGTGACACCCTCGTCGCGGACCGAACGCCAGAACGTCGACGCGGAAAATCTCGGCAGGATGACCAGGGGAATGCCCGCCTTCAGGCAGAGCACGGTGTTCCACTGTGGATCCATGTACGAAAACGGTTGCGCGGTCAGGTCGACGTCGTTCTCGCGGGCGCCGATCCAGTCGCGCGCGTGCTCGGCGAGACCGAGCCAGTAGTCGTGGGTGAGCATGCACCCCTTGGGGAACCCGGTGGTTCCGGACGTGTACTGGAGGTTGACGAGATCGCCGTCGACCAGGTCGAACCCATCGTCCGCGGCGGCCAGCTCGGCGCCCGCGTCGAACGTGCCGGGGAGCGCGAGGCTGCCCGCGTCCGCCGGGTCCAGCGCGCCGACTTGGACGATTCCGCTGTCACGTAGGGCAATGGCGGTGTCGTGCGCGCCTGTCAACGCCAGGGTCGCACCGGAGTCCTTGATCACGTGTGCGAGGTCGGCGCTGCGGTATCCCACGTTCACCGGAACCATGACCGCGCCGAGCTTGGCGATCGCGAGCCACGCCACCGGGAATCCCACACCGTTCGGCAGCATCACCGCGACCCGGTCGCCGCGCGCGATGCCGTGCGCGCGAAGGACGTTGGCCAGCCGGTTGGTCCTGCTCTCCACCTCGGCGACAGTCGTGGTGGTTCCGTCGAACCGGAACAGCGGCCGGTCACCGGCGACCTCGGCCTGTTCGCGCAGCAGCCGCCCGAGGCTCATTCGAACGTCCTCGTGGCCATGGTCACCATGCTGATCAGCTCGGCCATGCAGTCGGCCAGGTCGACGGCGCGTTCCTCGAAGACCCACTGGAGCATCACGCCGTCGATGGCGCCCTGGATCACGGCGGACAGCGTGCGTCGGTCGAACTGCCGGAACTCACCGGTGTCCTGGCCCTTGCGCAGGATGCTCTCGATGTGCCGGCGGCACGGCTCGTAGGCGGCGGCGTTGAACGCCCGCTTGGCCTCGACCGTGCCGAAGCTGCCCCAGATGTCCACCAGGGCCACGAAGTTGGCCCGGTGTTCGATCATGAACGCGAAACTGCCCTCGATGTACGCGCGCAGCTTGGCCGTCGGGTCCGGCGCCCGGTCCACCCACGACTTGATCACCCGGTTGGACTCGCTGAGCAGGCTGGTGATCACCTCGGCGATCAGCTCGTCCTTGCCGGCGAAGTGGTACGAGATCACGCTCTTGGAGATCCCGACCTCGTCCGCGATCCGCGCCAGCGACGACTGGGCCAGCCCACTGCCGGCGATCGTGGTGATCGCGCTGGCCACGATCTGCCTGCGCCGGGCCTCCTCGATGAACGTGGGTGACCGCCGCCGGCTGCGTGGATCATTTTTCGACCGCATGGCCGAAATTTAGGGTCTATGGTTCGATACCCGCAAGTGACCAGCGAAAACTCTCGGGTTTTCCCTACCAGGAAGGTGGTGCCCGGGTGACCGACCTGGTCGATCTACGGCCGCGTGAGCGGGAGGTCCTGGCGCTGATGGCGCAGGGCTGCTCCAACGCGGGCATCGCACGACAGCTCTACCTGACCCCCGCCGCGGTCGAGAAGCACGTGTCGAGCGTCTTCACCAAACTCGGCCTGTCCCCCAGCCCGGACGAGAACCGCCGAGTCCACGCCGTCCTGTGGTACCTGTCGTTGACTCAGCCCGCCTTTCGACGGGTATCAGTTGTCACCCAAGGGAATCGGCCGAGCGGGCGATGATCGTCGCCGGTGCGCCCGGATAGGTTTAGACCATGCAACGACCTGTCAGGATCGCCCTAGGACTCGCCGTGGCCGGCACCGCGGCCGTCGTCGGGCTCGCCGCGCCCGCCAACGCGTCCGCCACAGTCCTCTACCACTCGTACAACTACGCGGAGGCGTGCAACTACGTCAGCCAACAGGGTCTGCTGAACCACACCTGGGTGGCCTCCTACTGCGACGAGGTCTTCCCGTCGCACTACTCCCCGTCCGGCGGCATCGTCCCCGGCCTGTACAACCTGTACGTGCAGTACAGCTGACCCGGGTGGGGGCGATCACCCCCACCACGCCCCGGATGGGCGTTACGCTGCGGGAAAGCCGGGCGTACCGAGATTGGCGACTGCTTGCCGTGACCAATTTGATCATCGCGATCACGCTGTGTGTCGCCGTTGCCGTCGCCTATGCGGCGGCCGCGCTCATCCAGGCCCGCTACGCCCACCTGAAGGTCCGTGAGCTGGCCCGAGTCCCGGCGTGGTGGGCGGCGATCGGCCTCAACGGTCTCGGCGCCGCCCTGCACGTCACGTCGCTGAACTTCGGCCCGTTGTCGCTGATCCAGCCCCTCGGCGTGCTCACCCTGGTCATCGCCGTGCCCCTGACGGCGGTGACCGCACGACGCCGGGCGACCCGACTCGAACTGACCGGGATGGCCAGCACCGTGGTCGGCCTGGTCGGGCTCACCCTGATCATCAAAACGGCGGGCAAGGCCGACACGCTGACCCGGCCCGAACTGACCGGGCTCATTGTGGTGACGATCGTCCTCGTCACCCTGCTCGGCCTGCTGGGGCGCAGGCCAGCGGCGTCGACGTTGTGGGAGGCCGTCGCGGGCGGTATCGCGTTCAGTGTCTGCTCGGCCCTGTGCCAGACCGTCGTCGTGACGGTGGGCGACGCGGGCGCGGCAGCCCTGTTATGGCCCACCACGCTCCTCGCCATGCTCGCCATCAGCACGTTCGCGATCGTGGCGACCGTGCTCACCCAACGCTCCTACCGCAAGGGCCTCAGCGCTCCCCTGGCGGTCACCAATCTCGTGAACCCGGCCACCGCCACCGTCATCGGGGTGTCCTTACTCGGCGAAACCATCGCCAGCACCGGCGCGGAGATCGTCCTCGCGGTCGCCTGCGGCCTGCTCAGCGCCTTCGGCGTGGCCCAACTGGCCCGCGCCCGCGAAACCGCCCCCACTCCCGAACCCAAAGTGCTCACTGGGTGAGCACTTTGCGCCGGATCATGGTCCCATCACCAGAAAGGGACCACGATGACCACAGTGTTCGCGAGCACGAGCGCCGACTGGCGCACCTGGCTGGCCCGCCACTGCCAGTCCGAGAAAGAAGTGTGGCTCGTCATCCACCACAAGGACAGCGGCGTCCCGAGCCTGCGCTATCACGAGGCGATCGAGCACGCCCTGTGCTACGGCTGGATCGACAGCCACGCCCGTAAACACGACGCTCACAGTTCCATGCTCCGCTTCACCCCACGGTCCGCGCGCAGCACATGGAGCCGCGTCAACCGCCACCGCGCCGCCACCATGGTCGAACGCGGCCTGATGACCCAGCACGGTCACGCCGTGATCGAAACGGCCAAAGCCACGGGAACCTGGCAGGTCCTGACCGACGAGCAGAGCACGGCCATCCCCGCCGACCTCCAGGAGCACCTCGACCGCGACGAGACCGCACGCGCGAACTTCGCCAAGTTCCCGCCGTCGTCGAAACGGCTGATCCTGCAATGGATCGCGACCGCGAAGAAGCCCGACACCAGACAACGCCGCGTCGACCGAACGGTCACCCTCGCCGCGGCGAACATCCGCGCCAATCACCCGGGCGCGCCGAAAACGCCGGTCTAGGCGATCGGCACCGCCCAGTGACCGAGCCAGTGTTCGCGCCAGGACACGGTGATCTCACGGACTCGCGCCAGTGAGTTCTTCTTCACCGCCGTCGCGCCCTTCCAGGCGTCCTCCAGTGCCACGCACAGTTGGGAGGCCGCCGGCTCGGTCTGGGTCTCGGCGAACCGCTTGGCGATGAACGACTCCGGAACGGACACCTTCGCCTTGCCGCGGAACACCGAGTTGCCGAGATCCCGGCACACCATGTACTCGAGGTTCGCGCGCACCGGCGCGCCCGGCACCGGGATCACCCGAATGGCTTCGGTAAGCGCCTCGTAACCATTCATATCGTCCATTTGTGACCTCCTCGCCGGACGTCGCGTCCGAACGTGCGACAGATACGTCGGGAAGTCACATTTGGTAGTTACAGCCTTCACTCGTTCGTTCTAGTCGTTACGCCTGGACTGATATGAACGGGTGAACCCCTTGTGCGAACAGGAAATCCCGCAGATCGCACACTTCCCGCGTGCTCGCGTCGGCAGGTGAGATCCGAGCCATCAGCCGCGATGTGGTTCGTGGAACCTGGCCGGTCCGGAATGGGACGGGCAACTTGTTCCAGGCGTGCTTGACCGTCCAGCACGCACGGTCGAGTTCACCAGCGTGAAACAGCGATGCCGCCTGATCGAGGACAAGCAATGTACGCCCGTCGTCATCCTTGACTGACAAGGGCAACTCCATTGCCCGCCTGCGCAGGGTGTTCGCCCATTGATGGCGGCCGATCACAGTGAGCGCGTTCGATTGGTGCCACCGTAACAGGTATTCCGGAAGGCGAACGCCGTCTTCCACTTTGGCCGTGCTGGGCAGTGCCGACCACATGCGGTCCGCCTGCCGGACCGCGTCGATCGCCTCCCGCGACCGACCAAGCCGGGCCTGGACACCAGCTTCGGCCAGGTAACCGAAAACCGCCGCGGAACTCAGCCGGGACCGCTCGACACCCTGTGCCGACTGGGCCAGTCCCAGCCCACTGGCCAGGGACTGGCCGAAACACGAGTGCGCGTCCGCGAAATGCCCCAGTATCCACGCTTCGGTGCTGGTGTCCTCGGCTCGCCGGGCTGCTTGCACCGCGATACGCCACCAGTTCACCGTGTCCGGGGCGTCGGCGACATCGGTCAACCTGTTCGCGACGAAACCGGCATTCCGCGCGACCACGCGATGAGCCCTTCGCTGCGCATCACTGGACCGGTCAGTCAGAAGTAAACGTTGCGCGGCGGCGATGTCCGCCACACAAGATGAGACGAAATCAGCCGGATCAGAGATGTACATCCGATAACCGCGCCGGTGAACCAGCTCTTCCAACTTCTCGACCGTCACCTGGTCGCTGTCCTCACATCGCTCGCCATCTGTTTTCTCAGTCTTCGACGGATGAGTCGCCACAATGGTGCCCACGGCGGCCGCGCGCAGAAACCGACGGCGCGCCATTCCGACATCCGCTTTCGAGTAGTCGCGACCGAATCCGAGCCGGTCCGGCCTGGTCCGATACAGTTCGCACAGGGCGTCCATATAATGACTGGTCGGGATGTCGAGACCCTTTTCCCAGCTGGAAACACGTTGGTGGGCTGGCCCGTCGGAGGGTGTACCGTGCTCACGAAGGATGGTCTTGAGAGAGTCCGACACCTCCTTGAGCGTGTATCCGAACGCGATCCGGTGGGCTCGCAGAAGTGATATCCCACAGTGTTCATGAACAGCGTTGATCACATCAACACGGCTCCGGCCGGCGGCAGTGACTTCGCTGGCCACTCGTCGCCAACAGGAACTGTCGTGCTCGGACTCCATGGCACGCTCCAGAATTGATCGACTTTTCTGATCGACATCCTCCCGAACCAGGTTCAGCGTACAATTTCGCCGACGCACGGTCGACTCATTGAATTGGTGTGCACGCAACGCGTGCAGCCCGACCATCTCGATCACCGGACGTGACGCCGGTCACTCTCGCTCCCCAGCTGACGGGACGGCTCAGCCGGAGTACGATTTAAACGAGTGGTTAATTTCTCGTCGTGGAGAGTGAGGGGGCTCCAGATGCCCGACACTGAGTCGGTTCTGGTTGTTGGTGCTGGTCCGAGTGGGTTGACGATGGCCAACGAGTTGGTGCGGCATGGCGTTGCCGTGCGGATCGTGGACCGGGCGCCGGCCGCGGCGACCACGTCGCGGGCGCTGGTTGTTCAGCCGCGGTGCTTGGAGATCTTCGAGGACATGGGCGTCGTCGACGACGTACGCAGGGTCGGCCGCCCGATCCCCAGCCTGAACGTGGTCTTCGACGTGGACAAGAGCGCGCGGGTCGAACTGGGCGATGTGTTCCTCGATCCGGTGAACTACACGGCACACCAGTCGCTGTACTCGCTCTCGCAGGACGACACCGAGCGGATTCTCACCGCGGCGCTGACGGAACGCGGTGTGCACATCGAGCGGGGTGTGGACGTGACCGGCCTTGCGACTGACGCCGACGGTGTCACTGTGTCCGTTCGGGATGGTGACCCGATCCGGTGTGACTGGGTTGTCGGCTGCGACGGCGCGCACAGCTCGGTCCGTCGGGCCGCGGGACTTCCCTTCGAGGGGGCGACGTACGCGGACGAGTTCATCATGGCGGACGCCGAGCTCGAGTGGGACCTGGCGGACGGGGACATCTATGCCTTTCCCAACCGCGAAGGGTTTTTCGCCGCGTTCGCGATGCCGGGGACGCACCGGTTCCGCATCTTCGGCAACGTCGGGGTCGGTCCGGACGGCCCGGCCGCCGAGTACAGCGAGCCGACCCACGAACAGTTCCAGGCGATGATGGACGAGCGGCTTCCGTTCCCCGCCAAGGTCGTCAAGGAGTACTGGGTCAGCCGTTACCGGCTGCACCGCCGCATTGTGCCGCACTACCGCAAGGGCCGGATCTTCCTTGTCGGCGACGCGGCGCACGTGCACAGCCCGGCCGGCGCCCAGGGCATGAACACCGGCATCCAGGACGCCTACAACCTCGCCTGGAAGCTCGCGCTCGTGGTCCGGGGCATCGCCGAGGAGCCGGTCCTGGACAGCTACCACGCCGAACGTCACCCGATCGGCGAACGGCTGCAGAAGACGACCGACCGGTTCTTCACCATCCTGTCCGGACACTCCCCCACGGCCACCTTCGTGCGCACGCGCGTGGCTCCCCAGGTGATGCCCCGCGTACTCACCCGGTTCTCGTTCCGCAAGTGGTTCGCGGGGATCCTGACGCAGCTACGGACCGCGTACCCGAACAGTCCGCTCAATCACCAGAACGGTTCCGGTTGGAAGACCGCGCCCGCGCCCGGTGACCGCGCCCGGCAGGCGGACGTCATCATCGACGGAGAACCCGGGCGCCTGCACGATCTCCTGCAAGGCACGCAGCACACAGTGTTGCTGTTCAACGGAATCGGCGACGAGGCGCAGCCGCTGACCGAACTGCGCCGCGCGGCCGAGCGGATCGAACGTGCCTACCCGGATCTGGTACGCGCGCACGTGATCAGCACGGAACTGTCCGCGGACGGCGTTGTCGGCGACCCGGATCGCTCGGCGCACGGCAGGTACGGCATCACGCGGGCCGCCGCGTTCGTGATCCGGCCGGACCTGCACATCGGCTTCCGCGGCACGCCGGTCAACGCCGATTCGTTGCTCGCGGACCTGGCCGCCCGACTGCCGGGCGCGTCACCGAGGTGACCCGGCCCATCCGGCGAAGTACTGGGCCCAGTCGTCGTCAGTGGCCGTGACGTCCACGTAGAGAGCGGCGCCGACGGCCCGCCCTGGCGGGTCGTCGCCCAGAGCCAGCCGCAGCCCGCGGAGCGCGGGCGCGACCGTCTCGGCGCTGGTGTGCATGGCTTCGATCTCGTGATACGCGGGAATTCCCAGCACGAGGTCCACGTCCGCCGGCACGACCCGCACCGCCAGTCGCGTTTGGACACTGAAGTAGCCGCTGTACGCCCCCTCGGTGGGGATACCCGTGTCGTACGTCATGATCGCGATCTGGTCGACCGCGCGGGCCACCTGACCGAAGTAGTCCACGGACCACCAATGCGGTCGGCCGAACAGCACCTGTCCCGGGATGTGCGCGCCGGGTATGGGTTCGAGTTGGTTCGTCGCGACGGACAGAACCGCGTTACGGGCCCTGGTCAGCGCACGGGTGCCGGTCAGCACGTCCAGGAAGCCGCGGCTGCCTTCCGCGACGGGTTCGAAGTCGTAGTGGATCCCGTCGAAGCCGTCGGCGAGCACCCGCGTGGCGCTGTCCAGCACCCGGGTGCGTGTGGCCGGATCGTCCAGCCTCAACCGGTCGGCCGCGACCACGTTGCCGAGCCATGCCTGCACCCGCACGGTCGGCGCGGCCCGATGCACCGACTCGATCAGCCGGTTCGCGGTGGGACGCAGCGACGGGTCGAGCGATCCGTCGTCGGCCAACGGGCCGGCGTGGACGTACAGGTCCCGGATCCCGGCCTGCCGCACCCGGCCGACCAGGGCGTCGATGTCGGTCTGGGACCGTCGCCCGTCTACCCACGCGTGCCCCAGCCACAGCGCATCGGTACCGCGTCCCCGCGCGGTTTGCGCAGGTGTGCCCATGTTCTCGACGAGCAACCAGCCGTACATCCCGCCCACCACCAGCAGCGGGGACAGCACGACCGCCCCGGTCACGAGCAACGCCCGGCGGAGGCGCGTGCCTCGGGAGCGGAACACCACAGCCGCGACCCACAGCAACACCACGGCCACCCCGGCGACGGCCCACAACCAGTCGTCGCCACCCACCCGCACACGTACCCAGCACAACACCCCGACGAGAACGACCACAGCCACCAGACACACCGACAACTCCGCCGCGGTGCGCCATCGCTTGTCCGACAAATCCATCCCCAGTTCGCCGCGTGTCCCAGAAAGGACGCGCCGACCTACCGGCCGGTTGCAACCTGCGCGGTACAGCCTTCCGTCTACCCGGTCAGAAAGGGGGCGCCATGCGCTGGAAGGCTTGGGTGACGGCCGTTGTTCTCGTGGTGGCGGGCTGCGGCCACGCGACGCCCACAACTGGGGCGGGCGCCGCGGTGGAGGTCACGCCCACCTGTCCGACGGACACGGAGAACGTGACCAGGGGCGCGGTGCCGGACGGCTTCGTCACCGCGTGGGTGCTGCGGTGTCGCAGCGAGGTCCGGGACGTCCCCGACAAGGGCAAATGGGCGGTCCGGATCGAGGAACGAGCCGATACCGCTGCCCCGGATCTGATCGCCCAACTGCGGCGGCCCTCGGACCCGGCATGGAACGGCGCCTGCTCCATGGAACTGGTGGTCCCGCCGTACTTCGTCCTGGTCGACGCCGCCGGCAAGGCGATCGTGCCCGACATCCCGAGGGACGGATGTCGGAAACCGCGCCGTGAAGCGATCGCGGCGGTGAACGCGCTGCCGTTCCACGTCGTGTCCGAGACCCAGGTGAACCAGGTGCAGAGCCAACAGTCGATCGAGTCCGGTTGCTCGGACGCCCGGAAGAACACGGTCGCTCTCAGCGAGGGCCGACCCGGCTCACCCACGCCGACCTGGCCGAAGGCCGTCACCACGATCCGTGTGTGCGTCTACGACCACGTGACCGTGGACAGTGTTCCCGTCGGCAAGCTCGCGTCCGCGCGCACGGTCAGCGGGGATGCCGCGAAGACGTTGACGGACGCCCTGGACAAGGCCGGCCCGGCCGCCGCGTGCACGACACAGGCCAGCCGATTCGCTTACCTGATGGCCGGCGGCGACGGCCCGACGGTCGAACTCGACGGGTGCCACCGCATGCTCCGCCAGAACAACACACTCGGCCAGCTTGACGACGCCACCCTCGCGTTGATCGGATAGGCAGGTCGTCTTTGTCCGGTACGCGGGCCCCGACTGAGGGTGACGTCGGCCGTCGCCCTATCCTTCCCTGGTCTGACTGTGAGATCAGGGGGTAAGGCGTGCCTGAGGCGGCACTCGACGTGGCACCGGAACAGGCGCCGGAGAAGCCGAGGTCCCGGCCGAACTGGGCGGCGATCGGCGCGGTCGTGGCCGGAACGGTCGCGATCACGCTGCACGCGTCCAGGTTCGGCAAGTGGATCGTCGATGACGCCGCGATCACGTTCGCGTACGCGCGGAGCATCGCCGAGGGGCACGGTCCCGTGCTGCAGCCCGGTGCGGAGCCGGTCGAGGCGTTCTCCAACCCGTCGTGGCTGGTGTTGCTCAGCGTCGGCCGGCTGGTCGGGCTGTTCGACCACGGTTCGATCTTCGGGATCCCGGACTACGTCGTGTATCCCAAGGCCCTGGCGGTGTTGTGCTGCGCGGGAATCCTGGTCGCGTTCTACCGCACAGCGGCCGCGCTGACCCGACGGCCCGCCTTGGTGACGTTGTGCGCGGGCATCGCGCTCGCCGCCATCCCCTCGTTCGTCATCTGGTGCTTCTCCGGCCTGGAGAACTCGCTGTTCGCGCTCGCCGTGAGCTGGCTGGCGGCGGTGGTGTGCCGGGGTGCGGTCAACGATCGGCTGTTGACACCGAGAGTAGCGATCACAGCCGGCTTGCTGGCCGCTCTCGCCGCGTTGACCAGGCCGGATGGTGCCATCTACGTCACCGCGTTCCCTGTGCTCGCGTTGCTCAGGGTGACCAAGCCGACCTGGCGGCCTGTTGTTCAGTTCGCGCTCCTGTCTGTGGTGGCGTACGCGGTGCCGTACGGCGCGTACATCGGGTGGCGGGTGCTCGAGTTCGGCCAACTGCTGTCGATGCCCGCGGTCGCCAAGGGCCAGCAGCCGCCCGACACGAGCACTCTCGGCCGGGTCAGCGAAGTGGTCACGTACGGAGGTGCGCTGGCCGCGCTGCTGCTGGCGATCTGCGTCGGTATCGCGTTGGTTCAGCCGTCCCGGCTGCGCGTCGGCCTCGCCGCGTTGCTGGTGCCGCTCACCCTCGCGCTCGTCGCGTACACCATCCTGATGCCTGACTGGATGGCCCAACAACGGTTCGCCACCCCGATCTGGCCGCTGATCTGCCTCGTCGGCACGCTCGCGATCGGCCGGGCCATCGTCCGTTCGAACATCCGCGGCCGCGTCGTGATCGTCCTCGGCACGGTTGTCGCTCTCGTGCCGTCCGTGTCGACCTTCGCCGACGCGTCCGACAGCTTCCGCGCGTCGCCCACCGTGCCGATGTGCGTTGTCCTCGAACGATTCGGCCTGCCGTTCAACCACTACGCGGACCTGCTCGGCGTCCGCCAGGGCTCAGTGCTGATGCCGGACATCGGCGGCACCGCGTTGGTCAGCCGCCTCCAGATCATCGACCTGGCCGGCCTCGCCGAGAAGCGGATCGCCCAGATCCGCGGCGGCGGCACCCTGGTGCAGCAACTGCCCGACTACGTCTTCGAAACGGCCCGGCCCACCTTCATCCACATGCACCAAGCGTGGGGCGCCTCGCTCTACGAAGACCCACGCCTGGCCCGCGACTACGAGGTCATCTACACCGCGGGCAAGGCCTACGACGGCACGGACCTCGTCCGTCGGGACGCGGTGCCCAACCCCGGAGCACTCACCGCCGCCCGCGCGTACGCCTCGCAAGCCATCGCGACCGCCAACGCCCAGGCAGTTCAGGCGCCTCTCCGCGCGTGCGGTGCCACTTTGCGCCCCTGAACGGCACAACCTCGCTCACGGTTCGCGCGTCCCCCGACCATGACCGCTGTGGACAGGTCCCTGCTTGACTTCGCTGTCGACCTGACGCTCCGGGCCGGACGGTTGGCGGCCGAACGGTTCATGAACGGGGTCGGTCCGGTCAGCGTGAAGCAGGACGGCTCCGAGGTCACCGAGGTCGACCTGATGGTCGAGGACCTGATGCGGACCGCGCTGGCCACATACGCGCCCGACGACGAGATCTACGGCGAGGAGGCCGGGACCTCCACCGGTTCCTCGGGCCGCCGGTGGGTGATCGACCCGATCGACGGCACCACGTACTTCGCCCGACGGGTGCCGTTGTTCCAGAACGTCCTCGCGTTCGAGGACGAGCACGGACCCGCGGTCAGCGTCATCAACCGGCCGATGTCGAACGAGTTGATCTACGCTGGCCGGGGCCACGGCTGTTGGCAACTTCTCGCCGGAAACGAGACCCGCCGCCAGGTCCGGGTCGGCTCCCGGCGCACCCTCGGCGGCGCCGGCACACAGACCGGGAACCCCGCCACCTGGTCCGACGAACTCCTGTTGGCGTTGCACCGCAAGGTGTTCCTGATGGGTTACACCGGCGGCGTCACGGATCTGGTGACGGACCGCGTCGACGCGGTGGTCGTGGCCGGTTTTCCTATGGGCTATGAGGATCTCGCTCCGCTGCCCGTGCTGGTCGAGGAAGCCGGCGGCAAGGTGACGGATCTCAGTGGCGGGCCGGTGTTGACCGGCGACGGCACTGTGTTGGCCACCAACGAGTCGCTGCACGGCGCTTTCCTCGATGTGGTCCGGGATCTGCCGCGATCACGCGACTGGCGGGCATTGCAGGAACACTGACCTTTTGGCCGGAACCGGCCATTCCGTTGTCACCCAATGTGTCCAATTGGCACGGCAGCGGCCGGAAGACGATCAGGCTGTGACACTTCGGTTACCGCGGGTTCGTCGAATACACCTGAACTGTCCCAGTTCGCTTGGGAAAGTCTCCCGGGTTTGCCCGGCCGTGTACCTCTGTCGTTCGGGACCGGCCGTCCTTCACGATTTGCGGTATGGTCTGGACCACTGGGACTGGTCCAGACCAACCGGCTGTGAGGGGAACACATGTCGTCATCTGACCGATACCTTTACCGAGCCGCTTCGGACATTCCGTACTTCAGCGCCGACGCGGACACCTATCTCGCCGAGACACCGTTGCGGGACTTACGTAAGACGCTGCCGCTTCGGGTGTTGTCCGAGGAGGACTTCACCCATTGGCAGACATACGGGCATGTTGTCGTCCGGGAGGCGGTTCCGGCTGCCACCGCGCGTCGACTGCTGGACTTCTCGTGGGAGTTCCAAGGGATGGATCCGACGCGGCCGGACACCTGGTACCCGGACCGGATCCACCGGTCCGACCTGGACCGCGACCTGTACATCTACGGCTTCGTCGAGGCGTACCACCACCAGTTGCTGTGGGACAACCGCCAGGCGCAACGGGTCTACGACAGTTTCGTGGACGTCTGGGACTGCGCCGAGCTGTGGGTGACGTTGGACCGGCTCAATCTCAATCCGCCCAATGTGGGCAACCGCGACCGGGCGCTCATCCCGCAGACCGAGACCGGGTTCGACATCGACCTGCACTGGGACGTCGACAGCACGTTGAGCGTTCTGCCGCAACGGGTTCAGGGCATCATCGCGTTGACCGACACGAGCCCGGACGAGGGCGGGTTCCAGTGCTGCCCCGAGTTGTTCCGGCAGTTCGACCAGTGGAAGGTCGGCCAGCCCGCGGACCGTGACCCGATTCGACCGAAGGTCGACCGGGCCGAGTTCCCGGTGGTCCGGCCCCAGCTCAAGGCCGGTGATCTGTTGATCTGGAACGGAATGCTGGCGCACGGGGTGGCACCGAACAAGTCCGCGAACGGTGTTCGCGCGGTTCAGTACCTGTCGATGATGCCCGCCGTCGAGTCCCATGTGGACCTGACGCGGTCCCGTGTCGACTCGTGGCGCCGCCTGACCACACCGGAGTGGAACAGGACGCTGCTCGGCGACGCCACAAAGCACGAGTCGCTGCGGTACCAGACGGCGACGTTGACCGACCTGGGCGCGAAGCTCTTAGGTCGCACGTCCTGGACGGGAGAGTCGGCATGCGCGAAATCTGCCTGACCCTACCCACGAACAGGGCGTGCGCCACCGCGATCGCCGCGATCGCCGAAGAGGCCGCGTACGCGGTCGAACACTTCGATGTCCGGGTGTACGTGGTCGTCCTGGACTCGTCCGACGAGGCCACGTTCGCCGAACACGCCAAGGTCATCGACGCGACATCGGCGACACCGAACGTGATCGTGCTGCATCTCGACGAAGCCGACCAACGGCAGTTCCTGCGCAACGTGATCCGAAGTGCCGAGGTGGCCAAGCCTGACCTCGTGCTCGACCTCATGCTGCCCGAAGCGTTGTCGTACGGCGCCTGCACCAACCGCGCGTTCCTCATCGCCAGCGCGCTGGGGTGCGACTCGGTGCACCGACGGGACTCCGACAGCGACTACCAGGAACTGAACGGGCGCAAGGTCTTTCCTATCCACCACGAGCTGGCGGCCATCGGGCTGCGCGCGGCGGACGTGGCGGTCAACGTCACGGAATCCTTGCTGGACAGCGATCAACTGGCCAGGACCGTGGCCATGGTGGCCGGCTCGTTCATCGGCGAGCTGTCGGTCGACATCGACGAGATCCGACAGCACGCTCCGGATGTCTACTACGATTTCGTCAGCCTGTGGGCACCTGGTGACTCGACGGACGCCCAGAAACAGGAGCTGGTCGCCGAGTCCTTCACCGGCGCCGGCACCGAACCGTTCACCCACGATCGCTCGGTTCTGTCCATTGTGGACCCGATGCGGGTGGACATGTGCAACATCAGTTTCCACCAGGTGCACGAGGACGTTCCGTTGCCGCCCGCGACCGACACCATCGGCAGCGACTACTTTCTCATCCACGTGGTCCACGACGCCGCCCTGCCGGGTGTCCTGCACAACCGGCACATCGTGAACTTCCACACCCCGGACCGCAAGACCGGCCCCGGATTCATGGCATACCAGCTACGGTATACAAAGTTCGTGCTGTCCATGCTGTACCTGCATTACGTATACACGAAGATGGCCGAAGGGTCCCTGCTCGACGAACGCGGTCGCGTCCGCGCGTCGGTGATCGCCGAGTTTGTCCGGGAAAGCACGTGGCTGGGCAAGGACGAGAACGTCCGACGGTTGGACAGCCTGGATCGCGCGTACCGCAAGCTGGGCGGCGGATACACCGAGTTCGCGGACACGCTTGTGCCGCGCCGAGAACAGTTGCTCGCCGAGGCACAGCGGGACATGGAGGACTTCGCCCTGCTGATCGACGTCTGGGACCAACTGGTCCGCGCGAGCAAGATCACCGCCGTCCCACGGGCAGCGCGTTAGGATGCGCGGGAACGCAAGGCTGCGGGCCGCATTGGCGGCCGCGGCGGAAGATCAGATCGTCTTCGATCTCGCCGGGATCGAGGAGCAGTACGACTCGCTGACCAGTGCACTGCCCGGTGTCGCCATCAGGTTCGCGATGAAGGCGTGCCCGGTGGACGAGGTGCTCGCCGGCCTGGCCGCGAAGGGCGCCGGGTTCGACGCGGCCAGCCCCAACGAGATCGCCCAGGCGCTCCGGACGGGTGTGCCGGTCGCCGAAGTCCACTACGGCAACACGATCAAGTCGGACGAGAACATCGCGGCCGCGTACCGGATGGGTATCCGCGACTTCGCGACCGACAGTGTGGAGGACGTCACCGCGATCGCCGAACACGCGCCCGCCTCCCGCGTGTTCTGCCGCGTCGCCACCAGCGGGACCGGTGCGTTGTGGGGACTCAGCCACAAGTGCGGGTGCTCAGGCCTGGATGCCGTGCACGTGTTGGACACCGCGCGGACACTGGGCCTGACCCCGGCCGGCTTGTCGGTGCATGTCGGCTCCCAGCAGATGACCGTCGACGCCTGGCACGAGGCGTTCGACGATCTGGCCGAGGTGATCGCCGCGCTGGGTGAGCGTGGCATCGTGCTCGACCACGTCAACCTCGGTGGCGGGCTGCCCGCGCTCGGGTATCTCGACCGGCGGGGCCGGCCGCTGGAACCGCCGATCGACGGAATGTTCGCGGCCATCCGGGCGGGCATGCGGCGACTGCGGGAGGTGTCACCGGGCCGGCTGGACTTCGTGCTGGAGCCCGGCCGGCACCTGGTCGCCGACCACGGCGCCATCCGGGCGCACGTGTCCCGGCTGTCCGTCCGCCACCAGCCCTGGCTGTATCTGAGCTGCGGGAAGTTCAACGGCCTGTATGAGATCGACCAGCTGCGGTACCGACTCGTATTCCCGACGCACACGGGTGAACGGATTCCGGCCGTGATCGCGGGACCGACGTGCGACAGCGACGACAGTTTCGGGCACGAGCACAGTCTCGTCGAGGTGCCGAAAGCGGTCGCGTCCGGCGATCCGGTGTGGATCCTGTCGTGCGGCGCGTACTCCACCAGCTACACCACCGAGGGCTTCAACGGCTTCGATCCGTTGCCGCGCAAGGTTGTGTACGATGTATACAGTATTCGGCAGATCCGGCGGGACGACTGGGACGGCATCGTCCAGCTGGAATCCCGGACGTACTCGGAGAAGGCGCTGTCGGAGGGGCGGGCCGCGCTGGAGTCCCGGGCCCGCTCCTCGCCGGCGACGTGTTTCGTCCTGGACGTCGACGAGCAGTTGGCGGGGTACGTCCTGGCGTTGCCGTATCCAATGTTCCGCTGCCCGGATCTCACCGAGGTCGAACAGCGTCCGTTCGACTCACGCAACCTGCACCTGCACGACCTCGTCATCGCCGACCGCTTCCGCGGCGGCGGCCTGGCCAGTCAACTCCTCGGTCACCTCACCGACACGGCCAGGTCGAATCGGTACGAACGGATGTCGCTGGTCGCGGTGGCGGGCAGCGACGCCTTCTGGTCCGCGAACGGATTCCGCGCTCATTCCGAGGTGCCGCTGCCGCGCGGTTACGGCGACGACGCCGTGTACATGTCCAGGTCGCTCCTTCCGAAAGGTTGACACACGTGAGCGCGTTCCGCAGGTCTCAACTGGCGATCGCCGCGCTGTTCTGTCTGCTGGGATTCCAGTACGCCACGTGGGCGGCCCGGATTCCGGCGCTCAAGGCGAAACTCGACCTCACCCCGGCCGAGGTCGGTGTGCTGCTGTTGGCCTGCGGAGTGGGTGCCGCCGCCTCCTTCCCGGTCGTGGCGGCGCTCATGGCCAAGTTGGGGTCCCGTCACCTCGCGTGCCTGTCCGGTCTCGGGCTCGGCGTGGTGCTGCTGGCCCTGGCCGTGGTGCCGAACTATCCGGCGGCGCTGGTGGTCATGTGCTTCGACGGGGTCGCGGTCGCATGCCTGAACGTCGCCATGAACGCGCAAGGGGCCGCACTGGAGGTCAAGTTCGAGCGCAGCACGATGGCGCGGCTGCACGCGACGTTCAGCGGCGGGACGCTCCTCGCCGCCCTCCTCGCCTCCGGCGTGACCTCGTTGACGCAGACGTTGGCGGCACATTTCGGCGTGGCAGCGGCGATTCTGGTGCTGCTGATCGGTTACGCCCGGCCCGGGCTGCTGACCGAGGACCTGCCGGGGAAGGAGAAGAAGGAACGTCGGCGGCTGTCGATGCCGTCGCGCGTGACCATCCTGCTCGGCCTGGCAATGGTGTTCGGCACGATCACCGAAGGCGCCATGAACGACTGGTCGGCGCTGTACCTGAAGGACATCGTCAACGCGTCCGCCGAACTCGCGCCGATGGGCATCGCGGTCGTGTCCGTCATGATGGTCATCGCCCGCCTGCTCGCCGACGGTTGGCGGACCCGGTGGGGCGACCGGACAATCGTCCTCGTCGGCAGCGCGCTCGCCGCGTGCGGACTGGCGTTCGCGTTGCTGCTCGGCGGTGTCGTGCCGGCGCTGGTCGGGTTCGCGTGCGTCGGCCTCGGCATGGCTGCCGTGACGCCGTGCATTTACGTCGCCGCAGCCAAAGCAGGCCCGAACGCGCTGACGCTCGTGGCGGCGATGGGCACAACCGGTCTGCTGGCCGGTCCGCCCGTCATCGGCTTCATCACGAACGCCACCACCCTGGTGTGGGGCATGGCCGCGGTCGCCGCCTCGGCCTTGCTCGTCTGCCTGTGCGTCACCCAGATCCGCTGGCCGGCCGATATGGTGAAACGTGACCAACACACCGCTATATGACGCCATCGGAACCACCTACACCGTCACGCGGCGGACCGAGCCACGGATCGCCGAGCAGATCTGGGCAGCGCTCGGCGATGCGCGGACGGTACTGAATGTCGGCGCGGGAACCGGCTCCTACGAGCCCCCCGACCGCGACGTCACCGCGGTGGAGCCGTCGGCGGTTATGCAAGCGCAACGCCCCGCAGGCGCAGCACCATGCATAACCGCCATCGCGGAGAACCTTCCGTTCGAGAACCAGTCCTTCGACGTCGCGATGGCCGTCTCCACCGTGCACCACTGGCGTGACCCCATCGCCGGCCTGCGCGAGATGCGGCGGGTCGCCCGCCGCGTGGTGGTGTTCGAAGGCGACACCAGCGACCCCAGCCAGTTCTGGCTGACCCGCGACTACCTGCCCGAGTTCGCCTCCCTGGCCGTCGGGCTTCCCACTCTGCCCGAACTGGCCCGTGCGATCGGTGCTCGGGTGCGGCCGGTGCTCATCCCTTGGGACTGCGCTGACGGCTTCTTCGAGGCGTACTGGCGCCGTCCCGAGGCTTACTTGGACGAGAACGTACGTCGCGGGATATCGGTCTGGGCTCGGGTTGGTTTGGATGTCGAGCGGCGGGTTGTTCGGCGCCTTGGTGATGACCTTGCTTCGGGTCTATGGGCCGAACGTAATCGCGATCTCCTTGGGCTTTCGGTGGCGGACTTTGGTCTTCGGTTGTTGATCTCGTGAGGTTGTCTACGCCTTCCTTTGCCCTTTTACGGACCTTTCGAAAAGAATGATTGTGCTGGGCGCGAAACGTTGTTTGGTCACCTTGGAGTGCATCTTCCAGCCTCGGGTTCCGGTTCCAGCGCTGGTTACCCTTCTGTGGTTCCATTCCAGCCAAAGACCCTCCTCGCTCAATTTTCGATTAGCCACTACCCTTAATTCTTCGGTATCATGGAGGCATGGGTGGGGAACTATCTCTCTTTCGTACACCGCTTCCGCCGGTGGACATTCCTGTGGAGGAGATGTCCGCGTCAGAATGCTTGGATGTCCTGACCGCCGCCGAACGGGTTATCGCCGAGGCAGAGGCCGCCAAGGTGCGTGTGTTGGCTCGGTTTGCCG
Organism: Actinocrispum wychmicini; assembly: GCF_004345645.1. Taxonomy (GTDB): domain Bacteria; phylum Actinomycetota; class Actinomycetes; order Mycobacteriales; family Pseudonocardiaceae; genus Kibdelosporangium; species Kibdelosporangium wychmicini. The sequence goes on along the minus strand of NZ_SLWS01000017.1, from coordinate 87,583 downwards.
TGTTGCGGCCACCGACCCGCCGCCACGCCGAGTTGGCTGATGGCGCGCGGGAAGAAGTGGCCATTGAGATCGGGATCAGCCCGCAAGCTGCCGCCACGCAGATCATGCGGGCACAGCGTCTCGCCACTCGGCTACCCGCGACCGTGGACGCGTTGACAGCCGGGGACATCGACTTCAAACGGGCGTTGGCGATGGATGACCTGACCGAGGTGTTGTCGGTGGAGGATGCGGGGCGGGTGGAGCGACGGGTGCTGGCCTACGGAGGCCGCACCAACCCCAGCAGGTTCCGCGACTCCATCCGCTACCACGTGATCAAGGTCGACCCGAGCTCGGCCGAACGTCGTCGGGTGGCTGCCCGGGAGGAGCGTGATGTCACCTATATGGCAGGCGAGGACGGGGTGGGGCACCTCAGCGCTGCCCTGACTGCGGAGCAGGCGTTGGCCGCCCACCAGCAGATCGACAAGCTGGCTCGCAAGGCCAAGACTCCCGATCGGACGCTGGGGCAGTGCCGGGCGGATGTGTTGCTGGGATTGATCTTCGGTGAGCAGCGGGACCGGGTGAAGGTCCAGGTGAACGTGACCGTCCCGGCCACTACCTTGATGGGCCTCAATGAGCAGCCCGGCGTGCTGTCCGGCTATGGGCCGATCACGGCTGAGCATGCCCGGGAGTTGGCGCGTGATGCCACCTGGCGGCGGATCCTCACCGACCCGGCTGGGCATCTGTTGGAGGCCAGTCCACGCCGATTCCCCTCACCGGCGATGGCCGAGCACGTCCGGCTACGCGACCAGCACTGCCGCATGCCGGGCTGTACCACCACCGCCCACCGGTCGGAGATCGACCACACCGTCCGTCATTGCGATCAGGGACTCAGCAGCACGGACAACCTCGCCGCGTTGTGTAAGTATCACAATCTGCTCCGCGAGCGCAGCGGCTGGGATATTTATCAGCCCAGTGAGGGTGTGTTGGTGTTTACCAGCCCTGAGGGTCGCCGGTACCAGACCACACCTCCAGCGCTGGTTGGGTGAGGATCATTTTTCTTTGGCTGGAATGGAACCACAGAAGGGTAACCAGCGCCGGAACCGGAACCCGAGGCTGGAAGCCACACTCCAAGGTGACCAAACAACGTTTCGCGCCCAGCACAATCATTCTTTTCGAAAGGTCCGAAAAAGAGCAATACCCAGCCGAACTACCCCAGACTAACATCACCATGAAAAAGCCCACCAGAATCCACCCGCGAGCGCACACGGTTGACCGCAAGAACCTGCGAGTCGGTCAAATGCCCCTGAGGCTGGGTACGGCTACCGACGAAGGCGGGGACAGTCCGCCCGGTGTCCCAAGGTGCCAAAGCCGCCCGGACCTTAGCGGCGCCGTCCACATCGGACGCAGCGCCTGCGTAGTGGTACACGTACCGGGCGTCGATGTGGTTGAGCACACCGCCGTTTGTGTCCGGGACGCCCAGGGCGCCGCCGGCTTGACGGAGTTCGGCTGACGTCACCGAGGTTGTACCGGCGATGCGGACGAAGTTCGTGATGCCGTCCGGGCCGAGTTCGTTCAGGAGTAGATGGTCGCCCAGGGCGTTGACTGGGTTCGGTGGGTCCATGTGGGTTTGGGGCACGTCTTCCGGGCCGGCTTCGTGCCAGGTGTCCAGCACTGGTTCGGCGACTGCCCGGAGGGGTTTGAGGAGGCTCTCGTACACCGCGCGGGCCTCGGTGAGGTCGGTTGTCTGGCTGAGCACCGCGCCGTCGACGCTGACCACGGGGCCGGACCGCAGGGCCACCGGCAGGGTTGGGATCGGCGGCAGGTTCATCACCCGCAGGGCGGTTGTCGCGATGTCCGGCGCGGTCACGGTCCAGGCCTGCCACACCTGGGCGATCTCGGCGGCGTGCGCCAGCGGCCAGAACGACGCGCCTGTGATCACCGCCGGGACTGGGAACAGGGCGATCTCCACCGCAGTGACGACACCGAAGCCGCCTCCGCCGCCGCGCACCGCCCAGAACAGTTCGGCGTCGGACTCCGCGTCCACCCGGCGCACCTGGCCGTCGGCGGTGACCAGCTCGATCGCCCGGATCGAGTTGGTCGCGACCCCGAACTTACGTCCGTAGAAGCTGATTCCGCCGCGCAGCAGGTAGCCCACGACACCGACTGTGGACGAAGTCCCGTGCACCGCGACCAACCCGTGCGGCGCCGCGGCTTCGACAACATCACCCCACAGCGCACCCGCTGGCACGCGCGCGGTCCGAGCGTCGACGTCCACCTCCACGGCGCCCTGCAGCCGCGTACGGACCAGCAACGCGTCGGTCATCGGCGCGAACGTCGGCGACGCGTGTCCGGTGGTGAAGGTACGCACGCGCAGCCCCTGGGCTTGGGCGTGCTCGACCGCGGCCTGGACGTCGTCGACTGTGGTGGCGGTGACCGCCGCGACCGGTGTGACGGGCGCCGCGGTGTTGAAGACCTTGGTCGCCTCCTCGTACGCGGACGTCCCTCGCAAACCGACTTCGAACGAGCTCACGTGTCCCCCAGTTGGCGGTATACCGACGCCGCCACGGTACATGATCAGGAGTGGGTTCGCCGCCATCGAAGCAGGATGGCGGCGGCCACCGCGAGGAGGATCACGCCGTTCACCGCGACGAGGATCACCACGGTCGAATCGTTCGACGGCACGGTCAGTGTGGGCTTGGCGGGCAGGATCTTCGACGTGACCGCCGCGGTTTTCGTCGCCGCCGACGGACGGGTCGCGATGACGGTCACCGTCCACGCCCCCACCGGAAGCGACTGTTCGCTCACGTAGAACGACTGCCCCTCGGCGGCGGCCACCATCCGGACAGGCCCGAAGGCCCGTCCGTCGGCTGTCACCGCGGTGAAGTTGAGCACGACCTCGTCGGTGACCGGATGGCCGTCGTTCTGGTAGGTCACGGTGGCGGTGACGCCTTGGCCGCCGTCGCCCTGGACCTCCAGCCGGATCGGGCCGCCGTGCGCGGACGCCGGCATGCCGGTCACGAGGAGCATGAACAGGCACGTGATCAGCACACCGGCATGTCGCATCCTCAGTCCCCTGTCATCGCACTCGGCCGCCTGGCCCGGTCAGCCGCGCGATGATCGCGTCGGTGTCCCGGGTCAGGGTCTGCTTGACGTCCACCACCAACTGGTCGGCGGCCAACTGGCGGAACGCCCGCAGTTCCTTGACGGTCTTGCTGTCGTTGCCGCCCGCCTCGGCCTTGCGGGCCTTGGTGAGCTGCGCCTGCAGCTTGTTCGCACCCGCCTGGGACAGCCAGCCGACCGCGCGGTACCGGTCCACCAGGTTGGCCAGGTCCCTGGTGGACGTGGTGACACCGAACGTGACGGTCTGCACGGTCTGGTTCCCGGCCTTGTCCACCGCTGTCACCGACAGCGAATGGATGGACAGGCCCAGTTCGTACAGTGCCTGCAGGGTGCCAGACGCGTAGGCGTTGCCGTCCAGTGCGCCGCTGACGGTCTTGATGCCCGACGTGGAGTCCACGGCCTGCCAACTGATCCGCAGGTCCTGGCTGTCGCCGTAGATCCGGCCGTCAGCCACGCCGGACACGAGAACTGTCGGCTTGGTGCCGTCGATCTTGACCGTCGCCGCCTTGTCCTGCTCGACGTTGCCCGCCTTGTCGGTGGAGTGATAGGCCACGGTGTGGGTGCCGTCGCCGGTCACGTTCACCGGCTCGGTGTAGGGCTTCCACGGTCCGCCGTCAAGCGAGTACTGCGTGCCCGAAACTCCCGCCGAAGCGTCCGTTGTGGACAGTGTCACGGGTACGGCGCCGGCGTGCCAGCCGTCGTCGTTCGGCGCCGCGAACTGGGCCGTGGTCAGCGGCGCGGCCGTATCCTTCCTGATCGGCAGGCTCGCCGAGACCGTGTTGCCGGCCTTGTCCGTCGCCCGGTACGCCACGACATGACTGCCGTCGGGGACGCTGACCGGGTCCGTGTACGCCGTCCACGGCCCGTTATCCAGGCTGACCTCCGTGCCGGCGATCCCGGACGTCGAGTCGGCCGCCGTTACCGCTACCGAGACATTCGAGGCGTACCAACCGTTCTGACCATCCGGCGCCCCAGGTGTCGTGGTGGCTGTGACGGTCGGCGCTTGACTGTCCACCTTGAACTCGACGGTCCTGGCAGTCTCGACGTTGCCCGCCTTGTCCACCGACCGGTAGCCCACCTGATGGGTTCCGTCCACGTTCACGGTGAACAGCCCGGTATACAATATCCAGTTTCCACTGTCTACCGTATACTCTGTACGGTCCACACCGCTGCCGGTGTCGGTCGCCGCCAACGTGACCGTGACGGGGTTGGTGTACCAGCCGTTGGCGTTGGCCGGGTTGGCGGTCAGGGCGGTGACTGGCGCGTCCGTGTCGGCCGGTTGGCCCCAGGAGGCGTGGAAGTAGTCGAACTTCGCCGTCTTGGACCCGGTTTGGTTGGCCCCAAGGGCGAACAACCCGACCTTGCCGGACAGCGCGTTGGTCACCGCCTGGCCGACGTCCGTCCAGGTCGTCCCGTCCGCGGAGTAGAACCCGTGGTACGTCGTGCCCTGCTTGGTCAGCCGCAACCACCACACACCCTGACCGAGGCCGGTGGCCTGTGGTTGCGGATCCTGCACGACGTCACCGGACTCGCTGCGCAACTCGATCCGGCGTACCAGAACCGCGCCCGGCGCGTTGTCGACTACATAATCCAGCTTCACGTAGTTTCCGTCGTCGGCGTATGCGATCAGGCCGCCCTGCTGGTAGGCCTCGGTGAACGCGCTGCCGTCGAGTTTCGTCTCCACGGTCCAGTCACCGCTCGGCGGTGTCTGCAACGTGAAGTTCTTAGCGTTGGTGTTGCCCGTGCCGTAGATGTCACCGGTTTGCGTGTCGATCTCCAGGTTGCCGCCGGTGACACGCTCCGCCGTCGGGTCGGGCCGGACGACCGTCGCCCAGCGGCACGTGTTCAGCGCGGTGCCGGTGAACTCGTCGTTCGGCGGCGTGGTCGCGGTGGCGTCCGGCGTGATCTGGAACCAGTCGAACGCCGCGTCGATCACCGGGCGGTTCCCGGTGCTGGCGAACGACATCAGGCCGATCCGCGGGTTGGGGATCCCGGCGATCAGCTTGTCCGTCTGCGGCATCTGGGTCCATGACACGCCATCGGCCGAGTAGGACGCGGTCAGGTGCGTGCCGTCACTGGCCAGCCGGACGTACGCGGTGTCCGGGAAGGACGCGCCGAGGTTGCCCGTGTTGGAGTCGGCGACCTCGTTCGGAACACCCTTGTCCTCACGAATGAACTGGATGATCCGGGCGTTGGCGTCGTTGGTGCCACGCGCCTCGAACACCAGCTTGGCGTAGTTGTCGTCGTCGCCGTACAACACCAGACCGGCCTGCTGGTAGGCGTTCCGCGCGGCCATGGTGACCTTGGTGGTGGCCTGCCAGGCGCCCGACGGCATCGCCTGGACAACGATGTTGGGCACCGGCGTGCTGTTGTTCGTCCCGTAGATCTCACCAAGGGCGGTCGGGATGTGCAGGCTGCCACCAGACACACTCAGGTCCTGGTTCTCCTGGATGACCGTCCACTTCGTACGGTCAAGCGGACCGTCGAACCCGTCCGACCGGCCGGTCAGGCAGCTCGTTCCCGGACTGTCCACTGTGATCGGAACGTGCTCGGTTCTGGCCGCGCCCTTGGTGTCGGTCACCGTGACCATCGCCTCGTAGCTGCCCGGCACCTGATAGGTGTAGGCGGCGTCCGAGGTGCTCGGCCGCGGCGCGCCGGCCACCCCGAAGTCCCACTTGTACGTCAGCGGGGTGTCACCGTCCGGGTCGGTCGCGGTCGTGTGGAAGTTCACCGTCAGCGGCGCCGTGCCACGGTCCGGCGTGCCGGTCACGTTCACGTCCGGTCGCTGGTTCTCGGTGACGCCCTTGCCGACGAAGTCGACCCAGTTGACGTTGAACAACCCGCCGTTGTTGCCGGCCGCCTTACGTGCCACGAAGTACAGCGGTCCGGTTGCCGTCGGCGGGTTAGCAAGCGTTAACGTCACGTCGGTGTAGACCTGCCAGCCGGCGGTCACCGGTGCTACGACCGAGCCGACCAACGGCCCGTCGGTGGCGCCCGCGTGCACCTCGATGGTCCCGCCCGAGGAGCCTGAGGACACCCGGAACCGCAGCGCGGTCACGTTGCTCAGGTTCACCGGGTCGAACGACCACCAGTCGCCGTCCTCGATGAACCCGATGTCCTTGAACCCGCCCGCCGAGTCGGCCGCGGTCTCCACCTGCACGCCGGGGTTTCCGGTCCCGGTGCCGTCCGCGACGCGGCCGGTGGCGCTGAAGAACTCGGCCTGCTTGTGCTTGGGCTGCAGGATCACCTGGGCGCGCCCGGTCAACGCCCCCGCGCCACCGGCCCCGCCCTTGTCGGTGTAGCTGGCCTCAAGCACGCCGAACACGTTGTCGCCGTCGCTGTGCCCGGACGACAGCGTGGTCTGCACCAAGCCGTTGCAGCCGGTGTACTGGTCGAGCGGGTGGCCGTGGGTGTCGTGGCCGAGGATCGACTGCAGCTTGACGTCGTCGCAGTTGATCGTGCCGTCCTCCGGATCGGTGACAGTGACACCGAAGCGAACCTGGTCGCCCCAGTCGAACACACCGCCGTTCGGCGGCAGGTTCAACGTGACCGTCGGCGCGGTGTTGCCCACCACGATCGGCACGCTGGCGGTGGCGCTCTTCCCGCTCGGGTCGGTCACGGTCAGCGTCGCGCTGAAGTTGCCGTTCGTCGGGTACGTGAACGTCGGGTTGGCGGTGGTGGAGTCGGTCGTGCCGTTGCCGTCGAAGTCCCAGGCGTACGTGATCGGCGTGCCGTCCGGGTCACGTGAGCCGTCGCTGGAGAAGTGCACGGCCAGCGGCGCCGGGCCGGACGTCCGGTCCGCCGTCGCCTTGGCGATCGGCGCCCGGTTGCCCTGGACGTAGTCGATCCGGTAGATGCCGGAGTCGGTGTTGTCGCCGCCGAAACCGGATCCCCACTCGATCAGGTACAGCGCGCCGTCCGGGCCGAACTTCATGTCCATCGGCTTCTTGAAGGTGAAGGACGGGAAGATCTGGTTGATGTCGGTGAGCTTTCCGCCGTCCTCGTTGAGCTGGAAGGAGTAGAGCTTGTTCTGGTTCCACTCGCCGAAGATCTCCTTGCCGTCCCAGTACGCCGGCCACTTGCGGTCGGACCCGAGCGCCGGGTCGTACCGGTAGACCGGGCCGGCCATCGGCGCGCCACCGCCGCCGATCTCGGGGAACGCCGGGTCGGCACTGTAGTGGTAGTAGACCATCGCGGGCAGGGCGGGCGGCAGCGCGGTGAGACCGGTGTTGTTCGGCGAGTTGTTCACGGGGTGCGCGCAGTCGAACAGCGCGCCGGAGGTGCCGGTGGCGAAGTCGTACTGGTTGTACGCCTTGTTGTTGCCGATACAGTACGGCCAGCCGTAGTTGCCCGGCTGGTTGAGGATGTCCCACTCGACCGTGTTCTCCGGCCCGCGCGTAGCGCTCGCGGTGCCGGCGTCGGGGCCGTAGTTGGCGACCATCAACTTGTGCGTCTTGGGGTCGATGCCGATCCGGAACGGGTTGCGGAAACCCATCCCGTAGATCTCGGGCCTGGTGTTGGCCGTGCCGGGCGCGAACAGGTTGCCCACCGGGATGGTGTACGTGCCGTCCGACTGTGGATGGATGCGCAACACCTTGCCGCGCAGGTCGTTCGTGTTGGCCGAGGTCCGCTGCGCGTCCCAGGACGACCGGCCGCCTCGCTGGTCGATCGGGGCGTATCCGTCGGACGCGAACGGGTTGGTGTTGTCGCCGTTGGCCAGCCACAAGTCACCGGTACCCGGGTCGAACACCATGCCGCCGCCGTGGTGACAGCACTCCGCGCGTTGCACAGGGACTTCGAGCACTACCTTCTCGCTGGTCATGTCCAAGGTGTTGTCGGCTTTGACGGTGAACCGGGACAGCCGGTCGACGTCCTTGCCGTTCGGCGAGTAGTACAGGTACATCCAGTTGTTCGTGGTGAACCTCGGATCCAGCGCGATACCGAGCAGGCCGCTCTCGTTGGCGGTGAACACGTCCAGGTGCCCGGCGGTGAGCACGCCACCGGCCGGCCGGATCACCTTCACGTCACCCAACCGGTCGATGTAGAACACGCGGCCGTCGCCGGCGACGTCCAGCATCATCGGGTTGGACGTGTTGTCGTCGAGCGTGACCTTCTGGAAGCTCTTGTCCAGCGACGCCGAACAGTCCGCGGGGACCACACCGGCGGCGGTCTGCAGGCCGCCGAGCAGCAGGTGCAGGAAGTTCGGCTCGGTGTAGCTCTCCTTGGTGTGACCGAGGCCGGTATACCAGGACCGGCCGCCGTCATAGTCCTGACACCAGGTGTTGGGGTGGTCCGCACCCATGGTGCCGCCGGTATACGACTTCTCGTCCAGCTCGGTCAACACGTGCACGTTCGGCCGTGGATCGGTCTGGTAGTCGTACCACTCGTCGGTCCGGCTCCACAGCGTCGGCAGGCCCTTCGTCGACGGGTGAGCCGGGTCCTCGACCTTGACCACAGCCTGCTGGGGCGCGGGATGCTGCTTGAAGTACGCCCCCGTCAACGAGCCGTACCACGCCCACCCGTACTCGGTGTCAGCGGCGGCGTGCACCCCGGCGTACCCGCCACCAGCACGGATGTAGCGTTCGAACGCCGCCTGCTGAGTGTCGTCCAGGACATCCCCTGTGGTCGAGAGGAAGACCACGACCTGGTACTTCGCCAGGTTCGAGTCGGTGAACGCGCCGGCGTCCTCGGTTATGTCGACGGTGAAGTCGTGCTCCTGCCCCAGCCGCTGGATCGCGGCGATGCCATCGGGGATCGAGTCGTGCCGGAACGCGGCAGTCTTGGAGAACACGAGCGCCCGAAACCCCGGATCCGCCGCGGGCGCGGCCGTCGCTGTCTGGGTGACGGACAGACCAAGCACCACAACGGCCGCGGCGGACACCAGTCGTCTGCCCACGGCCCCGAGTCGTCTGCGGATCATCTGATCTCCTCCACACAGCGTCGTTGCTTCCCGGAGAGGCCCGCATTTGTTCGTTGCCTGAACCAATTAAGAGCATGGCGGGGTCGGCGTCAAGGGGTATGTGAACAGAAGGCGCCTAAGATCCACCGGTACCGACCCGACGGGAGCGACCGAATGGCTGTCCGATACCAACTGGTGATCGACTGCGCCGACCCGGACCTGCTGGCCCGCTTCTGGGCCGCGGCCCTGGGGTACGAGCTCGAGCCGCCCCCGGACGGCTTCGCCACGTGGGACGACTGGCGGCGCGACATCGGCCTGCCCGAGGAGGCCATGGGACCCGGCGCGGACAGCATCGTCGATCCGAGCGGCGACGGACCGCGGATCTGGTTCCAGTCGGTGCCGGACCGGAAGACCATCAAGAACCGGCTCCACCTCGACATCCACGCCAGCGGCGGGCGGGCGTTCCCGATCGAGACCCGCAGGCTGCGGGTCGACGCCGAGGCGAAACGGCTGGCCGATCTAGGCGCCACCATGGTCGGCGCGATGAGCACGGCGGGTCTCGACCACTACGCGGTGGCGATGAAAGACCCAGAAGGCAACGAGTTCGACATCAACTAACCGGGCCGCCGTATTGGCCGGACCGGCACGGCTCCCCACTCCGTTGACGTCCTTCGGCCGCACCCGCCAGGACTGAATGCAGTATCCCATTGTTGGTGAATTCTGGATACAAATACGGAAGTGGGAGAGGCACCGTTGGTCAGTACCTCTCCCACTGGGGGGTTTAGCGCATCAGGCCATCAGACTCCCGTCTGTTGTTGGATCCACGCCCGGTGCGCGGCGATACCGGTGTAGAGCGTGGTGGTGGCACATTCGCCGTTGTTGTCGCCGGGACCGTGGGTCTCGCCGACCAGCGTCCAGTTTCCGCGCGTTCCGGTGACAGCTGGGCCGCCGGAGTCGCCGTGGCACGCCGACTGGCCGCGGCCGCCGGAAACACACACGTCGTTCGATGTGCCGCCGCCCGCGGCGCACCGACTGCTCGGCAGGATCGTCAGGTCGATCTCTTGCAGGGTGTTCGGCGTCGAACAGCTGGGCCAGTTCAGGCAGCCCCAGCCGAGCAGCCGGACCGGGCTGCCGGAGGCCGGGTTGGCCGTCGCCATCCGGACCGGGGTGGACCGGGCCGGTGTGGACAGGTGCATCAGGGTCAGGTCGGTGCCGGGCTTGGTGAGCCGCCGGTCGATCCGGCCGACCTCGCCACCAGAACTGTGACTGGTGGAACCGATCCGCCCCTGCGACGCGCTGCCGCAGTGGTTCGCCGTGACAATCCACTGTGGAGCAATCAGGCTGCCGCCGCATCCGTTGCTCAGCCCGACCATGAACGAGTACGTCTCGGAGGCGTTGTGCCCACCGATGATGTTCGGCTGTGCGCCGCCATCGGGTTGGGCCGCCTGCGCGGACGTGGTCCCGCCCATGGCGAGCGCGAGAACGCACGCGCCGAAAGCCGCCATGAGGACCTTACGCATAAGACTCTCCCAATCTGCAGGGTTGACAAGGGAGTCATACAACGAATGCAGCGTCCTACCATGCGGCGTGCCCGACCACCCCCAAAAGTAGGTTCCAATCCGAGCGATAAACGCAGGCTGTCAACCGGCATAAATCGAAGCGATGCACGTCCGTTATCCGAACAGTTCGGCAGGCGTCCGTTTTCCGAACAGTTTATCGCTCAATATCATTCATCGGCCGGAGTTGTACAGGGCCGCGACCTCACCGGCCGGCAGCGCCCGGTCGAACAGGTGCACCTGGTCGATCGCGCCCCGCCAGAAGTCCACCGGCCCGCCGTTGTACTTCGCCCGGCCGATCACGGTGTTGCCCGCGCCCGGCCCGCCGTCGCACATGGACGCGGCACCCGCCTGCTGACCGTCGACGTACAGGGTCAACGACCCGGCGCGCGCGTCCCGAACACCCACGAGGTGATACCAGCGCCCGGTGTCCGGCGCGGACGGGGCCAGTGCGCGCACGCCCGCGAAGCTGAACGCGAACCTGTTGTCCTGGCCGGAGTACTGCAGGAAGAACGCGCTGTGGTCCGGGCCATCCTGGCTGACCGCGGTGGCGAACCCGCCGAGGCTGTCCAGTTTCACCCACGCCGCCACGGTGTAGTTCCCGTTGGTGTCCAGCACGTTCGCCCCGGTGTCCACTGTGGACGTCGAGCCGTTGAACCGGACAGCCGAACCGGGGTGGCCGTCGGTCCAGGTCGCGTCGCCGGTCAGGGTGGCGTTGTGGTGCCCAAGGGCGTCCGCTGTGGTCGTGCCCGTTCCCTCGCTGAACGGGTAGTAGGCGATTCCGTCCGGGCCAGGTGTGCCAGGGCCGGGCGCAGTGCCGCCGCCGGAGCCGTCGGCGGTCCGGATGATGGCCTCGTTGACCGCCTTGACCTGCGGGAAGTCCATCTTCCTGACTTGCCGGTCATAGGTGAAGAAGCCGTTGACCTCATGCTCGACGTCGGTGATCTGGGTGTACACGGCCGCGCTGATGCCACACCGTTGCGCGGTGGCCATCACGTCCCGCTGGTTCTCCACGTACCGGCGGGTCAACGTCGCCGAGTCGGGCTCCATCTCGTACGCGCCGCCGTCGCCGAACCACATGTGGTCCTTGACTTCCAGGCCGAAACCGCCGTGCTCGCCGTCCACGGCCACTCGTGTCGGCGACGGCACGGGTGCCGCCGGACCCACGTACTGGTGGTAGTCGATGATGTCGCCGCGTCCCGAGTCGCCGTGCGAATCGCAGCAGTTGACGCCGGTGTGCGCGTTGACCAGGCGGGTCGGGTCCTGTTTCTTGACGTCGTCGGCGATCCGGCCGGTGGCGCCCCGGTCCCACTCGCCCCAGCCCTCGTTGAACGGCACCCAGACCACGATGGACGTGTCACTCTTGTGCTTGTCCACCATGGTGTGCATCTCGGTCTCGAACTGCTGCTGGGCGTCCGGTGGCGGCGTTCCACCGGTCCGCATCGCCGGCATGTCCTGCCACACCAGCAGACCGAGCCGGTCGGCGTGGTAGTACCAGCGGTCCGGCTCGACCTTGATGTGCTTGCGGACTGTGTTGAACCCGAGCACCTTGTGCTGTTCGAGGTCGAACCGCAGGGCCGCGTCGGTCGGCGCGGTGTAGATGCCGTCTGGCCAGAACCCTTGGTCCAATGTGGACATCTGGAACAGGATCTTGCCGTTCAGGGTCATCCGCAGTTTGCCGTCCGCACCCGGTGCCATGCCGACCTCGCGCATGCCGAAGTACGAGCCGACATCGTCGACCGTCCGGTGGCCGCGGACCAGACGAACCCGCAGGTCGTACAGGAACGGCGAGTCAGGCGACCACAGCTTTGCGTGGGGTACAGGCACTTTCAGCTCGGTGTTGGGCGCGCCGGTGGCACGGCCGACCACCCGGTTGTGGTCGTACGCGGTCGCTTCCACGGTCAGACCGTTGGTGTCGCCGGTGGTCCGCGCAGTCAGTCGCAGGGTGGAGTCAGCGAGCTTCGGGGTCTGGTCGAGTTGCGTGATGCTGGTCGACGCGACCGGCTCCAGCCACACCGTCTGCCAGATCCCCGAGCTGGACGTGTAGAAGATGCCCTTGTCCGGGACGTTGCGCTGCTTGCCGATCGGCTGCCACGTCTTGTCCGTCATGTCCGTGACACCGACGACGACTTCCTGCGGGCCACGGGATTTCAGCGCGTCCGTGATGTCCACGCTGAACGAGTCGTAGCCGCCGCGATGGGTGCTCACCTGACGGCCGTTGACCCAGACAACACTGTCGTAGTCGACCGCGCCGAAGTTCAGCCGCACCCGGTTGTTCCGCCAGTCGTTCGGTACGGTGAACGTGCGGCGGTACCACATGCGATCCTCGTGCCGCATGATGCCGGACAGCGCGGACTCGATCGGGTACGGCACGAGGACGCGTTCCGCCAGGGACTGCCCGATCGGCGGCGCCTCACCGGCGGCGGCGCCGGCGAACTCCCAGACGCCGTTCAGGTTCTGCCACCGGTCCCGGGTCAGCTGCGGCCGCGGGTACTCCGGCAGGGCGTTGTTCGGCCCCACCAGCCGCGTCCACGGCGTGGACAACGGTGGTGTCCTGGGTTTCCACACTGGCTCGGCGGACGCGGCGTTCGTCACGCCCAAGACGCTAACAGCGGCGGTGATCAGGGTAAGGATACGGATCGAGGTTCTCTTCACCGGGTAACCTCCTTATTGGTCGCGCTTCCTCCCGAGATGGGCACGGCTCAGGTACGCCTGCACGGCGACGACGACAGCCAGGAACGCGCCGCTGACCACCGACTGGTAGTACGACGACAGCGTCCCGATCTGGTTGATCACGTTCTGGATGACCGAAAGCAGCACCACGCCGGCCAACGTGCCGCCGACCGTCCCGGCGCCGCCGGTGAGCAGCGTGCCGCCGATGACGACGGCGGCGATCGCGTTCAGCTCAAGGCCAACCCCGACAATGGTGACCCCAGAAGCGATGTACGCGGCGGACAAGGCGCCCGCGAGCCCGGCCAACAGGCCACTGCCGGTGTACAGCCACATTGTGCGTCTGGCGACCGGCAAGCCCATCAGTTTCGCGGCCTCGGCGCTGCCGCCGATCGCCCGTACCGAATGGCCGAACCTGGTGCGCTGCAACACGAAGACGCCGACGGCGAACAAGACGGCCGCGATGAACACGGGATACCCGATGCCCAGCAACGTGCCCTGGCCGATCCGCGTGAGCAGAGCATCGCGGGGCATCACCCGGGTCGTCGCGCCCTCCTTGGTGATCGCCAGCAGCAGGCCACGGGCGCCAAGCAAGGTGGCCAGGGTGACGATGAACGGCGCCAACCGCCCGTACGCCACCAGAACCCCGTTGAGCAGGCCGATCCCGCCGCACACGACCAACGGCAGCGCCAGCCCCGCCACACTCCCCCACTGGATGCCCAACGCGGCCAGCACACCGCCGAGCGCGTACACCGATCCCACGGACAGGTCGATGCCGCCGGACATGATCACGAACGTCATGCCCAGCGCCACGATCGCGAGGAACGAACTCTGCATGGCGACATTGCGCGCGTTGTCGACGGTCGCGAACGAGTCGAACGCGAACGACGACACCAGCACCACGATTGCCAGCACCACAACGGAACCGCGACGCTGCACCACACCGGCGAGCCACTCACGACGGGTCATGCCCAGGGCAGTCACGCGCGTGACCTCCTCTGCAGGAACACGGCGACGATGATGATGGCCGCCTGCACCAGCAGCGAGGCCGACGTCGGCAGGTTGTTCTTGATCAGCGTCGCCGAGATGAGCTGCATCAGCAGCGCGCCCGCGACCGTACCGAGCACACGGACCCGTCCACCGGACAACGGTGTCCCCCCGACGACGACCGCGGTGATCGCGGCCAACTCGGCTAGTTGCCCGATGGCCGACGGGTCGGCCGCGGTGAGCCGTGCGGTGGCCACGACCCCGGCGACCGCGGCCAGGACACCGCTGATCGCGTACGTCACCATGAGCACCCGCCGCACCGGCAACCCGGCGAGCGCGCTGGCCGACCGGTTCCCGCCGACCGCCACCAACTGCCGGCCGAACGTCGTGTACCGCACCAGGAACCCGATGACGAGCGTGAGCGCGGCGGCGATGACCACGACGATCGGGACGCCGACCACCCGCCCGGCGCCGATCTCCAGCAACGCCGGGTTGTGAATGTCCTTGAGCTGCCCGTTGGCGATGACCAGCGCGAGCCCGCGACCCCCGACGAGCAGAGCCAGCGTGGCCACGATCGGCTGAATGCCGGCAACGGCAACAAGCGTCCCGCTGAACAACCCGCACAACGCCCCACCCAGCAACGCCACCAGCAGCGCAGGCGCCAGCCCATACCCCAGATACAACGGAAGCAGGGCAGCGGACAACGCCATCACGGACCCAACCGAAAGGTCAACCCCCTCAGTCCCGATGACCAAAGCCATCCCCAAAGCCGCGATCAGCGTCGGCGTGACCTGAACAAGCTGAGTGTTGAGATTGGTGACACTGGCGAAGTTCTGCGTGAACAAGAGGTTATAGCCAACCAGTAACACAAGCGCCGCATACACCCCATAGTCCTGAAGCAAGCGCCCACCGGTGTGTCTCGCGTTCCCGGACGGTGTGTCGCGCATTTGAATTGTGACCCTCTTGTTATGGGGTTTTGGGGAAACCGCAGGTCAGCAGTGGTCAGTGGTGGCCAAGTAAGGTTACTGTGACCACCTGGTGGTCCCCGTGGGAACACGACATGGGACCACCTTGGCCGCAAGTGGCCGCAGGCACCAAGCGGGCGGGGCACCCGCAGATCGGGGGTGTCCCGCCCGCTTGGTTTGTACGTCGGCTGCACGGCCTACCCACCTGGATGTCACGCACTGCGGTGTTCCGGACACGGGACGTGTTCGCCCTGGGGCGGCCGGTGAACAGCAGATAACCCGGATATCGGCATACCGACTACCGGTGAGCCAGCGCCCCCACATCACAGAGTGCCCCATGCGGAGCCGGGTCAGGTTGTACTCGCACCGTTCGGCCATCGTGGACGCTCCGGTGTTCCGGTCCGGATGCATCTCGGGACCGAGTCGTTCGCGTTCAGTGCGCATCCAAGTAGGCCCACGCCCAAGAGGCCCGTCACCTCTGCCTGAGGTGACGGCCCTTTCGCGTGCGGTGCCCAGCAGTCAACGCTTTCGCAGGCGAAAGCAGTCCAGCGAACCCGAAGGGTTGCACGTGCAGGGCCTGCGGCCCATTCCCGTATGTAACGGGACCAGCCATTCCACGTGACCACACCGCCACAGCACGCCGTCGGTGTGTACACAATACGGTTCGTCTCTACGGCACCGTGGACACGGGTAAGGCGGACTGGCCACAGTGTTCAGACACGGACCGAGATCCAGCGTTCAACCCTTTCGGCTCGCGATCTTCTCGACCTTAGGAGTCATGGCGGGGCCTTAGGCTCATTCGCTGGCAAGCCGAATGGTCTGGCTGTCCGGGGTGATGGTCCATTCCCAGTCAGCGCCCGCCGGTTTACCGCGATCCAGCCACCAGCCAAAGGCCGCTTCCGCGTCATCCCACAGCCGGCGAACCCCGTACTGCCGGACCACACAGCCGCCACGGTCGTCTGGCCGCACGACAGCCCACGACCCCGACACCGGGTCCATCAACCTGAGGTACTCGCGTTCCCGCAGGTCGTACTCACAAGACGGCAACGCCACCGCCAACGCCCACCGGGGCGCGAACTGCCCGAACATCAACCACGGATCATGCTCTGTGGAACGCTGCGATACGTCGCCGGCCGACTCGTCGATGAGTTCGTCGTCGGCCCACGCGACGCGCTGCGACCGCAGCTCCATGAACGCCGCGCCCATACTCGCCATCCGGCCGGTCGCCGTGCCGTCGTTGTTGACCACGAACCGCACCAGCGGCCCCGATGTCAGAGCGGCCCGCACAGGGGTCACGATCACGCCCCCTGGCTGTGTCTGTTCCACCCACGTGTAGGGAACGTGCCCGAGCTGCACGGCCGCGGTCGAGATCACTCGGTCGAACGGTTGTCCCCAGTTAGGCAGACCGTGGGCGCCGTCCTTCGTGAACACCTGTACCTCGGTGGTCTTGTACCCGCTATGGCGCAGGTTTTGTCGTGCCGTCCCAGCGAGATCGGGATCGACCTCCAGACTCACCACCTCACCGTCGCGGCCGACCAGCTTGGACAACAACGCCGTGTTAAACCCGCTCCCGGCGCCGATCTCCATTACGCAATGCCCCGGCTGCACGTCCAGCAAGGCGAGCATGCCCACCACTACGGACGGCATCGACAACGAACACGACGCCCGATCGCCAACCTCTGGCCACGAAGTGAAGCCGTCGTCGTACTGCGTGACGACCGACGTGTTCGAGTAGACCGCAGTCCACCATGCCGTCGGGTGCTCTCGCTTGCTGAGCGGCTTGCCGTCGACCCAGACGAGGTCAGAGGTAAAACGGTCACGGAGCACCTCACACAGCAGCAGGCCGAACCCGGCCGGGAGCAACCCGGCCGAGTCCAGTTCCCGCACCAGCGACTCAGGGCCGATGCGACTCATTCGTCCTTTTCCTCGTCGCCCAACACGTCCGTGTTGCCCTTCGAGCCCTGACCGGTGTGATCGGTCTCGCTGTCGTTCTCGCCTCGGTTCTTGTTGCCCATCAGGCATGCCCTCTCATCCATGTATCGACGTACCCGGTCTACCGCTCCGGTCCGAACGCACCGGACCTGTTGTCACGCAAGACAGTCACACCTCCTCTCATCACACGCTTCCCGGTTCCTGCATGTCGAGTTCGTCGAGCCACAGCATCGCTTCCGCCGTAAGCAACACCGCCCGCCCTTCCCGGTACAGCTCCCGCGTGGCATCGCCCTGACGGATTCGATCTATCAAGACCGGAATCGTCGTCGTGGCAATAGTTTCCAAGTAGTCCGCCACCGGGTTTCTGCCGCTTACCATGGGGGGCATGGGTTCCATGCGTCACACTTGATCCAGCACCGGTAGCCTGACGGGTCGTCCGCGTTCAGCCGCAACCCGGTAGGTGCGCCAACTCGTTCGGTGTCGATCAGCCCGAGGAACATCAGGTTGGTCAGTACCTGGTGCAGGTCGTCGTGGGGATACTGCGGGAACACCGCGTACACATCGGACACTAGCGGCCTCTCCATGTCCTTGCTGCGCTCGTGAACGTCCGCAAAGAACCGCATGAGGTCGTTGCCTATCCGTGCTTGGTTCTCGTCGAGGTTAGCCAGCAACTGGCCCGCCGTGGCGAGCACAGCCACCACCGTCTCGTCGTCCTCACGGCGCACCGCTCCACCTTCCTAAGCCGCGTATTTCCTGTCCCACAGCAGAGTCGCCACGTCCAGCTCGGGCACTTCGTCCCTGGACTCCACGGCATAGAGGAACAACTCCTCCGCCTCCGGGCCGTTGGTCCACACCACCCGGTACCGGCGGATCTGACGGTCGTAGTAGATCCGGACGAAGATGCTGAATTTGTTGCCAAGCATGCTGGCGAGCCGACGCGCGTTACGCGCACGCTTACTCATGTTGGCTGTCCACCACGAACGGTTGAGCTTCGATGCCGCCGGTTGTGTACTTCGGCGGCAGACCTTGACTCGCAAGCTCCAGAGCCTGAGCACCCCGGAGACCGTGCAAGGTCCTGGTATCACTCGCGTGCTGGAAGATCTCCAGACACGGCCCACACGCAGCCCCTGGAACGGGGTGAAGGACCCCAGGCTCAGCCAGCCCAACAACAGGGTGGCCACACAGCGCACGCACCCTCGCCTCAGAGATGTACGTGTAGTGGAACTGGAGGCCACCGCACGGGCCGTAGTCAGGCTCTTCGTCCCCATACAGCCTCGTTAGCGCGTCCCCTAGGAACTCGATCAGGACGTCCGTGCCCAGGTAGTCACAGTCAGCCGTGCAACATTCGTGCCACGGCTCATGCCAGGCGGTCATCGCAACCGCTTTCCGTTACGCAGGGTGAGCACGATCTTCATTCCGTTGTGTTGACAGGACACAGGACTGTCGGGGTACGAACGCCGTCCCGCGTCCACAGGGGACCGTGGACAGTCGCCCGACTCCTGGTCAAACTGGGCGAGTACCGCACGCACGTGCGCGTTGATGTCCTCGAACATCGCTCGGTGGCGCCGCGCGCCGCGATGCATCCTGATCAAGGCCGTGGCAACGAGAAGCAGGAGCGGACCGCCAAACGCTGCGACCACCAGCACGTTCCAAGCGCTCATCGATTCACTCCCTTCTGGTTCGGCAGGCACGCTTAGGCGGAGACGGCGGCTAGTGCCGCTCACCAGCGTGGCTTGGTGCCCGCCGTCAGGGGTGGCACCGGGTGGTCACCGACCAAAGACAGCTCTTGTGACCGTACGTGTCGGCGCTGTCGCCGCCCCAGGAGTTTGCTAGAGTTTTCTCGACAAGTTTCGTGCCACTAGGATTCGTTGACGCATGCCAGCTTGTCAGGGCACCATCAGGAGGTGGAGAAAATCAGCGCAAACTTCTAGTTAGGGGTACAACATGCAGCTAACGTTCCTGGGCAAAGAAACACAGGGTGGGGGCTCACCTACCCTGTTTGCCACTGACCGAGGTACCTACGTGGTGCAAGGCTGGAAGGTGGCGGGTCACGACAAGATCGAGATTCCCCAGCGCCTGCTGGCCCATCTGGAACCCCACACCTACCTCGGCACCAGGCTCAGCGATACCGGGCGGGGCACGTTCATGTTGTCGGGTGCGCCTGTCACGGATGACGTGGCACTGTCTCAGATGGACATTCCCGGGCATGAGACCTGTGTCGAAGTCCCTAAGAACGAGGAGAGTTGGTTCGGTGAACCTGCTACAGGGTGAGGCGTTCGACAAACTGTTCCACAGCTTCAAGCATGCGGCGTTTCATCTTGAAGTGCAGGACAGCTACCACACCCCGGAGGAATCTGTGCCATTTCGCCTCTTCCTCACTGGGCAGCCGGACGACTTCGCGTGGCACGCGCCTTGGCTTGCCTTGATTCGAGAGGTGACGGGCGGCGGCAAGCGCGTCACCCGGGCGCGAGTCGTCACCGTTCCCCATGGCGACTACACCCGGTGGGGCTTGACCGTAGCGGCGCACAACATCGCGGCAGGGGAAGACATCCGCTGGTTGCCGCGCCACCTCATCGATCCAGCGGAGCTCACGACGGACGACTACTGGCTATTCGACGATGAGCGCGTCGCCTTCACCGTGTTCGAGCCCGGTGGCCGGTTCGCAGGCGGCGCCGTCACCACTGATCCGGTGATCGTGGCCCACTGCCGTGCCGTCCGCGACCGCGTCTGGCAGGCAGCCATCCCATATCGCCAGTACCTCGCAAGCGAACACACCTCCTCCGCGTAAGACCGCTCGCTGTGACAAGCTCGATACATCAGGCCCGTGAAGCACTCGGCCACCGGCTCCGGGACATCCGCAGGAACGCCGGTCTAACCGGCGTGGCGCTTACGGCCCGGGCCGGCTGGCCCAGCAGCTCAAAAGTTTCAAAGATCGAACACGGCAAGCAAACACCGTCCGAAGACGACATCCGGACATGGTGCAGACACGCCGGGGCCGAAGAACAGATATCCGACCTGGTCGCCACCGTCCGCAGCATCGAATCCATGTACGTGGAGTGGCGACGGATGTTGGAAGTTGGCACCCACCACCGTCAACACGCCTCTAAGATCGTGGAGGCCCAGACAAGGCTCATGCGCTGGTACGAACCGCTCCTCATACCCGGCATACTCCACACCGCCGAGTACGCGCGAGCGGTGATGGGGCGGGTGATCGACTTCTATCGCATCCCGGATGACCTTGAAGCGGGCGTAGCGACCCGAATGGAACGCCAGCAGATTCTGTACCGAGGCGGCCGACGGTTCCACTTCGTGGTCGCCCAACAGGCACTGCACACAACCGTTGGCAACGCTGAGATCATGATTGGCCAACTTGACCGGCTGCTTGCCGTTACCTCGCTTGCCCGCGTCCTGTTCGGCGTGCTGCCGACCGGAGCCGAGTATCGTGTGCCCACGAACCAGTTCATCATCTTCGATGACCGGCTCGTCAACATCGAGACCATCTCCGCCGAGTTGGCCGTTAGCCAACCACGAGAGATCGCCCTCTACGCCAAGGCATTCAACGAACTGTCCCAGCAGGCTATCTATGGGCGAGCAGCACGAAGGCTCATCTCCGATGTTCTCGAAAACCGTCGTACGGAGCAACCGCCCGAGTGTGAACCTGAGTTGCCATCAGGCCATGAGTAGTAGATGTCTAGGCCAATCCTGACCTTGGGGGTGGACGTCCGCCCCCGCTCCGGAGCCAGCCCGAATCCAGCACGGCGTCGCGAAGGCGGAACGTGCGCAGGGGCGCGGCTACCGAGAAGTTGGCGATGGTCGTACGTGACCTTTGGACCGGGATGGACAGACCCGATGGCCCCGAGTCGTCATCGCCTGGTGGTTGGTTGTCGCGGTTGTGCTGCTCGACGTCGCTGATGAACTGGGCGAGGTCGGGTGTGATGGTGGTGCCGTGGGCGATGGCCACGGAGTAGAGGTTGGTGGGGCCGCAGACGAGGCGGTATGGCTCGTCTGGGAGTAGGTCGGTACTGGGTACGAGGTGCACCAGCTGGTGCCGGGCCATGGTCGTTCCTCCCCTTGTGCACGTCTGGCTTACGCGGTGGCGGCCGTGCCGTGCGGTGTCTGGTGTGTTCGGTGTCCCTCCTGGCTGCCGAACGCACGGTGGTTGATCGGATGAATGTTCTTCGTGTTGGCGCTGGTAGTCCTTACAGGACGATCCTCGGTCACCGCTTGGACGGTTGGGGTGGTGCCGGCTGTGGGTGGGGGTGTCGTTCGAAGCTGGCCACGATGTCCTTGATGCGTTGCTGGTCTGCCTCGGGTAGGGCGCGGATGCGGTGCATGAGGTCGACTTCTGCGGGGGTGAAGGCTGGTTCGATGGATATGCCGAGGTCGCGGATGCATGCCTGGGTGACGACTTCCAGGGGTTTGTCGAGTGCCTTGGCGATGTACTCCATGACGTTGAGTTTCGGCAGTCGTTGGGTTCTGTCGGCTGTTGACGGTCGGGTGTAGTAGGAGATCGACCCTTCGGGGAGGCCGGTGTCGCGCTCGATCTGTCGGACCGGTCGTGGGTCGGCGTCGATGAGTGTGGCGAGGTGGGTTTGCGCTGGCACGGGTGGCCCCCTTGGCGTGATGCCCCAGCGGACTGGGGTCGGCTGAGGACTAGCCCACTTGGCGGTGGACCTGATCATGCGTGCAGAGCAGTGCGGCGGTCTGCTGGTTGGAGATCTTCGCAGGGGTGGCGGGTCGACCGGCACCCCTCTTGTGTCGTGTGTCCGTTTAAGTGGTGTCCAACTGTGAGGATGTCCCTCGCGGGACAGTTCAACACAGAGTGTGCCAGCTGTGAAGATCGCTTGACAGACTGGTCGGGTTCGTGGACTGTGGTGAAACGGACAGTTTGTTCGAAACGTGATGCGGCACCAGGGGTGCCGCTGTTCGGAGCATTGGGTGAGGGGGCTTCGATGCGTGGTTGTCGCGCGCTCTGCTACGGCATGCGCGGCGTGTCGCTCGGGGCCCGGCTCGCTGATCTACCCCGGGGCTGGCCATCTTGATGGGTGACTGGCCACCCAGTGTCGTTCGTTCACCATCTGCGGCCCAACCCTGCCGTCAAAGGAGGCGGCACAGTCATGTCCTTTTCCCTCGATATCCCGACCACTGAGGACACCAGCGGCCGGGACAGACCCGACGAGCCCGATCCGGTCGGGGTGGATCTGACCGACCTGCACCTGATCTATCACGCGTTGCTTGCGGCCAAGGCTGAGGAGGAGCGCGTCGCGCAGGTGTGCGAGGACCTCAGCGCGATCATCAAGGGCCGTTTGGGTGATGCGGAGATCGGCCTCCTCGGCGGACGCCCGGTGGTGTCCTATAAGCAGGGCAAGCGCACCATCCTGCGGGCCAAGATGGTCCAGGACGAGTATCCGGACATCGCGCGGAAGTGCTCAGACACGATCCCGGTCCGGCCGTTCAAGTTGCTGACACGGTGACCACCGCCCGGCGCGTCCGCCGGGCACCGGGGACGGTCGCGGCTACGGGTGCTGTTGCGGGGGACCCGGCGGCGATGGCGGACGAGGTTTCCCGGCTGGCGGTCGTGTTGCCGTTGGACTACGGCGATGAACTGGCCCACATCACCCGGGTGTTGACGATCGATCCGCCGAACAAGTCGCATGTGGACGAGATCGTGAAGGCCATCATCAGCTCGGCGTTGATGGACCCGTTCTTCCAGACCACCGCCAACCGGTGGCGGGTGTTGCTGCCGCCGTGGGTGCGGCGCGGGTCGATGAACGGCGCGACCGTCAACGTGTTGCTGAATATGGGAATCCTGGTTCCGACCGGGCGGTACGTGCGGTGTGACGATACGACCTCGCGCAATGCCAACAAGTTGCAGCCGATTCACGCCCTGGACGTGATCGCGCTCCGTGATCTGCTTGCTCGCTCGGCCGACGCCGGTAGGTCGGCCGAGACAGCGTGATGGGCCGGTCCATGCCGGACAGTTGCCTTCCTCGCCGCGCGTAGCGGCGAGGTCCCTTTCGTCCCTTGGCGAATCCATTGTGTAAGGAGCGTTCTATGCCCTTGTTGCAGTCCGTGCCGACCGGTGCTCAGCGGGATGGCGCGGCGCGGTGACCGAGTTGGCTGTCATCACCTCGGACGCGATCGAGCGTGCGACCGACCCTGCGCATGAGGTGCTCCGGGCCTGTCAGGCCGCCAAGACGGCGTTGGACTATGCCTTGGAGCACAACAACATCGAGCAGATTGTGGAGGTGAAGTCTCAGGCTGAAGCCGTTCGAATCTACACGGTGCAAAAGCAGCTCGGTAAGGACGCCGAGCTGGCCGCCGCCGAAATCGCCCGCCGCGCGGAGCGGGGCCTAGGTCTGGCCATCCGCAAGGGTCAGCAGGCCGGGACGATCGCCGCGAAGGGTGCCCGCACCGACCTACTCGGCCCGACTGTCGGAGGCGAGACCGCAGTTGACGCACGCATGCATCAAGTGCGGCGACCTGCGGACTTCGCCGGTCGGGAGGAGTTGACCAAGGCGATCTACCCAGTCACCGATGGTGTGTCCGACGAACGGTACGAGGCTGCGCTCGCCGAGGCGAAGGTGGAGGGAAACCTCTCGCGAGCGAACGTGGTGCGCAAGGTGACGCCCACCGAGCCGGCAGAGTCCCGCCGGGATGCCACCGATCCAGCAGACACGCCGACCGCGTTGGGCACGCAGGTGCGCCAAGTGGGTGTCCGGCGGCGGCCCATTGTGGACTCCTGCCATGACGCGGCAAGGGCTGTTGTGAAGGACGCGCAACGGTTGGCGCGGCTGTTTGCCGACGACCGGTTGCCGCGCAAGCGGGAGCAAGTCGCGGACGCCTGCGCCGCGGATCTCACCCAGGCCGCGGCGATCATCGCCGCCGCGATCACCCAGCTACGCCCTACCGAGACAAGCGAAGGATAGATCCGTGTCCGAAGAAATCGTGGAAATCGTGGTCATCACGCCGGAGATGGCCACGCAGATGTTGCGACGTAACACCCGCAACCGCAAGCTGCGCGAGGAACACGTGCGGGATCTCGCGGGCAAGATGGCCCGGGGCGAGTTCCAGTTCAACGGAGACGCGATCCGCTGGAGCAGACAGCGAGAGATCCTCGACGGACAGCACCGGCTGCATGCCGTGGCGCGTTCCGGGGTGAGCATCCGCGCCGTGGTGGTGCACGGGTTGACCAGTGACAGTCAGGTCACCATGGACCGGCAGAACCGGCGCACACTGGGCCACCACTTGGACATCATGGGCGAGAGCAACACGAGGACGTTGACCGCCACGCTGAACCTTGCCGTGCAGTGGGATCGGGGCGTCCGATCGAAACTCGGCACGAGCGCGCACCGCGTCCCGAGCTACGAGGAAGCCTACGACTACCTGACCCACAACCCCGGTATCCGGGCGTCATTGGATGCTGGCAAGCAGTTGGCGTCCCGCAAGATCATGCGCGCGGCGACCGGCGCGTTCCTGCACTGGGTGTTCTCCCGGATTAATGTGGACGCCACTGAGGATTTCTTCGACCGGCTGATCTCCGGCATGCACGTGGACGAGGACGACCCGGTATGGGCGCTGCGTGAGCGGTCAAAGGACCTGCGGACCGGCAAGATGGAGAGCCCGGCCACGCTTGTCCCTTTGGCGTGCAAGGCATGGAACCTCTACCGGCGCGGCAAGGGCGTCAGGTTCCTGCGCTTCCGCACCAGCGGGGACTGCCCCGAGACGTTCCCCGAGCCGCGATAACCCCTCGCCCCTGCGCGCGGCCGTCTGGCCGTGCACCATCACCGACAGACCTACGCGGGCCAGCCCGTCCCCTGGGGGTATGGGCTTGGCTCGCGCCTTTCCGCACCCCTTTTTGGCGGACGTTGATGATCCCGGCCGACCGACACGTGGACGCCGACGCCGCCCGCCGTTGCCTGCGCGGTGAACTGCTGGCCGAACAGCTGACCACTCACGCTCGCGAGCTGGTGGTGGCCTGGCTGCATCGGCGGGGATGCACCGACGCCGCCGTGGCGGCGCGGACCGGCATGACCACCTACACCGCCGCGCGTATCCGTGCGCGGCTGCACCTTCCTGTTGTTCCACCCGACCTGTAAGAGGGGTTCTCATGGCGCGTGATCACGCTCGTATCGATGTGTCCATTTGGGACGACCCGGATTTCCTGGAGTTGTCTTGCCAGGCTCAGCGTCTGTACTTCCTGCTGTTGTCGCAGCGGGAACTGTCGTACTCGGGACTGTTACCCATGCGGTTACGGCGGTGGGCATCCCGGTCCCGGTCGACCACGGTAGAAGCCATCACTGCCGCGTTGGCTGAGCTGGATGCCGCCCGGTTCGTGGTCTGCGACCACGACGCCGAGGAGGTGCTGATCAGGTCGCTGATCCGCAACGACGGGATCTACAAGCAGCCGAACGTGTTGGCGGGCGCGTTGCGAGAGGCGTTCCTGATCACCAGCCCGGTCCTGCGGGCGGCGTTGGCGTCCGAGCTGCGGCGCCTGCCCACTGAGGTGGTCGGCGCCGGTCCGGAGATGGCCGCAGTCGCTCTGGTCGCGGGCGTGACCGAGCTGCCCGCCGCGATCAAGACCGCCGGGACTGGTGGCCGCAAGCCGAAGGCCGCCGGTGCGGAGGAGCGTCCCCGTACCCGTCCCGCGCCGTCCCGGCCGCAGCAGCCTCCGCGCTCGCAACGCCCGCCACGGTCCACACCGGAGCAGGCGCCGCCGGCTGGCCGTTCGCGCAGGTCGAACAGCCCGGCGAACCCTTCGGCGAAGGGTTCGCCGCAGGGTCAGGGGGGAGGGGGTAGGGGGCAGAGGGCTTCTGTTGCCCCCCTTACGCTGGAAACTCCTACCGTTGGCGGCGACCCGCGCGCACGTGAGCACGCGCACCCCCGCGCAGACGCACCCACACGCGAGCAGGCCGCCCGGCTGGTGGACCAGGAGATCCCTGGGCAACCCCAGGTGGTTGCCGCCCGCCTGGCGCGTGAGGCGGCCGAGCTGCTGTTGGAGGGCATCGACCAGGCGCACGTCGCGGCTGGGCTTCAGGTGTGGGCGGGCAAGCAGCTCGGGACGCGCCTGCTGCCGGATCTGGTCGCCGAGGCGATGCGCGCGCCGACGATCGCCGTCGCCTCCGCGCGCCGGGCACGCTCGACCACCGACGAGCGGGTCGCCGCAGCGTTCGCCCTGGCCGACCACTTCGCCGCTGAGGAAGCCCGTGACCGCCAGCACGACACGAGCGCACGCCCGGACGACGGCCCCAGGGTGGGTGATCTCTGGGACGGCGAGCACGGCTGGGACGGGCAGGCGGGGCCGTTGGCCGGGTTGCTGGCGGGGGTGGCCTGATGGGGCTGGATCGGTCCGAGGTCGCCAAGCTGCTTGGCCTGGCCGCGAGCCTGGATCAGCGCACGGTCGGGGTGGCGGACGTGTTCGCCTGGCAGGCCGCGCTGGAGGGGGTGACCTTCGGCGAGTGCGAAGCCGCGATCATCGCGCACGCCAAGGCCGCCCGGGAACCGGTCCGCCCGGCTGACATCCTCGTCGCGGTCCGCGATCACAGGCGTCGGCGGGCGGAGCGGACGGCGATCCCGCACAGGCCCACCGACCGCGCCACCGCCGCCGCAGCAGCGAAACACGGGATGGCGGACGTGTACGCCGAGATGGGCTGGACCTACAACGCCCAGCGCGCGGCCGCGATGACGGTGCCCTGCCCGCTGGTCGGCTGCTGGGCGCCGGTCGGTCGACCGTGCCGCAAGTACGGCAACCGCTACCAGGACATGCACCACGAACGCCACACCAAGGCAGCCACCAAAGGGGTACGCAGGTGACCGTCCACAGCGAACACGTCGATGCGGTGGTGGTGACCCGCGACGAGGCCGCCGCCGCGCGCCTGGAATGGGAGGTCGCGGTGGATCAGCTGGTACAGCCTGGTCAGGTCCTGATCACCCGGGAGAACGGGACCCGCGAGTACGCGGCGGTGCATAGCCTGCTGGACCAGGTCGCGGGCGCGGTCATGCCCGGCCACGAGCACAACGCCAAGGTGTCCGGCGGTGGCTCACGGCCGCCGGGATCGCTGGGTGCGGTGAGCCTGCTTGCTGAGATCCGCCAGGAGGTGACGCGGGCCTGTCTCGGGCATGAGGATCACGGGCAGCCTGAGGCGGTGGCGGATCGGTTGCGGTTGTGGGTCGGTCACGCGGAGGCCTGGCAGCACCAGTATCCGGACTATGTGGTCTGGGCTGCCGCTACCGTGTCGGACTGGGTGCGTCAGGCGAGGCGGTTGCTGGATCCGCCGCCACGTGTCGGGTTACGGGGCCGGGCCTGCCCGGTCTGTACGGCTCGGACAGTGCGGGTGTGGTCGGACGACGAAGGCGACTTCGTGCGGCAGCCTGCGTTGGCGATCGATCCGGAACGGGTACAGGTGGTGTGCGCCGACTGCGGCCGGTGCTGGGGTCTGGAGATGTGGACGCAGCTGGCGGCCACGCTGGATCGACAACTACAGCACGAAATCCTTGCCGTGTCAGCGGCCCCGGCGCTGTCGGGCTGAAAGTGCTTGACTGGCCCGTGTTACAGCGGCCATACTGACCCGGCTAGGTACTCCTGTGCCCGCAACCAGGACCCGGCGTCGAGACCCCCGCGCGAACCTCCCTCCCCCAGTGGTTCGCGCGGGGGTCTCCGCCATCTAGGGGCGCCGTGGTCCCCAGTTCCGGCGATGACGGGGTGGCTTGGGGCCGGTAGGCTTCCGGGGCCAGAGCCGGGTTACAGCCTTTCACAGGCTCTGGCACAGCGCTGCGCCCCCGGGACGGTTGTTTGCCGCAACCATTCGACCGGGGGCGCAGTCACACTTATGTGTTCAGTCCTAGCCCGACACTGTGACTTGTCCGGGGGTCCAGTTCCCGCTGTTCCAAGCAATCTCGGTCAGGATGCGTACCGAGGAAAAGAATCGCCGATCCCACGGGTCGCGGTCGTTCTTCCAGTTGTAGGAATCCACAAAGTCGATGATGTAGTCGATTAAGGAATCGGCCTCCTTGCTGTACTGGAGGATGCCCCCGCCGGTGAACGTGAAGTCGTTCGTCAATCCGCCGATACACACCTGGAGTCGTTCGCGTTCCCGGATGGTGATGCTGAATTGGATGTCGGCTGGCACAGGATCGTGTCCGACCAGCTTGTACAGGTCTTCGAGCATCCGGTCGGCCAGGATGTCGAGAGGGCGGACCACGCGGACTCGGTCGAATCTGGGACCGTATGTACGGTCTCCATGGACGTGCTTGTTCATTTTCAGCCTTTCACGTAACGGCGTCGAGGATGTTTGCCGCATCCCCATGCCGTGGATATCACTTACATGATCACAGGGCACCTCGATCTGGACAACGCAATACTCCGTCGGTCACTGGAATGGACCGTGACACGCATTCATTGGTTACGCGCAGCGAATGACCCGAGGCGGGTGGAGTAGTGGCGAACGTCCTTTCTCAGCAGTACGTGACCGTCCGTTTGGACGAGATCCGGCCTCACCCGGACAACCCGAACAAGGGTGATGTCGACGTGATCGGGGACTCGATCGATGAGAACGGGTTCTTCGGCGCCGTGCTGGTCCAACAGGCCACCGGGTACATCCTGGGCGGTGAGCACCGCTACCGCGCCGCGCGGCAGAAGGGGTTGGCCGAGCTGCCCGCGCTAGTGCTGGACGTCGACGACGACCGGGCGCGTCGCATTCTGCTGGTGGACAACCGTTCCGCGCAGCGTGCCGTGTGGGATGACCAACGGCTGTTGGCGATGCTGCAAGAGCTGGCCGAGGCCCCGGCAGGGGTCGCCGGTACCGGGTTCACCACGACCGAACTGGACGACCTGGCCGGGGTGATGGCTGACCGGCCGACGCTGACCGAGCTAGCCGCCCGGCACGGCGAACCCGACGAGGCGCTGATGCTGCCTGAGATCCGGCTGAAGGTCACGGCGGAGTTGTTCGACCAGTGGCGCGCCGCGCTGGATCGCTACCCCGGCAAGGACGACGTAGAGAAGCTGGCCGGACTGCTGGACGTGCTCGCAGCGGAGAGCGGCCCGTGACCGCACCCGAGCCGTTCAAGATGCTGTGCAGCTATGCGTACTTCCGGGTCAAGCGCATGGACGAGTTCCTCGGCAGCCTGCCCGGCGGTGAGGCATCCATGTTGTTCGGCGACTCAGGCGCGCACTCCGCGCGGACACTGGGTATCCACCTGACACTGGAGGATTACGCGGCCTGGTGCAGACGCTGGGATGACCAGCTGACGGTGTACTCCAACTTGGACGTGATCGGGGCGCCGGAAGCGACCTACCGCAACCAGAAACGCTTAGAGGCCATGGGGTTGCAGCCGCTTCCGGTGTTCCACACTGGCGAGCCGTGGTACTGGCTTGAGCGCTATCTGGATGAGGGGTACACCTACATCGCGTTGGGCAAGCTGCTGGGCAACCCGGTCAAGGTGGTGACTCCGTGGCTGGTCAAGGCGTTCCGCCTGGCGGAGGGCCGCGCGGTGTTCCACGGGTTCGGCATGACCGTATGGGAGCTGTTGAAGACGTTCCCGTTCTACTCGGTGGATTCCTCGACCTGGGGCCGCGGCTTCCGGTGGGGAACGATCCGACTGTTCGACCGTGGCCGGTGGGTTCTCGTGCGACTGCGCGACCGGGCTGCCGTGCTGCGCCACCGCGACTTGATCCGCAAGCACGGGTACGACCCGGTGATCTTGGCCCACCACGACACCTACGACCGCGCGGCGATGGGCGGGCTGTGCGCGGTGGCCTACCACCGCGCCGAAGCGTGGCTCCGCGCCCGGCACCACCCGGTCGGCGTGCCCTCCGGAGTGCACAACCCGTTTCGCTGTGACCCGGCCGGTGTGCCTGCCGGGCTGCATCTGTACCTCGCGGACGCCACCACGCATTGGCTGCTGCGCGCTGCCACCGGCGTACACCGCTACGACCATCCACCGACCACGAGGGAGTAACCCGTTGGATACCTTGCGGCGCACCATTTCCGTCGGACCGTTCGACATCTTCTTCACCAACGTCAACAAGGCCATGGGCCTGCGCGCGCACTCGCACTACGGCCGGGTCCTGGTGGTGTACGACACGTTGGGGCGTCATGGGTATCCGTCGTTCGCCGATACCAACGAGGCATTGAGAGCCCGGATCCATGAGTTGACCCGGCAGGTGTTCAAGGACGCCACCAACGAAGACGCGGCCGAACGGATCTTCGTGCACCTGGACGGGTGGGTCGCGCCGCAATGGGAACCGTGGGGCGGGGGCTACCGGTTGCGCGCCATCCACTTGGACGTGGTCGGCGTGCGCGACGACATCGGTCACGACTCGTCCACCACCACCTACGTCGTGAGCCGGGGGTGACACGGCGTGCACAGCATCACCGTTCGGCACAACTTCGAGACCGCACACCGGCTGCCCCACCTGCCCGGCAAGTGTGAGTCGCTGCACGGGCATTCCTGGTGGGCTGCGGTCACCCTGTGTGCCAGCGAGCTGCCCGAGGACAAAGTGGTCGTGGATTTCGGCACGGTCAAGCGCCTGTTGCGCGGCTGGATTGATCACCACCTGGACCACGGCGTCCTGCTCGGCGACGGTGACCCACTGGTCCCGGTGCTGGCCGACCACGGCAAGGTGTTCGTGATGGCCGGCTGGCCAACCGTGGAAGCGGTGGCCGAGCTGCTCGGCGAGGTCGCCGGCAAGCTGCTGTCAGGCATCCTGGACACCGACGAGGTCCACGTCGCCGAAGTGACCGTGACCGAGACCCACCTCAATCAGGCGATGTGGCGCCCACCAGCCACGCCCGTGCCGGAGGCGGGGCCGTGACCACCTCGGACCGAGCCAACACACTGGAGATCGCGGAACTGTTCGGCCCCACTGTGCAGGGCGAGGGGCCGAGCCTCGGACGGCCAGCCGGATTCCTACGGCTGGGCGGCTGCAACTTCACGTGCCTATGGTGTGACAGCGCCTACACCTGGGACGCCACCCGGTTCGACCTGCGGGTGGAGCTGGACCGACGGGACGTCGCCGACGTCGCCGAGCAGTTGCGGGCGATGGCGGTGGGCCTGGTGGTCATCACGGGCGGCGAACCGTTGATGCAACAGCGAACCCCAGGGTTCGCGGCACTGCTGGGACTGCTGGCCGACCTCGATATCGAGATCGAGACCAACGGGTCCATCCACCCCACCGATGCCCTGATGGACAACGCGACTGTCCGGTTCAACGTCGGGCTCAAGCTGGCCAACTCCGGGGTGCCGGAACACCTCCGCATCCGCGCGGCATCGCTTCGGGCCTTTTGGCGCCTGGCGGGCGAGGGTAGGGCGTGCTTCAAGGCGGTGTGCTGTCACCGGGGCGATGTCGCCGAGCTGGCGGGCCTGGTCGATCGGCTGGAGCTGGACCCGGCCACGGTGTGGGTGATGCCCGAGGGACAGACCGATCTCGACACTGTTCATCACTTGCGGCGCATCGCCGAGCCCGCGATCCAGTACGGGTTCAACATCACGCCTCGCCTGCACATCAGCATCTGGGAGACCGAAAGGGGCCGATGACCCATGATCGCCAGCAACACCGACACCACCGCGCCACAGGGGTTTGCCGACGCCTGCGTGGCGGTCCGGACGCTGCTGCGGTTCGCCGGCTACGACCCTGACCAGCCGGTGATCCGCGACACCCCGGACCGGGTGGCGCGGGCGCTGGCGGACATGACCGCCGGCTACCGTGAGGACCCCCGCGTCTACCTGGAGCGGGTGTTTCCCGAGCAGGGCGCGGACGGCATGGTCGTGGTGTCCGGTATCCGGTTCGCGTCGCTGTGTGAGCACCACATGTTGCCGTTCTCCGGGACGGCCACAGTCGGGTACGTCCCCCGTGACGGGCGACTGCTCGGCTTGTCCAAGCTGCCCCGGCTGGTCGGCGTGTTCGCGAGGCGGCTGCAAGTGCAAGAGCGGCTGACCGCGCAGATCGCACGCACTATCCACGAAGACCTTCCGGCCGAAGGCGCGGCGTGCGTGGTGTCCGCGACCCACACGTGTGTGAGCGTGCGAGGCGTGACCCAGCCGCACGCGGTCACCATGACCCGAGCCTGGGCCGGGTCCTTCCGCGACGATCCCGAAGCGCGGCTGGAGTTCCTGGGCCGCGCAGAGTCCACTCCTGACTGGTAACCCCACAGTCCGGTACGCCGCAGGGGGTGCCGATGAGCATGGACCGTCAAGCGGCTGCCGCGGAGCGCCGCGGCCGCGCGTTGGAACTGCGCAAGGCAGGCGCCAGCTATGAGCAGATTGCCCAGCAGTGCGGCTACTCCCACCGAGCCACCGCGCATCGGGCTGTCACACAGGCTCTCGCGTCGGTCGCCGACGAGTTGGCGGCCGACGTCCGGACCCTTGAGCTGTCCCGTTTGGACTCTATGCTGATGGGTTTGTGGCGCGCGGCACGTGACGGGGACGCCTCGGCGGTGGATCGGGTGTTGAAGATCATGGAGCGGCGGGCGAAGATCCTCGGTCTGGACACACCCGCCGACCAGACCGATCGCGTGGTTTCTCCGCTGGGACAGGTGCGTCAGCGGGGTCACGCCTCGTCGGGGCGGGACACCGCGTAGGGCTGTGCGGCTCGCCGACCCGAGGCCGTGCCTCCGTGTGGGTCCGGTGTGGACACGGCGGCTCGGCTGGCGAGGCGGTGAGCGAACCATGACGCGACGTCCGTGTCTGGACTGTGGTACCCCCACCACCGTGACGCGTTGCGATTCGTGCAAGCGGGCGCGGGAGCGGGCCCGATCCACGGCGCGCGGGAGTACCACCCACCGTGGCTACGGTTCGGCGTATCGACGTCGCCGCGAGGTCGTGATCGCGACCGCGACCCACTGTTGTCTCTGCGGTGTCCCCTTTGGACCTGAGGACCTGAGGACCGCTGAGCATCTTGTTCCGATTCGCTTCGGTGGCCGCGACGGTCCACTCGGCGCTGCTCACGCTGCGTGTAACTATGGGTGGAGGGGACGGGATGGGTAGGGGGTACCCAGTGCCGCGAGGCTGACCAGGGGAAACGCGACCCATCTCTTACCCTTCCAGAACTGTGTACGGGTCTGGGACCTGACGGCAACAAGCAATCGTTGGGTATCAACTCAAGAGGTGTTGACGCATGACTGTCCGGTATTCCAAGGCATGCGAGCCCCGATCAAGAGGACTTTGCCCGGCTTCGCGCCTTGTCGTGTGTATGGATTTCGTAGAGGTCAAGGCCGATCTGTTCGGAATGCTGGTCGACCCATCCTTGGAGTTCTGGGGGCCACCGCGTGCCCGTGGACCACCGCACACCGTCAAGCAAGCGTTCACGATCATCCATGTCTCGCAGGTCAATACCCCGCAGGTCCGTGTCGATCATGTTGCGTTGAGCGCTGTCGAGCCGCTTCAACGCATGGGACATCGCGTCCAGTTCGGTTTGTGTGGTGTGTTCCGTCACCGCAGGTACCACGAACGTGTCTGAGGCGAAACCGGCATCACGGCCGCGAACCAACAAGTCGGTGAGGACACGGATCAGCACGCCAGCCAGCACGCCGGCCAGCACGCCCACCAAGTCGAGGCCGAGGCCAAGGGCCCGGGCAAGGGCGGGGTCGTGTTCGCTGGTGCGTTCGAGGAGGCGGACGAGGAGGCGGACAAGGACACGGGCAAGGGTGAAGTCGAGGTTGTGGTCGAGTTTGTGGGCGAGGTTGCCGGCGAGGCTGTGGGCACGGTCAAGGAGGCGGTCAAGGACGCGGTCAAGATCGGGTGCGACACGGAGCTCAAGCTGGGGTTCGAGGACACGGTCGAGGATGACGTCGAGGACCGGGACGAAGACTGGGCCATGGGCACGGTCGAGGACGCGGTCGGAGTCGAGGAGGCGATTGAGGTCGACGGTGCGGTCGAGGGTGCGGTCGAGGTCGAAATCGGGGGCGCGATCAAGGTCGAGGGTGGGGGCGCGGTCGAGGGCACGATTGAGGTCGAGAGCGAGGACGTGGCTGTGTTCTAGGGCCTTTAGAAGCGTCAGGGAAAGTTGCATCTCGGTGTCCACAAGCCAGCTACGGGCTGCAAGGCGCTCCTGACCGGGCAGAGCAGCGAACTGGTCAGCGAACTGTGTGAGCGCGCTGTCGTCGGTGTTCGTGGGAGGTTGGTTGGGCGCAACAGGAGTGGGTGGATCGCGGTGGTGGTGCATCAGTCGGTGGACGGCGGCGCCGAACGTGGCGGGTTGTCCTGGTGCGGGTGTGAAGGCGGGGGTGCGTCGAGAGAGGACAGCCACGATTTGGGCCAGCAGCGTGGGCCCGCTCATGGGGTCTCCTGACGTTTCGTCTGTGCGTTGGGTGGCGCCGTGAGGGTCCGTGGCCGCGTCACCTTGGTTGTATGCGGCTGGGTGTTGGACATGGTCCGAGCGTTGGTGGAAGGGGCAGTATTGGAGGGCGGGGTATCTGGGGCTGGGGCGGACGGCAAGGGTAGGTACGCGGCAAGATGTCCGGCAACAACCGGAGCAGTGGCTCCGATTGCCAGCGCGGGCAGAGGCGCGGTGACCTGGCCGGCTAGTGCGGCCCCGAGGATTCCGCCCACAGCCAGTCGTATGAGTTCGGCGATGAAGTAGCCCAGCGGCCCGGCAGCCGTGCCCCCCGTGGGCGCGGTCGCCTCGGCGTCGACCTCCCAGGGCCATTTGCGGTACCTGCGTTGCAGTGCGGCGAATTCTAGGCCTTCCGCCACGAATCCGCCCGCGAGGGCCCATAGGCACGCCTGCCACCACACCATCCATTGACCCTAGATGTCCGCCAAACACCGAATCACTTTGGCCCGCAAGGGCGTAGATTCTCTGGACTGTAGAACCCGGCGAACTCGATCACCAACACGCGCCGAGTCGCCAAAGCGCCAGACAGAACCCAACGGTGGCTGACCTGTGCCGACACCTGTCAGGGGTGTGGTCTCGCCGATTGGAAAGGTGTTCGCCACAACGGTTGCGTGTCAGGGCTTCCGGTGGACGCCGTTCGTATTCGGCCCGCTGCTCCGGGAGGTATCTCCATGGCTGGTCGCGGCCCGACACCGAAGGATCCATCGAAACGGCGTCGCCGTAACGCTGACTCAGTTCCATCGACGGCGGTTAGCGCGGATGGTCAGGTTCGTGGTCCGCAGCTTCCCGACACTGTCGACTGGCCGGAGCAAACCCGACATTGGTGGCATACCTGGCGGACCTCGCCGCAAGCGCAGTCCATGACCGGGACCGATTGGGACTTTCTGTTGGACACCGCGTTGTTGCACGCGGAGTTGTGGTCGGGTGTGGCCTCGGTCGCGCCGGAACTGCGGCTGCGGGTTGGCAAGCTCGGTGCGACTCCGGAGGATCGCCAGCGGCTACGGATGCAGATCATCGAACCCGGCGCGACTCCGCCGCGTGCACCACGGCCAGGCCGCTACGCCCACCTGACCGTGGTGTCCGAAAAGGACGACTGACCACGCCTCGGGGGTTGTGATGCCGTGGCGTGGCCCGCAGTATCCCGGTGAATTTCCCTCGCTGGGCTGGTCGTTGCTGGAATGGTGGGCCGACTTCCTGCCCGCGCCGAGCGACCCGGACGCGCCGCTGCTGCTGACCGACGAGCAAGCCCGGCTGGTGGTCCGGTGGTGGGCGCTGGACCCGGTGACCGGGGCGTTGCGCTACCGCCGTGGCTGCTCACGCCGGTCCAAGGGATGGGGTAAGAGCCCCCTTGAAGCAGCCAAGGCTTTGGCCGAGCTGGCCGGTCCGGTCCGGTTCGCTGGGTGGGACGCGCGCGGGGACCCGGTCGGCCGCCCCTGGGGCACCGCTGGTGATCCATCGCCCTGGGTGCAGATCGCGGCCTGCTCGGAAGACCAGACCGATAACACCTACGGCGCGCTTTACGAGGCGTTGACGGCCAACGACGGCCGCGCCGCTGACGACCTGCGGATTGATGTCGGGTTGACCCGGTGCTTCCTGACCGACCGGCCCGGTCGGCTGGAGCCGGTCACCGCCTCGGCTGGTTCCCGGGAGGGCCAGCGGGTCACCTACGCCACGTTGGACGAGACGCACCTGTGGCTGCCGTCCAATGGGGGGCGCAAGCTGGCGCGGACGTTACGCCGCAACGTGGCCAAGATGTCCGGCCGCTCCTATGAGACCACCAACAGCTACACCCCCGGGGAACGGTCGGTCGCCGAGGACACCCACAAGGCCGCGGACCAGGGCGCGGCGGGGTTGTTCTACGACGCGGTGGAAGCCCCCGAGGTCCGCGAGGACGCCCCGGACACCGAGCTGCGCGCCGCGCTGGCGGTCGCCTACGGCGACGCGCATTGGGTGGACCTGGACCGGCTGGTCGCGGAGATCCGCGACCCGGACACCGAATGGGAAGAGGCGCTTCGGTTCTTCTTCAACCGGCCGACCGACGACCGGCTGAAGGCAGTCGAGGCCGCACGATGGACCGCGCTGGCCCGCCCGGATATCCAGGTGCCGCACGGAGCGCGGGTCGGCCTTGGCTTCGACGGCAGCATCAGCGATGACGCCACGGCGTTGCGTGGCTGTGTACTCCTACACGGCAAGCCACACACGTTCGTCATTCGCGTGTGGACTCGCCCGCCCAACGCGCCGCGCGGGTGGCGCATCCCGCGCACCGAGGTACACGAGACGGTGGCGTGGGCGTTCGACCACTACCAGGTCGGGCTGATGCTGTGCGACCCGGCGAAGTGGCACACCGAAATCGAGGGCTGGGCGCAAGCCTACGGCGAGGACCGGGTGGTGTTCTTCGACACCAACAGCCTGATCCGGATGTCCCGGGCCTGTGACAGGTGGCTCACCGCCGTGGCCGAAGGCGCGTACTCCCACGACGGAGATCCGGTCACGACGGATCACGTGCTGGCCATGCACCGCAAGAAAGTGCACGTGCGGGACGCGGATGACGACGGCCGCACCAAGTACGTGTTCGTCAAAGGCCCGGACCGCCGCAAGATCGACGCCGGGATCTCGGACGTGTTGGCGCTGCAAGCCGCCGTGACCATGCCCGACCAACCCCCAGCTGCCGACCCGTGGGCGCTGTACGGCTAACAGGAGAACCCATGACGCCTCAGGAAATCGCACTTGCTTCCCTGCTGGTCTTGGCGGCTGGTCTGGTCGTGACCGGCGTGCTGCTGCTCTCGGTCCCCATCGGACTCATGGTCGCCGGAGTCCTGGTCGCCGCGCTGGCCGCGCTGTTTCTGGTGGAGGTCTCGTGAGGCTCTCCCGCAAGGTCACTACCCCGCACGGTCGGGGCCGTAAGGAGTGGACTGAACCGCCGTTCTGGCAGCTCGATCTGTTCCGGCAGTCCTGGCAGACCGGCAGCACCTCGGACCGGGAACGGATCGAAAACGACTTCTCCGGCTACGTCCAGGCCGCGTACAAGACCAACGGTGTGGTGTTCGCGTGTGTCCTGGCGCGGCAACTCGTATTCGCTGAAGCCCGGTTCGCGTGGCGCGAGTTCACCGACAACGGACGACCGGGCGACCTGGTCACCTCGCCCGAGCTGGCCCTGTTGGCCAAGCCGTGGCCGTCAGGCACCACGGGCGAACTGCTGGCCCGGATGGAATCCGACGTGTCCCTAGCGGGAAACTTCTACGCCACCACCGTGGACGCCGCTGGGAACGTCGGGCGGGCCGCGACCGGTCCCGGTCGGCGCGTGGTGCGGATGTCCCCGGACCGGGTCACGATCGTGATCGGATCAGCCTCCGGCGACCCGGACGCGTTAGACGCGCACGTGGTCGGGTTCGACTACCAACCCCGCCAAGGGGACCCGGTCGCGTTGCTGGCCGACGAGGTGTGCCACTACTCGCCGATCCCCGACCCGGCCGCCCGCTGGCGGGGCATGTCCTGGCTGAGCCCGGTCCTGGAAGAGATCGGCTCGGACAAGGCCGCAACCATCCACAAACGCCGGTTCTTCGACAACGGCGCGGTCCCGTCGATGGTGGTCACGTTCGACAAGGACGTGCAGCCCGAGCGGTTCGAACGATTCCGCGCGGCGATGGACGCCCGGCATCGGGGCGCGCACAACGCCTACCGGACGTTGTTCCTCGGCGGCGGCGCGGACGTCAAAACCGTAGGCACCAACCTGCTCCAGGTCGATCTCACCGGCGTGCAGGGCCACGGGGAAACCCGGATCGCCGCCGCTGCCGGGGTCCCGCCGGTCATCGTGGGCCTGTCCGAAGGCCTGGCCGCAGCCACCTACAGCAACTACGCGCAGGCCCGCCGTCGGTTCGCGGACGGCACCATCCGCCCATTGTGGAGGATGGCAGCCGGGAGCCTTCAGAACCTGCTGACGCCGCCCACGGTGGGCGCGTCACTGTGGTACGACGACCGCGACATCCCGTTCCTGCGCGAAGACCGCCGCGACGTCGCGGAAATCCAGTTCCGGCAGGCATCCACCATCCGCCAACTCGTCGACGCCGGCTTCGAAGCCGCAGCGGTCACGACCGCCGTGGCCGCCGAGGACTTCACCCTGCTGCGGCACACCGGCCTGTTCTCCGTGCAGCTCCAGCGCCCCAACACCACCCCACCGCCTACCGACGTCCCGACTCCAGTGTAGGAGCAATCGTGAATACCAAACGCCTCCGGGTGGAGGTCAAGGACCCGGACCGGGGTGAGGTAACCGCCGTGTTCGCCACCCTGGACACCATCGACGCCGACGGGGATGTGACCGTGCCGGGCGCCTTCACTGACGGTGCCCCGGTTCGCATCTCGGCCTACGGTCACACCACCTGGCAAGGCGTGCTCCCAGTCGGTAAAGGCGTCATCCGCACTACCGACCGGGAAGCCATCCTGGACGGCCAGTTCTTCCTGGACACCGCCGCCGGGCGCGACACGTTCGCGGTGGTTAAGCAGATGGGTGACCTTCAGGAGTGGTCCTACGGATACGACCCGGTCACCTTCTCCTACGGCGAGCAGGACGGCCGCCCGGTCCGGTTCCTCGAAGGCATCACGGTGCACGAGGTGTCGCCGGTCCTGCGTGGGGCCGGTGTGGACACCCGCACCCTGGCCGTGAAGAACGGCCCCATGAGTTTCGGCGATGAGGCGCGGGCGGTCCTGGCCGCCATATCGAGCCTGACCGAGCGAGCCGCTGACGTCGTGGCGAAGCGGCAGGCCAAGGGCAAGGGCCTGGGTGCCCAGTCCATTGAGCTTCTGGCCCAGGTGGACACCGAGTTGGCCCGCCTCGGGTCGTTGCTCACCGAGCCCGAGATCCCGCCGGATACCGACGTCCAGCGGGAGTACGTGCGGCTGCTCGCGCGCCGGGCGAATCCGCATCCCGCACTCGACGCCTAGCGTCCCCACTGTCAAGGAGTAAACCGTTATGTCTTTCCCCGCGCTCAAGGACGCCCAGGACCGCCTGGCCGCCAAACAGAAGGCGCTGCATGACATCTTCACCGAGGCCGGTCCCGAGCTGGACATGGACCGGGTCAAGTCCCTGCCCGGGACCACCGAGGACAAGGTCACCGAGATCCGGGCCCGCAATGACGAGCTGGACGAGATTGGCCGCCAGTTCGACGACCTCCAAGCCATCGCGAAGGCATTCGCCCGCTCTCGCCAGGCCCCCGAGGAACACAGCGAGTCCGGCGCTGATCCCTCCGGCAGCCCAGCACAGCCAGACGGCACCAGGACGTTCGGCGACCTGTTCACCGAATCGGTTGCCTACAAAGGTGTTCAGGGTCAGGTCGGCCCCGAAGCACACTTGGATGTGGAGCTGAAGACGCTGTTTTCCACCACGGCGGGGTGGCTGCCCGAAACCACCCGGACCGGCAAGGTCGTTGAGTTCGCGACTCGCCCCGTCCAGCTCATCGACATCATCCCCGCGACCACCACCGGCCAGGCCGCCGTGGTCTACATGGAAGAGACCGTGCTCACCAACACGGCAGCCGAGACGGCGGAAGCCGCGGCCTACCCCGAGGCCGCATTGCAGCTCACCGAACAGACGTCCCCGGTACGCAAGGTCAGTGTCTGGTTGCCGGTCACCGACGAGCAGCTCGACGACGAGCCCCAGGCACGCGGGTACGTCAACAACCGAATGCCGTTCATGCTGCGCCAACGTTTGGACGCACAGATCCTGATCGGTAACGGGACCGCGCCCAACCTGCGCGGCATCCTCAACACCCCCGGCATCCAGACCCAGGCCAAGGGCGGCGACCCGGTCCCGGACGCGATCTACAAGGGCATGGTGAAGTGCCGGGTGACCGGCCGTGCCCTGCCGAACGCGGCGATCATCCACCCGAACGATTGGCAAGACATTCGGCTGCTGCGCACGGCGGACGGCCTGTACATCTGGGGCAGCCCGAGCGAGGCCGGACCGGACCGGATTTGGGGCTTGGGTGTGGTGCAGTCCGACGCCGGCCCGGAGAACACCGCCGTGGTCGGGGACTTCGTGAACTTCAGCGAGTTGTCCACTCGGCGGGGTGTGGACGTGCAGGTGTCCAACAGCCACGCGGACTTCTTCATCAACGGCAAGCAGGCCATTCGCGCCGACGTGCGCGCGGCCCTGCTGGTCTACCGGCCCGCCGCGTTCTGCACCGTGACCGGAATCTGACAAGGGGTGGCCAGGTATGCCGATCATCGAGAACACCGGTCGAGTCCTGGGTGGACTCGGCCTGGGCCGTATCAAGCCCGTGACCGCCGTCTACGACTTCGCGGTGGACGGGGGCGCGGTCGGGGACATCGTGTTGCGCGGCGACAGCGTCCCGGCTGGCGCGATGGTGGTGGACGCGTTACTGCACGTGGACACCGCGCTGGCCTCGGCCACCGGCACCGCCGCGTTGCGGGTCGAGACCGCCGGGGACCTGCAACCGGCCACGGCCGCGACCGCCGCCCCCTGGACGTCGACGGGGCCGAAGCGGGCCGGTCTGACCGCGACCAGTCCACCCGTGAAGACCACCGCCCGCCGACCCGTCGTGCTCACCATCGGCACGGCCGCGCTGACCGCTGGTCGGGTCACGGTCGTGGTGTGGATCGTCGAACTCTAGGAAGGAGGCACCAGGATGAGCGACCACGAACTGTCCGATGTGGTGTCCTCGGTCGAGTCCGGCGGGCAGGTCAAGATCACCCAGCGTTTGTACCGCACCACCGACGACCGGATCGTCCGCGAGGGCCACCCAGACGCCGCGTTCCTGTACGTAACGCCGGGTACGTACATCCCGACCTGCGAGGCCCAGCGGTACGGACTGCTGCCCGCGACCGACGCGGCTGTGCCGGGCAAGGCTCGCCGCAAGCCTGCCAGCTCGCGCGGGGGGTGACCGTGCCGTTCGACCTCGGGGACACCGTCACGTTGGCAGCGGACTGTCACGCCCCGGGCGGGCAGCTCGCCAACGCGGCCACGGTCGCCCTCACCATCACCGCCCCGGACGGCACGACCACCACGCCCACAGTCACCAACCCTCCCACCGTGGCCGGTCGGTACCGGTACGACGTCGTGCCGATACTGCCCGGCCGTCACCTCGCGCGCTGGGTATTCACGAGCCCGGCTGACGCCTACGCGGACGCGTTCGACGTCGACCCGGCCGACGTCCCCATGTTGCTGTCTCTGATGGACGGTAAGCGCCAGCTCAACATCACCAGCATTGATCATGATGAGGAGATCCGCGACTACCTCACTTCGGTGACCGATGTCATCGAGGCATTGTGCGGCCCAGTCGTCGTCCGGCCGATCACCGAGGTCCATCACGAGCAGTGCGCCCGGGTCTTGGTCCTGCGGCAACCGCCCGTGCTGGCCCTCCGGTCGGTGACTCCGGTCCTGACCTATGGCATCGCACCCACCGTGTCCGAACTCGACGTCGATAGCGACACGGGGACCTTGCGGCGCAAGGACGGCCGGTGGTTGACCGGCGGCCCGTGGCGGGTCGGGTACACCGCTGGGCGGCCGGTCGTGCCTGGCGGTATCCGGCTGGCCGCCAGGGTCATCCTGGATCACTTGTGGCGTACTCAGAACGGCGCGGACGGTCTTCCCGCGCTGGCGCATGACGACTACGCCGTCACCCAACCAATTGCCGGCCTGGGGTTCGCGGTCCCCAACCGTGCCCTGGAACTGGTCGACCGCTACCGGCGAACCCCCGAGGTGGGCTGACATGACTGACGTGTCCCGTATCCCCGCAGCCATTGACGGTCTGGTGGCGTTGTGCACCACCGCAACGGCCCCCGCCGAGCCGCTGCACGGGGTGCACGTCTACGACGGGCCACCCGTCACCGACCTGTCCGA
Organism: Actinocrispum wychmicini; assembly: GCF_004345645.1. Taxonomy (GTDB): domain Bacteria; phylum Actinomycetota; class Actinomycetes; order Mycobacteriales; family Pseudonocardiaceae; genus Kibdelosporangium; species Kibdelosporangium wychmicini. Next base: position 45,288 of record NZ_SLWS01000017.1, on the reverse strand, counting down.
CCCGCTCATGCTGTTCCTCGGCGACACCCCCGACACCCTGGAATCGGTGACCGGGACCCAAACATTCGCCGAGCTGGGCGGCGCAAGTCGGGACGAAACGTTCTCGATCTCCTGTACCGCCGTGGCCCGCTCGGGCGACACCGACATGAAAGCCCGCCGCGACGCCGCGCACGCGATCATGGCCGCCGTCGAACGCCTACTCCGACCGGGGGAGCCGGGCGCGGACATCACCCTCGGCGGGGCGGTGCTGTGGGCGCAGGTGGGCGGCGACATCGTGCTCTCGCAACTCCAGTACGCCAAAGGGTCGCTCGCCCGGCTCAGGTTCGCGGTGACCTGCCGCGCCCGCCTCACCTAGGAGACCCCATCCCATGCCCCCACAGACCACACCAGACACCCGCACGGATGAGGTCCGGAACATGACCGGCGAACCGCGCGAACTCCCGATCATGTTCCGGACAATCCAACCGGGCGAGTCCGTCACCCTGCCCGCACCGGTCGCGCAGCGGCTGGCCGAGCAACCCGGCTGGGATCTCGTCACCCCCGGCAAGCCCACCGCCCCCACCGACAAGAGCGAGGAGTAACCCATGGCCACAACAGGTTCGGGCCTGTCCGCGCAACTCGGCGTTGGCGAAGAAACCACCGTCGGCACCGGCGTGCCCCCGACCCGGTTCCTACCCTTCACCAAGGAATCCCTAAGCGGGGACTTCCACACCGTCCGCAACGACGTACTCGCGGCAGGCGGCCAGTACCGGCGGGCCTCCCAAGACGTCCGCACCACCCGCACCGCCAAAGGCGGCGTGGAACTCCCGGCCACCGACCGGTCCATGAGCCTGCTGTGGAAACACATGCTCGGCGGAACCCCGGTCATCACCGACACCGCACCGACCGGCGGCAAGATCCACCGCATCCAACCCGGACCGCTCGCCGGGAAGTCCCTCACCATCCAGAAAGGCGTCCCCGAACCGGTCACCGGAAACCCGGTGTCCGCGTTGAACTACACCGGCGCCCGCGTCACTGAGTGGACCCTGGGCGTGAAAGTCAACGACCTGTTGCGGCTCAAGCTCGACATTGACGCCTTCGACGAGGTCGCCGACACACCCCCGCTCGCAGTCGCCAACTACCCGATCACCCGCCCGTTCCACTTCGCCCAATGCACCATCAAGACCGGCGGGACCGCGACCACCAGCAACAGCATCGTGTCCGTGGCCGGCGGCACCCGCCTCAACCGCGTGACCGGGTTCGAACTCAAAGGCGCCAACCCCATGGACACCACGAGGTTCTTCCTCGGCGCGTCCGGGCTGAAAGACGAGCAGATCGAAAACGACTTCCGCGACCTAGCCCTGAGTGTCGACGCGGAGTTCAACCGCGCCCAGGTCTACGACACCTACCGGGCCGGCGCGTTCCTCCCAGTCCAGATCACCTTCACCGCCGGCCTGATCGCCACCGGCGTGAACGCCGTGTTGGACATCGTGTTGCCGGCCGCCCGGTTCGACTCCAACCCGGTCAACGTCGACGGCCCCGACATCGTGCAAGCCAAGGCCGAACTCGTGATCGAGAGCGACGAGACCAACCCGCCGATCCAGGTCACGTACACCACGGCCGACACCACCGCGTAGAGAAACGCGCGGGACTACCCGCCCGGTAGAGCCACCGCCAGGTTCCGCAGGGCGTCCCGCACCGGGGACGGCATCGCCCCTCTCCGGATAAGAGGACTGCCGCGCCACAGCATCTCCGCAAGCAGAAACGCCGTGTCCGGCGCGAGCGCGGTCAAGTACGCGGCAGTGCCCGACGCCCACACCCCACCGAGGGTAGCCACGAGTTGCTCATCGCGGCCCAGCACGTGAATCACGCCGTCCACGGCAGGCACCGCCCGCCAGACCCCGGGCGCTGCGTTGCGCCCCAGCTCCCGCAACCGATCGGACGCCTGACGAACCGCGTCGGCAACCTGACTATCGCCATCGAACACGCGTTCGATCATGGCCGGCGAACGTGGGCGGCGCAAGAAGTTGGTCACTCATGCGGGGGAGTCGACGCAGGTCACGAGCGCCAAGGCAACACGTAGCGGAGCACACATGGTCCTCTCTGTGTAGCTCCCGGCTAAGGTGTGGGTCGCTGACACAAGTTCGGACACTATGAGACACGGCAGATGTAGTACGGCTGACGCCGGGCGCGACCCCAGCATCAGCCGTACCGGTTGGATACGAGCTAGCTAGCTGCGCCCTTCAAGCCGCTTAGCAACGCTACGCAATCCAACGGCCAAGACCCGGCATTCCTTCTGGACGGCCGGGTCTTGGTGTCCGACCTCAATGGCTACATCTGCCATCACGCGGAGCCAGTCTGCCGTGGACAGTCCCTGCACGCTCCCTCCTCTCTCGCCTGTCCCCACTCACGGCGGGATGCCGGGACCATACAGCATGTGCTTAGTCGCGCCATTGTGGGCGCACAATCATCCTGAGGCCGTTACGGTGATTCCGGAATCTTAGATTCGAGGCAACAGCCATTAGGCAAGTCAGACTTGCATGTCTATTCATTCGCACGTCAAGTGTGACTGGAGCAAGGCGCACGATGTGCGGCTCACGTGCGGAAACGCTGGCCGACAAGCCATTGGCCAGGCGACATGAAATGACTGTTATGCCTCGTCAATCACTCTATTGTCACCCCCCGCGTACATCTCGTTTCGAGGTAGTGGTCTGGCAGCTGCATCCGCTGACTCGTGCCGTTCCACTTGACCGACGATGTTTGTAGTGGATCTGTTGTAGCCACTCGCGATGTGCGGTGTGTCGACGGAGCCGCCATGGTTACCTCAGTCACGGTCGCAGGGACCGAGGAGTTCCGGCGCCTTGCGGTACAGCTCAAGCAGGCAGGTCGGGGCGAGTTGCGCCGTGAGCTGGCGCGGGCGATGCGGGAAGCCGCGGCTCCGGTGGTGCAGGACGCGCAAGAGCGGGTCCGGTCGCTTCCGGTGGTCGGAGTTGGTGGTGGCGCGTCCGGGCGGGCAGCTCGTGCAGCGCATGCGTTGGGCCGTCGGCGGAGATTCACCGATCGGGCGAAGATGCGGGCTCACGAGCGTGCGGGCTTGCGCACCACCATCGCCCGTGCGGTCCGTGCCCAGGTCAGTACGTCGGGTGCGTCTGCGCGGGTGCGGATCCAGGTGAACAAGAACGCGCTCCCGCCCGATCAGCGGACCCTGCCCGATCACCTGAACACAGGCAAGTGGCGCCACCCGGTGTTCGGCGACCGGGACGTGTGGGTCACCCAGGTCGCGCCTCCGGCGTGGTTCGACGACGCGATGCAGTCCGGTGGCCCGCGCGTGCGGCAAGAAGCCTTTGACGTTGTCGAACGATTCCTTGACAGATTGGAGTAACAGTCCACAATGGCCAAATTCGTGTTAGGCGGTATCGACTACCCGTTCGACACCGACCACCTGACCAACCGCGAAGTCATCGCGTTGGAGAAAGCGACCGGGGCGAGCATCGGGTACCTGGTGGATTCCTTCAACGCCAACGGCGGCACCGGCCGTGACGCGTTCTTCTGGCTCGCCCGCCGCCGCCTGGGCGAACACATCGAGTACGCCGAACTGGAGTACAACTACGCCGCGCTCCGGTTCATCCCGGACACGACGCCCACCCCCGAGCCCGGCCAGGACACCGCCCCGGAACAGCCGGACCCTACCGAGGCGCCCCACAATGGAGCGCCCCCGAACACCGCCAACGCGTAGCCGAGTACAAGCCGTACCTGTTGCTGCTGTGGAACATCACACCCGCTGACGTCAACGACATGTCCTATGCGGACTTCATGATGTGCGTCGACCTTGTCCAGCAACGCCTAGCCGACCTCAACACCAGATAACCCAGTAGGCAAGGGGTGATTCCCCTTGCGCGATCTGGTCTTCACTATCCTCGGCATTGACAAGGCGTCCCCCGCGTTCAACGAAGTCGGGGCCTCCGCCGACAAAGCACACGACAAGTTGGACGCGTTCGGCTCGTTGTCGGTCAAGAGCCTGGCCGGGGTCACGGGTGGAGCGGTCGCCGCTGGTGCCGCCGTCGGCGGTGCCCTGGCCGGCGTCACGCTGGCGTTCGGCGGGATGGGTGCCGCCGCACTGAAGAACAACGCCCAGGTCAAAGCCTCTTTCGGTGGCCTGTGGGACGAGATCCGCAAAGGCACCACCGACGCCGCACAGCCCCTCGTCCCGGTGTTCCAGAACGTGGCCGGGCAACTCTCAGACGCGTTCCGCTCGGTCCAGCCCGACCTCAAAGGCTTGTTCGCGGCGGCCGGCCCAGGGATCGAGACCCTGACAGCAGGGTTCACCGGGTTCATCACCAACACCATGCCCGGCCTCAAGGACGCGGTCGCCTCGGGCGGACCAGTGTTCGACGGGCTACGGTCGCTGGCCGAGCAGACCGGTAGCGGACTGTCGGACTTCTTCCGCAACACCAGCACGGCCGCGCCCGCCGCCGGTCAAGCCCTGTCCGGCCTGGGCGGGATCGTCCGCGACGCGCTCGGGTTCGCCGGCACCCTGTTCGCGCAACTGGCCACCTCGGGCGCCCCCGTCCTGGCCAGTCTGCGCGAGCTGTTCGCCGCGCTCACGTCCACAGTGTCCACATTGGCCGCTGGAGCGCTGCCAGTCCTGTCGGCCACCGCGACTAGCTTGATCACGATCTTTACCGGTGTGCTCAACGTGGTCCGCCCGTTGGCGGGTGTGCTCGGTCCGTTGGCCGGGATCGCCTTGAGCACTGCGGGCGCCTTCAAAGTGTTCTCCGGCATCGGAAGCGGGGTCACCGCCGCAGCGTCGGCGTTGACCGGGTTCGCCAGCCGGGCCAAGGAAGCCGCAGCCGCCGGCGGTACGCTCGGTGGCGGGGCCGGAGTGGCCACCAGCGCCCTCGGCAAAGTCGGCGGGGTCCTCGGTAAGGTCGGCGGAGCGATCCCGGTCGTCGGCGCCGCCCTGACCGGCCTGGGCGCCATCTTCGAACTGATCGGGAACGACTCCGACAAGGCCAGCCAACAAGCCGACCACCACACCACCGCGCTCGGCGAGACCGAACGCGCCACCCAAAAGGTCAAGCAGGCCCAGCAAGCCTACGACGAAGCCGTGGCCCGCTCCGGCCCCGGCTCACATGCCGCGATCGACGCACAGAAACAACTCGCCGACGCGGTGGACAACGAGGCCCGCGCCCAGAAACAAGCCTCGGACGCGACCAAGAACCACACCCAACGCATCACCGAACAAACCCTGGCCGTGTTCGGGTCCATCGGTGCGCAGCAGCAATACCGCGACTCCGTGCTCGCTGAACAGCAGGCCCACCAGAACGTGATCACCGGGCTCAAGCAGCACACCGCCGCGTCGCTGGAAGGTAAGCAGGCACAGGAAAGCTGGAACTCCGCGATCCTGCAATCGATCACCCAAGCAGGAAACTACAAGGCATCCTTGGTGACCACGGGGGTAGAGGCGGACGTCAACGCCGCCAAGCTCAAAGGAATGAACGAGGAAACCCTACGACTGGCCCAAATCTACGGCAAGGACGCACCGCTCGCGTTGCAGCAAGCAATCGGCGCGATGGACAAGGCCGCACTGTCGGCTGCCGGGATCACGGTCACAGTGGACGCCGCCGGAAGATCGATCTTCAATCTCAAGGGCACGACCATTACCTTGGACGCGAAAGACGACTTGACACCGAAGGTCAACGCGGCACAGTCCGCCGTGGACAAGCTGCGTAGCCAGCCATGGATCGTCATGTTCATGGGCATGATCCACCCACCACCGGCCGCCTCCGGCGACGGGTTTCCTTCCTTACCGCTGCCACCCATGGGTCCCGTCGCGCATTACGCGGACGGCGGTCGATGGACCCCGATGGCAGCCGGGCGGGCCACCATGGTCCCGCCCAACACATGGCGGGTCGTTGGCGACCGGTCACGGGACGACGAGGCCTACATCCCGATCAACCAGGCGCCACGCAGCCAAGCATTGCTCGCCGAGACCGCCCGGCGGATGGGGTTCGACCTCTTGCCCCGCACGGGCAACGGATCTACCGTGCCAGCGGGCAGGGGCGGCGTGAACGTGGACGACCTCGCCGAAGCGTTGCGGATCGCACTGTCCGGCGCCCGGCTGAGGCTGGACGATTCCCTGGGCCGATACGTGCGGCTGGACACCCAAGCCAACGCCCGGAGGTGACACTGTGCCGTTCTACCTCGGACGCCTCGGCGCCCTACGCAAGCTGCGGGACCCTATGAAGGGCTTGGACGCCACCAACGAGCGCATCGGGGCCACCCACCGATCACTGAATGGAACCACCAGCCTGGACGTCCTCGGCCACAAGCGAACGTACAAGATCCAATGGGACTATCTCACTCATGATGATCTGTCCTACCTGGAAGCGCTGCATCTCGGGCTAATCGACGGCCCGCTACGACTGGTCGACCCGCAACGCCGGAACCGGCTACGCGCCCAAGTCTCCTCGGGTGGCAGCCGGTCACGCACCACCGCCGGATTCACCGCGACGCAAGGCACACTCGCGTTCACCTCGGGCGCCACGCCGCCGGACGTGTTCGCCGCTGGCGCGATCACCTGGACACTCCCAGCAGCGGCCGGCGGCCGGCTGACCGCCAACGACACCCTCACCGACCGAACCCCGCTGATCCCCGGAGAGCCGGTCACGCTCTCCCTCTACGCCGCCGGGGACCCTGTCACCGTGCAAGTCGTTATCACACCGGTAGATCCGTCCGGACAGCCAGGCTCGCCCGTGTTCGGTCCACAGGTGACGCTGACCGGCAGCTACCAGCGGCTGCCCCTCACCTTCATCCCAGGCCCGTCCCATGCCGGATGCGCGGTCGGCGTAGACGTCCCCATTGGCGGACCCACCGGGACGATCACCACCACCGGGTGGCAACTGGAAGCCGCGCCCACCGCCTCACCCTGGGTGCCCGGAACCGGCTGCCCGGTCGTGGTGATCGACTCACTGACCGATGTCTACCCCGAATACGGATACCACGCGCCCACCCTGACCCTGCTGGAAACCTGACATTCTCAGTCACGGCAACGTCCACTCCACACTGTTGCTGCCGTTCACGATCTTGACCGTGCCGTCCGGCAGGAACACTTCGACCCCGCCCGAGTACTTCTTGTTCGGCTGCCAGGCCACAGTGGGCACGCCGAGACGCTGATGCGTCGGCAGGCACGGCCCGTCATAGTCGCCCCGAATCGAACCCGAGGTCACGCCACGGGCATCCACCGCCGTGAAACCCGTGACACTTTCCTGCACTTGAATGGGGTTACTGAAGTCGGGACCGGTCGCCACGTCCATCCACACCACCTTGCGGTGCGTACCCGGCGGTGGCGGCCTGTCAAAAGACGCCCCCGGCGCGCAGTCGGTCAGCTTGATGACGGTGAGCCGGATATTGCAGGCGGGGTCATTGCGGCTCTGACAATTCGGCCCGAACCCGACGTACTCACCGAATGCCCGGGACTCGACCTGTGGCCTGCTCGGTGACGTCGAGCCATGAACGGCGGTGCGCGGCGGGCCGTCTCGACTGGTGTCACCGTAGTTGCCGCACGCGGCCAGCAGTACCGCGCACCCAAGCATCACCACAGCACCGACGCGACTCATTTGTCTCCCCCTCGAACAGATCATGGTCCGCGCCCTCAGGCGTGCCACTGATGATCGACCAGCATGACGCCCTTCTGGAGCGGCCACATGGACCAACTTCCCGCGCTGGGCATCAGCGGCGCCCTCGTGCTGGTGATCGCGTACCTGCTGGCGTCCAACTTCCGCGACCGGGTCCAACACGAACGCGCTCTCGCGATGCACGACGCCGAACACGCCACCGAGCTGGCCCAGGCCCGCGCCGCCCATGACGCCGACCTCGCCGGCCTACGTGCCCGAGTGGCGGTGCTGGAACGACGCCTGGGCGAGCTGGAGACCGAGCTGGACAAGGAACGTCGACGGCGCCGAGCGGCCGAGGACGCCGCCGCACAGGCCCGCCGCACCCAGCAGTAGCCGACCGAGTCCACCCCGCGCCCAACGCCCGGCTGTGATGGAGGTGTGCCCCGATGTTATCGACCGGAACCCCCGCGCTGGATGACGCACTCGCCGAAGCTCTCGCGCAACCGGTCCGCGAACCGGTCTGGCGGCTGCTGGTCGACCTCGCCAGAGACGGCAGGTTCGCTCACCCCTGGTCGGACGTGACCAGCCTGGCCACCGACATCACCGTGGACCGCGCGATCACCGGGGACCTGCCCGAAGGCACCACCCTGACCGAGGGCTACGCCTCGGCGAGCCTGACCGCCAGCCTCGAAGGCCGGTTCTCCGATGGGACCTCCATCGTGGACGCGGTCGCATCGAAGGCTGGAAACCCGTCGTGGGTGGGGGTGAGCCTGCGCTACGACCTCGGGCTACGGACCCGGCTCGGCCCGGTCCTGCTGCGGCAGTTCACCGGCATCATCCGCACCACGTCCATGCGCGCCTCAAGCGGGTCGGTGGACATCACGGCCGCTGACGGCGCGGAACAGTTGCGCGCCGGGATCACGCTCCCGTCCATCAGCCTGGACGGCCTGCAACAAGCCAAGTACGGCGATAGCGGCTACCGGTACTGGATGAATTCACAGTGGATCATCGACTACGTGCTGCGCGCGAACGGGATTCTGACCGCCGCCGCCCCGATGCCCGGCTGTGTGCTGACGATCTCCGGCCACGGCAGCCTCGTGTCCGAAGTCGGCTTCGGTGGGCAACCCATCGGCACAACCGACACCTACACCGGTCCACTCTGGACAAGCGGGCCGGACGGGATGCTCGCCCCGAACGGCGGCGACGGCATCCCGACCTACACGTCCCGATACACCGCCGCTGGCATGACGCCGGTCCGGGGCGGTGCGGGATTTGGGATGGCCCTGTGGGTCTACCACGGCGCAGGCGCCCCGCTCGGCGGCGGCGTGTCCACCTCGCGGGTGGTGGAGGTCGTCCCGGGAGGAAACCAGATCTTCAGCCTGGTGCTCCAGCCCAACGGAGGCATCGCGATATCCACCGTTCCCGGCGGAACGGGCCTGTTCACCGTCTGCCCGATCACCCTGGACGCCACCGTCCGATGGCGACAGATCGCCGCCCACATCGCGTTCACCGGCACCGGCGGCGGCGTCTCCGGTTTCACGGTGACCTGGAACGTGGACGGGCAGATCGCGACCAGCAGCACCAACCGCGCCATGGTGAGCGGCGGGGAATACCCCTCCGCCCTCGTGAACCTCTACGTAGCCCGCCCCCTCAGCGGTGTGCAGGTCTGGGTCTTGCCCACCGCGCCCGCCCCCGACGCCTGGCCAAAGCTGCCGGCCACGCCACCGGGCGACATTGACCCCGGGCTCAACCAACTGACCTACTTCCCGGCGATCACCGGGCGGGACTCCTGGGAGCTGATCAAGGAAGTCGCGCAAGCGGAGTTCGGGGTGCCGGGGTTCAACGAGTCCGGTCGGTTCTCGTTCCTCAACCGCGACACGTTGACCAGTCGCCGATCGGCACCACCGACCGCGACCCTCACCGCCGACCAGTTGGCCGAGGTCACCGCCACCACCAGCATGGACAGTGTCCGCAACGACGTCTCGATCACCGCCGCCTCGGCCTACACCCGCAACCCCAAAGTATTGATCGAGTCCACCGATCCACTGTCCTATGTGTTCGCCGCAGGCACCCTAGAACGTCGCGTGTTGGCCCTGCCCGAAGGATCGTCCGGCCTCGTCGGACTGTTCGGGTCGTTCAACAACGGCTCCGTAGTCAGGGTCGCGTCGTCGGCTTGGAATGACACCGTGCTGACCGGGTACGCCTGTGTCCGGGCAGATCAACCCGCGACCGAGGTCACCAGCAACGTGTCGATCGTCGTGCGCCGACTGACCGCGACCAGTGCGCAGGCGTCGTTCTCCAACACCAACACGTTCCCGATCCAACTGACCACGAACGACGCCACACCCCGGCCCGCGTTCCGGCTCTCCGGGGCCGTCGTCACCCCCGACCCGCCGCTGACCGACATCCTCACCGATGACACCTCGATCGCGACCTACCGACGGCGCTCTCTCGACCTGGGAAGCGGGCCGTGGCGGCAACGCCTCGATCCGTTCCGGGCACTCGCGCAAACACTGCTGGCAGAGCTGGCCCGCCCGTCCACTGTGTACGACCGCATCCCCCTGCCCGGCGATCCCCGCCGGACACTCACCGACACCGTGACCGTGACCTACCCCGCCACCGTGACCGCGTCCATCATCGGCATCACCCGGCGACTGTCGACCACAGACGGACTCGTCGACGAGTTGACCGTCCGCCCACAGCACCCCTGACCGGACCAGTCAGAGCCTGAACGGCTCTACCGCCGCCACTCACGCCCGCACGCACCCGCACCGGGATCTCCTCCCGGTGCGGGTCGCTGGCGCGCCCACCGAAAGAAAGGGATCAATCCTCGTGACCGACTATGGCATTGACCTGTCGCACCACAACACCGTGGACGACTGGAACGCGGTACGCGGCAACAACATCACCTATGCGTCCATCAAGCTCACCCAGTCCACAGACTTCGTCGACTGGGCCGCCGGGAACCACGTCGCGGGGGCTCGCTCGGTCGGCATCAGACCCGGCGGCTACCACTACGCCACCGGCCTGGGTGACGTCGACGCGCAGGCCGACCGGTTCACCGACAACCTTCGTGCTCACGGCCTATTGGACGCGGGGTCGCTCGCGCCGATGCTCGACATGGAAGCCGCGGACCTGCGCGGCAACGCCAACCCGTTCGTGCGCGAGTTCATCGCCCGCTATCGCATCGCAAGTGGACAGTCCAAGATCCTCGTGTACGCCAACCTGGACTGGTGGACCCACGTACTGAACCCCGACGAGTGGGCCGATGACGACGTGTTCCTGTGGATCGCCCGCTACAACGGCGACCCCGGCAACCCCGGCTGGAACCACCCACGCCTCGCCCTGCACCAGCACACCAACAAAGGCACCGTCCCCGGCATCCCCGGCAACGTCGACCGAGACGCCACCATGGCCGGCTTCGGCCTCGACACTCTCACCCTGGGCGGCGACGCACCCGCGCCACCTCCACCGCCGCCCGCGCCGGCCCCGGACGACACCTACACCGTCCAGTCCGGCGACACACTCTCCGGGATCGCCGCCCGGTTCGGCACCACCTGGCAGGAACTCCAACGCATCAACGGCATCCCCAACGCCAACCTGATCTTTCCCGGCCAGGTCCTCCGGCTACACGGCGACCCCGCACCGCCACCACCGGACGAGCCACGCACCTACACCGTCGTGCGCGGCGACACCCTGTCCGGCATCGCTGCCCGATTCGGCACCACCTGGCGCACCCTCCAAGAGATCAACGGGATTGCCAACCCGAACCTGATCTTCCCCGGGCAAGTCCTGCGCCTGCCCTGAACATCGTTACCTGGCAACAGGACAGACAACCCATGGACCCGATCGACCCGGCCACCGCCAACGCGGCGCTGTGGTTCTACGCCATGGTGTTCACCGGCTGGTTCTCCAGCGCCGCAGGCCGCGGCTTCGTGCGGCTCTACACCTACCTCGACACCCTCCCATCCAGAAAGGACAAAGACAGCATGCCCACCACCGACACCCGCAACCGCGCCCTGCGGACCCTCGCCCAGAACCTCGCGTTCGACGCACTACTCGCCGTCATCCTCGTCCTACTGCCCGCGATCCAAGCCGAACACATCAACTGGTCGCTGCTGCTGGCCAGCATAGCCAAGACCGCCGCCGTGACCATCCTCGCCGGGACACAACGGTGGCTGGAAAACCGCCGCAGCGACCCGGCATGAGACCGCCCGTCAACACGCTGTGCGCCAGTGGCCCCACCCCCTCATCGGAGACCCATGCCAACGATCCACCCGGGCGACCTCCGACCTGCCGACACCAGGCAGGCCGGACATCGGAGTCCGCCATGACCGCCGACGTCCCCGAGTTACTCACCTACCAGCAGGCCGCCGACCAGCTCACCATGTCCGTCCGGTCCCTGCGCCGCCTGGTCAACGCCGGCAAGGTGCCGCATCGGCGCATCGGCCACCTGGTCCGCTTCACCACAGACGACCTCACCGAGATCCTGGCTTCCGCGCGCATCGCGCCCCTGCCGCGCTCGCCGAGGCGTCCCCGACACTGACCCTCGGCGAGTCCTGCCAGGGACGCACGCACACAAACAACGGGGTCCCCGGGGACTACCGCCCCGGGGACCCCGTCACCGACCGTGGGTTACGCCACCCGGCGAGTACCCGCGACCTTGCGCGGCGCACGCCCCGCCGACTTACGCCCTGCCGAACGCCGCACCCCCCGCTTGACCTCTGTCGCCCCCATGGACTTGCGGCGCAACGCGATCACGTTGCGGATCTCGCAGTCCGCCTCCGGCATCAAATGCCCGTAGGTGTTGGCCGTGATCCCGATCGACTCATGCCCCAACCGGCGCGACACCGCCAACAACGGCACCCCATCGGTGAGCAACCACGCCGCGTGCGTGTGCCGGAGATCGTGTACCCGGGGACTCTTGGTCAACCCGCCCGACTGGGCCAGCGTGCGAGCCCGCGCCCACGCCGTGTTTACCCGATGCTGAGGCCACCACCCCCCGTCCAGCGGGTCGGTGAACACCGGCTCATCCGGGCGCTTGCCCTCAACCAGCCGCCGCAGGACCCGCGCCGTGTCGAAGTCCACCACCACCCGCCGCTGGGACGCATTGCTCTTGAGCGCCACCCGGCCCAGCACCACACTCGGGTCCGCCTTCGAGGGCCTCGACAGTTGCCACTCGACATCCACCCACCCGGCCGCGAGGTCCTCCACATGCACGTCCGCGACAATCAGCCCGAGCGCCTCGGAGATCCGCAACCCCGTCCCCAGGATCACGTCCACCAAGTCCGCCAGCGCCGCACCCACCTCCGTAGACACCGGGTCCGCCTGGCACGCGGTCAACAACAGGTCCGCCTCATCGGTGGTCAGGAAGTTCGCGGTACGACCGCGCCGCTTCGGCGGGTCCACCAACAGCGTCGGGTTACCCGACAACGACCACGGCCCCTTCTTGTTCACCGCGTACCGGAACACCGACCGCGCCAACTCATAGGCCCGCTGTGCCGACCGGCCCCGGTCAGTGATCGCGTTCAACACCCGCCGGATCTCGTCCTCATCAATCGCCTCGATCGGTCGCCGGACCAGGTCCGCCAACCCCGCGACCTCCGAGTACAGCGTCTGGCGGTAGATCCCCTTGGTCTTCAGGCTGGCCCGGGTCCGCGACGCGATGTAGTCCTCACCGACCGACCCGAACGTCGGCCCCACAAATGCCACCGGCCGCTGGCCGGTTACCAGCTCGAACGTGACCACCCGAGGGTCCTCGTCGTACACCAGGTGACCCAGCGCCTCCACCGCGCCCTTCATCCGCCTGGCGTCCGCCGAGTCCGTGTAGGTGACCGACTGCGGCGCACCGGCCCGCTTCCCGCCAAACAGCCACTTCAACCGGTAGGACTTCGTGCCATCCCGGCGGGTGCGGGTCTCGATCGTGGCCATGCTCACTCCTGATGATCGACTATCGGGGACCGTACTCCCGTGGTGATCCCACAGGAACCGAATTACCCCATAATCAAAGGTCAGAAGGGTGGCCGATGAAAGTCGCGCGTTCCCGTACGGTGAGACTCCATCACAGCGTCCACTCTCTGGTCAGTCATCCGCGGCTCCTGTGTCGGCGAGGGCGGCGATCAGGGCCGACTCCGTCACGTCCTTGCCACGCAGTTCCGTGACGACACGGCCGTCGCGCAGGACCACGATGGTGTCCGAGCCTTCGACCACTTCCTCGAACTCCGAGGAGATCAGCACCACGCCCAGGCCCGCCGCGGCCAGTTCGCCGATCAGTGCCTGCACCTCCGCCTTGGCGCCCACGTCGATACCCCGCGTCGGCTCGTCCAGCAGCAGCACTTTCGGTTCCCGGCACAGCAGTCGGGCGAGCAGCACCTTCTGCTGGTTGCCGCCGGACAGCTCGCCGACGCGTTGGTCCGGACTGGCCGCCTTGATCCTCAGCCGGCGCATGAAAGTGTCCACAATGGCGTCCTGGCGGCGACGGGACACCAGGCCGGCCGCGGACAGCTTGGGCAACGCCGCCAGGACGATGTTCTCCCGCACGGACAGGTCGGGCAGGATGCCGTCGGCTTTACGGTCCTCCGGCAGCAGGACGATGCCGGCGCGGATCGCGGCGGCCACCGAACCCGTCCGGATCGGTCTCCCCCCGACGGAAACCGAGCCGGTGTCCGGTGGCAACGCGCCCGCGATCGCCCGCACGGTCTCGCTGCGACCTGCGCCGAGCAGACCGCCCAGGCCGACGATCTCGCCCGGCCGGACCGTCACGTCCACGTCGTGCAGCTGGTGTTTCAGCCCCAGTCCCGCCGCGGCCAACACCGGCGGGGCGTCCACCGAGCCGGTGTGGGTGTCGAACTTGGTGGTGCCTTCGCGGCGGACCTGGTCCAGGTTGCGGCCCAGCATCATGGCGACCAGTTCGAGCCGGGACAGCGCCGCCATTAGTCCATTGTGGACGAGGCGGCCATCGCGCAGAACCGTGACCACGTCACAGATCCGGTACAGCTCGTCCAGCCGGTGGCTGACGTACAGCACGGCGACCCCGTCCGCGCGCAGCCGGGAGATCACCTCGAAGAGCGTGTCCACCTCACGCGGCTCCAGTGACGAGGTGGGCTCGTCCAGGATCATCACGCGCGCGTTGGTGGCCGCCGCGCGCGCCACGGCGACCATCTGCCGCACGCCCGCGCCCACGGTCCGCAGCGGCCGAGTCACGTCCACGTGCACGCCGTACGACCGCAGCAGTTCCGTCGCCGCCGAGTTCATCGCGCGCACGTCCATCGACCCGAACCGGGTCCGTGGCTCACGGCCGAGGAACAGGTTGCTGGCGACCGACATCAACGGCACCAGGTTGACCTCTTGGTAGACCGTGCTGATCCCGGCGGCCTGCGCGTCCGACGGCCGGCCGAACCGGGCCGGCGCGCCCTGGTGGAACAGCTCCCCCGAGTCCGGCGAGTACACCCCGGTCAGCACTTTGATCAGGGTGGACTTGCCGGCCCCGTTCTCGCCCACCAGGGCGTGCACCTCGCCCGGCCGGAGCGTGATGTCCACATCGGACAGGGCGACCACGCCGGGAAACCGCTTGCCGACCCCGCGCGCCTCGAGGCCGGCCATCAGTACGAGTTGGCCAGTTCGACCGAAGCGTTATCCTTGCCGTACAACTTGTCGCTAATCACGACATTTTGCTGTACAGCTTGTCCACTAAGGAACGTCTGCAGGGTCTGGAACGCCAGCGGACCGAACCGCGGGTTGGACTCCACGACCGCGTACATCTGCCCCTCGGTGACCTTCTGCACGGCGTTGTGCGTGCCGTCGATGGACACCACCTGGACGTCCGTGCCCGGTTTCCTGCCCGCGCCGCTCAACGCCACCAGTGCGCCGAGGCCCATCTCGTCGTTCTCCGCGTAGACCCCGTTGATGTCCGGCTGGGCCTGGATGATCTGCTCCATCACCTGCTGGCCCTTGTCCCGGGCGAACTCACCGGTCTGCTGGGCGACCACCTGGATGTCCGGCGCGCTCGCCTTGAGCTCGTCGACGAAGCCGCTGGTCCGGTCGGTGGTCACGTTGTTGCCGGACGACCCGAGCAGGATCGCGACCTTTCCCTTGTTGCCCAAGGCCTTCGCCATCTGCTGGGCGGCCCGCTTGCCCTGGTCGACGAAGTTCGAGCCGAGGAACGCGACGTAGTCCTTGCAGGCGGTCGAGTTGACCTTGCGGTCGATGGTGAGCACCGGGATGTTCTTGGCGCGCGCCGCGGACAGCGCCGGCTCCAGCCCGTCGGAGTTGAGCGGCGCGACGACCAGCACCTGCGCGCCCTTGGTGATCATGTCCTGGATGTCGGAGATCTGCTTGGCCAGCTGCGAGTCCGCGTTGGTGGTCAGCAGCTGCTTGACGCCGACCTTGGCGGCCTCGTCCTTGATCGACTGGGTTTCGGCGATCCGGAACGGGTTCGCCTCCTTCTCCGACTGGGAGAAGCCGACGACCGCGTTCTTCAGGTCGATCTGGCTGCCGCCGTACTGCTGCAGCGTGCAGGTCGGGCCGCCGGCGGCGGACGTCTGCGGGGCCTGCGCGCCCCCGCTGCCGGACGGTGGCGGGGTGGAGCTGTTCTCGGCCTTGGTGCACGCGGCGGTGAGGAGCAACGCGCACAACGCGGCGCCGACGAGCCGGACTGGACGTAACTGACGCGGAAAACCGTTGGGCGGCACGGCTGGCTCCTCGTTGAGCTCGGTCCTGGTACCTGACAGGTTTCGGACGTTACATCGTTGGCACAACGTTGTAAATATGCTCCACTTGATAGGTTCTCCCCTGCTGTCGCCGCCAGGAAGGTTGGGTCTTCAGTGGCCACTCTGAAGGATGTCGCCCTGCTCGCGGGGGTCTCGGTGAAGACCGTGTCCAACGTGGTCAACGGCTACAGCTTCGTCAAACCGGAGAACGAGCGGCGGGTCCGGGAGGCGCTCGCGGCCACCGGCTACCAGCCGAACCTCGGCGCCCGCAACCTGCGCCGCGGCCGGACCGGGTTCATCGCGCTGATGGTGCCCGAGTTGAGCATCCCGTACTTCGGTGAACTGGCCGGCGGCGTGATCACCGCGGCGCACGAGCACGACTGGAGCGTGCTGATCGAGCAGACCCAGGGTCAGCGCGACCCCGAGCGCACCACGCTGGCGTCGCTGGGGCCGCACATGGTCGACGGCGCCATCATCAGCCCGGAGGCGCTGGAGAAGGACGACTTCACCCGGCACGCCCCCGGGATTCCCCTGGTCATGCTGGGCGAGCACGCCCTGGACGTGCCCATCGACCACGTCGGGATCGACAACGTCCTGGCCGCCCGGACCGCCGTGCGGCACCTGATCGAGACCGGCCGTCGCCGGATCGCCGTGATCGGCCAGAACCCGACCAGGGGGACGGCGACCCAACGGATGGCCGGTTACCGCGAGGCCCTCGCCGAGGCCGGGCTCCCCCAGTCGCCGGAACTCATCGCGCCGGCCAACCGCTACCACCACAAGGACGGCGCCGAGGCCATGGCGCAACTGCTCACCCAGGGGCACGTGCCGGACGCCGTGTTCTGCTTCAACGACATGCTCGCCCACGGCGCCGTGCGGGCCGCCGCCGAGCACGGCTACGTCGTGCCGCGTGACATCGCGATCGTCGGCTTCGACAACACCGAGCACAGCGCGTACAGCCTGCCGTCGCTGACCACCATCGCGCCCGACAAGACCGCGCTCGCCCAAACCGCGGTCGACCTGATCCGGGACCGCGCCAACGGCGGCGCCGGCGAGCCGAAGGACATCCAGATCCCGTTCACCCTGAAGATCCGGGAGAGCACGGTCGGCGCAAGATAGATCCATGAGCGATGACGTCGGCGCCGAGGATTTCGCGGACATCCTGGCCCAGGTGCGCAGGTTCGTCCGCGACGACGTGGTGCCCAGGGAGAACGAGATCCTGGCCACCGACCGGATCCCCGACGACCTGCGGGCGGCCGCGGCCGGCATGGGCCTGTTCGGGTACGCGATCCCGGCCGACTGGGGCGGCCTGGGCCTGAACCTGCGCCAGGACGTCGAACTGGCGATGGAGTTCGGCTACACCACCCTGGCGCTGCGGTCGATGTTCGGCACCAACAACGGCATCGCCGGCCAGGTGCTGGTCAACTTCGGCACGGACGTGCAGAAACGCACGTGGCTGGAGCGGATCGCCTCGGGCGAGGTCGTCGCGTCGTTCGCGCTGACCGAGCCGGGCGCGGGCTCGAATCCCGCCGGACTGCGCACCCGGGCCCGACGCGTCGGCACCGAGTGGATCCTCGACGGCCAGAAGCGGTTCATCACCAACGCGCCCATCGCCGGCCTGTTCGTGGTCTTCGCGCGGACCCGTGAGGCGTCGGACCGCGACACCGGCATCGCCGTGTTCCTCGTGCCGGCGGACACGCCCGGGGTGAGCGTCGGCCCGAAGGACGCGAAAATGGGCCAGGAAGGCGCGTGGACAGCGGACGTGATGTTCGACGACGTACGTGTGCCGGAGTCGGCGTTGGTGGGCGGCTCGGAGGAGATCGGCTATCGCGCGGCCATGACGTCACTCGCGCGTGGCCGTATCCACATCGCGGCGTTGGCTGTGGGGACCGCGCAGCGCGCGCTGGACGAGTCGGTCGCGTACGCGGCGTCGAACACCCAAGGCGGCGTGCCGATCGGCGAGTTCCAGCTGGTGCAGGCGATGATCGCGGACCAGTACACAGGGGTCGCTGCGGGCCGCGCGTTCGTCCGTGAGGCTGCGGCAGCGTACGACGACGGCACCGACCGGCGAATTGCGCCGTCGGCCGTGAAGCTGTTCTGCACGGAGATGGCCGGCAAGGTCGCGGACCTGGCAGTGCAGGTGCACGGCGGAACCGGATACATGCGGGAGGTTCCGGTGGAACGGATCTATCGCGACGTCCGGCTGCTGCGGCTGTACGAGGGCACCAGCGAGATCCAACGGCTGATCGTGGGCGGCTCACTGGTCCGTGCTCACCGAACCTGACCCGGTTGTCGATTTCGACCTCGTCCCGTTCGCCGTAGTGGCTGAGGGGGACGAGCGGAGGAGACGACATGCGAAAACTGACCGTGATGGTGTGGACGACCCTGGACGGGGTCGCGCAGGCGCCGGGTGGGCCGGACGAGGACTCGGGCAGCGGGTTCGTCCATGGCGGCTGGGCCGCGCCCTACGTCGACCGGCGGATCCTGGATGTGGCGACGGCGATGGTGACGAGGGCCAGCGCGATGCTGATGGGCCGGACGAGCTACGAGATCTTCGCCGGGGCCTGGCCCGGGGCGGACGACCCGATCGGGGCCCGGCTGAACGCGCTGCCGAAGTACGTCGCGTCCACCACCCTGGACAGCGTGGCCTGGGAGAACTCGACTCTGCTGACGGGCGACGTGGCCGAGGCCGTCCGCGAGTTGAAGCAGGGTGACGGCGGTGAGATCCAGGTGCACGGCAGCCTCGGGCTGGTCCAGACACTGCTCACGCACGATCTCGTCGACGAGTTCCTGATCATGGTCGCCCCGGTGGTGCTCGGCACTGGCAAGCGCCTGTTCGGCGACGGGGCGTTCCCGGCCGGGCTGCGGCTCGTCGGCACGATGACGTCCGGCAACGGCGTCGTGGTCAGTACGTACGCGCGGGACGGCAAGGTCCAATACGGTGAGGTCGGGCCCAAGACGGAGAACTGGTGACGTAATGCCGCAGTACGCGATTCTGATCTACGAGAAGGAACTCCCTGGCGGCGTGGCGGACATCCCGCCCGACGTGATGGAAGCGAACATCGCCGCCGAGGGCAAGATCGCCGCGATGGGTGTGCGCATGGTGCACCAGCAGGCGCTGGAGCCCGTCCGGGAGGCTCGGACGATCCACAAGGGCGGGTTGGTCACCGACGGTCCGTTCCTGGAGACCAAGGAGGTCATCGGCGGGTTCTTCGTGATCGAGGCCAAGGACATGGAGCAGGCGCTGGAGGTCGGCAGGCTGTTGCCGATCATGGATGGGGCCGTCGAGATACGGCCGTTGCTCGACCTATGACGTCTGCTCAGCAGGCGGTGGCCGACGCGCACCGGAGCGAGTGGGCCGCCGTGCTCGCCGCGACGGTGCGCGTCACCCACGACCTCGACCTGGCCGAGGAATGCGTGCAAGACGCGTACGCCGCCGCACTCGACTCGTGGCAACGCGACGGTGTCCCAACGCGCCCAGGCGCCTGGCTCACCACCGCGGCCCGGAACAACGCGCTCGACGCGTTGCGACGCGCGAAGACCCTGCGGTCGAAGTTGCACCTGCTGGTGGAGCCAGATCCGCCCGAGGTGCACGACGACCGGCTGCGGCTGGTGTTCCTGTGCTGTCACCCGGCGTTGGCACCCGAGGCGCAGGTCGCGCTCACTCTCCGACTGGTGTGCGGGGTGTCCACACCGGACGTCGCGAGCGTGTTCCTGGTGCCGCGGGCGACCATGGCCGCCCGGCTGACCAGGGCGAAGAAGAAGATCACGGCGGCCCGTATCCCGTTCCGGATGCCGCCGCCGAGCGTGTTGCCCGACCGGCTGGACGCCGTGCTCACAGTGATCCACCTGCTGTTCACCACCGGCCACACCGCGCCGACCGGCGACACGCTGACCAGAGATGATCTTGTCGCGTACGCGCTCGATCTGGCGCGCATGCTGCGGGACCTGATGCCCGACGAACGCGAGGTCCGCGGGCTACTCGCGTTGATGCTGGCCGACCACGCCCGCCGCGGCACCCGGACGGACGCCGACGGACGACTGGTCCTCCTCGAAGACCAGGACCGTTCCAACTGGGACCGGGCGGCCATCGTCGAAGCCGATGGCCTGGTCAGGAGCGCGCTGCGAGGCCGTCCCGGTCGGTTCACGCTCCAGGCTGCCATCACGCTGCTGCATGCCACGGCACCGACCTATGCGGAAACGGACTGGCACCAGATCGTGGTGCTGTACGACGAACTGGCCAAGGTGTGGCCGTCACCCGTGGTCGCCCTCAACCGCGCGGTGGCTGTGGCCATGGTGGACGGACCCGTGCGCGGCCTGCGCGAGGTCGAAGCGCTCGACGGGCAGCTCCCCGGCTACCACTACCTCGCAGCGGTGAAGGCGGACCTGCTGCGCCGTCTGGACCGGCCGGCCGAGGCCGCCGTGGCCTACCGGCAGGCGATCGAGGCCACCGGCAACGAGGCGGAACGGGCGTTCCTGACAAGTCGCCTCGACGAAATCGGTCATTCGTAACGGATTCGAACAATATCGGTTTCGCATTCTTGTCAATGAACCGATGCCTTTTCCACATATCGCCGCCGATTGAACCGCCGGGGTTGCTTCCAACGTGCCTTGGGTGAGTCCGTGGATCATGTCCGACCAGCGGAGACGGTCCCGCGTGTCCAAGGAGGTCCAGTGCCAGAGGTCGCCGAACTGACCCGAGCCGCGGTGATCCGCACCGGCGGCGAATACAAACTCGTCGCGATCGAACCGGTGGCGGCGAACACGTTCCTGTTCAGTCTCGAAGGCGAACTGACCAGCCGGCCGACCCGGTACACCGTGCAGCTGGCCGCGGACACCCACGTCGACCTGCCGGCGGAATGCCCGCTGGAGGACGTGCTGGACACGTACTTCTGGCGGTTCATGAACCACAGCTGCGAGCCGAACACGATGATCCGCGGCCGGGACGTGTTCAGCGTGACCGCGATCGAGCCGTGGCAGGAGATCCGGTTCCACTACGCCACCACCGAGTACTCGATGGCCGAGCCGTTCGAGTGCCGGTGCGGCAGCCGCCGCTGCGACGGCCTGATCCGCGGCTTCCGGTATCTGTCCACACCGGCGCGGGAGCGGCTGCGGCCGTTGCTGTCCGGCTACCTGCTGTCTGTTTTGGACGGCGCGAAAGCGGAGTCGGAAGCCCGGTGAGCGCGGCGCTGCCCGAGTTCTTCGACCGGTCGGCCCGGCTGTGGCCGGACGCGGTCGCGATCGACGTGCCGCCGGCCGAGGGACGGCCGGAACGCACTGCTGTCACGTACAAGGACCTGCAGCGCCGCGCGGACACCGCGGCCAGGGTGTTCCGTCAGGCATTACCCCACGGGGGTATCGTGGCGATCCTGTTGCCGCGGACCACAGTGCACCTGTACGCGACCCAATTGGCCGTGCTGAAGGCCGGGTGCGCGTACTTGTGCATCGAACCGTCCTTTCCGGACGACCAGGTCGGCTACATCCTGCGGGACTCGGCGGCCGCGGTGCTCGTCACCGACGAATCCGGGCACGAACGGGCAACGCGCGCCGGATACCAGGGCGCGGTCGTCCGGGTCGACTGCCCCACTGACACCTCGGGCTGGCCGTTGGACGCGTCGGCCATGCCCGAGGGCCTCGCTTACGTCATCTACACCTCCGGCACCACCGGCCGGCCGAAAGGCGTGCTGATCGGGCATTCGGGCGTCGCCAACCTGATCGGAGCGGACGTCGCCGAGTTCGCGCTGGCCCCGGGCGACCGCGTGGCACAGGGATCGTCCGCCGCCTACGACTCGTCGGTCGAGGAGACCTGGATGGCCTTCTCGACCGGGGCGACCGTGGTGGTGATGGACGACGAGACCGTCCGGCTCGGCCCGGACCTGGTCGGATGGCTGCGCCGGGAACGGATCACCGCGCTGTGCCCACCGCCGACGCTGCTGCGCGCCGCCTCGTGCGACGACCCGCAGGCCGAACTGCCGGACCTGCGGCTGTTGTACGTCGGCGGCGAGGCCCTGCCGGACGACGTGGCCGAACGGTGGTCGCGCGGCCGGCGCATGGTCAACGGCTACGGGCCCACCGAGTGCACGGTCACGTGCCTGCGCGCGGACATCGTGCCCGGCCAGTCCATCGCCATCGGCAAGCCTGTGCCGGGAATGCAGGCGTGGGTGCTCGACGAGAACCTCCTGCCAGTCGCGCCGGGCACGCACGGCGAACTGTGCATGAGCGGTGCCGGCCTGGCCATCGGGTACCACAACCAGCCCGAGCTGACCGCGACGAAGTTCCCCCAGCATCCCACGCTCGGCCGGATCTACCGCACAGGCGACCTTGTGCACGCCGAACCGGACGGCACGTTGTACTACCACGGCCGGATCGATTCGCAGGTCAAGCTGCGCGGCTACCGGATCGAACTGGAGGCGATCGAGTCGTTCCTGGCGCGCTGCGCGGGCGTCCGTGAGGCGGCGTGCCGGGTCCAGGGCGAAGGCGCGGCCGAGGTGATCGCCGCCCACCTCGTCCCGGTCGATGCCACCCAGCCGCCGAGCTTGGACGACATCAAGCAGTACCTGCGCAAGGTCCTGCCCGCGTACATGGTTCCGGCGGTGTTTGGCCTGATCGCCGACCTGCCGCGCAGCGCCGGCGGCAAGCTCCGCCGCGGCGACCTGCCCGTTCTGACGGTCGCGCGACCGGCCAAGGCCCGTGGCCAGACGCCCGGCAGTCCGATCGAGAACGCGATCGCGCGGGCCATGTGCGAGGTGTTCACCCTCACCGACGTCTCGGTGGCCGACGACTTCTTCGACGACCTTGGCGGCAGCTCACTGCAGGCGGCGATGCTGGTCTCCCGGCTCCGCGCCGACCCACTCACCAAGGGCATCGCGGTCCGGGACGTCTACGAGATGCGGACCATCCAGCGACTCGCCGGACGCGCCACTCCCCCGGAACCCGAACCACCTGCGCCGCTACCGCCTGAGCCCGAAGGAAAGCCGATCGCTGTGACGCTCGCGCAGTCCGCGTGGCTGCTCGCCGAGCTCCTCGTCGGCGCGCCCATCGCGTACCTGGTGGTGTTCAAGCTCCTGCCGTGGCTGGCCGGGTTGATCGGCCTGATCCCGCTCGTGCTCATCGCGCCGGTGGTGCTGTTCGTCTTCGGTCTGGTGTGGACACCGGTGTCGGTGCTGATCGCGGTCCGCGCCAAGAAGATCCTGATCGGACAGTACCGGCCGGTGAACGTGACCGTCTGGAGTGGACTGTACGTCCGGATGTGGATCGTCCGGCACCTGATGCGGTTCGTGCCGTGGAGCGCGTTCGCCGGCACCGAGTTCCAGTGCGTCGTGCTCCGCCGGCTGGGCGCCCGGATCGGCCGGCGGGTGCACATCCACGGCGGCGTGAACCTCGTCCAGGGCGGCTGGGACCTGCTCGACATCGGCGACGACGTGACGCTCAGCCAGGACAGCACGCTCGGCCTGGTGCAGCTGTCCGCCGGGCACGTCATCGTCGGCCCGGTCACCGTCGGCGCGGGCGCCACTGTGGACGTTCGGGCCGGCCTCGGGCCGAACACCCGGATGGGCCGGGACACCTGGCTGGCGCCACTGTCGTTCCTGCCGTCCGGTGGTGTGATCCCGGACGGCGAACGCTGGGACGGCGTCCCCGCCCAACCGTCCGGCCGGACGCCACGGCCGCCGACGCCCAGGACCACAGGGAGCCTGCTCTCCCCGATCGTGTGGGCCGTGTTCATGATGTTCTGCCGTGCCCTGCTGAACTTCGTGGTCGCGGTGCCGGCGTCGGTCTCGGCGATCGTGCTGATCGCGTACTACGACCTGAGTTACGACGCGCTGCTGGTCGGGCTCACGCATCCGCTCGACAACATGGGTTTCCTGATGACGATCGCGGTCGTCACCTGCCTGACGTTCGTGGTCACGGTGTGGTTCGAGGCCTTCGTGGCGCGCTGGCTCGGGACCGTCCGGGAAGGCGTGATCAGCCGCTGGAGCCCAGCGTACGTACGGATCTGGCTGAAGAGCGGGCTGGTGACGTCGGCCGGGAACTGGCTGTCCGGCGGGCTGTTCTGGCCGGTGTGGCTGCGCTGGGCGGGCATGCGGATCGGCCGCGGCTGTGAGATCAGCACGATCATCGACGTCGTCCCCGAACTGGTCGAGATCGGCCCGGACACGTTCTTCGCCGACGGCATCTACCTCGGCGGCCCGCGAATCCAGCGCGGCACAGTGCTGCTGCGCAAGGTCCGGCTGGACCACGACACGTTCCTCGGCAACCACGCGGTGATCCCAGCCGGACAGCACCTCCCGCCGGATGTTCTTGTTGGCATCTGCACGACGGTGGACGAACACAAGGTCAGACAGGGCAGTTCGTGGTTCGGGCACCCGCCGTTCGAGCTGCCACGGCGAGAAGTCGTGGCGTACGACCGGTCGCTGACCCACAACCCGTCGTTCGCGCGACTGCTCACACGCGTGTTCTGGGAGTGGTTGCGGTTCGCGCTGCCGTTCGTGCCGTTGGTGGTCGTCACGGCGTGGACGGCAGCCCTGCAAGTCGTGGCGGACGCGGTGCCGTACGGGGTGTTCCTGGGGATCGGCGCGGCCGTGGTTACCCTGGGCGCCGCGCTTCTGCCGTGCCTGATCGTGTTGGCACTGAAGTGGCTGCTGCTGGGCAAGGTCCGGGAAGGTGTCCACCCGTTGTGGTCCTGCTGGTGCAGCCGGTGGGACTTCCTGTACGTGGCATGGGGTGTGATCGCCAGCGGTGTGCTGTCGGCGTTCGAAGGCACCCTGTTGCTGCCGTTGTACCTGCGCCGGATGGGCATGAGGATCGGCAAGCGGGTCGTGCTCAGCGAGGGGTTCGCCCAGGTCGTCGACCCGGACATGCTGATCATCGAGGACGGGGCCACGGTGAGCGCGATGTTCCAGGCGCACACGTTCGAGGACCGCGTGCTCAAGATCGGGCACGTCCGTGTCGGCGCATACTCCACTTTGGCCGATGGCACGGTTCCCTTGTACGGCGCGGACATCGGCGCGAGCACGATGGTCGCCCCGCACAGCGTGATCATGAAACACGAACGCCTGCTGCCAGGCCTGAGATACTCAGGTGTTCCCACTACCCGTGAGACCGACCCGTTCGAGCGATCCGGTCATCGGACCACCAGGTTCACTCGGATCAGCGGACGGCTTGACGAGCCGACGGAATCCATTCAGGTTACGGTTCAACCGGTTGGTCACTTCGGCGGTTGACATCTCCCGGCCGGAAATCCAACGTGGAGTTGCCGGAGGTGCTGTGATGACCGCACTCAACGAAGAGACTGTCCGGACCGCACGCCGACGTGCCGTGGTGGCGAGCGCGGTGGGCACGTCCGTCGAATGGTATGACTTCTTCCTCTACGGGACGGCGTCGGCGCTGGTCTTCCCGAAGCTGTTCTTCCCGGGCAGCAACCCGTTCGTCGGCGTGCTCGCGTCGTTCACCACGCAGTTCGTCGGGTTCGCCGCGCGGCCGATCGGCGCCGCGATCTTCGGCCACTTCGGCGACCGGCTCGGCCGCAAGGCCACCCTGGTCACCACCTTGCTGCTGATGGGTGTCGCGACGTTCCTGATCGGCTGCCTGCCCGGCTACGAGAGCATCGGCGTGCTCGCGCCCGTCCTGTTGGTGGTGCTGCGGATCCTGCAGGGCATCGGCGTGGGTGGCGAGTGGGGCGGCTCGGTGCTTCTGTCGATGGAATGGGGTGAACGGTCCAAACGGGGTCTGATGGCCAGCGTCCCGCAGCTGGGTGTCCCTATTGGACTGTTGCTGTCCACCGGCGCGGTCAAGCTGATGAGCTCGATCACCGGTACCGACTTCGGCGTATGGGGCTGGCGGGTGCCGTTCCTGGTCAGCGTCGTCCTGGTGGTGATCGGGCTGTACGTGCGGCTGCGGGTGCTGGAGTCGCCCGAGTTCGTCGAGCTGCGCCAGGAGAAAGCCGTGCTGCGGCTGCCGGTGTGGCAGGCGATCCGGCGCTATCCACGGGAGATCCTGTGTGCCGCGCTCCTGCGGATGTCCGAACAGGCGCCGTTCTACCTTTTCGTCACTTTCGTCCTGACGTACGGCACCACCAAGCTGAAACTGAACCAGGACAGCGTCCTCGGCGACACCATGGTGGCCGCGGCCATCGGCCTGGTCAGCGTGCCACTGTTCGGGTGGCTGTCCGACCGGATCGGCCGCAGGCTGGTGTACGGCATGGGCATCGTCGCCACTGCCGTGTACGCGTTCCCCTACTTCGGGCTGCTGGACACCAAGGCCGCCGGCCTGGTGCTGGTCGGGATCGTGGTGTCCCTGATCGTGCACGACATGCAGTACGGACCCCAGGCGGCGCTGATCGCGGAGACGTTCGACCGCGACGTGCGCTACTCGGCCGCCGGCATCGGCTACCACCTGGCGTCGGTGGTCGCCGGCGGCCCGGCGCCGCTGATCGCGGCCGCGATCCTGAAGAACACCGGTTCCAGCACGTGGATCAGCATGTACATCATCGGCTGCTGTGTGGTGTCCATGATCGCTCTGCTGGCCCTGCCGCGGGCTCAGAGCGTGGCGAAGTAGTCCCGCGCCATCTGGGCGTGCTGCGGGAACGCGAGGTTCTCACTGAGGTCGAAGATGACCTTGCGTTCGGACACCTCCCTGTTCGGCACGAACGGCGGCAGGTCCTCGGCCTTGACGGCCGGCGCCTGCGCGAACAGCAGGACGTACACCGGGTCGGGCGCGGTCGAGGTGAACCACAGCGGCCGCAACGCCTCGGGCGCGATCTCGACGCCGGTCTCCTCCTGCATCTCGCGCGCGGCGGCCTCCTGCCACGTCTCGTGCCGCTCGACGAATCCGCTGACCAGGGTCAACGCCCCGACCGGCGGAATCGCCCGCCGGATGGCGAGCAACCCGGTCCGGTCGCCGTCCACCACGGGCAGCAGCACCACGGCCACCGGAGCCGGATTCACCCACACCTGACTGCCACACGCCTCGCATCGACGCGGATAGCCCGTCACGTCGGCGTAGGCGGTGCCGCAGGAGGAACAGAAGGAGTCAGCAGCCATGGTCAGGTACCTTTGCGGAACTCGGCGGTGAGCGCCTCGCCCACCTCGGACGTGAACCGGTCGTGGTCGCCCACGAACCCCAGTCGCCTGGCCACCACCACCGCGGTCAAGTCCACAGTGGACTCGATCAGGTCGGCGTAGGTTCGCACGGCCATCCGCCCCCTTGACCATCCGGTGATCCACACGACGACCGCGACAATACCCGCCGGCCACCAGAACAGGCCGGTCACCAGGTACCCCACCGCCCACGTGGCCCGGGTCGCCGCGTCGTCGAACGCGGCACGTGCCGCCCGCAGCTCCGCGCGGGTGGGGTCGTCCAGGACCAGCCACAGGCGCGGCCACCACGCCCGCAAATCGACGTCGTACTGGTTGAGCACCCGGACGTCGGACGCGGCCAACCGGTCGCCCATCCACGTCGGTCGAGCCGGGCGGGCAAGGGAGATCTCGTTGCGCCGCACGGGATCCTGCTCGTTCATCCAGCGCGCCGCCCGACGGCGGGCGCCCCACCGGGCCAGCGGCGTCCACCACTGCCCCAGCCACAGCCGTTCAGTGAGCCCGGACAACGCGCGCACAGCCAGCCCCACCCCGAAACTCGCCAGCAACACCGCCGCCAACAGCCCGATCTGGGCCACCGCCGGCCGCGTCCCCACCGCCCTGGCCCACTGGTCGGCCCGGCGGACCAGTCGGTCCCAGTCGAACGGCGCCGAGTGCCCAAGCGTGGCCCCGACGGCAGCCGTGGCCAGCACCAGCAAACCCGGCATGACCAGCAACGACAGCCACTTCTCGGCCAGTTTCCGGCCCAACTCGCCGAAGAACGTCGTCATGCCCGTTCCCTGCGCAGCGGTTCGTCAACGATCCAACAACGCTCCCGCGGCACAGGCCCACCCGGCTCACGATCCACAGCCCGATCGCACAACGTCCATGGGCACACGTAGACCTCGGCGCGCGGCCGGTCGTCCGCCCACGACAGCTGAGTCTCCAGCCAACGGGTCTGCTGCGACTCGGATCTCAGCACGTCAGCCGGGATCCCCAGCCGTTGGAGAAGATCAGCCACCGGCCGGCCCGCCTTGATCTCGGTGAGCACGCCGGCCAACTGGTCCGTCAGGCCGTTCCGGTCCGCGGCCACCTTCAACTGCGGCAACGCCCGGCAGAACGCCGCCAGGTTCTCGTCCGTGCTCATTCCGCCCATCCTGGCAGACCCCCGGTGGGACGATCGGGAGCCATGCGCGACGAACTGGTCAGGTCACTCCAGGCCCGGACGGCGGCCGCCGCCGCGGGCGACCCCGGGCCGGTGCTGGCCGACGAGGCACTGGTGGAGGCAGAGCGACTGCAGGAGTTCATCTTCGACGGAACGCAGCTGGATCTTGAAGTCCTGCAGGCGGTCGGGGTGCTGCACTCGGCGCGCTGGGGTCTGCTCGGTGACCAGGCGGGATACTCGCCGCGCGCCGCGACGGTCCTGCTGCGACTGCTGTACCTTCTCGACCGCAACGGGGTGCCTGAAGGGCTGTGGCCCCTGTTCGACCAGGACCTCAGTCCAGGCGAAGCCGGGCGGTGTCACGACCTGGCCATGGCGATCGCGGAACTCGCGTCGGTGTCCGGCAAACCCGACATCTACCCGCTCGCCGTCGGCTGGTTGCGGCTGGCCGTCGACACATGGGGCGACACGGACGACGAACGTCGGCTCATCGCGCTCGCCACTCTCGCGGACCTGACGAAACGGACCTACTTCGCCTCCCTCGAACCCGAGTGGCTCGATCAGGCCATCGAAGTCCTCCGCCAGGTGCGCGAATCGGTCGACACTGTTCCGTTGTCGCTCAACCTGGCGGAGATGCTGCACCGTCGGTTCGACATCACCGGCGACCACGAGCCGTTGACCGAGGAGATCGCACTGCTGCGCGCCGCGTCCCAGTCGACCGAACTCGACGACCAAGCACGAACCGAGGCACAGATCCGGCTGGCCTCGGCCTTGCTGGGCGCCGGCGAGCGATCGGAGGCGATGTCGATGACACGGCGGCTTCTCGACGGCCCAGCCGACCGCGCCACGGGCGTCCACTGGCACAACCTCAGCGTCGCACTGAGCAACCACAACGTAAGGACCGGCGAGCCACTGGCCGACGCCATCGAGTCCAGCCGACGGGCCGTGACCTTCGAAGGCACCCCGGCCACGTGCGAATGGCGCGCTCATCTCGCCATGCTGCTGGCCAGAGCGGGAGACCTCGATGACGCGGTGACGGCCGCCCGCATGGCGATGGCCGAGTGTCCGCCGGACAGTGGTCACCGGCAGACAGTGGTCCACAGCGCCGGTTTGGTGTTGTTCCTGCGGTACCGGCAGTTCGGCGTACCGGCGGAACTGGACGAGGCGATCGTGTTGCTACGGACCGTTCAAGTGTCTCTGCAACTGGGCGCCGCACTGCGCGAGCGGTACGCGCTCAGCCCCGATCTGGCCACCTTGACCGAGGCGATCCAGGTCTACCGCCGGATCCTCGGGGAGTTGCCGCGGACCCATGACCATTGGCCGCAGACGCAGGCCAATCTGTCGGTCGCGCTGGTCGCGCACTACAGGCACACGGACGACGAGGAAAGCTTGGCCGAGGCTGTTGACCTCGCGCGGAACGCCGTCGCCGGGACCCCTGCCGGGCACACCGACCTCGGCCTGCGGCTGATGAACCTCGGCGCCGCGCTGGGCGCGGATTACGAGCGGACTGAGGACCCGGCGACACTGCGGGAAGAACTCGAGGTGGGGCGCCGGGCCGTCGCGATCGCGTCGCCAGGAACCTGGGCGCGACAACGCTTGTTGGCGAACCTGGGTGCCACGCTGTTCCGCCTTGGGCAGGTCACTGACGACCCGGCTGCCTTCACCGAAGCGGTCGACGTCACCCGCGAAGCGATCGCCGCCACCCCGGCCGGCGATCCGAACGTGGCGTTCAGCCTGCTCAACCACGCCGTGGCCCTGATAGCCGCCAGCGAGTACCTACAGGCGCTCCGGGTCGCGCAGGCCGCGGCGGGAATCGAACTCGCGGCGCCGTCGGTCCGATTGCGGGCGTGCCGGGTCTGGGGGCAGGTCGCCGCGGTATCGGAGCTGTGGGACGAGGCAGCGGCCGGGTTCGGTCAAGGAGTGCGGTTGCTCCCCCTGGTGGCGCCCAGGAACCTGCGCTCGACGGACATCCAGGGCGTCCTGTCGAAAATGGACGCCGTGCACGTGAACGCGGCCGCGAGTGCCATCTGGGCCGACGACCCCGACAGCGCCCTGGAACTCCTCGAACAGGGGCGCGGCATCCTGTCCGCGTACGAACTGGACAGCCGCACCGAACTCACCGACCTGCGCGCCAAATCGCCCAAGCTGGCCGACGAGATGACGGAAGTCCTTGCCGCACTGGACGTGCAGGGCGAGCTCTCCACCGACCAACGGCACGCCCTGCAGTCCCGATGGACGTCCGTGCTGGGCAGGATCCGCGAGCTGAAGAACTTCGAGCACTTCCTGGAACCACCGTCCATCAAGGACTTTGTGGCCGCCGCCGAGGACGGCCCGGTGATCACCGTCAACGTCAGCGAGTTCCATTGCGCCGCACTGGTTCTGACCACAAAGGGAGTCCAGGTCGTTCCCCTGGGTGATCTGTCGCTCGAAGACCTGGAGACCCGCGTTCCGGCCTTTCTGGAAGCACTGCGCCTGACCGGAGCCGGCGACCTCGTCGAACAGATGGACGCGCAGGCGTACGTGCGGGAAACCCTGTCCTGGTTGTGGAACGCGGTCACCGGACCGATCCTCGACGCCCTCGGTTACCCGCCCGAAGCCGACGAACTGCCGCGCGTCTGGTGGTCCCCGACCGGGCTGCTGAACTTCCTCCCGCTGCACGCGGCCGGCGACGGTGACCAATGCGCCCTTGACCGTGTCGTCTCGTCGTACACACCGAGCATCCGGGCTTTGATCCGTTCTCGATCCCGCCCGCCGACCGAAAAGACCGGCGTGCTCGCCGTGGCCGTGTCGCCGGGCGAGGTGAAGTTGCCGGCCGCGCACGCCGAGGCGGAATCGTTGGTACGCATGCACAATGCCACTCCCCTGTTCGACGAGAACGCCACCCATGAGAACGTGCTCAAGGCACTCCCGGCCGCGCCCTGGGCGCACTTCGCCTGCCACGCCCACAACGATCCGGCTACCCCTGGGCAGAGCCGGCTGCTGCTGCACGACCGGCCGCTGCGGGTTCCCGAGATCAGCCGGTTGCGGATGGCGGACGCCGAACTGGCGTACCTCTCGGCCTGCTCGACCGCGTCCGGCACCACCGTGCTCGCCGACGAGGCCATCCACATCGTCTCGGCGTTCCAGCTCGCCGGCTACCGGCACGTTGTCGGCACCCTGTGGTCGATCCAGGACACCACCGCCACCTCCCTCGCCGACGGCTTCTACACGGGGCTGGACCAAGGCATGTCCCCGGCGCGGTCGCTGCACACGGTCGTGCGGCGGTTGCGTCAGGAGCGGCCGCTCATGGCTTCGGACTGGGCCGGCCACATCCACGTCGGCCCGTGACCAGCGCTCGACCCACTGGATGACCCCTACCGGCACGCGGGTCCCTGCCCATCGGCGGGGACCCGCTCGGTATTACCGGCCGGCAACGGAACCACCCGTTCGTGGGTCGGCGGACCCCCGCCTGGCGGATGGCCCAAACCACCTCCGGAGCTGCACTCTCGATGGCGGAATGTTTCCCAGCAAATGGAGGAGCACACGGGATGTCCACTGTCGAGCCGGTACTGCGCAGCGACTATCAGCGTTCCATCGCCGCGTACTGGAACAACGAGAAAGATCCGGTCAACATCCGGCTCGGCGAGGTCGACGGCCTCTACCACCACCACTACGGTCTCGGCGACTACGACCGGTCGGTGCTCGGCGACGACGCGGCCGTCATCGCGGAGATGCACCGGCTGGAGACCGCACAGGCCGAGGTCCTCCTGAGCCACCTTGGCGACGTCGGCACGGACGACCGGCTGCTCGACGCCGGCTCCGGCCGCGGCGGCACCAGCTTCATGGCCAACCAGCGGTTCGGCTGCCGGGTGGACGGCGTCAGCATCTCCGAGTCGCAGGTGGCGTTCGCCAACGACCAGGCCGCCCGGCGCGGGGTCGCCAACCGGGTCCGGTTCCACTTCAAGAACATGCTGGACACCGCCTTCGAGACCGGGGCCATGCGCGGGATCTGGACCAACGAGACGACCATGTACGTCGACCTGTACCAGCTGTTCGGCGAGTTCGGCCGGCTGCTGCGGCGCGGCGGCCGGTACGTGTGCATCACCGGGTGCTACAACGACGTGACGGGTGGGCGGTCGCGCGCGGTCAGCCAGATCGACCAGCACTACATCTGCAACATCCACCCGCGCAGCGAGTACTTCAAAGCGTTGGCCGCCAACGACTTCGTGCCGATCAACGTGGTCGACCTGACACCGGCGACGATCCCGTACTGGGAGCTGCGGGCGCAGTCGTCGGTCGCGACCGGGATCGAGGACCCGTTCCTCACCGCGTACCGTGAGGGCAGCTTCCACTACCTCCTGATCGCCGCCGACAAAATTTAGTGTCCCGCGCCGGAAGTCCGACACCTTTCTCGACGGCCCAGCTTCCCGCTGGCCGCACCGGCCAAAGGCACTGGTACAACCAAGGTACAAGCCCCTTCGTCCGGCGCGCCCAGCGGCAACCCGGATCCGCCGAATAAAGGCGCCGGACTTCCGGCGCGAGACACTAGGAGATACGGCGATGACCGAGACCGCCGAGGGCATCCCGTTCGAGTTGTCCGGCCTGGGCATGTCCGCCGCCCGCTTCGCGGCACAGTTCGCGCACGACCCCGCGTACGTCGAACGGCCATGGGGCGACGGGTCCGCGTCACCCCTGTACGTTCCCGTACTGGAGCGGGAGAACGACGTCCTCGCCGCCGAGGTCGACGACCGGCTGATCGTGTGGGCCGAGGAATGCGGTTTCGACGAGGACGAGCGCGAGCTGATGCGAAAGGCCCAGTTCGGGCGGTTGGTCACGCTCGCCCACGTCGACACCGACGACCTCGACCACCTGCTCATCGCCGCTGAGATGAACGCGGCCTGGTGGGCCGCTGACGATCTCTACGCCGACGACAGCGAAATGGGCGCCATACCAACAGAACTGCCGCCACGGCTCGCGTTGGCCATGGCGGCGATGGACCCGGTCGCGCCCGCGGGCGAGTTCTCCGTCCAACTCGAAGACGCACTGCGCGCCGAGAAAGTGCTGGTGGCGCTGCGTTCCGGTACTGACCACATGTCCCGGCTCGGTACGCCCACCCAGGTCCAACGGGTGTGTTACTCGACGTTCGCGATGTTCGTCAGCTGGAACGCGTACGCCGCGTGGCGCCACACGGGGACGTATCCGCCCGCGTGGAAGTACCTGGCCACCCGCCAGCACGACACCTTCTACACGTCCATGACGTTGATCGACATCGTTGGCGGATACGAACTTCCCGCGCACCTGTACTACGACCCGCGCGTCCGTCGCGCGCTCATGCAGGCCGGCACGGCGTCGGTGATGGTCAACGATCTACATTCGGTGGCGAAGGACGCCGCCGACGAGAAACCGGTGTGCAACATGGTGTTGCAGATCGCCGCCGACCGGGACTGTTCGATCCCGGAGGCCACCGAGGTCACCGTGGAGTTGCACAACGACCTGGTCCGCGGCTTCGAGGCGTCCCATCGCAGCCTGCAACCCGTTCCTTCGCTTGAGCTGCAACGGTTCCTGCGCGGCACCAGGGCGTGGATGGGTGGCGGCTTCGAGTGGCACGCCACCAACCCACGCTATCGGAGTTAGGTGGGTTTCAGTTTCGGCCCGGCGAAGCCGATGCTGGCGATCGCGGCGCAGATCAGTCCGATGCCCGTCCACTGGGCCAGGCTGACGTGTTCCCGGAACGCCACGGCGGCGATGATCGCGGCGCCGGCGGGTTCGAGGAGGCTGATGGTGACGGCCGTGGCCGCCCCGAGATGACGTACGCCGCGCGCGAAAAGCCAGTACGCGATCCCGGTCGTCACCACACCCAGGTACACCACGCAGGTGACGACCGGGCCGGACAGCAGCCCCTGCGGGCCGATGGCGACGGTGACCGGGATGAGCAGCAGCGCTGCCAGGCCGAACATGGCCGTGAGGGTGGTGGCCGGGGTCTGGCCGCTCGTGGTGAGCTGGATCGCGATCGCGTGCATGCTGAAGAACATGGCCGCCAGCAAGGACAAGATGATGCCCGTCGGCGAGGCCGGGCCGGTCACCCCGCGGCCGTACATGAGCAGAACGAGTCCGGTCGCCGCGATCGCCGTGCCGACCATCCAGCCGATCGCCGGCCGTTCCCTGGTCCGCAGCCACGTCCACATCCCGGTCATGACCGGGGAAAGGCCGATGGCCAACGTCGTGCTGATCGCGACCCCGCTGTGCCCGATGGCACCGAAATACGTCATCTGGAACCCGGCTATCCCCACCGCCCCCACCGCGAGCGACCGCAGTTCCGAGCGTCTCCACCGGGTGGTCAGCGGCCGTCCGCCGACGACCGCGAACAGCACCAGCGTGCCGATCGCGAGCCGGACGGCCGCCGCGGCTAATCGGTCATGGGTGTCGAGCAGGGCCGCCGCCGGCCCGATGGTCGCCCATAACAGGGCGCCACCGGCCGCGCTGATGACCGCGCCCGGAGCGTGCGACGTCATTGACCACTCTCCGGTGTTTCCTATACCGCATAACGGTATTTCCGATGAACACTACCGGAGTGACAACGACCGCCCGGAGAAATGAGTACGGCCCCTAAGGGTTCCGCTAGAGCTGAGCGATCATGATCAGCCGGTCCTCACCCGGCCCGAAGTACTCACGTGCCAAGGTCTCCACGGAGAACCCGAGTTCCCGGTACAGGCTGATCGCGCGACGGTTGCCCGGCTCGACGGTCAGGTGCACGTCCCGAACGCCGACGTCGGCCAGCT
This sequence comes from Actinocrispum wychmicini, assembly GCF_004345645.1. Taxonomy (GTDB): domain Bacteria; phylum Actinomycetota; class Actinomycetes; order Mycobacteriales; family Pseudonocardiaceae; genus Kibdelosporangium; species Kibdelosporangium wychmicini. Next base: position 9,996 of record NZ_SLWS01000017.1, on the reverse strand, counting down.
TCCGCAACGAGCTGATGGTCAGCGAACGACCGTAACCGCGTCCCTGGAACTCCGGCCGGACACCGAGTCCGAGCAGCCACGCCCGACCGCGGTCGAACGTCGGAACACCCAACGAATAACCACGAAGGCCGTCGGGGTGCACGGCCACCATCCACCACCCGGTGAAGATGTCGAAGAACTGGCGCAGCACGAAGTACGGATACGCCAGGTGTTCGAACACCGCGGCGTCCAACTCCTTCAGCTCGCTCAGGTCAGCCGGCTCGGCCGGCCTGATGCTGACATCCTCGTCGACGACCCCGCTGAGGTGGATCATCGGCGCCGGCCCTGCGGACTGTCGCCGACCTTGTGGTCGTACAGGGCGGAATGGGGTTTCGCGGACGCCCAGAACTGGCGGTACTGCTCCTTTCGTTCCGCGAGCTTGTCGGGTCGCAGCACGAGACGCGTGTAAAGAATCAACGGATCCGCTTCCTCGTCGAGAGGCCGCGCGGGGACGACCTCGTAACTCACGGCGTCGTCGAACAGGATGAAGTCGTTCAGGTAGTTCTTCGTGAAGTCGGTGATGTCGGCCGGGTACAGCACGCGGACCTCGATGCCCAGGTCGGCCTGGTAACGGCAGGTCGCAAGCAGACCGGGGTCCTCGGCCAGTTCCGGTCGCTTGATCACGAAGATCCGGCGGACGTGCACGCCACGGCAGACCGCCTCGCGTTGCAGCGCGAGATAGCGGTGGCCGAGTTCCGATCCCCAGAAACCTCGTTCGAACTCGGTGCCGCCGGCGTCCACTGTGGGCATGCTGACCGCGTCGATCGTCCTGCCGGCGCTGCGGGCCAGGCCCAGCAGCCATTCCCGGTCCTCGCCGTCGTAGGTGGCCTCCTGTTCGCCCAGCGCGTGCAGGAACTGCGTCATCCGGACCATCTCGCCCTGGACGAACGTCCGCAGCAGCGGCGCCATGCCGGGCCCCATCGCCGCGGCCTGGGTGACCAGCTGGCTCACCGTCTCCGTTTTCAGGCCGGCCGCCTCAAGCTGGGCGAACAGCAGGGTGGCCGCGCTGACCTTGGCGAATCCCTCGTCCACCGCGACCCGGATCTCCGTGGTCTGCACCTCCTGGCTCTCCTCGACCGCGGCGAGGCGCTGCTCGAAGTCGACCAGGAACTGGATGATCAGGATGACCGCGCCGACGCCGACCGCCATGGCCAGCTGGGTGGCCACCGAGTCGAACAGCAGGTTCGTCAGCGGAAACGACAGCGCGCCGACGACCGTGGTGATGGCGATCTTGCGAACGACCGAGCTACCGGCCTGGAGAAGGAACACCAACGCCTCCCGATCGTTGAGGTTCGCCGCCTGCGACCGCGTCCATCCCGTGGAACGCGATCAGGTTCCGCAGCGCGAGCTGGTCCCGGATCCGGTTCACCGTGGCGGTCCACTGCCTGGTGAACCCCGGTCGCCGCTCCAGCGCCTCCCACAGCGGCATCATCGAGTCCGGCACGTGCGCACCGGGCATCCACACGTGCATGAGGTGGTCGACGGCCGGGCGCAGGCGTTCCACCACCTGCTGGCCGTCGAGGGATCCCAGATCGCCGCGCTCCACGATACGCAGCAAAGTGGTGAGCACCCAGTCATGCAGCGCGAGATCCTCGCAGAAACGCACCGCGGCCGGCAGATCCTCCGGTCGGACGGTCAACGAGATTGTCCTTGTTGTGTCACCTTCCACCGTGAAGGGGTCAATGATCCGCGCCGGTTCGTCGCCGACGACGGCGGTCCACCGCATTCTGGTCCGGGCCGACCGAAACGGCATGGCGTGATCGAGCCGCGGGCTCATCTGCACCCCGTCGATCAGTCGCTCGCTGACCGAACCTAGATCAAGAAAAGCGGACGACGACCATTCCCGGAGAAATCCCTCGGCCAGATCGCCGACTCCCAGAGCCCGGCCGATCATCTCAACGACACCAGGTCGGCCGAGATAGTGCGGCCACGGCAGCCTGTGGTCGGCGTTCGACCGCTCGACCCGCGCCGTGACCGATCCCTGCAGCACCCGTCCCGCGCTGATCACCGCGTGCGCGGCGACCGTGCCGACGCCCCTGACCCTGGTGCCGGAGCTGGTGGGCAGCGGACAATCGACACCTCTGATCACCTCGGGGGAAAGGGCGTGCGCCATCGGTCGCTCCGACATCCACACCGGCTCGCCCGGTATCAGACCGAGCAGGTCACCGACCACAGTCTGGCGCACGCTCGAAGAGTTCCGCAGCAGGCAGGTGCGTATTTCCCCCAATATGAGCATCTGCACCCTCCGTACGGCCCAGGTCGGACGTCACTCGTTGAAGAACAGGTAATCCACCCGTTGGGTCAAATCCGGTGAGAGCTCGAAGTTGTCCCTGGCGCTGCGGTCCATGATTTGGTCCAGCACGTCCCCGGCCGTCGACACTTGCGACAGAATGATCCGCACCGCGTTCTCCACCGGCAGGAAGCGCGCGGGCAGAACAGAGAATGTCCGGTATGCGCTGAACGGTTTCGCCTCGGGGTTCAGCTTGGTGATCGGCGGCAGGTCGTCCCATTCGCCGGGAAAGTCGCCAGTCCACGCCCGCGGCTGCGCCACGGCCTCGGTGCCGTTGCGAATCAGTCCCAGCCGCAGCAACTGCCACACGGCCGCGAGGTACGCACACGACCACGTCCGCCGGTTGTCCTTGTCGTGCCACAGTTCCACGTCCACGAACACGGAGTGGTTGCGTGCGTCGATCTCCACCGGCGGCTGCCAGGACGACCGGCGCATGGCCTCCCCGCCGGCCACCGGCGAGCGCTCACCGTTGCTCAGCCACCCGGTCTCCGACGTCGGCGGCCGGGAACCGTTGCTGCCCACCGGCGGCACGGCCGTGAGCCGGCCCGCCACCAGGCTGGCCAGTGGCACGCCGTCGGCCTGCGCGCACGCGGACTCCCGTGCCAGGTAGTCGATGCGCAGTCCGCTCCGCTCGGCCACGTCCAGCAGCATCGGCACCACCTCGGCCGGGCTGGCGAACCGGGTGAAGTAGTCGTCGATCAGGAAACAGGTGCTGACCCTGGCCCGGTCCGGCAGGCCGACCCGGCCGGCCAGCTCCGCCCACCGCGCGACCCGCCGCAGCTGGGCGCCCAGCCGCTCCGGTCCGGCCTCGAAGTCCTCCATGTAGACGTGCCCGAGTTCCAGCGACAGGTGGGACAGCGGCACCGCTTGCGTCCGGGGCTGCGCGGCGGTTTCCCGGAACGGCACGTCGATCGGGATCACAGTCCTTCCCACGCCCGGTCGTCGGTCAGCTTGCGGGCCAGGTCGTCGAACGCGGTGAGGGTGCCCACGTTGGCGATTCCGTTGGCCACGTCGTCGGTGGAGATCAGCTGCTCCCGCCACTGCAGCACCGGGTCCAGCGGTGTCTGGCCGAGTAAAGTGCTGCGCCCCAACGACTTCTTCGACGCCTCGGCCTGCAGTTCCACGTCGCACGTCTCCAGCCAGGCGGCCTGCGCGCCGCGCAGGTACTTCAGGTCCGGCGAGTCGAGTTCGAGGATCGCGGTGCGGACGAAACGGATCGAGTCCAGCAGGTCGTTCTCGTCGTGCCCGCAGGCCAGACCGGTCTCCAGGATGCCGCGGTCGCCGAACACCAGGCCATGCGCGGCGATGATGTGCTGTTTGGTCCACCGGTGGAACACCATCCAGCGGGCGGTCACCGGCCGCAGCTCCGGTTGCGCGGTGGCTTCCAGCGCCATGTCGATCGCGTGCGACCGGCCGGCGCTGAGGTCGATCAGGCAGACGTCGAACTCGTCGTCGAGCTTGGCGAACAGCTCGGTGCACCGGCGCACCGCGTCCGGGCCGACCGAGAACTCGCCGCCGCCCTTGTCGCCGGGGAACAGCACGAAGCTGCCGGCCACCGCGGTCTGGTCGACCAGGTTCTGTCTGTCCGTTGTGGACCAGACGTCCAGCCGCAGCGGCGCGCTCACCCGGCCCTGCAGGTACGAGTGCAGGCCGCCGTCGTCCGTGCCGGTCTCCACCGCCGGCATCTGGAAGATCGCGCCGGCGGTCGGCGAGCCGAAGTCGAAGTCGACGTAACACACGTTGCTGCCCTGCAGCGCCCGCCGGTACATCAGGTTGCAGCTGGTGACCGACCGCCCTGTACCGCCCTTGTCGGACGTGGCGAAGACGAGCATCGTCACACGCTCCTGGTAGCGTCCTGCCTCGCGACGGCCAACTGGTCGAGTTCCCGCAGTGCCTCGTTCACCAGCGCCGACGCCGTCCCGGGGCGCTCCTGCAGGATCTCCCTGGCCCGCACCAGCTTGACCTGGATGCCGCGCATGGTCGTCTGCATCGCGGAGTTCTCATGCTGCGACGCCTCCAACTGCTCGTTGCTGAACAACTGGTCCGCCTCACCGAGCAGGTCGGTGGCGATCTCCAACAGCCGGGTGCTGCGAATCGGCGACTCGCTGACCGTCCGGGACGCCAGGATCAGGCACTCGATCACGCGCTCGGTCAGCCACCACGACGGCATCTCCCGGTCGACGACGACGTCGGGCAGCAGGTCGCCCGGGTCGTCCCACAACCCGGCCGCCGGCCCGTCCTTGAGCCGCCGCCGCCACACGTGTCCCAGCGCCTCCTCGGCGACCGTGAGCAACCGGTCGCGGGCACCGCGGTTGCGCGACAGCCCAGCCGCCCGCACCGAACGTTTCAGCAGCAGCACCGCGAAGTCCGAGACCATCCACGTCATGTCCGGCCCGAACTTCTCCGCGCCGGTCATGTCCAGGCGCACACCAGGGCTGTGCAGGTCGATGGCCCGGTCGCCGCGGACCACGCGGCGGTTGATCCGGCCCCGGACCGCCAGCTCCTCCAGCACCGACACGGTCCGGGTCAGGTCGTCGTCGGTGGCGCGCCGGGCCAGCAGGTCCAGCAGCACGACGGCGGTCACCAGCAGACTGAAGTACTCCGACTCCTCCTCGTCAGTGGTCCGCCAGGGAATGTCCTCCAGCGGCCACCGGCTGGCCCCGAACCGGGCGACCGCGGACCAGTAGTCCAGGGTCAGGTCCCAGCGCAGCTGCAGGGCCTGCGCCAGCCGCTGCTGCTCCTCGTTCAGCAGGCCGAGCACCCGCGTCCGGTCGGAGAACAGGTCACTGATGCCGTCGAGCGCGACCACGGTGAAGTACAGGTAGGGCGCGCCGAGCGCCACCCCGTCGGCCTGCTCGCCCACCGTCTCGGTCGTCACGACCTCCGGCGCGCCGGTCACGACACCCCATGACCAGCCGCACTCGAAAAGCATGTTCTCGTTGTCGAGCGCGTCGTCCTGGCTGAGGCCGAGCTTGGCCTCGCGGAAACTCGCCCGCACACCTTCGAGCCTGCGCCGCAGCCGCTCCAGCACCAGCCGGTCCGGCTCGTCGTTCTGGTTGAGGGTGCGGACCAGCGCGCGGCCGGGCACCGAGTCGGGTTCGAAGACGAACACGCAGAAGCTGCGGAGCAGGCCGACCATGGCGGCGGACAGCCGGTTGTTGGTGGCCGCCTCCAGTTCGGCGATCTTCTCCCGCATCGCCGGCCGCCGGACCGCGCGGCTGAACACCTTGAGGAAGCCGAGCGTGGACAGCGACAGCGAGATGGCGGTCGCGAACGAGTCGACCACCGCCAGCGACAGCTGCTGCTCGCTCAGCTCGGCCTTGGGGTCCGCGGTCTGGAAGTAGTGGCCGCCGCCGAACAACGGCGTGCCGTCCTCGCCGGTGTAGGTCGCCATGTACTCGCTGATCACGTCGATCAGCAGTTTCGGGATCTCCACACCGTCGCCGAGCTTGTGCAGCGCTTCCAGCACGTCCTTGGCCGTCGAGTCCGGTTCGTCCAGGCGCAGGTTGCTGACGTTCGCGGCCGGGTACATCAGGCACAGCAACTGTTCAGCGTCGCTGATGGAGTTGCGCCGCTGGCGGCCACCCCACCGCCACGTCCTCGACCGCATCGAGTACTGCGCCACACACCGCCAGACGTCCAGAATTTGCTGTCGCGGCTGCAACCTCATGTCAGTGCCCTGTCCTCCCCGTCCCGCATCTGGCCAAGCGCGATCAACATTCCGGTGTAGCCGTCCCGCAGCGGCCGGGCACCGACGTCGATGTGCTTGATCGAAATGCTGCTCACCCGGTTGCGGAAGCAGCTGCTCACTGCCCCTTCGTCGATGTCGGTGGCGGGAAAATGGCTGTCCGCCACGTGGTATCCCGTGGAGTGTTCCATCAACGCTATCGCGAACGGCGCGCCCGGAGCCAGCACGTCGAGAAAGTGATCCATCGCGGACCGGAACTCGGATTCCTGACCGGTGATCGATTCCGCCACGAAGAACATCGTTCCGACGTTGAATGGTGCCAGCGTTTTGAGCTCGTAGACGTTGCCCTGGTGGATCTCCACCCGCTTGGCGAGGACGGACCGCGGGTCGGTGATCCGCGCGTATGCCTGCTGCGCGCGCAGCACGTCCCAGAACTGGTGCCACGCGGTCGACCAGGACGGCCAGGTGTTCCGCTTCTGGTCCTGCAGCCAACTGATGTTGGGCTCTGCGTGCTCGAACAGGGTGACATTGTCACAGAACGGCAACATCGACAGCGCCGGGTACAGGTTGGGCCCGGTGCCGACGTCGATTCCCCGGTATCCGGCCGGGAGATCCCGGCCGTCGAGCAGGCTGGCGAAATGATCTCGGACGAACCCGAGGATCTCCTCGTCATCGGCGCGCAGCTTCAGGTAGTTGTGCCGGTAATACTCGTCGGCATCGAAGTGACCCCAGTCGACCTCGTCATTGTGGACCTTGCCGCCGCTCCCTGGGGCCATTCCCGGGATTATATCGCACATCTGCGGGTCAACCATCATGATCCCCGATCGAGTTCGTCAATGACACAGCGTTTACGTCATCTCGTTCGCGACAGTTTCTGTCACCCGAACGGGTTTGGGCGCCTCTTGCCCAACTGATTAGCACGCGCGGCCGGTTCGGCGACATGCGAATAGTGCCCACTTCGTGACCTGGGCACGTAGGGAGGGCCGGCGACACGTCACTCCAAGGTGGACCGTGGACAGAGGGTGCGAGAACCTTAGACCCCGCGAAACCGCGGGGTACGGCGGGTCCGCGCAGTCCACGCCATCGTCGACCATGTCCTACCCCCAGTCCTGCCCGCGCTGTGCGCCGATCCGGACGTCGCGCCCCGGTCGTCCCCCACCACGACGTCCCCCGGCCCCCAGATTAATGCCCCGACCTGGGGATCGTCGCGGGCCAAATGGAGTCTTCGGCAAGATGCGTGGATCATGTCGAGATCGCGCGGACGGCTGCGACGTCCCGGGTGTGCAGCGAAAACAGGGAGGATGACCATGGGCTACGAGGTCGACCCGCGCGTGGACGACTACATCAACCGCCTGCCCGACTGGCAGCAGGCGATCTGTCACGAGGTCCGCGACCTGGTGCACTCGGCCGACCCCGAGGTGGTCGAGACGATCAAGCGGACCGTCCAGCCATATTTCGTGCTCAACGGCAACATCTGCGCGCTGCTCGCCGCCAGGGACCACGTCAACGTGTTCATGTACGACGGGGCGATCGTGCCCGACCCGGCGGGCATCATCACCGCGGGCCACGAGAACAAGACCGCGCGGACCGTGGCCGTCAAGCGCGGCGAGAAGATCAACAAACCCGCCCTGCTGGCCATGTTCAAGCAGATCATCGCGAACAACCGCGCCGGCGGCTGGCGCAAGCTGAAGCGGGAGCAATGAGCCCGGGGGTGGTGCGCCCACGGCTTGGGCGCACCACCACGTCAGCTCACGAGTGCTGATCAACTCGCACAGCCCGGACCCACGTGCGGAAGAAGCGACGATTGCCCGTCACTTCCGGCGGGACGTTGCCCTTGAGCGCCTCCACGCTCGCCTGCCGCTTGAGCGGGGCCTTGGCCGGCGGCGCCGAGGCCGCGTTGGGAATGGAGACCCGCTGATACCCCTTCCAGTTGGGCGATTCGGCGAACAACGTGTCGATCTGGTCGTTGCCCAGGCCCGCGTCGAGGAGGTGGGCCCGACCGAACCACTTGTCCGATGTCTCGGCCACCTCGATCAAGCTGAACCACTTGGCCGCGTCGGTCTTGGCGATCACCTTCAGAAAGTCGCCGAAGGGCTTGCGCGCGGACACGACCGACCAGAGCTTCGCGCTGATGGCATCGGAGTCCTGCCACCGGAACTCGCGGTAGGCCTGACGGGCATCCTCAACCGTTTTGTCGCCGAACAGTTTCTTCAGGAACGAGTCGACTTCGTTGCCCTTCACCGCCCGGCCGCCGTAGTGCGGGGTCATGTGGTGGATGGCCTCGTCGACGAACGCGACATAGCCGTTGGCCGGGATCGTGGACATCGAGATCTCGGTGGGCTCACCCAACTGGCCGCGTACCCAGTGCAGATCGTTGAGGAACTCCTTCGGGAGCGATTCGGCGATCTGCAGCTCGTGCTCGTCAACAGGCGGTGGGTTGAGAATGTACTCGGGACCGGAGATCGCGTGGTCCGAGTCATAGTTGAGGTTGACGAACAGCGTCTGCCCGTACGTGTCCTTGTGGAACTCGTGCGTGATCTGGTTGCGTTCACGGTAGTAGTGGATCTCGACCAGGATCTTCCACCCTTTCCCGACAATGCCGCTCTTGCGGAGATACTCGAGCTGGTGCGCCTGGCTCATGGTGAGCATCGACTGTTGGACAAGGCCAGCGGCAGTGGCCTCCTCAATCAGGCTGAACCCGTTCAAGTTCGCCCCAAGGGCATGCGTCGGAACCTTCAGCTTCCCAGCCTCGAAGGTCGACGGCAGATTGATCAACTTGACCTGGCGGGCAACCGCCGCCTCCTCAGAAGCATCCGGAATAAAAGACAACTCGAAGGCGCCGACAAAGAGAATGTACTTGTCAAACTTCGACGGCCCCGCCTTGATCGCCTTCTCGAGTTGCTCGATCAGGGACTTCTGCAACTGCAGGTCGGCACAGTCCGCGATCAGCGGCCTGGCCAACTTCAGGAGCAGTTCGGCCGATTCGGTGTGAACGGCCGCTTCGGCTTTCTTGTTGGTGCCTTCCATCATGGGAGATTCATCGCAATCTGTCGACGCACGCGGATCGGGCGAACCTATGTCCGCCACGCGGTTGCCGGCGTTACCCCCAGCGGACCGCCTCCCTGAACGGACTAGCCCATCCGAGCACCAGTTGCGGCAGCTTGCGTTTGGCACACCGTTATGCACGGGATCAACATGCCTGCCCGGCGACGGCTCGCGCAGCACGCGACTGCCAACCCTCTGGGAACCTTCGTGGCTCAAGTAGGTTCCAGCCCTGGGCCACCAGTTCTTGGCCCATCGGCCATTGGGGATTCGGCTGGATTTGCTAATTCACGGCTTTGATGTCGGGCTGGAAAGATTGTTCGCTCGCCGCGAGGGCAGGCCACCATGAGGGGGTCCCTTTCCTAAGCATCCTGCATTGTTGGAGGACTATAGGTCGCGGCGCCTCCCTCCCGTATGGCCTGCCCAGAGGGAATCATATCTGGCACGTGGTGTCCGGCTTGCGTTTCGGTCCGTATAGCTACCGCTTTTTGCTGATTTCCGTAGGCGGACCGCACGGTTTTCGAGGGTTCGGACACCACGTGCCAGATGTGTTTGGCTTCGCCCAGGAAGCTCCTATGGGTTGTCAAGTGGTGGGGTGGGTTTTGTTGAGGTCGGTGATGTCGGCTTTGAGGCGGGGGTAGATCTCGCGGGCGACGTAGCGTTTGAGGCAGCGGATGAGGTGTTTCTTGGTCATGGTGGTGCCGCGGCGGAGTCGGGTGGTGATGTAGTCGCGGGTGGGTTGGTGGTGGGCCATGCGGGTCAGGACGATGTAGTAGAGGGTGGAGTTGGCTTGGCGGTCGCCGGCGCGGGAGAGCCGGTGGTGGGAGTGGTCTTTGCCGCTGGAGCAGTCCAGTGGGGCCACGCCGGTGATGTTGGCGAGGGATCGTTCGGTGGGGATACGGCCGGGGTCCTGGCCCATGGTGAGGACCAGTTGGGC
>NZ_SLWS01000016.1 GCF_004345645.1 Actinocrispum wychmicini | reverse complement strand
CAACTGCTCAACAGAATCAGCCGTCACGATCGCCACGCACCTCAACCACTGGCAGCATGATCAACCCCCGACGAACTAACGGTCGTGACCACTAGCGGCTGAACCTCTTCGGCGGCGAGCCGAACGAGCCCTTCGATGTCCGGCTCATCGGGCGTGGGAACGAGCACCACGGTGTCCGCCCCCGCGTCCGCCAACTCGCGGACGGCAGCCGCGATCGCCCGCGCGTCGCCCGCCACCCCCAGGTCGGTGTTCTCACCTCGGCCCGCCAACATCGCCCGAAGGCGATCTTGGGCACCATCGCCTGTTGCCGCGTACAGGTACACGACGATCCGGTGGCGGTCAGTGCGTCCGCCTCTGGCCCGGCCTTCGTCGATGAGCTTGATGGCCTGCCGGACACCGTCCGGCGGGTTGATGGAATCGAGAACGCTTCCGTCCGCGGCCTCACCGCTCAACCGCAACGTATGCGGCCCCGTCGCCCCGGACAGGATCTGCGGAACGTAGCTCGGCGGCCATTCCAACGCGACGTCGTCCAGCGTCACGTATCGGCCGTTCGTGGTAACCCGCTCGCCACGCAGCAACGCGCGTAGCGCCACCAGATACTCACGCAGCAACGTCACGGGCGAATCCACCCGTGCACCGGTCTGCCCCATCCAGCGCTGAACGCCGTGGCCGACGGCCAGCGTCACCCGGTCCGGGAACAACCGGTACAGCGTGGCCGCCTCCATCGCGGTCATGGCCACATTCCGCAGCGGAACCGGAAGGAGCCCGACACCGACCGTGACCCGTTCCGTCCACGCCAGGGCCGCGGCGGCGCTGGCGATGCCGCTCTCGCAGAAGCAGTCCTCCCAGAGCCACAGCTCGGCCAGACCGGAGTCGTCCGCGATCTTCGCGACCGAACGCAGCCGTTCGGGCGGCAACTGAGGCCGGAATACAACACCAAGGGTGGTCATGGATCATTCCTACCGTCGTCGCCCGGTGTCCCGCCAGCGCAGTCCTATGTGTTCGCCAAAACCGGTTGCCGACGAGGCAACAGCATTGCTGTCCACGGAACGTCCCTACCCGTTGCCGGCGGAGATCGCGGCGCCACTGCGAGCCTGAGGCAACCGCAGACACACTGCCGCCGCGATGAGCGTGGCGACACTCGCGCCGGTCGCCACTGCCGACAGCCCAGACGTCTGCGCGAACGCCGGACCGAGCAGAGCTCCGGCGAACGAGGTAGTCGCCTCACAGGCGAAGAAAATCGCGCAGATCCGGCCAAGTACAGCGTTGGGCAGGATGCGTTGCATCCAGACGGTCGGCGTTGTCAACGCCACTGATCCCGCGGTCCCGATTCCCGCCGCCGCCAGCGACGCGAAGACCAGTCCTGAGTGGAACAGCAAGTAGAAGCCGATCGCGGTCACCGCCAGGCTGACGCTCAGAACGTACTGCGGCCGGCATCGGTCGACGAGCAGTCGCGACAACGGCGCGCCGAGGAGGAAACCGACTCCCAACGCGGACATCAGCACGCCAAGCGCCTGGCTACCACCCAGGTATCTCAGCCCGTACGGAACGAGGAGCGCGCTCAAGGCCGCATCGGCCAGCAGAAGGACCACTGTGATCGGTAGCAGCGCCCTCACGAACCGCTCTGACCGCAGCGCCGACCACCCCTCGGTCAGATCAGACATCAGGTCGCGGATCGTCGTTCGCTGTCCCCGTGGCTGACCATGAAGCCGGGTCATCATGATGGCGGCGGCGGAGGCCAGATAGCTCGCGGAGTCGACGAGGACCAGCAAGTTGAAGCCGGCGATCACCATGAGCACCGCGCCGACCGGTCCACCAACAAGCCGTACTGTGCCGTCCGCGAACGCGTTCAGGGAATTCGCGCTGCTCAACCGCGGGCCTGTGCCCACGACAACCGGGGTGTGCGCCTGAGCGGCAGGCCGAAACAGCCCGGTCCCAGCGCTTTCTGCCACCAGCGCCAAATACACGATCCACACCGTGCCCGGTGTCTGCGCGGCCAGCATGGACGCGACAGCCACGGCACGGAACAAGTCCGCGCCCACCATCAGTCGCCGACGATCCCCGCGATCAGCGACAACGCCGGCGAACGGCCCCAGAATCACGGAAGGCAGGTACTCGGCGGCAACGGTCAACCCGGTCGCGCTCAAGGAACCAGTCATCGCGAAGACGTGCGCCGGCACAGCGATGACCAAGAGCCACGAACCCAGCGAACTGACCAGTCGCGCACCCCATAAGAGCCGGAAGTCACGGACGCGCAGAGCCTGCAGCATCACACCCCCTCTTATCTCTTCAAGACACTATCCATGATTAGTGTTCTGTCAAGATAGGATCGGGAGATGGACCACCAGGACATGGGACGACAACTCCGAGCGCTTCGAACCACCGCCGGTCGCACTGTCGCGTCGGTCGCGTCCGACGCGGGCCTTTCCGTCCCGTACGTCGCCAACCTGGAGAACGGTCGTGGCAACCCCACAACCACCGCGTTGGACCGTCTCGCCAAAGCCCTCGGCACCGAGCTGACGATCACCTTCGCCACGTCCAACGCGCCACAGCCAGACGCGCCTGTTCCACCATCACTGGTCCGGTTGAGCCGCACCCAACGGTTCCGCCGCGACATGCGACTACTCGCCGACACACTGGACGACGAAGACGTCCCAGCACGAGTCATCACAGCCCTGACACAGGTCGCCGCCGTGATGGGACGTGATCTCAGCGAACCCGACTGGTGGCGGCTGCTCGACGCCCTACTCCTGGTCGGAAACCACCCGACATCATGACCGCATCCCGATGCCGTACACCGAAGGCTGCCATCAGCGCAGGCACTTCCCCCGATCTTCGGGTCGTGTCCAAGGTCCGCCTACTCTGCACCAGCTTCAGGTGGCGCAGAACATGACCCTGGCACTCCGAACCTCAGCCACGTCTCCCGGCCGAGTCGCAGCGGTGGACGCGGGAGTTGCGCGCGTCTCCCTTGTCGCGGTGCCCACTTGGACTCGCGGACCACGCCGAACTGGGTGGGCGGCCTCATACATCGTCGAGCAGGTCGGTCTCCTCACCGAGATTGTTCAGCTCGTCCTTGACCACACGGTAGGCAAGGCCCTGGGTGTATCCCTTGCGGGCCAGCATCCCCACCAGGCGACGGATCTTGGTGGGCTGGTCCGCCGAACTCATCGACGGCAACCGCTTGCGCACCAGTTGGCGAGCCCGTTCCTCCTCCGCGTCCGAGTCCACCGCAGCGACCGCCTCGGCAACCGTCTCATTGTCGACACCCCTGCGACGCAACTCGACCGACAACGCCCGACGCCCCATACCCTGATACGTGTGCCGCGAGCGCACCCACATATCGGCAAACGCCTTGTCATCAATCAAGCCGACATCATCCAACCGGCCAAGCACCTGCTCAGCCACCTCATCCGGAATCGCCTTGCGCAGCAACGCCTTCTTCAATTCAGCCCGAGTACGCGGCTGAGCGGTCAGCAAATGCAGACAAATATCCCGCGCCTTGGCCGCCGGATCACGATCATCCGACGCAGCGGCCCGCCCAGCCTCTCCCCAACGCCCCTCCCGACGAGCAGCCTCTCTCCGACCTCCAGCCCCCCTTCGACGCCCCGACCCCTCGCGAACCGCAGACTCCTCGTGACCTGCAGACTCCTCGCGAACCGCGGGCTCTTCGCGAACCGCGAACTCTTCGCGGCGCCCAGACTCGTCTCGCCCCCCGGACTCCGGTAGGCGACCAGACTCCCTGCGGCGCCCCGACTCCTCCTGACCCGCAGACTCCCCTCGATCTCCAGGCTCTGGTGGACCGCCGGACTTCGGTTGGCTGCCGGACTCCCTTCGACGTCCCGGTTCCCCTCGGCCTGCAGACTCCTCGCGGCGCGCAAACTCCTCACGACCTGTGGACTCCCGCAAGCGGCCGGATTCGTCGCGCCCACCGGACTCCCATTGGTGCCCGAACTCCCTTCGGCCCACGGGCTCCCCTTGGCGGCCGAACTCCTCGCGACCTCCAGACTCCGCTTGACCTCCGAACTCCCTTGGCCGCCCAGACTCCCCCTCGCCTATGGATTCCCCTCGGCGACCAGGCTCAGGTCGGCCGCCGGACTTCACTTGCCCTTCGGCCTCCCTTCGACGCCCCGGCTCGTCTCGACCCGCGGACTCCCCTCGGCGACCAGATTCACGTCGGCCTCCGGACTCCCCCGGCCGGCCGGGCTCCCGTGCGCGACCGGACTCTCCTAGGCCCGCAGACTCTCCTCGCCGCCCAGACTCGTCCCCACGCCCGGACTCCTGTCGGCCGTCGGACTCGGCCAATCCTCCGGATTCCCAGCCCGCAGGCTCGCCTCGGCCTCCAGACGCACCCCAGCGGCCAGACCCACCTCGGCCCCTGGACTGCCTTTGCCCAGTCCCACCGCCCTCACGCTCAACCGGCAGTTCTCCGTCTGTGCCAGCCGAGAAGTCGGCAACGACACCACTCCGATTCCGTGCCGGATCATCAGGCACCCTGAAGTCCGCCGGAACCCGAGCCCCGAGCCCAAGCAGTTCCGCGACCCGAGGTTCCGAATCCCGCGACGCCTCCTCAGGATCGTCGAGAAGCGGACGCCGCCGCTTCGCCTCACCACGCGCCTGCGTGGCTCGCTCGGTCTGCGCCAACCGCTCCCGCAACTCCGAGATTCGGGCAGCCGAATCCGACCGAGCCGGACTGTCCAAAGGTCGCCTGGGCGTTCCCGGGTCCTGGCGGCCGCGATCGCCCTGCGCCGTCTCATCCCAAGAGGTCGGCTCGGCGTACGTCACCTCGTCACCGGCAGAGCCCGAAGCCTGCGCCGGATCCTGCTCTGTCCGCTCCGGTTCACCACACACCGTGGGGTTCGGCCGAGCGGTCAAGGCGGGATCAACCGTGTCCGCTCCCGAAGTCGCTCGCGGAGACATACTCACCGACGCCTCAAGCATCGCCGCGGGGTCCGGCTGGCTGACCAAGACGGGATCAGCCGCATGTCCTCCCGAAGACGCACGCCCTGACGGTTCAGGTTCTGGCCTCGCCACCGCTCCTCGGCTGTGCGAGGCGACGTCACCGCGCGTCTCGGGATTCGACTGGACTCGAGTTCCGTGTTCGCGCGGTGCCGAAGTCCGAGTCGCCGGATCCGGAACCTCGGCGGCTTGAGCATCGATGCCGGGTGCTGGTACCCGAGGTTCCCGGTCGTGCTCGGCCCAAGGATCGTTGGCGGGTTCCTTGGGCTCCGCCGCTCGGTTTTCGACCACCCAGTCCGTCAGCCAGGCCAGTGAGTCCTGCTCCGGCATCAGAAGTCAACGGGTGCTGGGGCGGCCTCCTCCGGTGCGTCCAGCTTGGGGCCGATACCCATCTTGTCCTGGATGCGCTTCTCGATGTCGTTGGCGATGTCCGGGTTGTCGCGCAGGAACTTCCGCGCGTTCTCCTTGCCCTGACCGAGTTGGTCGCCCTCGTAGGTGTACCAGGCGCCGGACTTACGGAGGATACCCTGGTCCACACCCATGTCGATGAGTGAACCCTCGCGGCTGACGCCGTGGCCGTACAAGATGTCGAACTCGGCCTGCTTGAAAGGCGGGGCCACCTTGTTCTTGACCACCTTGACGCGGGTCCGGTTGCCGACCGGCTCGCCGCCGTCCTTGAGGGTCTCGATGCGGCGCACGTCCAGCCGGACCGACGCGTAGAACTTCAGCGCCTTGCCACCGGTCGTGGTCTCCGGCGAACCGAACATCACGCCGACCTTCTCACGCAACTGGTTGATGAAGATCGCGGTGGTGCCGGAGTTGTTGAGCGCGCCGGTGATCTTGCGCAGCGCCTGGCTCATCAGCCGGGCCTGCAGGCCGACGTGGCTGTCGCCCATCTCGCCCTCGATCTCGGCGCGGGGCACGAGGGCCGCCACCGAGTCGATGACCAGGATGTCCAGCGCGCCGGAACGGATCAGCATGTCCGCGATCTCCAGCGCCTGCTCACCGGTGTCCGGCTGGGACACCAGGAGCGCGTCGGTGTCGACGCCGAGAGCCTTGGCGTACTCAGGGTCCAGCGCGTGCTCCGCGTCGATGAACGCGGCGATGCCGCCGGCGCGCTGCGCGTTGGCCACCGCGTGCAGGGCGACGGTCGTCTTACCGGAGGATTCCGGGCCGTAGATCTCCACGACCCGGCCACGGGGCAGGCCACCAATACCCAGCGCCACGTCGAGGGCGATGGACCCGGTGGGGATGACTTTGATGGGCGCGCGCGCTTCTTCGCCGAGCCGCATCACGGAGCCCTTGCCGTACTGCTTGTCGATCTGGGCGAGGGCGAGCTCGAGGGCCTTGCCCCTGTCGGGTGCTGCTGGTGCCATTTGGGAAGTCCACCTCAATTGGTCGAGCGGTTTCAGGTCGGGACGGACGCTACGCGGGGGGACCGACAATTTCGGGGTTCGCCGGTCCGGGCCATCGTAGCGAACACCTGTTCGACCTGTTCCCTCGACACGCCGTGGCCACCCGACTACGACCCGGCCACTCCAGGCCGACCAGGGAATCTAACGGCGTTCGGGCGGCACGTCGAAGTCGTCGCAGACAGCCCGCCAGATTTCCTTGGGCGGCAGGCCGGCCTCCAACGCCTGGTCGACCGTACGGCCGCCGAGCGCGGCCAGCACGTGGTCCCGAGCCAGCATCTCGGCCCGGACCGCGCCGAACTCGGTCGCCATGAGGTTGCGAAAGACGGTGGTACGCATCGCCGCCTACCCTAGTGATGTGCAGCCGCCCACCGGATTCGAGTCGATCGCGCTGACCGTACTGTCCGTCGCGGCACTCGTCGCCTCCCTCGTCGTCCTCATCCGCGCGTACCGCAACCGCCGCTAGAGTCACGGCAACCGACGACCCAGGGAGCCGCAACCGATGCGTTTCATGATGATCATCAAGTCGAACGAGCAGACCGACGCGGGCCGAATCCCCACCGAGGCCGAACTCGCCGCGATGGCCGGGTACAACCAGCAGTTGGCCGACGCCGGGATCCTGCTCGCCGGAGAGGGTCTGCGGGACAGCGGCAAAGGCGCGCGGGTGAAGAAGTCCGGGGGCAAGACCACCATCACCGACGGTCCGTTCACCGAGGCCAAGGAACTGGTCGCCGGCTTCTGGATCATCCAGGCGGACTCGCTGGCCGAGGCCATGGAATGGGCCGGCCGGGTGCCCTGCCCGCCGCACATCGAGCTCAACCTGGAGGTCCGCGAAGTCGTCGAGGCGGAACACTTCGGCGACGCGTTCACCCCGGAACTCCAGGAGCAGGAAGCACGTCTCCGCGCCCAGATCACCGAATCGCACCAGCAGGGATGACATCCTCCTCGCGCCGCGAGAGTTCCCTTCCACGGCGGCGAAGTTGGACGCCCCGGACGTGACCTGGCGCGCGTCTCGTTGATCATGTGAGTGTCGAGATCCCCTGGTCATAGCGGACCCGTGCCCATGTTGCCGGCTATCGCAGCGCCCTATGGGTCCCCCGATTTCAACGTTACCGGAGGGGACCGACAGAACCGGGTGGTCAGGACCGGGTTATCCACAGGGCCGTGAGTTGTCCACAGTCAGGCCGGTGGGGCTTGACTTTCGGCGCGATCGGATGCCGAGTGGCACCGTCCGGGCGGGACGGTGCCACCAGGGTCACGTGCCGGGCTGAACGCTCTTCTCGAAGTAGTCCGCGAGCGTGCTCGGTGTGTAGCCGTTGCTGTCGTGCGACTGAAGTTTGGCCAACACGCCGATGATCGGCCGGTCCTGCACGGTGAACACGAGTTTGCCCGCGCCGCCACTGACAGCAGCCTTGTACTGACCCGCCAGGCCGTTGCCTTTCCAGTCCGCCTGTACACGGTCGCCGCCAAGGGTGTTCATCACCTTGTCGGCCTCCTGGTTGGCGACGGCCTGCGTGGTGGCTTGCAAGTACGACACCTGGTAGTCGTCGCTCAGCGCGCACGTGGTGATCAAGCCGGCGTTCGCGTCCATGCCGCTGCTCTGCGGACCGTCCTTACAGGACGAGCTGCTGTCCGCGACGCCGCCGGCGAGCTGGCGCAGGCACTTGGTGAAGCCCTTGTTGTCCTTGTCCGCCACTGACTGGCAGTCCTGCGCGGTCGGCACGCCGTTGCCGGACGGCAACAGGAAGATCACGCCGACCGCCACCAGCGCCGCGACCACCAGCACGCCCAGGCCGATCAGCAGCTTGCGGTTCGGCTTCTTCTTCTCCGGCGTCGGTGTGGTCGACGTGGTCGGGAAGTTGGCCGGCAGTGGCGTCCGCATCGGACCGCTGTGCGGAAAGGACGGTGGCTGCTGCTGGGCGGGAAAACCACCGCTCGGCGGGGTCTGCGGACCGGCGCGGTACGCCCCGGCGCGGACCGGGGTCATCGTGGTGGTCGGCTGGTCCTCGGCCAGCGCGCCCGTCACTTCCTGGGTACGCATGCTGATGCCCTCTTGCGGCACGTGGTGCGCACCCAGGGCCACGGCCGTCTCGGGCTGGTCGAGACTGGTCGGCACGACCCGGAGCTGCTCGGCGATCAACGTCGCCACCAGCGGGATCCGGCTCGATCCGCCGACCAGGTAGATGCCCACCAGGCGGTCCGGGGTCATCCCGGCGCCGCGGATGGTCGCCGCGAGCAACTCCACGCTGCGCAGCAGGCTGGGCCGGATCAACGCCTCCAGTTCGGCCCGGGTGACGAGGACGTCGTCGAACGGCTCGGGCATCGGCACCTCGGTCTGCGGGTGCCGTGACAGCGCCTCCTTGGCGGCCTTCACGTCCTCCCGCAACGCACGCTGTGCCCGCCGATCGCCGGTGGTCTCCGGGCGCAGCAGTCGCTGCCAGCGGCCCGGGTCGCGGTGTGACACCTGTCGGCCGACGTGTTCGAGCAGAGCCTGGTCCACGTCGAGGCCGCCGAGGTCAGGCAGGCCGTCCTCGGCCAGAACCGTGAAGCCGTGCTGGGTGGCGCCGACGACTGCGATGTCGAACGTGCCCGCGCCGAGGTCGTACACGGCCAGGGCCTTGCCAGGCGTGAGGGACTGCCCGGGGAACGACGCGAAGTGCGCGGCGGCCGCGACCGGCTCGGGTACCAGGACGAGGTTGGATCCCATCCCGGCGAGCCGGGCGCCCGCGAGCAGCACGTTGCGCCGGACCGGACCCCACTGGGCGGGATGCGTCAGCCGGACCTCGTCCGGTTTCGCGCCGCCCAACTGGCGGGAGGTCTCGTCGGTGACGCGACGCAGCACGGCGGCGAACGAGTCGGTCACCGGGACGATGGTGTCGCCGAGAAGAAGGGTGCCTTCGTCGACGCGGCGTTTCGGGTTCGGCTCGAACCGGGAGGGGTCCAGTCGCGCCCGGCGCTCGGCGTCCCGGCCGACGACGAGGTTCCCGTCCTCGCTGGCGAACACGGCGGAAGGCATGGTCGCCGACCCGTCGACCTCGACCACCCGGGGTGGACGCCCATGTGCGGACAGCACAGCCACGGTGTTGGACGTGCCAAGGTCAACCGACAGGACGCGCACAGCTCTCCCCTTCGTCCGCCGTTCATCCCAGTGGTGCCGACCGGTTGGCGGTGCGTTCCGGTCCCCGTAGGCGCAGATGCTGCCATGTCGGCCCGGGTGCGTGGTCCCGGGTTGACTTTCTGCTCAATTCAAGCATCATCAATGCTCAGAATGAGCAAGCCACGGATACTGATGATCGGCGACGACCTGACCGGCGCGTTGTTCCCCCGATTCCCGTTCGCTACGAAGGGAGGCCTCAACGAACGCGGACGAACGAAGGGCGAGGCTGCTCGGCGAGGTGCGGGACGGTGCACGGCACATCCAGGAACTGGCCGACCGGTTCCGGGTGTCCCCCTCCACGATCCGCCGGGATCTCAGCCTCCTTGCCCGCGACGGACATGTGGTCCGCACGTACGGCGGCGCGGTCGAGCGAGACGTGCGGGAGAAGCTCGGCCGACATGCGGCCGAGAAGGACGAGATCGCCCGGAACGCGGCGGACCTGGTCCAGGACGGCGAGGTGATCGTCCTGGACGCGGGCACCACGACCGGCCGGCTGGCCACCCATCTCGCACACCGCGAGTTGACCGTTGTCACCAACGGTCTCACCGCGATCTTCGCGCTGGCGGAGAGCACGACGGTTGACCTGATCGTGCTCGGTGGTCGACTGCTTCACCCGGACGAGGCGATCGTCGGGGCCACGGTGACCGAACAGCTCAGGCACATCGGTGCGGACCGGGTCTTCCTCAGCACGGACGGGCTCAGCGAACAACGCGGGCTGTGTTCACCGAGCCTCGAACAGGCGCACCTGAAGCACGCGATGCTGCACTGCGCCCGGCATGCCTATGTGCTCGCCGACCGCTCCAAGATCGGCCTGGAACCCTTCAGCTTCTGGACTCCGCTCGACCGCGCCCACACTGTGCTGACGAACGCGCTGTGAAGGGTGCGCCGGGCTACGCTGAAAACACGACCGCGTGATCCCAGCGGTGACGTTGTACCGGAAGGAAACCGCATGCGAGTCACAGGCTTCGACCACGTGGTGCTCAACGTGGCGGACGTTGAGCGCTCGCTGGCGTTCTACTGCGGGCCGCTCGGTCTCGAACCGGTCCGGGTGGACGACTGGCGGGCCGGGAGAGCTCCGTTCCCGTCCGTGCGGGTCACCGCGGACACCATCATCGACCTGGTCGCCCGTGACCGCGGCGAGTCCAACGTGGACCACATCTGCCTCGTCGTCGAGCCCTTGGACTGGCAGGAGGTCATCGACTCCGGCACGTTCACCGTCCTGGAAGGACCGGTCGGCCGCTACGGCGCCCGCGGCGACGCCCAGTCGATCTACGTGCGCGATCCGGACGGCAACACGGTCGAACTGCGCTGGTACCCCCAGGACAAACACCCCGAGTAGCCCTCCTGGGGGCGCTGCGACCGGGGCGGAGAACCGGCCGCAGCGCGGATCCTGGCTGTTCGCGGTACGCCCGGTCACGCCGGGACGACGGCGTGCCGCCGTGTCCGACGCCAGGCGACCACGATCAGCGCGATCAGGCCGAACAGCGGAATCGTGCTGATCGCCCAGCTCAACCCGAGCGGCGGGCCGGGCTGGTCCATGACCTTCAGTCCGGTCAGTTGGCCGGTGGCCTGACCGGCCGGCCCGTCGATGGTGAACTTGAACGTCCAGTCGCCCGCCGACGGCAGGCTGCGCACGTCCAGTCCCCACACGTCCCGTTTGCGCGGGTGTCGGGCGAGCGGCTGTCCCCGGCCGGACCTTTCTCCCGTACTCATCGACAGGTAGCCGGATTTCCCGTCGATGCCGTCGTCCGGCATGAACGTGAAGTCCAGCGACTGCATGGCTTTCACGGGCCACGTGCTGAACCCGACGGTCATCCCGTACGGCCCGACCTGGACGCGTTCGGTATGCACGATGTTCACCGGGTCGTACGCCAACGCAGGCGCCGCCGCGCCGAGCATGAGCCCGAGCGCGCTGAGGAGCGCGAGAACAGTCCTACGCACGGTCACCCTCCTTTACGGGCGCGAGGTGACGAAGCATCTCCCCGAACCGTTTGCCTAGGAACCCAGCGAGCGCACCGAAAACCGCGCCGACGGCGGCGGTGATGACGATCGCGGACGTCGACCCAACCATCCGGTCGTAGATCCAAGCGTTCTGTAACGGCAAGGTTCCCGCGATGAGCAATCCGGCGATCCCGCCAACCAACGCGACGGGCAGCCTTCTCGTCACCTCCATGATCGCCGCCACCACAATCAGGCACAGGGGAATCAGCACGGGCAGCACGGGTACGCCTTCGGCGTAGTCACGCATGGGCAGGCCGATGGCGTGGGCGTACACTCGCGCGGCCCACGGCGAGAACACCCAGTACACGCCTTGGAACACCGCCACTATCAACGCGACGCCGACCGCTCCGCCGAGCCGGTCCAGCAACCGGGCACCCATGACGACGATCAGCACCGACATGAAAGCTCCGCCGACGTTGACCGCGTTGACGGTCCCCGACGGCAGGACCTGCAGCCCGATCGCGGTGACCATGCTGAACGAGAGCAACGCGGCCGCGCTCACGACCGCGCCCACCGCGCCCCACCGTTGTTCGCGTGCGGTCGCGAACACCATGACCGCGCCCACCATCGTCACCGTGATGGACAGCAGGAGGCCGATGTGCGGCGGTGACGCGATCACCGCGTCGAACCCGTACAGCCCGTGCCACCACTGGTCCCACAGCCCGTACAACAGGAACGACGCCGCGCCCGAGCCGGAGATCAGGTACCCGACCGGCGCGGCGAACGTCCGACCGAACACGCCGACCGCGCGACCGCCGACGATCGGGTCGACCGCCCGCCCGCGCCGCTCGGCGGCGGTCGTCATCAGCACGACTATCAGGCTCGCCAACCCGGAGACCGCGCTGCCCGAGTACAGGAACAGGTGCGGCAGCGTGAAGAACGTGTCCGGCCCGACGTCGGTGTGCCATTGGATGTCCCAGGTGAGACCGGTGAGCGAGAGCAGTGTCCCGCCCAGCACGAAACTCGCCGGGGTCAGCCCGCGGGGCACGCTGCGAGCGTGTGCCCTGACCGCTGGTGCGGCGATCGCCATGATCCTCCCCTTTCACTTGACCAGCAACGGAAAAACGACTTGTTCGGTGTCGCCGGCGGCGCGCAGCGACACGGTGATCTCCCACTGTCCCGGCATGGGCAGCTCGGTGTCGGGCGCCCGGTAGCTGCCCGGTGCCTCCGCGCCGGCGGTGACCGGGGTGAGCGCGTGCCCCATCTGCGGCATCACCGGCTCGACCACGACACTGTCCACGGTGACCGGCCGGCCGGTGTGGTCGGTGATGTGCAGCCCGATCGAGTTGGCGCCCTGCTTCGGGTCGTCGACCGAGAGCTGGACGCTGTGCTGGGCGGTGTCGGCTGTGAGCACGGTCGGCGAACCGCTGCCTGGCCACAGCAGCCAGGCGAGCAGGCCGACCACGATCGCGGCCGCGATGCCGAAGGTGAGCTTCATGATCCCCCCATCGCCGGTACGTCGATCATGGTCGGCACCGTGATCACGGAGTAGTCCCGTTCGACCTGTATCCAGGTCATGTATCTTCCCGGCAAGGGGAACGTGTAGGTGTACGTGACGTTCGGCCCGAACGCGGCCACGCTCTCGTCGGGTTTGTCGGGCAGGCCCGGCGTCGTCGGGATCATGGCGTGCACATGTGCCCAGATCGGGGCGGTGGTGGCGCTGTCGGTGACCGGACCGACGACGATCATGTGCCCGAGCATGCCCAACCACGGCTGCAGGTTCTTCGCGCCGAACCGCGCGGTGATGGTGCTCGGTGTCCCCGCGGGATTCACACTGGTGACGACGTCCGCTTTACCTTCCTGTATGGGCGTTTGCGCGCCAGAGACCTGGATCGACGCACGCAGCAACTGCACTCCCCCGCCGCGTCTGGCCAGTTCCGCCGCCACGGCGTGCGTGCCGGGCTCGATCGCGGCCAGGTGCGCGCGATAGTCGCCGGGCGCCACCCGGATCGGATGCAGGTGTTGCAGTCTCCCTTGTGGCGACACGTCGATGAGGTGGATCAACGCGTTGTCATGGATCAGTAGGTCGTCCACGGGCCGCCCGGTCGCGCCGTCGGTCAGCCGCAGCGTGACGTCTCCCGCGTCAAAGCCCGCCACCAGGTTCACCGGCGGCCTGGAGAAGTCCACAATGGACGTCTTCTGGTACGGATCCGTCACGTTGTCGACCGTGGGGTCGAGTTGCGTGCCAGGTGGCGCGGGCGCGGGGATGCTCACGGACAGCACCGCGGCCGTGATCGCGACGGCGAGCGCCGCGACCATCCCGCCCGCGGGCACCATGGCCAGCACGATCCGACCGAACATGGCCAGCAGGAGTGCGGCGACGAGCAACAAGCCCGCGGCGACGAACCCACCGTAGGCGGCGTTCTCCCAGGGCGCGGACGCCCGCACGGGCACGACGAACGGGATCCTGGCGACCTGTGTCCCGTCGTCGACGGCGAGCTCCCACGGTCCGGGCCGGTCCACCTGGAGCGTGGCCGACGAGAATCCCGGCGTCGAGCCGAGCGACACCCGCTCCGTGCTCGACCCCAGCCGCAGGTCCAACTGGCCGGCCGGGCTCCCCGCGTGCGTGACGACGTCGACGCGCACCGGACCAGGCACGGCGTCCACCCGCCGGATGACCACCGTCAACTCCCGCGCGCCCAGCGTCTGCGCGACCTGGATGTCGGCTCCGACCTGCGGTCCGTCGGCCAGCGCCGGGGTCGCCCCACCGAGCAGGACCCCAAGCGCGCACAGGACGATCAGCAGTTTCCGCATCACGCCAGAAGCTAGCCAGGTGAGGATGGTCAAATCGTCACGTCGGAGATGGAAACCGCATCCCCTGCGCGGGGGATGTCCGACCCCGAGCCGGCGGGATGACCCCGACAGGGCCGGTGATGCAGGATGCGTCCGGGAGGATGGATGCGCACCACGGAAGAGTCACTGAAGCGACAGTCGCTGCTGGTCGCGGGGGTATGTGTGGCCGTCGACGGGCTGGGTGTGGTGTTGCGCGGCATGGACGGCTGGGTCTGCTGGGTCGTGCTGTTGGCAACGGTCGGCGCGAACTGCGCGTTGGCCGCTCCGGCGAGGCTGTCCGGGTGGGTCGCGGGACTGCATGCCGTCGTGCGCGTCGGCATCATCCTGCTGCCGTCCACTTCTTCGGCGAACGAAGCGGGCATGCTGATCGCCAGCTATCGCGTCGGCGCATGGTTGCGTGGTTTCCCGGCGGTCGCGTCGCTGGTGGTGATGTGCGCCGCCAGCGCGGCCGAACAACTGCTCCTGCACGGTAGGGCGATTCTGATCATCGTCGTGATGGGCAAGCTCGCGATCCTGCCGTGGCTGGTCGGCCGGTACACCACGGCCCGTCGAGCGTACCTGGCGCATCTGGAACAGCAGTCCGAGCTGGAGCGACGGGACGCACAGGCCGCCGTCACCAAAGCGATCACCGCGGAGCGCAGTGCGATCGCGCGAGACCTGCACGATGTGATCATCCATCACGTGAGCGCGATCGGTCTGCACGCGGGAGCCGCGCGGCTGCGGCTCACGTCTGGCAATACGAGGCTGGAGGAATCGCTGCGGTCGGTGGAGACCGCGAGCCGCGCGGCCATGGTCGACCTACGGCACCTGCTGGATCTGCTGCACGGCGACAACTCCGACGGCGCCAGCCAACCCGGGCTGGGCAACCTCGACGAACTGTTCGACGGAGTCCGCGCGGCCGGTGTCCCCGCGCAGCTGAGCGTGTCGGGCGCGCCGCAGGACGTGCCGGAGTCACTCGACATCACGATGTACCGCATAGTTCAGGAGATGCTGACGAACGCCCTGCGACACGGTGACCTGTCCGGTGTTCAGGTCGAACTGGACTACGAGCCGAGTTCGATCAGCCTGTCCGCGAGCAATCCGGTCGGCGCGCCCCGCGACCTGGGTGGCACGCCACGCCGCGGTCTCGTCGGCATCCACAACCGTGCCAGCATGTTCCAGGGCAGAACGGTCTCCGGGCTCGAGCCGGGCGGCCAGATCTGGCGGACGACCGTGACGTTCCCGTTGGAGGCCAAGTGACTGTGCGCGTGCTGCTGGCCGACGACCACGCCATGCTGCGATCGGGGATGCGGGCGATCTTCGAAACGCAGCCCGACCTGGACTGTGTCGCCGAGGTCGCGGACGGCCGGGCGGCGGTGGCCGAGGTCGCGCGGCTGCGGCCGGACGTCGCCGTCCTGGACATCCGGATGCCCAAGCTGGACGGGCTGGCCGCGACCGAGCAGATCCTCGCCGACAAGGCCAACCGGACCAAGGTCGTCGTGCTGACCACGTACGACAGCGACGAGTACGTGTATCGGGCATTGCGCGCGGGTGCGAGCGGGTTCCTGTTGAAAAGCCTGCCGCCCGAGGAGCTGATCTCGGCCATCCGGGTCGCCGCCCGGGGGGACGCCCTGATCGACCCGTCCGTCACGCAGCGACTGATCGCGCGGTTCGCGGCGGGCATCGCCCCGCCCGAGCCACCGGCCGCGCTGGCGCTGCTCACCGCGCGGGAACGTGAGGTCCTGCTGCTGGTCGCGGCCGCGTACAGCAACGCCGAGATCGCCGCGTCGCTCCATGTCGGGGACGAAACCGTGAAGACCCATGTGTCCCGGGTGCTGGCCAAGCTCGGTCTGCGTGACCGGGTGCACGCCGTCGCCTACGCGCATGCCCACGGACTTGTGGACAACTCACACCTCAGGCCCTGACCTGCGCAAATACCACTCGTAAAGCCGACTTGTCCACAGCCCGACGAACCCCATCGAAATCGTCGTACCCCCCATGCATGATGGTCCACGTGGACGAACTCGACCTCTTCTCACCCGCGACCCGTGACTGGTTCGCCGGGGCCTTCGCGGCGCCGACTCAGGCTCAGACGGGAGCCTGGCGTGCGGCGTCAGCGGGTGAGCACGCCCTGGTCGTGGCGCCCACCGGCTCAGGCAAGACGCTCGCCGCGTTCCTGTGGGGACTGGACCGGCTGGCCACCCAGCCGCCCCCGCCCGAGCCGAAGCACCGCTGCCGGGTGCTGTACATCTCGCCGCTCAAGGCCCTCGCCGTGGACGTCGAGCGCAACCTGCGGGCCCCGCTCGCCGGCATCCGTCAGGCCGCCCACCGGCTCAGCCTGACCCCGCCGTCGATCACCGTGGGCATGCGTACCGGCGACACCCCGGCGGACGAGCGGCGGACGTTCGCCCGGACCCCGCCCGACATCCTGGTCACCACGCCCGAGTCACTGTTCCTGCTGCTCACCTCGGCGGCACGGGAATCGCTGGCCGGTGTGGAGACCGTGATCGTCGACGAGGTGCACGCGGTGACAGGGACGAAGCGCGGCGCGCACCTCGCGCTGTCCCTGGAGCGGCTGGACGCGCTGCTGGCCAAGCCCGCGCAACGGATCGGGCTGTCCGCGACCGTCCGACCCGTCGACGAGGTCAGCGCGTACCTCGGCGGCGGCCGCCCCGTCACGGTGGTCTCGCCCAAGACCAGCAAAACCGTGGAGATCACGGTCCAGGTGCCGGTCGAGGACATGGCCAACCTCGACACCCCGACGGCACCGGACCGCTCCGGGGACCTGCCGGTCCAGGGCGGGATCGGCAGCCTTGAGGAGATCACCGGCGAGATCGGCGCCACCCGGCGGCCGTCGATCTGGCCCGCGGTGGAGGAGCGGATCCTCGGGCTGGTCCGCCAGCACCGCTCCACCATCGTGTTCGCCAACTCCCGGCGGCTGGCCGAGCGGCTCACCGCCAGGCTGAACGAGCTGGCCGAGGAGTCGACCGAGGCCGCCGACCCGGTCGATCTGGACGCGATCCAGGGCTCGTTCCCGGCCGAGGCGATCGGCCAGTCCGGGGTGGCGAGCGGGGCGCCGCCGGTGATCGCCCGGGCGCACCACGGCTCGATGGCGCGTGAGCAGCGCACCGTCGTCGAGGAGGAGCTGAAGTCCGGTCGGCTTCCGTGCGTGGTCGCCACGTCCTCGCTGGAGCTCGGGATCGACATGGGCGCGGTCGATCTGGTGATCCAGGTCGAGGCACCGCCGTCGGTCGCCTCGGGACTACAACGCGTCGGTCGGGCAGGGCACCATGTGGGCGCGGTGTCCCGGGGCGTGATGTTCCCGAAGTTCCGGGGCGACCTGGTGTCGTGCGCGGTGGTCGCGGAACGGATGCGGGACGGGTCCATCGAGGCGATCCGTTTCCCCCGCAATCCGTTGGACGTGCTGGCCCAGCACATCGTCGCGATGGTCGCGATGGAACCGTGGACGGTCCCCGAGCTGTCCGCGGTGGTCCGCCGGGCGGCGTCGTTCGCGTCGCTGCCGGAGTCCGCGCTGCACTCGGTCCTGGACATGCTGTCCGGGCGTTACCCGAGCGAGGAGTTCGGCGAGCTCCGGCCGAGGGTGACATGGGACCGTGTCACCGGTGAGCTGCGTGGTCGTCCGGGTGCGCAACGGCTCGCCGTCACGTCCGGCGGCACCATCCCCGACCGTGGCCTGTTCACGGTCATGACCCCGCCCAGCGAGGGGTCGGCCGGGTCCAGGGTCGGCGAACTCGACGAGGAGATGGTGTACGAGTCGAGGGTCGGTGACACGTTCCTGCTCGGCACGTCCGCGTGGAAGGTCGAGGACATCACGCACGACCGCGTGATCGTGCTGCCCGCGCCCGGGCAGCCCGCGCGGATGCCGTTCTGGAAGGGGGACGCGCCGGGCCGCCCCCTGGAACTCGGTCGGGCCATGGGGAAGTTCCTCCGTGAGGTGTCCACACTGGAGGATTCGGCGGCCCGGGCCAGAGCCGCCAAGGCGGGCCTGGACGAGTGGGCGCAGGACAACCTGCTGACGTATCTCGGCGAACAGAAGCAGGCCACTCGGCACCTGCCCGACGACCGCACGGTGCTCGTCGAGCGGTTCCGTGACGAGCTGGGTGACTGGCGGCTCGTGGTGCATTCACCTTTCGGTGCGCAGGTGAACGCGCCATGGGCGCTGGCCATCGCGGCCCGGCTCCGGGAACGGCGGGGCATCGAGCCGCAGATGGCCCACTCCGACGACGGGATCGTCATGCGGTTGCCGGACACGGTGGACGACTCCGGCGCGGAGGTCACCGCGGGAGCCGAGGACGTGCTGCTGGATCCGGACGAGATCGAGCAGATCGTGGTGGCCGAGGTGGGCGGCTCCGCACTGTTCGCGGCCCGGTTCCGGGAGTGCGCGGCCCGGTCGCTGCTCCTGCCCCGACGGGATCCGCGGCGGCGAAGTCCACTGTGGCAGCAACGCCAGCGCGCGGCGCAACTGCTGTCGGTGGCGGCGAAGTACGAACGGTTCCCCGTTGTCCTGGAGGCGATGCGTGAATGCCTGCAGGACGTGTACGACCTCGCGGGGCTCCGTGAGTTGATGTCGGACGTACGCGCACGGCGGGTCCGTGTGGTCGAAGTGGAGACGCCGTCGCCGTCGCCCTTCGCCCGCAGCCTGCTGTTCGGGTATGTGGGGATGTTCCTCTACGAGACCGACACCCCGCTGGCCGAGCGCCGGGCGGCGGCGTTGTCACTCGACTCGGCCCTGCTCGCGGAACTCCTTGGCGCCGAGGCGATCCGTGAGTTGCTGGACGCCGACGTGCTGGCCGAGATCGAGCGTTCGCTGCAACGCCTCACCCCGGATCGGCACGCCCGGCACGAGGAGGACGCGGCGGACCTGCTGCGGTTCCTGGGCGACCTGACGGACACGGAGGCGGCGGCGCGCGGCATCCGTCCGGAGTGGGTCGCGGAGCTGATCGCCCAGCGCCGGGTGATCAAGGTGCGCGTCGCCGGCGAGGACCGCAACGTCGGCATCGAGGACGCCGGGCGGATGCGGGACGCGTTGGGTGTGGCGCTGCCGGTGGGTGTGCCGGAAGCGTTCACCGAGCCGGTCGCCGATCCCCTGGGCGACCTGCTTTCCCGCTACGCCAGGACGCACGGCCCGTTCCCCGCCGTCGAGGCGGCGACCCGGTTCGGGCTGGGCGTCGCGGTCGTCACCGGCGTGCTGGACCGGCTGGTCGGCGCCGGTCGGCTCGTGCGAGGCGAGCTGCGCCCAGCGGGGACGCACACCGAGTACTGCGACTCCGAGGTGTTGCGCCGGTTGCGGCGGGCTTCGCTGGCTCGGCTTCGGGCCGAGGTCGAACCGGTGGAGCCCGCCGCACTCGGACGGTTCCTGCCAAGCTGGCATGGTGTGGGCAGACGTCTGCGTACCGCGCCCACGGCGGATGACGTACTCTCGGTCGTCGAACAGCTCGCTGGAGCGCCATTACCGGCGAGCGCGCTGGAGTCACTGATCCTGCCGGCCAGACTGCCCGGCTACTTCCCCGCGTTGCTGGACGAACTGACCACCGCTGGGGAGGTCACTTGGTGTGGCAGCGGCTCGTTGGCCGGCGGGGACGGTTGGATCGCCCTGGCGCCGACGGATGTGGCCGACCTGTTGCTGCCCAAGGTCGAGGAGAATGTGCCCGAGTCGCCGCTGCACTCGGCCATTCTGTCCGCTTTGGATGGTGGCGGGCTGTTCTTCCGCCAGCTCACCGGCCGCGTGGGGTCCACCGACGACCAGGAGGTGGTCAGCGCGTTGTGGGACCTGGTCTGGGCCGGTCTGGTCACCAACGACACGCTCAACCCGTTGCGTGCCTTGGTCTCTGGTAGCGGCGCCACCCACAAACCGCGCCGGGCCACCCCACGCGGCCGGTACGCCAGGATCCGCGCTCAGCGGCCGACGATGCCCAGCCGAACCGGGCCGCCGACCGTCGGCGGCCGCTGGTCCGTCGCCATGGACCGGGAAGCCGATCCGACTCGCCGAGCCCACGCACGCGCTGAGGCGTTTCTCGAACGCCACGGCGTGCTCACCCGCGGCGCGTTGGACACCGAACGGGTCACGGGCGGGTTCAGCAGCGTTTACCGCGTACTGCGGGCAATGGAGGAATCCGGCCAGGTCGTCCGTGGTTACGTGGTCGAAGGCCTGGGCGCCGCCCAGTTCGCCGCTCGCGGTGCCGTCGACCGGTTGCGCGCTCTGTCCCGTACCGCCGGGCGCGACCCCGAACCAGTGGGCGCCGTGGTACTCGCCGCGGCCGACCCCGCCCAACCCTACGGCGCGGCCTTGCCGTGGCCGGCAACCCTGGGTGACGGAAAGCACCGCCCAGCCAGGAAAGCAGGTGCACTCGCCGTACTCGTCGACGGAGAACCAACTCTGTACGTCGAACGTGGAGGCCGCTCCTTGCTGTCCTTCACCGAAGACGAAGACGCCCTGCGCAAAGCAGCAGCCGCCCTGTCACGCGCCGTCCGTGAAGGCTGGCTCGGCCAACTGGCGGTCCAACGCGCGGACGGAGAGGGCGCCCTCACCTCACACCTCGCCGAAATCCTCCGCGAAGCCGGCTTCCGCGCCACCCCCAAAGGCCTCCGCCTCCGCGCTTGACAACCCACCCACCACCAACCCACCACCAACCCACTTGACACTGCCTCCCGCCCACCACCAATCCGCCACCGCAAATCATGGACACTGTCCTCAATTGATCGTTCCTCATGCGACAGAAGGTATGGCTTGCCCCATTTTGACGGACACCACTGATCAGGGACCGTGTGTTCCTGGGAGGGATTGTCCAGCATCATGGAGGGGTCTGTAAAAAGTTCGGCTCTGTCGGTGATTGCGTGATCAACTTGATGGGTCGGGTGCTGATGCTCTCGTTGTGTTTGTGATCATGGTTAGTCGTAATGATCATCAGTGGCGGGACGTGCTATTTCCACACCTGGCGGGTGTGCTCGTTGAGCAGGTCCAGCGGGCGGTGGCTGGCGTGTTGATTGGGCGCGTGTACGGGCGGAGGATGGGTGCTGTCCGTCGTGTGATGGACGTTCGGGCCGGGTGCACAGCCGTTACGACCGCAGGATTGCTGATGCCGCGGTGTCCGGTCAGTCGGTGGTGTTGCGATTACAGGTCCGCAGGTTCTTCTGCGACGTGGTGGGCTGTCCGGTCGGGACGTTCGCCGAGCAGGTCGACGGGCTGACCGCGAAACACGCCCGCCGGACGTTGTTGTGCCGCACGATATTGGAGCACATCGGGTTGGCCTTGGCGGGCAGGGCCGGGTCGCGTTTGACGGCCTGGCTGGGATTTGTGGCAAGCCGGACAGCCATGTTGACGTTGGTGCACGCGCTGCCTGACCCGGAAGTGGGAACAGTCACGGTGCTCGGTGTCGACGATTTCGCGCTGCGCCGCGGCCACCACTACGGAACGCTGCGAATGCCCAGAGTTCAGCCTAACTGAAGGAATCTCGACGCGAACCCAAGGGTGGTGGGGCTGTGAGTCGATGATATTGCTTGGGTTCGTGGTCAACTGTGGGGGTCGTGTTGTTCGGCGGGCGTGTCCAGGAGTTGTCGTGCTGCGGCGGCGTAGCGGATGGCGGTGCCGGGGCTGAGGCCGAACACGGCCGCGAGGTGGAGCGGATCGGGGCCGTGGGTAAGTGATTCCTCCAGTTGGCGGTCGGCGTGGAGCCGGTCGAGGGTGGCTTCGAGGCCCCAGAATGCTTTGGTGATCCAGACTCTGCCGACGGGGCAGGTGCGCACGGCGGTCAGGCGGTTGATCAGCAGGTGGGGGTTTGCGGTGTTGGGCCAGGTCGCGCGTCGGTAGTCCAGCCAGTCGAGTAGGGCCTCGTGGGTGAGGTCGTCGAGGGGGCGGGTGCGGCCGGCGACGGTGAGTCGGCGGTTGCCGAGGTCGATGTCGTCGATGAGGAGTTGGCCGATGTCAGTGGTGCGGGCGGCGTGGATGGCGGCCAAAGCCAGGGTGAGGCGGGTGGCCGGTGTGGTCGCGGCGGCGGCCGCTTCAGCGATGTCGTTGTCTGTCAAGGGTGGGAGTGCGTGATAGTTGCTGTGTCCGATACGCAGACGCGCGGTCGGGTCGCGGAAGATCGCGCTGTTCTTCTTGCAATGCCGGAAAGTGATCGCAGGGCGTAGAGGGTGTGGTGCCGTGTGTTGCCCTGTAAAGAGTGTGAGATCTCGTGGATGTCGTCGCGGGTGACTTCCCTCAGGTGGTGATAGTCGTGGGACCAGGTGAGCAGGATCGGTCGGACGGCACCGAGGTAGCCCCAGACTGTGCTGATATTGCGGGGATGGGTGCGTGGGCCACCGGTGTGCAGGGTGCGGATCCATTCCTCGGTGGCCTCGCGGATGCCGGGGGCGAGGACGTCGAGTTTGCGCTCCAACCAAGTTTCGAAGGCGGGGACGCGGTCGTCGTTGAGTAGTCCGAGCTGATCGAGGACCTCGGCGATGCGGCCTCGATGGCGGACGGCGGGCAACAGTTCGGAGTAGCGGATCTTGTCCTCACCGGTGTGGTTGGACAGCAACACAACCATGCCTTCATCGATCCTCTTGGCGAGGTCGTGGGACCAGCCGCGGGCTTCGCCGAGGGCGCGGGCGGCGCGGCGAGCGCGGATGACAGCCGGGTTATTCAAATCGGCATGCTGGCGACGGTCAAAGCGCCGGTAATCGCGGCGTAGGTCGAGGGCCAACTGGAGCTGGATGCCGTCCGGTGCTGCCTCCGACGGTGGGATTGCGGCCGGTTTGGAACGCACCTTCCGGGTGCCGAGCTTACCCAGCCGCACTCGGCCCGGGACGCGATAGTGGTCCCGGTGCATCCGGGCGAAGAACAATTGCTGGTGGCGCACCCCGCGGAGGAACGTCTCCGAGACGGTGGGCTTGCCTGCCGCTTTGGCGTCCTCCAGGGCTTGCAGCCAGCATAACCGGCAGTAGTCCTGTTTGATCGCGACGATCCGGTGGCAGGCCGCGCACTGGCCGGCGGGGTGAAGGTTGTGGAAAGTGTAGCAGGCGCGGCAGCAGCATCCGGGCAATACACCCCAGGCGAAGCATTCCGCGCACGTGGCCGCTGGCTTGGTCGGTGAGATGCCGCCCATCAGACTGGTGGCAGCGATCGTCCATCGCGGCGTTTGGGCACCACCAGCGGCCCTGTTGCCGTCGCCGATGCAGCGGCCTGCGCCACGTTGTTGGTGTCGGCCGGGCGGGTGACCTTGGCGGGCTCGGGAATGAGCAACTCGCCGATCTCGCAGCCGAGCACGACGCAGATGATGTCGAGGTCGTCGAGTTTGATGCTGGCTGGATTACCAGACCACAGCCCAGACATCTTGCCGGCACTGATAATCAGGCCGTGGTCGGCCAGCATGCGTTGCAGTTGGCTGGCCTTCCAGATACTGCGGTTGGCCGCCGCCAGCCGGAGATTCCACTTCATGTCAGCAGTCCTTCCAGACGCTGGGCGGCGCGTTGCTGTCCGGCTATCCAGGCGTCTTCAACATGGGTGCGGTGGACGTGGATGTACTGCATGGTGGTGGCCACCCAGACATGACCGAGTGCCTCTTGGATGGCGATCAAATCCATGCCCTGTAAGTAAAGTTGGCTCGCGCAGAAGTGCCGCAGGACATGTGGGGTGAGTTTGTTCGACCAGTCCGGCAGGTGGTTCTCGGCGGCCTCGGCCAGCGCGGCCCGCAGGGCTTCGGTGCCCACCCGGGTTGCCGAACCGTCGGTGTTCCTCCGTTCAGAGGGAAACAGTGCCGAACCGTGTCGGTTGTGGTCATCCCCGAAGTGCCCCCAGACGTCCTCGACGAACCAGCGCAGCGTCCGCCCGGCATCGTTGATCAGTGGCACCATGCGTTCGCGGGGCCCGCTGCCGCGGGCGCCCTTTCCCTTACGGACATGGAGTTTGCCGAATCTGCCCAGGTCCCACTTGACGTCGGCCAGGTCGAGACTGCGGGCCTCATTGACCCGCAACCCGACCTCGGCCATCAGCCGGGCCGCGGCATAGTTACGGGCGACCGGCGCGAATTTCTGGCAGGTCACCAACTCCTGCCGCCAGCAGGCGAACAACTGCTCGACTTGTCCAGCACTGGGCGGGATTCGCAGCGACGCTCCCTGCTGACCACGGGGCCGATTCATCTCATCGATCGGGCACTCCACGACCCGGCCGGTCAGCTGGTGGATCTCGACTTTGTGCCGCAACTCCAGGAACGCGAAGTAGGTTTTGAGTGCCTGTGCTCGGGCCAGCCTGGTGTTCTTCGCCGCCGCACGCAGCGCCTTGCCGAAGTAGGTGTCGGCATCAGCCGGTTCCATCTCCCACAAAGGCCGGTCGAACCAGGCCCGTATCTGCTCCAAGTGCATGACATCGGAGCGGATCGTGCTGTCCGCCAGCCCGGCGGCTGCCCGGGCCAGCACGAACCCGGACAGCACGTCGGTCTCGAACTCCGCTAACTCCTCCGGACTTGCTGGCGCCCGCGCCTCCCGCAGATCCCGCACCACCGCCAGACCCACCCACGCCTCCTCACCTTCAGGCTGATCACCCGACTCTCGACCTGATCGAGATCGGCTCAGAAATCGTGAAGTTGAGTCAGAAGGGGGTGAGATCACCCGAACGAGTCAGAACACCCTGGTCCAGAGACAGAAGGGAACACGAAGACCTCAAGGAACTCGGGGGTTATTTCATATGATCAACGCGGTCACCCAACCGCCGCGTCGATGTGCTGCCCGACCGCAAGGCCGCCACCCTGGCCGGCTGGCTGCGCGAGCACCCGGCATTCAGGTGGTGTGTCGTGATGGCTCGGCAGCCTATGCCGAGGCCATCCGCCAGGCCGCGCCCACCGCGTCCAGGCCAGTGACCGGTGGCATCTGTGGCACAACCTGGCCGCCGCGGTGGAGAAATGCGTCGTGGCCCACGCCGTGTGCTGGAACACCACACCCCGCCCCCACGGTTCGGTGCAGGCCGCGCACGAGAGAGAGGTTCGCCGCCGTGCACGACCTGCTCGCACACGGCGTCGGGCTGCTGGAATGCGCTCGGCGCCTGGGCTGGGCGTTGAACACCGTCAAACGCTACGCCCGCGCGCGCAACGTTCAGGAGTTGCTGCGTCCGCCGCGTTACGGCACTTGCCTGGTCGACCCGCACCGTGATGTGGTCCGGTGCCGCCTGACCGAACAGATTCCGGTCACCCGGGTCCTCGCCGAGATCCGCGAGCGGGGCTACACCGGCAGCGCCAACCTGCTGGTGCGCTACATCAACCAGGGCCGCGCCGACCCCGAGCGGGTCTCGCCCTCGCCACGCCGCCTGGTGTCCTGGATCATGACCAGGCCGGCTGACCTGCCCGAGCACACCCGCCGTCACCTGGCCGACCTGACCGCCAACTGCCCGGAGATGACCACGCTTTCCACTCGGGTGCGCGAATTCGCCGCCATACTGACCCAGCGCCGCGGCCAGGATCTCGCCGCCTGGATCAGCACCACCAGGGCCGACGCGTTGCCGGCTTCGACTCCTACCTCAACGGGCCGCAGAAAGACTGGGACGCCACCGTCGCCGGCCTGATTCTGCCCTACAGCAACGGGCCGACCGAGGGCGTCAACACGAAGATCAAAATGCTCAAGCGCCAGACCTACGGGAAAGCCAGCTTCTCCTTGCTACGCAAGCGGATACTACTCAACTAGACCACTGGGCTCCGACAGCAGAGCCAAATCGACGACCACCAAGACACAACCGCGTCCGCGCTGCCCATCAAGTTGATCACGCAATCACCGACAGAGCCGAACTTTTACAGTCCATGAAGATCAGCAAATGCCGAAGACCCGCTGAGCCCATTGGCAATGACGGCAGGAGCGGATCTGCCCGGCGTGCAGCGGTTCGGCGCTGGAACCGTTCCCGTCAACTTGGCGGACACGCCCAGACGCGGCCGGGTTGATCACTTGGTGGTGAATGGGGCTGCACTGTCGTCCAAGCGGATCACCACACTGCTTTGTAGAAGACAGCCATCTGGTTCCGCACAGTTGTATCCCGTTGAAAAGTATTGACAAAACACTTGAACAGCGGTGTTCGAGCTCGCGGTAACGAACCGGGCGGGTTACCGATGGGGTGGAGTGTCCGTGCGTTGTCTGGAGGGTTGATGACCGAGAACTCGTCGGCCGGTTTGTTCATGTTCAGGCCGGAGGTCACCGTTACTGTGACTCGCGAGGAGCATCACCAGTCCGCGCTGTCTCGGTATCGGGTTGGTGCTGGAGCTTCACGGCGGGTGGCTGTCCAGCTCGCTTGGTGCACAATCGGATCAGGCAAGTACAAGGGGGAACGGGCGATCGAGGTACGGCTCGACGGGGAGCGGGTCGGCGAGTTGACTTATGCGATGTCACAACGCTATGGCTTGCTGTTGGACACTGTGGCGGGTCGCGGTGGGCGTGCGGGCTGTGAGGCTTCGGTCTTCCTTGGCAAACGGGGCATTGAGATCGAACTGCTCCTCCCCCGCGACACGTCGGCGGCCTCAGTTGACGTTCCTAAGGTGACCATGGCAGCTGTTGACGCGTCAGCGACCACCGTGACTGTTACTGATGTGCCAACGCCTCGGGCCGATGTGGGCAAAGGAACCTTCGCGAAACAAAAGCCGGCGTGGATCACTGCCGGCGCCGTCGCGGTTGTGGCGTTCTTGGCCGCGATTGGGAGCCAGGACAACAAGCCAGCCCCCTCAAGTTCCAGCCCAGCGGTCAATTTCACCACTACGACAACATCGGCGACGGCGACAGCGACCATCGGGAACACAGCGCCAGCATCGACGATCCCGCAGTCCTCAGCTCCGCCGGAGACGAACACGTCGACAACCAAACCCCATGCCACCTCCCCTGCCAAGCAACCTCCTGCCGCACCACCGAAAACGAGCAGCACCACGGCGGAGGAACCGCCGGCGGGCAAGTGTGACCCGAACTACTCGGGCTGTGTCCCCATCGCGAGCGATGTCGACTGCGAAGGCGGCGGTGGCAACGGCCCCGCGTTCGTCAAGGGGCCGATCCGGGTGATCGGCAAGGACATCTACGACCTCGACAGGGACCACAACGGAATCGCTTGCGAATAACCGCGTGGCGAGTGTTGACCCAGCCAAGGCAGCTTGGCGGTCCGATCCAGCACGGCGAGCACATGCGGCGCCACCGACTGTGGCCCCCAGGGACACCCGCTGGGTTCACCATGCTGACCGCCATCTGACGAGCTCTGCGTCCGGCCGGCGAGATACTAGCCATGACTACAGTAGCCATGTACTGTTTTTGCATGACCATCGCAGCGGCAGGGCCGACACCGGGCTACTTGGTGTGGCGGTTGTCCAACAAGTGGCGGGTCTCGGTCGATCGCGCACTGGTTTCGTTCGGGTTGACGCACGCTCAGTACGTGGTGCTGGCGTCGCTGTTCGGAATGGGCCGCGCTGGGCAGCAGCCCAGCCAGCGCGAACTCGCCGACCAGACCGGCCTTGAACCGTTGTACGTGTCCAAACTCGCCCGCACGCTGGAAGCGGACGGCCTCATCGAACGCACCCGGGACCCCGAGGACAGCCGCACCATGCGGTTGACTCTCACCGCCGCGGGTCGGGAAGCCGTTCAGCCGGCCATTGCGGTCGTTCAAGCGTTGCTGGACCGGCTGCTGGCGCCCCTTGGCGGTCGCAACAGCCCACGCACCAGGTCGTTCGTTCAGGACCTGACCGCGCTCCTGGACACATCCCTCGACCTGCACTGACCAAAGGAATCGATCATGCCCGAGATTCAGGTGCTCGACTCGACCATCCACTACCGGGACTCCGGGGAGGGCACCGCGTTCGTCTTCTTGCACGGCAATCCAGGATCGTCGTACCTATGGCGTAACGTCTTACCTGGCATCGGCCATGGTCGGCTGCTCGCGCCGGATCTCATCGGCATGGGACGGTCCGGCAAGCCTGCGATCGACTACACCTTCGACGACCATGCCCGCTATCTCGAGGCATGGTTCGACGCGCTCGACCTGGACCGCGTCGTCCTCGTCGGACATGACTGGGGTGGTGCGCTCGCCTTCGACTGGGCGGCGCGGCATCCCGACCAGGTGATCGGCGTGGCCTTTCTGGAAACCATTGTGAAACCGATCGAGTGGGACGAGGTGTCCCCGCAGGCACGCCAGCGAACCGAGATGATCCGCACTCCAGGTGCGGGCGAGGACCTCGTGCTCGACCAGAATTTGTTCGTGCGTCAGGCTTTCACCGGCGGCGTGCTCACTCCCGTGTCGGACGAGGTGTTGGCCGGGTATCTGGCTCCGTTCCCCACTCGGGAGAGTCGGCGGCCTGTTCTCGCGTGGGCTCGGCAGCTGCCGCTCGGGGGTGAACCGGCCGAACTGGTCGAGCGCATCGAGGTCTACGACAAGTGGCTGGCTTCGAGTACCGACGTGCCCAAGTTGTTGATGACTTTCAAGGGTTCGCCCACCCTGCTCATCGGTGAGGCGACGGCCGCCTGGTGTGCGGCCAACATCGCGGGCTCTCGACATCGTGCCTTGTGGTGACGCCGGGCACCATGCTCCGGAAGACCGCCCGGATCGGATCGCGGCCGAGATCTCCGCGTGGGCGGATCGGCATGGTCTTCGTTAGTGTCGAGTGATCACGCCGGTCGCCGCCGTGCTGTGAACCAGTTCACGATCAGCGCGACCAGTCCGTTTCGGACAATGACTCAAGAACCGTTGCGGCGTTGACCATTGCAGCATGCAACCAGCTGATGGCGCACCACCCAACCCGAACGCCTACCGGGTCGCGGGTTCGCCAGCCGCGACGCGATGGCGGTTCAGATGTCCGTTTCGGTGGGTTGGTGGATATTGGGGCGCGGTGCGGGTAACGCGGACACGGCGAAGGTCAGTGAGTGGCGGAACCTCGCATGGAGGTGTACATCCTGTGCGGTAGGTCGTTCTCCACCAGGGTGACCGTCGTGGTGTCCGGCCCCAGTCGCCCGGCAGAGTAACGGCAATCTCAGTATTCGTATTCTGCACGTCTTGACCACAGGATCGAATAAGACCAAGATTCGTTAGCGTAACTCAGTGAAGGTGAGGAGGCGCCGATGCACGTTCGAACGTCGCTGCGGGTGGTCCGCGCGCCGGGCACCGGGGTCGACCTCGCCGCCGCCGAACAGGCCGCCGCCGAGTTCCTCCGTGCCCTGGGCGTTGACCTGTCCGGCGAGAGTCTGCAGGGAACGCCTGGTCGGATGGCCCGAGCGTACGCCGAGCTGTTCACGCCCCGTGAGTTCGACCTGACCACGTTTCCCAACGACGAGAGGTACGACGAGCTCGTCCTCGCACGTGACATCCCGGTCAGGTCGGTCTGTGAGCACCACCTGTTGCCCTTCACCGGTGTCGCCCACGTCGGGTACCTGCCTGGCGAACGGATCGTCGGCCTGTCGAAGCTCGCGCGGGTGGTCGAGCACTTCGCGTGCCGTCCACAAGTGCAGGAGCGGCTTACCAAACAGGTCGCCGACTGGTTGCAGGAGGAGTTGCGTCCCCAGGGCGTGGGCGTCGTGATCGAAGCCGAACACTCGTGTATGACGTTGCGCGGCGTGCGCGCGGCCGGTGCGAACACAGTCACGTCCGCGCTGCTCGGCAGCCTGCGTGAAGACGCCCGGTCACGCCAGGAGTTCTTCGCGTTGAGCGGCGCACGAGCCTGAGTGAGAGGATGCTTCCGTGACCACCTTCGTCATCGTCGGCGGCGGCCTGGCCGGGGCCAAAGGCGCCGAAGCCCTGCGCGACCAAGGCTTTGACGGCGACATCGTGCTACTCGCCGAAGAAGCGAACCGCCCGTACGAACGTCCGCCGCTGTCCAAGGACTATCTGATGGGCAAGGCGGAGCGGGAAAGCGTTTTCGTCCACGACAAGGGCTGGTACGCCGACCACGACGTCGACCTGCGCGTGGGGATCGCGGCGACGGCCATCGACCGCGCGTCCCACGAGGTACGTCTTTCGGACGGCACGTCGGTCGGGTACACCAAGCTGCTGCTGGCCACCGGCTCCAGTCCTCGCCAGCTTCCCGGTGCCGAGGACGCCCTGTACCTGCGCCGGGTAGAGGACTCCGAACGGATCAAGGCCGCCATCACCGTCGCCAAGCGGTTGATCGTGATCGGCGCGGGGTGGATCGGTTTGGAAGTCACCGCCGCGGCGCGGACCGCCGGCGTCGAGGTCACCGTGCTCGAGGCCGCGGAGCTGCCGTTGCTCGCGGCGATCGGCCCCGAGGTCGCCCGGGTCTTCGCCGACCTGCACACCGCCAACGGCGTCGACCTCCGCTTCGGGGTGCGGGTGGACCAAGTGACGGCCGGCAGTGTTCGGCTCGCCGACGGCACTGTGATCGACGCCGACGCCGTGGTGGTCGGGATCGGTGCCGCTCCGAACGTGTCGTTGGCCCAGGACGCGGGGCTGGACTTGGACAACGGCGTGCTCGTCGACTCCGCGCTGCGCACGTCCGACCCGGACATCTTTGCCGCAGGCGACATCGCCGACCAGCTGCATCCGTTGCTGGGCAAGCGAGTCCGGGTGGAGCACTGGGCGAACGCGCTCAACCAGCCGGCCGTGGCCGCGACCGGGATGCTCGGCGGCGACGCCGCGTACGAGGAACTGCCGTACTTCTACACCGACCAGTACGACCTCGGCATGGAGTACGTCGGCGACATCCGCGGGTACGACCGGGTGCTGTTCCGCGGTGACGTGCCCAAGCGGGAGTTCATCGCCTTCTGGCTCAAGGACAACCGCGTGCTGGCAGGGATGAACGTGAACATCTGGGACGTCGTCGACCCGATCAAGGCACTGATCAGGTCCGGCCACACCGTCGACCCGGACCGCCTGGCCGATCCAGGTGTCCCGTGGGATGATCTCTGACGACTGTCAGAAATCCAAGGCGCTGTAGGCGTTCAGGGCGGGCTGGCCGCCGAGGTGGGCGTAGAGGACCGTTGAGTCGCGGGCTATCTCGCCGTTCGCGACCAGGTCGATCAGGCCGGCCATGGACTTTCCCTCATAGACCGGGTCGGTGACCATCGCCTCCAGTCTGGCCGCGAGTTTCATGGCCTCGACCGTCTGGTCGTCCGGGATTCCGTATGTGCCGGCGTGGTAACGGTCATCCAGTTCGACGTCGGTGTCGGTGACCGTCGTTCCGATGAGGTCGGCGGTGTTCTTCGCGACCTGACGGACCACTTCGAGGGTCTCCGCCGGCTTGGCCGAGCCGTCGATGCCGATCACCCGACGCCGGCGGTCCTGCCCGGCGAATCCGGCGACCATACCGGCCTGGGTGCTGCCGGACACCGAGCACACCACGATCGTGTCGAAGAACAGGCCCAGCTCTTCCTCCTGGTGCAGGACCTCCTCGGCCCAGCCGGCGAAGCCGAGGCCACCGAGCGGGTGCAGTGACGCGCCGGCCGGAATCGGGTACGGCTTGCCGCCGGAGTCCTCCACGTCCTGGATCGCGCGCCGCCACGACTCCCTGAACCCGATGCTGAACTCGGACTGGACGACCCGGACGTCCGCGCCCATCATGCGACTGAGCTGGATGTTGCCCACCCGGTCGTACCCAGGGTCGGTCCAGTCCACCCAGGTTTCCTGTACCAGCACGCATTTCAGGCCGGCGCGCGCGGCCGCGGCGGCGACCTGCCTGGTGTGGTTGGACTGCACGCCACCGATCGACACCAAGGTGTCGCAGCCTTGGGCGAGCGCGTCCGCGATCAGGTACTCCAGCTTGCGGGTCTTGTTGCCGCCGAAAGCGAGTGGGGAGTTGCTGTCCTCGCGCTTCGCCCAGATCTGCGCGCCACCAAGGTGTGCGGTCAGCCGCAGAAGCGGGTGCAGCGGCGACGGCCCGTACAGCAGCGGGTAGCGGTCGAAATCCTTGAGGGTCACGGTTGTTCCTCCAGAATGGTGGCCAGGTTGGCCCAGTTCTCCTCGGCGAGCGCGGCCGCGCGGTCCACTTCGCCGGCTTCGCACGCCGCGATGATCCGTTCGTGCATGGGCGCCGAGTCGCGGCCGGACGGGGAACCGAAATACATGCGTTCGCCGCGGTGCAGCAACGGGGTGTATCGACGGATGGTCGCGGCGATCGCGCCGTTTCCGCTGGCGCGCACGAGAACGTCGTGGAACGCGTCGTCGTAGGTCATGGCCTCGTCAAGGGCGCCGCTGTCCACCGCGGCCGCGAACTTCAGGTTCGCCGCTCGCATCTCGTCCGCGTGCTCCGCGGTGAGTATTGGGACCGCGAGCCGCGTGGCCAGCGCGTGCAAGGTCTGTACGACTTCCAAAGCGTCACGAACCGCACGTGCGTCGAGCGGCGTGACACGGGTATAGCTGTGCGGCTTGGTTTCGATCAGGCCTTCGTCCACCAGCGTCGCCAACGCCTCCCGCACTGGTGTGCGCGACAGGCCCAAGCGGCTCGCCAGCTCCATGTCCTTCACCGGCGTGCCCGGTGCCAGCTCGCCGGTGACGATCGCACGCCGGATGGCACCGAGCGCCCGTTCCCTCAGCAGCGCTCGGTCCAGCCGGCCAATATATTGCATTTCAGTAGCCTATCAACCCAGGTCAAGCCATGGTTCCCTGGCGAACGGACTTTGCAAAGCGTAGACTTTGCAAAGTGCCCCCACCGGATCACCCGATTCGCGGCGAACTGCTCGATCTGCTGCGTGAGCGGGACACCGTCACCGCGACCGAGGCAGCCAGGCAACTCGGCCACAGCTCCGGGCTTTGTTCGTTCCACCTGCGCCAACTCGCCCGCTACGGCTATGTGGAGGAGGTCGACACGTCGGACGGCCGAGTCCGGCCGTGGCGTCTGACCCGCGCGCCGGAAGGTCCGGATCTCGGCCTGCTGGCTCGCGAACTGGAGGACGAGGGCTACCGGCGCTGGCTGCAGCAGAAGCACACCGCGCCGGAGGAATGGGCCGCCGATGAGGCCTTCAGTTCCGTGCTGTACCTCGACCCCAAGGAGTTGAGTGAGGTGGGCGCCCAGATCCGCGCGCTGCTCGCCAAGTACGCCACCCGTGAACCCACTCCCACCGCGCGACCCGTGGCCGCCGTCGCGCGGTTGTTCCCGTTGCTGCCAGTGGAGGAAAGGACGTCATGGCCGTCCGAGAGTTGAGGTATCTCGGCGACCCGGTGCTCAGCACCGCCGCCGACCCGGTCATCCGGTTCGACCACAGGCTGCGGGCCGTGGTGGACGATCTGATGGACACCGTCCTGCTCCCCGGCCGCGCCGGTCTGGCCGCGCCCCAGATCGGCATCGGACTGCGTGTTTTCAGCTACAACGTCGGCGGGCTGCACGGTTACGTCGTCAACCCGGAACTGGTGGACGTCTCGACCGAGACCCAGGACGGCCCAGAAGGCTGCTTGTCCGTGCCGGACCTGTGGTTCCCGACCGTCCGCGCGGCCGAGGCGACCGTGAAAGGTGTCGACACACGGAACAAACCGATCTCGGTGACCGGCACCAAGGAACTGGCCCGGTGCCTCCAGCACGAGACGGATCATCTCAACGGCATGCTCTACCTGGACCGGCTCGAACCCGACGTGCGCAAGGAGGCCATGCGGCAGGCTCGCAACTCGGAGTGGTTCTGGCGCGGCGAGGCCGGTTAGGAGACCGGCCGGAGACGGAAACAGGACGCGGCAAGGCAGGCGGCCGGTGCGACGAGCCGAGTCATCGGAACGGGGATCGCGACCGGGCGGGTGTTGGCGCCATCGGCCGGGTGACGTCGTGTTGTGGGTTGGCGTTGGGGGATTTGGTGCTTGGGTTTCGCTGTCGGGATCGTGGGTTCAGACCACGCGGTTGCGGCCGGCACCGAATCCGAAGCAGGACTGCACGCTGGCCGCGGCCAGCAGCATGATCATGGGGGCGACCCAGCCGTTCGTCGCGTCGTGGAGGGCGCCGAACACGACTGGGCCCAGGGTCGCGAAGAGGTAGCCGAAGGACTGGGCCATCCCGGACAGTGTCGCGGCGCTGTAGGAGTCGGCCGACCGGAGGGTGAAGAAGAGCAGGGCGAGCACGAAGCAGACGCCGCTGGCCAGACCGACGATGACCACCCACAGCACCGCCAGGCCGGGCGCGAGCAGCAATCCCAGGTAGCCGGTGAAACTGAGCAGGGAGCCGCCGGCCGCCAGCAGACGTTGGTCCGGCAGTTTGTTGGCCACCAACGGGATCACCGCGCTCATCGAGACCCCGAGCACCTGCAGGACGAGCAGCAGCCAACCGCTGCTCTCCTCGCTCGCGCCTTGGCTGTGCAGGATCGTCGGGAACCAGGCGAGCACGATGTAGAACCCGAACGACTGCAGGCCCATGAACGCGGTCACCTGCCAGGCCAACGCCGAACGCCACGGTGTGCGGCGTGCGGTGTCGCTCGGGGTCACCACGTTGACCGGTGTCGACGAACGGTGGAACACCTGCGGCCCCCACACCGCGACCGTGACCAGCGCCAGCCCGGCGGTGCAGCCGAGGGCCATCCGCCAGCCGCCGGACAGGGTGCCGGCCAGGGGTACCGCGAACCCACTGACGAGCGCGCCGACCAGCCCCATGGTCACGGAGTACAGGCTGGTCATCGGTGCCACGCGGTCCGGGAAGTCG
The DNA here is from genome assembly GCF_004345645.1 of Actinocrispum wychmicini. GTDB lineage: Bacteria > Actinomycetota > Actinomycetes > Mycobacteriales > Pseudonocardiaceae > Kibdelosporangium > Kibdelosporangium wychmicini. The sequence continues at coordinate 167,375 of NZ_SLWS01000016.1, read as the reverse complement.
CGTTTGAGCAGCGCGGGCAGCAGCACGTTGCCGACCGCTATCGACATTCCCAACAGGACAGTGCCCAGCCAGAGCAGACCGGTCACCGGCACCGAGCGCAGCAGGATCCCCGCTGTCAGGGTCACCATGGCCAGCCACAGCGACCGCTCCATGCCGACCCTGCGCGCCAGCCGCGGCACCTGTGGGGAGAACACCGCGAAAGTGAGCAACGGTAACGCGCTGAGCAACCCCGCCTGGCCGGCGGACATGCCCTCGTCGCGGCGGATCGTCTCCAGCAACGGCCCGACCGAGGTGATCGCGCCGCGCAGGTTCGCCGCCACCAACAGGATTCCGGCAATGAGCAACGCTCGCCGCGCGGTCACTACGCCGGTGCCCGACACCGCCACAGCACTCATCGTCGCCGCCTTACCTCAACCGTCGCACGAAGGATCATCCTATGTGTGCGTCAACCACACGTAGGATCATCTTCGGTCACAGCGAGGAATCAGCGTGTAGTCAGGATGCAGTATTCATTATCCGCCGGATCGACCATCACCTCCCAAGGGACGTTCCCTTGCCCGATATCGGCCCGTCGCGACCCCAAGGCCATCAGCCGATCCACCGCGGCTTCCTGGGAGTCCCCCGGGTACGGCGCCACGTCCAGATGCAGACGGTTCTGGACGGTCTTCGGGCCGTGTTCCGGCAGGAACTCCAGCCACGGACCGCGCCCGTTCGACGGCACCAGGCCAACGAAGTCGCCCTCCGGCACAATGACCTTCTTGCCGACGCTCCACCCGGTCGCCACGCTCCAGAAACCGGCCAGTGCGACGGGATCCGGGGCCTCGACGACCACCGCGGCGAGCGCACCCGAGTTCTGATAGTCCTCGCGTGGTTCAAGAACACAGAACTCGTTGCCCTCCGGGTCGGCCATCACCTCCCAGGGCACATCACGCTGACCGATGTCAACGGACCGGGCGCCGAGATCCCGGGCTCGCTCGACGATCGCGGCCTGGTCCGCCGCTGACGCGCTGGCCAGATCCAGGTGGATCCGGTTCTGGCCGCTCTTGGCCGTGGGGGCGAGGTCGAACGACAGGTCCAGTGGCCAGCCCTGGTCCGCGGGCGCGCTGACCTCGACCTCGTCCGGTGCCTCGCGCGCGATCGGCCAGCCCAACAACGCCGACCAGAACCTGGCGAGTCCGGGCAGGTCGGTGGCGGCGATGACGATGTTGACGAGTCGAGTGGCCATGCCAGGCACGTTAGCGGCAGCCACCGACAAAAAGGACCGGCACAGCCGGGCAGGCACAGCCGGGCAGGCACAGCCGGGCAGGCACAGCCGGGCAGGCACAGCCGGGCAGGCACAGCCGGGCAGGCACAGCCGGGCGGCCGCGGTCCGGCACGGACACCGCGGCCGCCCGACGATCCAGTGCTGGTTCCCGATTCGCTGGACAAGCAGAACCCGCAGAACTAGCGGGTGGCCATTCTCAGCAAGGCCCACATCTGGTTGATCGCCTCAGGACTCCTTTCTTTCCGCACCGCGCCTTCGGGCAGGCGGCCCCACAGCCATCGGTAGACCTTTGGCGGAAGGCCGTGGACCACCGCGTCGGCGCGGTCGAGCTCGGTCAGCGGGACGCGCCATGCCGCTATCCCGCCCGTTGTGATGCGGACCAGCCAGGCGTTGTCGCCGGTGGTCACCGCGACCGACCCGTCCCTGGCGCCGACCACGCCCTGGACGGTCAGCCGGTGGCCGAGCCACAGGGTGAGGATCTCGTCCACGCCGTCGACCGCGATGTCGTCGTCGACGTCGGCGACTGGTTGGCCGACCGCCTCTTGGACGTCGCCGCGGTGGATGGCTGTCTCGTGGGCTACTCGGCGGCGCCAGAACCCGTATGTCGAGTCCGCCGCCCACCAGGTGGAGCAGGGCTCCGCCGGGTCGTGTCTGGCCAGTTCGTCGACCAGCGCGCGGGCTCCGCTGGTGACGAAGTCACGCAAGGACTGCAACGGGCCCGGTTCGCGTTGCCACGACGCCGGTGAGTCGCCCGTGCGGATCCATTCCAGTGTCATCCGGTACACGCTGCCCACGTGCCTGGCCGTTTCCCCGACGGTCAGGCCTGGTGCGTGTGGGACCCGCAGCTCGGGCCGGGCATCGTCGACGGTCTCGGCCAGCACGGTGGCCTCGATGTCGAGCGTGTCCAGCAGGCGGTCGTAGTCGACTAACGCCTTCACCCCGGGACGACCCGGGCGATCAGGCCGATGAACTGGCCGGCCTGGTGCACGAGGTCGTCCGCGGACCGGCTGGTGACCAGCCGGATCCGGCCGGCCTGCACGGCCGCGCGGGTCCGTGAGTGGGCGGCGAAGAACGCCGACCATTCGCGCAGCTCCGGCGCGACCGCCGGGAGCAGGGTCCACACGCTGGTGGGCCGGGCGTGGCCGCGGTGTGGCCGGCCGCGGTGCGCGAGCATCGCGGCGGCCGCCCGAAGTGCGGACATGTATGCCTGGGTGAACCGTTCCGCTGGCTCCTCCTCTGCTTCGGCCGCACGGAGTCCGCACTCGGCATGCTTCAACAACGCCGCAGGCGACCCGGACGGCAATGAATGTGCGCGCCTGTGCGAAGTCCCCCGATGGCCTCCAGGGACGTCGACGTGGGTAGTCATCTGGCCTCCTCACGCCCTCGAGGCGGTCACGGCGACCGCTTCGACATCCACCGTGGGGAAGCCGGTGGGCCCGGCGGCAAGGCGCTTCCCCCGCCCGGCCGCCGGGCAGACGTGTTCGACATCAAATCGAACACACGTTCGAGCATAACCCGGAGTTGGCGGGCTCTCAAGCAGTTCAGGCGCTGGTCATGGTGTGATTGCCCGCGTGACCCATCCGACCGTCGCCAAGTTCACCGCCGCCCTGCTCGAGGCGGGCATGACGCAGGAGGCGGACGGCATCCGCATCCTGACTGACGAGGTACGCACCGCGGCGCTCGCCGCGGACGCCCTGGGGGTGCCGGTCGGCGCGATCGCGAACAGCCTTGTGTTCAAGGCGGTCCATGGCGACCAGGTCGAGCCGCTGCTGGTCCTCACGTCAGGGGCGCATCGCGCGGATGTGTCCCGGCTCAAGGAGTTGACCGGCGCGGACCGGATCGACAAGGCCGACGCCCAGTTCGTCCGGGACCACACCGGGCAGCCGATCGGCGGTGTCGCACCGGCCGGGCACCAGCACCGGATCCGGACCCTGGTGGACAACCACCTGGCGACGTTCCCCGTGGTGTGGGCCGCGGCCGGCCACCCGAAGTCGGTGTATCCCACCACTTTCCCGCATCTGGCCGCGCTCACCGGGGGGACGGCTGCGGACGTTCGGCGCGAGGAGGATGATTCCTGACGTGACCGCGGTGCCATCGCACAGAAGCCAGCTCGTGGAGTTAACGGCCGACGGGCTGCGGTCGCGGCTGTACGAGGCGCTCGGCCTGTACGTCACGGCCATGGGCTATCCGAAGGGAACAGCTGAACAGCGCGCCCCGATGTGGCTCGCGCACATGCTGCGGGAGGGGTGGCGGTGCGTGGCCGCGCTCGACGCGGCCGACCGGCTGACCGGGATCTGCTACGGCTACCAGGGGTCACCCGGCCAGTGGTGGCACGAGCAGGTGCGACGCGGGGTGATCGAGTTCGACGGGCCGGGCCCGGCCGACGAGTGGATGTCGGACTACTTCGAGTTGACCGAACTGCACGTCCGGCCGGACAGCCAGGGCCAGGGCACGGGCGAGCACCTGCTGCGGCTGCTCATGGAGGGCGTGCCGAACGGCCGGGTGCTGTTGTCCACGCCGGAGGGCCGCACCAGGGCGTGGCGGCTGTACCGCCGCGTCGGGTTCGTCGACGTGCTGCGCAACTACCGGTTCGCGGGGGATCCACGGCCGTTCGCCGTGCTGGGCCGGACACTCCCCATGTAGCGAGCGGCCCTCGTGCGCGGAACTCACGAGGGCCGTTCGATGTACGAACTCAGGGTGCCGGAGGCAACGGCGGTGCCGGTGGTAGGGGAGGCAATGGCGGGACCGGCGGAGCAGCGGGCGGCGTCGGCAGGGTGGGCACCGGCAGGGTCGGCACGGTCAACGGGACCGGCAGGCACTTGGCGTCGTTCATCGCCGTGACCGCGGCGCCCAGCTTGGTGGTCGCGCTGGTTATGGCCTCGACGTCGGGCGGAACCGTGAGAGTGGCGCTGACCCCGCCCAGCACCGCGCTCAGCAGGTTCACCGTGGCCGGGAGGCACGCGTCCGCCGCGTCCCGAGCGGCCGGCGGCGGCGAGGTCGGGAGTTGCGGCAGGCAGCCGCCCTTCTGCGCGCCCATGATCGCGTTGTAGACGTCACCCAGCGCGACCTGGGTCTTGGCCGGGTCGGGCAGCGCGGACTTCAGTCCGTCCACGGCCGCGACCAGGGTTTGGACCGCCGGGGTGTCGGCGGTGCAGGCGGCCCGCAGTGGGTCGCTGTTCGCAGCCGCGGTGCTTGGCATCGCCACGGCGGCCAACCCCAGTGCTGCCAACGACAGCACCACGGGCAATCGTTTGGACATGCGGTCTCTCCTCGTGGTTTCCCGGCAAGAACGCCGGACCGACCGATCGTAATCGCCGTCACATAGGCGTTGACCTGCGAAGACGTCGTATTTCACCGCATCGTGGGACCCCGGTGGCGAAGCCGGCGACAAGTGGTTAGATGCGCTTCGCGTGCCGTCGACTGACAAGTATTGAAATCTGTCATCGCGATGTGCATACTTGAGAGACCAGCTAACGACAACGGAGGAACCACCAGTGCAAGATCGTGAACTCGGTACGAACGGCCCGCAGGTTTCCGCGCTCGGACTGGGCGCGATGGGCATGTCGGACCTGTACGGCCCGTCCGACGAGACCGAGAGCATCGCCACTGTCCACGCCGCGCTCGACGCCGGCGTCACCCTGATCGACACCGGCGACTTCTACGGCATGGGCCACAACGAGTTGCTGATCGGTCGGGCGCTCAAGGACCGCGTCCGCGACCAGGTCGCCATCAGCGTCAAGTTCGGCGCCCAGCGCTCCCCCGGCGGCGCGTGGCTCGGCTACGACGCCAGCCCGAACGCCGTGCAGACCGCGCTGGCGTACACCCTGCGCCGGCTGGGCACCGACTACATCGACGTCTACCGGCCGGCGCGCCTGGACCCGACCGTGCCGATCGAGGACACCGTCGGCGCGATCGCGGAGATGGTCAAGGCCGGCTACGTGCGGCACATCGGCCTGTCCGAGGTGGGCGCGGAGACCATCCGCCGGGCGCACGCCGTACACCCCATCGCCGACCTGCAGATCGAGTACTCGCTCCTCTCCCGCGGCCCGGAGCGCGCGATCATCCCGACCCTGCGTGAGCTGGGCATCGGCATGACGGCCTACGGGGTGCTGTCCCGCGGCCTGCTGTCCGGGCACTGGTCGAAGGACCGGGACGTGGTGGCCGGCGACTTCCGTGGCCTCAGCCCCCGCTTCCAGGGTGAGAATCTCGACCACAATCTGCGACTCGTCGAAGCTTTGCGAGAAATAGCCGAGTCCAAGGCGGTTTCCGTCGCCCAGATCGCCATCGCGTGGGTACTGTCGCGCGGTAGGGACATCGTGCCCCTCGTCGGTGCCCGCCGGCGGGAGCGGCTCAGCGAGGCGATCGGAGCGCTTGACGTGGAACTGTCACCCGCCGACCTCGACCGGATCGAGGACGCGGTGCCGGCCGACGCGGCCGCCGGTGACCGCTACGCCGGCGCCCAGATGCAGACGCTCGACAGCGAGCGCTAGATGGCCGATGTCCTGACCAGCGAACAGATCCTCGAGGCGGCGCAGGACGTGCTGCGCCGCTACGGGCCGGCCAAAGCGACCGTGGTGGACGTCGCACGGGCCCTGGGGGTCAGCCACGGCAGCGTGTACCGGCACTTCCCAAGCAAGGCCGCGTTACGTGAAGCCGTGACGCGTCGCTGGCTGGACCGGGCGCACGCACCGGTGACGCAGGCCGCCAAGGTCCCCGGCCCGGCGTCGACGCGGTTGCGGCACTGGCTGTCGACGCTGTTCGACGCCAAACGGCACAAGGCGTTGGACGACCCTGAGTTGTTCGCGACGTACTCGGTGCTGGTCGGGGAGACCAGCGGGGTGGTCGCCGAGCACGTCGCGCACTTGGTGGCGGAGATCGCCGGCATCCTGCGGGACGGGATCGCGGCCGGCGAGTTCGCCGGCACCGACGTCGACCTGACCGCGCGGGCGGTGTTCGACGCCACCGGGCGGTTCCACGATCCCGCGTACTCGGCCGACTGGTCGGGACCCGGGATCGACGACGCGTTCGAGGCCGTCTGCACGCTCGTGCTCAACGGCCTCGCCGCACAGGAGTCACACGTCCCGCAGGCTGGCGCCGAGGTTGTCCAGCCCCATTGAGCCGAGGCGCAGCGCGCGCATGTGGAAGTCCTTGAGGTCAAAGGCTTCCCCGTGCCTGCGCCGGGCCTCGTCGCGCAGCTGCAGCCAGAGCCGCTCGCCGAGCTTGTACGACGGCGCCTGGCCGGGCCAGCCGAGATAGCGGTCGATCTCGTCGCGCACGTGGGCGGGGTCGGTGATGGTGCGGGTCAGCATGAACTCCAGCCCCAGCTCCGGGGTCCAGCGTTCGCCGTCGTGGAATCCGCTGCCCGCCGGGATCTCCAGCTCCAGGTGCATGCCGATGTCGATGATCACGCGGGCGGCGCGGAACAGATGCGCGTCGAGCATGCCCATCAGGTCGCCGTCGTCGGTCAGGTAGCCGAGGTCCTGCATCAGGCGTTCGGCGTACAGCGCCCAGCCCTCGCCGTGCCCGGACACCCAGCCCAGCAGCCGTTGGTAGGAGTTGAGCGAGTCGGCCTGGAAGACGCCGGTGGCGATCTGCAGGTGATGGCCGGGCACGCCCTCGTGGTACACAGTGGACGTCTCGCGCCAGGTGATGAACTCGGACCGCTCGGCCGGCACGGACCACCACATCGTCCCAGCGCGGGAGAAGTCGTCGCTCGGGCCGGTGTAGTACGCGCCCGTGGTGCCGCCGTCCGGCGCGATCCGGCAGTCCAGCCGCATCAGCTCGGCCGGGATCTCGAAGTGCACGCCCCGCAGCTCCGCCAGTGCCGCGTCGGACAACCGCTGCATCCACCGCTCGTACTCCCGGCGGCCGCTCACCTTGTACCGCGGGTCGGCGTCCAGCGCGGCCGCGGCCTCGGCCAGGGTCGAGCCGCGCTTGATCCGCTCGGCGACCGCGACCATTTCCTTCTCCACCCGGAAGAACTCGGCCCAGCCCCACTCGTAGGCCTCTTGCAGATCCAGCCGGGCGCCGATGTAGTTGCGCGACCACAGCTCGTAGGCCTCCCGGCCGACGGCGTCCTTGGCGGGCGCCTTGCCGGCGATCTCCGCCCGCATGAACTTCGCCATCTCGGCATAGGCCGCCGCGGCCGTGTCCGCGGCCGCCGCCAACTCCGCGAGCGGCGCGCCGGGGACGTCCCGGGCACCTTCGACGAAGGTCGCGAAGAAGGAGTCGCCGGTCGCGCCCGACCAGGTCTCGCACTGTTCGGCGACCTTGAGGATCTGCCGGCGCGCGGACAGCTGGCCACGCGCGGCGGCGTCCAGGATGGAAGCGCGTACACCGGCCAGCCCGCTGGGCATGTTCGCCAGCCGTTTCGCGATCACCGCCCAGTGTTCGGCGGTCTCGGTCGGCATCAGGTCGAACACCTGGCGCAACTCCTGGATGGGGCTGGCGATCACGTTCACCTGTCCCACCGCGAGTCCGGCCCGGTGGATCTCGATGTCGAGGCCGATCCGTTCGAGGAAGTGCGCCTTGGCGGCGCGCTGCGACTCGTCCGCCGGCTCGGTCGCCTCGACGGTCCGCAACGAGCGTTCGGCCAACTCGGACCGCTCCCGGTAGCCGTCCGGGGAGAAGTCGGTGAGTTTCGTCTCATCGGTCGGGATGCCGGCGAAGGTGGCGGCGATGGGATCCAGGGTGGCGAACTCGTCCACGAACCGATTACTCGCCTCGTGCACGTTCGCGGACTCGAACGACATGCCAGCGACGCTACCTTGAAACCGCGCGGCGGCGATGCCTACTTCCTGCGCAAAGTAGTCGATTACCCGTGCGGAAAGCCGACAATCACTGGCAGGATGGGCCGGTGCACAAGGTTTCTCGCAGGTGGGCAGTGGTGCCGCTGATCCTGGCAGTGGCGTTCGCGCTCGCCGGATGCGTGCGTGTGCACGCGGCGATGGCGGTCAGCCCGGACGACCACGTCTCCGGCTCGATCGACATCGCGACCGTCCAGTCGAAACCGGACGACGCCGGGCCGGCCCTGACCGTGCCGCCCGAACTGGCCGACAAGGTCTCCCTGACGCCGTACGCGGCGGACGGCTACGTGGGCAAAACCGTCCACTTCGACGGGTTGGCGTTCGAGCAGGTCCGGCAGCTCGCCGAGGCGATCAGCAACCAGGCCGGCCGGTACAAGATCAACCTTCGGCGGTCCGGCGACATCGTGTCCTTCGCCGGGTCGGTCGACCTCGGGCAGCTGCGCCCGGAAGGCGTGGACGTGCAGGTCAAGATCGCCTTCCCCGGGCCGGTCGGCAAGACCAACGGCACGCCGGACAAGGACAACACCGTGGCCTGGACGGCGAAGGCCGGCGGGGTGACCGAACTCAACGCCACGGCGAACTACAGCACCACGGGCGGCATGTCCTGGATCCGCTGGGTGCTCGTGGTGGGCGCGGGCGCGGTCGGCGCGGCGCTGCTGGTGCTCGTTTTGGCCCTGGTGGCGCACCGCCGCAGCGTTCGCCAGCAGCGGCGGGAGCAGCACCAGGACAACCAGTCGCAGTTCGTTTGACGGCTACGGCGTGCGGGACGCCACCAAACCCAGGCGTCCCAACACTTCCTTGGTCGCCTTCGACCGGTTGAACGTGTAGAAGTGGAGCACGTTCACGCCTTCGGCGATGAGCTGTTCGCACATCTCGGTGACCACGTCGATGCCCGCGGCCCGGAACGACTTGGGGTCGTCCACAAGGGGTTCGAGCCGTTCGGCGACCTTCGGCGGGACCGGCGCGCCGGACAGCTCCAGGGTCTTGCCGAGCATCTTCGGGGTGGTGAGCGGCATCACACCCGGCAGGATCGGGGCGTCGCTGCCGCGGGCCGCCACCCGGTCCCGCAGGCGCAGGAAGTCGGCGGCGTCGTAGCAGAGCTGGCCGACGGCGAAGTCCGCGCCGGCACGGAACTTCCGGACCAGCATGTCCGCGTCGGTGTCCAGGTCGGCGCAGCGCGGGTGGCCATAGGGGAACGCGGCCACGCCCACGCAGAAGTCGCCGAGCTCACGCACGAGCCGGACGAGTTCGTCGGCGTACGACAGGCCTTGCGGGTGCTTGACCCACTCCCCCATCGGGTCGCCCGGCGGGTCGCCCCGCAGCGCGAGCACGTTGTGCACGCCGACCGCGGCGTACCAGCCGATGACGTTGCGCAGCTCGGCGACGGAGTGGTCGACGGCGGTGAGGTGCGCCATGGGGACGAGCGTGGTCTCCCGCGCCACCCGGCCGGTGGTCCGGATCGTCCGGTCCCGGCGGGACCCGCCGGCGCCGTACGTCACCGAGAGGAATGCCGGGTCGAGGCCCTCCAGCTCTCGGATCGCACGCCAGAGCTGCTGCTCGTCGGCATCGTCCCGGGGCGGCATGAACTCCACCGAGAACACGACACGGTCGACGCTGATGCGTTCCAACACGGACGTCATGCCGCAAATCGTATCGGCACCGCCGACCCCGTCGCGTCGTCCAAGTGATGCTGGGCGACGATGGAACCGTGCACCCAGCGCCACGAACACACACCGTCGACGAGTCCGTCCCGGCCCACGTCGAGCAGACCCTGACCGAGTACCTGGCGGCCAAGCAGTCGACCATGGCCAGCCTGACCCCGGAACTGGCGGACGCGCTCGACAGCCTGGTGGAGTTCGTGCTGCGGGGCGGCAAGCGGATCCGGCCCACGTTCGCCTGGTGGGGGTGGCGCGGCGCGGGCGGCGACCCGGACGCCCATGCCGTGTTGCGCGCGGTCAGCGGCCTTGAGCTGATCCAGGCGTGCGCGCTCGTGCACGACGACCTGATGGACGCCTCCGCGGTCCGCCGTGGCCGGCCGACCGTGCACGTGACGTTCGAGGCGTTGCACCGCGAGCGGGGGTGGCTGGGCAGCGCGGACCGGTTCGGGATGGCCGCCGCGATCCTGCTCGGCGACATCGCGCTGGCGTGGGCCGACGACATGTTCTACAGCTCGGGGCTGACCGCGAACCGGCTGGCCGCGGCGAGCGAGCCGTGGCAGGCGATGCGGTCGGAGATGTTGGCCGGCCAGTACCTGGACATCCTCACGCAGGTGGAGGGCGACGAGTCGCCGGAAGCCGCGCTGCGCGTCGCCCGGATGAAGACCGCCGCCTACACCGTGGAACGGCCGCTGCAGATGGGTGCCACGCTGGCCGGTGCCGACCCGGAGCTGGTCGAACAGCTGCGGGAGTTCGGCGCGGACATCGGGGTGGCGTTCCAGCTGCGGGACGACCTGCTCGGCGTCTTCGGCGACACCGAGGTGACCGGCAAGCCCGCCGGCGACGACCTGCGGGAGGGCAAACGGACCTTGCTGGTCGCGCTCGGCCTGCGGCGGGCGACACCGGCGGGCGCGGACGTCCTGCGGTCGTGCCTCGGCCGGGATCTGACCGCAGCGGACGTGCAGCGGGCCCGCGAGGTGCTCGTCGAATCCGGTGCGGTGGCCGAGGTCGAACGCCGGATCGACAGTTTGACGTCGTCCGCGATGCGCGCGCTGGCAGCGGCCGACCTGGCCGAGCCCGCGAGCGACCGGCTCGCCGAGCTGGCGGTGGCCGCGACCCGGAGGACCCGCTGAAGACCATAAGCGGCGCCACAGACCATGTGGTGGTCGTCGGCGCGGGACTGGCCGGGTTGTCGTGCGCGCTGCATCTGCTGGGCGCCGGTCGGCAGGTGACCGTGCTGGAGAGCGCGGACGGTCCGGGTGGGCGTGCCGGCCGGATGCGGATGGGCGACTACACGGTCGATTCAGGCGCGAGCGTGCTCACCATGCCGTCGCTCATCGAGGAGGCGTTGGCGGCGGTCGGCGCGCCCATGATCGACCTGCTGCCGTTGGATCCCGCGTACCGCGCGCATTTCGCCGACGGCAGCACGATCTCGGTGTACTCGGACGCGACCGCGATGGAGGACGAGGTCCGTCGGGTGGCCGGCCCGGTCGAGGCCGCGGGCTACCGGCGGCTGCGGGCGTGGCTGACGCGGCTGTACCAAGTGGAGCGGGACTCGTTCATCGGCGCCAACTTCGACTCGCCGCTGGACCTGGTCGGCTCGGGACTGGGCAGCCTGGTGGCATTGGGCGGGTTCGGCCGGTTGGCGCCGGCCATCGGCAAGTACCTGTCGGACGAGCGGCTGCGACGGCTGTTCTCGTTCCAATCCCTGTACGCGGGTGTGCCGCCGCAGCGCGCGTTGGCGGCCTACGCCGTGATCGCGTATATGGACACGATCGCGGGCGTGTGGTTTCCGCGTGGTGGCGTGGGTTCTGTCGCCGCGGCCATGGCTGACGCCGCTTCCGCCGCTGGGGCAAGGATTTCGTACTCGTGCGGCGCCGCCTGGCTGGAACGCGTGGGCTCCCGCGTCAACGCCGTACGGACCACGACAGGTGAGCGGATCCCTTGCGACGCCGTGGTTCTGACACCCGACCTGCCGGTCAGCCGCCGGCTGTTGGGCATGCCGGCGCGCCGAGCCGTTCCGCTGCACTGGTCGCCGTCGGCGGTCGTGCTGCACGCGGGCGTGAACCGGACGTGGCCGCTGCTGGACCACCACACGCTGTTCTTCGGCGAAGCGTGGGACCGGACGTTCCACGAGATCACCCGGCGCGGCCGCCTGATGAGCGACCCGTCGCTGCTGGTCACCCAGCCGACCGCGGCCGACCCCGGGATGGCGCCGGACGGCCGGTCGATCGTGCAGGTGCTGGCGCCGTGCCCGAACCTGCGCACCGCCCGGATCGACTGGCCCCGGGTCGGGCCGGCCTACCGCGACGAACTGGTGCGCGTGCTCGAGCAGCGGGGCCTGACCGGACTGGGTGACTCGATCGAGGTCTCGGCGCTGGTCACGCCGGCCGACTGGGAGGCGCAGGGCCTGGGTGCCGGGACACCGTTCTCGTTGTCGCACACGTTCCGCCAGACCGGTCCGTTCCGGCCGCGGAACCTGGTGTCCGGCTTGGAAAACGCCGTCCTCGCCGGCTGCGGCACCACCCCCGGCGTGGGCATCCCGCCGGTGGTGATCTCCGGCAAACTGGCCGCTCAGCGGGTCACAGGTTGACCGCGCGGACTTGACGACGCAGGTCGGCCGGGAGACTGTGGGTCCACTGGAATCGGCGGGACCGGGGCGGCGAATGCGGCGGCGATGGGGCACCTTGGGGGTGGTTCTGCTGCTCTGTGCCGGCTGCACCGGGGAAACGTCCGGTGATCCCCCGCGGGTGTCCGTGCCGCGGCCGACCACCGGCGCCGCCCTTGACCAGTCCATTGTGGACCTCAAAGCAGCGGGTGCGGTGCACTACAACGGATCGCTGACCGCGCCGGCCGGTGACAAGGTCACCATGGACATCACCGCGACCAAGGCGGGCGAGTCCAGCGGGTCGCTGACCGTCAACGGCCTGCCGGCGTCGGTCCTGGTCGTCGACCACACCCTGTACCTCAAGGCCGGCTTGGACTTCTGGCTGAAGCTGTCCGGCGTGCCGGACTCGACCGCGCCGACCGTGGCCGACCACTGGGTCAGGGCGCCCGGGGTGCTGCTCGGGGTGGACGTGGAACGGATCTTCGACACCGAGACGCTGCCGACGCTGTTCGGCAAGCCGACCGACGGCGACCGGGCCCCGGACACCGCCCCGAAGGCGCAGATCGCCGGCACCGACGTCATCGACGTGCCGACCGACCTCGGTGAGATCTACCTGGCCGCGAAGCCGCCGCACGGGATCGTCCGGTTCGACCTGACCAAGGCCGGCCAGACCGACCCGACCAGGGTGCACGACCTCGCCTTCACCATCACCGACGCGACCACGGACATGGCCGCGATCTACACCGACCTGGCGGCCCGCTCGACCGAACTGGCCGACGGGTACGACCCGTTCCTGACCGTCAAGCAGGGCGCGTACCACTTCGAGGACTGCGGGGCGAGCAGCTGCGCGATCGTCGTCGACCTGTCCAACGGCGGCCAGCTGCCGGCACGGGTCGCCATCCGGGCGACCTGGACCGGGGAAGGCGCGACGATCGGGTCGTGCGACAGCCGCACCGGGCCGCTCGCCCCCGGCCAGCAAGGCACTGCCAGGTGCACCCTGGCCTCAGCGGAGTGGGCGAAGTTCTACCGGCGCGCCCAGTCCGTGGCCGGTCAGCACCCGTACGGCGCGGAATGGACGGCCATGGCGCTGACCGAGCCGCCGGACCCGGCGAAGCTGCGCGGCCTGGCGGTCTCGGCGGCGACGCCGGTGGCCACGCCGCACGGGGACGAGCATGTGTACGTTGTACACGGCAAGGCGGGCACGAACGACCCGCAGATCTGGAAGTACGCCGTGGCCAGCGGGCCGTCGTGGCGCCAGACCGCCGAGGGCCAGCTGACGTACTGCCTCACCGACACCCGGTACGAGTGCGCGGTCGACGAGGTCGCCGCCACCGGCGACCCGGCCGCGGCCCAGGCCCTGGCCCGCCAGCTGATCGACGCCTATCGCGGCCGCACCGGCACGTGCCCGCCCGGCCAGTGGGTCGGCTGCGCCCACCCGTAACCCGCTTCGCCGAGGGGCGGCGGCGAACTGCGAGGATGACGCACGATGTCAGCGATCGCAGCGCCCGTGTCCACCCGTTACGGCTTCGTCCTCGGCCGTGGTCTCGTCGGGTCCGCGCTGATCGCCACCGCCATGTTCCTGTCCGGCAACCGGATCGTGTTCTACCTCGGTGTGGCCCTGATCGTCTGGGGCTGGCTGGGGCTGCGGTCGGCCACCCGCAAGCAGTTGCTGGTCGCCATCGGCGTGTGGGCGGTGCCGCTCGTGGTGTGCCCGCCGGTGCTCAGCCAGGACCTGTACATCTACGTGGCGCAGGGCGCGATCGCGCACGCCGGGCTCGACCCGTACACCGTCGGCCCGTCCGGGTTGGCCGGCCCGCTCACCGCGAAGGTCAGTGGGATCTGGATCGACACGCCGTCGCCGTACGGACCGTTGTTCATCCTGCTGATGAAGAGCGTTGTCGCGGTGACGGGCGAGCACGTGGTCATCGCGGCGCTCGTGACGAAAGTCCTGATGGCGAGCGGTCTCGTGCTGCTGTGCGCCACGCTGCCCGGCTTGGAGCGGCACCTCGGCGGGTCGAACGCCTTGTGGCTGGGCGCGGCCAACCCGTTGGTGCTCGTGCACCTCGTCGGCGGACCGCACAACGACCTGATCATGGTCGCGTTGCTCGCCGCGGGGACGTTGCTGGTGCTGGACGGAAAGCACGTGCCGGGGATCGTCGCGGTGGCGTTCGCGGTGGCGATCAAGGTGACCGCGGCGATCGCGTTGCCGTTCCTGGTGTGGATATGGGTCGCGCACTTACGTCGACGCGGCTTCGTCACCGCCGCTGGGGTCGGCACTGTGCTCGTGGTGGGCGTGTTCGCGGCGTGCACGCTGGCCGCCGGGGTGGACCTGGGGTGGCTCAAGGCGCTGGGCGGCAACTCGCTGCTGACGCACTGGCTGTCGCTGCCCACCGGGATCGGCCAGCTGTTCGGCGTGATTCCGGCCGCGCGGATCGTCGGGTGGACGATGCTGGCGGGCATCGTCGGGTGGCTGTGGTGGTGGTCCCGGGAAGGCGGCGGGAAAGCCGTCGCGGGGGCCGCCTGGGCGTTGCTCGCGACCGTCCTGCTGTCCGCCGTGACCATGCCTTGGTACTTCACGTGGCCGCTGGTGCTGGCCGCCGGATTCCGGTTCCGGCCCGCGATCGTCGTGGGTGCTTCGGTGTGGCTCGTGCTCATCAACTATCCGCTCGGCGACACCGGGCTGTACAACTGGTGGTACGTGCTGCTGACCGCGTTGGCGGCGGTCGGCGTCGGATATGGGGTGCACCGTGAGCACGCGTGAGTTGGACGCCGCTGGGATCACCGACCCGGACCTGCGGGCGGCGTACACCGCCAGCCGGCAGATCAACGCCAGCCACGGCCGGACGTACTTCCTGGCCACGCGCCTGCTGCCGATCGCGGACCGACCAGCGGTGCACGCCCTCTACGGCTTCGCGCGCCTGACCGACGACATCGTCGACGGCACGCTGCCGAAGTCGCAGCAGGCCGCTGAGCTGTTCACTCTGGAACGAACCATGTGGAGCGACGGCCACCCGGTGCTGCGCGCGCTCCGCGACACAGTCGCGCGCTACGGCATCGACCAGGCCCTGTTCGCCGACTTCCTGGCGTCCATGCGGATGGACCTGCACGTCACCGAGTACGCCACATTCGAGGACCTGGCCACGTACATGCACGGCTCTGCCGGTGTGATCGGCCTGCAGATGCTGCCGGTCCTCGGCACGGCCGGGCCGCGCGCGGAAGCCGAGCCGTACGCCGCCGCGCTGGGCGAGGCGTTCCAGCTCACGAACTTCCTCCGGGACGTCGGCGAGGATCTCGACCGCGGCCGGATCTACCTGCCGATGGCCGAACTCAACGCGTTCGGGGTCGACCGGGCCAGGCTGCGCTGGGCGCACCGCACCGGCAAACCCGACCCGAACGTCCGCAAAGCCCTGGCGCACCTCGTCGCGCACACATACGCGGTCTACCGGCGCGCGGAACCGGGGATCGCGCTGCTGCGGCCCGAGTCACGGCCGTGCGTCAGCACCGCGGCGACCCTGTACCGCGGGATTCTGGACCGCATCGTCGACGCGGACTACTCGGTGCTCAACAGGCGCGCGGTGGTTCCCACCGGGCAGCGGCTGTGGGTCGCGCTGCCCGGCGTCACCCGTGCGGCCGGTCAGAACGCCAAGGCCTGGGCCCGGCGTTTGACCTCCCGGCCGCGGTCACCGCGCAACGCCTCGATCGGGGTACCCGGCAGCGAGTCGTCCGAGGTGAACAGCCACCGCAGGATCTCGCTCGGCGAGTAACCCGAGTCGACGAGCACCGTGATGGTGCCGGTCAGGCCCTTGACCACCTCGTTCTCGTCGGTCAGGAACATGGCCGGGACCAGCAGCTCGCCCTTCCTGCGCACGGCGAGCAGCTGACCGTCCCGAAGGGCCTGCTGCACCCGGCTCACCGACCGGTCCAACCGGTCGGCGACGTCGCGCAAGGTCAACACCTCCACCGCTGGGTCGAGCACATCGTCAGCAATGGGAATCGCACTCACAACTGAACACGATGCCACACGTCACACGTATGACAAATGAGGCAGGGCGGCCACACCGGCGGCGACGAAAACCGTACGATCCCATCGTGGCGGAGAAGGGCGGGCTTCAGATGGCGACGTTGCTTGAGCAGCGTTACCGGGTAGACGCGCCGCTTGCCCGTGGCGGCATGTCGGCCGTCTACCGAGGCATGGACATGCGGCTGGAACGGCCGGTGGCCATCAAGGTGATGGACCAGCGGTTCGCCGAAGATCGCTCGTTCGTGGACAGGTTCGAGCGGGAGGCCAGGGCGGCGGCCAGCCTCCATCACCCGAACGTGATCGCCGTGCACGACCAGGGCCTGGACGGGGACCACGTGTTCCTGGTGATGGAACTGGTCGACGGCGGCACCCTGCGCGACCTGCTGACCGAACGCGGCCGGCTGACCGTGCCGCTGGCGTTGAGCGTGCTCGAGCCGGTGCTGTCGGCGCTCGCCGCCGCGCACAAGGCCGGGCTGGTGCACCGGGACGTCAAGCCGGAGAACGTGCTGATCGGCCGGCAGGGCACGGTCAAGGTCGGCGACTTCGGCCTGGTCAAGGCCATGGCCAGCGCGGGAACCACCAGCAACAGCGTCATCCTGGGCACGGTCGCGTACCTGTCGCCCGAGCAGGTCACCACGGGCGCCACGACCGCGAGCGGCGACGTGTACTCGGCGGGCATCCTGCTGTTCGAGATGCTCACAGGAGTTCCCCCATACACCGGCGACACCGCGCTGTCGGTCGCTTGGCGGCACGTGAACGACGACGTGCCCCCGCCGAGCCGGCTCGTGCCGGGCATCCCGCCGGCCGTCGACGAACTGGTGTTACGGGCGACCAGACGGGACCCGGCGATGCGGCCGCAGGACGCGGCCGCCTTCCTGCACGAGCTGGAGCAGGTCCGGGCCGCGACCGGCAGCCCTGTGGTCGCCGTCCCGTCGTCCGGGCACGGCGAGCAGACGATGCCGGCCACCCCGCAGGACTTCCCCACCGTGCAGGTCAGGCCGCTGACCGCGCGCAACCCGGTGACGGTCGGCGGGCCCGGACCGAAAGGCACCAGGGCGATGCTGCGGTCCGACCTGGACGGCATGGCGCGTCCGCTGGTCCAGCGCGACCCGCCACCGTCGTCGCCGCCCACCACCCTGCCCCCGCAGTCCCGCCGGAAACGCCGTTTCCCGGTGCCGATCTGGGCGATCGTCGTCGTGTTCATCGGCGGCCTGGTCGCGGTCGGGTTCTTCATGTTCGGCGGCGAGAAGCTGATCGCGGTCCCGACCGTGATCGGCAAGGACAACGGCACCGCGGTGCAGGCTGTCCAAGATCTCGGCCTGCAGCCGAACGTGCAGAAGCAGCGCAGTGACACCGTGTCGAAGAACAAGGTGATCGGCAGCCAACCGGCCGCGGGCAGCCAGGTCAAGAAGGGCTCCACGGTCACCCTGACCGTGTCCGACGGCCCGCCGACCGTGCCGAACATCGCGCCCGGCGCCACCAAGGACACGGCCACGCAGGCGATCAAGGAGCAGGGCCTGGTCCCGATCGACGGCGACGGCCAGTACGACGACCGGGTCGCCGCGGGCACCGTGCTCCAGCTGACGCCGAGCCCCGGCACCCAGCTCCAGAGCGGCGGCAAGGTCGAGATCGTCCTCAGCAAGGGGCCCGCGCCGCTGCAGCCGCTGCCGGACGTCCGTGGCAAGACCGTGGACGACGCCAAGCGGACGCTGAACGGGGCCGGCTACGCCAACATCGTCGTGCAGACCACGTTCGACCCGCAGACCGACGGCGGGAAGGTGATCTCCACCGACCCGACCGCCGGCAACACGCCGCAGGACAAGAAGGTCACCCTGCTGGTGTCGAACGCGGTCAACGTGCCCCAACTGGTGGGGATGCGCATCGGTGACGCCCGTGAGCTGCTCAAGGGCCTGGGCCTGCAGCTCAAGGTCGGCGGGTTCGACTTCCCCGGCGGTGGCGGAGGCGGCGGTGGTGGCCGCGGCCGGGACCGGGACGACCGGCAGATCGTCTTCCAGGACCCGGGTGCGGGCAACCGCGTCTCCAAGGGCACGACCATCCAGGTCGTCCCCGGCTTCGGCTTCTGACCCTCGTGGGTGGCACCGGCCACCCACGAGCGGCCAAGGTCAGGAGCGGAGCATCTCGGCGACCAGGAACGCCAGCTCCAGCGACTGCTGGGTGTTCAGGCGCGGGTCGCAGGCGGTCTCGTACCGGCCGTGCAGGTCCATGTCGGAGATGTCCTGGGCGCCGCCGAGGCACTCGGTGACGTCCTCGCCGGTCAGCTCGACGTGGATGCCGCCGGGGTGCGTGCCCAGCCGGCGGTGCACCTCGAAGAAGCCCTGCACCTCGTCGACGATCCGGTCGAAGTGGCGGGTCTTGTAGCCGGTGGACGACTCGTGCGTGTTGCCGTGCATCGGGTCGCACTGCCAGATCACCTTGTGGCCGGACGCCTCGACCTTCTCCACGATGCCCGGCAGCACGTCCCGGACCTTGTGGTTGCCCATCCGGCTGATCAGGGTCAGCCGGCCCGGCTTGTTGTGCGGGTCGAGCCGTTCCACGTACTCCACGGCCAGCTCCGGCGTGGTGCCCGGACCGATCTTCAGCCCGATCGGGTTGGCCAGCAGCTCGGCGAACGCCAGGTGGGCGCCGTCCTGCTGGCGGGTGCGCTCGCCGATCCACAGGAAGTGCGACGACAGGTCGTACAGCTTCGGCTGGTCACCCGATTGGTCCAGGCGCAGCAGCGACCGCTCGTAGTCCAGCAGCAGCGCCTCATGGCTGGCGAAGATCTCGGTGTGCTCCAGGGTGTAGTCATGCACACCACAGGCCGCCATGAACCGCAGGCCGCGGTCGATCTCGCCGGCCAACGCCTCGTACCGCTCCCCCGCGGGCGAGGTCCGGACGAAGTCCTTGTTCCAGTCGTGCACCTTGGCCAGGCCGGCCATGCCCGCGCCGGTCAACGCCCGGAGCAGGTTCATCGCCGCGCCCGCGTTGGCGTAGGCGCGGATCATCCTGGTCGGGTCCGGGACGCGCGCCTCGGGCTCGGCGACCAGCGAGTTGATGATGTCGCCGCGGTACACCGGCAGGCCGAGCGAGTCGGTGGCGTTGGACCTGGGCTTGGCGTACTGGCCGGCGATCCGGCCGACCTTCACCACGGGCAGGCTCGCGCCGTACGTGAGCACCACGGCCATCTGCAGCAGGGTGCGGATGTTGCCGCGGATGTGCGGCTCGGTGTTGTCGGCGAAGGTCTCGGCGCAGTCGCCGCCCTGGAGCAGGAACGCCTGCCCGTTGGCGACCTCGCCCAGTCGCTCGTGCAGGCGGTCGATCTCCGCGGGCACGGTGACCGGCGGCACACTCTCCAGGAGCGCACGCACCTTGCGCACGGCTTCCTGGTCTGGCCACTCGGGCTGTTGCGCGGCGGGGCGGGCCAACGCCTCGTCGAGGGCCTTGCGCAAGTCAGGCGGCAACGGGGGCAGTTCGGGAAGCGTGTCCACGGGCACGTCCACGGTCCAGTTCACACAGCTCAGGATAAGAGGTGCGCGCACCGGAATTTCGGTCAGGCAGGATTGGCGTCCATGTCCCCACTTCGCGGCAGTACAACACGGTTGGACGGCGAAACCGCGAACCGGTTGCTCACCATGGCCGTGGCCAACCTCCAGCGCGACTACCCGGTGCACTGGACACGGCACATTTCCTCGCCCGACCAGCTCGTGCCGCACCGGACACTGCATCCGGTGTTCGCCGGCTCGTACGACTGGCACTCCTGCGTGCACCAGACCTGGCTCGCCGCGCGGCTGCTGCGCGCGTACCCGGACCTGCCGGCGGCCGGTGCCGCCCGTGCGGTGCTCTCGGCTCTGATCACTGTGGACGGATGCGCCACCGAGGCTGACTTCTTCGCAGGTGACGAGGGTCACTACTGGGAGCGGCCGTACGGCTGGGCGTGGCTGCTGACCCTGGCCGCGGAGCTGGACCACACCGAGTGGTCGCTCGGACCGCTGGCCGCGGTGCTGCGGGACCGGTGGCTCGCGTGGATCACCCACGCCCGGCTGCCCGTCCGGGTCGGGACGCACGACAACACGGCGTTCGCCACCGGTCTCGTGCTGGACGCGGCCCATGCCCAGGAAGACACCGAACTCGCGGCGGCGTGTGAGGCGGCCGCGTTGCGGTGGTACCTCGGCGACACGGGATACGGCGGGTTCGAGCCGGACGCGGCGGACTTCCTGTCACCGGCGCTCACCGAGGCGGACCTGATGCGGCGGGTGCTGCCCGGCGAGGAGTTCGCGCACTGGCTGGAGGCGTTCGTCCCGGACCTGGACACCGCGCGCTGGGAGGTCCTGCGTGAGCCCGTGGCCGTGCCGCATCCAGAGGACATGTTCGGCGCTCACTTAGCCGGGCTCGCCTTGTCCCGCGCCTGGGGATGGCGGGCTGTTGGGTTGGCGCTGCCGGCCGCACACCGGTTCCGTGGGATCGCCGAGGAGGCCTATGAGGCGCACGCTTCGGCCGGGTGGCACTACGTGTTCGGCTACGGCTACGCCACCGAGCACTGGCTGGGCACGTTCGCGGCGTACTTAGCGTTGTGACCGGGCGATGAGCTGGAAGATCCGGGCGGTGTGCAGGTACGGCTCGCGGTCGCTCCGGATGCCGTAGTGCCCGATCACCGAGCAGCCGAGGTCGGCCAGGACGGCGCTGATCTCGTCGGCGGTGTACAGGGTGATCTTGGCGTTGAAGGTGGGCGAGTCGGCGGCGACCAGCGGGGCGGCATGCCGGTTGAACGCCATGACGGACAGCAAACCGTTGGGGCGTAACTTGTTCACCGCTGCTTTGAGGGTGGGCACCGGGTCGGTCTGGTACTGCAGCAGGTTGTGGCACAGGACGACGTCGTAGTCGCCGATGTCGTCCGGCAGATCGGTCGCGTCCGACTCCACACAGGTGATGTCGACACCCGCGGCCTGCGCCCGCTGCTGCGCCGCGGCCAGCATGTCCGGCGTGAAGTCCGCGATGGTGACGCGATGTCCTTGCCGCGCAAGGGGAATCGAGTCGCCGCCGTCCGCGCCGGCAAGATCGAGGATGTCGCCTTGCGCTGCGATATGCCGGTCGAGATTGGCCGCGGCGAGGGTGTACCGCAGCCGCCCCCACGGGCTTTCCTGCCATTGCTGCCAGGCCGTTAGGGCGTTCGCGAACGTCTCTGGTGTGTGCGTCACTCCCCCGAAGCTAGCGTAAGTTCCGCCCGCCGTGCCGCCGGTCGACTGGCCGCCGAAGACCGTTCTGGATCCCGAGCACGGCGGCATAGCCTGGCCGGGTGTTCACCCTCCACGAGCCTCCGCTGTTCACGCGCTTACGCATGGCCGAACGGATCCTGGTCGCCGGCGCGGGTGGCGGATTCGACGTCTACGCCGGCCTGCCGCTCGCGTTCGCCCTGACCGCCATGGGCAAGGACGTGCACCTGGCCAACTTCTCGTTCACCGACCTGCGGACCTGCGACACCTGGCTCGAGTCCACGGACACCATGACGGAGGTCGCACTGACCATTGAACAACACCGTTACGGCGTTGACCGGAGGCTGTGGCGCGCGTTCCCGCACTGAGTCGTGACAACATCTTCGAGCAGGACCTAACGTGGCACGCGTGGACTTGCACAGCGCCGTTGTCAGCAACGACACGGACGCGGTCCGTGCGTTACTGGCGAGCGGTGCGGCGTTGTCCACCACCGACCAGGACGGCCATACTCCGTTGGAGGTCGCGCGGGATCCGGACATCGCCCGGTTGTTGATCTCCGCGGGTGCCCCGGTCAGCACCAAGGGCGAGACCACCCCGTTGCATCGGGCGATCCAGCTCGGGTGGACCGACGTGGCCGAGATGTTGCTGGAACGAGGTGCCGATCCGGGTAGCCGGGACAGGTTCGGCGACCTGCCGCAGGACCTGTTACCCGACGGGCCGTCCGCGCTTCGGGAACGGATGGCCAGGCGGCTGCGGTACAACGGGCGGTCCGCGCACCTGGGGTTGGACGAGGTGGCCGGCGGGCCGCAGCAGACCGTGGTGGTGCGGCCGCGTCGAGCCGAGGCACTGACCACGATGTACCGCGGGACTGTGTTGGTGCGGTGGGATTTGGAGCCACGGATCCGCCCGGTGGAGATCATGCGGGTGGCGTCGCGGACCGAACTGCCCGGACCGGTGGTGTCCGACAGCGGGTCGATGCTGGCGTTCACCGACGACAAGTCTGTGCACCTGCGGCCGTGGGCGGCGTTACGGATGGTCCGGGGGTTGCCCGACGTCCCCACCGGGGATCTCGCGATGTCCGCCGACGGTCGACTCCTCGCGGTGGGCGGAGACCAGCATCTGTGGATCGTCGACCCGAACGCGCCCGCGGTGCTCGCCAGCGACATGGACCTCGACCACGGCGACTGGGAAGGCCTCGGCGACGAACGGGTCACGCCGCGGTTCTCGCCGGACGGGCACGTGCTCGCCGTGGGCAACTCCATGCGGGGCAGTTGGTGGCTCACGGTCCTGGACGTCACCGACGACGGCCGGCTCAAACATCGGTACGACCGCAGGGACCCGCAGCCGTGGAGCTCGGAGGTGTCCGGGGCCGTCCGGTTCTCGCCGGACGGCGAGATCATCGTCATGTGGGTGCATCCGACCGCGGTGGTCGCCACCGTGACCGCGACCGGCGAACCCGCGTGGCGGCACGAACTGCCGTCCCGGTCCGGCGCGCTGTGCTTCACCGGCGACGGCCGAACCCTGGCCGTGGGCACGGACTCCGGAGTGTCCTGGTTGGACGCGGCGAGTGGCCGGCCGCGCGGCCGGGAGACGACGTTCGGCGCCGTGCACGACCTCGCGTACGCCGACCACTGCGGCATGCTCGCCGCGACGAGCACCGGGTTACACCGCTTGCTCGGATAAGGTGATCAAGCGTGACCACCAATGACGAGAATGTGCCGACCCTGTTCGAGTGGGCCGGCGGGGCCGAGGCGTTCGAACGGCTCTTTCAGGCGTTCTACCAACGGGTCAGCAAGGACGAGCTGATCGGGCCGCTGTTCGCGCACATGGACCCGGGCCACCCGAGGTTCGTCGCGGCCTGGCTGGGCGAGGTGTTCGGCGGCCCGGCCACGTACTCCGAGACGCGCGGCGGGCACGCGCACATGATCTCCAGGCACCTCGGCAAGGCGCTCACCGAGGAACAGCGGCGCCGCTGGTTCAACCTGCTCATCGACACCGCCGACGAGGTGGGCCTGCCGAACGACCCGGAGTTCCGGTCCGCGTTCGTCGGGTATCTCGAATGGGGGACGCGGATGGCGTTGGTGTTCTCGCAGCCCGACGCCAAGCCGAACATGGCCGAGCCGATGCCGAAGTGGGGCTGGGGCGAGGTCAAGCCCTGGACCGGGTGAGCCACTAGTTTCTCGGCGCCCGGACCTCGATGCCCATCGCCTGGGCGATCACGATCGCCTGGGCCGGTTCGATCACCGCGCGGGCCAGTTCGACGTTGAACGGGTCAAGGCCGGACAGGTCGCTGCCCCGCAGGTCGGCCCCGGCGAAGGTGGCCCGGTGGGTCTGCGCGGACGTGAGGTCGACGTCGACGAACTCGGTCTTCGCGCAGTTCGCGCCGGTGAGGTCGACCTCCCGCATCCGGAGGTCCTCGAACCGGGAGCCCCGCAGGTCGGCGCCGGCCAGCGCGACGAACGACCAGTCGCCGCCGCGGACCCGAAGCGGCCGGAGATCACACTCCCGGAAGGCGCTGCCGACCAGCTTGCACCCGGTGAACTCGGCGTCGAAGAAGTGGCACCGCCGGAACGTGCACGACAGGAACGCGGCGTCGGTGTGCTTGGACGCGTTGAACCGGACACTGACGAACGTGCAGTTCTCGAACACGCACCCGCGGTTGACCAACTCGGTCATGTCGATGTCGTGGAACGCACAGCCCGCGTAGGTACGGCCGCTGATGTCGTCGCCGTACCAGTCCTCGCCGCGTAAGGTCAGCTCATCCACGCGAAAACCCTGCACCATGCCGCCAATCTGTCGACGTCCAGGTCCGCCGCTTTCGCGACGGCTGCAATAATGCTCGACCCTGCAAGCAGATCTTCGGACCTTTTCGTGGCCAGGGCGTAGTCGACCGCGTCGAAGCACGGGTCGCCGAGGCAGGCCTTCGGGTCGATCGCCATCAACTTCGGTCCATTGAGGACGTTGAACAGGTGCAGGTCGCCGTGCAGCAACACCTGCTCGGTCTGCGACGAGACCAGTTCGTCGCGGATCCGGCGGGCGTCGCCGACGTCGACTCCCCGCTGCTCCACGCGGACAAAGATCTCCTCAGTGCCTTCCGCGAGGTGCCGAGGCCCTTCAGTGGCGGGTGTCCGGAGGTCACGCAGGAACTGGGCGTAGTCGTCGAGCGGCGGCGGGGTGACGACCGGCTCGCCGGGCTCGATCGTCTCCATCAGCACGGCGCCGTCCGCGTGCATGAGCACCTTGGGCACCCGGCCGGTGGGCTCGAACAGCTGGAGCGTCCGCACCTGTTCGGCGGTGAACTCGACCTGTGGCGACACTTTCAGCACTCCGGCGTCGCACCGGAAAACCACCGACGTGTTCCCGGTCCCGTACGGTTCGCCGACTTTCAAGCCCCATCGGTCGGCCAGTTCGGCCACCCGGTCCGGGACCAGGTCGACCCAGTCGTGGATGTCCGGGCCGAACCGGCGGACGAGCCGGGCCCGGACGGGTGCGAGGTCCATCAGCAGAGCGCGTCCAGTGGCAGGTCCACGGCGCGGGCGATCGCGGCGACCGTGAAGAACGCGGGCGTCGGCACCCGGCCGTGCTCGATCTTGCGCAGCGTCTCCACCGAGATCCCGGCCGCCGCGGCCACTTCCACACCGCTGCGCTCGCCACGAGCGGCGCGCAACGCTTCGCCGAGCCGGATGCCGCGTTCGCGGTCCTCGTCGGTCAGAGGTGGTCGGACCATACCCCAATACTAATACTGTGATAGAAATACCGGGATAGTTATCCCGTCGATGGAGTGCGTGATGGTGGAACTGAAGACTCGGACCGAACTGGACCTGATGCGGCAGGCGGGCAAGGTGGTCGCGGCCGCGCTCGCGGCGGCCAAGGAAACGGCCGCGGCCGGCGTGACCTTGCGTGACCTGGACACGGTCGCCGCCGAGGTGATCTCGGCACACGGCGCCAAACCGTCCTTCCTGCACTACCACCCGCACTTCGCGCCGACCCCGTACCCGGGCGTGATCTGCACGTCCGTGAACGACACGGTGGTGCACGGCATCCCTGACGGCTACCAGCTGCGCGAAGGCGATCTGGTCAGCATCGACTGCGGCGCGCACATCTCCGGTTTCCACGGCGACTCCGCCATCAGCTTCACGATCGGCGACCCCACACCCGAGGACGAGGAACTCATCCAGCTCACGCGGGACGCGCTGAACGCGGGCATCGCGGCGATGCAGGTGGGCAACAAGCTCGGTGACGTCTCGCACGCCGTCGGCCAGATCGGCCGCGGGCGAGGCTACGGCCTGCTCGAGAACTACGGCGGGCACGGCGTAGGGCGCCGGATGCACGAAGACCCGCACGTGCCCAACGAAGGCCGGGCCGGGCGAGGCATGAAGCTCCGCCCCGGCCTGGTGCTCGCCATCGAGCCCATGTTCATCGCGGGCGGCCGCGACAAGTACGTGACCGCCCCGGACGGCTGGGGCCTGCGGTCAGTGGACGGCAGCCGCGCCGCCCACTGGGAGCACACCATCGCCGTCACACCAGACGGCCCGCTCGTGCTCACGGCTCCTTAGCCGAAGAAGACCTCGGCCTCCTGGTAACGCTCCAGCGGCACGGTTTTCAGCTCTTCAGTTGCCTCGGACAGCTTCACGCGCACGATCTCCGTGCCGTGCAACGCGACCATGACGCCAAAGTCGCCGTCATGCACCGCGTCCACCGCGTGCAGGCCGAACCGCGTCGCCAGGACACGGTCGTACGCGGTCGGCGTGCCGCCGCGCTGCACGTGCCCGAGCACCACCGCACGGGACTCTTTGCCGGTGCGGTGAGCGATCTCCTCCGCCAGCCACGTGCCGACACCGCCGAGCCGGACGTGCCCGAAGGCGTCCTTCTCCCCGCTGGTGAGCAGCTCCGCGCCGCCTTCCGGCATCGCGCCCTCGGCGACCACGATGATCGGCGCGTACTCCCGCTCGAACCGGCGCTCGACCCACCTGACGACCTTGTCGATGCTGAACGGCCGCTCCGGCACCAGGATCACGTTCGCGCCGCCGGCCAGGCCGGAGTGCAGCGCGATCCAGCCGGCGTGCCGGCCCATCACCTCGATCACCAGCGCGCGGTGGTGCGACTCGGCCGTGGTGCGCAGCCGGTCGATGGCCTCGGTCGCGATGTGCACCGCGGTGTCGAAGCCGAACGTGTAGTCGGTGGCGCCCAGGTCGTTGTCGATCGTCTTGGGCACGCCGACCACGCCGATGCCGTCGTCGGTCAGCCGCTTGGCCACCCCGAGGGTGTCCTCGCCGCCGATCGCGATCAGCGCGTCGATCCCCTCGTCGGTGAGCACCTTCCTGATCTTCTCGACGCCGCCGTCGATCTTGTACGGGTTGGTGCGCGACGAGCCGAGAATCGTGCCGCCCCTGGTCAGGATGTCCTCGACCCGGTCGAGCCCGATGCTCTTGAACTTGCCTTCCAGCGGCCCCTGCCAGCCGTTCCGGAACCCGACGATCTCCCAGCCGTGCGCCTCGATCCCCTTGCGGGTCACGGCCCTGATCACCGCGTTCAGACCTGGACAGTCACCACCACCGGTGAGTACGCCAATTCGCATGGAGTGAAGGGTGTCACGTCCTGGATCGGTAAAGCAACCGGCCCCCCGTTAACGAACGGGGAACCCCCGACGCAGCCGTTCCACCTCGATCACCTGCCAGCGCGCGAGGTTGTGCCGGGCGTCGGCGAGCGCGTCGTGCGCGTCGGTCGGCGGGTTGGGCAGCGGCGGCTTGCCCACGTCCTCCCAACGCTGGCGCAGGTCCCGGGTGAACCGCGGCAACTGGCGCGGCAGCGCCGGCATCGCGCCCCACAACTGGGCGAGCGCCACATGGTCGTACGCGGCGAACCAGGCCCACAGTTCGACGCTTTCGCCGTGTGGGCTGAGGAACTTCATCAGGCCGTCGCGGATGGCCGTGCGGTCCCGCCACGCCTTGTCGCCGGCCGACGGCAGCTTGTCCAGCACGTTCTCGCGTACCCACTGACCGGCCTTGTCCGGGTCGAACTCGGTGGACACGGCATAGAACTCGCGCCCGTCCTCAGCGACGACACCAATGGACACCAGGTCGATAGTCAGCCCGTCTTCGATGAATTCGCAGTCATAAAAGTACCGCACAACTATGTTTCTCCTAGGACGGTAGCGTGATCGACATGGCAATTTGCTCGGTGGCGGAGTGCGGACGACTGGTCCGCAGGAACAAGCTGTGCTGGCAGCACTATCACGCTCATCTGGCTCAACAACGTCCCACCTGCTCAGTCGTTGGATGCACGCGGAGCGGACAACGGAATTCGGGAATCTGCCTGCCGCACATGCGTCTGATCCGAAGGTGGGGGTCGATCGAGGCCGCTCCAGGCAAAGGATCGCCTGGAAAACCTCGAAAAAGCGACTACCCGGGCAGACGCGCCACCGCCAACGGATACTGGCGGATTCGTCTCGACGACGGAAGTTGGGTATTGGAACATCGCCACCTCATGGAGCAAAAACTGGGACGCCCACTGCTCGTGGGGGAGAACGTCCACCACATCAACGGCGACCGAATGGACAACAGCCCGGAGAATCTGGAACTGTGGCTCACCCGGCAACCACACGGGCAGCGAGTCGAGGACATCCTCGCCTGGGCACATGCGGTCATCGCCCGATATGAGTCGAAGTCGTGAGCAACTGCACTGACTGACCCTATCCGGCCTTGGTTTCCGGCATGCGGCCCGCCTCACGGGGCTCGGGGACGGCCACCTGACCGTTGGTGGACGACTCCTTCACCTTGGCCGCGTACATGTCCACGTACTCCTGGCCGGACAGCTCCATCAGCGCGTACATCACCTCGTCGGTGATCGACCGCTCGACGAACCGGTCGCCGGCCATCCCCTCGTACCGCGAGAAGTCCAGCGGGGGGCCGAACTTCACCCGGATCTTGGTCGGCTTCCACATCTTGGAACCGATCGGGTTGGCGATGTCGGTGCCGACCATGGCCACCGGGATGATCGGCACGCCTGCCTCCAGCGCCATCCGGGCGATGCCGGTCTTGCCCTTGTAGAGCCGGCCGTCGGGCGAGCGCGTGCCTTCCGGGTAGATGCCCAGCAGGTGTCCCTCGCGCAGCAGCCGCACGCCCGTGGCGAGCGCGGCCTGCGCGGCCGACCCGCCGGTGCGGTCCATCGGGATCTGGCCCATGCCGGTGAAGAACCAGCGTTTCAGGGCGCCCTTGAGGCCGGTGCCGGTGAAGTACTCCATCTTCGCCACGAACGTGACCCGGCGGCGGGGAATCACCAGCGGCATGAAGAACGAGTCGGACACCGCGAGGTGGTTGCTGGCCAGGATCGCGCCGCCGGTCTTCGGGATGTGCTCGAGCCCCTCGGCCTCCGGCCGGAAGAACGCCCGCAGCACCGGGCCCAGCAGCACGTGTTTCATGACGAAGTAGAACACCGTGAAGCGCGCCTCCTGGTCGACCCCTGTCCCGCCGAACAGCCTACGAACAGTGCCCGCTCGGGCACAACGCAGAGTGTCCATGCGTGATGTGAGGAAACAAGGCGCAAAAGACGTCGAAGGAACCCGCCACCGGGATGCCGGTCCGTGCGACGATGGGATGCAGGACTCGGATGGACGAGGAGGAGTCGGGTGCACTGCGAACTCTTCTGGACGCCGTCATGAAGGGCGGATCGGACGGACCGGAGGACGTGGACGCAGCCTTCGCGCAGATCGTGGCGAACCTGGAACGTGAGGGCGTGGGTTCCGGCGTGCCGACCGATCTCTCCGACCTGCCCGAATTGTCCGAGCTGACCGAGATGCCCGGCGAGTCCAAGGAGACCGCGCCGCCGGAGACTCCGGAGCCGGCGACCCCACCGCCGACCGCGGGCTGGCGCGGCCACGAGACCGAAATGGACTGGTCGTGGAGCACGGACGACGACCACTACGTGCCGCCTGAGCCGCCGCCGCTGCCGAAGCCGAGCGCGCTGACCGTGGTGGCACTCGTGCTGATGCTCATCGCCCTGTTCCTGTTGGTCGCCCCCGGCGTGATCGGGCTGTCCACCCCGATCGCCACCCCGATCGCGCTGATCTCCGCCGCGGTCGGCATCGGCCTGGTGGTGCTGCGGATCCGCCAGAACAACCCGCCGGGCTCGGACAACGACAACGGCGCCCAGATCTAGGGATGACCGACCAGGCGCGACTGCTCGCGCACCGGATGATCGGGGCCTACGCCAGCGGCTGGTTCCCGATGGAGGACGACACAGCCGACACAGCCGAACAGATGGCCTGGCACACGGTCGAGCTGCGGGCCGTGATCCAACCGACCGACCAGGGCATCGCCCGGACCAGGCGCTCACTCAAGGCGCACCGGTGGACGTTCGACGTCCGCGCGGACACGGACTTCGACGACGTCCTCACGTCCTGCGCCGCGCCCCGGGGCAACGGGCAGTGGCTGGGTCCCCGGCTGTGCGACGCCTACCGCGCCTTGCGCGAAATGGGTTTCGGCCGGTGTTTCACGGTGTACGACAGTGCCGATGACGTCGTGGGCGGAACCCTGGTGGTGACGATCGGCGGGGCGGCGTTCGCGGAAAGCACGTTCCACCGCGCCCCGGACGCCGGGAACGCCGCGGTGCTGGGCATGATCGAACTCCTGTACGCCGAAGGCTGCCGGCTGATCGACCTGCAGTACCTGTCCGGCGACCACTTCAGGCGGTTCGGCGCGGTCGAGATCCCCCGCGGCGTCTACCTGGACCTGCTCCAGCTCGCCATGGAGCCGCCAGACCCGCGCGCCGTGTACATCCCCCGCTGGCTGCGAGCGTCCACAGTGGTGTGATCGGCTAGTGGCGGCCGTTGAGGACGTCGCGGGCCAGGGTGGCGGCGCCGACCAGGCCGGCGTCGTCGCCCAGTTGGGCGGTTCGGATCCGGGCCAGTGGGCGGTAGCCGGCGCCGGTGACGGTGTCGCGGTAGATCTCGCGGGCGTCGTCCAGGAACAGGGGGGCCGATTCGGAGACGCCGCCGGCGATCACCACGACCTCCGGGTCGTAGATGTCCGCCACCAGGGCCAGGCCCTCGCCGAGCCAGCGGGCCAGCTCGGCCATGGCGCGCAACGCCACCGGGTCGCCGTCGCGGGCCGCGCCGGCGACCTTGCGGCCGGTGATCGATCGCGCGTCGCCGGCCGCCTCGCGGGCGAGCACGGTGGACTGGCCGGGGTGGCCGGAGAGCAGTTCGATGGCGGTCGCGCTCAGCGCCGTTCCGCTGCAGTACCGTTCCCAGCAGCCGGCTTTGCCGCAGGAGCAGGGCCGCCCGTTCGGCACGATTCGAAGGTGCCCGAGCTCGGGTGCGACACCGTGGGCGCCGCGGAAGATCTTTCCGTTCAGAAGCAGTCCGGCGCCAATTCCTGTGCCGATGGCGATCAGGACCGCAACTTTTGCGCCCCGGGCCGCGCCGTAGCGGTACTCGGCCAGGGCCGCCGCGTTGGCGTCGTGCTCCAGCACCACTGGCAGGTCGATCTTGGCGGAGATCCGTTCGGCCACCGCCGCACGCCGCCACGCCAGGTGCGGCGCGAACATGACCGTCTTCAGGTCCGTGGCGACGAAGCCGGCCACCGCGAGGCCGACCGCGGTGACCTGGTGCCGTGCGGACAGCGAGCCGATCACCGACACGATCGCGTCGTTCAGCGCGTCCGCGCCGGACGGGGTACCCACGCGCGCGGTGTCCAGGATGGTGCCGCGGTTGTCGACGACACCGGCACGGACGCTGGTACCGCCGATGTCGACGCCGATGGTCAGCATGACGGCGGACCGAAGCCGCGCCGGACCTGGATGTGCTGCACCTTTCGATTGTGTTCGCGCGGCGGCTCGCTCGCGCGCGGGGGGCGGCCGGTCGGCCGGAATCCCGGCATATGGGGCACACCCGGCTCCCACCGGTCGGCCAGGACCGCCCGCAGCAGGGCCACGATGTCCGCGGCCCGGTCCAGGGTCGTCGCGGCCAACTGGTTGGGCTCGCCGCGGACCAGCGCGCCGACCGCACACAGTGGACAGTTGTCCGGCGGGCCGTCGTGCTCGGCGGCCACCCGGTCCAGGTACGGCCCCATCCGCTCGGCCACCGCGGCCAACAGCAGCACGATCTCCTCGAGCAGCCGCGAGCCCGGCTCGGTGCTCATGACAACGCCTCCACCGGGATCTCGAACCGGACCAGCAGCCCGTCCGAGTCGACCGACGCGTCGACCACCGCGTACCGCCGCAGCACCGCGGGCAACGGCACCAGCCGGCGCATCCCGTCGACCGTCACGGCCAGGTCGTCCGCCACCCGCGCGAGATCCACATCGGACTGTTCGGTCAGCGGGAGGGCCACCCGCAACAGGTAGGCGTCGCCGTCCGGCCGCATCCGCAGCAGCGACGGCGGCCGGGAATCGCCGCACGCCAACGGATCCGACCGGCCGTACAGCTCGTCCGCCAGGTCGGCCAACGCGGTCAGCCCGACCGGTTCGGCGGCGCGGTGCTCCACCACCCGCAACTCCAACGGTGTGGACACGCGCAGTTCCGCGAGCACCGCGTCCTGCTCGGCCCGGCGGGTCCGCAGCCAGGTCGCGGCCGGTCCGCCGCGTTGCAGGACGCCGCGCATCCCGGCCTTCGGCACCAGCCGGTTGGCGATCATGCCGTCCACCCGGATGTCCCGCAGCGCCAACGCGGCCAGCGTGCGCCTGCTCTCGGCGACCACCAGCCGTTCCGGCGTCAGCACCAGCCGCACCCCGGTCACCTGCGGGTCGGCGAGCAACTCCCGCAGGTCGGTGAGGTGCTCGGCGAGCCGTTCGACCGCGTCCGCCCAGCCCTGCCGGCCCACCCCGGACACCATGCCGCGAACCGACCTCGGCGGGAACACGCGCTTCAGGTACGTCCCGATGGCGTCCGGCAAAGCCAACAGCCGCAACGTTTCCGCGGTCGGCCCGCAGTCGACGACGACGGTCTCCCATGCGCCGGTCCTCGCCAGCCGGGCCACCTCGGTCAACGCGAGCAGCTCGTCCAACCCCGGTACGACAGTGAGTTCCTCGGCGTCCAGCGAGTCCACCCCGGCGCCGGCGAGCACCAGCCGCAGCTTCCCGCGCAGCTCGTCCCACACCGAGTCGACCAGGCCACGGGTGTCCACGTGGGCCGCGGACAAGCGAGTGTCCACTAGGGATGGTTCGCCGGCCAGCCGCGCGCCGAACGCGTCCGCGAGCGAGTGCGCCGGGTCGGTGGACACGACCAGCGTCTCGTGCCCTCGTCCGGCCAGCCGGACCGCGGTGGCCGCGGCCAGGGTGGTCTTGCCCACCCCGCCCTTTCCGGTGAACAGCAGGATCCGCACTGCCGGGTTACAGCCCTTCGGCGCGGCGCTTGAGGTCCTTCAGCGCGATGTCCATGATCATCTTCTCGGCCTTGCGGCGGAACAGGCCGATCATCGGCACCGCCAGCTGCACCGACAGCGTGTACGTCACCCTGGTCGCCTCGTCGCCCTGCGGCTGGAGCACGTACCGCCCCTGCTGCGCCTTCTGCATCTGGCCCTTGACCAGGTTCCAGCTCACCGACAGGCCGTCGGTCGCCCACTCGTACGCCAGCGTGTAGGTGTCCTTGAACATGCCCGCGTCGATGACGAACCGGACCTCGGCGGCCTGCCCGTCGGAGTCCTCGGCGAGCACTTCGGTCTCCTTCACCGCCCCGGTCCACTCCGGGTACGCGGCGAAGTCGGCGATGACGCCCATGATCGTGTCCGCGTCTGCCTCAACGATGATGGACTGGGTGGACTCGTCGGCCATGCGGGGGAGGCTACCCGGTCGGCTCACCAGCGCAGTACGTGTGGCACCTGCGTGCGCTGGAAATGTCCGACGTTGATGCAGTCGGTCATGTGCACGCGCGTTCGCGCTGACAGCGGCTGGTGGATGTGCCCGAACAGCGACCATCGGGGCCGTTGCTCGCGGATCAGGTCCAGCAACGCGCGGGACCCGGCCTCGGCCTTGCGCGCGACGACGTCATAGGTGAGTTCGGGCACAGCGGGCGGGATGTGCGAGCACAGCACGTCGACTTCGGTGAGCTTGCCGACACCAGCGTTGAAATCGTCCTCCGGCCGCAGGTACGGGAACCACACGCCGGAGCGCCGGACGTGCCGGCCGGGCGCCAGGATCGACCCGCCGACGAAGCCGAACCGCAGCCCGTCGATCTCGGCGACCTCGCCGTCGAGCATGGTCAGGCCGGCGCGGGCGAAGTCCGGCCAGAGCGCCGGGACGTCGACGTTGCCGGGCGTGGCGTAGGTGGGCGCGGTCATCGCGCCGAACATGCGCGTGTACTGCTCGCGGATGGCTTCTTCGACCAGGTCGGTGGCGTTGTCCAGGCTCTCCCACAGCGTGCGCGCGTACGTGGCCATCTCCGACGCGTGCCGGGTGCCGGTGCTCCGCCGTAACCGGGCGAACGTGGCGACCTTCTCCGGGCCGAAGACGCGGCCCAGGATGCCGCCGGAGTGGTCGTGGTAGTCGACGAAGTCGATCAGGTCACCGAGCACGACCAACGCGTCGGCGCCGTCGCCCGCGCGAGCCAACGCGTCCGAGTTGCCGTGGACATCGGAAACGACGTGGACCCGCACCACTCCTACTTTAGAGGTGGATCACGGTGGGCAGCCAGGGCGCCGGCCGTCCTCCAGCGCGAACTTCAGGTCCAGCGCGATGGTCTTGGCGGCCAACTGGCGGCGGGCGAGCTCGCGCCGGACGTCTCGCGGCCGCAGGCCGTCAGGCAGGTCGGCGCGCAGGAAGTAGTGCAGCAGGGTGCCGTCCAGCATCGGTTCCAGCCAGACCTCCATGCTGCCGACCAGCGCGCCCCGGACCGTCCACCGAAGACCCTGGTCCCCCCGGTCGAGATACACGTCGAGGGTGAGATCCGGCCAGAACCCGCGCCAGGACCGCGGGTCCGCGAACGCGGCGGCCACAACGGGCGGAGGCACGGCGAGAAACGTCTCGTCGACGACGTCCACAGCAGGCACGGATGCAGCATGTCATGAACCCGTGCACTAAGTTGACTTGACGTGCGGGAATACACAGCGCCAGGTGCGGTGACGGTAAAGGCCGAGGAGAACCTCACCGACATGGTGTTCGCCAACGCCGACCGGTT
Source organism: Actinocrispum wychmicini (assembly GCF_004345645.1). Taxonomy (GTDB): domain Bacteria; phylum Actinomycetota; class Actinomycetes; order Mycobacteriales; family Pseudonocardiaceae; genus Kibdelosporangium; species Kibdelosporangium wychmicini. Next base: position 132,701 of record NZ_SLWS01000016.1, on the reverse strand, counting down.
CGCCGAGGCGGTGAGCTTCCGTCGCCTGCTCGACGGCTCATGGGTGGACGTCACCGCGCGCCAGTTCGCCGCGCACGTGCTCGCGGTCGCCAAGGGCCTGGTGTCGACCGGGCTGCGACCGGGCGACCGGGTCGCGATCCTGTCCCGGACGCGGTACGAGTGGTCCCTGTTCGACTTCGCGCTGTGGACCGCGGGATGCGTCACCGTCCCGATCTATGAGACGTCGTCACCGGATCAGGTGGAGTGGGTGCTGTCGGACTCCGGCGCCAAGGCCGTCATCGTGGAGACCGCGGCGCATCGGGCGACCGTGGACGCCCTGGTGGACAGGCTGCCCGAGGTGGGCCGGGTCTGGCAGATCGAACCGGGCGACGACCTGGCGCCGGCCGTGGACGAACTGACCGCGTTGGGCGCCGAGGTCGACAGCGAGGCGACCCACGAGCTGCGCCGCGGCGTCCGCGCGGACGATCTGGCCACGCTCGTGTACACGTCCGGCACCACCGGCCGTCCCAAAGGCGTCGAGTTGACGCACCGGAACCTGCTGGCGGAGGTGCGCGCGGACCTGATGGCGTTCCCGCAGCTGCTGCGGCCGGGGAACTCGATGCTGGTGTTCCTGCCGTTGGCGCACGTGTTCGCCCGCGCGATCGCCATCTGCTGCGTGTACACGCGGACCACGCTGGGGCATCTGCCGGACGTCAAGACGTTGGTGCGTGACCTGGGGACGTTCCGGCCGACGTTCGTGGTCGCGGTGCCCAGGGTGTTCGAGAAGGTGTACAACTCGGCGAAACAGCAGGCGCACGCGAGCGGCAAGGGCCGGATCTTCGACCTGGCCGAGGCGTTGGCGGTGCGGTACAGCCAGACTCCACGGCCCGGCCTGGCGTTGAAGGCGCGACACCTGGTCGCGGACCGGCTGGTGTACGGACGGCTGCGGGGCGCGCTCGGCGGGCGCTGCGAGGCCGCGATCTCCGGCGGCGCGCCGCTCGGCGAACGGCTGGCGCACTTCTTCCGCGGCATCGGCGTGCCGGTGTTCGAGGGGTACGGGCTGACCGAGACGTCGGCCGCGATCGCGGTGAACACCTTGGACGGGTTCCAGGTCGGCACGGTCGGCCGGCCGGTCGCGGGCGCGTCCGTGCGGATCGCGGACGACGGCGAGGTGCTGCTGTCCGGGGCGATGGTGTTCCGCGGCTACTGGCGCGACCCGGCGGCCACCGGCGAGTCGCTGAAGGACGGCTGGTTCCACACCGGCGATCTCGGCACCCTGTCCGACGGCGGTTTCCTCGCGATCACCGGCCGGAAGAAGGAGATCATCGTCACCGCGGGCGGCAAGAACGTGGCCCCGGCCGTGCTGGAGGACGGGCTGCGGCTGAGCCCGATGATCAGCCAGGCCCTGGTGGTCGGCGACCGGCGGCCGTTCATCGGGGCGTTGGTCACCATCGACGAGGACTACTTCCCGACGTGGAAAGCGCAGCACGGCAAGGCGGCCACGGCCACGGTCGCGGACCTCGCCGACGACCCGGATCTGCACGCCGAGATCCAGTCCGCTGTGGACACAGCGAACCGGGCGGTGTCACGCGCCGAGTCGATCCGGAGCTTCACCGTGCTGCCACAGGACTTCAGCGAGGAACGCGGCGAGATCACGCCAAGCCTGAAACTGCGCCGCGAAGTCATCACCACCGCGTACGCCGACCGGATCGAGGCGATCTACTCCTAGCGGGGGTGCAGCAGGGTCTGGAGGCGGTCGGCCATCTGGTCCCACCGCCACTGTGCGCTGACCCAGTCGCGCGCGGCTTGTCCCATTGCGGCCGCCGCGTCCAGGTCCGCGAGCAGGCCGCCGACGCGAGTGGCCAGTTGCGACACGTCACGGCCGTCCACCACGTACCCGGTGACGCCTTCGCGCACGGCTTCCGGTGAGCCACCGGAATTCCCCGCCACCACGGGCAGGCCGCACGCGGAGGCTTCCAGGAACACGATTCCCAGCGCTTCGACGTCCAGTCCCTTGCCGCGCGTCCGGCAGGGCATCGCGAACACGTCGCCGGCGACGTAGTGCGCGGGAAGCTCCTCCCATGGCACGGATCCCGTGAAGATCACGTCGTTGTCCCTTGCCAGGGACCGGAGTCTGGACTCGTCCCGCCCGCTGCCGACGATCAGCAGGGCCGCGTCCGGGACCTGGCGACGGATCAGCGGCATCGCCCGGATCAGCATGTCCTGACCCTTGCGCGGCACCAGCCGGGACACGCACACCACAGTGGGCCGGTCAGCCAGCCCGTGGCGTTTGCGGATCAGGGCCCGCGCCTCCGGGTCCGGCCGGTACACCTGGGTGTCCACACCGGACGGCAGGAACTCCAGGGCGGCGTGCCGACCGAACGCGGCGGCGAACCGCGCGCGGGTGTACTTGCTCACGTACGTCACGACGTCCGCGGTGGAGCCGATCCGGCGCAACGCCTGCCGGGACACCGGCAACATCGACCAGCCGACCTCGTGGCCGTGGGTGGACGCCACCACGCGGTCCACGCCCAACGTCGGGCCGAGCAGGGCGAGCGGCGCCGCCGCGCCGAACCAGACCGTCGAACAGCCTTCGGCGGCGATGATCTGCCGGGCCCGCCGGGCCACGTCCGGGGTCGGCAGCATCAGCGACGTGCGATGCCGGACGACCGGAAAGGGCAACTGGGCGTCGAACTCCGCCGCACCCGCCCAGGCCGGCGCGTACACCACCAACGAATGTGCGGGCAGGCGCGTGGCCAAAGCCTGCAGGTACAACTGGATACCGCCGTGTCGCGGCGGGAAGTCGTTGGTCACCAGCAGAGTCCTGACCATGGCAGTGTTGGATTGTCCTCTCTCCGTTCGGACGCGCTTGGTCGCCTAAGCCAGTCATTTCCACCCCGCCCCACGCGACCGACATCTCCGCTCAGGGCTGGCCGCCGTCGTGCCCGGGACGATGTCGGGCGTGTTGCGTGGCGTAAATGACCGGCGCGACCAAGCCAACCCTATCCGAGGGTCTCCCGCAGGTATTCACGCCAGCCCGCGACGAACTGCTCGGTGGTCAGGCCGGTCACCGAGTGCAGGAGCTTGTCGAGTTCGGCCGGGGTGGTACGGCCCGCCTTGGCCAGCGTCCGGTACAGCTGAAGCAGCTTGGGCTCGCCGAACTTGTCCGCCACGAACCGGGCGACCGCCAGCGACTGCTGGTAGGCCAGGTCGAGAGTGGCGCCCTGGCTGCGGAAGGCGTCGTCAGCCGGCAACTTGTCGGGCGGGCCGCGGGCGGTCATCTGGGCGGTCAGGTCGGGCGCGGCCTGGCCCAGCGGGATACCGCTCTCCCGGTAGCCCACGTAGTCGGCGAAGCCCTCCAGCAGCCACATCGGCGACCCGTCCACTGTGGAGCCACGGGCGGCGATGTGGGTGATCTCGTGCCGGAGCACGATCCGCAGCGCGGCGACGGACAGCCCGTCCGCGGTGGTCGGGCTCATCACCACGCGTTGACCGGCGGCGGTGTTCTTGTCGGTGTCCACCACGTCCGCGATGGACACCGCGACCACCGAGTCCACCGGGAAGCTCGGGCCGACCAGGGCACGCATCTCGGCCGCGGTGTCCGGCAGCAGCACCACGACCTGTTCCGGCCACGTCCGGCCCCAGACCTCGCTCACCGCGTTGACCGCCGCGTCCAGCTCGTTCGCGACCCGCTGCGCCATCGCCTGCCTGGCCGGATGGTGGATCACCAGGCCGTGGCCGGTGCTCACCGCCATGCACGGGCCGAAGTCCCACAGCCCACGCCACGTCTTGCGGCCCACGCCCTGCAGGTCGGTGTCCGAGTGGAGGTACCAGGTGCCGGCGCGCCGCACGAACAGGTACCCCATGGGCCGTTGGGTGGCGTACGTGTCCGACCCGCGCAGCGCGTACACGAGCTGGGTCTCCGGCGCCCACAGCTCCTCCGCGCCCTGGACCGCCGGGAGTGCGGACGGGTCGAGGGCTCGCTGCGGCTGCAGGGAGTACGACCACTCCCGGAACGGGACCCCGGCGAGGTTGGCGAACATCGCCAGCTGCGCCTTGACGAAAACGGGATCCGCCTGCGGGTCGATGCCCGCCATGAAGGTCTTCTCGTCCCGCCGGACCACGGCATCCGCCCGCTTGTGCAGGAGCGCCTGCACCGCGTCGGTCCGCATCGACGGCGGCGGGGCGATCCCAGCCTGGCTGGGCGCGCTGGAGACCTCGATCGGCGCGGCGGGCTCCGGCGTCGCCGCGTCGTGCCGCGGCGGCATCGAGACCAGGGTGAGACCACCGACCAGGGCGAGCGCCACCCCGGCCACCAGCAGGGCTCGGAACCGAGCGATCCCGGTCACCTTCTGATCGTATGGCACCGGTGTGGGTCCCTCGTGAGCGTCACGCACACGAGGGACCGGCACCGGGTCAGCCGACGATGCGTTTGGCGCCGAAGAAGTCACTGCCGCCACCCGAGATGGGCGCGGTCTTCACCGGCTGGCCGGACGTGGACGCGTGCACGATCATGCCCTGGCCGACGTACATCGCCACGTGGTGGATGGACGACGCGCTGCCACCGTAGAACAGCAGGTCGCCCGGCTGCAGGTCGTTGATGGACACCGACTTGCCCAGGCCGAACTGCGAGCGGCTGGACCGCGGCAGGCCGACGCCTGCCTGCCCGTACGCCCACTCGACCAGGCCCGAGCAGTCGAACCCGCCGGGGCTGGCGCCACCCCACACGTACGGGTCGCCGCGCCGGGACAGCGCCGCCTGGACGGCCGCACCGGCGGCGCCGGGGGCGGTGATGTAGACGCCGTTGTCCTGCGAACCCGCAAGGGTTTGCCTGTCCGCTTTGGTCAGTTTGTCCGCAGCCGCCTTGACCTGCTTGAGCTGGGCGTCCAGGGCGTCCTTCTGGGCCTGGATGTCCGCCTTCAGCTTGGCCGCCGCGTCCCGGGCCTCGGTGGCCCGCTTGGTCGCGTCCGCGGCCTTGGCCTCCGAGTCCTTGGCCGTGCTGACCGCGCCGGCCAGTTCGGTCAACGCCTTGTTGTTGTCCGTGGCCAGCACGTTCAACGCGGTGGATCGGTCGAGGAAGTCCTGCGCCGATGTGCCTGTGAGCAAGGCGGAGAGCTTGTTGAAGCGGGCGCCCTGGAAAGTGGCGGTCGACAGCTCGTCCACCTGGCCGCGGAACTCCTGCTCGGTGGCCGCCGCCTGCGATTTGGCCTGGGCCGCGGCCGCGAGGTCCGCGTTGGCCTTGTCCAACTCGGCCTGTCTGGCCTTCGCGTCGTCGGTGGCCTTCAGCAGGGTTTCGTTGACCTGGTCGGCCTGTGCGGTCAGGTCCTTGTACTTCTTGACCGCGTCGGAGTCGGAGTTCGCCGGGGGTTGGGCCAGGGCCGGAACTTGGGAGGTGGTGGTGACCACCGCGATGATGGCGGAGGCGGTGAGTGCTCCACGCATGCCGCGCTTAAGTCGTTGCGACGCCACGTCGCGCGTGTCTCCTTCGTCTCTCCGTACCGCCGAGGGAAGGAAGCGCGAAGCTCAGGGCGCGGGGGCACCCTGAACCCGGCCGACCTGCGAGTGGACACGCACCCGGGTCGAACACGTTCTTCCAACCGATGGGGTTCCGGTTCAGCTCCCCGACGGGCTGACTCGGCGGCGATCCCGCGTCGTCGTCCTTGGTGGACGACTAACCGGCCGCGAGATCTCGGACAGGTTACGAAAAGACAGCACGGCCGTCCACCGGCGGGGCGAAAAAACTTGATCCGCGGCGTGCCGAACCCACATGGAGCAGTGCTGACTGCCGAGTGTGAGCACGACAACACCCAGCTCAGCCACCCCGGTTACCGTTCGGCGCCGAATGGGTACCGTTCGGCGCGTGCTCAGGCAACCTCGGAAGTATTGACCGGCCGGATCGGAATGAGCCGCAGTTTCGGCACCAAACCGGCACCGGCGAGCACGTTGATGGCGCGCTGTTCGGACGAGTCCAGCTCGATGCTGGGCGGCGCCCCGAGCAGGACGCTCACCACGCAGTCCTGACAGGCCTTCCCACGCACTTCACAGCTGTCACAGTCGACGACCATCGCCAGCTCCCAACCACTCTCGACGCACAGGCAGTCATTCGATCGTATGTTCGAACAACGTGATCGACTGTACCCTAGCCCGGACCACCGACAATTCCGGCCACGATCATTATTTTCGCTGGTCAGGAGCTGGTTCTGGCCTCGTAGGCGTCGCGTGCGGCCATGATCTCGGCGATGTGTGTCTCCGACCATTCCTTCACGGCGGTCAGCACCGGGACCAACGTACGGCCCAGCGCGGTCAGCTCGTAGTCCACGCGCAGCGGCACGGTCGGCGTGACCGTGCGGGTGACCAGGCCGTCGCGCTCCATCAGGCGCAGCGTCTGGGTGAGCATCTTCTGGCTGGCGCCGGCGATCCTGGCGCGCAGCTGACCGTGTCGCATCGGCCCGTTCGACAGGGCGGCGACGGTCAGGCCGACCCATTTGTCCCCGATCATCGCCAACACCTGCCGAGTCGGACAGGTCGCGACGAACGCGTCGTACATGACTTTCGCCTCGGCACGGCGCTGAGCCGCGGGCTGCGTGGCCATGGTCCGCCTCCTTCCCTAGGCACTAAAAGGTACCTACTTTCCGCCGGTTCCCGCCGCCCGGAGGCTGGGGACGCAAGGTCACCGAGTGCGGAAAGAAGAGATCAATGCGTGTGATCGAAGTCACCCAATACGGCGGACCCGAAGTCCTGCGCCTGACCGAACGGCCAGAACCCGAGGCCGTGGCCGGCCGGGTGCGGGTCCGGATGCACGCCGGCACGGTCAACCCGACGGATCTGGACCTGCGGCAAGGGGTGCTCGCGGCGCTCACGCCGGACCTGCTTATCCCGTTCACGGTCGGCTGGGAGATCGCCGGCACGGTCCTGGACGACGCCGAGGGCTTCACCGCGGGCCAGCGCGTGATCGGCCTGTACCCGTGGCTGGCGGAGGGCACAGGCGAGGGCACCAACGCCGAGGTCGTACTGGCCGCCCCAGGCTGGCTCACGCCGCTGCCCGACGGCATCGACTGGGCGACGGCCGCGACCATCCCGATGAACTCGCTCACCGCGCGGCAAGGTCTGGACCTGCTGACCGCGCAGCCGGGCGGGACCGTACTGATCACGGGCGCGAGTGGCGGCGTCGGTGGATTCGCCGTACAGATCGCCGCGCGGGACGGCCTGAACGTCATCGCCGTGGCGTCCGCGGGCGACGAGGACTACGTCGCCGGTCTCGGCGCGAAGCAGGTGATCACCCGCGGCGAACCGCTGCCGACGGACGTCGACGCGATGTTCGACCCGGCGGTCACCCGCGACCTCTCCCCCATCCGCACCGGCGGCCGGTACGTCGGCGTCCGCGCCCCAGCGCTGACGTCAGAGCGCGACATCGACACGACGGTCGTGTTCTCCGCACCTGACAGTGCGCAGCTGGCGGAGTTGACCAGCCTGCGGACCCGCGTCGCGGACGTGCTGCCGATCGAACGAGTCGCGGAAGCACACACGCGGACCGCAGCGGGCGGCCTGCGAGGCAAGATCGTGCTGGCGTTCTAGCCGAACTCCCAGTGCCACGGCTCTTCGCGGCCGTGGCCGGGTTGCGCCCACGGCGGGTTGGTCCAGCCGAACCGCGGTCCGTTGGCCATCAGCCACCTGTGCTCGGGTGCGCCGAACGACTCGGCACCGCCGCACATGTCGACCGCCAGCCCCCAGCCGTGGTTGCTCGTCCCCGGGACGGCCGCGAGCGCGGGTTTGGCGCCATACAGCCGAACCTGCTCCTCGAACGTCCGGTACGAGTCGGTGAGGCACAGCGGCCGGCCGAACGTCTGGCCGAACGCGGCGGACATCATCTGGAACGCCTGTGCCGCGTCACACCGCAGCCGGTGGTCGCCGATTCCGACCGGACACAGCGCGGCCGCCGGGATCATGCCGTTCGGATAGCCGCTCCAGGCCCCGGACGGCAGGTCCACTCCCCCGCAACGCCAACGCAGCCCGTTGTCGGTCCTGGCCGGCACGGGCTGCTGCGGCCGGCGTGGCAGGGACGGCCGTGCGTAGCCGAGAACCGTGTCGCCGCCGGGGATGTCCTCGACCACCACGCCCACGAGCCGCGCGTCCGCGGTGACCATCGTGCGCGGATCGAGGACGATTCCCACGCTCTGCACGCCGTACCGCGCCGGGCCGAGGAACACCAGGTCACCCGGCTGCGGGTCGGTCACCGGTTGCAGGACGGCCATCTGGTCGGCGGCGGAGCCGGTGAGGCCGTGGGCGGCGCGGGTCAGCCCGTCGCACGAGTAGGCGTTCGGTCCGTCGCCCTGGGTTGGTACGTAAGGCTTCCCCAACGCGTCCACGGCGGTGGACACGGCCCGGACGACGTCCGGGGGCAGGATCTGCACGTGGTCGCCGGCGGCCAGTTTCGCGAGATAGTCGTGCCAGTTGGCGGCGGTCTGCCGGTTGCGGGCCTGTTGGGCCTGCTGCTGCGCGACGACCGCGGTGTTGGTGGCGGCCAGTTTGGCGTGGAACTCGTCGGTGACGGCGGCGGCGCGGTTGGTGGCATCGCCGTTGCGCCGGTCGAGATCCGTCTTGCGGTCGGCGGCGTCCTTCTCGGCCGCTGCCGCGGTCCCTTCGGCGGCCACCGCGTCCTGCTGGCGGCGCAGCGCGGCTGTGAACTCCTCGGCGCGCTGCTCCTGCACGCGGGCCATCAGGCTGGAGCCGTCCAGGAAGTCCTTGGGGGACTGGGCCAGCAGCAGGACCTGCAACTGGTTGGGCTGGCCGTCGTTGGCGTAGACAGCCGACACGAACCGGTCCACGTCGACCTGCTGGGCCCGCACGGCGTCGTCCGCCGTCGCCCGTTCGGCCCGCGCTGCCGCCAGGGCGTCGGATGTCCTGGCGACGGCTGCGGACGCGTCGTGGATCTGGTCGGCGAGAGTGCCGAGTTCCCGCTGGATGCCGCTGGCGGTCCGTTGCAGCTCGGCCACCCGCGGATCGGCGAACGCCTCCCCCGGCCGTCCGTCGGACACGGCGGCGCCCGGTGCCACACCTGCCTCGTTCGGCGGCTGCGCAAGCACCACGGCAGCCGCGAGCATCGCGAACCCGACCCGCACACCAGGCACAACGCCCCAACCCCCGGCCCGTGACGGACACGTTCCGGTGAAGGCCGGTGGCCGGGATGCAACGACACACCTGCAAATGGCCGCAAGGAACCTGCAAGGTTTGTCATATAGTTGCGGTCATGACGCGAAGACTTGCCGAGGTTGCCCGCAAGGTCGGGGTCAGCGAGGCGACCGTGAGCCGAGTACTCAACGGGAAGCCCGGTGTTTCGGAGAGTACTCGCACCGCCGTGCTCACCGCCCTCGATGTCCTGGGCTACGAGCGGCCGACCCAGCTGCGCGGGGAACGCGCCCGGCTGGTCGGCCTTGTCCTGCCTGAGCTGCAGAATCCGATCTTCCCCGCGTTCGGCGAGATCATCGGCAACGGGCTCGCCCAGCAGGGGTTCACCCCCGTGCTGTGCACCAGGACCGCGGGCGGCGTCTCCGAGGCCGACTACGTGGAGCTACTGCTGCAGCAGCACGTGTCCGGCGTGGTGTTCTCCGGCGGCCTGTACACGCAGGCCGACGCCGGCCACGACCACTACCGGCGGCTGACCGAACGGAACCTGCCGACCGTCCTGGTGAACGCGGCCATCGAGGGCCTCGGGTTCCCCCGGGTGTCGTGCGACGACGCGGTGGCCGCCGAGCAGGCGCTGACGCATCTGCTGTCGCTCGGGCACGAGCGGGTGGGCATGGTGTTGTGCCCGCCGGACCATGTGCCGTCGCAACGTAAGCAGGTGGCGTTCGAGGCGGCGGCGAAGGCCGCCGGACTGGACGTGACCCCGGAGGTGTTCGAGCACGCCATGTTCTCCCTGGAAGGCGGCCAGGCCGCGGCCGCGCGCCTGGTCAAACGGGGGATCACCGGCATCATCTGCGCGAGCGACCCGCAGGCGCTCGGGGCGATCCGGGCGGTCCGCCGCCAGGGCCTGTCCGTTCCGCAGGATGTTTCAGTCATCGGTTACGACGATTCGGCGCTGATGAACTGCGTGGACCCGCCGCTGACGACCGTCCGCCAGCCCATCGAGGCGATGGGGCGGGCCGCGGTGGACCTGCTGACCATGCAGATCAACGGGGCTTCGGTGACCGACGAGGAGTTGCTGTTCGAGCCGGAGCTGGTGGTGCGCGGCTCCACCGCGCCCATCCGTCGCTAGGTCCTGTTCGTTACTTGCGGAATCTCATCGAGATATTGCGGACAATCGTTCGAGTCTCTTATGGTGAGCGCCATCACTGAGCGTCGTCGCAGAGCTGAGATGGGGCGCCAACCATGCAGAGATCTCTTCGGGCCACGGTCCTTCTCCTGATCGGGGGCTTAGCCCTGACCGCCTGTGGGAGCGGTTCGACGGACAAACCGGCTGCCGGTGGCAAGGTGACGATCACGGTCACCGGCCAGCCGCCGAAGACCCAGTCGGTCGAACGCAAGCTTTTCGACCAGGACGTGGCCGAGTTCGAGGCGTCGCACCCGGACATCCACATCGAGCCGCACGAGGGGTTCATGGACCCCAAGACGTTCTCCGCGAAGCTCGCCGGCGGCCAGCTCGAGGATGTGTACTACGTATACTTCACCGACCCGGCCACCATCATCGCCCGCAGGCAGGCCGCGGACATCACCGACCAGGTCAAGGACCTGCCGGTGCTCAAACAGCTGCAGCAGCCGCTGATCGACATCTTCAAGGACCGTAACGGCCGGATCTACGGCCTGCCGACCGCGAACTACTCGATGGGCCTGCTGTACAACCGCGCCCTGTTCACCAAGGCCGGCCTGGACCCGGACCAACCGCCGGCCACCTGGGACGAGGTCCGCGCGGACGCGAAGAAGATCGCCGCGCTGGGCGGTGACACGGTCGGGTTCGCCGACCTCAGCAAGAACAACCAGGGCGGTTGGCACCTGGTGACCTGGACCTACGCCATGGGTAGCCAGGTCGCCCGGCAGGACGGCGACAAGTGGGTCGCGGACTTCAACAACGACAAGGTGAAGGGCGCGCTGCGGCTGCTGCACGACATGCGCTGGACGGACAACACCATGGGCGCCAAGCAGTTGCTCGAAGCCACGGATGTGCAGCAGATGATGGGTTCCGGCAAGCTCGGCATGTACCTTGCCGCCCCGGACAACGTGCCGGTGTTGGTCAAGCAGTTCAACGGCCGCTACGAGGACTACGGCGTGGCCGCGATGCCCGGCGGGCAGGGCACCCTGCTCGGCGGCGAGGGCTACATGGTCAACCCGAAGGCGTCGCCGGACAAGATCAAGGCCGGGCTGGCCTGGATCCAGTGGAAGTACCTCAACCCGGACCGGATCGAGACCCGGATCAAGCAGTACCTGGCCGAGCAGCAGCCGATCGGCCTGCCCGCGATCCCCACCCCGGACATCTGGACCGGGGACGTCAAGGCCAAGCAGAACGCGCTGAAAGCCCAGTACGCCAACGTTCCGGCGAAGAACTTCCAGTCCTATCTGGACGGCAACGGCACGCTCAGGGGCAACCTGGAGCCGCCGAACGCCCAGCAGATCTACGCCGTGCTCGACGGCGTGATGCAGGCCGTGCTCACCAACAAGGACGCCAATGTCGACCAGTTGCTGACCGACGCCGAAGGCAAGGTCAACAGTGCCCTCGCTCAAGTCAAGTGACGTCGTCGCGGTGACCGGTCCACAGTGGCCGGTCACCGTCAAGGCGCCGGCACGGGCCAGGTTCCGCCGCCGGCTGACCGAGAACGTCACGGCGTACGGGTTGTTGGCCGCGGCGCTGGTGGTCTTCGCGTTGTTCTCGTGGTACCCGATCGTCCGCGGCTTGTTGCTGTCGTTCCAGCAGGTCAACTTCGTCGACCCGCCGACCTGGGTCGGCCTGGACAACTTCCGGACCCTGTTCCGCGACCCGTTGTTCGGCCGGGCGTGGCTGAACACCCTGGAGTTCACCGGGTTCGCCCTCGTGCTCGGGTTCGCCGTGCCGTTCGGGACCGCGGTCCTGCTCAACGAACTGCGGCACGCCAAGGCTTTCTTCCGGGTCGCGGTGTACCTGCCGGTGATGCTGCCGCCGGTGGTCGTGGCCATGCTGTGGAAGTGGATCTACAACCCGGGGCCGGGCCTGGCGAACGCGGCGCTCGGCGCGGTCGGCCTGCCCGGCGGGCAGTGGCTGGACTCCAGCGGCACCGCGATGATCTCGCTGGTCATCGTGTCCACGTGGGCGAACATGGGCTCGACCACGTTGATCTACCTGGCGGCGTTGCAGACCATCCCGGGTGAGCTGTACGAGTCCGCCGAACTGGACGGCGCCGGGCTGTGGAAACGCCTGTGGCACGTGACGATCCCGCAGACCCGGTTCGTGCTGCTGGTGATGTTGCTGCTACAGATCGTGGCGACCATGCAGGTGTTCACCGAGCCGTACGTGATGACCGGCGGCGGCCCGGAGGACTCCACGGTCACCGTGTTGTTGCTGCTGTACCGGTATGCGTTCACGTACAACGACTTCGGGTCGGCGAGTGCGCTGAGCCTGTTGCTGCTCGTCGCGTTGGCGATATTCTCCGGCGCCTACCTGCGGCTGACCAGGACGAGGAGCGACTGATGCGGACCCTGGTCTCCCCGGCGCAGTTGCGTTCCCCCCGGGGAAAGGCGATCTACTGGACGGTCTTCGCCGTGGTACTCGCGTTGTTCGTGCTGGCCTTCGTCTTTCCGCTGTTCTGGGCGATCACCGGGGCGATGAAGGATCCCGCGGAGCTGGCCAGGACACCGCCGACCCTGGTGCCGAGCCAGTGGCATCCCGACGCGTATCCCCAGGCGTGGAACCAGATGGAGCTCGCGCGGTACTTCCTCAACACGCTCGTGGTGGCCGTGGGCGCCTGGGCCGTTCAGCTCGCGGTCGACGTGCCCGCCGCGTACGCGCTGTCCAAGCTGAGACCCGTCCTGGGCAACAAGATCCTCGGGCTGATGCTGGTGACCCTGCTGCTGCCCGCGTCCGCGCTGCTGGTGCCGACCTACGTCACCATCACCGACCTGCCGGTCCTCGGCGCCAACCTGATCAACTCGCCGACCGCGATCTGGTTCCCGGCCGCGGCCAACGCGTTCAACATCTACCTGCTGAAACGGTTCTTCGACCAGATCCCCGGCGAACTGCTGGAGGCGGCCGTGCTGGACGGCGCCGGCCCGGTCCGCGTCCTGTGGCGGATCGTGCTGCCGATCTCCCGGCCGATCCTGGCCGTGGTGTCCATCCTGGCCATCGTGGCGGCCTGGAAGGACTTCATCTGGCCGCTGCTGGTGTTCCCCGACCCCGGCAAGCAGACCCTGTCCGTGGCGATCGCCCGGATGCAGATCGACATGCCGCTGAACCTGCTGCTCGCCGGGCTGGTGCTGGCATCGGTGCCGATGGTCCTGCTGTTCCTGTTCTTCCAACGACACATCCTGGCCGGTCTCACCGACGGCAGCCTCAAGGGCTGAACCCACCCACTCGGAGGTCTCACCGTGACCGTTACCCAACCCGACACGCGAACCGCCTGGTGGCGCGGCGCGGCGATCTACCAGGTCTACGTGCGCAGCTTCGCCGACGGCGACGGCGACGGGTTCGGCGACCTGGCCGGCGTCCGCGCCCGGCTGCCCTACCTGGCCGACCTGGGCATCGACGCGATCTGGTTCAACCCGTGGTACCCGTCGCCGATGGACGACGGCGGCTACGACGTGTCCGACTACCGGGACATCGAGCCGGTGTTCGGCACCCTGGCGGAGGCCGAGGAGCTCATCCGGGAGGCGCACGACCTGGGCATCCGGATCATCCTCGACATCGTGCCCAACCACTGCTCGGACGAGCACCCGTGGTTCGCCGCCGCCATGGCCGCCGGCCCCGGATCGCCGGAGCGGGACCGGTTCTGGTTCCGGCCCGGCCGCGGCGACGGGTCGCGGCCGCCGAACGACTGGCAGTCCTACTTCGGCGGCTCGGCGTGGACCCGGGTGCCGGACGGCGAGTGGTACCTGCACCTGTACAGCCCCCGCCAGCCGGACCTGAACTGGCAGAGCCCCGACGTGCACGAGGAGTTCAAGGATGTGCTCAGGTTCTGGTTCGACCGCGGCGTCGACGGCTTCCGGATCGACGTGGCCGCCGGACTGGTGAAGGACCCCGCACTGCCCGATGTGGACGGTTCGGGTCAGCTGCCGTACGTCGACATGGACGACGTGCACGACATCTACCGGGAGTGGCGGCGGATCGCCGACTCGTACCCCGGTGACCGCGTCTTCGTGGGCGAGGTGTGGCTGCCCGACCCGGTCCGGTTCGCCCGCTACCTGCGGTCCGACGAGCTGCACTCGGCGTTCAACTTCGACTTCCTGTCCTGCCCGTGGGACGCCAAGAAGCTCCGCGAGGTCATCCAGTCCACTATGGACGCACACGGCTCGGTCGGCGCGCCGACCACGTGGGTGCTGTCCAACCACGACGTGACCCGGCACGTGACCCGGTACGGCCGGCCCGGCGACACCGGTTTCGAGTTCGCGGACCGCAGGCACGGCACCCCGGTGGACCGCGCCCTGGGCACCCGCCGGGCTCGGGCGGCCGCGCTGCTGGCCATGTCCCTGCCCGGCGGCGTGTACGTCTACCAGGGCGAGGAGCTGGGCCTGTGGGAGGTCGAGGACATCCCCGACGAGCTGCGCCAGGACCCCGTGTTCGAACGGACCGGCCACGCCGACCCCGGCCGGGACGGCTGCCGGGTCCCGATCCCCTGGGGCGGCCAGGTTCCCCCGTTCGACTTCGGCACCGGCCCGACCTGGCTGCCACAACCCCAGGAATGGGCGGACTACACAGCGGAAGCAGAGGCCGCGGACCCCGGCTCGATGCTGGAGCTGTACCGCGCCGCCCTCCGGATCCGCCATGAGCAGCCCGCGTTGGGTGACGGCGAGATGCGGTGGCTGGACGGAACACCGGATGTCATCGCGTTCAGCCGCGAGCCCGGCTTCACCTGCGTGGTGAACCTGTCATGCGAGAACGTGCCGCTGCCACGGCACGCCAGCGTGTTGTTGACCAGCGGTCCACTTGAGGGCGGCCACCTGCCGCCGGACACCGCGGCCTGGCTGAGGACGCCGTAGCACCGACCGGTTGGCGCGGCCTGCCAGCCACGCCAACCGGCTGGCCAGCAGTCAAGCACCCGCGGCGCGCACCGCGTCGGCTGGCCGGCCCGCCTCCACGGAAGGCGAGCCAACCCATGCTACGGACAAAGGCGGCCCGTCGTCAGACGCGGCCGAGGCGGGCCAAAAGGACCGCGGACGGCACTGGGTGGGCACCGCGCCGCCGCACTGAGTCCGCCACCGCGCGGTCTGAGGTCACGACCACCACCGGGCGTCCTTCGGGCTCGGCGGCCACCAAGGCCCGGATCACGTCGTCCGCCAACACGCCGGGGTCGCTGAACAGCACCCGCACTCCACGAGGGGCCGCTGCCGGCACCGCCACCACTCCGGCCCCGTCGAACACCAGGGTCACTTCGGCGGAGGTGCGGGCGGCGAGCGAGGCCAGCTGGTGGGTGAGGCGGTCGCGTTGGTCGGCCAGGGGCAGGTCCGGGTAGCCGGTCTTGGTCACGTTGTAGCCGTCGACGACCAAGTGCACCGAGGGCAACGCCAGCAACCGGTCCAGCGCCGCCGGATCCTCGACCCGGCCGACGGTCCCCTGGGCCGCGGTGGCGCCGCGGACCAGGTCCGCCGGGCGCGGGCCGCCGCCGCCGAGCGCGAGTTCGCGCCGCAGGCCGGTGACCGCACCGTCCAATGTGTCCACCAGCAACGACAGGCGGACCTCGTCGGCCTGCCGGGCCTCCCGGGCGGACTGGCGGGCGACCTCGGCGTCGGCTTCCGCCCGGCGGGCCTTCTTCCGATCGTTCTCGGCTCGTTCGCGTTCCCGGTCGCGTTGCGCGGTCAGGTCGGCTATCTGGGCGTTGACGTCCGTCTGGAGGCGTTGCATCTCCTCGTGCGCCGCGGCGGCCGTGTCCTTGGCCTCACGCAGCTTCACGCCCTGCTCCCGCAGACGTTTGCGCAACCGGTCGAGTTCGGCTTCGCCGTCCGCCCGGACCAGATCGGCGGAGCCCTGTGCGAGGTCGAGTTCACCGCGCAGCTGTTTGACCTCGTTCTCCAGTTTGTCCGCACGGGTCATGGCCGCGTCGCGTTCCGCGCGCAGGACCGCGTCGCCGGCACGGCGACTGACCAGTTCGATGTAGTGCACCGCGGTCTCGTCGCCGAGGAGCACCGCGGCCGCCGCCGCGGCCACTGGTTCGGCGCCGCTGACCTCCAGCACCGCCGGGCGGTGTTCCCTCGCCCACTCCACCACGGCGGTCCGGAAACTGGAGTGGGATCTCAGGGCCGCCATGATGGACGCGCCGCCAAGCCGGGCCCGTTTCGCCGGCGCGAACTTGGCCACCGCCCTGAGCTGCTGCGGGATGTCCACCCGGTTGAGGCCGCTGATCGCCTCGGCGCCGATTTCGGCCAGGCGGTTGCGCACCGCGTCCGGAATTTCGTCCCAATCCATCTCGGACGCGTCCGTCAGGTCCTCGCCCGGCTCGTCGGGGAGGTCGTCCTGTGCGTGCGGCGCCATCCCTCTAGGTTAAATGCCCGCCCGCGAATTGTCGGTGCGGACCCATACGCTCCCGCCCGATGAGCAGCCCGACAGGTACAGACACGCAGCTGTCGTTCGACGAGCTGGGCACACCGCTGCGCACCGCCACCTTCGTCGTCTTCGACCTGGAGACCACGGGCGGCAGCGCCGAGCAGGACGCGATCACCGAGATCGGCGCGGTGAAAGTGTGTGGCGGCGAGGTGATCGGCGAGTTCGCCACCCTGGTCGACCCCGGCCGGGGGATCCCGCCGGAGATCATCACCCTCACCGGCATCACCAACGCCATGGTGTACCAGGCCCCGCGGCTGGACACCGTGCTGCCGGCGTTTCTGGAGTTCGCGGCGGGTGCCGTGCTGGTCGCGCACAACTCGGGCTTCGACGTGGGCTTCATCAAGGCGGCATGCGCGCGGCACGGATATCACTGGCCACGGCCCACGGTCGTGTGCACGGTCAAGCTCGCCAGAAGGGTCCTGAGCAGGGAGGAGGCGCCGAGCTGCCGGCTTTCCGCACTGGCCACGCTGTTCCGCGCGTCGACCGTGCCCGTGCACCGGGCCCTGGCGGACGCGAAGGCGACGGTCGACGTGCTGCACGGTCTATTGGAACGAGTCGGATCCATTGGCGTGCAGTCACTGGAGGAACTGGTCGACTTCATCCCCGAGGTGACCCCGGAACAACGCCGGAAACGCACCCTCGCGGCCGACCTGCCGAATGCGCCGGGCGTATACATGTTCCGCGGCCCGAGCGAGGAGGTGCTGTACGTGGGCACCTCGTCCGACCTGAGGCGACGTGTCCGGCAGTACTTCACCGCGAGCGAGACCCGCCGTCGGCTGCGGGAGATGGTCGGGCTGGCCATCCGCGTGGACTCGGTGACGTGCGCGCACTCCCTCGAAGCGGAAGTACGCGAACTGCGTCTGCTCACCGCCCACAAACCCGCGTACAACAGGCGTTCCCGTAACAAACATGAAGCCTGGTGGCTCACGCTCACCGACGAGGCGTTCCCGCGTCTCTCCGTGGTGCGCGTCCCGCGCGGGGACGCCATCGGACCGTTCCGTTCGCATCGCGCGGCTGAGGACGCGGCGAGCGCGTTACAGGAAGGCACAGGCATCAGGCCATGTACGCAACGCATCCCCGCCCGCGCCCCCAAAGGGACACCGTGCGTCCTCGCGGAGATCGGTCGTTGCGCGGCTCCGTGCGCGGGACGGCAGACGGTTGACGAATACGCGCCCATGGTGGACGCCGTCCGCGGACTCACCGCAGGCAACCGCGTGGACGTCTTCGCGCGCGTCACCCGACGGCTGTCACAACTGTCCGACGCACACCGCTTCGAACAGGCAGCCGAGGGACGTGACCGGCTCGCCACCTTGATCCGCACCCTGGACCGCGGCCAGCGCCTGGCCGCTCTCGCCCAGATCACCCAACTTGTCGCCGCACGCCCGGACGGCACCGGCGGCTGGGATTTCGCGGTGGTCCGGCACGGTCGCCTCGCCGCGGCCGGGTCCGCCTCGCGAGGTGTCCGACCGATGCCCGTCGTGGACATGCTGGTCGCGTCCGCGGAAACCGTCTTACCCGGCCCTGGCCCCCTGGTCGGGGCGCCGCACGAGGAGGTCGGGGTAATCCTGCGCTGGCTGGAACGTCCAGGGACAAGGATGGTCCAGTGCTCGACGCCCTGGACCGTCCCCGCCTCGTCCGCGGCCAGCTGGCGCGGCTGGCTCAACCAGGCCGACGACGCCCGCGGTTAGAGCGACGCCGCGATCGTCTCGGCGATGGGAGTGGACGGCCGGCCGATGAGCCGGGACAGGTCGCCCGGCGTGCCCGCCAGCGCGCCCCGGCTGATGGCGTCATCCACGTCGACCAAAACGTCAGCGAACCCCTCCGGAAGCCCGACACTGACCAGGATGGCTTTGTGCTCGTCGGCGCTGACCGTCCTGTGCACCACGGTCTTGCCTGTCTGCCGCGACAGCTCATCAGCGAACTCGTCGAAGGTCCACGCGTTGTCGCCGCTCAACTCGTACGCCTTGTTCAGGTGACCGTCGCTCGTGAGTACGACCGCCGCGGCCGCCGCGTAGTCAGCGCGGGTCGCGGTCGCGATCCGGCTCCCTGCCTTGACATTGTTGACGATCGCACCACGCTCCGCGGTGCCCGCGAGATCGTTCATGTACATCTCTGAGTACCAGTCGTTGCGCAGGAACGTGTACGGCAGTCCGGAGTCCTGGATGATCTGCTCGGTCACCTTGTGCTCCTCAGCGAGCTTGAAGTCCGCCTTCGGCCCACCGAAAATGCTGGTGTACGCCAACTGCGCCACCCCGGCCTGCTTGGCCGCCTCGACCACCGCCCGGTGCTGCGGCACCCGCTTGCCGATCTCACTGCCGGAGATCAACAGCACCCGGTCACCTGCCCGGAACGCCCCGGCCAAGCTCGCCGGCTGGTCATAGTCGGCGACATGAAGCCGAACCCCCTTGGCCACGAGGTCCTCGGCCTTCGCCTTGTCACGCGCCACGGCCGTGATCCCACTCGCCGGCACCCCGGCCGCCAGCAGCTCCTCGACGACCAGATGCCCAAGCAGACCGGTCGATCCCGTGATGACGATGCTCATCGTTCCCCTTGTGTCAGCGCTTGATCTTCTGACACTCACCGTACGTCCGATACTAACTATTCGTAAGTACGCACTGCAAAGTGGGGTACTGGCATCCAGGTAATGGTCAAGCGCCCAGCCTCGTCATCACCTCCGCCACGATCGGCATCAGCCGGTCACAGTTCCCCTTGACACCATGACCGGCGGACGCGCTCGGTGAATGCTGGACTTTCAGACCCTGGCTCGGACCCGTGGCCACCACGACCTCACACATGCCGCCCATCCAGTCTTCGTAGAAGGACCGCCGCACGGCCGGAAATCCGTCGACCTCGGTCGGCTCGAAGAACGGATACGTACGAGGGCTGTCGGCGTACGCCTGACCAAGCAGCGAGGTATGCGGGTTCAGTCTCAGATGAAGTGTCCCACCGCCGGTCTCGACCCTGATATCCCCACCGCCGACCTCGCAGGCAAGCTCCGGCTCCACCGCATCGCGATATGGCGGAATCACGACATAATTGCCAGCGAACCCGAGCGACACGAAGTCCTGAGTCGTGAGCAGATCGCAGGGATTGGCGAGGTGACTCGTCAGGTCAAGTGTGCGGGAAACAACAGGTGCGGGCCCGCGCGATGTCGGTACCGGTGCGGCACTTGAGGCAGGTGGCGGCGAATCGGGAGGCCGCGGATTCGACGGCCCCGAACACCCAGCGACCATGGCCATAACAGCTACCACGCTGATCAGTACACGCATAGTATCAGTTCCCCGCGAGTCGCTGTTGGATCGGACTGTCCGAATTCACCAGCTTGTGCTGCTTCTCCTCGACATACTTCTGCCGCTCGGTCTCCACGCGCGCACTGAACTGCCCAGGCGCCATGTCCTTGGACTCGAACGCCGCGTACCGGAAATCCGGACTGTTGACGTCCACCGCGAGCGGAAGAGGATCGTACAGTTTGGGCTGTTCGCGCATTACGTCGTTCAACCCTCTTTCGATCAAGCCCTGCACCGTGGCCAACTCGCTCTCATAGCCCTGCAACAGCCTCTCCCGCTGTTTCGTGTAGTTCGAGGTGATTTCTCCGAGCTTGCCACCTTCCATTACCAGTGTCACGCCTTCGACAGTGACATCCAGCGCGTTCTCGATGATCGCGAAGGCCATCTTCTTCGGATCTTCGAGAACCCCGAGCACGGCTTTGACAATGCCATTGCCGACCTTCAGCAGGAACTGGGTTCCGGCATCCGCGTCGTCCTTGAACACCTTGTCGATCTGACCTCTGGTCGCCTCGGCCAGAGCTACGAAATCGTCTCTCGACTGGACCGCCACACGCAACATCGACCCCAACGCCTGAATGGTCGCACCGATATAGTCGGACTGCATCCCGGTGAAGGCCCGCATCTTGTTCACCTGATCGCGGAAGGCGTCCGCGCCCGCGCCGTACCAGCCTCGAAGGTGCTCGGTGGTCGCACCCAACGCGACGGTGACCGGTTCGGAGACGTCGACGTTGACATCCCTACTGACTTTCTGCATCCGGTCCCACTCGTCGATGATCTTCTGTGGGTCGAGACTCATGAAATCCGCGGCATGGCCGAGCAGTGCGCCTTCCAACGCACCGCGAGCGTCCGGACCGTAGGCGACACCTTCTTTGTTCGCCAGGCCTGCGAAATCGTGTGCCAGCGCTATGGCCGCGTCCTCGACCTCGTCCTTTTCCTTCCAGAACCTTCCCATGTCACGCCTGCCCGTCAGCGCGGCGGTACACCGTGAGGATGTCTCTGAGGGCTTGTGCGGTCGCGTCGATGGTGTCGCAGCCTTTCCGTAGTCGGTCGGCCAGTGCGTCGGTGTAGGTCGCGTACGCGGCTTCCATGGCGTACACCGCAGGCATGGCGCCGTTGGGACCCTCCAGGCCTTCGTGAGCGCGCATGGTCACATCTGGTGTTCAGACGGTTACCCAGCCTTATCGGTTCCGGAAAGTGACCGTTAGCCGGTGAGTCTTCGGTACCGTTGTGGGACAAGGGGTTTCCAGAACTGGGGGGACAGAATGCGGTTGCTTGCGTGCGCTGTCGTTGTGTGCGCTGTGGGGGCGTTGTCGGCCAGTAACGCGGCCGCGGGGCAGCCTGAGGGGTTGTTGACGTTCGAGGCGGCGCCTGGGGCGTTTCCCGTTGACGGGCGCGGGGGCAGTTGGGGCGACGTGGCTGTGTGGGAGTACCAGCGTGTCGTGAAGGTCGACGCGGCCACCGACAACGGGGCCGACTGGATCCGGATCGAGCTGAACGGACGCGCCGGCGAGGCCCTCACCGCCGGGACCTACCTCAACGTACGCAACCACGAGACACATCCGGACGGGCCGGGCATCCAGATCGTCTCCAACGGGCTCGGCTGCTCCGACGACTACGCCACGGTCACCATCGACCGGATCGAACGCGACGACGACCAGGTGACCGCCCTGGACGCCACAGTCGACCAGCATTGCGGCTCGCCGGACGGACCGGTGTTCCACGCCCAGGTGCACTACGCCGGCTAGTGCCCCGCGCGGGACACTGGGGGTTTCTATACGCTTCTCGCTGAGGGTCGCGACCATCGGAGGGAACCCACGTGATCAAGGCGATCGTGCTGATCCAGGCCAACGCGGACAGCATCCCGGAGACCGCTCAGGCCATCGCCGACGTCGAGTGCGTCAACGAGGTGTACTCGTGCGCGGGCGATGTCGACCTGATCGCGATCATCACCGTGAGCGAACACGAGCAGCTGGCGAACGTCATCCCCGGCAAGATCAGCAAGATCCCGGGGGTGGTCGCGACGGACACGCACATCGCGTTCCGGTCGTACTCGAGCCAGGACACCGAAGCGGCCTTCTCGATCGGCGCTGACTCGGCCTGACCATCACACGACAAACGGCCCCCGCCGCAGCGGGGGCCGTTTCGCGCGAGGCTATTCGGGGCTGTGCCCGTTGTGCTCCTCGGAACGGGCCCGTTCGAGCGCGCGGGTCTCCTCCACCGGGTCCGGCCGCAGCAGCGTGCCAGCGACCGGGCGACCGGCCGAGCCGAGCTTGTTCATCTTCTTCGGCACCGCTGTGCCCTGGTACGGCAGCGGGATCGGGTGGCCGTGCTCGTCCACCGGGCCGAGCGGCTGGTGCAGCTCGATGAACTCGCCGTGCGGCAGCCGCTTGATGATGCCGGTCTCCACGCCGTGCTCAAGCACTTCACGGTCCGCGCGTTGCAAGCCGAGGCACAGGCGGTACGTGATGGCGTACGCCAGCGGCGGCAGCACCAGCAGGCCGATCCGGCCCATCCAGGTGGTCGCGTTCAGCGAGATGTCGAACTTGTCCGCCAGCACGTCGTTCGCGGCCGACAGCAACGACACCATGAAGTACGTGATCGCCATGACCCCGAGACTGGTCCGGACCGGCACGTCACGCGGCCGCTGCAACAGGTTGTGGTGCGCGTAGTCCTTGGTGAACCGGCGTTCGATCCACGGGTAGACCGCCGCGATCCCGGTCAGCAACGGCAGGCCGAGCATGAACGGGAAGAACGGCGCCGGGATCATGTAGTCCCCGAGGTAGACCTCCCAGGCCGGCCACAGACGGATCAGCCCGTCGGTCCACCCCATGTACCAGTCGGGCACGGTTCCCGCGGAGATGTGCGCCGGGTTGTACGGGCCGAAGTTCCAGATCGGGTTGATCTGGATGAGCCCGCCCAGCAGCGCGATGACACCGGTGACGATCGCGAAGAACCCACCGGCCTTCAGCGAGAAGTACGGCATGATCCGCACGCCGACGACGTTGGTCTCCTTCTTCAGCACACCCGGGAACTGGGTGTGCTTCTGGTACCAGACCAGACCCACGTGCACACCGACCAACGCCAGGATGATCCCCGGGATCAGCAGGATGTGCGCGGAGTAGAGCAAGGGTATGACTTCGTGCCCGGGGAACTCACCTCGGAACAACAACCAGTTGACCCATGTCCCGATCACCGGGATCGACAGGATCAGCCCGGACATGATCCGCAGGCCGGCGCCGGAGAGCAGGTCGTCCGGCAGGGAGTAGCCGGCGAAGCCCTCGATCGCGCCCAGCATGAACAGCAGGATGCCGATGACCCAGTTCGTCTCCCGCGGCCGGCGGAACGCGCCGGTGAAGAACGTGCGGAACATGTGCAGCACGATCGCGGCCATGAACAGCAGCGCCGCCCAGTGGTGCACCTGCCGGACGAACAGGCCGCCGCGCACGTCGAACGACAGGTTCAGCGCCGACTCGTAGGCCCGGGACATCTCCAGGCCGCGCAGGTTGACGAACGAGCCCTGGTACTCGACCTCCTGCATGGAGGGGTCGAAGAACAGCGACAGGTACGTGCCGGACAGCAGCAGCACGATGAAGCTGTACAGCGCGACTTCACCGAGCAGGAACGACCAGTGCGTCGGGAAGACCTTGTTCAGCTGGCGCCGGATGCCGCCGGCCGCGTGCAGGCGGTCGTCCAGCCAGTTGCCGGTGCCCGCCGCGAGCCTGGCCGCCGGGTTCTTCTGTTTCGTGGGCGTCGTGATACCGCTCATGACTTGCGCTCCCAGAAGGCCGGTCCGACCGCCTCGTTGAAGTCGGCCGTGGCATAAAAGTAACCCGTTTCGGCGTCGACCTGAATCGGCAGTTGCGCCAGCTTGCGGGTGGCCGGGCCGAAGATCGGCTTGGCGTAGTGCAAGGCGTCGAACTGCGACTGGTGGCACGGGCAGAGGATCCGGTTGGTCCGCTGCTCGTACAGCGAGGTCGGACAGCCCAGGTGGCTGCAGATCTTGGTGTAGGCGTAGTAGTCGCCGAAGTTGTAGTCCTCCTGGTCCTTCGCCTTCACCACCCGCTTGCCGTCCTCCGGCCGCAGCCGGATCAGCATCACCGGGTTGTCCGCGCGGGCGAACGCCTCGGCCAGCTCCTCGGGGTTGACCCGCTGCTTGCCGGCGAGGATGTCGGACAGCCCCGCGTAGTCGACCTTGCCGTCCTTGGTGACCGGGGCGTGGAACGGGAACACCGTCTCCATCGCGCCCGCGTCCAGGTCCTCCGGCTTCACCAGCTCGACCGCGTGCGAGTCACCGGTGTCGCGGCGCAGGAACACGCGCTCGCCCTGTTTGGCCATCCAGCCGGTGTGCCACAGGCCGTTCTCGTTGGCCGACTCGGCGTGCGGGTTCTTGATCATGCTGCCGAGCGGGAGCACCGCCGCGGCCAGGCCGAACGTGCCCGCCCCGAACAGCGCGGTCCGCTTGATCAGCGACCGGCGGGCGATCGTGCTCTTGTCGCCCGCGTCGGACAGGTGCGCCACGAACGTCTGCCGGTCGATCTCCGGCGACCGGCCCTCGTGCCGCTGCTGGACCGCGACCTCGTGCGGCAGGAACTTCTTGGCGTACATGACCACGCCGACACCCACACCGAGGATCGCCAGGCCCAGGGTCAGCCCGAGCATCGGCGTGTACAGCAGGTACAGCAGGTGGTCGTCGGTGTTGGCCGGGGCGTACCGCCACGGCCAGGCGATGAAGATCACGATGAACGCCAGCCCGGCCAGGCCGGACAGGGTGAACCAGCCGGCCACGGCCCGTTCCGCCCGCTTCTCCGCCTTGGTGCCCTTGACCGGCCACGGGTCGCTGTACTCGACCAGCTCGACGTCGTCCAGCCGGCCGCCGAGCTTCAGCAGCTCCTCGCGGTCCATGTCGCCGAGCTCTTCGTCGGTGGGCAGGTCCTTCTTGTCGTCGCTCACGACTTGCCTCCGATCCACAGCGTGATGCCCACCAGCGCGGCCATCCCCACGATGAACGCCATCAGGCCCTCGGACTGCGGGCCCAGACCGCCGATCGGCGCGCCGCCGGGGTTGTTGTTCCCGTTGGTCACCGACTTGATGTACGCGATGATGTCCTTCTTCTCCTCCGGCGAGAGCTGGCGGTCGGAGAACTTCGGCATGTTCTCCGGGCCGGAGACCATCGCCGCGTACATCTGCACCTCGGTCGCCTCGTCCAGGTCGGGCGCGGACTTGCCGGACGACAACGCGCCGCCGCGACCGGTGAAGCTGTGACAGGACGTGCAGTTCATCCGGAACAGCTCGCCGCCGCGGGCCGGGTTGTCGCCCACCAGCGCGGCACCCTTCGCGTCCGGCAGCTTCGGCCCGTTGGTGGACTTGGACTCGACGTACGCGATCAGCGCGTCGATCTCCTCCGGGCTCAGCTTCGGTGGCTTGCGCTCGGCCTGCGCGGCCTGCGCGGCCAGCGGCATCCGCCCGGTCGAGGTCTGGAAGTAGACGGCCGCCTCGCCGATCCCGATGATGGCCGGCCCGCGGTCCTTCTCCCCCTCCAGGTTGGCCCCGTGGCAGGAGATGCAGGTGTTGTTGTAGATCTGCTCGCCCTTGCGCACCAGCGCCGGGTCGGTCTGCGACGCGTTCGCGGTCTGCGGCTCGGGCGACAGGGCGCTGTAGATGGCGCCGACACCGATCAGGGCCACGCCCAACGCAAGCAAGCCGGAGATCCGCCGTCGACGCTTGGACGAGCGGGCTCGTTTCCGCGCCACCTTGCTGTCCCCGGCGGCGTCCGCCTTCTCAGTCGTCATGTGATGGGCACCTTGCTAGTGAAGTCGGTTCGGGAGTGTGGTTCGGCATCGCCAGCGTCACTGTCACGGGATGATGTAGATGATCGCGAACAGGCCGATCCACACGATGTCGACGAAGTGCCAGTAGTACGAGACCACGATCGCCGCGGTCGCCTGCGCCGGCGTGAACTTGCTCATCTTGGTGCGCATGAGCAGGTACACGAACGCGATCAGACCGCCGGTGACGTGCAGACCGTGGAACCCGGTGGTCAGGAAGAACACCGTGCCGAACCCGCCGGACGGGATGGTGACACCCTCGCCGATCAGGTTGATGTACTCGGTGACCTGGCCGCCGAGGAAGACCGCGCCCATGATCAGCGTGACGACGTACCAGCGACGCAGCCCGAACACGTCGCCCCGCTCGGCCGCGAACACACCCAACTGGCACGTGACCGAGGACAGCACCAGGATGATGGTGAACGGCGTCGAGAAGAAGACGTTGAGTTCGATCGGTTGGCCGCCCGGGGTCAGGGGCGGCGGCCAGTGACCGGTGCTGTTCTGCGCCTTCACCGTGAAGAACATGGCGAACAGCCCGGCGAAGAACATCAGCTCACTGGACAGCCACACGATCGTGCCGACGCTGACCATGTTCGGCCGGTTCAGCGAATGCACGCGCTGGCTGATCGAAGGCGATGCTGTTGTCACGCGACGCATTATGGCCTGCGGTTGTCCGCATCGCCCGGTCGGGTCCGCTGTTGGATCCCGCTCAAGTCCGGCCCTCGTCGGGGACTAGGATTCGGACGGTCGTGACCAGGCGCATTATCGGTGATTTCGGTGTCGAGGCGGAGGACCACCCACAGATGAGCACGCAGCCGCTGACCATCCTCGTCTTCAGCCACCGGCCTGAAGTGCGGGAGAGCATCGTCACAGCTGTCGGCCGCCGGCCGGCCGCGGACATCGGCCGGGTGACGTTCGTTGAGGCCGACGGGGTCGCGGACGTGCTGTACCACATGGACGAGGGCGACATCGACCTGGCGATCCTGGACGGCGAGGCGCAGCCGACCGGCGGCATGGGCGTGTGCCGGCAGCTGAAGAACGAGCTGGACGACTGCCCGCCGATCGTGATCGCGGTCCGCCGCAAGGACGACCGCTGGCTGGCCACCTGGTCGCAGGCGGACGCCGTGCTGGTGCACCCGCTCGACCCGCTGACCGCCGCCGAGACCGTCGCGGACGTGCTGCGCTCCCGCCAGCTGCCCGTCGTCAAGGGTTGACCGCGATGCCGCGCGACAACTGGCCGGCGCTGCTGCACCACTTGGTGGACGGCGGCGACCTGACCGCCGACGACACGTCGTGGGCGATGGGCCAGATCATGTCCGGCGGCGCCACGTCCGCGCAGATCGCCGGGTTCGCGGTGGCGTTGCACGCCAAGGGCGAGACGCCGGACGAGATCGCCGGCCTGGCCGACGGGATGCTCGCGCACGCCAACCGGGTCACGGTGCCGCGGCGGGCCGTTGACGTGGTGGGCACCGGCGGCGACCGGTCCGGCAGCGTCAACATCTCGACGATGAGCGCGATCGTGGTGGCCGCGTCCGGGGTGCCCGTGGTCAAGCACGGCAACCGGTCCGCGTCGTCCAGGACCGGCACGGCCGACGTCCTGGAGATGCTGGGGGTGGCGATCGGCCTGAACGCGCACGGTGTCCAGGAGTGCGTGCGGGAGCTGGGGGTCGGGTTCTGCTTCGCGCCGGTGTTCCACCCCGCGTTCCGGCACGCCGGCGCGCCCCGCCGGGAGCTGGGCATTCCGACCGCCTTCAACGTGCTGGGGCCGTTGACCAACCCGGCCCAGCCGGCGGCCGCCCTGGTGGGCTGCGCGTTCGCGAAGCTGGCGCCGGTGGTGGCCGAGGTGTTCGCCCGGCGCGGTTCGTCCGTGCTCGTGGTGCGCGGCGACGACGGCTTGGACGAGATCACCACGTCGACGACGAGTTCGGTGTGGGTCGTCGAGGGCGGCACGGTTCGCGCGGACAAGATCGACCCGGCGGACTTCGACCTCGCGCCGGCCCGGCCGGAGGACCTGCGCGGCGGCCAGCCGGAGGAGAACGCCGAGGTGGTCCGGCGGCTGGTCGGCGGCGAACTGGGCCCGGTTCGGGACGCGGTGCTGCTGAACGCGGCCGGCGCGGTGGCCGCCTACCGGGGCCTCACGGACGACCTGAAGGCCGATCTGAGCGCCGGACTGCGGCAGGTGGCCCAGGCGATCGACTCGGGCGCGGCGGCCACGCTGCTGGCCAACTGGGCGGCGTTCTCCGGCAAGCTGGCCGGCTCGGCTCAGTAACCGAGGCGGCCCAGCGGTTCGACCAGTTGGGATTCCTCGTAGTCCAGGTGCGAGGTCAGCAGCCGGTCGAGCAGGGCCACCTGGTCGCGGACGTCGTCGAAGCCGGTCTCGTCGCTCAACAGCCTGGTCAGCGCGGTGTCCAGGCCGGTGATCACGTCCGCGATCACCTCGTGTTCCCGCGAGAGCTTCTCGATGACCGGCCCGAGTGCGGGCTCGTGGCCGGCGAGGCCGGGGAACACCTGGTCCTCCAGCGAGTGGTGCAGGGTGAGAACGCGGCAGTAGGACGCGCAGAACCCACCCAGGGTCCAGTAGTTCTGCCGGATGGTCATATGGCTGATCAGTGAGCGGGCGTCCTCAGCCGGCCGCCGGCCCGCGGCGACCTCGTCGACGGCGTCCCGGATCTGGCGTAACTCCTGACGCAGGTGCTTGTGCACCATGATCAGCGTCCGGCCCTCGCCCACCGGGTGCTCGGGCCAGGCGTCCGTGACGTTCGGGCGCCCGGCCTCGTCCAGCGGGTCGTCTTCGGTGTTCAGTCCTTGTCCGGGGCGGTGTGGTACTCGAACACCAGGCCGCCGACCGTGAGCAGGACGCACACGACGCCGATGATCACCAGCCAGATCTGGAAGAACGCCAGCGCGAACGCGGTGAGCGCGGCCGCCGCGGCGCACGCCACCGGCCAGTAGCTGCCGGGGCTGAAGAAACCCAGCTCACCGGCACCGTCGCTGACCTCGGCGTTCTCGTTGTCCTCGGGCCGCTCGGCGACCCGGCGGGACACGAAGCCGAAGTAGCTGCCGATGATCAGCGACAGCCCACCGGTCAGGGTGAGGCCGACGATGCCGACCGGCTCCTTGGCCCACACGCCGTACAGGACCGCTGCGGCGAAGAAGAAACCCGTGCAGATGTGGAAGATCCTGGCTTCGACCTTCATGTTCCCTCGCCTCAGCCGGAAGCCGTCCGCGCTACGCGGTCGGTGTTGAAGGGACTGGTGGTCACCGCGTACGGCTTGCACAGGTCGCCGCAGGCCATCTTCGACAACGCCTCGGCCGCCGTGTACGTCTGGTTGGTCGTCGGGTTGGTCCGCGTCCGCAGGTCCAGGTACTGGTCGAACAGGTCACCGGGCAGCGCGCGCACCTCGAAGTTCATGAACGCGTGGTACGAGCCGCACAGCTCGGCGCAGCGGCCGACGAACGAGCCCGGCCGGTCGATCTTGTTCTGGAACGTGTTGTCCTGGTTGTTCTTGTCCGGGTACGGGAAGACGTCCCGCTTGAAGTGCATCTCCGGCACGTAGAACGAGTGGATCACGTCGTTGGACGACAGCTGGTACTCGACCGTGCGGCCGGCCGGCACGACCAGCAGCGGGATCTCCCGCGAGCTGCCGACCGTGTGGACCATGCCGCCGTCCGGCGTCTTCGGCTGGGCGCCCTTGGACTGCTTGTAGCCGAAGTCCCAGTTCCACTGGAAGGCCTTCACGTCCACGGTCACGTCCGGGTTGGCGGTCTTGGCCAGCACCCGGTTCTCGGTGGTCGCGGTGAACACGAACAGCACCACCACGATGACCACCGGCACACCGGTGTAGATCATCTCCAGCAGCGTGTTGTACTGGCGCTGCGGCGGCAGGTCGGTGTCACTGGCCTTCTTGCGGTGGAACACGACCGGCCACAGCATCAGGATCCACGTGAACACACCCACGACCAGCGAGGCGATCACCGCGCCGGTCCACAGGTTGACCATCTCGTCGGACTGCTCGGTGACACCCTTCGGCCAGCCGAACCGCAGGACCTCTTCCCCCGAGCAGCCGGTCGCCGCGAGCGCGACCAGGCCGACCAGCCCGACGATCTTGGCCAGCCGCCGCCCGCGCGAGGGCTCCTGTTGGCTCACCGTTCGCTCTCCTCCTCGCCGATCCGCTCTTGCGGGAGCGTAGCTCAGCGACATATGTGACGCGGATCAGGGGCCGGGCACGGGGACCGGTGTCCGGCGGCCGGGCATACTGGCCCTTCAACCACATCCTCGAAAAGGAAGGTTGCCGAGAGTGTGCGGTCTGCTTGGCCTGGTGTGCCCGTCCGGACTCGACCCTGAGGGGGCCCGCGGCGCGGTCGACGGCGCACTGCGCTGCCAGCGGCACCGCGGCCCCGACGAGAGCGGGACCTGGGTCGGGCCAGGCGTGGTCTTCGGGTTCAACCGGCTCTCGATCGTGGACATCGCGCACTCGCACCAGCCGCTGCACTGGGGCCCGGTGGACGCCCCGGGCCGGTACACCATCCTGTTCAACGGCGAGGTCTACAACTACCTGGAGATCCGCGCCGACCTCAAGCGCGAGTTCAACCTCCAGTTCGCCACCGACGGCGAGGCCGAGGCCATGGTGGCCGCGTACCACCACTACGGGCCGAGCGTGGTCAGCCGGTTCCGAGGGATGTTCGCGTTCCTGATCTGGGACTCCCACCGCCAGGTGCTCTTCGGCGCACGTGACCCGTTCGGCATCAAGCCGCTGTTCTACAGCTACGGCCCTGGTGGCGTCGCCTTCGCCAGCGAGAAGAAGAGCCTGCTCGCGCTGTCCCGGGTGTTGGGCAGCGCCCCACGCCTTGACCGGACGGCTCTGCAGCACTACCTGGTCATGCAGTACGTGCCGGAGCCGGAGACCCTGCACGACTCGGTCCGCCGCGTCGAGTCGGGCACGTCGTTCACGGTGACCCCGGACGGCCGGATGACCACCGAGCGGTACTTCACGCCGCTGTTCAAAACTTCCTCGGTTGGCCAGTACGAAGCGGGTCGTCTGCACTCGGACATCGCGGCCGTGTTGAAGGACTCCGTCGCCAAGCACATGCGCGCGGACGTCACGGTCGGCTCGTTCCTCTCCGGCGGCATCGACTCGACGGTGATCGCGGCCCTGGCCAAGGAGCACAACCCGGACCTGATCACGTTCACCACGGGATTCGAGCGGCAGGGGTACTCCGAGGTGGACGTGGCCGCCGAGTCGGCGGCGGCGATCGGCGTGAAGCACGTGGTCCGGACGGTGTCGCCGCAGGAGATGATGGACGTCCTGCCGTTGATCGTCTGGTACCTGGACGACCCGGTGGCCGACCCGGCGCTGGTGCCGCTGTGGTTCATCGCCCGCGAGGCGCGCCAGTACGTGAAGGTGGTGCTCTCCGGCGAGGGCGCGGACGAGCTGTTCGGCGGCTACACGATCTACCGCGAGCCGATCTCGTTGGCGGCGTTCGAGAAGGTCCCGGGCGCGCTGCGCAAGGCGATGGGCAACCTGTCCACGAAGCTGCCGGAAGGCAAGCGCGGCAAGGACTTCCTCCGCCGCGGCGCGCTCAGCCTGGAGCAGCGGTACTACGGCAACGCGCGGATCTTCCGGGACGACCAGATCCAGCGCGTGCTGCGCACGTTCAACCCGGGTGTGGGGCACGAGGAGATCACCGCGCCGTGGTACCGGCAGTCGGCCGAGTGGGACCCGGTGACCCGGATGCAGCACGTGGACCTGTTCACCTGGCTGCGCGGCGACATTCTCGTCAAGGCCGACAAGATGACCATGGCCAACTCGCTGGAGCTGCGGGTGCCGTTCCTGGACCCGGAAGTCTTCAAGATCGCCGCGAAGATCCCGCTCGAACAGAAGATCACCAAGGAGACGACGAAGTACGCGCTGCGCGCGGCGATCCGGGACATCGTGCCGGCACACGTGATCAACCGCCGGAAGCTGGGTTTCCCGGTGCCGATCCGGCACTGGCTCAAGGACGAGATGTACCCGTGGGCGGCCACGATCATCCGTGACTCACTGACCGACGAGCTGCTCGACCGGCAGGCCGTGCTGGCGTTGCTGGACGAGCACCGGACCGGGCAGCTCGACCACAGCCGCCGGATCTGGGCGCTGCTGGTGTTCATGATCTGGCACGGGATCTTCGTCGAGGGCCGGATCCGCCCGCAGATCCCCGAACCTCAGTACCCTGTGCGGCTCTGAGACTTGACGGCGGTGATGTAGCCGGTGATCGCGTCCCGGTTGCGGGTCAGGAACTCGATGCGTTCGCTCATCTGGTCGCGTTCACGTTCCAGCGCGGTCAGGATCGGTTCGGTCGTGCCGGAGAACTGGACGATCTCCCGTTCGGTCAGGCACGGCAGGATCTGCCTGATGATCTTGGTGGGCACGCCGGCGGCGAGCAGTCCCCTGATCCGGACGACCTGGTCGACCAGGGTGTCGTCGTACTCGCGGTAGCCGTTGGCGGACCGGTCCGGCACAAGCAGGCCCTGCTCCTCGTAGTACCGCAGCAACCGGCGGGACGTGCCGGTCCGTTCGGCGAGTTCACCGATACGCATGACGTTCCCCTTGACCTTCACACAGATGTGATGGTTCGAGCATAGATGCATGGACATCGAACTTTTCACCGACAACCCGATCGTCGACCGCGACCCGATCCAGTGGCCCGGCGGCGCGCGGGTGGCGTTCTACCTGGGCCTCAACGTCGAGCACTACCAAGTGGACCGGCGGTCCACAAGCACGTTCGAGGGCACCGCGCACCTGGTGCCGGACGCGTTGAACTTCGGCTGGCGCGACTACGGGCCGCGGGTGGGGTTCTGGCGAATGCTGGACACCCTGGACCGGCACGGGATCCGCGCGAGCGTGCTGCTCAACTCGGACGTCTACGAACACAACCCGCGGATCATCGACGCCGGCCGGGAACGCGACTGGGCCTGGCTGGCGCACGGGAAGAACAACTCGATCTTCCAGGCCGACATGACCGTCGACGAGGAACGCGCCTACCTCACCGACGTCGTGACGACCATCGAGAAAGCCACCGGCACCCGGCCACACGGCTGGATGGGGCCCGCGCTCACCGAGACGTTCCACACCCCGGCCCTACTCGCCGAACTCGGCCTGACCTACGTCCTCGACTGGACCAACGACGACCAGCCGTATCGGCTGAACGTGCCGGGAATGCTGAGCGTGCCGTACTCGGTGGAGCTGAACGACGTCGGCATCTTCGTCAGCAAAGGCATGACCGGGCCGGACTTCGTCCAGATCGTGCGCGACCAACTCGACCAGCTGTACGCCGAGTCAGCCGACAACGGCCGTGTGATGGCGCTGGCCGTGCACCCGTTCATCCTCGGCCAGGCGTTCCGGCACAAATACCTGGACCAGGCCCTGGAGTACGTGGCGAACCACCCCGGCGTCTGGCTCACCACCAGCGACGAGATCGCCGCGCACTACGCAAGCTGAAACTCGAATCCGCCTGGCCGGCCGTTGCGGTCGGCGATCAGGCCGGCCAGTGTGGCGATCGCGATCTCCGCCGGGGTCCGCGACCCGATGTTGAGTCCGACCGGACGGTGCACCCGGGCGATCTCGTCGGCGGGCACCCCCAACTCGGTCAGCAGCCGGATGTGCGGGCCCTCATGCCGTGGGTTGCCCAACACCCCGATCCACCGCACCGGATGGGCAAGCACGTCCCGCAGCGCGGTGCCCAGGTCCGCCCGGTGGTGGTCGGTGGCCACGACGTCGGTGTGTTCGCACAACGCCGGCAGGTCGCCGGGCGGGTCGAACAGGACCGTGGTGTAGCCGAGGTCTTCTCCGTACCGCACAAGGAATTCGGCCACGGGTGAGGCGAACACCGCCACCAGCACGCGATGTTCGCCAGGCTCATCCGTGGCCGTGCCGTGCGCGACGGCACAGGCGTCACTCATGGCGCGATAGCTTACTGCGGCAGGATGGCCGCGATGTCCCTCGCGGCGTCCTCACCGAAGGCGCCGCTGATGCGGGTGATGGCCTCGGTGTTGTCGAAGGCCCATTCCTGGGTGCCGACGGTCTCCAACACCAGCACGGCGATGTACGAGCCGAGTTGTGCGGCGCGCTCCAGGTCCAGGCCGTGGGACATGCCGGCGAGGAAGCCGGCGCGGAACGCGTCGCCGACGCCGGTGGGGTCGGCCTTGGCCAGCTCCGGCACGGCGGCCACGTGCACGACCGGGCCCTTGCTGTCGACGATCTCCACGCCCTTCTCGCCCAGGGTGGTGATCCGCATGCCGACCTTGCCGAGCACGTCCGCCTCGGTCCAACCGGTCTTCTTGAGCAGCAGCTCCCACTCGTAGTCGTTGCTGAACAGGTAGTCGGCGCCGACGACGAACTCGCGGACCTGGTCGCCGTTCATCCGGGCGAGCTGCTGGGACGGGTCGACCGCGAACATGTAGCCGCGCTGCCGGCACTCCTCGGCGTGCCGCAGCATGCCTTCGGGGTCGTCCGGGCTGATCAGGACCAGGTCGAGCGCGCCGACCCTGGCCTCGATCGGCTCCAGTTCGATCAGCCGCGACTCGGCCATCGCGCCCGCGTAGAACGACGCGATCTGGCACATGTCCTCGTCCGTCGTGCACACGAACCGCGCGGTGTGCGCGGTCTCCGAGATCCGCACGCCCGCGCAGTTCACCCCGTGGCGCTCCAGCCAGGACCGGTAGTCGGCGAAGTCCGAGCCGGCCGCGCCGACCAGGACCGGCGAACAGCCGAGTACGCCCATCCCGAAGGCGATGTTGGCGCCGATTCCGCCCCGCCGGACCTGCAGGTCGTCCACCAGGAAGCTGAGCGACAGCCGGTGGGTCTGGTCCGGGATGATCTGCTCGGCGAAACGGCCGGGGAAGTGCATGAGGTGATCGGTGGCGATGCTTCCCGATACGGCAACGGGCACCGGGCCCTCCCTGCGAGTCAGGCAGCCAGGCTCTCCACGTCGACCACCCGGACGGGTGGTTTCGTCGGCTGCCTAAGCACACTACCGGTTGGTACTCCTAGGCATCTCTCAGCGTGCTCAATAACGTGGCGAACGTGAACATCACCGAGGCCGACTCGATCGACGAGCTGATCGCCGACTGCGCCCAGATCCCGGCGTCCGTGCGCCGCCCCCCGCAGCACCCGCTGCTGCCGAGGCTCGCCCCGGCCTGGGAGGTCACCGACGGCTGCCGCGCCCAGGTCGAGGGCCTGGACGAGTACGTCTAGCGAAAAGGGGCCGCGGCAGCGGCCCCTTTTCGCACGTCAGGTGCTCAGTGGAACGAGTCGCCGCACGCGCACGAACCGGTGGCGTTCGGGTTCTCGATCGTGAAGCCCTGCTTCTCGATGGTGTCGACGAAGTCGATGACGGCACCCTCGACGTACGGCGCGCTCATCCGGTCCACGGCCACCTTCAGGCCGCCGAAGTCACGGTAGAGGTCGCCGTCGAGCGCGCGCTCATCGAAGAACAGCTGGTAGCGCAGACCGGCACAGCCCCCAGGCTGCACCGCGATACGCAGGTGCATGTCGTCGCGACCTTCCTGCGCAAGCAGGCTCTTGGCCTTGCCTGCGGCAGTGTCGGTCAGCGTGACACCGTGCGTCGTCGCCGCTTCGGTCGTGTTCTCCTGCGCGGTCGTCATGGCACTCCTCTTGAAGTCGACTACGGCTGTGCCAACACACCGCCGTCGTGTCCTATTCCATGGTGACACACTTCGACGCGCCCGCTTCTGTCACGCCGACCACTGTCGCGCCACGTCCGTGGCCAGGGCCGCGAGGGTGCCCGCCGGGTCGGCGAACGCCGCTTCGACCGAGCCGGCGTGATCGACCACGGCGAACGACGCCTCGATCCCGGCCGCCGCGGCCTCCCGCTTGCCGACGCTGACCTGGCCGGCCAGGACGAGGCACGGCAGGCCACGGTCGGCCGCCGCCGAGGCGACCGACGTGACGAGCTTGCCGCGCAGCGACTGCCAGTCGAAGCTGCCCTCGCCGGTCAGCACCAGCTGGGCGTCGGCCATGGCCCGGCCAAGGCCGGTCAGGTCCCGGACCAGTCCGGCCCCGGACACTCGGGTCGCGCCGAGCAGGAACAGCCCGAATCCGAGCCCGCCCGCGGCGCCCGCGCCGGGCTTGTCCCGATGCTCCGGCCCGACCTCGTCGGACCAGGCCGCGAGCCGCCGCTCCAGCTCCGCCACATCCTCCGGGGACGCGCCCTTCTGCGGCCCGAACGTGTGCGCGGCGCCGTGCTCGCCCAGCAGGGGGTTCTCCACGTCGGTCGCGGCGATCAGCTTGGGCCAGTCACCTGTGCCGGTGACCTCCAGCATCCCCTTGCCGCCGTCCGTGGTGGACGAGCCGCCCAGGCCGACGACGATCGACTCCATGCCCGCGGCCCGCGCGTCCACCATCAGCTCGCCCACGCCGCGCGTGGTGGCGTCCAACGGGCGCCGGTCCGGTTTTCCGACCAGATGCAGCCCGTTCGCCTGAGCCGACTCGACGTACCCGGTGCCCTCGTGCTCCAGCCAGGTGGCGGTCACCGGCTCGCCGAGCGGACCGGTCACGGTCACCGTGTGCAGGGTGCCGCCGAGCACCGTGTGCAGCACGTCCACGAAGCCGGGGCCGCCGTCGGTCAACGGCCTGAGCACGAGTTCGTCCGCCGGGGCGGCCGCCCGCCAGCCGTCGGCCATGGCCTGGGCGGCCTCCGGGGCGGTCAGCGTGCCGCCGAAACAGTCAGGAGCAATCAGTACGCGCACGGATCGCAGCGTATCCGCTGAACCATCCCATCAGGGCTTGTCATAATCTACGTATCGTGAGGTTCCTACGCCGCAACACGTCAGACAACGCCGACGCCACTCCCGAAGAGGAGGCGCCGGCGGTCGAGGAACCCACAACCAAGGGATACACCGCCGGCAAGGGCCGCCCGACGCCGAAGCGCCGGGACGCCGAGCCGCGGAAACGGGGTCCGGTGGCGCCCGCGCCGAAGACCACCCGCGAGGCCCTGCGCCGCAACCGCGGCAACAAGGGCGAGCGCCGGGCCGCGGCCCGCGAGCGCCGTGAGCGGATGATGGCCGGCGACGACCAGTACCTGATGCCCCGCGACCGCGGCCCGCTGAAGGCGTACGTGCGGGACGTCGTGGACACCCGCCGCAACCTGCTCGGCCTGTTCATGCCGCTGGCGATCCTGGTGTTCGTGGCGTTGCTCGTGCCGAACTTCGTGATCCAGCAGTACGCCACCCTGCTCTGCCTGATCATGCTGGTGGCGATGATCCTGGAGGGGATCGTGAACGGCCGCCGGATCACCAAGCTGGTCCGGGCGAAGTTCCCCAAGGAGGCGGTCCGGGGCATGTCCATCGGCTGGTACTCCTTCGTCCGCGCCAGCCAGATCCGCAAACTGCGGGTGCCCAAGCCGCGCCTGCGGCCGGGCCAGCCGATTCCCTAGGTGATCGGGGTTCCAGACCGTTAGCGTGGCGAACTTGTTGCTAGGTTGAGCGCATGGAGTTTCGTCGACTTGGCCGCAGCGGGCTGTCGGTCAGTGAGATCTCGTACGGCAACTGGATCACCCACGGTTCGCAGGTCGAGGAGGAGCAGGCGCACGCCTGTGTGCGGGCCGCGCTCGACGCCGGCATCACCACCTTCGACACCGCCGACGTCTACGCCAACACCAAGGCGGAGTCGGTGCTGGGCCGGGCGCTCGCCGGCCAGCGGCGGGAGAGCCTGGAGATCCTCACCAAGCTCTACTGGCCGACCGGCCCCGGCGGCCCGAACGACCGCGGCCTCGGCCGCAAACACGTCATCGAGTCCGCGCACGCCTCGTTGAAGCGGCTGCAGACCGACTACATCGACGTCTACCAGGCGCACCGGTTCGACCGCACGGTCCCGCTTGAGGAGACCATGCTGGCGTTCGCCGACCTGGTCCGGCAGGGCAAGGTGCTGTACATCGGCGTCTCGGAGTGGACGGGCGAGCAGATCACCCGGGGTGCCGCGCTGGCCCGTGAGCTCAACGTGCCGTTCATCTCCAACCAGCCCCAGTACTCCATGCTGTGGCGGGTGATCGAGTCCCAGGTCGTGCCGGCGTCCGAACGGGAAGGCCTCGGCCAGGTCGTGTTCTCGCCGATCGCGCAGGGCGTGCTGACCGGCAAGTACCTGCCTGGCCAGCCAGTCCCCGAGGGGTCGCGGGCGACGGACCCGTCGGGCAAGAACTTCGTGGCCCGGTACCTGCGGGATGACGTGCTGGAACGCGTCCAGCAGCTGAAGCCGCTCGCCGCCGAGGCCGACCTGACCCTGGCCCAGCTGGCGGTCGCCTGGGTCCTGCAGAACCAGAACGTGGCCTCCGCGATCATCGGCGCCTCCCGTCCCGAACAGGTCAAGGAGAACGTCAAAGCGGCCGGCGTGGTCCTGGAACGCGGCCTGCTGGACAAGATCGACGCGGTGCTCGAGGACGTGGTGACCACCGACCCCCGGCTCACCGTGGTCCCGTAGCCGCCTAGTCGACGGGGTGCAGGCTCATCGGGCCGTACACCTCGGCTTCGCCGTGCAACAGGGTCACCCGGTCGACGCCTGCCGCGAGCAGGTCCGACCAGGTGGCCCGCAGCCAGTCCTCGGCGTGTGTCTGGCTGGCGAAATGGGTCTCCTCGCCAGGGATGTCGCGGCCGGCCGCGTCCTGGCAACGCCATCGATAGTCCACGTGTACTCCCAGACCGGATAACTTTGGCAAGAGGCTAAGTCACCAGCGACTTCGAGGGACATGTGAGCCGCAGGACATTGGTGCTGGGCGGGGCGAGGTCCGGCAAGTCGGCGCACGCCGAGGGGCTGTTACCGGCGGACGACGACGTGACGTACGTCGCCACCGGCCGGCGTGATCCGGACGACCCGGAGTGGACCGCGCGGATCGACGCGCACATCGCCCGCCGCCCGTACACGTGGCGCACGGTCGAAGCCACACGGGAGCTGGCGGACGTCGTCCGGGCCGCGCGGGGGCCGACCCTCGTCGACGACGTCGCCACCTGGCTGACCGGGGTGATGGACGCCGCGGGTGCCTGGGCGGGCGCGGGTCTCGACCTGGTTCGCCGGGAGGGCGCGTTCCTGGTGGAGGCGGTCGCCGCGACCGAGGCGCGGATCGTGCTGGTCTCGGCCGAGGTCGGCCTGGGGGTTGTGCCGCCCACCCGCTCTGGCAGGCTCTTCCGGGACGAGCTCGGCGCCCTCAATGCCGCGTTGGCGCAACGTTGCGACGAGGTACTCCTGCTCGTGGCCGGAATCCCGCTGCGGTTGCGTTGAAAAGAGGTTGCTGGGTGTTCTCGAACGTGTCGCCCCCTGACGAATCGGCCAAGCAGGACGCGCTCGCCCGGCAGGACCGGCTGACCAAACCGGCCGGCGCGCTCGGCCGGCTGGAGGAGCTGGGCGTGTGGGTGGCGTCGTGCCAGGGTGTGTGCCCGCCGAAGCCGTTCACCCGGCCCCGCGTGGTCGTGTTCGCCGGTGACCACGGTGTCGCCGCGCACGGCGTGTCGGCGTACCCACCGGAGGTCACCGCCCAGATGGTCGGCAACTTCCTGGCCGGCGGCGCCGCGGTGAACGTGCTGGCCGCGACCGCGGGTGCGACCGTGCGGGTGGTCGACATGTCCGTCGCCGCCGACACGTCCGCCGAGGTCTCGAAGTCGAAGGTCCGGTCCGGGTCCGGATCGATCGACCGGGAGGACGCGCTCACCGAGGACGAGCTGACCAAGGCGCTCGAAGCCGGCAAGGCCATCGCGGACGAGGAGGTGGACGCCGGCGCGGACCTGCTCGTCGCGGGCGACATGGGGATCGGCAACACCACCCCGGCGGCCGTGCTCGTGGCCGCGCTCACCGGAGCCGAACCAGTCGCCGTCGTCGGCCGCGGCACCGGGATCGACGACCAGACGTGGATGCGCAAGACCGCCGCGATCCGGGACGCGCTGCGTCGTGCCCGGAAAGTGAGCGCGGACCCGAAGCAGCTGCTGCGGACCGCCGCCGGTGCCGACATCGCCGCCATGGCCGCGTTCCTCGCCCAGGCCGCGATCCGCAAAACCCCGGTGATCCTGGACGGTGTCGTGTCCGGCGCCGCCGCGCTCGTGGCCGAGGAACTCGCGCCGGGCGCGAAGATGTGGTGGGTCGCCGGCCACCGCTCCACCGAGCCCGCCCACAAGCTGACCCTGGAACAGCTCAACCTGGAGCCGATCCTGGACATGGGGATGCGCCTCGGCGAAGGCTCCGGCGCGGTGACGGCACTGCCCATCGTCGCGATGGCCACCCGGATCCTGGCCGAAATGGCCACCTTCGACGACGCCGGGGTGTCGACGGCCACCGACACCGCCGACACCACAACCACCGACGACGCCGGCGTGTCCACCGCCGAGTAAGCCCACGCGAGGATCAGCCGGTCGGTGCGACGCAGCTGAGGAGAGCCACCGACAAGGCGACACGACGTCCGAAATGGTGGAGTGTGGCGCTGTGAAGGTGGCGTTTTCGTGGTTGACCGTGTTGCCGTTGCGGGTGGACGCGGTCGACCGGGCGGCTGCCCGGCGGGCCATCGCGCTCGCGCCTCTGGTCGGCGTGGTGCTCGGCGGGCTTGTGGCCGCGGTCATGCAGGGCGTGCACGGGCTGCTCGGGGGGCTGCTGTGCGTGGGTGTGGTGGCGCTGGCGACGCGGGGGATGCATCTCGACGGCTTGGCGGACACCGCGGACGGGCTCGGCTGCTACGGACCGCCGGAACGGGCTCTCGCGGTGATGAAGGACGGCGGGGTCGGCGCGTTCGCGGTCGTGACGCTGGTCGTCACCATCGGCCTGCAGGCCACCGCGATCGCGACCGTCCACTGGGGACTCATCGTGGTCGCGTTCACCGCCGGCCGGGCGGCTTTCTCGTGGTGCTGCCGCGAAGGTGTCCGCGCGGCTCGACCCGACGGCCTGGGCGCGCTGGTCGCGGGCTCACAGCCGGTGCTGGTGCCGATCTGCTGGTTCGTGCTGCTGTTCAGCGCCGCTATCCCGACCGTCCCGGAACGGCTCTGGCAAGGTCCGCTCGCCGTCGCCGTCGCCGCGGTCGGGCTGGTCGTCTTCACGGCGCACACGCGCAGGCGCCTCGGTGGGATCACAGGCGACGTTCTTGGCGCCGCCTGTGAACTCACCACAACTCTGGTACTGGTGGCCGCGAGCGTCTAAACAAGACGGTGGATCCAGTTGTGGGTGTCCACGGCGGAGCCGCGCTGGATGTCGCACAGCGCCCTGCGCAGCCGCATCGACACCTCGCCGGCCTGGCCGCCGCCGATCGAGAACTCGCCGTCGCGGTACTTCACCGAGCCGACCGGTGTGATCACCGCGGCCGTGCCGCAGCCGAACACCTCGGTCAGTTCGCCCGACTCGGCCTTCTTCTCCCACTCCTCGGTGGAGATCCGGCGTTCCTCCACTGTGTACCCGAGGTCACGGGCCAGGGTGATCAGGCTGTCCCGGGTGATGCCGGGCAGCAGCGCGCCGGAGAGCTCAGGGGTCACCAGGCGCACGTCGTCGCCGGAGCCGAACACGAAGAACAGGTTCATCGCGCCCACCTCCTCGACCCAGCGCCGCTCCACCGCGTCGAGCCACACCACCTGGTCGCAGCCCTGGGCCACGGCCTCGGCCTGGCCGGCGAACGAGGCCGCGTAGTTGCCGGCGAACTTGGCCGCGCCGGTGCCGCCGGGGGCCGCGCGCACGTAGTCGTCGCACAGCCACACCTTCACCGGCTTCACGCCGCCGGCGAAGTAGGCGCCGGCCGGGGACGCGATGACCGCGTACAGGTAGTGGTTCGCCGGGCGGTTCACGCCGAGCGTGGACTCGTCGGAGATCATGAACGGCCGGAGGTACAGCGATTCCTCACCGTCGTCGGGCACCCACCGGGCGTCCACTGTGACCAGTTCCTCAAGGGACTGGACGAACAGTTCGGTCGGCAGCTCCGGCATGGCCATCCGGCGGGCGGAGTTCTGCAGTCGTCGGGCGTTCGCGTCCGGCCGGAAGGCCGCGATGGACCCGTCCGGGTGGCGGTACGCCTTGAGGCCCTCGAAGACGGCCTGACCGTAGTGCAGGACGGTGGCGGCGGGGTCGAGGGTCAGCGGGTGGTACGGCTCGAGTGCGGCGGAGTGCCAGCCGCGGTCGGTGCTCCAGCGGATCGTCACCATGTGGTCGGTGAAGTACAGCCCGAAGCCAGGGTTGGCCAGTACCTCCTGCAGCCGCTCCGGGGTCGCCGGGTTCGGGCTGCGGGTCTGGGTGAAGGGCAAGGACGTCATGGGTGCACGGTAGTCGTCGTTTCGTCCCGAGAAAATCGCCTTCCCGAGGATCGGACGTCCTACTATGGGTAACCGTGTCAGACACCCTTGAGAACAGCGTTTCAGCGGGCTTGGGCTCGGACTTCCGCGCGGCCGCCGTCGGCGCCATGATGCCACTCGGCCTGGGCCTCGCCGGCCTGGTCGGCTACATCTGGGTGGACGTGTTCGGCGTGATCCTGGCCATCGGCGGCGGCATCTGGTGGGCCGTGTGGTGGCGCCGCAAGCACGGGAAGTTCTTCCCGCGGGACGTGCAGAACGGCCCCTTCGTGCTCACCTCCGTGCTCGTCGCGATCCTGCTGGTGGTCGCGATAGTGATCATGTAGGGGCAGGGGCGGGCGGTGGCCCGCCCCAGGGTCACCTATCGGACGTGCGACGCCACGAACGGGGCCTTGACGATCTCGCAGCGCAACCGACGGCCACGAACGTCCAGCACGACCTCCGAGCCGGGTTCGACGCCGGCGCTGACGTCGATGAGCGCCAGCCCGATACCGGTCTTCAACGTCGGCGAGAACGTGCCCGACGTGGTCACGCCGATCGCCGTGCCGGCCGAGTCGAGCACAGTCATCTCGGCACGCGGCACGCCGCGTTCGACCGCGCGCAGGCAGCGCATGCGACTCGTCGGGTTCTCCCGTTCGGCCAGCATCGCCTCGCGGCCCCAGAACTCCGGCTTCTTCCAGCCGATCGCCCACGTCGACAACGCCTGCACCGGGCTGATGTCCAGGGACAACTCGTGTCCGTGCAGCGGGTAGCCCATCTCGGTGCGGAGCGTGTCGCGTGCGCCCAGTCCACATGGGACGGCGCCGGCATCGGTCAGCGCCGCCCACAGCGCGGCCGCGTCTTCCCAACGCGGGATCAGTTCGTAGCCGTGCTCACCGGTGTATCCGGTACGGCATACACGGACGTGCACGTCCCGCCACTCGGCGTCCACGTATGCCATGTAGTCCAGTTCAGTGGGCAACCCGAGGGCGGTGAGCAGTTCAGCCGAGCGCGGACCCTGCACGGCCAGCACGGCGTGTTCGCGGTGCTCGTCGGTGACGGAGATGTCGTCCGGCGCGGCCTCGATGAGCATCCGCGCGACCTCCGCGGTGTTCGCCGCGTTCGGTACGAGGAACACGTCCTCCGGGCTCACCAGGTACTGGATGAGGTCGTCGACCGTGCCGCCGGTGTCGGTGCAGCAGAACGTGTACTGCGCCTTGCCGGGCTTGATGCGGTTCAGGTCGTTGGTGAAGCACTTGTTCAGGAACTCGGCCGCGCCCGGCCCGGCGACCCGGACCTTGCCGAGGTGGGACACGTCGAAGACGCCGACCGCCTCGCGGACCGCCGTGTGCTCGGCGACCACGCCGGTCTTGTACTGGATCGGCATCTCCCAGCCCCCGAACGGGGCGAAGGTGGCATCAAGGCCGGCTTGCAGGTCGTACAAGGGCCCACGCTGAAGGTCACTCACGGGCGGAGACGTTACAGCGTCGGTTTCGCGATCATGTTGAAGACGATGAGCAGCAGCAGGATCGATTCGAACCAGGACACCCGCAACACTGTCTTGATCTTCGCCTGCACGTCCGGCGCCTCGATGCCGTGCTGGCCGGCCAGTGCACGGATCTGCTTGGTCTGCCGGACCAGGTACTGGGTCGCGATCCCCATCACGACCACCCAGCCAAGGACACCGAAGATGACGAACAGGGTCTGTGCCGGGATCGGGTCGGTGATGACCAGCAGCACGCCGAAGATCAGCACCATGAAGGAGGCCGGGCCCTGCAGCCGGTTGCCGAGCCATTCGACGTCGTCGATGTAGTCCATCTGCCGTTGCGGCGACGCCTTGAGAACGCGCATGGCGAGTACGTGCATGCCGATCTGGCTGCCTATCCAGATGATGGCGAACCCGATGTGGCCGAGAAGCAGTAAATCCCGCAGCATGCCGAAAACCCCTCCGATTGGGTCG
The DNA here is from genome assembly GCF_004345645.1 of Actinocrispum wychmicini. Taxonomy (GTDB): domain Bacteria; phylum Actinomycetota; class Actinomycetes; order Mycobacteriales; family Pseudonocardiaceae; genus Kibdelosporangium; species Kibdelosporangium wychmicini. The sequence goes on along the minus strand of NZ_SLWS01000016.1, from coordinate 88,657 downwards.
AGTTCACTTGTCTTCGGGTCACTACCTTCTGGCGTACCTGGACGAGACCGCGCCGGACACGCACCCGACCGCCATCACCATCACCACGACTACCAGATACTTCACGGACATGTTCATCCCGATGAGCACGGACAAACCGAGCCCGAAACACGCGGACCGCCGCGGCCACACACGTTGGCCGGACATCAGCAGCCGCGCCGAGGCGTTGGTGAACGCGTAGTAGAACAACAGCAGGCAGGCCGCGACCTCGATGGCCTGCGGCGGGTTCAACAGGCCGGCCGCGCCGGCGATCGCGATCCCGCTGAGCACGGCCGCGGGCACGGACACACCGCGCGGTCCGACGTTCGCGAGCGACGGCGGCACGTCCGAGAACTCCGCCATGGCCGACAGCGTCCGCCGGATCGAGCCGATGGCCGTGAGCACGCCGAACGAGGTCGCGACGGCCGCGGCGGCGGTGATAAGCGGCGTCAGCGACGCGGCGTCAGCGGCGATGAGCGCGTCGTACAACGGCCGCGGTGACAACGCGAGCCTGCCTCCGCCGAGCTGGCGCAGGGCCGCGACGCCGAGGGCCACACCCGCGCCGAGGGTGACCGTCAGGATCACCGGGATCGCCACCCGGGACTGGTGGATCGTGTACACGCGTTCGTTCGTGGACGTCACGTGCTCGAACCCGAGGAACGCGAAGAACATCGCACCGGCGGCGGTGAGCAGCCCGGAGGCGTCGTCCGCACCGGGCACGTCCGCCGGCAGCGGCAGCGCGGGCGGCGGCGCGATCGCGAAACACGCCACCACGACGATCGCGAACACCGCGACGACGAAGATCACCACGCTCATGACCAGCATGCGCGACGGCCGGAAGCCCGACGCGTCCAGGACCGTGCCGGCGGCCACCATGACGATCGCGGCGATCACCGGATGGTGCGGCACGACGTACACCCCGAACGTGCCCGCGACGGCCGCGCCGGCGCAGATCCGGCCGACAAGTGCGACACTGCCGGCCATCCGGCCGGGCAGCACCCCCAACTGATGGCGGGTGTACAGGTAGCCGCCGCCCACCCCGGCGAACCGGCGCGACTGGTCCGACGTGGACAAGGCGCCGCATAACGCGGCCAGGAAGGCCAGCACGATCCCGGCGATCAGCCAGCGACCGGCCGCGGCGGACGCCGGTGCCAGCCCGACCAGCAGCCCCGCCCCCAGCATCGCGGCCATGCCCGGGAACACCCCGGCAGTGGCACGCAGCCGGTCGGGGGCGGCTTGAGTCACGGGATCACCCTTCCAGATCCCGGCAATTCAGACCAGCGGGTCATCAGTTGGTTCACTCGTTCTAGCCAACCGCTACCCGGTGTGAGCATCACGCGACACGCCGGTGAAGGTGGGGCGTTCGCGTTCACAGTCTCTGGCAAATACGCGAACATCCCACGACCCCTGACCGGCCACGGGGCACCGTCGGGTCATTAGCATGCGTCACTATCAACCGTGTAACGAGGAGTAGCCAGTGACCGCCCCCAAACTCGCCCTGTCCGACACAGCTGTCACCGAGACCACGGCCGACGTCGTGGTGATCGGGACAGTGCAGCAGGGGGAAGGCTTCGCGCTCGCCCCCGGTAGCGACGCGGTCGACGAGGCGTTCGACGGCACCCTCGTCGACGTGCTCAAGACCCTCGGCGCCACAGGCAAGGCCGAGGAGGTCGTGAAGATCCCCACCCTCGGCCGACTGCCCGCCGGCCTGGTCATCGCGGTCGGCCTGGGCAGCGAGGCCACCCCGGAGCAGGTACGCCGCGCGTCCGGCGCCGCGACCCGCGCACTGACCGGAGTGAAGCGCGCGCTCACCTACCTGTCCGCTGTGGACCTGCACGCCGCCGTCGAAGGCACCGTCCTGGGCGCGTACAGCTTCACGAAGTACAAGTCGTCGGAGAACGGCGACGGCTCGGTCGCCCGGGTCGACCTCGCCGCCGAGGGCACCAAGGAGAACAAGGCCGTGCTCAAGGCGGCCACCGCGATCGGCGAGGCGGTGACCACCGCCCGCGACTTCATCAACACCCCGCCGAACGACCTGTTCCCGGCGTCCTTCGCGGAGCGCGCCGCGGCGCTGGCCAGTGCCGCCGGCGTGACCGTCGAGATCCTCGACGACAAGGCCCTGCGCAAAGGCGGCTACGGCGGCATCCTCGGCGTCGGCAGCGGCTCGTCCCGCCTGCCCCGCCTGGTCCGGCTGTCCTACAAGGGCCCGAAGGCGTCGAAGAAGGTCGCGCTGGTCGGCAAGGGCATCACGTTCGACACCGGCGGCATCTCCATCAAGCCAGCGGCGAACATGGACGAGATGACCAGCGACATGTCCGGCGCCGCGGCCGTGATCGCGTCCGTGCTGCTGGCCGCGAAGCTGAAGTACCCGCTCGAGGTGATCGCGACCGTGCCGATCGCCGAGAACATGCCGTCCGGCACGTCCTACCGGCCCGGTGACGTGCTGACCATGTACGGCGGCAAGACCGTGGAGGTGCTCAACACCGACGCGGAGGGCCGGCTGATCCTGGCCGACGCGATCGTGCGGGCCGGCGAGGACGCCCCGGACTATCTCATTGAGACCGCCACCCTGACCGGCGCCCAGGTGGTGGCGCTCGGCAAGCGTACAGCCGGCGTGATGGGCTCGGACGAGTTCCGCGACCGGGTCGCGTCGATCGCCCAGGCGGTGGGCGAGCACGCGTGGCCGATGCCGCTGCCCGACGAGCTGCGCTCCGATTTGGACTCGCGGGTGGCGGACCTGGCGAACGTCACCGGCCACCGGTGGGGCGGCATGCTCGCGGCCGGCATCTTCCTGCGCGAGTTCGTCGCCGACGGCCTGCAGTGGGCCCACATCGACGTGGCCGGCCCGGCCTACAACTCCGCCGGCCCCTGGGGCTACACCAGCCGCGGCGGCACCGGAGTCCCGGTCCGAACCATCGCCGCCGTCCTCGCCGACATCGCTGAGAACGGTTGATTAGCGCAGCGGGGCTCGTGAGCTGCGCTCACGAGCCCCGACTTGGTCGCGCCGGTCATTTACGCCCCGCAACACGCCCGACATCGCCCCAGGCACAGCGCCACTCAGCCCCGAGCGGAGATGTCGGTCGCGTGGGGCGGGGTGGACCGGTGGGGGTGGGCGGCCCCTGTAGGGGGTCGGCGGTGGACACAGGCCGGCTTCAGGCGACCAAGTCCGGCCGAGCGGAGCGAGGACAATCAAGCTCTGCGCCGCTTCTCCTCGGCGGCTTTGCGGCTGGTGTAGTCGCGCATGCGCTGGGGATAGCCGACTATCGCCGCGTCGTAGACCGGGATGCTCAGCTTCTTGCCCAGTGAGCGGGCCGCTTCGGCGTCGTCCACCCGGCGGCGGGTCCACTCCCCGTCGTGTGCGACCAGGACCACAGTCGTATGGGTCACATTGGTCCGGGGCTCCACAAAGGCTTCGACGCCGCGCCGCTGCCGGGCCCATTCGGCCAGGTGCTCGACGTCCCGTGAGCTGGCCGTTCGGGTCACCCCCGCCTTGGGCTTGCCGCGCAGCCGATCGAAAATCCCCACCTCGTCCCCTCTCTCGGGTACTTCTCACCGATGATTCTCCGCCGGCCGGCCCGTGGCGGTGACGCCACACCTGGCCAGTTCGCAAGCCTGCCCGATGAAGTGACAAGATGGCGTGTGGTCGGGCCGTGGCCTACCGGCACGGACACAAGATGAGGAGACCCAGTGAGTGACACCTCCGCTGACCTGGTGATCTTGGGTGGCGGGTCGGGAGGCTATGCCTGCGCGTTCCGCGCGGCCGAGCTCGGCCTGTCCGTGATCGTGGTGGAGAAGGACAAGTTCGGCGGCACGTGCCTGCACCGGGGCTGTATCCCGACGAAGGCGTTGCTGCACGCCGCGGAGATCGCCGACAACGTGCGCGAGGGTGACCAGTTCGGGGTCAAGAGCTCACTCGAGGGCATCGACATCAACGGCGTGAACTCCTACAAGGACGGCGTGGTCGCGCAGCTCTACAAGGGGCTGCAGGGGCTGGCCAAGCTGAACAAGGTCCAGTTGGTCGAGGGCACCGGCCGGTTCGTCGCGCCGAACACCGTCGAGGTCGGCGGCGACCGCTACATCGGCAAGAACGTGGTCCTGGCCAGCGGCTCGTACGCCAAGACCCTGCCCGGCTTGGAGATCGGCGGCCGGATCATCACCAGCGACCAGGCGCTCAACCTGGACTACGTGCCCGAGCGGGTGGTGGTGCTGGGCGGCGGCGTGATCGGCGTCGAGTTCGCCAGCGTGTGGAAGTCGTTCGGCGCGGACGTGACCATCGTGGAAGCGCTGCCGCGGCTGGTGCCGCTGGAGGACGAGTACGCGTCCAAGCAGCTGGAGCGGGCCTTCCGCAAGCGCGGCATCAAGTTCAAGACCGGGGTGCGGTTCACCGGTGCCACCCAGGCCGGCGACACGGTGACCGTGTCGCTGGAGTCGGGTGATCAGTTCGAGGCCGACCTGCTGCTGGTCGCGGTCGGCCGCGGCCCGAACACCGCCGCCATGGGCTACGAGGAGGCCGGGCTGGCCATGGAGCGCGGCTTCGTCCTGACCGACGACCGGCTGCGCACCAACCTGCCGAACGTGTACGCGGTCGGCGACATCGTGCCGGGCCTACAGCTCGCGCACCGCGGCTTCCAGCAGGGCATCTTCGTGGCCGAGCAGATTCAGGGCCTCAACCCGAAGGTGATCGACGAGGCGGGCATCCCGCGGGTGACGTACTGCAAGCCCGAGGTGGCCTCGGTCGGCCTGACCGAGGCGGCCGCCAAGGAGAAGTACGGCTCCGCGCAGACCCTCGTCTACGACCTGGCCGGCAACGGCAAGAGCAAGATCCTGAAGACGGCCGGGGGCGTGAAGGTGATCAAGGCACCGGACGGCCCCGTCGTCGGCATGACCCTGGTCGGTGAGCGCGTCGGGGAGCTCATCGGTGAGGCTCAGCTGATCTACGGCTGGGAGGCGTACCCCGAGGACGTCGCCCCGCTCATCCACGCCCACCCAACGCAGACCGAAGCCATCGGCGAGGCCTTCCTCGCCCTTGCCGGCAAGCCACTGCACGTGCACGGCTGAACAAGCACGAGGAGTCAGCGAAACAATGGCCTTCTCCGTCCAGATGCCGGCCCTCGGCGAGAGCGTCACCGAGGGCACGGTCACCCGGTGGCTCAAGCAGGTCGGCGACCCCGTCGAGGTCGACGAGCCACTGCTGGAGGTCTCCACCGACAAGGTCGACACCGAGATCCCCTCGCCGGCGGCCGGTGTGCTCGAGCGCATCGTCGCCCAGGAGGACGAGACCGTCGAGATCGGCGCCGAACTGGCCGTGATCGGCGACGGCTCGGCCGCGCCCGCGGCGGAGCCCACCCCAGCCGCCGCGCCGGTCCAAGCCGCCCCGGAACCACAGCCGGAGCCCACACCGGAACCTGCGGCCCCGGTCGCGTCGGCGCCCGCAGCGCCGGCTTCGGGGACCCCGGTGACCATGCCGGAGCTCGGCGAGAGCGTCACCGAGGGCACGGTCACCCGGTGGCTCAAGCAGGTCGGCGACTCGGTCGACGTCGACGAGCCACTGCTGGAGGTCTCCACCGACAAGGTGGACACCGAGATCCCGTCGCCGGTCGCCGGCACGTTGCTGGAGATCAGCGCGCCTGAGGACGCCACCGTCGCGGTCGGCGGCCAGCTCGCCGTGATCGGCTCCGGCGCCGCCGCACCGGCCGCACCGGCTCCGCAGCCCACTCCCGCTCCGGCACCGGCACCTGAGCCGGTGGCCCAGCAGGCACCCCCACCGGCCCCGACGCCCGCGCCCGCGCCAGCTCCGGCGGCGCAGACGGTCAACAACAACGACCGGTCGGGCGAGGCGCCGTACGTGACGCCGTTGGTGCGCAAGCTGGCTTCGGAGAACGGAATCGACCTGACCGCGGTGTCCGGCACCGGGGTCGGCGGCCGGATCCGCAAGCAGGACGTGGTCGCCGCGATCGAGGCCGCCAAGCAGCCCGCCCCGGCTCCGGCCGCCCCGGCACCCGTGGCCGCCGCCGCGCCCGCCCAGCCGTCCGCCGAAGCGGCCGCGCTGCGTGGAAAGACCGAGAAACTGCCGCGGCTGCGGCAGATCGTGGCGCAGCGCACCCGGGAGTCGCTGCAGGTCTCGGCCCAGCTGACCCAGCTGTTCGAGGTGGACGTCACCAAGGTCGCCCGGTTGCGGCAGCGCGCGAAGACGGCGTTCGAGGCCCGTGAGGGCATCAAGCTGACGTTCCTGCCGTTCTTCGCCAAGGCCGCGGTGGAGGCGCTCAAGCAGCACCCGAAGCTGAACGCGTCCATCGACGAGGAGGCCAAGGAGGTCACGTACCACGGCGCCGAGCACCTCGGCATCGCCATCGACACCGAGCGTGGCCTGCTCAACGCGGTGATCCACGACGCAGGTGACCTCAACCTGGCCGGCCTGGCGCACAAGATCGCCGACCTGGCCGCGCGGGCCCGGTCGAACAAGATCAAGCCGGACGAGCTGGCCGGCGGCACGTTCTCGCTGACCAACCTGGGCAGCGCGGGCGCCCTGTCGGACACGCCGATCATCCTGCAGCCGCAGGTCGGCATCCTCGGCGTCGGCGTGGTGGTGAAGCGCCCGGTCGTCCTCACCGACGACAGCGGCGACGACACCATCGCCATCCGCTCGATGGTGTACCTGTGCCTGACGTACGACCACCGCCTGGTGGACGGCGCGGACGCGGGCCGCTTCCTGTCGACGATCAAACGCCGTCTGGAAGAAGGCAACTTCGAGGCCGAACTCGGCCTCTGACCGCCGGGGTTGGGTGGTCTTCAAGACCCTTGTCCACAGGGTTGGCGGGTCTTGAAGACCACATCACCCGGCGGAACTACGATCAGGCACATGCGTGTCGTTGTGGCTGGCTCGTCCGGCCTGATCGGGACCGAGCTCGTCGCCACGCTCCGCCGCGACCGGCATGAGGTGGTCCGGTTGGTCCGGCGGCCCGCGACCGCGGCGGACGAACGTACGTGGGACCCGCCGGCCGCGCGGATCGAGGACGGCGCTTTGGACGGCGTCGACGCCGTGGTCAACCTGTGCGGTCCGGCGATCACCCTCAACCGGCTGTCCGGCGCGCGCAAGCAGGCGATTGTGGACGGTCGGATTGAGCCGACCGAGGTGCTCGCCGCGGCCGTCGCCGAACACCGGATCCCGTTGCTGGTCAACGCGAACGCGGTCGGCTACTACGGCGACCACGGCGCCGCCGAGATCGACGAGGCGACCCCGGCGGGCACCGGGTTTCTGTCCACGATGTGCACTGAGTGGGAGGCCGCGACCACGGCCGCGACCGAGGCCGGCGCGCGGGTCGTGACCCTGCGGACCGGTCTTGTGCTGTCCCCGCGCGGTGGTCTGCTCGGTCCACTGCGGACACTGTTCTCGGTGATGCTCGGCGGGCGGCTCGGCGACGGCCGCCAGTACATGCCGTGGATCCACCACGAGGACGAGATCGCGGCCATCATGTTCACCCTGACCAACACAGTGACCGGCCCGGTCAACCTAACCGCGCCGAACCCGGTCACCAACGCCGAGTTCACCCGCGTGCTGGCCCGCGTCCTCGGTCGCCCGGCGCCCTGGGTGGTGCCGAAGTTCGCGCTGCGGGCCGTGCTGGGCACCGAACTGGTCGACGACGCCGCGCTGGCCAGCCAGCGCGTGGTACCAAAAGTGTTGCAGGACAACGGGTTCAAGTTCGAGTATTCGTTGGTCGAGCCGGCGTTGAGGTCGGTGCTGTGAAGAAGGCCGGAATCTGGGGCGCCGCGCTCGTTGCCGTGTTCCTTCTGCTGGGGCTGTGGGTGCGGGACTCCGTGCCGTGGATCGACACCCAGATCTCGGACGCGATCGGCACGACGTACGTGAACGACAGGACAGTTCAGGTCCTGACCGACATTCTCGGCCCGATCGTGCCGATCGTGGCGGCCGTCGCACTGGCCGGTCTGGTCGTTCTCATGTGGATCCAGGACCGCAACTGGGAAGCCGGTGTGGTGCTGCGCTGCCTGGTCGTGCTGTTGGCGTGCCGCGGCTTGTCGTTGTTCAAGGACGTCTTCAAGCGCCTGCGGCCACGGCTGTACCCGGAGTTCGCGTACCCGAGCGGGCACACAGTGTCCGTGGCGTGCGTTGGGTTCACCGCTGTCCTGCTGTGCGCGTGGTTCGCGCGGCGCGCGCTGCCGTGGGTGATCGCGTTGGCCGCTGCGCTGACGGCGGGCGCGGCCGCGTGCCGGGTGATGCTCGGCGTGCACTGGCTCACGGACGTGATCGGCGCGGTGATCGGTGTGACCGGAGTCGGTCTGATCTTCGCTTTGGTCCTCCGATTGGTGCCGGTTCGAAGGGCGTAGAGTTCGAGGGTGATCGTTGCGGAGACATCGTGCCGCGCCAGCACGCAGCCCGTGGTGACGCGCGAGATCGGCACCATCGACTACCTGGCCGCCTGGGACATGCAGCGCGAACTGCTTGAAGCCCGCGCCGACGACGCCGGCCCGGACACGTTCCTGCTGCTACAGCACCCCTCGGTGTACACGGCCGGCAAACGCACCCTGCCCGACGAGCGCCCCACCGACGGCACGCCCGTCATCGACGTGGACCGCGGCGGGAAGATCACCTGGCACGGTCCCGGCCAGCTGGTCGGCTACCCGATCGTGAAGCTCGCCGACCCGATCGACGTCGTGCAGTACGTGCGGCGGATCGAGGAGGCGCTCATCGCCGTGTGCGCCAAGTTCGGCCTGCGGACCGGCCGGGTCGAGGGCCGCAGCGGGGTGTGGCTGCCCGCGGACGACCGCCGCCCGGAGCGCAAGATCGCCGCGATCGGCATCCGTGTGCAGCGTGGCGTGACCATGCACGGCTTCGAGATCAACTGCGACGCCGACCTGAGCGCGTTCGACCGGATCGTGCCGTGCGGCATCCGCGACGCCGGTGTGACGTCCCTGAGCTGGGAGCTCGGCCAGGACGTGACCGTGGCCGACGTGCTGCCGTCCGCCCGGGACCTCGTGCTCGACAGCCTGGCGGGCACGCTGCCGGTGACCGACCAGTGGCTGCCCAGGCCGGCCGAGCCCGAGACCCCGGGAGTGACGTTCGCGTTGCGGCCTCAGAGCTGAGGAGCCACCTCGGCGGCGATCAGGTCCAGGTGGTCCAGGTCGGTGAGGTCCAGGATCTGCAGGTAGACCCGGGTGATCCCGGTCTTCTCCACCCACTGGCCGATCCGGTCGACGACCTCGGCCGGCGTGCCGCAGATCCCGTTCGCCTTCAGGTCGTCGACGTTCTTGCCGATGGCCTCGGCGCGCCGGGCGACCTGGGCGTCGTCCCAGCCGACACACGTGGTCTGGGCCGTTGACCGGATCATGCCCGCGGGGTCACGGCCGATCGCGCGGCACGCCGCGTCCACCCGCTCGAACTGCGCGGCGGCGTCGTCCGGGCCGTGGAACGGGATGTTGAACTCGTCGGCGAACCGGGCGGCCAGCGCCGGGGTCCGTTTCGCGCCGGCGCCGCCGATCAGGACCGGCGGCCGGGGACGTTGGGCGGGTTTGGGCAGGGCCGGCGAGTCGGTCAGCTGGTAGTGCTTGCCACTGAACGAAAACTTCTCCCCCAACGGGGTGCCCCACAGTCCGGTGAGGATCTCCAGCTGCTCGGCGTAGATGTCGAACCGCTCGCCCAGTGGCGGGAACGGGATGCCGTACGCGGTGTGTTCGTCGGCGTACCAGCCGCTGCCGAAGCCGAACTCGACGCGTCCCCGGGACATCTGGTCCACCTGGGCGACGCTGATCGCGAGCGGGCCGGGCAGCCGGAACGTGGCCGGGGTCATCAGGGTGCCCAGCCGGATCCGGCTGGTCTGCACGGCCAGGCCGGCCAGGGTGATCCACGCGTCGGTCGGGCCGGGCATGCCGTCGACGCCCATGGCCAGGTAGTGGTCGGACCGGAAGAACGCGTCGTAGCCCGCGTCCTCGGCGGCCCGCGCCACCTTCAGCAGGTCATGGTAGGTCGCGCCTTGCTGGGGCTCGGTGAAGATCCGTAGTTCCACGTCGAACACGTTAGTCACCCCTTGCGCCGGATGCCCTCGATCATGTGGATGAGCGCGGTGAACACGTCCGCGCTGGCTTTCTTGGGGTCGCCGGCGTCGGCGATGATCATCGCGCCGGCGGCGAGGGACGCGAACATCATCCGCGCGGTGACCTCGACCGGCACGTCGCCGATCTCGCCCGCGTCGATCAGCAGTTCCACCACGTGCTTGACGATGCCGAAGCTGAACTGCTCCTCGGCCTCGCGCCACCGCTCGATCCCCATCACCACCGGGGCCTCGCGGATGACCAGCCGCTGGTAGCTCGACTCCAGGCAGACGCGGATGTACTCCTGCACGCCGTCCATGGCCCGGTCCCACGGCTCGCCGTCGCCGTGGACGGCCGCGGTGAGCCGTTCCATCGCCTTCTGCTCGACCTGGTTGAACGCGGCCTCGAACAGCGCCTGTTTGCCGCTGAAGTGGTGGTACAGCGCGCCTTTGGTGACCCGGGAGCGTTTGACGATCGCGTCGAGCGAGGTGGCCGCGTAGCCGTTGCGGGTGAACAGGTCGATCGCGGAGTCGACCAGCGCCTGTTTGGTCGATTCCGAATAGTCCGCTCGTCTCGACCGGATCATGCCCACGACACCAGTGTCACCACGCTCACAAGATTACGACATACCGCCGGTACGTACTCGTGGTATGTTGATCGTGTCGGGACATACCGACGGTATGCCGCAAACCCGCGGTATGACCAGGTCACGGCTCCAGGAGGAAAGCCATGAGCTGGACGGACTACTACAAGCGCAGAGACGCGCTTGACTCGGTGCTGGTGCGAGCCCAACGTGATCCGGCTGGGCCACTGCCCCGATCCGATGCCTTTTCGGGTCCGGCGGAACTACTGCTGGCCCTGCACTACCGGTGGACGCTCAAGCTCACCGGCGCTCTGGGGGTGGCACTTTCGTCGGACCAGGACCCGGTGGACGCCGTGTCCGCGGCGTGGCGGCGGACCGCCACGGACAATCCGACGTTGCACGCGGTGTTGTCGACGCATGCCGCGCGGTACCCCGAACTGCGTCCGATGGTGGACGCGGAGAAGCGGACGCTCGCCCTGGCGGCGGGCCTCGCCGAGCCGCACGAGCCGGTCGACGAGATCACCCGCGTGGGTACGGCCTTCGAGGCTCTGCTGCGGACGGCGGCGTCGCCTGCGGCCGGCAGCCCGGTCGAGCAACTCATTCGGCGGCTCGTAGCCAGCTCATAGGGCACTTTAGGCTCAGGGGATGAGCTGGTCAGAGGCGGACATTCCGGATCAGACCGGGCGGACGGTGTTGATCACCGGCGCCAACTCGGGCCTCGGTCTACGCAGCGCTCGGGTGCTGGCCGGGATGGGCGCCCGAGTCCTGCTCGGCTGCCGGTCGGCCGAGCGGGGCCGGGCCGCGGTCGCGCTGGTGGGCCGCAGAGCCGAACTGGTCGAGCTCGACCTGGCCGACCTGGCGTCGGTCCGCAAAGCCGCGGCTGACGTCCGGGAACGCACCGGCGACAAGCTCGACGTGCTGATGAACAACGCCGGTGTGATGGGTACGCCGTTCCGGCACACCACCGACGGCTTCGAGCTCCAGTTCGGCACGAACCACCTCGGCCACGCCGTTTTGACCTGGCTGTTGATGCCGGCGCTCCGAGACGGGCGCGTGGTCGCCGTGTCCAGCATCGCCGCCCGCGGCGGCGGCTTCAGCCTGGCCGATCCCAACTTCACCCGCCGCCAGTACTCGCCGGCGGCTGGGTACAACCAGTCGAAGCTCGCCAATCTGGTGTTCACGGCCGAACTGGACCGTCGGTCCAGATCTGCCGGCCTTGGCCTGGTCAGCGTCGCCGCACACCCCGGGATGTCCGACTCCGACCTGGTCGCCAACGCGGCGCGGCTGCGGGGCTTCCCCCGGGCGGCCAAGGTTCTCGGTTGGGCGGTGAAGATCGGCTGCCAGTCGGTCGAGGACGGCGCGCTCCCCCAGCTGTACGCGGCGACCGCGCCGGACGTGCGGGGCGGCGAGTACTTCGGTCCACGCTGGGCGTTTGAGATGTGGGGCGCGCCGACCCGGATCCCGATGCGGGCCGCCGCGGCCGATCCAGCGAACGGCCGAGCGCTCTGGGAGCTGACCGCGTCGCTGACCGGGATCACCCCGGACCCCGCGTGATCCCGGACACGCTCACCCGGGGCGTAATCTAACGAATGTGACTGTGGCGCCGGAGGGACGAAAGCTGCTGCGTGTCGAGGTCCGCAACAGCCAGACCCCGATCGAGAAGAAGCCGCCGTGGATCAAGACCAAGGCGCGGATGGGCCCGGAGTACACCGCGCTGAAGAGCCTGGTGCGCCGGGAAGGACTGCACACGGTCTGCGAGGAGGCCGGCTGTCCCAACATCTACGAGTGTTGGGAGGACCGGGAGGCCACGTTCCTGATCGGCGGTGACCAGTGCACCCGACGCTGCGACTTCTGCCAGATCGACACCGGCAAGCCCGCCATGCTCGACCGCACCGAGCCCCGGAAGGTCGCGGAGTCCGTGCAGGCCATGGGCCTGCGGTACTCGACCGTCACCGGTGTCGCGCGCGACGACCTGGCGGACGGCGGGGCGTGGCTGTACGCCGAGACCGTCCGGCAGATCCACAGCCTGAACCCGGGCACCGGCGTCGAACTGCTGATCCCGGACTTCAACGCCGACACCGACCAGCTGGCCGAGGTCTTCGGGTCCCGGCCGGAGGTGCTCGCGCACAACCTGGAGACCGTGCCGCGGATCTTCAAGCGGATCCGGCCCGGCTTCCGCTACGAGCGGTCCCTGTCGGTGATCACCCAGGCCCGTGAGTTCGGCCTGGTCACCAAGTCCAACCTGATCCTCGGCATGGGCGAGACCCCGGACGAGGTCACCGAGGCCCTGCGCGACCTGCACGAGGCCGGCACGGACATCGTGACGATCACCCAGTACCTGCGGCCCAGCCCGCGGCACCACCCGATCGACCGCTGGGTGAAGCCGGAGGAGTTCGTCGAGCACAAGGAAGCGGCCGAGGCCATGGGCTTCGCCGGCGTGATGGCCGGCCCGCTCGTGCGCTCGTCGTACCGCGCCGGCCGCCTGTACGCGCAGGCGATCGCCCACCGCGGCGAGGAGGTGCCCGAGAACCTGCGGCACCTGACCGAGCAGGGCCCGGCGGCCCAGGAGATCGGTTCGCTGCTGGCCCGTTGATCGAGACTGCCGTACGTTGTCGCGGTGCGCATGGGGGCTTCTCGCTACGGGCTTGTGCTGTTGGCTGGTGCGGTGGTGGTTGTTCTGCTGGCGGTCACGTCCGGCTACGGCTACCACCGCGACGAGTTGTACTTCCTCGCAGCCGGGCAGCGCCTGGACTGGGCATACGCCGACCAGGGACCGGTCACCCCGCTGATCGCCCGAGCGATGACCGAGATCTCGCCGGGGTCGTTCCTGGTGCTGCGTATCCCGTCCGCGCTCGCCGCGGGTGGCATCGTGCTGCTGGCCGGTCTGCTGGCCCGGGAGTTCGGCGGCTCGCGTCGCGCCGAGCTGATCGCCGCCGGCTGTGCCGCGGTGTCGAGCATCGTTCTGTTCGACGGGCACTGGCTGAGTACGTCCACAGTGGACCTCTTGGTGTGGACGGCGATCAGTTGGCTGGTGGTGCGGGCGGTCCGGACCGGCCGGGACCGGCTCTGGCTCGGTGTCGGTGTCGTGCTCGGGATCGGGCTGCTCAACAAGCCGCTGCCGGCGTTCCTGATGGTCGGCCTGCTCGCCGGGGTCGTGGTCGCCGGGCCGCGGCGACTGCTGCTCAACCGGTATGTGTGGCTCGGCGCGCTGATCGCGGTCGTCCTGTGGCTGCCGTGGATCGTCTGGCAGGCCGGGCACGGCTGGCCCCAGTTCGACGTCTCACGGTCGATCGCCGCGGGCGGCTCGACGAGTTCCCAGCCGTGGTGGGCCGTGGTGCCGTTCCAGTTCCTGCTGGTCAGCCCGCTGCTCGCGCCGGTATGGATCGCCGGGCTGGTGCGACTGTTCCAGGACCGCCAGTTCCGGTTCGTCGGCTGGGCGTGGGCGGTGCTCGCGGTCGTCTTCATGGCCACCGGCGGCAAGCCCTACTACCTCGCCGGCCTGCTGCCGGTGCTGCTCGGCGCCGGGGCCGTCCAGGTCGACGACTGGCTCCGGACCAGGGCGCGCCACGTCGTGCTGATCGCCGCGATCGCCGTGAGCGCGCTCGTCAACGCCACCATCGCCCTGCCTGTGCTGCCCGCGGACCAGGCACGTCCCGTGGTCGCGCTCAACGTCGACGTCGGCGAGATGATCGGCTGGCCCGAGTTCGTCCAGACCGTCGCCGACGTCCGCCACACCGTGCCGACCGGCGCCCAAGTCGCGATCCTGGCCGGCAACTACGGCGAGGCCGGCGCGATCGACCGCTACGGGCCGGCACTCGGCCTGCCGCACGCCTACAGCGGCCACAACGCCTACAGCACCTGGGGACCGCCACCGGACGGCGCCACAGTGATAGCCGTCGGCGGCAAGCTCGCCCAGTTCCTGCGTGACTGCAGAGTCGCCGCCCGGATCACCAACCAGGCCGGGATCCACAACAGCGAGTGGGACGCACCGGTGATGGTCTGCGCCGGGCCCGTGCTCCCGTGGTCACAACAGTGGCCGGCGCTGCGCCATTACGGCTGAAGAACCACGGTCGGGCCGACCGTGACCCCGTCGAGTTCACGGACGAACTTCGCGCCGAACGCGGTCGCCGGTGTGTGCGCCCCGGGCGTGACCTCGGCGACCTTCGTCGCGATCCGGATCACGGCGTCGGCGGTGATCGAGTACGTGTTCGGGGTGACGAGCGTCCCGGTGGCTCGTCGGCCGTCGGCGTCCTTCACCTCACCCCAGAACTCGGCCCGGCTGTGGCTGCGACGCTTCTCCCCCGGCCCGCTGACCAGGCCGGCGAGCGACTTGCCGACCCGCTGCCCCAAGGCGGTGCGCATGATCGGCGCGGCCAGCCGTTGCCCCCGGCGCACCAGCCCGGCCGCCATCGGCACGGAGATGTGCGTGACGATGTTGGGAATCCCGGTCGACCGATAGGCGGTGGCGACATCGCCCCACGGCAAGGAGATCACCGTCCGCGGACCCGACGGGAAGAACGCGGTCATCGTGCTGTGCGCCATCGGCACGGTCACCACCTTGCCGTCGACACGTGCCCGTCCACCCGTTGCCATCCCTTCAACAGTGGTCCGCAAAGTGCCGCCGCTCAGGCCGCCGCCGGCCGCGAACGCGAGCCGCAAGTGCGTGGCCCCCGGCAAAGCCTCCGCCAGCATCGCCGCCAAACAGTCGCTGGGCACGACGTCAAAACCCGCGCCCGGCAGCAACACCACCCCGGCCTCCTTGGCCTCGGCGTCCCGGGCGAAGATCGCCTCGTACACGTCGATCTCACCGGTGACGTCCAGATAGTGCGTGCCGGTCGCCACACAGGCGTCCACCATGGGCCGCGCGGTCGCCGAGAACGGCCCGGCGCAATGAGCCACCACCGCGATGCCGGCCAACCCGGCCTTCGCGTCGGACAGGTCGAAGACGCGGTGCTCAAGCCCCAACTCACCGGCCAGCTCGGCGACCTTCCCGCTGCGCCCGGCAAGCACAGGCCGCTCACCGCGGGCCACCGCCTCCCGAGCGACCAACTGCCCGGTGTATCCGTTGGCGCCGTACACCATCCACGTCATGCCCGGCATGCTACCCGTGAGTAGCTTGATGTGACACTGCTCAGGGAACTATCCCAAGCTGCTCTTGATGGCGGTCTCGGCTGCGGTCAGCGCGAGCCGCTCGGCCACGGTGAGGGCCCACCGGCCAGCGGCCTTGAGGTGCTCCTTCAGGCGCGACCCGTCACCCACCTTCGCCTGCTCCTCGGCCAGTTCGATCTGCCGCACAGACTCCCGCTGCCCGTCCGTGGCCGCGCCGGCCGCCATGACCTCCCGTAGGTCGGCCAACTGCTCTGCCAACGCGCGCAGATCGGCGAGATTGGCCGTGTTCGTCGCCGATTCGGTGCCTATCACGGTTGCGCCGGAGTCCGCGGTTTTCGACGAGGTCACGGCGCCGGTGTGCACGGTCGCGTCGTCACCGGACGTGATCGGCCCGATGGCGTCCCGGCCGACACTGATCTTGTTCCCGTGGGTCACGGTTCCTCCCGAGTAATGGGTGATGTTGGTTCGAAGTTGCCGGTTCTCCTCGAGCAGCCGGCCGATCTCCTCGTGCAGCCGTTGCTCGCTGGCCCGCCTGCGCAACGTGCTGCGCAGGAGCATTTCCGCGTTGGCGGTCTGAAACTGCGGTGTCATGACTCCGAGCAGCGCGTGTCGTCGGGAAATGTCACTGCTGATGAACCAGAACTTCCGGGCGTTGCGGATGTGGTTGCCGCATTCGTCCCACTCGCGCAACTGAATGGCCTGTTCGGCCCGGCCCCACGCCTGCCACCCCCGGAAGTACTCCAGCTCCATGCGCCGAACCTGCTGCACCACGTTCGGCAACGACACGGCGATCGCCCGGTTGAGCCATGCCTCGTACAGGGTCACCGCGTCGGTCACATAGGCGACCGCGTCCTCGTAGTTCCCCGCCTGGATCTGACAGAAGAAATCCAGGTACTTGATCATGATGCAGGTATAGGTCGACTGCTCGGCGAACTCACGCTGGAAGTGGTCAACGGGGCTGAGGAAACGGTCGTCGACGCCCTCGGTCTCCCTGGCCAGCTCCTCGGCGAACAGTCCGTACTTGGCGTACGCCTCCTCGAAGAACTCCTTCGCGCTCTCGTAACGGCCGCGCTGCATCGCCGCGGTGCCGTCCAGGAACTCGATCCGCGTGACCATGGACGCCTGGGCGATCTCGCCGATGGCGCTGTGCGGCGTCGCGCTGGACGTGAGATCGCCGTAGCACGCGGCTGCCGTCTCAAGGCTGCTCCGTGCGTCCGGCAAGCGGCCGGACAGCATGTGCTCCTCCGCCTGGTGCTGATGGATCTGCCCCTGGATGAGCATCATCAGCCCGGTCGCGGCCTCCTGCGCCGCCACCAGCCGCTCGCGGTAGGCGACGTCACCGGGATCGGCCCGGTCCAGCTGGCGGCCGGCGACCGAACGCATCTCCTGGTTCAGGCTGACGATCTGCCCGAGCATGTCCTTGGCCTGCCCGAACTCCAGCTCGGCCACGTGCTGATCGGCGAAGGCGAGCAGCCGGGACTCCAGCTCCACTTCCTTGGCGTAGTAGTCGTCGAACTCCGCCGGCGACAGCGTCGCGGCGAGCTCGTAGCGCTCCAACTCGTTGCCGAGGTCGGTGATCGTCAGCTCGGTACTGGGCTGCGGGTCCATCACGTGTCCTCCGCGGGGAACTCGTCCACGACGAACGGCGGGCTGCCCTTCCCCCGGTGCACCCAGAGCCGGCTCCCGGGCGGCGGCGCGTGTTCGATCAGCCACCGGTTGAGCGGACGCCGCACCCACTCCTCAAGCAGCGGGCTGCGGATCTGCCGGGCGCCGAGCGCGGAACCGTTGCCGGTGACGGCATCCGTGACGGCCTTGTCGATCGCGCGTCGGTCGAAGATCAGCTCGTAGCCGCGTGCGGCCGCCGACGCGCCGAGCTGGCCGAGGAACTTCCCGACGATCTTGGCGATCATGTCGGCCCGGAGGATGTCGAAGGCGACTATGCCGCTGCCCAACCGGCCGAGCAGCTCGGGCCGCCCGAGCGACTGGGCGAGATACTCAGCCACCGCACCACGGAAATGCTCCTGTACCACCGGGTAGGGCGGCGGGGCGTCCGCCGGGTAGCCCGACATCAGCGGGGCCAGGTCGCTCGCGCCGAGGTTGGAGGTGAAGATGACCACGGCCTGCGAGAAATGCGCGGTGCGGCCCAGCCCGTCGGTCAACCGGCCGTCATCGATGATCTGCAGGAACTTGTCGAAGATCTTCGGATTGGCCTTCTCGATCTCGTCGAAGAGCACGACGCTGAACGGTCGCTCCAGCATCCAGTTGGTGAGCACACCGCCGTTCTCATAGCCGACGAAACCAGGCGGCGCGCCGGTCAGCCGTTCGCTGGCATGCTCCTGGCTGAACTCGCTCATGTCGAACCTGCGCAGCGCCGTCTCGTCGTCGAACACCAGCTCCGCGATCGCCTTGGCCAGCTCGGTCTTGCCGACACCGGTCGGCCCGACGAAGAAGAAGACCCCTTTCGGCTGAGTGCTGGACCCGTCCGGGTCGGCGACGAAGTCCACCCCGATCCGGGCGTTGACCAGCACGTCGGCCACGGTTCGCACGGCCGTGTCCTGACCGATGACGCGTCGGGAGAGAATCTCCTCGGCCCGCACCACCTTGGCCATGTCCAGCTGCTCCCACGGGTCGTCCCGCAGCCCGAACCGGTGGCGCAGCACCAGCTTGCGCGGCTTGGTCGGGGCGATCTCGGCCAGCCGCGAGGTGGCCCGCAGCGCCTGTATGTCCAAAATGGACATACCGTCGGTGAGGTTGGCCAGGGTGCCGGCGAGTCGGCCGACCTCCTCGGGCGACAACTCCGCCCCGCCGTGAAACCCGCCGAGCACGCCACGCAGGAAGTCCGCCCGCTCCGTCGTACTGGGATGGGGTATCTCGATCACGGCGACGTGCGGGTTGTTGCAGTGCACCCAGTCCGGCAACGTACTCAGTCGAGTGGCCAGCAACACCACGACATTGCGGAGCGGCTGGCCGTCGACGTCCGGCGCGTGCTCCCCCGAGGTGATCATCTTCCGCAGGCAGGCCAGGTTCGCCTGGTACTGGTCCTCGCCCTCGCCCGCCTTGCCGAAGATCAGGTCCGCCTGGTCGATCACCATCGCGCACGCCCGGTCCCGCTGATCGAGCAGCCTTCTGCTGGCGTGCAACATGTCCAGCGCCCGGATCACCACCGGTCGGCCGGCCGAGCCGATCCTGGCGAGCAGCTCCCGCTCGGACTCGGCCAACTGGGCACCCCGCCGCGTCTCCGGCTGGGCGACGGGCACGGCCGGATCGGCCGCCGGGGCGCCCAGCCTGGATTCGACGAACCCCTGGCTGCCGTCGTCGGCGTACTTCAAGCCGTCCACGAGGTCGTACCGGGCGACCGCGGCGAAGCCGACATAACACAGGAACGCGGGGAGCGCGGCCGTCATCGGCTGGAAGGTGTCGTTCCACAGCACCAGATCGTCGATGTTGCCGTACAGCAACAGGTGACGATCCCGCTTGATCTCGTGGTAGGCCCGGGCGAACCAGGTCGCCGCCGGCGCGGTCGGGCCGGTCATGTCATCCGGTCCCGGCGTCGCGCGATGTCCGTCTGGCTCGGGATGACCTTGCGACGGCCCGACACCGGGGGATGCGTCGGATCGCCGTCCCAGGTCACCGGGCCGGTGTCAAACCCTTCGCGGCGCACCGACGAGTTCAGGTCCTCGGCGAGCTCGCGAAGCGACGTGCAGGCCCGGCCCTCGATCGGCTGCCCGGACCCCGCCTCCCGCATGTAGTTGATCCGATGCTCGCCGGCGTCCTCCTGCACCACCACCATGAGGCTCTCCCCGGACATCCGGTTGGCGTGCAGGCCGATGCTTCCGTCCGAACCTCGCACCACCGAACGGGGGTCGACCGCGAACCCCATCCTCGGCAACACGTCCACAATGGACCCAAGAATCTCCCGGCGGGCGGTGATCCGTTCGATGGCGCTGTCGAGGCTCTGTTCGACGTCGTCGAGCCGGGTCATCAACCTGTCGGCGAGCCCGCGCGCGTCGTCGAGACGGTCGGCGGCCAGGTCGGACTGGACGCGTTCGAGGACCTCACCGGCGATCTCCAGGTCCTCCAGGACGATCTCGGCCGCCGCCGCGTCGGCGACCAGCGCGGTGATCCTGGCCGCGATCTCCTCGCTCAACACCAACGCCTCCGTACGCCGTTCGGCGTACAGCGCCGCCTGGTTACTCACCTCGATCCGGTGCTCGCGCACCTTGGTGAGCAGCGCGTCGCCGTCTCGTTCGAACGTCCTGAGGTCGCCACGGTCAAGCGCGCTGGCGAGCGCGGTGACCGCTCGGTCGACCTCCTGGGACCGCACCGGGTCGAACCGGACCCGTTCGGCCGAATCCGTCTCATCGAGAATCCGGCGCAGCGCGGCGAGCTTCCGCGCGGCGTTGCGCTCGCTTCTGCGCAGGACCTCGGCTTCAGTGGCGACCCGCATCCGATCCACGTCCCGAAGCTTCTGCAGCGCGGCGGTCATCTCGGCACTGCTCGACGCGATCTCGATGGCCCTGCGCGCCACGTCCAGGACCGTGGTCATCGGCTCCAGATCGGTGTCGGCAGCCGAAGGCTGGTTACGCAGCCGGGCACATCGATCGCTCACCGAAGCCAGTTCCCGGTTCGCCTCGGTGCGCGCCTTGGCGAGCGCGAGCGCGGCTCGTCTGGCGCGCTCCGCGTTGCGCCTGCGCTCGCGCTCGGCGCGCTCCCGCTCCAACTGCTGGCGTCGGGCCTCGTTGGTCCGCACCGCGCTGTACTTCGGCGACCTGCTCACCTGGTCGACTCCTCCCCTTGGGGTTGTTGGGGAATCACGCCGATCGCACGCTCGAACTCCGCCCGGAATCCCGGGACCGGCGGCACGCCGAGCCACTGGACCGTTCCGTCGACCGCCACCTCGATCTGCAGGCCGGCACCGACGTCCGGACCGACGAGGTCGCCGGCGTGGCGGTCGGTGAGCTGGTGGACTCGCTGGTTGGCCGACCCGCGCCAGCGCAGGTCGGCATGCCGGCGCGCCAGGTACGGACCGTCGACCAGGATGTCCACAAGGGACAGCAGCGCCACGGCGGCCGGCCCGCCCCGGCTGGCCAGGTGGTCCAGCGAGTAGCCGGTGAAGCACATCACCGACAGGTCCCGCACCGCGCGGATCCGCGAGACGAGCCGGGCCAACGCGCCGGCCTGGGCGAACGGCTCGCCGCCGGACAGCGTCAGCCCGTCCGCCGCGGTGGCCGCGATCGTGGCGGCGAGATCGTCGACGGCGACCCGCCGGCCGCCGCCGAACGGAATCCACTGTGGACTGACACAGCCCGCGCAGGACAGCGGGCAGCCCTGCACCCAGAGCACGTACCGGGTACCCGGACCGAGCACCCGGCAGGCCGGATGCCAGTCCGCGATGTCGAGATGGCCGTCGCCGGTCATTACCGGACTCCCAGGAGGTAGAGCAGCAGCAGGATGCCGATCACGACGGCGAACACGGCCACCGCGGCACCACCACCACCGGTGCGCTGTGGCTGTCCGGCCGGCTGTGGCCGGGCGGTCGGCGGGCGGTGGGCCGCGGGGCGTGCCGGATCGCGGCGGGTCGGGGGCGCGGGTGGCTGAGGCGGCTGCCACGTTCCCGACCGGACCGGGAACCGTGGCAGGGCCGCCGGGCCCGGGATGACCACCTTCGCGATGGGCGGCCGCGGGTACGGATCCGGCAGTCCACTCGACGTCACCTTGCACCAGGCGCATTCGCGCAGCGACTGGTGATACAGGTGGCGCTCGTTGTTCGGGCACCCCATCAGCTGGAAGCCGGCCCGGTCGAGGGCGTCGGCCCAGCTCTGCGCGGACGGGCGGGCGGCCTGGTCGCGATGTCCGACACCGAAGCACGTCCGGGCGAGGTCGGCCACCTCCGGCGGCAGGACCTCGGTCGGGATCCCGCCGGTCACCGGCACCAGCCGCTCGGGAAACAGGATCCTGTTGTTCTGCAACCGGATGTTCTCCGGGGCGGCCCCGTCAGCCGCGCTCGTCCCGGTCGGCACCCCCTCGAAGGGATGGTTGCCCTCCATCAGCAGCTGGCACACCAGGATCGCCAGGCTGAAGTTGTCGTGGCCACGGTCGGGCCGGTAGGTGCCGTTGCCCGGCAGGGGCGGGCAGTACTCCGGGGTGAACCTGGTGCACGGATAGGCCCGCGAGGTCCGCGCGTCGGTGAACTGGACGGTGTCGCAGTCGATCAACGTGACGTGCCCGGACCGGGACAGCAGGAGGTTCTCCGGCTTGAGGTCACCGATCACGATCCCCGCGTCGTGCAACATGGTGACCAGCCGGGCGATCCTGGCCGCCACCACGATCACGACCCGCCAGGTCGGCTCGTCCACGGCGGTCGTGCGCATGGCCGGCTCGAAGAGCTTGGTCAGCGGCTGACCGTCCACGAGCGGCATGAGGAATCCGCAGGCCAGGCCGGCCTCGTTGACCAGCATCTCGCGCGGCCAGCCGACATGCACGTGCTCGGCGTGGTCACCACGCCAGCGGGCCGGCTCCGCGCGCAGCAAAGCGGTCAGCCGGTCGTGCCGGGCCTGGTCCGGTTCGTTGAAGTAGACCTTGGCGCACAGGTCGTCGGTGCCCTCCACCCGGAACACGATGCCCTCGTCACCCCGCCCGATCCGCTCATGGGCGACGGTGATCAGGCGACCGTTGGGTAGGTAGACACTCATGATCGGGCGACCGCCGCGAAGATGATCGTCTTGTCGTCGCCGGAGGTGGCGGCGAACTCGGCCGAGGCCAGCCGGGACGCCAGGTCGTGCGGACCGGAGACGGGATCGCTGAACCGGTCGAAGTAGCGGCCGAACTCGTGCGGCGCGAAGTAGTGGATCTGCCCGTCGGCCGACTGCCGGCTGTTGAGCAGGCCCTCGGCCGAGCCGTCCGAGCTGATCGCGACACCACGGATCGTGCTGTCGACGATCAGGCCACGAGTGAGCTCCCGATCCCGGTTGGACGACGTGAGGAAAACCGTGCCGCCGGCGTGCTCGCGCTCCGGCGCGGTGACCACCAGGCGCGGCCCGTCCTTGTCGTGGTCCACGACCATGAAGCAGTCGCCGACACTCAGATACAGCAGGTACGGCGGCGCGACGACAACAGCGAGCAGCGTGGTGGCGAAGGAGTCACGCAACCGGGCCGCGGACGAGTCGGATCGCCGGATGGCAGCGATCTCGTCGCTGACCAAGCGGTCGAACCGGGCGAGACATTCCAGGGCGAACCGGTCGCGGGCGACACACCAGTCCACAAGGGACTCCCGGTTGACGACGGTCCGCTCCGCGGCGTCCCGAGCCGCCCGCACCGCCAGTTCAGCACCGAGCTCGGCGCGGCTGCGCGAGCCCGCCCCGTCGGCGACGGCAAGCAGGTACTTGTCGCGGCCGAACCGGTGCACCAGGCACCGGTCCTGGTTGGGCTGCCCGCCGCGCTCGTGCCGCGGACCGATCACGGACACGGCCGTGACCAGCCAGTCCGCACCGGGGCGCGCCGCCTTGAAGACCCCCGTCACTCTGGGCCGCCCCTCAGGAACCGATCCATCCGGCTTTCCTTGTCCAACCGGTCCTGGACCTTCGCGTGCACCACTTCCGCCGGTTCGGAACGGGCCGACGCCGCCGCCGCGGTCTCGATGCTCGCCGAGACGAACGTGAGCACCTCCGCGAAGTTGAAGTCGGCGAGCAGCCGCCAGGACTGCGGGGCCAGACCGCTGAGCACCTCGGCCTCGGCACCCTTGACGCCGAACGCGAAGAACAGCAGGTGTTTGCCGTTCTCCTGCTGCCGAAGCGCCGGGGCGAAGGCGCGCCAGCGGTCGCTGCGGTGTCCCTGGCTGTCCGTGGGCACCCCGTCGGTGATCAGGTACACCAGCGGGCGGTTGACCAGCCCGATGCCGTCCTTGCGGAGGAACTGGCGGCGGGCGGCCAGGAGGTCGAGCGCGTACTGCAGGCCCTCGACCATCGGAGTGACACCGCCGGCCTGCAGCGCCGGCGGGCTGAACTCGGCGATCGGCACGTACGGTGTCGTGGCCTGCGTGGTCCGGCCGCTGGGGTCGACCGCCTGCACATGACCGTTGCCAAAGGTGACCAACGCGATCTCGCCGTGCCGGCGCAGGTGGTCGTCCTTCATCAGCTCGGCCCGCCACTCGCTCAGGGCCTGGTTGAGCTCGCCGATCCGGTCGTCCTCCAGCATGGAGCTGGAGGTGTCGACGACGAGCGTGATCAGCAGGCGGCTCTTGGCCGGCTGGATGGGCAGTGCGTCAACGGAGTGGGTCACCGAAGGGGCTCCTTGTCTGATGCGGCCTGGTGCCGGTTGGTCGGGGCGGCGATCAGGCCGCCGTCCCGATCGTTGACGGTCAACCGGACCGGTGCGTCGGGTGCGATCTCGGTGTGTGCCGTCGCCCAGAGCACGACCCCGCCAACGTCGACGTAACCGCCGCTGCCGGCGACGTGGGTCAGCGTCCGCGCCAGCCAACCGTGGTCCTCGAAGTACTGTCTGAGCTCGTCCGGCCTGGGTTCCCTGGTCGCGGTGAAGGGAATGACATGCCGCTCGGCCACGGAGTAGGCCGGCGCTGGTCGCTCGATCGGCTCCGTCATGGACGGACGGTCTGAAACCGGTCCGTAGGACGACAGGCTTGGCGGGCGCTGAGGTTCGGCGGGCGGCACAAGTCGGGGCACCGGTCGCGGCAGCCTGTTCGGCCTGCGTTCGGTCAGTATCAGTACCAGCAAGAAGGCACCGATCAGGAGCATTGCCGTGACCACGGCTGCCTCTACGCTGAACCCGCTGGACATGTCATAGTCCAGCAGCGCCGTGCGGGTGCCATACCGCTGGTATTTCGCCGCGCCACGATATAGCGGGTCGAGCACGTCCTTGAGCGAAGGCGTGGTGTCGCTCGTCAAAACAATTGTCGGGCGGACACCGGCCACGACCGGACAGTAGGGCACATCGGTGCCTTCGCGGCGCCGCGAAGGCACCGGCCGGCAGGGCACCGGATCCTGGCTTTCAGAGACGACCACAAGCAATTTTGTTGGCGCGATGTCAACATAGGAGCGCAGCTCCTGATCCACTTGCCGCTGATCAACAGGCGGCCGAAGATCCACCGCCACGACGCGAACGAATTCCGTGGTCTGGAAGATCAGCCCGGCCAGGAACGGCACACCCAGGAGAACGGCGACGGTGGACACCCTGACCACCGTCAACCACCGGCGCGACCCCGCCTTGGCGATCTTCATCTGGAGCCCTTCTCGAAAGTGGGCAGCTCTGTGTTTACTAATCGGACACCAGAGGCTTATGTATGCGTCTGAAGTACCCAATCGAGCGCAGTGAGACCGGATTGTTACCCGTCACGGCAATAAGTAACCAGACAGGACCGGCAGTCTGTCAACCTCGACGACAACGTGACTTGGTCACCAGACCTGACAATTAGCGGACAACACTGACGGCCAATGATCAATTGATCCGACCGGTCGGAACATCCTTTTCAGCAATCGCGGCAATGCCGCGAGAAATCACGCCTGGGTCAGCATGGCTTCGCAGCTGCGGACGACGATTCGGGCCGCGTCCCGTTCCGCGCTGCCCAGCAGGGGGCTTTCCGTCTGTTCCCGCCAGCGGGCGAGGGCGTCATAGATCGCCGAGCGGACCTCGGAGTCTGTCGGCGCGCGGTCGAAGCCGAGGCGGGTCGGGATGTCGGTGCCGAGGCCGCCGATCAGGCGCTGGGCTTCGGCGTCGAGTTCGTCCGGCAGTCGGGTGCGGCCGGAGACCAGGCCGGCCAGCAGTCTCAGTTCGCTGAACTCGTGGGCGCCGGCGAGCACACGCTCCACATCGGTCACGAGTTTGCCCGCGCCCGGCCGGGGTTCCATCCGCAGCACGACGTCCAGTCCCAGCAAGGCCGAACGTGCCTTCAGCACCTCACGGCGGTCCACGAACAGGCGGCCGATCGACTCACGTAACTCGGTCAACCCGCTGCGCTGCACCAGTTCCGCGCCAAGCTTGGCCGTGCTGTCGGTTCCTTGGCGGATCAGCGCGGTCGCCAGGCGCACTCCGGCCAGGCCCAGGCGGTCCGCCAGTTCACGGCGCATCGCCGCCGGCACGCCGTGCGGGGAGCGGGTGAACCTGTCGGCCGACAGCAGCATGTCCTCGATCTGGTCGCGGGGTGACCTGGCCAACGCGCCGAGTGCGGCGAACACGTCCTCCGGCATGGTCCGCCCGGCCTGGCCGAGCAGCCCGGACACCGCCACGACGTTCTGGCACAGCCCGCGGACCCGGGCGTCCCTGCGGTGGCGGCGGGCGATCTGTTTGGCTGTGGGCAACGCGTCCACGCGGCCGCCGCCGATCTCGTCCGCCCGGGACAGCACCAGGATCGCGTTGACCGGCGCGGCCCTGGCCACCGGATGGTCCTGAATGGACTGGAGGAACTGCACGTCCGTCATGTGCACCTGGGGGGTCAGGTACAGCAGGGCGTCCGCCTCGCCGGCGATCTGCTCGGCGATGTCGTCGGCGATCGGCGGGGTGTCGATCAGCGTGGTGTCCCGCAGGATCCGGGCCGGCCACTCCACCACGATCCGGGTGATCTGGCCGCCCTCGAACTCGCCGAGGTCGATGTCCAGCCGCCGGTCCACCCGGCCGATCGGCGGGTCGCCGGCGGGCCCGTGTGGCATGTAGACGGTCGCGTGCGGCTGCGGTCCGTCCTGGTACCAGGTGAACACCTGGCCGCCGTTGACCTCGATCGGGGCTATCTCGTCGCCGACCACCGCGTTGACCACAGTGGACTTCCCGGTGCCCGGCCGGCCGGCGACCGCCACCCGCAGCGGCGAGTCGAACCGGCTGATGTGGTGGCGCAGCCAGTTCGAGGCGCGCGGGCTGTCCTGGTAGAGCCGTAACGCCTCGTGCAGGATCGCCCAAACCGCCTCGTCGACGGTACGGCTCACGCGCTGATCCCCAGTGAGTTCCGGGACGCGGCCGGCAACGCGCCCGCGATGCTCTGGATCTGGCCGTGCAACGCGGTCAGCTTCGCCAACGCCTGCCGCAGTTCCTGGTCGCGGCGGTCGCGGCGGGCCGCGTCCCGTTGGGCGGCGCGCTGCGCGGCGGCCGCGGCGTCGGCGAGGTTCTGGTGGATCTCCTCGGCCAGTTCGGTGAAATGGTCCCGCAGGCCGCGCTGGATCCGGCGGGCGGCGTCCTTGCAGTCCTTGGAGAACCGCAGGAAGAAGTCGTCGACATGGCGCTGCGCCGCGGCTTTCGCCGCGGCCTGCCGGCGCTTGAGGCGCGACTCGCCCTCCTCGCCGATGGTCTTGCCGCCCAGGGCGAGACCCGCGCCGATCGAGATCGGGTTCAGCAGCGGCAACCCGGCCAGGCTGGTGATCAGGCCGAACATCAGGACGCCGCCGTACGATCCACGCAGGCCGGTGAAGATCCACTGACCGGGCTTGAACTTGTCCAGCTTCGGCACGTCCGCGTCGCCCGGGTCGGTGTCCCGGGTCTCCGGGAAGATCGACTCGGGCACCATCTCCCGGCGTTCCGGGAAGAACTCGGCCACCCGGTCGGCCACCCACCACGACCGTTCCACCAGCCAGGTGAAGTTCGTCTCGGCGGCCTCGGTGAGGTTCTCGCCCAACCACTGCTCGAACGTGTCCCACGTCTTGGCCGGGTCGGACTCGTCGAACGCCTTGTCCACCGCACGCAGGATCTTGCGGGTCCGGTCGCGCAGGTCGTACTCCAGATCGGCCATCAGGTCGGCCATCTCGTCGCCCAGCAACGTCTGCCAGCGCGTGGACCGCCGCCGCAGGTCCGCCATCCGCTGTTGGACGTCCCGCAGCTCCGCCACGGCCGGCGACTCCTGGCCGTCCGCCCGGACCGCCAGCTCCTTGCTCAGCTGTCCCACCAGTTCCGCGATCGCGGTCCCGGTGGTCGTGGCGAAGTTGTGCCGGGAAGTCGGCGCCGACGCGACCGCGAGCACATCCGTGCGCAGTCGCTCAAGCAGGTCGGGGAACCCGGACTCGGTGTTCAACTCGGTGTCCTCGTGCTGTGCCGCGCGCAGCCGCAGCATCGACGACACGGGCACGATCGGGGCCTGGATACCGGCCCGCACGAGCTGGTCCCGGTTGCGGTCGGCCACGTGCCGCCACCGCGGCGCCAGGTCGATCTTGGTGAGCGCCACCAGGATCGTCGGGCAGAACCGGCGGACCTGAGCGAGCAGCTCAAGTTCGGTCCGTGACAGCTCACGGGTGGCGTCCGACGCGAGCACGACGGCGTCCGCGCCACTCAGCGCCGCAAAGGTGTTCTGCGCGCGCAATTGGTGCAGGCTGCCGACCGCGGGCGTGTCGATCAGCACGAGGCCTGCGGCAAGCAATTGGCGGGGCAGGCCGACTTCCGTGGTGACAGGCTCGCCGCCGACCCCTGTGGCGTCCTCGACCAGGATCGGCACCCGGCGGGGCGCGGCTTCCGTACCGTCGTGCAACAGCCGCGCCGCAACGGGTTTCTCCGCGTAACGGATGATCGTGGGGGCGACGGTTGTGACATCGTCGCCGACCGCGCAGACGGGTGCGCCCACCAACGCGTTCACCAGTTGGCTCTTGCCCTGGTTGGCTTCACCGACCACCAGCACCCGCAGCTGCGGGTCGAGCAGCTGGGCTCGTTTGGCCCGAAGACGTTCGGCCAGGTCAGGTCTGTGGTGCACCACCGAAGCGCCAATGGTCTCGTCCAGCACCTCGAGCCAGGTCGCCGCAGTCACCCGAACAGTGTGCCTTCCTCACCCTTTTGGTGGTAACCCCCTACGTCCGAAAACGCTCGGAGTAGACCGGAGGCCGGGCTGCCCCCCGAGGGAAACCCGGCCTCCGACTGGGTGGAGCCTTACAGGCCCAGGTGCAGGTCCGGCAGGACGTCGTGGACGGCGCCGGTCACCGGGTTGTTGTTGATCACGTTGCCCAGACCGGTGTGGTCGAGGGCGTCGCCGACCGGGCCGTGGCCGGTGGCGTCACCGATCGGCAGGCTCGGCAGGTGCGGCACGTCCACCGGCAGGTGCGGCAGGCTCGGCAAGTGCGGCAGGTTCGGCAGATCGACGGGCAGGTGCGGCAGGTTCACGGGCAGGTTGCCGAGCCCGTCGGTCAGCCCACCGGCGTGCGCCTCGCCACCCGCGTGCGCCTCACCGCCGGCAACGTGCGCGGCCTGACCGACGACACCCTGCGCGGTGCTCACCGCGTGGCTCACCTGATCGGTGGGCAACGACGGGAGCGCCGGCAGCTGCGGCATCTCCATCGGCGCGCCAGGCAGCGCGGGCAGGTGGCCGGCGACATCCGGCAGTCCGGGGACGGCCGGCAGCGCCGGGACGGCACCGGCGAGCGCGCTCGCCGCGGCCGTCGGGTCGGCGAGGCCCTTGGCCAGGTCGGTCGGGTTGGGCAGCTTCACCGGCACGACGTCCTGGTCGAACACCAGTCCGTTGTCGAAGCCCAGGTTGACGTCGTGGCCGACGAGCTCGACGCCGACGTCCACGCGCGGGGCGCCGTGGTCGACCGTGATGCCGATGTGGGCGCCCTCACTGCCGAACGGCGTGTTGACGACCTCACCGATGTAGGCGCCGTTCGACGCCGCGACCACCCGCGCGCCGCCGCCGAAGTGACCGGCGGGGGTGTCATCGGAGCCGTGCACGTCCAGGTCGACGCCGTCCGTGCCGGCCTTGACGCCGCCGAAGCCGGCGATCTCGCCCAGCGGGCTGTCGCTGCCGACCGCGGCCCAGCCGCCGTCGAGACCGGCGCCGCTGTCCAGGTGCAGCGCGCTGCCCACCTCGGACAGGCCGTGCGTCGGGACCAGGTCGGTGACCAGCGGGATGACGTCGTGCACGTCGCCCGGGGTGATGTCGTGCAGGCCGGCCGCCTTCAGGCAGCCGTGCGGGTCGAGGGCGAACGCCTGCTGGGCGGCCGGGTCCCGCAGCAGGTTCAGCACGAAGTCGTGCAAGGTGGGCTCGGCCGGGGCGGCAGCGGCGGCCGCTGGGGCGGGCGCGGGTGCCGGGGCCGGCGCGGGCGCCGGGGCTGCGGGAGCCGGTTCCTTAACCAAGGGAGTCTCTCCTCGTTGTGCGCAGGGCTGGGTACAGGGACGGCCGGGCCGTCATGATCCAGAACGCTATGACCGGACCGGCCCGCCGACATCGGGGATCACGCCGAGTCATCACGGTCGCCCGTTAGGGCTGTCGCTTGTCCGCCATTAGGGGGATTGGGGCATCCCCCTAATTGTTCCGTCCTGATTCACCATCACCCATGCGGGTTTGGTACGAAGATGTGACCCCAGCGGTGGTAACCCATCAGGGTCACCCGACAACTGAGTGTGGAGGAGTACGTCTGCATGCCATACGTCCTCGGGATCGACGTTGGCACCAGTCGCACGGCTGCCGCGGTGTGCCGGCAGACCGGCTCCACCTGGGCCGACGCGGAGATCGTCCAGCTCGGCACGCACGCCCCCGAGGTGCCGACCGTGCTGTACTTCGCCGCCGACGGCGGGATCCTGGTCGGCGACACCGCCCAACAGCACGCGATCACCGACCCGGCCAACGCCGCCCGCGGCTTCGCCCGGCGGGTCGGCGACGACGTCCCAGTCATGGTCGGCCGCGAGACGTGCGCGGCCGAGGAGCTGACCGCGGTCCTGGTCGCATGGGTCGTCAACACGGTCAACGCGGCCGAAGGCGCCGCACCGCAGCACATCGTCCTCACGCACCCGGCCGGCTGGGGCGGATACCGGCGACGGATGCTGCTGCGGGCGTTACGGCAGGCCAACCTGGACAACGTCACCCTGCTGCCCGAGCCGGTCGCGGTCGGCGAGAGCCACGCCGCCGGCCACGACGTCGTCGCGGGGCAAGCGCTTGCCGTGTACGACCTGGGCGCAGGCAGCCTGTCGTCGGCCGTGGTCCGCCGGTCCCCCGCGGGCACGTTCGAGCTGCTCACGTCGGCCGAGAGCGTCGAGCCCAACGGCGGCGACAGCTTCGACGACATCGTCTTCGAACACATCCGGGCCGTGGTCGAGGTCGACATGACCGACCCGCATGTGTGGACCACGCTCACCCGGCTGCGGCAGATGTGCACGCAGGCCAAGGAGTTCCTGTCCACCGGCGGCGAGACGTCGGTCCGCGAGATCCGGGTGACCCGGACCGAGTTCGAGGACCTGATCCGGCCCGCAGTCGAAGCCGGCATCGAGGAGCTGCTGCGCACGATCCGGTCGGCGCCGGTGCCCGCCGAGGACCTGGCGTCCGTCGTCATCACCGGCGGCTCAGCCAGCATCCCCCTGGTCAGCGAGCTGCTCACGGCCCAGCTGCGGAACCGGACCGTGCTCGCGCCCGATTTCACGTGCGCCCGTGGCGCCGCGATCGCCGCGCGGAGCCTGGTCCCGGCCCGACGCACCGAAGTCGTCCCGGTGCCGGCGCCGGCGACCGAACCGCCCCCGCCGGACCGGCCGGACGTCGACCTGACCCCGCTCGACCTGCCGGCCACCCGGTCGTTCATGCGGATGATCGGCGTGAACCGCGGTGTCGCGGGCGCCGCGGCGGGCGTCGTGCTCGCCGCCGGGGTCGCGCTCACCTTCTATCTCCGGCCCGACGCGCCCAGCCAGCCGGCTCCGGTGCACGCCGTCGTCGCCTCCACCAGCAGTACGTCCACGCAGACCCAGCAGACAGGTGAGGGCGGCCGTTGAGCCAACGAACAGCGACCCGAGCGCGAACCGGCCACGTCCTGGACGAGATGGCCGGGAGAGTGCTGGACGCGGTCGAGGCGGACGCGAGCGTCCCGACCGCGGTCGCCGTGGTCGCCCCGGGTGGTTACGGCAAGACCACGTTTCTCCGTGCGCTGAAACGGGTCTACGAGAACGCGGGGGTCCGTGTGGCGGACCGGCCGGGACCGGACCGCGCGGTGCTCGTCGACGACGCGCACACCCTGCCCGAGGACCGGCTGAGGGAACTGCTCGAACTGGCCGAGTCCGACTCGCCCCGGCTTGTCATCGCGTTGCGGCCGTGGCCACGTTCGACCCAGTTGACTACGTTGACCAGGGCCATCGGTTCGACGTTGATGCTCACGCCGTTCGACCGCGGCCAGATCCGCACGCTCGCCGCGGGCGCGTTCGGGGCCACGCCGACGACCGAACTCGTCGAGTTCCTGCACGCCCAGACCGGAGGCGTGCCCGCGTACGTCGACCGGGTCGTGGGGGCCATGGGGAGCCGGCCGACGACCGAGCTGCCGGACGTGGCGCTCACCGCCTTCCGGTACGACCTGGATCTGCTCGACGCGGACGTGCTGCGGTACGTGCTGGCCGCCCAGGCCGGCGCCGGGCTGCGGACGGATCTGCTGGCGGCGCTGCTCGACCGGGACGCGAACGACGTCGTCACCGTGATGGAGGCCGCGCGGGCGACCGGACTGCTCGGCCATGACGGCGCGTTGCTGCCCATCTGCCATCGAGCGATCCGGTCGGTGATCCCGGCCGAACGCGGCCTCGCCGTCCGGCAACGGCTCGCCGAACTGCTGTTGGAACGCGGTGAGTCCGTGCTCCCGCTCGCGAAGTCATTGCTGGGCAGCGGTGTCGGTGGCGCCGGTGTGGCGGCGGCGTTCCACGCCGCGGCGCACGAGGCTTTGACGGAAGATCCGGCACTGTCAGCCACTTTGTTCGCCGCCGCGGTGTCCGCGGGGTTGCCTCTGGCCAAGTCGGCGGCAGGATGGGCGCGTGCGTCCGCGCTTGCCGGCGATCTGGACGCCGCGTTGCGTTTGGCTGACCAGGCGCTTTCCGGGACGGACGCGGCCGAGGGCGCCCGGGTCGCGGCGACCGCGTTGGCCCATCGCGGCCAGTTGGGGCGCAGCGCGGAGCTGTACCAGTGGTCCGGGGACACGGCGTTCGCCACCATCGGGCTGATCGGCACCGGCCGGCCGGACGTACCCCAGCCGACCGCGAGCGACGGCCCACCGACCCTTTTGGACGGTTCCGCCTCGTTGATGGCCAACGGGCTTCGGGAGTCGGTAACCGGCGACACGGTAGACGCACTGTCCACTTTGGTGCGTGCGGCCGGGTTGCTCGAACCGGCCGGACGCGGGGTGCTGCTGCCGGACAGTCCAGCCGCCCTCGCCGCCCTGGTGGGCCTGCACTGCGGCGAACTGGGTGTGGCCGAGTCGGTGCTGGAGCGGGCGGCCGCCGCGAACATGGGCGGGCCGTTGTTGGCCACCCGTCACCGGTTGTTGCGGGCATGGATCCACATGGTCCGTGGACAGCTCACGACGTCGGCGCAGTTGCTGGCAGGCGTACGGCCGCGCGAGCCACGGGACTGGCTGTTCGCGGTCGCGCTCGAAGTGGGATTGGCCCGCCGCAACAGCGATGTCCAGGCATTGCGGCGGATCTGGGCGCAGGCTTGTGAAGCCGTCGTGCGCCACCCGGTGGACCTGTTCACCATCCTGCCGTTGGGCGAATTCGCCGTGGCAGCGGCGAAACTCGGCGACGAGAGCCGGCTCGGACCGCACCTGCGGGAGGCGTACGCGCTGACCGAACGGCTCGGCTCGCCGACGCTGTGGGTCACCTCGCTGCACTGGAGCGGCCTGCACGCCGCGATCGTCGGCGAGCGGCCGGCCCAGGACCACGTCGACGCGCTGGCGGACAACCCCAGCCGGTTCGGCCAGGCCCTCGCCGAGGCCGCCCGGTGCTGGCTGGACGTCGTGCACGGCAAGGTCGACCCGGTCCGGGCCGAGGCGGCCGCCCGGGAACTGCACGACGTCGGCATGTGGTGGGACGGATCCCGGCTGGCCGGGCAGGCCGCGATCCGGACGTCCGACCGCAAGGCCATGGTGACGTTGCTGGACTGCGCCCGGGAACTGCAGGGACGCCAGGCCGCGGCCCGTCCGGCGCCCACTCCCGGCGAAAGCCCGTTGAGCGAACGGGAACACGAGGTCGCCGGCCTGGTGTTGCAGGGAATGACGTACAAGCAGGTGGGCGACCAACTGTTCATCTCGGCGAAGACAGTGGAGCACCACATGGCACGGATGCGGCAACGGCTCGGCGCCACCAGCCGCAGCGAACTACTCAACCAGTTGCGTACGCTTATCTCTCGCCAGTAACCGCACGGTCAGGACCAGCCCGGCCAAGCACGCGGCCACCGCGACGGTGAACGCGGCCGGATATCCGATGCCGGCCGCGACCACTCCGCCGAGCGGGCCGGCGGCCATGATTCCCAGGTCCCAGAACGAAGTCATCGCGCCCACCGCCGCACCCGGCCGGGACGCGTCCACCCGGGCCAGGGTGATCGCGACCGTGGCCGGGTACATCAACGCGACTCCCGCGCCCGCGATCACCCCGCCCACCAGGGCAATGGGCGGCGCCCAGCCGATGACCGCCAAGCCGACCGACGTCACCACGAGCGACGCCGACGCCGCTCGCCCACCGCCGTACCGGTCGACCAACGGCGACCCGAACGCCCGGATCAGCAGGAAACCCGCGGCGAACAACGCGAGCGCCGCGTTCTCGCCGCCAATGTGCTGAAGCCGCAACACCATCAGCGCGCTGACCGTGCCGTAGCCGTAACTGGCCAGGCCGAGCACGACACCAGGCAGGATCGCCCCCGCCGGAGCGATGAAACCGTTGGGCCGTCGGGTCTCTCGACCTGACTCCCGGCACGTGAGGACCAGCACGGAC
This sequence comes from Actinocrispum wychmicini, assembly GCF_004345645.1. GTDB lineage: Bacteria > Actinomycetota > Actinomycetes > Mycobacteriales > Pseudonocardiaceae > Kibdelosporangium > Kibdelosporangium wychmicini. The sequence goes on along the minus strand of NZ_SLWS01000016.1, from coordinate 54,264 downwards.
GCGACCCCGGCAAAGGCGACCACACCCCACCAGACCCCGTCGACCCCGTGCCAGCCGTTCAGGCCCACCGCGAGGACCGGGCCGAGCGCCAGGCCGCCCCACATGGACAGCCCGAACCACCCGGCCACGCGCCCTCGGCGCTGTGGCGGGGTGCCCGCCAGCACCCACGGCTGCGCGCCGGAGAACAGTGCCGCCTCGCCCGCGCCCATCACCAGACGGGCCACCAGGAGCGTGCCGAGGTTCGGTGCCACCAGGTGCCCGAGGCCGCCGATCGCCGCGAGGACACCGCCCGTGGCCACCACCGGATGGGCGAACCCGGCGTCCGCGAGCCGGCCGGCGAACGGCCGAACCAGCGCTGTCGCAAGGAAAGCGATGCCCACGGCGGTCCCCGCGGCCGCTTCGCCGCCGTGGAACCGCTGGATCACATAAGTGGGCAGTGCCTGCAACGTGGCACCCAATGCCATGTAGCCGCACAGCACCGCGAGCCAGAGCCTGCGAACCGGAACCCCCATGAGATAAGACGGTAACGTACCATCTCATCTTGCGCTAGGATGGTGTCATGCCGGTGAAGGCGGGCAGCCCGATCGATCCCGAGGCGACCAGGGCCAGGGTCCTGGCCAGCGCGTCGAAACTGTTCTATGAGCGGGGCGTGCACGTGGTCGGCGTGGACGAGATCGCCCAGCACGCGGGCGCGTCGAAACTCACCGTGTACCGGAACTTCGGATCCAAGGCCGGCCTGGTCGAAGCGGTCGTCGCGAACCGCAGCGACCGGACCCACGCCTGGCTCGAACACGGGATCGCGGACGTCCCACCCGGCCCGGACCGGGTGCTGGCCCTGTTCGACATGTTCACCGGCTGGTACGCCGAAGACGGCTACCTGGGCTGCGGCGTGCTGCAGGCGGCCGTGGAGACCCGGGCCAAGCCCGGCCCGATCCCGCGCCGGCACCTGGCGCGGTACCTGGACCTGTTCCGCCGGCTGCTGGCCGAGTGCGGCATCGCCGAACCGGCCGGGTACGCCAGGCGCATGCTGCTGCTGATCGAAGGCGCGACCGTGGTCAGCTCGATCGAGGGCACGGCCGAGGCGGGCAGGGACGCCCGCGCCATGGCGGAACTTCTCCTGACAACCGCACCCAAGTCGTGACGTTCCCGGACGTTCCCGCCGTTTCACGTGTTTCGGACTTGACGGCCCTGGTGAACGGTGTTGTGACGTTCCCAGATAACGTTCAGGTAAGTCCCAGCTAGCCGTGGAGGGTCCCGTTTCCGAGCAGCCGAACTCCGTCCCCCGACGCCGGTTCATCGGACTCGGGCTGGGGGCCGCCGCCCTGGCGGCGTGCTCGGCGCCGCCCGAGACACGACCCACCCCGCCCGTGCCCACGTCCGCATCGTCAACGACCACTCTGCCGCCGTCGTCAACGTTGTCATCGGCGGCGAAACCCGCCGGCGGCCCCGCGACCGAGCTTGTCCGCGCCGCGAGCGGGCGTCCGGAGGTGGCGCTGACGTTCCACGGCGCCGGGGACGTCGGTATCGCCCGCCAGGTCCTCGCCGCGCTGGCGCAGCACAACGCGCACGTGACCGTGCTCGCCGTCGGGACCTGGCTGCAGGACAGCCCGGACGCCGCGCGAATGGTCCTCGACGGTGGCCACGAGCTGGGCAACCACACGTGGAGCCACCCGAACCTGTCGACGTACAAACCGGAGCCGATGCTGGCCGAGATCGAGCGCTGCCGGGACAGGCTGGTCCAGCTGACCGGTTCGCCGGGCGCGTTCTTCCGGCAGTCACAGGGCCAGCACGCGAACGCCGAAGAACTCCGGGAGGCCGGCAAGGCCGGCTACGCCAACGTGCTGTCCTACGACATCGACTCATTGGACTGGCGTGACCCGGGCGCGGCGGCGATCCGGAAAGCCGTGACCGCGGCGACCGCCGGCAGCGTGGTGAGCATGCATCTCGGCCATCCGGGCACCGTCGCCGCACTGCCGGGGATTCTCACCGACCTGGCCAACCGCGGCCTGACCCCCGTGACCGCCTCGAAACTGATGGGCTGACGTGTCGAAAACCAGGATCTCGCTCGCCGTCGCGTTGACAGCCGCTCTGCTGGCCGCCGGATGCACGTCGGCGCCGAAACCGCCGGACGCCCACGCCGACATGCACGACATGCCGGACATGGGCGACCCCAGCGCGCCGCCGATGACCAACCTGCCGAGCCAGCCGAACCCACCCGCGCCGGGCGCCGGCAACCCGTTGCCCGGCATGCCGCCGGTGACGGACCCGAAGAACGTCGACGCGGCCGCGGGCGCGGGCATGCTGCTGCCGGCCGTGGCGGGCGACAAACCGCTGGTCTACGTGCCGCACAACAAGTCCGGTGACGTGTGGGTGATCGACCCGGCGACGTTCCAGGTGGTCGGCAAGACCCACGTGGGCGGGGAACTGCAGCACGTCGTGCCGTCGTGGGACATGCGCACGCTGTACGCCACGGACGACAAGACCGACCGCGCGATGTCGTTCGACGCGCGCACCGGCCAAGCCGGACCCGCGTTCCCGGTTGTCGACCCTTACAACATGTATTTCACACCTGACGGTCAGTATGCGATCTCGGTCGCCGAACGGATGCGCAAACTCGTCTGGTACGACCCGAAGACGTGGAAGGTGCACGACGAGACGCCGACCCCGGAGTGCGGCGGCATCGACCACGCCGACTTCTCCCCCGACGGCCGGACCGCGGTGTTCACGTGCGAGTTCGCCGGCCGGGTCGCGGTGATCGACGTCGCCACGCACAAGGTGCTGCGGATGATCGACATGACTGTGCGGCACACCCACATGGGCCCGCAGGACATCAAGCTCGCGCCCGACGGTTCGGTGTACTACATCGCCGACTCGGACGCCAACGGCCTGTGGGTGATCGACGGCGCGGCGACCAAGGTGCTCCGGTTCATCCCGACCGGAAAAGGCGCGCACGGCCTTTACCTTTCCCGGGACGCGAAACAGCTGTACGTCACGAACCGCAACGAGGGCACCGTCTCGGTCCTGGACGCGTACACCGGCGCGCTGGTCACGACGTGGCGGATCCCCGGCGGCGGCAGCCCGGACATGGGCAACGTAACCGCCGACGGCAGCCAACTGTGGCTCTCGGGCCGGTACAACGATGTCGTCTACGTGATGTCGACCAAGGACGGCTCAATGATCAAGACCATCCCCGTCGGCCCCGGCCCACACGGCCTGTGCGTCTGGCCGCAACCCGGCCGCTACTCACTGGGCCACACCGGAATCACCAGGTAGGGCCCGCTGCTCGGCGCCATGTAGTCCGTGGCCGGCACGTACGTCATGGCGTTGGTCGGGTCCGCGATCGTCGCGATTCCGATCAGAATTCGGCACGTGCCAGAACGTCCTTTCTGTCCAATGGACTGACCACCGGCTCAGCGATCCATTCCCGCCGGGGTTTCCGTGGACAGTGATTCCCACTCGGTCGGCCGCGTCATAAGGGCCAATTTCCCGTAGCGGCGCGGTGTGCCCGTCGAGCGAATCCGGCGGCCCGGTCGAGCCGTTCCGGTGACACGTCCAAACCACACTCAGCCACCTCCGCCAGTACGGCCCGGGGATGCGTTTCCCGCGTTCCCAGCGGGATATCTCGGCTCGGTCACCGCCTCGTTCCCGGACGTCTCGGCCAGCCTGACCTGCGACTGGCCCAAAGTGGCCACGCAGCTGGGTGATCAGCCGCGGCAATGGCGTCGGTACGTGGGCGGATCCCGGTCGGGTCGTCATTGCCTCGATTCCGGTGAAACGCAGGCGGGCGAAGAAAGGTGAACCGCGGCGATACCGCGGGAATCCAACGAGGCCGGCATCGACAATGAAACGTGGGACGTCCGAACAAGTGTCCCATCGGCGCAAACCGAACGGCTCGGCTCTTCGGGTGAAACCCGGAGAACTCCACTGCTGTCGCCGAACTCCGTCCAGGGTCTTTGTACCCATGTCGCGAGAATCACTGGATCTGACTGATTCACAACTCCTGATCGGCCGTTTGGTCGGTAGCTGGAGGGGATTCAGACGAATTCGATGTGCACGCCACCCGCATTGTTCCACCACCCTGCTACGGTCCGATTACGGAGTGTCGTCCGACGGACGTACGAGGAGGCGCCGCCCAGGTGAGCTTGCGACCACTGTCCACCCTCGAGGTGGTCCAGCTCCTGCTCGGGCGGTTCGGCGCGCGCGACGCCGCCGGCCTGGCCCAGCTGTTCGCGGCCCGGGTGCGGTGGCGGGTGACCAGCCTGCCGGCGGATCCACCGGCCGGCGCCGGGCGAACCCGCCGCGAGGTGGAGTCCTTCTTCCTGTCGTTCTTCGGCGCCCTGGCCCCGGAGGCGCTGGCCGTGCGCCGGCTCGTCGTGGACGGCGACGACGCGGTGGTCCTCGGCCGGGCCCGGTGCCGTGTGGGCACTTCCCCCGAGGTGGTCTCGCTGGATTTCGTCATCTCGGTCGAGGTACGCGACGGGCTGGTGCGCGAGTGCTGGCTGATGTCGGACACCCTCACCGCCGCGATCGCCCTCGGCCGCGCGCGGCTCGTGCGGCCGATGGCCTGATCCGGCCAGACAACGTTCAGGCAGACGACGAGGTGAGAAGCTGTGAGCAAACGCAACGGCCTGACAACACGGGGAAACCTGGTGGCCGCGGCGGCCGAGATCTTCGACCGGGACGGGTTCGCCGGTACGAGCCTGCATGAGGTCTGTGCGCGCGCGGAGGTGAGCAAAGGGGCACTGTACTGCCATTTTCCGTCGAAAAGCGCGCTCGCCGTCGCGGTGATCGAACGGCAGTCCATGCTGTGGCACGAGGTCAAGCACGACACGTGCGCCCGCGGCACCAGCCCCGTACAGGCGCTGGTGGACCTGTCCTTCGAGATCGCCGAGCGGATGCGGATCGACCCGGTGATCCGGGCCGGCTGCCGGCTGGTGCTGGACGCGGAACTGTTCGACGTGGCCGCGGCGGGTCAGTTCGCCGGGTGCGTGATGGTCGTGCGCGACCTGCTGATCGCGGCCGAACGAGCCGGTGAGCTCGTGCCTGGCGCGAACGTCCGTGAGGCGGCCGAGGGGATCGTCGCCGAGCTGATCGGCACCCAACTGTTGGCGCAGGCGATGACCGGCGAATGCCAGCTGCTCACCCGGCTGCCGGCGATCTGGCGGGTGCGGCTGCGCGGCCTGGTCCGCGAGCACGTTCTGGCCGGTCTGTGCGTCGACCGCCATCCCGTCGCCGCCTGGCGGATCTGACCCGCGTCCATCCGGCTCCCAACTGCCTGCCATCTGGTTTCCATTGACAATTTCGCATTAACGCGGATTTCTCGAAATAGCTGCGCGGCCTCGATGTCATACGGTACTCTCCCTTTGGTCGGTGCGGGATGAATAGCGGCACCTGCGACATATTCCGGAGCGAAACGTGAGCATGAACCCTGAGGAACCACGCGTCGGTGACGTTCTGGAGGTCGAGATCGACCGCTGGGAAGCCGCCCGGGGCACGGTCAAGACGATCTATCTGCCGGCCACCAGCGGGATGCGTGAACTGACCATTCGCATCCCACCGGGGAGCCCGGACAACGGCCTGTTACGCCTGAGCGGCCAGGGTTCGGACGGAACGGATCTCTTCGTCCGGCTGCGCTTCCGGAAAGGATCCACGAAGCCGCCGGTGCCCGGCTGGTTCGTGGCCAGCTTCGTCGCCATTCTGGTGGGCGGAATCGTGGTGTTCACCCAGTCACACTCCTCGTCGAAGACGAACAGCGCCAGCAGCTCGGACACATCGACCTATTCCAGCTACACCACCGACACCAGCACGTCGACGTATTCCTACAGCTATACCCCGCCGACCTACCGGTACACGTACAGCCCGCCGGCCCCGGTGGTACCGGAGACCAAGGTGGAATCGGCCCCGGAGGACTCGGCGGGAATTGGCGACTGCCTACGAAACGACGGCACCGACACCAGCCCGCAAATGGTCAAAGCCCCCTGCGGCTCGGGCACCTTCAAGATCCTGGCGCGCAAAACCGGAACAACCCTCGGCTCAGCGTGCAACGGCGTCGCCCGAAGCACCCACGACTACGTAGTGGAGAAGTATACGGTGTACACACGCTACGGAGTGGAAACGAGTCGAATTCCCAACCTCCTGGAATCCTACGTCCTCTGCCTGCGCCGCCAGTGATCATGCGAGCCAGCAGCCATTTGCGAATTCCCGAGCACGGCCACGTGCGGCGGCCAGTTAAGGCCCCCGCTCGCGACCATCAGCACGGTGCGTAAGCAGTGCGATCAGCTACTCACGTATGCCCGCACCTCGCCGCCCCTCAGCGAACTCGACGGTGAAGCCGTCCGGGTCACGCACCTGCATCTGCCGTTCCCACGGTAGGTCCCTCGGCGGACTCACCGGCACGCCACGGGCGAGTAGATCCTGGTACAGCTGGTCGAGATCGTCAGTGGTCAGCTCCACCTGAACCAGCGCACGCAACCTGCGCGGCATCCCCTCCTCACCGGCCGCCGCCGTGCCGACCCGGAGCAGGCCGATCGTGCCGCCGCCCTGCCGCAGCAACGCGAACCGATCCGACCGGCCTTCCGTGACGAACCCCAACGACTCGTAGAAGGCGATCGAGCGATCCAAGTCGGCAACAGGCAAACTCATGCCCTCAAACCACACCATGGCGTGTTTCTCCCCGACAGCGCGAGGCTGTCTCGCCCAGGAAGGTCGTGGGCTTCGCCAAGGGGACAGGCATCCGCTCCCTCACCCAGCAGGCTAACACCGAACGCCACAGGCTCAGACAGCAAGACCACGAAATGCGAGACCGACACGGCCAGGTGCCTCCTCCCCGCTCTGTGGCCGCCAGCGGGGAGAGTGAACTGGCCACTACCACGCAGGCACGGGCCCGCTGGAAAGCGAGGCCGCCGAAGGCGGCACGTGGGGGGTTCGGGGGGCTCGGCCCCCCAACATAATGACAGGCGACCCCGGTTCGCGCTTTCCGCGAACAGAGATCGCCTGAGCCTGTGGGCGCAGCAGGGTTCGAACCTGCGACCCCCTCCTTGTAAGTTAGGTTCGGTAGTACTTACGACCGGCCCTCCTACGCGAACATGCAGGCCAGAGCGTTGGATGACGTTGGTCTGCGTGGGCGTCAGTGGCGGTCGGTCGTGAGTACCTCTCCCAGATTTCTCCCAACCAGCAGCGGTCGCATCGCTGTCGCCTACGACCTGCCGTCGACTGGGAGCGTCAGGAAAGTCGCGGGTCGACGAGAAGCCCCCGGTCCCTGTTGGGTCGGGGGCTTCTTCGCTGCCAGCATCAACCGGGCCTTCGACGTGACCCAGGTGGAGGCATCAGTCCTGATTGGTCTGGTCGCCTGTGGGCGGTTGCCCATCCTGGTGTTGTACAGCGTTACACGCGGCGCCGGTCCACCGCAACACGCTGCGGTCCAGCAGCCGCGCCGTGAGTTGGTCGTACGTGAGCCCGCAGAGGCCCGCCATGACTTCGAGCGCCGGCTGGTCGACCCGCACTGTCCGGTCGTCAGCGGTCAGGGCGTTCTTGACCCGGGTCTGTGCCCACTTGCGGACGGGCGAGAGCGCCAGGTCGGGCAACTGCGTGGCCGCTTCGAGGCTGATGGTCCAGCTGGTTCCGGGGGTGGCCATGCTGCGTTCTGCGGCGGCGACGATCTCGCTGGGGGTGGTGTAGTAGATCGCCGCGAGTTGCCAGAGCCGGTCGACGGACACGGACCGCGTACCGTTCTCCCACGAGCCTACGGAACTTTTGGTGGCCTGCATGCCTGCCTCGTCGAGTGCTCGGACCACCTGCTCTTGGGTCATGTCGTTGGTGCTGCGCAGCTGCCGGAGTACGCGGCCGAGGGCGCGGCCAACCGGGGTGGTGGTGTTGTGGTCGGTCATGTGCTTTCCCCGTCTCGGGGGTGGGTCGGTGGCTGGTGGTGGTGTCAGGGCATCACCAGCCACCGACCCGGGTTGTGTGGCTATTCGGTTGTCTCGTAGTTATCGAGGATCGGCTGGGGGCCGCCGTTGTAGCACCTGTCGAGTTCCCACCTGGTTCGCTCAGCGGTGGTCAGTTTGGCGAGGTCCTCGGCCCTGATCTTGTCGGGGTTTCGCTTGTCCCAGCTGCGTTTGACGCCGTCGGGCATGTCACACCCAGTCGATCCCGTTGACGGTGGGCCACAGCTGGTTACAGTCCGCTTCACCGCACCACATTGGGCACGTACCGCACCCGCGGTTTTGCGCGACGTCCGGTCCGGTGAGGTCGGCCGTGGTGGGTGTGCCGAGCCGGGTGTCGATTGTGGAGCAGGTCATGACGCGTCCTTCGGGGGTGCCGGCTGGTCGTCCTTGTCGGTGGCGATGAGCAGTGGGGTGGCGTTGGCGGGGTCGCTGGGCAGCATGTCGCCGGCGGCGTGGGCGGTGGTTTCGAGGTCGGCGCACACGTCCTTGTCGGTGACGATGAGCGTGAGGCTGTTGCCGTCGTCGTAGCCGACGACGATCTCGACTTCGCCGAGCGGGTTCGCCCGCATGGTCATGGGGCACCCGACTGGGATGGTGTGGAAGGTTCTGGTGATCACCGTGTCGTTCACGTGTAGTTTCCTATCGGTTGTGGTTGCCGGCGCTTGGTTGCGTCCGGACGTTCGGCGGGGACCGGTGTGGGGCTCAGTCCGCCGGTCCCCGCGTGTGTCGCCTGTTGGTGACGTGTGCGCGTCGTACCCCTGCCAGAGTCGACGCTTCGAACAAACGTCCAGGCGACACGGGAAGTCAGCTCTCCTGTCCCACAGGGAGAGCTGACGGGGTTCATGGTCGAGACCGCAGGATCAGCGCTAGGGATGCTTCGGGGGGCAGTGCGATGGCTGCGAGGTGTTCGAGTGCTTTCCTGATCCGGTCTGCATCGTGTAGTTGTGCGTAGTCTCCGAGGGCGTCTCGGGTGTACGCCTCGCCGGGTGGGTCGGTGAAGTCGAGGTGGATCATGGGGCCGGCGAGTCCGGCGTGTAGTCCTCGGTCTTGCGGTAGGACTTGCAGGGTGATGCGTGGCTCGTGTGCGCATCCGATCAGTCGGGATCGTTGCATGGCGCCGATCCCTTGGCGCAGTAGGGGTTCGTGCAGGATGATGTGGAGTTGCGCGTGCCGGTTGGGGTCGAGGATGCGTATTTGTCGGCGGGCGATGGCTGCTTGTCGGCTTTTCGGTGTGACGGGGGTGGGTAGTCCCGTGGTGGCTGTGCGGGTGTAGTCGATCGTTTGGAGTAGTTCGGGCACGGTGGCGAGTGCGAATTCGGTGATGGTGGTGGCGTCGTCTTCGGCCGCGTAGTACCGACAGTTGTCCGCGCCGTGTGTGGTGGGCGCCCACCACATGGGGCCGTCGGCTCCGTGTCGGAGCTGGTAGTACCGTCCCCGGTCGCCTAGCGCGACGTGGTATATGTCGAGCAGGGTGTGTAGTTCGTCCAGGGTGGGCAGTTGGCATTCTTCGAGGCGGTGCATCTTGCGTTGCGTGATTCCTGCGCGGACGCGGACTTCGTTGATGGTGAGCCCGGTTTGCGCGCGTAGGTCGCGCAACGCCGCGATGAGGCGTAGGCCGTTGTGGTTCTGTTTCGCTTGTACCACGGGGTTCTCGTTAGTTCGTGGGCTGACTGGAGTCGGCCGGGTGGTCAGAGTGGTGGCGTGTCAGCTCTCCTGACGCCTGTGTCGAAGCATTCCTTATCAGCGTGAGGGATTCTTCGGGGGAAAGCGCGATGTCGGCGAGGTGCCGCACTAGCTGTCTAGTGTGGACTACGTGTTCCGCTGCTGTTTCCGTGTAGTCGCCGAACACGTCCCGGGTGTATGCCTCGTCCGGTACTCCTGGGTCGCTGAAACCAAGGTGGGTCACGGGGCCGGTGAGCCCTCGGTGGAGTCCGTTGTCGCGCGGTAGGACTTGCAGGGTGACGTGTGATTGCAGTGCGAATCGAATGAGTTTGGTCCACTGGGGCGGGGTGATCCCTTGGTGCAGTATGGGCTCGTGCACGATCGCGTGGAATTCGAGGTCGGTCGGTTGGGTCATGCGTCGTTGGCGTCGGCGGACGGCGTTGACTCGTTCGTCGGCGATCATTCGGGTAGGGCCGGTTTCGAGTTGTCGGCCGAGTGTGCGGGTGTAGTCCTCGGATTGCAGCAGGTCCGGGACGGCGCCGAGCGCGTATTCGGTGACATGTTGCGCGTCGTGTTCGGCCGCGTAGTACCAACAGTTGGTGTCGCCGTGCTTGCCTCTGGACCACCACCCGCCCATCGCGGCTGCTTCCCGCAGCTGACGGTATGGCGCCTGTTCGGATTGCCGCACGCCGTACACGTTGAGCAGGGTGTCTAGCTCGTTGTAGGTCGGTAGTTCGTAGTAGGTCTCGATGCGGTGTAGCCGGTTGCGGACGAGGTGGGCGGCTATGGAGGCACTGGACGGGCTGAGTTTGGCTGCTAGTCGCATGGCGTGCAACGCGTCGATGAGTCGACGTCCACTGTGGTTCGGTGTTGTTCTAAGCACGGGGGTGTGTGTTTCTTTGTGTCGTGGGCCGGGTTTGTCAGGTGGTTGCGTCGGGTGGGGTCGGGTTGTCTCGTTCGGTCGGTGCGGGGGTTCGTTTTTGCCAGCGGAGTTCGTCCCCGGCTCGGATGAACGTGTTGACGAACCGCAAGCAGGTTTCTTCGTCGGCGAGGACCAGCCGGAGCGCGGGGCCGGGGCCGGTTTGCGTGCCGATGACCACGTCAACTTGTGGACTGTCGGCGGGGTGTACGTCGATTCCTGTGGGGCAGCTGGGGTGGATGATGATGCGTGCGTCGATGATGAGGTCGGTCATGTGTGTTCCTCGGGTGGGCGCCACACTGTGGGAGCGGCGCGGTGTTGTCCTCGTGTTTCGAGGACTTGGGGGTCTGGGGTGGCGTGGCTGCGGTAGATCTCCCACGCGGGGTTTTCGCCTCGTATCGCGTCGAGGGCTTCGGTTGCGGTGGCGGCGGCGCGTTGTGCTCGTCGTGCGGCTGCTTCGATGCGGTTGACGTAGTGGCGTCCGACGTGCCAGGTGGCGAGGAAGAACGCTGCTCCGCAGGTTGCGGCTAGGAGGGTGATCGTGGCCAGCACCGCCGGGTGGGTGGTCACGGCTGTGGTGTGGTTGACGGTGGTGGCGGTTCGGGCGCGGGTAGGGCACGGAAGGCGTTGAGGACTGCGTCGGGTGTGCCTTTGACCCACCAGAGGGTGCGGTTGTGGGGGTCGCTGCGGTCCCCGGCGGCGCTGCGTTCGTTGTGGATGGTGAGCACGTCGACGGTGACGTCTTCTTCGGTGTTGGGGTCGGGGTCGTCGGCCCAGACGCGGGTGTAGGCGCCGGGGGCGTATGTGGAGGGTGTCCACCGTCCGCCGAGTAGTTGGGTGAGCAGCAGAGCCACGAGGTCGGTCGTTCTCTGTTGCTGTTGTTCGTGGGGGGGTTCGGTTGTCATCTGCTCGTCTGTCCTTTGTTGTCTGGTCGTCGTTGACCAGTGGTGTGGAACCGGTAGGCGCGGGCGGGGCTTGAGTTGCCTGCGCCTACCGGCGGCCGGACCGTGGGGCGTGCCGGGGTTGTCGCTGCCTCAGCTGCCCGGCGGTCTGGGGTTTCGCAGCCGGCACAGGAACCACGTTGAACGCCCAGTTGATGCTTGCAGCGAAGAAAGCCCCCCGACCCAACGAGGATCGGGGGGCTTCTCGTCGACCCGCGACCTAGGTCACGTCATCAGGGTGAGCCTTGCCGACTGCCGACGCCCAACGCATGGTGAGCACGCGCTGCCCACATCCTCGGCCGTAGCCCGGGGTGTTGGACGAAATCTACCCACCGGTAAGAAGTTGTTGAGGCCCATCAAGCACCCCCTCCACTATCTGACCATGGGTTGGGTGAGTAACCCGAAGGTGACATCGTGCGCACACGCCATCGATCGAGACAGGGGGATGCGGATGGATAATGATGCGGCCAGGGATATGTGTAGCGACTTTTCCCTCTACGGCCTTATTAACGGAGCTATCCGTATCCGCTGCGACACACCTACCTGCTGCGTCAAGCAGTACGCCAACGATATCCCGGTACGCCACGGGTGCGAGCGACGTTCCTGTCGCCAGTATCAGCCACCCTGTGACCGCATCCCGAAGCTCGACGAGAGCTTTGAGTGCGTCGACTTCTTCCAGTTTGGGCGCGTCGGTTGGCTCAGGGTTGTTGACGTTGGTCTCCGGCCAGGGCAGTGGATGATCTCTCATGTCGCTCCCTCGTAGCCGCGCCTGGCGTGAGGTGCCTGGCCCCTGTGACCAGCGGCAACGCTGATGTGCATGTCCTACCTCCAGACGGGTACCCTGGGATGTCGTCTCCGACGTCCTGACCAGTGATCTCGCCGTCACAGGTCGCGCGGTGACCACCCGCGACCACGGCGAAGAGCGACTCGTGACCGTCCACGTCGACGCCTCCACCGGCGAGAGGGCTGCAATTCCGGGTGTTGTCGTGAGCGAGGGACGGGAAGTGCCTCGCTCACGACAACCCACCCCCAGGATGAGAATCGGCTGTGTTCCTAAGCAGTCAGCGTGTTCCGATGTAGACAGTTGGCAGCGGAGCAACCGCCGAGCCGTTTCCGTCGACCTGGTGGTCGTCATCGGGCACGAAGGTGACGTCGTCGATGTCGTAGACAGCGTCGGGTACGTCAACCAGGACCCGAACGTTGCCCTCGTTCTCAAGCAAGACAGCGAGTTTGCCGATCAGTTTCGCCAACTTCATGATCAGTGCGCATCCCTTCTTCCGTCAGTCCGCGAGTGCTGGACACGGCCAAATGTCGTCATGTCGGCCGGTCCGAAGGCGTGACGTCGTTGATGGCTGCCATGATCTGCATGCGCGCGACCTGAGCAGCCTTCGGCTTGACGTATCCGTCCATCTTGAGGTGGATCAAGCCGGTCGGAAGTGACTGGGCGAATCCGATCGGCTCACCCTCACCCGGCATGTCCCCGTCGGTGATGACCCACTTGCCCATCCGCCTCACGTCCGTCGCGGTAGCCTGCCCCCTCCGGTTGCCCGACGAGGCTGTTCGCGAACAAGCATGCTTGTTCGCGAACACGCGCGCAATGCCCTGAACGGGCGACCCTGAAGGGGCATCGTGCGGCGTCGTAGGCTGTGTTTTGTGGAGGAGAACAGGCCCACCGCAGCAGAGCGCGAACTCGGTGCGTTGATCAAAGCCGCCCGCGGCCGAGCTGGACTTACGTTGCGTGCACTGGCGTCGGAAGCTGGGTTCAGGGCGTTCTCTCGCATCTCGGAGATCGAGAACGCCAAGGGCAAGACGCCGCCATCCGTTGACGAAGTCCGCCGCATGCTTGACGCGCTGAACGTCGATGACCTGGACGAACGTGAGCGCGCACTCGGCCTGGCAGCTCAGGCGTCCGAGGCTCCCGGACAACTGAACGTCGGGCCCGCCGTGATCAATGAGACCCTCGTTCAGTTGATCGACCACGAGCGTGCCGCCCGCAGGATCACCATGGCGGGTCCGCTCTTGATTCCTGGGTTGCTTCAGACCACGGACTACGCGAGGCGCATCGTCGGCGATTCGGCGGAGGCGGAGCCGCGGGTAGCCTTGCGCGCCGGACGTCGAGACATCCTCACCCGTCGCGACCCGGTTGAGCTGTCGGCGCTGATCGACTCCGAGGCGTTGATTCGCCCGATCGTGCCGCCAGATCAGATGGTCGACCAGCTTCGGCACATCCTTGACATGGCCTCTCTTCCGAACGTCACTGTCCAGGTCGTCATGAGCACTACGCCCGGATACCACCCCATGCTCAGCGGGCAGTTCGAGCTACTGGAGTTCGTGACAGCCGCACCCATCGTTCTGGTCGATCATTACGACTCCTCTGTTTTCCTGCGTGACCCGGCGCAGGTAGACGAGTTCGCGAAAGCGGCTGAGTATCTCCGCAGCGAAATTGCGATGAGTCCGGAGGAATCGTCCAGGCTCATCGCTGAGATTGCCAACGGAATGGAGTCGACGTGATGACAGTGCCTCATCGAACTGATGCTTGGCGGAAGTCCAGCTTCAGCCCCCAAGGCAGCGACTGTGTAGAGGTGCACGGCAGCCTCCACGCGGTCCGCGACAGTAAGAACCCGTCGGTCGAATTGACCGGCGTGAATCTGCGGGCGTTGGTGTCGGCGCTACGGCACAGCTAGAAGGCAGAAGCTCAGGGTGCAGGTCACCTGGGATCTTTGCTGTACGTGGTGGTCGGAGTCCCCAACTGCCCGGTTGGACCTGAGCGGGGGAGCGAGTCATAGACATGGCGACGGACAGGTGGTAGGGAAGGGCTCTTCAGCCGTAGGCACGATGGAGGTGTCGGCGATGAGCGGACGGCCGGAGGCCGGGGACAGTGGCGGCTACGACGCGATTGAGCCGCCCGACAGTCGCGCGTGGGAGGAGTTCACGCCTTGGCGACACGGTGACAGTCCGGTCAGTGATCGCCCGACACCCGCGCCGGAGCGAGAGGCGCGGGAAGGTTTCAGGTGGTCCGAGGAACAACCTGACTCCTTCGACGTAGGTGACCGGGTACGGAGCACTCACGCCCTGGGCGGCCTGTTCGGTTCCGCGGTGCAGAAGGACACCATCGGGCATGTCGTGTCTACCAGGACTGGGCTGTTCGACGAGTACGTGACCGTCAAGTTCGACGGCGGCTACACCGAAGAGGTCTCCCTGTCGGACATCGAACACAAGGGCTTCTTCGACTGACCTTCTACGCCGGTGACCCGTACCCTCGGACTGTGGTCACCGAGAACCGTTCCCCTGCCAACAGGTCGTCGTTCAGCTCTGAGTCCGGCTGGGAGATCCTTCGAATCGCGTGCGCCGAAGCCAGGATCGACTGCACAGGCGCCAAACTGATTCGGCTGGGCGAAAATGCACTCTTCCATGTACCGAACGCCGCGGTAGTGGTGCGAATTGCACGCAGTGGGTACGGGAGTGATGCCCGCAAAGAAGTGAATGTCTCGCACTGGCTGACCGAGCGAGAATTCCCCGCTGCCGAACTTTATGACGTTGATCAACCGATTACTGTTGACAGCTATCCGGTGACGTTCTGGAAGTTCATCGATGGCCGTCCAGGCAGTAAACAGGATATTGCCGCGCTGGGAGGTGTCCTCAGGCGATTGCACGAGACAAAGCCACCCAGCGACTTCGAACTTCCTCATGCGAACATACTCGGCCGAGTCCGACCACGTATCGAGGTCGCACCTATACCAAAAGCCGACCGCAATTTCCTTCTGGAGCGGCTTGATGAGCTGGAATCAAAGCTGCCCGATCTTCGCTTTCGATTGAAGCCTGGACCGATTCATGGCGACGCTCATATTAAGAACCTGATGATTCAGGACGGACAGGCTGTAGTTATCGACTTTGAGCGGTTTGCGTGGTGGCAGCCTGAATGGGACCTCGCAATGACGGCAACTGAGCATTTGACCGCAGGTTGGTGGTCGGCTGATGAATATCATCGGTTTGTCGACGCGTATGGATACGACGTGACTTCTTGGGAGGACGGGTTTGACGTCTTAAGATCCATCAGTGAGTTGAATATGACTACATGGCTCATGCAGAACGCTGATGAGTCGGCGGAGATTGCTGCGGAGTATCAGGTGCGGATGCGGACGCTTCGAGGTGAGCCGTCACCTGGCTGGCGGGCGTTCTAGATTCCGGCGGGCTCCACAGCGTCGGATACGAGGCACGCAAAAGCTCGGCAAACTGGCGAACGGAAGGGTGCTCGGCGTGCTCAAGGACGATGGCTTCGCGAAAGTCCGCCAGGTACCGCAAGTAGCGCTGGGACTTCAATGACCGGTCCGTGTTCAATGAAGTTGTCGCAATGGAGATTGCTTCTTCTAGATTTCCTGCGTTCAACGCTCCAGCAGCGTGAACCATCCCAATGAACGCGCGGGTTCGAGGTGGCGTACGGACCGGATCAATCGCCTGTTCGATGAACCTCTGAACCTCATGTGGTTTGCCCAAGTCTCGGAAGCAATGGGCAGCTTCCCCGGCTAGTTCCAAGTCATCGAAATAGCTGATCCAGCTCGGGTCTTTACTGGAATCGCTCCGATCGAAAACCTGTTCTGCTCGGTGAAGAGCTTCGATACTACCGCGTTCGTCACCCAGGCTAGCGAGTGCGCGAGCCTCCATCGACAGAAACATTGCATCGACCGTAGCCGTGGATCGGCCGAACGTGGCCGACTGGGCGGCTCGCGCGAACTGGATGGCGTCATTGAATTTGCCGAGATAGTTGGCCTGGTGGCTGAGATTCGAGAGAATCCGACCACCCATCAAATGGTCTTTTGCTTCGCGAGCGAGACGTAGTCCTAGGTAATAGTATCGCTGAGCGAGCCAGTGTCGACCTGTATCGTAAGCGCTCCAGCCGAGTATTTGCGCAGCATCGGCAGCAGCGGCGAAGATCTCTCGCCTGACGGATTCTGGATAAGACCGCCGAAGCTCATCGACAATTTCTGTCCTCCAATAGAAGGTCAGCATCTTGCGAACATGACCGCCGCCGAACTGAAAGTCGAGTTCAAGGAAGTAACGAATCGTCGATCGGATGCGCTCCGCAACCTCGATCCCAGCGCTGGTGACCGGACCGCTAGCGATCACAAGCTGTTGCGGTTCACCAAACAGATAACTGGTGATCACGCTCGGCGCGGTGGCAGACGACCAATCAGCGTTCACCATGAACGGTCTGTCTGCAAGATCCCCTTCCGTGAGGCGGTCCATTACTTCAGCGACTTGGTCGATTTTCTCGGGGTATTGCGCAGCTTCGTCCGCCAGGGCAAGAGGCTCGTCCCCCGAGCCGGCCTCGCTATCTTGATCAGGTGACGGTGTGGCCACGTCGAACCCAAGATCGGCAGGCGTGAGCTTCCGGCCAAGCTTGGCGCTGAGGACGGCGACAATGCAGCGGATCGTTGCCTCATGAGGCACGCCGCCGGCCAGCCAGCGGCTCACCGCCACATGATCAGGCGATGCCTTGTGGCCAATCCGAGCCGCTTCGACGCGGACACGTGCGGCGAACCCCTTGTGACTGAGTCGCGCTTCCTCCACTACCGCAGCTAGGAGCGCATTCGGCCGCGCCTTGCCACCCACCCGATCATCACCTCTCGTAGGTGAGTAAAGCATGTGCACCCTACGATGCACCCCCCGATGCACATTTGCACCCCCTCGTGCACTCTTCTGCACCCCCCGTGGCCAGCGGTTTCCTTGTGCCATGAACGACGCGGCGAACACGGAACTCAATCGGAGTAATCGGTGCCCGTCGGTGAACAAGGGAGAAGGCAATGCCCAGGAACATGCTCCCCATGAAGCCCGGCAGCGGGATCATGGCGAAACTGATCATGGCCGTGGTCGGCTTGGCGGTATTGATGCTCGTGGTCAAGTACCCGAGCGACGTCGCGAGCTGGGTCACCGGGGCCGGACACGTACTGTCCAGTCTGGCCAACGGCCTGGTGTCCTTCTTCAGGGCGCTTTGACGCTAATGCGAACGTTTCTTACGTTCGAGCGTTTCGACCCGTTCGGCGAGGTCGGCAATAAGGGTGCGAAGCTCGGCAGCCTCTGCCTGCCACCCGGGCGTGGCAGCTTCAGTCGCTCCGGCGGCTCGGCCGTCGAGAACGTACTCCAGGTGCCCGGCTGGCCACTGCAATCCCTTGGAGACGTCTTCCAAGGTGTGGCGCGCACGTCGACGCGGGCCGTAGTTGTTCTGAAGTTGGCGGATGGTGGACACGCTCACGCCGGAGCGTTCGACCAACTCCTGTTGAGTGATGCCCAGCTCGGCCATACGAGATCGGATGGCGTCCGCCACGGCCGCCCAGTCACCACTCATGACGCCTCCGTTGTCGCTGTCACCAGCGCCAACACTATCGCCGCCGTCGCCGCGGCGTGACCTACCCCCAGGCAGACCTTCCATATCACCATTGAGCCGGTTGTACGAGCGCAACCAGAAGCGGTACCGTTACCGCAATGGTTACCGCTCACCCGGTCTCCGCTCTCAGAGGAGAACCAACGATGTCCAGCAAATCCCCAGCTCAGGAACCCGGTGAGCCCGAGTCGGACGCGAGCGAATCCCTGCCGATCGAGGCCGACATGAGCGATAGCGCTCTGTTGGAGCACGCGCTCCAGGCGGCTGTCGACGCGCATGCCGCCGGTCTGCTGGCCGCGCCGTTCGGCGTGGACGAGACAGCGCTCAAACGGGCACGGCGCCGCGCCTTCCGCTCGGATGTCCGCCGCCTGCTGGCCCAGGGGCAGACCGACCAGGACCACCACAGCACGACCTGATATCGCCCCGGTCCGGCGGCCAGCCGGCAAGCACGTCCGCCGGACCGGGCTCCCGATAGCTACCAAGCAACTTCAGGAGTTCCACCATGATGACCCGCACTGACCTGAATGGTCACGCGCACCCCGGGGTAGCTACGAAGAACAGCGCCTACCCCAGGCAGTTGGAAGAGTTGATCGAGCAGGCTCAGCACCTGGCCCGCGAAGCAGGTGCGATCCCCAGTCAGAACAAGCTCAAGGCCGCGCTGCACGTGCGATCCGAGCGAGCGCGAACCGTCTTGCAAGCGCTTCGGCAAACCGGGTTCGACCCCACCACCCCGGACGTCGAGCCCAACACGGGACCCGCCGAACCCGGCCGGGAACCGGCGACTGAACCCGTACCCATCGCCGATTCCGCCGGTGTGTCCGCAACCAGTTCCCAGACGGTTCCCGAACAGGTCAGCACGCCTCCGGAACCAGTTCCCGCACCGCGGACCCGGTGGGCAAGCGTGCGTCGGCCGATCTCAGGTTGGCCAATGGTGCTGTTGGCCGCTCCCGCGTTCGTTGCGATCTGGTCCGGCTGGGTCGGACTCGGCACGTTGACCGGGTTCGGCATGGTCCACCCACTTCCCGGAATCGCGGACGGCCTCGCGATCAATTCCGCGATCACGCTCCCGATCGGGGTGGAGACCTACGCCGTCTACGCGCTGCGCGTCTGGCTGGCAAGCGGCATCGGCTCGGACAGCCGTGCCCGTCGGTTCGCCAAGTGGTCAGCCATTGGCTCACTCACGCTCGGCATGTGTGGCCAGGTCGCGTACCACCTGATGGTCGAAGACCACATGACAACTGCCCCGTGGGGCATCACCACGGCCGTGTCCTGCCTCCCCGTAATCGTGCTCGGGTTCGGCGCCGCTCTCGCTCACCTGCAACACCGAGACCGAGCGGAGGCCCGGCCATGACTGACAAGAGAAGGGTCGGCACTCCCGACCCAGGCAACCCTGGCGATGACTTCCTGGCTCCCGTCGTGCACTTGCCCGACACCAGCACAGACGCCCTCGCTTCCGTTGGTGACGTCATCGACGCAGACACCGAAGACACGACGGCAGAGAACGAAGATCGCGAAGCGATCGTGATCCCGCTTCAACGCCAAGGCGTACCGGTTGATCCGCCGGACGAACCGACGTCGCTGATCACCAGTCGTCGGCAACGCCGTCCGATCGTGCCAACTTGGTTGCGCAGCAAGGAAAGCGTACTCAACACGGCACGATGGGCCACCAACCAGGCTGGCTATGCCTTGGCGTTCCATGGCATGCGGTTGCCGAAGTACTTGGGCAAGGCCATCATCTTCGCTCCTGTCGGCGTACTCCGTACGGTCGGGCGGTTGCTGCGTTGGGCAATGGCCGACGAAGGCAACTTCGCCCTCCGGCAGGCAGCAGCCGCGCAGGATGACGCGCAAGGTTGGCTTCGGCTGGACATGCAGCGCGAACGGCAATCACGTTGGCGTTGGTCGCTGCTGCTCACCGGAGCTATCGGCCTCGTGATCGTGGCGGTCATCGCGTCTGACGTACTGCCCGGCTGGTCGCCCTGGCTGGTGCTGGCTGCTGCAGTAGCCGTGTTCGCCCGGGTCGGCCGTCCGGCCGATCGGCCGATCACTGATCGGGTCACCGAGGGCCAGGCGTACCGCAAGCTCACTGCTGAGTTGGTGCGTCGCGCACTGCTCAGCGTCCAGTTGGGCGCGGTCAACTCAGCAGTGGCGAAGGATCCGAATGCGATCACGTTCCCGGTCGAGATTCACCGCGACGGACCGGGACACCTGGCCATCATTGATCTGCCCTACGGCGTGGAAGCGGGAGACGTGTGTGCCCGCCGTGGTCGACTGGCCTCCGGTCTGCGGCTTCCGTTGGACCAGGTCTGGCCGGAACCCGCACCCGGTCACACTGGCCGGCTGGCCTTGTGGGTTGGGCACGAACCCGCGTCTCAGATGCGGCAACCCGCTTGGCCGCTGCTCCGGGACGGCGTGGTGGACGTGTTCAAGTCCTTCCCGTTCGCCACGGACCCGAGGATGAACGTCATCGATGCCGAACTGATCTTCCGTAACTGGTTGGACGGCGGGCAACCTGGCTCGGGTAAATCCTTCGCCCTGCGGTTGAAAGTACTGGCGGCAGCGCTGGACGTGCGAGTGGAGCTACGCGGCTACGAACTCAAAGGCGTTGGCGACTTCGCGGTTCTCGAACCGCTGTTGACCGAGTACGGCAACGGGTTCGATGACGACACCTTGGCCGCTTGCGCGGCGATGTTCGACTGGCTGTACACCGAGTGCCAACGCCGTGCCAAGCGGATCGCCCACTACGCCCGGCTCGGCAAGGCACCCGAGAACAAGGTCACGCCTGAACTGGCCTCCTTGAAGGGTTCCGGCCTGCATCCACTCGTGGTGTTCGTCGACGAGATCCAAGAACTGTTCCTGTCATCCTTTGGCAAGCGCGCCGGTGAGGTGGCCGAGAAGGTCATCAAGCTGGGCCGGGCGTTGGGTCTAGTCCTGCTGATCGGCACGCAGATTCCGGACAAGGACAGCTTGCCGATTGGGATTACGCGCAATGTCAATACCCGGTTCTGTCTGTCGGTGGCCGACCAGAATGCGAACGACATGATCCTTGGCACGTCGGCCTACAAGCAGGGTCTACGCGCCACGGTCTTCAAGCCCGTGGAAGAGGCCGGGTGGGGCATCCTGTCCGGCATCGGTGAACCGGGTGCCCGTCGTTCGTTTGCGGTTGATTCCGAAAGCGCCAAGAAGGTCGTGGATCGGGCGATCGCCTTGCGAGTCAAGGCAGGCACGATGCCCGATCCGGACGCTCAAACCCGCGACGCAGGGCCGGCCTATGACGTCCTCACTGATCTGGTTGTTGTGTGGCCACAAGAGACAGATGCCATGTGGAACGAAACCTTGATCGAGCGGCTGACCGAGTACCGATCCGACGTCTACCGAGGATGGAAACCCGTTCAGCTCACTGCGGCGCTGTCCGTCCACGGGGTCAAGGTCGGCCAGATCGGCCGACGCATCGACGGCAAGACCGTCACTCGGCGCGGTCCACGCTTCGACGATGTTCAGTCCGCGATTGCCCGGCGTAACAGAACTCGGGGCATCGAGAACCCCTGAAATGGCTGCTGGCGCTAGCAGCCGACGCCGCTAGCGCTAGCACCTCCGCTAGCACACAAAAACTCCTCCCACCTGGGCGCTAGCGCGCTAGCGCCTTCGGCGAACGACACCCAAAACGCCCTGGAGACAGTGATGGACATCCTCAGCGCACTCGCTAGCATCCTGTTCGTTCCGGCCCTGTTGGTGACGGCCTGCTACCTCTTCACCTGCGTCTTCTGGCCGTTCAAAGCCTGTCGAGTCTGTCGTGGACACGGCCAGTTCTACGGCCTCTTCCGCGGCATCCGGCTCTGCGGCGCCTGTGACGGGACCGGCCTCCGTCTGCGGTTCGGCCGCCGACTGATCAACGCCGCGGGACGCCTCTACCGCGAACTCAACGCCGCCAACCGCAACCACCGCAACCGCTAACCACCCGTGGCCGAGCCGCCCGGCGGCTCGGCCACACCACCCAAGGACATAACCGTGATCACGCACTCCATCACCAACCGACTGATCGGCTCGTCGACGTCAACAGTCCCATATGGACAATCCGTGCTGGACGACGTCGTGGCGTTCATCCGCCGGTTCTCCGCGTTTCCTTCGCGGCATTGCGCACCCGCGCTCGCGTTGTGGTACGCGCACACCCACATCGCCGAACGACTCTACGTCACGCCCCGACTCATCCTGGACTCGGCCGAGCCAGGATCGGGCAAGACGCGAGTCCTGGAAGTCGCGCAATACCTGGTTTCAGCGCCAGAGATGACGCTGTCAGCCAGCCGCGCGGCACTGTTCCGCATCGTCGCCGAAGGCCCCGTCACGATCCTGTTCGACGAAGTCGACACCATCTTCAACGGCAAAACCGGCGGCGGCAACGAAGACCTCAGAGCGATGCTCAACGCCGGTTACAAACGCTCAGCCACCATCCCACGCTACGACGCGGCAGCCCGTGTCGTGCGCCGCTACCCGGTCTACACACCGGCTGCTTTGGCGGGGATCGCTGGCGGCATGCCAGCCACCATCACCACTCGCGCCATCACCATCCACATGCGGCGCCGCCGGCCAGAGGAACACGTCGACCCGTTCCGCGAACGGCTCGTAGAGCAGCAGGCCGCGCCCCTGCGCACGGCAATGGCCGACTGGGTTACCTCAGTTGCCGATCAGGTTGCCACTGCGGAACCCGCCATGCCCCAACGGGTTACTGATCGATCAGCGGAAATCTGGGAGCCCCTGCTCGCGATCGCGGACGCAGCAGGCGGCCATTGGCCGGACACCGCCCGCGAAGCATGCCGGTACTTCGTGCTGGCCCCGACCCTCCCGAGTGAATCGCTCGGCATCCAACTCCTGTCCGACATGCGCGATCTCTTCGCCGCCAGCCACACGGACCGGATGGCCACCAAGGACATCCTTGCCGCCCTGCTCACCCTGGAAGACGGGCCATGGGCCACGCTCCCAGAGGGATCGCTCCACGCCCGGCGACTGGCCCGCGAACTGGGCCGGTACGGGGTGAGCCCAGTGACGTTCGACGCCAAGATCGGCAAGGCCAAGGGCTACGTGTCCTTCTCCACGACCGGCAAACAGTCACAGCTTGGCCTTGCCGACGCGTGGAGCCGGTATCTGCCCGAGACCAGTAATTCCGATACCGAAGACAACCACGCTGGTCACGCGGTTACCCCAGTCGCCGCGGTTACCGAAGCAAGGATCACTCCGGAAGTTCGCCGCGGTTACCGATCTGTCGGCAATTCAATCCGCCCCGTAACGCTCTGACCAGGCGCGTTACTGACATTACCAGAAAGGAGTGAGTGGTCATGCCACCTGTTGACCAGTCGGTTGTATCAGCCTTAAAACGACTGGTGCGACCACCCCTGCGACCCTATTCGGGGGTGTCACGTGGCTGCGGCAAGTTCGCCAGACGACCCGGTTTACTACCGGCCCAGCGAAGTAGCTTCAATCCTTCGCTGCTCAGAATGGTGGGTGAAGGAACAGGCGAGAAAACGACGCATCCCGTTCAGTTGGATCGGTGGCAGCTACTTGTTCACGGCTGACCACATCGTGGAAATCGTTGCCCTTTTCGAACGGCGTCCCGCTGATGAATCAGCGACAACGACAACAAACAGGACGCGCAGCGCGGAAGGGTTGACGAAATCCACCACCGACAAGCCGATAGTCCAACTCGTGGCACGTGTTCCTCGTCGCGCACGCGGCACGGAGTCGGCGACTTGACAACACGAGTGTCCCGCCATCACCAAACTGATGGCGGGCACTCCTCCCAAAGAATGGGTGAGCACCTTGGGTTACGCCGAGAACCGCGGAACATACTTCCGCGGCCGATACAAGATTGGTCCCGGCAAGTACGGTACGGTATCCGATTCTACCGGCGCTACGATTAAGTTCCGCACGAAACGGGATGCAGAGCAGGCGGCCAACGACGAAGAGGCCAAGGTGCGTGGTGGCACTTGGCGTGACCCGTCCGTGGGGCAGACGACTTTTGGCGCCTACGCCTCGCGCTGGTACTCCGCTCAAGATCTCGCGGCATCAACCATGCAGAACTACAAGCAACATTTGGAGAATCACCTTCTGCCGAAATTTGAAGAAATGAAATTGGGTGAGATCTTCGCTTCGGACGTCGCTCGGTGGGAAAAAGAGGAAAAGACCGTCGGGTACGCTTTGTCCAGCCTCAAGACATGGCGAACGACGCTACACCTCGTGCTCGAAGACGCCCGCGAAGAGGGGCTCATCACCGCCAACCCTGCGACGAGACGGCGAGGCCGTGGCAAGCGCGCCGGTCGCACACATCACCGTGGACCGGAAAAAGTGATCACCAGTCCATTGGGCCTTCTCCTCATCGCCGAGCGTGCAGCACTGCTTTCCGGAAGGGACGACGAGTTCGTAGCCTGCGTCACTGCCGGGTACACAGGCATGCGGTGGGGCGAACTCGTCGGCCTGGAAACAGAGTTCGTGCGCCGGGGGTCGATTCGTGTCGAGTGGCAACTGTACGAACTGGACGAGGGTAAGTTGCATCGTTGTCCGCCCAAGGACGACAGCTATCGCGATATCGACCTTCCGGATTGGCTGTCGAAGCTCCTCTTCGACCACGTCGACCGGGCTACCCCACAACCATGCGCTTGCCATGGTCATACCTACGTGTTCCGCGGTCTTGGCTCGGCGAACAAAGCGGCTCACCGACCAGGAGCGAAGCTCGTTGATGTCGCCCGGCGCGCGGGTGTGTCGCCGGCCACAGCGTCGGCGGTGCTCAACCGGCCCTCAGTCGTCGCCGAGACGACACGGCAGTCGGTCGAAAGGGCCATCGCCGATCTCGGATACGTGCGGGGAGCCAGCTCGGGTGAGCCAGCCGCACATTGGCGACGCAGCGGGTTTGCTACGTGGCTCTTCAAGCCGGCCGTAACGGGTTGGTACCCAAAGAGGGGGCCGAACGAAGCGCGCCCTGTGCCTCTGCTGGCGGAACCGTGGCCCGGCGTGCCAGCACGCGGGCGTGGTGCCAACAGCCGCGCAAACGCCAGTTGGGTGCCGATCGCGACGGGGCTCACGCCCCACGGGTTGCGCCACACCCACAAGACCCGGATGCGCGAACTGGGGACTCCGCCGAAGCTAATGGACGAGCGTATGGGACACGAGGACGGCTCTGTCCAGGCTCGCTACGACCACATCACCCGGGAGATGCGGGCGCGGCTGATGGAGGGGCTCACGGGCGAATGGGAGGCCGCTCTGGACGCACGGCACGCGATGTGTGCGCGTTCACCAGTTGCCGCCCTGGACGAACTTCTGCGGGCACGCGCGTAGGGATCGGGGAGAAGCTTCAAGATCTTCTCCCAAGATTCTCCCCAAACGGGGGAAGCCCGTCCCGCCTTAACGGAGGAAAGGGCTCCTGACCTGGTGGGCGCAGCAGGGTTCGAACCTGCGACCCCCTCCTTGTAAGGGAGGTGCTCTTCCGCTGAGCTATGCGCCCCTGGTGCGACGCCGCTTCGTGACCGGCGCCGCTGGTGAAGATCATGCCAGTTCTGTCACGGCCTTTTTCCAGGCCGACTGGTCGCGGGCTTCGCCGGGCTGGTTGACCTCGGCGTAGCGGACCGTTCCCGCTTTGTCGATCAGGAAGGTGCCGCGCAGGGCGAGGCCGGCCTGGTCGTTGAAGACGCCGTAGGTCTTGGCCACTTCGCCGTGCGGCCAGAAGTCGGCGAGCAGGGGGAACTGGTAGCCCTGTTGGTCGGCCCAGGCTTTCAGGGCGAAGGGGCTGTCCACCGAGACGCCGAGGATCTGGACGTTCGCGTTGTCGTAGTCCGCGATCTCGTCTCGGACCTGGCACAGTTCGCCCTGGCAGATGCCGCTGAAGGCGAACGGGTAGAACACCAGCAGGACGTTCTTCGACCCCTGGTAGGACGACAGGGTCACGTCCTGCTTGTTGTAGTCCTTGAGTGTGAAGTCCGGGGCCTTCGAGCCGACCTCAACCGCCATGCCCAATCCTCCAGATGTCGCGACTTTCCGGCTGTGCCCAGCCTAGTACCCCGCCTGGGCGGTGCTCCCAGGCGGTGGGACTACTGAGGCGTCAGCGGCGGGTGTTGGCCGACTTGGGTGACACGAGTCGGCTGCCCATCCAGTCCTCCCCCACGCTGATGTTCGAGGTCTGCGCCATTCCAGCGGTCGACACTGCCTCGGCGATCTCACTGGGCTCGACGTGCCCATCGCGTCCGGTCTTGGGTGTGAGCACCCAGATCACCCCGGAGTCGGCGAGTGGACCGCGCACGTCGAGGATCGTGTCGGCGAGGTCGCCGTCGTCCTCGCGCCACCACAGCAGCACGACGTCGACGACTTCCTGGGCCTCCTCATCCAGGAGGTCACTGCCGATCTTCTCCTCGATCGCGGCGCGGACGTCGTCGTCCACGTCCTCGTCCCAACCGATTTCCTGGACGACTAGGCCAGGCTCGATGCCCAGCTTGTCGGCGACGCCTACTTTGCCGGCGTCTCCCGCGGCCACCACGGCTTCCACTCCTCCATGTGAACCAATGCGGCGCCTGAGGGGCACCGCGTGTTAGGCGATAGCGAACACTTTCCCCACCCGGGAGCGCAACCGTCCACACCGGGATAAGCCCCAACTGTGTCCATGGGTCAGTCCAACCGCGCGCGCACTACGGTGACCATGTGCTCGTGCTACGTACCGGCTGTACCACTGTGGAGAGTGTGGGCGACACCGCCATCGGGTTACTGACCAGTAGTGATGACGTGGCGCCAGATCGGGACGACCATTGGCACTGAGGCACGCCTACCGGGTTGAATTGTGCGTCCGGCCGGCTTGAACACGACGAAGACTCACCAGGCGAGGAGATCCCTTGGCCCCGCAACCGAACACCAGCAGCACGGGCAGCCCAGGCAGGGTGCACGTGATCCGCGACGGCCTCGCCGCCCACCTGCCGGACATCGACCCGGAGGAGACCGGCGAGTGGCTCGAGTCGTTCGACGCGGTCCTGAAGGACGCCGGGCAGCAGCGAGCCCGCTACCTGATGCTCCGGCTGCTGGAACGCGCCCGGGAGAACCGGGTCGGCGTACCGTCGCTGACCAGCACGGACTACGTGAACACCATCCCCACCGAGCAGGAGCCGTGGTTCCCCGGTGACGAGGAGGTGGAACGGCGTTACCGGGCGTGGATCCGATGGAACGCCGCGATGACCGTGCACCGGGCGCAACGGCCCGGGGTCGGCGTCGGCGGCCACATTTCGACGTACGCCTCGTCGGCGACGCTGTACGAGGTCGGTTTCAACTGGTTCTTCCGCGGCAAAGATCACCCGGGTGGGGGTGACCAGGTCTTCTTCCAGGGGCACGCGTCGCCGGGCATGTACGCCCGCGCGTACCTGGAGGGCCGGCTGTCGGACAACCAGCTCGACGGGTTCCGCCAGGAGTACTCGCACGCCGGCCCAGGTGCCGGCCTGCCGTCCTACCCGCACCCGCGGCTGATGCCGGACTTCTGGGAGTTCCCGACGGTGTCCATGGGCCTTGGCCCGATGAACGCCATCTACCAGGCGCGGTTCAACCACTACCTGCAGGACCGGGGCATCAGGGACACGTCCGACCAGCGGGTGTGGGCGTTCCTCGGCGACGGCGAGATGGACGAGCCGGAGTCCCGCGGGCTGATCCACGTGGCCGCGAACGAGGGCCTGGACAACCTGACGTTCGTGATCAACTGCAACCTGCAGCGGCTGGACGGGCCGGTCCGCGGCAACGGCAAGATCATCCAGGAGCTGGAGGCGTTCTTCCGGGGCGCGGGCTGGAACGTGATCAAGGTCATCTGGGGCCGCGAGTGGGACTCGCTGCTGCACGCCGACCGGGACGGCGCGCTGATCAACCTGATGAACACCACCCCGGACGGCGACTACCAGACCTACAAGGCCAACGACGGCGCGTTCGTCCGTGAGCACTTCTTCGGCCGGGACCCGCGGACCAAGGAACTGGTCACGCCCATGAGCGACCAGGAGATCTGGAACCTCAAGCGCGGCGGCCACGACTACCGCAAGGTGTACGCGGCGTACAAGGCGGCCATCGAGACGCAGGGCCAGCCCACGGTGATCCTCGCCAAGACGATCAAGGGCTACAACCTGGGTACGCACTTCGCCGCGCGCAACGCCACGCACCAGATGAAGAAGATGACCCTGGACGACCTGAAGGGCTTCCGGGACACGCTGCGCATCCCGATCAGCGACGCGGACCTGGAGCGCGACCCGTACCTGCCGCCGTACTTCCACCCCGGCATCGAGTCCCCGGACATCCAGTACATGCTGGAGCGGCGGCGGCAGCTCGGCGGGCACGTGCCGGAGCGCCGGTCCAAGTCCAAGGCGCTGGTGCTGCCCGGCGACAAGGTCTACGACGTGGTCCGCCGGGGTTCGGGCAAGCAGGAGGTCGCCACCACGATGGCGTTCGTCCGGCTGGTCCGGGACCTGGCCAAGGACCCGGAGATCGGGCCGCGGATCGTGCCGATCATCCCGGACGAGGCGCGGACGTTCGGGATGGACTCGATGTTTCCGACGCAGAAGATCTACAACCGGCTCGGCCAGCTGTACACGTCGGTGGACGCGAAGCTGATGCTCGCCTACAAGGAGAGCGAGCAGGGCCAGATCCTGCACGAGGGCATCAACGAGGCCGGGTCGACGGCGTCGTTCACGGCGGTGGGCACGTCGTACGCCACGCACGGCGAGCCGATGATCCCGATCTACATCTTCTACTCGATGTTCGGGTTCCAGCGCACGGGCGACGGCCTGTGGGCGGCGGCGGACCAGATGGCGCGCGGGTTCGTCCTCGGCGCCACCGCGGGCCGTACCACGTTGACCGGTGAGGGCCTGCAGCACAACGACGGGCATTCGCTGCTGCTCGCGGCGACGAACCCCGCTGTGGTCGCGTATGACGCCGCGTGGTCGTACGAGGTCGCGCACATCGTGAAGGACGGTCTGCGTCGCATGTACGGCGACCAGGCAGAGGACATCTTCTACTACCTGACGGTCTACAACGAGCCGTACGTGCAGCCCGCGGAGCCGGAGAACCTGGACGTGGAGGGCTTGCTGCGCGGGCTGTACCAGTACGCGGACGCGCCAATCGGGAACGGCCCGGTGGCGCAGATCCTCGGCTCCGGCGTGGCGTTGCCGTGGGCTTTGAAGGCCCAGCAGTTGTTGAACGACGACTGGGGCGTGCGGGCCGGTGTGTGGTCCGCCACGTCGTACGCGGAGCTGCGTCGGGAAGCCGTCGACGTGGACCGGCACAACCTGCTGCACCCGGAGGCGGAGCCGCGCGTGCCATACGTGACGTCGGTGCTGTCGGACGTCGACGGGCCGGTCGTGGCGGTGTCGGACTGGATGCGCGCGGTCCCGGACCTGATCCGGCCGTGGGTGCCGACCGACATGGTGACCCTGGGCACGGACGGGTTCGGCTTCTCCGACACCCGCCCGGCCGCCCGCCGGCATTTCCTGGTGGACGCCGAGTCGACCGCGGTGGGTGTGCTCACGGCGCTGGCCCGGCGCGGCGAGGTGGACAGGTCCTTGGTCGTCGAGGCGACCCGGCGGTATCAGCTGGACGACGTGTCCGCGGCCGGCCCGCAGACGTCGGATCCCGGCTCGGCCTGAGTCGGTGGCCTGGTGGGCGGTTCGCGGCCGCCCACCAGGGTCTCCGGCGCCGTCAGCCAGAATCCGGCGGACAGCACGGCCACGACCCCGGTGGCCGTGAACGCGGCCTGGTAGGACCAGTTGTCCGCGATCGCGCCGGCCACCAGCGGGCCGGCGATGCCACCGAGGTCACCGGCCATCTGGAAGAACGCGAGCACGGTCCCGCCGCGCCGGTCGACCCCGACGACGTCTGCCACAGTGGCCGTGAGGGCGGGGTTGAGCAGCCCGGAGCCGATGCCGCCGATCAGTGACGCGACCATGAACAGCGGCGTGGACGGTGCGAACCCGAGCGCGAGAGCGCCGATCGCGATGACCACGAGCCCGGCGAGCGCGAGCGGTTTACGACCACGCCGGTCCACGAGCCGTCCGGCGAGCAGGACGACTGACCCGGTGCCGACCGCGAACAGGGTCAACGACGTCCCGGCGACGACGTCGTCCCGCTTCAACTCCACCACGACGAACAGCGGCACCAGCGCGAACCGCACGCCGATGACCATCCAGCCGTACACGAACGACGCCCCCAGCACGGCCAGGTACGCCCTGCTGCGGAGCGCTTGACGCACCGGCATTTCTGGGATCTCCAGGGTGGCCCCGGGGGCGACTCGGGTGGATCTCCGCAGCAACAGCCAACTCAGGAACGCGGCGGCGAGCGTGGCCACGCCGTACCCGATGAAGGGCAGCCGGGTGGACACCCCGGCGACCAGGCCGCCGAGAGCCGGTCCGCAGATGTTGCCGAGCAGGAAACTCGTGGCCCACAAGCTGGAGACGCGGCCGCGCAGGCCGACCGGGGTCAGCCGGAGCACCAGGGTCAACCCGGCCACGGTGAACATCACCGAGCCGATGCCGCCGAACGACCGGAACGCGAGCAGTTGCCAGTACGACCCGGCCCACGCGCACGCCGCAGTGGCAACGGCGGCGATCGTCAGGCCGGCCAGGTACACCGGGCGTTCGGAGAACCGGGCCACCAGCCGTCCACCGAACGGCGCGAACACCAGGCGCACCACCGAGTACGCGCTGATCACGAACGACGCCGCGGTGACCCCGACGTTGAAGCTCGCGGCCAGCGCGGGCAGCACCGGCGAGATGACGCCGTACCCCATCGCGACCAGGAACACGGCCGCCAGCAGGATCCACACCTCGCGCGGCAACCGCTCGTCCCCCACGAGTACCTCACCTTCGACACCGACAACGGCAGGACTCGGGTGCCGAGCCGCCCTGTCGAATGTGCCCGGGAACCTGGTGGACGTCCAGGATCTGGCGGAAGTGGTCCACAGCCGCGTACGTGTCGAGCACCCGCCGGCTACACCAGCGACGGGTAAGAAGGTAGCCGCTCTGGCAACCGAACAGAAAAACCAGCAGCAGGTCGACATAGGCGTTCATCAACGTCACATCCGATGATCGTGCGGAGTTTTGTGACGTCCAGTGAATCATCGATATCTGGCCGACAGCGCCGATGGGCAAGTACAGGTATCGGGAACCCGGCTGACAACAATATGACATCTGACATGTCCACCCGGAATCTGACATGTTATCGACCGGATATCGAAAACCGCACGCGAACAAGATGACAGGAAAATGACAAAAAGCCTGATCATCGCCCCCGAACACGGCCGCGCCCAGTGGCGGAGCACGTGACCGAGCGGTTGATCCGCTCGTTTACACTCACCTCCCCTGGTGCGGATGGGGTGGATCGACAATGGGACCGTCAGACGACGGGGGCATCACCGAGACAATCGGCCGGTTGCATGTGCACGCAGGTGTGCGGCGCGACAGTCTCGGTGAAGTGCTCGTGGCCGAAGTTCGCGCCGCATGGCATATCGCACCCCAGGACACGGTCGAGACGGTTCGAGCGAAGGTCATCGGCCAGGTCCGGCGGGTACTCGACACCCTGTCCCCCAAGGCCCGCCTGGTCGGCGAGGTGCTCCTGAACATGTCCTACGACCTGCGGCTGTGCGCGGACGGGTACGACGAGCGCCGGGTCAAACTGGCCGACCTGACGCGCGCACGCGGATACTCACCCTCCGCGAGTTACCGCACTCTGCAAAAAGAGGTACAACCCGCACTTAGGCGGGTTGTACACGGCGGCGCCGAACCGTTGTCCCCAGCCGACATCGACCACATCATAGTTGCTGAGCGAAAGCATCTGGCGAGGTTGCCCGCGGCCTGGCCACCGCGGGACAACTGTCCGTCAAACGAGCAGCTCGAGCGTTTCATCGCCAACGACCTCTACCTTTCCCGACCCGACGAGCCCGGCGCCCTGCCGGCGCTGGATGTGCCCGGCCACGGAAAATGGATCAAGGTCTTCACCAGTATCAACAAGCTGGCCACGGATATGGGCGCCGACACGGGAGAATGGCTTAGCCTGTCCGCGCGGGATCTGATAGAAAACGTGTATGCGACGGGCGAACCGGTGGGACTGCTCGTCGATCCGCATTTGGGCGAGGTCATGTACCTCACGCCGGATATCGTCCGCGAACTGGCCGAGCGAGAGCATTAGCACCGATCTCAGGGGAGGACGTCGGTCATGGACGGCTTCACGGTCGAGCCGGGCGGGCTGGACCGCGCCGCGAACGCCGCGTTGAGCCAGCAGGAGGAACTCGTGTCGCATCCGGCCACCCGCTGGGAGCTGGCGGACCGGACGCTCGGGGATGACGACCTGGCCGCCGCGTTGGCCGAGTTCCAGGCCGCCTCCCGCCAGGCGCTCGACGTCCTCAGCCGGGACTGGGGTGAGCTGGCGGACAGGTACCAGCAGGCCGCCGCCCGCTACCGGGCCACCGACGCGGCGCTTGCCGAACGCATCGACGACCTGGCGCGCGAGCTCGAGAACTGAGCCGACGATGACGTTCGACCGGGCGTGGTGGTGGGATCAGTTCGCCGGTGATCCGATCAAGATCGACGCGGAACGACGCCGGCTGGCCGAGCTGCGCGACCTGTTGTCCGCGGTCCGGCGGACGCAGGCGTACGACTGGACGGGCGCGGCGGCGGACGGCCACGACAACGTCACGTCGGCTCTGGTGAAGCAATGCCAGCGCGCGTCGGACCGCCATGACGAGGCGGGCCTGGCACTCGACCTGTACCAGCAGACCTTGGCCACCACCCGCGGACTGGCCACGGACGCGCTCGACTGCATCGCCCAGGATCCCCTGTCCCTGCCCGCGCAGGCGGCCCGGGAAAGCCTGCCGCGTTGGCGTGACCAACTGCGGGCGGTGGCGGTCGACGCGGTCGGCGCTCTGCGGATGGCGGCCAACGACCTGCTCAAGATCCAGGCCGTGGTGCCGCACCTCCCGGAGCCCACCCCGAAGCCGGTCCGGCCGCTGCCCGTCGAAGTCGAGCAGCCGTCCCAGCCGGTTCGGCGGCCGGAGCCGCCGCACGAGCCGCCGCCCACCGACCTGTTGAGCATGTTGTCGTACGCGAAGCCGTTGACCATTCCCAGTCCGGTGCCGGTCAGCAGCTGGCCGGTCTGGCAACGCGGGTCGGGGCGGCGGATCGGCCGGTTCGGCCTGAACTGACCGAGAGTCAGCTGGCCGCGGCCACGGCCACCCCAGGCCGTTTGGCCGTTCGCCGCCAGTCCACGTAGCCCCAGATCACCAGGGCGGCGAACACGATGTACACCATGGCGCTGAACCACAGGTGCGACGCGATCTGCAGGGGCACGCCGACCGCGTCGACCGCGAGCCAGACCAGCCAGAAGTCGACCAGGCCACGGCCCTGGACGGCGAACGCGACGGCGGTGCCGACGAAGATCCCCGCGTCCGGCCAAGGCGCCCACGAGGCGTTCAACGCCTGCAGCAGGAGCGCCCCGGCGACGGTCCCGACCGCGAGGACCGCGACGATGGCCAGCCGTTCCCGCGCGGTGCCCTCGCGCACGGTCACGCCGTACACGGGGTCGCGGCGACGGGTCCATGCCCACCAGCCGTAGATGGAGATCAGCAGGATGATGATCTGGCGGGCGGCGAGGCCGCCAAGGTGCGCGGACACGTACACGCTGAACAGCAGCACGGTCGCGGCGACCTGGACGGGCCAGGTCCACAGCGTGCGGACCTTGGCGAGGAACACCACCGCCAGGGCGAAGATCTGCCCGATCAGTTCGGCAAAGGACGTCCTTTGCCCCAACAGGGTGATGCCGTTGTCCAGAAAGAACCGCACAGCGCCTCCTCGCCCGACACCAGGGCAACAAGTCACCCTATCGATGTGTTCCGGCTCAGGGTGTGACCTGTCTCTCGGACCAACACCTCCCAGTCCCGCCGGGGCGACTGGATCTCGCCGAGGGAGACGATTTCGCGGCGGGTCAGTGACGTGGTGAGCCAGTCGAGCAGGACCCGCAGCTTGCGGCCGGCGGTGGGCACGCGGCTCCAGTGGTACGCCCGGTGCATCAGCCAGGCGGGCCAGCCGCGCAGCTTGATCCCGTACACCTGGGCCACCCCCTTGTGCAGGCCGAGGCTGGCGACCGAGCCGACGTGGCGGTGCCGGTACGGCTTGAGCGGCTTGCCCCGCAGGGACGCGACGATGTTGTCGGCGAGCACCTTCGCCTGCCGGACGGCGTGCTGAGCGCTCGGCGAGCAGATCGCGTCCACTCCGGACAGATCAGGGACCGCCGCACAGTCGCCAGCGCTCCAGATGCCCTGCAGCCCCCTAGCCCGCAGGGTATCCGTGCAGATCAGCCGACCGCGGAAGTCGATCGGCATGCCCGACCGCATCGCCAACGGATTGGCCTTCACACCGGCGGTCCACACGACCGTGTCCGCGTCGAACTCCTCCCCCGACGAGAGCACGACGTGTCCGTCGACCATCGAGGTGACCGTGGTGTCGAGCTTGACCTCCATGCCGCGCTTGACCAGCCGCTTGACGGTGTAGTCCGACATCGCCGGGGCGACCTCGGGCAGGATCCGGCCGGACGCCTCAACGAGCACCCACCGCATGTCCGCATGCGACAGTCCAGAGTGGACTTTCATGGCGTAGCGGGCCATGTCCTCCAGTTCGCCGAACACCTCCACCCCCGCGTACCCACCGCCGACCACCACGAACGTCAACGCCCGCCGCCGCTGCCCCGGGTCGTCCGAGCTGGATGCCACGTCCAGCCGCGACAGCACGTGGTTGCGCAGGTAGATGGCCTCGCCGACAGTGCCGAACCCGATGCCCGACTCAGCCAGGCCGGGCACCGGCAACGTCCGCGACACCGAGCCCGCGGCGAGCACCAGCACGTCGTACGACATCGCCGTCGGCACCCCCTCGGCGGGCACCACAGTCGCGGTCTTCGCCTCGTGGTCCACCCCTGTGACCTTGCCGGTGACGACCCGGCACCCAGGCAGCAAGCGCCGCAACGGCACCACAACGTGCCTCGGTTCGACTGAGCCGGCCGCGGCCTCGGGCAGGAACGGTTGGTAGGTCATGTTCGGCTGCGGGTCGACAACCGTGATCTCCGCCTCACCGGGCCGCAACCGCCGCCGCAACCGCAGGGCGGTGTAGAGCCCGACGTACCCGCCGCCGACGATCAGGATCTTTGTCATGCCCCGAGACTGCTCCCCGCCCGGCCGCGAGTCCTCCCTCCCTGGCGGGATTCCGGTCCGGGACCTAAGTCCCATGCCATCTGGTTATGGACGCGGGTATTGGACGGCGGCCCCAGCGCTCAACGACGCTGGCAAGGTCAACGAACCACACAAGGAGAAGCCATGCCCGTACTGATGATTCGATACCAGGTCGCCGACGAAGGCGTGACCGAAGTCGCCACCGCCGTGGAGAACGCCTTCGCCGCCGTGGCGACCCAGCAACCGGACGGCATCCGATACGCCTACCTACGGAACGCCAACGAATTCATCGCCCTGCTCGCACTGGACGAAAACGTCGAGAACCCCCTCCCCGGCATCGAGGAGGCGCGCCAACTGCAAGCGACCGTCGCCAAGTGGGCAGTGGGAACCGCCCCCGCGCCACAACCATTCGAAATCCTCGGCACCTACCGCGTCCTGGACTGACCCCTGCACCCGCTGTGTCCAAGGTGGACCACGCCCGACATGCCACGATCGGGGGACACCGGTGGCGTCTGGATCAAGAAAAGTCCATAGTGGATCTACCGGTGGGGACCGGGGAGAGGCCCCCTGGAGCCAAGCGCACCAAGGCTCCAGGGGGCCCCAGAGCTCCAGGCTTGCCCTGCTCGGTGCTTCGCACCTTCGCTGGGTCGCTCTGGATCATTTTGGGGGGCCGAGCCCCCCAGACCCCCCACGTGCGGCTTCGCCGCCTCGCTTCCCAGCCCATCGGCGGCTCCGCCGCCTCATCACCACACCACCAACTCCCAGCCAACCCACACCCCGGCGGCTTCGCCGCCTCACCCCGCACACCGCCAGCTTCCAGCCCACCCACACCTCCGGCTGCTTCGCCGGCTCATCACCCACCACCAACTCCCAGCTCTACACCCTGGCGGCTTTGCCGCCTCGCTTTCCAGCTTCACCGGCTCCTGGCAGACCCACCCCTGCATTACCAGCTCCAGCCCCCACACCCCTGCGGCTTCGCCGCGTCACCCCGCACACCGCCAGCTTCCAGCCAACCCGCGCCTCCGGCGGCTCCGCCGCCTCATTACTCACCACCAACTCCCAGCTCCACACCCCGGCGGCTTTGCCGCCTCACTTCCCAGCTTCACCGGCTCCTGGCAGACCCACCCCTGCATTACCAGCTCCAGCCCCCACACCCCTGCGGCTTCGCCGCGTCACCCCGCCAGCTTCCAGCCGACCCACACCTCCGGCTGCTTCGCCGGCTCACTACTCACCACCAACTCCCAGCCCCACACCCCGGCGGCTTTGCCGCCTCACTTCCCAGCTTCGCCGGCTGCCGCTGGCTCCCGGCTGGGCCCACGCCTCCTGCGGCTTCGCCGCCTCACCCCGCACACCGCCAGCTTCCAGCTGACCCGCGCCTTCGGCGGCTTCGCCGCCTCCTCACCCGCTGCCGCGGGCTCCTCTCCTCCTTCTCCCCCTCCGCGTCGGTGTTGTCTGCGTGTCTCGCTTTCCGGGAGTTTGTGATTTTCGTTGGCGGTTCTCTGCTGTGGGGGTGGCGCAGAATTTTTGGTGGTTGGCTGTGCGTACCGCACTGGCGTTGGGTTGGGTTGTTCGTGCGAAGCTGTTCGGATGAAGAGAGCAGGGGCCGTTTCCGGGCGGACGCTCGCTGAGTTGGAGCGGGCTTCTGGCAAGTTGGCCTCCGCCACTTTGGCCGCCATGGATGGTCAGTTTCCCTGGTTCAGCCGGATGCCGGCCGACCAGCGGGCCAGTGTTCTGCTGATCGCTCAGTCCGGGGTGGCTGGGTTCACCGCTTGGCTCAAGGACGAGAGTGAGGCCTTGCGGCTCACCACCGACGCGTTCCGGGCAGCGCCGCGGGACCTGTCCAGGTGGATCAGCCTGCGGCAGACCGTCGAGCTTGTCCGGGTCGCTTTGCAGGTCTTCGAGAGGCAGGTTCCGGATCTCGCGGCGGACGCGACCGAACGGGCGGTGCTGTCCGAGGCGGTCCTGAGGTACAGCCGGGAGGTGGCGTTCGCGTCGGCCATGTCGTACGCGTCCGCGGCCGAGGCCAGGGGTGCGTGGGACGCGAGGCTCGAAGCCCTTGTGGTGGACGGGATCGTGCGGGGTGATGCCGAGGAGGCGCTGATTTCCCGGGCCGCGGCGTTGGGGTGGGATCCGGAGTCGGAGGCGACCGTGTTGGTCGGCAACCGGCCGTCGGACGATCCGCCGACCGTGGTCTACGAGGTACGCAGCCGGGCGGCGCGGGCCGGCCGTGCGGTGTTGCTGAGTGTGCAAGGCAGTCGGCTGGTCATTGTGCTCGCTGGGCCTACCGATGATCTGCTCGGTGAGGCGCCGCGCGGTCGGGCGTCCAGCAAAGCTGTGTTGGACCGGATCACCGCCGCGTTCGGCAACGGGCCGGTGGTGGCTGGGCCGACCGTGGCGAGTCTCGCTGAGGCGCACCGCAGCGCCGCCGACGCGCTGTCTGGGCTGCGCGCGGTTGTGGGGTGGCCGGCCGCGCCGCGGCCGGTCAGGTCGCAGGACCTGCTGCCGGAACGTGCGCTGGCGGGCGACCCGGAGGCGGAGTGGCAGCTGGTCGACCGGATCGCGCGGCCGCTGGAGGACGCCGGCGGGTCGCTGCTGGAGACCGTCACCACGTATCTAGAGGTCGGGGGCGTTCTGGAGACGTGCGCGCGGCAGCTGTTCGTGCATCCGAACACCGTTAGGTACCGGTTGCGGCGGGTGGCCGATCTGACCGGGCGCAACGCCAACGATGCCAGGGACGCGTTGGTGCTCCGGATCGCTCTCACGGTGGGCAGGTTGGCCCGCGCGCGGGGTCTGTGGTGACACAGATAACGCTCGTCCCGTTACAGTGACCCCCGTTCACGTCGACAACGTTTCCGCGTATCAGCGCGCCATCGGCCGTTGACAGTTGTAGACACGCTACAAAATTGCCGGGCGGACTTGGTAACTGACGGCATCCCGATGATCGGTCGTCAGAGTGTCTAGTTGGTGTGTGATCGCGATACTCGCGCCCGGCCAGGGCTCCCAGACACCCGGCATGCTGTCCCCGTGGCTTGAGCTCGACGGCGCCGAGGAGCGCATCGCGGCCTGGTCCGACCGGGCCGGGCTGGACCTGCGCCGGCTGGGCACCACGGCCACGGCCGAGGAGATCGTCGACACGTCCGTGACCCAGCCGCTGGTCGTCGCGGCCGCGCTGCTGGCCCAGGCCGAGCTGGAGCAGCGGTACACCCTGCCGGCGGACACGATCGTCGCCGGCCACTCCGTGGGCGAACTGGCCGCCGCGGCGGTCGCCGGCGTGCTCACCGCCGACGACGCGGTCGGTCTGGCCGCGGTCCGGGGCCGGGAGATGGCCGCCGCTTGCGCCCTGCACCCGACGGGCATGACCGCCGTCCTGGGCGGTGACCGGGACGTCGTGATCGCGAAGCTCGCCGAGTACGGGGTGGAGCCGGCCAACCAGAACGGGGCCGGACAGATCGTCGCCGCCGGTGACCTCGCGGCGTTGCAGAAGCTGGTCACCGACCTGCCCGAAGGCGTGAAATCCCGCGCACTGAAAGTGGCGGGCGCGTTCCACACCAAGTACATGGCGCCCGCGCAGGACGCGCTACGGGAGCACGCGAAGACCGTCGTCACCGCGGACCCGACCCGGACGCTACTGTCCAACGCGGACGGCGAGGACGTCCCCACCGGCGCGGAGACGCTGCACCGCCTCGTCGACCAGGTCATCCGGCCGGTCCGATGGGACGCCTGCATGGCGACCCTTGGCCGGCGTGGCGTGACCGCGGTCGTGGAACTGCCCCCCGCCGGCGCGCTGGTCGGCCTGATCAAGCGAGAACTGCCGGAAGTCGCCCGGGTCCGCCTGAAGACCCCCGACGACCTGGCCGCGATCGCGGAGCTCGTGGAGGAAGCCAAGTGAGTGCGGCACTCAACATCGCCACCGGCCCGGCCGGCAGCCGGATCGTCGGCGTCGGCAGCTTCCGGCCGGAGCGGATCGTCACCAACGACGACCTGTCGCAGCGGATGGACACCAGTGACGAGTGGATCCGCACCCGGGTGGGCATCATCGAGCGCCGGTTCGCCGGACCGGACGAGTCCCTGGTGGACATGGCGGTCGCGGCCGGGTCGCGGGCGATCGCGGACGCCGGGCTGCAGCCGACCGACCTGGACACCGTGATCGTCGCGAACTGCACCATGCCCTCGCCGATCCCGAACGCGGCCGCCCAGGTGGCCGACCGGATCGGGGTGAAGGCCGCCGGGGCGTTCGACCTCAACGCCGCGTGCGCCGGCTTCTGCTACTCGCTGGCCACCGCGTCGGACCTGATCCGGTCCGGCTCGGCCGGGCGGGTGCTGGTGATCGGCGCGGAGAAGCTCACCGACTGGGTGGACCCGACCGACCGGGCGAACGCGATCATCTTCGCCGACGGCGCCGGCGCCGCGGTGGTGGGGCCGGCCGACGAGCCGGGTATCGGCCCGGTCGCGTGGGGCAGCGCCGGCGACCTGGTCGACATGATCTACAACCGCGACAACAAGTACATCTACCAGGAGGGCCAGACGGTCTTCCGTTGGGCGACAACGCAGATCGCGCCGATCGCGATCCGCGCGCTCGAACTGGCCGGGCTGCAACCGTCCGATGTGGACGCTCTGATTCCGCACCAGGCCAACCTGCGCATCGTCGAGGCCATCGCCAAGAAGCTGCGCGCGGCCGGTGCCAAGGAGAAGATGGAGGTGGCCGACGACATCATCTACACCGGCAACACCTCGTCCGCCTCCATCCCGATCGCGCTGGACCACATGCGGAAAGCCGGCCGGGTGAACACCGGTGACGTACTGCTGATGGTCGGCTTCGGCGCGGGCCTGTCCTACGCCGGGCAGGTCGTGATCAGCCCGTAGACTCCCGCCGGGCACTGTGCCCAGCGGTGGAACGAACGCAAAGCAGAAAGGGAATTCGATGGCGAACGAGGAAATCCTGGACGGTCTGGCCGACATCGTGGAAGAGGTCGCCGGGGTGGCCAAGGATGACGTCACCGTCGACAAGTCCTTCGTGGACGACCTGGACATCGACTCGCTGTCCATGGTGGAGATCGCCGTGCAGGCCGAGGACAAGTTCGGGGTGAAGATCCCGGACGACGAGCTGGCGAACCTCAAGACGGTCGGTGACGCGGTCGACTACATCACCAAGAACAAGGTGTGACACGAGCCGGCGGCGCGTTCCGTCGGACTGACCCCGACGGAACCGGCGGCGGGACTGGGATTTCAAGGGCGGAGAGGTAATGAGCAACGACATCGTCATCACCGGACTGGGTGCGACCACACCGCTCGGCGGCGACGTCCCATCCACATGGGACGCGATGCTGGCCGGGCGCAGCGGGGTGGCCACGTTGGACGCCGGCTGGGTCACGGACTTCGACCTGCCCACCCGGATCGCCGCCCAGCTCGCGGTCCAGCCCACCGACATCCTGCCCCGGGTCGAGGCTCGCCGGCTGGACCGCTGCGAGCAGGTCGCCGTCGTGGCCTCGCGCGAGGCGTGGCAGGACGCGGGCCTGGCCGACGGCGCCGTGGACCCCGAGCGGCTCGCGGTGGTCATCGGCACCGGGATCGGCGGCGCGCACACGCTGTTGGCCCAGGACGACCTGCTGGAGGGGCCCGGCCTGCGCAAGGTGTCGCCGCTGACCGTTCCGATGCTGATGCCCAACGGGCCCGCCGCCCACGTGGGCATCGAACTGAAGGCCCGCGCCGGGGTGCACGCCCCGGTGTCCGCCTGCGCCTCAGGCGCGGAAGCGATCGCGTGGGCGTACCGGATGCTCAAGTCCGGCGAGGCGGACGTGGTCGTGGCCGGCGGCGCGGAGTCCGCGATCGCCGGCATCACCATGGCCGGCTTCTGCCAGGCCCGGACCATGAGCACCCGCAACGACGAGCCCACCAGGGCGTCCCGTCCGTTCGACGTGCACCGCGACGGCTTCGTGCTCGGCGAAGGCGCCGGGATCATGGTGCTGGAGCGGGAGGACCACGCGAAGGCGCGGGGCGCGAAGATCTACGGCCGGCTCGCCGGGGTGGGCACCAGCTCGGACGGCTACCACATCACCGCGCCCGATCCGGAGGGCTCCGGCCAGGCCAGGGCGATCACCACGGCCCTGCGCACCGGCGGCGTCGACCCGGCCGACGTCGGGCACGTGAACTGCCATGCGACGTCCACAATGGTCGGTGACGTCACGGAGACCATCGCGATCCGCAAGGCCATCGGTGAGCACCCGGTGCTGACCGCGCCGAAGGGCGCGTTCGGGCACACGCTCGGCGCGGCCGGCGCGATCGAGGCCATCATCACCGTGCTGTCCATCCGGGACAGCGTGGTGCCGGCGACGTTGAACCTGGAGAACCTGGACCCGGGTGTGGCCCAGGACGTGGTCGCCGGGGAGCCGCGCAAGATCGACCTGAAGGCCGCGGTGAACGACTCGTTCGGCTTCGGCGGGCACAACGTCGCCCTCGCCTTCGTCTCCGCCTGACCGGGACACGATTCGCTCTGGTGTTCGAACAATCGGCCTCTTGTTCGTGGTTGTCGAACAAGGGGCCGTATTGGCGTCTGAACAACCGGTGTAAGTTCCCCGGCTATGCGAACCCGCTTGGTCTCGTTAACCCTGCTGTCCGTTGTCGCTCTTGTCGCAGGCTGCGGCGGAGGGTCCGAACAGACTTCCTCGTCGTCGTCCGGGGCGGCGGCGCCGAGCAAGAAAGTCGCACTGGTGATCGCCCAGGGCGGCCTGGGCGACGAGTCGTACAACGACTTGGCCAACGCCGGATTCACCGCCGCCACCAAGGAAAAGGGCCTCGACGGCCAGCACATCGAGTCCAAGGACGTGGTCGCCCAGGGCGAGCAGCTGCTGCGCCGCGCGGGTACGTCCGGATTTGGGCTGGTGATCGACCTGGAATTCTCCCACGGTGAGATCCTGCCCACCGTCGCGCAGGCCTATCCGCAGGTGAAATGGGTCTTTCTGAACAACAAAATAAAGGGCGACAACATCGCCTCGGTACTGTTCTCCGAGCAGGACAGCTCATATCTGGCCGGCGCGCTCGCCGCGATGATGACCACCCAGACCGGCAACCCGAAGATCAACCCGGACAAGAAGATCGGCGTGATCGGCGGCACCAAGTCGGTCGGCATCGACAAGTTCCTGTCCGGCTACATCGAAGGCGCGCACGCGGTCGACAAGGACGTGCAGGTGCTCACCGCGTACAGCAACAGCTTCGGCGACCCGACCAAGGGCGCGCAGCTGGCCGACACCATGTTCCAGCAGGGCGCGGACATCGTCTACGCGGTCGCGGGCGGCACCGGCGCGGGTGTGATCCAGTCGGCGCAGAAGAACAAGCGCTACGCCATCGGCGTCGACGACAACCAGGACAAGCTCGCCCCCGGGTACGTGCTGACCAGCGTCCTCAAGCGGACCGACCTGGCCGTGCAGAAGGTCGTCGACCTGTACGCGGACGGGAAGTTCCCCGGCGGCCAGACCATCGGCCTCGGCCTGGCCGAGGACGGGGTGGGCCTGACCGACTTCCAGTACACCAAGCAGGACATCCCACAGCCGGTGCAGGACAAGGTCGCCGACTTGAAGAAGAAGATCATGTCCGGTGAACTGAAGGTGTGGAACGTGATCGACCAGGGCTACCCCGCCTGGCTCCAGGGCTGATGCCGGTCCGCCTTGGCGCGCGGGATGTGTCGCGTGCATTCGGTTCGGTGCGGGCGAACGCGCACGTGGACCTGACGGTCGAGGCGGGCACAGTGCACGCGGTCGTCGGCGAGAACGGCGCCGGCAAGACCACGTTGATGCGGATCCTCTACGGCCTCGACCAGCCGGACTCGGGCACGGTCGTGATCGACGACCACCCGGTCCGGCTGCGCGGGCCGGCGGACGGCATCCGGCGCGGAATCGGCCTGGTCCGCCAGGAGCTGGCGATGATCGACTCGCTGACGTTGCTGGAGAATCTGGTGCTGGGGGCCGAACCCCGGTCCGGGCCGCGGATCTCGTGGTCCGCGGCGCGCGCCTCAGCCGTCGACCTGGCCGCCGGGTTCGGCATCTCGCTGCCGTGGGACTCGCCGGCCGGGTCGGTGTCGGTCAGCGTGCGTCAACAGGTGGAGATCCTGCGCGCGCTGCGGCGGGGCGCGGACGTGCTGATCCTGGACGAGCCGACGGCCGCGCTGGCCCCGGCCCAGGTGACCGAACTGCTCCGGTTGCTGCGTGGACTCCGGGACGCCGGCCGGACCGTGATCTTCATCAGCCACAAGCTGGACGAGGTGCTGTCGGTCGCGGACACCATCACGGTTCTGCGCCAGGGCAAGGTGATCACAACCGTGCCGGCCGATTCGGTGACCCGGCCGGAGCTGGTGTCGCTTGTGGTCGGCGCCCCGCTGGAGGCCGAGGGGTACTCGCCGTCCGCCGACGTCGGTCCGCCTGTGTTGGAGGTCGCGGACGTCATTTCGCTGCGGGTGCACGCCGGTGAGATCGTCGGGATCGCGGCCGTGGCCGGTAACGGCCA
Source organism: Actinocrispum wychmicini (assembly GCF_004345645.1). Lineage (GTDB taxonomy): Bacteria > Actinomycetota > Actinomycetes > Mycobacteriales > Pseudonocardiaceae > Kibdelosporangium > Kibdelosporangium wychmicini. Next base: position 10,724 of record NZ_SLWS01000016.1, on the reverse strand, counting down.
GGACGAACTGGTCGAACGGATAGTCGGCCTGCGGCCGTGCACGGGCCGGATCACGTTGTCCGGCAAGGACATCACCGGCTTGCCGGTGGACCGGCGGCGCTCCGCGGGCCTTGGCTACGTGTCGGGCGAGCGGCGGACCGAAGGCCTGTCGTTGGACGCGTCACTGGCGGACAACACCATCGCGGGCACCCACCGGACGTTGGGCCGCTTCGGTTGGCTGGCCCCAGGCCGGGTCCGTGCGCACGTCCAACGGGTGCTCGACGGCTACTCGGTCCGATATGGACGGACGTCGGCGCCGGCCAGGACACTGTCCGGCGGCAACCAGCAACGCCTGGTCATCGGCCGCGAACTGGACCGCGGCCCGACCCTGCTGGTCGCGGCCGGCCCGACCCGCGGTGTCGACGTCCTCGGCGAGGCGTACATCCACGCGCGACTGAAGGAGCTGCGCGACAACGGGTCCGGCGTCCTGCTGGTGTCCGAGCAGCTGGACGAGCTGCTGACGCTCAGTGACCGGGTCGTGGTGCTGCACCAGGGCGAAGTGGCCGGCGAAGTCCCAGGCGGCCCGGAAAACCGCACCGCCGTGGGAAACCTGATGCTGGGAAGACAACCATGACGCCCAGCCCCGACCCCAACCCGTGCCGCAGCCGCGACTTCACGCACGCCGCGACGGGCGTCCCCGCGCAGGGGGAACCCCTAAAAACAACACTAGGGCAAGGCACCGACAAAAACGGCACACCCCAACGCCGCACCATGGCAGGACCGCGAACACACCAACGCCACCCCGGCGCGCGACCGGGAACCCCCACAGGACTCAACGATCCGCTGCCGCTCGGTACCCGCCAACGGCGCACCGGGGCGCGACTATGAACACCTCACCGGATTCCGCGGTCGAGCCTGCCCGGCGCGCGCTGCCGGTCGGCGCGGTTCTGCGACCTGTCCTTCCGTTCCTCGTCGCTTTGGTGATCGGCGCTGTTGTGCTGCTGGCCACCGGCCATGACCCGCTTGACTTCTACCAACTCCTGGTGCGGGAGGCGTTCGGTGGCACCGATCGGATCGCCGCCACGCTCAGCTCGGCCACTCCCCTGCTGTTCACCGGGCTCGCCACCGCGATCGCGTTCCGGGCCGGCGTGTTCAACGTCGGCGTCGAAGGGGGCTTTCTGCTCAGCGGCCTGGTCACCGCGACCGTTGCCGTGCACGTGTCCGGGCCGCTCGTCGTTCCCGTCGCGATGCTGGCCGGCGCGGCGGCGGGTGTGCTGGTGAGTGTCGGCCCTGGCTGGCTCAGGGCCAGGTGGGGTGTTGACGAGGTGGTCACCACGTTGATGGTCAACTTCGTGGTCACCGGGGTCACCGGGTGGCTGGTGACGTCCTTCCTGCAGGCCAGGGGGGTCGCGAACGCCGCCACCCCGCTCATCGCCCGGAGTGCGTGGCTGCCTGATCTGCTGCCGCCGGACAACCTCACGTCCGGTGTCCTCATCGGACTCGGATTGGCCGTCACGTACGCCGTGTGGATCCGGCATTCCGTGCTCGGCTACGAACTCAGGCAGACCGGGCTGAACCAGCGGTTCGCCGCCGCCCAGGGGATCCGGGTCGGCAAGGTAATTGTCGTCGCCATGGTGATCTCGGGGGCGATCGCCGGGCTGGGCGGCGCGGCGCACGCGCTCGGTGTCGTGCACCGGTATGTCGACGGATTCTCTCCAGGGTACGGGTTCACGGGCATCGCGGTCGCGCTGCTGGGGCGCAACAGCGCGGTGGGCGTCGTGATCGGGGCCGTCTTGTTCGGCGCGCTGGCCTCGGCGGGGACGACCGCCCAACTGTTCAGCGACATCCCGTTGGACATCGTGAACGTGCTGTCGGGCACGGTGATGGTCTTCGCGGTCGTCCGGTTGTGGCGGCGACGATGATCCATTCCGCGCTGCTGCTGTGGACCCCGCTGGCGCTCGCCGCGCTGGGCGGCATGCTGCACCGGATCGCCGGCGTGGTCAACATCGGCCTTGAGGGGCAGATGCTCGGCGGCGCCCTGGTCGGCGCGCTGGTGTCCGGCGTGACCCAGAACTGGGTGCTGGGGGTGCTCGCCGCGGGAGCCGCGGGAGCCGCGTTGGGGCTGGTGATGTCGCTGTGCATCACGAGGCTGCACGCGAACGAGATCATCGCCGGGCTCGGGTTCACCATCGTGATCACGGGGTTGACCAGGTATCTGCTGCGGGACGTGTTCCACGTGTCCGGCACGCTGCGGGTGGCCGGCCTTGACCCGTTGCCCGGCATGCTCGGGGTGGACCCGCTGTTCTGGCTGGCCGTCGCGCTCGTCCCCGCGATCACGTGGGCGCTGCGGCACACCGCCGCCGGGCTGCGGCTGCGGGCCACCGGCGACGGGTTCGACGCGGCCGGCGCGCTCGGCCTGCCGACCAGGCGGATCCGTGACGTCGCCGGCGTGATCGCGGGTGTTCTCGCGGGATTCGCCGGCGCGCACCTGGTGTTGGGCCAGGTCGGCCTCTTCAATGAGAACATGGTGGCGGGGCGTGGGTTCATCGCGTTGGCCGCGTTCTATTTCGGGCGGTCACGGCCGTGGGCGACGGCGTTGGCGTGCCTGCTGTTCGCGGTGTTCGACGAGGCACAGGCCAGGCTGCAGACCGCGGGAGTACCCGCGCAACTGGTCCAGACATTGCCGTATCTTGTGGTGATCGCGGTTCTGACGGCCACGGCCGTCCGCGATGCTCGGGGAAAAGCTGGGAGGACGGGCTGAAACATGGCCAACAGTGGGGTCGCTTTACTTCTGGTCGACGTGCTCGACGCGTTCTTCGCGCCGGGCCGCCCGGCCTACTATCCGGACTCGGCGCACGTGCTCGACCCGATCAAGGCGCTGCTGACCAGGGCTCGTGAACAGGACCGGCTCGTGGTGCACGCGGTCGAGCGGCACCGCCCCGGACTGGCCGACTTCGAACACAAGAAGATTCCGGTGCACTGCGAGATCGGCGACGACCAGTCGCCGTACGTGCCGGGTTTCCAACCGGTCGAGTCGCCGCACGAGATCGAGGTGCCCAAACGCCGGTATTCCGCGTTCTTCGGCACCGACCTGGATCTGCTGTTGCGCGAACAAGGCGTCCAGACGCTGGTGGTCGGCGGGGTCAAGACAAATGTGTGCGTCCGGGCAAGTATCCAGGACGCCTTCGCCTGTGGCTATGAGATCATTTTGGCGAGGGAGGCCACCAATTCGAACCGGCCGCACCTGGCCGAGGCGTCCCTCGAGGACATCGACCGGTACTTCGGTTCGGTGGTTTCGGTCGAACAGGCATGGGAGCGGCTGTGAGCAGCAGGGTCGCGGTTGTCGGCTACGCCAGCATGGACCACTCGATGGAGTGCGACGAGTTCCGCGCGGCGTCCGGCACCACGCTGATCAAACGTCGGCTGTCCGATCCGTGGCCGGGCATCGGCGGGATCGCGCACGCCGCCCGCGGCCTGGCCGCCGCCGGGCACACGGTGCACGCGGTGACATGGGTCGGCACGGACGAGCCCGGCAAGGAGTACATGGAGCGGCTCGGCTCGTACGGCGTGGACATCACCGGCGTCTCCACGGACAGCGTGCGCACGCCGTCGTGCTTCCTGTTCTACGGGCCCGACGGCGAGACGGTCGTCGTGTACGACCCAGGCGACCGGGCCGCCGGCAACCTCACGGACCTGCAGCGCGAGATCGTCGCGAGCAGCGACTGGGTGTGCCTGATGGTCGGCCCGCGACCGGCGAACATCGAGGTCCTGGACATGCTGCGGGACGACCAGCAGCTCGCGTGGGGGGTGAAGGGCGACCCGGACGCGTACTCACCGGGAGTCGTGCACCGGATCCTGTCCCGGGCGAGCGTGGTCAGTTTCAGCGCACGGGAACGGGTGTTCCTCGACCGGATCGTCGCCCCGCGCACGTTGTTGGAACGCACCAGGCCGGACGCGTTGCTGGCGGAGACGCACGGCCCCGCGGGTGTCCGGATCTGGCGTGGCGAACTGCACGACATGGTGCCGTGCACGGAGATCGACGCGGTCGACACCACCGGCGCCGGTGACATGTTCTTCGCCGGCATGGTGTCCAGCATGATCGAGGACCCGTCGGAGCCGCGGGGCGCCGCCCAGCGCGGTGTGGACGCGGCCACCGGGCTGCTGCTCGAGCGGCTGCCCGCCAGTGCCTGACCGCGCCTGGTTCCTGCGGTGTTCGGCGGACGAGGTCGCGGACCGGGCCGTCCTGGTCGGTGACCGGGGACGGGTCGACAAGGCCGCGACCGTGCTGGACGACCCGGTGGTGCTCAACCAGGACCGCGGGCTGAGCGCGGTCACCGGGCGTTACTGTGGTCGGCCGGTCACGGTCGCCGCGTTCGGCATGGGCGCGCCGATCGCCGCTGTCGTCCTGCATGAGCTGGCTCAGATCGGGGTGCGGCGGTTCGTACGGCTCGGCACCGTCCTGGGCATCGGCGGCACGTCCCTCGGGGACTTCGTGCTGGCTGAGGGCGCGGTCCGGAACGAGGCCACGTCCGGGACGTACCTGCCGGCGGGGTTCCCGGCGATCGCCGACCACGAACTGAACACCGCCCTGCGCGGCGTTCTCTCGGCAGGCACGCATCCCTGGACCGCCGGGCTGATCGCGTCCTACGACGGCTTCTACACCGAGATGTTCGCGGCAGCGCCGGACCGAATCGAACCGACCAGGCAGCGGATGCAGGACCTGGCCCGGTACGGCGTCAAGGCGGTCGACATGGAGACGTCAGCGGTGCTCGTGGTCGCGCGGGCGCTCGGTGTGGCCGCCGCGTCCCTGTGCCTGGCCAGCGTCGACGGCGTCACGCAGGAGAAACTCGGTGCCGGCCGGGGCGAAGCCGAGGTGGAACTGCTGCACACCGGCCTGGCCGCACTGGCCGGGCTGGACCCGGTCTAGGCCGGGGCGCACGCGTCGTGCTGGGGTGAGGAGAGTTCCGGGCCGGAGTCGATCCGCCACTTGGCGCCGTCCCGCACCAACGGCCAGACGACGTGCCAGGTGATACACGGTACGGGCAGCTCAGGTGGGGCGTCGGCCACGTCCTGGGTGCTGGTGAAGCCGATCAGCACCCGCAGCTTCGCGTCGGGCGCGGCGTCGATCCGGTAGATCAGGATGCTGCCGTCCGCGCTGGACCGGAAGTCGTGGTCGAACTTGGCCTTGGGCAGCAGGTCGGCCCTGGCCTTGGTGATCACGCCGCGGAACTTCGAATAGTCCCGGCCGTTGATCGCGTCGAAGTAGTCCTGGGTCATCTTCTGGACGGGCTCGTACTGCGGGTGGGCCACCGCGTCCTGCGAGCCCTGCACCAGTAGTGAGCCCGGTGGCGGAACGGGCGTGGACGGCGTCGCACTGCCGCTCGGCCCGCCGGCCACGATCGACGTGATGACCGTGGTGTCCGCGTGCTGCTGGTACAGGTACCGACCGCCCAGCGCCGCGGCCGCGGTGACCACGGTTATGGCGAGCAGAGCCGGCCATAACCGTGGCGGCCGCTCAACGGTGATCTGCTGCACCCGTCGAGCGTCCCATGAATCAGCCGACCCGGTGCAGCCAGGTCACCGGCGCGCCGTCGCCGGCCCGCCGGAACGGCTCAAGCGCCTCGTCCCAGGACGACCCGAGCATCTCGTCCACCTTGTGCACGAACGACTCACCGCCGCGACTGGCCGCCGCGACCGCTCGCAGCTGGTCCTCACCGACAACGATGTCACCATTCGCTGACGTGCGGGCACGCCAAAGACCGAGGCCGGGCGCGAAACAGAAGCGCTCGCCGTCGACGCCGGTACTGGGTTCCTCGGTGACCTCGAACCGGATCATCGGCCAGGCTCGCAACGCCGCGACCAGCCGCCCGCCCGTGCCGGCCGCGCCGGTCCACGAGCATTCGGACCGCAGCTGACCAGCGGCCGCCGGTTGGGCGGTCCACTTCAGCTCGGCCCGGACACCCAGGGTGCCCGAGATCGCCCACTCGACGTGCGGACAAACCGCAGACGGCGACGAGTGGACGTACACCACGCCTCGGGTGCTGCCACTTGTGCTCACTGCTGAACCTCCGCTACTCGACGAGGAAACGTCTTCCCCTACGACCTCGTGAAGCGTGTGGTCCATCGTGGGTACAAGTCGACCCGGCGCCTATTGTGCCTCCTCACTGTGCAATTTCGCCACAAGAACGATCAGAAGACACACCAGTCACTCGTTCGAGGCGGAATTTACGGCGTGTCGCGCTGGCGTGTCTTGTCCTGCGGGGATTTCTGACCACAGGCCGGCGGGTTCGGTGGGTGGTCGACGCCACTCGCCGTCCGGCCCGTCGGCGCCCAGGGATACCGTGGTGCGGCTCTGTGAGGGGAGGTGCGGCCGTGCGGCTGGTGCGGCTCGGTGACGAAACGTCCACGATCGGCGCCGACGTCCGGGCGGCGCTCGCGTCCTGGGGCCGCGGCGGCGCGGTCGTCGGCGGGATCGCCCTGGTCGGCTGCCGGCCGCCGGACTGCCCCGAGCCGGTCGAGGCCGTCGTGATCCTGCCCCGCGGCCTGCTCGTCGTGATCGGCGTGGACCTGCCCGACCCGGCCATGCGGATGGACGCGCCGGTCGACGGCCCGTGGCGGATCGACGGCTGGCCGCTGGTCCGGGAGGACGGCGCGGTGAACCCGGCGGTCGAAGGCCTTAACGCCGCCGCCGCGGTGGCGGCCCGGCTGCAGGCGCAACGGGTCGAGCCGATGCCTGTCGGGACCGTGATCGCGGTCGGCCCGTACGTGGCCAGGGTGAGCCAGCCCACGACAGACCTCGCCCGAGGCATCCGGATCATGCATCCCGAACCGAAGACCCTGCTCAACGCCGCGCGCGAGCTCGCCGTGTACGAACGCCGGTGCCCGGTGCACCAGGCCAACGTGATCGTGGCGGCGCTGGCCCCGGACCTGCCGCCGTTCACCCCCGAGGAACTCGCCGACGAGGGGTTCGAGGTGGCCGCCGGCCCGGACATGAGCGCCGCGAGCACGCTGCTCATCCCCCGCGTGCCGCCCGAGGCGGCCCTCCCCGCGGCGCCGAGCCCGCGACTGGGCGGAGGCACGTACAGGTGGGTGCCGGTCGTGGCCATGGCCGCTCTGGCCGTGCTGCTCATGACCGCGATCGTCGCGGGGCTCGCGTCCACCGGCGACAGTTCCGGGTCAGCCTCGGGCGGGCCCGCCGGGCCGGGGCCGACCGGCTCGCAGGCGACCAGGTCGCAGGTGATCGACGGGGTCACGTTCACCCCGAAAGGCCTGCTCAACGACAACGACTGCGCGCGACGGGCGATCGGCGACATCCAGGTATGGCTGCAACAGCACCCGTGCTCGTCGCTGGTTCGGTCCCGATACGAGACAACGGTCAAGCAGGACGCCGCCGTGTTCATCGCCGACATCGTGTTCGCCAACGACGCCACCGCGGGCGATTTCCTGAAAGTCGCGAACACGACCGGAACCGGCACCCTCGTCGACGCCTCGACCGAAGGGATGCCGTGGCCCGGCAACCGGCGGCCGATCTTTGACGCCGCCGCATACGCGACAAAACGGATTGATTCGCGGGTGCGGATCGCGCAGGTGGCGTGGTTCGACAAGGCCAGCACGCCGACCGACCCGGTTCTCCAGACCACCGCCCGACAAGCGCTCGAACTGCCCGCGCCATGACCGAATCACTGCCGGCCGAGTTGATGGACCTGCCGAGTTTCCTGCTGTGGCAGGTCGTCCGGGACGCCCGCCGAATCGGAATCGAGCTGCACGGCACGACATTGCGCGCGCCACATCTCACCGTGCTGGCCGGGCTGACCGAGTTCGGCCCGGCTTCGCAGAAGGAGATCAGCACGCGGCTGCGGATCGACCCGAGCGATCTCGTGTCGGTACTGGACGACCTGGAACAACGGCAAATGGTGGATCGGTCACGGGATCAAGTCGACCGGCGACGGTATGTGGTCACCATCCGACCGGCCGGACACAAAGCGCTGCGGCTGCGGTTGTCCCAGCTCCGCGAATTGAACGACGCGCTGCTCGCCCCGCTGTCGGCCGAGGAACGTGAGCGGCTTCACGAACTGCTGATCCGCGTGCACAGTCACCATCAAGTGAACCCGCTGTAGCGCAGCGCCACCGCCCATGTTTTGACCAGGCTTTTGACACGTTTACCGGCCACGCCGGCCACGGCAGCCGCCATCCGGTAACCCAATGTGCTAGATGGGCCGCCCGCAGGCGGGCACGATCCAGTGTCGTAGGAAAACGATCGTGCAGGTCACGCCGGGTGAAGGAAAATCATCCGAAGATATTCGACACCGCACTTTATTTCCACGGCCCCCTCATGGCTATCATTACCCCAAGGCTGGGGCACAGACTCAAACTCACCACACGGAGGAACCGTGGCACAGAAGACCGTCGTGGAGTTGGTCGACGACCTGGATGGCGGAATCGCTGACGAGACCGTCGCCTTCACCCTGGATGGCGTGGAGTTCCAGATCGATCTCTCCGCGGACAACGCCGCCCGCTTGCGTGACTCGCTCGCGTCATATGTCGCGCACGCCCGCCGAATCGGGGGCCGCAAGCTGCGGCTCGCCCCCGGCGGCGACGCGGTAAAGAAGTCGAGCGAGGAGCAGGCACAGAATCAGGCGATCCGCGAGTGGGCCCGCGCACAGGGCAAGACAGTGGCCGAGCGCGGCCGGCTGCCGCACGCGCTGGTAGTCGAGTTCAAGGAAGCCCACGGGGGCTAGGGCGTGCCGGCGGATCACGGTCGATGAAAACCTGGCCTCGGCGGGTAGGAACCCCGCTTGGTCCAGGTGAAAGCCCGCCCGTGGGTATCTCATGGCACCACCGTGAGAGCACCCCTGATACTCCAGCAGTATTCGGGCGTTTCGGCAGGGGCGCCAGGGGCGCGGCTGCCGCGATCGTGATCCGCGGGACACGCTCTGGGCCTGGGCGTGGAGTCCAGGCCGCGCCGAGGGAATCCCTTTCGCTCTGTCACCACCTTCGTCACCTTCGTCGCCAACGGTGACAAGTGGTGTCCGATGTGTCGCATGCGGTGATATCGCATATTGACATGGACCACTCCTATGCCTTTGGTTTATGGGCAGCGACAGCCCTGGAGTGGAGGCGGGCCGGGTGGGTGCCACGCAGTTCCTGGAACGACCGGACGGCCGGCTGGCCTATGACATCCGAGGCCAAGGCCCGCTCGTCCTGTGCTCGCCAGGTCTCGGCAACCTGCGCGGCACGTTCGACGATCTCGTCGAGCCGCTGGTGGCGGCCGGTTTCACGGTCGCGACCGTCGACCTGCGCGGCCATGGCGAGTCGACATCGCACTGGCCGTCGTACAACGAGACCGACGTGGCGTGCGATCTCGTCGACCTGATCGAGGCGCTCGGTGTCGGCCCCGCCGTGTTGCTGGGCAACAGCTTCAGCGCCGCCGCGGCCGTGGTCGCCGCCGCGGACAATCCAGGCCTGGTCACCGGTCTGGTACTGACCGGGCCGTACCTCAGGGAGCAGCCGAAGACGCTGGTCGGCGCGTTCGGCCGCTGGGTGATCACCAGGCCGGCAATCGGCCGGTGGGCATGGAACCGCTACTGGCCGCGTTTGTTCGGCCCACGGAAGCCAGCAGACCTCGCTACGCGGGTCCGTACGGTGTCCGTGAACCTCGCCGAGCCGGGACGCTACGACGCCGTGCGGGCGATGCTGTCCGCGAGCCACCACACCGCGGACCAAGCACTGCCGGACATCACCTGCCCGACTCTGGTCGTCATGGGGGACGCTGACCCGTGTTTCGCCGATCCGGAGGGCGAGGCGTGGTACGCGGCCGAGCGGACCGACGGCCTGGCCGAGGTGCTCATGGTCCGCGGCGCCGGCCACTACCCGCATGCCGAGTGCCCGCAGTGCGTGTCGTCGACGGTCGTCCGGTTCCTTCGATCGGCCTGCTTTGGTGAGAAACCAACCATTGGCTGAAGCTTCTCGGAAACGATTGACAACGCGCTGGGGTGGGGCGTACACCCCTGGCATGAACCTCTCCCGCCGAAACCTCATGCTGGCGGGCGCCGGAGCACTGGCCGCCGGCGTCACGTCCGAGATGATCATCGGGGTCCCTGCCTCGGCGGCAGGCGTTGTCGACTACCCGGGTGCCCAGTGGGTGCCGGCCAGCACGTCCAACTACACGGTGTCCAACCGTCCATCCAGCTATCCCTTGAACGTCGTCGTGATCCACGTGACCCAGGAGTTCTACCCGGACGCTCTGGCGATCTTCCAGGACCCGGCGCGCAAAGTGTCGGCCCACTATGTGGTCCGGTCCGGTGACGGCCACATCGCCCAGACTGTTCGGGAGAAGAACATCGCCTGGCACGCGGGCAACTGGGACTACAACACCAGAAGCATCGGCATCGAACACGAAGGCTGGGTCGACCAGCCACAGTGGTTCACCGACCAGCTGTACACCGCGTCGGCCGCGTTGACGCGCTCGATTTGCAACCGGTACGGCATTCCGAAGGACAGATCGCACATCATCGGCCATATCGAGGTGCCGGGTTCGACCCACACTGATCCTGGCCCCAACTGGGACTGGACGAGGTACATGCGCCTGGTGAACAGCTGACCACAACGAAGAAGGCCCCCACATTCCGTGGGGGCCTTCTCCAAATTACGTACGGCGGTGTCCTACTCTCCCACACCCTACCGAGTGCAGTACCATCGGCGCTGGAAAGCTTAGCTTCCGGGTTCGGAATGAGACCGGGCGTCAC
>NZ_SLWS01000015.1 GCF_004345645.1 Actinocrispum wychmicini | reverse complement strand
TTTGCCGTGTTGCGGCCACCGACTCGGCGGCATGCTGAGTTGGCTGATGGGGCTCGGGAAGAGGTCGCTATCGAGATTGGGGTCAGTCCGCAGGCTGCCGCTATGCAGATTCTGCGGGCGCAGCGCCTGGCGACTCGGCTGCCGGCGACTGTGGATGCGTTGGCTGCCGGGGATATTGACTTCAAGCGGGCGTTGGCGATGGATGATCTGACCGAGGTGTTGTCGGTGGAGGATGCGGGGCGGGTGGAGCGGCGGGTGTTGGCCTACGGAGGCCGGACCAACCCCAGCCGGTTCCGGGACTCCATCCGCTACCACGTGATCAAGGTGGATCCTGGGTCGGCCGAACGTCGTCGGGTGGCTGCTCGGGAGGAGCGTGATGTCACGTATATGGCGGGGGAGGATGGGGTGGGGCATCTGGGTGCTGTCTTGACTGCGGAGCAGGCGTTGGCTGCCCATCAGCAGATTGACAAGTTGGCTCGGAAGGTCAAGACGCCGGATCGGACGTTGGGGCAGTGTCGGGCGGATGTGTTGTTGGGCATGATCTTGGGTGAGCAGCGGGAGCGGGTGAGGGTTCAGGTGAATGTGACGGTCCCGGCTACCACGCTGATGGGCCTGAATGAGCGGCCGGGTGTGCTGTCAGGGTATGGGCCGATCACGGCTGAGCATGCCCGTGAGTTGGCCCAGCAGGCCACCTGGCGGCGGATTCTCACCGACCCGGCTGGGCATCTGTTGGAGGCCAGTCCACGTCGGTTCCCCTCACCGGCGATGGCGGAGCATGTCCGGTTGCGGGATCAGACTTGTCGGATGCCGGGGTGTACGACGACCGCTCATCGGTCGGAGATCGATCACACTGTTCGTCATTGTGATCAGGGGCTCAGTAGTACGGACAATCTCGCCGCGTTGTGTAAGTATCACAATCTGCTCCGCGAGCGGAGCGAGTGGGATATTTGTCAGCCGAGGGAGGGTGTGTTGGTGTTTACCAGTCCTGAGGGTCGCCGGTACCAGACCACACCTCCAGCGCTCGTTGGGTGAGGATCAGTTGTCTTTGGCTGGAATGGAACCACAGAAGGGTAACCAGCGCTGGAACCGGGACCCGAGGCTGGAAGCCGCACTCCAAGGTGACCAAACAACGTTTCGCGCCCAGCACTATTCGTTTTTCGAACGACCGATAAAAGGGCAATCAGGCCGGCCAGTCCGGAGGAAGCCAATTGACCGCATACCAGAGGTCCATTCGATGCTGAGCCTGGCCGAGGTCGACCTTCAAAGCACGTTCGACCAACTGGATCCGGTGGCGAACGCTGTTGCGGTGCACTTTCAGCAGGACGGAGCTGCGGTCCCAGTTGCCGTGGTTGGCCAGCCAGACCCGGAGGGTCTCGACCAGTTGGTCGGCGGTGGGGGAACGGATCTCGGTGAGGGGTGCGAGGGTTCGCCTGGCGAATGCGCGGGCTTGGGCGGGGTCGACCAGGGAGGACACGGACTCGTTGGCGGTGTCCGCGACGACTGGTTGTCCGCTTGCGGCGGCTCGGCGGCGTAAGGCCACTGCTTCTCGTTCGGCTGAGCGTAGGTCAGCCAGGGCGGTTACGCCGCTCATGCCGATCAGCCAGCCGCGCTTGTGCAGCGTTTCCACTGCTGCCTGGTTGGGCGCGGATCGGGCCGCTACTACTGCGCGGAATGTGCCGTCGGCCAGGTCGATCAGGGGGGTGCCGAGGAGTTGGGCGAGTTGGGCGAAGTCGCCGTCGGTGTCGAGGCGGGAGCGGCGGCGCACGTCCACGCCGGCTACCACCCGATAGTCCTGACCTGCCCGGTTGTCCAGCAGGGTGGCCAGGATGTCGCCGGTGGACTCGGCCGCCGCGCCGCCGGCGAGCAGCAGCCGGGCGGCGAGCCGCGAGGTGTGCCCGCGGGAGGCGTCCACGTCGCGGCGGACCAGGCCGAGCAGGGCCAACGCCATGGCCACGACCGCGCGGTCGGCGACTGTGAACGGCCGATTTCGACCTACGACCAGCACCGCCGACGGCTCCACGGGATGCAGGACGGCGTGGTCGGTGCCGATCCGGGTGCTCGCCGTGCGCAGGCCCGTTCCGCCGCGCAGCTTCCCGGCCAGGCTCTTCAGGTCGTCGGACGGCCCCGGGGCCAGGCCGGAGGCGGTCACCACCGTTCCTTTCGGGTCCAGCAGCATCGCCCAGCCGGCCAGGGACGTCGCCAAGGCACGGACCGTCGTCTCAGTTGGTCGGGGTCGGGCCGCCGCGCGGGTAAGGGCCCGCTGGCCGTCCGCAATCACCCGCAACTCGACATTCTGGGCATCCGCCAGCGCGGCCCCGACCGCCTGGCTGACCGCCAGGAACGGGGTCCGTTCGGGCACCGCGATCAGGGGTAGATCGTGGTCCTGACAGGACTTGACGAGCGCGTCCGGCACCGCGTCGTACACCGGGGTCACGCCGAAACCCAACGCGGTCACATCCGCCTTGACCAGGCCGGCCACGTATGCCTCGACGTCCGCCGGCCGCTTCGGGAAGTTCACCCCCGCGGTCAGCAGGAACTCCTGGCCCAGCAGGTACGGCACCGGGTCGCGCAGCTCGCTGACATGCGCCCAGCACACCGGGCGGTCCAGGTTCGCCTTGCCGGCCTTCACCTCCAGGCCCAGCTCGGCGCGGTCGACCACGGTCCGTAGCGGGACCGTCCTGAGCGTCATCACGCCTCCAGGGGCCGATTCATCCAATGGCGGTCACCTGATTGTGCAGATCACCCGCTGAACCGGCCAGAGCCGGGTGCGTACGGTGACCGGAACGACATACCGGGAGGCACCTGATGGCCTTGGACTACCTGGTGATTGTGGCCTACCTGCTCGGCATGGTCGGCATGGGGTGGTGGGGGATGCGCCGCGCCACCACGAAGAGCGAGTACCTGGTGGCCGGACGCCGGCTCGGCGGCCCGATGTACGCGGGCACGATGTCCGCGATCGTGTTGGGCGGCGCGTCCACCATCGGCGGCGTACGCCTCGGCTACCAGTACGGCATCTCCGGGGCGTGGCTCGTGCTGTCGATCGGCATGGGCATCCTGCTGCTGTCGGCGGTGTTCGCGCGACGGATCTCGCGGCTCAAGGTGTACACCGTGTCCGACATGCTGGACCTTCGGTACGGCGGGTCGACCGCCGCCGTGTCCGGCGTCGTGATGTGGGGTTACGCGCTCATGCTGACGGTCACGTCCCTGGGCGCGTCGTCCACGATCTTCCACGTGCTGTTCGGGTTCGACCGGTGGGCGAGCATCCTGCTGGCCGGGGCGGTGGTCGTGCTGTACTCGGTGCTCGGCGGCATGTGGTCGATCTCGATGACCGACATCGTCCAGTTCGTCGTGAAAACCCTCGGCATCGTGCTGCTCCTGCTGCCGATCGCGCTGGTCCGGGCTGGCGGGTTCGAAGGCATGCGAGCCCGGCTGGACGCGAGCGCGTTCGACTTCACCGCGATCGGCGGCACCACCATCCTGACGCTGGTCGTCACATACACCCTCGGCCTGTTGATCGGACAGGACATCTGGCAGCGCGTGTTCACCGCGCGGACCCCGAAAGTCGCCACTTGGGGCGGGGTCTTCTCCGGCCTGTACTGCGTGGTCTACGCGTTCGCGGGCGCGCTGATCGGGATGGCCACGGCGTCGCTGTTCCCCGGGATCGGCGAGAAGGACACGGCTTTCGCCACCGCCGTCGAAGAATTCCTGCCGATGGGCGTACGCGGGTTGGTGCTCGCGGCCGCCCTCGCCGCGCTGATGTCCACGTCCAGCGGCGCGCTCATTGCCTCGTCCACGGTCGCCTCGAACGACATCTGGCCGCTGATCACCCGCCGCAAGTCCCAAGAGGACGTTCACTCGAACAGGCTGTTCACGCTGGTGCTCGGGGTGCTGGCGATCGTGCTCGCGATGCTGATCGAAGGCGTGATCGCGGCGTTGACCGTCGCCTACAACCTGCTGGTCGGCGGGTTGCTGGTGGCGATCGTCGGCGGTCTGGTGTGGCGACGGGGAAACCGGCGCGGCGCGTTGGCGTCCATGGTCCTCGGCGTGGTAACTGTCGTGATCGTCATGTTCACCAACGGGTTGGACGCCAACGAGGTCATCTTCTACGGCCTGGGTGTCAGCCTGGTCAGCTATGTCGCGGTGAGTCTCTTGCCGGTACGCGAGAAAGAGGAGGTGCCGGCATGATCGGGCCGGTCGACAGTTCGGTGGTGCCCCGGTTCGCCGGCCCGGCCACGTTCGCCCGCCTGCCCAGGCTGGACCAGGTGCCGTCCGCCGACGTGGCCGTGGTGGGTGTCCCGTTCGACTCGGGGGTGTCGTACCGGCCGGGCGCCCGGTTCGGGCCGGCCGCGATCCGGGAGGCGAGCCGGCTGCTCCGGCCGTACCACCCCGGTCTGGACGCTTCGCCGTTCGAGGCCGTGCAGGTGGTGGACGCCGGGGACATCGTGTGCAACCCGTATGACATCGGGGCCGCCGTCGGGTCCGTCCAGGAACACGCCACGGACCTGCTGGACGCGGGCTCCCGGCTGGTGACCATCGGCGGGGACCACACGATCGCGCTTCCCTTGCTGCGGGCGGTCGCCGCCAAGCACGGACCGGTGGCGCTGGTGCACTTCGACGCGCACCTCGACACCTGGGACACGTACTTCGGTGAGCCGTACACACACGGGACCCCGTTCCGGCGAGCCGTGGAGGAGGGGATCCTGGACACGTCCGCGCTCTCCCACGTGGGCACGCGCGGACCGCTGTACGGCCGGGCTGACCTGGCCGAGGACAAACGGCTGGGCTTCGGGATCGTGACCTCGGCGGACGTGATGCGGCGCGGGGTCGACGAAGTCGTGGCCGCGCTGCGGGACCGGATCGGGAACCGGCCGCTGTACATCTCGGTCGACATCGACGTGTTGGATCCGGCGCACGCGCCCGGCACGGGAACCCCCGAAGCCGGCGGCATGACCAGCCGTGAACTACTGGAGATCCTGCGCGGCCTGGCCGGGACACGCCTGGTGTCGGCGGACGTGGTGGAGGTCGCGCCCGCGTACGACCACGCCGACATCACGTCCGTCGCCGCCGCGCACGTCGCGTACGACCTGGTCACGCTGCTGGCGATGGGGGCGGAGTGAGGACCGGCGGGGATCTCGTCGTCGAGTCGCTGACCTCGTTGGGCGCTCGTACCGTCTTCGGGCTGCCAGGTCAGCACGCACTGGGCATGTTCGACGCGCTACGGCGATCTTCGTTGCGGTACATAGGGAACAGGCTCGAAGTGAACGCCGCCTTCGCGGCCGACGGCCACGCCAGAGTGACGGGTGACGTGACGCCACTGCTTGTGTCGACCGGGCCTGGCGCGTTGCAGACCCTCGCCGGACTGCAGGAGGCGGCGTCGGCGTCGGTGCCGGTGGTGGGGATCAGCAGCCAGATCCCGGTCGCCGGCCTCGGCGGGGCCCGGCGCGGGTTCCTGCACGAGCTGCCCGACCAGCGCGCGAGTTTCCGGGACGTGGTCAAGCACACGCGGGTGGTGCGGGCCGCGTCGCAGATCCCGTCGGCGCTCGCCGAGGCGTGGGAGATCGCGGCGAGCGCCCCGACCGGGCCGGTGTGGCTGGAGATCCCCCAGGATGTGCTGCTCGGGCCGGCCGGTGTGCCATCGCCGGAGGTGAGCTGGTCGCCGCGTGAGTTGCCGCCACGGCCGGAGTTGGTCGCTGAAGCCGCTCGCTTGTTGTCCGAGGCGGCGCGGCCGATGATCCTGGCCGGTGGGGGAGTGGTCCGCGGCGGTGGCGCGGACGCTTTGCTCGAACTGGCCGAGAAACTCGACAGCCCGGTGGCCACCACGTTCGGCGGCAAAGGTGCTTTCCCTTGGCATCACCGGCTTTCGCTTCAGTCGTGGCTCGAGGACGGCAGCATGACCGCGTACCTGGAGTCGGCGGACGTGCTGCTGGTCGTGGGGTCGGGGCTGGGCGAGTTGTCCAGCAACTACCACCGGTTCCGGCCGACCGGGCACGTGATTCAGGTGGACGCCGACCTGGGGAAGTTGGAGGCCAACCACCCGGCGCTCGGGATCCACGCCGACGCGGCGCTCACATTGCCGGCGCTGGTGGCCGCGGTGTCCACAAGGGACTCTTCGGTCGACGTGTCCGATCTGCTGCGCGCGGTCCGCGAACGGGTCGCCGAGTTCGGCCTGGAACAGGAAGTTCTGGCAGCGGTCCGGAACGCGTTGCCGGCGGGGACACCCAGCTTCTGGGACATGACGATCCTGGCGTACTGGGCGTGGTCGGCGTGGGACGGGCCGATGCACTCCGCGCAAGGCGCCGGCGGCCTTGGATACGCCTTCCCGGCCGCGCTGGGTGCCGCGTCCACAGTAGACGGACCGGTGCTGGCCGTGTCGGGTGACGGCGGCGCCATGTACGGCCTGGCCGAACTGGCCACCGCCCGGCAGCACAACCTGCCGGTGACCTGGCTGATCGTGGACGACGGCGGATACGGGATCCTGCGCGGGTACATGGCTGATCCGTTCGGCACCGAACTGGCCCGGCCCGACTTCGTCGCGCTCGCTTCGGCTTTCGACGTACCCGCGACCCGCACCACGCCGGACCGGCTGCGCGCCGACCTGGCCACGGCGTTGACCGAGCCCGGCCCGCACGTGGTCGTGCTGCCGGCCCGGCTGCGCATGTTCGAGCCTTCGCACGCTTGAGATCAAGAGCTGGGAACGGCAGAGTTGTCCCCCTGCGATTGGTAAGGGGAGGTTCACTGTGCGTCGATCTATCGCCTTGTTCACCTCACTCGCCGTCACGGCCGGAGTGTTCGTCTCGGGGGCCGACGCGGTCGCCGCGCCGGGCAAGGTGCCCGAGGCGATCGGCTTCGGCGGTGCCGTGGCGAGCATCGACCAGGACGCCACGGCCATCGGCATCTCAGTGCTGCGACGCGGCGGCAACGCCGTGGACGCCGCTGTGGCCACCGCGGCAGCCTTGGGCGTGACGGACCCGTTCTCCGACGGTATCGGTGGCGGCGGGTTCTTCGTGTTCTACGACGCCCGCACCGGCAAGGTGCACACCATCGACGGCCGCGAGACCACTCCGGCGGCGGCGGACAGCTCGCTGTTCCTGGAGAACGGCCAGCCGATCCCGTTCGCCGAGGGTGTCACCAGCGGTCTCGGTGTCGGCGTGCCAGGGACGCCCATGACGTGGAAGCGCGCGGTGCAGTTGTGGGGCCGGAACTCGCTCAAGGACGACATGCGGCCCGCCGAGCAGCTCGCCCGCCGTGGCTTCGTCGTCGACCAGACGTTCCACGACCAGGTCGCCAACAACGCCGCCCGGTTCGGCGCGTTCCCGTCAACCAAGTCGCTGTACCTGCCGGGCGGCCAGCCGCCCGCGCCGGGCACCCGGTTCCGCAACCCGGACATCGCCGACACGTACCACGAGCTGGCCGAAACCGACATGCGGGCGCTGTACGACGGCCGGATCGGCCGGGACGTCGTGCAGACCGTCCAGCATCCGCCGAAGGATCCAGCGTCCACGCTCAACGTCCGGTCCGGCAAGATGACCACCGGCGACCTGGCCGCCTACCAGGCACTCCTGCGTGCCCCGGCGAAGACCTCCTACCGAGGCCTGGACGTCTACGGCATGGCACCGCCGTCCTCCAGTGAGACGACCATCGGCGAAGCGCTCAACATCCTGGAGAACACCAACCTCGGCAAGCTGTCGTCAACGGACTACCTGCACTACTTCCTGGAGTCCACCCGGATCGCGTTCGCCGACCGCAACCGCTGGGTCGGCGACCCGGACCAGGTCGACGTGCCGACCCAGCAGTTGCTGTCGCAGAAGTTCGCCGACTCACGGGCCTGCCTGATCAGCCCGGCCAAGGCCCTGACCAGCCCGGTCCCGCCCGGCGACCCGCGCAACCCCAAGCCGTGCGGCACCACCGGCCCCGGCGTGACGGCCCAGCAGGAAGGCACGAACACCACTCACCTGACCGTGGCGGACGGGTGGGGCAACGTGGTGGCCTACACGTTGACCATCGAACAGGAGGGCGGCAGCGGGATCGTCGTCCCCGGTCGCGGGTTCCTGCTGAACAACGAACTCACCGACTTCAACTTCGCGCCGCTGTTCCCGGGGGTGCCCGACCCGAACCTGCCCGCCGCCGGCAAGCGGCCGCGGTCGTCGATGGCACCGACGATCGTGTTGCGTAACGGCAAGTTCTTCTTCGCCGCCGGCTCCCCGGGCGGCGCGTCGATCATCACCACCACCCTGCAGATCATTCTGGGCCGGATCGACCGCGGACTGTCCTTGGAGCAGGCCATCGCCGCACCTCGCGCGTCCCAACGCAACAGCGCGCAGGCCCAGGTGGAACAGGCGTTCCTGGATCAGCCCGAAACGGCGGCGCTCATTGCCAGGGGCCAGGGATTCAGCAACGCCCCGGCCGAGATCGGCGCGGCGACGGGAGTGGAACGACGACCGGACGGGCGCTGGATCGCGGCCGTCGAACCGGTGAGACGAGGCGCGGGATCAGCGGCGGTGGTGTGGCCGTTCCGCTGGTAGGTGACCCGACAACGTCGCCGGCCCGGCGAGTTCCGGCTGGGTTTCGGCGTACACCTGGCGTTGTGGCTGGCCCTGGCCGTCGCGGTGGCCTGGGCCAGCGGCCTGCTCCTCACGTGGCTGCTGGGGCCGGCGACCGGGCCGGACCGGTTCGACCTGGTCAAGATCGCGCTGACGATCGCGGCCGGGGTCGGCGGGGTGGTGGCGTTGGTCGTCGCGTTCCGCAAGCAGCACCTGAGTGAGGCCGAGCACGTCCGCCAGGAAGCCGCCGCCCAGCGCGAACAGACGAAGCTCTTCAACGAGCGCTTCGGCAAAGCCGCGGAGCTGCTGAGTTCCGACAAGTCGGCGTCGCGGCTCGCCGGCGTGTACGCGATGGCCGGGCTCGCCGACGACTGGATCGACGGGCAGCAGCGGTGCATCGACGTGCTCTGCGCGTACCTGAGGATGACGAGTTCCAAGGACTTCGAGGAGCGCGTGGTCCGGCACACGGTCATCCGCGTGGTCGCGGCCCACCTGCAGCGGGACGCCTCGCCGTCCTGGCAGGGCAGGGACTTCGCCTTCGTCCGGGCCGAGATCGACGGCGGCACGTTCAACGGTGTCGTCCTGGACGAAGGCACGACCATGCTGTTCGACAACGCCAACTTCAACGGTGACGTGCGGTTCAACCGCGCGAAGTTCGCGGGCGGCCGGGTGAGCTTCCGCGGGGCGACCGTCCATGGTGGCAGGCTCGACTTCGCGGGCGCGACGGTCCGCGGGTCCGGCATCGACATGTCCTCGATGACGGTCGGCGGCGGGGTGGTCTCCTTCGACGCGGTCGACTTCACGACCGGACACGTCGACCTGGGCTACACGTCGTTCGTTGGCGGTGACGTCACGTTCCACGGTGCGAGGTTCGTCGGTGCCACAGTGTGGTTCCGGGGCGCCAGGTTCGACGGTGGCCGGGTCGACATAGGCGACCCGGCCGCCTACGACGTGCCGCCGGACTTCGACAGCTGGCCGGACGGCCAACCGCCCGGACTGACGCTGCCTACAGGCGTTCGATGACGGTCGCGTTGGCCAGACCGCCCGCCTCGCACATGGTTTGCAGGCCGTAACGTCCGCCGGTCTGCTCAAGCACCGACACCAGGGTGGTCATCAGCCGTGCGCCGGACGCGCCCAGCGGGTGGCCGATCGCGGTGGCGCCGCCGTTCACGTTCACCTTGGCCTCCTCGGCGCCGGTCTCCTGCTGCCAGGCCAGCACGACACTGGTGAACGCCTCGTTGACCTCGAAGGCGTCGATGTCGCCGAGGGTCAGGCCGGCCCGGCCGAGCACCTTCGCGGTGGCCGGGATGACGCCGGTCAGCATGAACAGCGGGTCGTCGCCGACGACAGCGAAGCTGTGCAGCCGCGCCCGCGGTTTGAGGCCGAGTTTCCGGGCGGTCTCGCTGCTGGTGATCAGCACTGCGGCGGCGCCGTCGTTGACCGGCGACGAGTTGCCGGCCGTCACGTGCCAGCCGATCTCCGGGAACCGCGTGGCCCAGTGGTCGGCGTAGAAGGCGGGCTTCAGGCCGGCGAGAACGTCCACAGTGGTCGACGGGCGGACGGACTCGTCCTGCGCCAACTCCTTGAGCGGAGCCACATCGCGGGCGAACCGACCGTCGGCCCACGCGGCGGCGGCCCGCTGGTGGCTGGTGGTCGCGAACTCGTCCAGCTGGGTCCGGGTGAGTCCCCACTTGGCCGCGATCAGTTCCGCGCTGATTCCTTGCGGCACAAGGCCTTCCGGGTACAGGTCGGCGACTTTCGGGCCGAGGAAGTCATGGCCGGCGGCCTGGCTGCCGATCGGGATCCGGCTCATCGACTCGACCCCCGAGGCGATGACGACGTCGTACGCGCCGGACATCACGCCCTGCGCGGCGAAGTGGACGGCCTGCTGGCTGCTGCCGCACTGGCGGTCCACGGTCACCGCGGGCACCGACTCGGGCAGCCCGGCCGCGAGCGCGGCCCACCGGGCGGTGTTGCCGCTCTGCTCGCCGATCTGCCCGACCGCGCCGGAGATGACGTCGTCGACGAGTGCCGGGTCGATGCCGGTGCGGTCGATCAGGGCCCGGATGGCGTGCGCGTGCAGGTCCACCGGATGGACGCCGGCCAGCGCGCCGGTTGCCTTGCCCTTGCCGACCGGGGTGCGGACCGCGTCGACGATCACCGCGTCGTTCATGACCAGCCTCCTTGCTGACTTGCTTGAAGCAAGGTTACTTCGAGTATGCTTCTCTGAAGCAAGTCAATGTGAGGAGCGTCCCGATGTCGTTGCGCCAGGACTGGTCGACGCACCCGTGCCCGATCGCCCGCTCACTTGACGTGGTCGGCGACCCGTGGGTCATGCTGATCCTGCGGGAGGCGTTGTTCGGCGAACGCAGGTTCGAGCGATTCCGCCACCGCCTCCAGGTCGCCGACAACGTGCTGAGCCGCCGCCTGAACCAGATGGTGGACGCCGGGTTGCTGCGCCGCGAGTCGTACCGCGGCAAGCAACGGACGCACGACGAGTACGTGATCACCGAGGCGGGCGCGGACCTGCTGCCTGTGCTCGACGCTTTGGCCCAATGGGGCGAGAAGCACACGCAGACGCCACCCGCGCACTCCCGGATGTCGATCATGCACGGCGACCACCGCACCGCCAGCCCGGCCACCTGCACCACCTGCGGCGCCGCACTGACCGCCGCCGACCGGTCTTACCAGCGGGAATGGATCCCCGCGGCGGCTGGCCGCCCCTGATGAACGCGGGCCTGGTCAGGTGGGGGTGGCGGCGGTTTCGTAGAATGGACCGTCGTGACCATCCAACCGATCAGGCTGTTCGGGGATCCGGTGCTGCGCACCCGTGCCGACGAGGTCGTCGACTTCGACAAGGAGCTCAAGGTCCTGGTCCAGGACCTGTGGGACACGATGGAGTCCGAGGGTGGCGCCGGGCTGGCCGCGCCGCAGCTCGGGGTCGGCCTGCGGGTGTTCACGTATCACTGTGACGGGTTCGCCGGGCACCTGATCAACCCGACCTGGACCGCCCTCGACGACGAGTGCCAGGACGGCGAGGAGGGCTGCCTCTCGATCCCGGGCTTCCGCTGGGAGACGAGGCGGATGCGCAACGTCGTGGCCACGGGATGGGACGCGCACGGCGAGCCGGTCGAGATCCAGGGCACGGACCTGCTGGCCCGCTGCATCCAGCACGAGACCGACCACCTGGACGGCGTGCTGTTCCTGGACCGCCTTGACCAGGAGACGCGCAAGCAGGCGATGAAGGAGATCCGGCAGGCGCCCTGGTTCGACGGGACCGTGCCGACCGTCAAACAGAACCCGCACGCGCTGTTCGGGGGCCTGTAGAGCATGCGCCTGGTCTTCGCCGGCACGCCGGCACCCGCTGTTCCCACGCTCAAGGCGCTCATCGAAGCCGAGCGGCATGAGGTGGTCGCGGTCGTGACGCGCCCGGACGCGCCGGCTGGCCGCGGCCGGCACGTGGTGCGGTCTCCCGTCGGCGCGTTGGCGGACGAACACGGGATCGAGGTGCTCACCCCGCAGCGGGTCAAGGAACCGGAGTTCCTGGACCGGCTGCGTGACCTGCGGCCGGACTGTTGCCCGGTGGTCGCGTACGGCGCGTTGCTGCCGCAGGTGGTCCTGGACGTCCCCACCCACGGATGGGTCAACTTGCACTTCTCGGTGTTGCCGGCGTGGCGGGGTGCCGCGCCGGTGCAGGCCGCCGTCCGGGCCGGCGACGAGATCACCGGGGCGAGCACGTTCCGGATCGTCAAGGAACTCGACGCGGGACCGGTGTTCGGTGTGCTGACCGAGCCGATCCGGGCCACCGACACCGCCGGGGAACTGCTCGACCGGCTCGCGCTGGCCGGCGCCGAGCTGATGGTGTCCACCTTGGACGGTATCGAGGACGGTACGCTTCAGGCGATCGAGCAGCGTGCGGCCGAAGGGATCAGCTACGCGTCGAAGATCACGGTCGAGGACGCGCACGTCGACTTCACGGTGCCCGGAATCGCCGTCGACCGGCTCGTCCGGGCGGTCACGCCGGAACCGGGCGCGTGGGCGGAGTTCCGCGGCGAACGGCTGAAGTTGGGTCCGGTGAGCGTGGCCGAGGCGGACTCCCTCGCACCCGGCGAGGTGTGTGTGGAACGCAAACGCGTGCTCGTCGGGACCGCGACGCAGCCCGTTCGGCTCGGTGACGTGCAGGCGCAAGGGAAGAAACGGATGGCGGCGACCGACTGGGCCCGTGGCGTCCGCGTCGAGCAAGGGGAACGACTCTCGTGACACACCGCCCTTCCCGCCCCCGCCAGGCGCATCCGCCGCGTCGCCGCGAACCGTCCGCGCCGCGCCCGCCCGCCGAGGACCCAGCCCGTCGCGCCGCCCTGGACACGTTGAGGGCCGTAAGCGACCGGGACGCGTACGCGAACCTCGTGCTGCCCGGTATGTTGCGTGAGCGCCGGATCGTCGGCCGGGACGCGGCGTTGGCCACCGAGCTCACGTACGGCACGTGCCGCGCGCAGGGCCTGCTGGACCAGGTGATCGCCGCGTGCTCCGACCGGCCACTGTCCCAGATCGACAAAGCACTGCTCGACGTGCTCCGGCTCGGCGCGTACCAGTTGCTGCGCACCAGGATCCCACCGCACGCCGCCGTTTCGTCCACAGTGGACCTGGCACGCGCGGACGTCGGCTCGCGGCTGGCCGGGTTCGCCAACGCCGTGCTGCGCAAGGTCGGCGAGCTGACCGAGGACGAGTGGGTGGCGAAACTCGCGCCGAACCGGGACGAGGACCCGATCGGCTACCTCGCGACCGCGACCGCGCATCCCCGCTGGATCGCGCGGGCGTTCGCGGACTCGTTGGGCGACAAGGGAAGCAAGCTCCAAGCGGCGCTGGAGGCGGACGACGAGCGGCCGGCCGTGCACCTGGTGGCGCGGCCCGGCGACATCACCGCCGAGGAACTCGCCGCCATCACAGGCGGCGACGTCGCCCCGTACTCGCCGTACGGCGTGCGGCTCGACGCGGGCGCCGGCGACCCCGCCCACATGGATCCGGTGCGGGAACGGTTCGCCGCCGTCCAGGACGAGGGCAGCCAGCTCTGCGCGGTCGCCCTCACCCGGCCCGTGCTGACCGGCACGGACGAGAAATGGCTGGACCTGTGCGCCGGCCCCGGCGGGAAGGCCACGTTGTTGGGCGCGCTGGCCGGCCTGCAGGGCGGGTCCGTGGACGCCGTCGAGAAGGCGCCGCATCGCGCCCGGCTGATCGAGCAGGCCACCGAGGGACTGCCGGTGTACGTCCATGTCACCGACGGCCGCGAGACCGGCTTCGAACCCGAGTCGTTCGACCGGATCCTGGTCGACGCGCCCTGTACCGGCCTTGGCGCGTTGCGCCGCCGGCCCGAGGCCCGGTGGCGGCGCCAGCCATCCGACGTCGGCGACCTGACCAAGCTCCAGCGGGAACTGCTGACGGCCGCGCTGGACCTGGCTCGCCCCGGCGGCGTGGTCGCGTACGTCGTGTGTTCGCCGCACCTGTCGGAGACCATCGGCGTGGTGGGCGATGTGATCCGCCGGGCCAAGGTCGAGCAGATCGACGCGCGGGAGTTCTTCCCCGGCGTGCCCGACCTCGGTCCCGGTCCGGACGTCCAACTCTGGCCGCACCTGCACGGCACCGACGCGATGTACTGCGCACTGCTCAGGAAGTAGCGGTCAGAACGAGACGCGGTTCGTGGTGTCCGCGCGCAGCACGGACTCCTGGTGGAACTCCTTCTTGTACTCCGTGCGGATCTCCTCGATGTCCTTGGTGGCGTGCCGGTTGCTCAGGGGGTACAGCAGGATCAGCACGTACGAGTCCTCCTTGCCGCCCTTCCACTGGCCGTGCGCGTTCAGCCAGGTGAGGCCGTCCGGGAACGCCGGGGTGACCTCCTTGTCCAGGAACAGTTCGAACTCGGCCGGGGTGACCGCGGTGCCGTCCGGCTTGCCGGAGCCGAAGTACAGTTCCGTGCGCCGGTAGGTGTCGCCGATCGAGAGGTCGGTGGGGGTGGCGGGGGCGGCGACTCCGGCTCCGGTGAGTCCCAGCAGCAGAGCGGCGACCAGGCCCGCGACAGCGGTACGTCGAGTAGTCATGAGGGCATTCAACCGGTCGTCTAGACTCGGCGCCCCTTCACAAGTACATCTGGGGAGAACGAGATGCCGTTGTTCGGCGCGGGGGCGTTCAGCCTGATCGTCCTGGCCTTGTGGATCTTCTGTCTGGTCGACGTGTTCACGTCGGTCGAGGGCACCACCCGGAACCTGCCGAAGATCGGCTGGATCTTCGTGGTGCTGTTCCTGCCGTTGGTCGGGTCGATCCTGTGGCTGGTCGCCGGCCGGCCGGACAGCGGCTACCGGGAGCCGCCGTCCCGCAGCCGGTACCCGGAGTACGACCGGCCGGGCCGGTTCGCGGCGACCAACCCGGACGACGATGAGGACTTCCTGCGCCAGTGCCGGGAGCGGGCCGAGGAACAGCGCAGGCAGGCCAAGCTGAACCAGCGTGAACAGGACGAGTCATAGCCACCCTGGGTCTGGTGGTCTCCGCCTGCTACGGCGTCGACCGGCGGCTGTGCGCGGAGATCGCCGGTCCGGCGGCTGAGCGGGGTTGGCGGCTGGCCGTCACGGTGACACCGACCGCTGAGCGTTGGCTGCGGGCATCGGGCGAGTTCGAGCGCTTGACGGCGCTCACCGACTTGCCGGTGCGCAGCGAGCCACGGCTGCCGGGTGAGCCACGGCCGCATCCGGACCCCGGGCACTTCCTGTTCGTGCCGGCCAGCGCGAACTCGGTGGCCAAACTAGCGCTTGGTCTCGCCGACAACCAGGCGCTCACCGTGCTCTGCGAAGCCGTCGGCGGACCGCCGCAGGTGGTCGTCTGCCCGCAGCTGTCAGCCGAGCAGATTCGGCATCCGGCCTGGTCAGGGCACTTGCGGACGCTTCGGGGCGCCGACGTGCGGATCGAGCCGCTGGCGCCCGACCAACCGTGGACAAGTGTGCTCGATGCCCTAGATACGAGTACCGTCGGAGAACCATAGACTTCCTATGTGCCTGTAGAACCCATGATCGCCCCGAGCATCCTGTCCGCCGACTTCGCCCATCTGGCCGACGAGCTCGACGCCGTCATCGGGGCCGACTGGGTGCACGTGGACGTGATGGACGCGCACTTCGTCCCCAACCTGACCTTGGGACTCCCCGTGGTTGAGGCGTTGCTCAGGGTGACCGACATCCCGGTCGACTGCCACCTGATGATCGACGACCCGGACCGGTGGGCGGTCGGGTACGCCGAGGCGGGCGCGTACAACGTCACCGTGCACGCGGAGGCCGCCAAGGACCCGGTGGCGATCGCCAGAGACCTGCGGGCGGCCGGGGCCAAGGCGGGCCTGTCGGTCAAGCCGGGCACCCCGCTGGAGCCGTGGGTGGACGTGCTCAAGCACTACGACACGTTGCTCGTGATGTCGGTCGAACCCGGCTTCGGCGGCCAGTCGTTCATCCCGGACGTGCTGGCCAAGGTCCGGACCGCCCGGCACCTGGTGGACACCGGGCACCTGCGGCTGCTGGTGGAGATCGACGGCGGCATCAACAACGACACGATCGAGCTGGCCGCCGAGGCCGGCGTGGACTGTTTCGTCGCGGGGTCCGCGGTCTACGGCGCGGACGACCCCGCGAAGGCGGTCGCGGCGCTGCGTGACCGCGCGGCCCGCGGACAGGGAGGGGAATAGATGTTCACGGGGATTGTCGAGGAACGCGGCGAGATCGTCGCGGTCGAGCCGCTGCCGGACGCGATGCGGCTGACCGTGGCCGGTCCGCTGGTCACCCAGGACGCCAAACACGGCGACTCGATCGCGGTCAACGGCGTGTGCCTGACCGTGGTGGACGTGTCCGCGGGCGCGTTCACCGTCGACGTCGTGCACGAGACGCTGCTGCGGTCCAGCCTGGCGAAGGCGCACGCGGGCGACCAGGTCAACCTGGAGCGGGCGATGGCGTTGGGGGACCGGCTGGGCGGCCACATCGTGCAGGGGCACGTGGACGGCACGGCGGTGTTCCGGTCCAGGGACGAGGCCGGGCTGACCACGTTCGAACTGCCGAAGGAGTTGGCGCGCTACATCGTGGAGAAGGGTTCGATCGCGGTCGACGGCATCTCGCTGACGGTCGCCGCGGTCGACGACGAGACGTTCTCCATCGCGTTGATCCCGACCACGCTCGAGGTGACCACGCTCGGCCGGCGGCAGCCGGGGGACGTGGTGAACATCGAGGTGGATGTGCTGGCGAAGTACGTCGAGCGGCTGGTCATCAAGGAGGTCCCCGGTGAATGAGATCGAGCGGGCGATCGCCGACATCGCGGCGGGCCGCCCGGTGGTCGTGGTGGACGACGAGGACCGGGAGAACGAGGGCGACCTGATCTTCGCGGCCGAGAAGGCCACGCCCGAGCTGCTCGCGTTCATGGTCCGTTACACGTCCGGGTACATCTGCGTGCCGTTGACCGAGCAGGACTGCGAGCGTCTGGACCTGCCGCCGATGTTCCACACCAACCAGGACCGGCGCGGCACCGCGTACACGGTCACGGTCGACGCGGCGAGCGGCGTGTCCACGGGCATCTCCGCCGCGGACCGCGCGCACACCATCCGGCTGCTCGCCGACCCGGACTCCAAGCCGACCGACTTCACCCGCCCAGGGCACGTGGTTCCGTTGCGTGCCAAGGAAGGCGGCGTGCTGCGCCGGCCGGGGCACACCGAGGCCGCGATCGACCTGGCGGTGATGGCCGGGCTGCGGCCGGCGGGGGTGCTGTGCGAGATCGTGTCCCAGAAGGACGAAGGGGACATGGCGCGGCGGGACGAGCTGGAGGTGTTCGCCGCCGAGCACGACCTGGCGCTGATCTCCATCGCCGAGATGATCAAGTACCGGCGGCGCAACGAGAAGCAGGTGGCGCGGGTCGCCGAGGCCCGGATCCCGACCGCGCACGGCACGTTCCGCGCGGTCGGCTACGACAGCCTGCTGGACGGGATCGAGCACGTCGCCCTGGTGTACGGCGAGATCGGCGACGGCAAGGAGGTCCTGGTCCGGGTGCACTCGGAATGCCTGACCGGTGACGTGTTCGGCTCGCTGCGCTGCGACTGCGGACCGCAGCTCGACGCGGCCCTGGAGGCGGTGGCGTCCGAGGGACGCGGGATCGTGCTGTACATGCGCGGCCATGAGGGCCGGGGAATCGGCTTGATGCACAAGCTTCAGGCGTACCAACTGCAGGACGCGGGCGCGGACACCGTGGACGCCAACCTGGCCCTCGGTGTGCCGGCCGACGCGCGGGACTACGGTATGGGCGCGCAGATCCTGTCGGACCTCGGTGTGCAGACCATGCGGTTGTTGACGAACAACCCGGCGAAGCGGATCGGCCTGGAGGGTTACGGCCTGACCGTGGTCGACCGGGTGCCGTTGTCGGTGTGGCCGAACCCGGAGAACCTGCGGTATCTGCGCACGAAACGGGATCGGATGGGCCACGAGCTGGGCGACCTGGACCAGTTCGGCGGTGAGGAGGCGCAGTGAGCGGCGAGGGCAGGCCGGACGCGACCGCGCCGGAGTGCGACGGTATCCGGCTGGCGGTGGTGGCCACCAAGTGGCACGGCAAGATCACCGACAACCTGGTGGAACGCGCGCTGGTCGCGGCCAAGCAGGCCAGGGTCGAGGATCCGACGGTGGTGCGGGTGTCCGGCGCGATCGAGCTGCCCGTCGTCTGCCAGGAGCTCGCCAAACACCATGACGCCGTGGTCGCCCTCGGCGTCGTGGTCCGCGGCGGCACCCCGCATTTCGAGTACGTGTGCGACGCGGTGACCGCGGGCCTGACTCGGGTGTCGCTGGACGAGTGCACCCCGGTGGGCAACGGCGTGCTGACCGTGAACACCGAGGAGCAGGCCCTTGACCGCGCCGGCTTCCCGGACTCGGCGGAGGACAAGGGGTTCGAGGCGTGCGTGGCGGCCCTGGAGGCGGCGTTGGTGTTGCGCGGCCTGCGTCAGCCGTGGACGGAACGGGGATTCGAGTGAGCCAGCAGGTGTTCCAGTGCCGGCCGTTCAAGGTTCGGTTCGTCGCGATCGGGTTGGCGGTCGTGTTCGTCGTGGTGTTCACGCTCGTGGCGATCCTGCTGCGCAGCGAATGGACGGGCGCGTACTTCCAGGCGTCCGACCAGTACGCGATGATCGGCATCGGCTTGGTCCTCGCCGGGGCCGCACTGCTGTTGGTCCGTCCCCGCGTGCGCGCTGACATCGAGTGCGTCGAGGTACGCAATGTCCTTGGCGCGCGGCGGTTCTCGTGGGGCGAGGTCGAGCACGTCAGCTTCCCGGACGGCGCCGCCTGGGCCCGCCTTGAGCTGCCGGACGACGAGTACGTGACGATCCTGGCTATCCCGGCCGTCGACGGCACCCGGTCGGTGGCGGCGATTCGGGAGCTGCGGCGGTTGAAGGCGCAGTCGGCCGCCGAGACGCACCAGGCCGGTTAGTCCTCGTCGGAGCGGGCGCCGGTCAGGGTCATCACGTCGAGCGTGCCGGCGATCACCGCTTCGGAGACCACGCTGATGAACTGGTTGTGGTTACGCGAGTAACGCCGGAGCGTCGCGAACGCGTCCTCCATGTCGACGCCCAGCCGCTCGGCGAGCACCCCTTTCGCCTGTTCGATCAGGATCCTGGCGTGCAGTGCCTGCTGGAGCTGTTCGGCCAGCAGTTCGTTGCGGCTGATGACCCGCGCCTGCAGGAGGCCGATGGTGGCCACGTCCGCCATCGCCTGGGCCACCCGGATCGTTCCTTCACCTAGGTCGCCGAGCCGGGTGGAGAACAGGTTCAGCGCTCCGACCGTCTGCGTGCGCAGCCGCATCGGCAGCGCGTGCACCGACCGGAAGCCAGCTGCCACGGCGGTCGACGCGAACTCGGGCCATCGTGACTCGGTCTCAAGGTCGGCGATGGTGACCGGGACACTGGTGAGGTAGGACGCCATGCAGGGTCCCCCTCGGTGTTGCAGCTCGAACAACTCCACCAGCCTGGCCTGTTCGCTGGACGCGCCGACCACCTGCAGTTCACCGTGGTGGTCGGCCAGCAGGATGCCGGCGGCGTCGACGTTCAAGGTGTCGACGCACCGATCCGCCAGCAGTCGCATGAACTCGGCCGGGTCGAAGTCCGCGACGAGCGTGTCGGCCAGCCGTACGAAGGTCTCCGCCAGGTTCTCCAGTGACATGCCCACCTCTTCAGTCATGGCGTGCCGTCCAGGACTCGCACTGTCAACCACATTCTCATGTCGGATCGGGTTCCGGGTTCAGCCGCAGCCGCCGGGTCACCACGTCCCGGGCCACGTCGGCGATCGTTCGTTCGTGGGCGAACGCGTACGCGCGCAGCCGCATCATCGCCTCCTCCATGGGCACGCCCAGTTGTGCGGAGATCATCCCGGCGGCCTGGTGGACCTCGGTCCGGCTGAGCGGAAATCCGTCGGTCGGCCGCCCGCCCGGAGGATGGTGGGTCGGGCGGAGCTCGCCCAGCAGCTGCGACAGGATGAGGTCGGCGACCACCAGCGCGTCCGCGACCTGGCCGGAGGTCAGCGGGCCGGGGGTGGACCGGTGGGCCGCGAGCGTCCCCAGCCGGATGGCTCCGCTGCGGAGCGGGAACGCGAACACCGCCCGCACTCCGGCGGTGACCGCCACCGCGGTGAACATCGGCCACCGCCGACGGCCCGACCCGGAGTCCAGGTCGGAGACCAGTACCGGCATGGCGGAGCGGAACGCGTCCACACCGGGCCCCTCGCCCATGGTGAACTGGGTGTCCTCGATGAGCGCGCTGATCTTGTTCGTGGCGTACTGCGTCTCGCCCTGTCCCGAGCCGTTCATGAGGGACAGCCCCGCGCCGTCGACGTCGAGCAGAGCGACGCACGCCTCGCAGGCGGTCCCGCTGGAGACCACGGTGTGGTTGGCGGCAGCGAGGTCGGCGAGGTAGGCGAGGACGCGAACCAACCGATCATCGCTCACGCACACCGCCTCGGCCGGAAACGACCAGTCTACTTGCGCGTCACTCAGCGTTCCGGACGCGGGGCCCACTCGACCCGACAGGTGTTTCGGGCGCGCGGCGGGAGATCAGCTGTTCCTGGAGAACCTGGAGCGCCCGCGCCTGGG
Organism: Actinocrispum wychmicini; assembly: GCF_004345645.1. Taxonomy (GTDB): domain Bacteria; phylum Actinomycetota; class Actinomycetes; order Mycobacteriales; family Pseudonocardiaceae; genus Kibdelosporangium; species Kibdelosporangium wychmicini. Next base: position 213,711 of record NZ_SLWS01000015.1, on the reverse strand, counting down.
CGGTGGTCACCGCGTCGGGGGTGGATCCCAGCACCGCCGCGGTCTCCTCGACCGACAGGTGGGCCACGAGCCGCAGCCGGAGAACCTCCCGCTGGGTGGTGGAGAGCAGGGCGAGCAGCCGGGCCACCTGATCGGACCTGGAATAACTGGTGCTCATGGTCGGCCTTCCTGCGTAGCGGTCTCGCGGTCGGAGTGGTTTCGTCGTCATGGGGTGGTCGCCGCGTTGAACGAGTCGATTCGCACCGCGAGCTCCCGGGCACCGCTGTGCGCATGGTGTTCCTCGGCCCGCTGCCGCAGTGGACGCATGCGGTCACGGACTCGCGTGGACGTGAGGCTCTCGGCCGAGGCCAGTGCCCGGAAGCCGACGTCGACACCATCGTCGACATCGCCACTGAGCAGGTGGTTCTCCGCCAGCATGAGGAGACCGAACGTCAGGCTGCGGGCCATGTCGCGGCCGTAGCGGTCGGTCGCCTCGGTCAGCGCCGGGATAGCGCGGTCGGTGTGCCGCGGGTCCACCTCACCGGCCAAAGTGGTGTGCACGGCACCCGTCATCGCCAGCATCTCGGTCTCGGTGAAGAACCTCGCCCAGTCCGGCGGGTCGCGGTGGTCGGCTGCCCCGAACTGGTCGGTCGCGCGTTCCATCAGCAGGCGGGCCGGATCGGCGGCACCTGTCTTGGCGTGCGCCCACGCCTGGTTCATCGACAGGATGCTGGCCGTCAGCTCGCCACCGGGCCGGTCCGCGGCGAGTTGGCCGAAGTCGAAGTACTCCAGCGCCTGTGCCGGGTCGCCGTGGTGCAGGCACACGCGACCCAGGCGGTAGAAGACGTTGGCGACCAGGTCGTCGTCATGGGACTGCCCGGCCAGCGCCAGAGCCTGGCTGAAGTGCGCCTGGGCGCGTGCCGGCAGGCCGATGTCGAAGTACACCCAGCCGGTGAGGTTGTGCACGTCGGCCACAGCCAGGTGGAGACGGCCCCGCGTCGCCTCCGTGCCGGCGAGGCCCAACATGTGGTGGGCGTCGTGGATCAGCGTGGGCAGTTCGGGAAAGCTGGAGCCGCCGCCGCTGCGGTAGTCGATGGCGCGCTGCGCACGGGTTCGTGCTTCCAGGCGGTCAACGTCGGAGTCGCCGATCCGGTGATGTCGCTGACCGAGGGAGTCCATGGCGTAGCTCCTGAAGCCACGAAGAGTCTGGACACCGCCGGGGTCAGGAGCGGGATGAACATGCCGCCGTCGGATTCGACGGCGACAGTGTCAGACCTTACCGGGGCTCTCTGGCCGACCCCTGCCGCCGAATGGGGGGTTCGCCGTTCGGCGTAGTGGACATTTTCGTCCACAGTGGACTCGGCGGTGTCCGGGTTGCCCTCGGGGTGATCTCCGGGGTGTCACGGATGGCACGAGTGCGCCACCGTAGCAGGCTTTCCGGCATGAAAACCCGCCATTTCAAGGGAATACCCCGCGCTGCCGGTCTGGTCTGCGGGATTGTGTTGCTGGCGACCACCTTCGCGACCTCGGCATCGGCCACTACCGTGCCGCCGCTGAATCCGGCCGCGCTGCGGGCGGCCATTGCCGGGCTGCCCAACGACGAGGCCAGCGGTGCGCTGGTCCAGGTACGCGGCTCGGCCGGCACGTGGGTGGGCACCTCGGGTGTCGCCGACATCCTCACCGGTCGGCCGGTGCCGGCGAACGGCCGCTTCCGGATTGGCAGCATGACCAAGACGTTCACCGCGACAGCCGTGCTGCAACTGGCCGCCCGGGGCCGGATCGACCTGAACCGCACAGTGCGGAGCTACCTGCCCGACCTGCTGCCCGCCGGGTACGCGCCGGTCACCATCCGCCAGCTGCTCAACTACACCGCCGGGATCCCCGGGATCAGGATCGACCACAAGGACCCGACCTGGTTCCTCGCCCACCGGTTCGACACCTGGACCCCGCGGCAGCTGATCGACCTGGCCACGGCCGGCCAGCCGATGACGTTCGCCCCGGGCACCAAGCAGGACTACGACAACATCCCCTACCTGGTGCTCGGCATGGTCATCGAGAAGGTGACCGGCTGCCCGTACGGCACGGCGATCCGCGACGGGATCATCGAGCCCCTGCACCTGTCCGCCACCTCTGTGCCGGGCACGGACGTCAAGATCCACGGGCCGCACGCGCACGGGTACGAGGCCGTCACCGTCGACGGGCACACCGACTACGTCGACATCACCGAGGCCAACCCCACGTTCCAGTGGGCGGCGGCGGAGATGATCTCCAACGCGCCCGACCTCGACCGGTTCCTCACCGCGCTGGTGTCCGGCCGGCTGCTGCCGCCGGCGCAGACCGCCGAACTCTTCGCCATCCCGAACGTCCCGGACTACGACGGTGACAACGACCCGGGCAACGACGTGCCGGCGCACATCGGTGGCGGGCTCGCCCGGATGACCGTCGGCCAGGTCGTGTTCTGGGGCAAGACCGGCGACCGGCCCGGCTATGCCAGCGGCATGGGCACCACTCTCGACCTGTCCCGCCGCCTGGTCTACTCGGTGAACACCCTGCACATGGGTGGGGACCTGCCGAAGGTCGCCCAGCGCGTCATCAGGGCCGCTGCCTAGCTCAGGAGGTCGCCGATCAGCTTGACCATCGCGCTCGGGTCCTCCACGTGCGCGTTGTGGCCGAGGCCGGGCAACACAGTGGCATTCGCGTCGACTTCCTTGACCTGTTCCGGGCTGCACATCTGGTCGTGTTCGCCCACCGCGAGCAGGGTTTCCGCCTGGCTGGCGGCGAGCAGGCCAGGGACGTCCGGGCGGCCGACCGCGAACGTGCGCGGGTCGAACGCCAACTTCCAGCCGTCAGGTGTCTCGGTCAGGCCGGCGTCCACGCGTGGGTCGTCCGGGTCCACCAGGCCGCCGAGGCCGGAGACCTTCAGGTACCGCTCGGCGGCCTCGGACCGCAGGAAGTAGAGCTTGTTGGCGCGTTCCGCGTACGCCTTGGCGCCGGACAGTTCCGCCGCGGACCAGGCCACCTTGATGCCCAGGCCGCAGGCGCGGTCGACCGAGCCGCCGAACCAGCCGCTGGCCAGCGCCAGGCCGAGCACCCCGCCGAGGGAGTGACCGAGCACGACCACGTGCTCCTCGCCGTCGATCAGGGGTGCCAGCGCGGCGGCGAAGTGGCCGAACGTGTAGCGGTCCAGCGGGTCGGACAGGCCATGGCCGGGCAGGTCCGGGGTGATCCACCGGCAGGGGCCGTCCGCGAGCTGGTCGTGGACGCCCTGCCAGACGTCGCCGGTCGCGCCCAACCCGTGCAGCAGCAACACGACCGCGTCGCCCGTGCCGCCGCTCTGCACTCGAAGCCGTTCTCCCATCCGACGAATTTTGCCGGACCGCCCAGGTGCGCGGCTAGGGAGGTCGGGTTCACACCCGGGGGAACCAGTTGGTCGCGACCTCGGGCAGCTCCGGCTTCCAGCCGGTGGCCTCGGTCAGTTTGGTCGACACCACCCGCTGTGACCTGGCCAGGATCTTCAGGAAACCGATCTTGAACGGGACCGTCCTGGCCTTCTTGCCGCCGGCCGCGGTCGCCACCACCGCACCGAAGTCACGCTTGCGCACCGGGGTGGCGCCCACGTTGTACACGCCGCTGGGCGCGGACAGCGCGGCGGCGATGGCAGTGCCCACGTCGGCCGGGTGGATGGGGGTGATCCAGCCGTCCTTGTTGCCGAAGTACGACGGGCCGCGGCCCTTGGCGCCCTTGAGGATCCAGCGGGTCAACGGGTCGTCGCCGTGCACGTTGGCGATCCGCAGCCGGACCGCGATCCGGCCCTCCCCGGCGAACCCCTCCACGGCCTGGTGCGCCGCCACGGCCGCGGCCGGCGGCCCGACCGGGTTCAACGCGGCGTTCTCGGCCAGTTCGGCGTCGCCGCCGTCGGCGTACGCGAGAACAGTGCCCTCCTGCACCAGGATCCCGACGTCCGCGGCCTTCGCGGCGGCGACCAGCGCCTTGCTGCCCTCGGTCCGGATCCGGCCGTTCTCGACCCAGCTGGACGAACGGATCAGCTTGCCGCCCACCGGGATCCGGGTCGCCAGGTTGATCACCGCGTCGTGCCCGTGCAGCGCGTCGGTGAGCGACTGCACGTCGAACAGGTCGGCCACGACCGGTGTGATGCCTTGCTTGGCGATCACGGCGGCGCGTTCGTCGTTCCGCGCCAGGCCGGTGACCTGGTGTCCGTCGGCGAGCAGCGGGCCCAACGCGGCGCTGCCCAACACCCCAGTCGACCCGATCAGCAGTACTCGCACCGCAGTCACACCCCTTCGGAGAGTTTGCCCTCATGGTGGTGACCGCGTTCCCCTACCTGACACCCCAGCCGACCCCGGGTCAGCCGGCGCCGAGGTCGGACCGGAACGACTTGAGCGGGTTCTCGGTGTGCGACGGGTTGTCGCGCAGCTGGCCGACGCGGTCCTGCCGGAGCACTTCGTCCGACGGCGCCCGGCCGACCAGTTCGGGGACGAGCTCGAAGATGCCCGCCAGCCAGTCCCGGCAGGCTTTGACCGCCTCGGCGGGGGCGATCAGGTCGACGTACGTCTGCGCGCTGCGGACCGCGTCCTGCAGCTCGAAAATCGCCTGCGCCCGGTGCGGGTCGTCGATCCGCAGGACCTTGTCCGGGTCGCTGTCGATCGCGTCGGCGATGGCCGTCCGCCAGCGGTGGATCGCCTCCAGATATCGGTAGTACGTCTGCACGCGGTACAGAAACGGGTCCGCACTGTCGAACGTCATGCCACAGGGTTCCTAACCTTCATGCGGAAACGACAGGAGCATCTCGTCGGCGAAAACCTCCATGCGACCCCGGCCGTTGCGTTTCGCCTGGTACAACGCCACGTCCGCGCGCCGCATCAGATCCGCCGGGTCGGGCATCCCCGGCGTGCTCAGCGCGATCCCGATGCTGGCGTTGACCCGCAGCTGCCGGCCGGCGATCGGCATCGGCTCGCCCAGGGTCCGCAGGATCCGTTCGGCCACCCTGGCCGCGTCGGCCGTGGTCGCCACAGCGTAAAGGAGCACGGCGAACTCGTCGCCGCCCAACCGGGCGGCCACGTCGGTGGCGCGCAGCTGGGACTTCAGCCGGCCGGCGGTGATCGTCAACAGGTCGTCGCCGGCCGCGTGGCCGAGCGTGTCGTTCACGGCCTTGAACCGGTCCAGGTCGATGAACAGCAGCGCGACCCGCCTGGTCTCGCGCTCGGCCTCGCCCAAGCGCTTGGTCAACTGGTCCAGGAACAGGCCGCGGGACGCCAACCCGGTCAGGGAGTCGTGGAACGCCTGGTACATCCGGTCGACGGTGTTCGCGTCGGTCAACGCCAGGCTGACGTGTTCGGCGAACGCCCGCAGGGTCTGCACGTCCGCCGCGGTGTACGTCCGGGTCTGGCGGTGCGCGCCGACCATGAGGCTGCCGGTGACCGTGCCGCTGTCGTGCACCGGCGCCGCCATCGACGCGCAGAGCCGGCCGTCGGTCAGTTCGGCGATCAGCGTGGACGTCTCGCCGTAGCCGTGCAGGACGACGACGTCGTCGGTGAGCATCGCCTGGCCGGCGGCGCCGGCCTCGACGAGCGGGATGACCGGGCGGCGGCGGGCGACCTCGGTGCGCAGGCCGACGTGCGCGACCAGCCTGGCCTCGTCGCCCTCGGGTTCCCGCAGCCACAGTCCGACGATCTCGTCGCCGAGCAGGTCCTGGGCGGCGCCGGTGATCATGTCCAGGATCTGCGCGAGCGGCCGGCGCCGGGAGATCGCGCGCTGGATGTCGAACAGGTGCTCCACCAACCGTTGCCGCTGCTGTAACGACTTCAGCAGCTCAGCGTTCTCGGCCGCGTGCCGTTCGCTGCGTTGCAACGCGCGGAGCATGGTCAGCGTCAGCTCAAGTAATCGAGCCATCCCACGGACCAGGCTCCGCTCCTGGACCGTGAACGTCGCACCCCGGCGAGCCAGGACGAGGCTCCCGGGACGAGCGCCGCCCCACCGCGCCGAGACCGTCGCGCACGGGCCGACACCCGGAACGTCCAGTGTGTTCAACTCATGGCGGGTGACCGCGACGACGTCGACCGCCGGCACCCGGCCACGCGGGAACCCGACGCAGGCCGCCACGCGCTCGCCGAACACGACCGCGGCCACCTCCGCCTCCAACGCCTGGGCCGCCCGTTCGGCCGCGCCGCGGATCGCCGACTCCTCGTCCGGGTACGACGACACCACGGCCAGCAGCTCGAGCAGCTGCTGGCCCTGGATCCACCCGTCCTCGTCGGTCATCAGGTGACAGCCAACACCGCGAGGGTCCGGTTGTGGAAGCCGTCGATGCCGAAAGGTTGGTATGTCTTCAAGACCGGCCGACCAGGGGGTCACCTTCATCTCTGCGGGGGACCGCCCTGGCCGGTGCCCATCTGGGCGCGGTCCATGACCGAGTCGGCGGTCGCGTTGTCCCCGTTGGGTGTGGCCACGACAGTGACGGTGTCGCCGGTCTTCACGTCCGACTTCGAGCCGTCCCGGCCGAACGTCGTGCTGGTGCTGAACGTGTAGACCTTCGTGTATCCGTCGGCGCTCTTGGCCGTCAGCGAGGTGTCGGTGAGGGCGGTGACCTCGCCGGTCTGCATGATCGCGGTCTTGTAGCCGCCGTTGCCGTCCGAGATGGTGAACGTGCCGTGCAACGCGTCCATCATGCCGCCGCCTGGCCCGCCGCGCATCCCGCCGGGGCCGCCGCCGTCCATCCCGGGCTGCGCGGAGGCGCCCGCGGACCCGCTGGCCGCGTAGACGGCGACACCGCCCGCGGCGGCCACCCCGACGGCGATCGCGACGGCCGCCGTGGTCTTCTTCCCGGACCAACGTTTACGCGGAGGTTGCTGCCCGCCCCAGGTGATCTCCTGGTCGGCGGGAGGAGTCGTGTCAGTCATGCCCACCACGGTCGACGCCGTCGCTGTGTGTCCGCTGTGCGGCTGATGGGTCCACGCTATGAGCCGCTCGACGGGTGCGACGGACGCACAGCTGGTACACAGGAACCGCTCAGCGAGCGCACATCAACACCACCGACCATCGAGGCATGCGCGTGAACGCCCAGCGTCCGGACCTCCGCCGACCGGACGGCCAGCCCGTCCGGGTGCTCGTCGTGGACGACGAGCCGACCCTGGCCGAGTTGGTGACGCTCGCCGTGCGGTACGAGGGCTGGGAGGCCCGAGCTGTGCACGACGGCGCCACCGCGGTCCGGACCGCGCGGGAGTTCCGGCCGGACGTCGTGGTGCTCGACATCATGCTGCCCGACTTCGACGGCCTGGAGGTCCTGCGCAAGATCCGCGCCGAGACCCCCAGGCTGGCGGTGCTGTTCCTGACCGCGAAGGACGCGATGGAGGACAAGCTCGCCGGCCTGACCGCGGGCGGCGACGACTACGTGACCAAGCCGTTCAGCGTGGAGGAGGTCGTGTTGCGGCTGCGGGCCCTGCTGCGCCGGTCCGGGGTGGCCGAGTCCGGTGCCGGAGCGTCCATTGTGGTCGGTGACCTGGTGCTGGACGAGGACGCCCGCGAGGTCACCCGGGCCGGCACGGAGATCCAGCTGACCGCGACCGAGTTCGAGCTGCTGCGGTTCCTGATGCGCAACCCGCGCCGCGTGCTCAGCAAGACCCAGATCCTCGACCGGGTGTGGAACTACGACTTCGGCGGCGCGGCCAACATCGTCGAGCTGTACATTTCGTACCTGCGCAAGAAGATCGACACCGGCCGGGAGCCGATGATCCACACCATGCGGGGCGCCGGCTATGTCCTCAAACCAGCGGGGTAGGCGCCGGACCCTCTCCGCGCGCCTGATCGCCGGGCAGCTCGGCCTGCTCGCCGTGGTGTGCCTGGTGATCGGCGTGGCCACCCTGTTCGCCGTCCGTACGCTCCTGGTCGACAAGCTCGACGCGCAGCTCACCGGGGCGAGCGACCGCGCGAAGACGGTCGACCGCGACGGCCCGCCGGGCAACGGCCCTCGCGGCTCGGCGGGGAATTTCCCGCCCGACGGCGGTCCTGCGGGCAACGGCTGCCGTGCCGGCGGCGACGTCCCTCCTGGGCTGGCCGCGCCCGGTCTGCCGCCCGGCACGGTCATCGCGTTGATCTGCCACCAGACCGGAGCCGTCATGGCCGGCCGGCTGCAGCTGGGGACCGCCGCCCAGGAGCCGCTGACCGAGTCGGCGCACACCACCTTGCGCGGGATCCCCGTCGACGAACGCCCGCACAACGTCGACCTCGGTCCGGGCCTGGGGGAGTACCGGCTGATGTCGGTGGTGACGTCCAAGGGCGACACCATGGTCACCGGCCTGCAGTTCGATCCGGTCACCTCCACGCTGGTGACCATCGGGTCGATCCTCGGCGGGGTGTCCCTGGTCGGCCTGGTGATCACCGGGCTCGCCGGCGTCGTCATCATCCGTCGGACCCTGCGGCCGCTCAACCGGGTGGCGGCGACCGCGAGCCGGGTCGCCGAGCTGCCCCTGGACAAGGGCGAGGCCGCGTTGTCGGTGCGGGTGCCCGAGCCGGACACCGACCCACGGACCGAGGTGGGCAAGGTCGGGGCCGCGTTCAACCGGATGCTCGGCCACATCGGCAACGCGTTGGCCGCCCGGCACGCCAGCGAGACCCGAGTCCGGCAGTTCGTCGCCGACGCCAGCCACGAGCTGCGGACGCCGCTGGCGGCCATCCGCGGTTACGCCGAACTCGCCGAACGTTACCGGGACGACGTGCCGCCCGAGGTCGCGCACGCGATCGGCCGGGTGGAGTCCGAGGCCGTCCGGATGACGAGCCTGGTGGCGGACCTGCTGTTGCTGGCCCGGCTGGACGCGGGCCGGCCGGTGGAGCACGCCGCCGTGGAGATCTCCCAGCTGGTGGTGGACGCGGTCAGCGACGCCCGGGTGGCCGGGCCGGACCACGGCTGGCAGCTCGACCTGCCCGCCGAACCGCTCACCGTCGTAGGGGACGGGCCAAGGCTGCACCAGGTGCTGGCCAACCTGCTGGCGAACGCCCGGACGCACACCCCGCCGGGCACCACCGTGGTGACCAGTCTGTCCACAGTGGATGATGGGGTGGCGTTGGCGGTCACCGACAACGGTCCAGGGGTCCCGGCGGACCTGCGGGACGAGGTGTTCGAGCGGTTCGCCCGGGGCGACAGCTCACGATCCCGCGCGGCCGGCAGCACCGGCCTCGGCCTGGCCATCGTCGCCGCCGTCGTGCACGCGCACAACGGCACGGTCACCCTGGACAGCAAGCCGGGGGAGACCCGGTTCACGGTCCGCCTGCCCGCGGACCCATAGTCGGACACAGCCGGCACACAGGATCAGCACATCAATCGCCCAGGCTCGCCGACGACCCTCGTCGGCATGACAGCTACCCTCGCTCCGCCCCGGCACGACGTGGACACAGCGTCCGCGAGGGACCGTTGGGTCCGTCCGTCCTTCTGGGCCTTGTTGGCCGCGACCGCCGCGCTGTACCTGTGGGACCTCGGTTCCTCCGGGTACGCCAACGACTTCTACGCCGCCGCCGTCCAGGCCGGGACGCAGAGCTGGAAGGCGCTGTTCTTCGGCTCGCTCGACGCGGGCAACGCCATCACCGTGGACAAACCGCCGGCCGCACTGTGGATCATGGGGCTGTCCGGGCGGATCTTCGGGTTCTCCAGTTGGAGCATGCTCGTTCCGCAGGCGCTGGAAGGCGTCGCCTCGGTGGCGTTGCTGTACGCCGCGGTGAAGCGGTGGTCCGGGCCGGTCGCCGGACTGTTCGCGGGTGCCGCGCTCGCGCTGACACCGGTCGCGGCGTTGATGTTCCGGTTCAACAACCCCGACGCGCTGCTTGTGTTGTTGCTCGTCGCCGGTGCGTACTGCGTGGTGCGGGCGACCGAGACAGCCAGTCCGAAGTGGCTGATGCTGGCCGGGGTCGCGGTCGGGTTCGGCTTTCTTACGAAGATGCTGCAGGCGTTCCTGGTCCTGCCCGCGTTCGGACTCGTGTATCTCGTCGCCGCGCCGACCGGTCTGCGTCGCCGCTTGACGCACCTGGCCGCGGCAGTGGGCGCGGTCATCGTGTCCGCGGGCTGGTACATCGCGGTCGTGGACCTCTGGCCGGCGGACGCGCGGCCGTACATCGGTGGGTCCACCGACAATTCGATTCTGGAACTCGCCCTGGGGTACAACGGGTTGAGTCGGATCTTCGGCGGCGAGGGCAACGGCGGCGGCCCCGGCGGGAACGGGAACACGGCGTTCGGCGGGACGAGCGGGCTCGGCCGGATGTTCGGTGCGTCGTTCGGCACCGAGATCTCCTGGCTGCTGCCGGCGGCGTTGATCGGGCTCGTGGCCGGCCTGTGGTTCACGCGCCGAGGCCCACGCACGGACCGCACGAGGGCCGCGCTGATGCTGTGGGGCGGCTGGCTCCTGGTGACCGCGCTGGTGTTCAGCTTCATGCAGGGCACAGTGCACCCGTACTACGCCGTGGCCTTGGCGCCTGCCATCGCCGCGCTCGTGGCGATTCCCGTGCGGGAGCTATGGCGCGGCAGGGCGCATCCCGGCGCGCGTATGGCGTTGGCGTCGATGGTCGCGGTAACGGCGATGTGGTCGTTCGTCCTGCTGACCCGTACCGAGGAGTGGCTGCCGGCGCTGCGCTGGATCCTGCTCATCGGCGGACTTCTCGTGGCCGCGCTGATCGCGTGGGGTGCGGCACGGAAGTTCATGGCCGGCCTCGTCGCCGCCGCGCTCATCGCAGGCACCGCCGCGTACGGCCTGGCGACGGCGGCCCAGCCACACCAGGGTTCCATTCCGATCTCCGGCCCGACCGCGGCAGCGGGCTTCGGCATGCGTGGCGACGGCGAGGTCTCGACCGCGCTCGTCCAGGCGTTGCGGGCGACGACGGAGAGGTGGGCGGCGGCGAGCACCGGCGCCCAGGGCTCCGCGGGCCTGCAACTGGCCAGCGGCAAAGCCGTCATGGCCATCGGCGGCTTCACCGGCAGCGACCCGTCGCCCACCCTCCAGGAGTTCCAGCAGTACGTGGCGGACGGCCAGATCCACTATCTCGTCACGGGCGGCATGGGCCGAGGCGACAGCGACATCACCGAATGGGTCGCCGCCCACTACACAGCCACGACGATCGGCGGCCGGACCATCTACGACCTCACCCAAGCAACTGTGAGTTCCTAACGGACGTCAAGGGGTCGCCCGCTTGGCCGCGCCGGTCATTTACGCCGCGCAACACGCCCGACATCGCCCCAGGCACAGCGGCGGCCAGCCATGAGCGAAGATGTCGGTCGCGTGGTGCGCGGTGGAAATGACCGGCTTGAGGCGGCCAAGCCTGTCCGAGCGGAGCGAGGACCATTCAACACAGCCACTCGCTGATCACGTCGGCGATCATGCCGGCACCCCGCGAGTTCTGGTGAATGGTGTCGGTGGTCAGGCTCAGCCCGCGCCGGGCCGAGATGTCGTCGAAGCCCCGACGCAGCATGAAGTGCTGGATCGACGCCCGCGACGACAACCCCATGCCCGGCCGGTACTGGGTCTTCGGCGGCCACGTGCGGGTGCGCAGGTACGCCGTCTGCCGTTCGTGCAACGGCAGGTAGGCGACGTTATGCGCGGTGGCGATCTCGCGCACGATCTCGCTGTACTCGGCCGCGCGGCGTAGCGGCTCCGAGTCGAGCTCCTCGCCGATGACGGGCAGCGACAACAACCCGATCCGGGCGTCTGTCCGGTCCCGCAGGTCCTGGACGATCCCGGCCAGGTCGGTGCGGTACCGCTCGGCGGTCGGCCGGCCCGGCGGCCGCTTCATCAGGGCGATCATCCGCCTGGTGGTGCTGTCGAGCGTCGAGTTGGCGTCGTTGGTGCCCACGAGCACGGTCACGACGTCCGGCTCGTGCGCCGTGACGTGGCCCAGACGCCTGCGCACCGAGTGGGCGAGGTCGTAGTTGACGCCTTCGTTGACGAACGTGGCGGCGGGATGGCGGGTCCGCAGTTGACCGACGTAATCGGCGCTGACCTGGCCACGCGTGATGCTGTCGCCGACACAGACGACCCTCATGGTCCCTCCAGTGGTTAGTGAGTGCTCACTAACCACTATGATGGGTGAGTACTCACTCACTTGTCAACCACGGAGATGCCGTGAGCACTCGCGACCGAATGGTGGACGCGGCGGCCCAGGTGATGCGCGAGCGTGGCCTGGCGCACGCCACCACCAAGGAGATCGCCAAAGCCGCCGGCTTCTCCGAAGCCGCGCTGTACAAGCACTTCCGAGACAAGACCGAGCTGTTCATGGCCGTGCTGGCCGAGCGCACGCCCGGCGAGTTGGGCGCGCTGTTGGCCGGGCTGGGCGAACGCGCCGGCCATGGCACCGTGGCCGAGACCCTCACCGAGGTCGCGCACACGGCGATTCGCTTCTACCAGCACAACTTCCCGATGGCGGCGGCCCTCTTCGCGGAGCCGACGCTGTTCGCGGCGCACCGCAAGGCGCTCGGTGAACGCCAGGCCGGGCCGCACCACGTCAGCCGGGCAGTCGCCGACTACCTGGCCGCCGAGCAACGCCTCGGCCGGATCGGCCAGGCCGCCGACCCGGCGGCCGCGGCCGCGCTGTTGATCGGCGCGTGCCTGCAACACGCCTTCCTCGGCCATTTCGTCGACCGCGGCCAACCGACCGCGTCGGCCCTGGTCCACACCCTGCTGGCCGGCCTGGCGTGACGAGCCGTGGTCACCCGTCTGAGTGTCGGTGCTTGCGCCTAGGCTTGTCGGGTGGCCGATCCCTCGACTTACCGCCCCGCACCCGGGACCATCCCGGACGCCCCTGGCGTGTACAAGTTCCGGGACGCCGGCGGCCGCGTCATCTACGTGGGCAAGGCCAAGAGCCTGCGCAGCCGGCTGAACTCGTACTTCGCGGACGTGCTGGGCCTGCATCCGCGCACCGCCCAGATGGTGACCACGGCGGCCGGGGTGGAGTGGACCGTGGTGTCCACCGAGGTCGAGGCCCTGCAGCTGGAGTACAACTGGATCAAGGAGTTCGACCCGCGGTTCAACGTCCGCTACCGGGACGACAAGTCCTACCCGGTCCTCGCGGTCACGTTGAACGAGGAGTTCCCGCGTCTGCAGGTCTACCGAGGCGCGCGGCGCAAGGGCGTGCGTTACTTCGGTCCATACGCGCACGCGTGGGCGTTGCGCGAGACCCTGGACCTGCTGCTGCGCGTGTTCCCGGCGCGGACGTGCAAGATCGATGTGTTCCGCCGGCAGTCCCGGATCGGGCGGCCGTGCCTGCTGGGTGACATCGGCAAGTGCTCGGCGCCGTGCGTCGGCCGGGTCGACGCCGCGGAACACCGGCGGATCGTGGACGACTTCTGTGAGTTCTTCGCCGGCCGCACGGACGTGATGATGCGGCGCCTGGACAAGGAGATGCAGGAGGCGTCCGCCGAGCTGGAGTTCGAGCGGGCCGCGCGGCTGAGGGACGACCTGGGCGCGCTGCGCCGGGCCATGGAGAAGCAGGCGGTCGTGCTCGGCGACGGCACGGACGCGGACGTGGTCGCGTTCGCGCAGGACGACCTGGAGGCGGCCGTGCAGGTGTTCCACGTGCGCGGGGGGCGCGTGCGTGGCCAGCGCGGCTGGGTGATCGAGAAGGTGGAGGAGACCGGCACGGCCGGGCTGGTCGACCAGTTCCTCAGCCAGTTCTACGGTGATCAGTTCTTTGGCGACCAGGCCGGCATGGCGGAAGGGGCCGACACCGACACCACCCCGGTGCCGCGTGAGGTGCTCGTCCCCGAGCTGCCGGAGGACCACGACGCCATCGCCGAGTGGCTGTCGGCGCTGCGCGGGTCGAAGGTGCAGCTCAGGGTGCCGCAGCGGGGGGACAAGCGAGCCCTGATGGAGACGTTGGAGCGCAACGCCAAGGAGGCGTTCCTCCAGCACAAGCTCAAACGCGCCGGTGACCTGACCGCCCGGTCGGCCGCGTTGCAGGAACTTCAGGATCAACTGGGCCTGGACTCGGCCCCGCTCCGTATTGAGTGTGTGGACATCAGTCACATCCAGGGCAGCGACGTGGTCGCGTCGCTCGTGGTGTTCGAGGACGGGCTGCCGCGCAAGTCCGAGTACAAGCGGTTCGCCATCCGTGAGGCGGCCACCGAGGGTGACGTGGCGTCCATCGCCGAGGTCGTCCGGCGGCGGTTCGCGCGCATGCTGAGCGAGCCCGTGGCCGAGACGAGCACGCCGGGCATCAACCCGGAGACAGGCCGGCCGCGCAAGTTCGCGTACCCGCCGAACCTGCTGGTCGTCGACGGCGCCGGTCCGCAGGCCAACGCGGCCGCGGACGTGCTGAACGAGCTCGGTGTCAACGATGTCGCGGTGATCGGGCTGGCGAAACGACTGGAAGAGGTGTGGCTGCCGGCGGACAGCGAGCCGGTCATCCTGCCGCGCACGAGCGAGTCGCTCTACCTCTTACAACGGGTGCGCGACGAGGCGCACCGCTTCGCGATCACGTACCACCGGCAGAAGCGCGGCAAGCGGATGACCGCCTCCGCGCTGGACGGGGTGCCGGGCCTCGGCGAAGCCAGGAAGACAGCGCTGATCAAGCATTTCGGATCGGTGAAGAGGTTGCGCGCGGCGAGTGTCGACGAGATCAGCGAGGTGCCGGGTGTGGGCCGGCACACCGCGGCGGCCGTCCTGGCGGCGTTGACACAAGAGGTGCTCAACCAAGGGGAAGCTGTGTCGACAGGGGATGGGAACGAACGTGTCTGACCCGACCGGTATCGAAGTCGCGGTGGTGACCGGGCTGTCCGGCGCCGGCCGCAGCACCGCCGCGAAGTGCCTGGAGGACCTGGGCTGGTTCGTGGTGGACAACCTGCCGCCCGAGCTGATCGCCACCATGGTCGAGCTGGGTGTCCAGGCCCGTGGCGCGATCACGAAGGTCGCGGTGGTGATGGACGTGCGCAGCCGCGCGTTCACCGACGACCTGTCCGCGGTGATCAAGGACCTGGACGCGCGCAGCTACAAGCCGCGCGTGGTGTTCCTGGAGGCGACCGACGAGCTGCTCATCCGACGGTTCGAGCACGTCCGCCGCGGCCACCCGATGCAGGGCGACGGCCGCTTGGATGACGGCATCAAGGCCGAGCGGCACCTGCTGATGCCGTTGCGGGAGATCTCCGACCTGGTGGTGGACACGTCGTCGTTGTCCGTGCACCAGTTGCGTGCCAAGATCGAGGACGCGTTCGGCACCGGCTCGGCGACCCAGACCCGGGTGACCGTGCTGTCGTTCGGCTACAAGTACGGCCTGCCGATGGACTCCGACCTGGTGATGGACGTCCGGTTCCTGCCGAACCCGTTCTGGATCCCGGAGCTGCGCGAGCAGACCGGCCTGGACACCGAGGTCCGCAACTACGTGCTGAGCCAGGAGGGCGCCGAGGACTTCCTGGAGCGTTACCACGAGCTGCTGCGGCTGATCGGCGCGGGCTACCGGCGGGAGGGCAAGCGGTACCTGACCCTCGCGGTCGGCTGCACCGGCGGAAAACACCGCAGTGTGGCCATATCCGAGGAGCTGGCCACTCGTTTGTCCAAAGAGGATGGTGTGGCGGTCAAGGTGGTACACCGGGATTTGGGGCGCGAGTGACGATTGGGTCGAAACCCAGGGTGGTGGCCCTCGGTGGCGGGCACGGGCTGCACGCCACGCTGAGCGCGGTACGCGAGATCACCCCGGCGGTGACCGCGGTCGTCACGGTCGCGGACGACGGCGGCTCCTCCGGGCGCCTGCGCCGCGAGCTGGGCGTGCTGCCACCCGGCGACCTACGCAAGGCACTGGTGGCCCTCGCCGGAACCGGCGAGGATGTGAAACTGTGGAATTCCGTGTTCCAGCACAGGTTCGGCGGAACCGGCGCGCTGGCCGGCCACGCCATCGGCAACCTCGTGCTGTCCGGGCTGATCGAGGTGCTCGGCGACCCGGTCGCGGCACTGGACGAGGCGGCCCGGATGCTCGGCATCACCGGCCGGGTGCTGCCGATGTCCACCCAGGCGCTGGACATCGAGGCGGACGTGACCGGGCTGGACGAGGACCCGGCGGTGGTCCGGCGGATCCGCGGCCAGGTCGCCGTGGCCACCACCCCCGGCCAGGTGCGGCGGATCCGGCTGAAGACGGCGTCCGGCGACGTGCCGACCGCCTGCCCGGAGGCGTTGGCCGCGGTGCGTTCGGCGGACATGGTGATACTCGGTCCGGGCTCATGGTTCACCAGCGTGCTGCCGCATCTGCTGGTCCCGGACCTGCACCGGGCGCTGGTGGAGACCCAGGCAGCCCGGGTCGTGGTGCTCAACCTGGTACCGCAGCCCGGGGAGACGGCGGGGTTCTCGCCCGAGCGACATCTGGACGTACTCTGCGAACACGCTCCGGAACTCCGGATCGACGCGGTGATCGCCGACCTCGACAGTGTGCCCACGCCGGACCGGTTACGGCGGGCAGCGGCCGCCCTCGGCGCACGGGCACACCTCGCGTCGGTGAGCACTCCGGGTGCGGCGGACCGGCACGAGCCGGGTGCGTTGGCGCGTAGCCTGCTGCACGCGTTGACGGATACAAGGCGCGCGGACGGCGGAGAAGTGGTGGGATACGCAGGGCGTGAGCCCCGCGGGGGAGAGGAGGACACGTGGCGATGACCGCGGCGGTCAAGGACGAGCTGAGCAGACTCGCTGTGTCCAAGACGTGCTGTCGCCGTTCGGAGGTGTCCTCCCTGCTGCGTTTCGCGGGCGGACTGCACATCGTGGGCGGCCGGGTGGTGGTGGAGGCGGAACTCGACACCGGCTCGGCGGCCAGACGGCTGCGGAAAGAGATCCACGAGCTGTACGGCCACCACGCGGATGTGCACGTGATCACCTCGGGCGGCCTCCGCAAAGGCACGCGGTACGTGGTGCGCGTGGTGAAAGACGGTGACGGGCTCGCGCGTCAGACCGGGCTGCTCGACCCACGAGGACGGCCGGTGCGCGGACTGCCGGCCGCGGTCGTGTCCGGCGGCGTGTGTGACGCGGAGGCGGCGTGGCGTGGCGCGTTCCTCGCGCACGGGTCGTTGACCGAGCCGGGCCGTTCGTCCGCGCTCGAAGTCACGTGTCCCGGCCCCGAGGCGGCCCTGGCGCTCGTGGGCGCCGCCCGCCGGCTGGGTATCCAGGCGAAGTCCCGTGAGGTCCGCGGCGCGGACCGGGTCGTGATCCGTGACGGCGACGCCATCGGCGCCCTGCTGACCCGGCTGGGAGCGCATTCCAGCGTGCTCGCCTGGGAGGAACGCCGGATGCGCCGCGAAGTGCGGGCGACCGCCAACCGGTTGGCCAACTTCGACGACGCCAACCTGCGCCGCTCGGCCCGCGCGGCAGTCGCGGCAGCGGCTCGGGTGCAGCGCGCCATGGAGATCCTGGGGCCGGAGGCGCCGGAGCATCTGACCGCGGCCGGGAAGCTGCGGTTGGCGAACCGGCAGGCGTCGCTGGAGGAGCTGGGCCAACTGGCGGAGCCGCCGATGACGAAGGACGCGGTCGCCGGCCGGATCCGCCGCCTGCTGGCCATGGCCGACAAGCGGGCGAAGGACCTGGGGCTGCCGTCCACGGAGTCCGCGGTGACCGCGGAGATGTTGGAGGAAGAGGTCTGACCTGGGCGGGTCACGGACCAACCCGAAGGCCGATCGCTAGCCGAGATCGGGGTGCGGGATGTACCGGTCGGTGGACAGCGGGTTCGGCTCGCTGGTCATCAGGGTGTCCTGGTCCACGACGCGCAGACCGAGGTCGAGCAGTCGCAGGGTGGCCAGGTGGGCGGCGAACACCGCGATCCGGACAGTGAGCCCTTGCCGGGCCGCGTGGTGGGTGCCGGCGAGGGCGGCGGCCACGCTGGCTTCGGGAGTGCGGCCGCCGGCCGGGCCGACAACGCATGTGTTGCCGAGCGCCCGGGTGAACGCGTACCCGTCCGGCACGGTCCAAACGGTGACGCCGGGTTGGTTGGCGTACCAGGCGAGGTGAGTGCTGCGGTCGCCACCAGCCGCTTCGGCGTCCAGGATCAGCACTTCGGCGAGTGTGTCCGGCTGGGCCGGGGCGCCCCGCTCGTGTTCCAGGGCGAGGAAGTCCGGCGGCCGCGGCCAGTCGCGGAGCAGGTCGAACTTCGCGGCCAAGGCCCGGACCGCCGGCATGTCCCGCTCGATGGCCGGGCGGACTTGTGGTTCAGCCATGTCCCACCGGGTCTCAGGCGGTGACCACCGAGTCCCCGCTGATCTTCACCGGGATCTTGGTCAGGCCCGTGGTCGCCGGGCCTTTGCGCAGTTCCCCGGTCGAGCCGTCGAACTGGCTGCCGTGGCCGGGGCAGGTGATCGTGCCCTTCTTGGGCACCGCCACGGTCACCCCAGCGTGCGGGCAGACCGGGTCCAGGCCGTGCACCTCGTTGTCGGCGGGACGGACCAGGAGGATCTTGCCGCTCGGGCCGGCCACGATCAGGCCGCTGCCCACCGGCACGTCCGACAGCTTCGTCAGGGTGACCCCGCTCGGCCCGCCGGAGCCGGTGTTCTCCGAGGACGACGATCCGGCCGGCGCGGGCGGGTTGCCCTGGGTGGCGGTGGTCGAACAGGCGGCCAACGCACCCGGCGCCGCCAGTCCGATCAGCAGGCCGCACACGACGTTTCGGCGGGTGGGGTCCGGCAAGGGAACTCCAGGTGTTCAGGCGGTGGTGTTCAGGCAGTGGTGTTCGGGTTACGTCCAAAGATCACGCTGATCGTGCCGGACCGGTTCAACCGTGCGGGTTCTGATTCGATAAAGTGAGGTGGTCGGCACCGCGCCCCCGAGGCCATGACCAGGGCTATACGCTGGTCGCGCCGACGAGACGTTGACAGTCTGAGCAGAGGAGACGCACCGTGACGGTCCGAGTAGGTGTGAACGGCTTCGGCCGGATCGGCCGCAACTTCTGGCGCGCCGTGCAGGCGGGGGGCCACGACATCGAGATCGTGGCGTTCAACGACCTGGGCGACGTCGCCACCATGGCCCACCTTCTCAAGTACGACAGCATCCTCGGCCGGCTCCCGCAGGACGTGAGCGTGTCCGACGAGGGCATCGTCGTGGGTGGCAGGACCATCCGCGCGCTCGCCGAGCGGGACCCCGGCAAGCTGCCGTGGAAGGACCTCGGCGTGGACGTCGTGGTCGAGTCCACCGGCTTCTTCACCAACGCCAACGACGCCCGCAAGCACGTCGACGAGGGCGGCGCGAAGAAGGTCATCATCTCGGCCCCGGCCAAGAACGAGGACCTGACCGTGGTGATCGGCGCGAACGAGGACAAGTACGACGGTTCGCAGACGATCATCTCCAACGCCTCGTGCACCACGAACTGCCTGGCCCCGCTGGCCAAGGTGCTGCACGACGCGTTCACCATCGAGCGTGGCCTGATGACCACCATCCACGCCTACACGCAGGACCAGAACCTGCAGGACGCCCCGCACAAGGACCTGCGCCGCGCCCGCGCCGCCGCGCTGAACGTCGTCCCGACGTCGACCGGTGCGGCCAAGGCCATCGGCCTCGTCCTGCCGGAGCTCAACGGCAAGCTGGACGGCTTCGCGCTGCGTGTGCCCGTGCCCACCGGCTCGGCCACGGACCTGACCGTCACGGTCGGCCGCAACACCAGCGTGGACGAGGTCAACGCCGCGTTCAAGGCCGCGTCGGAGGGTGCGCTCAAGGGCATCCTGACCTACAACGTCGACCCGATCGTGTCGTCGGACATCGTCACCGACCCGGCGTCCTGCATCTTCGACAGCCCGCTGACCAAGGTGATCGACAACCAGGTCAAGGTCATCGGCTGGTACGACAACGAGTGGGGCTACTCCAACCGGCTCGCCGACCTGGTCAAGCTGGTCGGGAAAACCGTCTGAGATGAAGACCCTGGCTGACCTGCTGGCCGAGGGTGTCGCGGGTCGGCGCGTACTGCTGCGCGCCGACCTGAACGTCCCTCTCGACGGCGAGACGATCACCGACGACGGCCGCGTCCGCGCGTCGTTGCCCACCATCCGGCAGTTGACCGGCGCTGGCGCGCGGGTCGTCGTCGCCGCGCACCTGGGCCGCCCCAAGGGCGAACCGGATCCCAAGTTCTCCCTGGCGCCCGTGGCCAAGCGGCTCGGTGAGCTGCTCGGCGGCGAGGTCAAGCTGGCGGCCGACGTCACCGGCGAGTCCGCGAAGTCCACTGTGGACGGTCTGGGTGACGGTGAAGTGGCGCTGCTGGAGAACATCCGGTTCGACGCCCGCGAGACCAGCAAGGACGAAGCCGAGCGTGGTGCGTTGGCCGACGAGCTGGCCGCGTTCGCCACCGCGTTCGTGTCCGACGGATTCGGTGTGGTGCACCGCAAGCAGGCGTCGGTGTACGACGTGGCCAAGCGGCTGCCGCACTACGCGGGCGGGCTCGTCCTCGCCGAGGTCGAGGTGCTGCGCAAGCTGACAGAGGACACCGCGCGCCCGTACGTCGTCGTGCTCGGCGGCGCGAAGGTGTCGGACAAGCTCGGCGTGATCGCGAACCTGCTGACCAAGGTCGACCGGCTGCTCATCGGCGGCGGCATGGCGTACACGTTCCTCAAGGCCCAGGGCCACGAGGTGGGCCAGTCGCTGCTCCAGGCGGACCAACTGGAGCAGGTGTCGGGTTTCCTGGCCGAGGCCGAGAAGCGCGGCGTCGACCTGGTGCTGCCGGTGGATGTGCTCGCCGCGACCGAGTTCGCCGCGGACGCGCCGCACGAGGTCGTGCCCGCCGACGCCATCCCGGCCGACCGGCAGGGCCTGGACATCGGCCCGAAGACCCGGGAGCTGTTCACCGGGAAACTCGCCGACGCGGCCACCGTGTTCTGGAACGGCCCGATGGGCGTGTTCGAGTTCGAGGCGTTCGCCGGCGGCACCCGGGCGGTGGCCCAGGCGCTCGTCGACGGCACGGCGTACAGCGTGGTCGGCGGCGGCGACTCGGCCGCGGCGGTGCGCCTGCTCGGCCTGCCCGAGGACGGTTTCTCGCACATCTCCACCGGCGGCGGAGCGTCGCTGGAGTTCCTTGAGGGCAAAGAGCTGCCCGGCGTCCAGGTTCTGGAGGACTGACACACGATGGCCCGCACGCCGCTGATCGCAGGCAACTGGAAGATGAACCTCAACCACCTTGAGGCCATCGCGCTGGTCCAGAAGATCGCGTTCTCGTTGCCGGAGAAGTACTACGCGAAGGTCGAGGTGGCCGTGCTGCCGCCGTTCACCGCGATCCGCGCCGTGCAGAACGTGATCGAAGGGGACAAGCTCAAGCTCAAATACGGCGCCCAGGACGTGTCCCCGGTCGACTCGGGCGCCTACACCGGCGACATCTCCGGACTGATGCTCGCCAAGCTCGGCTGCCACTACGTGGTGGTCGGGCACTCCGAGCGCCGCGAGTACCACGAGGAGTCCGACGAGCTGGTCAACAAGAAGGTCAAGGCCGCGCTGAAGCACGGGATCACCCCCATCCTGTGCGTCGGCGAGAAGCTTGACGTCCGCGAGGCCAACGGCCAAGTGGAGCACTGCTCCGACCAGCTCGTCGCGGACCTCAAGGGCCTCAAGGCGGAGCAGGTGGCGAACGTGGTGATCGCCTACGAGCCCGTTTGGGCGATCGGCACCGGCAAGGTGGCCACCCCGGCGGACGCGCAGGAGGTCTGCGGCGCGATCCGCAAGAAGCTCGACGAGAAGTACGGCAGCGAGGTGGCCGCGACCGTCCGGGTGCTCTACGGCGGTTCGGTGAAGTCCGGCAACATTTCCGACCTGGTCACGCAGCCGGACATCGACGGTGCCCTGGTCGGCGGCGCGTCCCTGGACGGCGAGGAGTTCACCAAGCTCTCCGCCATGGCCGCCGGCGGCCCCTTCGTCTGACGACGTTTGTTACGCCATACAACTGTGGGACATTTGTACGGCCCGTGGTCAATCCGCGACACGTACGAGGTAACCTGTGAGTCCTGCCGTGCGACAGCGAGGATGAAATGGAACTGGCTCTTCAAATCGTCTTGATCGTGACCAGCGTGCTGCTGATCCTGCTGGTGCTACTGCACCGGGGGCGTGGCGGCGGCCTGTCCTCGTTGTTCGGCGGCGGAATGCAGTCGAGCCTTTCCGGCTCGAGCGTCGTCGAGAAGAACCTCGACCGCGCGACGCTCGTGGTCGGAGTCCTCTGGTTCATCTGCATTGTCGGACTCGGACTGCTGATCAAGATCCAGTGATCGGGCCGGCCGCTGGGGATCCGGAAAGTTGGGCGGCCGGTAGCGACCGCCGTGTGATGGGGGTGTGAGGATCAATGGCAGGTGGTAACGCGATCCGGGGGACCCGGGTTGGCGCGGGACCCATGGGCGAGTCGGAGCGCGGTGAGTCCGCTCCGAGACGCCGGGTGTCCTACTGGTGCGCGAACGGGCATGAATCGCGCCCGTCCTTCGCGGTCGACGCGGAAGAGCCGGAGTCGTGGGACTGCCCACGTTGCGGCCTCCCCGGCGGCAAGAACAAGGAGGCGCCACCCAACGCGCCGCGCAACGAGCCCTACAAGACGCACCTCGCGTACGTGAAGGAGCGTCGCTCCGACGCCGACGGCGAGGCCATCCTCGCCGAAGCGCTGGCCAAGCTCCGCCAACAACGCGAAGGCTGAGCAGGGCCTCCTCAGGTTCTGGGCGAGGTGTGCTCGCGGAGAGCGCTCGCCTGGAACCTTCGGGTGTTTTCTGGGGGCGCGGCCCCCAGACCCCGCCCGGGCGGCTCCGCCCCCGGACCCCCGCTGGGGGCTCCGCCCCCAAACCCCCAACACCAACTCGCCGCCCGCTCGGCGGGCTCCGATCGGGCTCCGCCTGCGGACCCTGATTGCGGCCCTCGGCCCCCAGCCGATGGGCTCCGCCCGGCCTGCCTGTTCTCATACTGGCTGGTCGGGTGTCTGTTTCGGGGTTTTTCGGGTTCGCCCGTTTGGGCAGCGTCGCTGTTCCCCATGGGGTAGGTTCACCGCGAACTTCCGGACCGGGGTCCGGCTCGGTGAGGGACTGGGGATGAGATGCTCGTTGCTCTTTTCGTCGTACTCTTCATCGCCATCATGGCGTTGTTGAACGTGTTCACACTGGTGCTGCCGCGGCAGTTCCTGAAGAAACGTCAGGATTCGAAAAACGCGGAACGCCAGGCGTTCGCGATGGGCCAGGGATGGCAATTCCGGCCGTACGCGCCCGAACTGCTCACCGCGTACAACTGCAAGCCGTTCACGCTGCGCGGTGACCGTCGGGTCGCGTTCGGCGCGGTCGTCGGGCTGGTCGATGGCCTGCAGGTCACTGTGTTCGACTACCAGCGGCGGACCAAGCGCACCTCGTACAGCGGCCTTGTCTACTCCGACGCCAACGAGGTGTACACCGTCTGGGTGGTCAAGTTGCCCGTCGCGTTGCCGCCGCTGCACGTGGCCAACCGGGGCATGCGGCTGCTGACCGGCCACGCGGTCGAGCCGCGCACCCCGGACCAGGAGTTCAACAGGCAGGTCCTGATCGAGGGCGGCGACGAGAACTTCGCCATGGAGTTGTTCACCCCGCAGGTGATCGGCGCGATGCGGCAGACCCGGCTGTCCGACTGGACGATCCAGGGCAACGAACTGATCCACCCGGCCCGGAACTTCTTCACCCGCACAACGGCCCAGGAGATCTTCGAAACCGCGCAGGGCCTCACCGCGGTGATCCGCGCCTTCCCGCAGCACCTGTGGACCCGCCAGGGCGCGTCCCTGCCGGCCGGCGGACAACAGCCCACCTACCCGACCGGCCCCCAGCAGATGCCGCCGCCCCAGCAGATGCAGCCACACCCCAGCGGCCCCCAGCCGATGCCCATGCAGCAGCCGATGTACCCCAGCGGGCCGATGCCCAACGCGCCCCAGCCGATGCCGCAGCCACAGATGCAGCCGGGCTACTACCCACAACAACCGGGCTACGGCCAGCCCCCACAGCCCTACGGCTACCCACCCCGCTGACCCGGGAACGCTCGACACGGCGTCCAGGAACGCCGCGACACGGCGGGGTGGGCTGACTGCTCGGGCGGGGGGCTGAGCAGCGCCAACGGCCCCCTGTGTGTATCCCCGGCGCGTATCGCCTCTTGACAGCGCGCGATCATAGTCAGGTACCCGGTTCGATCGTGCCGTGCTGTCGCGGCGTGAGTCGACACCGGGAGCTCCGCCGGGTGCAGGACCGGTAGGGCGATGAGCATGGCCGTGGTTTCGGTGATCGCTCGTCGCCCAGCGCCAGCAGGTACACGGAGGAGGCTTCATGGTCGACGACGACCGCGCGGTCCAGCACCGCGTCTGGGCCCTCGCACGCGTGTCTCCTGGATCCGCCGCGTCCGCCGCGTTCGGCCGTCGGCTCTCATCCCTGGTAGCCCACCCGGCCGAGGGCGGGGGCGAACGGCAGATCGGGCCGGTCCGCTTGGACCGGGACGGCCCGTTCCAGCACCGCGACCTGGGACACCTGAGCATTGTGAAAGCCCTACCAGGTCCGGTTGCGCATGGCGGATGGCACACCTTCAACCGAATGCGCTACCGACGTTCGTCCTGCCGGAATGTGCGTTCGCACATTCCTTGCCGACCGGGCGTCCGCGTTCGAGGATCGGACTGTCTTCATAAGGTGACGCACCGCGAACACCCTCCGCGGTCGTCGGAGAGGCCGAGCCAATGCCACGACAACGACACCGGCCGGCCGAGGGCCATGGCGGGGCCACCAGCCCGAGCCACGTTCCCCGGCCACGCGACGGCTCCCCCGTACGGTCACCGGCGACCGGGGGCAGCACACTGCCGATCCAACCGGACACGCAGGCCGAACCGAGGGGTTCCACGGTGGTCACGCACACTTTGACAACCGGGCAGTCAGGGGAAGTGGTCGAGAAGGTCACTCTGGCCCGCAACCGGTTCGCCAGCCTGGACCGGATCGTCAAGATCCACAAGCATCCCGTCGCCCGGGGACCGGTGCTCGACGGATTCGCCGTCCTGCTCTCCGCGCTGGAGGTCTGGCTGCGGATCTCGCCGCAGACGCAGACCTACTCCATCGTGCTTTCGGGTGTCGCGTGTGCGGCGGTGATGTTCCGCAGGCGATGGCCGTTCCTCGTGTTCCTGGTGACCGTGCCGGGGTATTTCGCCGGTGCCGCCCAGATCGCGGGCATGATCGCCCTCGGCACCCTGGCCAGGCGCAAACAATGGATGTGGCAGACCATGGTCGCCGGCGGCCTGGCCTGGACCTGCGCGTACGTCCAGTGGCCGCTGGACAGGTTCTTCAACCTGAGCTGGCGGGCGCACATCTTCAACGGCATCTACGGAATCCTCTACGCCGGCCTGCCCATCGCGCTCGGCCTGCTGATGGCCCTGCGCGTGGAACTGTCGGACCGGCTGGCCGCGCTGGCCGCGAGCAAGGAACGCGAACAGGCGCTGCACGAGCAGACCATCCGCGCCGCGGAACGGGCGAGCCTCGCCCGCGAGATGCACGACGTCGTGTCCCACCAGGTGACCCTGATCGCCATGCAGGCCGGCGCCCTGGTGGTCTCCGCGCAGGACGACGAGTCGCGAGAAGCCGCCAACACCATCCGCCAGCTGTCCAAACGGACCCTGGACGAGTTACGTGACCTGGTCGGTGTGCTGCGGTCCGGCGCGGTCGACGACGACGTGCACCCCGGCCTGGAGGAGCTGCCGCAGTTGCTGCGCAACGCCGAGGTGCCGGTCACCATGGTGGAGCAGGAGGTCCCGGATCCCGTGCCGCAGGCGGTGTCCCGGGCCGCCTACCGAACCGTCCAGGAGGCGTTGACCAACATCAACAAGCACGCGCACGGCGCCCACGCCACCATCCGGATGTTCCCGTGCGGTTCGGCGCTGATCGTCGAAGTGGTCAACGACCGCCCGGCCAAGGAGCCGGCCGGCGCCGTCAGCCTGCCGTCGGGCGGCCACGGCCTGATGGGCGTGCGGGAACGGACCGTCCTGCTGGGCGGCACGTTCCACGCTGGGCACACCCCCGAAGGCGGCTTCCGGCTCTGCGTGACGTACCCGATCGAGAACTGAGCCACGGCCCTCGCCGGCGGAAATCGTTGGCGGGGGCCGCCGACCGGTTCCTAGGATCCGGAAGTGTCGAACACCAGGCCAGAACCGCCGTACTATGCGGTCATCATCACCAGCGCACTCACCGGCGACGACCAGGAAGCCTACGACGCCATGGCGGTCCGGATGGCGGAACTGAGCGTGCGGCAGCCCGGCTATCTCGGCCGGCAGTCCCAGACCGGGGCCGACGGACGCGAGCTCACGGTGATCTACTACCGCGACGCGGAGTCGATCACCGCGTGGAAACGACAGACCGAACACATTGAGGCGCAACGACTTGGGCGCCGGAAGTGGTATGCGGACTACTACATCGAAGTCGCCAGGGTGGAACGCGCGTACGGCTTCGAGCGGGCCGCTCTGGAATGATCGGTGAGTGCGTGACCTGAGCGAGCTCGTCGACGTCGATGATCCGGTGTGGCCTTCGTTGCGGGAGGAGTTCGCGAGCAGTCCGGCGCGGGTGGATGTCCTTGCCGGCGAAGGGGAACAGGGACGGGCCTGCCTGCTGCAGTTGCAGGTGACCGCGCGGTCCGTGCTCGGTGCCGTGGTTCTGCACACCGGTGGGGTGGTCGTGGACGGCGGGTGGTTGCGGATCTACGGCGGTGGTGGGGGAGCGATGCCGGGGTTGGCGACGGTCAACCGGTTTCCCGGTGAGGTCGATCCCGGATGGCGTCCGCCGGGCGGTTTCGTGGTCGGACATGACGTCGTCGGCGGGGTGTTCGTGCTCAACGGGTACGACCCGGCGTCGGCCGGCCGGCCCGGCGAGCCCGGCCAGATCGCGTTCTTCGCGCCGGACTCCCTGGAGTGGGAGGCGTTGGGCATGGGGTACGGCACGTGGGTGGACTGGGTGCTGGCCGGCCGGTTGGAACAGTTCTACGCGGGTCTGCGATGGCCTGGCTGGCAGGACGAGGTCGCCGGGCTGGCGCCGACGCAGGGCATGTCCGTGGTCCCGTTCCTGTGGTCCAAGGAAGCCCACGACGATCTCGCCGCCACCAGCAGGCGGCCGGTGCCGATGGCGGAGCTGCTCGGCCTGAACGAGACCTTCTGCACGCAGATGGGGTTGCCCACACCCGGCTTTCTCGGGGTGGTCTGATGCGTGGATCAGGTCGCCGCGGCCAGATGCGGGCGCAGGAATTCGGCGAGTTGGTCGGGCACCTGCTCCGGGATCCAGTGCCCGACCCCGGGCAGGGCGTGGAACGTGTACGGCCCGGCGACGTAGTCCCGGGTCAGTTCGGCGCCCTTGCGGCCCAGCGCGACGTCCTGATCGCCCCAGACCAGCATGGTCCGGGTCCGGACCGGTTGCCTGGTCTGGCCTGGGCTGCTCAGCGGCATCGCCCGGTACCAGTTGATGGCTGGGGTGAGGGCACCGGAACCGGACAGGAAGTCGATGTCCCTGGCCGCGTTCTCGGCGGTCTGCCCGCTGGCCATGTTGACCTTGATCGCCCGGTCCCGCCCGTACCGGTGGGCCAGGCGCACGAGCAGTTCGGGCAGCCAGGGCAGCTGGAAGAACACCATGTACCAGGACTTGACGGCCTGGCCGCTGGTCACCATGGACTTCAGGAACGCGGCCGGGTGCGGCACGGACAACGCGGTGAGGGTGGCGACCACCTCCGGTCGCCGCGCGGCCAGCATCCACGCCACCGCGGCACCCCAGTCGTGACCGATCACGTGCACGCGGTCCGCGCCAGTCACCCGGTACAGGGCGAGGACGTCCTCGACGAGTTCGGACATCCGATAGGCGCGTCGACCCCGTGGCCGCGCTCCGGGTGAATAGCCACGCTGGTTCGGCGCGAGCGTTCGGTAGCCCTCGGCGTGCAGCAACGGCGCCAGCGCCGACCAGGACGCGGCCGTCTGCGGGAACCCGTGCAGCAGCACGACGATCTCGCCGTCCAACGGCCCCTGGTCGGCCACGTCGAACGTCAGGCCGTCGCGGCTGAACGAGGTGATTCTGTGATCCATCGCGACCTCCACCACGAGCCTACTCGCGGTAGGTCGCGAGGGTGTCGACCCCAAGTCGACACCCTCGCGTCCGGTCAGGCCGCCTTGTGCAGGGCGATCCGCACGGTGGACTTCTGCGTCACGCCGTTGACGGTCACCGCGAGGGTGAACGTGCCCGGCCACAGCGGGGTGATCTCGCCGGTCCGCGGGTCGAGCCGGGCGATGTCCCATGGACGCCAGTCGCGCCAGTCGCCGATGAGCACGTTCGGCGACGCCGTCCAGTCGTAGCTCACCGGGTACGCCACCGGGACCTGCCGGGTGCCCTGGGTGAGCGACGCGGTGACCTTCGGGCGTTCGTTCAGGCCGATCACGGTGGGCGCGTTGACGGTCAACGCGTCCACCCGGGGCCGGATCTCCGCGGCGAGCCAGTCCCGTCCCTTACGGTCGTTCACGCCGAACATGGTCCAGCCGGTGAAGCCGCCGAGGGTGCTGTCGCCCGCGGGGGCCTTGCCGGAGTTGCCGTTGATCACGTACGGCACACCGTCCACATGGGACGCGTTGAACACGCCGACGTGCGCCCCGACGAACGCGGCGCCCTTGCCGGTGTCCCGCTGGAAACCGGCCAGCCACTGTTCCAGCATGGCCGCCTCCATCCGGTCGTTCAGCTGGCTGCCCTTCTCCGGCGTGGGATCCCGCGGCGGCACGTGCTCCAGCACCACGACGGAGTTGACCGACCGGTCCGTCCTGGCCGAGTCCAGTGCCTTCTTGAGCATCGCGGTCTGGTCGAAGCCGCCGCCCCGGATCGTCAACGACGACGTGTCCAACAGGACGAACCGGGTGCCGTTGTGGTCGAACGTCTGGTTCGTGATGCCGAACTCGCGCCGGAAGTTGTCGATCGTGCCCGGCCCCATCACCTCGTGGTTGCCCGGCACGTAGTACCACTTCAGTGAATCGCCGAGTTCCTCGTTGAGGATCCGGTGCGCCAGCGCGAGATCCTCGGGCGCGGCCTCGTCCACGAAGTCGCCGTTGATGATCAGGAAGTCCGGACGCTGCGCCTTGATCTCCTGCAAGGTGCGGCGGGCGGCCTTGACGTAGTCGCTGTCCGGGGCACGGGCCACGAACTGGGCGTCGGACATCACCGCGAACCGCCACTGTTTGCCGTTCAGGTTCCCGTCCTGCACCACGACCGGGTCCTGGACCACCGGGTCGGCCGGGATCTGCACGGACGGCGGCACCTTGGCGACGAAGTCGTCGATCAGCACCTCGCCGGTGTACTGCGCGCTCGCCTTCGTCTCGATCGTGTAGAACCGGCTGACCGAGATCGGGAACGCCATGTCCGACGGCACCGGGATCTCCAGGTACTTCCAGCCGGTCCACGTGATGTACGGACCGTACAGCGACTTCGCCGAGCCCTGGTTGTCGAGCACGGTGAACGCCGTCCACTCGCCCTTGCCGTTGCCGTACACCCACGCGCCGAGCGCCAGCGGCTGGCCGTCGACCTTGATCGGCGTCGGCGGGATCGCGTACGCCGTGCGCGTGCCGGTGGACAGCGAGAAGTCGTACGACAGTTTCAACCCGGCACCCGTGTGTCCGTTCGGGACCGGGGCGACCGAGCCGGTTCCCCTGGCGGAGCCGAACTTCCACGCGGCGCCGTCGTCGAACGCGGCGATGGTCCGCGTTTCCAGGCCGACCGTCACGGCGATCTTGGTGACGCGGGAGCCGACCGTCGCGGTGATCACGTTCGAGCCGAGGTCCTTGCGGCCCTTGACCTGCAGGGTGCCGTCCGCGGTCGGGGTGACGTCCAGCAGGTCGTGGTCGTAGTCCAGCTTGATGTCCGCGGGCTCGATCGGCGCGGTGAAGCCGGCGTCGTCGAAGCCGACGATCCCGGCCGTGCCGGTCGCCCCCGACGCGGTGAGGCTCAACCGGTTCGTGGTCGGCGCGATCCGTGCCAGGGATCCCAGCACGGTGAGTGTGTAGTCGCCGCTGACCTTCCCGCGCCGCGCGGTCACCTTCGCGGACCCGCTGTGCGTGGCGTGGAAGACGCCGTCCGCGCCGACCCAGCCGTTGTCCCTCGCCTGCCAGGAGAACGGCCCCGGTTTCGCCGGACCGTAGGTCTCGTCGTAGGCATTGGCCTCCATCCGGCGGGTCAGGCCGGGGAAGACGCGGTCCGGCCGGCCGCCGGGGATGGTGTTGGCACCGGGTGCCTTGCCCGGGTCGCTCACCGGCCGCACCCAGAACCCGGTCAGCTTCCCGCTGCCGGCCGGCGCGTACAGGGCCAACCCGTTGGGCACCAGCCGCTCCGAGCCGTCCGACGGCGTGTTCTGCACATCCAGCGCCGCACTGCCGGGCTCGCGGGCGACCATCGTGGTGGAGCCGCCGCCGTCCAGGTTCAACGCGTTGTACGCGCCCATCTCCCTGAGCACCGACGCGAGGTCCTTGAGGTTCAGCCCGAGCAGGAACGCGCCCTGCCGACCGTCCACAGTCAACAGGAACATCTTCTTGCCGTCCTGGGAGAACCCGACCGCGGTCCGCGGGTGCAGCGGGTCGTCCGGCGCGACGATCTGGCCGTTCTGGATCAGCAACTGGTTGCCGCCGATCGCGGCGCGCGGCTTGCTGCCGTCACTCGTCCGCGACGAGTAGTCGACCTTCACGTGGTCACCCACATGCAGCCCGGCCAGGGTGTCGGCGCCCGCCTCTCGGCCGACCAGGGCGTATCCGTTGGCGGGGATCGGGTCCGCGCCCGCCTTGGCCCGGACGTCGGTCACCACGTCGTTGACCACCAGCACCTCGGCCGTCCTACCGGCCCCTTGGGTGGCGCGGTCCCGGGAGTACGTGCCCCACATCGGGTTGAACACGCCGATGCCGTCCTGGTCGATCCGGGCGCTGTTCAACTGGGACAGCTTCGCGGTGCCGGCCGGCAGCGTGAGCGTGCCGTCGAAGAACATCTCCATCACCCGGCCGATACCGGCCGCGTCGATGCCGACCGCCCGGTTGTGCCCGGACTCCGGCGACTTCACCAGCGTGCCGGACTGCACGCCGACACCTTCCGGCGCGTCGGAGTTGTTGATGTCGAAGAAGTCCCCGTTGATCGCCGCGACCGCGTGCTTCGCGCCGGCCTGGGCGGACACCGGCGCGGCCTCGGTCACATGACCCGGGGAGAGGTAGTCGATGGTGGTCCCGGCCCCCAGGTCCACCGTGAGCGAGTCGCCGCGGACCCAGCCCCCGGCGGCACCGGACTCGTACCAGTCGAACGAACTCAAACTGACCCCCGGCGCCACCGGCCGGGTGGTGCGGGCGGTCTCGATCCGGTGCGCCGGATCGACGGCACTGACAGTCGACGCCACCCCGGGGACGTCGAACAGGGGAGCTGCGGAAACAGGGGCGGCCAGCCCCAACAGGAGTAACGGCGGTACGGCGATGAGGGCACGTCTGAGTGACACAAGGACTCCCACAAGCCTGTGAATAGTTTACGGGATGACAGCCAACCCGGTGATGGGTTACCGCGCAAACCGCCTTTCGGGGTAGTCCGATGAAACATTGAATGAAGGATGTCGATCACCCGATCGTGGAGGTCAAAGCCGCGATCCGATCCTGGTGATCCATGCCACGATGATCACGTGAAGCTGGTCGTGCAGGTCAGGCTGCTGCCGGATGCCGCCCAAGCGGCGGCTTTGGCGTCCACGCTGCGGTCCTGTAACGAAGCAGCGAACTGGGTGTCGCAGGTCGCGTTCGAGCGCAGGACGTTTCACGAGTACGCGCTGCGGAAGCACACCTACGGCAACCTGAAGGATCGTGGGTTGGGAGCGCAAGCCGCGCAGCACGTGATCAAGAAGGTTGTCAACGCCTACACCTCGTTCCGGGCGTCTTTCTGTGCCGGCGAGAAGGACAGCCGAAACTCTGAGCGACGCGCAAAGGCCGAGGCGGTGCCAGTCACCTTCCGTGTGACAGCTGCGCATCCGTTTGACGACAGATGCCTCTCTTGGCAGCACGACAGAAGCACGGTTTCGATCTGGACGGTGAACGGGCGGCTCAAACACGTGCGGTATGCCGGACACCCTAACCAGGTCGAGGTCCTTCGGCGGTATCGGCGAGGAGAAACCGACCTGGTGTGCCGGGATGGCATGTGGTTGCTCCTCACTACCTGCGAGGTACCGGAGGCCGACCAGGTCAGCCCTACCGACTGGATCGGTGTCGACCGGGGAATCGTGCATATCGCCACCACCAGCGATGGGCATGACCATCAGGGGCGCCGCCTTCTCAGATACCGCCGGTGGGCGGCGCGCAAGAGAGCTGAACTCCAAGCCAAAGGCACCCGCTCCGCTGCGCGACGTCTGAAGCGACGTACGCGTCGGGAGGCGCGGCACGCGAGTCATGTCAATCACAAGGTGTCGAAGGAGATAGTGGCCGTCGCGCAACGCACCGTGCGCGGGATCGCCCTGGAAGAACTCCGGGGGATCCGCGACCGGGTACGGCTCCCGCGTGACCAGCGGGCCACTCTCTCGGGCTGGTCATTTCACCACCTGGGGCACCTGATCACCTACAAAGCCCGCCGCGCCGGCGTGCCGGTGATCTTGGTGAGTGCGCATTACACGTCGCAGATGTGTCCGCGATGCGGGCACACCGCGCGGAACAACCGTCCTGCCAGGGGCGATTTCTGTTGTCGTCGGTGCGGTCTCGCTGGCCCAGCCGACCACGTCGCCGCCGTCAACGTCCGAAACCGGGCACGGCGCGCGTGGGTGTTCGCCAACACACCCGCACCCACCTGAGGGTGAGTGGATGCGTCCCGAGCGCCTGCAGCCAGCGGTGCACGGTGAACGCGACTCGGTGTGAACGACCAAGTCGAGCAACTTGGCAGTTCAGCGCCGAGAGTTGGCTGAACCGTGGGCTGCCCGTCACATCCTGTTGAAAGCATCCGGCCCATGAGGAGACGGATCGGAAGCTTGACCACCATCGCCGTGGTGGCCGGCCTGGTGACGGCGGCGCCGGCCCAGGCCCACCCCTGGCGTGGTGACTTTGATCTAGAGGCCCATCGCGGCGGTATCGGCCTGCGGTCGGAGAGCACGCTGAGCTCGTTCGGCAACGCGATCCGGCTCGGCGTGCGCACGCTGGAGCTGGACCTGCAGATCACCAAGGACGGTCAGGCGGTGGTGACGCACGACCGGAAGGTGGACGGGAGCAAGTGCCTGGACACCCAGCCGGTCACCGCGGGCGACCCACTGTTCCCGTACGTCGGCAAGTACGTGAAGGACCTGACGTTCGCGCAGGTCGAGACCCTGGACTGCGGCTCGAAGAAGCTGCGTGATTTCCCCAACCAGGTGATCTCGCCCGGCTCCCGGATGCCGCTGCTGAGCCAGGTGTTCGACCTGGTGAAGAAGTATCGCGCGGACGACGTGCGGCTGAACGTCGAGACCAAGGTGGAGGCCGGCGCGCCGCAGGAGACCGCGCCTCGGGAACAGTTCGTGCAGGTCGCGGCGGCGGAGATCCGGAAGGCCGGGTTCGAGCGCCGGGTCACCATCCAGTCGTTCGACTGGGGTTCGCTGATCCGGATGCGCCAGGTCGACCCGAAGCTGCCGCTGGTCGCGCTGACCAACATCGACTTCCTGCAGACCGGCCAGCCGGGCCGGTCGCCGTGGCTGGGCGGCCTGGACATCGACGACTTCGGCGGCGACCCGATCGCGGCCATCAAGTCGTTCGGGGCGTACGCGTTCTCGCCAGTGCACGGCACCCCGCAGGGCGGGCACGTCGGCGACCCGGGCTATGTCCCGTACGTCACCAAGGACATGGTCCGGCACGCTCACGACAACGGCATCAAGGTCATCCCGTGGACCGTCGACGACGTGCCCACCATGAACAAGCTCATCGACGACGGCGTGGACGGCCTGATCACCGACTACCCGGACGTGCTGCGGACCGTGCTGCAGTCACGCGGGTTCCGGCTGCCGCGCGGCTACGCGTCGCCGTTGGACATCCAGGCCCACCGCGGTGGCCGTGCCCTTCGTCCAGAGAACACCCTGGTGTCCTTCAGTTACGCGCTCGGCCTGCCCGATGTGTCCACGTTGGAGATGGACATCGGCATCACCAAGGACAACGTCATGGTGGTGAACCACGACCGGTTCATCAACGGCGCGCACTGTATCGACACCAAACCCGCCAGGCCGGGCGACCCGCTGTTCCCGTACGTCGGCAAGTTCCTCCGCCAGCTGACCCTGGCGCAGGTCAAGACCGTGGACTGCGGCACCAAGACGCTGCCGGACTTCCCGAAGCAGGTGGCGTTCCCCGGGACCCGCATCCCGACCCTGGCCGAGGTGTTCGACCTGGTGAAGTCGAGCGGCCGCACCGACGTCGCGATGAACATCGAGACCAAGCTCAGCCCGATCGCGCCGCAGGAGACCGCGTCCTACTGGCAGTTCACCTTCCAGCTGGTCGGCGCGATCGAGGCGGCCGGCTTCGCGCACCGGGCGACGATCCAGTCGTTCGACTGGCGCACGATCCGGCTGTCGCACGCGATCGACCCGCGGATCGACACGGTCGCGTTGATCTGGCAGTACGGCCCGGAGGAGTGCAAGACCCTCGCGGACGAGTGCTCACTGCAGGCCGTGTACGGCGACCCGTCGGTGCAGAGCCCGTGGACCGGTGGGCTGGACTGGTGGAAGTTCAAGGACCTGGGCAAGCTCGCCCGTGCCGCCGGCGCGTCGGCGATCTCGCCGAACTGGCAGGTCGACGACCCGCACCAGACCAAGGCGCCGAACGCGGACTGGTACCTGCGCACCGACCCGGCGTACTACTTCGGGCCGGACGCCCCGACCCTGCTGACCAGGTACGGCATCAAGACTGTTCCGTACACAGTGGACGATGAGGCGACCATGCAGCACGTGATCGACCTCGGTGTCACCGGGATCATCTCCGACGACCCCGCGCTGCTGGTCGCGGTGGCCCGCCGCAACGGCCTGCGCTGACACGTAATACGCCAGGCGTCCGCAGGGCGCCTGGCGTACCGTGGCAGCGTGGGGGAGACCAAGTACAACGACTACAGCGGTTTCGCGCGTGCCTACGCCCACAGCAGCGAAACCAAGTCATTCAACGCCCTGTACGAGCGGCCCGCGATTCTGGCGTTGGCCGGGGATGTGCGTGGGTTGCGTGTCCTTGACGCCGGGTGCGGCCCTGGGCTGCACGCCGCCGAGTTGATCGAACGTGGCGCGGCGGTCACCGGAATCGACCTCAGCCAGGAACTCCTCGATCTCGCGCGGGACCGCGTCGGGCCGTCGGTGCCCTTGCGGCGGGCCGACCTGGCACAGCCGTTGGACTTCGCGGACGACAGCTTCGACATGGTGATGTCGTCGCTGGTCATGCACTACCTGCGGGACTGGGGGCCGACGCTGCGGGAGTTCCGCCGGGTGCTCGTCCCGGGTGGGCGGCTGGTGATGTCCACCCACCACCCGTTCATGGGGCTGCGGATCGGCCGCACCGACGACTACTTCGCCACGTACACGTTCACCGAGGACTGGCAGCGCGGTGGGCGCACCATGCACATGCGCTTCTGGCACCGGCCGTTGCGCGACATGTTCCGGGCGTTCCGGGCGGCCGGGTTCACGGTGGACGTCATCGAGGAGCCCGATCCGCTGCCCGAGATGGCCACCGCGGACCCGAGCGGCCACGAACACCTCACGCGGCTGCCTCAGTTCGTCTTCTTCGTCCTGCGCTGATCGCTGGGAGCGAACGCCGGAATCATTCGATGGGTCTCGTAGTTGAGCTAGTCAGACTCAATCTTGTTACTTGAGGATGTGACAGCCGTGAGCGAGACGTTGAACCTTCCGGTTCTGCCGCTGGACGACATCGTTGTGCTGCCCGGGATGGTCGTTCCGGTGCGCCTCGCCGAGGCCGAGGCCCGGGCGGCCGTCGACGCGGCGCAGGCGGCGAACCAGTCCCAACTGCTGCTGGTGCCGCGCCTGGACGGGAAGTACGCCAAAGCGGGGACAGTGGGCGAGATCGAACAGATCGGCCGGCTGCCCGGTGGGGAGCAGGCCGCCGTGGTCCGGGGGGTGACCCGGGCGCGGATCGGCGCCGGCACGACCGGGCCGGGAGCCGCCCTGTGGGTCGAGGCGACCGTGCTGGCCGAGTCGGTCGACGAGCGGGCCCGTGAGCTGGCCAAGGAGTACCAGAACCTGGTCACCGCGATCCTGCAGCGCCGGGGCGCGTGGCAGGTGATCGACCAGGTCAAGCAGGTCACCGACCCGGCCGCGCTGGCCGACCTGGCGGGCTACGCGCCGTACCTGGACGAGGAGCAGAAGCTGTGGCTGCTGGAGACCCCCGAGGTCACCGAGCGGCTGGCGAAGCTCGTCACCTGGGGCCAGGAGCACCTGGCCGAGCTGGACGTGGCCGAGACCATCAACAAGGACGTCAAGGAGGGTGTGGAACGCCAGCAGCGGGAGTTCCTGCTGCGCCAGCAGCTGGCCGCGATCCGCAAGGAGCTGGCCGAGCTGGACGGCAAGCCCGCGTCCGAGGAGCAGGACTACCGCGCCCGCGTCGAGGCCGCGGACCTGCCGGAGAAGGTCCACAAGGCGGCCATGGCCGAGGTGGACAAGCTGGAGCGGACCGCCGAGCAGTCGCCCGAGGTCGGCTGGATCCGGACATGGCTGGACACCGTCCTGGACATGCCGTGGAACGACCGGACCGAGGACAGCTACGACATCGCGGGCGCCCGCGCGATCCTGGACGCCGACCACGCCGGCCTGGACGACGTGAAGGAACGGATCATCGAGTACTTGGCGGTCCGTCGCCGTCGCGCCGACCGTGGCCTGGGTGTCGTCGGCGGCCGTCGCAGCGGTGCCGTGCTGGCGCTGGTCGGGCCGCCCGGTGTCGGCAAGACGTCGCTGGGTGAGTCGGTGGCGCGGGCGATGGGCCGCAAGTTCGTGCGGGTCGCCCTGGGTGGCGTGCGGGACGAGGCGGAGATCCGTGGCCACCGGCGGACGTACGTGGGCGCGTTGCCCGGCCGGATCGTGCGGGCGGTCAAGGAGGCCGGCACGATGAACCCGGTCGTGCTGCTGGACGAGGTCGACAAGGTGGGCTCGGACTACCGCGGCGACCCGACCGCGGCTCTGCTGGAAGTGCTGGACCCGGCGCAGAACCACACGTTCCGGGACCACTACCTTGAGGTCGAGCTGGACCTGTCGGACGTGGTGTTCCTGGCCACGGCGAACGTCCTGGACTCCATCCCGGGGCCGTTGCTGGACCGGATGGAGCTGGTGCAGCTGGACGGCTACACCGAGGACGAGAAGGTCACCATCGCCCGGGACCACCTGCTGCCCCGGCAACTGGACCGCGCCGGCCTGACCACCGACGAGGTCACGGTCGACGACGAGGCCCTGCGCCTGCTGGCCGGCGAGTACACCCGTGAAGCCGGTGTGCGGCAGCTGGAGCGCGCGATCGCTCGGGTGCTGCGGAAGGTCACGACCAGACTCGCCGTCGACGAGAAGGCGGAGAGCCTGCACGTCGGTCCGGGTGACCTGAAGGGGTACCTGGGCAGCCCGAAGCACAAGCCGGAGTCCGCCGAGCGGACGTCGGTGCCCGGTGTGGCGACGGGCCTGGCCGTGACCGGAGTCGGCGGCGATGTGCTGTTCGTCGAGGCTTCCTTGGCGGACAAGGAAACCGGGCACACCGGGGTCACGTTGACCGGTCAGCTGGGCGACGTGATGAAGGAGTCGGCGCAGATCGCCCTGTCGTACCTGCGGTCGCACGGCGCCGAGCTGGAACTGCCGGTGGGTGACCTGTCCGAGCGCAACATCCACGTGCACGTGCCGGCGGGCGCGGTCCCGAAGGACGGCCCGAGCGCGGGGGTCACCATGACGACCGCGTTGGCGTCACTGCTGTCCGGGCGTCCGGTGCGTTCGGAGGTCGCGATGACCGGTGAGGTGTCGCTGACCGGCCGGGTGCTGCCGATCGGTGGCGTGAAGCAGAAGCTGCTCGCCGCCCACCGGGCCGGACTGACCACGATCCTGCTGCCCAAGCGCAACGAGCCGGACCTGGAGGACGTGCCGGAGTCGGTGCTCAAGCAGCTGGACGTGCACCTGGTCACGGACGTGCGTGAGGTGCTGGACCGGGCGTTGGTGCCGGCGACCGCGGCGGCCGCGATCGCAGCGTGAGATCCCGTCGGAGAGGGCGAACCGGACAAACCGGTTCGCCCTCTTTGGCATGATCGGTGCCATGCTCACGGTCGCATTGCTGCAACTCGCTCCGGAACCAACGGACTACCTCACCAGAGGGACGAAGGCGTGTCGTCAGGCGGCGGCGATGGGTGCGGACATCGCGTTGTTCCCGGAGATGTGGAACGTCGGCTACAAGTCCAACGGGACGCCGGACTTCTGGGGGCACTACCGTTCGCCGGGCCAGTGGGGCGACGACGAGGCGCCGGATCTGGCGCCGGTGTGGGCGGACCTGGCGATCTCGGTCGACTCCGACTTCGTCCGGCAGTTCCAGGCGCTGGCTCGCGAGCTGGACATGGCGATCGCGGTGACGTTCCTGGAGGACGGGCCGCGCAACAGTGTGGCGCTGATCGACCGGCACGGCGAGATCGTGCTGAAGTACTCGAAGGTGCACACGGTCGCGGCCAGCCCGCACGAGTCATCGCTCGTGCCTGGCGACGAGTTCCCAGTGGCCACTTTGGACACTCGAAACGGCGAGGTGGTCGTCGGCGCGATGATCTGCTACGACCGCGAATTCCCGGAGAGCGCCCGCGCGTTGATGCTGGCCGGCGCCGAGCTGATCCTGACACCGAACGCGTGCGATATCGAGATCAACCGGCTCAGCCAGTTCCGGGCGCGGGCGTTCGAGAACATGGTCGCGGTGGCGATGGCCAACTACGCCGGCCCGTGGATGGGGCATTCGGTCGCGTACGACGGGATCGCGTTCACCGACGACGACTCCCGGGACATGCTGGTGGTGGAGGCCGGTGAGCGGGAGGGGATCTACCCGGCCGTCTTCGACCTCGACGCGCTCGCGGAGTACCGCGGCCAGGAGATCCACGGCGACAGTTTCCGCCGCCCGTCCGCCTACGGTTCCCTGGTGTATCCGGCGGTTCGGGAGCCGTTCGTGCGGGTGGACCGCGATGGGCGGCTGCCGCGCCGCTGAGGCAGGATGACCGCATGACACAGGTCGTCGTCCACGCCAATCCGGACCTGCTCGCCGCGGCCACCGCCGCTCGTTTGGTGACCACGCTCGTCGACGTCCAGGCTGAGAAGCGCTCGGCGTCGCTGGTGCTGACGGGTGGCCGGACCGGCATCGCGGTGCTGTCGCACCTGCTGGCCGAGCCCGCGCGGGACGCGGTGGACTGGTCGCGGGTCGACTTCTACTGGGGTGACGAACGGTTCCTGCCCGCCGGGCACCCGGACCGCAACGAGACCCAGGCCCGCGCTGCCCTGCTCGACCACCTCCCGGTGCACCCGTCGCAGGTGCACGCCATGGAGCCGTCGGACGGGCGGTTCGGCGACGACCCGGACCGCGCGGCCGAGGCGTACGCGACTCAGCTCGGGGCGCCTTTCGACGTGCTGTTGCTGGGCGTCGGCGAGGAAGGCCACACCGCGTCGATCTTCCCGGAGTCCCCGGCGGTGTACGAGACCGAGCGGACCGTGGTGGCCGTCCGCGACTGCCCCAAGCCGCCGCCGACCCGGGTGTCGTTGACGTTGCCGGAGATCCGCCGGGCCGGCGAGGTCTGGCTGCTCACCACGGGTGACGCGAAGGCCGACGCGGTCGGCGAGGCCCTGGGCGGCGCGAGCGAGGTGCGGATCCCCGCCGCGGGCGCCATCGGACAGCGCCGAACCTTGTGGCTGCTGGACAAGGCGGCCGCGGCGAAGGTCGATTGAGTTGGGTGCATAACGGTGTGCGCGACCGGTCGGGTGGCCTAGCGTCGAAGGATGTCCGAGGAGTCGGGGATCAGGGTGCTCGCCGGTCGGTACCGGTTGATCACCCCGTTGGGCAGCCGGATGACGCGCGGGTGGGACCTGCACCTGAAACGGGTGGTCGCGGTCCGGGTGTTCCCGCCACCGGACGGGTCCGACCAGGTGGCCGCGCGCGCGGCCGAACTGGTCGACCTGGCACATCCCGGACTGGTGCGGGTTCTGGACGCCGGAAACGCCGACGGCGAACCGTTCCTGGTGGCCGAGTTCATCGCAGGCGCAACCCTCAAGGCACGGCTCACCGACGGCCCGCTGCCCGCCGAACTGGTCGGCCCGATCGGCGTGCAGCTGGCGAAAGCGTTGGCGTACGCGCATTCCCATGACGTGGTGCACCGAGATGTCAGTCCTGGCAACATATTGCTCGGCCCCGGCGACGAGCCGTACCTGGCACACCTGGGCATCGCCGAGACGCCGACACCCGCGTACATGGCGCCCGAGCAGGTCGAGGGTGCCGGCCCGGCGCCCGAAGCGGACATCTACGCGCTCGGTCTGGTCCTGCTCGAAGCCCTGACCGGCCGGACCCAGTACCCGGGCACCGACATCGCGTCCATCCGGTTCCGGCTCACCCACCCGCCGACCATCCCGGAGGACCTGCCGTTCGCCGCGGCGCTGGGCGTGATGACCGCGACCGACCCCGCTGTCCGGCCGGACGCGGCCGCCTGCGCCGACCTACTGCGCGGCGACTCGGCGAAAGCCCGCAGGCAGACCCGGACAGTCCTGGTCGCGGCCCTGGCCGCCGCGGTGGTGGCGACCACGGTGATGCTGATCGCCAACTCGTCCGGTTCACACTCGCCAAAGCCAACTGAGCACGACCCGTTGCAACAGGTCGTCGCGGCTCCTCTGAACACCGCGCCGAACATCCCGTACATGAACCCGACGCCCAGCTCACAAACCCAGCCCGTACCGCCTGTGGAGCCGCCGCCCGAGCGGATCGCGCCGACATCGCAGACCCCGGTAACGCCACCGGTCAACGAGTTCGAACAGGCCATGGCGCCCGTCCAGTACCAGGCGACCGACGACGACCCGACCTGGCTGCTGGCAGTGCTGCAACACGTGCGGGAGAAGCACAAAGTGCCACCCGGCCAGGCCAAAAAGCACGCCACAGGCCAAGGCGACGACAACTAGCCGATAGCCGCCTGCCGGTAACGACCAAGATCAATGGTCATCTGGCCGGTAGGTTTGTGGTCATCTGGCCGGTACTCACGTGGTCATCTGGCCGGTAACCCTCGTGAGTGGCGGAGCCACTCACGAGGGATGCCGCTACTTGGCCTTGGCGGGGCGGCGGGTGGCTGGTTTCGGGGTTTTCGCGGGGGTGGCGGCGCGGCCTCGGGTGATCTTGTCCAGGCCTTTCAGGGTGGCCTCGTAGACCTCGTCGGGGTCGAGCCGGCGCAGTTCCTCCACCAGGCAGTCGGTCACCGAACGGCGGCTGAGGGCGACCCGGCGGGAGGGCTGGCCGGGCTGTTCCAGCGTGCCCACCTTGCCGTCCGGACGGACCAGTTCGACCGCGCCGGACCGGCGTTGCAGGGTCACCGCGTTGATGCCGGGGGCGGTGCCCTTGGCGCGGCGGACCGGGATCTTCAGGTACGTGGCCAGCCATGCGGCCAGGAGGTCGGTCGACGGTGAGTCGGCTTCGCCGGTCACGGTCGCGGCGGTGATCTTCTCGTACGGCGGCAGGTCCAGGGCTGCCGCGAGGTACGCCCGCCACGAGGTCAACCGGGTCCAGGCGAGGTCCGAGTCGCCGTCGGAGTACGAGCCACGCCTGTGTTCCAACGCCTTGATCGGGTTCTTGTCCGTCGCCGCGTCGGTGATCCGGCGGTGGGCGAGCGTGCCGATCGGGTCTTCGGCCGGCACCTGTGGTGACTCCGACGGCCACCACGCCACCACCGGGGAATCCGGCAGCAGCAACGGGATCACGCACGTGTCGCCGTGGTCGGCCAGTTCGCCGTACAGCCGCAGCACGACCACCTCCGAGGCGCCGGCGTCCCCGCCGACCCGGATCTGCGCGTCCA
This sequence comes from Actinocrispum wychmicini, assembly GCF_004345645.1. GTDB lineage: Bacteria > Actinomycetota > Actinomycetes > Mycobacteriales > Pseudonocardiaceae > Kibdelosporangium > Kibdelosporangium wychmicini. The sequence continues at coordinate 171,803 of NZ_SLWS01000015.1, read as the reverse complement.
GCCGCGGCGCCGCTTTCCGGGCGCCGCGGGCCACCACGATCACCCGACAGGGGTGCTCGCGGCTGGCTTCGTTGGCGGCTTCGACGGCTTCCTCGGTCTTCTCGCCGTCGTCGGTGACGATCACCAGTGTCAGCACGCGGCCCAAGGCGACCGCGCCGCCGGTCTGGCGCAGTTCCACGATCTTGGCGTTGACCTTCGACGTGGTCGTCGACGGCATGTCGATGATCACGGGTGCCTCCAGGTCCGGCCCGTGCGGGCCAGCATCTCGTCGGCCGACTTGGGACCCCAGTCACCCGGCGCGTACGGGTCGGGCTTTCCCTTGCTCGCCCACTGGTTCAGGATCGGATCCAGGATCTCCCACGAGCGTTCGATCTCCTCGGCGACCGGGAACAGCGACGGTTCACCGAGCAGCACGTCCAGGATCAGCCGCTCGTACGCCTCGGGCGAGGACTCGGTGAACGCCCGGCCGTAGCTGAAGTCCATGGTGACGTCCCGGACCTCCATGGTGGTGCCCGGTACCTTCGAGCCGAACCGGATGGTGATGCCCTCGTCCGGCTGGATCCGCACGACCACGGCGTTCTGGCCGAGTTCCTCGGTGGACGTCTGGTCGAACGGCAGGTGTGGCGCCCGCTTGAAGACCACCGCGATCTCGGTGACCCGGCGGCCCAGGCGTTTGCCGGTGCGCAGGTAGAACGGCACCCCGGCCCACCGGCGCGTGTTCACCTCCAGGGTGATCGCGGCGAACGTCTCGGTCACCGAGTCCTTGGGGAAGCCCTCTTCCTCCAGCAGGCCCGGCACCTTCTGGCCGCCTTGCCAGCCGCCGACGTACTGGCCGCGCGCGGTGGTCTCGTCGAACGGCTTCGCCGGGGTGGTGGCTGTCAGGACCTTGATCCGTTCGGTCCGCAGCGACCGTGGCGAGAACGACACCGGGTCCTCGATGGTGGTGAACGCCATCAGCTGCAGCAGGTGGTTCTGGATCACGTCCCGGGCCGCGCCGATGCCGTCGTAGTAGCCCGCGCGACCACCCAGGCCGATGTCCTCGGCCATGGTGATCTGCACGTGGTCCACGTAGTTGGCGTTCCAGATCGGCTCGTACATCTGGTTGGCGAACCGCAGCGCCAGCATGTTCTGCACGGTCTCCTTGCCGAGGTAGTGGTCGATGCGGAACACCGACTCCTCGGGGAAGACGTCGTTGACGATCTGGTTCAGTTCGCGGGCACTACGCAGATCGTGCCCGAACGGCTTCTCGATGACCACGCGCCGCCAGCTGTCACCGTCCTGACTGGCCAGTCCGGACCGCGCGAGTTGCTTGCACACCACCGGGAACGCGCCCGGCGGGATGGACAGGTAGAACGCGTGGTTCCCGCCGGTGCCGCGCTGCTCGTCCAGTTCCCTGACCGTCTCGGCGAGCCGGTCGAACGCGTCGTCGTCGTCGAACGTCCCCTGCACGAACCTGATGCCCTCGGCCAGCCGGTCCCAGACCTCCTGGCGGAACGGGGTTCGCGCGTGCTGCTTGACCGCCTCGTAGACGACCTGGGCGAAGTCCTCGTTCTCCCAGTCGCGGCGGGCGAAGCCGGTCAGCGCGAAACCCGGCGGCAGCAGGCCCCGGTTGGCCAGGTCGTAGATGGCCGGCATCAGCTTTTTGCGCGACAGGTCGCCGGTCACGCCGAAGATCACCAGGCCGCACGGCCCGGCGATGCGCGGCAGTCGCTTGTCCCGGGGGTCGCGCAGCGGGTTCTTCCAGTTGCGCACACTCACGGCCGATGTACCTCCTGCACGGCTTTCACGAGATGGGCCAGCCCCGCGGCCCGGTCGGTCAGGTGCAGCCGCAGCACCGGACGGCTGTGCTCGGCGAGCACCTGCCCGTCGCCCAGTGCCTGCGCGTGCTGCAGCACGCCCAGCGTGTACGGCCGGTCGGGGACGTCCAGGTCGTCCTCGACCGCGCCGGTGATCTGCAGGAACGCGCCGTTCTGGTGGCCACCTTTGTGGTACTGGCCGGTGGAGTGCAGGAACCGCGGTCCCCAGCCGAACGTGGTCTGCACTCCGGTCCGCCTGGCCAGTTCGGCCCGCAGCAGTGACGCGGACGCGTCGTCCAGCCGGTCCAGATAGGCCTGCACGGCGATGTAGCCGAACTCCGGCACGGCGTCCACAAAGGACCGCAGTACCTCGGTCAGCGAGCCGCCGGCGAAGTCCCCGTACACCTCGACCGGACCGTCCACAAGAGACGGCTTGGTCTCGTCGCCGGACCCCGGCGGCTGGTCCAGCAGGGCGCGGGCGGCCTTCTTGGCGGCCTCCACGTCCGGCTGGTCGAACGGGTCGATGCCCAACAACCGGCCGGCCACCGCGGTCGCGTACTCCCACAACAGGACCAGGCCGCCGAGCGAACCCGAGGTGCTGACCAGCGCCGAACCGGTGGGGGAGCCGATGGCGGTCGCGGTGGCGTCGTCGCCGGCGTCGGCGAATCCGGGGGCGTCCACTCCCTCGGTCGCCACCGGGAGCAACCCGGTGCCGTGCTTGCCGGTGGACTCCGCGATCAGCTGCTCCACCCAGTCCGGGAAGCCCTTGATGCCCGAACCGTTGTCGGCGAAGACGACCTTCTCGGCGCCCTCGGAGTGCCGGACCCCCAGCGCCGCGCCGAGCCGCAGGCCCGGGTTGGCGCCGTCGTCCTGGGACAGCAGGGCCGCCGCTGCGGCCGCCTCGTCCAGCAGCGCCGCCACGTCCGCGCCGGCCAGGCCGGCCGGGACGAGCCCGAACGCGGTCAGCGCCGAATACCGGCCACCGACGTGCGGGTCGGCCAGGAACACCTTGCGGTAGCCGGCGTCCTCGGCCAGCTTCTGCAGCGGCGAGCCCGGGTCGGTCACCACGACGATCCGCGACTTCGCGTCGATGCCCTCGGCCGCGAAGGCCTGCTCGAAGATCCGCCGGTGGCTGTCGGTCTCGACGGTGCCACCGGACTTCGACGACACCACCAGGACCGTACGCGACAGGTCGCCGGCCAGAGCGTCGGCGACCTGTGCGGCGTCGGTGGTGTCCAGGACCACCAGAGGGACCCCCGCGGTCGCGGTGATCACCTCCGGGGCCAGCGACGAACCGCCCATCCCGGCGAGCACCACCCGGTCCACACCGTCCGCGTGCAGATCGGCGCGCAGCGCGTCGATCTCCGCCAGCAACGACCGGGAGGACTCGTGCAACGTCACCCACGACAGCCGGATCGCCGCCTCCGACTCGGCGTCCGGTCCCCACAGCGTCGGATCCTGGGCGGTGATCCGGCTGGCGACCCGGTCCGCCACCAGCGTCTCGACCAGCGAAGCCGCCTCTTCGGCGAGCTTCGAGTCGACGATCTCCACTGAGATCTCACTCATATGTCGGCTCAGCCCCTGTTGGAATCGGACGCTGTCTTGGTCAGTTGGCCGGTCACGGTCGCCAGCAGCTCGGCCCAGGACTTCTCGAACTTGTCCACACCCTCGTCCTCGAGCACCTTGAACACGTCGTCCAGGTCGATGCCCGCGTCCGAGAGCGCGTCGAAGACCTCCTGAGCCTGCTCCGCGGTGCCGGAAACCTTGTCGCCGTCAATCTTGCCGTGGTCGGCGGTCGCCCGCAGGGTCTTCTCCGGCATCGTGTTGACCGTGTTGGGCGCGACCAGTTCGTCCACGTACCGGGTGTCCGAGTAGGTCGGGTCCTTCACCCCGGTGGACGCCCACAAGGGACGTTGCGCCCGAGCGCCGAGCGCCTTCCAGCGGTCGGTGGAGAACGCCTCCTCGTAGGCGGCGTACGCGAGCCGGGCGTTGGCGATGGCGGCCTGGCCACGGAGGGCCTTCAGCTCGACCGTGTCGGCCTTGTCGATCCGCCTGTCGATCTCGGTGTCCACACGGGACACGAAGAACGACGCCACCGAGTGCATCTTCGCGACGTCGTGCCCGTTCGCCCTGGCCTGCTCGATGCCGGCGATGAACGCGTCCATCACCTGCCGGTAGCGCTCGATCGAGAAGATCAGCGTCACGTTCACGTCGATACCCTCGGCGAGGGTCGCGGTGATCGCCGGAATACCGGCCAGCGTCGCCGGGATCTTGATGTACAGGTTCGGCCGGTCGACCGTCTTCCACAGGTCCTGCGCCTCGGCGACGGTCCGCTCGGTGTCGTGCGCCAGCCGCGGGTCGACCTCGATCGACACCCGGCCGTCGACGCCGTCGGTCGCGTTGTAGATGTCCCGGAACAGGTCGCACGCGTTGCGCACGTCCGTCGTGGTGATCTCGCGGATGGTCGCGTCCACCGACGCGTTCCGCGCCGCCAACTCGCGGACCTGCTCGTCGTACGCCTCGCCGTTGCTGAGCGCGTTGGCGAAGATCGTCGGGTTGGTCGTCACGCCGACGACGTTCCAGTCCCGGACCAGCTCGGCCAGGTTGCCGGTGGTCAGCCGCTCCCGGGACAGGTCGTCCAGCCAGATGGAGACACCGGCGGCGGACAGGTCGTTCAGTTTCTGGTTACTCATTTGGACTCCTCCACTCGCGCAAGCGAGCGCCGTGCCGCGTCGACAACGGCCTCGGTCGTGAAACCGAACTCGCGGAACAAGGTCTGGAAGTCGGCGGACGCGCCGAAGTGTTCGATCGAGATGGCCTCGCCGGCGTCACCGAGGAAGCGGTGCCACGGCTGGGCGATGCCGGCCTCCACCGAGACCCGCGCCCGCACCGACGGTGGGATGACCTGGTCGCGGTACGCGGCGTCCTGGGCGTCGAACCACTCCACGGACGGCATTGAGACCACACGTGTTCCAACACCGTCGGCCTCAAGGACCTTCCGCGCCTCGACCGCCAGCTGCAGTTCCGAGCCTGTGGCGATGAGCACTACCTGCACGTCGCCGGTGGACGCGTCCGCGAGCACGTAACCGCCCTTGGCCACGCCGGCCGGGTCGGTGCCTTCGAGGACGGGCAGGTTCTGCCTGGTCAACGTCAGACCGATCGGGCCGTCGGGGCGCTGGATGGCGGTCTTCCACGCGGCGGCCGTCTCGTTCGCGTCACCCGGGCGGACGACGGTCAGGCCCGGGATCGCCCGCAACGCGGCCAGGTGCTCGACCGGCTGGTGCGTCGGGCCGTCCTCGCCGAGGCCGATCGAGTCGTGCGTCCACACGTAGATCGCGGACGTCTTCATCAGCGCGGCCAACCGGACCGCCGGCCGCATGTAGTCGCTGAACACCAGGAACGTACCGCCGTACGGCCGGGTCGGGCCGTGCAGCGAGATGCCGTTGAGGATCGCGCCCATCGCGTGCTCGCGGATGCCGAAGTGCAGCGTCCGGCCGTACGGGTTGGCGTTCCACTCCTTGGTGGACGTGTCGGTCGGGCCGAACGAGTCCGCGCCCTTCATCGTGGTGTTGTTGCTCTCGGCCAGGTCGGCCGACCCGCCCCACAGCTCGGGCAGGGTGTCGGCCAGCGCGTTGAGCACCTCCTGGGAGGCCTTGCGGGTGGCCAGGCCCTTCGGGTCCGGCTCCCAGCTCGGCACCTTCGCGTCCCAGCCCTCGGGCAGCTGCCGGGCGGTCAGCCGGTCCAGCAGCGCCTTGCGCTCCGGGTTGGCCGCGGCCCACGCGTCGAACGTCGGCTGCCACTCGGCGTGCGCGGCGGCGCCCCGCTGGACCACCTCGCGGGCGTGCGCCAGGACCTCAGGCTCGACCGCGAAGTCCTGGTCCGGGTCGAAGCCGAGGATCTCCTTGGTGGCCCGGACCTCGTCGGCGCCCAGCGCGGCGCCGTGCGCCTTGCCGGTGTTCATCTTGGTCGGCGCCGGGTAGCCGATGATCGTGCGCAGCACGATGAACGACGGGCGCTCGGTCTCCGCCTTGGCGTTGGCCAGGGCGGCCAGGATGCCGGTGACGTTCTCGCCGCTCTCGACGACCTGCACGTGCCAGCCGTACGCCTCGTACCGCTTGGCGGTGTCCTCGGACAGGGCGATCGCGGTGTCGTCCTCGATGGAGATCTTGTTGTCGTCGTAGATCACCGTGAGGTTGCCGAGCCGTTGGTGCCCGGCGATCGACGACGCCTCGGAGGTGACGCCCTCCTCGATGTCGCCGTCCGACGCGATCACGTAGATGTGGTGGTCGAAGGGGCTCTGGCCGGGCGCGGTGTCCGGGTCGAACAGACCGCGCTCCCGCCGGGCGGCGATGGCCATGCCGACCGCGGAGGACAGACCCTGGCCGAGCGGCCCGGTGGTCATCTCCACCCCGCGAGTGTGGCCGTGCTCGGGGTGTCCAGGTGTGAGCGAGCCCCAGGTGCGCAACGCTTTGATGTCGGCCAGTTCCAGGCCGTAGCCGGCGAGGAACAGCTGTAGGTAGAGCGTGAGGCTGGAATGGCCGGCGGACAGCACGAACCGGTCCCGGGCGATCCAGCCGGCGTCCGTCGGGTCATGCCGCATGACCCGCTGGAACAGCGCGTACGCCACGGGCGCGAGGCTCATCGCCGTACCGGGGTGGCCGTTGCCGGTGCGCTGGACGGCCTCGGCGGCGAGCACGCGGATCGTGTCCACCGCCCGCTTGTCCAGGTCCGTCCAGTCGACAGGCACGTTCGGGGTGGTCAGGCGGGTGATGTCGTCATTCACGGACACGGGTCGGTGCTCCCACTTTCGCTGTTCGTGCGGGAACGAAACAGTGTTCCCGCGTGTTCTCCCTCGTCCCACGCGCCAGCGTAGTCATCGTGGGCCTACTTGCGACCGCAGACTCGTCGGGGACCACCCGGCACAGGTCCCCGTACGTAGCCGGTCTACTATTCCCATCCGTGAGCATCACCGCCGACCCGACCGCGGACGCTCCGCAGCGTGGCCTCAGCCGTATCAAGGATGTCGTCCGCGCATACGTCGCGCTGACCAAGCCCCGCATCATCGAGCAGCTTCTGGTCACCACCATCCCGGCGATGCTGCTGGCGCAACGTGGCATCCCGTCACCGTGGTTGGTGCTGTGGACGATGGTCGGGGGCACCCTCGCCGCCGGCAGCGCGGGCGCCCTGAACTGTGTGGTCGACGCGGACATCGACGCGGTGATGAAGCGCACCAGCGCGCGCCCCCTGGTCAGGCACCAGGTGCCGGTCCGCAACGCGTTGGTCTTCGGCGTGGTGCTCGGTGTGCTGTCGTGCGGCTTCCTCTGGCTGACCTCGAACTGGGTCGCCGCGGTGCTGTGCGTCGGCGCGATCCTGTTCTACGTCTTCGTGTACACGATGTGGTTGAAGCGCCGGACGTCCCAGAACATCGTGTGGGGCGGAATCGCCGGCTGCATGCCGGTGGTGATCGGCTGGTCGGCGGTGACCGGCGACGTGGGCTGGCCGGCGTTCGTGCTGTTCGGCGTGATCTTCTTCTGGACGCCGCCGCACTCGTGGGCGCTGGCGATGAAGTTCCGCGACGACTACGAGCGGGCCGGTGTCCCGATGCTGCCGGTCGTCCTGCCGGCGCGCCAGGTGTCGTTCCGGATCGTGCTCTACTCGTGGGCGATGGTCCTGTGTGGACTCCTCCTGGTGCCCGCGACGTCGTGGATCTACGCGGTCGCGGCCGTGGTGCTGGGCGCCTGGTTCCTGACCGCCGTCCACCGGCTGCACAACGTGTACCGGGGCGGCGAAGAGGGCAAGCCGATGAAGGTTTTCCACCTGTCGAACTCGTACCTGTGTGCGGTGTTCGTCATGGTCGCCGTCGACTCGGCTGTCGGCCTGCCCATCACCGGCTGGTTCTAGATACTGGCCACATGGCCATACCGCTTCGTACCTGGGCTGAGGCCGGCGGGCTGCGCTCCACCTACCGTGAGGTAACGCCGTCGCGTGCGGTGGCCGCCGTGGTGGAGGCCGGGTGGATCGGCACGGCCGGGTGGCCGCGGTCGATTCGGGTCGTTCCGGACGGATGCGTCGACCTGGTGTGGAACAGCCAGGGGCTGTACGTGGTGGTGACCGCCGGCCGGCCGGCCCGGATGTGGCTGCCGGCCACCGGCGTCAGTCTCGGCTTGCGGTTGCGCTGCGGGGTGGCCGGTTCCGTGCTGGGTATGCCCGTCGCCGAGCTGCCGCACGGGGTCACGCCGCTGGCCGACGTGTGGGGACGGGCGGCCGTCCTCGACCGACCCGAACTGTCCTCATTGGAACGCCTGGTGGCCGGTCGAGCCCATGATCCGCTCACGGTCGCGGCTGTACGCGAGTTGCGCACACGTTCCGTGCCACAGGCGGCCGACCAGGTGGCCATCAGCGAACGCGGCCTGCGTCGGCGGCTGCGTGCCGAGGTCGGCTACGGGCCCAAACGGTTGCAGCGGGTGCTGCGGTTCCGGAGTTCCTCCGCCGGCTGCCGCTCGTCGCGGTTGGCCGGTCGTCGCTCGCGGATGTGGCCGCTGACCTGGGGTACGCCGACCAGTCGCACCTGGGGCGGGAGTGCCTGGCGATGTCCGGGTCCACCCCGGCCAGGTTGGCCGAAATGTTCCAGACGCCGCGGCCGGTGGTGCCGAGAATCCGGTAGTGCGAATCACCATCCCGGTCCGGGTGGACGACCTGGACACCAACGGTCACGTCCGTGGCCCCGCCTACCTGCTGTATGCCGACAACGCCCGGTGGCGGCTGGTCCAGGCGGCCGGCGTCGACCTGGCCCAGCTCAGGGACCAGGCCCTCGGACCGGTGAACCTGCGGACCACGATCGAGTTCCGCCACGAGCTGCGCCCGGACGACACCGTCGAGGTCGAGACGGAGTTCCACTGGACCACCGGCCGGACGTCCCGGGTCACCCAGCGGCTCTGGACCGCCGGGGGAGTGCTGGCCGCCGAGGTGGAGAGCGTGTCCGGGCTGCTCGACCTGACCACCCGCCGGTTGGTCGACGACCCGGGTGGGCGCTGGCGCGCCCTCATGGCTGACCCCGCCTTGCTCGGGCTCTGATCCCCAACCAACGGACGGTGACGGTCCGTGACCCATAGGTCACCATTGGTCTGTACCTCTGTCTCCACCCTGCATGGAGGAAGGACCAATGAAGATCCACAGGGGCGTGGCCACCGCCGTGGCCGCGATCACCGCGTTGACCGTCTCCGCCGCCCCAGCCAACGCCGCGAACACAGTCGTGGCGACCAGGCTGTCCGTTCCCTGGGGCCTCGGGTTCCTGTCGGACGGCAGCGCGGTGTTCACCGAACGCACCACGGCCAAGATCAGGTCGCTACGCAACGGCACAGTCACCGACATCCAGACCGTGCCCGGCGTCACCCCGGACGGTGAAGGCGGGCTGCTCGGCCTCGCTGTGTCACCGACCCAGGACCGGACCGTCTTCGTCTACTACACGACCGCGACCGACAACCGGATCGCGAGAGTCACGCTGGGCTCGCCGCCGCAGCCGATCGTGACCGGGATCCCCCGCGGAACCCAGATCCACAACGGCGGCCGGCTCGCGTTCGGCCCGGACGGCATGCTGTACGCCGGCACGGGTGACGCGGGCAGCTCCGGCAACGCCCAGAACAGGGCGTCGCTCGGCGGCAAGATCCTGCGGATGACCCAGGACGGGCGACCCGCGCCGGGCAACCCGTTCGGCACGCTCGTGTACTCGTTCGGGCACCGCAACGTCCAGGGGCTCACCTGGTCCCCGGACGGCCGGCTGTTCGAGGCCGAACTCGGCCAGAACCGGTTCGACGAGCTGAACCTGATCCGGCCGGGCGGCAACTACGGCTGGCCGACGTGCGAGGGCAGGTGCGGCAACCCGAACTTCGTCGACCCGCTGACCCAGTGGACCACCGCCGAGGCGTCGCCGAGCGGGATCGCCTTCTACAGGAACAACCTTTACATGGCGGCGTTGCGCGGCACCCGGATGTGGGTGATCCCGGTGACCACCACCGGCATCGGCACGCCGCGTGCCCTCTACCAAGGGCAGTTCGGGCGGCTCCGGACCCCGGTGGCCGGGCCGGACGGCATGCTGTGGTTCACCACGAGCAACCGCGACGGACGAGGTTCACCGGTGGCCACGGACGACCGGATCATCCGGGGCGACGGAACCTGACGCAACGTTTCCACCGCCTGTGGCGTCCTCTCGGTAGAGACAGGAATCCGACAGGACAAACGGTGGGGTAATGGACATTCGGAACGTGGTCGGCTTGGCCGCCGCGGTCACTGCCGCGGCGGCCTTGATCGTCGGGTGTTCGTCGGCACCGCCGGCGAGCGCACCGAAACCGTCCACTGTGGCGCCCGCGCAGGGCCGGCCGGAGCCGGACGCGCCGGCGCCGCCGGCCTTCCAGCAGCCCTACCAGTTCGGCACCGCGCAAGGACATGTGCCGCCGATCACCGACGGCAAGGCCCCGGTGGTCAAGAAGATCCAGACGGACAAGCCGTACGTGTTCATCACCATGGACGACGGCGCGATCCAGGATCCCAACGCGCTGCAGATGATCAAGGACTCCGGCGCGCACCCCACGCTGTTCCTGAACGAGAAGTACTTCAAGGGCCACGAGGCGTACTTCAAGGCCATCCAGGACGAGGCCGGCGTGATCATCAACGACCACACGATGACCCACCCGAACCTGAAGGGCATGCCGTACGAGGCGCAGAAGAAGGAGATCTGCGGCGACGCGGACGCCATCACCACCGCGTTCGGCAAGCGCCCGGCGCTGTTCCGGCCGCCGTTCGGCAACTACGACGCCAACACCCAGAAAGCGGTCGTGGACTGCGGGATGAAGGCCATCATCCTGTGGACCGCCGCGGTCAACGACGGCGTCGTGCAGTTCCAGGGGGCCGGCAAGCTCAAAGCGGGCGACATCGTGCTGATGCACTTCCGCAAGACGTTCGTGGAGGACTTCCGGGCGTTCCTGGAACGCGCCAAACAGGACGGGCTGACTCCGGTGCCGTTGGGTGACTTCCTGGCCTGACCTGGGTATCTTCGCGTGCCATGGAAGTGTTGCGCGCGATCGCGCGCTGGCTCGCCGCTCGTCCGTGGCTCAGCCGGATCAGTCCGTACGTCCTGGCCACGGACAAGGTGCTGCTGCGGCTGACCAAAGGGCGGGTGACCCTCGTCGGTATCGCCGGGCTGCCGGCACTGATCCTGACGGTCAAGGGCAGGCGGTCCGGCCAGCCGCGCGACGTGCCGCTGCTGTACGTGCCGGACGGCAAGGACATCCTGCTGGTCGGGTCCAACTGGGGCGGTCCCGGCCATCCGGTGTGGACGGTCAACCTGATGGCCAATCCGGACGCGTCGGTGAACATCAAAGGCCGGACCCACGACGTCCACGCGCACCGGCTCACCGGCGACGAGCGGGCGCGGATCTGGCCGACCCTGACCAGGACCTGGCCCGCGTACGACAACTACCAGTCCAGAACAGACCGCGAACTGCGGGTCTTCCGGCTCACTCCGCGGTGACCTCTTCGAGCAGCTCGCCGACGGACGGGTCGTCGAGTGCCTCCACAACGCACTGCCACAGGTCCAGGTTGGCGGTGGCCCAGTGCGAGTACATGGCCTTGGCCTCGGGGCTGTAGAAGTAGAACCCGGCGTCGTGCGCACCGCGCTGCTCGCCGACGATTTTGTGCGCCAGTTCCCGAAGCGTGACGCCGTTCTCACTGAGATAGCGGTGCGCGAGCATCACCGGCGTCACCGGCAGCGCCTTGAACAGCGTGTCGGCGTCGCTGAGCGCCTGGGCTTCCAGCGAGATATCGGCATCCCTGGAACTCATCTCGGCCTCCAGGACGACGGCGTCGATCCGTTCGGCCACCGCCTCGTCCACACCCGCCCGAGCGAGGACGTGCATCCGCAGGTCACGCCCTGCCGACGCGGCCGAATTGCGCAGCACGATGTAATTCAGGTCATGCACAAGTGCGGCCGTCTCGACGACCGCCGGATCGGACCCATTGGACCGGGCGAACTCGCCGGCCTTCGTCCGTACGAAGTGAACATGGTGCCAACCGTGGAACGGCAACTTCGCGGCATGCCGCGCGCACAACTGCTTGACCCGGTGTTCCACCTGGGCATATGCCTCAGGCGCAACCGTGCCGAGCGGCACCGCGGTGTTCTGACCGAGCATTGGGGCCTCCCGAACGATCCCTTCGCACAGGTGAAGGCATCGTATGGGTAAGACGGCCCCACGAGGCGGTCATGATGACATATAACCGCCCCGTCATCCCCCAGCTGGGGTTCTGTGTTCAGATGTGCCGGGCCAACTGCCCCAGTCGCTGCTCGATGGGCACGTGTCGGCGGCTGGTGCCGGTGATCGGGTCATAGGACAGGCTCCAGGGCTGGATGGCCCGGGATTTCACCAGGAAGGTGAGGGTGCCGTCCTCGGCTTTCGGGATTCGGTGGAACTCCTCCGACAGCATCATCCCGGCTTCGCCGGTGCCGCACACTCCGCTGCGCAGCAGGGTGGCCGACCGGATCTCGGTCCCTTCCGGATCGACGTCGGCGGTGAAGCGTTCGTGGACGTACCGGCCACGCAGGATGGTCGTGCAGAAGTGGTACCGGTGGTTGTGGACGGAGTCGGCGTAGCCGATCCGCCAGTCCTGCTGCGGTTTGTACTCGTGCAGCCAGAAGGAGAACCCGTCTTCCGGGCGGTCCAACAGGCACCAGGCGAAGTGCGTGGTGGTCTCCCGGGACTTGGCGGTCACGGCGGCGGCCGCGTTGCCCGCCAGACCGTCCAGGTAGGCGCGCACGGCGGCGCGCAGGTCCTGCTGAGTGGCCCAGTCGAAGAACCGGGCCGCCACGCGGTCCCAGTCGGCGACGTCGCACGCGCGCATCCGCGCGGCCAACTCGGTCAGTGCCGAAAGCATGTCAACTTCCCAACCCCGCAACGGCGGTGAATTCGTCGCGGAAATCGTGGAACATTCGTTCCAGGTCCGCGAACCCCTCTTCGGACAGGGGCGATCCGGTGATTTTCTCGAAAAGTGCCAGGAATTCCTGGCGGCTGGTGTCCGGGGTGATCGTGTACTTCTGCACTGAGCGGGTGGCGCGCAGGCGTTGGAATTCCGCGCGTTGCATGTCGTAGATGAACGATCCTTCGGAGAAACGCAGTGTTCGCGGATAAAGGGTGGCTGTTCCGGCCACCGCGCTGTACAGGGTGAGCCAGACGCTGTCGTCGAATATCTCGGTCCGGTCAAGCGGCGGGTCGGCGACCACCGCGATTTCCATGGAGTCGCACCGGCTGCGGGCGAGGAACAGCCCGGCCAGGCCGATCGAGATCTCTTCGAGCAACCTCGCGCGGATCTTGTCGTAGTCGCCGGCGACCCCCTCGATCCGGAGCATGTGCCTGGCTCGGCCGCTGATCGCGGACGCCTCCCGCGGGTCGGCGAGGACCGCCCGCAGTTCGCGGCCGGAGCGGGCGACCAGCAGCCGCGCCGCGGCGTACCGGCCGGAGAAGCCGCGGAAGAAGTAGCAGCGGCTGGCGGCCAGGTCGGCCATCAGCTGCCGGTTCAGCTCCGGGTCGGGATTGGTGGTGGCGTCGAAGACGTGCGTGGGAAAGAACTCGGTGTTCAACGCGCGGTATTCGGCCGACAGGTCCTTCAATGCCCGCCTGCTTTCCTCGACCAGCGGGGCGACCAGGGCGCGATGGGACGCCGATGCCGTTATCAGCGTCTGTCCGAAACCGACGATCGCGGAGATCATCGTGCCTGTCCCGAGTGCGGTCACGAGATTCTTCCAAGTCCCGGCGTCCATTGTGCCGGACAGCCACAGACTGCCGATCGAGACCACCAGCAGGACCGCGAGCAGCAGTCCTGTCCTGGTCCAGAAAATCTCCCGGATCGGGTTCGAGCGGATGCCGTTGGCGTCCGCGGACACCGGGGTCACCTCCTTGGCGGGCACTCGGATGGACGAATGCGCATAGTGTCCGCTTGTGCGCGCCGAGTTACTGTACGCTCATTGCCGCACGTGTGAAATCGGAAAAACGGGGGACGTCCATGGTCACCCCGCTGGCACAGGGCGATCAAGCCACGATCGGCCGGGCACCCGATGGGACCAGTGTGTGACCCGGTTGCCTAGGGTGACGCCCATGCGCATCGCAGGCAAGGTCACCATGGTCATCGTGGCGCTGGCGGCGGCAACCGCCTTGAGCGCCTGTGCGAACTCGGAGCAGGACTCGACGAAGCCGCCCGCCGACGGCCCGACAGGCGCCACGTCGGCCCCGCCCAAGACGTCCAGCACGACCTCGAGCCCGCCGGCCACGTCCTCGTCCTCCGCGAGTTCGGTCGCGCCGGCCGGCAACGAGTGCAAGGTGGACGACATCAAGGTCAGCGGCGCCCCCGGGGCCAAGCCGACGATCACCATCCCGACCACCTGCAAGCCGCCGACCACCCTGCTGACCAAGGACCTCGCGCCGGGCAACGGCCCGGCCGCCACCGCCCAGAACACCGCGACCCTCGACTACCTGCTGGAAACCTGGTCCGACCAGAAGATCGTCGACAACTCCTACGACCGTGGCCAGCCCATCCCGCTGCAGGCACCCATCGGCCAGGCGCAGGTCATCGTCGGGTGGCAGCAGGGTCTGGTGGGCATGAAGCAGGGCGGCCGACGGCTCCTGGTCATCCCACCGGCGCTCGGCTACGGCGACACCGGCAAGCCCCCGGTCAAGCCCAACGAGACCCTCGTCTTCGTGGTCGACGCGGTCGTCGTCCAGTAGTGGCCTTCGGGGGTGGCCGTTTCCCGGCCACCCCCTGTGATCAGGGGACGAGCAGCAGTTTTCCGGTGGTTTTGCGGGACTGCAGGTCCTTGTGGGCCTGGGCGGCGTCGGCGAGCGGGTACTTGCCGCCGATCCGGACCTTGAGGTCCCCGGCCACGACGGCCTCGAACAGTTCACCTGTCCGCCAGCGGGTCTCCGCCGGTGTCACCGCGTAGTCGCCGCTCTTCGGCCGGGTCAGGTAGATCGAGCCGGCCGCGTTGAGCCGCTGGGGGTCCACGGGCGGCACCGGGCCGCTGGACGCCCCGTACAGCACCATGTAGCCGCGCCGGCGGACGCTGGCGACACTCTGGTCGAACGTGGTCTTGCCGACGCCGTCGTACACCACGGCCATGCCCTGGCCGTCAGTGAACGCGCGGGCGTGCTTGTCGAACTCCTCGTATCCGACGACCTCATCAGCGCCCGCCTCGCGCGCCAACGCCTCCTTCTCCGGCGTGGACACGGTCGCGAGCACACGCGCGCCGCGTGCCTTGGCGAGTTGCACGAGCAGCAGGCCGACACCGCCGGCCGCCGCGTGCACCAGGACAGGGTCGTCCGACTTCACCGGATAGGTGGACGACACGAGATAGTGCGCGGTCACTCCCTGCAACAGCAGAGCCGCGGCGGTGTCGTCGTCGACCTGGTCCGGCACCCGGACCACGTCTGCTGTGGGTAGCACGATCTGGTCCGCGTAACTCCCACGCGTGCTGAACCAGGCGACGCGGTCACCCACAGTGAGGTCCGTGTCCGGGCCGACCGCGCTGACCCGGCCGGCGCCTTCCAGGCCGAGGCCGAACGGCGTCTCGATCGGATACAGGCCGGAGCGGTGGTAGGTGTCGATGTAGTTCACGCCGGCCGCCGCGACGTCGACGACGACCTCGCCCGGACCGGGCTCGGGGACGTCGACCTCGGTCAGTTCCAACACCTCTGGTCCACCGGTCTGCCGCACCAGCACTGCCCTGGGCACGCCGCCTCCTCGATCAGATTCCCGAATCAGTTGTCTGGAACCAACCCCAGCACA
Source organism: Actinocrispum wychmicini (assembly GCF_004345645.1). Classification (GTDB taxonomy): domain Bacteria; phylum Actinomycetota; class Actinomycetes; order Mycobacteriales; family Pseudonocardiaceae; genus Kibdelosporangium; species Kibdelosporangium wychmicini. Next base: position 156,183 of record NZ_SLWS01000015.1, on the reverse strand, counting down.
GCTCCGGATGTTCCGCTGGCCCGATCACCACTGGCACGATCACCACCGTGACCGACCTCGAAACGCTGGCCTACGTGAACTACGGCAACTTCACCGCCATGCCGGTGTGCCCGGCCGGAGTGCGGGGACTCGGCCTGCACCTGGAGCGGCTGGACCGGGACGCGCGGATCCTGTTCGGGCACGGCGTCGACGGCGACGAGGTGCGGGCCCGGATCCACGCGGCGGTTCAGGGGCATGAGCTGCCGGCGAACGTCCGTGTCACGGTGTTCGTGCCGAATCTCCCGGTCGACCGGATCGACGACCTGCCCGAGCCGGAGTTCCTGGTCCGGGTCCGGCCGTTGGTGCCCAGCCGGCCGGCGGCGGCCCGGTTGCGCTCCACCCGGTACGCCCGTGACCTGCCGCAGGTGAAACACGTGGGCACGTTCGGGCTGTTCCACCAGTACCGGCTCGCCCGGCAGGCGGGCTACGACGACGCCTTGTTCGTGTCGGCCGACGGCCGGATCTCGGAGAGCACGGTGTCGAACGTCGGCTTCTACGACGGCTCGCGGATCGTGCTGCCGGCCGCGCCCGCGTTGCCCGGCATCGAGATGCGGCTGCTGACCGACGGACTTCGCCGGCACGGCGTCGACCACGAGACCTGGGATCTGCGGCTGCCGGACCTGTCCGGGTTCCGGTCGGCGTTCATGACGAACGTGATCAACGGCGCCACGCCGATCGCGGCCATCGACGACGTCCGGTTCGACCTCGATCCGGCCCTCGTCGAGTTGCTTGAGGCCGCGCACCTGTCGAACCCGTTGGAGCCGTTGGTGAACGGCGACCTGGGGCGCTGACACAGGTGACGAGCGACACCAGGGGAGTGGGCCGAAGCGATCTACGCTGACAGCTATGAAGGCAGCGCGTGGATTCGTCCGGCAACACGGTCCGAGCAAGGCGGTCGTCGAGCCGATCGGGCTGGCCGGTGCCCGGGTCGTGCTGGTGGGCCAGGACGGGGCCATGGGGGACGTGCTCGTCCCGTCGACCGAGGCGGCGGAGGCGCTGATCGCCGAGGTGACCGGCCTGGAGGCGGCCACCTGGGACGCGGACACCGTGAACGGGACGAAGATCGGGGCCGCGCACCGGCGGAAGATGGCCGGCCGGCGGTTGTTCTCCTAGTCCGAAGTGGACAGTGAGCAAATCGGTGGACAGTGCCGGACAATGGGGGAATGGAAGGCAATGGCGGCAACCGGCTGAGCTGGACCGAGGTACCGGCCGCGGTGCGGGCGGCGATCGAGGCCGCGCTGCGGGAGCCCGGTCCGGCTGTTGCCGACGGAGACCAGTCGACCGTTGTGCACGCGGGGATCGAGACCGGGCTGTCGGCGTCAGGTTCGGCGGCGGGGTCGACCGTTGTGCACGCGGCGAGCCAGCCGGGCGGCTTCTCACCGGGCATGGCGGCGCGTCTCCTGCTGGCTGACGGACGCCGCGTGTTCGTGAAAGCCGTTGGGCTGGAACGTAATCCGGACTCGCCGGCGATGCACCGCCGGGAGGCCGTGATCGCCGCCCAGCTGCCCGAGGGGGCGCCCGCGCCGAAGCTGCTGTGGTCCTACGACGACGGCGACTGGGTGGCGCTCGTCTTCGAGGACGTCGAGGGACGCAACCCGACGGTGCCGTGGCGGCCGGACGAGTGGCAGCGTGTGCACGACGCCATGGTCGAGCTTTCCGAGGTACTCACTCCCAGCCCGATCGACACCGTCGACGCCGGCTTTGCGGGCTGGCGCAGCCTGGCCGCCGACGACGAGCTGGCCGCGCGGCTCGACCCGTGGTCACGGGCCAACCTCGGCCGGCTGGTCGAGCTGGAGGAGGCGTGGCCGCAGGCGGCTGCCGGTGAAACCCTGCTGCACCGGGACATTCGTGCGGACAACGTGCTGCTCACCGAGGACCGGGTCGTGTTCGTGGACTGGCCGCACGCCGCCGTCGGCGCGCCCTGGATCGACCTGCTGTTCATGCTGCCCAGCGTCGCCATGCAGGGTGGGCCGGCACCGGCCGAGGTGTGGGGAACGTCGCCGCTGGCAGCCGAAGCGGATCCGGACGCGGTCACCGCGGTGGCCGCCGGGCTGGCCGGGTTCATGGTCCACTCCGCGCTGTTGCCGCCGCCACCGAACCTGCCCACGATCCGGGAGTTCCAACGGATTCAGGGCGAGTACGCGATGGCCTGGCTGCGAAGCCGGCTCGGTTAGCCGGCCACTCGCCTGCGGGCCAGGCGTTCCGGGGTCGGCCAGCGGACGTCCTTGGCCCAGCCGAAGCGTTCGAAGACCCAGATCGTGCGGGCCGCGATGTCGATCTGTCCACGAAGGACACCGTGCCGGGCGCACGTCGGGTCGGCGTGGTGCGAGTTGTGCCACGACTCGCCCATGGACAGGATGGCCAGCGGCCAGAAGTTGGCGGCCTTGTCGCGGCTGGCGAACGGGCGGGACCCGACCATGTGGCAGATCGAGTTCACCGACCAGGTGACGTGGTGCAGGGCCGCGATCCGGACCAGCCCGGCCCAGAAGAACGCGGTCAGCGCGCCCCACCAGGACCAGCTGATCAGCCCGCCGAGCACGGCGGGCAACACCAGGCTGCCGGCCGTCCACACCCCGAAGTACCGGCTGACGACCCGAATGTCCTTGTCCCGCAACAGGTCTGGCGCGAACCGCTGGTAGTTGGTGACGTCCCGGGAGAACATCCACCCCATGTGCGCGTGCCAGAAGCCGCGCAGCAGCGCGGTCGGGGACGTGCCGAACAGCCACGGCGAGTGCGGGTCGCCGTCCCGGTCGGCGTACGCGTGGTGGCGCCGATGGCTGGCGACCCAGAAGATGATCGACCCCTGCACGGCGAAGCTGCCGGCGATGCCCAGGGCCACTCGCAGGGCGCGGTTGGCCTTGAACGCGCCGTGCGTGAAGTAGCGGTGGTAGCCGACGGTCACGCCGAGGGTGGCGACCACGTACAGCACGGCCGTCAGGATGACGTCCAGCCACGTGAGTCCCCAGCCCCACACCAGCGGCACGGCCGCGATCAGCGCCGCGAACGGCACGAGGAGGAATACCTTCAGCGTCAACTGCTGGGCGAGCGACCTGCGGTCACCGAGCAGCGGCTGTGGACCAGTGGCGGTTGTCGTCACGGCACTGACAGTAGGTCATGCAGTAGGTCATGGTGGTGACGCTGAGGTGGTCTCACGGCGACGCGGTCGCGAACTGCGCGTTCTGTGCTGGCTCCACAGTGGGCACGGCACCCCGCGTCCGCGTCGACACCCACAGTCCGGCGGTCGCGACGATGACCAGCATCGCGCCGAACACGTGCACCACGACCAACACACTCGGAACGCCGGTGAAGTACTGGGTGAAGCCGACGGCCGCCTGGACCGCGACGGCGGCGAGGAGAAGGAAGTACCGCCGCCAGATGTCCCGGGTGACGGGTCCACGCCGCAGCATGACGCCGACGGCCAGCAGCAGCGCGACGAACGCGTACAGGACCGAGGCGTGGACGTGCGCGAGGACGTTGATCGGCAGGTCGAGACGGGCTGTCTTGGCGTCGCCGCCGTGCGGACCGGCGCCGGTCACCAGGGTGCCGGCGATCAGCAACAGCACCAGCAGCACGGTCTGGGCGATCAGCAATTTGGGTACGAGTGGGCTGGTCCGTGGCCGAGCGGGCCCGTCGCCTTCGCGCAACGACCGGACCAACAGCACGGCGAACCAGGTCAGCACGGGCGAGACGACGAAGTGGAACGCGACGGTCCACCACAGCAGCCCGGCCTTGACGGTGATCCCGCCGATCACGGCCTGCGCGAACACCCCGCCGATCATCGTGGCGGACAGCCACATCACCCGGCGGCGACGGGGCCGCGACAGCCAGGCCGCGATCAGGCACAACGCGCCGATCACGCCGACGATCGTCGCCAGCATGCGGTTGCCGTACTCGATCCACTGGTTGAGCATGCTCAGCTCGGGGTGTTCGACCGGCACCATGCTGCCCGGCAGGCAGTTCGGCCACTCGGTGCAGCCGAGCCCGGACCCGGTGACCCGCACGACCGCCCCGGTGACCGCGATGCCGACGTTGGCGACGACGGCCGCGATGGCGAACGGGCGGTGCCATTGGACGAGCCGAGACTTCAACGTTTCGAGCACTCACCGATGGTAGGCGCGTGCTCCTGAGAGACCTCGGTCAGGTCAGGCGGGTTGTGCGCCCGGCCACAACTCCCGCCACGACACCCCACACCGCCAGCACCACGAACGGCTGCACGCCCGGGCCTGAGCCGGTCAGTGCCTGGTTCATGCCCTCGGTCAACGCACCGGACGGCAGGAGTTCCACCACCGAGGCGATCCCGGCCGGCATCGAGCTGGCGGGCACGATGATGCCGCCGGCCAGCAACAGCACGAACCAGATGATGTTGGCCAGCGCCAGCACCACCTCGGCCTTCAGCGTCCCGCCGAGCAGCACGCCCAACGCCCCGAAGGCCAACGCCCCCAGTACCGCGAGCAGGACTGTCCACACCAGACCCGCGGCGGTCGGCGACCACCCCAGGGCCAGCGCGACGATCCCGAGCACCACGAGCTGGATGACGACGACGGTGAGCCCTGCGGCGACCCGGCCGGCGGCCAGCAGCCAGCGGGGGAGTGCGGTGGCGGCAAGGCGTTTCAGCACGCCGTACCGCCGGTCGAAGCCGAGTGCGATGGCCTGCCCGGTGAACGCCGACGACATGACGGCCAGCGCGAACACCCGGGGCACCACGGAGTCCACACGCGGCTCGGGCATGGCGATGATCTTGACCAGGGTCAGGCCGACCAGCAGCGCCACCGGGATGAGCAGGGTCAGCAGGATCTGCTCGCCGTTGCGGAGGGTGAGCGTCACCTCGGTGCGGGCATGCGCGGCGAGCATCCGTGCCCGGCTCCCGGCGCCGGGAGCGGGGGTGAACGTGCCGGCGGGGAAGGTCGTTTGGTTGGTCGTCACCGCAGTTCCCGTCCGGTGAGTTCGAGGAAGACGTCTTCGAGGCTGCGCCGGCCGACGTTGAGCTCCTCGGCCAGCACTCCCTGCTGGGCGCACCACGCGGTCACCGTGGAAACGACCTGCGGGTCGACGCGTCCGGTGACGACGTACATGCCGAGCGCGGCCTCGGTGACATGGCATCCCTCCGGCAGCGCCGCGGTGAGCAGGGTGGTGTCGAGTCCGCCGCGGGCCTTGAACCGCAGCTGCTGGCAGTCCGGGTCCTCGGTGGTGAGCTGCGCGGGCGTGCCCTCGGCGACCACCTGGCCGTGGTCCATGATGACCACCTGGTCGGCCAGTGTCTCGGCCTCCTCCATCAGGTGCGTGGTGATCAGCACGCTCACCCCGTCCGCGCGCAGCGCGGCCACCAGGTCCCACACCAGCCGCCGGGCCTGCGGGTCCATCCCGGCCGTCGGCTCGTCCAGGAACACCAGCTCGGGGCGGCCGACCAGGGCGCAGGCCAGGGAGAGCCGTTGCTGCTGCCCGCCGGACAGCCGCTTGTACGGTATACGCTGTACACTTCCCAGGCCCAGCACGTCGATCAGCCACCCGGTGGCCAGCGGGCGGGCCGCGCAAGACGCCACCAGGCGCAGCATCTCACCGGCGCGTACACCGGGATAGGCGCCACCGCCCTGCGGCATGACCCCGACCCGTGGCCGGAGCGCGGCATCACCGGGCGGCAGCCCCAGGACGGTGACGGAACCCGCGTCCGGCTTGACGAATCCCTCGCAGATCTCGACCGTGGTGGTCTTGCCGGCCCCGTTCGGCCCCAGCAACGCGAGCACCTGGCCGCGCGCCAACCGCAGCTCGAGACCGTCCACAGCGGTGGTCGAGCCGTACCGCTTCACCAGCCCGGACACCTCGACGGCCGGACGGTTTTCGGACTCGCTCACGGCCGAAGCCTATGCGCCCCGGTAAAACCGTCACGTCCGGCCCTGGGCCGAAGCGACCCACGTCACGCGGTGATCCGCCGGAACGCCACCGCCGCCGCCAGGGTCGCCACCCCGGCCAGGGCGATCACGCCGCCGATCGGCACCACCCCGGCCAACGCGCCCGCCAACGCCGGGCTGATTCCCTGCGCCGTCATCATCCCGGTCGTCAGCAGGCTGAAGGCGAGGCCACGGCTGTCCTCCGGCACGGCGGCGAGGAAGCGCCGCTGCAGTGCCAGTCCGTAGGCGAACCCCGACCCGGTCACCACCAACAGCGTCCCGCACAGCACGACCGGCAGGTCGATCACGAAACCCAGCAACGGCAGGCCGAGCACCACCAGCAGCGGCACCAGCAGCCGTTCCCGGGCGACCGGCCGGACGAACCGCCCCACCGCCAGGCTGCCGATCATCATGCCGACCGGCAGGCACGCCAACAGCAGCCCACCGGTTTCCACCGGCTGGCCCCGGACGGCGGCGTACGGCACGAGCAGGCTTTCCGCGCCGGTGACGAACGCGGACGGCAGCCACTGCGCCAGGATCAGGTTCCGCGTGGTGCGGTCCGCCATCAGCCGCCGGTTGCCGGTCCAGCTCTGCCGGAACGTGCCCGTCGACTCAGGCTCGGGCGACCGTGCGGCGGGCAACGGCGGCAGGCCGAGCCGGACCCAGATCGCGACCGCCAGGTGCACGAACGCGCTGACGAGCATGGCGTGCCGCCCGCCCAAGGCGGCGATCGCGACGCCACCGCCGGCCAGCCCCAGCAGTTGGGCCGCCGAGCTGGCCAGGTTCATCAGGGAACGGCTGAGCACGTAGCCGTCGCCGGTGAGCACGTCGGCGACGACCCGGCTGGCGGCTCCGTTGAACACCGGGGTCACCGCCGAGACCGCCGCCACCACGGTCAGGCTCAGCCACACCGGCAGGTCCACCAGGGCCAGCAGCAGCCCGGTGCCGAACTCGGCGGCGTACCCGAGAGCGATCAGCCGCCGCGCCGGCAACCGGTCGGCGATGGCGCCGAACAGGCCGGCGCCGAGGAGTTGCGGGATGAACGAGATCCCGTAGGTCATCGCGCCCAGCAGCGTCGACCCGGTCAACGTGAGGACGAGCACCGACAACGCGACTATCCGCAGGGCGTCCGCGGTGATCGCGAGCGATCGGGTCATGAACAGCACCCGGAAGGTCGGATTGGCGAGCACACCGAGGTAGGTGGCCCGGTCGCCCACTCGGTTCATGCGCCACAGGCTCGGCGAACAGGTGGCGCGCGCGCCAAAGTTACGCCAGTGGACGTAAGGTCGGTGGATGATCCGGTTCCAGGTCGGCAGCGACGACCTGTTGCACAGCAGGTTCGCGCTGTCCCCGGTGTTCGAGCTGACGAACCTGCTGCGCAAGCTGTCCGGCCTGGCCGGCGGGCGGCCGCCCACGTCGTGGCTGGACCGGCTGGTGCCCACCTACCAGCGGCTGCGGCGGGACAGCTCGTTCCGCGCGTTGCTCGCCCTGCATTCGGCCCACGGCGGCGCCGACTTCATCAGTCCGCCACCGCGGGGACTCACCCAGACCCTGGCGGACGATCTCGCCGTGATCCGCTCGACCCCGCTCGACCAGGCCCGCGCCGAGATCGCCGAGTACATGGGCCCGGTGCACGACAAAGAAGTTCTGGCCGTGCTGGCGGACGCGAACGTGGTCGAACGGGTCGCGGAGGCCGTCGAACGGGCCTGGCGCGACCTCCTCGCCCCGGACTGGCCCCAACTGCGGGCGATCTGCGAACGCGACGTGGTGTACCGCGCCGGACAACTGGGCCGGGACGGCTGGCGTGCCGCCCTGGACGGCCTGCACCCGACCGTGCGCTGGCGGAACGACGCCATCGAGGTACTGCGCACGACCGGAGCCCGCACTGTCGACCTGCGCGGTGCGGGCCTCCTGCTCGTGCCGTCCGCCCTCGGCTGGCCGGGGGTGTCGGTGCACATGGACGATCCCTGGCCGAAAACCCTGATCTACCCGGCCCGCGGGGTCGCCGCGCTGTGGGAAACCCAGGCACCACGGGAATCCGGCGCGCTGGCCGCCCTGCTCGGCAGATCCCGCGCGCGGCTGCTGGTCGCCGTCGCCGAACCGGCCAGCACCACCCAACTGGCGGCCAGCCTGGGCCTCGCGGTCGGCGCGGTCGGCGACCATCTCACCGTGCTGCGCCGCGCCGGCCTGGTCGACCGGGCCCGGTCCGGCCGATCCGTCCTCTACCGCCGCACATCCCTGGGCGAAGCCCTTACCGCGCAAGCGGAGTACTGAGTTCAGGCGCCCTTGTGCAGTGCCAGGCCGAACGCCGGACCGAGGGCGCGCACGGATTCGTGGGTGTTCCACCGGCGCAAGCTGGTCGCGAGCCGGCGCAGGTCGGCCAGGATCGTCGCCGAGCCCACCGTCATGGTCTGGTCGATCATCGGCCGGGCCAGTGAACACGCGTGGTCCACATCCCCCGACGCCGCGTGCGCCAACGCCTGGCGGACACCGAACCGCAGCCGGGCGCGGACCGCCGTGATCGGAATTCGCGCGACCACCTGGTCCAGAACCGCCGCCGCGTCCTTCGGCCGCCCCAGGTCGTACAGGCACCACCCGGTCACCGCCGACACCGGGTCGGGCACGTGCGAGGTCCCGACCACGGGACCGGTCTCGGCGTTTCCGCGAGCCATGTCCGTGCGGGCTCGGTCCAGCGCGCGCATGCACGAGTCGTAGTCGCCGGCGATGGCGTGGCCCTGAGCTTCCCGTTGCGCGGCCAGGCCGAGGATCCGCGGCGGGGTCTTGGTGGACGACTGGGCCTGTTGCGCGTAGCCGATCGTCGTGGCGGCGTCCCCGTCGTACATGGCCAGCAACGCCCGGCGCACCAGGGCGTAGGCCGCGGTGTGACCGTCCCCGGCCGCGGTGGCGACCTGGACGGCCTGGTCGGTCCACCACACCGCGTTCTTGTCGTCGCCGGCCTCCTGCGCCATCCAACCGGCGAACTCGCTGGTGCGGGCGAACAGGTTGGCGGCGTCGAGATGGCGGTCGGCGGCCATGGCGCGCAAGGCGTGCGCCTGCCCCACCAGCATCGGCAACACCACGCCGGGCGGGGCGACCTGGCCAAGCCCGCGGGCCGCGTCGAGCAGTTGGCGGTGGTGCGGGAGGCCAGGGTCGGCCGGAGTGGCCCACGCCGCGCCGCCGCTCAACTGGGCCAGCAGCACCGCGCCGCCGGTGAGCACCTGGCGTCGTCCGATCGGCACGAAAGAGCTGTTGCCGTCCGCTGCCATCGTCATGATCCACATCCCGTCGTCGTGGCCGTCCGCCGGCTCCGGTGATGGGTCCGGCGTGGCCGGCCGCACGAGCGTGACGAGGTCGCCGCGCGCGTCAAGCGCGGAGTCACATCGGCGGGCGAATTCGACCGAGGCCGCCTGTGCGCCGGTCTCCACCCGGCTGACGTGGCCCTTGCTGTAGTAGATCCGCCTGGCGAATTCACTCAGACTCAGGCCACGGGCGGTTCGGATGGCCCGCAGCCGGGGCCCGAACTCCACGCTGGACACATTTTCTTCCTTTCGATAAGCAATTGTTGCGACTGGTCGGCAGGATGGATACGTGTTGTGCGTCGAGTGGGTGGGAAGGAAACGGTAAACAGCCGGGACCTCCAGGGTACGACGCGACCACCGGTGTGTCTGTGGCGTTGTGCACACAGCGTGCGGTGTCCTCTTTTCGTCCATCCCGAGCGGGAATGGACACGGGTCTGACTGAAAAGGAAACGAGAAACACTTGTCAACCGCCGGTCGGGTGGGAAAAATGCCGGGCATCGGCGGGCGCGTTCCAGCGGTGAGAAATCCCAGTTTGAGGAGTGGCATACGTTGACCCAGATCTTCCTGAACTACCGGACCGAGGACGAGAAGTTCGGCGTCGCGCTGCTCGACGAGATGCTGTCGCAGCGGTTCGGCACCGCCGCGGTGTTCCTGGCGGCCAAGTCCATCGACCTCGGCGTGCCGTGGGAGCAGGCCATGTTCGACGCGGTCACCGGGTCGGACGTGCTGCTGGCCATCATCGGGCGCAACTGGCTGACCGCGACGAACGAGCATGGCGAGCGCCGGCTCGACGACCCGGCCGACTTCGTGCGCCGGGAGATCCAGCTCGCGCTCGAGCACGGCAAACAGGTCATCCCGGTGCGCCTGGACGTGCCCAGGGTGCGGGCCGAGCACCTGCCGGACGACCTGAAGGCCCTCACCACGTTGCAGGACATCGAGGTGCGGTTCCGCAACCGCGAGCTCGACGTGAACCGGCTGGCCGACAAGCTCCGCGAACAGGTGCCCGGCCTGCGTCCGGCGAAACAGCAGCCGACGAGCACGTTCAGCGTGAACGCCACGAGTGTCGGCAAGGTGGTGCAGGCCGAGCACATCGACAGGGTGGTGCAGGCCGACCACGTCGACAAGCTCTGGCAGGCCGAGCACATGACGTTCGGCGACTTCCATGCCTGAGGAGGGACCCGCGGCCGAGCCGCGGGCACCGGCCGACCCGGCGGCGGGCGCCGCGCCGTCCCGTGCGGAGGCGTTGAAGGGCCTGCGTGGCACCGCCGCCGACTTCTCGTCCGTCCGGTCCGGACGGATCGTCGCCGAGGGCATCAGCCGGGCCGGTGGCGCCACCATCAACGTCTTCCAGGGCGACTTCGCCGTGTACGGCGGTTTCACGGCGGGCGGTGGGCGGACCGCCGGCCGTCGCCCCGGCCGCCGGCCGACCCCGGTGCGCCTGGCCGACGTCGAGTACTACGTGGAGCCGGCCGGCTTCGAGTCCGGAGTGGACACACTGGACACCCAGAACCTGGTGATCTTCACCGGAAAGCTTCGGTCCGGCCGGCGCAGTCAGGCACTGGCGACGGTGCGCCGGGTGCTGGAATGCGCCAAGCTCGACCTGGTCGTCCACGAACTGGGCGACGAGGTGCTGGGCGACCCCACGTGGCGGGTCCCGCACGCCCGCTGCGGCCTGCTTGTGGAGGACCGGCAGGGTCGGGCCGAGTCGGTGGACGACACCTGGCTCACCCTTGTCGCGGAACGACTGCGCGACCAAGGCAGCTTCCTGGTCGTGGCGACCGGCCCGGTCCGCGGCACCCTCGCCACGGCGCCGAAACGCGCGGACTACGTGGTCACAGTGGACCTGCCCGACCCAATGGAGATCGTCCGCAGGCGCGTCCTCGGCGAACAGCCGTGGCTGTCCCCAGCGGACCTGGACGACCGGCTCGCCGGGACCGAACTGGCCGAGCTGCTGGACGAACGCGAAGGCCCGGAGTTCGCCACCCGTGCCGCCAACGCCGTGATCGGCGCGCTGCGCAAGGACAGTGACCTGGCCGAGGCGGTCGCGCGACTTCGTGATCCGAGAGACCAAGTCCAGGAATGGCTGGACAGCGAACCGGACGTGGCCGACATCGCCTTCGTCTTCGCCACCGCCGTCCTGGAAGGCGCGAGCTACCTCCACGTCGCCGACGCCGCCGTCGCGCTGTACCGGCGGATCGGCACCAGCAAGGCCACCACCACCCCGAGATACCTGCGGGCACTGACCAGGCAGCGGAGCTGGATCGAGTACGTCGAGCACGTCGACGGCCCACCGCTGGTGCGGTTCCGGCACGCCAACCTCCGGCCGGTGGTGCTGGCGCTCACCTGGTTCGAGTTCGACGGCGCCCGGGAGGCCATCCTCGCCTGGCTCACCGCGCAGGCGCAGCACGACGACGTGGAGGTCCGCACCCGGGCGGCGGTCGCGGCGGGGATGTTGTCCACCAACGACTTCGGCCACGGCATGCACAGCTACCTGAAGACCTGGGCGGCGAGCCCGTCGGCCACCCTGCGGCTGAGCGCCGCGTGGGGCCTGAACGTGGCAGGTCAGGTCAGCGACCACGCCGACACCGTGTGGGCGTATCTGGAGCAGTGGGCCGACCTGGTCCGGTACGACGCCAACGCGCGCGATCTGCCCGCGACCGCCGCACTCGCGTTGGGCGGCCCGTTGGGCGCGGCGAACCCGGCCAGAGCGCTGCGGGTGCTGCGCGTCCTGGTCTGCGACGGCGACTGGGGGTTCCTGGCCGCGGCCGCGTCCACCGCGCACATGCTCCTCGAAGAGGGGCGGGTGTCCGAAGTGCTCGACGCGCTCACGGACTGGACCGACCCGACGGCCGCCGAGGAGCCGCTGGCCAAGGCACTGACCATGTTCACGTACGCCGCCGCGGCGCAGGGCGCGGACCGACCGGTGCTGCTGCTGTCCGCCGCCCGGTTCCGCGACGAGCTGGCCGAACTGTGGGGCCGGGCGCTGAACCACATGGACGTGCACGAGCAGGCGCTGGAGGGGTTGCGCACGTGGGTCCGGGTGGCCGACCGGGATCCGACCGTGCGGGACGACGTCCTGCTCATGCTCGCCGGCGTCGCCGACCGCGACCACCGTGACTACGACCAGTTGCTGCACGCGCTGCGGGACTGGGCCACCGACCCCGACGACCCGTCCGCCGCGGCCGACGACTTCCGCCGCGAACTGAGTGAGGCAGGAGAACTACTGGATGAGCCAGACGTACAACCCGATCTTGGCGACTACCGAGCTGTCCCGGACGCGGGTCGGATCACCCGTACGGCCCCCTGACCTGGGCACCGCGCTCGTGCTCGAACGCCCGCGCGGCGAGCCGGTGGTGGTCCGCCAGGGCCAACGCGTGCCGGACGCCAGGCTGGGCAACTACCGCCGGCTGTACGTCGTGGACATGGCCCCGCGCGGGCTGTCGTTCACCGAGAACGCGCCGAGCGCGGACCCGGCGTTCCCGTTCGCCGTCAAGGTCGGCTTCGCCTGCCAGGTGACCGATCCGGTGGCGATCGTGCGGGACGGGGTGACCGACATGACGGCCTGCCTGAGCCCGTCGATGGCGAGCATCGTCCGCCAGGTGGCGGTCGGCTTCGACGTGCTGGACCCGGCCAGCGCCGAGGCCGCGATCACCCACCGGTTGGTCACCGCGGATTCCGTGCCGTCGTTGCGGCTCAACAACTTCACGGTCCGAGTCGCCCCGATCGACTCCGCGGAGATCATCAGCGCCCGGCGGGAGCTGCGGGTCCAGGAGATGAAACGGGACGCGATGCGCCCGGTCGCAGGCGGCGACCGCACCGAGATCCTCGCCCAGATCATGGCGTTGATGGACGGCGACCCGACCCCGTTGCTCGACCGGGAGCAGGAGGCGAAGGAGCGGCACACCCAGGCGATCCTGGACATGGTCGGCCAGGTCAACGGGTCGACCGGACCGAAGCGGGACTACGTGGCGTCCCGGATCAAGGAAGAGGCGATGAACACGTTCTTCCCGGGATCGCTGACGTCCGGCAAACGCGGCGGTATCCGGGACCGGATCGAACGCAAGTCACGCGCGGTGGTGGCGGGCGACTCGGCCGAGCAGAAGCCGAACGGGGACAACGATCCGCCGAAGTCCACTGAGGACTGACGGGATGCCGCCCGCGGTGGACGTCGTGCTGTGCGTCGACGTCACGCTGAGCATGGGCCCGTTGCTGACGACCGTGAAGCACAGCGCGTTGTCCGTCCCCCTCCGGCTCACCGAGGAGATCGACAGCCCGCGGCTGAAGGTCATCGGCTTCCGCGACTTCGGCGACGAGGCCGACGACGCCATCGTGGTGAGCCCGTTCTTCGACGTCCCGGCCGAACTGGACTGTTTCGAGAAGACGGTGGCGGAACTGGAGGCGGCCGGCGGCGGCGACGAGGCCGAGTCCGGCCTGGAGGCGCTGGCCGTGGCCATGCTTGCCGACCGGCCGGCCGGCCGGGACCGCCGCCGGCAGGTGATCGTCCTGTTCACCGACGCGCCCGCGCACCCGCTCGGCGACCTGCGGCAGCGCAGCGCGCACACCTACCCGCCGGAAATCCCGACATCGCTGGACGCCCTGCGCGTCCGGTGGTGCCGGCGGTCGGCGGACCGACTGTTGATCTTCGCACCGGAGACGTATCCGTGGACCGAGATAGCCCAGTGGAACCACACCGCGTTCTTCCCCTCCAACGCCGGCGAAGGGCTCGACATCGTCGCGACCATCGCCGCCAGCCTGTGACGGTGTCGCGGGAGGTGCGATGACCGCCGTGTGGTGGTGCGGTTCCTGTCGCACCGACAATCCCGCGGACACGACGCGATGTCAGTCCTGCGACACCGCCGCCCCAGGGACGGCACTGCAACTCGTCGCGCCCGCCCAGATCACCCTCACTCCCACGGTCCCGGTCCGCCGGCCGACCCCGCCGCCGGCTACCCCGCCGCCGGCTACCCCGCCGCCGGTTCGACGCCCGGCCACCCCACCGCCGGCTCGTTCGCGGCGGCCCAGGCTCAACGTCGTCCCGCTGGTCAAAGCAGGCGGTTTCGGGCTCGGCGCGCTCGCGGTCGTCCTGCTGGTCGGCCATGCCCTGCGGCAGATGGGCACGACCGACCCGGGACCGTCCGCGCCCGCGTGCCCGACGGCCGCGGCCCGATGGCTGCCCGGCGGGACCGGCACCCTGGTGGCCGGCTACGTCACGGACAAGCACGTGATCACCGTGTGCCAGGACGGCTCTGGCCGGCTTTACTACGACGGCCAGCAGAAGGGCTCCCCGGCCACCGCGGACACGCACATCTCGATCCCCGCCGAGGCCACCTCCACCGGGTTCGTCGCCACGAACAAGCAGTACAAGTACACGATCACCGGCTCGGAGGTGGTCGTCAGCGTCAAGGGAAAACCGGCGCAGCACTGGCTGTTGACCCGGACCGGCCCGTAACCGTCACACCTCGGCGCGGGCCTCGCGGGTCAGGAACGGGATCTTCCGGTTCATCCACGCCAACATGGCCAGCAGAACGACGATCGCCGCGACGTACGCCAGCACGGCGATGTAGATCCGACCGCCGAACGTGCCGCCGGTGGGCGGCAGCAGGACCGCCGCGAAGGTGCAGCCGAACGTGGCCAGCACCCGGAACCGTTTCGTGCCGGCCAGTGACGCGGCCAGCGGGATGGTCGGAAAGAGGAGGTACCACGGCTGCATCGCGGGATGCAGGATCAGCCACGCCGCCAGCGACGCGCCCAGCCCGGTCATCACGCTGCGCCGGCCTCGCAGGCAGTCCCACACCAGCCACACCGTGATCACGGCCGCGGCGGCGTACCCCATCATGACCACGACGTCGTACGCGGCGGTCGTGTGGTTGCCGAGCCCCAGCAGGACGCCGAGCGACCCGGCGAGCTGGCCCGCCTCGGATATCGGCGACATCCAGCTGCGGACCAGGCCGGGTGTGCTCAACGCCGGGATCCAGCCGAAGCCGAGTCCGGTGCCGAAGCAGGCGGCGGCCATTGTCACCCCGGCCGTCGCCAGGAAGATTGCGCCGACGCCCAGCAGGCGCCGGATGCCGCCGCCCCAGCGTCTGGCCACCTGGACCCCGACGAACGCGGCGGCGACCAGGGCCGGCAGTTTGACCGCGGCGCCGAGGGTGATGATCGCGACGCCGAGCAGGACGAACGTCCATTCCTTGCGCAGCGACGCCAGCGGGGGCGCCCCGGGTTTGGGCAGGTAGCGCAGGGAGATCTCGAACCCGGCCAGCATCAGCCCGATCGCCAGGCTCTCGTTGTGCACCCCGGCGACCAGGTGGAACAGCACGAGCGGGTTGGCCGCCCCGAACCACAGCGCGGTCACCGGCTGGACGCCGAACCGCCGGGCGAGCCGGGGGAGCGCCCACACGAACAGCATGATCCCGGCCACCGCCAGCAGCCGTTGCGTGAGCACGCCGGTGACCACGTGGTTGCCGGTCAACGAGTTCAGCAGGTGCCCGAGGTACAGGAACAGCGGTCCGTACGGCGCCGGCGTGTCCCGCCACATGTTGGACACGCCCCGGGTGAGCGGGTCGTCCTGCCCCAGCGCCTGCCCTGGGCCGAGCTGGTACGGGTCCAGCCCGTGCGAGACGATCGAACTCTGCGCCAGGTAGCTGTACACGTCCTTGCTGAACAGGGGCGGCACGAACATCAACGGCACCGCCCACATCAGCAGCGTCCGGTTGAGCTGCGCCCGGCTGATCAGCCGTGGCCGCCCCGGTCGGGCGAACCGCCCGAGCAGCAGCCAGCCGGCGATGAGCATGCCCATGCCGAGCAGCGCGATCGCCAGCGCCACCCCGGGGATCCGGGCGAACAGCCCGATCACCGGCACGCTCGGCAACGGGTTGTAGACCGGCGCCGCGCCGGCCCCCAACGACCCGAACCCGACGAGCAGCGACCCCATGATGCCGAACCGGCGGATCAGCCCGAGCTGCCGGCACTCCTTGGCGTCCAGCGGCGTCACGGCGGGCGGCACCGTGGTGACGTCCACGGCCACCCCTCCCGACACGGGTTCGCTCACCACCACGCCGGAAGACTATCGGGTGGCGTGTCGCCTGTTCCGGGACATCGTGTCGCCCGTTGCCGGACCGTGAGGTACCCCCGTTCGGGGGTGGCCTGGGTCACTGTGGGGGCTCGTTGACGCGGGGCCCGGGTAATTAGGTAACATCAATGTTGTGAAAAACACCGGACCTGCTCAGCAGCCGGCCGACGGGCCCACCAGGCTCGCCGTGGCCCGGTTGCTGCTCGAGCAGGGGCCGGTGAGCGCGGTGTCGGTCGCCGAACAGCTCGAACTGAGTGTGCCCGCGGTCCGTAGGCACCTGGACGCGCTGGTCGCCGACAACCAGGCATGCACCCGGGACGCCCCGCACCGCAAGGCGCGGGGACGCGGCCGGCCGGCCAAGCTCTTCCTGCTCACCGAGGCGGGCCGGGCTCGGTTCGGGCACGCGTACGACGACCTCGCGGTGGCCGCGATCCGGTTCCTCGCCGAGAGCGGCGGGGAGGAGGCCGTCCAGGCCTTCGCGCGACGCCGGGTGGCCACCATGGTCGACCCGCACCGCAGCGCGCTGACCTCGGCGAAGACCCCGCAGGAGCGGGCCGAGGCCCTTGCCGCCGCGCTGACCCGTGAGGGTTACGCTGCGTCGACCCGAAAGGTCGGCGCGGGGGAGCAGCTCTGCCAGCACCACTGTCCAGTGGCGCATGTCGCGGCCGAGTTCCCCCAGCTGTGCGAGGTCGAGACGGCGGCGTTCGCCGAAGTCCTCGGCACCCACGTACAGCGGTTGGCGACCATCGCACGCGGTGACGCCGCGTGCACGACGCACATACCGGTGGAGCCTTATTCCACCTCCTCAGGCCCACCGAACCCGGATGGAGGGAATCCCGCATGACTGCCGCTGCCGAGCAGCGCACACCCACCACAGTGCAGGAACCGCTGACCCAGGAAGAGACCCTGGCGACCCTAGGCCGTTACGAGTACGGCTGGGCGGACAGCGATGTGGCCGGGTCAAGCGCTCGCCGTGGCCTGAACGAGGACGTCGTTCGGGACATCTCCGCCAAGAAGGGCGAGCCCGAGTGGATGCTCGAGAGCCGTCTGAAGGGCCTGTCGCTGTTCCAGCGCAAGCCCATGCCCAACTGGGGCGCGGACCTGTCCGGCATCAACTTCGACACGATCAAGTACTTCGTGCGCTCGACCGAGAAGCAGGCCCAGAGCTGGGAGGACCTGCCCGAGGACATCAAGAACACGTACGACAAGCTCGGCATCCCCGAGGCGGAGAAGCAGCGCCTCGTCGCCGGGGTCGCCGCGCAGTACGAGTCCGAGGTCGTCTACCACCAGATCCGCGAGGACCTGGAGGAGAAGGGCGTCATCTTCCAGGACACCGACACGGCGCTCAAGGAGCACCCGGAGCTGTTCAAGGAGTACTACGGCTCGGTCATCCCGCACGGTGACAACAAGTTCTCGGCGCTGAACGGCGCTGTCTGGTCCGGCGGCTCGTTCATCTACGTGCCGAAGGGTGTCCGCGTCGACATCCCGCTGCAGGCCTACTTCCGGATCAACACCGAGAACATGGGCCAGTTCGAGCGGACGCTGATCATCGTCGACGAGGACGCGTACGTGCACTACGTCGAAGGCTGCACGGCGCCGATCTACTCGTCCGACTCGCTGCACTCCGCGGTGGTCGAGATCATCGTGAAGAAGGGCGGCCGCTGCCGCTACACGACCATCCAGAACTGGTCGAACAACGTCTACAACCTGGTCACCAAGCGCGCCAAGGCGGAAGCGGGCGCGACCATGGAGTGGATCGACGGCAACATCGGCTCCAAGGTCACCATGAAGTACCCGTCGGTGTTCCTGATGGGCGAGCACGCCAAGGGCGAGGTCCTGTCGATCGCGTTCGCGGGCGAGGGCCAGCACCAGGACGCCGGCGCGAAGATGGTGCACATGGCGCCGCACACGTCGTCGACCATCGTGTCCAAGTCGGTCGCCCGCGGCGGCGGCCGGACGTCGTACCGCGGCCTGGTCCAGGTCAACAAGCGCGCGCACCACTCGAAGTCCACGGTGAAGTGCGACGCGCTGCTGGTCGACCAGATCTCCCGGTCGGACACGTACCCGTACGTGGACATCCGCGAGGACGACGTCCAAATGGGACACGAGGCCACGGTCTCGAAGGTCAGCGAGGACCAGCTGTTCTACCTGATGTCCCGCGGTCTCACCGAGGACGAGGCGATGGCCATGGTGGTCCGTGGCTTCGTCGAGCCGATCGCGCGTGAGCTGCCCATGGAGTACGCGCTCGAACTGAACCGCCTGATCGAGTTGCAGATGGAAGGGGCCGTCGGCTGACATGGCGGAGCTAGTCAAGGAGCACTCACACGGTAGCTTCGGCGGAGCCGAAAAAACGCGGAGTGCCGTGGTCCCGGCTGCCTCCAGGGCCGCCCAGTTCGCATCGTTCGATGTGGACGCCTTCGAGGTGCCCGGCGGCCGCGAGGAGATCTGGCGCTTCACCCCGCTGAAGCGGCTGCGCAACCTGCACAGCGGAGCGGTCGCCGACGGCGTCGCCTCGGTGTCGGTCGCCGCCGCCGATGAGGTCGTCGTGGAGACCGTGGCCCGTGGTGACTCACGGCTCGGCACCGCCGGCACACCGGACGACCGGATCGCCGCCCAGGCCTGGTCGTCCTTTGTGGACGCCACAGTGGTGACGATCCCAATGGAAGCCCGTCCGGAGACCATCTTCATCACGGTCACCGGTCCGGGCGAGGGCAAGACCGCGTACGGGCACCTGCAGGTGCGGGTCGAGCAGTTCGCCGAGGCTGTCGTGGTCGTCGACCACCGCGGTTCGGGCACGTACGCGGACAACGTGGAGTTCATCGTCGGCGACGGCGCCCGGCTCAACGTCGTGTCCGTTCAGGACTGGGCGGACGACGCGGTGCACGTGTCGTCGCACCACAACAAGCTCGGCCGGGACGCGACCCTGCGGCACACCACGATCACGCTCGGCGGCGACGTCGTGCGCCTGTCGCCGACCGTGACGTACACCGAGCGCGGCGGCGACGCCGAGCTGCTCGGCCTGTACTTCGCGGACGCCGGCCAGCACTTCGAGAACCGGACGTTCGTGGACCACGCGGTGCCCCACTGCAAGTCCAATGTGGTCTACAAGGGCGCGCTGCAGGGCGAGGGCGCGCACACGGTGTGGATCGGTGACGTGCTCATCCGCGCCGCCGCCGAGGGCACGCAGACCTTCGAGCTGAACCGCAACCTGGTGCTGACCGACGGCGCCCGCGCCGACTCGGTGCCGAACCTGGAGATCGAGACCGGCGAGATCGCCGGCGCCGGCCACGCCAGCGCCACCGGCCGGTTCGACGACGAGCAGCTGTTCTACCTGCAGGCCAGGGGCATCCCCGAGGAGCAGGCCCGCCGGCTGGTGGTCCGTGGCTTCTTCCACGAGATCCTGCTCAAGATCGGCGTCCCCGAGCTGCGCGAGCGGCTCGAAGCGGCGATCGAGGCCGAGTTGGAAGCGGTCGGCACGTGATCCGTCCCGACGTGCTCTTCCCCGCGGAGGGACAGTGATCAGAGCTTGTGCACTGTCCGAACTGGACGACAAGAAGCCTCTTGCCGTCGAGGTCGGCGACGTCGCCATCGTGCTGGTGCGCGATGGCGACGAGGTGCACGCCCTGCGTGACGAGTGCTCGCACGCTTCGCTGTCGTTGTCCGAGGGCGAGGTGACCCGCAAGGGCATCGAGTGCTGGCTGCACGGGTCGTGCTTCGACCTGCGCACCGGGCAGCCGTCCTCCCCGCCCGCCACCGAACCCGTGGACGTCTACCCGGTCCGCGTCGACGGCGACGAAGTGTTCGTCGACCCCACCACCACCCTGAACTAAAGGAAAGCACGAAGCATGGCCACCCTGGAGATCAAGGACCTGCACGTCTCGGTCGTCGCCGACGAGGTCGAGAAGGAGATCCTGTCCGGCGTCAACCTGACCATCAAGGCCGGCGAGACGCACGCGATCATGGGCCCCAACGGATCCGGCAAGTCGACCCTGTCGTACGCCGTCGCCGGGCACCCCAAGTACACCGTCACCTCCGGCGAGGTCCTGCTGGACGGCGAGAACGTGCTGGACATGACCGTCGATGAACGCGCCCGAGCGGGCCTTTTCCTGGCGATGCAGTACCCGGTGGAGGTGCCGGGCGTGTCCATGTCGAACTTCCTGCGCACCGCGGCCACCGCCGTGCGCGGTGAGGCCCCGAAGCTGCGCACGTGGGTCAAGGAGGTCAAGGGGGCCATGTCCGACCTGGACATCGACCCGGCCTTCGCCGAGCGCAGCGTGAACGAGGGCTTCTCCGGCGGCGAGAAGAAACGGCACGAGATCCTGCAGCTGGCGCTGCTCAACCCGAAGATCGCGATCCTGGACGAGACCGACTCGGGGCTCGACGTGGACGCGCTGCGGGTGGTGTCCGAAGGGGTGAACCGCTTCCGCGCCTCCGGCGAGGTCGGCGTCATGCTGATCACCCACTACACCCGGATCCTCAAGCACATCAAGCCGGACTACGTGCACGTGTTCGCCGGCGGCCGGATCGTCGAGTCGGGTGGCCCGGAGCTGGCCGACGTCCTCGAAGCCGACGGTTACGTGCGCTACACCGGCAACCGCGAGGAAGCTGCCGCGAAGTGACATCCAACAGCGCGACCGATACCCTGGACGTCTCCGCGATCCGCAAGGATTTCCCGATCCTGGAGCGGACCGTGCGCGACGGGAAGACGCTGCACTACATCGACTCGGGCGCGACATCGCAGCGGCCGCGTCAGGTGTTGGACGCCGAGCGCGAGTTCATCGAGACGTCCAACGCCGCTGTGCACCGTGGCGCCCACCAGCTGGCCGAGGAGGCCACGGACGCCTACGAGGGCGCCCGCGAGAAGATCGCCCGGTTCGTGGGCGCGGACGCCGGCGAGCTCGTGTTCACCAAGAACGCCACAGAGGGCATCAACCTGGTGGCGTACGCGATGAGCAACGCGTCGGTCTCCGGCCCGGAGGCGCAGCGGTTCCTGCTCGGCCCGGGTGACGAGATCGTCATCACCGAGATGGAGCACCACGCCAACCTCGTGCCGTGGCAGCAGCTCGCGCTGCGCACCGGCGCGACGCTGAAGTGGTTCGGCATCACCGACGACGGCCGCCTCGACCTGTCCGATGTGGACACTGTGGTGACCGAGCGCACCAAGATCGTGGCGTTCACCCACCAGTCGAACGTGACCGGCACGATCAACCCGGTCGCCCCGCTCGTCGCTCGGGCACAGCAGGTCGGCGCGTTGACCGTGCTGGACGCGTGCCAGTCCGTGCCGCACTTCGACGTCGACTTCCACCGCCTCGGTGTGGACTTCGCGGCGTTCAGCGGCCACAAGATGCTGGGCCCGTCGGGGATCGGCGTGCTGTACGGGCGGCGGTCGCTGCTTGAGGCGATGCCGCCGTTCCTGACCGGCGGCTCCATGATCGAGATGGTCCACATGGCCAGGTCCACGTTCGCGCCGCCGCCGGCCCGGTTCGAGGCCGGGGTGCCGATGACCTCCCAGGCGGTGGGCCTGGGCGCGGCCGTCGACTACCTGTCCGCGGTCGGCATGGACCGGATCGTCGCGCACGAACACGCGTTGACCGAAGTCGCACTGCGCGGCCTTCAGGAGATCGACGGGGTCCGGATCATCGGCCCCACGGACATGACGGACCGCGGCGGGATCGTGGCGTTCGTGATCGACGGCGTGCATCCCCACGATGCCGGCCAGGTCCTGGACAGCCAAGGCGTCGAGGTCCGCGTTGGCCACCACTGCGCGTGGCCGCTGCACCGGCGGCTGGGAATTCCCGGGACCGTCCGCGCGTCGTTCTACGTGTACAACGACCTGGACGACGTCGAAGCACTGCTGGACGGCGTGCGGGAGACCAAACGGTTCTTCGGAGTGTGAGCTGACTGTGCAAATGGACCAGCTGTACCAGGAGATCATCCTGGACCACTACAAGAACCCGCACGGCCGCGGCCTGCGCGACCCGTACGACGCCGAGTCGTTCCAGGTCAACCCCACCTGCGGCGACGAGGTGACCCTCCGGGTCAAGCTGGACGGCGAGCAGGTCGTCGACGTCTCCTACGAAGGCCAGGGCTGCTCGATCAGCCAGGCTTCCACCTCCGTGCTGACCGACCTGGTGGTCGGCCACAGCGTCGGCGAGGCGTTCAAGACCCTGGCCGCGTTCACCGAGCTGATGCAGGGCCGCGGCCAGGTGGAGCCGAACGAGGACGTGCTGGAGGACGCGGTGGCTTTCGCCGGGGTCGCCAAGTATCCGGCGCGCGTGAAGTGTGCTCTCCTGGGCTGGATGGCGTTCAAGGACGCGGTATCGCGGGCGGAGGCGGCGTGACCCGAA
The DNA here is from genome assembly GCF_004345645.1 of Actinocrispum wychmicini. Lineage (GTDB taxonomy): Bacteria > Actinomycetota > Actinomycetes > Mycobacteriales > Pseudonocardiaceae > Kibdelosporangium > Kibdelosporangium wychmicini. The sequence goes on along the minus strand of NZ_SLWS01000015.1, from coordinate 133,544 downwards.
TGGGTTGGCCGTACGACCTGATGACGTTGGCCGAGTTCGAGGAACTGCCGGAGGACACCACCCGGCAGTACGAACTCCAGGATGGCGTTCTGGTCACCAGCCCACTCCCGGGACCTTTGCACCAGAAGGCGCGATTCCGCGTCACCAACGCGCTGTCCTCGCAGCTCCCATCGGTGTGGCGGGTCGTTCACGGCGTCGAGACCGTCACGCGGCCGGACTTTCCGGCGTGCGTTCGAGTGCCGGATGTCGTTGTCGTCCCCGATCATGTTTTCGATGAGCGTCTGGCCAGGTTCAGCGCCACGCAGGTGCTGATGGTCGTCGAGATCGTGTCGGCCGGCTCGCGGACGACGGACACGGTGGTGAAGCCGGTCGAGTATGCCGAGGCGGGGGTTCCGTACTACTGGACTGTCCATCTTGCGGAGCCGATGTCGGTGACCGCCTACCGGTTGGGTGACAATGGGCAGTACGAGAAGGATCCGCCCGCGACCGGCGTCTTCGCTGTCCCGGACCCCTTCCCGCTGAGCCTTGACCTGACCGAGCTGATGAGCCCCCGGAAGAGGAGGGTGGACCAGTGACCGATACCAACGAGACCGAAGTCGTGCGAGGTGCTGCCGGGATGCCAGAGGTTCCTGTTTCCGCCGACGTCGCCGCGATCGACGACGTCGAGGAGGCCATGCGGGACGTGGTCGACCCCGAACTGGGCATCAACGTGGTCGACCTCGGCCTGGTGTACGACATCAAGGTCGAGACCGACAACACCGCCACCATCGACATGACGTTGACGTCGGCGGCGTGCCCCCTGACGGACGTGATCGAGGACCAGACCCGGGCCGCGCTGACCGGTGGACCGGGCGGCGGCCTGGTGACCGACTTCCGGATCAACTGGGTCTGGATGCCGCCCTGGGGGCCGGAGAAGATCACCGAGGACGGCCGCGAGCAGTTGCGCGCGCTGGGCTTCACGGTTTGACCGTTCCCGACATCGTGGCCCCGGGCCTGTCCGTGCTGTTCTGCGGAATCAACCCGGGGCTGATGTCCGCCCGCCTCGGCCAACACTTCGCCCGCCCCGGCAACCGGTTCTGGCCGACCCTGCACCTCTCCGGCTTCACCCCGAGGCTGATGCGACCGGCCGAACAACTCTCCCTGGTGGACTACGGACTGGGGATCACCAACATGGTGGCCCGCCCCTCCGCCCGCGCCGACGAACTGACCCGCCAGGAATTCGTCCAGGGGGCCGAAATCCTGACCACCCTGGTGGACAAGTACACCCCGCAAACGGTTGCCATCCTGGGTGTCACCGCCTACCGCACCGGCTTCGCCCGTCCAAAAGCGACAGTGGGCCCACAACCGGAAACGCTTGGCACAGCGAAGTTATGGGTGCTCCCCAACCCCAGCGGCTTGAACGCGCACTACCAACTGCCAGACCTGGCCGCGGAGTTCCGCCGCCTGTGTGAGTCACTGTGTCGTTAGTGGCCACGTCCCCAGCGGTCCGAAACACGCTACCCGGTCAAACGCCCTAAAGTGCGCGATCTGGGCAGAAGGGCGGCGTGATGATCGTGGAATGAAAACCACAACTCGGCGCGTGCGCAATGCGACCGTCGTTCTGGCCGGCATTCTGGGGCTGTCCGGTTTCGCGAGCGTCGCCTCCGCGTCCATCCCCGATGCGGCCGGTAAGATCAATGGCTGTTACTCCAATGGCCGGCATACTCTGCGCGTTGTCGACACCGCCGCCAGTGACCCGGACGACCGACACTGTTTTGACACCGAAACCGCCCTCTCGTGGAACCAAACGGGTCCGCAGGGACAGCAGGGTGTGCCAGGCCCGCAAGGTATCAAGGGCGACAAAGGAAACGTCGGGGCGGATGGACCCGTTGGGCCCCAAGGCCCACCTGGACCCTCGGGGCTGTCCTCGGCGAAGTCCTACGACTACGGGACTTCCGTCGTGATCGATGACGTGCAGGACAAGGTCGTCCAGACCTTCGGTCTCGGCACTCCCGCGCACTCGTACGCGTTGACTGTGCGGTTCATCGTCAGTGGCCAGAACACCAAGGACAACCTGGCCGGTGCCTGTTTCCTGAGATCTCCACAAGGCGACGTCGATGGCGCCAACTTCAACATCAGGGATGGGCAGTTCAACGCCGAGATCATGACCCTGATCGGTACCGTGTCCAATGTGACGACGGTCAGTCTTACGTGTTCCAGGTTCCCCAATACCACCGACTTTCTCGTGACTGACCTCAAAGTCCTGGCGATACCGGTGGATTATGCCTCGTGACATGGTCTGAAGAGCCGACGACCGCGTGGGCGGCCTTCTCGATGGTGTCCTCGTCGAGCAGGACGTGATTCGCCGCCGCGCCCAGCGGGATGAAGCTGTCCTCGCTGGTCACGCGGCGAACCACGCCGGAGTAGTCGCTGTCGACCAACGCCGTGACGACCGCCTCGGACACGCCACCGGTGCGTCGGGTCTCGTCGACCACCAGGACGCGGTCGGTCGCGTGCTTCAGCAGGTCGTCCACGGGTAGGGGCGCGAGCCAGCGCAGATCTAGCACTCGAGCGGAAATCCCATGGGCCTCCAGTCGGCGCGCGACCCGGAGGCTCATGGGTACGCCGTTCGCGAACGACACCAATGTCAGGTCCGTGCCTGTGCCGTAGACGCGCGCACGGCCGATCGGTGCCGACACGGGTTCGGTGGCGAGCCATTCGTTGTCGCCGGGGGAGTGGAGGTCGCGGGTGTGGTACAGCGCTATCGGTTCGAGGAAGACGCAGACCTGGCCGTTCTGGCGGGCTGCGGCGGCGCAGGTGTGCAGCATGGCGGCTGCGTCGTCGCCGCGGGCGGGGGAGGCGATGACGAGGCCGGGGATGTCGCGGAGGGCCGCGATCGAGTTGTCGTTGTGGAAGTGGCCGCCGAAGCCTTTCTGGTAGGCGTAGCCGGCGATTCGCACGATCATCGGGTTGCGGTACTGGTCGTTGGAGAAGAAGCGCATTGTCGACGCTTCGCCGCGGAGTTGGTCGGCCGCGTTGTGCACGTAGGCCAGGTACTGGATCTCCGCGACCGGCAGGAAACCGCACATCGACGTGCCCAGTGCCATGCCGAGGATCGACTGCTCGTCCAATATCGTGTCGAACACCCTGGTCGGGCCGAACTTTTTCCGCAGGCCGCGGGTCACGCCGTAGACCCCGCCCTTGCCGGCGACGTCCTCGCCGAACACCAGGACACCAGAGTCGTCGGTGAGCAACGACGACAGCGCCTGGTTCACACTCTGGGCCAGCGTTCCGCTCACTGAGACAACCGGTGCTTCCACAGTGGACGTCCTCAGTGGACGCATGACGTCGGTCGCGCTGGAAAGTTTCGGACGGGACACGGCTTCCGCGGCGGCGGCGTCGACTTCGGCGCGCTTGGCCTCGTAGCGTTCCAGAATTTGGGACGGCGTGAGCACACTTTGGGAGACGAGCAGGGCTGCGGTCGCCAGCACCGGGTCGAGCGCGTAGTCGGCGGTGATCTCGGCCGGCGTCCGGTAGCCGCTCTCCACGTCCGAACCCGCGTGGCCCATCAACCGGACCGTCCGCAAGTGCAGAAACGCCGGGGCGCGATTGGCGCGCACCCAGGCCGCGGCCTCGGCCGACACGTCCATGACCGACACCGGGTCGGCGCCGTCCGCGAAGAAGTACGGCAACTGCGTCGAATAGACGGAAGATATCCAGTCCGGTGGGGTTCGGACACTGATCCCTATGCCGTTGTCCTCGCAGACGAACAGCAACGGCAGGGGCAGCCGTTGGTGCGCACAATGACGTGCGGCATTGATCGCGCCGACCGCGGTGGAATGATTCGCCGAGGCGTCGCCGAATCCGCATATCACGATCGCGTCGGACGGCCATGGGGAATCGATGGCGAGCCGGGCCGCGCGGGCGATCCCGAATGCCAGGCCGAGCGCCCGCGGCAGGTGCGAGGCGATTGTGGACGTCAACGGGATGATCGACAGGGCCTTGTGGCCGAACACCTTGTGCCGGCCGCCGGCGATCGGCTCGTCCTGGGCCGCGGTGACCCCGAGCAGCACGTCCAGCAACGGCGTGTGGCCGGGCACCTGGCGGGCCCGCTGGAGGTAGAACGCGCCCGAGCGGTAGTGCAGCAACGCCGGATCAGACGGGCGCAACACAGCCGCAAGACCGGCGTTGCTCTCGTGCCCCGACGATCCGATGCTGTAGAACCCCTGGCCGGCCGCGCCCAGCCGGCGGGCGGCCAGGTCGAGGTGCCGGCTGCCCAGTTGCGAGTCGAAGACGTCCAGCAGGACCGGGGGCAGGTCGCGATCACCACGACCGGGCGACATGGCGCGGACGGCGGCGGTGAAGTGCGCGTCGATCGGATCGGTCACCGGCCCGAGCATGCTCGCCCGTCCGTCATGAGCGCAAACCCCCGGTTTGTCAAGAGGGAATTGTGTCAAGACCTAGGGGGGTACTCGTAGGTGGTCGTGAAATCTGTGTCACAACGTGGAATAGGGGTTGAGAAGAGTTTCCCACTTCGCTTCCATGAATTAGTCAGGTAGGCGATGGGAGTGGTCATGACGACGATCGAGAGGCTGTCGACCGAAGGCGAGCCGGAGGAGCGCTACGACTTCGAGCTGGCGGCGCGGCTGGACGACGACGACTTCTTCGAGCCCACGATCGTGCGCGGCCGGGAGTAAGGCGTGTCCCGTGGACCACGATCGCGATAGCCGGGCCGAGGCGGCCCCTGGCGCCACCGCGGAAACACCCGAATACGCCCGGTATGAGGCCGTTCCCGCGGCGCCGCCAGGAACCACCTCGATCCCGACTCTCATCGACCGTGGTCCACGGGACACGCCTTACCGCAAGCTCGGCGCAACGCGGCGGTGATATCACCGTCCGCGGGCAGCACGGCGGCGATGTGCGCGTCCGGACGAACGATCCAGGTCTCGCCTGGTTTCGCGGCCAGCGCGGTCGCGAGCGCACTGGGGAACGTCAGGGGGAGCGTCCGGACGGGCCCGGCGAACTCGGGCGCCACCCGCGGGTGGCCGCTTGTGAGCAGCAGGAACCCGTCCCGGGCGAGGGTCCGCAGCCGCCCGGCGGGGGTCGGCGCGTCCGGCACCAGCGTCCCAGGTGCTGGGACGGGCAGCCCACCACGTGGCGGGCGGGTCGGTAGGGGCCGACCGGGGTCCGGGGTGGTCAGCGGCGACGTGCCGTACCAGAACGGTTCGGCGAACCGCCCGGAGTCCACATCGGACGTTCGGCGGCCGTCGAGCACCGAACTTCGCAGCTCCCGCTGCTCGTCGTCCTGGGGAACGAGGAAGCGCATGGTCGCGCTGGTGACCTCCAGGTTCTCGACCGCGGCGGCGTGCCGCTCGTCGTTGTAGGTCTCCAACAAGTCCTCGCTTGCCCAGCCGTTGAGCACGAACGCGATCTTCCACGCCGCGTTCTCCGCGTCGGCCACCCCGGAGTTCAGGCCGCGAGCGCCAAAGGGCGCGTACTGGTGGGCGGTGTCCCCGGCGAGCAGCACCCGGCCGACGCGCAGCCGGCTGGCCACGCGGGACGAGAACCGGTACACCGACTTCCACACGATCCGGTACGGCCGGTCGCCCACGACCGCCCGGATCCGGCCGGCCAGCCGGCCGTCGGCCTCCTCGGCGGCCAGGTCGTAGTCGCCGGGCACCTGCCAGTCGATCCGGAACGTCGAGTCCGGGCAGGGGTGGATCAGCACCTGCCGGCCCGGGTTCCAGGCCGGGTCGAAGTAGAACCGGCGCTCCCGCGTCCAGTCGGGTATTTCGGACACGATGTCGCAGATCAGGAACCGGTCGTCGAAGGTCTCGCCGTCGAACGTCACCCCGAGCGCCTCGCGGAACCCGTCGGACCGGCCACCGGAGCACGCCACCACATAGTCACCCTGGAAGGTGCCCTGCTCGCAGGTGACGACGCCGTCCTCGGTGATGCCGGTGACGTGGTGCCCCCACCGGACATCGATCAGCGGCTCCGCCGCGACGCACTCGTCCAGGATCTCCTCGGTCCTGGCCTGCGAGATGTTCACGAACGGCGGGAAGGTCGCCGTGCTGGAGTCGGGCAACGTCACCGAGAACAGTTCGTCGTCCCGGTAGAAGGTACGGCTGGTCCGCCAGGTCACGCCCTCATCCGAGATCCGCCGCCCGGCGCCGACCGCGGCCCAGATGTCGAGCACGTCCCGTTGCTGGCAGATCGCCTTGGACCCGACCGTTTCCCGATACGGGCGGCGGTCGAGTACGAGCACCGGGACACCCCACCGGGCCAGTAACAGCGCGCAGGTCTGGCCGACCGGCCCGTTGCCGACCACGATCACCCGACTCATTGTTGCAGCTGCTCCCACACTTCCCGGTCGCGTTCGGCGGTCCAGATCACCGGACGCTCCACACCGGACAGTTCGTCCCACAGCCGGGACACGTCGAACGGCAGGCAGTGCTCGAAGATCGGCCACTTCCCGTACCGGTCGACCAGGGCGGCGTGGGTGGCGTCGAACGCCTCCTTCAGCGTGCCGCCGCGCTCCCGCACGGCTCCGACCTCGCGCAGCATCACCTGGAGGAAGTGCTTGGTCTGGCCGATCGCGGCGGCCACCTCGTCCGCGCCGCGCGCGATCACCCCCCGGCCGCCGACCAGGGTCTCCGCGCCCAACCCGGCCAGGTTGTCCAATGTGGACGTCGACCAGTCGCGGTGGAAGGCGTCCCCGGTGTACAGCGCGGCCTGCGACTCCACCAGGTCGCCCGCGAACAGGATCTTCTGTTTCGGCAGCCACGCCACGATGTCGCCCTCGGTGTGCCCCCGGCCGAGGTACCGCAGGTTCACCTCGCCGCGGTCACCACCGAGCGGGATGGTCACCTGGTCGCTGAACGTCAACGTCGGCCACGTCAACCCCGGAATCGACTCGGGTTGCTTGAACAGCCGCGGCATCCGGCCGTACTCCGACTCCCAGTCCTGTTTGCCCCGCTCGGCGATGAGCGCCCGCGTGTTGTCGTGCGCGACGATGACGTCCGCGTCGAACGCGCTGGCGCCCAGCACCCGTACCGCGTGGTAGTGCGACAACACCAGGTACCGCACGGGTTTCCCGGTGTGGGTGCGGAGGATGCCGAGCCACTCCTCGGCCGCGACCGGGGTGGCCAGGGCTTCGAAGCAGATCAGGAAGTCTTCGGCCTCGATGGCCCCGATGTTGGGGTCCCCTTCGGCGGTCAGCGCGTACACGCCGTCCGCGAGGATCTCCAGTGCCCGCTGCTTGTCGGTCAGGTCCGCGGAGGACGCGAACGGCTTCGTCGCCATACCGCCACCCTAGGCTTTGATCAGTGACTCGGCCAACGCCTTGCGTTCCCTGGTGAGCTCGCGGGGCATGTTCCAGCCCAACGCGCCGATCACCTTGCCGCCGCGCCGGTACTGGGCGATGAACTTGCCCGTCGCCGGGTCGCCTTGCGTGACGGTCATCGCCGCGTCGGCGGCGAGCAGGCCGAACGCGGCGATCTTGGTGTCGTACTGGTCGGTCCAGAAGTACGGCACCGGGACGAACGGCTGGTTCGCGCCGAGCAGGTTGCGGGCCGCGGCCATGCCCTGCTCGGCGGCGTTCGTGCGGTGCTCGACGCGCATCCGCTCGCCGAATCCCCGGTGGTCCCAGCTGGCGACGTCACCGGCCGCGTAGACCCCGGGCGCCGCCTGGCATTCCGCGTCGCAGACCACCCCGTTCGCCACCGTGACACCGCTGTCGGCCAGCCATTCGGTGGCCGGTGTCGCGCCGATCGCCACCAGCACCACCTCGGCGTCGAGCACTGAACCGTCGTCCAGTTCGACGCCGGTGACGTGGTCCGTGCCGACGAGCCGGGCGACCCCGACACCGGTACGCACGTCGACTCCCTTGCTGCGGTGCAGATCCGCGACCAGCGCCCCGATCTCGGGCCCGAACTGGCGGACCATGGGCTGGGGCAACGGATCCACGATCGTCACGGCCAACCCGAGCTGCCGGGCGGACGCCGCCGCCTCACAGCCGAGGAAGCCGGCGCCGATCACCACGATCCCCTTGGCCGAAGCCAAAGCCGTCCGCAGGGCCACGACGTGGTCGAGCGTCCGCAGCACGTGCACACCGGCGAGCTCATGCCCGGCGGGCAACCGTCGGGGCCGCACACCGGTCGCGATGATCAGGCCGTCGTAGCCGAGCCGGTACCCGTCGGCCAGGTCGATCACCCGGCCGGACGTGTCCAACGCGGTCGCCGTGGCACCGAGCCGCAGCCCGATGCCGGCGTTCGTGTAGTCGTCGTCCTTGCGCAACGCGACCCGCTCGGGCTCCCACGCGCCGGCCAGCACCTGCTTGGACAGCGGCGGCCGGTCGTACGGCAGGTGCAGCTCGTCGCCCACCAACGTGATCTCGGCCGTGCACCCCTCGCGCCGGAGGGTTTCGGCCGCCGTCAGCCCGGCCGCGGCGGCCCCCACGATGACAATCTTGTCCACTACTCGCTCTCCCAGGTCACGGGCAGTTTCTTCACACCGTAGACCAGAGTCCGGTGGTTGAACACGAGATCATCTTCGTCGACCGCGAGCCGCAGGGTCGGGATCCGGGTGAACAGCCGGACGAACACCTCCTGCAGTTCGACCCGGGCCAGCTGCTGACCGAGACACTGGTGGATGCCGAACCCGAACGCCAGGTGCCGGTTGGTCGGGCGCTCCAGGTCGATCTCGTCCGGGTCGCTGAAGAACCGGTCGTCCCGGTTGCCTGAGGCGATGGACGCCACCACCCAGTCGCCGGCCTTGATCTTCGTATCGCCCAGTTCGATGTCCTCGGTGGCGTGCCGCAACAGGCCGTACTGCGCGATCGACAGGTACCGCAGCATCTCTTCCACCGCGCTCGGCGCGATGTCCGGATTGGCGCGCAGCTTGGCCAGCTGCTCCGGGTTGCTCAACAGGGCGACGGTGCTGAGCGCGATCTGGTTGGCTGTGGTCTCGTGCCCGGCGACCAGCAGGCTGCTCGCGAGTTCCACCAGGATCTCGGCGGACAACGGATCGCCGTTCTCCCGGCCGCGCACGATCATGCGGCTGATCAGGTCATTGCCGGGGCTCGCCTCTTTGGCACGAAACAGCGGGAACAGGTATTCGGCGAGCTGCATGAACGCGTCGTCCTGGGTTTGCTGGTCGCTGTCGAGGGCCGTCAGGATCGCGGTCAACCTGTGGAACGTGTCCCTGTCCTCGTACGGCACGCCGAGCAGTTCGCAGATGACCAGCGACGGGATCGCCAGCGCGAAGTGCTCGTACAGGTCGACCGGGGCCGGGCCGGCGAGCAGCCTGTCGATGTGCTCGTCGATGGCGTTTTGGATGTACGGGCGCATTTGCTCGACTCGACGGACGGTGAACTCCGCGATCAGCGCGCGGCGTAGCCGACCGTGTTCCTCGCCGTCGAGCTGGACGATGTTACCCGGGGTGACGGGCATATCCCAGTCCGCGCCGGGCATGATGTGTGCGGCGGGCATGGCGCGTGAGCTGAATCGTGGGTCGCGGAGCATGGCGCGGACGTCCTCGTAGCGCGTGACCACCCACGCGTCGAAGCCCACGGGACAGGCAGCCGGTGCGATCGGGTCGTTGTCGCGGCGTTGGGCGTACTCGGCGGGCGGGTCGAACGGGCAGTTTGGCGTCCGTTCGACGGGGAACGCGGGGAGATCGGCAGTCATGTCAGTCATCTGGGCAACCCCTCGGGAAAGTGGCAGTGAGTGCCATAATGCCAAGACTGCCATCAGGCAGGGACTGCCGCAAGGTTCGCGGTGGTGCCGGCCATCGGTACCGCTGTTACTCTTTGCGCGCGTCGGGCCTGGTAGGAGGGGTGACTTTGGGGCTTCGCGAAATCAAGATGGAGCGCACCAGGCAGCTGATCGCCGACAAGGCATTCGAGTTGTTCACCGAACAGGGCTTCGACAACACCACGATCGAACAGATCGCCGCCGCCGCCGAAGTCGGGCCACGCACCCTCTACCGGTACTTTCCGACCAAAGAGGCACTGATCGTGACGTTCGTCGAGGCGTACCTGTTCACGGCCCTGGACCAACTGCGCGCACAACCCGATGACACGCCACTGCCCGAGGCGCTGTACGCGTTGGTGGACAACATCGTCGCGGCCACTGCCGCGAACAGCGACCGGATGCTTGCCGTCCACGAACTCGCCGAGCGAACCGCTTCGGTCCGGGCGCAGTTGACCGACCTGTGGTGGACATGGCGTGCCGAGGTGGCCGCCGAGGTCGCGCGCCGGCATCGGGGCCGGTCGGCGGACATGGCCGGCGGCATGGCAGCCGCGGTCGTCATGCTGGTGATCGACCTCGGTGTGGAGGTATGGGCCCAGAGCGGCGGACGTACCAACCTGCGGCGGGTGGTGAACCGGTGTCTGGAGATGCTGCGCTCCGGCGAGGTCCCCATCGCTTCGCCCACAAGCTCGTCAGCATGACAGCCCGAGGCCCCGGACTCGGGTGAGTCCGGGGCTGGGTCGGTTGCTTTGTCAGGCCGTGACTGGGGTGGCCGGCATGCCGATGGCCAGTTTGGCCAGCAGGCTGCGGGCTCCTTCGGCTTCGGCCGGCAGGCAGAGCACGTCGTACCGGCGGGCCACTATCTGGCTGTGCGACACGAAGTCACGCTGGCCTCGGGTGGCTCCGTAGTTGATGGCCGCGAAGCCCATGCCGAAGATCACGCCGATCGCCAGGCCGAGCAGGATCGGGCCGAAGGCTGGTCCGATCGTGAACATGCTCAGCAGCAGGCCGACGAACAGGCCGAGCCATGCGCCGCTCGCGGCACCTGTGCCGAGCACGCGGCCCCAGCTGAGGCGGCCGGCGACCCGCTCGACCAGCAGCGGTTCCACGCCGACGATGGTCACGTCGTGTACCGGGAACTTGCTGTCGGCCAGGTAGTCGACCGCTCGCTGGGCTTCCGCGTAGGTGTCGTAAGAGGCGACCGGCCACCCGTTCGGCATCGTCGGCAGTGTGGGGATCGCTTTGTTGGGTCGGAATGCCGTGGTCATCGTTCTCACCTCTGGGGTGTCAGGTCCTTACACCCCTTCCAACCTCGGTCGCGGGCGAAATGTGCCCGTTGCCGGATAGTCACAGCGAGCTATCAGGTGCTTCTCAGCCTCCGTTGGACGGCTGGTAGGCCTGGGCCGACAGGGTGCGGGCGTCCTGAGCACCGGCGATCCGGTCCACCGCGCGCAGGAAAGCCGGGCCCATCTCGGAACGGGCCTGCACAGCCGGGTGCGTGGCGCCGAAGTCGTCGGGAGCACCCTGGCCGTTGGCGAACAGCGAGTACGTGAGCACGGGCTTGCCGGCCTTGTCGAACATGACACCGGCCTCGTTGCGGCCGTCGTGCAGCCAGCCGGCCTTGGTGGCCACCCGGGCCCGGTCGTTGGACGACATCACGCGCCGGATGCCGTCCGTGAACGCCACCTGGGACCGCAGGATGTTCAGCAGGAAGTCCGACGAGGCCGCGCTCAGCAGCGTGCCCTTCACCAGGGCCTGCAGCAGGTCGTGGGTCTCGCGGGGCGTCGTCTTGCCGAGGAAGAACCGGTTCGGGTTGGCCACCGGCACCACCTGGGTCTTCGGGAAGCCCTTCGCCACCAGGATCTCGTTCAGTTCCTTCGCCGGGCAGACCAGGCCGGACAGCCGCACCGCCGTGTCGTCGGACACGGTCAGCAGCAGCGCGAGCGCGTGCCCGACGGTGAACTCGCTCGGGTAGGCGCGGTCCAGCTTGATGATCCCGTCGCCGTCCGGGATCACGATCGACGCGGGCACGTCCACCTGCTGGGTCAGGGTGATCAGGCCGCGGTCGACCTTGTCCAGGACCGCGGTGGCCACCGCGATCTTGTTCACGCTGTACGCCTCGACCAGGTCGTCCGACCCGAGGTCGACGGCCGCGACCGGGGTGCCGTCCGGGTCCGCGACGCTGATGTAGCTGTTCCATGTGCCGCCCGCGCAGTCCGCCGCGCGCTGGTAGACGCGCTGGACCCGCCGCCGCGCCCGGTCCGCTGTGGCCGGGCTGATCTCCTCCGCGTCGTCGTCCGCCAGCGCGGGAGTGGCGAGCACGGCACTGGCGGCGACGGCGGTCCCTAACCCGAACGCCGCACGCCTGGTGAGTTTCTGGATCATGGCGCAGATCCAATCACGCTCACGCTCGGTAGCCGATGGAAGATTCGGCCACGATCGGATGAACCGCCGCCGCTGGGTGCTCGTATACCGCACAGATGGGAGGGGTGATGTCGACATGAGAAACCAGACCGCCAGCCGCCGGACGTCGGGGGCGCCCGGACCGGTCTTTACCGTCTCCGACACGGCTTTCCAGGTGCTGTGGGAGTACCTCGGCCTGCCGGACATGCCCGACACGCTGACGGTGTCCCGGTACGGGCCCGGCGACCGGGGTGTGAAGTCCAAGGCGTGGGCGGAACTGCAGCGGGCCGGCCTGGCCGACGCCGGCAACCCTCATCCGCGGCTGGTGTCCCTGCTCAACATCCTCGCCCGGCCGCGCCGCGCGGTCGGTGCCCGGCTGTGGCTGGGCGGTCCGGTCCGCGCGTTCGCCGGGTCCGTCGCCGACCAGGCGGCGTTCGGCGTACACGTCGGCAACAACGTCAACATCCACGCGATCCGGCCGGAGGACCTCGCGCGCGCCCCCGTCTCCCTGCTCCTGGACGTCGTGCACGGGCCCGGATGCACGGTGTCACTGCCGAACGAGGTGATCTCGGACGCCCGGCACCGGGCGATCACCGGCCCGATGGACCACCCGCCCGCCCGTGCGCCCCGGCTCGGCTCCGAGGAGGCGAACTGGTTGGCGGAGACCATCTACGGCGCGACCGACCGCGGCGAGTTCACCGCGGCCGTCATCGACCACATGGGGTACTCCGTGCGGGACGACGAACTGGTCGGGTTCTTCGACTCGCCCAACGGCCGGTACCTGATCGAGGAGTACCGGGCGTCGGACGGCCGGGAATGGACCACGATCGAGCCGGCCACCTCGCGGATGCTGGTGGAGTGCATCGAACGGACCCTGCTGAGCCTCGCGGGTCACCTGATGAGCGAGCTGTCTCGAGCTAACCAGCCTTCGTGAGAGTGAGCTGGAGCTGGGTGACCAGGCGCTGTTTCGGGTCGTCCAGGTCGATCCCGGCGATCTCGGTCGCGCGGCGGATTCGGTAACGCAACGTGTTCGGGTGCACGTTCAGGCCGCGCGCCGCCGCCCGGACATCCCCCAGCGCCTCCAGGTACGCCAGCACGGACGGCACGAGGTTGCTCGCGTGCCGCGCGTCGTAGTCGGCGAGGAGATCCAGGCGCGGGTCGCGGATCTCCGGATGCTCGCCCAGCAACGTGAGCAGTTCGGACAGCACGACCTGGGCTCGGACGTCGGCGATACTGGCCACTGGGATGTCCAGGCCGGCGTCGAGCACCCGGTCGGCCTCCCGGCGGGCGGTCGCGGTCCGGCTCAGGTCCGCGGCGACGCCGACCGCCGCGCGCACGGTGATGCCGACGTGTTTCCGTGCCGCCGCGACGATGTCCTTGGTCAACGCCAGAACGCCTTCGCTGGTCCGAAGTTCCGGCAGCAGAGCGTAAACGCGGGCGCCGAGCGTGGTCACCAGCGCGGCCCGGCGATACGCGGCCGTGTGCACGGCGATCAGGTTCGTCATCTCCGCGCGGCGCAGTTCGAGTACGGACCGGTCGGCGGCCGCGTCGGCGAGGGTGAACACGACCACGCCGGCCGGGGCCAGCGGATCCGCGCCGATGTTGGCGGCTACCGCCGCGGCCGTGGTGTTCCCGTCCAGCAGGCCCTCAAGGAGGCTCTCCCGGAGGCGCATCTCGGCCGCCGGGTTGTTCCGGCTGCGGACCAGATGCAGCGCGGTGACCCGGGCGGCGCCGACGAGCGCCTTCGCGGCGCCCGGCAGGAGCGCGGTGGCGCCTTCCTGGACCCAGATCGCGCCGAGCGGCTGGTTCCCGGCGTGCACCCCGACCGCGATCCGACGGCGTATCCCCAGTTCAGGGCGTTCCTCGACGGGCACGACCTCTTCACTCTCGCGCAGCCGCTGGTACACGCCCCAGTCGCGCAGCATCTGCATGTACGGCTCCGGGCCTTGGCGGCCCAGGATCGACAGCCGCCGCAGTTCGTCGACCTCGTCGGAGGACCGTGAATAGGCGAGCACCCGGTTGGACGTGTCCTCGATGCTGATCAGGCCGCCGGTGAGCGCCGCGATCGTCTGGGCCAACGAGAACAAGTCGCCCACGGCCTCGCCCTCGGCGTCCGCTCCGGACAGGATTCCGCTGCGCGCCAACGACTCCAGCTGTTCCCAGCGGGCGTCCGGCCGGACCGCGAGCAACGCCACACCCTCGTCGGTCGCGGCCTGCGTGAGCACGTCGTCCCGGCTTTTCACGGCGATCGCGAGCGCGCCACGACGCGCCGCCGCGCGCACGACCGGCACGGCTGCCCGGCCACGCAGTCCGATCAACAGCACGACGTCGCCGGGACGAACGTCCGGCGCGTCGTCCGGGTCGAGGATCACCACGTCGTGCGCGATGTCGTCCAGGCCGCGCGGCGCGGTCAGGACCTCCACCAACTGGTCGCCGATCGCGAGCAGGAGCTGGCGGAGGGAAGCACCTTTGGCCGGTTGCACAATCATCGATTCCCCAGCTTAGCCGATCACACAAAATACGCAGGTCAGCACGGCTCTACCGTGTGGTTATGGACGCCGTGACCCGAGTTCCCGCCCCCGTCAACGAGCCGGTCTTCGACTACGCGCCTGGCACCGCACCCCGGGCAGCCCTGGAAGCCGAGCTCGCGACTCAGGCCAAGGACACCGTCGAGTTCACCCTCACCATCGACGGCGAGCAGCGGATGGCCGGCGGCGAGCGGATCGACGTCGTCCAACCCCACAATCACCGTGCCGTACTGGGCACCCTCGCCAACGCGACCCACGAGGACGCCGCAGCCGCCGTCGCCGCCGCGAAACGTGCCGCGCCCGCTTGGCGTTCCCTGTCGTTCGACGACCGCGCCGCGATCCTGCTGCGCGCCGCGGACCTGCTGACCGGCCCGTGGCGGGCGCGGTTGAACGCGGCGACCATGCTCGGCCAGTCGAAGACCGCGATCCAGGCCGAGATCGACGCCGCCTGCGAGCTGGCCGACTTCTGGCGGTTCAACGTCCAGTTCGCCCGCGAGATCCTGGCCGAGCAGCCGATCAGCGCGCCCGGTGTGTGGAACCGGACCGACCACCGGCCGCTGGAAGGCTTCGTCTACGCGATCACGCCGTTCAACTTCACCGCCATCGCGGCGAACCTGCCGACCGCCCCGGCCCTGATGGGCAACACCGTGGTGTGGAAGCCGTCGCCCACGCAGTCGCTGTCCGCGCACCTGACCATGCGGTTGCTGGAAGAGGCCGGGCTGCCCGCCGGCGTGATCAACCTGGTCACCGGCGACGGACTCGCCGTCTCCGACGTCGCGCTGGCCGACCCGGAACTGGCCGGCATCCACTTCACCGGGTCCACCAGGACGTTCCAGCACCTGTGGGGGCAGGTCGGCGCGAACATCGCCGGCTATCGCAGCTATCCGCGGATCGTGGGGGAGACCGGCGGCAAGGACTTCGTGCTCGCGCACCCGTCCGCCGACGTTGACGTGCTGCGGACCGCGTTGGTGCGCGGCGCGTTCGAGTACCAGGGCCAGAAGTGCTCCGCCGCGTCCCGCGCCTACGTCCCGGCTTCGGTCTGGAAGCGGCTGGAGTCGGACTTCGTCGCCGAGGTCGAGTCCCTGGAAATGGGCGACGTCACGGACTTCCGCAACTTCATGGGCGCGGTGATCGACCGCCGCTCGTTCACCAAGCTGTCCGGTGTGCTGGACCGCGCCAAGTCAGACCCGGCGCTGACCGTCGCGGCCGGCGGGACCGCCGACGACAGCGAGGGATTCTTCGTCCGGCCGACCGTGCTGCTCGGCAGCGACCCCACCCACGAGGTGTTCACGACCGAGTACTTCGGACCCGTCCTGGCCGTACATGTCTTCGAGGACAACGCTTTCGACACCGTCCTGGGGCAGATGGAGAACGTCGCGCCGTACGGACTGACCGGTGCCGTGATCGCCAACGACCGGGCCGCGATCGCTGCCGCGTCCGAGCAGTTGCGCTTCGCCGCCGGCAACTTCTACGTCAACGACAAGCCCACCGGAGCCGTCGTCGGCCAACAGCCGTTCGGCGGCGGCCGGGCGTCCGGCACGAACGACAAGGCGGGATCCGCGCTCAACCTGCTGCGCTGGGTCAGCCCGCGGTCGATCAAGGAGACCTTCGTGCCGCCGACCTCGTCCCGTCACCCGCACCAGGGTTAGGAGTAGCGCCATGTTGCGTACCAGTCTGCTCGCCGCCGCGCGTTCGCCGTTGGCCCGCAAGGCCGTCGAACGCAATCCGCTGACGCGATCCGTGGTCAACCGGTTCGTCGCTGGTGCGCACACCCCTGACGCCGTCACCGCGACCCGGGCCCTGGTCGACTCGGGTCGCGCCGTGACCATCGACTATCTCGGCGAGGACACCACCGACGTCGCCGACGCCACCCACACCGTGGACGCGTACGTCACGCTGCTGTCGGCGTTGGCCGACCAAGGGCTCGCGGCCGGCGCGGACGTGTCCGTGAAGCTGTCCGCCGTCGGGCAGGCGTTGCCAGGTGAGGGGCACAAGATCGCGCTGGAGAACGCCCGGCTGATCGCCGAGGCCGCCAAGGGCGCGGGCGCGACCCTCACGCTGGACATGGAGGACCACACCACCACTGACTCCACTTTGGACATCCTGGGGGAGCTCCGCCAGGATTTCCCGTGGGTCGGCGCGGTCATCCAGGCGTACCTGCACCGGACTCTCGGCGACGCGCACGATCTGGCCGTCGCCGGTTCCCGGGTGCGGCTGTGCAAAGGTGCGTACAACGAACCCGCGTCCGTCGCGTACCAGGACAAGTCCGAAGTGGATCGCAACTACATTCGGTGCCTGCGCGTGCTGATGGCGGGCGACGGCTATCCGATGGTCGCGTCGCACGACCCGCGGATCATCGCGATCGCCGGCGAACTGGGCAAGGGCCGGGACTTCGAGTACCAGATGCTGTACGGGATCCGACCGCAGGAGCAGGAGATCATCGCGCGCCGCGGCGACACCATGCGGGTATACGTCCCTTACGGTGTGCAATGGTACGGGTATTTCATGCGCCGTTTGGCTGAACGTCCGGCTAACCTGGCATTCTTCCTGCGGGCGATGACCACGCGCGGCTGACTGGAGCGGACTTGGGGCACTCACACGGGACCGACCTGCCCAGGGCGGTGGACATCGCGATCCCCGACGAGGACCTCAACCCCGAAGAGCTGACCCGAAGGACGCTGCTGCGCCGGGCCGGCCTGCTCGGCGCCGGTCTGGGCGCCAGCGTGCTCACCACCGCTAGCGCCGCGCCCCTCGGCGGCTACCACTGGCTGGCCGGCGACCACCATGTGCACACCCTCTACAGCCCGGACGGCAAGTACCGGGTGATCGACCACGTCCGGCGCGGCAACGCGTACGGGCTGGGCTGGCTGGTGATCACCGACCACGGCGGCCCGGCCCACGCGCACATCGGCGTGGACAAGGTGAATCCGGACATCCGCGCCGCCCGCTCGGCCGTCGACACCACCCTGGTGTTCCAAGGAGTGGAATGGAACATCCCAGGTGCCGAGCACGGCACGGTGTTCGTCCATCCCGGGCGGTCCGAAGTCGCGTTGCTGAAAGAGTTCGAGTCCACCTACGACGGCGGGCTGACCGAGGCCGTGCCGGACAAGGCCGCGCTGGCGATCGCCGGCATCAACTTCCTCGCGGACGCGGTCCGCCGCGGCCGAGTGGACGACGCCCTGATGCTCGCGAACCACCCAGCCCGCCGTGGCCTGGACGCGCCTTCGGACATCCGCTCCTGGCGGGACGCCGCGCCGGACATCTTCGTCGGCATGGAAGGCGCCCCTGGCCATCAGGCAGCGGGAATTCCCGTGCCACACGGCAGCGGACACGCCCGCGGCTTCTACGACGGAACACCCGCGGACAACGCGTTCCCGTATCCCGTTGAGGCCCACCGAACCTGGGGCGGCTTCGACTGGATGACGTCCACTGTGGGCGGTCTGTGGGACAGTCTGCTGGCCGAGGGAAAGCCGTGGTGGATCACCGCGAACTCGGACTCCCACAACGTGTACGCGGACAGCGCGGTACACGGCCCCGACGGCAACTTCCACCTCGACGGCCGCCACCCCGACCCCGTACACGGCACCGCATTGGCGTTGACAGACGCCGACTTCTGGCCCGGGTGCTACAGCCGAACCCACGTCGGCGCGACAGACTTCACCTACGCGGCAGTCATGGACGGCATCCGCGCCGGACGGGTGTGGGTCGACCACGGCCGCCTGGTCAGCGGGTTGGATGTCCGGCTGAACGGCGTGCCACTGGGTGGATCCCTGCACGTCCGGCGCGGGACCCCGGTGGAGTTGACCATCACGGTCGACTTGGCGAATGGGCCCAACTGGGCACACTTCGTGCCCGTGCTGGCCCGGGTGGACGTGATCCAGGGCGATGTGACCGGCCCGGTCGCTGATCGCGACACTTTCCGCGCTCCTGGCGCGCGGGTTGTGAAGTCTTTTGAGGTCAACAAGTCTGTGGGGACCGTTTCGTTGCGGTACTCGCTGGGGCGGCTGGAGCGTCCTGTCTACTTGCGGTTACGTGGCACTGATGGCAACCGGACTTCGCCTGGGTTTCACGGGGCTGGTGTTGATCCCTTTGGGCCGGCTGTGGATGTGCCTGGGGATTCGGATCCTTGGCAGGATCTTTGGTTTTATACCAATCCTGTCTGGGCTTTGCCTTACTAGGGTGATCGTTTGGGCCTCGTTCCATTTTTGATGCCCTTTTTTGGACCTTTCGAAAAGAATGATTGTGCTGGGCGCGAAACGTTGTTTGGTCACCTTGGAGTGTGGCTTCCAGCCTCGGGTTTCGGTTCCGGCGCTGGTTACCCTTCTGTGGTTCCATTCCAGCCAAAGACTCTCCCTCGTTCAATTTTGATTGGCCGCTGGCTTCATTCTTCGGTATCATGGAGGCATGGGTGGGGAACTATCTCTCTTTCGTACACCGCTTCCGCCAGCGAACATTCCTGTGGAGGAGATGTCCGCGTCGGAATGCTTGGATGTTCTGACCGCTGCCGAACGGGTTATCGCCGAGGCAGAGGCCGCGAAGGTGCGTGTGTTGGCTCGGTTTGCCGTGTTGCGGCCACCGACTCGGCGGCATGCTGAGTTGGCTGATGGGGCTCGGGAAGAGGTCGCTATCGAGATTGGGGTCAGTCCGCAGGCCGCTGCTACGCAGATTCTGCGGGCGCAGCGCCTGGCGACTCGGCTGCCGGCGACTGTGGATGCGTTGGCTGCCGGGGATATTGACTTCAAGCGGGCGTTGGCGATGGATGATCTGACCGAGGTGTTGTCGGTGGAGGATGCGGGGCGGGTGGAGCGGCGGGTGTTGGCCTACGGAGGCCGCACCAACCCCAGCCGGTTCCGGGACTCCATCCGCTACCACGTGATCAAGGTCGACCCGAGCTCGGCCGAACGTCGTCGGGTGGCTGCCCGGGAGGAGCGTGATGTCACCTATATGGCAGGCGAGGACGGGGTGGGGCACCTCAGTGCTGCCTTGACTGCGGAGCAGGCGTTGGCCGCCCATCAGCAGATCGACAAGCTGGCTCGGAAGGCCAAGACTCCCGATCGGACGCTGGGGCAGTGCCGGGCGGATGTGTTGCTGGGATTGATCTTCGGTGAGCAGCGGGACCGGGTGAAGGTCCAGGTGAACGTGACGGTCCCGGCCACTACCTTGATGGGCCTGAATGAGCAGCCTGGGGTGCTGTCCGGCTATGGGCCGATCACGGCTGAGCATGCCCGGGAGTTGGCGCGTGATGCCACCTGGCGGCGGATCCTCACCGACCCGGCTGGGCATCTGTTGGAGGCCAGTCCACGCCGGTTCCCCTCACCGGCGATGGCGGAGCATGTCCGGTTGCGGGATCAGACTTGTCGGATGCCGGGGTGTACGACGACCGCTCATCGGTCGGAGATCGATCACACTGTTCGTCATTGTGATCAGGGGCTCAGCAGCACGGATAATCTCGCCGCGTTGTGTAAGTATCACAATCTGCTCCGCGAGCGGAGCGAGTGGGATATTTGTCAGCCGAGGGAGGGTGTGTTGGTGTTTACCAGTCCTGAGGGTCGCCGGTACCAGACCACACCTCCAGCGCTCGTTGGGTGAGGATCAGTTGTCTTTGGCTGGAATGGAACCACAGAAGGGTAACCAGCGCCGGAACAGGAACCCGAGGCTGGAAGCCGAACTCCAAGGTGACCAAACAACGTTTCGCGCCCAGCATAATCATTCTTTTCGATAGGTCCAAAAAAGAGCGACGCCCAAGTAGAGGGTCCTCAACGAATCCCAGACCGAACCTCAAGAGCCCTGACGACAGCAATCATGTCACCATCGGAGAACCCAAGCTGAAGGGTCTCGGCCAGCAGAGAGTGGCAGACATCCAAAAGAGGAGTGGCGACATCAGCCGACCGGGCAGCCGAAGCGATGAGGTCCGCGTTCATCCAAACGTTCGCGATCGAAGCCTGGACGGCGAAGTCCTCCGCCACAAGCATGGGTGCCTTGACGCGCATGATCGGGCTGGCCATCTGGCCCGCGTTCAGCACCTCGACCACCTTGGTGAGGTCAAGGCCGTGCGCGCGGGCGAAGTTCATTGTCTCCGCGAGGCTTGAGACGATCGTGATCAGGTAGATGTTGACTGACAGCTTCATCAGCAGGCCGTGGGGGACGGGCCCGCACTCGGTCATGTCCCGGCACATGGGCTTCAGCAAGGGGCGGACCTGCGCGACGGCGTCCGGGTCGCCGGCCAGCAGGGCGACCAGTTGGGCTGCTTCGGCGGGTTTTCGGGAGCCGGACACCGGGGCTTCGACGTACTGGCCGCCGGCCGCGATGATGTCCGCTTCAAGGCCTTGGGAGTAGCTCGGGGCTGTCGTTCCCATGTGGACGATCGTGCGGTCCGCGACCTTCTCTTTGAACTTTGGTGTGCCGCGGGTGAGGACTTCGTCCATGGCGTTGCCGTCGGTGAGCATCAGGATGATCACGTCCGAGTCGGCGAACACCGTGGCCGGGTCGGGTGCGATCGTGGCGCCCGCGTCGGCCAGTGGCTTGGTCTTTCCCGGGTCACGGTTCCAGACCAGCAATGGGGTCCCGGCGTTGACGAGGTTCAGCGCCATTGGCTGCCCCATCACGCCGAGCCCGATGAACCCTGCTCGCATTCGGCCAGTCTGGCACCGACACCGGCCCGCCCGGCCCCGCCTGCCCGTTCGCGCACCAATTCCCGACCAATCACGCCGTCACAGCCAGTCCTTGCGCTTGAAGGACCCGTACAGCAGGACCGACACGAGCACCAAGGACACAGTGGACACCCAGGCGCCCCACGGCGTGTTCACGCCGGGCAACGGCAGGTTCTGGCCGTAGAACCCGGTGATCAGGGTCGGCACCGCGATGATCGCGGCCCAGCTGGTGACCTTCTTCATGATCAGGTTCAGCCGGTTGCCCTGCAGGTTGAGCTGGGTGTCCCGGATGGTCGCGATCAGGTCCCGCAACGACTCGATCTGGTCGGCCGCGTACAGCACGTGGTCCAGCGCGTCCTGGTAGTACGGCACCATCCGCTGGTCGTAGACGGTCGTGTCGCGGCGCATCAACGAGTTCAGCACCGGCTCCATCGGCACCACCTTGCGGCGCAGTTGCCCCAGGCTCTTGTGCATCCGCAGCATTCGGCGCTGCATCGTGGTGGACGTCGGCGATTCGGTGAACACCGCCTCCTCAAGCGACTCGGCGTGGTCGTCCAACACCTGCAGCGCGTCCAGGTGCGCGTTCACGACCTCGTCGAGCACGCCGTACAGCAGGAAACCGACGCCGCTGCCGGCCAGTTCGGACTGGTTGTCCCAGCGGTCGGTGAACTGGCCCGGGTCGATCCCGTCGTCCTTGCGGACCGTGATGAGGGCGTGTTCGGTGACGAAGATCGCCAGCTCGTGTGCGTGCAGCACACCGGACTTGGGGTTGACCACGGCGACGTATGTGATCACCAGGGCGTGCCCCTGGTAGTGGTTCAGCCGGGGCCGCTGATGCGCGCGTACGGCGTCCCGGACCGCCAGATCGTGCAGGCCGAGCTTGTCGGCGAGCATCGCCAGGTCGTCCCCGCTCGGCTGGGCCAGGTCCACCCACACCACAGCGTCCGGGTCGTCCAGGTACCGGGCCAGGTCCTCGTCTGGGAAGTCCTCGGCCACCAGCCGACCGTCTCGGTACATCCGTGAACGCGTCATGATCTGGAACCTAACCCGGTACGGAACAACCTGGTGGAGGTCCGTTATGTCGGTATGTCATGCTGACCGCCGATGACACAGGGGCGGAACGGGGAACAAATGCGCAGGTCCTGGGGGCTGGCCGCGGTCGCGTTGACGGCGACGCTGACGGTCGGATGCAGCGGCGGCACCACTGGTGCCAACGATCCGAAGAACAACAAAGTGCCGGTGCCGGACGGCGTCGCCGCCGACAAGGTCGGGCCGGCCGAGGAGGGCGGCACGGTCGGCGGCTCCGGCTCGCCGTGCGCACTGCCGGTCACCTTCGCCCACGCCAAGCAGTGGAAGGTCCAGTCCATTCCGCCGGACGCGGCGAAGTCGTTCACCATCGGCTCGTTCGGCCCGGTGTGCGAACTCGACGGAAAGCCAGCCGGCGTGCTGGGCATGATCCGGGTGTGGCAGGGCGGAAAGCCCGGCGAGAACGTCGAGTCACAGCTGAAGCTCTTCGCCGACGGCGACAAGAGCAAGGACAGCGAGCAACCGAAGCTCACCCCGGTCAAACTGACCGGTGTGGACGCCATGGAGGCCGCCTACCAGCGGTCCCTCGACGGTGTGAAGCACCGTGAGTACGCCATCGCGGTGCAGGCCGGCGGCAAGGTCGTCGTGGTCAAGGTCGGCGGCATCGACCAGGAGACGCTGGACGAGATGATGCCGGCCTACCTCCTGGCCAGGCAGACCCTCGCCGTCGGCCGCTAGGCGCCCGTGAGCGCCTCGGCGAACCGGTCGGCCATCAACACCTGGAACGGACGGTCGTGGTACAGCCGCGTCTTGGTGTCGAGCGGCGCGGTCAGGCCGAGGCCGTTGTGCAGGGCGGCGACGATCTCGTACGCCTGCGTGAGATATCGCTCGCGCGTCTTCCAGTCGGTGGCCGCGAGCACCTCCCGCAACGGCAGGTCGACCGGCAACCGCGCGAACGCGCTGCCCAGCCATTTGCTGTACGGCGGGTACTTCCGGGCCATGAACAGACACAGGCACATGAGGTGACGCACGATCCGGGCCGCGACCACCGCCGACCCGAGTTCGTCGCCCACCTCGCCGCATCGGCCGACGAACGCCTCCTCGTCGGCGATGCCCCGCCATTCCCGCGCGAGGACCTGACGCCACACGTCCGTCGGATACCAGGCCAGCTTCGCGCGGGCGGCTTCAAGTTCGTCAAGGCCGTCGTGGAAGACCTCGCCCGCGGTGACCTCCAGCAACGTCTGAGTGGGGACGTCCAGCCAGTCGATCGGGCCGTCCGGGTCGAACCCGAGGTGCCGGGTGAGCCACTCACGCAGGTCCGCGACCTCCACGCGATGGTGGACCGGGCCATCGGTGTAGGTCATGTAACGCACGCCCTCGTTCTCGGTCGGCGCGAAGTTCGTGGGATAGCCGAGGAACGTCTTGGGCAGCTTGTCGGCGAGCATCGCGGTGATGCCGGCGTGCCGGTCACGGGTGAACAACTTGAACCGGGGACCCCACTCGTGGTCCGCGGATCGCTCGGTGTCGAACCCCAACACCTCCGAGCCGGTGCCGATCAGGGCGGCGGAATGCGGCAGGTCACCGAAATGCTCGCGGAGCAGCGGCGCCACCGCCTCGAAGTAGTAACGGCGGCACAGTTCCAGTCCGGGCGTGACCATAGGTGGTGATCGTAGGATCTGGGCCGGACGTGGCAAGGAGATTTTCTGATGGCGTTGGTTCGGTCCCCCTCGCCGGCGGTCACCCTGGGCACGGCCCGGCGGATCGCCGGCGACCTGGCCGGCGGCCTGTCCGGACCGCGGGTGCGGGCCGCCGCGCGGGGCATCCGGCGGTTGCTGGGCGTGGCCGGGATCGGGCTCGCGGACCTGACCGGGACGGTCGAGTGGGCCGGCAGCCCGCCGTCGGACGTGGACATCGCCGCGTTGGTGGAGGACGTCCTGCACAGGGAGGTCAAGGCCGGCCGGCCGCCGGTGGTGGCCCTGCCGCTGCTTGTCCGCGACGAACTGGCCGGGGTGCTCGTGGTGGCGGGCGCCCACCGGATGTCCGCGGTCCGGGAAGTCGCCGACTGGGTGAGTTCAGCCCTGGAACGGACGAGGTTGGACGCGTTGGCCGACCAGGCCGAGCTGCGGGCGTTGCGGGCCGAGATCTCGCCGCACTTCGTGTACAACGCGTTGACCGTGATCGCCTCGCTGGTGCGGTCCGATCCGGACCGGTCCCGGGAGCTGATGCTGGACTTCGCCGACTACACCCGTTACAGCCTGGCCCGGCACGGCGACTACACGACCGTGGCCGCCGAGTTCCACGCCATCGAGACGTACCTGACGTTGCAACGCGCACTGCTGGGCGAACGGCTGCGCGTGCAGATCCGGGTCGCGCCCGAAGTGCTGGCCGTGGCCATCCCGTACCTGGTGCTGCAGCCGTTGGTGGAGAACGCTGTACGGCACGGGATCGAACCGCGGTCGTCACCCGGCCAGATCCTCGTGCGCGGCGAGGCGGAGGGATCGGACTGCGTGATCAGCATCGAGGACGACGGGAGCGGCATGGACCCGGCCGCGGCCGCGCGGATCCTCGCCGGGCACGGCGCGGCGGACAGCGTCGGACTGACCAATGTGGACCGTCGGCTGCGGAGTGTCTACGGGTCGTGGTTCGGCCTGGTGGTCGAGACGGCGGTGGGTGCGGGGACCCGCGTGGTGGTCCGCGTGCCGATGTTCCAACCGGGGGTGATGCCGTGAGAGTCCTGGCCGTCGACGACGTGCCCGCGGCTCTGGACGAGCTCTGCCGGATGCTGCGGGACGCCCCCGAGGTCACGTCGGTCGTCGGCGCGCAGG
The DNA here is from genome assembly GCF_004345645.1 of Actinocrispum wychmicini. Lineage (GTDB taxonomy): Bacteria > Actinomycetota > Actinomycetes > Mycobacteriales > Pseudonocardiaceae > Kibdelosporangium > Kibdelosporangium wychmicini. Next base: position 108,381 of record NZ_SLWS01000015.1, on the reverse strand, counting down.
ACCCGCTGACCGCGCTCCGGATGATCCAGTCCGACCGGTTCGACGTGGTGTTCCTGGACATCTCGATGCCCGCGCTGGACGGGCTGGAGCTGGCCTCGCTGCTGACCAGGCTGTCCGAGCCGCCGGTGATCGTCTTCGTCACCGCGCACGAGGAGCACGCGGTGGCGGCGTTCGGCATCGGCGCGGTCGACTACCTGCTGAAGCCGTTGCGCGCGGAGCGCCTGGCGGACACGTTGGCGCGGGTGAACAAACGGACCGTGTCGCCTGTGGACACCATGGCCGCGTTGCCGGTCGAAGTCGGCGGACGGACCAAGTATGTCCGCAGAAGTGACGTCCAGTTCGTTGAGGCACATGGAGACTACGTGCGACTGCACACCCGGACCGGCGCGTACCTGGTGCGGATGCCGCTGTCCCGACTCCAAGAGTATTGGGAGAACGCAGGATTCGCCCGAGTGCACCGGGGGTTCCTGGTGGCCCTTGGCTCGGTCCGCGAGCTGCGCAGCGACTCGGCCGGTGGCCTGCTCGCGCACACCGACCTGGGGGACGTGCCGGTCTCCCGGCGGCATTCCCGGGAACTGCGGCAAAGGCTGCTGCGGGCGGCGCAGCGCGGCGACCTCGACTGGCGGTCCTGATGCCGCACCGCCGGGTCGCCGTGACCAGTCCGCAGACACGGCTCGCGCACGCCCGCAGGAGGTCTCGGGCGCGATGGCGCGCACCTCGCCTGGACCCCAAGGACGCCGAGCAAGCGCTTGCTCTGTTCCGGATCCAACGGCGCCGCGCGATCGTGGCGGTGGCCTGGCTGTTCGCGCTGGTCCTGCTGCTGCCCTTGGTGTTCGCGGTCTGGCCGGTGTTGGACGCCGTGCGGCTCATCGGAATCCCGCTGTCGTGGGTGCTGGTGGTGGCCGTGCCGTTCCCGGCGATGGTTTTCCTGGCGTTGTGGCAGTTGCGTAGGGCCGAACAGCCCGAGGACCAGTCGTGATCGCCGCCCTGGCCGTCATTCCGGTGGTGATCGTGACGTTGCTGGTCGGGTTGCGCGGGGTCGCGGCCATGCGCAGCACGTCCGACTTCCTGGTCGCGTCCAGACGGATCTCGCCGCTGCTCAACTCCGCGGCCGTGTCCGGGGAGTACCTGTCGGCCGCGTCGTTCCTCGGGGTTTCCGGGCTGGTCGTCAAGGACGGCGTGGGGGCGCTTTGGTATCCGGTCGGGTTCACCGCCGGGTACATCGCGATGCTGGCGCTTGTGGCCGCGCCGATGCGTCGGTCGGGCGCGTTGACCGTGCCGGACTTCGCGGAGGCACGGCTCGCGTCGCCGCCACTAAGACGGTTGGCGGCGGTCACGATCATCGTCATCGGCGTGCTCTACCTGGTGCCGCAGTTCCGGGCGGCCGGGCTCGTCCTGGGTGTCGTGAGCCGGACACCGTACTGGGTCGGGGTCGTCATCGCGGGCGCGGCCGTGAGCATCACGTTGGCACTGGGCGGGATGCGGGCGGCGACCTACGTCCAGGCGTTCCAGTTCTGCCTCAAGCTGGTGCTGTTCATCGTGCCGGCGGTGTGGCTGCTGCTGCGGGTCGGGCCGGAGGTCCGGGACGAGGCCCTGCGCCCGGTCGAGTTCACCCACTTCGCCCACGACACACCGGTGACGTTCCGGTCCCCTGTCACCCTTGAGGTCCGCGAACCGACGGCCGTTCGCGCCGCCGATGGCCAGACGCTCACGTTGCCGGTGGGGGAGTTCGAAGTCCAAGCCGGCCAGTCGTTCGTGTTCCCGGACGGCAGCGCGGTTCCCGGGCTGCGCGGACAGTCCCCGCCCGGCGGTCCGGGGTGGGAAAGACCGTTGCTCGACGTGCAGAACGCAGGCCAGCCGCTGCTCGGCACCTGGGCCGTCCTGCTCGCGACAATGCTTGGCACGATGGGACTTCCACATGTCCTCATGCGATTCCACACCAGCCCGGACGGCCGTGCGGCACGAAGGACGGCGGCCCTCACGGTCGTGCTGCTGAGCGCGTTCTACCTGTTCCCAGGGATTTACGGCGTCCTGGGGCGCGTGCTCGTCCCGCAGCTTTATCTGTCGGGCACCACGGACATCGCGGTCGTGGCGCTTCCGGCCGAGGTCGACCAGGGGCCCTGGGGTGACGCGTTCACCGTGGCCCTCACTGCCGGGGCCATCGCCGCGTTCCTGGCCACATCCCTCGGGTTGCTGCTGGTGGTCTCCGGCGCGATCTCGCACGACCTGCTCGCCGGTGGCCTGCGGCAGCTGCGGGTCACGGTCGTGGTGGCCGCCGCCGCGGTCGTCCTGCTGGCCCTGCCGGCCGCCAGGATGGACACGAACACGTTGGTGACGTGGGGTTTCACCGTGGCCGCGGCGACGTTCTGCCCGTTGCTCGTGCTTGGCATATGGTGGTCGAGGCTGACCGCGCCCGGCGCGATCGCCGGAGTGGCCGTCGGCCTGCTGGCGACCGCCGGCGCGATCGTCGCCACGCTGTGGGGGCCGGAGGTGCACGGGTGGGTGGCGATCCTGGTGGCGCAGCCCGCCCCCTGGGCGGTTCCGCTCGCGTTCGGCACCATGGTGGTGGTCTCGCTGCTCGGCCGGCCGCCGGCGTGGAGCCGGGACGCGATGCTGCGGCTGCATCTGCGGGAAAGTGACGTGGACCACTTGTCCGGCGGCACCGACCGTTCGTCGACCGTTCGTCGCGTGGTTCGGCGGTTCGTCCGCGACTGATTGGAGTTAGTTGATCACGTTACCTAGTGTGTCGCGGAACACACCCGCCACTGGGAGGTTGCGTGAGTACCGTCTCGCCTGAAACCAGGCCACCGGACGCCGAGGACTGGCTCGCCGTCCAGGCCAGTCCCGACTTCGCCGAGCTGCGGCGCAGGCTGCGGCGGTTCGTGTTCCCGATGGCCGGTCTGTTCCTGGTCTGGTACCTGGTGTACGTGCTGCTCGCGGACTACGCGCACGGCTTCATGTCCACCAAGGTGGTCGGCAACATCAACGTCGCCCTGATCTTCGGCCTGCTGCAGTTCGTCTCCACGTTCGTGATCACCGGCCTGTACGTGCGGTACGCCAACCGAAGGATCGACCCGCAGGCCGAGAAGATCCGCGAGCAGATCGAGGGAGCCAGCGAATGACCCTCGCCGAAGGGGTCTCCGGGTCCAACCCCACCCTCAACATCTCGATCTTCGGGGCGTTCGTGGTGATCACGCTTTTCGTGGTCTTCCGGGCGTCCCGCAACCAAAGGACGGCCGCGGACTACTACGCGGCCGGTCGCGCGTTCACCGGCGCGCAGAACGGGATCGCGATCTCGGGCGACTATCTGTCCGCGGCGTCGTTTCTCGGGATCGCCGGCCTGATCGCGTTGAACGGCTACGACGGTTTCCTGTACTCGATCGGGTTCCTGGTGGCCTGGCTGGTGGCGTTGTTGCTGGTCGCGGAGCTGCTGCGGAACACAGGCAAGTACACGATGGGTGATGTGCTGGCGTTCCGGATGCGGCAACGCCCAGTGCGTGCGGCGGCGGCCACTTCCACTTTGGTCGTCAGCCTGTTCTACCTGCTCGCGCAGATGGCCGGCGCCGGCGGCCTGATCTCGTTGCTGCTGGGTATCGACGGCAACGTCGGCCAGGCCGTGGTGATCTCGGTGGTCGGCGTGATCATGATCCTGTACGTGCTCATCGGCGGGATGAAGGGCACCACGTGGGTGCAGATCATCAAGGCGGCGTTGCTGATCGTCGGCGCGGCCGCGATGACGTTGTGGGTGCTCGGCAAGTACGGCCTCAACCTGTCGACACTGCTCGGTGACGCCGCCAAGAACGTCTCGGGCGCGTTGGACCCCGGCAAGCAGTACGGCAAGACCGGGATCACGCAGCTCGACTTCGTGTCCCTGGCGCTCGCCCTGGTCCTGGGCACGGCCGGCCTGCCGCACGTGCTGATGCGGTTCTACACCGTGCCGTCGGCCAAGGAGGCGCGCAAGTCGGTGGTCTGGGCCATCTGGCTGATCGGCATCTTCTACCTGTTCACCCTGGTTCTCGGCTACGGCGCCGGCGCGATCGTCGGTCCGAAGGCGATCAACGCCGCGCCCGGCAAGGGCAACTCGGCCGCGCCGCTGCTGGCCCAGGCGCTGGGCGGTCCGGTGCTGCTGGGGTTGATCGCGGCCGTGGCGTTCGCGACGATCCTCGCGGTCGTCGCCGGCTTGACGATCACCGCGTCCGCCTCCTTCGCACACGACGTCTACGCCAACGTCATCAAGAAAGGCGAGGCGTCCCCGGAGAAGGAGGTCAGGGTCGCCCGGATCACCGCGGTAGTGATCGGTGCCGCGGCGATCGTCGGCGGCATCGTCGCCAACGGCCAGAACGTGGCGTTCCTCGTGGCTTTGGCGTTCGCGATCGCCGCGTCGGCGAACCTGCCGACAATCCTGTACTCGCTGTTCTGGAAGCGGTTCAACACGCAGGGCGCGCTGTGGAGCATCTACGGCGGCCTCGGGGTCTGCCTGGTGCTGATCATCTTCTCGCCCGCGGTGTCCGGGCCGGCCACCGCGATGTTCCCGGGTGGTCACATGGACTGGTTCCCGTTGACCAACCCTGGTCTGGTGTCGATTCCGGTGTCGTTCCTCCTCGGCTGGATCGGGACCATGGTTTCCGGGGAACGCAACGACGCCAAGTACGCCGAGATGGAGGTGCGCGCCCTCACCGGAGCGGGCGCGGAGAAGGCGGTCGTGCACTGACCGAGGGCTGGAGGAAGCAACGGGGCCACTCGACGTTGGGGCGAGTGGCCCCGTTGTCTACTGTGGATCAGGCAGGTCCATCGACCGCAGCTTGGCCGGGTCGGTGACCACCGTGACCCGGACGATCCGGCCGTCGACGACGGTGAACGCGATGATCGACACCGGAGTTCCGTCCGGACGCCAGGAGACGTACCCGGGCAGGCCGTCGACGAGCACGGCCCGGAACTGAACACCCTCGCCGCCGGACATCCGGGCGCCGGTCGCGACCTTCGTGGCGCCGAGGATGACGACCATGCCGTCCGGGGTGTCGACGGTCAGCTTCACGTCCGGGTCGAGCAGGCGCAGCAGTTCCTCGAAATCACCACCGAGCGCGGCCGCGCGGAACGCCTCGATCACCTGCCGCTGCTCCTGCCGGGCGATCGTCAGCCGCTCGGGCGTCCGCACCTTTCGGCGGGCGCGGCTGGCGAGCATCTTGGCGGCGTCGGTGGACCTGCCGACGATCCGGCCGATCTCGTCGAACGGCACCAGGAACAGGTCGTGCAGCACGAACGCCAGCCGCTCGCTCGGCTGCAGCGACCTGAGGATGGCGGCGAGCGCGAGGCCCACCGAGTCGGCGAGCGCCACTTGGTCGTCCGGCGTGGGGCCGTCGTCGACCGTCACGACGAGATCGTCGTAAGGCGCCTCGGGATGGGTGTGGCGGGACCGCAGGACGTCGAGGCAGATCCGGCCGACCACTGTGGTCAGCCAGCCGGGCAGGTTGTCGATGGTCGCGGTGTCCTGGCGGGCGAGCCGCAGCCACGCCTCCTGGACCACGTCCTCGGCGTCGGCGTGCGAACCGAGCATGCGGTGGCCGATCGCGAGCAGCCGGTCGCGCTGGGCCTCGAACGTCTCGGCCACCTGATCCATGGTTGTTACCTTCCTCGGAGTCGCTTCGTCATGGGTGATGACGGTCCCGGAGGGACACAGGTAACCGATGAAGGAGCTTGATCCATGGAAGCACGCCTGAAGAGCACGGTGAGCCCGGACGTGATGAACGCGGTCCAGTTGCTCCACAAGACGGTTCAGGCCGGTGGCGTCGACCCGCTCCTGCTCGAACTGGTCCACTTGCGAGCGAGTCAGATCAACGGGTGCAGCCCGTGTGCGTTCGCTGGGGTCGCGTCGGCCAAGAAGCAGGGCGAGACGGAGGAGCGGCTGCACAGCGTCGTCACGTGGCGCGAGACGCCGTTCTTCACCGAGCCGGAGCGGGCGGCCCTCGCGCTGGCCGAGGCCGCCACCCGGATCCAGGACGGGTCGACCGGGGTGACCGACGAGATCTGGGACGCGGCCGCCGCGCACTTCGACGAGAAGCAGCTGTCCGCGATCGTCCTCCACATCGCGATGACCAACTTCTTCAACCGGATCAACCACGCGATCCGGGAGCAGGCCGGCCGGACTTGGTGAGCCGTCACCGCACGTGCGCCAGGAAGGTGTCGACCAGCGCGGTGTGCTGAGTCGGATGCCACGCTACGCCCACGTCCCACGCGGCGGCGGGGTCGTCTATCGGGGTCAACGTGACGGCTGCCGGGGCGATGCCCGCCGCCGTGGCGGGAACGAGCGCCGGGCCGGTGCCGGCGGCCACGAGGGCCAGCACGGTTTGCAGGTCGTGTGTCTCGTGCAGGGTGCCCGGCTGGATCTGCCATGCCGCGCACAGCTGGTCGATTTGCGCGGTCAGCCCGGGGCCTTTCGTCCGGGCCAGCCGCACCAGTCGCTGGTCGCCGAGCCAGCCGGCGACGTCGGCCGGCACCGGACCGGTGTTGGCCACCACGAGCCGGTCGCGGCGGAGCACACGCTGATTGAGATCACCCGCGGGCAGGCGCACGAACCCGACGTGCAGCTGCCCGGCACGGATCCGTTCGACCTGCACGGCTGACGGCAGGTCCTCCAGGCTGATCTCGACGTCCGGACGGACCCGCCGAAACGCCGCGACCGCCCGAGGCGCGATGTCGATCGTCGACAACCCGAAGCCGAGCGTGAGCCGACCGGCTTCACCTCGTGCCAGCCGGTGGGCCCGGCGCGTGAACTCGTCGGCGTCCGCGACGAGCTCACGCGCCTGAGGCACCAGGACGGTGCCGAACTCGGTGAGCTCGGCGCCGTGACGGCCACGGGTGAACAACGTCCCGCCGAGTTCCCGTTCCAGCGCCTGGATCTGTTTGGTCAGCGCGGGTTGGGTGATCGCCAGGCGCTGCGCGGCCCGGCCGAAGCCGTGCAGATCTGCCACGGCGACGAAAGCACGCAACCGAGTATCCATTCCTTCAGATTATGATATGCGCACAAAGATTCATTGGACGCATGGAACGCCGGCAGGCTGGGATGGACAGGTGCTGAAGATCGCAACTGTGCAGTTCGAACACCGCGCCGACGACAAGCCGTACAACCTGGGCCGGGTGGCGCATTTCGCTGATGCGGCCGCGGCTGCCGGCGCTCGGCTCGTGGTGTGCCCGGAGATGTGCCTGACCGGCTACTGGCACGTGCGTCGGCGGAGCGTCGACGAGTTGCACGCGCTGGCGGAACCGGCGGACGGGCCGTCGGTGAACGCGGTCCGTGCGCTCGCCGAACGGCACGGTATCGGCGTGGGCGCCGGGTTCCTGGAGGCCGCCGACGGACGGCTGTTCAACTCCTACGCCGTATGCCTGCCGGACGGGACCGTGCACGTCCACAGGAAGCTGCACGCCTTCGAACACGAGGCGATCAGCAGCGGCGACGGCTACACGGTGTTCGACACCCCGTGGGGTGTTCGGATGGCGGTCCTGATCTGCTGGGACAACAATCTGGTCGAGAACGTCCGCGCGTGCGCCCTGGCCGGCGCGACCGTGCTGATCGCGCCCCACCAGACCGGCGGGACGGCTTCGCGCAGCCCGCACGGCATGCGGCCGATCCCGATGGCGTTGTGGGAGAACCGGCATGCCGACCCGGCGGCGATCGAGCGTGAGTTCCGTGGGCCGAACGGCCGCGAGTGGCTGATGCGCTGGCTGCCGGCGCGCGCCCACGACAACGGCATGTTCTTGGTGTTCAGCAACGGCGTCGGGCGCGACGACGACGAAGTGCGTACGGGCAACGCGATGGTTCTTGACCCGTACGGCCGGATCCTGGCCGAGACCTGGGCCGCGACGGACGAGATGGTTGTCGCCGAGATGGACCTCGGGCTGGTGCCGATGTCCACCGGCCGGCGCTGGCTGGCCGGTCGTCGGCCGGAGCTGTACGGGATCCTGACACAGTCGTCGGGCACCGAGCGCGACCCGCGCACAGCCCGGTTCTCCACCGAGCCCGTGGACTCCTGACCGCCGGTCACGGCGGCGGGGGCATCCGCGCCCGGAGTTCACCGGGGCCCGCGTTGGTGACGACCACCAGGAAGGCGGCGTCGAAGTAGTTCAGCCGCAGCTCGCGGTGCGACTCGCCCAGACGGTCGCGCAGCCGCTGCAGATCGTCGATGAGTTGTTGCAGCTCAGCGCTGGTGGGTGCGGGGAACTCCCGGAGCCCTTCGCCCAGCCACTGCAGGGTGGCCACCATCGCCGGCAGGTGGGTGCCCGGATCGGCTTCGGTCAGGCCACGCATGATCTCCGTCGACTCCAGGAACTTCGGCATCGCGTTGCCGGGGCGGCCGAGCTCGATCTGGGTGATCGCGTAGATCCCCAGGCTCAGCGCGTACCCCTCAAGGTGCCGGTCCGGGTCGGCCTCGGCCAGCTCCCGGCGGACCAGGAACGACTCCTCGGCCAGCGGCTCCGCCTGGTCCACCTGGCCGTTCATGATCATGAAGTGGGCGACGTTGTAGGCGGCCATCGCCAGGCCCGCGCGCGCCCGCCAGTCGGCGGCCGGCCCGGCCCGGACGACGGCCCGGAAGAGGTTGTGGGCTTCCAGGAGGGCGGCTCCGCCGTCGGCCGGCTCCCGGGCGTGCATCAGCGCCGACCCGAGGTTGACGAGTGCGCCGGCGAGTTCGACCGTGTACGTGTCCGGGTCGTCGGCGGCGTGCCGGCGGAGCCGGTTCACCAACGACTGGAGCTCTGCCACCCTGTTCTCCACAATTGGACTCCTCGGTCGCCGGGCTGTCCGCCGACCCTATCCGACGGGCGCCGCCAGCTGGACGTTCAGCCGCCGGTCGACACCTTCTTGCGCTGATCGGCCGGCCTGAGGCCGTTGCCCACCCGCACCGGACCCCGCACGCCAGCAGACTGTCCACAGTGGAAAGATCGCCGGCCCCCGATGGCCGAGTGGCCGATGCGGCCTCGGTCATCCGGCCGATGCGGGACCGGCCTGCCGGCCGAAGCGTCCACATAGGCGTAACCGGCAGTCTCCTCTCCGGCATCAAACACCGGAGGAGGAACAGGTGACAGAGCCGATTCTGGCCGGTCGCGGCGTGGTGAAGCGTTACGGCGAAGTGGTCGCGCTGGCCGGGGTGGACATCTCGATCAGGCCGGGCGAGGTGATCGCCATCGTGGGGCCGTCGGGTTCGGGGAAGTCCACGTTGCTGCACGTGTTGGCCGGCATCCTGCCGGCCGACGACGGCGAGGTCTTTCTCGGTACGCAGGCGATCACGCGGCTGACCGAGACCGAGCGCAGCAAACTGCGCCGTACGGCGTTCGGCTTCGTGTTCCAGTCCGGGATGTTGGTGGCCGAGCTGACCGCGGAGGAGAACGTGGCACTGCCGTTGCTGCTGGCAGGCGCCCCACGGGAGAAGGGCATCGCGGCGGCGAGGGAGTGGCTCGTCCGGCTGGGTCTCGGGGGTCTGGCCGGCCGACGCCCCGGTGAGGTGTCGGGCGGCCAGTTGCAGCGGATGGCGATCGCACGGGCGCTGGCTCACCGCCCGCGGGTGATCTTCGCCGACGAGCCGACTGGCGCGCTCGACACCCGTACCGGTGAGGAGACGATCACCGCGCTGCTGACCGTGGCCCAGGAGACGAACGCGGCCGTGGTCATCGTGACGCACGACGAGTCCGTCGCGCGCCGCGCGCAGCGCGTGATCGAAATGCGGGATGGCCGGATTGCCGTGCGGGCGGCGGTATGAACCCCGTCCAGCTCGCGTGGCGGGTGTTGCGGGGCGACGCCCGCAGCCGGGTGTCCGCGCTGTTCACAGCCATCGGTGTCGCGGTCGGGGTGACACTGGTGCTGTGGCTGGCCGCGGTCCCCGGCGCCCTGCAGCAGCGCGCCGACCGGCAAGGCTGGCAGGAGGGCAACTTCGTCCAGGAGGAGGGCAGCGGGGCCGTACTGGTCAACATGACCAGGGACAACGTCGGCGCGCAACGGATCGAACGGTTCGACGTGGCCGCGCTGCGGCCGGACGTGCCGCTGGCGGCGGGCATCCCCAAGGTGCCGGGTCCGGGTGAGGTGATCCTGTCGCCCGCGCTGGCCAAGCTGGCCGCGAGCCTGCCGGCCGACCAGCTCGCGGACCGGTTCAAGGGCACGGTCGTCGCCCAGTTCGGCGACGCCGCGCTGACGTACCCGGACGAGCTGGTCGCGATGGTCGGCCACGACAAGGCCGAGCTGCCGAACGGCATGGAATGGAGCGGCTTCACCGGCGCCGGCCGCGGGTACATCAACAAGCTGCTGGTGATCCTCAGCCAGATCGGCCTGGTCGTGCTGATCGCGCCCTGCCTGGTCCTGGTGGCCTCGGCGGCCCGGCTCACGGCCGCGCGCCGGGAACGCCGGCTGGCCGCGCTGCGGCTGGCGGGCGCCACACCGCAGCAGGTGGTGTCGATGACCGCGGCCGAGACGGCGATCGCGTCCGTGGTCGGCGCCGTGCTCGGGGTGGGGCTGAGCTTCCCGCTGCGGTGGCTGGTCGCGAAGATCCCGTGGGACGGCGGCACGTGGTTCCCGTCGGACTGGACACCCACCCCGCTGATGATCGTGGCCGTGCTCGTCGTGGCGCCCCTGCTGGTGGTCGGGGCCGCCGTGCTGGGGCTGCGGCGCGCGGTCCGCACGCCGCTGGGCGCGGCGCAGCAGCAGACCAGGCGGCAACCCAACACCGCTCGGCTGCTGTGGCTGGGCGGCGCGGCGGTGGCGTTCATCATCGCGATCCAGCTCGCCAGGGACAGCCGTGGCGACAGCGGGATGACGTTCGTCCTGCTCGGCCTCGGCGCGGTCGCGGTGTCGCTCATCTTCGTGGGGCCGCTGGTCACGTCGTTGCTCGGCAAGGTGTTCGTGACCAGGTGGCGGTCGCCGTCCACGCTGCTGGCCGGGCGCCGGCTGCGCGACGACCCGAAGGCGGCGTTCCGCGCGTCGGCCGGCGTGGTGCTCGCGGTGTTCGCCGGGTCCTTGGCGTTGGCGATGTTCCCCAGCGTCGAGAGCCAGATCGGGCACAGCACCGGGCAGTGGCGCGACGGCGTGTACGTGGCGTCGAGCAGCGCGACCACCGAACAGCAGCTCGCTGACCTGCGCTCGGACCTGCAACGCCGGAACATCCAGGCGCCGGTCGTGCCGATCGTCGACGGCGCGGTCGGCACAGGTGACAAGAACAGGCAGTCCGCCATGGTGATCAGCTGCACGGACGCCGCCAAGGTGCTCGGCGGGAAGTTCCCGGCGTGCCGTCCTGGACCGGCGATCTACGTGCCGCGGTCCACCGCGCTCGACCCGACCAGGCTGAAGTTCTCCGCGAACCAGCGGCACGCCACGGACGTCCCGCTGCCCCCGGGGATCTCGGTCCGTGAGTACGAACCGTCCGGCCGCTCGTACGGCGTGTTGATCGACCCGGGCGTGTTGCCGCAGGTCACAGGCGCTACGACAGTCGCGGTGGTCGCCACGCCGAAGGACCAGGAGGTGGTGCACACGCTGCTGGTCCGCAACCTGCCGGGTGTTTCCCTCTACAGCAACGAACGGTATGACGCGCGCGCGGACACGTTGTCCGGCGACCTGCGCCGGGCGACGCTGATCGGCCTGAGCATCGCGACGGTTCTCGGCGGGGTGAGCGCGGGCGTCGCGGCCGCCGGGTCCGTGGTGGACAGGCGACGTACGTTCGGCGCGCTGATCGCGGCCGGCACACCGGTGAAGGTGCTGACCAAGGCTCTGCGGCGGGAAGCGATGCTGCCCGCGCTGATCGCCACGGTCGGCGCCGGCGTGGCCGGGGTGCTCGTCGGGTCCGGGCTGCTCACCCTGGTCGCCGGACGGCTACAGCTCAGCGTGTGGATCGTCACACCGATCGTGCTGGGCCTGGTGGTCGCGTTGATCGCCGCCGCGGCCTGCGGGCCGGTGCTGCGCAAGGTCACCGCCCGGGACTACTCGGACGAGTAGCGGCAACGCGTGGGCCGGCGGCACCCCTAGTAACAAGCCGCCGGACCACGCGGTGCGACGCCACTACGCGAGCCGGACACGGTTCGGCTCGCGTGACAAAGCAAGGTTATGAAACGTTTGTATAGCGCCGCGTACATCGGATCTACAGCCGGGCCGACAGCAGCTCCTCCAGCACCGGGTCACGCCGGGTCGACGGGGCTTTGAGCAGCTCGTACGCCCGTTGCCGGTCGACCGCCGCCCGCCAGGTGTCGCCCAACGCGGACCGGGCCCGCGCGAGTTGCCGGGCCGCGGCCGCCTGGCCGTAGTCCTCGCTCAGCTCCGCGGCCAGTTCGTCGGCACGCTCCGCGTCGGCCAGCGCGGCCTGTGCGTTGCCCTGCCGCAGCCAGATCTCCGAGCGGCTCAGCAGCGCCTCCCACTCGTCGTCCCGGTTGCCCACCTCACGGCAGCAGTACAACGCCTCGTCGAGCGTGCGCAGGGCCTCCGCGCGGGCGTCGAGCAGGCAGTACGCGCGGCCGAGCGCGACGAGGGTGATGCTCTCGCCGAGCGTGTCGCGCACCCGGCGGCGGTCGGCCAGGCATTCCTGGAAACACACCACGGCCTCGGTGTGCTTGCCCTGGCGCAGCAGAACCTCGCCGAGGTTGTGCCGGGCCGACTTGATGTGCGGCGAACCCAGCTTGCCGAGCAGCTGCAGGCTCTCGGTGAGGTAGTCGTGGGCGACCGACAGGTCGTTGGTCCACATGTGCAGCCAGCCGAGATTGTGCCGGGCGAGCCCCTCGCCCTCCTCGTCGCCGAGCTGACGCCACAGGTGCAGGGCGCGCAGCATGCCCGCGCGGGCGGAGTCGATCCGGCCGGCCCGCCAGTCGATCGTCCCGGACACCGCCAGGATCCGGGCCTCGCCGCGGATGTCGTGGTCGCGGCGGGCCACCGTGAGCGCGAGCCGGGCCAGGTCACCCAGTTCACGCCAGTGCCCGCGTTTGGCGGCCAGGGACCGGATGATCTGCACGAGGTCGATGACGAACCGCGCGATCGCCGGCTCCCGCGCGGCGGCCTGCCCGGCGACGGCGACCAGGCACGGCAGCTCGGTGTCGAACTCCGTGCCGTCGCCCTTGCGGCACATGTCGAGATACCAGTCCAGGGCCCGCTGCAACGCCCCGACCCGCTCGGTGATCGGGTCGGCCGCGGCGGCCAGTTCGGCCGCGTACAGCCGGAGCAGGTCGTGGGTGCGGAACCGACCGGCGCCGACCGGGTCGAGCAGGCGGACCTCCACCAGGCGGTCCATCGCGTACTCCGCGTTCACCTCGTCGACGTCCAGCAGCACCGAGACCAGCTCGATCCCGACCTCCGGCACCCCGAGCACACCCAGCAGCCGGAACGCCCGCATCGCCACCGTGTCCGTGCCCAGCGACTCGTAGCCGATCGCGAAGCACGCGCGGATCCCCAGGTCGGCGACGCGCAGTTCGTCCAGCCTGCGCCGACTGTCCCGCAGCCGCGCGCCGAACAGCGACAACGTCCAGTCCGGCCGGCCGGCGAGCCGCGCGCCCGCGATCCGCAGCGCGAGCGGGTGGTGGCCGCACCACCGGCTGATCTCGGTGGCCGCGTCCGCCTCCTGGGCCACCCGGTCGTCCCCGGCGAGCAACGCCAGCAGCCGCACCGAGTCCGGCTCGGTGAACACGTCAACCCGGACGTGCCGGGCGTCCACAGTGGTCAGTGCGATCCGGCTGGTGATCAGGACCGCGCAGCCCCGGTTGGCCGGCACCAGCGGGATCACCTGGCTGGCGTCGGCCGCGTTGTCCAGTACCAGCAACACCTTCCGGTCGGCGAGCAGCGACTGGTACCGCGCGGCCGCCTCGGCGTGGTCCACGTCCAGGTCCTCCGGCCGCACACCCAACGCCCGCAGGAACCGTCCGACCACCTCGGCCGGGTCGAGCGGCCGCAGCCCGGGACTGGATCCCTGCAGGTCCACGTACAGCTGGCCGTCCGGGTACCGGTCGGCCACGGCGTGCGCGACCTTGAGCGCGAGCGTCGACTTGCCGACCCCACCCGGCCCGTGGAACGCCACCACACCACCGGCGCCGGCGATCGCCAGCTCCTCGGCGCGGCCGACGAACACCCCTGGCTCGGGCGGCAGCTGCCGGGGTTTGGGCGCCGCGGCCGGCAACCGACCCATCAGCAGCGGGTCGCGGCGCAGGATCTGCTGGTGCAGCCGGCTCAGCTCAGGCCCAGGATCGATGCCCAGCTCGTTGGCGAGCGTGTCGCGCGCCTCGGTGAACGCGGTCAGCGCACCCGGCACGTCACCCGACCGGTACAACGCCAGCATCAACTGTCCGTGCAGCCGTTCCCGCAACGGATACCGCGTGATCCAGCGGCGCAGGTCCGCGCTGACCTCCGCGTGCCGTCCGCTGGCCAGCTCCACCTCCACGTGGTCCACGATGGTGCCCAGGTGCAGCTCGGTCAGCCGGGCCACGGCCGCCCGCAGCGTCGGCCCGGTCGGGACGTCCTCGGCGGCCGTGCCCCGCCACAGCGCCAGCGCCGCCCGCAAGGCCGCGCTGGCCGACTCCATGTCCGACTGGGCCAGTGCGAACCGGCCCTCGGCCACCAGCCCCTCGAAGATCGACAGGTCCAGGTCGTCCTCGGCGATGTGCAGCGAGTACCCGGCCCGGGTGGTGGCCAGCCGGCAGTCCGGCGGCAGCAGGCGCCGCAGCTGCATGACGTAACTGCGCAGGTTCGGGGCGGCCGAGCGGGGCGGGTCGTCGCCCCACACCTCCTGGATCAGGGCGCTCACCGGGACGACGTGGCCGGCGTGCACGAGCAGCATCGCCAGGACCGTCCGCTGCTTGTCCGCGGCGATCCCGGCGTGCAGAACCTCGAGCGGTCCCAGCAGCCGGAACCTCACGAACCCGCCTTTGACCAGCCGAACGTGCGCACTCGCGAAGTCTGTCGACGCGACGACAGCGGGTCAAGCCACGGCCAACGAATGTGTCCCGTGGCTGCCGGGCAGGAGCACCACCTCCTCGCCGCCGAACCTGCCCACCGAGTCGTGCGTGCGGACTCCGGCGCGGATCGCGTCTGCCGGGGAGGTGGCTGGCGTGGTTGGCGGAACTGTCGGTGGGGGTGGATATGGTCTTCGCATGCTCGTCGTGCACTCTGTCTGGTCATCCGACGGGCGGGTGCGCGTGTGGGCGGAGGACGCCACGCTGCCCGCCACGGTCGGCGGTTCCGGGCGTCCGCCCAAGCGGCCCCGGCCGCACCCGTTCAGCGCGTCAACGGTGACGCTGCGGAAGATCGTCAGCGCGGGCGCGGAGGGCGAACTGGGGCTGCTGCTGCCGTCGAGTGCTCGCGGGCCGTTCGCGGCGCCCGAACTTGTGCGGCCTGAGGCGGGCAAGGTCACCGCGCCACGGCTGCTGCCGTGGACGGTGTCCACTATGGACTTGACGCCGGCGGAGGCGGTCCCGGCGTTGGCGGACGGGGTGGCCGAGACTGTCGGTGGGTCGTGGCGGTGGTTGGCGGCGGTGGCGCGGTTCGGCACGTCTCTGGTGGACCGCGGGCAGGTCCTGCCGGGGCTGGTCGGGGCCGAAGCGCGGTGGATGCCGCAGGTCGTGGGAGCGGACGCGGACCATTCGGCGGCGTTGCTCAGGGCGATGCCCGCGGTGGTCCGCGCGGAGTTGCCGGAGGGGCGCGCCAAAGCCGAGGTATACGACGAGGTGCTGCTGGCGTTGACGGACGCGGTCGCGCGCGGACGGGTCGGGCCGTACGATGGCGGTGGGTGGTTGCGGGCGCTCACCGTTGAGGACGCGCACGTCGATGGGGATCTCACGGCTCTGGAAGGCGCGTTGCGGGCGTGGCACGAGTCGGCGGCGCCACCCGTTGGTCCACTTAGGACGTGTTTCCGGCTGGTGCTGCCCGAGGACGAGGACCCGGACTGGCGCGTCGAGTTCTCGTTGCAGGCCACCGAGGACCCGAGCCTGGCCGTGTCCGCGGGTGACGTCTGGCGGGGGAGCGGTTCGGCGAAACTACTGGCGAGACACGCGGAACATCCAGCGGAGGTGCTGCTCGCCGGGCTGGGGCGGGCCAGCCGGGTGTACCCGGAGCTGGACGCGGCGCTGCGGGTGACGGCGCCGGACTCGTTGCGCACGGATCCCGAAGGGGCGTACCGGTTTCTGCGGCAGTCGGCGAACGCGTTGACGTTGGCCGGGTTCGGTGTCCAGCTGCCGGCGGCGTTGCAGCGCGGCACGTCGTTGGGGCTCAAGCTCAAGGCCGGTTCGGCGACCGAACCGGGCGCGGGCGCGGTGGTCAGCGGCGGCATGGGCCTCGACCAGATCCTCAGCTACCGCTGGGAGCTGGCGGTCGGGGACAGTGAGCTGACGGCCGACGAGATCAAGGAACTGGCCGCGGCGAAGGCCCCGCTCGTGCGGCTGCGCGGCCAGTGGGTCGAGTTGGACAACGCGCGGCTGCGTCGGGCCCTGGAGTTCCTCGAACAGAACGGCGAAGGGGAGATGACCGCGCGGGACGTCCTGCAGGCGGACTCCGCGCTGGCCGCGATCGGCCTGGACATCCCGGTGACCGACGTGGTCGCCGACGGCTGGCTCGGCGACGTGCTCACCGGGAAGATGGCCGAACGGCTCACTCCGGTGTCCACACCGGACGGTTTCGGCGCCACCCTGCGGCCCTACCAGGAGCGAGGGCTGGCGTGGCTGAGCTTCCTGTCCAGGCTGGGGCTGGGCGCGTGCCTGGCCGACGACATGGGCCTGGGCAAGACGGTCCAGCTGCTCGCGTTGATCGCGGCCGAGGGTTCGCGGCCGAACCTGCTGGTGTGCCCGATGTCCGTGGTCGGCAACTGGCAGCGTGAGGCGGCCCGGTTCACGCCGTCGCTGCGGGTGTACGTGCATCACGGCGCCGGCCGGGTCGCGGGGGAGGAGCTCGCCGACGCCGTGTCCGAGGCGGACCTGGTGATCACGACGTACGGCGTGGTCGCCCGGGAGCCGGCCGCACTGGCCGACCTGGGCTGGCACCGGGTGGTCCTGGACGAGGCACAGAACATCAAGAACTCGGCGTCCAAGCAGGCCAGGGCGGTCCGGTCGGTGCCGGCCGCGCACCGGGTCGCACTGACCGGGACGCCGGTGGAGAACCGGCTGGCCGAGCTGTGGTCGGTGATGGAGTTCGCCAACCCGGGCCTGCTCGGCCCGGCGAGCGCGTTCCGGACGAAGTTCGCCGTCCCGATCGAGCGCGACAAGGACCCGGCGGTCACCGCGGCGCTGCGCCGGCGCACCCAGCCGTTCGTGCTGCGCCGGGTGAAGACCGACAAGGCCATCATCTCGGACCTGCCGGACAAGATCGAGATGAAGGAGGTCTGCCAGCTGACCGCCGAGCAGGGCTCGCTGTACCAGGCGGTGGTCACCGACATGATGGACCGGATCGCCGCCAGCGAGGGGATGGAGCGCCGCGGCCTCGTGCTGGCCACGTTGTCCAGACTGAAGCAGGTCTGCAACCACCCGGCCCACCTGCTGAAAGACGGTTCCCGGATGCCGGGCCGGTCCGGCAAGCTGGCCCGCCTTGAGGAGATCCTGGAGGTCGCGCTGTCCGAAGGGGACAGAGCGCTGTGCTTCACCCAGTTCGCCGAGTTCGGCGAGATGCTCCGCGCCCACCTCACCGCCCGGTTCGAACGGCCGGTGCTGTTCCTGCACGGCGGCGTGACCAAGTCGCAGCGGGACGCGATGGTGGAACGCTTCCAGTCCGACGACGGGCCACCCATCTTCGTGCTGTCCCTGAAAGCCGGCGGTGTGGGCCTGAACCTCACGGCCGCGAGCCACGTCGTACACGTGGACCGCTGGTGGAACCCGGCAGTGGAAGACCAGGCAACGGACCGCGCGTTCCGCATCGGCCAACGCCGTAACGTGCAGGTGCGCAAGTTCGTCTGCGCGGGCACGGTCGAG
Organism: Actinocrispum wychmicini; assembly: GCF_004345645.1. Taxonomy (GTDB): domain Bacteria; phylum Actinomycetota; class Actinomycetes; order Mycobacteriales; family Pseudonocardiaceae; genus Kibdelosporangium; species Kibdelosporangium wychmicini. The sequence continues at coordinate 90,483 of NZ_SLWS01000015.1, read as the reverse complement.
GACCGGATCGACGAGATGATCGAACGCAAGAAGGCATTGGCCGAGCTGGTGGTCGGCACGGGCGAGGACTGGCTGACCGAGCTGTCCACGGACGCGCTGCGCGAGATGTTCGAGCTGTCCCCGAACGCGGTGGGGGAGGCGGCCTGATGCCCTGGTGGGAGGACTATCCGTCGTCCGGGCCGATCAAGGTCGAAGGCGGCATCAAAGCCCGCAGCACCCGCGGCCGGATCGCGAACAAGTGGTGGTCCCAGCGTTTCATCGCGGTGCTGGAGCAACTGCAGCTCGGCGGCCGGATGACCCGCGGCAAGAACTACGCCCGCTCCGGCCAGGTGCTGTCCCTGGACATCTCAGCCGGAAAAGTGATCGCCCAGGTCCAGGGCTCCCGCCCCAAAACCTACGCGGTAAAGCTGATCTGCCGCCCCCTCACCGACAACCAGTGGGACCAGGTCACCGACCAACTCGCCAGCCAGGCCCTCTACGCGGCCAAGCTCCTGTCGGGCGAGATGCCCCCGGAAATCGAGGAGATCTTCGCCGCCCTGGACATCCCCCTCTTCCCAGCGGCAGCCCGAGACCTCCCCATGCACTGCAGCTGCCCAGACTGGGCAGTGCCGTGCAAACACGTGGCAGCCGTCTGCTTCCTGCTGGCCGAACGCTTCGACGAAGACCCCTTCCTGATCTTCGAATGGCGCGGCCGATCAAAGAAAGACATCCTGACCAAGCTCCGCGGCACCCGAGCCGAAGCCCCCACCGGCCCCCGCCTCGAAGACGACCTGGACACCTACTTCACCGCCGGCCCCCTCCCATCCGACCCCGAACCAGACGAAACCGAGTCAGTACTCCTGCGCGTGGCCGCACCCAACATCCAGGTCGGCGGAAAACCCCTGCTGGAGGTGCTGACCCCGCTGTATCACCAGTTCCAGGCAGGGTGACCGGTCGCGGCAGCGACTTTGTCAGTCCGTTCTCTCCCGTAGGACCTGCAGGCTTTTCATCGCGGACACCGACAGTTCGTCCCCGAAGGCGGAAGCCAGTTCCTCAGCACGTTTCTTCATCTCGGAGACCGGGGCTTCGATGTGATTCAACCATTCGGTCGGTGATGTCGCCACAAGTCTGACGTACTCCTCGACCGCGGGCCGAAACTCAGATGGGCTGGCTTCGCCGACGGCCCACGACGCCAGCCCCCGCAGACTGATCGGTTCATTGTCATGGGCTGTCCGCGCTGTCCATGCGGCGGGATGACAGAGTATCGTCAGGATGGTCGCTGAACCGAAGGCTCGCATCAATCGGATACCCTCCTTGAGGGCAAATGTTTCGACCGTGGCTCTGATCCAGTCGACGAGATCGCGCTGTGTGGACAGCTCGAGCAAAGTCAGGATTGTCGAACGTGGACGGCGGCCGATCGCCCATACGTCCGCTAAGCGTCCCAGCAGGGTGGTCATGTCGTCGATCTCGTATCCAGACGCGATGAGTTCGTAGCGCACGTCTGTTGGAATCGTTGACTTCTCATCATCGGTAAGCCTCTGGATCAAGGTGATCAAGAGGTTGGCGAATTGCGGCCGCTCCCCGCTGCTATTGGAACCCGGCCGTCGCAGGTGCTGCTCCCGGTCTCGGGCTGTCATGTTCGCGGTCAGAATTGGACGAGCCATCAACATGTGCTTGAGAAGTTCGAAATCCCTGTCCCAAGTGACTCTGACGGAAACCGCGTCACTATTCCAAATTCGCTCAGCAAGTTCTGCATTTGTGTGTGCAAGGAAGTTGAGTTCCAAGGCGCTTGTGTGGTCCGGCCGCCGTTGATGGGGTGACCTCATAGTGGTCAACAAGTCGCTGCTCGCTGTTGGCCCGAGCGTGCTGGCCCACGAAGGCCACAGACGGGGTTGTCCGTGCTCGGCTATGTCTCTGAGTAGCGCACGAGCTCGGATCTCGTGTCGGAATTTTGTTCCGTGGATACTCGGAAGAGCAGCAAGGTCCTGGAGCGACGGCGATGACATTGGATCGACGTCCTGAAGGGCCCAACCGCTCAACGCGGTCAATTGATCATCACCGATCGCCTTGCCTAGTGCGTACAGGCCGCCCAGATAGCTTGTGTTCGACACCGTGAACGTGTCACACGCCGCCAGTCGGACACCGTCGTCATTCACGTGCGCAATCAGGATAGTGGCTACGCCCGCCAGCCAGTCACGCCCGAGGCCCGCGCGCCACAGATCCAGGAGGTTGGTCCACGGCTTGGGAAACGCCTCTGACCGTAGGCGGTCGATGTCCACCTGGAACGGTCCGCCGATCACGCACCGGAGCAACACGAGGTTCAGGGTGTACGTGGCCAGGTTGGTCAACGCGGCAGCACGTGGGAATGGGGTGTCGCCGGCCAGGAGCATCGTCGGCAGTTCAGCGTCCGACAGAATCCGTTTGAGTTGGCTGTACAGCAGCACTTCCAGGGCTGCCGTGAAGTTCGGCACCGAGTCGAGCAGCCGGTGCGCGCTCCACTCTCGCAACATGTGCAGCACGACTGGGCGGCTGAACAACGGTGTCACCATCAAGGTGGCGAACCATGTGTTTGGCAGGCCGTCCCGGCTGTTCAGCAGCTGGTGCAACGCGCCCGCGAGAGCTGGTTCCTTCTGCATGAGCGCGATCGGCTCTGTTTGGTCCAGCGCTGTGGCGATCAGCCACTCCGCCGTCAGGAACTCGCCGAACGTGTTGTGCAGGAACTCGTATGCCGCCGGGGTGTTGGCCGTCTCGCTCCGCAGTTGGGAGCGCGACTCGTGGACGAAGAAGAAGCTGCCCAGCAACAGTTCCGCTTGACTGAGCGGGACGCCCACAACGGGCTTGGACTCTTGCGGCGCGCCGAAGTACTCGATGTCCCGTTGGAGATCGTCCTTGGCGATGTGCAGGGCGCGTCGGTTGAACATGCCGATCGCCGCGACGCTCAGCCGTTTGAGATCGTCAAGCACGCACGATTCCTGGTCCTTTGTGGACAGAACGCGGAACTCCTCGTCCTTCATTCGTTCGCGCGTGATGAACCGGATCAACAGGTTGTGGTACAGGACTGTCTGTTTGAGGTTCCGGTCTTCGGACAGTTTGTTCTTGTCGGAGTCGTAGAGCGCGAGCATGAGCAACAGCAGGGGCTGACCCACCAGGTGCTGTATCTCGCCGTCTTGGGGAAGCGTGAACGGCCTGACACCGTTTGCTTGGAAGTACGGCTGGTTCGCGTCGTTCCAGATGCGGACCCACTTCTCCTGCCTTTCGGCGTCGAAGTCCGCCAGCCGGACGATCGTCGTCCCGACCGGAACGTCGGCCTTGTCGATCAGGGTCACCCGGCTGGTGACGATCACCCGGACCGGTCGTCCCTGGATCTGCTCGCGGCGCTGGAACCCGGCCACCTGCCTCAGATAGTTGCCGAACACCTTGCCGCTGGCCTGCAACAGCTCGTCGTATCCGTCCAGGAGTACAAGCGGCGGACGGTCACAGCGGGCGGACAACTCGGCCCAGTTGACGTCGCGGCCGGTGGCGTCGCGGATCTGCTCTTCGATCTGGTCCTGGATGTCCGAGTCGGGATTGATGTCCCGCAGCTTCACTCGCACCGGGTGGTACTCGGCGGACGCCAGCCGCGCGGCCAGGATCTCGGTCAGCAACGACTTTCCCGAGCCTGGCTGACCCAGGACGATCAGGGGCAGGTCGAGGCTGTACGGACTGGCCAGGTAGGACAACAGGTACGCGCCGATGTCGTGCCGGGTCGGCACGCTCTCCCACAGGCTCTCGTCTTCCAGTTGCTGGCCTTTGTGGTAGCTCAGGGCGCGGAACGCCTGGGGGACGAATATCTCGGACTTCTTCGGATACCGCAGGTCAACGCCGTCGTTGCTGGTGTAGGAGTCGTCGATGACCGGCTGGTCGATTTCCGCGCGGTAGTACCGACCAAGTCCGTTTAGCACTTCGTCCAAGCTGTCCTGGGTCACTCGGGTAAGGGCGGCTCCCAGCGAGGCGAGACCGATGTCCACGTTCTCGTTGTCCTGCTGCGCGGACAGCAACTCCAACACGACGCGCACATCCGCCGCCACCTGATCGACCTTCTGGTGGGTGACACCGTGACCGCGCTGGTTCGCCCAGGCCTGGAACTCGGGAAACGTCACGGACAAGGCCAGATACTGTCCCTTGAACAGCTTCTTGGCCAACTCGGGCAGCTCCTTGGTACTTGCCACCAGATGGTCACGACGAACGTCATCACCCTCTTCCCACACCGACAACTGGCTGATGAGGCTCGCCAGCCGTACGGCCATTTCGACGTAGATCGGTGCCAACTGATCCGCGGTCTCCTCGACCGAGACGTTGGCGCGCGGTAGATCGATCTGTTGCTGGAGGAGCGTAGGGGTGCCGTCTGGTCGCAGAGTGCTGCCCGCGATGAGCACCCGATCGCTTGGTTCGAGGCTTTTCAGGATGTCGGGCATGGCACGAGCAGCAGCCTCGAAGAACGCGGTGTAACAACTGAGGCAGTACACCGCGAGCACAAGGTCATGTCGGGTCAGCTTGTCGTCCGGTGTCCGGCCGGACACCTTGCGGACCAGGAACCTCCCGGCTTTCACCAGCTCGTTCTTCACGCCGAACAACCCGAACACCGATGCGGCAGGAATGCCGAGCGCTGCGGGACCGAGCACCATCAGTGCGCCGGACATCGCGTCGAGCGCGCTCAGCACCTCGCCGTCCGACTCGCCTGTCTTGAGCATCTTGCACAGCTCGTCGAACGTCAGATTCGTCTTCAAGCGAAACAGCTTTCTCGTCGATGCCGCTCTGGTTCAAGGGCATCGACGACAATTCGTATTTCGTTACGGCGTGATTCGCTTTTCCAGTTCGAGCAGGTAGTCGCGGCCGTAGGGGCCGTTCTCCAGGTCGTTGTCCAGCACGGCGGGCAGGTCCTGGGTGATCTCCGCGGACTGGGACGCGGCTGCCAGGGCGATGGTGGCGACCGTGTCCACGTCACCCGTGAACGCCACAGAAGTCCGCAGGATCTCACTGAGCGAAGTGCTCGACGCCAACGCGGTCAACGCCGCCCGCACGCTCATCCAGCCCTTCGACCCCACCTTTCCGTGCCACGGCGAGGCCCAGCGGGACGTGCCCAGTTGCCGGTCCACCCACGCGCCGACCTCAGCCACCGGTCCTTCGGCGAAACGGCAGTAATGGACGGCCAGCGCGGCGGCCTGCGCGGCCTCAATGCCGTCCGGGGTGTTGTGGGTGACTCGGGCTTGGACGTCCGCGTAGTGCAGTACGTCGGCCACGGTGGGCAGCACGCCGAGGGGGCCGGCGCGCATGGCGGAGCCGCTCTTGTCGCTGTCCGGGCGGATCCGGTGCAGGAACTCCTCGCCACTGCTGACATCGCACAGGAACAGGTAGAACGCGCTGGCGTACCCCTGCCGTCGGTCCCGCTGGAAGACCTCCACGAACTTGTCCGCCAACGCCGCCGCAGTCCATGGCGTGCCGGCCGCGAGGAGTTCCGCGATGGCGAGCGTCATCTGGGTGTCGTCGGTGTACGCGCCCGGAGCGATGTTGTGCGTCGGGTGCTGGACGTAGCCAGTCAGCGCGTTGTGGGCGGCGACGAAGTCGGCGGGGGCGTACTCGAAGCCGGCACCGTAGGCGTCGCCGATCGCTAACTCAACCAGCATCAGCTGCCTTGTGGTTCCGCACGGCTTCGAGGGCCTTGTCCGCGTGGACGTCCATCCGGAGTTCGCTCTTGATGGTCTCGATGACCTTCCGGTCCGTGCCGATCACGAAGGTCTTGCGCTTGGTCAGCAGCGGGCCGAACTTGCGGCGCACGTCGAACTGCTTGGCCACTTCGCCGTCGGCGTCCGACAGCAGCGGGAACCCGAGGCTGTAGGTGGACGAGAACTCCTGCTGCTTGTCCACCTTGTCCGGGCTGATACCGACCCGGACCGCGCCCGCGTCGGTGAACTCTTTGGCCAGGTCACGGAAGTGGCAGCTCTCCGCGGTGCAGCCCTTGGTCATCGCGGCCGGGTAGAAGAACAGCACCACCGGGCCGTCCGCCAGGAAGTCGGAGAGCTTTCGGAGGGTGCCGGTCTCGTCCGGCAGTTCGAAGTCCGGGGCGGTGTCACCGATCTCCATCGTGATCTCCTCAAGGATAATTTCCGCCGTGACCGCTGACGTAAATAGTGCCCCTACCGCCCCCGGAGCGGGACACCGGCTGGCCAAGGTCGTCACCGAGGTGTTGTCACCAGCGGTGATCGTGGTGCTGCTGCCGTTCGCGGTCGCATGGAACGCCACCGGGCACGCGCTGGTCAGGACCGTCGTGTGGGCGTTGGTGGTGGCTGTGTTCTACAGCGTGCTGCCGATGGTGTTCATCGTGCGGGGCGCGCGGCGCGGCCAGTGGGACGGGCATTGGGTGCGTGAACGTGAGCGCCGGTTCGTGCCGTTGATGATGTGCCTGTTGTCGGCCCTGGTCGGTCTGGTGATCCTGCTCGCGTGGGACGCGCCGCGTGATGTCGTCGCGCTCGCGTGGTCCATGGTGACCGTGCTCGTCGCGTGTGTCGTCATCACGCGGTGGTGGAAGGTGTCGCTGCACGCGACGGTCGCGGGCGGCGCCGTCGCGACCGTCATCCTGATCTACGGCTGGATCATGGCTGTGCTGATTCCGCTCGTCGCGCTGGTCGCCTGGGCCCGGGTGAAGGTCCGGGACCACACCGCCGGGCAGGTCGTTGTTGGTGCTTTCCTGGGGCCGGTGGTGGGTGGCGTCGTGTTCGTCCTGCTGCGCTGATCAGCAGGTAGGGGCCGGTTTCGAGGAGACCGTGGCCACACTGGGTTGCCTTGGAGATAGTAGGACGTCAAACTATTTTCATGACTACCCAGGCGCCTCTGCACCGGCCGGCGAACCCGGTCCGTTTCGTCACGGCGGCCAGCCTGTTCGACGGCCACGACGCCGCGATCAACATCATGCGGCGGATCCTGCAGGCCCAGGGCGCCGAGGTGATCCATCTCGGCCACAACCGCTCGGTCCGTGAGGTGGTCGCCGCGGCCATCCAGGAGGACGTGCAGGGGGTGGCGATCAGCGCCTACCAGGGCGGGCACGTCGAGTACTTCTCGTACCTGGTGGAGCTGCTGGCCGAGCGGGGCGCCGGGCACATCAAGGTGTACGGCGGCGGAGGCGGCGTGATCGTGCCCGCCGAGATCGAGCTGCTGCACTCCCGGGGGGTCGCGCACATCTTCTCGCCGGCCGACGGCCAGCGGATGGGCCTGGCCAGCATGATCAACTCGATGGTCGAGTCCTGTGACTACAGCCTGGCCGGGCACCCGCCGGCGAACTGGGACGGGTTGGCTGCGGGCAGTCAGGACGCGCTGGCCAGGGCGATCACGCAGATCGAGGCCGGCGTGTTCACCCAGGAGCTGAAGCCGACCCGGCAGGTCCCGGTGCTCGGCATCACCGGCACCGGCGGCTCGGGCAAGTCGTCGCTGACCGACGAGCTTGTCCGCAGGTTCCGGCAGGACCAGCAGGACAAGATCCGGGTCGCGGTCCTTGCCATCGACCCGACCCGGCGTCGCGGTGGCGGCGCGCTGCTTGGCGACCGGATCCGGATGAACAGCGTTGACGGGGACACGGTGTTCTTCCGTTCGCTCGCCACGCGCAGCGCCACTTCGGAGATCCCCGAGGGCCTGGCCGACATCATCAGCGCGTGCAAGGTCGCCGGATACGACCTGGTCATCGTCGAGACGCCCGGGATCGGCCAGGGCGACGCCGCGATCGTGCCGTTCGTCGACCGCTCGCTGTACGTGATGACGCCGGAGTTCGGCGCCGCGTCCCAGCTGGAGAAGATCGACATGCTGGACTTCGCGGACGTGGTGGCGATCAACAAGTTCGAGCGCCGCGGCGCCGAGGACGCCCGCCGGGACGTCGGCCGGCAGATGGTGCGCAACCGGGAGGCGTTCGGCAAGTCCTGGGAGGACATGCCGGTCTACGGCACGAGCGCCGCGACCTTCAACGACGACGGCGTCACCGCCCTCTACCAGCACCTGCGCGACTCGCTCGTGGAGAAGGGCCTGGTGGTCGGCGAAGGCACCCTGCCGCTGGTCGGCCACAAGACGTCCACATCGGCCGCCACGGTCGTGCCGACGTCGCGTGCCCGCTACCTCGCCGACATCGCCGACACCGTTCGCGGCTACCACACCAGGACGGCGGAGCAGGTCGCCGCGGTTCGCGAGCTGCGTCAGTTCGAGGCCACCCAGCGGGCGCTGGCGTCCGCCGATCTGTCCACAAAGGACGTCGACGGCCTGGTCGACACCGCTTCGTCCAAAGTGGACAAGAGGAGCGCGGAGCTGCTCGCGGACTGGCCGAGGACCAAGGACGACTACACCGGCGACGAGCTGGTCGTCCGCGTCCGGGACAAGGAGACACACACTCCGCTCGTCCGGGAGACGTTGTCCGGCAGCAAGATCCCGCGCGTGTCGCTGCCGAAGTATGACGACGACGGCGAAATCCTGCGTTTCCTGCGCAAGGAGAACCTGCCCGGCCGGTTCCCGTTCACCGCCGGCGTGTTCCCGTTCAAACGCGACGGCGAGGATCCGGCGCGGATGTTCGCCGGCGAAGGCGACGCGTTCCGCACCAACCGCCGCTTCAAGTACCTGTCCAGTGGCTCCGAGGCCACCCGCCTGTCGACCGCGTTCGACTCGGTGACCCTCTACGGCCGCGACCCGGACACCCCGCCGGACGTGTACGGCAAGATCGGCACGTCCGGGGTGTCCATCGCGACCCTGGACGACATGAAGGCGCTGTACGACGGCTTCGACCTGACGTCCCCGACCACCTCGGTGTCGATGACGATCAACGGTCCGGCGCCGACGATCCTCGCGTACTTCCTGAACACCGCCATCGACCAGCGGGTCGACGCGTTCCGCGCGGAGCACGGCCGCGAGCCCAATGAGGACGAACGAGCCGAGCTGGCCGCATGGGCGTTGGCGAACGTGCGCGGGACCGTCCAGGCCGACATCCTCAAAGAGGACCAGGGCCAGAACACGTGCATCTTCTCCACCGAGTTCTCGCTGCGGATGATGGCGGACGTCCAGGAGTGGTTCATCCAGCACAAGGTCCGCAACTTCTACTCGGTGTCGATCTCCGGCTACCACATCGCCGAGGCCGGCGCGAACCCGATCAGCCAGCTCGCCTTCACGCTGGCCAACGGCTTCACGTACGTGGAGTCCTACCTGGCGCGGGGCATGCGGATCGACGACTTCGCCCCGAACCTGTCGTTCTTCTTCTCCAACGGCATGGACGCCGAGTACAGCGTGATCGGCCGGGTCGCCCGCCGGATCTGGGCCGTGGCGATGCGCGAACGGTACGGCGCCAACGAACGGTCCCAGAAGTTCAAGTACCACGTGCAGACCTCCGGCCGGTCGTTGCACGCCCAGGAGATGAGCTTCAACGACATCCGCACTACCCTGCAGGCCCTGTGCGCGTTGTACGACAACTGCAACTCCTTGCACACCAACGCTTATGACGAGGCCGTCACCACACCGACCGAGGCGTCGGTGCGCCGGGCGATGGCCATCCAGCTGATCGTCAACAAGGAGTGGGGCCTGTCGAAGAACGAGAACCCGTTGCAGGGCTCGTTCGTCATCGACGAGCTGACCGACCTGGTCGAGGATGCGGTACTTCGCGAGTTCGACCGGCTGTCCGACCGCGGCGGCGTGCTCGGCGCCATGGAGACCGGCTACCAACGGGGCCGCATCCAGGACGAGTCGATGCTGTACGAGACCCGCAAGCACGACGGGTCGCTGCCGCTGATCGGCGTGAACACGTTCCTGCCGGACAAGCCGGAGGACGAGAACTTCGAGATCGAACTGGCCCGGGCCACCGAGGAGGAGAAGCGTTCCCAGGTCGAGCGGACCCGGGACTTCCAGGCCAAGCACCGCGACGACGCCCAGGAGGCGCTGAAGCGGCTGCGCGCAGCGGCTTCGTCCGGGGAGAACGTGTTCGCCGAGCTGATGGCGGCGGCCCGGGTGTGCACGCTGGGGCAGGTAACCGAGGCGTTCTTCGAAGTCGGCGGCCAGTACCGACGTAATGTATGAGGTATGACTGTGAGCGAGATCCGCCGGGTTGGCGTTGTCGGCTGTGGGCTGATGGGGTCGGGCATCGCCGAGGTGTGTGCCCGGGCCGGGCTGGACGTGAAGGTGACCGAGGCGTCGGCGGAGGCGTTGGCGGCGGGTCGTGGCCGGATCGAGAAATCACTCGATCGGGGGGTTCGCAGCGGCAAGCTGACCGCGGCGGAGCGGGATGCCGCGATCGGCCGGATCACGTTCGTGACCGACATCGGCGAGTTCGCCGACCGGCAGGTCACCGTGGAGGCGGTCGCGGAGAACGAGCAGATCAAGACCGACGTGTTCACCTCGTTGGACAAGGTGGTCACGGACCCGTCGGCGATCTTCGCGTCCAACACGTCGTCGATTCCGATCATGAAGCTCGGCATGGCCACCGGCCGGCCCGAGCAGGTCATCGGGGTGCACTTCTTCAACCCGGTGCCGGTGCTCAAGCTGGTCGAGCTGGTGCCGTCGCTGTTGACCGGTGCGGAGACCCAGACCCGGGCGGACGCGTTCGTCACCGGTGTGTTGGGCAAGCAGGTGATCCGCTCGCAGGACCGGGCCGGGTTCGTGGTGAACGCGCTGCTGGTGCCGTACCTGCTGTCGGCGATCCGGATGCTGGAGTCCGGGTTCGCGTCCGCCGAGGACATCGACAACGGCATGGTTCTCGGCTGTGCGCACCCGATGGGCCCGTTGCGGCTGACCGACCTGATCGGCCTGGACACCACCAAGGCGATCGCGGAGTCGATGTACGCGGAGTTCAAGGAGCCGTTGTACTCGCCACCGCCGCTGTTGCTGCGCATGGTGGACGCGGGCCTGCTGGGCAAGAAGTCCGGCCGCGGCTTCCACCAGTACTGACCTACAGTTTGCGGATGGAGACGGACACGCTGCTCGGCCTGGTGCTTTCCGAGGGCCAGGCCGGCGACCCGGTCAGCGAGTCGATTCTGGACGCCGCGCTGCGCGAGTTCATGGACTACGGCCTGCGGCGGACCAACGTGGATGTCGTCGCGCGGCAGGCAGGGGTGTCCAGAGCCACGCTGTACCGCCGGTTCGAGAACAAGGACGTCCTTGTTCAGGCAGTTCTGGTCCGGGAGTGCCGACGGTTCTTCGGCAGTATCGCCGCGGCGGTGGACGGCCTGCCCACCGCGCGCGAACGTCTTGTCGAAGGTTTCGTGGTCGGAGTCCGGTACGCGCGCGAGGATCGGTTGCTGTCACGGCTGCTGTCCAGCGACCCGGAGGCGTTGTTGCCGTATCTGACCGTCGACGGCGGGCTTGTCGTGGCGGTCGCCAGGGATTTCCTGGTCGGCAACGCGGAAGGGCTGCCCGGCGGTGACAAGCCGGTTGACGGACGGGAGCCGGCGGGTGTCGCGGAGCTATTCGTAAGACTCGCCATCTCGTTCACGCTGACACCCGATAGTTGCATTCCACTTGACACTGACGAGGACGTCCGCGCATTCGCGAGAAGTTACCTGGCGGTATTGATGGGACCGGTCGCGACACCCCACTAAACGTCACCATCCTACTCAGGGGTATGCGTCAAGATGTGTCCCATGGGTGGAGTTTCCGCAGGGGTGAAGGTTTCTCGTCTTCGGCTGGCGCCGCCGGTCGCGGGCGCGCGCATGATCGGGTTCGGCGCCTATCAGCCGTCCACTGTGGTGACCAGCGAGGAGACCGCCCGGCGGTTCGGGCGGACCGGCGAGTGGGTGCGGGGGCGCACCGGGATCGTGTCGCGGCGGATGGCGGGCGCGCGCGAGACCGTGCACGAGATGGCAGTCGCCGCCAGCCGGCAGGCGTTGTCGAACTGTGGCATGGACGCCGCCGAGATCGGCCTGGTGATCGTCGCCAGCTGCAGCGCGGACCGGCCGATGCCGGACGTGGCGTCCGGGGTGGCCAGGGCGGTGGGCGCGACCACGGCGGGCGCGTTCGACCTGAACGCGGCGTGCGCCGGATTCTGCTACGCCCTGACGGTCGCCGCCGACGTGGTGCGCACAGGGTCGGCCAAGTACGTGCTGGTCGTGGGCACCGAACGGATGACCGCGTGGGTCGACCCGGCGGACCTGGGGACGTCGATCATCTTCGGCGACGGCGCCGGAGCGGCGATCGTCGGCCCGGCGGCGAAGCCCGGCATCGGGCCGGTGGTGTGGGGGAGCGACGGCCAGGGCGCCGACCTGATCCGCATCCCGGACTTCAGCCACGGCATGCACATGGAGGGCCAGGCGGTGTTCCGCTGGGCCACGACCGAGCTGCACCCGGTCGCGCTGGCCGCGTGCGACCGCGCCGGGGTGACACCGGGCGACCTGGCCGCGATCGTGCCGCACCAGGCGAACCTGCGGATCATCCACGCCATGGCCAAGAAGATCGGCGCGCCCGGCGCGCTCGTCGCCCAGGACGTGGTGCGGTCCGGGAACACCTCGGCCGCGTCCATTCCCTTGGCGCTGCAACGACTTGCCGAGGCCAAGGCGCTCGAACCGGACTCGTTGGCCCTGCTGATCGGGTTCGGCGCCGGCCTGTCCTACGCCGCCCAGGTGGTCACCCTCCCTTGAGGTCTGATTCACGAAGTGACTTTGGGGAACGTGTCCCGGACGAGGGTCAGCAGCGTGCTGGTGAGCAGCACGTGGACCTGGTCGCGGTTGAGGTGGTCGCCGAGCAGCCACTCACGGCCGGCGGCCTTCACCATCCCGCCGTACGCGCGGATCATCGCCCGCAGCTGCTCGCGGTGGTCCCGCACGTCCGCGAGGCCGACGAACTCCAGGACCCGGTCGGCCGCGAGCTCGTCCGCCTCGGCCAGGATCCGTTCGACATCCGCGTCGTGGCCGACGCCACCCACCGCCACCAGCCATGTCTTGCTGTGCCGCAGCACGCGGTCGAGGAACCAGCTCACGCTGCGGTCGATCCGGTCCTCCAGCGAGCCCGGCGACATTACCTGCGGCGACGGGCCCGGAATGGTCACCATTCGACGGACCACTTCCAGATAGAGATCGCGCTTCGTGCCGAAATAGTGGTTGATCAAGCCGCGGGCGACGCCGGCCGCGCGGGCGATGTCAGTTGTCGACACAGCTGGGTAGGGCCGATCACCGAATAAGCGGATAGCGCAGACGAGGATCTGTTCCCTTCGAGCGTCTGGTTCGAGCCGCCGCCAGCGCGGTTCGGGTGCGGAACTCATGCTGTAAAGCTTTGCATGCCCGCCGCGCGCGCGGGTAATGACCGGTTAGCTCGATCGGGTCAGCGGTTGTTCGGTAATGTCAGGCGGTTCGCTTACTTGACTTGCTCTTGGCGGTCGTCTTCTTCTTCGCCGGCGTGTCCTCTTGTTGCTTAGCGCGGGTCTGTTCGACACTGCGCTCCAACGCCGTCATCAGGTCGATCACGTCGCCCTGTTCTTCTTCCTCCGGACGTTCCGGCAGGTCGGCGCCATCGGCCTTGGCCGCGACCAGTTCGGCCATGGCGTCCCGGTAATCGTCGGTGAACACCTCCGGCTTGAACGAACCGGCCATGTTGTCGATCAGTGACGTGGCCATCTTCAACTCCTGCGAGCGCACCTCGAGGTTCTGCTCAAGGAAGCTGAAATCGGGTTTTCTGATCTCGTCCGGCCAGAAGATCGTGTGCAGGACGAGAACGTCCTCACGGGCCCGCAAGATCGCCAGCGACTCGCGCTGACGGATCGTGATCCGCACGACCGCGAGCCGGTCGGTGTCCTCCAGCGCCTGCCGCAGCAGCACATATGGCCGACCTGCGGTTTTGTCCGGTTCGAGGTAGTACGTCTTCTGGAAATAGATCGGGTCGACCTCGTCGGCCGGCACGAACTCCAACACCTCGATGTTCTTGTCGGTGGACACCGGCAGCTTCGCGAAATCCTCGTCGGTGAGGATCACGACCCGGCCGTCCTCCAGTTCGTACCCCTTGGCGATGTCGCGGTAGTCGATCTCGTTGCCGCAGACCTCGCAGACGCGCTTGTACCGGATCCGACCCCCGTCCTCGGGGTGGACCTGGTGGAACCGGAAGTCGTGTTCCTCGGTCGAGCCGAACATCCGGACGGCGATCGTCACGAGTCCGAACGAGATGGCTCCTCGCCACACGGGTCGCATAGGGTCAGCGAACCTATTGGCGGCCGGTTTGGCAAGCCCAAAATGCCAGGTCAGCCCTCTTCGAGGGCCGCACGCAGCTGATCGAGGCTCTTGGCGAGCAGCCGGGACACGTGCATCTGGCTGATGCCGAGGGCCTCGGCGATCTGGGTCTGCGTGAGATTGCCGAAGAACCGCAGCGTGATGATCTTCTGCTGGCGTTCCGGCAGCCGCTTGATCAGCGGGTAGAGCGCCTCACGGGCGTCCACCACACTCAGTTCTGGATCGTCCGAGCCCAGCGTGTCGGCCAGCGACGCGGAGTCCGGGTCGTCGGTCAGCAGGTAGTCCAGGGACAGCGAGTGGTGCGCGTTGGTGGCCTCCAGGCCCTCGAACACGTCCTCCCGGGAGACCCCGAGGTGCTCGGCGATCTGGCTGGGTGTCGGCGCCCGGCCGAGCCGCTGGGACAGCTCGGTGACGGCCCCGCTGAGGGCCATCCGCATCTCCTTCAGCCGCCGCGGCACGTGCACGGCCCAGCTGGTGTCCCGGATGTGCCTGCGGACCTCGCCCATGATCGTGGGCACGGCGAAGGACATGAAGTCGGCGCCGTGTTCCGGGTCGAACCGGTCGACCGCGTTGATCAGGCCGATCTTGGCGACCTGGGACAGGTCCTCCAGCGGCGCGCCCTGGTGGGCGAACCGGCGCGCGATGTGCTCGGCGACCGGCATGTGTTCGGTGACCAGTCGTTCGCGCAGCTCACGGCGCTCGGCACTGTCCTGGGGCAGAGCGGCCAGCTCCACGAACAGCGGCGCCAGATGGTCGTAGCCGCCGCGCGGGTTCACCCGGCGACCGTCCCGTTCCGTTTGGCCAGCTCGATCCTGAGCGTGAAGCCACCTGGGTCGGCCGCGGCCGGGGCGACCCCCGCGTCCACCTCGTCGGCCAGGGTGGACAGCACGTGCCAGCCGAACGAGCCGGTGTCCGGCCATTCGTCGGTGTCGGACAACGCCGTGGCCAGCACCCGGATGCCGGCCGCGCTGGGCCGGAACCGGCACGACAGGACCGATCCCTTGGCGGCGTTGACCAGGAGCATCGAGCACGCTTCGTCCACCGCCATCTTCAGGTCGGCGATGCTGTCGAGGTCGAAGTCCTGGCGCATCGCGACCACCGACGCGACCGCGCGCAGCACGGGCAGCTGCGCCGGGTCGGCACCGACCCTGACCTCGATCTCGTCCTCGACACGCGCGGACTCCTCGGACGTCGTCACACCGTCAGCCTAGTCGGTGCCCACCGTTTGCAAGAATGACGCCATGACGGTCCGCCGCCAGCCGCCCGACTCGTCGACCGGCCCACCCGAGCTGGTCGGCGGGACCGCCGACGACGGCTCGACCCGCAAGCCCAGCAAGGGCGACCTCACCGCGCAGGCCATTTTGGACACAGCGGAACACCTGCTGGCCAACCGTTCGCTGGGCGAGATCGGCATCGACGAGCTGGCCGCGGGCGCGGGCGTGTCGCGGTCGACGTTCTACTTCCACTTCGAGTCCCGCGACGACGTGCTCTACACGCTGTCCGACCGGCTGATCGGCGAGATCTACGCGGAGGGCCTGGTGTGGTTCCGCCGCGGCGACGAGGAGCCGGTCGCCGCGGTGCGGCGAGCCCTGACCCGGATGGTGGAGCTGTGGCGCGCGCACGGGCCCGTTCTGCGGGCGTCGGTCCGTGGCCGGGAGACCGACCCGCGGCTGGCCGAGCTGTGGTCGGAGATCGCCCGCCGGTTCATGCGGTCCACGGCCGTGCAGATCGAAAGCGAACGCAACGCCGGGCTGGCCCTGCCCGGCCCGCCGTCGGCCCGTGGGCTGGCCAGGGCGTTGGTCATCATGAACGAGGCCACGTGCTACCAGCAGACGCTGATGAAGAAGTCCGCGGCGTGGGACGAGGAGCTGGTGGAGTCGCTGACCGCGATCTGGGTGCGGTCGATCTACGGCGACGCGGTGAAGCTCACCCCCTGAACCAGGTGCCGCCCTCGTGGGTCTGGTGGTAGCCAAGGGCACGGTACACGGCGTCCACAAGGGACTGTCCGCGTTCGTTCACGCCGATGCCGGGGCCCTGCTGGTTCATCGAGTACCCGAACGACAGCTTGGCCTTGGGGTCGGCGAAGCCGAGCGCGCCGCCCATGCCGCTGTGGCCGAACGCCTCCTCGGCGAGCAGGACGCCTTCCTTGTCGTTGGCGGGCAGATGGCTGTTGTCGCCGGTCTTGAGGAAGCCGCTGGCGAACCGGGTGGGCACGAGCACCGCCGCGTCCACCGAGCAGGCCGACGTGACCTGGCCCATCACCGCGACCTGCCGCGGGCTCACCAAGCGGACGTCGGCGAACGAGCCGCCCAGGGCCAGCGGCCGGTACATGCCGGCCAGGCCGCGGGCGTTGGTGATGGCGCCCACCGCGCCGATGGTGGCGGCGTGCGCGGCGCGCGAGTTGAAGCTGTCCGGGACCATGTAGCCGCCGGTGTTGATCACCATCAGGCCGGGGATGGACGTGGGGTCGGCCATGGCCGTGGTGAACAGGCTCGGCGGCAGCACGCCGGGTGCGGTCAGGTCGGCCGGGATGGTGGGCGCCACCCGGCGCTCCTGCGCCGCCGGCAGGCTCAGCCAGAACTCCAGGTCCAGCGGGCCGGCGACCTCGTCGGCGAAGAACTCGGCGAGGGGCCTTCCGGACACCCGCCGGACCACCTCGCCGACCAGGAAGCCGAAGAGCAGGCCGTGGTAGCCGTGCCGGGTGCCGGGCTGCCAGAGCGGCTCGGCGCGTTCCAGGATGCCGACCATCCGCTCCCAGTCGAAGAACGCGCCCGGCGGTACCTGTTCCCGGACACCGGCGAGCCCGGCCTGGTGGTCGAGCAACTGGTGGACGAGGATCGCGTCCTTGCCGTTCTGGCCGAACTCCGGCCAGTACCGGGCCACCGGACTGTGCAGGTCGAGTTCGCCGCGGTCGGCGAGGATGTGCGCGCACAACGCCGTGGCGCCCTTGGTGCAGGACCAGACGTCGACCAGGGTCTGCTCGGTCCACTCGGCGCCGGTCGACGGGTCGGCGGTGCCGCCCCACAGGTCGACGACCGTCCGGCCGTCGACGGTGACGGTCACCGACGCGCCGACCTCGCCGCGTTCGGCGAAGTTCCGCTCGAACTCGGCCAGTACCTCGACGAACTCCGGCTCGTGCGTTCCCTGGATCGCCATTGACCCTCGTCTCCAGTGTCTTGGCTGGCGGGCTTTGCGTCATCCCATCATTCACGACCGAGGCGAGCCCAGTCATCGGACATATCACCTCTCGATGGAGTCTCTTTCGGTCAGATGACTGGACGAGAGGCCGTCTGAGGCGATATACATCCGATGTATTGCCATGGCGGAGGGAAACGACATGCAGTTGGCGGTTGACGGGCCCGGTCGGCAGCGGCAAGTCGTCGGGCAGGCGTGATCGCATGCCTGTCATCACCGGTATGGACGTGTTGGACGTCCGGTTCCCCACGTCCCGGGAGCTGGACGGCTCGGACGCGATGAACCCCGACCCGGACTACTCGGCGGCCTACGTCGTGCTGCACGCCGACGAAGGCCCGGACGGCTACGGGTTCGCGTTCACCATCGGGCGCGGCAACGACGTGCAGGCCGCCGCGATCCGGGCGTTGGAGTTCCACGTGGTCGGCCGCTCGGTGCCGGCGACCGCCGCGGAGTTGGCGGCGCTGTCGCGGGATCTCGTCGGCGACTCGCAGCTGCGCTGGCTCGGCCCGGAGAAGGGCGTCGCGCACATGGCCATCGGCGCGGTGGTCAACGCCGCGTGGGATCTGGCCGCGCGGCGGGCGGACAAGCCGGTGTGGCGGTTCCTCGCCGACATGACCCCCGAGGAGATCGTCGGCCTGATCGACTTCCGCTACCTGAGCGACGCGATCACACCGGACGAGGCGTACCAGATCCTCGCGAACGCCCAGGACGGCAAAGCGCGGCGGATGGAAACCGTGCTGGCGGACGGATACCGCGCGTACACCACGTCACCGGGCTGGCTGGGGTACTCCGACGACAAGCTGGTGCGACTGTCCAAACAGGCCGTCGCGGACGGCTTCGACATGATCAAGCTCAAGGTCGGCGGGAACCTGGACGACGACATCCGGCGGCTGCGGCTGGCCAGGGCGGCGGTCGGCGACGAGGTCCGGATCGCGGTGGACGCCAACCAACGCTGGGACACCGCGACCGCGGTCGAATGGATGCGGGCGCTGGCGCCGTTCGGTCCCTACTGGATCGAGGAGCCGACTTCGCCGGACGACGTCCTGGCGCACCAGGCGATCGCGCGGCAGATCGCGCCGATCAAGGTGGCGACCGGTGAGCACGTGCAGAACCGGGTGGTGTTCAAGCAGCTGCTGCAGGCCGAGGCGATCTCGGTGCTGCAGATCGACGCCTGCCGGGTCGGCGGCGTGAACGAGAACGTGGCGATCCTGTTGCTGGCGGCCAAGTTCGGTGTGCCGGTGTGCCCGCACGCCGGTGGTGTCGGCCTGTGCGAGCTGGTCCGGCACCTGTCGATGTTCGACTACGTCTCGGTGTCCGGCACCCAGACCGACCGTGCCATCGAGTGGGTGGACCACCTGCACGAGCACTTCGCGGATCCAGCGATCGTCCGTGGCGGCCGCTATCTCGCGCCGACCAGGCCCGGGTTCTCGGCCCGGATGTACGACGCGACCCTGCGGCGCTACCGTTTTCCGGATGGTCCAGAGTGGACAGGAGCCGGCTCGTGACCGATTTTGACGGCCTCGTCGCCATCGTCACCGGTGGGGCGTCCGGCATCGGGCTCGCGACCGCCGACCTACTTGCCGCGCGTGGGGCGACGGTGGCCGCGCTCGACCTCAAGCCCGACGGATTGCCCGACCAGATCGCCGGTTTCGCGTGTGACGTCACCGACGACACCCAGGTGAAGTCCGCTGTGGACAGTGTGGTCGACCGGTTCGGCCGGCTGGACGTGGTGGTCAACAACGCCGGGATCGGTGCCGTCGGTGACGTCGCGGCGAACTCCGACGACGAGTGGCATCGCGTGTTGGACGTGAACGTGCTCGGGATGGCCCGCGTCGCCCGGCATGCCCTGCCGTACCTGCGTAAGTCGCCCAAGGCGGCGATCGTCAACACGTGTTCGATCGCCGCGTGGGCCGGCCTGCCGCAACGGGCGCTGTACTCGGCCAGCAAGGGCGCGGTGTACGCGTTGACGCTGGCGATGGCCGCCGACCATGTCCGGGAAGGCATCCGGGTCAACGCTGTGGCGCCCGGTACCGCGGACACACCGTGGGTCGGCCGGCTGTTGGACCAGGCCGCCGATCCGGCGGCCGAGCGCGCCGCGCTCGAAGCACGGCAACCCACCGGCCGGCTGGTGTCGGCGGCCGAGGTGGCCAACGCGATCGCCTACCTGGCCAGCCCGCTTTCCGGGGCCACGGTGGGAACGGTGCTTGCCGTGGATGGCGGCATGTACGGCCTGCGGTTGCGACCGCCGGCCCAGCAGTAATTCTCTCAGCCACCCTGTCAAGGAGGACCAGTGGTGCCCGTTCGTACGGTGGCCGCCGCCGCCCTGGTTGTACTGTCCCTCACGGCCTGTAGTCAGTCCACGAACACCGGTTCTCCCAACGGGTCGGCGGCCGGCGCGAACGCCCCGGTCGGCGTGGACTTCCCGCGGGCCGACTCGGACTTCTGGAACTCGTACATCAAGTACGTTCCGCAGTTCGCCAAGGACCTCGGCGTGAACATGATGCAGCCGACCAACTCGCAGAACAAGGTCGAGAGCCTGGTCGCCAACGTGCAGACCCTGCAGAGCCAGGGCGCCAAGGCGATCGTGATGGCGCCACAGGACACCGGCGCCATCGCCACCACGCTGCAACGCCTTGAGCAGCAGAAGATCCCTGTGGTCACTGTGGACACCCGGCCGGACCAGGGCAAGGTGTACATGGTCGTCCGCGCCGACAACAAGGCGTACGGCGAGAAGGCCTGCAAGTTCCTGGGCGACAAGCTCGGCGGCAAGGGCAAGGTCGTCGAGTTCCAGGGCGCGCTGTCGAGCATCAACGGCCGGGACCGGTCCGAGGCGTTCAAGGCGTGCATGACGCAGAACTACCCGGGCATCACGGTGTTCGAGGAGCCGACCGACTGGGAGGGGGCGAAGGCCAGCGCGGCGTTGCAGACCCGGCTGACCCAGAACCCGGACATCAAGGGCATCTACATGCAGGCTGGCGGCGTGTTCCTGGCGCCGACCCTGCAGGTGCTCAAGTCCACCAGCCACCTGCTCCCGGCGAGCGACCCGAACCACGTGTTCGTGGTGTCCAACGACGGCATCCCGCAGGAGTACGCCTCGATCCGCAAGGGCGAGATCGACGCGACCGTCTCGCAGCCCGCGGACCTGTACGCCAAGTGGGCGCTGTTCTACGCGAAGGCGGCGTTGGAGGGCAAGACGTTCCAGCCGGGGAGGACTGACCACGACTCGACCATTGTGGACGTGGGCAACGGCAACCTGGAGGACCAGCTCGCCGCGCCCCTGGTGACCAAGGACAACGTCGATGACAAGGCGTTGTGGGGCAACCAGATCGGGCAATGATGAGGGTTTCCGAGCGGACGGCGGCGGGCGCCGGGCTCGCCGCCGCGGCGTATCATGTGACCAAGCGGTTCGGCCGGACCGTGGCCCTCGACGACGTCGGCATCGAGATCCACGACGGCCAGTCGCACGCGCTGGTCGGCCGCAACGGCGCCGGAAAGTCCACTTTGGTCTCGATACTGACCGGACTGCAGGCGCCGGACAGCGGCAAGGTCGTGTTCGGCGGCCGTCCCGCGCCCTCGTTGGGCGACCGGGACGGGTGGCGGCGCAACGTCGCCTGCGTGTACCAGCGGTCCACGATCATGCCCGAGTTGTCGGTGGCCGAGAACCTGTTCGTCAACCGGCAGGGGCGCACGCTGATCAGCTGGTCGAAGCTGCGCAGGCAGGCCACGGAGATCCTGGAGTCGTTCGACGTCAAGGTGGACGTGACCACGCCGGCGTCGGACCTGAGCGTGGAGCAGCGCCAACTGGTGGAGATCGCGCGAGCGCTGTCAGGTGGCGCGCGGTTCATCATCCTGGACGAGCCCACCGCGCAGCTGGACGGTCCGGCGATCGGGCGGCTGTTCGAGAAGATGCGGACGTTGCAGGCCAACGGCGTCACGTTCCTGTTCATCTCGCATCACCTCCAGGAGATCTACGAGGTGTGCCAGGAGGTCACGGTCTACCGCGACGCCCGGCACATCATCACCGCCCCGGTGAGCGAGCTCGGCCGGGCGGAGCTGATCGACGCGATGACGGGGGAACCAGGCGGCCTGTCCGTGCCCGGTGCGACGGACCGTGACCTGGTCGACCCGGCCGGAGCGGTCGCGCTCGACGTGCGGAACCTGTCCGGGGACTCGTTCACGGACGTCACGTTCCAGGTGCGCGCGGGCGAGGTGATCGGGCTGGCCGGCAGTGCGTCCAGCGGCAAGCACCAGGTCGCGGAGACCGTCTACGGCCTGCGCAGGTCCACGTCCGGAGCGATCGAGGCAGCCGGCCGGAAGGTCAAACCGGGCTCGGTGCCGGCCGCCCTGAGGCACGGAATCGGTTGCGTGCCAAGGGATCGGCACCATCAGGGCCTGGTGCTCGACCTCACTGTGGCGGAGAACGCGGCGATGACCGTGATGAACAAGCTCGGCCCCGGCGGGTTCGTGCCGCCCGGTCGGATGACCGCGGTGGGCGCCAGGGCCATCGGGTCGTACGACATCGTGACCAGCGGCCCGGACCAGCCGGTGGCCGACCTGTCCGGCGGCAACCAGCAGAAGGTGGTGATGGCGCGGGCGCTGGCCGGTGACCCCCAGGTGCTCGTGCTGATCAACCCGACTGCCGGGGTGGACGTGAAGTCGAAGGAGTCCCTGCTCGGCGTGGTCGACCGGGCCGCGCGGGCCGGTGCCGCGGCCATCGTGGTGTCCGACGAACTGGACGACCTCAAGGTGTGCGACCGGGTGCTGGTGATGTTCCACGGCCGGGTGGTGGCCGAGTTCGGGCGTGACTGGACCGAACACGACCTGGTCGCGGCCATTGAAGGAGTGTCCGAACGATGACCAAGATGTTGACCCCGGACGCGGCCACGGCTCCCGCCGCCAGCCGTCGGCCGATGATCCGGTTCGCCCGTCTCAAGGACCTGGCGCTGGTGCCGGCGATCCTGGTGTTGGTGCTGGTTGGCATTCTGATCGACGCCAACACGTTCCTCACGCCGGGCTATCTGCTCGGCGCGGTGCTGCAGCCGCAGACCGCGCTGAGCCTGCTGGTGCTGGCCGAGGCGCTGATCCTGATCACCGGCAAGTTCGACCTGTCCCTCGAATCCACCATGGGCCTGGCCCCGGTGGTGGCGGCCGTGCTGGTGCAGCCCACGGCGTTGCACGGGCTGGGCACCGAGTGGCCCGCCTGGACGCTGATCCCGGTCAGCCTGGTGGTGGGCGCGCTGGTCGGCGCGTTCAACGGCCTGCTGATCCTGAAGTTCCAGCTGTCCGCGTTCATCGTCACGCTGGGCATGCTGATCACCCTGCGTGGCCTGGACAACGGCATCTCCGGCGGCAACAGCCTGTTCAACCTGCCGCCGTCGTTCCTGTCGCTGGGGTTCGAGTCGTGGCTCGGGATCCCGATCGCGGTGTGGATCGCGGGTGTCCTGTTCGTCGTCGGCATGGTGGTCCTCGGCTACTTCCGGCAGGGGCGTGCGCTGTACGCGGTCGGCGGCAACGTGGACGCGGCCAAGGCGGCGGGGATCCGGACCAACCGGGTGACCTGGATCGTGTTCGTGATCGGCGGCATGCTCGCCGCGCTGGCCGGCATCCTGGAGACCGGCCACCTCGGCGCGATCGGCGCGAACATGGGCGAGGGGGACATCTTCAAGGTGTTCGCCGCGGCCGTGATCGGCGGGATCAGCCTGAACGGCGGCAAGGGCACGATCTTCGGCGCGCTGTGCGGTGTCCTCATGCTCGGCCTGATCGAGAGCAACCTGACCCTGTTGCATGTGGACGGTCACTGGTTCAAGGCGATCGACGGCGTGATCATTCTGCTGGCGCTGGTGCTGTCCCGACTCACCACAGGCAAGGCACAGGACTGACGATGGAAACAGTGGCCCTCCACACGCGACTGAAGCCGGGCCGGGAAGCCGACTACGACCGGATCCACGCGGTGATCCCGGCCGAGCTCGACGTGGCGTTGCGCGAGGCTGGGGTGCGCTCTTGGCGGATCTGGCGCAGCGGCCGGGACCTGTTCCACGTCGTGGAGGTGGAGGACTACGCACGGATGCGTGCGCGGTTGCGGGATCACCCGGCGAACATCCCGTGGCAGGCGCGGATGGCGGAGCTGCTGGAGGTCGAGGACGACTACTCCGGCTCGGACCCGGACGTCAAACAGGTGTGGGAGCTGCCGCATGAAACTGGGTGACACCGCCGTCGACGTGACCACGTTCGGCTTCGGCGCGGCCGGGATCGGCAACCTCTACACGACGGTGTCCGACGCTGACGCCGAGGCCACGTTGCAGGCCGCGTGGGACGCCGGGGTCCGGTACTTCGACACCGCGCCGCACTACGGACTCGGCCTGTCCGAACGACGGCTGGGCAAGTTCCTCGCCGGGCTGCCGCGTGCGTCCTTTGTGGTGTCCACAAAGGTCGGTCGGTTGCTTGAACCGATCGTCGCGGACGGCCTGGACCTGGCCAACGGGTTCGCCGTGCCGCGCAGCCACCGGCGGGTGTGGGACTTCAGCGCGGACGGGATCAAGCGCTCGGTCGAGTCCTCTTTGGAGCGTCTAGGCCTTGACCGGGTGGACGTGTTGCTGCTGCACGACCCAGACGACCACTGGGAAACCGCGGCGGGGGAGGGGTTTTCGACGTTGGCCTCGTTGCGGTCCCAGGGTGTGGTCGGCGCGGTCGGCGTGGGGATGAACCAGTGGCAGATGCCGGCCCGGTTCATCCGGGAGACGTCCATCGACGTGGTCATGCTCGCCGGGCGGTACACCCTGCTGGAACAGACCGCGGCAACGGAGTTCCTGCCGTTGTGCGCGGAGCGGGGCGTGTCGGTCCTGGCGGCCGGTGTGTTCAACTCGGGCCTGCTCGCCCGCGCCCAGATCCAGGACAACGCGAAGTACAACTACGTGGAAGCGCCTCGGGAACTGGTCGACCGGGCCCAACGGATCGCCTCGGTGTGCGCACAGTACGACGTCACCTTGCCGCAGGCCGCCGTCCAGTTCGTGCTGCGCGACCCGAGCGTGGCGTCGGTCGTGCTGGGTGTGAAGTCGGCCGCGCAGGTGGAACGCAACGCCCGGCTGTTCACCGAGCCGGTGCCTGGCCAACTGTGGGACGACCTGTGCGCGGAAGGGCTGCTGGATGCGCGTTGACGCCCATCACCACCTGTGGGACTTGTCCGTCCGTGACCAGGACTGGATCGACCCGGTCTCGATGTCGGCGATCCGCCGTGACTTCGGCGAAACCGACCTGGTCACGGCGGCCGCGGACATGGACAGGACGGTGCTCGTCCAAACCGTCACCGTCCTCGACGAGACCCCGGAACTCCTGGCGATCGCCGAACAGTCGTCCTTGATCGGCGCGGTCACCGGCTGGGTGGACCTCACGCGGCCGGTGTCCGAGGTGCTGGCCAAGCTGGCCGCGGGTGTGGGCGGCAAATGGCTGCGCGGCATCCGTCACCAGGTCCAGGGCGAACCGGACCCCCGCTGGCTGTGCCGTGACGACGTACGACACGGCCTCCAAGCGGTGTTCGACGCCGGCCTGCTGTACGAACTCCTGGTGCTGCCCCACCAACTCCCAGCGGCCGTGGAGACCGTGGCGGCGTTCCCGGACAGCCCGTTCGTGCTCGACCACTGCGCGAAACCGCCGATCGCATCCGGCTCGATGGAGCCCTGGGCGTCCGCCATCCGTTCCCTGGCCGGCTTCGAGAACGTGACGTGCAAGCTCTCCGGCCTGGTCACCGAAGCCGACTGGACACAGTGGACAGTTCGGGACCTGCGCCGGTACGTGGACGTGGTGCTGGAGAGCTTCGGCCCGGCCCGGCTGATGTTCGGCTCGGACTGGCCGGTGTGCCTGCTGGCGGCCTCGTATCCCGAAGTGCTCGGCGCGGTCGAGGAACTCACCGCCGACCTGACCGTCGATGAGCGGGCACGCGTCTTCGGCGACACCGCCGCCGAGGTCTATCGACTCACGTAACCGCGTTCACTGGCCCAGCCGGCCATCGATCCGCTCGCGCAGCAGGTCGACATGACCCATGTGCCGGGCGTACTCCTCGATCATTCCGACCAGCACCTCACGCAGTGACATGGCCCCGCCGCCGCTGCCGTGCTGGTTCAACGGATCGTCGCTGGTGATGTCCAGACTGGGCGCCTCGGCCACGAACCGGGTGGCGAAGTCCACCTCCGCGTGCCACGCGTCCCACGCCTGCGCGACCACCTGGGGGTCGGGGACGGCACCGTTGAAATCACCGTCGCGGTCGGCTTCGGAGGTGAACAGCCGGGGCGCGTCCTGGCCCGCCATCATCCCCCGGAACGTCGAACGCTCGATCTCGGCCAGGTGCCGCACCAGCCCCAGCAGTGACATCGTCGACGGTTCGACCGACCGCTGCGCCATCGCCTCCGCGTCAAGACCTGAGCATTTCAGCTCCAAGGTGAGGCGTTGGCCGCGCAGGGACTCCACCAGCGTGGTGCGCTCGTCGCCCAACCTTGGCCGGTTCTCCCGCGGGTCGTCGTCCGAGGGCTTGCCGTCCGCGGTGAACATGTCGGCTCGTCTGGTCGTGGCCATGGCCGCCATCATCGGCAACGCGCACGGCGGCCGACAAACGATTAACGACCGCGTCAGGTCTGGGCCGGGCTGATCGGCAGCCTGGCCAGTGCGTCGACGAGTGGGGCGAGTTCGGGGAGCTTCTGGGCGTCCCGCAACGCTTCCGCGAGCGTGCCGTCGTGCAGGGGGCGGGCTTTCGTCAGCAGTTCGTGGCCGGCTGGAGTCACCTCGGTGTAGATGCCCCGGCGGTCGTCCGGGCAGAGGTAGCGGCTCAGCAGCCCCCGGTTCTCCAGCCTGGTGACGAGACGCGTCGTCGCCGACTGGGAGAGGACCACGGCCCGGGAGAGTTGGTTCATCCGCATGTGCCAGCCGTCCTGCCGGGCGAGGACGTCCAGGACGCTGTACTCGCTGACGGACAGGTTGTGTGCCCGTTGCAGCGAGCGTTCGAGGGCGTCTTCGAGGGACGCGTGCAGGGCCGCGAGGGTGCGCCAGCCTTGAGCGCGTGCTTCGGCCGCGTCGTCGTCCAGTGACACGGTTCACCTCCGCTTGCGTCGCGTTGTTGCACGGAGCATTATCAGGCTCATGCAATAACCCGCGTCTGCAACTATCTCGGACGCCTGCTACTTGGACCAACTCTACCTGGGGTGACATCTATGCCCACCGCCCTGCTCGCGTTGGCCGTCGGCGCGTTCGGCATCGGCACCACCGAGTTCATCATCATGGGCCTGCTGCCGGAGGTCGCGACTACGTTCGGGGTGTCCATCCCCACCGCCGGCCTGCTGATCTCCGGATACGCGCTCGGGGTGACCGTCGGCGCGCCGATCATGACCGCCGCCGGGTCCCGGTTCTCCCGCAAGAAGCTCCTGCTCGGCCTGCTGGTGCTCTTCATCGCCGGCAACGTGCTCTCGGCGGTCGCGCCGAGCTACGGCATGATGCTCGCCGGCCGGATCGTCGCGTCGCTGTGCCACGGGGCGTTCTTCGGTGTCGGCGCCGTCGTGGCGGCCAGCCTCGTCGCGCCCGCCAAGCAGGCCAGCGCGATCGCGATCATGTTCACCGGCCTGACCGTCGCCAACGTCCTCGGCGTGCCGATAGGGACCGCGCTGGGCCACGCGTTCGGGTGGCGTTCGTCGTTCTGGGCCGTGGCCGCGCTCGGCGTGGTCGCGTTCGTGGCCGTGTCCACGCTCGTGCCGGACCTCCCGCCGGACAAGAACAGCAACCTGCGGCGCGAACTGAGCGTGTTCCGCCGGCCGCAGGTATGGCTGGCGCTGTTGATGACCGCGCTCGGGTGGGCCGGGATCTTCGCCAGCTTCACGTACATCACGCCGATGATGACCGGTGTCGCCGGGTTCTCCACCGGCATGGTCACGTGGCTGCTCGTCCTGTTCGGAGTCGGGCTCGTGGTCGGCAACCTGATCGGCGGCAAGGCGGCCGACCGCAGGCTGATGCCCGCGTTGTACGGATCGTTGGCCGCGTTGTCCGTGGTTCTCCTGGTGTTCGTGGCGACCGCGCACGCCCAGGTTCCCGCCGCGATCACGATCGTCCTGTTCGGCGCGGCCGGATTCGCCACCGCGGCCCCATTGCAGGCCAGGGTGCTGTCGAAAGCCGAAGGCGCCCCGGCTTTGGCGTCCGCCGCGAACATCGGCGCGTTCAACGCGGGCAACGCCGCCGGAGCGTGGATCGGCGGCGTCGCGATCGACGGCGGCCTCGGGTACACGGCCCCGAACTGGATCGGGGCGATCCTGGCCGCCGCCAGCCTCGGCGTCGCGCTGCTCTCCGGTGCGCTCGACCGCAGGAAAGCGTCAGTGCTCAGTCCTGCGTGAGCGTTGGATGACGATTCCCGGCCGCAGCAGGTCGCGCCAGTCGGCGGGCCAGTTCGCGAGCGCCACGACTATCATGATCAGCAGGTGCAGGGGTGCGGAGACGCTCTCGTACAGCGCGTTGTGGTTGACGATGTGCGTGGTGACCGCGCCCGTGAGCACCAGTACCAAGGTCGCGGCGGCGATGAACCTGGAGCGTCGGCTGGGGATGGCCACCAACACCGCGCACCCGAGTTCGATCGTGCCGACCACGAACCGGAACCAGGACGGATACCCCCAGTCGGCGAACTTCACCGAGTACGCCGTGCCGAAGAAGGTGGGGCCGCTCCAGAACTTGGTGATCGCCCCGACGGTGAACTCGAACGCCAGAAACCAGTAAAGGACGGTGCGCACTCGTGCGGACATGACATGTTCCTTCCCAACGACAGGTGGTTCACCTCCCTGACGTGTCGCGAGGAACAAATGTGACTCAAATTGTGAACGGCAACGCGTGGGCGACTCGTTCGCCCAGTTCACGGTCACCGTCGAAGTGGATCTCCGCGACCCGCTCGCCCACCGGGGTCCGCCCGCCGCACAGCCGGGCGAACAGGCTCGACGTCAGCACCAGCGTCACGGTCGCGGGTCCGGGCAACGAGTCGACCACCTTCGCCCGGCCGTCCACCAGCACGTGCAATGCCCGCTCGACCGGGCCGGTCAGGTGGAACGTCACCGAGGCGCCGGCCGGCGCGGCGGCGCGCTTGCCCACGATGTACCCGAGCGCGGCGGTGATCTCGTCCAGGGAGATCTCCGCGCTCGGCCCGGACTCGTTTCCCTGATGGCCCACGGCTTCCCGGATGTCCTGTTCGTGCATCCAGCAGTCGAACAGTCGGATCCGCATGAACCGGCCGTACGTTCCCTGGCCGGCTGGTGTCCATGATGGAGCGTCGAAGTCCTCCGATGTCATGTCCTGCAACACTTGTGCGCGCTGCGTGGTCGCGGAACGGAACCGGGCGTGCACCTCGTCCGGTGACTCCGCGCGCAGCCAGTCCACCCAGTACTCGTTGATCGTGCCGATGTCGTTACGTACGTGGGCGAACGACTTCTTGGTGACCGGCGGTTGTTGCCCGGCCAGGCCGAGTTCGCCGCCGACGATGTGCGAGACCACGTCCTGGACCGACCAGCCGGGCAGGGCCGTGGGTTTCGCCCAGTCCGCCGGCGGCAACGCGGTGAGCAGGCCGTCGATCGCCGTCCACTCGTCGACAAGCGCTTTGACCAGGGTGTCCTTCACGACTTTCCTCCGTTGAAGTCGATGACCTCGCCGCGGTTCACGCTGACCCAGTCGCGGCCGTCCAGATAGGGCTGGAGCCGCTCGGCGATCAAGGCGAGATCGCGCGGCCCCTTGGGGCGTTGCAGTTCGTACACGTGCGGGAACGACTGCATCCCCGTGACCACGTCCCACAGCCGCAGCGCGTCGTCGCCGGCCGGCGGGTCGACCAGGACCGGCCCGAACAGACACTGCCCGTCCGGGAAGAACAGGGTCGGCACGCCGAAACCACCCGCGTCCACCACCCGCTGGTGGTCGGCCCTGACCTCGTCATGGGTCGTCGGATCGGCCAGTGCTTCGTCCAAAAGGGACGCTGGATGGCCGAGGCCGACAAGCATTTCCCGCGCGACAGCGGGATCGTGCGGCTTCTCGCCGCGCATGTGCAACGCCGTGCCGACCGCCAGGTACCAGTCGTCCAGCGCGGCCATGCTCCGGCGACGCAGCACGGCGCCGATCCGCATCAGTGACCAGCCGTAGGACCACGGCCGTTCCCACGGGTGCTTCTTGCCCTCGAACCGGTTGACCTCTTCGAGGCTGAAGAACCGCCAGCCGACCGTGATACCCAGCTGGGCCCGGACGTCCCTGATCCACAGCGACGTCTGGTACGCGAACGGGCACATCGGGTCGAAGTGGAAGTCCACGTTCACGCTGTCGCTCCCTTGATCAGTGCCCGCAGGCCCGCGGTGATCTCGGCGGCCGGCCGGGCCTGCACCTTGGCCAGCAGGATCAGGCCCTGGATCTGGGCGAGGATCATCCGGGCCAGCTCGTCCGGGTCGACCCCGGGTCGCAGCCGCGCCCGGTGGCACGCCTTGAGCAGCCGCTCCTCCCAACGCGTGAACACGTCGGCCACGTAGCGGCGCAGCTCGTCGTCGGTGGTGGCCAGTTCGGCGGCCAGGTTGCCGAACGGGCAGCCGACGATCCGCCCGAACCGTTCCTCGAACTTGCTCTGCACCTGCGCGACGGTGACCGCGATCGCGTACAGCTCGGCGCCGGCCTCCTCGGCTTCGGTGAAGCGCCGCTCGAACTCGGCCGCGTGCAGGTCGACCACGGCCTTGGCCAGGTCCGCCTTGGACGGGAAGAAGTGGTAGAAGCTGCCTTTGCGCACGTCGGCGGCCGCGCACAGGTCGGCGATGCCGACCGCGTGGTAGCTCCGGGTGAGGAACAGCTTCGCCGCCGACCGGACGATCCTGTCCCTCGTCGTCGCCTCCATGGCCCAGCACGGTAGCCGCCTCTTGACTGACCGGTCAACTACTAGCGGTGGGGTGCGACACTCGTGCGGTGAGACGCGATGCCGTGGTTGGTGCCGCAGTGGCGCTGGCGGTTCTGGGGAGCACCCTGATCCAGGACGACGTGGACGGCGGACGGCAGCTGACCGTGGTCGGGGCGGCGCTGATCCTGCT
Organism: Actinocrispum wychmicini; assembly: GCF_004345645.1. Classification (GTDB taxonomy): domain Bacteria; phylum Actinomycetota; class Actinomycetes; order Mycobacteriales; family Pseudonocardiaceae; genus Kibdelosporangium; species Kibdelosporangium wychmicini. The sequence goes on along the minus strand of NZ_SLWS01000015.1, from coordinate 60,044 downwards.
GTCCGGCGGCGTGCTGGCGCTCGGCGGCCGGTACCCGGTCCTGGTCGCCGCGGTCACGCTCGCCTGCTCGGCGATCTACTACCCGTTCGTCGGCACCGGCGGACCGATGCTGGTCACGTTCATCATCGCGCTGTACTACGTGTCGGCATCGGGGCGTGTGGTAGTGGCCGCCGCGTTCGCCGCCGTGTGTGTGGTCGCGATCGCCGTCGGCGAGAAGTTCAGTCCCGTTCGGCACTTGGACAACATCGCGCAGTTCATGCTCGCCGGCTGGATGGTCGCCATGATCGCCCTCGGGGTCGCACGCAACACTCGACGCGCGTACGCCGAGGAAGCGTCCAAACGGGCCACGACCGAGGAGCGCCTACGCATCGCGCGCGAGTTGCACGACGTTCTGGCGCACAACATCTCGTTGATCAACGTCCAGGCCAGCGCTGCTTTACACCGTAAAAATCACACTGCGGGGCTCTGGGAGGCGCTGGAAGCCATCAAGCAGGCCAGCAAGGAGGCGCTCCGCGAGGTCCGGGCCACCCTGGGGGTGCTGCGCGCGGTGGACGAGTCCGCGCCGACCGGACCACCCGGCCTGCACCAGTTGCCGGAGTTGGTGCGGCGGACCCGGCAGACCGGCGTCGAGGTCACTGTGGACGGGGAACCCCGCGCCCTGCCGCCCGAGATCGACCTGGCGGCGTACCGGATAATCCAGGAAGCACTGACCAACGTCACCCGGCACGCGTCCGCACGCTCGGTGCACGTCCGGATCACTTACGGCGACAAGGACATGAGCGTGCAGGTCGACGACGACGGCCGCGGCGGGAGCCTGGTGCCGGGCAACGGGATCCGCGGCATGACCGAGCGCGCCCAAGCTCTTGGCGGCTCGCTGACCGTGCGCGGCGACGACCACGGGGTCCAGGTGGCGGCGTCACTGCCGCTGGGGGCAGCGGAATGATCAACGTCCTGCTCGCCGACGACCAGCGTCTCGTCCGCGCCGGCTTCAAGTCCATTTTGGACGGTGAGGACGACATCGCGGTGGTCGCCGAGGCCGCCGACGGCGAGGAGGCGGTCCGGATGGCGCGGTCGGTCCGGCCGGACGTGGTCCTGATGGACGTGCGGATGCCCGTGCTGGACGGCCTGGCCGCCACCCGCCGCATCCTGGCCGAGGTGCCGGGCGCGAAGGTCGTCATTCTCACCACGTTCGACCTGGACGACTACGTCTACGGCGCCCTGCGCGCGGGCGCGAGCGGCTTCCTGGTCAAGGACACCGAGCCGATGGAACTCATCCACGGCGTCCGGGTGGTGGCCCGCGGCGACGCGCTGATCGCCCCGGCCGTCACCCGCAGGCTGATCGCCGAGTTCGCCGGTCGCGTCGACCGGCCCGCGCCCAGTCCCCGACTGAACTCGTTGACCGAACGGGAACGCGAGGTCATGGTCCTCGTGGCCAACGGCCTGTCCAACGACGAGATCGCCGAGAAGCTGGTGCTCAGCCCGGCGACGGCGAAAACCCACGTCAGCCGGATCATGACCAAGCTGTCGGTCCGCGACCGTGCCCAACTCGTAGTCCTGGCCTACGAGTCGGGCATGGTCAAACCGGGCTGGCTCACCTAGGACAACCCGACGATCTCGCCGTCCGGGCCGATGTCGATGCGGGTGGCGGCGGGGTTGGTGCCGAGGCCGGGCATGGTGCGCATGTCGCCGCAGATGGGGTAGACGAACCCGGCGCCGACCGAGGCGCGGACCTCGCGCACCGGCAGGGTCCACCCGGTCGGCGCGCCCTTCAGCTTGGGGTCCGAGGAGATCGACAGGTGGGTCTTGGCGATACAAACCGGAAGCTTGCCGAAGCCCGCCCGCTCATAGGTGTCCAACTGCCGGGTCGCCTGCGGGGAGTACTCCACGTCGGCGGCGCCGTAGATCTTGGTGGCGACGGTCTCGATCTTCTCCTTGAGGCTGGCCTCGGCCGGGTAGAGGAACCGGAAGTCGGTCGGCTCCGCCGCGGCTTCGGTGATCACCTCGGCGAGCAGCGCGGCCCCCTTGCCGCCGTCGGCGACGTTGGTGCAGACCGCGACGCGCGCGCCCATCTCCTCGGCGACCTGCCGGATGGCGTCGTGCTCGGAGGCGAAGTCGCCCGGGAAGGCGTTGATCGCGACCACCGGCGAGACCCCGTGCAGCCGGACGTTCTCGATCTGCTTGCGCAGGTTGGCCGCGCCGACGGCGACGTCGTCGGGGTTCTCGGCGAGCATTTCGGCGGGCAGCGACTTGCCCGCCACCACGCGGTACTTGCCGGAGTGCGCCTTGAGCGCACGCACCGTCGCCACGATCACGGCGGCGTCCGGGGTCAGTCCGGAGGTGCGGCACTTGATGTTGAAGAACCGCTCGGCGCCCATGTCGGCGCCGAAACCCGCCTCGGTGACCAGGAAGTCGCCGCAGTGGATGCCGATCCGGTCGGCGACGACCGAGGAGTTGCCGGTGGCGATGTTGCCGAACGGGCCGGTGTGCACGAGCACCGGCGTGTTCTCCAGCGTCTGCAACAGGTTGGGCTTGATCGCCTCGCGGAGCATCACCGCCATCGAGCCGGCGACCTGCAGCTGCTCGGCGGTGACCGGCTGCCCGTCGGCGTCGTAGCCGACGACGATCCGGCCGAGCCGCTCGCGCATGTCGGTCATTGACGTGGTCAGCGCCAGCAGGGCCATCACCTCGGACGCCGCGGTGATGTCGAACCCGGTCTGCCTGGGCACCCCGTCCGCCTTGCCGCCCAGGCCGACGACGAGGTTGCGCAGCGCCCGGTCGTTCACGTCCATCACCCGTCGCCAGGTGATGTTGTGCTGGTCCAGGGCGAGCTGGTTGCCTTGGTAGAGGTGGTTGTCAATCATCGCGGCCAACAGGTTGTGCGCCGCCGTGACCGCGTGCATGTCGCCGGTGAGGTGCAGGTTCAGCGTCTCCATCGGCACGACCTGGCTGTACCCGCCGCCGGCCGCACCGCCCTTGATGCCGAAGGTCGGGCCCATCGACGGCTGCCTGATGGCCACCGTCGCCCGCTTGCCGATGTGCTTGAATCCCTGCCCGATCCCGACCGTCGTGGTCGTCTTGCCTTCTCCTAACGGGGTCGGCGTGATGGCGCTGACCACCACGTACTTGGCTCGGGGGGCGTCGGCGAGTTCGTCGATCGCGCCCAGGTCGATCTTCATGACGTTGCGGCCGTACGGCTCGAGGTGATGGGCGGGCAGACCCATCTCGGCCGCGATGTCATCCAGTGGTTTGAGCGAAGCACCCCGGGCAATCTCAAGATCGGACGGGAGGGCCATACGTGTGCCTCTTTCTCGTGGGGTCGCCAGGAGGTGGCAACCTGCTGATGGGGACACGCTACGACCTCACGCCGTGGGTATCAGCCACCCATTAGTCGGCGGTTGTGAGCCTGGCTTTCTCGCCACCCACGGCGACCACGTCACCGACACGCAGTTGCCGGCCGCGCCGGACTTCGGTGCGGCCGTTGACCGTCACGTCCCCGGCCTCGATCAGGTCCTTGGCGTGGCCGCCGTTGTCGGCCAGCCCGGCCAGTTTGAGGAACTGGCCGAGCCGGATGGTGTCGTCGGCGATCTGCACTTCCCGGATGCTCATCGCGAGTGAGCGTACGGTCAGGCGTGCTCAAGGGCGACCTGGGGGAGTCGCCGCTCCAGCCGGCGCGGCAGCCACCAGGCGGCCGGCCCGAACAGGCGCATCACCGCGGGCACGATCAGGCAGCGGATGACCAGGGCGTCCAGCAGGACCGCGACGGCGAGGCCGAGGCCGAACTGCTGGAGCATCCGGCTCGGGTCGAGCAGGAACGCGCCGAACACCGCGATCATGATCGCCGCTGCGGCCGTGATCACACCGCCTGTGCTGGCCATGCCTTCGCGGACCGCGTGTTGCGCATCGCGTGTGCGCCGCCACTCCTCGTGCATCCGGGACACCAGGAACACCTCGTAGTCCATGGACAGCCCGAACACGATCGCGAAGATCATCACCGGGACGAACGCCTCGATCGGACCCGCTGTCGCGCCGAACAGCCCGTCGCCGAACACGAGCGTCATCACACCGAGGGACGCGCCGATGCTCAGCAGGTTCAGCACGGCGGCCTTGAGCGGCACCAGGATCGACCGGAACACGACCATCAGCAGCAAAGCCGACAATCCCACCACGACCAGGACGAACAGCGGCAACCGGCTGCTCACCGCGCCGGCGAAGTCGGCCGCCGCGGCCGTCGCTCCGCCGACCAGGTACGTGCTTCCGGTGGAAAGCGCGGGCAGGACGTCCGAACGCAACCGTTTCACCAGATCGTCGGTGGCCTTGTCCTGGGGTGCGCTGGTGGGGAACAGGATCAGCGTCGAGTAGCCCGGACCTGGTTGTGGCGGAAGGACTTTCGCCACACCTGGCGTCTTCGCCAGGACGTCGTGCGTGGTGGACGCGGGCTGCTGGCCACCACGGGCGACCACGACGAGCGGGCCGTTGAAGCCGGGCCCGAAGCCCTTGGCGAGCATGTCGGACGCCTGCCGGGTGGTCGACTCCTTGGGATCCATGCCCGGACCGGCAAAACCGAGTCGCATTCCCAACGCGGGCAACGACAACGCGCCCAACGCGACGACCGCGAGCACCAATGCGGGCCACGGCCGGCGCTGTACCAACGCGGCCCACGAGCGCCACTTTTCGCCGTGTGGCTTGTCTGCCCGCTTGAGTACGGACCGCTCGATGCGTTTCCCGAAGATCGAGAGCAACGCGGGCAGCAACGTCAGCGAAGCCGCCAGCGTGAGCAGGACCGTGAGGGTCACGGCCAACGCGATCCCTTGCAGGGAACCGAGTCCGAGCGCGAGCAGGCCGAGCAGCGCGATGATCACCGTGCAGCCGGCGAAAAGCACGGAACGTCCCGCGGTGTCCAGGGCCTTGCTCGCGGCCATGTCCCGGTCCCGGCCGCGCACGAGTTCGGCGCGGTACCGGTTGAAGATCAGCAACGCGTAGTCCACGCCCACGCCGAGACCCACCAGGATCATCACCGGCGGCGCGTAGTTCGGCAGGTCCATCAGGTGGGAGGCGAGCATGATCACCCCGACCGTGCTGCCCACCGCGAACACCGCGGTGATGATCGGCAGCCCGGCCGCGATGATCGACCCGAACATCAACACCAGGATCACCAACGCGACCAGCACGCCGACACCTTCGGCCGCGCCACCCGCCGCGTTCGCCGCCGCGGCCACCACGTCACCGCTGTACGCCACCGTCAGCCCGTCGGCCGAAGTGCCGATGATCCGACGAACGTCGTCGCCGGGGACGCCTTTCGCGTCCAGTGTCACGGTCGCGTACGCAACGTCACCGCCCTGGGTCGGCTGGCCCACCGAAGCCACATGCGGCAGTCCGCGGATCTTGTCGAGCACGCCGGCCAGGCGGGTCATGTCACCTTCGGCGACCACCTGGAGCGTGTCGGTCTGCTTGGCCCCCAAGAGGTCCGCCACTTCCTGGGACTGGGTGCCCGGCAGGGAGTTGTCGTTGTGGTAAGTGCTGCCGATCGCCTGCGCGGCCACTGTGATCCCGCCGAGGGCCACCACCCAGAGCACCACCGCCAGCAGACGGTGCCGCCGTGCCCACCCCGCGAGCCGCTCGAACCGGCTGAGAGTCTGTCCATTCACGTCACCCAGAGTCGGCCGGCCGACCCGTCCCGGTCGTCGGCCCCGAGCGGGCACCTGGTGTACCGCGCGAGTTGACACCTACGGGCTATCCCGTACGACCAGGGTTGTTGTCTAGCATTTCGGCATGGAGCCCTTGGCGGACATAGTCGCCAGATACGTCGACTTGTACTCCCAGTCGTCCGCGCACCCGCAGGTGAGGAAGGTGCTCCTGACCGAACGCCCGCTGGACGGCACCGACACCTGCCCGCAGCCAGTGGCGATGGAGACGTTCGAGCCGCGGTTCGACCAGATCAGGTCCACGGTGGACGGTCGCTGGGTCCGGCTGTCCGGCGAGCGGCTCAGCCCGGACGGCACCCTGGTCCTCACGGTCGAGCACGTCCCCGGCCGCGGGGTCAGGGACATCACCGACAGGGACATCATGGTCAACTTCTCGTTCCCGGAGACCTGAGCTCGGTAGGGTCAATTGTCACGCCACCGCACGGAGAACGATCGACAATTCATTCCGTTGCCGGACTGCTAGGGTCGTCTGTCAGACGGCGGCACTGTGCTCTGGACAAATACCGGGACGTTGACGATGGCCACTGCTGGTGAGCTCGAACTTCGGCCGAGACGGCGCTTCTTTGTCGGCATGGCGGTCGACCGGTATCCGGACTCGCCGGACGGTGGGCTGACCCGGCCCTCGGTCGACGCCGAACGCCTTGCGAGCCTGCTGGCTCCGGCGGGATACGACCAAGAACTCGCCGGAATGGGAAACTACTGGACAGCGGACCAGGTTCGTTCGTCGGTGAGCGAATGGTCGAAACACGTCAGTCTCGGCCCCAGCGACGTGGTGGTTTTCTACTTCGCCGGACACGGCCTGGTAGCAGATCGGGACCGGCACTACCTGATGTGCTGGAACAGCGACGCGGACGACCCGGCGGCCACGGCGCTGGCGACCGAGGACCTCGTCCGGATACTGACCCGGACCGGGTTGCGCAACCTGTTGATGGTGCTGGACACCTGCTACGGCGGGACAGCTGCGGCAGACGGGGCACAGGTGGCCTTGCGGACGATCGCGCGGCAGTTCACCAGCACGGACTCTGCCGGCGTATGGCTCCTGTCGTCCGCTCGCGCCAAGGACGAGGCGATTGACGGCGTGTTCATGGACGCACTTGTGCCGGCGTTGCGGGAGGTGAGCCAGCGAACCGGGCAGCGCCAGCGTCATCTCGATCTCGTCCACGTGGTGGACGCCGTGAATCGGCGATTTCATGGGGCGGGTCTGCGTCAGCGCGCAGAATTGGCCGCCGGTATGGTGACCGGTCTCGCTCCTTTCTTGGACAACGACGGCTACCGCCACAATCTGCCCGCCGGTGACACGGATCTTGAACTGCAGCGCCTGCTCGGCAAACGTGACCTGCACGACCATTTCGGGCCACGATCCCGAGGTGTGGAGTTCGATTCTGAGCCGGGCCTGTATTTCCACGGCCGGGAACGACTGCTCGAGGCTCTCGTTGGATGGCTGACCACCGAACACGCCGATATCAAAGGGCGGGTGGTTACCGGAAGCCCGGGATGTGGGAAATCGGCCGTCCTTGGCCGTATCGTGGCCATGTCCGATCCCTCATATCGGCGGAAACTGCTCCAGGAGCCGGGTGCTGCCGGCGCGGAGGTGCCCCCCAGGTTGGTCGACGTCGGCGTCCACGCCCGACACAAACTCCTGCCGGACATCGTCCAGCAGATCGCCTCCGGGCTGGGCGTCGAGGTCGACGGTCCCGGGCAGCTGCTCCGCGAGGTAAGCGTGCGCGGCCGGCAATGCGGTCCGATCGTGATCGTGGTGGACGCTCTGGACGAGGCCGGCTCCGGCACGGCCGCGGACGCTGGCGGCAAGGGCGAGCCACGCCGGATTGCCCGTGAGCTGCTGCGGCCGCTCTCCGAGGTGCCCGGGGTGCGGCTGCTGATCGGGACGCGTCCGGAGTTGGTCAGCAGCCTCGGGGTGTCGATGCACGTGCTCAACCTGGACGACCCGAAGTACCTCGGCCGGGACGACATCCCTGGATATGTGACGAATGTCCTGCTGGCCCGCAACGAGCCCGAACTGCCTACGCCGTACCGAGATCGCGTCGAGCTGGCGCACCACGTCGGCCAGGCGGTCGCCGATCGCGCGGCCGGCGTGTTCCTCGTCGCCAGAATGACCGCGCGCGGGCTGCGTTCCATGGACAAACCAATCGACGTTACCGAGCCAGGTTGGCAGAACCGGCTGCCGAGCGAGATCGGCGAGGCGTTCGAGGACTATCTGTCCTGGTTCGGTGCGGACGAAAGCCGGGTGCGCGCTCTGCTCACCCCGTTGGCCTTCGCCGAGGGACAAGGACTTCCCCGGGGCGCGCTGTGGACCGGCATCTCGACCGCGCTCGGCAACCGGCCGTTCGACGAGGACGACATCGACTGGCTGCTGGAGAAGGCGGCGGCCTACATCGCCGAGGTGGTCGACCATGGCAGGTCGGTGTACCGCCTCTACCACCAGGCACTCGCCGAACATCTGCGCGACCACTACCGCGGTGGACCGCGAGCGGCCCAGGATCGTATTGTCGACGCCGTACTCGCGACGGTTCCGCCTGATTCGGACGGCAGACTCGACTGGTTCGTCGCCCATCGGTACGTCCACACCCACGTGGCCACCCACGCGGCGGCGGCCGGGAGGCTCGACGAGTTGGTCGACGAACCCGGCTTCCTGCTGGTCGCTGAGCAGCTCGGCCTGCTTCGGGCGTTTCCCCGGGTCCGCTCACAGCGAGCACGTCAGGCGCGAAACGCCTACGAACAGGTGGCCCACCAACTGACGGCCTCGACACCGTTGGGGGAGCGGGCGGCCTACCTCCAGCTGTCCGCGCGTCGCTGTGCTGCCACCGAACTGGCCGAACAGGTCGATCGGCTGGGCATCACCATGCCGTGGCGTGCCCGATGGGCCTGGTGGTCGCCGACCGGAGTGCATCGCCAACTCGTGGGGCACGAGAAGCCGATCAGGAGCCTCGCCACCGGCGACATGGACGGTCGCCCGATCGTGCTCAGCGGCGGCGAGGACGGCACCGTCCGGATCTGGGACTTGATCACCCAACGGCCGATCGGTGAGCCACTTCGACCCGGCTCCCGGTCGATTACCGCGCTGGCCGTGGGGGAGATGGGCGAATTCACGGTCGCGGTCGTCGGCGGGAGCGACGGCCGTCTGCGGATGTGGGACCTGTCGTCCGGCCGGCCATTGGGCGAGAACCTCGACGGGCACACCAACGAGATCACCTCGATCGTCCTCGGCGATTGGGAGGACAAGACGCTGGCGGTGACAGCGAGCCGTGACGGCACCGCACGGGTCTGGGATCTCGCTGCGGCCACTCAGTTCGGCGAACCGTTCAGTGAGCACCATCGCCCGGTGAACGCGGTTGCGTGGGCCGACGTGGGCGGTCGACGCTTGGTTCTCACCGGTGGCGACGATCATCGCGTGCGGATGTGGGATGTGGTCAGCAGCGAGCCGGTCGGCGAATCGCTTATCGGACACACTGAGCCGGTCACCGCCGTCGCTCTCGCGCACGTGGGTGACCGAACGTTGGTTGTGACTGGCAGCGACGACGGAAAGGTGGGTTTGTGGGATCTGAACACTCGGCGGCAGGTGGGTGAACCGCTGGCAGCTCATCAGTACGGGGTAACCTCGTTGAGGATTGGCGAGCTTGGCTGCGTTCCGATCGCGGTGACCTGCGGTAGGGACTTCGCCCGAGTGTGGAACCTGGGCAACCGGCAGCAGATCGGACAACCCCTCACCGGGCACGACGGCTATGTCAACGCCGTTGCGCTCGGGTCGATCGACCACAGGCCGATCGCGATCACGGGCGGAATGGACCGAACCGCGCGGATCTGGGACCTCACCGCGGATCAACCGCTTACCGGACACACTGGCGACGTCGTCAGCGCTGCCGTGGCAAGGGTGAATGACCGTTGTCTGGCGATCACGGGCAGCGAGGACACCACGGCGGTGCTGTGGGACCTTGATGCGGGAGGCACGCAGGACGGACAACCGTTGTCGGGTCATCGTGCTGCTGTGTGTGCTGTGGCATTGGGCGAGGTCGGACGTCGGTCGATCGCGGTGACCGGTGATCAAGATGCTGTCGTGCTGGTGTGGGACCTTGCCACCCGGCAGCGCATCGGTGAGCCACTTGTTGGTCACACCGGGCCGATCGGTGCCGTGCAGTTGTGTGAAGTGGACGGTAGTCCGGTGCTGACGACGGGAAGCAAGGACGGCACAGTCAGACTGTGGGACCCGGTCACGGGCAGGCTGCTGGGATCACCTTTGGTCGGCCACAATGGCGATGTCAACCTGCTCGCCGTGTCCAGCATGGACAATCGAAACCTTGTGCTCGCAGCGGCGCAAGGAGGCCACGCGACCGTGTGGGAATTACGAAGTCGCCAGCGGTTGCCGATCGAGCAACCGGATCCCGATCAATGGACCGCCATGGCGGTCAGGAGTGTCGACGGCCGGGCTGCTGCTCTGTTCGCTGGGACTGACAACACTCTGTTGCTCTGGGATCTAGTCGCCGGCCGCGCCATGGGCGCACCGATGGTGGGGCACACCGACCCCATCACGTCGGCCGTTGTCGGTGAGCGAGATGGTCGTGCGGTCGCGATCACCGGAAGCCAGGACGGCGTGGTGATCGCCTGGGATCTGCGGGCAGGGAAACCGCTCGGCCCATCGTTCGTAACTGACGTGGACTATCGGGGGCCGACCCTGGCGATAGGCCCGCTCGCCGATGGCACGGCGGCGATAACGATGGATCGCAGCCAGGTGCGATTGTGGTCGCTGACGACCTTCTACCAACTCGGTGATGCCCTTCACGGGCGCACCAGCGATATCTACAACCTTGCCGCCGGCACGATCGACAGCAGACAGATCTTGATCACCGCAGGCGAAGACGGCACAGTGCGAATCCTCAACCTTGCGGATGGGCAGTTGGACGGTCCTGTGCTGAACGGGCACAGCCGCTACCTCGGCGGCGTCGGATTCAGCGACGGCCGCGGACCGGTTGCAGTCACCTCGGGGCAGCTCGACAGCAGGGTGCAGGTCTGGGACCTGACTACTCGCCGAGAGCGATCCCAATGGGCGCATCGGGAACGCGTTAGGATTGCGTATCCCGCAGTACGATTGCTTGCCGCATCCCGGAGGCAAGGAGTACCCATCGTCGCCACGGCTGCGGGCTCAACGGTCCAGATCTGGGACCTGGCTACGAAGGCGTCCCTTGCTGAGTTGACCGGCCACACGGGACGAATCAATTCGGTGTCCACCGCCGAGTGGGACGGCGTGCCGATCCTCCTCACTGCCAGCGTGGACTCCACGGCGCGGCTGTGGAACCTCGACACTCTCGAGCCGTTGGATCCGCCGCTCACCGGGCACGACGGCTCTGTGGGCGCGGTCACGCTGAGCGCGTCCGATGCGGAGGTGCGTGTGTTCACGGGAGACCACGCCGGAGTCGTTCGGGCGTGGGATCCGGCGACCAGGGCCGAGGTCGCGACCGCCGTGCCACGGCTGCAGAAGTGGGTGAGCTGCCTGGCCTCGGGGAGGCTGTACGACCATCCGGTGCTCATCATCGGTGGCGGGGACGGCACGATTCGGGTCTGGTGTCAGGCATCCGAAAGGGTCGTCGCCCAGGCGCAGCTCAACACGACTCCCCAGGACGTGGTGGTGCATCCGCCTGCTGACATCTGCGTCGCGACGGCCATGGGCGTTGTGGCACTGCACGTTCGGAACTGGACGAAGGAGGATGTTCCGTGAGCCGAGCGGTTCTGGTGCACGGAATAGCGCAACAGTACCGGGGGTCTGAGTCGCTGAGAGCGAGGTGCGTGCCCGCTCTGTGCGACGGCGTTCGGTTGGCCGGCGGCGTGATAGAACCAGGCGACGTGACGGTTGCCTTCTACGGAGATCTGTTTCGGCCGGCCGGTGCGCGTTCGCTCGATCAGCCGGACTATGAGGTGTCCGATGTGGATGATCCTGACGAGCGCGAGCTCCTGCGAGCCTGGTGGCTGGCGGCCGTGGAACTAGAGCACTCTGCGCCCGAGGCCCCAACCCGGGTGCGAACTCCCCAATGGGTGCAACGCGCCGTGTATGCCTTGAGTGGCTCACGATACTTCGAAGGCCTCACCGAACGCGCGTTGATCGGCGGCCTCAAACAGGTTCGGCGGTACTTCGCCGAAGCGGATACCAGGCGACGGATCCGCACCCGACTGCTCGACGTGATCAGCGCCGACACGGCAGTGGTCATCGGTCATTCGCTGGGCTCCGTGGTCGCCTACGAGTGCCTCAGCACCGAACCCGGCCTGCCGGTGTCGACGCTGGTCACCCTCGGCTCTCCGCTCGGTCTCCCCAAGGCGGTGTTCGACCGGCTGGACCCGCCGCCGATCGACGGTCGAGGTCATTGGCCACACGGCATTCACCACTGGACCAACATCACCGACGCGGGCGACCTCGTGGCCAATCCGAAGGAGCTCGCTCCCTTGTTCGGCAGCGATGTAGTCGATATCACCGTTCATAACGGCGCGAAGGCGCACGACATGCGGCCGTATCTCACCGCACGTGAAACTGGATCGGCCGTACTCGCTGGACTGAGAAGATCACGCAACGACGACATGTGACCGTTCCCGGCCCTCGTTTCCGGTGGGTTCTATCCGAGTTCGGGCAGGTCCAGCCGGGCGAGGCGGTCGGAGTCGGCCACGATGTTGATCTCGACCATCCGGCCGCCGCGGATGATCGGGCTGAACAGCGCGACCGGCCGGCCGGCGAGCGTCGCGAGCAGCCCGGCCGCGCCGTTGATGAGAACCGGCCGGACGAGCGCGCCACCGCCGGAGAACCTGAACGCGTGCTCGGCCACCGCCGCCGGGCCGTGGGTCAGCCTCGACGGGCCCGCCGCGCCGAAGTCCGCCCGGAGCACGACGTCCGGGTCGAGCACCGCGACCAGCGCCTCGAAGTCGCCGGCGCGGGCCGCCACCATGAACGCGTCGATCACCTTGCGTTGCGCGGGCAGGTCGGCGTCCGGCAACGCGGCGCCCCGCACCCGGCGACGGGCCCGGCTGGCCAACTGGGTGGCGGTGGCCGGGGTGCGGCCCACGATGGGGGCGATCTCGTGGAAAGGTACGCCGAACATGTCGTGCAGCACGAACGCCAGCCGTTCGGCCGGGGTCAGCGTCTCCAGGACGACGAGCAGCGCCAGCCCCACCGAGTCGGCGAGCACCGCCTGCTGCGCGGGGTCCGGGTCGGGGGAGGCCACGAGCGGGTCCGGCACGTGCGTGTCGAGCGGCTCCTCCCGCCGGGCCTTGCGGGAGCGCAGCATGTCCAGGCAGACCCGGCTGACCACGGTGGTCAGCCAGCCACCCAGGTTCGCCACCTCGGCGGTGTCCGAGCGGGCCAGCCGGAGCCACGCCTCCTGGACGGCGTCGTCCGCCTCGGCCAGCGAGCCCAGCATCCGGTAGGCCACCGACCGCAGCTGGTCGCGGTGCGCCTCGAACCGCTCGGCGAGAAACTCGTGCTCGTCCACTGTCAGGTTCCTCCCTCGGCATCCGTCATAGCGATGACGAGACAAAGTCGAACGACGTGACAGGGAGAACGAAAATGCAGTCCCGGATGACCAACCCGGCCGTTCTCATCCCGGCCGCGATGCATGGCCTGCACGCTTACGGCAAGGCCGCGGACACGCTCGGTGTGCCGGCCACCACGGTGGAGATGGTCCACCTGCGGGCGAGCCAGATCAACGGTTGCAGCGTGTGCGTGGTGATGCATTCGACCGCCCTCAGGAAGGCGGGTGAGACCGACGAGCGGATCGCCACGGTGGCCGCCTGGCGGGACGCACCCTACTTCACCGAGGCGGAACGGGCCGCGCTGGCGCTGACCGAGGCGGTCACCCGGATCGCCGACAGCGCCAACCCGGTGCCCGACGACGTCTGGGCCGAAGCCGGCCGGCATTACGACGAGCAGGGGCTGGCCGGGCTGCTCATCGCGATCACCGCGATCAACGTGTGGAACCGGCTCAACGTGGCCACCCGCCAGGTGGCCGGCGAGTGGAAGCCGTGAGCCCGATGACCGACCTACAGACCATCGCCGATCGCGTCGAGATCGAAGCCCTGCGTGCCGAGTACAGCGACGCGGGGATGATGGGCGACGTCGACCGCCTGGCGTCGCTGTTCACGCGGGACGCCGTCATGCGGTGGCCGCACGCCGCCCTTGAGGTCACCGGCCGGGACCAGATCCGCGCCTCGGTCGGGAAATTGCGCGGGCTCTGGGAGTTCTTCGTGCAGACCACGCACCCGGGCATGATCCAGGTCGACGGCGACACCGCGGTCGGCCGCGCCTACATCGCGGAGTTCGGGCGCATGCGCGCCGGCGGCTCACACCTGAACTACGCCATCTACCACGACCGCTACGAGCGCACCCCAGACGGCTGGAAGTTCGCGGAACGCGTCTACGAGGTCAGATACATGGACACCACTCCACTGCCCGGCTCGTCCCCGAACGACGTCGCGGTCACCGGCCAAGGGTGACTACCAGGGTCTGACCCGCGGCGAGTGTCACCGGGGTGCGCAGGGTGACCTCGATCTGGCTGCCGGCGGTGACGACGTCCGCGGTGAGTGGCTGGCCGTCGAGCTGGACCTGTGCCTGCGGCCGGCCGTTCAGGTTCGCCTCGACCGCGATCGTGGTCACCCGTACCCTGCCATACCGAACCTCCACTGTGGACGTTTGACGGCCGTCGGTGCGCTGCTGCCGGTACCGGCCCCACCCGCCGGCGGCGGTGAACGCGGCGGCGAAGTCCTCCGGTGTGACCTTCGGGGCGAAGGCGAGCCGACCACGCGGGCTGTGGCAGGAGAACCCGCACGCGGCGAGGAAGACGCCGTAGCCGGCCATCGCCCTGGTGTAGTGGTCGCTACATTCGATCTCGTTGTAGGGGTTGCGTTTGCTGCCCGCGTACCGGTCGTGGACCGCGCGGGTGACGTTCATGCCCTCGTCCAGGAGTCCCTCGTACACCAAGTTGGCGGCGTACTGGTATTCCTGGCCTGTCCACGACTCGTTGAAGTACTTCGCCTGGACGGCCGGTGGCGAGCCGTTCGCCTGGGCGGCGCCGCCGTGCGGGAAGGTCGTCATGATCACCGCCGGCTCACCGGCCATCGCGAACCAACGTCCCCACGGAATCGCGGTGTTGGCTCGTCGGTACGCGTCCGGATCCGGCACGAAGTTGTACCGGTAGATGCTGCGCAGCGCGATCTGCGACTTCTGCCGGTCGAACACCCTGGGCAGGTCGAGCTGCCAGGCCAGGCTCTGGCCGAACAGCTGGTCGATGTGGCAGCCGCGGTTGGAGTTCGGGTCCTCGGGATGGCGCGGGTCCACGATCTGGATGAAGTACTCGCCGGTCCACAGGTCCCGGTCCATCGCGGCGAACCCGGCGTCGGCGAGCTGACGGCACCGGCGCGCGAACGCGAGATCACCCAGTTCGCTGGCCATCGCGACCCCGGCCAACAGCGCGGCGTTGTACATGCCGGTCATCCACGCGACCTCGCCGTGCCACACCGCGTCCAGGGTGTTCGGCTGCGGCCCGGTGAGCGTGCCGGTGCTTTGGGAGTCCTGCGACATCACCCAGTTCAACGCCAGTTTGACCCGCGGCCAGACGCGGCGCAGGAAGCTGTCGTCCGGGCACATCTGGTGTTCCCGGTAGATCCGCAGGATCGTGCCGCACTGGCCGTCGGCCGCCCAGACCATGTCCGCCTCGGCGCGGTTGCCGATCTGCCCGGTGCGCGGGTCGAACCCGATGCCGAGGTCGACTCGCTCCCGCTCGTCGCGTTCCAACGCGGGGAACAGCCGGCCGATCGACTCCGCGTAGTTCCACACGTGCTCACAGGTTCCGGCGCAGCAGCCGACGCCCTCCCACGCGTAGAACCGGCCGTTGCCAAAGCGCATACAGGTGCTGGTGGCCAGTGTGGACGCCGTGGCCAGCGTTCGTTCGAGAAACCAGTACGGCAGCGTCGAATCGGCGTACCAGGTCTTTACCCACAGTTTAGTCGCGGCGCTCAACGCGTCGATCCGCCCGGCCAGGTACTTGGCCACGTCGGCGGCTGAGCCGAACCGGGTCGCGTAGTGCCGGCGCAGGTTCTCGACGTCGGACAGGAAGGACAACGCGTCCCGGTCCGGAATCGGGAAGTACCAGGATAACGCGAACCTGACCGTGCGACTTTCCTGAGGTTTCAAGGACATCGGCACGGTGACCGCGCCCGCGATCGTGCCGAGCCCGGCGTCGACGCTCCCCGGGCCAGGGCCGGACGTCGCGATGGCGGAGGGAGTGTCCCACTGCGCCAGCGACGGCCGGGACCGTGCCTTCGGTTCGAACGACGTGAGCGCGAACGTGCCGCCGTCGGTGAGCTGGTCGAGCGCGGGGCGGTCCTTCGGCAGGTCCGCGAACGAGATGGTGTCCACGTTGACGTGGCCCCAGCCGCCCGTGGCCCCGTCCACGATCTCGATGTGCGCGGTCTTTCCCTGATACCGGACGAGATCCACGAATTTCAGCCGCATCGGCTCGATGTCGTCACCGGTGAGGCTGCCGACCACGGCACCGTCCACGACGACGTTCAGGCACGTGACACCGGGGTGGTTGCCGCCGCCGACCCACGCCATCAGGTAACGGCGCTCCACGGTGAACTCGCGGCTGGTGAGCTTGCCGAGATAGGTGTCGGCCTTGCCGACGTCCCCGTTCGCGGCGATGAAGTTGTGTGAGGTCACGAACTGCGTGCCCTGTACGTGCAGCGGGCCGAACCGGCGCATGTAGTCGGGTAACCGGGCCTCGGTGAGCGGGCCGGCCCCGAACGCGTCACCCTCGACCGTCCACTGTGGATATCCGGGCTGCTCCCAGTCCTCGAACACGATGTCCGGTCGTGGCTGCGGCGCCGGCAGCTGCGCCGCGGTGAACTGGACCCCGACCTGACCGGCCCCGCCGATGGCGGCGCTGGACAGGCTGACCGGCTGCCCGAACCGGCTCCGCAGGGACACCGGGTTCTCCAGCCACCCGGTCAGCTCGACGGCCACAGCGCGCTTCGTGGTGTTGGTGACGGTGTACTCGAGCACGGTGCACGGCAGCGTCGAGTCGTCGGTTTCGCCTGGGATGAAAGGGGAGTAGGCGTCGAGCCGCACCGCGACCGGGCAGCTGTCGTCGTGGTAGTCGACCCGGCCGACGGGGTACTGGCCGGTGAACGTGACGCCGGTGAAGCCGGTGCTGTCCACCGCGCGCACGTCTCCGTTGGCCTTGATCACGAAACCGTTGCCGAACGGGAAGAACGGGGTTCGGGGGTTGGCGTAGACCGTGCCTTCGAAGTCGGCCCCGGGCGCGGGTGGCCCGTTGTCCACGTCCCAGTACCACAGCCTGCCGTCGCCGCCGAGGTAGACCTGTCCGCAGCAGCCACCGCCGACCGGCATCCCGATGAGGCGCAGGTCCGAACCGGTGTACGAGGTGGGCTCACCACGGGCCAGCAGGTCCGCCAGTGGTACGGACAACCGCTTGTCCGCGGACGCTTGCGACGGCTGGATTCCCGCGGCGAGCGCGTCCCGGGCGGTGGCCGCGAGGATGGCGGCGCTCGCGGTCGCCGCGGACAGAGTGAAGAACCTTCGGCGGTTGACGTGGCGGGTGTCGCATCCGCCGTCCGGACAGCAGGGTTGCTCGCGCATGGACCCTCCCAGGCGCTGAGAAATCGATTACCCGAAGCTAGGTCCGATGTCGTCCCGCTGTCAAGGCGCCAGTAGTGGGACAAGGGATCTTGACCGCACTTCCGGGAAAACGATTACCGTAGTACTGTCGCGATGATGGTGTGGTTCCACCCGGTGAACGGATTCCTTGGTGCCGGCAAGACAACGACGTTGCTCGCCGCGGCGCGGACGCTGCGCGAGCGCGGCCACCGGCCGGCGATCATCACCAACGACCAGGGCACCGACCTGGTCGACACCGTGCTCGCCCGGACCGCCACCGACCGGGTGGCGGAGGTGACCGGCGGCTGCTTCTGTTGCCGTTTCGAGGATCTGGCCGCCGCGGTGACCTCTCTCGTGGAGGCGGGCGCGGATGTCGTGCTCGCCGAGTCGGTCGGCAGTTGCACCGACCTGCGCGCCACTGTGGTGCGGCCCTTACGTCGTGAGTACGGCGACAAACTGCGCGTCGGCCCGCTCACCGCCGTCGTGGATCCGGACCGCTACCGGCTTTTCGCCAGGGCGTGGGACCTCGCCGCCGACTCGGACCTCGCGTACCTCTATCACCACCAACTGGCCGAGGCCGACGTGATCGCGGTCAACAAGATCGACACCGTGGCG
Organism: Actinocrispum wychmicini; assembly: GCF_004345645.1. Lineage (GTDB taxonomy): Bacteria > Actinomycetota > Actinomycetes > Mycobacteriales > Pseudonocardiaceae > Kibdelosporangium > Kibdelosporangium wychmicini. The sequence goes on along the minus strand of NZ_SLWS01000015.1, from coordinate 42,062 downwards.
CCGGCCCTGCTGACCGCCGTCACCGCGGATCTGGCCGTCAGGTTCCCGATGGCCACCGTGGTCACCTACTCGGCGCGTTCCGGCGATGTCGACGCTCTGCTCGACTTCGCCGAACAACCGGACCGGAGCACGGACGCGGAACTCGACTACGACCGGTACGCCGCCGCCGAGGCCGAACTGGCCTGGCTCAACCTCGCGGTCACCGTGACCCGACCCGGCGGGTTCCAGCCGGCCGCGTGGGCTCGCACGCTACTGGAGACGTTCTCCTTGGCGTGCGCGGAATCCGACTCGACAGTCGGGCACGCGAAACTCTCCATGGCCGACTCGGCCGGGCTGACCAAGGCGAGTCTCACCGCGGCCGGCGGGCCGGTGCGCCTGGACGTCGTCCAGCCGGACGCCGTGACGTCCAGTCGCGCCATGGTGAACGTCCGGGTGGCCATGCCGCCTGCCGATCTCGACCAGGCCGTGGCCGCGGCGATCGCGGCCGCCGACACGTCGTGCGACACGGTCAGCGCGGCCGAGCACAACCGGGCGTTCCGCCCGTCCTACCCACGCCCCACCCACCGGATGCCCGCGGGTTGACCTCAACCGTGGTTGAGGTTCCATCCTGGTGGTATGGCGTTCACTGAGGTGGAACTGACGTATCTGGCGTCGCAGCGGCTCGGCCGGCTGGCGACCGTCCAGCCGAACGGCACCCTGCAGGTCAGCCCGGTCGGCTTCCGGTACAACAGCGACACCGGAACGATCGACATCGGCGGCCGTGACATGGCGGCCAGCCGAAAGTACCGCAACGTCGCCGACAACGGTCGGGTCGCCTTCGTGGTCGACGACGTCCCGTCGGTCAACCCGTGGCGGGTCCGGTGCGTGGAGATCCGAGGGCACGCCGAGGTGGTCACCGACGGCGCGCCGATCATCCGGGTCCACCCGGACCGGGTCATCAGCTTCGGCATCGAGGCCCCAGCCTCATAGCGGGCCCAGTCTCTTAGCCGCACCCAGCACCCAGCCCAGCCCGCCGTGTCGCGCGTTCCCGACGTCTGTTCGTCCCGGGTGACCGGCGCGCTGTGTGTCCGGACCTCGGTCCGCGCTATTCCTCCACGGGTGGTTCGCTGGGGTCGACCCGTCGGGTGGCGGCGGCTTCGGCCACGTCGCTGAAGAGTTCGCCGAGTTCGCTCACGATGTCGCGGGCGGCGGTGGCCACGATCGTGGCGATCCGGCTCAGGTGGTGGACGGCGGTTTCGGCTACTTCCTGCACTGTGTCAGTGCCGACTTCCCTGGCCATGCGGTCCCCTCGTGTCCGTTCTCCCTCTGTGTGCCCACCGTAGCGGGATTGGGCGATCACGCGCGGCGACGACCGTAGACATCGGATGTATCCAGGTGGTAAACCTTTGCAACTCCGTGACTGGGCGGCAGGCATCCGATGAAATCCTCCGCACGGAGCGGCAAGGAGGCCGGTGATGAGAACGGTTCGGGCCTGGGGCGCGGTGATCGCGGTGACCGTCGCGCTGACGGCGTGCTCGGTCAAACAGGACACCAACAACGCTGGAGGTACTGGCGACCGGAAGGAAGTCAGCTTCCTGACCTTCGAGACCCCCAACCTGACCCCCGCCTACTGGGACGCGGCGATCAAACGGGTCACCGACAGCAACCCCGACATCAAGGTGACCAAGCTGGTCGCGCCCACCACGCAGGGGCGCACCGACTACGCCAAGCAGTTGCTGCAGTCCGGCCAGTTCCCGGACGTGATGATCGCGGTGGACCCGGCCGGGTTCGCCGAGGCCGGCAACCTGTACGACTGGAAGCCCGAGGAGCTCAAGGACTTCCAGTTCCCGAGCGCCAACCCGATCAAGGGCGGCCACCACCAGCTGCCGGCGAACACCCAGACGATCCCGCCGGTCTACTACAACAAGAAGATGTTCGCCGACGCCGGCGTCACCGGCACCCCGAAGACGTGGGCGGACCTGCTGGACGCCGCCGCGAAGCTCAAGGCGAAAGGCCTGACGCCGTTCGTGACCGGCGGTGGCAAGGACGGGTTCCCGGCCGCGATGATCATGACCGGCGTGGTCAGCGTGGACGTGTACGGCAAGACCCCGGACTGGCTGACCCAGCGGCGCGCCGACAAGGTCAAGTTCAGCGATCCGCTGTTCACCGCCGCGGTCGCCAAGTTCGCCGACCTGGCCGCCAAGGGCTACATCGACAAGGACAGCGTGTCCCGCGACTACGCCGCCACCGAGCAGGCGTTCCTGGACGGCAAGGGCGCGATGTACCCGATGGGCAACTGGTTCGCGGCCAACGCCGACACCAAGAAACACGACTTCGACATCGGGGTGTTCAACTTCCCGACCGACGACGGGCGGCTGGTGGTGCCCGCGTACACCGGCGGCGGCATGAGTGTGAACGCGCACGCCAAGAACCTGGACGCGGCCAAGCGGTTCGCGTTGGCGTTCCAGACCGACAAGCAGCAGATCGACGTGTCGGTCAAGGCCGACGGCCTGGTCCCGGCGATCAAGGGCTACCAGATGCCGGCCGACATCGGCCCGGTCCTGAAGGCCGGCTACGACCTGTACCAGGAAGCCGTGGACAAGAACGCGGTGGTGAACAGCTTCGGCTGGGAGACCGCGGACGACGGCCTGCTGCCCGGCATGAAGGCCAAGTTCTACGCGGTCGCCCAGGACGTCATCACCGGTCGCAAGTCGGTGGCCGACGCGTGCGCGTTCCTGGACACCGAGTGGGCGAAGGCCAAGTAGCCGATGGCCACCGCCGCTGAGGCCACCGCACCGCCACGCGAAGCCGGCGGTGCGATGGCCAAGGTCCGCCGCCGGCGTCCGATGTGGCCGAGGGTGTGGCACTTCGTGTCGTTCGGCGCGCCCGGGGTGTTGACGTATGTGTGCTTCGTGCTGGCTCCGATCCTGATCGCGTTCGGGTACAGCCTGACCAACTACAACCCGTTCAACCCGCCCACGAAGTTCGAGGGGCTGGACAACTTCCGGCTGCTGTTCACCGACGACGAGTTCCTGACCGCCTTGCGGGTCACGTCGATCCTCACGTTGATCGTGGTGATCGTGCCGAATGTGCTCGGTCTGGGGGTCGCGCTGCTGCTGGACAAACGCGGCGGGCTCTACAACGCGTTGCGCAGCGTGTTCTTCACGCCGGTGATCCTCAGCTCGGTCGTGGTCAGCATCATCTGGTCCCGGCTGCTGGACACCGAAGGCCCGGTGAACCAGCTGCTGCGGTGGCTGGGGGTGCGCAACCCGCCGGGGTGGCTGTCCGATCCGGACGTGGCGCTGTACTCGGTGGCGTCCATCGTGTGCTGGCAGATGCTCGGGTTCTGTGTCGTGGTGTACCTGGCCGGCCTGCAGGGTGTGCCGCAGGAACTCCTTGAGGCGGCGGCGATCGACGGCGCCGGGCCGGTACGGCGGTTCAAGGCGGTGACGTGGCCGCTGCTGGCGCCGTCGCTCACCATCAACACGGTCGTGCTGCTGATCTCCGCGTTCAAGACGTACGACTTCGTCAAGGTCATCACCAACGGCGGCCCGGGGTCGGGCGCCACGGCCACCATCGCGTTCAACGTCCTGGCCACCGGGTTCGACGCCAACCACGTGGGTTACGCGTCGGCGATGGCGATCGTCATGCTGCTCATCATCGCGGTGGTCACCGGGGTCGTGTTGAAGTTGCTGCAACGGCGTGAGGTCGACCTGTGACCCGGCCATGGATCCGTCCGGTGGTGGCGATCTTCGTCAGCGCCCTCTTCTTCGTGCCGCTGTATCTGGTGCTGGCCAACGTGTTCAAGCGTGGTGACCTGATCTCGAAGGAGCCAGCGGCGCCGCCGGTCCCGCCGACGCTGGACAACATCGAGGCCGTGGTGTCCCGCCCGGACCAACTGTTCTGGGTGAGCCTCACCAACAGCATCCTCGTCACCACGCTGTCTGTCGCCGTGTTGACTGTGCTGTCGGCGATGCTCGGCCACTACCTGGCACGGACACGCAGCCGGTGGACGCGCGTGCTGACCTTGGTGCTGCTGTCCGGACTGATGATCCCGCCGCAGGTGATCCTGATCCCCATCTCGGACGTGCTGCAGATCGCGAACCTGATGACCACCCTGCAGGGGCTGATCCTGTTCAACGTCGGCTACTACGTGCCGTTCGGGGTGTTCGTGTTCGCCGGGTTCATCCGCGCGGTGCCGATCGAACTGGAGGAGGCGGCGGTCCTCGACGGCGCCCGGCGCGGCCAGGTGTTCTGGCGGATCGTGTTCCCCCTGCTGCGGCCGGCGACCGCGAGCGTGATGATCTTCCTCGGGGTGTGGATCTGGAATGACTTCATCGACCCGCTCATCATCCTCGGGCCGAGCCAGGGGACGACCGTCACCACTGGCATCTACCGGTCGATCGGCCAGTACCAGGCGGACTTCGGCAGCGTGTTCGCGTTGATGTTCCTGGCCACGCTGCCGGTCCTGATCTTCTACCTGTTCCTGCAGAAACACTTCGTGAAAGGCCTGACCGGCGGCGCGACGAAAGGCTAGGGAGAAAAACCGGGGCCTGGTCCGTTGAGGGGGTATGCCCATTCTGCTGCTCCTGCTGCTGGGGACCGCGGTCGAGATCACGGTGTTGATCGCGATCGGGTCGGTGATCGGTGTGCTGCCGACGATCGCGCTGGTCGTGCTGGCCACCGTCATCGGCGTCGCCCTCCTGCGCCGGGAGGGCACACGGACGCTGATGTCGTTCCGCGACAAGGTCCGGTCCGGGCAGCCACCGCAGGCGGAGATGCTCGACGGCGTGCTGATCTCGGCCGCCGCCGTCCTGATCATCCTGCCCGGCTTCATCAGTGACCTCTTAGCCATCGCCCTGCTGTTCCCGCCGACCAGACGGCTGATCCGCAACCGGATCTGGCGGCGGGTGGAAGCACGCGCGCGGCGGTCGGCGGGGGAGGTCTTCATCATCGACGCCCAGCCCTGATCGCCATCTGACGACGTCTCCTGAGCGCGCACGCCCGTTGCATGTAACCCCACGTGGGGGTATAAACGGGGGCATGCCGAAAATCAACGTGTACCTGCCGGACGACCTGGCCGAAGCCGTCAAGGAGTCCGGGGTGCCGGTGTCCGCCATCTGCCAGCGGGCCTTGGAGCAGTCGGTGAAACGGGTGAGCGCGATCCGGGCCGTCGCGCTGGCCGAACTGGACCACGAGCCGGAACTGCCCCGGTTCACCACGCGGGCCAAGGCCGCGGTGAGTCTCGCGATCGGCCGGGCGTCGGTCGAGGTGGGCACCGAGTACCTGCTGTACGGCGTGATCGCCGAAGGCGGCAACCTCGCCCTTGAGGTGCTGCGGGCGGTGGAGATCTCGGTCGACCGGATCACCCGCGAGGTCGGGAAGGTGCTCGCGGAGCCGACTGGGGACCGTCCGCAGCGGTTCGCCACGGACGCCGCGAACGCGCTGGAACTGGCGGTGACCGAGGCGGTGGGGATGGGGCACAACTACATCGGGTGCGAGCACCTGCTGCTGGGCCTCATCAGTGAGGACGAAGGCGCCGGCGGACAGGTGCTGCGCGCGGCCGGCGCGGACCTCAAGTCGGTGCGGGCCACGATCGTCGCCGCCGTCGCCGGCTACGCGCACCTGCGCAACCAGGGGCCTGGCCAGATGCTGGAGCCGCTGATCCGCCGGATCGAACAGTTGGAGAAACGCCTGGGAAACGAATGATCCTGGCGCTCGCCGTCGCTGTCGTGATCGTGATCCTGGTGGGAGCGCTGTGATGAGACGGGTCCTGCTGCTGGCCACCGGCGACACCATCGCCTATCGGCCCGGCAGTTCGTCGGTGGCGTCAGCCGCCGAACTGGCGGCCGCCGCGGGACCGCTGTCGCTGGCGGTGGTGCCGGCGGACATGATGGCCGAGCCGAGCTGGGACATGCCGGCCGGCACGATGCTGGCGGTGGCCCGGCGGGTCGGGAAAGCGTTGTCGGATGAGGGATTCGACGGTGTTGTGGTCACACATGGCCTGGACGCCATGGAATCCACGTCGTTCCTGACGTCCCTGCTCGTCACGGCACCCGGCGGGATCGTGTTCACCGGCGCCCGAAGGTATCTGGACGCGCCGGGCAGCGACGGTCCGCGCAACCTGGCCGTCGCGCTCACCGCGGCCGCGTCCCGAGCCGATGGCGTCGCGGTTTGTCTCGACGGGACGGTCCAGGACGTCGTACGACGGCAGTGGCCCGAACCGAAAGGCGAACCGGAAACCGACGTCGCCCTGATCAGGACGTACCCGGGCATGCCCGGGTCGATCGTGTACACAGCCGTGGACGCGGGCGCCCGCGGGGTCGTGCTCGAAGGCACCGGCTCCGGGAGCATCCCGGTGGAGCTGTTCAGTACCGTCAGCGAGCTGTCCGACTGGGACATTCCGGTGGTCGTCGCCGCGACGGGTCCGGCAGGGATGTCCGTCGGCCCCGAGCTCGCCGAACGGATGGGCGCGATCAGCGCGCGTGGCTTGACCCCGGTCCAGGCGCGGATGGCGCTGATGGTCGCGTTGGGTTCGGGCGGCGTCACCGCGGTGCGGGACTGGTTCGCCCGAATCTAGATCGTGCCCCAACAGCGCACCTGGGGTTACCAGGCGTCGCGGATCCCTGTGCGAGGTGCCAGGGTCACCCGTTGCTCCCGTAAGCGGTGACGTGATTGTGTGGGAGGAGTCTGGGCGAGTGTCGCGCCAGCGCCACGAGCCCGGCCGCGACCAGGATCCCGGCCTGCGCGTTCAGCAGGACGTTCAGGTTCCACACGTCGATGAGGGCGCCCGCGGTGAGCGAGCCGGCGGCCTGGCAGCCGGCGATCACCGCGAACGCGGTGGCCAGGACCCGGCCGGCGCGATCCGGCGCGGTCGCGGTCTGCAGCACGGTCAGCATGCCCGAGACGTAGAACACCGCCGGCGCGCCGACCACCGCGAACAGGGCCACGTAGATGGCGGTGTCCGTGGTCACGCTCGGGAAGTTCCAGACCACTATGGACAGTGCGCCGAGGACGAGCGCGCCGCCGCCGAACAACGTGCTCGGCGCCACCCGCCGGGCGACCGTCGCGATGACACCGCCGGCCGCGAGACCGCCGATGGCCTGGATCCCGCGCAGCAGGCCGACCTCGGTGTCCCCACCCCGAAGCGGGCCGGTCACGAACACCACGAACAACACCAGGAACATGCCCTGCGCGAACGCGCACAGCACCAACGTCACCAACGCGGACCGCAGCTGGAGGTCACGCCGGAACGCGGTGAAACCGGCCAGCCATCCGGACATCGGGGCGGTACCGCGGGCGGACGTGTCGGCGAACCGGGGGAGCAGCAGCACCGCGGCGAAGACCAGAGCGGCCACGTACGCCGTCAACACCCAGCCGAGCCCGCCGATCCCCAGCACCAGGCCGCCGAGCGAACTGCCGGCGAGCCGGGACACACTGGAGTTGATGCCCATCAGCCCGTTCGCGGCCGTGATCTTGTCCGCCGGCACCAACGACGGCATCAAGGAGTTGCGGGCCGGCTCGAACAACGTGGCCAACCCCGCCTGCGCGGCCATCACGACGTAGACCACCAGCATGGCCCGCGCCCCCGCCAACAACGGGACAACGACCCCGGCCTGCGCGAGGCACACGCACCACAAGACCCGGCCGCGGTCCCACCGGTCGGCGACCATCCCGGCCACCGGGCTCAGCAGCACCATCGGCAGCACGCCGACGGCCATGGTCAACGCGGTCGCGCTGGCCGAACCGGTGGCCTGGTAGATGAAGACGGGCAGGGCGACCTGGAGCATCCACTCGGCCACCTCGGCGAACAGGCCGGCCACCCACAGCCGGGCGAACGGCCGGGACAACGTCACGTTCATGTCGACGCCTTTCCGTCCGCCTCGACCCGAAGGAACGCGCGCCAGCTCGCGTGCACCGGCCGGGAGTCCGCCGGGGCGTCCTCCCGGACCGTCGTCCGGTACGGCTTCAGCAAGGCGTCGATGGTCTCGCTCAGCTCGGTCAGCTCGTCCGGGGTGAGGCGCAGGGCATAGGTGTTCATCCCGGAGGCCCGCTGCCACTCGGCGTCGAGGGTTTCGACCGTGTCCATGTACCGCTGGGTCATGTCGTGGTCGTTGGCGATCGCCCCGCCGATCACCCCCAGCCAGGCGGCCCGTTCGCTCGGGTCGGTGCTGATGTCGCCGAACTCAAGGCCGACCTGGGTGGCCCGCCAGGGGCGTTCCCGGCCGTCGGTCCCGTCGACCCGTTCGACCAGGCCCCACCCGCCCAGCTGGCGGAGGTGCCAGCTGCAGTTCGACGCCGTGGAGTCCACCGCCGCCGCGCATTCGCTGGCGGTTCGCGGGCCCACCGCCATCAGGTAGTTCAGCAGCGCCGAGCGCAGGGGGTGGGCCAGCGCGCGCATCAGTTCGACGTCCCGTACCCGCATCCGTTCGGCCATCGCCCACCGTCCCAGAGTCTTGAAAGAGTTCTTTCGAAAGTTCTCTTTCAGAGTCGCGGACGAAGGTCCGGTTGTCAACCGGTAGCATGATCGGCAGTGTCTATTCGAGAACTTCGCGCCGACTGTGCCAACTGCTTCGGGCTGTGCTGTGTCGCGCTGGCCTTCACGGCGTCTGCCGACTTCGCGACCACCAAGGCCGTCGGCGAGCCGTGCCGCAACCTTCGGCCGGACTACCGCTGCGGTATCCATTCGCGGCTGCGGGAGTCGGGCTTTCCCGGGTGCACGGTGTACGACTGTTTTGGCGCCGGCCAGCAGGTCTCCCAGGTGACCTTCGGTGGGACGTCATGGCACGACGCCGACGCGCGGGCGATGTTCGACGTCTTCCCGGTCATGCGCCAACTGCACGAACTGTTGTGGTACATGACGTCCGCGTTGACGTGGAGCGCGGCCCGGCCGGTGCACAAGGATCTGCGGCGTGAGCTGGCGAGGGTCACGGACCTCACCAACGGCAAGCCCGCCGAGCTGCTGGCGTTGGACGTGGCCGCGGTCCGGCAGGACGTGAACACGTTGCTGCTGAAGTCGAGTGAGCTGGTCCGCGCGGATGTGCGGCCCCAGAAGAAGGACCGCAGGGGAGCGGACCTGATCGGCGCCAAGCTGAAAGGCGCCGACCTGCGGGGTGCGAACCTGCGCGGCGCGTACCTCATCGGCGCCGACCTTCGGGACGCCGACCTGCGCAAAGCGGACCTGATCGGCGCGGACCTCCGCGACACCGACCTGGCCGGAGCCGACCTGTCGGACGCCCTCTTCCTCAGCCAGACCCAGGTGAACGCGGCGAAAGGCAACGCCGTCACGCGCCTGCCCGCCGCGCTCACCCGGCCCCCGCACTGGACTTAGGGCACGCCGGCGAGTCGTAGGAGGGCTGCGGTCGCCGCGGCGGCGATCACCACGACCACGAACGGCGCCTTGCGCCACGCCAGGATCCCGCCGACCGCGACACCTGCCGGGCGGGCGATGCCGGCGAACGCGTGGTTCTGGATCAGTGCCGATGTGGCGACCAACGCGGCGAACAAAACCACGACGGCCACCGTCATGAGCTTCTCGACCCGGGGTGAGAGCACCACGCGGGAGCGCAGGGCCGGTCCCGCGAGCCGTAGCGCGAACGTGCCCGCGCCGAGGATGAACGTGAACAAGACCAGGGTCATTTCGCCGCCACCTTGTCTCCGCCGAGGCTCGCCGCCACGCCCACCAGGGCCAGCAGCACAGGGATGCCGGCGGCGACGAACGGGGCCGTAGCCACCGCGATCACGACACCGGTGAGCGCCGCGCGGATCGTTGCCGCGCCCTTCAGCTGGGGCAGGATCAGGGCGAGCAGGACGGCCGGGAACGCCGCGTCGAGCCCGAAGGCGTTGGGGTCGGTCAGCAGGGTGCCGCCGTACGCGCCGATGACGACACCGATGTTCCAGCAGATGAACAGGGCGATCCCACAGGCCCAGAAGGTGGCGCGGCGCCGGGCGGGATCCCGTTGGGCGACGGCGAACGCCACGTTCTCGTCGGTGAGCACGTGGGTGCCCAGCAGCCGGATCGGGCCTTTGCCCAGGAGGTCCCCGACGGCGAACCCCATCGGCACCAGCCTGGTGTTCACCAGCAGGCCGGCGAGCACGGCGGCGATCGGGTTCCCGCCCGAGGCGACCACCGCGACGAAGATGAACTGCGACGCCCCCGCGAACACCACGACGGACAGCAGCATCGGTAACCACACGGGTAAGCCGGAGCTGACGGTGATCGCCCCGAACGACAGTCCCACGACGGTGTCGGCGACGCAGACCAGCGCGATGTCCCGCACCAGGTCGGGACCGAGGGTCCGCCATATCGAACGCATCATCCGCTATAATGAACACCGCTGGGCGGCGTTTGTCAAACCGAACGCATGGACTGATGGAGCGAACGCATGGTCGACTCGTCGAAGGCGGTGATCACCGTGATCGCGGCCGCGTTGCAGCGGGAACGGCACCGCGCCGGGCTGTCGCTGGCCGAGACCGCCCGCCGGGCCGGGATCGCCAAATCCACCCTGTCCCAACTGGAGTCCGGCACCGGGAACCCGAGCGTGGAGACGCTCTGGGCGCTGTGCGTCACCCTGGACGTCCCGTTCGCGCAGCTGATCGAACCGCCCCAGCCGAAGGTGCAGGTGATCCGCGCGGACGAGGGCCTGGTCGTGTCCGCCGAACACGCCGACTACATCGCCAAGGTCCTGTCGTCCTGCCCGCCCAACGCCCGCCGCGACATCTACCTGGTCACCGCGCAGCCCGGCACGGTACGGGAGTCAGAGCCCCACCGGCCCGGGGTTTTCGAGCATGTTGTGCTCAGCGCCGGCCGCGCGCTGGTGGGGATCCTGGAGGAACCGGTGGAACTGCGGCCGGGGGACTATGTGGGTTACCCAGGGGACGTGAAACACGTTTTCGAGGCGCTGACGCCGGACACGGTCGCGGTGTTGGTCTCCGAACACGTGTGATACGGCTAGATGGCCGCTGACCACCTGGCCGAGCAGGATCACCAGGACCAGCAGCAGCGGCGCCCGCCAGGTGCCGGTCTCGGTGTGCAGCCAGCCGCACGCCAGCACGCTGAAGCCGGCGATCACGTACCCCACGCCTTGGACCACCGCGGACAGCGTGGGGGAGTTGTCCGTGCTGCGCAACGAGATCGTGGTTAGTGCGAACGCGAGCGCGCCCATCCCGAGCCCGGTCGCGCACGCCCACAGCCAGGGTGCCGCGGCTGGCGCGACAAGCAGGCCGGTCACGCCGATGACGTTCGGCGCGGCCAGCGTGACGACGAGCAGCGTCTGGTTGCGCCACTTGCGTGTCCAGGCGGGGACCAGCCACATCATCGGCAGTCCCATCGCCATGGACACCGCCAGGCACGCGCCCGCGGTCGTCGGATGCACGCCCGCGTTGCGGAGGATTCCCGGGAACCAGCCCATGACCAGGAACGTCACCGTCGAGATGAGTCCGAAGTGGATAGTCAACGCGCCGGCCTTGACCTTGCCGGGAACGGCCCGCGGCGGCAGCACTTCGATCCGCGTCCGCCACCACACCTGTTGGGCCAGCAACGCCACGAACGCCCACACACCCAACGCGACCTGCCATGACGACGACGTCACGACCGCCGGGGTGACGAGGGCGCCGGCCGTGCTGCCCAGGCCGAGCCCCAGGGTGTAGCCGGCGGAACCGCGGGCCAGCAGGGGCAGCATCGTGCCGAGCACGGCGATCGAGAAACACGCCAAAGCCGTGCCGGACAACAGCAACGCGACCCCACCGAGAACCCTGACGACCAGCGACAACGCCAAACCGACCAGGGACACGGTCACCGTGCGATGGGTTCCCCACCGTTGCCGCAGCCATGGCGTCGCCCAGCCGCCGACGCCGATCGCCCACAACGGCAAGGCGACCAGGACGGCCGCGGTCAGGTTCCGGGCCACGGACACGTCTTCCAGCGCCGCGCCGAGGCTGGTCACGGCGGGCCGCAGATTCAGCGCCAACGCGAAGACGACGGCCGTGGAGATGGTGGTATCGCGTGACATCGCTCCCCCTCTTCATTGAGGTTCGGAGCGTTACGGCCCCGCCATGGAGATGGTCCGTGGCGGGGCCGCGTCAGACATCAGTCACTTGACCGACATGCTCAGTTTCACTCACGTTCAACTGGTCACCGTGATGTCCATGTCCATGCCTTGGGAGCGATGGTTGCCGACCGGGCAGAACACCTGATATTTCCCCGGGGTCAGCGCGACCGTGATCTGGTCGGAGTGCCCTGGCTGGATGTTGTCGGACCGGGTGTCCGTCTGGTCCTCGCGCACGATTTCCAACGAGTGCGTCACTTTGCCCGTGTTGCGCACATCGAACGTGTACGTGCCGGCGCGGAACGACTGTTGGGACAGCTCGACGTGGAAGTCCGTCAACGTCGCCGTGACCTTGGTCCCGCTGCCCAACACCGGCCGCGGCCCAGGCGGGGGGCTTGGCGTGTTCGTGTCACACCCCGCCAGCAGCAGCGTCACCGCTGTGAAAGTCAACCCGACACGTCTCATCGTGTGCAGGCTACTCACCAGGCGTCGAAGCCGGTCCGCCAGGACGGGTGTCGCGGCACCCAGCCGAGCCCGCGCGCGTGACTGTTGTCCGCGCCACGAGCCCAACCGTGCCTGGTGTCGCTGGTCGAGGGCGGCGGCGCGCCGACGGCCGTGCAGAACACCGGAAGCCAGTCGTGTCCGGCTGCGGGCTCGTCGTCCACGACGTTCACCACGCCGGAAGGCCAGTCCAGAGCCGCCACGGCGGCCGAGGCCGCGTCGTCGACGTGCACGAAACTGCTGACGTCGCCGTCCGCGACCAGTTCGCCCGCCCGCGCCTGCTCACCCATCAGCCCGTCCCGCGCGTACCACGTCGTTGGGCCGTAGAACAGGCCGTACCGCAACACAACCCATTCCGGCGCCTCCCGCACAGCCTCCTCCAACGCCGCCACCGCGCCCACGGTGCCTGCTCGTTCGGGCGCGTTGTCCAGCGGTGTCTGCTCGGTCGCCGGCTTGTCTCCGGGTTCGTACACCCACGCGATGCTCTGCGCGATCACCTTGCCGGCGCCCGCGGCCAGGGCGGCGTCGACCAGATTACGGGTGCCGGTGCGGCGGATCTCCGCGTTCGCCGCGAAGTCCCGGCCGCTTAGGTCGGTCAGCTGGTGCATCACCACGTCCGGCGACACCCGCCGCACGGTCTCGATCAGCGCTTCGCGGTCGAAGACGTCGCCGATCACGACGTCGACCGGAAGGTCCTGCGGGCGCCGGGACAACGCGGTGACCTGATGTCCGTGCGCCACGAGCAGCGGAACCACCCGGCGGCCCACGACGCCGGACGCGCCGGCCAGGAGAACATGACTCATGCCGGCGACGGTAACCCGGCAGTGGTCCAGTGGTGTGGACCAGTTCGGACCGGGATCAGTGATCCAGTGTGCCGGGACTGAGCATCAGCGCGACGGCGTCGGTGATCTCCTTGGCCAGGGCGGCGTTGATCGGCGCGTGCCGGCTGAGCAGCCGGTACCACATCGTGCCCCACGCGAAGTCGACGACGAGGCTGAGCGGGACGGACTCGGCGAGCGTGCCGGCCTCCACCCCGCGTCGCAGGATGTCCCGCAGCGCGGCCCGGCGTGGGCCGATCACCATGCCCTGCAGGCGTTTGGACAGCTCCGGGTCGCTCTGGGCGTCCGCCATGACGCCGACCAGTGCCCGGCCGGTGATCCGCTGGGAGTAGTCGAACGTCAGCCGCAGAATGGCTTCGACGTCCCGCAGGGTGTCGCCGGTCTCGTGGAACATCTGCGGGAGTTCGCGTTCGGTGAGGTCGAGCAGCGCGTCCAGGACGACCTCGGTCTTGTCCGGCCACCACCGGTACACCGTCTGCCGGCCGACCCCGGCCTCGTCCGCGATCGCCTTGATCGTCACCTGCTGGTAGCCGTCGCGCTCGCACAACCGCAGCGCGGTCTTGAGGATGGCGATCCTGGCTTCCTCGCTGCGCGGGCGTCCCCGTGTTCCGACCATGCCGGGCACTTTACAAGACACGATGCCTCGAATATGTTTACGAGGCATCGTGTATCGATATTGATCTGGAGGGACGGCTGTGCCGGAACTTGTGGTTGTCGTGGGCGGAACGTCAGGAATCGGCCTGGCCACGGCGCAGCGCCTGGTGGATGGCGGGCGCGAGGTGGTGGTCGTCGGCCGGGACGGGACAAAGCTGGCCGCGGCACTGGACCAGTTGGGCAAGAACGCGCGCGGGCACGCACTGGACGCCCGCGACCAGACGGCGATGACGGCCATGTTCGCCGAGTTAGGGGCGGTGGATCACGTGGTCGTGACGGTCACCGGGCCGTCCGGCATGACGCCGTTCGCGTCAATGCCGTTGTCGCACGTGCAGGACCATGTCGACGGGAAACTGGTGACGCACATCGGGGTGGCTCAGGCCGCGCTGCCGGTGTTGCGGAAGGATGGGTCGATCACTTTTGTCTCGGCGATCTCCTCTGGCGGGGCCATGCCGGGGACTGCGGCGCTGGCCGCGGTGAACGCGAGTGTCGAGGCGATTGTGCCGGTGCTGGCGGTGGAGTTGCGGCCGGTGCGGGTGAACGCCGTTTCGCCTGGGGTGATTGCCACGCCGTGGTGGGACTTCCTGCCGGCGGACGTTCGGGCGGAGACTTTCGAGGGGTTCGCTTCGGGGACTCCGGCCGGTCGGGTTGGGCAGCCTTCGGATGTCGCGCACGCTATCGGGTTCTTGATCGACAACTCTTTCACCACCGGTGTGGTGCTGCGCGTTGATGGCGGGGCTCAGTTGGGGGTCGTCGCCTAGTAGTACTACTTGTGGAGGCCCTCAGCGACCTTGAGGGCCTCTGAAATCAGCGCCTCCTGGTCATTCGGTGTGCCATCGGCCGGGCGGATGGACACCGTGAACCACCATTCGCCTTCCTGCCAGACGACCGAAATGGTTCGCATCGGCTCGTATGGCTTGCCCGTGCGCGGATCCGTATAGGGCTGCCCGGTCTGCGGGTCGATCTTCGGTGGAATGCTGGACAGGTACACCGTGCCCGGTCCACCCCGAACCGAAACGTCCCGCACCCGCTCCCCATCGCGATAGGGCATGGTGCCCTGGACGATGTTCAACGCGTACCCGCCGTCCAGTTCGGTGTTGTACATCCTGACCCAGGCCCCCGGCTGCGGGGAGTTCACGTCCCACACGCCCTGGAAGAACGGCTTGTCGGGCACTGGAAGATACCCGGGCTTGAGCACCTTGCTGACGTCGAACAACTGGTGGGGCTTGCCGTCCGCGGCGTCGAACACCGGCTTGCCTCGCTGCGATTCGGTCAGCCGGGCCGTGGCCTGGCCGAGGACGGAGACCAGGGCACACCCCTGATGGGGATCCTGGGTGCCGATATCCTCCAGCCCGAGGATCACCACCTGATCGCGCTCAATGACCCGCAAGTGCCACGGTCCATCGCACGTCCCGTGCCTGAAATCGACCGTAACCGTGCCATCCCGATCGATCTGCCCCTCGCCCCATGACCAGAACTTCCCGGCGACCGGCGCAATCGAGGACGGCGTATTCGGAGCAGTCGCGACGCCCACGCCGCCGTTTCGGGTTGTTCCAATGGCGATCACCGCGCCCACAGCGATCACGGCCACCGCGGCACTCGCGATCGGAACAACCGGCCGGGTACGCCGACGCCGTGGTGTCGGTGCGGCGAGCGCAGCGGGCGGATCGGGCAGATGGTCGGTGAGCAGGGTTTTCAACAGGTCCTCAGCGCTCATGGCAGTGCTCCCTCCGTCAACAGCTCTCGTAGTCCCGGGCGAGCGCGCAGGCTTTCCAGCGCCCGCGCGGTATGGCTTTTCACCGTGCCCACCCCGATTCCCAGCACCCGCGCGGTATCCGCCTCGGTCAGGTCACAGTGGAACCGCAGCATCAGCACCGCCCGTTGCTGACGTGGCAGACCGCGCAACACATCCGCCAGTGCCGACCGTAGGTCGCTGGCGGCGTGCTCGTCCGTCCCGGGATGATCGGGTAACTCGGCAGTGGGAATCTCCCCGCGCCATTTTCGCCGCCATAAGGACAAATACGTGGTCAGAAGAATCCTGCGCACATAGCCGTCGGGATGGTCTCCGGCCACCTTGCGCCAGCGTGGATAGGTCTTGGCCAGCGCGGTTTGCAGAAGGTCCTCGGCCAGATACCAATCACCGGTCAACAGCCAGGCCGAACGCAGCAGCCGCGGCCACGCGTCGGCGACATAGCCGTCGAAATCCTCGGTACCGCCCATCGCGCCCTCCCGTCGTCCCTACCCCTACAACCGCCTGGGCGCCACCAATGGTTGTCCACGCCGCGGAAACCAGGTCTTTGCTGGGTTGCTCGACAGAATGCCCTCGCCGGGCGGCAGATCGACCAGGAGGAGGGGCTGCGCCCAGGTCGGCCGGGAGACAGAACGAAGCACAGGTGTGTGGCGCGGGCACGCGTCTTCTGGGTCTCAGGTTGTGTGCGGGATGTGGTCGCCTGGGATGACTCCGAAGCTTCCTCGTTGGTAGTCCTGGAGGGCTTGCAGGATTTCTTCGCGGGTGTTCATCACGAATGGTCCATACTGGACTACTGGTTCTCGGATCGGTTTTCCGCCGAGCAGCAGTATCTCGAGGTTGGGTTCCGCTGTCGGTTGGCTGGTGGCTGCGGCCATGGTCAGTGCGTCTCCCTGGCCGAACACCGCCAGCTGTCCCTTGTGGACTGGGTTGCCCTCAGGGCCGACTGTGCCGTTGCCGGCCAGGGTGTAGGCCAGGGCGTTGAAGTCCTTGCGCCAGGGGAGTTGTAGTTGGGCGCCGGGGCTGATGGTGGCGTGTACCAGGGTGATCGGGGTGAAGGTGGAGCCTGGTCCTTCGTGGCCGCCGATGTCACCCGCGATGACTCGGAGGAGTGCGCCGCCGTCGGTCGATGACAGCAGGTTTGCCTGGCGGGCGCGGATGTCCTGGTAGCGCGGTGGGTTGAACTTGTTGGCTCGGGGCAGGTTCACCCACAGTTGGATGCCGTGGAACAGGCCGCCGGACAGCACCAGGTGCTCCGGTGGTTTCTCGATGTGCAGGATGCCGCTGCCGGCGGTCATCCATTGGGTGTCGCCGTTGGTGATCACGCCACCGCCGCCGTGTGAGTCGGAGTGCTCGAACACGCCGTCGATGATGTACGTGACGGTCTCGAAACCGCGGTGTGGGTGCCACGCGGTTCCCTTGGGCTCGCCGGGTGCGTACTCGACCTCGCCCATTTGGTCCATGTGGATGAACGGGTCGAGATCGGCTGTGCTGACTCCGGCGAACGCGCGCCGGACGGGGAAGCCTTCGCCTTCGAAGCCGCTGGGCGCGGTGGTCACGGACCGTACCGGTCGCTGCTGGGCGGCGGTGGCGTCCGGTGCGGTGATGCGGGGGAGGGTCAGGGTGTCCGCGGTCACGGCCGGCATGACAGGCTCCTCGGGTTGTTGAGCGTTCAACTTACCATGGGGAACGGTGTCCTGTGCCGTGGCATTCCCGGGGTGTCAGCGGGTGAATTCGAAGAGGCGCACACCCAGAAGGAACGGTGTGGGTGCGCCGGCGAGCCGGTTGGTGCCGACGGAGAACAATGTGTCGGCTGGGCTGTCGAAGGCCACCTCGGTGAAGCCGTTCTCGGTGAACCATCCACGGATCGTGGTGGGCAGGTCGTTGTCGACCCGGTGGCGTGTCCAGATCACGGTGCCGCCGGGGCGCAGGAACATCGGCAGGTGCTCGACCGTGGTGCGGATGTCCTGGTCCGAGATGTTGCCGAAGACCCCGCAGACCAGGGCGATGTCCACCGGGGCGATGCCGTCGTACGCGTCGCTGGTGCCGGCGTCCGCCAGGACCACCGCCACGCCGGGCGGGGCGGACTCCCTGGCGACGGCGACGTTCCGCGGGTCGAGTTCGACCAGGCGGGCCTGGACGTCCGCGGCCCGCGGGTGGTCGGCGAGGACGCCGAGCAGGTCACGCCCTTGACCGGCGCACATGCTCAGGACCCGGACAGGGCCCGGTCCTACGGTGTCCAGCGCCTCGCGAACCCGGTGCTGGATCACGCGGAGGCGGCGGGCGAGAAAGCTCTCCGGGTCGTCGTACGTCTCGTGCCAGGCGACCCAGTCCTGTGTCGTCATGTGATCAGCAATCCGTCGAAGTGGGCACGGTCAGGTCCTGCAGGCTGATGGCCTGGATCACGAACGACGTCACCACGTGGTTCGTGGGGAGTTCCGAGTGGCTCACCCGGACACCCGGGCACACGCTCTGCAACGGCACGTTCACCGCGCCGTCCAGGCGGGCCGAGTCGGGCGGCACCACGGTCTGGTCCTGCTCGGTCCAGATCGACATCCACGGCACGGTGACCGGTTTGTCCGCCAACGGCCGCAGCACCGAACTGCCGACCGCGAGCTGCTGGCACGCGACGGGACACGCGTCCGGCGCGAGCGTGTTGCCTGCCGTGGCGACCTGCGTGCCGTGCATGGGCGAGCCGAGCGTGATGATCCGGCGCGCTTGTTTGCCGTAGCGTTCGGCCCACAGCCGCGCCACGACACCGCCCGCGGAGTAGCCGATCAGGTCCACCGAGGTCGCGCCCTGGCTGTAGGCGTCGTCGACGGTCTGCCGCAGCACGGCGACCTGTTCCTGGAGGTCGCCTGTGCCGTCCCCGGGTAACGCGATGACCATCGCGGGCCGGCCCGACTGCCGGATCCGGTCGGCCAGGACCGACAGCGACGCCTGGTTGCCGCCGTACCCTGGGATCAGCAGGACCGGCCCCAGGTCAGAGCGGTCGGCGACGGCCGACTGGTCGAACAGCCGCTGGATCCCGAGCGACGCCAGGAACACCGCGACCACCGAGCCGACCACGGTCATCAGGAGGCGCCGGCGCGGACTCAGGCCGAGCCACCAGGACTTCACCCACCCATCTTTACCCGAATCATTCGCGTTTTGTGGATCGTTAGAAGGGTGAGTGTGCCGAGAAGCAGACGCTGGTTCGTGGTCGCCGGCCTGACCGCCGCCGCGGCCGCCGTGCCCGTCGTCTCCAGCGTGTGGCCAGCGCGGGACACCCGGACGGACGCGGCGAAGCTCCGTGAGCGGATGTTGCGTTCCGCGGACGTGGCGCATCAGGGCTACGCCGAGAGTGTCGGCCGGCTCGCTGTGCCTGAGCTGCCGAAACTCGCCTCGGTGACCGCGCTGCTGAGCGGCACCACGCAGATGCGTACCTGGTACGCGGCGCGGGACCGCTATCGGTTCGCGGTGCTGAACACGGCAGGCGAGCGGGACGTATTTCACGAGGTGGACGCCGAGTACCTGTGGGATTCCGGCCAGAACACGTTCACCGAGGCCGCCGACCTGATGGTCCGCCTGCCGCGGGCGGGCGACCTGCTGCCGCCGGACCTGGCCCGCCGGATCCTCGCCGGGGCGCCTGGGGACGCGGTCAGCGCGATCGCGTCGAAACGGGTCGCCGGGGTGTCCGCGGCCGGGTTGCGGCTGGCGCCGGCCGATCCGGACACCACCGTCGGGTACGTCGACATGTGGGCGGATCCGGACAGCGGCCTACCGTTGCAGGTCGAGCTGACTGCCAAGGGCGCGTCGTCGCCGGTGATCATGGGCCGGTTCCTGGAGATCGACCTGGGCCCGCCGCCGGAGAGCGCGTTGAGCTACGAAGTGGGGCCGGACGTCGGCTTCAACACGGCGGAACTGCCGGACGTCACGTCTGTGCTGGCCTCGGGCGGCCTGGTCCGCCCACCGGGTCGGCTCGCTGGCCGGGCCCGACGGTCCGACGCGCTCGCCGGCCTGCCCGGAGTCGGCCTGTACGGCGCGGGGCTGTCGTCGTTCGTGATGCTCCAACTGCCGCGTGACCTCGCGAACTCCGCGGTGGACGCGGCGGTGAAGGCCGGCGCGCAGCAGACCGAGGACTTCGTGCGGTTGGAGATCCCACCGTTGTCCCTGGCGGTCCAGCGCGTGCCCCGCAACCGCCGCACCTACCTGCTCGCGGGCCTGGTGTCCGCCACGGTCCTGCAGCAGGCGGGCACCGAACTGGCCGCGCTGCCGAGGGGAAACCGATGATCAGAACCGAGTCGCTGACCAAGCGTTTCGGGCCCGTGGTGGCCGTCGACTCGGTCTCGCTGCATGTCCGCGAGGGTGACCGGTACGGCTTCCTCGGGCCCAACGGATCAGGCAAGACGACGTTGGTCCGGATGCTGCTCGGCCTGGTGTACCCGACCAGCGGCACGATCGAGGTGATGGGCCGCCGGATGCCCGCCCGCGCCGCCGAGGTCCTGCCCGAGGTCGGCTCGTTGATCGAAGGGCCGGCCGCGTACCCGTACCTGTCCGGGCGGCGCAACCTGAGCCTGATCGACGCGATCGGCTCCCGCGACAAACGGTCGGCCCGCCGTGCGCGGATCGAGAACGTCCTGGGCCAGGTCGGGTTGGCCGGCGTGGACGAACGCCCGGTGAAGGCGTACTCCCTGGGCATGCGCCAACGCCTTGGCCTGGCCGCCGCGCTCCTGCGCGAGCCTCGGTTGCTGATCCTGGACGAACCCACCAACGGCCTTGACCCGCAAGGCATCCGCGAGATCCGTGACCTGCTCACCGAGTTGAACAAAGCGGGCACCACAGTGTTCCTGTCCAGCCATCTCCTGTCCGAAGTGGAGCAGTTGTGCACTCGTGTCGGCGTGGTGGACCGGGGGAAACTCGTGTTGGAGGAGGAGTTGACGGCGTTGCGCGCGCCCACTGGCCGGATCCTGGTGGAAAGCCCGGACGCGGACAAGATCACCGGGATCCTGAACGGCCGCCTGGTCTCCCGCGCCGGCGAACACATCGTGGTGGAGCACGAGGACGCGGCCGAGTTGAACGCCTGGCTGGTGGGCGAGGGAATGCGGATCGCCTCGATCACCCCGGAGCGGCGCTCACTGGAAGAAGTCGTCCTGGCGGCCACCGGCCCCGGCGCGGACAGGCTGGACCGATGATCCGGGAGGTGGCGTCATGATCAAGGTCGAACTGCACAAACTCGTTCTCCGCCCGCGGGTGTGGCTCAGCGTGGGCATGCTGTGCGCGTTGCCCGCTGTGGTCGCTGTTTTCCTGGCCACCACCAAGATCGCTCCGCCGCCGGGGCAGGGCGCGGCGTTCCTGTCCGCTGTGCTCAGCAACGGGTCGCTGTATCCCGCGGCCGCGTTGGCCTTGGTGCTGCCCGTGTTCCTGCCGCTGGCGGTCGCGGTGATCGCCGGTGACTCGATCGCGGGCGAGGCCACCACCGGTACCCTCCGGTACCTCCTCGTCCGGCCCGTCGGACGGACGAAGTTGTTGCTGGCCAAGCTGATCGCGCTGGCCGTGTTCGTGGTCGGCGCGGTGGTGCTCGTGGTCGTCACGTCGTTGATCTTCGGGATCACGCTGTTCGGCAACGGCGACGCCGCCGCGGTGGGCCAGCCCGGGGGAGTGACGTCGCTGTCCGGTGCTTCCCTTGGCCCGCTTGACGTCGTGTTCCGGCTACTGGGCGCGGTCGGCTACATCGTGTTGTCGATGCTGGGGTTCGGGGCCATCGCGTTGTTCATGTCCACCATCACCGACTCGGCGCTGGGGGCCGCGTTGGGCGCCATCGCGGTGCTGGTGACCAGTTCGGTGCTGGAGGCGTTGGAGGCGGCCACGGTGATCAAACCGTACCTGCCGACGCACTACTGGCTGTCCTGGATCGACTTCTTCCGAGATCCGGTGGCGTGGCGCAACATCGACAACGGGGTGATCCTGCAACTGGTCTACATCGGCTTGTTCTTCGGCGCCGCGTGGGCGAACTTCGCGACGAAGGACGTCACCAGCTGACGCTCGCGCCGCGGGTACAGCAGCATGACGGAGTCGGTGAACGACCACGCCAACGCGAACCACGCGAACCCGACGAGCGTCACCGAAACGGACAGCGGCAGAATCCCGGAAGCCGCGACGACGAGCACAACGCCCTGCACGGCGGCAACGGTCTTGCGCGCCATGCTCGGCGCGAGCGAACCCCGCAGCCACGGCAGGAACCAGCCGGCGGCCACGTACGCGTACCGCATCAAGCCGATGGTCAACACCCACCAGCCATGCGTGCTGGCAACGAAAGCACTCAACACCAGGATGAGGAACGCGTCGACCTCCATGTCGAACCGCGCACCCAACGGCGACACCGTTCCCGTACGGCGCGCGACTTTGCCGTCCACCGCGTCCAGAACCAACGCCACGGACGCGATGACGACCATCAGCGGGATCGGCGGCGACTGGTGGAACGCGTCCGCGATCATCGCCGTCACGCACCCGACGAGCGTCGCGCGGGCCAGGGTCACGTAGTCGGCCGGGCCGAGCCGGGCCGCGCCGGACCGGTAGAGGGCGGTGATCAGGACCGCGCTGTACACGGTCCCGGCGAGCCAGCCGAGCACACCCAGCCCGGCGGCCAGGCTGAGGATCGCCAACAGGACCACTTCGGCGATCGCGCCGGCTGCCAGAGCCATTCGGCCTGCCCTGCTCATGTCGGACCTTCCACGTATGGTGTGCGTCCGACCACACATCGCTGTCAACCGAAGCCGTCAACGAGAGGAATGTGCTGGTGGAGCGCGCCTTCTGGGTACGGTCGGCCGGCCATGGGGACATCCGGCCGGTCCGACTCCCTGAATACGTACGGGATGACCTTCTGGTTCGAACTCTATACACGGGTGTGAGCAGAGGCACGGAAACACTTGTGTTCCGGGGAGAAGTGCCGGCGAACCAGTACGACGTGATGCGGGCGCCGTTCCAGGAGGGCGACTTCCCGGCGCCGGTGAAGTACGGCTACCTCAACGTCGGTGTCGTCGAGCAGGGGCCGGACGACCTCCTCGGCCGGGCCGTGTTCTGCCTGTATCCACACCAGACCCGGTACGTGGTGCCGGCCGCTGCGGTGACACTGGTGCCCGACAACGTCCCCGCCGAGCGCGCCGTCCTCGCCGGCACGGTCGAGACGGCCGTGAACGTGGCCTGGGACGCGGCGCCGCGGCTGGGGGACCGGATCGCGGTCGTCGGTGCCGGAATGGTGGGCTCGTCGGTCGCCGCAATTCTGGCTCGTTTCACCGACGTGCAATTAGTGGACATCGATCCGGAAAAGGCGGCGGTCGCCGCCGCGATCGGGGTGGAATTCGTCTCACCCGACAGCGCGAAAGGCGGCTGCGACCTGGTGGTTCACGCCAGTGCGACGGAAACCGGGTTGGCCTGCGCGATAGGCTTGACCGCGCCAGGGGGTGAGGTCATCGAGGTCAGCTGGTACGGCGACCGGCGGGTGAACGTGCCGCTCGGCGAGTGGTTTCACTCCCGCCGGCTGGGGATTCGGGCCAGCCAGGTGGGTACGGTGGCGCACCCTCGGCGGACGTACCCGCAACGGATGGCGCTGGCCATGGAACTGCTCGCGGATCCCATGTTCGACGCGCTGATCAGCGGGGAATTCCGGTTCGATGAGCTGCCCGAGGTGATGCCGAAGTTGGCCAGCGGTGAACTTGGCGGCCTTTGCACGCGTATTCGGTACGAGCGCGCATAACGGAAGGGGACCTGTGTTCAGCCTGACCGTCCGCGACCACGTCATGGTCGCGCACAGTTTCCGTGGCGAGGTGTTCGGCCCGGCGCAGCGGCTGCACGGGGCGACGTTCGTGGTGGACGCCACGTTCCACCGCGCCGAACTGGACGCCGACAACATCGTCGTGGACATCGGCCTGGCCACCCAGGAGCTGCGCGCGCTGCTGGAGTACGTCAACTACCGCAACCTCGACGAGGTGCCCGAGTTCAAGGGTGTGAACACGTCCACCGAGTTCCTCGCCAAGTACGTGGCCGACCAGCTGGCCGAGCGGGTCCACGGCGGCAAGCTCGGCGCGGGCGCCAAGGGCATCGCGGAGATCGAGGTGACGCTGCGTGAGTCGCACGTGGCGTGGGCGGGGTACAGGCGGCCGCTGTGATCGCCTTCGTCGTGCCCGGTGACGTCGCCGACGCGGACGTTCCCAGCGGTGGGAACGTCTACGACCAGCGGATGTGCGCGGCATTGGGGCTCGAGGCGCGGGCCGTCGGCGGAACCTGGCCGACCCCGGACGACGACGCCCGGACCGAACTGGCGCGTACTTTGCGTGATCTTCCGGACGGGACGACGGTCCTGCTGGACGGGCTGGTGGCGTGCGGTGTGCCGGAGGTCGTCGTGCCGGAGGCGGATCGGCTGCGTGTCGCGGTCCTGGTCCACATGCCGTTGGCGGACGAGACCGGCCGTGACCCGGCCGTCGCCGCCGACCTGAACGCCCGGGAGAAGGAGACCCTGCGGGCCGCGGCCGCGGTGATCGCGACCAGCCGATGGTCTGGGCGCAGGCTGGTGGAGCACCACGGCCTGCCGGTCGACCGCGTGCATGTGGCGTCGCCGGGTGTCGATCCGGCGCCGGTGGCGACAGGCACGGGCGGGCGGCTGCTGTGCGTGGCGGCGGTGACTCCACGCAAGGCGCAGGACGTGCTGACGGCGGCGTTGGCGGACCTGAAGGACCTGCCGTGGACGTGTGAGTGCGTCGGGCCGCTCGCGCGTGATCCCGAGTTCGTCGTCCAACTGCGTGGCCTGATCGCGCTGCACGGACTGACCGACCGGATCCTGTTGGCCGGTCCGAAGAGCGGCGATCCGCTCGAAGCCGCGTACGCCCAGGCGGACCTGCTCGTCTTGCCTTCTCATGGCGAGACGTACGGCATGGTGATCACCGAGGCGCTCGCTCGCGGCATCCCGGTGTTCGTGTCGGCCGTGAACGCCGGCCCGGACACGCTGGGCCAAGCGCCGGACGGGAGCGTGCCCGGCATGGCGATCACCCCCGGCGACCCGGCGGAACTGGCGGCCGCGCTGCGCCGGTTCCTTACCGAGCCCGACTTCCACCAGCGCCTCAGAGCGTCGGCGCTGGCGCGGCGAAGCACGTTGACCGGATGGGACACCACGGCCCGGCTGCTCGGCGAAGTCCTCAGCCGGCTGGAAACGGGGGCGGTATGCGCAGCATGAGCGCGTTGACCACGATCCCGCCGGAGTGGCTGCGGCTGCGCGAAGGCGCGGACGCGGCTGCCAGGTCGACCGAACTCGTCGACCTGTTACGTCCGGCGCTCAAGGGCGACCTGCTCATCCGCGACCTGGGGTGCGGCACCGGCTCGATGGGCCGCTGGCTGACCGGGCGGTTGCCGAACCGGCAGCGGTGGATCCTGCACGACCGCGACCCGCAGCTGCTGGCGTTGGCCATCACCGACAACGCGATCGCGGAGCAGCGGGACATCACCAGCCTGCGCGCGTCCGAACTCGCTGGGACGTCGCTGGTGACCGCGTCCGCGTTGCTGGACCTGCTCACCGAGGACGAGATGAGGGAGTTGGCGAGGGCGTGCGTCAAGGCCGGATGTCCCGCCTTGTTCGCACTGTCGGTGACCGGCCAGGTCGAGTTCGCGCGGCCGGACCGGTTGGACCGGGAGTTCATGGCCGCGTTCAACGAGCACCAGCGGCGTGAGACGGACGGCCGCCGGTTGCTCGGGCCAGACGCGGCAGACGCCGCTGTGCGTGCCTTCGGCTTCGGCGGTTTTGACGTGCACCTGCGGCCCAGCCCGTGGCGGCTGGGGCCGGACGACGAGGCGCTCGCGGCGGAATGGCTGCGCGGCTGGGTGTCGGCCGCGCGCGAGGTTGAACCGGATCTGCCTGGTCGCCCGTATCTGGAGCGGAGGCTTACGGACTTGCGGGTGGTGGTCCATCACACCGACCTGCTGGCGATCCCGAAGGTGGTGCGGTGATGCGGAAGGTGTGGCCCTGGCTGCAGATGCTCATCGGAGTGGGCATTCTGGGAGTACTTGTCTGGAAACTGGGTACTCGGAGCTTTGTGGACAGTCTGGAGCTGATCAGCACCACGCACATCATCGCCGCGCTGGCCCTTGGCCTCGGCACGACCGTGGCGTGCGCGTGGCGGTGGTGCCTGGTCGCCCGCAGCCTTGGCCTGAACCTGACGCTGTCACAGGCAGTGTCCGACTACTACCGTGCGCTGTTCCTCAACTCCGTACTGCCCGCGGGCGTCCTAGGTGACGTGCACCGCGCGTGGAAGCACGGACGTAAGGAAGGCGACATAGCCCGTGGCGTGAAAGCCGTCGTGCTCGAACGGACCGCCGGGCAGATCGTGCTCATCGCAGCCGGTGTCGCGGTGCTCGCGGCCACGCCGACGTTGGTGCCGCCGAGCGTCCAGGACATCGTGTGGGTCGTGCTCGTCGTGGTGGGGCTGCTCGCGGTCACGCTCATGGTGAGCCGCCGGCTGGCCCGCCGCGGGTCGAGCCTGCGCCGCACGCTGGACGACGTGCGTCGCGGCCTGTTCTCGCGGCAGTCGTGGCCGGGTGTGTTGGGGCTGTCCGTGGCCTGCCTGGTCGGGAACATCACGCTGTTCATCGTCGCGGCGGACGCGACCGGCCTGAAGGCGAACGTCGGGCAGTTGCTGCCGTTGGCGTTGCTGTGTCTGCTGGCGATGGGGTTGCCGATCAACATCGGCGGCTGGGGTCCGCGGGAAGGTGTGGCGGCGCTGGCGTTCGGCGCGGCCGGGCTGGGGGCGGCCCAGGGGCTGACCACCGCGGTGGTCTACGGCGTGCTCGCGATGGTCGCGGGCCTGCCCGGGGCCGGCGTGCTGCTGGTGCAGGCGCCGGTGCTGCGGAAATGGGGAAAACGGTATGCGGCAAGCGGAACTTGAGCGGTCGGCGGACACTGTCCTGCCCACGGTCTACGGGGACTTCCGGGCCGTCGGGTACCACGACCCCGATCTCGCTTGTGAGCAGATAGCTTTGGTGTACGGCGACATCCCGACTCGCGGGGTGCTGACCAGACTACATTCCGAATGCCTGACCGGAGACGCGTTCGGCTGCAACCGTTGCGAATGCGGCGAACAGTTCTCCGCCGCGATGCGCGCGATCGTTGCCGAAGGCGCGGGCGTACTCGTCTACCTGCAAGGGCACGAAGGCCGGGGGATCGGCCTGCTCGCCAAGCTGAAGGCCATGCAGCTGCAGGAAAACGGCTTGGACACCGTCGAAGCGAATGTCGCGTTAGGACTCCCGGTGGACGCGCGGGACTACCACATCGCCGCGGACATTTTGCATGACCTGGGGATCGCGTCGGTCCGGCTGCTGTCGAACAACCCGCACAAGCTGGACTCGTTACGCCGCCACGGCATCAGCATCACCGAACGGGTGCCCTTGCTGATCACGCCGAACGAGGAGAACCTGCCGTACCTGCAGACCAAGCGGGAACGGCTGGCGCACATCCTGCCTCAGCTGGACGGCTTCAGCACGTCCAGCAGCTGACCGAAGGACTTCACCAGGCTGGCCAGCACGTACTGGCCCTTCTCGGCGGTGGCCAGCGAGGGCTCGCCGACGACTCCGGTGGTCGTGTACGCGTTCAACCCCAGCGTCAGCATGTGCCGGCGGTCGTCGGCGAGATGGTCGTGGTCGGCGTAGTCCGCGCGCACCAGTTCCGGGTGGGCGTGCAGCAGGATGGATGTCTCCAGTTCGCCCGCGTGCATGTCACTGTCCACAGGCGTTTCGATCCCACCTTCGAACCGGGCGGTGTTCCAGTCCACTTCGGTCGGGAACAACCCCATCCGCTCGCTCTCCTGGACCACGTTGGACAGCACGTAGTTGCCGCCGTGCCCGTTGACGACCACCAGGTGGTGGACACCGGACCGGGCCAGGGACGCCTGGATGTCCTTGACGATGGCGTAGAGCGTGGTGGCCGAGATGCTGACCGTGCCTGGCCAGGCGGCGTGCTCGTGCGAGCAGGAGATGGTGACCGGCGGAAGGTGCAGCAGCGGATAGGCGTCGGCGACCGCCCGAGTGATGGTCGTGGCGATGGCCGTGTCGGTGATCAGCGGCAGGAAAGCCCCGTGCTGCTCGAAACTGCCGACCGGGAGAACAGCCACTTGGACTGCCCGATCGCGCACGTCAACACTCGTATCCAGCGGCAGCAGGCCGTTCATCGGTAACCTCGCGATATGCCCAGCACAGTGGTGTCCCCTGACGGTACCGTGATCGGCTACGAGACTCTCGGCGAAGGCCCGCCTCTGGTGCTTGTCCACGGCGGCACGGCCACCCGGATCCGTTGGGCCCCTGTCCAACACAAACTGGCTGCGCGGTACAAGGTCTACCTGATGGACCGTCGAGGCCGCGGCCTCAGCACCAACGAGGGCTCCGCGTATTCACTCAAACGTGAGGCCGAGGACGTCGCCGCGGTCGCGGAGGCGGCCGGCGGTGACGTGTACGTCGTCGGGCATTCCTACGGCGCCCTGGTCACCATCGAAGCCGCGCTGCTCCACGGCTTCCGTCGAATCATGTTGTACGAGCCGCCGATGGAATCACCCGGCCTGCCCGTCGTCTCACGGGACGCGCTCGCGCGACTCCAGGCCCTCACCGACCCGGCGGAGCTGTTGGACGGGTTCTACCGCGAGGCGTTGCACCTGCCGCAAGCGATGATCGACACCATGAAGGGAACAGAGGTCTGGGCGGCGCGGGTGACCGCGGCGTTCACGATCCTTCGGGAGTTGGACGAGGTGATCGCGTTCGCCGCCGACTCCCGGCTGGCGGAGATCAAGGCGCCGGTGCGGATGCTGCTGGGCACGGAGTCACCGGGCTACGTGCGAGCCGCCACCGCCAATATCGCCGCGCAGATCCCCGGATCGAACATCGTCGCCCTGCAAGGACAAGCACACCAAGCGATCGACACCGACCCGGACCAGTTCGTCGGCGCGATCCTCGCCTTCGACCAGCCCTGACCGTCCATATGCGCGTTACTCATACACAATGACTGTCTGTCACCCGTGGTGGTTCTCATACCGTGACAACCTGGGCACTCCAGGTGACGGACTGGTATACCGGGCCGTGACCTACTGGCAAGTAGTCAGCGGGGCGGTAGGAGGTGCCACGATGAGTCACGGCAAGGGGCGGCAGGGCCGAAACACAGGCAAACACAGACGTCAAAGGCAAGCGACACGGGCCGCCGGCCCGAAGTACGCCCTGCCGGCCATGGTGGTCGGCGGCGCGGTGGCCGCCGGCACCCTGTTCGCCCAGCTCACACCCGGCTCGGAAAGCCTAGTCACGCCGTTGTCGCTGGGCCCGGACACGACGGTGGCAGTGCTTCCGTCCGCGGCGATGTCCCGGCAGGTCGTACCAGCGACTCAGCCCGGCGGCGAGAGCAAGGACCAGACGGCGTCGAGCGGCAAAGCGGCGGTGAGCGATCTGGCCAGCCCGCCCAAGGTGGCTCAACATCCCGATGCCGACAGCCAGTCCGGACCGGTGCGGACGGCAGTTCTCGGCGGGTCGGCCGGGCGGGTTCAGTTGGTCGCACACGCCCTGCCGGCAGCCGAGGCATTGCCGACCGCGGCCACGGAACCGCTGGCGGCCCGGGTCGAGGCGCTTCCAGCCAAGCAGCCGGCGCGGCGAAATGGGCCTGTGGCGACTGAGTTCGCCGCCGTGGACACTCCATCCCAAAAGGCCCCACGGGCCAAGGCCACTTCGCCGGCCACAGGCCTGGACGACCTGGTTCCGTTCGGGATCGACACGGGCAAGCAGATCGGCAAGACCCTGGGTGGCTTGGCCGGCCAAACCGCCGGTGGGCTTGCTGGCCGTATCGCCGGAACCCTGACCGGCAACGACCCCGACGCGGCTCAACAAGCGGGTGCGGAAGCCGGCCGTCAGTTCGGCGAGCAGGCCGGCGGCCAGGCGGGCGCGGTTGCGGGTGGCGCAGCGGCCGGAGGTGTCACCGGCGCCATCGGTGGTGCCACGGGAACCGCCACCGGCACCGCCAAAACCACGAGTGACATCGGCCGTTCGGTCGGCGGAAGTGTCGGCGGCGCTGTGGGGCAGGCCACTGGGTCAGCTGCGGGAAGTGCCGCCGCGGGCGCCATTTCACCGGCTTTGGCCCCGATTGGCGGCACTGTCGGCGGTGCGATCGGCGGAGCCGTTGGCCAGGAGGGCGGCGCGTTCGCCGGAGCGACGCTCGGCGGGGCCGTTGGCGGTGCCTACGACGGTGCCGTCGCGGGCCTTGGTGACGGGTTCGACTGGTTCGCGTGAACCAGGGCCAGGTGTCCGGCACGGAGTGCCGGACACCTGGGATTTCTCAGCCTTCCACGCGGTGGTTGGCCCAGAAGGACGTCAGGTCCGTCGAGCCGGCCGCCGCCTGGGCCGCGGCCTTGAATTCGGCCACTGTGGACACTCCGTACCAGTGCGACTGGGCGTAGGACTTCAACAGGTTGGCCATTGTCGTGTCACCGAGGAGACGGCGCAGGTCGTGCAGGGTGCACTTGCCGTAGCCGTAGATCACTGTGCTGTACCGGGACGAGTGGGCGTCCCAGTAGCCCATGTTGTTGGTCAGCTTCTCCGCGCTGGACTGCCAGGTGATGCCGCAGCCCGCGCCGGTGATCCCGTTGTACAGGTCGGTGGCGTAGTCGGTGAAGCCCTCGTCCAGCCAGGGAGTGCTGTACTCGTCGTCGCCGACGATGCCGTAGAACCACTGGTGGGCCAGTTCGTGCGCGAGTGCCGTGGACGACACGACGTCGAGCACGAAGCCCGGGTACTCCATGCCGCCGAACCAGAAGTTGTTGTCCAGCACCACGTCCGCCTCGCCGTACGGGTAGTCGCCGAAGCGTCCGGAGTGGACGTCCAGGGCGTTCGTCGCGGTGCTGAGCATGGACTGGGCGTTGCCGCTGCTGATCCCGCTCGTGGAGTAGACGTTCACCACGAAGCCCTTGCTGGACGTGCCGGTGATCTTGGTGAACGGACCGGTGGCCCACGCGAAGTCGCGGACGTTGTTGGCGATCGCGTGCGTGGTCGTCGTGCCGCCGCTGGTGGTCTCCGTCGACTTGCCGGACGCCGGGGTCGGCAGGGCCGTCGGGTGGGCCAGGGTGACGTCGAAGTTGCTGATCACCGTGTAGAACGACTCACCGTTGTTGGTGTACGGGTCGAGATGCCAGCCCGCGGTGTCGCGGATCGCCAGGACGGGCAACGCGTTGCCGATGAAGTTGTTCGGGCCGTCGTGGCCGAACCGGTCCGCGCCGCTGGGCACCACGATGCCCAGGTTGAAGCCGATGGTGGCGGACTGGCCCTGGTTGAGCGGGGTGGGCAGGGTGATCTTCATGGCCGTGCAGTTCACCGACAACGGCGACGCGGTGCCGCCGGTGACGTTGGTGACCGTGATCGGCGTCTGTGGGCACGAGCCGTGGAAGTTGTCCCACAGCCGCAGGTAGACCTCGGGCAACGGGGTCGACGAGGCGTTGGTGAACGACACCGACTCGGTGCCGGTCCAGGTGTCCCCGGTGCTGTTCGACGACAGGTTTACAGTGTAAGAAGGACTGCTCGGCGTGCGCGTGCCGTCCGAGCCGCCGGACGTGACGGTCCACGAGAACGTGGCAGACCCGGTGTGGCCGCCGGGATCCCGTGCGGTCACCGTGGCCGACGAACTGCCGGCCGCGCTCGGCGTCCCCGAGATCAGGCCGGTGGTGGCGTTGATCGACAGGCCGGCGGGCAGGCCGGTCGCCGAGTACGTGAGGCTGTCGCCCTGCGGGTCGGACGCCTGGATCTGCAGGCTCGCCGCCTGTCCGACGGTGCCGCTCTGCGGGCCGGGGTTGGTCACGGTCGGGCTCTGGTTGCCGGAGCCGCCCGTGGTGGTCAACGCGATGTCGTCGACGACGAAGTCGGTGGAGAGGCTGGCGTCCTCCACACCGGTGAACTTCAGTGTGACGGTCTGGCCGAGGAACGGGGTGGCGTCGATCGTGCGCTGTTGGTATCCGGTGGCCTTGTCCAAATTCGAATAACTGGCCACGGTGGTCGAACCAATTTGCGCGACCAATGTGTCGAATTTGGTCGTTGTGGTCGTTTCGTCGGAATCAATGTGCAGCCAGTAGGTGAGCGACGCCGACGTGCACCCGGCCGGCAGCGTCACCGACTGGGACACCGTGTCCGTGTGCGCGCTGCCGTACCCGTCCAGCCAGCCCATCTGCGTCCCGCCGTGGGCGGGCTGCTGTGCGGTGGCGGTCGAGACAACGCCGCTGGTGGCGGTCCACCCGGACGAACCACTTTCGAACCCGCCGTTGGCGATCACCTGGTCACCGCAGGCGGCGGCGGTCGCGGCGGGGGCTGTGGCCGCGACCGACGCCAGTCCCAAGGCGAGCAGGATCGCGAATGCTAACGGTCTCCGTTTCATCGGCCGACCTTTCCAAGACAATTGCAGGGCAGGAAAAGCGTGACCGCCGGCATGAATTCGTTCAACGCTATGTTTTTGCCTGTTAACCGCCATCTCTCGCGTTGACCAGGGGATACGGCGCGGTCCGAGGCATCCAGGGCGGCCATAGGGCCGTCTTATGACCGCGGCCGAATGGCGGAATACCGCCGCGATGTTCGATTTTGTTGAATCGGGCTGCTTGACTGTGTCTACTCTTGCTGGTTACTGTCCGAATACTGTTGGTCACTGTCGCTCAACGGAACACGGGAGGGCTGGCGCATGGGCGCGGCTCGATGGTCGGCGTGGACACGACAAGCGCTCAGGGCGGCTGTGGCGGCGCTGCTCCTGCTCCTCGGGACGGCGGTGCCGACCGGTGCCGCCCCGACAGCGGCACAGCCTGCCGGCCATACGGTCAGCTACGACGGTTACTCGTTCATGATCGACGGGCAACGCACCTACCTGTGGTCGGGCGAGTTCCACTACTGGCGGTTACCGAGCCCGGGGCTGTGGCGGGACGTGCTGGAGAAGATGAAGGCCGGCGGGTTCAACGCGGTGTCCATCTACTTCGACTGGGGCTTCCACTCGCCGGCGCCAGGGGTCTACGACTTCACCGGGATCCGCGACATGGACCGGCTCCTGGACATCGCCCGGGACGTCGGGATCTACGTGATCGCCCGGCCCGGCCCGTACATCAACGCCGAAACCGACTCCGGTGGCTTCCCGGGCTGGCTGACCACCCAGCCCGGCCGGGCGCGCAGCACGGCCCCGGACTACCTGGCCGCGGCGGACGAGTGGCTGTCGAAGATCGACCCGATCCTGGCGCGCCACCAGCTCACCAACGGCACCGGCTCGGTGATCCTCTACCAGGTCGAGAACGAGTTCTACGACCCGTCCGGCCCAGCCCGCGACTACATGACCCACCTGGAGCGCAAGGCGCAGGCCGACGGCATCACAGTTCCGTTGACGGGCAACCACAACGGCACGTTCTCCAGCGGCGCGGGCGCCCTGGACGTCGACGGCCCGGACTCCTACCCGCAGGGCTTCAACTGTTCCAACCCGACGGCGTGGCACGGCCTCAGCGACATCACCTACGCGCGGGTCGAGGGGAAGCCGTTGTACTCCCCGGAGTTCCAGGGCGGTTCGTTCGACCCGTGGGGCGGACCGGGCTACGACAAGTGCCGCCAGCTCACCGGCCCTGACTTCGTGAACGTGTTCTACAAGAACAACATCGCGGTCGGGGCGACCGCGCAGAGCTTCTACATGACGTACGGCGGCACGTCCTGGGGCTGGCTGGCCGACCCGAGCCAGGTGTACACGTCCTACGACTACGGCGCACCGATCACCGAGTCACGCCAGCTCGGCCCGAAATACGACGCGGACAAGCGGATCGGCTACTTCACCCAGGCGGTGGCGCCGCTCGCCAAGACCGACCAGCTCGCCGTGACCGCGCCCAGTTCCGCGGCGGTGGTGGACACCGCCCGGATCAACCCGGACGACCACACACAGTTCCACACGCTCCGGCACAGCGACCCGACGTCCACGTCCACCGACGACACGCACATCGCCATCGACCTCGGCGCCCGCTCGACCTACACGCACGACGACGTGGCGGCCGAGTTGGCGTACAGCGGAACCTGGAGCCATGTCGGGCCCGAGCAGAACTACACCAGCGGGGACTTCCGGCACACCGAGTCGTTCAGCCAGGTCGCGGGCGACTCCGTGACCGTGCCGTTCACCGGCACCGGCGTGCGGTGGGTGTCGTCGAAGGACCCGAGCCACGGCGTCGCCGACGTCTACCTCGACGGCACCAAAGTGGCCACTGTGGACGGATACGCCCCGAACAAGGTGTTCCAGCAGGTGTTGTACGCGGCCAGCGGCCTGGCCGACACCCAGCACACGCTGCGGATCGTGGTGACCGGTCAGCGCAACCCCCGTGGCACCGCGCCGTTCGTGGTCGTGGACGCGGTCGACGTGCCACCCACCGGTTCCGTGTACTACCCGTCAGTGCCGCAGCAGCCCGGGACGGCCATCACGTTGGCCGGTCGGGATTCCAAGATCCTGGTCGCCGGCTACCAGATGGGGGACCAGCGGCTGCGGTACTCCACGTCGGAGATCATGACCCACGCCCAGATCGGCGCCCAGGACGTCGCGTTGCTGTACGGGCGGGCCGGTCAGGCCGGCGAGACCGTCCTGCAGTACGACACCAAGCCGACGGTCACCGTTCTCGACGGCTCGGTAGAGTCCACATGGGACGCCGACCGCGGCGACCTGCGGTTGAACTACACGCACACCGGGCTGGCGCGAGTCCTTGTGACAGGCGGAAAGCGTCCGCTGCTGCTCCTGCTGGGCACCGACGAGACCGCGAGCACGTTCTGGCGTCAGGACACAGCATCCGGTCCCATTCTGGTGCGCGGACCGTCTTTGGTTCGTAGTGCCAACGGACTAGCACTGACGGGTGACACAACGGCCGCAGGTGATCTGGAGGTCTTCGCCGCGCAAAGCGGGGATGTGCGGTGGAACGGCGTGCGGGTGGCCACGCAACAGACGGCCAGCGGCAGCAGACTGGGGAGGCTGGGCGGTCCCGCGCCCGTGACGCTACCGGCGTTGACGTCGTGGCGGTACAAGGCCGAATCGCCGGAAGCGCAGCCCGGGTTCGACGACTCGCGATGGCAGGTGGCGACGAAGACCAGTTCGCCCAGCACGACCGCGCCCGGCACGTTGCCCGTCCTGTTCGCCGACGACTACGGGTTCCACTACGGCGATGTCTGGTACCGAGGCCGATTCCGGGGCACCGGCAAGGAAACCGGGATCACGTTGGCCGCCAACACCGGTCGCGCGGGCGCGTGGTCGGTCTGGTTGAACGGCACGTTCCTCGGCACGTCGAACACCGCCCGCAACACGTTCACGTTCCCCGCCGCTTTGGCGGGCAAGGACAACGTGGTGTCGGTGCTCGTGGAGAACATGGGACACAACGAGGACTACGGTTCCAACGACACCCACAAGGAGGCGCGTGGCCTCACCGGCGCTGTGCTGACCGGCGCGCCGCTGACCGCACTCACCTGGCGGATCCAGGGGCAGCAGGGGAGTGACCCGGTTCGGGGGCCGATGAACAACGGCGGGCTGTTCGGCGAGCGGGCCGGCTGGTCGCAGCCGGGCTTCCCGGACGGTTCGTGGCAGCCGGCCACGTTGCCGAACACTGACCGAACGCCGGGTGTGGCCTGGTATCGCACGACGGCGAACCTGGATCTGCCGCGCGGCCAGGACACTTCGGTGGGGATCAGGATCGACGACGACCCCGCACGGCACTATCGCGCGCAGATCTTCGTCAACGGTTGGCAATTAGGCAGGTACGTCAACGACCTCGGCCCGCAGCACAGCTTCCCGATCCCGACCGGGATCCTGAAACCCAACGGCGCCAACACGATCGCGATCGCGGTGTGGAACACCGACGGGACCGGCGGCTTGGGCAAGGTCAGCCTGGAGTCGTACGGCACCCAGGCGACCGGCCTGCAAGTGCCCACAGTGGAGAGTCCGCGATACGACCCTTTTCAGCACATCCCGGCCCTGAATCTGCTCGGTGTGTCCGCCACCGCGCCGAACACGGTCGAGCCGGGGCAGGTCGTGGACGTCTCCGCCCAGGTGAGTGCCGTGCTGCCGGTGGCCGGCGTGACAACCGACCTGGCACTGCCGGCCGGCTGGACCGCCGTGCCCACGTCACCCACAAAACTGCGGTGGCTGCTGCCCGGCCGACCTGCCACCGTGAGCTGGCGGGTCACCGTCCCGGCCAGCGCGGTCGCCCAACCCCAACCGCTGTCTGTGTCCGCGCACCTCGGCCGGTTCTCGGCGACCGACACCCGGATCGTCCGCGGCCTGCCTGTGCCACCTACAACCACAAGCCTGGCCAGCGCATTGCCGTTCCTCACGGCCACCAACGGCTGGGGACCAGCGGAACGCGACACGAGCAACGGTGAGAACGGAGCAGGCGACGGCCGCCCGATCACCCTCCGCGGCACCGTCCACCCGAAGGGCCTGGGCGCGCACGCCGACAGCGATATCGGCCTCTACCTGGCCGGACACTGTTCCCGGTTCACGGCCACGGTCGGCGTGGACGACGAAACCCACGGCGGCGGAAGCGTGACCTTCGCCGTGGTTGCCGACGGGACAACGGTCTACACGTCACCCACGCTCACCGGCACCTCCGCGCCGCTGGCGGTGGACGTCCCGCTCGCGGGTGCGCAGGTGGTCGACCTGGTGGTCGGTGCCGCGGGCGACGGGAACGGTCTGGACCACGCCGACTGGGCGGACGCCCAGGTCACCTGTTCTCCAGGCGAACGGTGATGGTGACGCGGCCCTTCTCGTCCCGCTGGGTGATCGCGTGGCCCAGGTGATCGGTCCCGTCCAGTTCCAGCGAGATCGGGCCGCCTTCGCCCAGGAAGTTGCGCCACCAGTTCTTGAGGTCGGGCATGGCGACACCGATCGTGACGACGTCGCCTACTCGTCGGTAGGCGACAGGTGTGCTGAAGGTGCGCCCGGAACGCCGGCCGGTGTACGTCACCATCGTGATGCGCTTGCGCACCATCCGGCCCCACCGGGGCGAGTTCCGCAGACCCGCCACGAAACTGTTGAAACGACTGACCATCTGCCGGGGCAGCGTGTTTTGGTTTGCCACCCGTCCACGGTAGCGGGAGAAGTGGAGTGGTCCATCCACTTGGTCTAAAGTGAGAGACATGAGTGCCGACGTGTCTCGCATCCGGTTGCGCGTCGACGCGCGGCAGAACCGGGACCGGATCGTCGAGGTCGCGCGGCGGCTGTTCGCCGAACGCGGGCTTGACGTGCCGATGGCGGCGATCGCGCGGCACGCCGGTGTCGGGGTCGCGACGCTCTACCGCCGCTTCCCGACGAAGGAGTCGTTGGTCAAGGAGGTGTTCGCCGAGCAGTTCGCGGAGTGTGTGTCCGTTGTGGACGACGCGTTGGCCGATCCAGACCCGTGGCGGGGGTTCTGTACCGTCATCGAGAAGGTGACTGTCATGCACGCCGTTGACCGGGGTTTTTGCGCGGCTTTCGGTGAAGCGGTGGACTTCGAACAGGAACGCGACCGAGGCCTGCGCGGTTTCGCCGATCTTGTGCGGCGCGCCAAGGAGACCGGTCAGCTGCGGGCCGATTTCGTGCCCGGCGACGTGACGCTGGTGTTCAAGGCCAACGGTGGCCTGGCCGCTGACTCGGTGGAAGCGGCGGTGGCCGCGTCGCGGCGGCTTGTCGCCTACCTGCTCGAAGCCTTTCGGGGCGACCGCACGGATCCGGTCATCCCGTTGCCTCCGCCCGCCCCGCTCTCGTTGGGAGACATCGCCCACTTGTCATCGTGAGCCGGCGACGTCCTGCTGGTAGATGTTCACCCGGTAGGCGGCGGTCATGCCCAGTGACTCGTACAGGCGGTAGGCGCCCGTCGGGTTGGTGGTGTCCACGCCGAGCCCGACAGCGGTCCGGCCCTGCTCGGCGTACCCGGCGAACGCGGTCGACAACAGCGCGGTGGCCAGCCCGCGTCCCCGATGGTCCGGCAGGACACCGAGCCATTTGACCCAGCCCTCGTTCTTGTCGGCGGACTGGTTCGACGACAGCAGGACCCCGGCCAGTGCGCCATTGTCGGCCTCGGCCACCAGGCACTCCGCCCACAGGATGTTCGGCGCGGCCGCCAGTTCGTCCACAGTGCTCTGGAAGGCTTGGGCGGTGTCGGCGAACGCGACTCGCAGGATCTCGTGACAGTCAGGCAGTTCGGCAGTACGCAATTCACGTACGGTGTAACCCGGTACAGGCGTGGGCTTTTGCTCGTTCCCGGTCAGTGGCCGGGTCATCCGGGCCTGCTGCCGCTCGAACGCGAAGCCGGCGTCGGTGAGCACCTGGATGTACTGCGTCTCGGTCGGTATCGCGCCGGCCTTGGCCGTCACCTGCGGCCGGCCGGCGGCGCGTTCGGCGAGTCGGCCGAGGAGCAGGTCGATCAGCGTCGCCTGGACTGCGGAATCCTGGCCGGGATGGGCGTACGCCTCGCAGAACACTTCGTCGGCGTCCGCCGAGGGCGCGTCCAGGTAGCCCCATCCCGCCAGCCGGCCCTGCCCGTCACGCACCAGCCAGGAGTCCGCGGCCGGGTCGAAGCCCGGCGCGGTCAGCGCGGCCACCACTTCGGACTCGTCGAAGTCGGGGAACCCCACCGCGGCG
This sequence comes from Actinocrispum wychmicini, assembly GCF_004345645.1. Lineage (GTDB taxonomy): Bacteria > Actinomycetota > Actinomycetes > Mycobacteriales > Pseudonocardiaceae > Kibdelosporangium > Kibdelosporangium wychmicini. The sequence goes on along the minus strand of NZ_SLWS01000015.1, from coordinate 3,662 downwards.
ACATCGCTGGCGTGGACCAGCGCCAGGATCTCCGGCACGTGGGCGAGGGCGGGACGCTCGGTCCGGTAACCATCGGGAAGAGGCACGGAGACAGTGAAGTCCACGCGGGCTGGGACGGTCCAACCAATATCGGTCAGACTGTGACCACGACCTTGCCCTGGGTGTGCCCCTGTTCCTGGTAGGCGACGGCGGACTGGATCTCCTCGAAGGGGTAGCACCGGTCGATGACCGGAGTGACCTTGCCGTCCTCGATGAGCGTGCTCACCATCGTGAGGTGCTGAGTTGTCCGCATCGCCTTGACTGCGTCGATAGCCCCGACACGCTGGGACACCATGGGCGCGGTGGCCATCGTCGACAGGAGGTGACCGACCGGTTGGAGCCATCGCCCGGCCTTGCCGCCGATGGAGACGAATGTCCCTTTGGGAGTCATCGCGCGCCGGCATGCTCGCACTGAACGGCTGCCCGCGATGTCCAGCAAGAGGTCGTATCGCTGGTCGGTACGCGTGAAGTCCTCCTTGCCGTAGTCGATCGCGTCGTGGGCGCCGATGGACCGAACCAGATCGGTGTTACGACCGCTACAGACGCCGATGACGATCGCGTCCAAAGCCCGCGCGATCTGCACGGCGAACGTGCCGACACCGCCCGCGGCACCGTTGACCAGGACCTTCTGTCCTGGCTGGATCTTGCCGACGTCGCGCAGGCCCAGCAGGGCGCTGACGGCCGCCATCGGCACCGCCGCAGCCTGTTCGTAGGACAGGTTCTTCGGCTTCGACACCAGCAGGTCTTCCGGGACCGTGACGTATTCGGCGAAGCCGCCCTGCTCCCGCAGCGCGAACACGTCGTCGCCGGGCTGCCAACGGGTGACCGCCTTGCCGACCGCCTCGACCTGGCCGGCCATGTCGCAGCCGAGGATGGGCATCTTCGGGCGACGTAACCCGAGGCCACTGGGCATCAGGCGGGCGATGTACGGCTCGCCTTTCATGAAGTGCCAGTCGTACGGGTTGACGGACGTCGCGCGTACCCGGACCAGGACCTCGTTGTCGGCGGGACTGGGTGTGTCGATCTCCCTGAGCTCGGCCGAACCGTAGGACCGCAGGACGTAGGCCTTCATCTAGCTCCCCTTACGTTGTAAGTCGTACAACGTAAGATAGCCGTACACCGTAAGACAGGTCAATACCTCAGCCTTACCTTGTAAGATCATCAAGGTGACCATGCCCGAACCAGAGCCCCGGGTGCCGCTTACCCGCGACCGAGTGCTACACGCCGCGGTGGCCCTCGCCGACAACCAGGGCCTCGGCTCGGTCACCATGCGCCGCCTGGCCGAAGCGGTCGGCGCGGAGGCAATGTCCCTCTACTACCATGTGGCCAACAAAGAAGACGTCCTCGACGGCCTCACAACGGTGATCGCCCGGGAGATCAACGACACCGTCGACAAGCTCGACCTGCCCGCCCACGGCGCCAACTGGAAGAACGCGGTGCGCCACCGAATCCTGTCGGCCCGCGAAGTCCTCCTCCGCCACCCCTGGGCCCCCAGCGTCTTCGAGACCCGCACAACGACAAGCCCAGAAGTCCTCAAGTACTACGACGGCCTACTCGCCCTGATGAGAGCCGGCGGCTTCTCCTACGACCTGGCCCACCACGCCCTGCACGCCCTAGGCAGCCGAGCCCTCGGCTTCACCCAAGAACTCTTCGACCCCTCCACCGGCCCCACCACCCCCGAAGAAACAGCAGCCATCCTCGCCAACCTCGCCGACAACCTCCCCCACCTAGCCGCCATGATGGCCGACATAGTCCACAACGACCCCACCTCCACCCTCGGCTGGTGCGACGACAAAGCCGAATTCGAATTCGGCCTGGACCTGATCCTCAACGGCCTGGATGGCCTTCGCGACTCCTTCTGACCATGATTTCGCTGCGGTTCCTTGAATTCGCTCTTTGGTTTTCCGGACTGAAAAGATTGTTCGCTCGCCGCTCAGGCAGGCCGCCAAGAGGGAGTCCTTTGTTGGGTGTTGCTGGTTGTTTTAGTTGTCTTGGTCGTAGGGTCTCCCTCCCGTATGGCCTGCCCAAGGGAATCATATCTGGCACGTGGTGTCCGGCTTGGGTTTCGGTCCGTATGGCTCCCGCTTGTTGCTGATTTCCGTAGGCGGACCGGACGGCTATCGAAGGTTCGGACACCACGTGCCAGATATGATTGGCTGCGCCCAGGCCATACGGGAGGGAGACCCCACTCCAGTCTGGGGTGTGTTGCGCGGGCACGCGCTTTTCCCGGTTGCGGGCGTGATTCGCTGGCGCGGCTAGGTGAATCATGCCGTCCTCGGGAGGGGGCCGTGGATGTGGTTGCGTCTGGGGGTGCGTGACGGGTCCACATATGCTGGGGGAATGAATTGGGGTCTGCCGTTGACCATTTCTGCTTGCCAGTCACTATGGTGGATCAATCGGTGGTGATGCTGGCAGAGGAGCGCTAGATTTTTCAGCTTGGTCGGGCCGCCTTTTCGCCATTCGAGGACGTGGTGTGAGTCGCATACGTTGGAGGGTCGGTCGCACGCGGGGAAGCTGCATCCTCGGTCGCGGAGGACTAGTGCGCGGCGGATGTGGGCTGGGGTGGTGTAGGCCGGGACGGCCACATCCAATGGTTGGGAGTCGGTGCCGAGGACGGCGGGGATGATCCTCGCGTCGCAGGCGAGGCGGCGGGCGTCGCGGGCGGTGAGCGAGGTGTTGTCGGTGAGGACCGCGTTGTCGAGGGCGTGTTGCAGTTCTTGGTAGGTGATGGTGACCGCGACTTCGGTCCTGACTCCGTTGTGGGTGGGCAGGTCCGGGCTGTGGGCGGCCATCTTCAGCACGTCGGCGAAGGCATCACCGGCCCGTTCGGCATAGCCCCGGGTGTCGTTGCCTTCCGGGTGCGGCTTCTCGAACGGCTTGAGGAGGTTCTCGAACAGCTGGGCTGACTCAAGGTCGAGGTGACCCTTAAATTCCAGGGTGCCGTCCCGGCGGATATGCCGCCGCAGCATCCGCTCCGGCCGCTTGGGTTCATCGTCGGTGGGTGGTGGGCCGTCGGGGTCGACGATGTCGCGGACTCGGGTGGCGAATCGGGTCAGGGCTTTCGGGTCATCCTCAGCGGCCCGGTCCAGCATCACTTGCTCGGCGGTGGCCCGCTGTTCGGTGTCCAGGTGCGGTAGGTCGGCCAGGGTCTTGCGGATGACGTCCACGTGTTCGGACCCGACTTCGCCGCGCGCGAGCGCCTGGGAGGTCTGCGGCAGCACCGGGTCGATCACCGATCCGGTGGGTGTGGTGGTGGGGTGGAGGTCGTTGGCTTGGGCGAGGCGGTGTCGGGCGTCGGCGCGGCTGATGCGCAGGGTGTGCATCAGTAGTGCGGGGGTGTTGGAGTAGCCGATTTTGGTGGCAACTCCGCGATTATCCAATTCAGACAGCAGGTGGACAGATTCGGCGTATGCTTGCCGTAGGCGGGTTTCCGCAGCCGTGGCGGCATCGAGCAGCTCAGCGTCGCTGATCTGCCACATGGGGCCTGCGTTGGACATACCCTCATTCTATCTGAAGAACGGCGTAACTAGTGCTGCATAATCTGTTTCACCCGATAGTGGTGGCCCAGAGTGGTGTCTCCCTCCCGTATGGCCTGGGCGGAGCCAATCATATCTGGCAGGCGG
>NZ_SLWS01000014.1 GCF_004345645.1 Actinocrispum wychmicini | reverse complement strand
AGGGTAACCAGCGCCGGAACCGAAACCCGAGGCTGGAAGCCACACTCCAAGGTGACCAAACAACGTTTCGCGCCCAGCACAATCATTCTTTTCGATAGGTCCGAAAAAGGGGAAGGCCGAGGAGAACAGTCCTACACCGGACAAGTCTGGTCAGCAAGAAAACCGACCACATCCTCAAACCGCCCCTCCCGAGCAAAAGCAGCCCGCTGCCGAGCCGCACCAGACCCATCCAGCAGCAGCCGAGCAAGCGACTCGTTCACCAGCTCATAGTCCCCGGCATACTCCAAAGCAGGCCGGATCCACCGAACGAGAGCCGCAGCCAAGTTCCCGGCAGGTGCCAACTCACCCGTGCGCACGTCCAGCCCGAGACCTTCCAGACCGTCCCGAGCCGCGCGCCACAACGCCGGCCGGAGCAGGTGCTGCGGCACGGCCAAGGCGGGTGTCTCCGAAGCCAACGCGGTCGCGGCGATCCCCCGCACGATGGCGGCGAGCATCACCGCGTCGTCGACCGTTGGCGCTACGTCGCAAACCCGAAGTTCGACCGTGGGGTGATGCGCCGAGAGTCGCGCGTCCCAGTACAGCATTCCCACGTCGATCGCGGCGCCGCTGGAGATGACCTCCTCACGGGCCGCGTAGTACGACGCCGCCGATTCGAACCACGGTGGTGGGCCGGCGGACGGCCATCGGCCCCACATCAGGTAGCGCCAACTGGCGTACCCCGTGTCCGAACTGTTGCAGTAGGGCGAGTTGGCGCCGATCGCGAGCAGGGTCGGCAGCCACGGCCTCAGGTGGTTGGAGACCAGCACCCTGGCCTCGTCGTTGGGCAGTCCGATGTGGACATGGCAGCCGCAGACCGGCAGGTCGCCGACGAGCGCACGGAACTCGCGGTTCATCCGGTGATACCGCGGCACGGGGGTGAGCATGAGCGGCGATGTCCGCGCCAGTACAGGCGTGCCGGAGGCGATGATGCGGGCACCGTACATGGCGGCCTGCTCGCCGAGGGCCATCCGCGCACCCACGAGCTGTTCCCGCAGCTCACCCATGCTGAGACAGACACCTGACGCGGTCTCGACCTGGCTGAGGGTGATCTCCGCCTGCAGGTCCACGCCTTCCGCGTCGGCGTTGGACAGCACGTCCGGGGCGCGGTCGGCCAGCCGGCCCGTTCCGGTGTCGACCAGCATGAACTCTTCTTCGACGCCGACCGACAGCAGATCCCGTGGGGCGCTCGCCGTTCGGAGCAGTCGTTCACGGGTGTCAAGCCGGGCTTCGCTCACGACTGCCTCCAGTGACGACCGTCCTCACAATCGACAGTAGGAGTCAGCACCGGTCGAGCGCATGCGGCGTTTGAGGGAAACCAAGTGTGAGTTTCCCGCGCGTTCACCAGTCCAACGCACCGAGGAGGAGCATCACAAAGAACGCCAACACCAGTTTTCCGACATATCGTGCGGCGGCTACCGCGCTCATGACCCCACCTCCCCGCTGAAGACTGCCGGGCGCCCCCTGCTCCGCGCGTCCTTCCATGGGACGGTCCGAGACTCATCCTTTGGGCCGATACCGGAGCCACAACGGCGGTATGCAACAGTTCAGGGGGAGGCGGACACCTCCAGACGTGACGACCACCGCGAACCGGACGCTGGGAGCGAGGATGCTGCCCGACCGCGGCGACCCCGCCCTGGGGCCGCCGGCAGGGGCTGAACCCGTCGAGGACCGACACAGCGACTCAGCGCTGTGGCGGCGTGCGGCGTCCGGCAACAAGGCGGCGTTCGGCGAACTGTTCGAGCGGCACGCGCAGGCGGTGTGGAACCACGCCTACCGGCTGACCGGTTCTTGGTCGCTCGCGGAGGACCTCACCTCGATCACGTTCATGACCGCGTGGCGCAAACTCAACGAGGTCACCCTGGTCCGGGACAGCGCACTGCCGTGGCTGTACGCGGTCGCCGGCAACCTCGCACGTTCGGAGTACCGCAGCTCCGGCCGGTTCGCCCGGATGCTGCGCCGGGTCCCCACCCAGGAGGCCGTCGCGGACCACGCCGAGCATGTCGCCGACAAGGTGGACGGCGAGAACCGGATGCGGACCGTCCTGGCCGCGGTGGCCAAGCTGCCGAAGTCCGAGCGCCAGGTGGTGGAGCTGTGCCTGATCGGCGAGCTGTCCGTGGCCGAGGCCGCTGAGCTGCTCGGCCTGGAGGACGTGAGCATCCGGTCCCGGATCTCCCGCGCCCGCGCCCGCCTGCGCAAGGTCCTGGGCCGCGACCTCACCGAGGAGGAGTCGTGAGCGACTTCTTTCCTCCGCCCCGGCGGGAGATGCCGCCCGAGGTCCGCGACCGGCTGCGCCGCAAGCTGTGGCGGGAGTTGGACCGGCCGGCCCGGTTTCGCGTGTCACGCGTCCGCGCACCGCTCGCCGCGGCCATCTCGGTCACCGTCCTGGCCGCTGCCGTGTCCTTGGTCGCCGCGCAGTCGACACCGACGGCCGAGGACGCCGGTCCGGCGACCGCACAGGCGCCGGTCGGTGAGGTGTCCGCGAGCGGCGCCACGGACCACTCCTCCGCGGATCTCGACCGTTGCTTCAACGCGGCCAAGGCGTCCCCGGCGGCGGCCACCTTTCCGGACCGGCCACAGTGGACGGTCTCGTTCACCGCCGAGCTGAACGGGGTCGAGGTCACCGCGGCGCGAGCCGGTGGCAAGCCGTTGTTCTGCGAGAGCACGTTGACGACCGTGACGCTGTCGAACCCGTCGGCCGAACCGGCCTACGCGACGGGTTCGGCGACGGGCGCGCTGTTCGCGACTCCGAACGGGACGGTCGCCGGCCTGACGGACCCGTCGTGGGACACGTTCGAGATCACCCCGGCCGACGGGAACGACGCCATGATCGCGGCGCCGGAGAAGGGCGACGGCATGTTCGTCCTGTACACCACGGCCGACCTCGCCCCGGACGCCCACCTGCAGGCCCAGCAGCTGCCCCCGGACATGCCGTTCGACCAGCCGGACCGGCCGGACGACGACGACCCGACCTACCCGATCCGGGACATCCCGAGCGTCCCGCCGCCCATAGTGTCCGTTGTGGACAGACCGGCGCCGGCCGAACGGACCAGCACCCGGGGCAAGGCACTGGCCGACTGCATGGCCGGCTCGCACGACCCGGAACCCGACCGGGACAGCTGGCAGGCAGGCGCGGCCGCGACGGTCAACGGCAACGAGCTGATCATGGCCACGAACGCCAAAGGAGTGGCCGTCTGCCAGTGGCAGACCGACTCGGCGACCCTGGACTTCAGCGAGGCGACGAACCAGAACTTCCAGGCGTACACGCAGTTCGTCCGGTCCCCCCTGCCGGTGGACGCGGCCCAGACCTCGGTGATGAACGGCGGCGACGACGGCCTGGTCATCCTCGGCACGGTCCGTGCGGACGCCACCAAGATGTCCGTCGTCCTGGACGGCACGACCGAGCTGGACACCGACGTGAAGGACGGGACGTTCATCTCGATCGTGCCGGACTCCCAGATCGACGACACCGGCCAGCTCCCCGAAGACCACCTGGCGACGCTGTCGACCACGATCTACGACGCGAAAGGAAACGAGCTGTACCGCGGCCCGCTGAACGCCCGCTGAGCTCGTTCAGACGAGTTCGAGCGGGTCAAGGCGAACCTTGAGGGCTTCCGGGTCCTTGCGGGCCGTGCGGGCGGCCTGGGCGTTGGTCAGGGTCGCGACCAGGGCCCGTCCGTCCACTCGGGACGACCTGATCAGGGCTCGTTCCCGGTCTCCGTTGTCCCCCAACGGGACCGGGCCGAGGATCTCGCCGGACGGCGGGAGCTCAAGGTGTTCGAGGAACTCGACCAACGCGTCCGGCGAACTGTCCACCGAGGCCATTCGGACCGCGGGCGGGAAGCCCAACTCGGTGCGCCCGGCCAGTTCCTGCTCGGCGTGCCACGCGGGATCCCACCGCACCAACGCCTGCACCGGCCCGAGCGACGAATCCGCCACGACCACAACACGTCCGCCGTCCACCGAGGGCCGGACGAGGGCGGCCGCGCCCATCCACCGCCGGAGGGTCTCCTCGGCCGCCCGCAGATCCGCCCGGCCGAGCAACGCCCAGCTGTCCAACAGAAGCGCGGCGCCGTACCCGCCCTCGGCGACCGGCTCGGCGCCCGGCGTGCACACCACAAGCGCCGGCGTGTCGGGCACGGAAGCAAGCACCTCGTCGGCGCCGGATGTCCGCACCGGCACGCCCGGGAACGCCCGGCCCAACTCCTCCGCGGTCCGCTTGGAGCCGACGACGACCGCCCGTAGCCGCCGTGAACCGCATTCGCCACAACGGAAAGCGGCCTCCGCGGCACCGCACCACCGGCACCCGGGCGGCCGGGGAACGTCGGCGTCCCGTCCGCCGGGCAACGCCAGCGGCCCGGCACACCGCCGGCACCGCGCGGGCGCACGGCAGTTGGCGCACGCCAGGGCGGGCACATAACCACGGCGAGGCACCTGCACCAGCACCGGCGCCTCAGCCGCGAGGGCACCCCGCGCGGCCTCAAAGCTGACGAGCGGCAGCCGCGCCGCGCGCGCAGCGGGGTCCCGCGCGATCTGTACGTCGGTCTCGCCTATGGCGGTCACCCGGGGCGCGGCCTGCCGCACAGACTCGCGCGACGCGACCAACTCGTGCGCCCAACCGGACTGCACCAGCAGCTGCGCCTCGGCCGTACGGGCGAAGCCGCCCACAAGCAGTGCCGCGCCCGACAGGTGCGCCCGGAGCGTGAGGACCTCCCGTACATGCGGGTACGGCGCGCGCTGATCGGCGTGCAGGTCGTCGCCGTCGTCCCACACGACGACCAGTCCTGGGTCCGTGACCGGCGCGAACGCCGTCGCTCGCGTGCCCACCGCGATCCGCGCGCTGCCGCGGAGCACCGCGAGCCACCTGCGATACCGCGTGGATGGCCCCAGATCGGCCGACAACGCGACAACCGCGGGTTCCCCGTCCTTCCCGACCAGGTCAAGGCACGCGGCGTGCAGACGGGCCACGTCGCGGTAGTCCGGCACGACGAGCACCACACCCCGGCCTGTGGCGGCGACCGTGACGGCCAGTTCGGCGAGCCGGCGCGGCCAGTCCTCGTCCGGCAGCGCCTGCCACACGGCATGGGCCTTACGGCCGGCACGCAGCGCCTCTACGAAAGCACCACCGCGCGGATATCGGTCCCACCCCGACATGTCCACGGGTGCGAGGGCGACGGGCTCGGGCGACTCGCCGGCTTCGGCGCGTGCGTGCCGCGGCGGAATCGCCAGCCGCAGCACGTCCATCATCGTGCCCGAGTACCGGTCGGCCACGGCGCGGGCCAGTTGGGCTATCGGCGGTGACAGCACCGGCTCGGACGAGACCACCTTCTCCAGGAACATCGGCTTGGGGTGGTCGGACTCGGCCACCCGGTCGATGACGTATCCGTCGACCAGCCGCCCGGAGAACCTGACCCGCACCCGGCAGCCGGGCACCACGTCGGCGTCGACATGCGCCGGAACGACGTAGTCGAAGGCCTTGTCCAGGTGCGCGAGCGGCACGTCCACGTAGACACGGGCGACCGGCAGGACGGCGGCCGGCTGCCGTTCGCCCTTGTGCTGGACACCCGGTTTGACCATGTCAGGTGTCTACCAGAGGGTCCCGTCCCGCCAATTACTGAACCCGGTCTGATTTCAGACCGAGTCTGATATTATTCGGTCATGGCAGGCCTGCGGGAACGCAAGAAGGAGCTGACCAAGCGGCGGATCGCCGTGGTGGCGTTGAAGCTGTTCACCGAACGCGGCTTCGAGGCGGTGACGGTGAACGAGATCGCCGAGACCGCGGAGGTCGCCAAAGCGACCCTCTTCACGTACTTCCCCAGCAAGGAGTCGCTCGTGCTGGAGGGTGTTGGCGACGACGACCTGGCCGGCATCGTCGCCCGGCGAGCGCCCGACCAGACACCGCTGCAGGCGTTGCGAACGCACTTTCGCACGTTCGCGGCGGTGCACACAGGCGCGATCGACTGGGACGACGTAGTTGGGCGAACGCGCGTGATCATCGCCAGTCCCTTGCTCAGCGCGGCCGCGAACACCCTGCTCTACCAGCAGCGTCAGGCGTTGGCCGAAGTGCTGGCCGAGGACCACGGGCCCAGGGCGGCCACGCTGATGGCGGCTCAGATCGCCGCCACCGTGCTCACCCTCCAGGAGTCGTTCTTCCACCTGTTGACCGGCGGCACGTCACCCGAACAGGCGACCGGCGCACTGGCGCAGGACATCGAGCTCGCGTTCGACCTGCTCGAACACGGCATCGACCACACGAAAGGAAAGTGACGTGCGCGCACACGGCATCAACTACGACACCGGTTTCCTCCCTGGGGAAGGCATCTCCCGGAAGACGTTCACCCCCGAGGTGGTCCAGCACGACATGGCGGTGATCGTCGGCGAACTGCACTGCAAGACAGTCCGTGTCTCCGGCGGCGATCCCGAGCGGCTCAGCGTCGCCGCACGCTGCGCCGCCGACGCCGGTCTGGAGGTGTGGTTCGCGCCGTTCCCTGTCGACATGCCCACCGATCAACTGCTCCCGTTCCTGGAAGACTGCGCACAACGAGCGGAAACCCTGCGGCGGGACGGCGCCGACGTGGTGTTCGTCGCCGGCTGTGAGATCAGTGCCTTCTGCGGCGGCTTCATCCCGGGCGACACGTACTCCGACCGCCTGCAGACCATGGTCAGCGCCGATCAGGAATGGTGGGCATCCCTCGGCCCGATCATGCAGCGGTTCAACGAGTTCCTCGCCCAGACCGCCGCGACCGTCCGGTCCCATTTCGGCGGCCGGGTCACGTACGCCGCCGGCCCGTGGGAGTTCATCGACTGGAGTCCGTTCGACATCGTCGGCGTGGACGCCTACCGAGCGGCTTACAACGCCGAGGAGTTCCGGTCCGAACTGCGCCGGCACTTCACCCACGGCAAGCCGGTCGCGGTCACCGAATTCGGAACGTGCGCCTACCAAGGCGCGGGCGACCGCGGCGGAATGGCGTGGCAGGTACCGGAAGGCGCGGTACGCGACGAGGACGAGCAGGTTCGCTACTTCACCGAACTGCTCGACATCTTCGAAGAGGAAGGCGTCGACACCGCACTCTGGTTCACCTTCGCCGGCTACACCTACCAGGGCGACAAAGACCTCGGCTCGTACGGCGTGGTCCGCATGCTCGACGAGACCACATGGGAGCCGAAAAAGGTGTTTCACACCATGGCCGACCGCTACAAACGAGCTTGACCGAAACCGGCCGGGCATCCACGGATGCCCGGCCGGTGACGCTCGACTTCCTCAGACGCCAGCGGCCTGCTTCAGGGCGGCGGCCCGGTCGGTGCGCTCCCACGGCAGGTCCAGCTCCGGCCGGCCGAAGTGGCCGTACGCGGCGGTCGGCGCGTAGATCGGGCGCAGCAGGTCCAGGTCGCGGATGATCGCGGCCGGCCGCAGGTCGAACACCGAGCTGATGGCCTGCTGGATCTTGGCCGGGTCCACGTTCTCGGTGCCGAACGTCTCCACGAACAGGCCAACCGGCGCGGCCTTGCCGATCGCGTAGGCCACCTGGACCTCGATCCGCGACGCCAGCCCGGCCGCCACAGCGTTCTTGGCAACCCAGCGCATCGCGTACGCGGCGGACCGGTCCACCTTCGACGGGTCCTTGCCGGAGAACGCGCCGCCACCGTGGCGGGCCATGCCGCCGTACGTGTCGACGATGATCTTGCGGCCGGTGAGGCCGGCGTCGCCCATCGGGCCGCCGATCACGAACCGGCCGGTCGGGTTCACCAGCAGCCGCACGTTCGACGTGTCCAGCTCCAGGTCGGCCAGCTCGGGCAGCATGACGTGCTCCCGCACGTCCACCCCGAGCATCTTCTCCAGGTCGATGCCGTCCGCGTGCTGCGACGACACCACCACGGTGTCCAGCCGCACGGCCTGGTCGCCGGCGTACTCGATGGTCACCTGGGTCTTGCCGTCCGGCCGCAGGTACGGCAGCGAACCGTCCTTACGCACGTGAGTCAGCCGCTTCGACAGGCGGTGCGCCAACGCGATCGGCAGCGGCATCAACTCGGGCGTGTCCGTGCACGCGTAACCGAACATCAGGCCCTGGTCGCCCGCGCCCTGACGGTCGATCTCGTCGTCGGCGGACTCGACCCGGGACTCGTACGCCGTGTCGACGCCCTGCGCGATGTCGGGCGACTGGGCGCCGATGGCGATGTTGACGCCACAGGAGTTGCCGTCGAAGCCCTTCGCCGACGAGTCGTAGCCGATCTCCAGGATCTTCTCCCGGATGATCGCCGGGATGTCGGCGTACGCCTCGGTGGTGACCTCACCGGCCACATGCACCTGGCCGGTGGTCACCATGGTCTCGACCGCCACCCGCGACCGAGGGTCCTTGCGCAGCAGGGCGTCCAGGATCGAGTCGCTGATCGCGTCACAGATCTTGTCCGGATGCCCCTCGGTGACCGACTCCGACGTGAACAGCCGGCTTGCCTTACTAGCCAATGTGTCTTCCCCTCAAGTCATCCCGGGTGAACTCGGACAGCCTACTGAAGGCGGGTGAGTGGACCGTCAACTGTGCACGAAATCCCAGATTTCGGCCGCCATTTGCGCCTTCGACCCCAATGCGATAGGTCGTTCCTGGCCGTCCTTCGCGAGCAGCCACCCGGAGTTGTCCTCCACTTCGAACGCCTGCCCCTCCCCCACGGCGTTCACCACCAGCAGATCGCAGCCCTTACGGGCGAGCTTGGCGCGGGCGTGGGTGAGCACGTCCCCGCTCTCGTCGCCGGTCTCGGCGGCGAACCCGACGATCACCTGGCTCGCCGGCAGCCGGCCGGCGGCACGGGCCTGGACCAGTTCGGCCAGCACGTCCGGGTTGCGGGTGAGGGCCACCGGGTCCGGGTCCCGGTCGGATTTCTTGATCTTGTGGGTGGCGGTGGTCACCGGCCGGAAGTCCGCGACCGCGGCGGCCATCACCACGATGTCGGCGTCGGCCGCGGCCTTGTGGACGGCGTCCCGCAGCTCCAGGGCGGTGCCGACGTGCACGATGTCCACACCCGCCGGTTCGGGCAACGCGACCGTGTGCGCGGACACGAGCGTCACCTGCGCGCCGCGCTGGGCGGCGACCCGAGCGAGCGCGTACCCCTGCTTGCCGGACGAGCGATTGCCCAGGTAGCGCACGGGATCCAGCGGTTCACGCGTCCCGCCCGCGGACACCACCACCCGCTTGCCCGCAAGGGACCGGGGCAAACTGTCGGACCGGGCCAGCAGCAGCCGGGCCAGGTCGACGATCTCGGCCGGATCGGCCAGTCGCCCCTTGCCGGTGTCCTTGCCGGTCAGCCGGCCGCTGGCGGGTTCGGCGACCACCACGCCCCGCGACCGCAGCAGGGCCACATTGGCCTGGGTGGCGGCGTGCTCCCACATCTCGGTGTGCATCGCCGGGATCATCAGCACCGGGCAGCGGGCGGTCAGCAACGTGCCGGTCAGCATGTCGTCCGCGAGGCCGTTCGCGGCCTTCGCGATCAGGTCCGCGGTCGCGGGGACCACGACGACCAGGTCGGCCTCCTGGCCGATCCGGACGTGTGGGACGTCGTACACGTCCTCGAAGACCTGGGTGTGCACGGGCCGGCCGGACAGCGCCTCGAAAGTCGCCCGGCCGACGAAGTTCAGCGCCGCCGCGGTCGGCAGCACCTGCACCTGGTGTCCGGACTCGGTGAGCCGCCTGAGGACCTCACACGCCTTGTAGGCGGCGATCCCACCTCCGACCCCAAGGACCACCCGGGGCCGGCTGTCCGCCGGGGGCACGTCCGCCGGGGGCCCGAACACGGTCGGCTCCGTCACTCGCCTTCGGTGTGCTCAAGCAGGCCGGAGTGGATCTCGCGGAGCGCGATCGACAGCGGCTTCTCCCGCGGGCCCGGCTCGACCAGCGGGCCGACGTACTCCAGCAGGCCCTCGCCGAGCTGCGCGTAGTAGTCGTTGATCTGACGGGCACGCTTGGCGGCATAGATGACCAGCGCGTACTTGGAACTGACCTTGTCCAGCAGGTCGTCAATCGGGGGGTTGGTGATGCCTTCCAGGTTCGCGGTCGGCTCACCCAGTGCGCCCAGCTCGGTGCTCAAAACAACTCCTGCCTGGTCAAGATGGTCTTCCCGTTGTCAAGGTTAGCAACTCGGCCGCGGCCTGCCGCACGTCGGTGTTCACCACGAGCGCGTCGAACTCGCCCTGGGCGTCCAACTCCTTCTCGGCGACGGCCAGCCGGTGGGCCACCACGTCGGGGTTTTCGGTGCCGCGCCCGGTGAGCCGCCCCACCAGTGTCTCCCAGGACGGCGGTACGAGCATGACGAGCTGCGACTCAGGCATCGCGGCGCGCACCTGCCGCGCGCCCTGCAGCTCGATCTCCAGGATCGCCGGCCGGCCCGCGGCCAGCGCGTCCAGAACTGGCTGGCGTGGTGTGCCGTAGAAGTTCCCGGCGTACTCGGCGTACTCAAGAAAGTCGTCCTGCTCGATCATCCGCTGGAACCGCTGCCTGTCCACGAAGTGGTAGTGCTGACCGTCCACTTCGCCCGGCCGCTGCGCGCGGGTGGTGCAGGAGACGCTGAAGAAGATGTCCGGGTCCAGTTTCCGCACCTGTGCCACCACAGTGGACTTCCCGACCCCGGACGGACCCGACACAACAGTGAGCCGGGGTTGGGCGCGCACACCCGTCCCCGGCTCCCGGTCAATCACAATTACTCGCCGCTGAACTCGGCGAGCAGCGCCTTGCGCTGCCTGTCGCCGAGGCCCCGGAGACGGCGGCTGGGCGCGATCTGCAACCGCTCGATGATCTGGTTGGCCCGCACCTTGCCGACGCCCGGCAGGGCCTCAAGCAGTGCGGTCACCTTCATCTTGCCCAGGACCTCGTCGCTGTCGGATTGAGCCAGCACGTCCTTAAGGGTCGTGCCGCCTCGCTTCAGGCGCTCTTTGAGCTCCGCCCGAGCCCGACGAGCGGCAGCCGCCTTCTCCAGCGCTGCGGCCCGCTGCTCCTCGGTCAGCTGGGGAAGGGCCACGATTTCCTCCGTGGGGTGGGTGTTTCTGGATCGGGTGCTGGCGACCGTACCGACCTCGGGTATCCCAGGACAACGTGGGTGGCCAATCAGGGCGGGATCACGCGTGGTACATCAGTGGTCACCGGCGGCCGACACGATCGCGTCACGGGTGCGCAGGGCCTCACTACGCAGCGCGAAGACGTCCGGACCGGCTTGGAGCACCCCCCGTGACGTGGCCGGAAGTACGTTACGCAGGGACTTTCCGAAGAGTGTCCGGATATCGGACAGGGTGCCTCCCTGCGCCCCGAAACCGGGTGCGAGCACGGGTCCGTTGAGGGTCGACAGGTCCACCCCAAGGTCCTTGATGGTTGCGCCAACAACAACGCCGATTCCACCGATCGGAGTAACACCGATGTTGCGTTCGGCCGCGAGGTCCACCACCGTTTGGGCGGTGGCGCGTCCGCCGTTCACCGCGCGCTGTACCTCCGAAGCTTCAGGATTCGAGGTCAGCGCAAGGACAAAAACGCCCCGGCCGGACTTCTCCGCCGCTTCGAACGCAGGTTCCAACGAGCCCACACCAAGGTACGGTGACAGTGTTACGGCGTCCGCCGCGAGCGGTGAGCCGTCGGCCAGGTAGGCGTCCGCGTAGGCCGCCATGGTCGAGCCGATGTCGCCGCGTTTGACGTCCAGCAGGACCACCGCGCCGGCCTGCTGGGACTCGGCGATGACCCGTTCGAGGACCGCGATCCCCTTCGACCCGTGCCGCTCGAAGAACGCCGACTGGGGCTTGAGCACGGCGATCTCACCGGCGAACGCCTCGACGCACGTCAGCGCGAACCGTTCCAGTCCACCTGGATCGTCCGGCAGGCCCCACGCGGTGATCAATCCCGGATGTGGGTCGATGCCGACGCACAGCGGCCCACGCAGCGACACGGCCGTGGTGAGCCGGGATCCGAACGATGCCCTCATGGCGTTCCCCTTGTCAGCTTCGCCCTCAGCGCCTCTTGCAAGGCCTGCAACGGCCGGACATGGATATCCCCCCGGATCAGGGCCTCGATGCCCTGTACGGCCGCTGCGGCGCCCTGAATCGTGGTCACACAAGGGATGTCGCGCGCGACCGCGGCGGTACGGATCTCGTAACCGTCCACACGGGGTCCACTGTTGCCGTACGGCGTGTTGATCACCATCTTCACCTCGCCGGCGAGGATCACGTCGACGGCGTTGCGCCCGCCATCGGTCTCGAAGTGCTTGGGCACCTCGGTGCAAGGGATTCCGTTGCGTCGCAGCACTTCCGCGGTTCCGGTGGTGGCCACGACCTCGAACCCGAGGTCGGCGAGCCGTTTCACCGGGAAGATCATCGCCCGCTTGTCGCGGTTCGCCACGGACACGAAAATCCGTCCTGACGTGGGCAATGAGCCGTAGGACGCGGTCTGCGACTTGGCGAAGGCCTTGCCGAAGGAGGTGTCGATGCCCATGACTTCGCCGGTGGACTTCATTTCCGGGCCGAGCAGGGAGTCGACGCCTTTGCCGTCGGGGGTGCGGAAACGGTGGAAGGGGAGGACGGCTTCTTTGACGGCGACGGCGGCGTCGGAGGGTAGTTCGCCGCCGTCGCCGGTGGCGAGCAGCATGCCCTCGTCTCGCAGTTGCTTGATGGTGGCGCCGAGCATGATCCGCGCGGCGGCCTTGGCCAGCGGCACCGCGGTCGCCTTTGACACGAACGGCACCGTGCGGGAGGCGCGGGGGTTGGCCTCCAGGACGTAGATTTGGTCGTCTTTCAGGGCGTATTGGACGTTGAGCAGGCCGCGCACCCCGACGCCGTGGGCGATGGCCTCGGTGGAGCGGCGGACGTTGTCCAGGTCGGTGCGGCCCAAGGTGATGGGAGGCAGAGCACAGGAGGAGTCGCCGGAGTGGATGCCGGCTTCCTCGATGTGTTCCATGACGCCGCCGATGTAGACCTCGTCGCCGTCGCACAACGCGTCGACGTCGATTTCGATGGCGTCGTCGAGGAACCGGTCGACCAGGACCGGATGCTCGGGCGACACCTCGGTGGCGCGGGTGATGTAGTCGGCCAGGGTGGCGTCGTCGTACACGATTTCCATGCCGCGCCCGCCGAGGACGTAGGACGGTCGGACCAGGACGGGGTAGCCGATCTCGTCGGCGATGCGTTTCGCGGCGGGGTAGGAGGTGGCGGTGCCGTAGCGGGGTGCGGGCAGCCCGGCGGCCTGCAGGACCTCGCCGAACGCGCCGCGGTCCTCGGCCAGGTGGATCGCCTCGGGCGGGGTGCCCACGATGGGCACGCCAGCGTCGGCCAGCCGCCGGGCCAGGCCGAGCGGGGTTTGCCCGCCGAGCTGCACGATCACTCCGGCGACGGTGCCGGACTGCCGCTCCGCATGCACCACTTCCAGGACGTCTTCGAAGGTGAGCGGCTCGAAGTAGAGGCGATCCGAGGTGTCGTAGTCGGTGGAGACGGTCTCCGGGTTGCAGTTGACCATGACGGTCTCGAACCCGGCCTCGCGCAACGCCATCGCGGCGTGTACGCAGGAGTAGTCGAACTCAATGCCCTGCCCGATCCGGTTCGGCCCGGACCCCAAGATCAACACTTTGGGTCGGTCAGGTTGGGGGGCGACCTCGGATTCGGCGGCGGGGTCGGATTCGTAGGCGGAGTAGTGATAGGGGGTGCGGGCGGCGAACTCGGCCGCGCAGGTGTCCACGGTCTTGAACACCGGCCGCACACCGAGCCGGTGCCGCAGCGTGCGGACCCCGTCCTCACCGGCCAGTTCCGGTCGCAGCGCGGCGATCTGCCGGTCAGACAACCCCGCCCGTTTCGCCCGGCGCAACAGGGTTTCGTCCAGAACGGCCGCGTCCATGATCTCGGTGCGGAGTTCGACCAGGGAGAGGATCTGGTCGATGAACCACGGGTCGATCTTCGACGCCTGGTGCACCTGCTCGACCGTGGCACCGAGCCGCAGGGCGCGTTCCACCGTGTAGAGGCGGCCGTCATGCCCGGCGGCGAGTTGTTCCAGTGTGGATTGGAGGGTGGTGTCGGGGTCGGGGGTGGTCCAGAACCCGGCGGCCTTGGTTTCCATCGACCGCAGTGCTTTGCCGAGGGCTTCGGTGAAGTTCCGGCCGAGTGACATCGCCTCACCGACGGATTTCATGGTGGTGGTGAGGGTTTTGTCGGCGCCGGGGAACTTCTCGAACGCGAACCGCGGCACCTTGACCACCACATAGTCCAGCGTCGGCTCGAAGCTCGCCGGGGTCTCGCCGGTGATGTCGTTCTGAATCTCATCCAGGGTGTAGCCGATGGCCAGCTTGGCGGCGATCTTCGCGATCGGGAACCCGGTCGCCTTGGAGGCCAGGGCGCTGGAGCGGGACACCCGGGGGTTCATCTCGATCACGACCATCCGCCCGTCGGCCGGGTTGATCGCGAACTGGATGTTGCAGCCGCCGGTGTCCACGCCGACCGCCCGCAGGACGTCGATCCCGACGTCGCGCATGTGCTGGTACTCGCGGTCGGTCAGGGTCATCGCCGGGGCGACGGTGACGGAGTCGCCGGTGTGCACGCCCATCGGGTCGATGTTCTCGATCGAGCAGACCACCACGACGTTGTCGCGCCGGTCGCGCATGAGTTCGAGTTCGTACTCTTTCCAGCCGAGCACGCTCTCCTCGATCAACACCTCGGTCACCGGCGACTCGGCCAACCCGACCGACGCGAGCCGCTCCAGTTCTTCGGGGGTGTGGGCCATGCCGGAGCCCAACCCGCCCATGGTGAACGACGGCCGGATCACCACCGGCAGACCAAGGTCGGTCACCGTGTCGCGGACCTCGTCCATCGAGTGGCAGACCCGGGAGCGCGGGGTCTCGGCGCCGATCTGGGCAACGATGTCCTTGAACTTCTGCCGGTCCTCACCGCGTTGGATGGCGTCGATGTCCGCGCCGATCAACTCCACGTCGTACTTCGCCAGCACCCCGCGGTCATGCAGGGCGACGGCGCAGTTGAGGGCGGTTTGGCCGCCCAGGGTGGCCAGGATCGCGTCCGGCCGCTCGGCCGCGATCACCTTCTCCACGAAATCCGGCGTGATCGGCTCGATATAGGTCGCGTCGGCGAACTCCGGATCGGTCATGATCGTCGCCGGGTTGGAGTTCACCAGCGACACGCGCAGGCCCTCCGCGCGCAACACGCGGCAGGCCTGGGTGCCGGAGTAGTCGAACTCGCACGCCTGCCCGATCACGATCGGCCCCGACCCGATCACCAACACGTGCTGGATGTCAGTCCGTTTGCCCATCAGTGCTCACCGCTCAGGTAGTCCACGAACTGGTCGAAAAGAGGCTCGGCATCGTGTGGGCCGGCCGCGGCCTCCGGGTGGTACTGCACGGAGAACGCGGGCACATCGAGGCAGCGCACGCCCTCGACCGTGCCGTCGTTCGGGCAGTAGTGGCTCACCTCAGCCGGGCCGTACGGGGTGGCGAACCGTTGTCCGGGTTCGCCTTCCAGGGCGAAGCCGTGGTTCTGCGCGGTGATCGCCACCCGCCCGGTCGCCGCCTCGATCACCGGCACGTTGATCCCCCGATGCCCGTAGGTCATCTTGTAGGTGCCCAGGCCGAGGGCCCGGCCGAGGATCTGGTTGCCGAAGCAGATCCCGAACAGCGGGATCCGCCGCTGAAGCACCTGCTCGGTCAGGCTGATCGCGTGCGCCTGGGTGGCCGGGTCACCCGGCCCGTTGGCCAGGAACACCCCGTCCGGCTCGACCGCCAGCAAATCCTCCATAGTGGACCCCACCGGCAGGACGTGCGTCTCGATCCCCCGCTGAGCCATCATCCGCGGCGTGTTGAACTTGATCCCCAGGTCAAGCGCGGCCACCCGAAACCGGCGTTCCCCGTCCGCCGGGACCACGTAGGTTTCCTTCGTGGACACCGCGCCGGACAGGTCCGCGCCCTTCATCTGCGGGCTCGCCTGCACCTGCGCGACCATGCCGTCGGCCTCGGTCAGCGCGTTACCGGAGAACACCCCGGCACGCATCGCGCCCTGCTCGCGGATATGCCGAGTGATCGAACGGGTATCCACCCCCGAGATCCCCACGATCCCCTGGCTCACCAGTTCCGCGTCCAGCGACCGCCGCGACCGCCAGTTCGACGGCACCCTCGCGGGATCGCGCACCACATACCCGGCGACGTGGATCTTCGCCGACTCGTCATCCTCGTCGTTCCACCCGGTATTGCCGATCTGCGGCGCCGTGGCCACCACGATCTGCCCGTGATACGACGGATCCGTCAACGTCTCCTGGTACCCCGTCATCGCCGTACAGAACACAACCTCGCCGAGGCTCACGCCGACCGCGCCAAAGGCCTCACCGCGGAAAACCCTGCCGTCCTCAAGCACAAGCGCAGCTGGTGTAGTCACGCCTTTCCTCCCATCCGCTGCAGCGCGTCCACCCAGTCCGCGTACACGTCCTTGTCGTCTCCTCGGAAACCGGTGTCCAACTCGTGCTCGCCGAGCCGCCAGCGGACCACGAGCAGGCCGTCCTTGCCCATCACCTTCCCCGCGATCGCCCGGTCGGTCCGCGCGCCCACCACGGACCCCGCCGGGATCCACACGTGGTCGGCGCCTTCCCGGTCGAACAGGACGCCGTCGCCGGTCAGGTGCATGGTCGCGGCCGCCCGGAACCCGATGTCGCCGATGGCGATCCGGTCCTGCCAGCTGGCCGCCGTGGTCGTGCTGACGTAGACACCGGTCGCCGGTTCGAGCACGTCCGGTGCTGGTGTCTTCGGTGGCTGCGGGAACTCCGGCAGCACCGCGTCCTGCCGGCGGGCCCGGTTGCGGTAGCCCCACCACATCGCCAGGACGCACAGCAGGAACACGACCACGATCGCGACGGTCAACAGGGCCCTCATGGCCGTGTCCTCCCGTCCTGCGCGGTGACCCGGCCACGCAACAGCGTCGTGTGCACGACCCCAGGCAGCTCCATGCCCTCGTACGGCGTGTTCCCGGCCAGGCTGGCCAGCTCGGCGCCGTTCACCACCCACGTCCTGGCCGGGTCGACGAGCACCAGGTTCGCCGGCTCGCCCGCCGCGATCGGCCGGCCCTGGTCGGGCAGGCCGGCGATCTCCGCCGGCCGCTCGCTCATCACGCGCGCGACGCCACGCCAGTCGAGCAGCCCCGGCCGGACCATGGTCTGGATCACGATGGACAACGCGGTCTGCAGGCCGAGCATGCCGGGTCGGGCCGCGGACCACTCGCAGTCCTTGTCCTGCGGGGCGTGCGGCGCGTGGTCGGTCGCCACACAGTCGATGACCCCTTCGGCGAGGGCCGCGCGCAACGCCTTCGTGTCCGACGAGGTCCGCAGCGGCGGGTTCACCTTGTTGACCGGGTCGTACGTGGCCAGCCGGTCGTCGTCCAGCAACAGGTGGTGCGGTGTGACTTCCGCCGACACCTGCGTGCCGCGCGCCTTGGCCCACCGCAGGACGTCGGCTGTGCCGGCGGTCGAGACGTGGCAGACGTGCAGTTGCGCGCCGAAATGCCCGGCCAGCAGGCAGTCCCGGGCCACAATGGACTCCTCGGCCGCCGCCGGCCATCCCGCCAGGCCGAGCCGGGCCGCGGCCTCGCCCTCGTGGGCCTGCGCGCCGACCGTCAGCCGGGGATCCTCGGCGTGCTGCGCGATCAGGACGTCCAGGCCACGGCTGTACTCCAGGGCGCGGCGCATGATCAGCGGGTCGGCGACGCACATGCCGTCGTCGGAGAAGATCCGGACGTTGGCCGCGCTGCGGGCCATCGCGCCGAGCTCGGCGAGCCGCTCCCCTTTCAGGCCGACCGTGACCGCGCCGATCGGGTGCACGTCCACCAGGCCGACCTCACGGCCGCGCCGCCACACGTGCTCGACCACGACCGGGTTGTCCGCGACGGGATCAGTGTTGGCCATGGCGAAAACGGCCGTGTAGCCGCCGAGAGCGGCGGCGGCCGAGCCCGTCTCGATGGTCTCGGTGTCCTCGCGGCCCGGTTCCCGCAGGTGCGTGTGCAGGTCCACGAGGCCGGGCAGGGCGATCAGGCCGTGCGCGTCGATCACGTCCCCGGCCCGGTCGCGGACGTTGCCCGTCGCGGTTGCGATTTCGGCGATCTGGCCGTCCTCGACGACGATGTCGACCGGGTCACCTTCGCCGTAGGGCACGGCGCCTCGGATCAGCGTCATGCGACTTCTTCCTCTCCGGCGAGCAGGTGGTACAGCACGGCCATGCGGACGTGCACCCCGTTGCGGACCTGGTCGGTGATCGCGGCGCGCGGCGAGTCAGCCACCGCGGACGCGATCTCCATGCCGCGCAGCATCGGCCCGGGGTGCAGCACGACCGCGTGTTCGGGGAGCAGGCGCAGGCGCGCCTCGGACAGACCGTAGGCGATGGAGTACTCCCGCGCAGAGGGAAAGAAACCGCCGTTACTGCCTCCAGGGCCGGCAGGCCCCGCAATCCGCTCCGCCTGAACCCTGAGCATCATGACGGCGTCCACAGCGGACAGCTCCGCGTCGAGCTCGTGCGACACGTTCACCGGCCAGCGCTCCACGCCTGACGGCAGCAGCGTCGGCGGTGCGACGAGTACGACCTCCGCGCCGAGCGTTGTGAGCAGGTGCACATTGGAGCGCGCCACTCGGCTGTGCAGCACGTCTCCGACGATCGCGACTCGGCGACCGTTGAGCCCGCCGAGGCGTTCCCTCAGCGTCGCCGCGTCGAGCAGGGCCTGCGTCGGGTGCTCGTGCGTGCCGTCGCCCGCGTTCACCACCGACGTGTGTGTGCCCGCGAGCCACTCCGCCAGACGGTGCGCCGCGCCCGACGCGGGGTGCCGCACGATGACGCAGTCCGCGCCGGCCGCGGCCAGCGTCAAGGCCGTGTCCCGCAGGGACTCGCCCTTGCTGACCGACGAGCCGCCGGACGAGACATTGACCACGTCCGCGCTCATCCACTTGCCGGCGATCTCGAACGAGACGCGGGTGCGCGTGGAGTTCTCGTAGAACATCGTGATGACGGTCCGCCCGCGCAGCGTCGGCAGCTTGCGGACCTCCCGGCCCAGCAGCGCCTGCTTCAGCGCGCCGGCTGTGTCCAGGATCGCAGTCGCGGCGTCCGCGCCAAGGTTCTCGCAGCTCAGTAGGTGTCTCATCCGACCAGCTCCACCGCGTCCCGGCCGTCGAGCTCGGCCAGCGACACCACGATCTCCTCGGCCCGATTGGTCGGGACGTTCTTGCCGACGTAGTCCGCGCGGATCGGCAGTTCCCGGTGCCCGCGGTCGACCAGGACGGCGAGTTGGACCGCTCGCGGCCGCCCATGGTCACGCAGCGCATCCAGAGCGGCACGGACTGTTCTCCCCGAGTAGAGGACGTCGTCCACCAGGATCACGAGCTTGTCCTCGATGCCCCCGCCGGGCAACGCGGTCGGCTCCAGCGGGCGGTTGGGACGTCTCCGCAGGTCGTCGCGGTAAAGCGTGACGTCAAGGACGCCGACCGGGACAGTCACTCCGCTGAATTCCGCAATGCGTGCTGCCAGACGCTCGGCCAGCGGTGCGCCCCTCGTCGGAATACCGACAAGCACGACCGGAGCAGCGTCGGCAGCACCGAGAGTCGTTTTTTCGATGACCTGATGGGCCATTCGAGCGACGGTGCGCGCGACGTCCCCGGCCGAAAGCAGCTCACGCCGCCCGCCAGGGTCCGCCGCGCCACGGGTTCGCGGCACGGTCAGGGACCTCCTTCCCCGCCTCGCCGGACGGGTCGTTAAAGGATGTCGAGGACCCTTGCTACCAGGGTCATCAGGGACGGTACCAGGAGAAGTCGGTAGACCTTCCGGGTGGTGTTTTCGACGATCGGGCTACGGCATCAGTGAGAGGTGCTTGACCTGCCGACCACAACAAGTAACCATTACTCTGCGTATCGATCTAAGCAGGGACCCGCCGGCACTCCTTCCCGGCCGCCGGGGTGAACGAAATGGAGAACCGCCAACATGGGCGATTACGCCAAGGCGCTAGGGGCCAAGCTCCGTGGCATCCGCCAGCAGCAGGGCCTGTCTTTGCACGGCGTCGAGCAGAAGTCCGGCGGACGCTGGAAGGCAGTCGTCGTCGGCTCCTACGAGCGCGGCGACCGAGCGGTAACCGTCCAGAAGCTGGCCGAACTGGCCGACTTCTACGGCGTTCCAGTGGTCGAGCTGCTGCCTGAGGGAAGGGTGCCCTCCGGTGCGGAACCGGCCACGAAAATCGTGATCAACCTGGAGAGGCTGCAACAGCTGCCGGCCGAGAAGGTCGGCCCGCTGGCCAGGTACGCGGCCACCATCCAGAGTCAGCGAGGCGACTACAACGGCAAGGTGCTGTCCATCCGGACCGAGGACCTGAGGTCGCTCGCCATCATCTACGACATGACCCCCGGCGAGCTGACCGAACAGCTCATCGACTGGGGCGTGCTCCCGCCGGAAGCCCGGCCGTCGAAAGAGGACTGACGGCCGAGAGGGGGACGTAGTTCGACACGACCCGGCTGCGCGTCTGGGGGTCCGCTCACGAGGTGGCGCGCAGCCGGTCGGTCTGGCTTCATCGCACGGACTCGTGCCGGCACAAATGCCGTCACGAGCGGGGCGTGAGCTATGCCGTCGGCTTCTCCAGATACACCAACGACAGGGTCGGGCTGACCGCGTGCGTGCGGTAGGGGACGTACCCGGCCCGCTGGTACAGGCGCAGATTGGCTTCGCTGCGTTCCCCGGTGTGCATCCGGAATCGGCGCACGTGCGCCGCATGGGCACGCTCCACGGCTGCGATGAGGTCGAAGGCGATGCCTCGTCGTTGCATGTCCGGAGCCACCACCAGGCGCGCGACCTCGCAGTCCTGGCCGTCCCGGATCCCGCGCACGGCGCCGACAATGCGAGCGCCCATCGTCGCCACCAGGACGCTGCCGGACTCGACCGCCGCGCGGACCTCGTCCAACGACTCAGTCAGCGCGGAAAAACCCGGGTTGCCGTACAGCTGGGCCTCGGAGACGTACGCGGCACGCTGCACAGTCAGGATCTCGCCCGCGTCCGCCGGTTCGGCCACCCGGATGTGGTGCTCAGGTTCCCGGCGCATGGCCTTACAGAGTGGCGCGCAGGCGGTCGGCGATCGTCGCGATCCGGCCGAGCAGCCCGTTGACGAACCGCGGCGAGTCGTCGGTCGACAGCATCTTCGCCAGCTGCACAGCCTCGTCGATGGCGACCGGGTCAGGCACGTCCGTTGCCCACAGCAGCTCGTACAGGCCCAGCCGGAGCACGGCCAAGTCCACCGCGGGCATCCGGGCGAGGGTCCAGCCCTCGGAGTGCTCGGCGAGCAGCTCGTCGATCCGGGCCAGCTGCGCCTGGACACCTTCCACCAGCGTCACGGTGTAGTCGTTCACCGGCGGCACGTCCGGGGAGCCGACCCGGTCGGCGAGCAACGTCACCGGGTCGACACTCCGCAGCTGGGCTTCGAAGAGCAGGTCTACGGCGCGTTTTCGGGCCTTGCTCCGGGCGCCCATCTCAGCCCGAGACACGGCCGAGGTAACGGCCGTCACGGGTGTCGACCTTCACCTTCTCGCCGGTGGACAGGAACAGCGGGACCTGGATCTCCGCGCCCGTCTCCAGGCGCGCCGGCTTGGTGCCGCCGGTCGACCGGTCGCCCTGCAGGCCCGGGTCGGTGTGCTCGATGATCAGCTCGAGCGAGGTGGGCAGTTCGACGTACAGCGGGACACCCTCGTGCGTGGCCACGACGACCGTCGTGTTCTCCAGCAGGTAGTTGGCGCCGTCGCCGACGACTTCGCTGGACACCGGGATCTGGTCGTAGGTGTCACCGTCCATGAACACGAAGTCCTGGCCGTCGGCGTACAGGTAGGTCATCGACCGGCGGTCGACGGTGGCGGTCTCCACCTTCGTGCCGGCGTTGAACGTCTTGTCGACGACCTTGCCGGACAGCACGTGCTTGAGCGTGGTCCGGACGAACGCCGGGCCCTTGCCGGGCTTGACGTGCTGGAACGACACGACCGTCCACAACTGGCCCTCCAGGTTGAGGACCAGGCCGTTCTTCAGGTCGTTGGTGGTGGTGGCCACGGGTTCGGTTCTCCTGTACGCAGGGCCGCGCTTGTCACACGACCATGAGGTGCTTGGTGGTCAGGGTGAGGAGTTCGGGACCGGCCTCCCGCACGACGAGCGTGTCCTCGATACGGACACCGCCCCGCCCAGCCAGATACACGCCGGGCTCCACGGTGACCGCCATGCCGGCCGAAAGTGTACCTTCACCGGTCTTCGCCAGGCTGGGCGCCTCGTGAATCTGCAGGCCCACGCCGTGCCCGAGACCGTGCAGGAAGTCGTCGCCGTGGTCGGCGTCCTCGATCACGCCCCGCGCGGCCGCGTCGATGTCCTTGACGCCCGCGCCCGGTTTCAGCGCGGCCCGCCCGGCCGCCTGCGACGCCGCGACCAGGTCGTAGATCTCCCGCTGCCACTCCGCGGGCTCCCCCAGCACCAACGTCCTGGTCATGTCCGAGTGGTAGCCGTCGACCAGCGCGCCGAAGTCGAGCTTCACGAAATCACCGGACTGCAGCACGGTGTCGGTGGGCCGGTGGTGCGGGATCGCCGAGTTCGCGCCGGCGGCCACGATCGTGTCGAACGACTTGTCCGCGGCACCGTTCTCCAGCATCCGGTTCTCCAGGTCCCGCGCGACCTCCCGTTCGGTCAGTCCCGGCCGCAGACCACCGTGCTCCATCAGGTCCGCGAGCGCCCGGTCCGCGGCGGCACACGCCATCCGCAGCGCCTCGATCTCGATGTCGTCCTTGACGATCCGGAGCTTCTCCACCATGCCCGGCGCACGCACCAGGTCGATGCCGGCCGCCGCGTCGGCGAGCCCGTCGAGCGCCTCCACCGTGACGTGGTGGCTCTCGTACCCGGTCTTCCGGAACTTCTCCTTCGCCGCCCGCGCGGCAAGAAAGACGGCGCTGTTGCGATCGATCACCCGCTCGAGGTCGGGCACCTGTTTCTCGGACTGCGTCAGGTAACGGCCATCGGTGCAGAAGATCGAGTGCGCGTCATCGCTGGCGTGCACGACAAGTGCGGCGTTGGACCCGGTGAATCCGGTCAGGTACCTGATGTTGAGCAGGTCGACCAGAAGCAAGGCGTCCAGCCCCCGGTCGCGGAGCTGAACCCGCAGCGCCTCGCGGCGGCGGACGAAGGCGTCAGACATGTCTCGCAGCCTAAGGGCAGCCGGCACATTCACGTGGGCCGCGTGATCGGAGCGCTACAGTCAGGGCATGCGGTTCTGGCTGATCCGGGGTGTTGTGCTCGCCTTCGTACTGGCGGGCGCCGATGTCGGGCTGGCCGCGTTGGCCGTCCAGCACAGCGACCTGACCGTGGTCCGATCGATCGTGCTCGGTGTCGTCGCGGGGCTGGCCGCGTTGTGGGCCGCCCTGGACGGCTGGCGGCGGCTCGACGACCGGGGCCGTGCGTGGGTGTTGGCGGCCGTGATCGCCGGGTTCGGCAGCGGGCTGCTCCGGGTGATCGGCCGGGCCGTCTTCGTGGACGAGACCGGCCTCAGCTCGCTGGGCACCGCGCTGACCGGCGACGCGGCGTTCGGCGCGCTCGTCGTCCTCGTCCCGGCCGGACTGGGCCTGTTCGTGGGCGCCAGGTTCGCTCAGCGGGACACGGTCAAGGCCGGGCCCACCGAATAGCCGTCCCACAACGCGGGCGCCACGTCCACCACCGGCGACGAGTTGGCGGCCGCGACGGCGGCCGACGCGACCGGATACAACTGGCCATCCACGAGCAGGCCGATTCCCCGGCCCTGCGCCCGCAGCGCCTGAACGCCCGCGATCACCCGCGCGGCGGGCTTGACGTTGTCCATGGCTGCCGGCCGTGCGCCGATAACGGTCGCGCCTATCGCCTCCGCGACCGACTTACGGTCGATCCGGAACAGCTGCCCGGCGAGCACCAGGTCGACGGTCCGCTGCGGTCCCGGCACCGCGAACCCGTTCAGCGTGGCGAGCGCCGCCGCGGAGTTCTCGCAGCTCCACGGGTTGTTCAGGGTCAGTCCGAAATGCTGGAGATCGGTCGGCTCGGCCCGGTCCCGGGTCGCCCTGACCAGATCGACCGGGATCCGGCCGCACGGGTTCCGCGGATCGACCGGGGCGTGTCCGTCAGGACGGCGAACCAGGCCGGGCCCTTCCTCCCACGGCCCGGCGACCAGCACCGGCTGGTACGGGTTCGCGGTGAAATCCCTGTTCCAGAAGGTGATCGAGGTGCCGCCGTCGGCCTCGTGGGCGATCGCGAAGCTGTTCAGCGCCGCCACCCACATCCAGTCCGCGCTGAACGCGTCCACGATCGTCCGATCGCGTCCCATGCCCGGGCGAAAACCGTGGTCACCGAGGGATTCCACGCCGGACGCGAACATCGGGTCAGGTGACCGCAGCACGAACTGTCCTGCGCCGTTCGGACCGGCCGCGCGGCCGTTGGTGTCGGTGAACAACAGGTAGTACCAGCCGTCCAGGAAAACCACGGACGGCTGGCCGGCGCCGTAGGGATTGCCGCGGCTCACCTCGTAAGACGACGACACAACCGGCCGGCCGCCGTTCGCCCGCGCCCATGTGACGCCGTCGGTGCTGGTCGCGACCCCAATGGCATTGCCGGAGTGATCGGTGGACGCGCCCGTGTAGTACAGGTAATAGGTGCCGTTCACGCGTAGCACGGACGGATCGCAGGTGTGTCGTGCGTCGAACCCGTTCCCGGAGCCGCTGAACACCGCGCGACCGGCATCGAACGGTCCATTTGGCGCGGGCGCCTCGGCGTAGAGCACGTCATCACCCGGTGGTGGGGCACTGACCAGCTGGCTGCACCACCACATCCGCACCCGGCCACCGTCGGCCATCAGCGAGGGCGCGTAGTTGTACTGGGCGTTCTCACCGGCCGCCGCGACCACGTTCCCTTCCGCCCGGTAGCTGTCCGCGCCTAACGGACGAGGCCCGGGGTGATCGCCCTTGGGTCGCGGCTCCGCTCCCCCGAATGCCGCGCCACCAGCGCGTTCGGCCTGAGGCTGGGAATTACTGCACGCCGAGACGAGGGCCGCCGACACTGCCAGCAGCGCGACCAGTCGACGCACACGTCACCCCTAACGTCACTCCTTCGGGTGACAGTCTAGGGAGTCAGCGGGTGGCCGTCCGGGGCAACGCGACTTGGACGCGATGCGGTCCGCCGTAGTACGTCCCAGAGCCGACATCGAGGAACCCCAGTCGCTCGGCCAGTCGGGCGCTCGGGACGTTCCGCTCGTGCACCAACGCCCACACGGCGGGAACTTTCAGCGTGTGCAGGCCGTGGTCCCGCAACGCCGCAGCCGCTTCGGCCGCCAGACCACGGCCTTGGTGCTCGACACCCAGGTACCAGCCGATCTCGGCGACCGCGCCCGGCAGCTGGTGCGACGGGCGCAGGTGACCGATCCCGACCATCACGTCGTCCTCGACGAACACCCAGTGGCCCATGCCGTCCGGTCCGTCGAACGCGATCCGGCGGTCCATCATCCGCCCGACCCACCCGTCAGCCTTGTCCCCGCTCAGGTAGTGGACCATCTGCTCGGCCGGAAACACGTCGATCGCGTCCTGCCGGTCCTCGCCCCGCAGTGGGCGGATCACCAGCCGCTCGGTCCGGATCGTCGGCTGTGGTCCGGCGAACCCGCCGGGCTGCCCCAGCAGCACCTGCACCCGGCCCTCGCCGGCCGGCTGGGAGAACTCGGCGACATCCAGGAAACCCATGCTCCGCGCGAGCCGGATGCTCGGCTCGTTGCCGTGGTAGATCAACGCCCACACAGCCGCCAGCCCGAGAGTCCGCGTCGCGTGGTCGATCAACACCCGGACCGCCTCGGTCGCGTATCCCTGGCCGACATGGGCGCGGGCCACGAACCACCCGGCCTCCACCACGTTGCCGGGCAGTCGCACCGAATGCGTCAGCCGGCCCACGCCGACAGCGGTGCCGGCCAGGTCCATCAGCCACGTGCCGGTGCCGTCGCCCGGAGCCTGGCCGAGCCAGCGTTCGAAGCCGGCGACGGCGGTGACCGGGTCGGACATGTCCCGGGTGAGATACCGGCTGGACTCCGGGTCGGCGAAGATCTTGACGACCGACTCCCGGTCGTCCGGTCGCATCGGGCGCAGCGTCAACCGGTTCGTCTCGAACGTCGGCTGGGTCATTTCTTGGCCAGCCACCGCAACGCCAACGCGTAGCCCTCGACCCCAAGCCCCACGAGCACCCCGCTGGCGTGCGCCGAGATGTAGCTGTGGTGCCGGAACTCCTCGCGTTTGTGCACGTTCGAGATGTGCACTTCCAGCAACGGCGCGGTCAGCATGGCGCACGCGTCGGCGACCGCGATGGAGTAGTGGGTCCACGCGCCCGCGTTCAACACCACCGGCCACTGCCGCGTCGCGGCCTCATGGAGCCAGCCGAGCATCTCGCCCTCGTGGTCGGTCTGCCGCACCTCCACGTCCAGCCCCAACTCCTCGCCGGTCCGCGCGCACAGCTCGGCGAGGTCGGCGTGCGTGGTGTGCCCGTAGATCTCCGGTTCCCTGGTGCCGAGCCGGCCGAGGTTGGGGCCGTTGAGAACCAGCACCTTCACAGCAACACCCCTCCGCTCCTGCCCTCGGCGGCGACCGCCGAGTACGCGCCCGCCAGCAACGCCGGATCCGGGCCCTCCAGCCGACCCGGCTTGGCCAGCCCGTCGAGGACGACGAACCGAAGCATGCCGGACCTGGTCTTCTTGTCGTTGCGCATCCCGTCGATCAGTTGCGGCAACGCGTCCGCGTCGTACCTCGTCGGCAGCCCGATCGACGCCAGCACGCTCTGATGGCGTTCGGCCGTGGCGTCGTCGAGGCGCCCGGCCAGCCGAGCCAGTTCGGCCGCGAACACCATGCCCACACTGATCGCGGCACCATGCCGCCAGCGGTAACGCTCCCGGCGCTCGATGGCGTGGCCGAGCGTGTGGCCGTAGTTGAGGATCTCCCGGAGGC
Source organism: Actinocrispum wychmicini (assembly GCF_004345645.1). GTDB lineage: Bacteria > Actinomycetota > Actinomycetes > Mycobacteriales > Pseudonocardiaceae > Kibdelosporangium > Kibdelosporangium wychmicini. Next base: position 248,703 of record NZ_SLWS01000014.1, on the reverse strand, counting down.
TGGACTCCTTCAGGTCCTTGCCCACCACGTCGGCCTTCACCTGGATCTTGCGCCGGACCAGCTCGGCGATGACGTCACCGTCGGGATCGAGGGCGGCCTTCGGGTCGTTCTCGATCAGCTCGAGGATCCTCGGGTCGGCGATGAAGCCGCCCTTCACCACCTCAGCCATGCCCGCGACCAGCTCGTTCGCGGGCAACGTGGCCAGCGTGGCGAGGTCCACCAGGACGGCCGCGGGCTCGTGGAACACCCCGACCAGGTTCTTGCCGGCGTCGGTGTTGATCCCGGTCTTGCCGCCGACCGCCGCGTCCACCATGCCCAGCAGGGTCGTCGGAACGTTGACCAGCTTGACCCCGCGCAGCCAGGTCGCCGCGACGAACCCGGCGAGGTCGGTGACGGCCCCGCCACCCAACCCGACGACAACGCCCTGGCGGTCAAGGCCGATCCGGCCGAGCACGTCCCAGCAGAACCCGGCCACATTGAGGGCCTTGCCGTCCTCCGCGTCCGGGATCTCCACGGTGTGGGCGTCCACACCAGCGGCCTTGATCTCGTCCCGGGCGGCCTCGGCCGTCTTCGCCAGCGTCGGCGTGTGGATGATCACCGCCTTGGTCGTCCGCCGCACCTGCTCGACCAGCTCACCCAGCAGGCCCCGGCCGACAATGACCTCGTACGGCTGCTGCGTGGCGACCGCGATCCGCACTGGTTCCATGGCGCTCAGCATGTCAGGTGGACGGCTCCAGGCTGGCGAGGACGTCGTTCAGGATGTCCGCCGGTTCCCGGCCGCTGGTCGGCACAGTGGCGTCGGCAACCGCGGCGTAGACCGGTCGCCGGTCGCTCAGCAGCTGCCGCAACTGGGCACGCGGGTTCGGCATCAACCACGGGTGCAGCGGCAACAGACCCTCACGCCTGAGCAGATGATCCAAGTCGACGTCCAGGAAAACGACGTGGAACGGCTTCAGCAGCTCCGGCACCCCTGGCGCGGTCGGCGTCCCCCCACCGAGCGCGAGCACCCCGTGATGTTCGGGCAGAACGCGAACCAGCAGCTCGTGCTCCAGTTCCTGAAAGCGTTCCCGACCGAAGTCGACGACCAGCTCGCCGGCCTCCTTGCCGTGCTCGGCCTGCATGTCGTCGTCGAAGTCACGAAACGACACACCAAGGTGGTCCGCCGCCAACCGACCGACCGTGCTCTTGCCCGACCCAGGCGGCCCGACCAGGACAAGCACCGGACCGCTCACTGGGCCGTTCACCGGGTCGCTGGCCGTCCCGCCCGCAGGGTCATGTGCTGGGTCGCTCGCGGCGCTGTTCGCGCTCACCAGCGCTCCTCCAGGGTCTTCAGGTACGACACCACGTTGCTGTGCGTCTCACGCATCGAGTCGCCGCCGAACTTCTCCAGCGCCGTGTCGGCGAGCACCAGGGCGACCATCGACTCCAGCACCACACCGGCCCGCGGCACCGCGCACACGTCCGACCGCTGGTGGATCGCCACCGCCGCCTCGCCGGTTGTCACATCCACAGTGGACAGTGCTTTGGGGACGGTTGAGATCGGCTTCATGGCCACCCGGGCGCGCAGCGGCTCGCCGTTGGTGACGCCGCCCTCCAGCCCACCCGCCCGGTTGGACCGCCGGCTCACCCCGGTGACGCCGTCGGCGCGGTCGATCTCGTCGTGCGCCTTGCTGCCCCACCGTCGCGCGGTGGTGAAGCCGTCGCCGATCTCGACACCTTTCATCGCTTGGACACCCATCAGGGCGCCGGCCAGCCGGGCGTCGAGCCGCCGGTCCCAGTGCACGTATGACCCCAGGCCCGGTGGCAGTCCGTAGGCGATCACCTCGATGACGCCGCCGACCGTGTCGCCGGCCTGCTTCACCGCCTCCACCTCGGCCACCATCGCGTCCGTCGCGGCCTGCCCGAACGCACGCACCGGGCTCTCGTCGATCGCTTCAAGGTCCGCGGCGGTCGGCTCCAGACCTTCGGGCGCCTCAGCCGCGCCGATGGACACGACGTGGCTGATGACCTCCACGCCGAGCAGCTGCCGAAGGAAGTTCTTCGCGACCGCGCCCAACGCCACCCGCGCCGCGGTCTCCCGCGCGCTGGCCCGCTCCAGCACCGGCCTGGCCTCGTCGAAGCCGTACTTCTGCATGCCGGGCAGGTCGGCGTGACCGGGCCGGGGCCGGGTGAGCGGCTCGTTGCGGGCCAACCCGGCCAGTTCGTCCGGGTCGACCGGGTCGGCCGCCATGACCTTCTCCCACTTCGGCCACTCGGCGTTCTCGATCTTGACCGCGACCGGTCCACCCTGGGTCCGGCCGTGCCGCACCCCGCCAAGGAACTCGGTGTGGTCGGTCTCGAACCCCATCCGCGGGCTCCGGCCGAAGCCGAGTCGCCTGCGGGCGAGTTGCCCGGCCAGATCGTCGGTGGTGACCTCGACACCGGCCACCATGCCCTCCAGCACGGCGACCAGGGCAGGCCCATGGGACTCCCCTGCGGTTATCCAGCGCAACACCCCCCGATCCTGTCATGAACTGCCAGCTCATACCGAACCCGGGTGTCCGCGCTTGGCCACCCAGCCACCGAACTCCTCAGGCGTGCGCACCCCGCCGTTCAGAACGGCCTCGTACGCGCCCACACCGCCCACCATGTGCGGATACTCGGGCCGCCGATGCCACACGTCCTTGATCCACGACACCGCGTCGATACTCCATAGATCACCGGCGTGCTCGACCGCGATACCGACGTGAGCTGTACCGGGCCGACGCTTTCGAAGGCGCCCATGAACCTGCCCAGCAGGTCACCGGCATCCGCCCGCAGCGACTCCTGGCGCCGCCTGAGGTCCTCAGCGGACTCCACGAACCGGCCTTGCTGATCGCTCACCGACGGTCCGCCGGTGGGCCGGCGAGCGCGGCGAGGTCCCGCACCACGTCGTCGAGTGGCCTCCGGGTGTCGATCTCCACCGTCGCCGAAGACCGGAGCAGCGGCTCGATCTCGGCCTTGTCCGCCGCGATCCGTTCCCGCTCCACCGAAGTCTTCCCGAACGGGTTGGTGTCCCGGCCGATGACACGGTCGAGCATCACCGCCAAAGGCGCGCTGAGCAAGACGATCTCGTCGAACCGTGGATAGAAATCGACCTGGTTCCACACCGTGCCCGAGATGAACAGCGGCTCACCGGAACGCTCATGATCCGTGATCAACGCGTCGATCCGGTCTTCGCGCCACTGCGGCTCGACACCGTCGCCGCCGGGACGAGGGATCTCCTCGACCCACCCGCCGACATCGGTGTCCACCACCCGATATCCCTGTTGTTCCAACCGGTTCAGCGCGCTCGACTTCCCCGTGCCGGACATGCCCGTCACCAAGATCACCGTCACTTGCCCATCCTAGGAACCGGGACAAGCTGGCTGGCCTGGCGGGTGGCCCGACTGGCATCGCGGACCGTTCACCGGCGAAAGGCGAAACCACATCTCGGTGTGGGTGAAGACCTCTTAGTCGGGTCGCTGTCGTCTAGGCGTCCTCCTGGGTTGGTGGGTCGACAAGTCCGCGGCATCGCATGAACGGCGCCGCGCGGTGGTCGCCGCTCAGGTCTCTGTGTGTTCGAACGGCGGCGGCTGCGGTTCCTCGTAGGGTTCGGGATGGCTTGTGTACACGCGGCCTTCGGGGCTGGTGAAGGTGAACGTCCCGGGCCTGGGCTGGTTGACCTGCCATGAACTGCGCTCCTTCCAAAGATTGTGGAACTTGCAGAACGAACCTGTGTTGTCGGGACTGGTCATGCCCCGGTCGGCGTGGCGGACGGTGTGGTCGATCTCGGTGGTGTCGGCCGGCGCGGTACAGCCGGGCACCCGACAGTTGCGGTCACGGACGTGGAGGAAGCGGGTCAGCGACGCGGACGGTTTGCGACGCTCGCTCGCATGCAACGTGTTGCCAACAGGGTCTTCGATCATGTGCCGCCAGGTGTTGTCGCTGACGAGTTCCGCGGCCCGTCTTGCCATCACTGCCTGGTATCCAACGAGTTTCGAGGGATCCTCGTTGAGGATTGCGAGTGTCTCGGCCGAGACCGTCGCGTTGACGGTCACGTTGATGTTGTCCTGGCCGCCGAGGATCAGGTCGACCAGAACATCGGCCCGTACCTCGTCAGGACTTCGCGGGTGGCCCGGAGTGTGCGCGACCTCGGCCAGGTCGTCGACCCGTCGCTGCGCGGCGGCGGCCTCCGATTGGGTCAGCTCGGCGGTGAGCACAGCCATGCCGTCGAAACACGGCTGATAGTGAACATCACGGCAACTCTGCGCCGCCGCAGCACGCTTCTCATCAGCGTGCGCATCCACTTTGGACGCATGGCTGCGAATCGCCTCCTTGAATCGGCCGACACTTGCCCTCCGTCCTCTGGACAGCACTCTTATCTCCACCAATCTGGCGTCCTCAACAGACAGGACACTGGTGAGCTCGGTCATGGCCACGGCGCGAGCATGATCGATACGGCCGGCGGCAAGAGCCTCGAGGGTCTCGGGCAGTCTCGTCACCAACTCCTTGGCGCGGCGTACCTGAGTGGCGGCCGTTCTGGGACTGATGCCCAACTCCAACGACACCTCCTCCCGCGCGCCGTCAGCCAGGTCGATCCCAGGCCTGTTCGGCTGGCGAAGGTCAGCGAACCGCGCCATCGCCTCCGCGATCCGAGCATCGAAGTGGGCGATCTTCTTGTCCGCGTCGGCAATCACATCAAGGCACTGGGCAGCGGACATCGACTCGACCGGAACGTCCGCCGGCGGCAGGACCTCCCGGAACTGCAGGAGGAACTCTTCTTCGATCATGACAGTGGAAGGGGTTGAAGGGACATGGCAACCTTCTGGCCGGCGGCGATCACGGTATGCGGGTGCCAGCGACGTCGGTGTTCGGGTGAGCGAATGAGGGACACGGAAGCTTCCTTCTGTTCTGGGGTTGAGGCGGCCAGCGTTGGTGACGTCGGCCAGATTCGGCTGGTGGACGGAGACAACAGTGTGCGGACTTGTTCAGTGGCAACCGGGAACGCTGCGGGGGCGTTGATCGGCCCCGGTGCGATGGTGCCGTGGCGGATCGACGGGGTTGGATCGACAGGGGACATGGTTGGGATGACTTCCTTTCGGTGTTGATTGGGCCTCGGGTGGCGAATGGACTGTGGCGCGGGGTGCACCGGCTGGACAGGCTTTGGTTGTTGGCATCGGGTCGATGGGGCGGGTTCGGCGCGGACTGGAACAGAGTGGACATGGGTTCGAGGGGACGGAGGCTGGGCAAGGGCGGCGGATATGGGTTGGAGATGAGGGATCAGACCCGGAGCAACGGTGGGCCCGAGTTGGTTGAGTCCAAACCCGCCGGATTCAGCGGCGGAGAGTCCAAGGGTTGTGAGTTGCGAGGTGGCGGGCGCTAGGCGGGGGTTCGGACTACGGGTTGTGAGTTACCGGGTGATGGGTAGTAGAGGCGATGGAGTTCGGACAGGCGGTTGTGGGTTGGGAACACAGGGATTGGAGGTGGTGGGTTCGGTCACGGGGTTGTGAGTCAAGAGGTGACTTGGATTGGAGGCAGTGGTTTGGACACGGGCTGTGAGTTGCGAGATGACGGGTACTGGAGGCAATGGTTTAGGCCCAATGGTTTGGGGCCTGATGGGTTGAGGTCCGATGGACTGAGGCCTGATGAGTTGGGGCACAGTGAGTTGAGGTACTGCGGATTCGGGCACCGGTGGACTCGGACATGGCGGGGTCAGACAGGCGGGGTCAGACAGGCGGGGTCGGACAGGGGCTGGCACAGGCACGACAGGCTCGGGCATGAGCACGGCGGCATGGGCACAGGTGGGTTGAGGCACGATGGGTCCAGACACGGTCAGGCACAACGGACATGGCACGACTAGCACAGGCGGCATACGCGGATTCGGGCACGATGGGTCCAGACAAGGGCAGGCTCGGACACAGGCGGGCACAGGCACAACGGGCTCGGGCATGAGCGCGACGGGCACGGGCATAGGCATGGCACAACGGGTCGGGCACGGGCACGGTGGGCTCGGGCATAGGCGGATTCGGGGATGGGTCCAGGCGCGGGCGGATTTGCACGCGTGGGCTTGGACTTGGTGAGCTCGGCCGGTGGGTGGACCGGTGGTTAGGGAGCTCGGGTGGGTGAGGTTAAGGGTGTTGGGTGGGTAAGAAGGCCAGGAGCCAGGTGGCGGTGAGGAGGCCGGGGCCGTGGGGGATGCCGTCGCGCCAGCGGTTGGCGGAGATGGCGCGCAGGCAGAGGGTGATCACCGCGGCGAGGGTGAGGGCGGCGGCCAGGGCGAGCCAGCTGACGGCGCCGAGGATGGCGCCGAGGGTGCCGGAGAGTTTCACGTCTCCGCCGCCCATGGCGTTCGGTGCGAGCATGTGGACTGTCGCGTGTAGACACAGGAAGAGGGCGGCGCCGGCGGTGGCGCGGACCAGGGTTGTGGGACCGGTTCCGGCCAGGGACGCGATGGTCAGCAGGAGGGCGAAGACTGGGTAGGCGGGCAGGGTCAGTGCGTCGGGTAGGCGGCTGTGCAGGAGGTCTGTGGTGACCAGCAGGACCGCGAACCAGGACAGGGCCAGCATCACCGGGGTCCACCATGGGGGCATGGAGTTGGTGGCCGCGCCGATGATGGCCCACAGCAGCGCGTTGGCGACCTCGCACCAGCCTGGGCGCACCACGGCGCCGCGCCGGAGCCGGCCCAACAGCAGGCGGCCCAACGCTCCGGCGAGGGCGCCGGTTGTCAGGAGGGTGATGATCAGTGCCATGGGTCAAGTTTGCCCATGGGGGTGGGGTTTGGGCTAGGACTTGTCCGCGCGAACGGTCCTTTCGCTCGGTTTTTTCCAGAGCAGCGAGTAGCGCCACAGGACATGCCGTCGGTAGTGCACCCCGGGGAGCAGGGAACGGGCCAGGCGGCGCATCTGTGTGTACGTCACCGGCGGCGGCCACACCACGGGTGACGGGTGCTGCCAGAAGTCCTTTCGAGCCTTGTGCACCCGGTGCGCCACGAAGCCGGCCAACTCGGGCGGACAGTCCCTGATGGACGATATCCGCGCCACCCCGACCACCACGAGGGTCCCGCCCGGATTCAGGAGATTCCTGAAGCGGGTCAGGCCCTCGGTCGCGTCCATGTGGTGCAGGGTGGCGACCGACGCGATGAAGTCGAACGACGGCAAGGGTTCGGTCAGGACATCGCCTTCGACGTACCTGACGTCGTCGCCTTGTTCACGGGCGAGCGCCAGGCTGTTCGAGTCGAGGTCGACCCCCGTCACCTCGGGCACACGTTGACGCAGGGCACGCGCCAGCATCCCCTCCCCGCACCCGACGTCCAGCGCGCTCCGGGCCCCGGCCGGAACCGCGGACAGGATCATCGGATGGTAGTGAATATTGTGGTTCCACCGTTCGGCCATGATTTCCGTTCGAATGTGAGACAATTACTTACCGCTGACACATTGCGTCAAGTATTCCACACGAACAATCGGTCACCCGCCGTCACCGGACCGTCCGGCGCGAAGTCCACCAACGCGCTGTTCTGCGCGTCCAACGCGACGACGGGGCAAATCGACGAATAGCCCGCCGCCTCCACCGCGCGTGGATCCCACCCGACAACCGGTTGGCCGGCCCGCACCGACTCGCCTTTCACCACGTGCAGGGTGAAACCCTCGCCTTTCAGTTTCACCGTGTCGATTCCAAGGTGGACGAGCACAGCCTGGTCGTCGTGCGCCACCACGAACGCGTGCGGGTGCAGGGCGGCCACCACTCCGTCGACCGGGGCGAGCACGTCACCGGCGGTCATGGCCGGTCGGACGGCCAGGCCGGGGCCGACCATCGCCTGGGAGAACACCGGATCCGGCACGGCCGAGAGCCCGGCCACCTCGCCGCTGACCGGACTGGAAACTCGCAAACTCACAAAAGGTCCTCAATGTCGCTGGCTATCGTGTCCGCTTCCGGTCCGACGACGATCTGCACCACGCCACCCATCCGTACAACCCCGTGTACACCGAGTGCGCGCAATGCGGCCTCGTCGACCAGAGAGTCATCTTCGAGCTCACACCGTAGCCGTGTGATGCACGGCTCGAGTTCGACAACGTTGTCCTTTCCACCTATCGCGGCGAGTATCTTCGCCGGTCGCTCGTCAGCCATCTGGCGTCCCTTCCGCACCCGACACGGATGCGTAACACTTGTTGACACTTAACACCTGCCAGGCGCATAGTGCCGCACTTACCTGGTCTAAACCAGTGGTGGCCACCCGGCCCGCGTGGACACCGCCCCGACACTGGAGAGACTCCCAAGTGAGCGCACCACAGATCCAACAGTCCGGCAGGGGATTCGCCGGATTACAACGATTCGCCCGCAGCCTCATGCTGCCGATCGCGGTGCTGCCCGCCGCGGCGTTGCTGTCCAGGCTGGGATACGTCGACGGCAGCGGCAAGGGCCAGGGCGAGCTGATCGCGGCCATCCCGTTCCCGGGCTCCCACGATGTCGCGAAGGTCATCGGTGCCGGCGGCGACGCGCTGTTCCAGTACCTCCCGCTGCTGTTCGCGCTCGGCATCGCGGTCGGTTACGCGCGCCGCGCGGACGGCTCGGCCGCCATCGCCGCCGCCGTGGGCTATCTGGTGTTCCACAACGTGTTGTTCACGGTGGTCGGGAGCAATCACCCCGAGCTCATCAAGGACAAGTCGTTCATGACCGGGCCGTACGGCGTGCTGGGCGGGATCATCACCGGCCTGATCGCGGCCGGGTTGTGGACCAGGTACCACCGCATCAAACTCCCGCCGTACCTGGCGTTCTTCGGCGGACGCCGGTTCGTGCCCATCATGGCCGCACTGGTCATGCTGGTCGTCGGCGCGATCCTCGGCCTGCTGTTCCCCCTGGTCAACACCGGGCTCACCGACGTCGGGGAGTCGGTGTCCGGGTCCACAGTGGTGGGCGCCGGCGTCTACGGCGCGCTCAACCGGCTGCTCATCCCGTTCGGCCTGCACCACATCATCAACTCGTTCGTGTGGTTCGTGTTCGGCAGTTCCAACGGCGCCACCGGTGACCTGAACCGGTTCTTCGCGGGCGACCCGAACGCCGGCGCGTTCATGTCCGGGTTCTTCCCGATCTTCATGTTCGCGCTGCCGGCCGCGGCGCTGGCGATCTACCACACCGCCAAGCGGGAGAACCGCAAGCTGGTCGGTGGCCTGATGTTGTCGGCCGCGCTGGCGTCGTTCCTGACCGGGGTGACCGAGCCGCTGGAGTTCGCGTTCATCTTCGTCGCCTGGCCACTGCTGATCGTGCACGCCGTGCTCACCGGCCTGTCGCTGGCCGTGACGAATATTCTTGGCGTGCATGACGGGTTCGGGTTCTCCGCCGGGGCGATCGACTACACGCTGAACTGGAACCTGGCCACGAAACCGTGGCTGATCATCCCGATCGGACTGGTGTTCGGGGTCATCTACTACGTGGTGTTCCGGTTCGTGATCACCCGGTGGAACCTGCGCACGCCAGGCCGCGAGGACGAGTCGCTGGACACCGAGCAGACAGGTGTGGACGCGCCGACGGACCGAGTGCCGCGGCCACACCGTGCCTGAGGTCCGCGTCCACGTGGCCAGCAAGGTCGGCCTGCACGCCAGGCCGGCCGCGTTGGTCGCCCGGCTGGCCGCTGAACAGCCCGTGACCGTCACCATCCGCAAGGACGGCGGCGAACCGGTGCCAGCGGCCAGCGTGCTCAATCTGATGACGCTCGGTGCGATGCGTGGCGACGAGGTGATCCTCGCCGCCGAGGGCGAACTGGCCCAGGCGAGCCTGGACCGGGTCGCCGCGCTGATCGCGTCCGACATGGACGGTGAATGACCAACGGATTCGTGGGCGGCGCCCACTACTTCACGCGGGGTGTTGCGGGCAGGCCTGTCCCGGGTTACTGGCCGAGCTTGCGCCGCGTGCTTGTCCGCGACATCGCCGCCGCCACGGTCCCGACAACCGCGACACCCGCGAACAGCGCCAAGAAGCCAGCGAAGAACACGACCATCGCCACGAGGACGACGGCCAGAAGCGCGACGGTCAACGCTGTACCCACGCACACCCTCCGATCACTGACACACACCGCTTCGTGAGCGTCACCTACTGTCTATCACGGGTGCGGTGGATCAGGCCAGGCGCATCCCCGTCGCCGCCGACAACGCGTTCCGCATCTCGTCCCGCGGCGCCGGGCGTCCGGTGAACTGCTCGACCTGCCCGAACGCCTGGTACAGCAACATATCCAGGCCTGTGCCGATCCTGCCGCCACGCGCCTGCACGGCCGAAGCCAGCCGGGTGGGCCACGGATGGTAGATCACGTCCAGCACACACGAAGCCCGCGCGAGGTCCTCGGCGTAAGGGTCGGCGACGCTCCCCGGAACCGTGCTCACCAGCACGTCGGCGTCGGCCGCGAGCTCCTCGAATGACGTGTCCGCCCAGCGAAGCACGTCGACCTTCACGCCAAGTCGTTCCGCGCATAGCGAAACGTCCGCGGACTTCGCTGGATCTCGCAGTACCAAAGCGAAAGACGAGACCTCAAGCGACGCGAGGGCCACCAGGGCGGCCAACGCGGTCCCGCCGGCACCGAGCAGTACGGCGCGCGCGTCCGGGCGGGCCTGGAAACCGCCGCCGTGCACCAGGGCGCCGACCACACCGTCCACATCGGTACAGTCCGCCCGCCAGCCGTCCGCGGTACGCACCAACGTGTTCGCCGCGCCGACAAGGGAAGCCCGGTCCGTGACCGAGTCCGCCAACGACAGGGCGGCGAACTTGCCCGGCATCGTCACCGACAGGCCCATCCACTCCGGACCGAGCCCCGCCACCAAACCAGGCAGTTCGGTGTCGTCCGCCTCGATCCGCGAGTACGTCCACTCGGTCAGCCCAAGGGCTTCGTAGGCGGCCGAGTGCAACACGGGCGACAGGGAGTGCGCGATCGGCTTGCCGACCACACTCGCCTTAGAAGACGCCATCCGCGTGCGCCTTCGCCACGTTCGCGTCGTGTTCCGCCTTGGTCGCCGCGAAGCAGGAGGTGCCGTCTTTCTTGCATTTCACGAAGAACCGGAAGTCTCCCGCCTCGGGCTTGGCCGCCGAACCCAGCGCGTCCCTGCTCGGCGCCGAGATCGGCGTCGGCGTCAGACCTGTGAGCTTGTATGTGTTGTACGGCCCTGCGCTGTTGCGGTCCCCTTCGTTGGTGGTGAGCACCGGACGGTCGAGCACGTAGTTGACGGTCGAGTCGAAGCCCAGCGGGATCTTCTCGGCCAGCCGCGTGTAGACCACCCGGGAGATCTTGCCGAAGTCGTTCTTGATGCCCTCGCGCTCGATCAGCGAGCCGATGATCAGCACCTGGTACGGCGTGAACCCGGTGTCGGCGGCCAGCTTGGGCATCCCGAAGCCGTCCAGCTGGCTGGCCGAGTCCGAGAGGACCGTCTTCAGCAGATCCTCGGCGCTCTGGCCGGGCATGACGTCGTAGACGCCGGCGGCGATCAAGCCCTCAAGCCGGCGTTTCGGCTCGGCCTTGGCCGCGTCCTGCACGGCCCACGCGGGCACACCCAGCTTGGCCAGGTCGGCGGTTTCCGCGACCTTGCGCAGCTCCTCCACGGTGGGGCCGACCTGCTTGCCGTTCATCGTCACGGTCCCGGCGCGGGCGATCAACGACCAGATGCCCGCGGTGACCGACTTGTTGGGCTGGGTGACGTCGTCGAGCTGGGCGCCCGGCTTGATCTGCAGCTGGCCTTTCCGGGCGTCCTTGTCGGTGATCCGGGCGACCGCGGCCTTGCCGGACATCTTCGTCTTCAGTTCGTAGAAGCCGGGCTGGATGGCCTTCACCTTGCTGTCGTCCTCACCGGCCACGGTGAACGCCCGCGGGCTGGCCACGATGCCCTTGTCCTTGAGGGTCGAGCCGATGTCGCCGACGCTCTGGCCGGCCTTGACCTCCACGATGACGTCCGACTCGCCGGTGCCCGGATAGTCGTCGTACGAGCCGAACCCGAGGACCTCGGTGACGCCGTAGTACGCGCCGCCGCCGATCAGGGCGACGACCACCGCGACGATGACCCAGAACAACGGCCCACGCCTGCGCCGCCGGGGCTGGCGTTCGCCGGGCTGCTCGTCGTCGTAGTCGTCCTCGTTGTCGAGGTCGCCCCGCGAGTTGTCGAAAAGTCCGAGTCCGTCGGTCATTCGCCACCTCGATCCCGCTGGATGGCCGCGCCGCGCGCGTCCAGCCATGACTGGAGGATCTCCACGGCCGCCGCCTGGTCCACGACCGCCCGCTGCTTCTTGCCCCGCACGCCACGCTCGGCCAGCACCCGGGACGCGGTGACCGTGGTCAGCCGCTCGTCGCCGAGCCGGACCGGCACCGAACCCACCCGCCGGGCCAGCTCGGTGGCGTAGGCGACCGCGCCGGCCGCCGCCGGGCCGTGCCGGCCGGCCAGTGTCCTGGGCAAACCGACCACCACCTCGACCACCTCGTGCTCCGTGACGAGTTCCGCGAGCCGGTCCAGGTCGCTGCCCGACCGCTCATCCCGAGACAGCGTAACCAGCGGACTGGCCAGGACGGGCGCCGGATCGCTCAACGCGACGCCGACCCGGACCGTGCCCACGTCGACACCCAGCCGCCGACCAGGCCCTGGATCATGTTCACCGGGACGGTCGGCGGCCGGGCCGTCATGCGTCACGCGCCGCCCAATTCCTTGCGCAGCAGCACGATGGCGTCGTCGACGCCGGCCGGCTTGGTGCCGCCGCCCTGGGCCATGTCCGGCTTGCCGCCGCCGCGACCGTCGATGGCCGGGGCGAACGAGCCGACCAACTTACCCGCGGCCAGGCCCTTGTCCCGGGCGACGCCGGTGGTGGCCACGACGAAACTGACCTTGTCCCCGGCCGGCACGAACAGGGCCACCACACCGGCCCGCCCACCGAGGCGGTTACGTACGTCCGTGGCCAAGGCGCGCAGGGCGTTGGCGTCCACTCCCTCGGGCACGCGCTCGGCCACGAGCAGCACCCCGTTGACGTCCTGGGCCTTGCCGGCCAGGTCGCCGGCGGACTGCAGCACCTGGGCGATGCGCAGCTGCTCGATCTCCTTCTCGGCGGACTTGATCCGGCCGAGCATGCCCTCGATCCGGCCGGGCAGCTCGGCCGGCGGCACCTTCAGCTGGTCGGCCAGCTGGGACACCAGCAGCTGCTCCTTGCGCACGTACCGCAGGGCGTCCGAGCCGACCAGGGCCTCCACCCGGTGCACGCCGGAGCCGATCGAGGCGTCCGCGACCAGCTTGACCAGGCCGAGCTGGCCGATCCGGCCGACGTGCGTGCCACCGCACAGCTCCCGCGAGTACTCGCCCATGTCGACCACGCGGACGTTGTCGCCGTACTTCTCGCCGAACAGGGCGATCGCGCCCAGTTCCAGGGCCTTGGCCTTGGTGGTGGTGAACGTCTGAACCTCGACGTCGGTCTGCAGGTAGTCGTTCACCTCTTCCTCGACCTCGGTGAGGATGTCCGAGGACACGGCACCCGGCGTGGTGAAGTCGAACCGCATCCGGCCGGGGGCGTTGAGCGAACCGGCCTGGGCGGCGCGCTGCCCGTAGGCGCCACGGACCGCGGCGTGCACGAGGTGCGTGGCGGAGTGGGCGCGGGCGATGGCCTTGCGGCGGTCCCGGTCGACCGAACCGGTCACCTCGGTGTCCAGGCCGATCTCGCCGGACAGCACGGTCACCCGGTGCACGAACAGGCCCGGCACGGATTTCTGCACGTCGTTCACCTGGATCTCGGCACCGGCGCCGACCAGGAGACCCGTGTCGGCGATCTGGCCGCCGCTCTCGGCGTAGAACGGGGTGCGGTCCAGAATCAGCTCGGCGTCCTGGCCGGCTTTGACCACCGGCACCGGCACGCCGTCCACCAGCAGGCCGATCACCCGCGAGGCGGCCTGCAGGTCGGTGTAGCCGAGGAACTCGGTCTCGCCGTGCTGTTCCAGGACCTTCCGGTACGCCGACAGGTCGCCGTGGCCGGTCTTACGGGCGGCGGCGTCGGCCTTGGCGCGCTGGCGCTGCTCCTCCATCAGCTCGCGGAACCCGGCCTCGTCGACCTGGAGGCCCTGCTCCGAAGCCATTTCCAGGGTCAGGTCGATCGGGAAGCCGTACGTGTCGTGCAGCTGGAAGGCCTTGTCACCAGCCAGCACGCGGCTGCCGCTGTCCTTCGTCTGGCCGGCGGCGAGGTCGAAGATGCGCGAGCCGGTCGTGAGGGTGGCGCGGAAGGCGTCCTCCTCGGTCTTCATGACGGCCGAGATCCGGTCGAAGTCGCGCACCAACTCCGGGTACGACGGCCCCATGGCGTCGCGGACGACGGCGGCGAAGTCCGTCAGCACCGGCTCGTCGACCCCGAGCAGCCGCACGGACCGCACGATCCTGCGTAGCAGACGGCGCAGGACGTACCCACGGCCCTCATTGCCCGGTGTAACACCGTCACCGATCAGCATCACGCCGGAACGGGCGTGGTCGGCGATGACGCGGAACCGCACGTCGCCGGTGTGGTCGGCGCCGTAGTGGCGGCCCGACATCTCCTCGGCCTTGGTGATCACCGGGCGCACGAGGTCGGTCTCGTAGACGTTGTCGACGCCCTGCAGCAGGTAGGCGACCCGCTCGACGCCCATCCCGGTGTCGATGTTCTTCTTCGGCAGGGTGCCGATCGGCTTGTGGCCCTTCTTCGGGCTCAGCTCGCCGCGCACGTCCTGCATGAAGACCAGGTTCCAGATCTCCAGGTACCGGTCCTCGTCGACAACAGGCCCGCCTTCCTTGCCGAACTGCGGACCGCGGTCGTAGTAGATCTCCGAGCACGGGCCGCCGGGGCCGGGCACGCCCATGTCCCAGTAGTTGTCGTTGCCGTCGCGGCGCTGGATCCGCTCGTCGGGCAGGCCGGCGATCTTCCGCCACAGGTCGATGGCCTCGTCGTCGTCGAGGTAGACCGTGGTCCAGATGCGGTCCGGGTCCAGTCCGAAGCCGCCCTCGTCCTGCGACGTGGTGACCAGGTTCCAGGCGTGTTCGATCGCGCCGGCCTTGAAGTAGTCGCCGAACGAGAAGTTGCCGGCCATCTGGAAGAACGTGTTGTGCCGGGTGGTCTTGCCGACCTCGTCGATGTCGCCGGTCCGCACGCACTTCTGCACGCTGGTGGCGGTCGGGTACGGCGGTGGGGCCTCGCCGAGGAAGTACGGCTTGAACTGGACCATGCCGGCGTTGACGAACAGCAGGTTCGGGTCGTCCAGGATCAGCGAGGCGCTGGGCACCTCGGTGTGCCCGGCGTTCTTGAAATGATTCAGGAAGCGGTTGCGGATCTCATGCGTTTCCACGGTCTTGTCCTTGCGGAGAGCGCGGGCCTACGGCCCGGAGTGAACGAATCGGGTCGCGGGTTTGTCGGCGGAACAGCGCAGA
This sequence comes from Actinocrispum wychmicini, assembly GCF_004345645.1. Classification (GTDB taxonomy): domain Bacteria; phylum Actinomycetota; class Actinomycetes; order Mycobacteriales; family Pseudonocardiaceae; genus Kibdelosporangium; species Kibdelosporangium wychmicini. The sequence continues at coordinate 233,311 of NZ_SLWS01000014.1, read as the reverse complement.
CTCAGCTGTCCGCCCGGCGCGCTCGCGGCGCGGGCCGGCGGGCCTCGACGGCACGGGAACTGTGCCGCCCAAGCGTGACGCCCGACCGTTCGCTCACCACGTCCTGCAACTCCTTCTCGCGTTCGGCCATGCCCGCGCGCACGTCCGCTCCGAACGCGCCCACGGCTCCGGCCAGCTCCCGCATGGCGTCGCCGACGTTCTCCGCGATGCCGGCCGGGCTGGCCTGACGGGCCTTCTCCCGAAGTTTACGGGACAGAACCACTCCGGCCGCGACGCCGACTCCAAGCCAGAAAAACCTGCTCATTTGCGGCCTCCGCGGCGAAGCGTGCGGCGCGTGTGCTTCCCCTCGCGCTCGTCGGCACGCTTGCGACGGGCCTTGATCGCCTTGGACAGCCCGTAGGACACCGCGGCGACCTTCACCAACGGGCCGCCGAGGGTCGCGGTGAACACCGAGGTCAGCGCGGAGACGTTGCCGGTGACCGCCTGCGCGTTCGCGGTGATCCCGTCCACCCGCTCCAGCTGGGTGTTGACATGGTTCAGCGTCGTGTTGGCGCCGTTGAACAGCGGGTCGCTGTTCTCGTGAGCCTTGCGGATGGCGATGGTGGCCTCGTCCAACGTGCGTCCGAGCTTGACCAACGGGGCCACCAGCAGTGCCACCAGCACCACGAACGTGGCTGCGGCGACGACCGCTGCGATTTCCCCTACGGACACGAAGCCCTCCCGAAAAGGCGGTTGGCGGAAGTTGGGTGGGGCAAGGCTACCGGTCGCGCCGAGCAGCCCCTTTACGGGGTTTCGCCCTCAGCCAGCTCCTCCCGGTAGTGCCGGACGCTCAGGTCGTACGCCCAGTCGTCGGGCAGATCCTCGGCGTCCAGGCCCAGGTCACGCCGCATTTCCGCGCGCATCCGCCGGTAACCGGTCTGACTGGAGTCCCACAGGGTCTCGATCTTCTCGCGGTCCTGCTGGTCGTTGATCAGTTCCATGACGAGGTTCGACCGCGGCAGCATCGCGCCCCGAAGCAGGTCGTTGAACCGGGTCGGTGCGTACAGGTTGACCTGGCCGAGGGAATGCCGCAGCTCCTCGCGCACCCGGCGGGCGTCCGCGAGATCCTCGGCGTTCAGCTGGGGGTCGCGGCGAAACCCCTTGATGATCGGATAGATGATCCAGTCGAACGCCTCCACGGCCGAGATGACCTGGGCGTACGAGTCCTTACGGAGGTCGAAGTCGCGATTGTCTAGCTCGCGCTGACGTTCCCGGCGCCACCGCAGTTCCTCCCGTTCCTGCTCGCGACGCCATCGGCGGTCCTCGCGCCACGCCGCGATCAACTGGGCGCTCAGGACACCGACGAAACCGACGAACGCGACCAGGATGGTGACCCACAGCGGCACTTGAGACACAAGCGACAACGTAGACGTCGGCATGACCGGAGGAAACGGTGGACGTTCGGCAGCTCGAGTACTTCCTCGCCATCGTCGACCACGGTGGCTTCAACCGGGCGGCGAGCGTGCTGTACGTGTCCCAGCCGTCGCTGTCGCAGACCGTACGGGCGCTCGAGCGTGACCTGGGGACGGACCTGTTCCACCGGATCGGCAGGCGGGCGGTGCTCACTGAGGCCGGCACGGCGCTGATCGAACCGGCTCGCGCGGCCGTACGCAGCCTGCAGACCGCGCGCGCTCGGGTGGCCGCCGTGCGTGAGCTGAGCGAAGGGCGGTTGGACATCGCGGCGATGCCGTCGCAGACGGTCGAGCCCCTGACCACGATGATCCGTGGCTTCAGCGACCGGTATCCCGGCGTGTCGGTGGCCATCCGGGCGGCGTTCACCCCGCGTGACGTCGTCGACATGGTGCGCACCGGGTCCGCCGAACTGGGCCTGCTCGCCACCCCGGACCCGCTGCCGGGCGTCGAGGTCGTGTCCCACTCTGTCGGGGAACAGCGGTTCGTGCTGGTCACTCCGCCAGATGGTCCGTTCCCCGCCGGACAGGCCGTCTCCTACGCGGAGCTGGCCGGACATCGGCTGATCGTCGGGCAACGCGGCACGGGCATGCGCGCGTACGTCGACAGCCTGCGGGAGGCGGGCGTCGAGTTCACCGTGGCGGCCGAGACCGAGCATCGGGTGGCGATCCTCCCGCTGGTCCTGGCCGGGGTGGGGTTCGCCGTGCTGACCGAGTCGTGGCGCGAGTTCGCCGAGCGCGCGGGCGCCTTGGTGCTGGACATCGAACCGAAGACCACGCTCAAGATCGCCGTGGTCAGCCGCCGCGCGGAGCTGTCCCCAGCGGCCGACGCGTTCCTGGCGCTGGCGACTGATAAGTCAGACCTATAAGGCACATCGCATCTGCGTCTTGGACGGTGTGGCCGCGCGCTTGGTCCCATCGACCGCATGACGACGTACCGCATCGCGTTGATCCCCGGGGACGGGATCGGCGCCGAAGTACTGCCGCCGGCCCGACAGGTCCTCGACGCCGTCGGGCGCCGGCACGGGTTCGGCTTCGCGTACACCTCCTACGACTGGTCGTGCGAGCGGTACGCGCGTGCGGGCGCGATGATGCCAGCGGACGGGTTGGACCAGCTCCGTGACAAGGACGCCATCCTGCTCGGCGCGGTCGGCTACCCCGGCGTCGCCGACCATGTCTCCCTGTGGGGGCTGCTGATCCCCATCCGGCGTGGCTTCCGCCAGTACGTGAACCTGCGGCCGATCCGGGTCTTCGACGGGGTCGACAGCCCGGTGCGCGCGGCGGTGGCGGGCGAGGTCGACTTCGTCGTGGTGCGGGAGAACGTCGAGGGCGAGTACAGCGAGATCGGCGGCCGCCTCAACCGCGGTTTTCCCGACGAGATGGCCGTGCAGGAGTCCGTGTTCACCCGCGCCGGGATCACCCGCGTGCTGGACTACGCCTTCCACCTCGCCGCCGACCGGCGCGGACGGCTCACCTCGGCGACCAAGTCCAACGGCATCGTGCACACCCTGCCGTTCTGGGACGAACTGGTCGCCGAACGCGGCGCCGCGCACCCCGACGTCACCTGGGACCAGGAGCACGTCGACGCGCTGGCCGCGAAGATCGTGCTCGACCCGGCCCGGTTCGACGTGGTGGTCGCGTCCAACCTGTTCGGCGACATCCTCAGCGACCTGGCCGCCGCGGTGGCCGGCTCGATCGGCATCGCCCCCGCCGCGAACCTCAACCCGGAGCGGGACTTCCCCTCGATGTTCGAACCGGTGCACGGCTCGGCGCCCGACATCGCCGGCCGGGGCGTCGCCAACCCCTTGGGCGCGATCTGGTCGGCCGCGCTGATGCTCGACCACCTCGGCCACGCCGAAGCCGCCGCCGACGTCACCGACGCGATCGCCGCCGTCCTGGCCAAGACCGACCTGCGCACCCCGGACCTCGGCGGCACCGCGACCACCGCCGAGTTCACCGACAAGCTGCTCGACCTGCTGTGACGCGCCCTTTCCCTGTGACTTTCTCAATGAGGAGAAACCATGGACTTACCGATGCGCAAGCCTTGGTATCAGCAGCTGTACTTCTGGGTGGTCACCGCGATCGCCGCGGGCATCCTCACCGGCGCGCTCTGGCCGTCCGTCGGCGTCGCGTTGGAGCCGGTCGGCACCACGTTCGTCAACGCCGTCAAGATGCTCATCACTCCGATCGTGTTCCTGACGATCGTCGCGGGCATCGGCGGCGTCGACAGCCTCCGCCGGGTCGGCCGGGTGGGCGTCAAGTCCCTGGTCTACTTCCAGGCCGGGACCCTGGTCGCGCTCGCCATCGGGCTGGTGGCCGTGAACGTGTTCCAGCCCGGCGCGGGCGTCCACGCCCACCCGGGTGAGCTGCGTCTGTCCGGCAGCGCGGCCCAGTACGTGCAGTCCGGCGAACACCAGAGCTGGTGGCACTTCCTCACCGACATCGTGCCCAGCAGCGCCATCGGTGCCTTCGCCGACGGCAACGTCCTGCAGGTCATCTTCATCGCGGTGCTGTTCGGCGTCGCCATGAAGGCGATCGGACCGGTCGGCCGGCCCCTGGTCGAAGGCATCAACCGGCTCAACACGACCGTGTTCAAGATCCTGCACTACGTCATGCTGGCCGCGCCGGTCGGCGCCTTCGGCGCGATGGCCTTCACCATCGGCAAGTACGGCGTGTCCACGCTCGCCAGCCTCGGCCACCTGATCGCGCTGTTCTACGGCACGTCCCTGTTCTTCGTGATCGTTGTGCTCGGCGGCGTCACCGCTCTGATGAGGGTCAACATCTTCCGGCTGCTGCGCTATCTGCGCGAGGAGTTCCTCATCGTGCTGGGCACGTCGTCCTCGGAAAGCGTGCTGCCCCGGCTGATGACCAAACTCGAACGCCTGGGCGTCCGGCGTGAGATCGTCGGGCTCACCGTGCCCACCGGCTACTCGTTCAACCTCGACGGCAGCTCGATCTACCTCTCCCTCGCCGCCGTCTACATCGCCCAGGCGACCGACACCCCGCTCGGCATCGGCGGGCAACTCGGCCTGCTGGCCGTGATGTTGTTGACCTCCAAGGGTTCCGGCGGCGTCACCGGCGCCGGTTTCATCGCCCTGGCGGCCACTCTGTCCACGGTCGGCACGGTTCCGGCCGCGGGCATCATGCTGATCTTCGGCATCGACAAGTTCATGTCCGAGTGCCGCGCGCTGACGAACCTCGCCGGGAACAGCGTCGCGTCCCTCGTGGTCGCCCGGTGGGAGCGCGTTCTCGACGTGACCCAGGTCAATCGGGTTCTCCGCACCGGGTCGGCCGCGCCCGCGCCGGCCGAGTCCGCTCGTCAACAGGCGACCGTCAGCTGAAGATCTCCTTGCTCACGCTGGCGACCAGGCGTTGGAACTCCGCGCAGTGGGTGAAGTCGCCGACCGGGCACTCCAGGGCGTGGTCGATCAACGCCTTGGAGGCCTGGGCCTGCGCGATCCGCTCGTCCAGCTGGGCCCGCTGCTCGATCAGGACGCGGCGGCGCTCCTCGCCGTCGGGCGCGTTGAGCATGTCGCGGACCTGGTCGAGGCTCATCCCGGCGGACTTCGCGCGCATGATCACCGCGACCCGTGTGACGTGCTCCTCGGTGTACATCCGCCGGCCGTTCACCCGGTTCGCGGGCGTGAGCAGGCGTTCGGACTCCCAGTGCCGCAGCACGTGGGTGGCGAGGCCGAAGGTGCCGGCCAACTCGCCGATGGTGAGACTTGACTTCATGTTGACATTAACATGCAGAGTTGGTCGTGTTGTCAACCAAGCCAGGAGGAGTCATGTACGACGCGATCGTGATAGGAGGCGGCCCCGCCGGTCTGGCGGCGGCGCTGACCTTGGGCCGAGCCCACCGAAAGACCCTTGTCCTGGACTCGGGCGACGGCCGCAACGCCCCCGCCGAGGCCATGCACAACTTCCTCACCAGGGACGGAACACCCCCGGCCGAGGTCCGCGCGATCGGCCGCGCACAGTTGGGCGCGTACCCGGCCGTCACCGTCGTCGATGCCCTCGCGGTGTCCGTGGCGACCGTGTCCGGCGGTTACGAGGTGCGGTTGGCCGACGACCGGGTCGAGTACGCCCGGCGGCTGCTGCTCGCGTCCGGACTGGTCGACATCCTGCCGCCGGTCGACGGCCTGGCCGAGATCTGGGGCCGCTCAGCGCTGCACTGCCCGTACTGTCACGGTTTCGAGGTCAGCGACCGGCCGATCGCCGTCCTCGGCGGCGACCCCGACCGGATCCACCTCGCCCTGCACCTGAGCAGGTTCTCCAGCGACGTCGTCCTGTGCACCAACGGGACCGAGATCGAGGAGACCCACCTGGCGACCCGGACCGCGCCGGTGACCCGGCTGGTCAGCACCGGCGGCAAACTGGAGGCCATCGAGTTCGCCGACGGCACCGCCCTGGCCAGGGACGCGGTGTTCGTGAAGACCTCATGGCGGCAACGCTCCGGCCTGCCCGCCCAACTCGGCTGCGCGACATTCCCGGACGGCACCCTCGAGGTGAACGACTTCGGGCTGACCAGCGTCCCCGGCATCTACGCGGCCGGCGACATGGCCCGCCGGGCCAGCCAACCAGGACCGATGGCAGCGGTCATCGCGGCCGCGGCGAGCGGCACGATCGCGGCCGTGGCGCTCGACAAGGACCTGCTCGGCGCCGACTTCGACCTGCCAAATCCGTTGGCGGCCAAGGCTTAGTCGCCACGGATCGCCTTGCGCAGTTTGGGGACCCGGTCGGCCAGGGCGCGTTCGGCGCCGCGTTGGGTCGGCTCGTAGTAGTCGCGGCCGACCAGGCTGTCGGGTGGATATTGTTGGGCCAGAACACCTTCCGGGACGTTGTGGGGGTAGCGGTAGCCCTGGGCGTTGCCCAGGCGGGTGGCTCCCGCGTAGTGGCCGTCCCGTAGGTGGGGTGGGACTGTGCCGGCGGCGCCTGCGCGGACGTCGGCGAGCGCGCTGTCGATCGCGGTGATCACCGCGTTGGATTTGGGTGCTGTGGCCAGGTGGATGGTGGCCTGGGCGAGGGCAAGGCGGCCTTCCGGCATGCCGATGAACTGCACGGCGTGGGCAGCCGCCACGGCGGCTTGCAGGGCGGTGGGGTCGGCCATGCCGATGTCCTCGCTGGCGTGCACGACCAGGCGGCGGGTGATGAACCTGGGGTCCTCTCCCGCCTCGATCATCCTGGCCAGGTAGTGCAGGGCCGCGTCCACGTCCGAGCCACGGATCGACTTGATGAACGCGCTGATCACGTCGTAGTGCTGGTCACCGGCCCGGTCGTAGCGGACAGCGGCCTTGTCCACGGTGGCCTCGACCGTGGCCAGGTCGATCTGGCCGGCGCCGGTGGCCCCGGCCGAGTCCGCGGCCGCCTCCAGCGCGGTCAGTGCCCGCCGGGCGTCCCCACCCGCGAGCCGGACCAGGTGGTCCTCGGCGTCCTCGGCCAACGTGAGGGTGCCGGCGAGGCCACGCTCGTCTTCGACCGTACGCCGGATCAGGACGCGCACGTGCTCGTCAGTCAACGGGTGCAGTTGCAGCACCAGCGACCGGGACAGCAGAGGCGACACGATCGAGAACGACGGGTTCTCCGTGGTGGCGGCGACCAGCAGCACGATCCGGTCCTCCACGGCGCCGAGCAGCGCGTCCTGCTGGGTCTTGGAGAACCGGTGCACCTCGTCGATGAACAGCACGGTCGACTCACCGGACCGGGTCAGCCGCCGGCGAGCGTCGTCGATGACCGCGCGGACCTCCTTCACCCCCGCGGACAGCGCGGACAGCGCGACAAACCGTCGCCCGATGGCCTGCGACACGAGCGTGGCGAGCGTCGTCTTGCCCGTCCCAGGTGGGCCGTACAGCAGTACGGACGCGGGTGCGGCGCCCTCGACCAGGCGACGCAGCGGCGAGCCGGCCCCTAGTAGGTGATCCTGCCCCACCACCTCGTCCAGGGACCGCGGCCGCATCCGAACCGCCAACGGAGCGTTCGCCGCCACCCGCTCCGCCGCTGCGGGATGCAGTGCCGGGGTCGGCTCGGACACGTCGAAAAGGCCGTCTTCCACGGAAAACACGCTACAGCAGGCCCCCGACAGGTCAGCGGAACGCTGATTTCACCATGATCGACACGGCGTAGGGCAGTAGATCCCGGCCGCGTCGCCAGAGCCAAGGGATGCCCTTCAAGATCAGCCACAGTATGTGCCCGGCCGCGCCGACGTGCCGGCCGCCGGAGCACTCCAGGCTGACCGGGTTGGGGACCGCGCAGCCGCGTTCGGCGAGCATCTCCCCGAACGCGCGCGCCAGCATCCGGTGTCCCAACTCGGACGGGTGCAGCCGGTCCACGCTCCAGGAACGCAGGTCGTACGCGCCCGGCAGCAGGTCGAGGTCGAGGCATCCGGCGTCGTGCGCGGCGGACACCTCGGAGATCAGCGCGTTCAGCTCCGCGATCCGGCTGCGCAACGCCCGCTTGATCGGTCCGGGCAGCCGGAACACCTTGCCGTGGTCGTGGAACCGCACGGTGAGCACCACTGACCCGGCCGCCACCAGCGAACCCAGCACGTGGTCCAGGTCGGCGCGCATGCCCGCCGGGTCGAAATCGGACCGGAGGGTGTCGTTCATGCCGACGAGGATCACGGTGACGTCGGGCCGTCTCCGGACCGCCGCGGGCAACTGGTCTGTGCGCACGCACGCCATGCGCGCGCCGGTGAAGGACAGGTTCGCGAAACGCACGCGGTCGGCGCCGCTGAGCGCGTCCGCGAGCAGCGGGCCGACTCCCCGCCAGCCACCACCGGGCAACGGGTCCCCCAACCCGGCCGCGGTGGAGTCGCCGAGCACGACAAGGCTGCGAGCCTGCCATTCCGGCGGCTGCCGCACATCCCCATCCGAGGTCACGCATTCCAGCACGGTCACGGTGGAAACGATCGCTGGCCCGGGCTCACCGCCGGTGACTACGGGTTAACCGTCCGAAGACCACCGATTGAACCCTGGGTGCCCATGAATCACGTGTGAACACCGGCCGACTCGCCGAAGAATCCGTGGTGGGAACTCGTTCACCCGGGCGACCGGGTTGGATGGACGGCATGTTGGTGGGGAGGTCGGTCGAGCGGGCCGCCATCGACGCCTTGCTGGCCGACGCGGCCGGCGGGCGCGGTGGTGCGTTGGTTCTGCGCGGCGAGGCGGGGATCGGCAAGACCGCGTTGTGCGACTACGCGGAGGCCCAGGCCGGGACGCCGGCACGGCGGACGACTGGGGCCGAGGGCGAGTCGGGGCTCGGGTACGCGGCGTTGCAACGGTTGGTGCCGGAGTTGACGGAGGCCATCGGGCCTGACCCGTTCGCGGTCGCGGTGAAGGCGTTGACGTGGATCTCGGACGCCGCGCCGGTGCTGATCGTCGTGGACGACGCGCACTGGATCGACCCCGCGTCGGCGCAGGCGTTGCTGTTCGTGGCTCGACGGATCGAACGCGAGCCGGTGGCGATGCTGTTCGCCACCCGCGGTGAGGAGTTCGCCGACCTGCCGGAGTCGCGGATCGAAGCCCTGGCGGAGCCGGAGGCGCGAGAACTCCTGAGGGCGGTGCACGGCCATGTTCAGCCACGGGTGCTGGCGGACGCCGCGGGCAACCCGCTCGCGTTGGTCGAGCAGTCGCGCGGCGGCCGGGTCGAGCGGATGTTCGCCCGGCAGGTGGCTGATCGCGTCGAGGAGGAACGGATTGCGCTGCTGCTGGTCGCGGCCGCCGGTCACGCCAACGAACTGGTGCTGCGGCGCGCGGCCCGGATCCTCGGTGTCACGCTCGAGAGCGATCTGTTGCGGCACGGCCGTTTCCGGCATCCGCTGATGCGGTCCGCGGTGTACGACAGCGCTTTCGACACGCAACGCTGGGCCGTGCACTACGCGTTGGCCGAGGCGCACGACGACCCGGACGAGCGGATCTGGCATCGGTCCAAGGCGACAGCGGGACCGGACGAGGACGTGGCCGGCCAACTCGCCGAGGCCGCGACCCGAATGGCCGCGAACGGCGCCTACCTGGCCGCCTCGGACGCGTTGGAGCGTGCCGCTGAGCTCGGCGACGAGAAGTTGCGCGGCGAACGCCTGACACAGGCCGCGGAGGCCGCGTGGCACGGTGGTGACGGGCGTCGTACGTCGGCCCTTCTCGACGCGGCACGGGTGCGCACCGCGCAGTCGATCTATCTACGCGGGGCGATGGAGGTGCGTTCCGGCGTTTCGACCGACGCGGTCCGGATACTGGTTCCCGGCATCGCGATGGCCACCGACCCCGGCCTGGCGCTACGGATGCTGCTGCTGGCCAGGGAGGCCGCGTTCAACACCGCGGCACCGGAGATGCTGGCCATGGTGGAACAGGTGCCGGTGCCCAAGCCGGACGACCGGCACGAGGCCGCCATCGCCCGGATCTTCGAGTTGTTCCGGTCGGCGCACGCTGACCCGGCGCTCGCGTACCGCAGTGGTGCGATGCGTTATCGGGACGAGTGCGTCGCGTTGATCACCGAGCTGGGCGAGAGCCTGACCGACCCGGAGTTGTTGCAGGTCGCCGGCGGTATGGCGCACGCGCTCGGCGAAGCCGGAATGTCGCGCGCCCTGCGCCTCAAGGCGGTCGCCGTGGCCAGGGAACGCGCCGCGTTGGGTATCCTGGCCACCACCTTGGAGTCCATTGTGGACGAAGAGGTCGCGCGAGGCCGCTTCGACGCGGCCGAACAGGCCGCTGAAGAAGGTCACCGGCTGGCGATCGAAGCCGGCCGGACGAACAGCGCGTGCGTCCACAAGGCGTCCCTGTCGCTGCTGGCCGGACTACGTGGCCGTGAGCAGGCGACCGCGCAGATTCTCACCGAAGCGACAGAACGACAGCTTGTGCGCGCGGCAGTGACGGCCTTGCGTGGCGTCGGTCTCGCCGCACTGGCCGCCGGACGTTTCGAGGACGCGGTCCGCGCGTTGGAAACCAGCGCGGGCGGCAAACCCGTGCCCGGTGGCCCGGCCGCCGCGTTGTCCGCCACGCCCGACCTGGTGGAGGCGGCCGTCCGGGCCGGCGATCCGGCCCGTGCGCACCGGCTGTTCGAACCGTTCCGGCTCTGGGTGGAATCGTTGGGATCCGCCGAGTTCACCGCTTTGCTCGCGCGCTGCCGCGCTTTGCTGGACGACGACCCCGAGCCGCATTTCCGGGCGGCACTGGCAGCGCACGCCGAGTCCGGACAGGTGTTCGAACACGCCCGTACCCGGCTGCTTTACGGCGAGTTCCTCCGCCGGGACCGACGCCGGGCCGAGGCCCGTGAACCGCTGCGCGACGCCATGGAGACGTTCGAACGGCTCGGCACCCCGGTCTGGGCCGCCCGCGCCGCCGCCGAACTGCGGGCCACCGGTGAGACGGTCCGCAGTCGGACCGACACCACCGAGGCCCTCACCCCCCAGGAACGCCAGATCGCCGAGGCGGCCGGGGCCGGCGCCACCAACCGGGAGATCGCCGCCCGGCTGTTCCTCAGCCCCCGCACGGTCGACTACCACCTGCGGAAGGTGTTCCGGAAACTCGGCATCAGCTCACGGACCGAGCTCATCCGAGCCACCCGGTGATCACTGTGTAGATCACTGCGGAACCATTCGGTTGCTGATGTGCAGTCCCACGATCCGGTCGTCGACCACGATGTGGGTGGTGCTGAAGCTGCCGTCGATCGACCGGTCGCCGATCGTGCCGGCCTGGGTGTACCAGCCGACCACGACAGCCGTGTCGCCGAACCGGCGGACGTCGCCGCCGTGCCACTCGAAGCCCGAGTAGGTCACGCCCTGGTTGGTGAACCGGTCCAGCCACCCCTGTTTGGTGAGGACGAAGCCGGCCGGGCCGACCGCGACGAACTCGGGGTGCAGCAAGGTGTCCAGGTCGGTGGCCGAGCCGGCCAGTTCGGCGGCGGCCCAAGCGGTGAGGATTTCGTTGGTTTCCATGACGTCAACGCTATGAACCGGGGCCGTTCGCTCGCATCACGCACATCGCCAGTCCCCTACCGGTGGTGCTCCCGGAACGCCGGGTACATCGGCAGCTCCAGGTCCGGGCCGAACTTGCGCTCCAACGCCGCCACCACCGACCAGGCGTGCTCCAGGATCGAGTCGGCGCCCGCCCGTTTCGCCTCGTCCGCCAGGTGCCGCCACCGCGCGGCCAGCGACACGCTCCGCCGGGGGGACGGCAGGTGGCTGTCCAGCGGCGCGTCCGACTCCCCCGGCCTCGGCAGGAACCAGAACGTCGACGCCCACACCCAGAACAGCTGCGCGTCCAGCATCCGGGGCAGCATCACGCCGTCGTCGGCCAGGTCCGGCCACATCACCCGCACCTCGGCCCGCCACGCCGCGAACATCGCGTCGGTCATGCCGGCCGGCAACGCGAACGCGCACCAGCACGACGGGAACGGAACCCGCAGGTAGGCGGCGTCCAGCATGATGTTCCGGACGCACCCGCCCTCGAAGTCCAGGAACCGCACGCCCCGGCTGGTGATCAGGTTGTTGTCCGGGCACAGGTCGGACGGGCTGAAGCCGCGGTGCCGGCTGGTGGCCAGCAGCCAGCGGGTCCGCTCGGCTCGTTCGAACACCTGCGCGGGGGTGTGCACGCCGAGCGTGTCCGCCAGCAGCTGCGGCAGGCGTTCGATCGCGGCTGGGCCGTTGACCGCCAACGGGTCGCCCTTGATCCGTCCGGCGGACAGCCGGCGCATCAACGCGTCGAAGTCGGCCTCCCGGCCGGCGGTGGTGGCGTGCAGCCGACCCAACGACCTGGCCCAGGACAGCAGGGCGCGCTCGGCGCTGCGGGCGTCGTCGCCGAGCAGCTTGTCGGCCAGGGTGGGGGCGCGGCCGAGGTCCTCGATCACGATCACGCCCGCGTTCCCGTCGTGGGCGTACAGCTCGGGGCACATTCGTTCCTCGGCGGTCAACGCCGTGAACAGCTGGTAGCTGACCGCCTCCCGGACGAACGACTCGGCGGGCGCCGGCTCGGTGTACCGCTTCACGACCAAGGTGCGCGGCAGCGAGAACGGGGTCGCGGCGACCCGGACCCGGACGACCGTGGAGAGCTTGCTGCCGCCGAGGTCCTCCGGTTCGGCGAGCTGGATCTTCGCGCCGAACCGGCGCCGCAGCACCGCCTCCGCCGCGGCCACCGCCGCGCGAATGGCTGGACTGGGCGTGTTGTCCAGGTCTGGTGGGTCGGCGGCGATGTCCACACTCATCTCCTCCGACCCTACTCCCACGTCCTCGCGGCCCCGACGGTAGCCGCCGTCAACGATAAAGAGCGACCCTTGAAGCAACAGATTGCGATCTCAACCTGTGGACCGCTGTCCTTCGACGCCGGTTTCTCCCAGCACCCCGGCCACCGCCGCATGCCCCGCGGCCGGAATCGTCGTCACCGAGATGAACACGCCCACCAGTGCCGCCGACTTCGCCGACGTCATCGACAAACATACCCGCCGCACCGGCGAGGAGCAGCCGCTACTGGGCGGGCTTGGGCTTGGCGTCGACGCCCGCCTCCTTGCGCTGCTCGACAGTGATCGGCGCGGGAGCCCCGGTGAGCGGGTCGTAGCCGCCGCCCGACTTGGGGAACGCGATCACCTCACGGATCGAGTCCGCGCCGGACAGCAGCATGCAGATCCGGTCCCAGCCGAACGCGACACCGCCGTGCGGCGGCGGGCCGTAGGAGAACGCGTCCAGCAGGAAGCCGAACTTCTCCTGGGCCTCCGCCGGGCCGATGCCCATCACACCGAACGCGCGCTGCTGCACTTCCCTGTTGTGGATACGGATCGAGCCACCGCCGAGCTCGTTTCCGTTGCACACCAAGTCGTACGCGTACGCCAACGCGTTGCCCGGGTCCTGCTCGAAGGTGTCGATCCAGGTCGGCGTCGGCGAGGTGAACGCGTGGTGCAGCGCGGTCCACTTGCCCGACCCCACGGCCACGTCGTCCGAGCCCTCCACGGCCTGGAACATCGGGAAGTCCACGATCCACACGAACGACCAGGCCGAGTCGTCGACCAGGTCACAGCGTCGGCCGATCTCCAACCGGGCCGCCCCGAGCAGCGCCCGCGCCGGGCCGGGCTCGCCGGCCGCGAAGAACACGCAGTCGCCCGGGTTCGCGCCGACCGCCTTGGCCAGGCCCTCGCGTTCGGCGTTGGTCAGGTTCTTGGCGACCGGGCCGCCGAGCGTGCCGTCCTCGGCGACGAGGACGTATGCCAATCCCTTGGCGCCGCGGGTCTTCGCCCACTCCTGCCAGGCGTCGAGCTGGCGGCGGGCCTGGCTCGCGCCGCCGGGCATCACCACCGCGCCCACGTACGTCGCCTGGAAGACCCGGAACGTGGTGTCCTTGAAGTACTCGGTCAGGTCGGTGAGCTCCACCCCGAACCGCAGGTCGGGCTTGTCCGAGCCGTACCGGGACATCGCGTCGGCGTAGCTCATCCGCGGGATCGGCAGCGGGATCTGATAGCCGCCGGCCTCGCGCCAGACCGCCGACATGACCTTCTCGGACAGCGCGATCACGTCGTCCTGCTCGACGAAGCTCATCTCGATGTCCAGCTGGGTGAACTCCGGCTGCCGGTCGGCGCGGAAGTCCTCGTCCCGGTAGCAGCGGGCGATCTGGTAGTAGCGCTCCAGGCCGGCGACCATCAGCAGCTGCTTGAACAGCTGCGGCGACTGCGGCAGCGCGTACCACGAGCCGGGCTGCAGGCGGGCGGGCACCAGGAAGTCACGGGCGCCCTCCGGGGTGGACCGGGTCAGCGTCGGCGTCTCCACCTCGACGAAGTTCTCGCCGTGCAGCACCTCGCGGGCGATCCGGCTGACCTCGCTGCGCAGCCGGATGGCCTTGGCCGGGCCGGTGCGGCGCAGGTCAAGGTAACGGTGCCGGAGCCGGGCCTCCTCGCCGACGGTCAGGTGGTCGTCGATGGGGAACGGCAGCGGCGCGGCCTCGCTGAGCACCGTCAGGTCGGTGACCAGGACCTCGATCGTGCCGGTCGGGATGTCCGGGTTCTCGTTGCCCGCCGGCCGGGCCGCGACCTCGCCGACGACCTGCACGCAGAACTCGCTGCGCAGGCGGTGGGCGCGCTCGGCCATCTCGCCCTCGCGGAACACGACCTGGGCCACGCCGGAGGCATCACGCAGGTCGATGAAGATGACACCACCGTGATCGCGCCTGCGGGCCACCCAACCGCTCAGCGTGACGGTCTGCCCGGCGTGCTCGGACCGGAGCGTACCGGCCTCATGAGTGCGGATCACGGGTTGTGCTCTCCTCGCATTCGAAACGTCCCTCTTGGCGCAAGAAGGCTAGCCAACGAGGCTGCGCCTTTTACGCTCGGCTACCAGTTGCGGCCCGGATCAGCATGTGAAACACCGACTCTTGTCGGTACCTTGGCCGATCACCCCGAAGTAGCCTCGACGCAGGAGAAAGTCAAGCCAGGGGAGCATACCGGATGGCCGATTGGGCGGTTGGTGAGACCAGCGCCGTCGACGAGGTCGACGCGCTGGCCGGGGACGCTTTCCCGGTCGCGCTGCGGGCCGCCATCCGAGCCAGCGGCCTGAGCCTCGACCGCATCCAGTACCGCCTGCGCGCCCGTGGACTGACCATCAGCGTGACCGCGCTGAGTTACTGGCAGTCCGGCCGGCGCCGGCCCGAGCGGCCCGAGTCGCTGAGCGCCCTGAAGCACCTTGAGGAGGTTCTGGGCGTCGAGTCCGGTTCGTTAACCGCGCTGCTCGGCCCACCGCGGCCGCGCGGCCGGGCCCAGCGCGCCCCCGCCGCGATCTCGATGGACGCGCTCTGGGACAACAAGGACCAACTGGGGCCGCTGCTGTCCCGGATGGACCTCGCCTCGGACACCGCGCTGACCAGGATCAGCCAGCACGACCGGGTGGAGATCGCGGCCGACCGGGGCGAGCACAGCATCAAGGTCCGCCAGGTGCTGCGGTCCGAGCAGGACGGCGCCGACCGCTGGATCTCGCTCTACGACGTGGCCCGGCCCGGCAACCCGCTCCCCCGGATCGTGCCACTGCAGTCCTGCCAGCTCGGCCGGGTGGCGAAGGACCCCGAGGCCGGGCTGATCGTGGCCGAGCTGCTGTTCGACCGGCCGCTGGCCCGCGGCGAGACCGTGATCATGGAGTACGAGGTGGCCTCGGACGGGCCGCCGTACCCGCGCAACGACGACGTCTTCTGCCGCAGGTTCCGGCTGCCGACCCGGGACTACGTGATCGAGATGCGGTTCGACCCGGCCGACCCGCCGTCCTACTGCCACCAGGTCGCCACGCCGGCCGAGGACGTGTCCGCCAGCGCCCGCCGGGAGATGGTCGTTGACGCCTCCGGGCACACCCACGCGGTCGCGCTCGGCTTCGGGCCGGGTACCTTCGCGGTCGCCTGGGGCTGGCACGACTGACAGTCCACTATGGACCTCAGTCGGCCGGCAGGATGAGTTCCAGCTGTTGCGGGGTGGCCGGTTCCGGCCCTTGCTCGGGCATGCTGCCGCGCGGCCAACTGGAGCCGCCCATCCCGTACCGGCGCAGCAACGGCCCGATCCGCTCACCGAGCCGTGCCTTGTACCGCTTGCTGGCATAGCTGCCACGCCCGTAGACGTCCCGGTACGAGTCCACCAGGTCCGGACGTTCCCGCTTGAGCCACGAGGCGAACCACTCCCGCGTGCCGGGCCGCAGGTGCAACGGGATCGCGCTGATCCCGGACGCGCCCGCCGCGGCGATCTTCGAGATCAGGCTGTCCAGCTGGGCCCGCGAGTCGGTCAGGTACGGCAACACCGGCGCCACCAGCACCCCGCACGGCAGGCCCGCGTCCGCGAGCCGGCTGATCATGTCCAGCCGCGCCTGCGGGGTGGGCGTGCCCGGTTCGAGGCGTTGCTGCAGGTCCTTGTCCAGCAACGCGAGCGACACCCCGACCCCGACCGGCACCTCCTTGCTCACCTGGGTGAGCAACGGGATGTCACGGACCATCACGGTCCCCTTGGTGAGGATGGAGAACGGCGTGCCGGACGACGCCAGCGCCGAGACGATCCTGGGCATCAGCTGGTAACGGCCCTCGGCGCGTTGGTACGGATCGGTGTTCGTGCCCATGGCGACGTGGTCCCGTTTCCAGGTGCGGGACTGAAGCTGCCGGGCGACGACCTCCGGCGCGTTCACCTTCACCACGACCTGCGTGTCGAAGTCGTGGCCGGCGTCGAACTCCAGGTACGTGTGGCTGTTTCGGGCGAAACAGTTGTGGCTGACCACGCCGTTGGCGATGAAGTCGCCCGTGCCCGTGGTGATGTCGTAGAGGGGGACGTTCGGGCCGATCGGTTCGATCGACTCGACCGCCAGGTGCGAGCCAGCGGTGACGGAGCCGTCTGCGGCGCCGATCAGCTGCACGCCGGGCGTCAGGTACGGCTGGCCGGTGATGCCCTCGGCGACCTGCTTCCAGCCGCGGTCGGTGAGGAACCGGTGGTCGCCGCTGGCGACCAGTTCGGTGCCGCCGGCCAGGGTGACCCGGTACGCCGGCTTGATCGTCGACCAGTGGGCGAGCACGCGGGTCGGCGCGTACCGGCGCATCCGGCCGAGCCGTTGGGTGCCGTAGATCTCGTCGCCGACCTGGATGTCCGCGAGGGGCTTGGTGCGCCCGTCCGCCATCAGGATCGCGGTGTCGCCGGCCATGCAGTACGTGCAGGCGTGCGAACAGCCGCGGTAGGGGTTGATCGTCCACGAGAACGGCATGCTTGAACTGGACGGCACCTTGTTGAGCACCGACTTGGCGTGCACCTCATGGAACACGACGCCGGCGAACTCCGGCGTGCGGACCGTGCGCACCAGCCCTGGCAAGGCCAGTTGCCCACGATCCGCCCGCTGGGAGTCCCACCGCATGACCTTGATCCGAACATATGTTCGAAGGTCATGTCAATCGACGTGCCGCGAACTCACCCGCCGAGCACCCGGAACAGGTCCGTGTGATCGTTGGTGCCGAGCAGCGCCAGGGAACCAGGACCGTTGCCCCACACCGGAACCACCGTGCCGGTGTGCTGCTGGCTCGGCGCCTTGGCGGCCGGGGCCTTGCCGTCGCCACCGAAGCCGGCCGTGCCGTACGTCAGCGTCAGCGTCTGGCCGTCCTTGGACACCAGGTTGGTCGAGTACCCGGTCGGCAGACCGGAACCCGACGCGTCCTCGGACACGATCTGGCTGGTGTGGCCGTGGTCCGCGGTCACCACGACGAGCGTGTCCGGGTGGGTCCGCTGGTAGTCCAGGGCCACCCCGATCGCCCGGTCGAACGCGACCGTCTCGCCGATCTGGCCGCACGCGTTGGTGGCGTGGTCCTGCTTGTCGATCGACGCACCCTCGACCTGCAGGAAGAACCCGCGCCTGCGGTCGTTCTCGAGCAGCTTGATCGCCTTCGTGGTCATGTCCGCCAGGCTCGGCTCGTTCGCCGGGCGCTGGTTCTCGACGCACGGCGCGGGCGCGCTGCCCTTGCCGAGCGCCGCGGCCGGACCGCTCCACTCCAGCGACATGTTGCCGCCGTTGAACAGGCCGATCACGGGCTTACGGGTGTCCTTGACGTTGGCCAGGCCGTTCGCGTCGGTCACGTACTGGAAACCCTTGTCCTGCGCGGCCTGGACCACGGTCTTGCCCGCGTCCGGACCGCCGGTGACCTTCTGCTCGAACCGGCCACGCCCGCCACCGAGCAACACGTCGATGTTGTGGTCGACCTCCTGCTCGGCGATGGAGCCCAGGCCACCCGCGGCCTTGGTCTCCTTCGGGCACGCGGCCATGTCGGCCGGTCCCTGGCAGCCCCGCAGCGAGACGTGCGAGGCCAGGACGGCCGGGGTCGCGTCGGTGATCTCCGCGGTCGACACGTTGCCGACCTTCATGCCGCGCTTCTGTGCCTTCTCAAGCACGGTCGGCAGGTTCTCGCCGGGCACGTCGAGCGCGGTGCTCGGCCCCTGGGAGATCCGCTCGTCGACGGTCTTCTGGCCGGTGGCCCACTGGCTGCCGGTGGACGCCGAGTCGGGGTCGTAGTCCGGCAGGTAGGGAGCCTTGGGGCCGGGCTTGACCGACCAGGTGGTGTCGAAACCGGTGATCGCCATCCGGTCGACGTTCAGCTTGTTCCTGACGCCCTGGTAGTAACGAGCGGCCGTGATCTCCTGCGTCCCCATGCCGTCACCCAGGAAGAAGATGACATTGCGGGGATGCCGGTCGAACAGCGCCTGGAACACAGCCCCGTCTTTGCTGTGGTCGGACGACGAACCGGCCGCCGACCCGGCGCCGACCGCGGCGACGAGCAGCGATAACGCGACAACGGCCGTGACGCCCCGTCTTCTCATTTGAAGGCCTTTCCCATCGGTTTACGTACCGGCGGGACGCTAAGCGCCGTGGGCAGACGGAAGGTGTCCACACAACAGACAGCTGGTAACAAATGCAGCTCCGCGCATCGTCGCATGCCTCGTTGTACGTGTTTTGTATGTCACCGGGAGACAGTGTGTGACAGCCGGCAGTGTGACCCCCCGCATGCTGCCGGCCCTGCGCTTGGCCGCGCCGGTCATTTCCGCGCCGCAACACGCCCGACATCGCCCCGGGCACGGCGGGAAGCGGCCCAGCGAAGATGTCGGCCGCGTGGGGCGGGGTGGAAATGATCGGCTTCAGGCGGCCAAGCGCGTCCGAGCGGAGCGAGGACAATCGGACGCTGAAAGACTCTCGCCCATGTCGTTGAGTTGGACCGAGATCGCCGGGTTCGTGACTGGTGCGTTGTGCGTGTGGCTGGTGGCGCGGCAGAACGTGGGGAACTGGCCGATCGGCATCCTCAACAACATCTTCTTCCTTGTGTTGTTCATGACAGGCGGCCTGTACGCGGACGGCACGTTACAGATCGTTTACTTAGCGTTGGGGGCGTACGGCTGGTGGGCGTGGCTGCGCGGGGGCGCGGCGCACACCGAGTTACCGATCAGCCGGACGACCGCGACGCAGTGGTGGACGCTTCTGGCCGTGGGTGTGGCGTCGACCGCGCTCGTGACTTGGGCGCTGGTGCGCTACACCGATTCGACCGTGCCGTTCGCGGACGCGGTGACCACGGTCCTGTCGCTGCTGGCGACGTGGGGGCAGGCCCGCAAGAAGCTTGAGTCGTGGTGGCTGTGGATCGCCGCGGACGTGATCTACGTGCCGCTGTACGCCTACAAGGGCCTGTGGCTGACCGGGGTCCTCTATCTCGGTTTCCTCGGGCTGTGTGGGTACGGCCTGGTGGGCTGGCGGGCCGCGGCGCGGGAGCAGGTGGCCGCATGACGTTCCGGCACGCGCTCGTCCTGGGCAAGTTCTACCCGCCGCACGTCGGCCACCACCATCTCGTCCGCACGGCCGCGGCGGCGAGCGACCGGACCACGGTCGCCGTCCTCGCCTCCAGTGTCGAGTCGATCCCGTTGCGGGACAGGGTGTCCTGGATGACCGAGGTGCACAGGGACGACCCCGGGGTGGTGGTCCTCGGCGACATCGACGAGCATCCCACCGATTTCGAATCGGACCCGGTGTGGGAGGCCCACGTCGGCGTCTTCCGGTCGGTGCTGTCCCGGCGGGCGATCATGGACGGCGACCCGTCGAGCGCGTCCGTCGACGCGGTGTTCACCAGCGAGGAGTACGGCGAAGAGCTGGCCGCCCGCCTTGGCGCCCAACACGTTCTCGTCGACCTGCGCCGGGACGCGTTCCCCACCTCCGGAACGGCGATCCGGTCGGACATCCGGCGCCGGTGGTCGGAACTGGCCGAGCCGACCCGCGCCGGGCTCGCCGCGCGGGTGGTCGTTGTCGGCGCTGAGTCCACAGGCACCACAACGGTTTCCCGTGCGCTCGCGGACCACTACGGCGCTGTGTGGGTAGCGGAGTACGGGCGGGTGCACACCGAGCAGAAGCTGGCCGCGGCGACCGCGATGACCCCGGACGTGACCGTGGACGGTCTGGTGTGGACGGTCGGCGACTTCGTCGACGTGGCCGACCGGCAGGCCAGGGCGGAGGACGCGGCGGCCCGGTCCGGCGGGCCGATCCTGGTGTGCGACAACGACCCCTGGGCAGCGAGTGTCTGGTGCGAACGCTACCTCGGCCGCGCCTACCCGCAGGTCGCCGCGGCCGTGGGCGACCGCCGCCCGGCGCTGTACCTGCTGACCGACCACCGGGAAGTGCCGTTCGAGCAGGACGGCTGGCGCGACGGCGAACATCTGCGCGAATGGATGACGGGTCTGTTCGAGCACAAGCTGACCGAGCGGGGCGTGCCGTGGACCCGGCTCACCGGCAGCCGCCAGAACCGGCTGCACCAGGCGATCGAGGCGTGCGAGTCGTTGATGGACAGCCATTTCCGGTACACCGCCCCGCTCGGCTAGCCGGGCGGTGTCGCGGTATGCTGCTTGAGTCATGACGACTTCTCATGACGATCCCACTCAGGTGGTCAAGGCCTTGGTCGCGGCGTTCAACGGCGACGACTTGGCGGCCATCGAGGGCCTCTACGAGCCGGACAGTGTGCTGATCCCGCGCGCGGGCATGGAACCGGTGAGCGGCCCGGACCGGATGGCCGGGTTCGCCCGGCTGCGCGAGCTCGGGTTGCCGATGAAGGCCGAGGTCCGGCACTCGTACATCGTCGACGGCATCGCCCTGCTCGTCGTGGACTGGTCCATCCAGGGCACCGCGCCGGACGGCCGGGAGATGAACCTGTCGGGCACGGGCACCGACGTGTTCCGTCGCGGCGCGGACGGGACATGGCGGTACCTCATCGACAACCCTGACGGCGGCGCGTAACGCGACGGCCCCGTGCGCAGCACGGGGGCCGTCGGCTATCCGTGCGTCAGGACTCGGTCGCGGTGGTGATGGTGACCGGGTTCTTCGGGGCGCCGTCCGTCGGGCCGTTCTGGCCCGGGGTGATGCCACCGGCCGCGATCTTGTCGATCGTGGTCAGCCCGGCCGGGTCGACGTTGCCGAAGAGGGTGTAGTTCGGGCCCAGCGTGCTGTCCCCGTACACCAGGAAGAACTGGCTCCCGTTGGTGTTCGGGCCGCTGTTGGCCATGGCCAACGCGCCCCTCGGGTAGATCACGGCCTGGCCGGTCGGGTCCGGCTTCAGACCGGTCGGCAGCTCGTCCTTGATCTCGAAGCCGGGGCCGCCGTTGCCCTGGCCGCTCGGGTCGCCGCACTGCAGGACCTTGAGGCTGTCCCCGCCGGTGAGCCGGTGGCACGGCACGCCGTCGTAGTACTTCGACTTCACCAGGTGCTCGATGGCCTGCGCGGTGCACGGCGCCTTCGACCGGTCGATGGTGACCGGGATGTCGCCCTGGTTGGTCTTGAGCAGCACCTTGGCGGTGCCGGTGTTCGGCGTCGGGTCGACGTCCGGCGGCGGGGCGACCTGCTTGGCCGCGGGCGACGACGCGGTCGTGTACTTGCACGGCCCGTTGGTCAACGGCGGCGCCTGAGGTGTCGACGGGGGTGTCGACGCGTCGCTCGGCTGGGCCGCAGGGGTGCTACTGCCCCCACTGTTCAGCACCACCAGGAGGGTGATCAGGCCGGCGACCACCACAACCGCGCCGATGGTGATCCCGGCTGTCCAGATCCGGCGTTTCTTCGCCCGCTCAGCCCTGTTCGCCAGCTGGCGTTCCAGCTTGCGTTTGGCCGCCTCCCGACGTTGCTGGTTTGTCGGCACCTGCACCCTCCCTGGGCCCCAACTCTCGCGCTTGTACCAGCCCCGATGGGGTGGCAGGCGGGCAGTCTATTGGCACCCTGGGTAAGAACCGTGTAGCGGGATGCTGGGACTAGGGTACTGAGGCACCCACCACTCGGTTCGGAGGTCCGTTTACGTGCTCGTCGTCGGCTTTCCCACCGGGGCACTGCAAGCAAACTGTTATCTGATCGCGGCCGGAAAAGGCGAGGCGTGCGTGATCGTCGACCCTGGCCAGGACGCCGCGGAGGCGGTCGAGGAGGCGGTCCGGGAGCACGACCTGTCGCCGGTGGCCGTGGTGCTCACCCACGGGCACTTCGACCACTGTTTCGCGGTCGCGCCGGTGTGCGACGGCAACGACATCCCGGCGTGGGTCCACCCGGACGACCGCGAGCTGCTGAGCGACCCGCTGAAGGGCATCAGCGCCGAGTCGCGGGCGTTCTTCGGCGGCAACCTGGAGATGCGGGAGCCCGCGGAGGTCCGGGAACTGGCCGACGAGGCCGTGCTTGACCTGGCCGGGTTGCACCTGGTCGTGGACCACACCCCGGGGCACACCCGTGGCTCGGTCACGTTCCGCTCCGGCACCGACGAAGGCGGCCGGCTGCTGTTCGCCGGGGACACGCTGTTCGCCGGCTCGATCGGCCGCACCGACCTGCCCGGCGGGGACATCCGGCAGATGGCCCAGTCGCTGCGGACCAAGATCCTCACCCTGGAGGACGACACGGTGGTCCTGCCCGGCCATGGGCCGACCACGACGATCGGGCGGGAGCGCGCCACGAACCCGTTCCTCGCCGGCCTGGCCGAGGGATCCACTGTGCCCGGTCCGTTGCGGGGGCTGTAGCGCCATGGCGGACGAACGGCTGCCGCTCGACCTGATCACCCGGGCCGGCGCGGGCAAACGGTTCCGGATGGCGGCGATCGTGATCGTGATCCTGGCGGCCGCGATCGGCGGGATCGTCGGGCTGATCGGCGGCCGGGTCGCCGGGCTGGTGGGCGCCGCCGCGGTGGCCGTGCCGCTGCTGCTGTTCAGCTGGTCGCAGGCGCGCCGGCGGCTGTGGCTGGACAGCCGGAAGCTCGTGATGCGGGCGTTCGGCCGGCGTTCGGTGGATCTGGCCAAGGCGGATCGGCTGGAGCTGGTCGTGACGAACGTGCGCGCCGTGCGGACGGTGAGCCTGCTCGTGGCCGACACACCCAAAGGCCGGGCGATCAACCTGGCCGTGGCCTCCTACTCCGCCGCCGGTGGCACCGAGCTGGGCATCCTCGCGTTACGCCGGTTGGCCGACGCGCTGGCGGCGAGCGAGAACACCGGCGCGCTCGTGTTCTCCGAACTGCTCGTGGCCCAACTGCGGGCCGAGGCCCGCGAGGAGGGCCTGGCCGGGCGGCCGCTCTACCAGCTGGCCTACGCGGCGCCGGACGGCAAGCTCGCGGTCCGGCTCAAGGCCGAGGCCGTGACGAAGTTCGTGGCTTCGCTGGAGTGACCGCTTCCTGACTGGCCACGACCGCGGCGACGAACGTGGTCACCGGCACGCACGCCACCAGCCCGATGCTGCCGACCAGGGTCCGCACGATCTCCTGCGCGATCGACTGCGACCCTAGGACCGTTCCGAGCCCCGCGCCCGACAGGTACGAGAACAGCAGCACGGGCAGCGCGGCGCCCGCGTACGCCATCACGAGAGTGTTCACCGCGGACCCAACGTGGTCACGCCCGATACGCAGTCCCGCGGCGTACAGCTCCCCTCTCGTCAGCAACGGGTTCGCGCGCCGCAACTCCCACACCGCGCTCGCCTGCGTGACTGTGACGTCGTCCAACACGCCCAACGCGCCGATGACGAGGCCCGCCAGCAGCAGGCCGCGCGTATCAAGCCCGTGCCCCAGTGAGCCGAGCAGCTGCGCGGTGTCCTCATCGAGTCCCGTGAGTTTCGCGACCGCGGTGAACAACGCGCCCAGCCCGCCGATGATGACCAGGCTGATCATCGTGCCCAGCACGGCCGTGGACGTCCGCGCGGTGAACCCGTGTGTCACGTACAGCGCGATGAACATGATCAGCCCGCTGCCGGCGACCGCGACCAGCAACGGGTTCTCCCCGGCGAGAATGGCCGGCAGCACGAACATCAGCAGCACGACAAAGCTCAGGACCAGCGCGACGAGCGCCGCGATCCCCCGGT
Source organism: Actinocrispum wychmicini (assembly GCF_004345645.1). Lineage (GTDB taxonomy): Bacteria > Actinomycetota > Actinomycetes > Mycobacteriales > Pseudonocardiaceae > Kibdelosporangium > Kibdelosporangium wychmicini. The sequence goes on along the minus strand of NZ_SLWS01000014.1, from coordinate 209,059 downwards.
ACCGGCCGAGGACCAGCACCGCGAGCGCGAACAGCAACGCCAGCACGACCAACGGGATCCCGCGCTGGTAGTCGGCGATGCGGTAGGCGTTGGCGTCGGTCGGGTTGCCGCCCGCGAACGCGAGAACCACCTTGTCGCCCACGGTGTAGTGGGTCGACGTCGGATCGTTCGGCTCCCGTTTGGTGATCTCCTTGCCCGGCGCGGCGCCGTCCGCCATCCGGATCACCGTCACCAGGCACGGCCCACCGGTAGTGCCCACCTGGATGTCGTCATCCCGACACGGCCCCTGGGACACCGCGGTGACCTCACCGGACACAGCCGTGACAGGCGCAGCCGGCTTCGGCGTGCCATGAAACGGGTACAGCAGCACAACGCCGATGACCGACGCCAACGCGAACGGCACGAGCAACGCCGTCAGCAACCGCCGGACCCTGGCCGACGCCGGCTCCACCGGCCCATGACCGTGTCCGTGTCCGTTTCCGGGGCCGGCGGTGCCGTTCCGGTTTCCGCGCCGATGCCCGGCTGTGACGGGTTTTTCCGGTTCCAGCCGGACCCTGGGGATCGGTACGGTGTCGTCCTGCACGCGCCCATCCTGCTCCACCCCGGGCATACTTGGGCTATGTACCGGGAGTTCCGGCCGGGTGGCGACACTGTGGACAGTGTGTGGACGAGCACACTGCACGGTGTCCAACGGGTGGTTCCGGACGGGTGCATGGACATCCTGTGGCTGAACGGGCAGCTCGTGGTCGCCGGACCGGACACGTCGGCCCAACTCGCCCCGATCGACGGAACCATTGTGGGCGTTCGGTTCCGGCCCGGAGTCGCGCCCGGTTTCCTCGGCCTTCCAGCGAGCGAGCTGACCGACACCCGGGTCCCGCTGGCGGACCTGTGGGCACCGGACCGGGTGGACCAGCTGGCCGAGGAGATGCTGACCAAGCCACCGGGGCAGGTCCTGCTCGGGCTGGCCGGACAGGCCCGACCCGACCCGTTCGCCGACGCCGTCGTCACCGGCATCCAGTCGGACGTCCGGGGAATGGCCGAGGACATGGGCCTCAGCGAACGGCAACTACACCGCCGGTGCCTGACCCGGTTCGGATACGGCCCCAAGACACTGCACCGCGTCCTGCGCTTCGGCCAGGCCATGGAACTGGCCTACGACGGCGCCGCGTTCTCGGACATCGCCTACCGAATCGGCTACGCCGACCAGGCCCACCTGGCGCGCGAGGTGAAGACGCTGGCCGGAGCCACGCTGACCGAGCTGGTCAGGACGCCGACGTAACCCGGTGCTTGGGTCCCCACGCGGTCCCCGAGGGCATCGATGGCACACAGCGTGATCAGATCGGCCGCCAGGCGATAACATCGTTCTTCACAGATTTCAGAAGAATCATGAGAGCGTGGAGCTTGTCGAGGTGTCAGCGTCAATCACCAACAGTCACGGTGACAGTTATCCCCCGCAAGCGGCTGGCCTGGTCGAGAACCTTCCCCAGCGGGTGACCCCGTCGGCGCAGGAGCGGACAGTCGGCGTGACGAGAATAGGTGACCGCGTGTTACCGCCAATCATGTCAGGCTATGACCCGGTGTTCTCAGAACTGGCGTGTCGTCGTCTTGCCGCGATCGGGATCGACCCGGCGATGTTGAAGTCCCACGTCGAGGTCAAGCTCGCCGCACTCATGATCGACACTGGTCAGACCCAAGCGACAGTGGCCATCAACTACACTCCGTGCGGCTTTGAGGTCCGACGCTTCGCTCCCGACACCTGTCACAGGGTGCTGGACGATATGCTCCCGCCGGGGTACACGTTGACTGTCTACGGAACAACTCAGGACAACGCGCCCTTCGAGTGGACGTACGGGAGGAGGAACGGGTGAAGACAGCCGCAGCCGGACTACTCGCTGATGGCGGCGCTGACCTGCGCAGCCTTCCTCTCGACCTGGACCTCGTCGACCTTCTGCGAACCGCGAACGCCCAACGGCCGAAGCAGGCGTGGACCTTCTATCTCGACCCGTCCGACCGACTCGCCCCATCGCTCACGGTGGGGTTGAACGGGCCGAAGGGTTTTGTGCGCTGGTGGACCGGCAAAGCCACCCTGCGACCGGAGATGGCGACGCTGACCGGCGAGTACGTCGACTACTGGAGCGGTGGCCACCACTTCCAGTCCGACATCGGCGAGGAAGTCCCCGCGGAGTACGTGTTCGCCGTCGTCGTCGAGTTCGTGGCAACGCACCGGCGTCCGGCATGGCTGCGGTGGGAAGACAACGCGGCCTGATCGGTCAGGACGCCGACGTAACCCGGTATACGTCGTACACACCCTCGACGCTGCGCACAGCTTTGAGCACGTGCCCGAGGTGCTTCGGGTCGCCCATCTCGAACGAGAAACGGGACACCGCGACCCGGTCACGGGACGTGGTCACCGAGGCGGAGAGGATGTTGACCCGCTCGTCGGCCAACACCTTGGTCACGTCGGACAGTAACCGGTGCCGGTCCAGGGCTTCCACCTGGATGGCCACCAGGAAGACCGACGAGGCTGACGGTGCCCACTCGACGTCCACCAGGCGGTCGGGCTCGGCCAGCAGGTCGTCCGCGTTCGTGCAGTCCGTCCGGTGCACGGACACGCCGCCACCGCGGGTGACGAAGCCGAGAATGTCGTCGCCGGGTACCGGTGTGCAGCATCGCGCGAGCTTCACCCACACGTCGGACGCGCCCTTGACGACCACGCCCGCGTCGCCGGAGGACCGGCGGCGGGTCACCGTGGACGGAGTGGCCCGCTCGGCCAGCTCCTCCTCGGCGTGTTCCACGCCGCCCAGCAGGGCCACCAGGCGTTGCACGACGTGCCGGCCGGAGGTGTGGCCCTCCCCCACCGCGGCGTACAGCGAGGTGATGTCCGGGTACCGCAGTTCCCGCGACAGCGCGTTCATGGAGTCCACGGACACCAGGCGCTGCATGGGCAGGCCGACCCGGCGGACTTCCTTGGCGATGGCGTCCTTGCCCGCCTCGATCGCCTCTTCCCGACGTTCCTTGGCGAACCACTGCTTGATCTTGGCTCGGGCCCGCGGCGACGCGGCGAACTGCAGCCAGTCCCGGCTCGGGCCGGCGCCTTCCGCCTTGGACGTGAAGACCTCGACGACCTCGCCGTTCTCCAGCTTGCGTTCCAGCGCGACGAGCCGGCCGTTCACGCGCGCGCCGATGCAGCGGTGGCCGACCTCGGTGTGTACGGCGTACGCGAAGTCCACCGGGGTCGAGCCCGCGGGCAGGGTGATCACGTCGCCTTTCGGCGTGAACACGAAGATCTCCTGGGTCGACAGGTCGTACCGCAGCGATTCGAGGAACTCGCCCGGGTCCGCGGCTTCTCGTTGCCAGTCAAGGAGTTGACGCATCCACGCCATCTCGTCGACTTCGACGCCTTTGCTGTCGTGGGTGCCGCGGGTCTCCTTGTAGCGCCAGTGCGCCGCGATGCCGTACTCGGCCGTGTGGTGCATCTCGTGGGTACGGATCTGCACCTCGAGCGGCTTGCCGTCCGGCCCGATCACGGTCGTGTGCAGCGACTGGTACACACCGAAGCGGGGTTGGGCGATGTAGTCCTTGAACCGGCCGGGCATCGGCTGCCACATGGCGTGCACGACACCCATCGCCGCGTAGCAGTCGCGGACGTCCTCCACCATCACCCGGACGCCGACCAGGTCGTGGATGTCGTCGAAGTCGCGGCCGCGCACGATCATCTTCTGGTGGATCGAGTAGTACCGCTTCTGCCGGCCCTCCACCGACGTCTTGATCTTGGCCTCGGCCAGGTGCGTGGTCAGCTCGTCGATGACCGTGTTCAGGTAGTTCTCCCGGGACGGCGCCCGGTTGGCGACCAGGCGCACGATCTCGTTGAACTTCTTCGGCTGCAGGATGGCGAACGCCAGGTCCTCCAGCTCCCACTTCACCGTGGCCATGCCCAGCCGGTGCGCGAGCGGGGCCAGCACCTCCAGGGTCTCCTTGGCCTTGCGGGCCTGCTTCTCCGGCGGCAGGAACCGCATGGTGCGCATGTTGTGCAGCCGGTCCGCGAGCTTGATCACCAGCACCCGCGGGTCCTGCGCCATGGCGATGATCATCTTGCGGATCGTCTCGGCCTCGGCGGCCGTGCCCAGCTTGACCTTGTCCAGCTTGGTGACGCCGTTGACCAGGTGCGCCACCTCGTCGCCGAAGTCGGCGCGCAGCAGCTCCAGCGAGTAGTCGGTGTCCTCCACCGTGTCGTGCAGCAGGGCCGCGACCAGGGTCGTGGTGTCCATGCCCAGCTCGGCGAGGATCGTCGCCACCGCGAGCGGGTGCGTGATGTACGGGTCGCCGGACTTGCGGCGCTGGTGCCGGTGCTTCTCCTCGGCGACGTCGTACGCCTGCTGCAGCAGGCCCAGGTCGGCCTTGGGGTGCAGGTCGCGGTGCACTGCCGCGAGCGGTTCGAGGACCTGCTTGACCGGGGCGGACCGCTGCGCGGTGATCCGGCGCGCCAGCCGGGTGCGGACACGACGCGTCGCCGAGGGCGCCCTCGGGACGGCAGCCGGTTCGATCTCCGGCTTCAGGTTCGCCGCGGCCTCAACGTCGTGACTCACTCACACGCTCCCGCATCACCTGAGCCGTCCGCACCACGAGTGTGGTGTTCTACCGACGAGAATAACGCGTAACCGCAGGTGAACATCTGGACTTCGCGGTAGGCGGCCTGGTTCACACGGTGAGCAGCGCGTGAATCTTACGTCCGACGAGTCGCCGACGACCGCCGAGTGCGCCGATCTCCATCAGCACTGTGATCCCGGCCACTTCTGCCTTGGCGTGTTCGACCAGCTCACAGGCTGCGGCCGCGGTGCCGCCGGTGGCGAGCACGTCGTCGATGACGGCGACCCGCTGGCCAGGTTTGATCAGGTCGGCCGGGATCTCCAACTGGGCCGTGCCGTACTCGAGCGAGTAGGAAGCGTGCCCGCCGACGACGGGCAGTTTGCCGGCTTTGCGCACCGGCACCACACCGAGGCCGCGGGAGTACGCCACGGCGGCGCCGAAGAAGAACCCGCGGGCGTCCACGGCCACGAGCGTGTCCACGTCCTCCAGGGTCGCTGCCATGGCGTCGACGACCGCCCGGAACGCGGCCGGGTCGCCGAGCACGGGCGTGATGTCCTGGAACAGCACGCCCGGCTCGGGGAAGTCCGGCACTCGCCGGATCAGGGCGAGTGCGTCGGTCAACTCCACTACTTCTGCCGCTTGCCCTGAGGTGTCCGGCGCCGGTGCCGGTCCGACGCACGCTGGTTGCGCACCGGGACACCGCCGGCAGCGGCCATCGCCCGCTGGCGACGAGCGTGCGCGTCCACCGCGTCCTTGTCGAACGACTCCGGCTCGTCGTCAGCCACGTCCGCAGCCTCGTCAGACGCGCCCGTCGTCAACCGGGCAGCCCTGGCCTTACGGGCCGAAGCGACCCGCTTGGCCTGCTGCTTGAAGCGCGGGTCGCGCATGGTCATGTCCACCAGCAGCGGCGTGGCGAGCGCGATCGACGAGGACACACCGACGATCAGACCGGTCATCTGGATCAACGCGAGGTCCTGCAGGGTGCCGACACCCAGCAGCAACGCGCCCACCACGAACAGGCCGATCACCGGCAGCAGCGCGATCAACGCGGTGTTGATCGACCGCATCAGGGTCTGGTTCACCGCCAGGTTCGCGGCTTCGCCGTAGGTGCGGCGGGTCAGGCCGAGCAGGCCTCGGGTGTTCTCCTTGACCTTGTCGAACACCACCACCGTGTCGTACAGCGAGAAGCCCAGGATGGTGAGCAGGCCGATCGCGGTCGCCGGGGTGACCTCGAACCCGATCACCGAGTACACGCCGGCGGTGACGATCACGTCGTGGAACAGCGTGACCAGGGCCGCGGCGGCCATCCTGCGTTCGAAGTACAACGCCAGGAACAGCGTCACCAGCACCAGGAACACCAGCAGGGCGATCAGCGCCTGCTGGGTGACCTCGCCGCCCCAGGTGCCGCTGACCGCGCTGTCGCTGATCGTGCCCGTGGGGTGCAGCTGGTTGGTCAGCGCGTTCTTCAGCTTGTCGACGTCGACCGCGTTCAGCGTGATCGTCCGGATCTGGATGGACGCGCTGTTGCCGAGACCGACCGCCTGCACCGCCTCCGGCGTGGCGCCGAGCGCGTCCTGGTAGACCTTGGTGACGTCGTCGGTGCTGATCACCTGGCCGGACGTGGCGCGCGCCTCCAGTTGGACCTTGGTGCCGCCCTTGAAGTCGATGCCGAAGTTGAAGCCCTTGACCGCGATGAACGCGAGGCTCACCACCACCAGGGCCGAGAAGAAGATGTACAGCCCCTTGCGGTGACCGATGACGTCGATCGCGCCGGTGCCGACATACAGCCGGTGGAAGAAGCTCTGCTTCTTGCCTTCTGAGGTACCGCCGGCCACGTCAGGCCTCCTTCACTGCGGGACCGGTACGGCTCGCGGCCGCACGGGAAACACTCTCTCGGTGGGCCGCGCCCAGCCCGACCAGGCCCGGTTTGGACAGGGCCTTGGACGTGGACACGAGCGCCACCAGCGGATGCGTCACCAGGAACACGATGACCAGGTCGAGCACGGTCGACATGCCCAGGGTGAACGCGAAGCCCTTGACCTGGCCGGACGCCAGCAGGTATAGCACGGCGGCGGACAGGAACAGCACCGCGTCGGCGGACAGGATCGTTCGTCGGCCTCGGACCCACGCGCGGGGCACGGCCGACCTGAATGTTCGGCCCTCGCGCATCTCGTCTTTCAGACGTTCGAAGAACACCACGAACGAGTCCGCGGTGAAACCGATCGCGACGATCAGGCCGGCGACACCGGACAGGTCCAGGCTGTAGCCCAGGGCCCGGCCGAACAGCACCAGGATCGAGTACACCAGGCCGAACGACAGGAACAGCGACAGCATGGTGAGCACGCCGAGCAGCCGGTAGTAGAACAGGCAGTAGATGAACACCAGGCCGAGGCCGATCGCGCCGGCGATCAGGCCGGCCCGCAGCGACGTCAGGCCGAGCGTGGCGGACACGGTCTCCGCGTCGGACGAGTCGAACGACAGCGGCAGCGAGCCGAACTTCAGCACGTTCGCCAGGTCGGTCGCGGTCTTCTGGTTGAACTGACCGGTGATCTGGGTGTTGCCGCCGGGGATCGCGCCCTGGATGGTCGGCGCCGAGACCACGGCCGTGTCGAGCACGAACGCGGCCTGCTTGCCGACGTTGGCGGCGGTGAACTTGGCCCAGATGTCCGAGCCCTCACCGTTGAAGTTCATGTTCACCTGGTAGCCGGCGCCCTGGGTGTTCGGCGAGGCGTTGGCGTCGGTGATGTCCTGGCCCTTGAGGAACTGCTTGCCCAGCAGGTACTTGACCTGGCCCTTCTGGTCGCAGGTGACCAGCGGCAGGTTCACGTCGTCGTTGCCGATCAGCGGGTCCTTGCCCTGGCAGGTCGTGGTCGCGTACGCGGCCTGGATCGCGGCCTGGTCCGGGGCCTGGGCGTTGCCGCCGTCGTCGGCGGTCGCCAGCGCCGGGTTCTGCCGGATGTCCCTGGCCTGCTTGATCTGCGCGGCGACCTCTGGGCTGACCGCGCCCGTGCCGGTACCCGAGCTGGTGCCGGAGTTGTTGGACGGCGGCGGGTTCGAACTGGGTGGGTTCGAACTGGGCGGCGGGCTGCTCGCGCCGGTGGACGGCTGCTGCGCCACGTGCGGTGCCACGGCGCCCTGCGGCGCGCCGCTGGACGGGGGCGGACTGGACGGGGGCGGCGAGGACTGCTGCTGCGACCCGGACGGTTGCTGGGCACCCGACGGCTGTTGCGAGCCGGACGGCTGCTGGGAGCCGCTGGCGGGCGGTTGGGACGGGTTGGTGGCCGGCGGTGCGGGCTGGTTCGGCTGCTGGTCGAGCACCTTGCGGAAGCCCAGCAGCGCCGTCTGGCCGAGTTCCTTGGCCTTGTCGCCGCCCTCACCGGGGACCGTGATGACGATGTTGTTGCCGTCAAGCACAACCTCGGCACCGCTGATGCCCTGGCCGTTGACGCGGGTCTCGATGAGCTGCCTCGCCTGGTTCAGCGACTCCTGCGGGGCGGGGCCGCCGTTCAGCGTCCGCGCGGTCAGCACGACGCGGGTGCCGCCCTTCAGGTCGATGCCGAGCTTGGGAATCGGCTTGTGATCCCCGGTGCCGAACACCAGCCCGTAGAGAACCGCGATGATCCCGATGAAGAAGGCGAGATAACGAACGGGGCGGAATTGCCCTGCCGATGGTGCCACGTCGGTCCGTCTCTCTGTCCGTAGTCACTGGCGCGGTCGTGGTCATGACGCTGCGCCCGCACCCGATCACTATTGGGTGAGGGCGCAGCGTACCGCGCACCTGGTGTGGTATCTGTGTCTGCTACTTACCAGTTATCGCTTTTTCGGGGTCTCGACCGCCGCCTTGGCGTTGACCTTCTCCGGCTCGTCCACGTGCTCGGTCTCCGGCTCGTCGACCAGCTCGCCCGGCTCCTCGACCTCGTCGATGACCTCGGCCTCGTCGACGTACTCCTCCTCCGGGCCAACCTTCTCGCGGACGGCGGCGCGCAGCCACGTGGTCACGACACCGTCGGCGATCTCCAGGTCGACCGTCGCGTCGTCGTCGGTGTTCGCGACGGTGGCGTACAGGCCGGACGTGGTCATCACACGGTCACCGACGCCGATCGAGTTCTGCAGTTGCTGCTGCTGCTGCGCCGCCCTTTTCTGCTTGCGGCTCATCAGCACCATGGGGACGATGAGCACCGCGATCAGCAGAAACGGAAGCAGTTGACTCAGGTTCATTTCTCTCCGTTCGGCGGACATCCCGTTGGAGTGGAAATGCCCGAATTGTTCTGTTGCCCTGCCGCCGAGTGTGCCAGCTCCACGCGCGGGGGAGCCAGCCACTCTGTGCGCACGATCACTCGCCGAACAGGGTAGGCGTGGCCTGACCTGGCGCGTCGCCCGGGGCTCGCAACCCGAGGTGTTGCCACGCGGCCGCGGTCGCGACCCGGCCACGAGGCGTCCTTGCCAGCATGCCAGCCCGTACCAGGTACGGCTCGCACACCTCCTCCACGGTAGTCGACTCTTCGCCCACGGCCACGGCCAAAGTCGAAATACCGACCGGCCCGCCGCCGAACGACCGCACCAACGCGCCCAGTACGGCCCGGTCAAGGCGGTCCAGCCCGAGTTCGTCGACGTCGTAGACCGCGAGTGCGGAGTGGGCGACTTCCCTCGTCACAGCGCCGTTCGCGCGCACTTCGGCATAGTCCCGGACCCGCCGCAGCAGGCGGTTGGCGATCCGTGGCGTGCCGCGGGACCGGCTGGCGATCTCGGCCGCGCCGTCCGGCCTGAGGTCCACACCGAGGATGACGGCCGACCGGGTGAGCACCTGCTCCAGTTCGTGCGGTTCGTAGAACTCCATGTGCGCGGTGAAACCGAAACGATCCCGCAACGGTCCGGTCAACATGCCGGACCGGGTGGTGGCGCCGACCAGGGTGAACGGCGCGATGTCCAGCGGGATGCTGGTCGCCCCGGGCCCCTTGCCGACCACCACGTCCACCCGGAAGTCCTCCATGGCCAGGTACAGCATCTCCTCGGCCGGCCGGGCGATCCGGTGGATCTCGTCGATGAACAGCACGTCGCCCTCAAGCAGGTTGGACAGCATCGCGGCCAGGTCGCCAGCACGTTCCAGGGCCGGCCCGGACGTGATCCGGATGGCGCTGCCCAACTCGGCCGCGATGATCATCGAGAGGCTGGTCTTGCCCAGGCCGGGCGGGCCGGACAGCAGGACGTGGTCGGGCGGCGAGCCGCGCCGCATCGCGCCTTCGAGCACCAGTTGCAGCTGTTCACGGACCCGCGCCTGGCCGACGAACTCGCTCAGCCGCTTGGGTCGCAGGCTCGATTCGACGTCCCGTTCCTCCGGCACGGCCAGTGGCGAGAGGGTCGTGTCCGCGTCCATCTCGGTGTCCATGTCCGTGTCCATGTCGCCGTCGTTCACAGCGTCACCGCTTGCGGCCCAGCACGGCCAACGACTTGCGCAGCACCACCGCGGTGTCCCCCGCCGAGTTATCCGCGAGCACACCGTCCACGGCCTGTTCCGCGGCGCGTTGCGCGAACCCGAGCCCCACCAACGCCTCCACCACGGACGCCCGCACCACGCTCGCCGACGGCGCGGCCACGGCCGGCTCGCCACTGGGCAGGCTGCCGACCTTGTCCCGCAGCTCGATGATCAGCCGCTCCGCGCCTTTCTTGCCGATCCCGGGGACCTGGGTGAGCATGCTGATGTTGCCCTCGGCCAGCGCGGCCCGCAGCTTGTCCGGTTCCAGCACGGCGAGCATGGCCAGCGCCAGCCGGGGGCCGATCCCGGACACGGTCAGCAGCAGCCAGAACAGGTCGCGGGCGTCCACGTCGGCGAAGCCGAAGAGGGTGAGCGAGTCCTCGCGGACGATCAGGGCGGTCGCCAGCCGCGCCTCCTCCCCACGCCGGAGCATGGCCAGCGTGGACGGCGCGGCCTGGACCGCGAACCCGATCCCACCGACCTCGATCACGACGTGGTCGAGCCCCACGGACAACACCGGTCCGCGTACCGACGAGATCACCGCGTGATACCTCCTGCCCGACGCCCTGTCATCGGCTGGCCCCTCCTGCTTTGCGTGCCTGTGCCAGGCGCGCCTTGTGCACCCGCGCCAACTCTGCGGCGCGTTGTTCCGCTTCGGCGAGACGGGCTCGCATCGGCGCGCGCCAAATGTGGCAGATGGCCAAGGCGAGCGCGTCAGCGGCGTCCGCGGTGCCGGGACGTTCCTGGAGGCTCAGCAGGCGCATGACCATCGCGGTCACCTGCGCCTTGTCCGCCCGTCCGGATCCCGTCACGGCCGCTTTGACCTCGCTGGGGGTGTGGAACTCGACCTTCAGGCCGCGCCTGGCCGCCGCGACCGCCACCACCCCGCCGGCCTGTGCCGTGCCCATCGCGGTCTGCACGTTGTACTGACTGAACACCCGCTCGACCGCGACCACATCGGGTTTGTGCAGGTCCAGCCAGCTTTCGACGAAGTCGGAGACAGCGAGGAGACGGCTGGCCAGATCCGCGTCGACCGGCGTCCGCACCGTGTCCACGGCGACGCAGGTGACCTTCCGGCCGGTCCCGCCGTCGACCACGGCCACACCGCACCTGGTCAGGCCCGGGTCGACACCGAGCACGCGCACACCATCACCCCTTGTGGAACATTCGTTCGAGAGCGTAACGGGTCGCCGTTGGCCGGCCGCGCAGGACACGCGGGAAGATGGCGGCATGGGGCCCCAGGAGATCATCGAGGCGCTCGGACTCAAGCCGCTCCCGGTCGAAGGCGGCCTGTTCGCCGAGCACCTCCAGGACGAGCACGCGTCCTCGATCTACTACATGCTCGTCGCGCCGCAGTTCTCGGCGTTGCACCGGCTCACGCACCTGGAACTGTTCGTGCACCACGCGGGCGCGCCGGCCCGGATGTTCCTGCTGCACCCGGACGGGACCGTCGAACGACCCGTCCTCGGCATGGATCTGGCCGCGGGCGAACGGCCACAGGTCATCGTCCCCGCCGGCACCTGGCAGGCGACCGAGACGCTCGGTGAATGGAGCCTGCTGGGCACGGTCATGGCGCCGCCGTACGCCGAAGACGGCGTGACGTTCGCGGACGACACCCTGGCCGACCGGTTTCCGGACCACGCGACGGAGATCCGCCGGCTGCTTTGAGGCTGCGCGACACGTCCTCCCAGCGGTCGCGCAGCCCATGCTGGTCAGCCGGGTCGCGAGGGCAGGTGAACACGGCTGACCGGGTCTAACAGGGCGCCGCCTGGACGAGATCGCGGGTGACCTCGTGCAGGCAGGCGCACCCGCACAGCCCGAGCGCCCGGTCGGTCTCGTCGCGCAGGAGCTCAAGGACCTGCGTCACGCCGGCCGCACCGGCCACGGCGAGGCCCCAGATCACCGGCCGGCCGACGGCCACCGCGGACGCTCCGAGCGCGAGGGCCTTCACAACGTCCGTGCCGCGCCGGACACCGCCGTCGAGCAGGACCGGGATCCGGCCGTTCACCGCTTCGGCCACGTCCGGCAACGCGTCGATGGTGGCCATGGCCGTGTCCAGCTGGCGGCCGCCGTGGTTCGACACGATGACGCCGCTGACGCCGTGGCCCACCGCCATCACCGCGTCCAGCGGATGCATCAGTCCTTTGAGGACGATCGGCAGCGCGGTCGTGGCGCGCAGCCGGTCGATGTGCTCCCAGCTCAACTCCGGGGTGGACTCGATCTGCCGGACACCGCGTTCGCCCGCGATGCCGCGGAGGTTCTCGCAGTGCAGGCCCTCAGGCAGGTCATGGAACCCGTTGCGGTGGTCACGTTCGCGCCGGCCGAACACCGTCAGGTCGACCGTCACCACCAACGCCCGGCAGCCCGCGCGTTCCGCGCGCCGCACAAGAGCTTCGGTCACCGCCCAGTCGGGTTGGACGTACAGCTGGAACCACAGCGCGAGGCTTTGGCCGCCGGCGTCGGCGATGTCCTCGATCGCGACCGTGGACCCCATGCTGACGATCATGATCGCGCCCGCCGCGGCCGCCGCCCGCGCGGTCAACTTCTCGCCCTCCGGGTGGGCGAGGCGGTGGAACGCGGTCGGCGCGATCAGCACCGGCATGGTCGCGTCCATGCCCAGCAACGACACGCCCAGCTCACGGGTGGCCGGCCCGCGCAGCACGCGGGGCAACAGGCGCAGACGGCCGAACGCGGACTCGTTCGCCCGCAAGGTCACCTCGTCCTCGGCGCCGCCCGCGACGAAGTCGTACACGTCCGCCGGCAGCCGGTCGCGGGCCAGCGCCTCGAACTCCCTGATCGACAACGGCATCAGCGTGTTGCCGCCGTCAGGATGGTCTGCAGCAGGCGCTCCGCGAAGAACTCGGTCAACCGTCTGCGACGGACTGCGTCGCTTGTCAGGTCGTTCTCGACGGCATTGTGGTCGGCAAGGAGCGTGGCGCGGAAGAAGTGCCGGATGACAGTGCGCGGCGAGGCTGGTTCGCGGTTCGGTGTGATCGTGAAGTAGTCGTCGGCCAGCGCGTGGTCGTGCAGGTAGTCGACGGGGATCTCCTCGTAGTAGCTGGCCAGCCGGCCGGCGGGGACGATCACGTCGGCGAACTGGCGCCGCAGGAATGAACCGCGGCCCAGCACCACCTCGGTCAGGACGGTCGGATCCGCCTGATGACACGTGTTCGGCCAGTCGACGCCGTGGTACTTGCGCTCCAGGATCCTGTGCAACGCGCGGACCTGCGTGAGGGTGCCGGCGAAGTACACGCCCGGCACGTTGGTGGACTCCCGTTCGCTGGTCCGCGCCGGCGACCTGCCGTCGGTCGCCAGGTCCAGCCCGGGAATGTCCAACGGCGACGCGGCGATCACCGTCGGGGCCATGATCACCTCGCCGTTCGGGTCGACCGCGCGGAAAAGCTTGTCCTTGCGCACTTCCGCGACCGCGTCGACGACAAGACAGTCGTGGCCGGCCTGGCTCAGGAAGTGCCCCAGTCGCATCCCGGCCGACCCCGCTCCGATCACCAGATAGTCCATGCTCGTGACCAATGCGTCTCCTTTCGGGGAGGCGGCTCCGGGGCGCTTGTTTCAGCACTGCATATGGGGAGATAACGCGAGCACGGACGGTTCTGTTCAATGCTCAACCGATATTTATGGGGCAAAAATTGGGGCTTTGTTGCCACAAGTGTGCTATTGCGCCGTTGTCGCATGCCTGATCGGGCATATACCGTGCTGCCATGGGACACGGACACGGTCATGGGCATCACCATGACACCAGCCGTGAAGGCATGCGGGCGCTATGGATTTCGCTCGCGGTCCTCGCAGCGACGGCATTGCTCCAAGCGGTCGTCGTGGTGTTGAGCGGTTCGGTCGCGCTGCTGTCGGACACTCTGCACAACGTCGCCGACGCGTTGACTGCTGTACCGGTTGGCATCGCGTTCCTCCTAGGGCGTCGACACGCGAGCACACGGTTCACATACGGATACGGCCGCGCGGAGGACATCGCGGGCATCGTCGTCGTGCTCGTAATCGGGGCGTCGGCGATCGCGGCCGCCGTCGAGTCCGTGCAACGGCTGTCGTCGCCTGCGTCATTGCGGGACCTGCCCGCAGTGGCAGGCGCGGCGATCGTGGGTTTCCTGGGCAACGAGATCGCGGCCCGAGTGCGCATCCGTACCGGCCGCCGGATCGGGTCTGCGGTGTTGGTGGCCGACGGCATGCACGCGCGCACTGACGCGTTGACGTCCCTCGCGGTGCTGCTGTCGGTGTTCGGGTCCGCGTTCGGGTTGACGTGGATGGACCCCGTCGTGGGGCTGGCGATCGCCGCGATGATCGCGGTCGTCACGTACTCCGCGGCCCGGCAAGTGTTGGCGCGCTTGATGGACGCCGTCGACCCGGCAGTCGTCGACCAGGCCGGGATCGCCCTGCGAGCGACCGACGGCGTGGAGGGCATCGACCGGATCCGGATGCGGTGGATCGGCCACGACCTGCACGCCGAGGTGGAGCTCACAGTCGGCGGATCGATGTCCCTGCAGGACGCACACGAGATCGCACACCGCGCCGAGCATTGCCTGCACCACGCACTTCCGCGCGTCCGTTCGGCCACTGTTCACGTAAACCCCAGCGGTGCGCACCTTTGACGACCTATCTTCCGTGTCATGCGTCGATTGCTCGCCGTGACCACGGTCCTGGCCTCCGTTGTCCTGCCGGTCGGCAGCGCCTCAGCTGACGTCCCGTTCGCGTCCGCGATCTTCAAAGCGACCCACAACAGCTACTCGGGTGACGTGGACGGCACCAAGCACTCCATCCCGTACCAGCTCGACCACGGTGTCCGGTTCGTCGAACTGGACGTCCACGACAACGGGTACGACACGAACCGCGACTACGCCATCGGCCACAGCAGCCCCGGCGACCTGGTCGACCACAACGGCAACCCGGCGGCCAACACCCTGCGGGACTGGCTGGGCGTGGTGAACGGCTGGTCGGCGGCGCACACCACGCACGCCCCGATCGTGGTCATGCTGGACCTCAAGGACGACCTGACCGACAACCAGTCGTTCGCGGCGGGCAACATGACCGCGTTGAACAAGGAGCTCACCGACGTCTTCGGCCCGCGGCTGCTGCTCGCCAAGGACTATCCGGGCGCGCTGCCGTCGGTCGACACACTGCGCGGCCGGGTGCTGGTGCTGTTGTCCGGCGACGGCGGCAGCCGTACCGAGTACAAGCGCGATGTCGGCTACAACCCGGCGGTCGCGTTGAACGGCCGAGGCCAGATCGTCGAGGTGCACGACTCGGGTGGCGGCGGCCTGTGGTACTGGACCGGGACGTACGGCGCGGACGGCCGCGTGACCTGGCTGCGGCACGGCAAGTACGACAACGGCCAGACCCCCGCGGTGGCGTTGAGCGACAACGGCACGCTCGTCGAAGTCCACCAGTCGCAGTCGCTCAGCACGCTCTGGTACCACGTCGGCCATCTCGACAGCAACGGCGAGATCACCTGGTCGGCCAGCCACCAGTACGACAACGGCGTGCTACCCACCCTCGTGTTCACCGGCGCGAACACCCTGCGTGAGGTCCACAAGAGCCAGTCCAACAGCCAGAACTGGACCTGGAACGGCACCCTGAACGGCGACACGGTGTCCTGGACGGGGAACGCGAAGACCTCGGATCCCCGATACAACAAGGCATTCGCGGCCCGCGGCAGCACATCGGTGTCGGTGTGGACAGGCGCCGACGGGGCGACGTCCGCCCAGACCCTGCGGTACTCCACCGACCGCGTCTTCGGCGACCGGATCCGTTACCAGCAAACGGCTTTCGACGAGTTCCAGGACGGCGACAGCGCCGAACTGCAGCAGGGTGCGGTGTTCTACGCGGCGCCCGCGACCGATTCGTCGTTCATCGTCTCGGCCCGACAGTCCGGCAAGATCGTGCGCGGTTGGGACTTCGACTCGGCGTCGGACGCCACCAACCCGTTGGCCAACTACCCGGCCACCAACCAGCCGTGGACGTCCTGGTACGCCTCGTTGACCAGCGGAGCCGTGCAGTAGGAGCCGCTACGGCCCGTTGAGGCCAGGGAGCCAACTCTCTGGCCGGCCGCTTTCGGTGAGCACGTGCTGCCAGTCCTGGAAGCCGTCCGGCGCGTCCGCGGACCATGGCCAGTGGCCCTGTGGGGTGGGCACGATCAGCTGCAGCGCCGGGAAGTCGCCTTTGCGGTACAGGACGAACGCGCTGCCGAAGTACTCCAGGTAGTGGCCTTTGGCGACGCGTTCGACCGTGATCGGGACGCCTTCGAAGAAGTCGTCGTAGATATGGCCGGGGAGGAAGCGTTCGCCTCCTTTGGCGCGCTCCAGGTACAGGTGGATCAGGGTGTTGCCCATGCCTTCGGGCAGGCCGAGGACCACTGCCTCGGAGACGCCGAACCGGCGCCACGCGCCGACCGAGAACGTGTAGCCCGCGCCTTCCTGGTCCGGGGGCACGTCGATCACGACAGTGCCGTTGGTCTCGGTTTCCCGGACAATCCAGTCACGGAACCGCTGCTCGTCAGGGTTGAGTGGCGCTGGGGACACGGCCGCCATTCTGCCTGGTCACCCGTTCGGGCGATAACCCGGTGGTGGTTGCTGGGTCTGCGCCGGATACGGCTGCTGGTACTGCTGTGGGTCCTGCGGCTGCTGCTGGTACTGCTGGGGCTGGGCCTGGTATTGCTGAGCCTGGTACTGGGCAGCCTGCTGTTGGTAGTCCTGGGCCTGGTACGGCGCGGCCTGCTGGTGGTACTGCTGTGGGTCCTGCTGGTACTGCCCTGGTTGTGGATACTGCTGTGAGTCCTGTTGGTACTGCCCTGGTTGCTGGTACTGCGCTTGCTGGTACTGCTGCGGGTATCCCTGGTAGGGCTGGTATCCGGCTCGTTGCCTGGCCGCGGCGGCCTTCATCTTGCCGAAGGCGAACAGGATGAAGCCCAGGACGAGCAGCGCGGCGATGAACCCGGCGATCACGCCCGGGAAGGCGCTCTTCTTCGGGTTCAGGAAACTGCCGTACATCCGCAGGTCGGCGGCGATGTAGTAGACCAGGTACGCCAGCGGGAAGCTGAGCCACGTGATCGGGTGCCACCACTTGGCCGCGGCCTGGTTGCGGCCCACCGCCAGGTAGTCGACGAGCACCAGCAACGGCGTGATCAAGTGCTCGAACAGGGACCACGTGGCGTCCAGGCTGCCGCCGATGATCGCCAGGTAGGTGACGCACACCAGGATCAGCAGGATCACCATGGATCCACGCCACCACGGCGACTTGGGTTCGTGCCGTCGGCCGCCGGTGAACACCGGGTACAGCAGCAGGCCCAGGTACACGATGCCGACGAGCAGGCTGGCCTGCTGGCTCAGTGCCGGCAGCAGGTTCGACGCCTTGCCGCGGCTCATCGCCGAGAAGAACCCGACGCACGCGCTGATCACGATGAGTAGTCGCCAGACGCTCACGCCGACCAGGACCCCGGGCGCGACCCGGGGCCCTGCCGGCTGAACCTGCTGGTAGGGCTGTTGTTGGTAGTTCATCCCGCAATCCCCCAGGACTGTGCCTTGATCACAACCGGCACAGTGTTACACGCGCGGGCTACCTACGCATCGACAGCAGCCAAAATGTCGTCGCTCACGTCGAAGTTCGCGTATACGTTCTGCACGTCGTCGCAGTCCTCGAGCGCGTCGATCAGCCGGAACACCTTGCGGGCGCCGTCGACGTCCAGGGGCACCGACACCGACGGCAGGAAGCTCGACTCCGCCGACTCGTAGTCGTAGCCGGCTTCCTGCACGGCCTTGCGGACCGCGACCAGGTCGGTGGCCTCGGAGACGATCTCGAAGCTGTCGCCGAGGTTGTTGACCTCTTCGGCACCGGCGTCGATGACGGCCATGAGCACGTCGTCCTCGGACAGGTCGCCCGTGGGCATCACCACGACACCCTTGCGGTTGAACAGGTACGACACCGAGCCCGGGTCGGCCATGTTGCCGCCGTTGCGGGTCATCGCGGTCCGGACCTCACCGGCCGCGCGGTTGCGGTTGTCAGTCAGGCACTCGACGAGCACCGCGACGCCGCTCGGGCCGTAGCCCTCGTACATGATCGTCTGCCACTCGGCGCCGCCCGCCTCTTCACCGGCGCCGCGTTTACGGGCGCGCTCGATGTTGTCCAGCGGGACCGAGTTCTTGCGCGCCTTCTGCATGGCGTCGTACAGCGTGGGGTTGCCGTCCGGGTCGCCCCCGCCGGTCCGCGCGGCGACCTCGATGTTCTTGATCAGCTTCGCGAACAGCTTGCCACGCTTGGCGTCGAGGGCGGCCTTCTTGTGTTTCGTCGTCGCCCACTTGGAGTGGCCGCTCATTTCTCCTCCGTTGCTCGAAGCGCCAGTCAGGACGCCCGTACCATCTGCGTGAACAGCCGGTGCACCCGCCCGTCGCCGGTGAGTTCCGGGTGGAAGGCGGTCGCGAGCACGGACTGTTGCCGAACCGCCACGATCCTACCGGCGGCGGCTCCGGCGGTCGGGGTGTCCGGGACCGTGGCGAGCACTTCGACCTCCGGCGACACCGACTCGACCCACGGCGCGCGGATGAACACCGCGTGTAGCGGGCCGCCGTCGACCCCGGTGAAGTCCAGGTCCTCCTCGAACGAGTCCACCTGCCGGCCGAACGCGTTCCGGCGCACGATCATGTCGATCCCGCCGAGCTGGTGCTGGTCGGGCCGGCCGTCGAGCACCTTGGCGGCGAGCATGATCATGCCCGCGCACGAGCCATAGGCCGGCAGCCCGGCCGCGATCCGCGCCCGCAACGGCTCCAGCAGCTCGAACGTCTCCAGCAGCCGGGACATCGTGGTCGACTCCCCGCCGGGCAGCACGATCCCGTCGAGCGCCGCGATCTCCTCCGGCCGCCGCACCAGCTGGACCCGCACGTCGCACTCGGCCAGGGCGGCCGCGTGCTCCCGCACGTCGCCCTGCAGAGCGAGCACGCCGACAAGTGGCTGTGTGGACAAAGGTGGCCTTCCCTCCCGAACGCCTTCCTCCCAGTTTAGAAGGCCACCGGTCGGGCCGGCGTAGGCGGTGGCGAGTTCGGGCTTTCGGCGGCGGGTGAGGTTGTGGACGCCGGCAGGGGTGCCGACGGTGTCCGCGGTGGGCAGCATCGGGAAACGTCGAGATCAGTCCACCGGAATTCGCCACAAATCGTTGCTCGGTGACATTTGGCAAATACCCGATGATCAGGCAACTTCCCGGCTTTTCGGGCGTCTCGTCTACATCTTTGGAGTTTTCACCCTCTCTCGAGGGGAGTCGAGAAATGATCATTCGAACTGTCAGCTTGATGGTCGGCGCGATTGTCGCCGTGGTTCTCGCGGTGCCGATGGCCGCGGCGGCCACCGCCCCGTACTGCGGGATCACGTGGGGCTCGCTGCCGAAGTCGGCACCGTCCACTGTGTCCGCCGAGTTGGTCGGCCTCCGGGCCGGCCAGCACGACTGCTATGACCGCCTGGTGTTCGACTTCCGTGGAGCGGTCGACGGATTCAATGTGTCCTATGTGGACCAGGTGACGATGGATCCGAGTGGCGCGCCGGTGCCGTTGCGCGGTGGTGCGAGGCTGGCGATTGTGCTGCGCGCGCCGGCCTACGACCAGAACGGCAACCCCACTTATGTGTTCGCCAATCCCGCCGAGTTGGTGAACTTGGCCGGGTTCCAGACCTTCCGGCAGGCGGCCTGGGCCGGTTCGTTCGAGGCGGTCACCACGGTGGGGTTGGGTGTCCGGGCCCGGCTGCCGTTCCGGGTGTTCACGTTGCCCGACCGGATCGTGGTGGACGTGGCGCATTTCTGGTGACGGTACGAAGAAAGCGCCTGGCCCCCAGGCCAGGCGCGTTCGCTTCGGGGCGAGCTACCAGCCGCGCTCGGCGAGGCGGTGCGGCTGCGCGATCTCCTCGACGCTGATGCCGACCATGGCCTCGCCCAGGCCGCGGGAGACCTTGGCGATCACGTCCGGGTCGTCGTGGAACGTGGTGGCCTTCACGATCGCCTCGGCGCGCTGGGCCGGGTTGCCGGACTTGAAGATGCCGGACCCGACGAACACGCCCTCCGCGCCGAGCTGCATCATCATGGCCGCGTCGGCCGGGGTGGCGATGCCGCCCGCGGTGAACAGCACGACCGGCAGCTTGCCGAGCTCGGCGACCTCACGGACCAGCTCGTAGGGCGCCTGGAGTTCTTTGGCGGCAACGTAAAGCTCGTCCTGCGACATGGTCTGCAGGCGGCGGATCTCGGCGCGGATCTTGCGCATGTGGGTGGTGGCGTTGGAGACGTCACCGGTGCCGGCCTCGCCCTTGGAACGGATCATCGCGGCGCCTTCGGTGATCCGGCGCAGCGCCTCGCCGAGGTTGGTCGCGCCGCACACGAAGGGCACGGTGAACTGCCACTTGTCGATGTGGTTGGCGTAGTCGGCCGGGGTGAGCACCTCGGACTCGTCGACGTAGTCGACGCCGAGGGACTGCAGCACCCGCGCTTCGACGAAGTGCCCGATCCGGGCCTTGGCCATCACCGGGATGGACACGGCGGCGATGATGCCGTCGATCATGTCCGGGTCGCTCATCCGGGACACGCCGCCCTGCGCGCGGATGTCCGCGGGCACGCGTTCGAGCGCCATCACGGCGACCGCGCCGGCGTCCTCGGCGATCTTGGCCTGCTCGGCGGTGACCACGTCCATGATCACGCCACCCTTGAGCATCTCCGCCATGCCGCGCTTCACACGGGCGGTCCCGGTCTGCTGGACCGTGTCAGGGCTGGTGGTCACGGCTGTCGGCTCCTTTTCGGTCATGTGTCGTTCACCTGGAATCCTACGGCGGACGTGGCCCGCTCAAACGGTCCAATCCCATGCGATATCGCCAGGCCACTTCATCGAAACCCCAGGTTGTGGCCGCCGCCACCGGAGTAACCCCTACCCACGCCCCCTGTGGCCGACTCGGTTGGGGGCTTGTCCCCGACCTGCGAACGGGTGTGAGATCGAGCACATTGTGTCCTGCATCTGAACACGGTCTGTGCGGGAGGTTGATGGCAATGGCGCAGAAAAACGCCGAGAACTCAGACGCCGGAGCCGCGGTCGCTGTAAACGACCCGGCCAACGTGCGCAACGTCGTCCTGGTGGGACCGTCCGGTTCCGGGAAGACGACACTGACCGAGGCACTGCTCACGGCCGCGGGTGTGCTGTCCCGCGCCGGCTCGGTCACCGAAGGCACGACAGTCTGCGACCACGACCCTGCCGCGGTGCGCCAGCAGCGGTCGGTGGGACTGTCGGTCGCGCCCCTGATGTACGAGGGTGTCAAGATCAATCTGATCGACACACCTGGCTACGCCGACTTCGTGGGCGAGCTGCGGGCCGGCCTGCGAGCCGCCGACGCGGCCCTGTTCGTGGTCTGCGCGGCCGAAGGCGTGGACGCGGCCACGGTCGCGGTATGGGAGGAATGCGCCGCCGTGGGGATGCCGCGTGCGGTGATCGTCGCGCGGCTGGACCACCAGCGGGCCGACGCGGAGGCCGAGATCGCCGCGTGCCAGCAGGCGTTCGGCGCCGGGGTGCTGCCGTTGTACCTGCCTGCCAAGAACGGCCTGGTCGGGCTGATCACGCAGCGGTTCTTCGACTACTCCGACGGCTACCCGCCGAAGGTCGGCGAGCCGGACCCGGCGGACCTGGCGCGGATGACCGACGCGCGCAACGAGCTGGTCGAGGGGATCATCGCCGAGAGCGAGGACGAGACCCTGATGGACCGGTACCTCGCCGGGGAGGATCTCGACCAGGACGAGCTGATCGCGGACCTGGAGAAGGCCGTGGCGCGCGGCTCGTTCCACCCGGTGATCCCGGTCTGCGCCACCACCGGCCTCGGCCTCGCGGAAGTGCTCGACGGCATCAAGCGGGCGTTCCCGTCACCCCTGGAACACCCCCTGCCGATGGTCACCGACCCCCATGGCAAATCGCTGCCCGCGTTGGCCGCGGACCCCGACGGGCACCTCGCGGCAGAGGTCGTACGGACCGCTGTCGACTCGTACGTCGGACGAGTGTCGTTGGTACGCGTGTTCTCCGGGACGCTACGGCCGGAGCGTCCAGTTCACGTGTCCGGGCATGGAATGGCCGAGCGCGGCCACGAAGACCATGACGTTGACGAACGTGTCGCGCACATCTACTCCCCTCTCGGCGCAACCCTGCGCGAGGTGCCGTACTGCGTCGCGGGCGACCTGTGCGCGTTGACCAAGGTCGGTTCCGCCGAGACGGGTGACACGGTGTCCGCGCCGGAATACCCGGTGCTGATGGCCCCGTGGCAGATGCCCGAGCCGTTGCTGCCGGTGGCGGTCGTCGCGAAGACGCGCAGCGACGAGGACACCATGGCCCGCAACCTCGCGCGCCTGGTCGCCGGCGACCCGACACTGCGGTTGGAACGCAACGCCGAGACCCACCAGCTTGTGTTGTGGTGCATGGGTGAGGCGCACGCGGACGTCGTGTTGGCGCGGCTGCGGTCGGGCGGGGCCGATGTGGACACCGAGCCGGTGAAGGTGGCGTTGCGGGAGACGTTCGCCGGTCAGGCCAAGGGACACGGGCGGCACGTGAAGCAGTCCGGCGGGCACGGCCAGTACGCGGTGTGCGACATCGTCGTGGAGCCGTTGCCGCGCGGCTCGGGCTTCGAGTTCGTGGACAAGATCGTCGGCGGCGCGGTCCCCCACCAGTTCATCCCGAGCGTGGAGAAAGGCGTCCGGGCGCAGCTGGAACGCGGCCTGGAGGCCGGGCATCCGGTGGTGGACATCAGGGTCACGCTCGTGGACGGCAAGGCGCACAGCGTGGACTCGTCGGACGCGGCGTTCCAGACCGCCGGCTCGATCGCGTTGAAGGAAGCCGCCGCCAACGGCCGCGTCAGCCTCCTCGAACCGGTCGACACGGTGACCGTCCGGCTGCCCGACGACCATCTCGGCACGGTCCTCGGCGACCTGTCCAGCCGGCGCGGCCGGGTGCTGGGCACCGAGGCGGACACCTCACCCGGGTATTCGGTGATCCGCGCGGAGGTGCCGGCGACCGAACTGATCCGGTACGCGATCGACCTGCGGTCGCTGAGTTCGGGCTCGGCCACGTTCACCCGCGAGTTCAGCCGCTTCGACCCGCTGCCACAGAACCTGGTGGCCGGCGTCGCGCATTAGGTCCTACCGAACGGACCGGGTCTGACCGTCCCATTCGGATTCGAGGAGGTCCGGCAACAGGTCGGCCAGCTGGACGGGATAGACGACATCACTGGTGGTGCGGAGGTCCGCCGCGCTCCACCAGCGGTGTTCGTCGATCGTGTCCAGCTCGATCTGGTTGAACCCGGCGGTGTCGATCTCCGTCTGCATGGTCGTGGCCAGGAAGAACCACTCGTCGGCGTCGTAACTGCGGCCGTCGAAGCTGAACACCGCGCGCCGCCGCCACACCGGACCGACGAGTTGGTCGTCCGGCAGCTCCAGGCCGGTCTCCTCGCGCAGCTCCCGGTGCGCGGCCGTGCGGAGTTCCTCGCCCGTCTCCACACCACCGCCGACGGTGAACCAGAACGACCCGCCGTCGTCCACGCCGTGGAACAGCAGCACGCGGCCGTCGGCGTCCAGCAACAAGATCCGCGCGGCCGTCCGGGCCAATGGGGCCACGCTGCCGTTCAGTTCGGGTTCGGCGATCTCGAAGTACTCCGGCCTCGGCGCGGTCCCGGCCAGCCGCAACCACCGGACCATACGGCGTCGGCGTTGCAACAGCGTGTCCCGTACGGCGTCGTTGTGCACGCGCCGCGCGATGACCACGCGCTGCTCCGCGTCGACGAGCTCCGCTGCGAGCGCCAACGGCAACCGTGATCGTTCCACCGCCGCGAGTTCACGCGTCAACTCGTTCTCCGCTGCCTCACGGTCAGTGCGTGGCGTCCGCTCGGCGTGATCCGCGATCTCCAGCAGTGAGCCAGGCGCGACACCGGTCGCCACGACCGCACGCGCCACGACCGCACGACGCGCCAACGCGGCCTCCAAGGCAGCCCATGCCGCGTCGGTCTTGATGTGCAGACGGTCCAAGCGGTTAGCGGTCGCGTACAGCCACAGGATCAGCACCAGCACGACAAGCGCGATGAGCAGAGGAAGCATCACAACGCCTCGATGACGTGCCGCGGATCGGCCGCGATCGCCGCCTCGTACACCCGGAGCACCTGGTCGGCGATGACGGACCAGTCGAACTGGGCGACCCGGCGGTTGCCCTCCGCCGCCAACGTCGCCCGCCGCGCCGGGTCGGCCAGCAGCCCGCGCAACGCCTCGGCCAACGCGGTCGAGTCCCCGACTGGGGTGAGCACACCCGCTTTGTTGTCGTCCAGGACCCGCCGGAACGCGTCCAGATCGCTTGCCACGACAGGGGTTCCCGCCGCCATCGCCTCCAGCAGGATGACGCCGAAGCTCTCCCCGCCGGTGTTCGGCGCGCAGTACACGTCCACGCTGGCCAGCGCCCGTGCCTTCGTCTCGTCGTCGACCTGACCCAGCAGGTCGATCCGGGCGGCCAGTTCGGGGCCGGCCTCGCGCCTCAGGTCGTCCTCGTCGCCCCGGCCGACCACCAGCAGCCGCAGGTCCGGCATGTGCGGCACGAGCCGGCGCATGGCCGCGAGCAGGATCGGCATTCCCTTGCGGGGCTCGGTGAACCGGCCGACAAAGCCCACTGTCGGCCCCTGGCGCGGATATCCGTCGAGTGGCCGGGCGCCGGCGAAGAACCCGACGTCGACGCCGTTGGGGATCTGCACCGCGTCCCCGCCGAGATGCTCCACCTGCACCCGTCGAGCCAGCGCGGACACCGCGATCCGCGCGGAGATCTTCTCCAGGAACGGCTGCAGCACGATCTGGAACGCGTTCAACGCCCGCGACTTCGTCGTCGACGTGTGGTAGGTCGCCACGATCGGGCCGTCCGCGACGATCAACGCCAGCAGCGACAGGCTCGGCGCGATCGGTTCGTGCAGATGCACCACGTCGAAGTCGTGATCCCGGATCCACCGCCGCACCCGCGCGTACGACACCGGCCCGAACGACAGGCGCGCCACCGAACCGTTGTACGGAATGCTCACCGCACGCCCGGCCGGCCGGACGAAATCCGGCAGTGGCGTGTCGTCGTCGGCCGGAGCGAGGACGTCCACCTCGTGCCCGAGCCGCCGCAACGCGCGCGCCAGGTCGACGACGTGCGCCTGCACCCCTCCGGGAACCGCGAAGGAGTACGGGCACACAAGCCCGACCTTCATCCGGCGCTCAACGCCGCACGCCGGGCTTCCGGCAGGTCGGCGACCCACAGTTTCTGCAGCATGTGCCAGTCGGCGGGGTGTGCCGCGATGTCCGCGGCGTAGTGGTCCGCCAGCCGCTGGGTCGCCGCGGGCGCGTCCGCCCGGGACTCGACCAGCTGCGGCGAGTGGAACCGAACAGTCCAGCCGTCGCCGTCGAACAGGTTGTCCAGGACCATCAGCGTCGCGCCCGTGCTCGCGGCGAGCCGCGCCGGCCCGGCCGGCATCCGGGTCTCCTCGCCGAAGAACGTCACCGGGGTTCCCATCCGGGTCAGGTCCCGGTCGGCGACCAGGCAGATCACCCGGTTCTGCTTCAGCCGCTCCACCATCACCCGGTAGGGCGAGGTTTCGCCGCCGGTCAGCGGCAGCACCTCGAACCCGAGGGACTCGCGGTACGCCAGGAACCGCTCGTACAGCGACTCCGGCTTGAGCCGTTCCGCGACCGTGGTGAACCCGTCGCAGTGGTGCGCGACCCAGATGCCGGACGCGTCGAAGTTCCCGGTGTGCGGCAGCGCGACCACCAGGCCGTTGCCCCGGGCCAGCGCCTTGTCGACCAGGTCCCGGCCGACGACGGTCTCGTCCATCCGCCGGGCGATGGCCTTGGCGTCCATCGCCGGCAGCCGGAACGTCTCCTTCCAGTACCGCGCGTACGACCGCATGGCCGCGCGGACCAGGTCGTCCAGTTCCTGCGGCGACGCCTGCGGCACGACCCGTCGCAGGTTGCGGCGCAACTGCCGGACACCCCCGCCGCCACGGCGGACCGCCAGGTCGGCGGCGAGCCGGAACGCGGACGTGGCCAGGCCCTCCGGCAGGCTCTTCACCAGGCCCCAGCCGGCCGCGTACGCGCTGTCGACGATCCGTTCCTTCACTGGGCCTCCTTTTGTGCTGACTGCCAGACCGCCACGAGCCGCTGGAAGATCGTGATCACCGACAGCACCGCGAGCAGCCACAGGGCCACGTGCAGGGCGTAGGGCACCCCCAGGCCGACCAGGCCGGTCCCCACCAGGGTGATGATCAGCCGCTCCGCCCGTTCGACGATACCCACATCGGCGTGCAGCCCGGACGCCTCGGCCCGCGCCTTGACGTACGAGATGACCTGGCCACTGACCAGGCAGATCAGCGCGGCGGCGGTGAGGACGTCGTTGTGGGCGACCACCGCGCACCACCAGACGACACTCGCGCCGAGCACGCCGTCGGCGATCCGGTCACAGCTGGAGTCCAGCACGCCGCCGAACTTCGTGCCGGTGCCCTTGGCCCGCGCCATGGCGCCGTCCAGCAGGTCGAGCATGGCGAACCCCCAGACCACGAACGTGCCGGTGAGCAGCTCGTTGCGGGGGAAGAACCAGACCGAGCCGAGCACCGCGCCGAGGGTGCCGATCACGGTCATCGCGTTCGGGGTGAGCCCGATCTTGACCAACCGGGCCCCGATCGGATCGGTGACACGCGAGACGGACGCGCGGGCGAAGATGTTCAGCATGAGGTCTCGGCGGGCACCTGATCACGGGGCAGTGGGGCGTGCCAGAGCCTAACCGCTGGCGGACCCGGCTCTGAACTCCGCCTCCAGCTCGGCTTTGGCCACGTCGCACTTGGGGGTCAGACCGTTCTGGATCGCGGTGGTGATCTGGTCCAACTGGTCGAGCTGCTCGTCGGTGAGCATGTCGAACAGGTGCTCACGGACGGTGGTGACGTGGTTGGGCGCGGCCTTCTCCAGTACCTTGAACCCGGCGTCGGTCAGCTCGGCGAACGAGCCGCGCTTGTCGCTCTCGCAGGCGCGCCGCCGTACCCACCCGGCTTCCTCCAGCCGGGACACGGCGTGCGACAGCCGGCTGCGGGACGACCGGCACATCTCGGCGAGCTCGCTCATCCGCAGGGAACGGCCGGGCATCTCGGACAGCACCGCGAGGATCTCGAAGTAGGCCAGCGGCATGCCGGAGTCCCGCTGCATCTGGCGGTCGAGATGGTCCATGAACATGCCCGTTGCGGTGAGGTACCCACGCCAGGTCACCTGCTCGCGCGTGGTCAGCCACCGGACGTCGGTCATGTCACCATCCTACCCCATTGTTGAACTCTCAACTTCATCGCGCTAGGGTCTCGGCTGAAAGTTGAAACTTCAACCGACTTGGGAGTAAGGATAGCGATGAGCACCCCTACCGTCACCATCCCCGGCTACCTCACCGGCACCTGGACCATCGACCCGATCCACTCGGACGTCTCGTTCATCGTCCGCCACCTGGGCGTCTCCAAGGTCCGTGGCCAGTTCAACACGTTCACCGGCGAGATCGTCACCGCCGAGGACCCGCTCGACTCCAAGGTCAGCGCCACGATCGAGGCCGCGTCCTTCCACACCCGCCAGGAGCAGCGCGACAACCACGTCAAGAGCCCGGACTTCCTGCACGTCGAGGAGTACCCCGAGCTGAACTTCACCTCCACCGGCGTGCGGCACGACGGCGAGAACTTCCTGCTCGACGGCGACCTGACGGTCCGCGGCGTGACCAAGGCGGTCACCCTGAACCTGGAGATCAACGGCTTCGGCGAGGGCCCGGACGGCTCCCCTGTCCTGGGCATCTCGGCGTCCACCGAGATCAGCCGCAAGGACTTCGGCGTCCACGGCGGCGCGGCCGGCGCCATGGTCAGCGACAAGATCCAGATCCTGCTGGAGGTCGAGGCCAAGCGGGGTTAGGTTTTCCGCCACGCCTCGGCGAGGAGGTTGCGGGTCTCGGCCAGGAGCTGGGGCAGGACCTTGGTGTGGCCGATCACGGGCATGAAGTTGGCGTCGCCGCCCCATCGCGGCACCACGTGTTGGTGCAGGTGGGCGGCGATTCCGGCGCCGGCGATCACACCTTGGTTCATCCCGATGTTGAAGCCGTGCGGCGCCGACACGTCCCGCGCGACCGTCATCGCCCGCTGGGTGAACTCCGCCAACTCCAGGGTCTCGGCCACGGTCAGGTCCGGGTACAGCGCCACATGCCGGTACGGCACGACCATCAGGTGACCCGGGTTGTACGGGTACAGGTTGAGCAACGCGTACACCGACTCGCCGCGCGCGATGATCAGCCCGGCTTCGTCGTCCATCTCGACGACCTTGCAGAACGGGCAGCCCTCGCTGGCGTCGTCGTCGGGTTTGTTCTCGCCCTTGATGTACGCCATCCGGTGCGGGGTCCACAGCCGTTGCAGGGCGTCCGGGATGCCGACACCCTGCTGCTCGACCAGCTCCGAAGGTTCCGTCACAGGGTCGCCTGGACGGTCTCGGCCGTCGGCGAGCTGTTCTCCCGCCGATCGATCCACGCCCTGACCGTCTCCACCGCGCGGTCCACCGGCACGCCGTTGATCTGGGTGCCGTCCAGGAACCGGAACGACACCGCGCCCGCCTCCACGTCCTTCGCGCCGGCCAGCAGCTGGAACGGCACCTTCTGCAGGGTGTGGTTGCGGATCTTCTTCTGCATCCGGTCGTCCGACAGGTCCAGCTCGACGCGGACACCGTTGGCGCGCAACGACTTCGCCACCCGCTGCAGGTGCTCGACGTGCTCGTCGGCGATCGGGATCCCGACCACCTGCACGGGCGCCAGCCACGCCGGGAACGCGCCCGCGTAGTGCTCGGTCAGCACGCCGAAGAACCGTTCCACCGACCCGAACAGGGCCCGGTGGATCATCACCGGCCGCTGCCGGGTGCCGTCCGCCCCGGTGTACTCCAGCTCGAACCGTTCCGGCAGGTTGAAGTCGACCTGGATGGTGGACATCTGCCAGGACCGGCCCAGCGCGTCCTTGGCCTGCACGGAGATCTTCGGGCCGTAGAACGCGGCGCCGCCCGGGTCCGGGACCAGTTCGAGCCCGGAGTCCTCGGCCGCCACGCGCAACGCCTCAGTGGCCTTCTCCCACACCTCGTCCGACCCGACGTACTTCTCCTCGTTGCGGGTCGACAGCTCAAGGTAGAAGTCGTCGAGGCCGTAGTCGCGCAGCAGGTTCAACACGAACGTCAGCAGCGACTTCAGCTCGTCCTGCACCTGCTTGGGGGTGCAGAAGATGTGCGCGTCGTCCTGGGTCATGCCGCGCACCCGGGTCAGGCCGTGGATCACGCCGGACTTCTCGTACCGGTAGACCGAGCCGAACTCGAACATCCGCAGCGGCAGCTCGCGGTACGACCGGCCGCGCGAGCGGAAGATCAGGTCGTGGAAGGGGCAGTTCATCGGCTTGAGGTAGTAGTCCTGGCCGGGCTTGCGGACCGTGCCGTCCTCGTTCAGCTCGGCGTCCAGGTGCATGGCCGGGTACATGCCGTCCCGGTACCAGTCCAGGTGCCCGGACACCTCGAACAGGGTGCCCTTGGTGATGTGCGGCGAGTAGACGAACTCGTAGCCCTCTTCCTCGTGCCTGCGCCGGGAGTAGTCCTCCATCGCCCGGCGGATGACGCCGCCCTTGGGGTGGAACACCGCGAGGCCGGAGCCGATCTCGTCGGGGAAGCTGAACAGGTCCAGTTCGGTGCCGAGCTTGCGGTGGTCGCGTTTCTCGGCCTCGGCCAGCAGGCGCACGTACTCGTCCAGCGCCTCCTGCGACTCCCACGCGGTGCCGTAGATGCGCTGCAGCTGCGGGTTCTTCTCGCTGCCACGCCAGTACGCGGCGGCGGACCGGGTCAGCTTGAACGCCGGGATGTACTTGGTGGTGGGCACGTGCGGGCCGCGGCACAGGTCGCCCCAGACCTGGTCGCCGGAGCGCGGGTCGAGGTTGTCGTAGATGGTCAGCTCGCCGCCGCCGACCTCCATCACCTCACTCGTATCCACGTCCGACTTGATGTCGACGAGTTCGAGCTTGTACGGCTCGGCCTTCAGTTCCTGCTTGGCGGCGTCGACGGACTCGACCACGCGGCGGGAGAACCGCTGGGCGCCCTTGATGATCTGCTTCATCCGCTTCTCGAGGGCCTGCAGGTCGTCCGGGGTGAACGGCTTGGGCACGTCGAAGTCGTAGTAGAAGCCGTCCTTGATGGGTGGGCCGATGCCCAGCTTGGCCTCGGGGAACAGCTGCTGGACGGCCTGCGCGAGGACGTGCGCGGTCGAGTGCCGGATCACGCTGCGGCCGTCCTCGGTGTTCGCCGCGACGGCCGCCACCTCGACGTCCGCGTCCGGCGACCACGACAGGTCGCGCAGTTTGCCCTGCGCGTCCTTGACCACGACCACGGCGTCCGGGCCCTTGGTCGGCAACCCGGCCTCCCGCACGGCGGTGCTCGCCGTGGTCCCCGCCGGAACCACCACGCGCTCGGCGGGTGCGGCCAGGACGGCGGGAGGATTGGACACGGTCGTGCTCCTTCGCTGTGGGGTGTCGGCGGTGGCCGCCGGGGTGGATCGTATCGAGTCGCCGGTGATCAGGGCCTGGCGCGCCCCTGTTACCCAACCGACAGGTTTCGCTCAGGCAACGCTCAGCTAACTGGGTGAACCTGGACAAGTCACCGAAATACCACGCAGGACCGGGAGTCCCAGTGTCCGACGAACCCAGCAAGCCCGAGCAGCCCGCAGTGCCGGACGCAGCCGATGCTCCCGACCATGCGCCCAAGCCGGACGTGGCCGACCAGGCCACTGCCCAGCTCGCCGCGGAGGGCCAGCCCCAGGCCCCCGCGGGCGAGCCCAACGTGACCGGTCAGCAAGGACCGGTCACGGCGGCCGGGGCGGCGGCACCTCCTCCGCCGCCGCCCTACCACGCCCCACCCCGCCCGCCGGGCGGCTTCGGCCGGTTCGTGCGGCACCGGGCCACCCAGATCGTCGCCGCGGGCCTCGCCGGCCTGGTCATCGGCGGCGGCGCGATCGCGCTGATCAACCACGGCGGCAACGGCCGTCCAGTCCCCGCGCACGGCTTCCGAGGCGACGGCTACCCGCGCGGCGGCCCTGGTTTCGGCCCGTACGGCGGACCTTACGACGGTCCGTACCGGGCTCGTCCGCCGCGCAAGGCGCCGCCTCCTCCGGCCAGCGCCACGCCGCAGACACCGGGCACGCAGACACCGCCCAGCGGAACGCCGACACCGCCGAGCGGCACGCCGACACCACGCTAGAGAGGCTCAGCCGAGCATCGCTTTCATCTGGCTGATCTCCTTCTGCTGGGTGGCCAGCACGTCCTGGGCCATCTCCTCGACGAACACGTCCGATCCCGTCTGCAGCAGATCCGCCGCCATCGTGATGGCGCCTTCGTGATGCGTCGTCATCAGGCGCAGGAACATCGTGTCGAAGTCCGGACCGTTCGCCGCCCGCAACGCGGCGAGCTGGTCCGGACTCGCCATGCCGGGCATCGGGTCCCGCATCTCGTGTGCGGGTGCCTTGACCTTGGTGAGCCACGCCTGCATCGCCTTGATGTCCGGCCCCTGGGTGTCGGCGATCCGGCTGGCGATGGCCTTCACTTCGTCCCTTGCGGCTCGGGTGGGCACGAGCGCGGTCATCTCGATCGCCTGCTGGTGGTGCGCGATCATCATCGTCACATAGCGGACGTCCGCCTCGTTGAACGCCGGTTTCTGTTGCGCGGCACTGGCTTTGTCCGCCGGCAGGGTCCTGGCCGGTTCGCCGGGGAGCCCGGGGACGATCACGTCCGGCTTGTCCGCCGAGGACGCCGCCGTGCATCCGGTGAGAACGGACAACACGAGTAAAGAGATCGTCACGCACGCCCCGATGGACCTCACGGCTGTTGACGCTACCGGACGTCCCACCAGGCGCTTCCCTACTTTCGGATGCTGTCTGTGAGTAAACCGCTCCTCATACTGTGATTTACCAACTTCCGCGTGGAGGAGCTGCCGTGAAGTCGAGTGGCAGAACGCTCGCGCTCTTGGGCACGGTGGTCGTCAGCTTGTCGGTGGTGCTGGGCACCCCGGCTTCGGCCGCCGACGACGGGATCCCAGGAGTCGATCAGATCAGGCACAGCTGGAACGTGCGGGACGTCGCGAACGTGCCGAAACACGCGCCGTTCGACACCCTGGACGCACTGGACAGCGACCTGGCGTTCACCGGGGACAAGGTGATCGCCGGCAACTACAACGGTTTCACCATCTACGACATCCACAACCCGCGCAAACCCAGGATCCTCAGCCAGGTCTCCTGCCCTGGCTCCCAGAACGACGTGTCGGTGTTCGGGAACCTGCTGTTCGTGTCGACCGACTCGTCCCGCAGCGACTCCTCGTGCAACAGCACTTCGTTGCCCGCTTCGGAGAAGCAGGCCTGGGAGGGCATGAAGATCTTCGACATCAGCGACGCCCGGTCGCCGAAGTACATCGCGGCGGTCGAGACGGACTGCGGCTCGCACACCCACACCCTCGTGCCGGACAAGACAGGCCGGAACGTCTACCTGTACGTGTCGTCGTACGCCCCGAACGCGACGTTCCCGGACTGCTTGCCGCCGCACGACTTCATCTCGATCATCAAGGTCCCGCTCAAGGACCCGACAGCCGCAGCCGTGGTCGCCAAGCCGGTGCTGTTCCCGGATGGCGGCAACCCGGGCGCGCCGCTGCCGTGGCCGGGCCCGACCGTGTCGACGACGTCCGGCTGCCACGACATCACCGTGTACCCGTCGAAGGACCTGGCGGCGGGCGCGTGCATGGGTGACGGCATCATCTTCGACATCTCCAACCGGGAGAACCCCAAGGTGATCGACCGGGTCGAGGACAACGCGCACTTCGCGTTCTGGCACTCGGCGACCTTCAACAACGACGCCACCAAGGTCGTCTTCACCGACGAGCTCGGCGGCGGCGGGCGGGCCACCTGCAACACCACGATCGGCCAGGAACGCGGCGCGGACGGCATCTACGACATCACCGGCCGCGGCGCCAAGCGCAAGCTCGAGTTCCGCAGCTACTACAAGATCCCCCGGCCGAACACGGACACCGAGAACTGCGTGGCGCACAACGGCTCGCTGATCCCGGTCATCGGCCGCGACATCATGGTGCAGGCCTGGTACCAGGGCGGCGTGTCGGTGTGGGACTTCACCGACTCGGCCCATCCGAAGGAGATCGGGTTCTGGGAGCGCGGCCCGCTGTCGGCGACCCAGGCGATCATCGGCGGCTCCTGGTCGGCCTACTACTACAACGGGTACGTCTACTCCAACGACATCCAAAAAGGACTGGACGTCCTGCAGATCACCGACCCGCGGGTGTTCACGGCCAAGTTCGTGCACCTCAGGGACATGAACGCGCAGACCCAGCACCACAACTGGTAGCGTTCGAGGCATCGCCTGGTCCGGGCCGTCCCCTAGGGGCGGCCCGGCACCTTTTCCAGGGGCCGTACCTGATGTCCGGCGACGCCGGCACCTCTACCGTCATCATCCGTGAACCTCATCGAGACCGAGTCACTGGAGAAGCGGTACGGCGGCAAGGTGACCGCGCTGGCCGACCTCACGGTGACCATCGAACCCGGCATCGTCGGCCTGGTCGGTGCGAACGGGGCCGGCAAGAGCACGTTGATCAAGCTGGCCCTTGGCCTGCTCACGCCGACCGCCGGCCGCATCCGAGTCCTGGGGCTGGACCCGCTCGTGGACGGCGACATCGTCCGGGCTCAGGTCGGTTACATGCCCGAACACGACTGCCTGCCGCCGGACATGTCCGCGGCGGAGTTCGTCACGCACATGGCGCGGGTCAGTGGGCTGCCGCCCGCGGCCGCCCGTGAGCGTGCCTCCGAGACGTTGCGGCACGTCGGCCTGTACGAGGAGCGCTACCGCCAGATCGGTGGCTATTCGACGGGCATGAAGCAGCGGGTCAAGCTCGCGCAGGCCATGGTGCACGATCCGGAGCTGCTCCTGCTGGACGAGCCGACCAACGGTCTCGACCCGGAGGGCCGCCGGCAGATGCTGGCGCTGGTGCACCGGATCGGCACCGAGTTCGGCATCTCGGTGGTGGTCTGCTCGCACCTGTTGGGGGAGATCGAGCGGATCTGCACGGCCCTGGTCGCCATCGACGGCGGCCGGCTGCTGCGGTCGGCGTCGCTGTCCTCGATGACCCAGCACAGCGACATGCTGATGGTGGAGGTCGACGACGGTGAGGACGCGCTCGCGGCCCAGCTCAGCGGCGCCGGTCTCGCGGTCCGCCGCAAGGACCGGGTGCTGATGGTGACCCTGGCCGGGGACGACACGTTCGACACGATCCGCGACGCGGTGGCCGACCTGGACCTGTCGCTGCACCGGCTCGAGCAACACCGTCACCAGGTGGCGGACCTGTTCCGGGAGGAGGCCAGCCATGTCTGAGGCGGGTGTCATTCATGACATCGGATACCAGCGGTACGAGGGGGCGCGGCTGGGCCGCCGGTACTCGACCTGGTCCATCTACGTCCACAGTGTCCGGACGGCGTTCGGGATCGGCCGGACCGCCAAGGCGAAGCTGCTGCCGATCGGCCTGTTCGCCCTGGCGAACCTGGCGTCGCTGATCCTGGTCGTGGTCGGCAGCCAACTGCCTGAGCCGCCGGTCAGCTACGTGGGTCTGGTGTCCACGTTCTCGATCGCGATCACCGCGTTCGTCGCGATCGTGGCGCCCGAACTGGTCTCGCGGGACCTGCGGAACACGGCACTGCCCCTGTACTTCTCCCGGCCGCCGCACCGGACCGACTACGCGCTGGCCAAGCTCGGCGCGTTGGCCACGGCCGCGTTCGTGATGTACGCGGGACCGCTGCTGCTGATGGTCATCGGCACGTCGTTCAGCACGAAGGACGGCTTCGGCGGCGTCATGGACCAGTTCGGCGACCTTGTGCCGGGGGTCGGCGCGGCCGTCATCCACTCCATCGTGATCGCGGCGATCGCGCTGCCGCTCGCGGCGCTGACCGGCCGGCGGGTGTTCGCCACCGGCCTGATCATCGGCGTGTTCCTGCTGACCGCGCCGATCTCCAGCGCGTTGCAGCACTTCGGGCGACACGGCGACGGCCGGTACCTGGCCGGTCTGCTGAACCCGGTCAACCTGATCAACGGCGTCGACATGTGGCTGTTCGGCCAGACCAACGGACTCACCGTGGAAGTGGGCGGCTACGGCCCGGTCTACGGCGTCGTCGCGGTCCTGCTGGCCGCCCTCGGCACCGCACTGGTGATGTGGCGATACAAGAAGGTGAACGCATGACCACCGTTGTCGTGGACCGGAAGGTCAATACTGAGTCCACAGTGGAGCTCACCGGGGTCTCGCACTGGTACGGGAACGTGGTGGCGGTCAACGACGTCACGCTGACCATCGGCCCCGGCGTGACCGGGTTGCTCGGCCCGAACGGCGCCGGCAAGACGACCGTGCTGCACATGATGGCCGGGTTCCTGCCGCCGTCGCAGGGCACGGTCACCGTCGGCGGACAGTCCGCCTGGCGCAACCCGGACGTGTACCGGGACCTGGGCCTGGTCACCGAACGGGAGAGCGTCCCCGGCTACCTGACCGCGTGGGAGTTCGTCCTGGCCAGCGCCAAGCTGCACGGCCTGCCGAACCCGGCGGCCGCGGCCGAGCGGGCGATCGGCATCGTCGAGATGCAGGACGCCAAGGACCGCCGCATCTCCACGTACTCCAAGGGAATGCGGCAGCGGTCGCGGGTCGCCGCGGCCCTCGTGCACGACCCGTCGGTGCTACTGCTGGACGAGCCGTTCAACGGCATGGACCCACGTCAGCGCATGCACATGATGGACCTGCTGCACCGGATGGCGGACGAGGGCCGGACGATCCTGTTCAGCTCGCACATCCTGGAGGAGGTCGAGCAGCTGTCCGGGACCGTGCAGGTGATCGTGGCCGGCCGGCTGGCCGCGTCCGGCGACTACCGGCACATCCGGCGGCTGATGACCAACCGGCCGCACGTCTTCATGATCCAGTCGTCGGACAACCGCGTGCTCGCGACCCTCCTGATGGGACTGGAGTCGGTGTCCGGGGTGGAGCTGGAACCAGCCGGCCTGCAGGTCCGCGCGAACGACTACGGCACGTTCACCCGCACGCTCAGCAAGGTCGCGCGGGACAAAGGCATCCGGTTGACGGCCGTGCTGCCGTCGGACGAGTCCCTCGAAAACGTCTTCTCCTACCTGGTGGCGTCATGAACCTCACGATCGCCGGACTGACCGCACGGGCGTTGCTCGGCCGGCGCCGGATCCTGTTGCTGCTGCCCATGCCGGTGGTGCTGATCGGGTTGACCCTGATCGGCACGAGCACCGGTGTCGAGGTCGACCAGTGGGCCCCGAACGTGCTCGGCGACCTCGGCATGGGGGTGATCCTGCCGCTGACCGCGTTGATCGTCGGCAGCAGCGTGCTCGGCCTGGAGATCGAGGACGGCACGATCACCCACGTGCTGGCCAAACCGGTGCCGCGCAGCGAGATCATCACCGCCAAGCTGGTGGTGGCGTGGGTGGTGACCACGGTGACCACGGCCGTCCCGCTGGCGGTCGCCGGCCTGCTCGTCTCCACCGGCGGGTTCGCCGTCGGGCTGGCGTTGGGCGCGGCAGTCGGGGCGCTCGCGTACACCGCGTTCTTCCTGGCGTTGAGCCTGATGTCGCGCCGGCCGGTCGCGATCGGCCTGATCTACATCATATTGTGGGAGAACCTGCTGGTGAAGTTCGTCAGCGGCGCCCGGGTGCTGAGCATCCAGCAGTACGCGGTGAGCCTCGCCGACGGTCTGTCGCCCAGCAACCTGCTCAACTCGGACGTCGCGCCGCTCACCGCGGCCATCCTGGCGGCGGCGTTCGTCGCGCTGGGCACCGTGGTCGCCACGTCCCGGCTGCGGTCGTTCGCGTTGACCGGCGAGACGAGCTGACCCTTTATCCTTGGATCCATGGCGGAGCTGGGCGTTGCCGACACCAACGGCATCCTGGCGCTGCCATGGATCCAGCCGGAACGCACCAGCGCCGGCCTCGGCTGGGAGCACGTGTTCGTGTCCAAACAGCACGAGGAGCCGTTCCAGGCCACGTTCGCGCCGGCCAGGACGCACCAGCTGATCCTGCACCTGGCCGGTCCGGTGGCCGTCCGCCGGGGCGGCGCGGCGCCACGCCGGGTGCAGGCCGGTGGCCTCTTCCTCCAGCCGGCGCACGGTGACCTGGCCGTGGAGCTGTGCGGCCCGCTGGACACGTTGCACGTCTACCTGGCCGACACGGCTGTCCAGGACGTGCACGAGGGGCCGGTCGAACTGGCTGAGGAACTGGGTGTCAACGATCCGCTGGTCGAGCAGCTCGCGCTGGCGTTGGACACGACCGCGCGGGACTGGGAGCCCAGTGCGCGCACGTACGTCGACCAGCTGACCTCCCTGCTCGCCACTCGTCTGGTCCGCGAGCACAGCGCGACCCGCAAGGCCCGTGCGGTTCACTCGAACGGCTTGTCCGAACGCCAGTTCACCCAGGTGCGGGACCTGTTGGCGGACCGGATCGCCGAACCGGTGCCGTTGGCGGACATGGCCAGGGTCGCCGGCCTGTCGGTGAGCCAGTTCTCCCGCCAGTTCAAGGCGACGGCCGGCGTCGCACCGCACCGGTTCCTGCTCCGGATGCGGGTCCGGCAGGCCGAACTGCTGCTGCGGACGAGTTCGGTGCCGATCGCGGAGATCGCGGCCCGGTGCGGGTTCACCCACCAGGAGCACATGACCAGGGTGATCCGCGCCCAGCTCGGCACCACCCCGGGGGCGCTGCGGCACGGCTGAGCGTTTCATGCAGTGCACTCAGCAGGATCGTGCAGGCGGACCAGGAGCCCCGGTCCGATACTCGGTGGATGACGTCATTCAGCTACACGGCCGGTCCGGCCCGGGTGGTGTTCGCGCCCGGCGCGGTACGGCACCTCGATCTCGACGTCCGCAGGCTGGGTGCCACGCGCGTCCTGCTGCTGTCCGGCGGCCGTCATGCCGAGGCCGTCGAGCAGGCGCTCGGCCCGCTGCTGGTGGCCAGGTTCGAGGGCGCCGTCATGCACACCCCGGTCGAGGTCACCGAGCAGGCGATGGCCGAACTGCGGGACTCGGCGGCCGACTGCGTCGTCGCGCTCGGCGGCGGTTCCGTGATCAACCTGGGCAAGGCGCTGGCCCTGCGGACCGACGTCCCGCAGATCGCCGTGCCCACCACGTACGCGGGCTCCGAGGCCACGCCGGTGCTGGGCGAGACGGCGGACGGCCGCAAGACCACCCAGCGGTCGCCGGCGATCCTGCCGGAGGTCGTTGTGTACGACGTATACTTGACGCTCACCCTGCCGGTGGCGATGTCCGTGACCAGCGGCGTCAACGCCCTGGCGCACGCGGTCGAAGCGCTGTACTCGGCCGACGCGAACCCGATCACCGACCAGTTGGCGTTGGAGGCGATCCGTCGGCTCGCCCGCGGGCTCCCCCAGATCGTGTCCGATCCGTCGGATGTGTCGGCCAGATCGGACGTCCTGCAGGCCGCGTGGCTGGCAGGCACGTGCCTGGGCACGGTCGGCATGGGTCTGCACCACAAGCTGTGCCACACGCTCGGCGGCTCGTTCGGTATGCCGCATGCGGAGACGCACACCGTCGTGTTGCCGCATGTGATGGCGTACAACGCCGCCGCGGCACCGGACGTGATGCGGCGGATCGCTGAGGCGCTCGGCGTGGACGACGCACCCGGTGGCGTCCACGACTTGATCGTCCGCTTGGGCGGCCCGACTTCGTTGCGAGAGCTGGGAATGGCCTTTGATGACTTGCCTAGGGCAGCCGAACTCGCGACGGCTCAGCCGTATCCGAACCCGCGTGAGGTCACTGCCGACGGGGTCCTCCGTGTGCTGGAGGAGGCGTGGACCGGCGAACGGCCGCAGGGCGGCTCGGCTGTCCCGAAGCTCACCGCCCAGGTGGTCGCGAGTTTCGACGACGCCCCGCCGCGGTTGCGTGTGCTGCTTCAGGACCTGGTCAGGACCTTGCACTCGTATGCCGTACGGACCGACCTGACCGAGTCGGAATGGTTGTCCGCCATCACGTTCCTGACCAGGACCGGACAGATCTCCAGCGACACGCGCCAGGAGTTCATCCTGCTGTCGGACACCCTGGGGGTGTCCAGTGTGGTCGATCTGCTGACCAACTCGCGTTCGCCGGACACCACGCCGTCCGCGGTGCTCGGACCGTTCTATGTGGACGGACCGCCAGCACGACCGCACGGTGTGGACATCGCCGAGGGCCTGCCGGGTGTTCCGTTGTGGGTGGACGTCCGGATCGTCGACACGCACGGAACGCCGGTGTCGGACGCGACCGTGGATGTCTGGCAGGCCAACGAGGACGGCTTCTACGACGTGCAACTGCCTGACCTCGACGGTCCCGTGTTGCGTGCTCGGTTCCGCACGGACGCCGACGGCCGGCTGACGTTCTGGACGATCCTGCCCGCGGCGTATCCGATCCCTGACGACGGGCCGGTCGGAGCGATGCTGACGGCCACTGGCCGGCACCAGTTCCGCGCCCCACACGTCCATTTCATGATCGCCAAACCCGGTTTCCGCACGCTGGTCACGCAATTGTTCGTCCAGGGCGGCGAGTATCTGGACTCGGACACCGTGTTCGGGGTGAAGGACGGACTGATCGTGGACTTCGTTGAGCAGCAGGGACCCACACCCGACGGTCGGGCCGTCGACTCGTGGCGCAAGGTGGACTTCGTGTTCCGTGTCTCCCAGGGGGTTTGATGACGTACGACACCGATGTGGTGGTGGTCGGCACCGGCCCGGCCGGTGGCGCCGCCGCGTTGCTTCTGGCGACTTACGGCATCCGCACGCTTGTGGTGAACAAGTACGGCTGGCTGGCGAACACGCCACGTTCGCACATCACCAACCAACGCACCATGGAGGTCCTGCGCGACCTCGGCGTCGAGCAGGAGGCTCTGGCCAGTGGTACGCCTCAGGAACTGATGGGCGACACGGTGTTGTGCACGTCCCTCGCCGGCGCCGAACTCGGTCGGATCACCAGTTGGGGCACGGGTGCGCGGTCGGCGACCGAATACCGGGCCGCCAGTCCGTGCCCACTGATCGACCTCCCGCAGACGTACCTCGAACCGATCCTGGTCACCAACGCGGCCGCGCGTGGCGCGAAGGTCCGGATGGACACCGAGTTCCTGTCGTTCACCCAGGATTCCTCTGGCGTCACTGTGCTTTTGCGGGACCGTGTCCGGGATGACTCGTACGAGGTTCGGGCCCGGTACCTGATCGGCGCGGATGGCGGCCGTAGCAAGGTCGCCGAGCAGGCTGGCCTGCCGATCGCCGGGCAGACCGGCAAGGCGGGCAGCATGAACATCACGTT
This sequence comes from Actinocrispum wychmicini, assembly GCF_004345645.1. Lineage (GTDB taxonomy): Bacteria > Actinomycetota > Actinomycetes > Mycobacteriales > Pseudonocardiaceae > Kibdelosporangium > Kibdelosporangium wychmicini. The sequence continues at coordinate 168,568 of NZ_SLWS01000014.1, read as the reverse complement.
CACCGCAGACCTGAGCAGGTACGTGGCGCACCGGCCGAGCGTCCTCTACTGGGTGATGCGGCCGGGCGCGCACATGGGCGGAATCGGCATGGGCCTGGTCCGGATGGTCCGCCCGTGGAACGAATGGCTGCTGGTGTGGGGTTACGACATCAGCAAGCCGCCACCGGAGGTCACCCGCGAGGAGGCGGTCGCGATCGTCCGTGACCTGGTCGGCGATCCCGACCTGGACGTGGCGATCACCTCGACATCACTGTGGACGGTCAACCACAACTACGCCACCGCCTACTCGGCCGGCCGAGTGTTCTGCGCGGGCGACGCCGTCCACCGCCACCCACCATCAAACGGCCTCGGTTCCAACACATCCATCCAGGACTCCTACAACCTGGCCTGGAAACTGGCGATGGTGGTCCGCGGCCAAGCCGGCCCGGCACTGCTGGACACCTACTCGGCCGAGCGAGCCCCAGTCGGCAAACAGGTGGTCGACCGCGCCAACCTCAGCCGTGACCAGTTCGGCCCCATCTTCGAAGCCCTCGGAATCACCGGCGACACCTCCCCAGCCGGCATCGACCAAGGCCTGGCCGCCTGTCTCGCCGAAACCCCAGAGGGCGCGCACCGCCGTCGTCAACTGGAAGCCGCGATCACCCTGAAGAACTACGAGTTCAACGCCCACGGCGTGGAACTGGACCAACGGTACGTCTCGACAGCCGTAATCAACCCACTGCCGTCCGAACAACTGGACGAACTCCGCCACCACCCGTCCGCCCAGCCCGGCGCCAAACTCCCCCACGCCTGGCTGGTCGGTCCGAACGGCCGCCGAGTGTCCACTCTGGACCTGGTTGGCGGCGGTCAGTTCACGGTGCTCACAGGACTCGCCGGAACCGAATGGGCACCAGCCGCCCACCAAGTGAGCGACCTCCTGGGCATCGCGCTCCGCGTAACGAGAATCGGCTCGGCGGACGCCCGCGACGCCTACGGCGACTGGACCCGACTCACCCGCCTGTCGGAAGAAGCCGCTCTCCTGGTCCGCCCGGACGGCTACATCGCCTGGCGCGCTGACACCCAACACGACGCGTACAACCAGTTGACAGCCGCGCTTGTGCCTGTTTTGGATCTTGTCCCCGCGCCGTCCGTCAGATAGCTCCGCAGTGTTGTAGTAGTCCAGCAGGGGAGCTGAGATGGGCGGTCGGGAGGCGTTGCTCGAAGAGATGTCGCGGCGCGTGCGCCTGGTCACCGAGGAACCGAGCGTCACATGGATCCTCGATGCCGACGCGCTGAGGCAGGCGGACCTGCTCGCCGGTTCGCTCGACGAAGCGGCGGGAACCGATCTCCCGGCCCGGTACGTCCTGGGATGGTTCTACTGGTACCGGTTCCGCGCCCTGCCGCACGAACCGGACGGCGGTGCGCGGGATCGGGTGCTGGAGATGCTGACGCCGTGCTTCCTTGCCGGTATGGCCGACCTCCCCGAAGCATTGTTGCCGCACCTGGCATATCGGGCGACGCTCACTGCCTTGGCGGCCCTCGTTCAGGAGAGTCCCGCTGAAGATCCACAGGCGGGTTCCGTCTCATTCGGTCAATGGTCACGCATTCTGCAGTCCATCCCGGACGACCACCCCTACCGGGCGATCGCGTTGGTGCGGTTCGGTGCCGCGTTGAAGGGCCGGTTCGATCGGACCGGGGTGCTGGACGAGCTGGACCAAGCTGTGGATGTCACCCGCCAGGCCGTGGACGTCAGCCGCCGTGCTGAGCACACCGCTCCCCCTGACGAGCCTGTTCAGGCAATGGCACTGTCGAATCTCGTGGGAATGTTGATGGCCCGGTTCGAGCGGGCGCGCCGTACGAGGGACTCCGTCGAGCGGTCGGGCGCGAAGGACTACTTGGATGAGGCCATCGACGTTGGACGCCAAGCTGTGAACGCCAGTCCGACCCATCACTTCATCCGATTACTGGCCCTGTCGAATCTCGGTCCGGCACTGCGGACCCGATTCGAGTGGACAGGCGCAACAGATGACTTGGACGAAGCCGTAGATTGCGCGCGCCAGGTCATGAACGTCAACCCCACCCCTGACTTGGACTGGGCAGGACGACTGTCGAACCTCGGCGTCACTTTGCGAGCTCGATTCGTGCGGACGGGAGTGCTGAGTGACCTGGCGGAGGCCGTGGATGCCGGCCGCCGAGCCGTGGACGCCACCCCCGACGGCCATCCCGACCAGGCAAGGCGACTGTCGAACCTCGGCATCACTTTGCGGGCTCGGTTCGCGCGGACCGGGGTGCTGAGTGACTTGAACGAGACCATGACCATCATGCGCCGGGCCGTGGCCGCCACCCCAGCCGACCACCTCGACCAGGCGCTCTACCTGGGAAACCTGGGAAGCGCGTTGCTTACCAGGTTCGCGCGGACCGCGGTGCTGGGTGACCTGGACGAGGCTGTGGACGTGTGCCGGCGGGCCGCTGCCATTGCCCCGCTCGATGACCCCAGTCAGGTGGTGTTGTTCAGGAATCTGGGTACCGCGTTGCTGACGCGGTTCAGGCGAATCGGAGCACTGGGCGACCTGGACGAGTCCATAGCCGCCGCGCTGCAGACGTGGGTTGCCACCGGGATCGGTCAACCCGAAGGTGTAGAAGCGCTGTCACTTCTCGCTGCGACGTTCAGGGACAGGTTCGAGCTGTTCGGGACGTTGACTGATCTGGACGCAGCCGTGGCTTGCCAACGCGATGCGGTGAACGAGGCCCCGGCCAACCACCCCGGCCAGGCAGGACTGCTGTCGGGCCTGTGCACGGCCTTGCACGTGCGGTTCCAGCGAACCGGGGTGCTGGATGACTTGCACGAGGCCGTGGACGCCGGTCGCCGGGCCGTGGACGCCACCCCCGTGGATCACCCCTACCGGGCGGGGCGGCTGAGCGGCCTCGGCAATGTCCTCGGGGACTTGTTCGAGCAGACCGGGATGCCGGGTGACTTGGACGAAGCCGTAGCTGTCGGCCGGCAAGCCGTGGACGCCACCCCGGCAGACCACCCCGATCGGGCATCCTGGCTGTACAACCTCGGCCTCACGTTGAGGACACGCTTCGAGCACACCGCCGTCGCGGCCGACCTGGACGATGCTCTGGGTGCCTTCGCCGAGGCGGCGCGGGTTGATTCGGCGAAACCATCCGTGCGGATCGACGCCGCCAGAAACGCGGCTTTCTATGCCGAGCGGAAGAACGACCTGGCCGGTGCGGCGGATTGGTGGGAAACCGCAGTCCGTCTGCTGCCCGAGGTGGCCCCGCGCCGCCTGCGCCGTGCGGACCGGCAGGTCTGGGTCTCCCGCATCGGCGGTCTCGCCAACCACGCCGCCGCAACGGTCTTGGCGGACACGACGACGCCTGCTCCACGGCGTGCCGAGCGCGCCCTGGCCTTGCTCGAGACCGGCCGAGCGGTCCTGCTCAGCCAGAGCCTGGAGACTCGCAGCGACCTCGCCGATCTGCGCCAGGCACACCCCGATCTGGCCGCACGTTTCGCCGAACTGCGAGATCACCTGGACCAGGACACCAGGGACACAGTGCACACCGACCCCGTAGCGGGCCGAAGAAAGATTCCCTCCGAGCTCTTCACGGCACTGTCCGACGCCGCTGGCCAGTCCGGCGCCGTCGACCAGCAGGACGCCGCCGACCGCATCGCGCTGGCCGAGGAACTGGCCACGACCCTGCGCAGTATTCGGACTCTGGACGGATTCGCCACCTTCGGCCTGCCGCCGACCGGTCAGGAGTTGACGGCCGAGGCCGCCGACGGGCCTGTGGTGACCTTCAACATCGCCAGCAAGCGTTGCGACGCCTTGATCCTCACCAGCGACCGGATCATGTCCTTGGAGCTGCCCGGGTTGACCGAGCAGGCTCTGATCGATCAGGTCACCGCGTTCCACCAGGCGTTGCCCGCGGCGGCCAGCCTCGACTTCGCCACCCATGTCGTCAACCGGGAGATCGAGGCGGTCTCCACCGGATCGAGTGCCCGCGACACGCTGAACTCCGTCCTCGCGTGGCTGTGGGACAACGCTGCCGGCCCGGTGCTGGACACCCTGGGATTTCACGGCACTCCATCGGGCGACATCACCGAATGGCCACGTCTCTGGTGGGCCCCTGGCGGTCGGCTCGGTCTGCTGCCGCTGCACGCGGCCGGCCACCACACCGACCCGGACACGCCCCAGCGGCGCACTGTCATGGACCGGGTCGTGTCGTCCTACACACCGACAATCCGCGCCCTGCGGCACGCCCGTCGATCTGGCGTCGCCAACCACCCGCCGAACCGCTCGCTGATTGTCGCCATGCCCACCACACCAGGGCTGCCGGGCAACGGACACCTGCCACATGTCCGCGCGGAAGCCGAGATCCTCAGCACCCTCCTGCCCCATCCGCTCACACTGATCGAACCCGACCCCGACGGCACGACGCCGGATGACACCAAGGCAGTCGCCACCGACCTTCCCACTGCCCGCCGCGTGCTGGACGAACTTCCCTCGCACGCGATCGTGCACTTCGCCTGCCACGGCACCCACGACCCCACCGAGCCGGCTGCCAGTCGGCTCCTGCTGCATGACCACGCCGAGGCACCCCTGACCGTGGCGCACCTCGACCCGGTCGACCTCGATCGCGCGCAGTTGGCGTACTTGTCAGCGTGCGACACCGCTCTGAGCACAGCCGGCGGGTTCCTCGACGAAGCCATCCATCTCGCGTCAGCGTTCCAACTCGCTGGCTTTCCCCACGTCATCGGCACTCTGTGGGCAGTCGACGACAAGGTCGCCGTAGAGGTCGCCAGCCACTTCTACCGCGCACTGCGCGACCCCCGCACCGGACACCTCGACGTCGGTCGTGCTGCGTACGCCCTGCATCAGACGGTCCGCTCCCTGCGCGACAAACTGCCCGGCAGCCCATCCCTCTGGGCTGCCTACTTGCATTCAGGAGCTTGACTCCGCGGTGGCCTGGATGACGGCCTGGACGATTTTTCTGATCCGGTCCGGTGCTCGGTCCGGGTCGGGTTGGCCGGCGTCCAGCCAGGTCAGCACTGCCTCCAGGGTGACCGTGGGGAGTAGCCGGGCGGCCCAGTCGCGCATGGCGTCGTGCGGGATCTCCATCAGGTACGAGTACGCGACATCGCGGGAGTGGGACCGGAAGGTGTCGATCACGTCGCGGAACTCCGGTTCGCGGGCCGCGTGGCGGAACAGCAGGCGGAAGCCGTCCGGGTCGGCGGCTGCCGCGCGCAGCAGGGCGGGGATGGTCTCGGCGTGGTACCCGTCGGATCCCAACTGTTCCTGCAGTCGAAGTCGCGCGCGCTCCAGGACGGCTCGGTACATGTCGTTCTTGGAGTCGAAGTGGCGGTACAGCAGGACGCGCGTGATGCCTGCCTCCGCGGCCACGTCGTCGAGACCCGTTGCCGTGTAACCGGAACGGGCGAAGGCTCGGGTGGCCGCGTCGAGTATCTGCTCGCGGCGCTCCACCCTCGGCATGCGCTGGACCACGCCACCTCCTCTTGTTAACCAGTGAGTATACAAGTACGGTTGTTTACAGACGGATATACAACTTGCTGTCAACAAGGGGATATCGTGATCAAGACGCAGACGCCCACAGGCGACCCGGCCTGGCTGGCCACCGACCACGCCGAGGTGCGCCGACTGCTGGCCGACGAGCGGCTCGGCCGGTCCCATCCCGAGCCGGCGACCGCGGCCCGGACGGGTGCGTCGGCCCTGTTCGGTGGGCCGTCCGGCAACTTCGAGACCGAGCACGCCGACCATGCACGGATGCGGTCGCTGCTCCAGCCGCACTTCTCGCCCAAACGCATGCGCGCCCTCCGTCCCCGCATCCAGGCGCTCACCACCGAATTGCTGGACAAGCTGACGCCGCCGACGGACCTCCACGCCGAACTCGCACTCCCGCTGCCGATCCTCGTCATCTGCGAACTCCTCGGCGTGCCCTACGAGGACCGCGACCAGTTCCGGCAGTGGACGCAGGACGCGGCGAACACCGTCGACGGGACACGTTCCCAGCAGGGGTTGGCCGCTCTCTTCGGCTACGGCCACGAACTGGTGGCGAAGAAACGCGCGAACCCTCAGGACGACGTGATCTCCCAGTTGGCGGCGACCGAGGGGGTGACCGACTACGAGGCCGCGACCCTGTCGATGACGCTCCTGTTCGCCGGCCACGAGACCACGGTCATGCAGATCGGCAAAGGCGCGATGCTGCTGCTCGACAACCCGGACCAGTGGCAGGCCCTGGTGGACGATCCGAGCCTGGTGCCGAACGCCGTCGAGGAGATCCTGCGGGCACCGCGCGCGTACGCCAACAAGGGCGGCGGAATTCCCCGGTACGCACGGACCGAAATGCAGGTCGGCGACGCCACGATTCACCAGGGCGACCTTGTGTTGCTGAGCATCACCGCGGCCAACGAGGACCCGGCGGTGTTCCCGGACCCGGAACGGGTCGACGTGACCCGGCAGACGTCCGCGCACCTCGCCTTCGGCCACAGCATCCGGTACTGCCTCGGCGCGCCACTGGCCCGGATCGAGCTGACCGAGGTGTTCACGCAGCTCGTGACCCGTTTCCCCACGATGCGCCTGGCGGTGTCGTCGGACGATCTGGTCTTCAACACGGACACGCTCGGCAGTGGGCTGACCGCACTCCCCGTGACGTGGTGATGAGCCGGGCGTAACCAGAGCGCCGGCCGGTCGTTCATTCCGATCAGAGGTCTTTTCAGATCCTTTCGGAAGGGTAACCGGCAATGACAACGATGTTCACCGGTAAGCGACGAGGCCGAGTCGCCGCCCTCGTCGGCGCGCTCCTGGTCGCCGTGGGAACTGCGGGAACTGCATCGGCGGCCACTCCCCCGCCACCGCAGAGCGACCCGTTCTACCAGCCGCCGAGCGGCTACGAGTCCACCGCGCCCGGGACGGTCCTGCGGTCCCGGGCGGTGTCGGTGTCGGCGTTCGCGGCGCTCCCGCAGAAGGCACAAGCCTGGCAGGTCCTTTACCGGACAACCGATACGAAGAACAACCCGCAGGCCACGGTCACCACGGTGCTACTGCCGTGGGGCGCGGCGCCGTCGGCGTCCCGGCCGCTGGTGTCCTATCAGGTCGCCGAGGACAGCGCCGCGCCGCAATGTGCCATCTCCTACCAGCTGTTGCAGGGCGCGGGCAACGAGAACATCGTGGCCCAGGCCGAGATCCTGCTCATCGACGCGGCCCTCCAGCAGGGCTGGGCAGTGTCCGTTCCGGACTACGAAGGCCCACGAAGTGCCTACGTCGCCGGACGTCAGGCCGGCCAGGCGACGCTCGACGGCATCCGGGCGGCCCGCAGCCACCTGGGGCTCGGCGCACAGTCCAACATCGGGCTGTGGGGCTACTCCGGTGGCGCGCTCGCGTCCGGCTGGGCCGCCGAGCTACAGCCGAGCTACGCGCCCGAACTCGACATCAAGGGCGTCGCCGAGGGTGGCCTGCCGGTCAACCCGCGCAACGTGCTGACCGGCGCCAACGGCGGCCCGTTCGCGGGCATCGCGATGAGCGGAATCGTCGGCATGTCGCACGCCTATCCCGAACTGGCCCAGTTCCTGGACACGTACCTGACCGACGAGGGCAAGGCCGCGGTCGCCAAGGCCGGGTCGCAGTGCAACTCGTCGAACGTGACCACGTTCCTGTTCAAGGACCTCTACAAGTACTTCACGATCCCGAACCCGCTCGACCGACCCGTGCCCACGCAGGTGCTGGCGGACGTCACGATGGGCCAGCACACCCCGACCGCTCCCCTGTTCGTCTACCACTCGGTCAACGACGAACTGGTGCCCGTCAAGGACACCGACGCGGTTGTGAAGAAGTACTGCGCCGAGGGCGGTCGGGTGACCTATCAAAGGGACATCGTCAGCGAGCACATCGCCCTGGTCGTCACCGGCGCGCCGGACGCGTTGAACTGGCTCAAGGACCGCCTTGCCGGGAAGCCCGTGTCGAACTCGTGCAGCACAAGGACGGTCGTGTCGTCGCTGTTGAACCCGACCGCGATCGTCACGCTGGGAACTGTGCTGTACAAGGACTTCCTGGCGCTGCTCGGCCGTCCCATCGGCCCCGGCTCCATCGGCTAGGTCGTGTTTCAGGTGTCCCGGTCGATGAGAGCCGGGATCGGGGCGGTTCCTGACGTCGCCGCCGGTACGCCGCGAATACTGGTTGTCTTTGGGCGTGCCGGCGGTGGCGTCAGGGACCGCATCCGGCCCGGCTATCGCGATCGGGACACCTGAAACACGGCCTAGGCCCGGCGGATCGCCCGAGTTCCGACAAGAAGGCCGAGCGCGGCCACGACAATGGCGGAGACCAGGCCGTACCCGACGGTCGCGGTCGCGATGTGGCCGTTGAACAGGTCGCGCTCGGCGTTCACCACGTACGTCAGCGGGTTGAACTTCGACATGGTCTGCAGCCAGGCCGGGCCGCCGTCGATCGGCAGCATCATCCCGGCGAGCAGCAGCAGCGGGAACAGCAGGGTCTGCTGGACACCCCAGAACATCCAGTCGTTGTCCTTGGACGCCAACGCCAGCGTGTACGAGAACGCGCCCAGCCCGACGCAGAACACCGCCAGGATCAGCAACCCGAGCACGGCGCCGACCGGATACAGGCTGAATCCAAAGGGGACAGTCACGATCACGAGCAGCACGGTCTGCGCGAGCATCGGCACGATCTCCTTGAGCGCGCGGCCGATGATCAGCGCCGGCCGCCGCAACGGGGTCACCAGGAGTCGTTCGTGCGAACCGGTCTGCATCTCGAACAGCAGGTTGGATCCGGTGGCGGACGTCCCGAACAGGCACGACATCACCACGATGCCGGGCACGAACCACTGTAGGGACGCGTCGCCGGGCAACAGCGGCGCGAACAACGCCAGGAAGAACAGCGGCTGCACCATGGTGAAGATCACCGAGAACGGGTTGCGCAGCACGGGTCGCAGCTCCCGGACGAACACCGTGACGGTGTCCTGGATCAGGGTAGTGGTCGGCACAGCGGGGGGGTCGGGAGAGTCACAGTCGTCATTTCGAAGCTCCTTGGGTCTCGTCACGCAGGCTGCGGCCGGTCAGGTTCAGGAAGACGTCGTCGAGGGTGGGCTGGGTGACCTCGACACGGGCGAGTTCGATGAGGGCGTCGTCCAAGGCGCGCAACAGCTTCTGCGCCAGCCGGGCGGCTCCGTCCAGGTCGATCACGACGGTCGTGCCGGCCTGCCGGATGTCCGCGCCGGCCACGATGCCCAGCGCCGGGTGCCGGACGATCTCAGCGGCCTGGCCGGCCGTGTCGAAGGTCAGGGTGATGCGGTCCCGCGCGTGTTCGGCCTTGAGGCGGGCCGGAGTGTCGTCCGCGATGAGCTTGCCGTGGTCGATCACGATCACCCGCTCGGCCAGCTGGTCGGCCTCGTCCAGGTAGTGCGTGGTCAGCACGATCGTCGTGCCGTGTTCGGCCCGTAGCCGCCTGATGTGGTCCTGCAGGTTGGCCCGGTTCTGCGGGTCCAGGCCGGTGGACGGCTCGTCCAGGAACAGCAGGGCGGGACTGTGGATCAGGCCCATCGCGATGTCCAGCCGGCGGCGCTGGCCGCCGGACAGCGACGACACCATCCGGTCGGCAACCGCGGCCAGGTCCAGGGACTCGATCAGCTCGTCCGCGCGGGCTTTGGCGGTGGCCTTCGTCATCCCGTACGCCCGGCCCTGGCCGACCAGCTCGTCCCGGCCGTGCTGGCTGTGCCCGGCGCCGTTGCCCTGGCCGATGTAGCCGATCCGGCTGCGCACCCCGCGCTGGTGCGTGACCACGTCGTACCCGGCGACCCGGGCTGTGCCCGACGTGGGCGCCAGCAGGGTGGTGAGCATCCGCAGGGTCGTCGACTTGCCCGCGCCGTTCGGGCCGAGGAGCGCCACCAGCTCGCCGGGCTCGACGTGCAGGTCCAGTCCGGCGACCGCGGTCACCGTCTCGTTCTTCACGACGAAATGCCTGGTCAGCCCGTTGGTGTGAATCATTGGCTCGGTCATGGGAACAACGCTATGAGTCATTCCGGTCAGTTTCTGACCTCTAGGTGTGCGAATCTGGGTCCATGGCGAACACGAGTGCGCGGATGCTGCGGCTGCTGTCCCTGCTGCAGACCCATCGGTACTGGCCGGGCCAGGAGCTGGCGGACCGCCTGGAGGTCAGCCCACGGACGCTGCGGCGGGACGTGGACAACCTGCGTGACCTGGGTTATCCGGTCGACGCCAACCGGGGTGTGGCCGGCGGCTACCAGCTGCAGTCCGGTGCCGCCATGCCGCCGTTGCTGCTCGACGACGAGGAGGCGGTCGCGATCGCGGTAGGCCTGCGCACGGCGGCGGGCGGTGCGGTGGCCGGCATCGAGGAGACGTCGATGCGCGCGTTGACCAAGGTCATCCAGGTCATGCCGCCGAGGCTGCGCCGGCGCGTGGAAGCGTTGCGCACCTATACCGTGCCCGCGATCTGGAGCGGCGGGCCGACCGTCGACGCGCTCGCGTTGACCGTGATCGCGTCATCGTGCCGTGACGACGAACGGCTGCGGTTCGCCTACACCGCGTACGACGGCGAGGAAACGCGTCGGCATGTCGAGCCGTATCGGCTGGTGTCGTTGGGGCGGCGCTGGTATCTCGTCGCGTGGGACGTGGAACGGCACGACTGGCGGACGTTCCGCGCGGACCGGATGGTCGACCCGAAGGCCACCGGCGCCCGGTTCCGCCAACGCGACCTGCCCGGCGGCGACCCGGCCGAGTTCGTGCGCCGCCGCCTGAACAACCGGCCGACCCAGCACGCCGTGATCGTGGACATCCAGGCACCGGCCGAGCGGGTCAAGTCGGTGGTGACGCACTGGGCGTCCGTCGAGCCGACCGGCACCGACACGTGCCGGATGACCATGAACACCGACACACTGGACTGGCCCACCATGTTGCTCGGCGGCATCGGCGCCGACTTCACCATCGTGCAGCCGACCGAGCTGCGTACTTACGTCCGGACCATGGGCGAACTGCTGCTGCGCAACACCGAGTGACGCATACTGGCCGGGTGTCCATCCGGGACTGGGTGCTGCACGTCGATCTCGACCAGTTCATCGCGGCGGTCGAGGTGGCGCGCCGGCCCGAGCTGCGCGGCCGGCCCGTGGTGGTCGGCGGCAACGGCGACCCCACCGAGCGCGCGGTCGTGGCGACGGCGACCTATGAGGCCCGCGAGTTCGGGATCCACTCCGGAATGCCGTTGCGGACCGCGGCCAAACGGTGTCCGGACGCGGTTTTCCTGCCGTCCGACCCGCCGGCGTACGAGGCGGTCTCCGAGCAGGTGATGACGACGTTGCGGGAACTGCCGGTCGTGGTCGAGGTGATCGGCTGGGACGAGGCGTTCCTGGGCGCGCGGACCGACGACCCCGAGGCGCTGGCCCAAGACGTGCGACGGGCCGTCGCCGAAGAGACCGGCCTGTCGTGCTCGGTCGGCATCGGCGACAACAAGCTCCGCGCCAAACTCGCCACCGGATTCGGCAAACCGGCCGGGATCTACCGGCTCACCAAGGACAACTGGGTCGCGGTGATGGCCGACCGACCGGTCGACGCGCTGTGGGGAATCGGCCCGCGGACCACGAAGAAGCTCAACGAGATGGGGCTGACGACGGTCGCCGCGTTGGCCCGCGCCGACCCGGCCGACCTGGCCGCCCGGTTCGGCCCCAACATGGGCCCGTGGTACCGGACGCTCGCCCTCGGCGCCGGGGACACCCACGTCGAAGCGACCCCGTACGTGGCGAAGTCCCGCAGCCGGGAGGTGACGTTCCAGGAGAACCTCACCGACCGTTCCGAAATCGATGCTCAAGTCATGGCCCTCGCGCGGCGGGTGGCGCAGGATGTCGCCGACGAAGGCCGCCCAGCGGCCCGGATCGCGGTGAAAGTCCGGTTCGCGCCGTTCATCACGTTGACCCGAAGCATGACGCTGCCTGAGGCGACGAGTGACGCGGACGAGATCGAACGCGCGGCACTCGAAGTGCTGGACCGATTCGAACACACGCGGCCGATCCGCCTGCTCGGCGTACGCGCCGAGTTCTAGACTTTCGCCTTGTATCCAAGGACGGCCGTCAACAACTCGCCTGTCGTCTCGCGCGGGCCGAGCTGGATAAGCGTCTCCGGCAGGACGACGTATCCGAACAGGACACCCATGTAGCACACGCGCATCAGGTGGACTTCCTCCTCGGTCGGCGCCACGCCGTCCGCCCGATGCGCCTCCTGGACCAATTCGAACGCGCCACTGAAGATCCTGACCAGCGCGTCCCGCAGCTCCGGCCGACGCGTTCCCTCCAGCAGCAGTTCGAGCATCGCCCGGTAGCGGTCCTGGTAGGTGGTGACCGCCTCGGCCAGGACCGTGGACAGGATCTCGTGCAGGGCCGCCCGGTTCAGGTCGCCGGCCCGTTGCGCGCGCAGTTCGGCGATCCACTGGAAATGCAGCTGAACCAGCCGAGCGACGGTCGCCTCCAGCAACGCTTCCCGCGACCGGAAGTAGTTGGACGTCGTCCCCCTCGGCACCTCGGCCGCCTCGTCCACCGCTCGGTGCGACAGGCCGTGCGTGCCCTCGCGGGACACGATGGCGATGGCCGCGTCCGCGAGGGCCTCACGGCGTTGCTGGTTGACGGGTGGCACGGCGCTACCTCCCTGGTCGGATTTCGGGAGCTGAGTCTACGTGCCGTCGCGAGTCCGGCGTTCCCGCTTTCCCCGGGCGATTTCCGTGCCCAGCGCACCCAGCCGCTGGGTCCAGAACCGCCGGTATCTGTCCAACCAGGCGTCGATTTCCTGCAGTGGCGCGGGATCGACGGAGTACAGCCGCCGCGTGCCGTCCGCGCGGACCGTGGCGAACCCGTTCTCGCGCAGAACACGCAGGTGTTGCGACACGCCGGGTTGCGAGATCCCGAACTCGGCGCGCACCACCTCGGTGATCTCCCCGGCCGGCAGCTCGCCGTCGGCCAGCAGCTCCAGAATCCGCCGCCGGACCGGGTCACCGAGAACATCGAACGCGTGCACCCGGCCAGCCTGACAACGCGTACTTATATAAGTCAAGTTTTATTCGTTGGGGTCGGCGGTGAAGACCTCGTAGCTGTGCCCGTCGGGATCGGCGACGTACACGCCGCGCCCGCCACCGAGATGGTTGATCTGCCGGTCCCAGCCGTGCATGGGCCCCGAGCCGTAGTCGATCCCCGGACTGTCCCGCAGGTGGCCGAGCAGCTTGTCGAACGTGTCGTCGTCGACAAGGAACGCGTAGTGCCCGGGGGTGGCGCCGCGCCGGTCGTCGAAGTCCATGGTCAGGTCGGCGTTGACCGGAACGGGCACGAACGGTCCGGCGGGCGCGCCCACAGGTAGTCCAAGCAGCCGGGCCAGGAACTCGGCGGACACCTGCTTGTCCGTGGCCGGCACGATCATGTGGTTGAGCAGAACGGTCATCACGGTCTCCAATACATGCGATTCGCACACATAATAAGTGCGCATCGCACGCGATGTACAGTCTCGATGTACCGTGGCTTCCGTGAATCACAACGGCGGGCCCGCGCTGTTTCGCCTGGTCCGGTTCTTCGCCCGGCGCTGGACCAACCACGCGTCCCGGGACCTCACCGGCGAGATGCGCCACGTCCAGCACATCCTCGTGGTCGAAGCCGTCCACGCCGCCCGACACAACGAGGCGACCGTCAACGCCGTAGCCCACCAACTCGGCCTCGACCACTCCGGCGCCAGCCGAATGGTCCGCGACGCCGCCGACGCCGGCTACCTCGACCGTGCCGAATCCGACCAGGACCGCCGCCGAACCGTGCTCCGCCTGACCGACGAAGGCCGCCACCTCCGCGAAGCCGCGAACCGATGGCAACGCCGAGCCTTCGACGAACTCACCGAGACCTGGCCAGACCACGACCGAAAACAGTTCGCCGTGTACCTCCACCGCCTCGCCGGCGAACTAGGCGTCTAACCGCGCCGGACTGTGCGGAGCAGCAGATTGCGCGGCACCGCCACGGGCGGGCGGAATGTGCTGTGAGAAACTCCAGCGCGAGGTTCGGGGACGGTGGAGGCCCGATCCGAGACGTCCGAGGTGACCCTGGTGCGACTGCCCGATCCCGAACGATCTTGTGCCGTTCTCATCGGAGTGAGTTCGTACCGGTCGACGGATCTGCCGAACCTGCCCGCGGTGGACAACAATCTCGACGCGTTACACACGGTGCTGACCGATTCGACCCGCAGTGGATTCACAGCGAACCGGTGCGGAATCGTCGACGGCACCGGCTCGGTTCGCGACGTGTACCGAACACTCTGCGAATACGCGAAGCGGGCCGACGACACCTTCCTGGTGTATTTCGCCGGACATGGCCTCACGGGATCCGTACGAAACGAACTGTACTTGTGCCTTTCCGACACGGACGTCGACGAGTTGCCGGTGAGCGCGCTGAGCATGGACCTGCTCCGGGATGTCTTCCTGAACTGCCAGGCGACCAACCGGGTCCTTGTGCTCGACTGCTGCTTCAGTGGCCGCGCCACCCAAGGGGTCATGACGGGCGACACGGAAGCCGTCCTCGGACAGATCGAGGTGGCCGGGACCTACACCCTGACGTCCACCCCGCCCAACACGCCGGCCCTCGCGCGGCCCGGCGCCACGTACACCGCGTTCACCGGAGAGCTCGTTGCCTTACTGCGTAACGGAATCCCGGATGGACCCGAACTGCTGAGCCTGGCCACCATCTACCGCCGACTGCGCGCGACGATGGCAGCGCGCGGCCTGCCGTTGCCGAGCCAACGCGGCACGGGCACCGCCGACCATCTGGCTTTGGTTCGCAATCCAGCACACGGTCTCGACGTCCCCGACAGTGTCGGGTTCGACGTGAGTCCCGCCCCCGACATCACACTTCCCGCTACCACGACAAGAACACGGGACAGAATCGTCTCGGTCGCCGTCGCGGGGATCGCGGCGGCCAGCGTGATCATCATCGCGACCAATCAAGATCGCGGTTCCCGGGCGTCCGGCACCACCACACCCTCCCAGACACCCACCACCACCTCGACATCCGACAGTTCCACCACGAGTACGAGGCCCTACCCCACCGACACGCGACTCAACCCTACCGACAACAAAACCCTCACCAAGGTTGATCCAGCGGCGCTCGACTGCGCCGACAAATGGGCGAGAGCATTCGTCAACCACACAGCGGGAATCACCAAAAAACAATGGCTGGACGGACTCAGCCCATACACTACCGAAGAATATCAGGCCATCACGTTGACCAGAATTGATCTGAGTGCGATCATCATGACCCGGGTGACTGGAAAACCCACTGCCACGCCGGATTCCTACATAAACTCGGTCACTGTCGACGTGCCGACTGACGGTGGCAAGAAACTCAGGCTCACCTTGATCAAGACATCCGACGGCTGGCGAGTCAACGAGCACGGCGAGGTGTCGTAAGCCGAGCCTGCCGCGAACTACGGTGTCCAGACATAAGGCGTGGTTGTGCCCACTGCGATGAAGCCGAGGCGTTCCAGGATGGGGCGGCTGTCGTCGGAGGCGTCCACCTGCAGGTACGTGATCCCTCGCTCGACGGCCACCTGGGCGCGGCGGGCGACCAGGGCGCGGTAGATGCCGCGGCGGCGCCAGTCGGCCACGGTGGAGCCGCCCCACATGCCCGCGAAGTGCGGTCCGTACTTGGCGACCAGCCAGGCGGCGGACACGAGCTGGTCGCCGGCTTCGGCGACGAGGACCGTGGTGTAGGCGCGTCGGGTGATCAGGTCGTCGGCCAGCCAGGAGAGGTCCATCCCCCACACGGCCGTCTCCATGGCCGCGATGCGGTGGAAGTCCTCGTCGGTGCTGACCTCCCGGATCACGATCCCGTCCGGGGTACGCGCTGGTTGGGCGGCTATGTCGGTGGCCGCGCCGATCACGATGGTTTCCCGGTCCTCGGGGACGAATCCGGCGGCGGACAAGTGGGATGGGAGGTCGGCCGGCAGGTCGTGGCCGCGGGTCTTCCATTCGAGGCCTTCGCCTCGGGCCGCGAAGAAGTCGCGTTGGCGGGCGATCAGCTTGTCCAGTTCGGCCCCGTCGACGCCGAGGTCCCGGGGTGTGCTCACGAAGCCTCGGTGCCGGCCGAAGATCCGCACCACCGGCCCGTCCCGTTCGACCCCGATCCCGGGCTCTACCTGGGTGTACTCGGCAGGGCGCAGCTGGTCGTCGTAGGCGGCGAGCAGTTCGGCGGCGTCAGGCACCAGCCGACCCTAACCGGAGATGATCGCCGGCCGCAGCGGATTTCCCGGACCGCTCGCGGATAATCCAAGGTCAAGGCCGTGTTACGCTTGTTTGCAATCGTTTTCTGCCTAGCCCCGGGTGCCGCCATGACCAACTCGCCCACCCTCAAGGAGGTCGCGCAGCGCGCCGGCGTGCACGTGACCACGGCGTCGCGCGCCCTCAACCCGGCGACGAGCTCGCTCGTCAACCCGGCCACGATGCGCCGGGTGCAGGCGGCGGCCCGGGAGCTGCGCTACCAGCCGAACGCGATGGCCCGTGGCCTGAAGACCGCGCGTTCGATGTCCGTCGGCGTCCTGATCCCGGACCTGACCAACCCGTTGTTCCCGCCGATCGTGCGCGGCATCGAGGACGTACTGGCCGCGGCCGGGTACACCACACTGATCGCCAACACCGACAACGACCCGGACCGCCAGGTCAAGCTGTTCGACACGCTCCGGGCGCGCCAGGTCGACGGCCTGGTGGTCGCCACGGCCCACCGTGAGGACGGGCTGTTCATCGACGCGCACCGGGCGGGCACCCGGATCGTCCTGGTCAACCGCAGGGTCGACCACTCCGACATCCCGTCGGTGACCGGCGACGACCACGACGGCATCGCCATGGCCGTCCGGCACCTGATCGACCTCGGGCACACCAGGATCGCGCACGTGGCCGGGCCGCAGGACACGTCGACGGGCCGCGGCCGGCTGCGCGCCTACCGGCAGGCGCTGGACGACGCCGGCATGACATTGGATCCCGGACTGGTGGTCGCGGCCAAGGGGTTCACCGAACTGGAGGGCGCGCGGGCGACGCGGGCGATGCTGGACGCGGGCAAGGTGCCGACCGCGGTCGTCGCGGCCAACGACATGATCGCCCTCGGCTGCCTGGACGTGTTCGGCGAACGCCGGCTGCGTTGCCCGCAGCACATCAGCCTGGTGGGGTTCAACGACATGCCGTTCATCGACCGGCTGACCCCGCCGCTGAGCACGGTCCGGGTCCCGCACTACCAGATCGGCGCGGAGGCCGCCCGGATGCTGCTGGACCGCTTCGGCAACCCGGACCTGCCGACGAAGTCCATCACCCTGCCGGCCACCCTGGTCCTGCGGGAGTCGACCGCGCCGCCGTCCCGTTAGGACTGAACGAACGCCCCGACGTAGAGCGACGCGATGTCTGGGTGCTCGGTGATCTCCTGTGCGGTTCCGTGCAGGCGCACGCGGCCGCCTTCCAACACCACGGCGTGTGTTGACAGGGCCAGGCCCAGGCGGACGTTCTGCTCGACCAGGACCACGGTTTTCTCGTTGTCGTGCATACGGTTGATGAGTACGGTCACCGCTTCGAGGCTTTGGGGGTCGAGGCCGAGTGAGGGTTCGTCGAGCAGGATCACCGCCGGGTCGAGCATCAGGGACCGGCCGATCTCCACCATTCGCCGCTGGCCGCCGGACAGGGTGCCGGCCGGGGTGTCGGCCCGGTGCGCGACCAGCGGCACCAGGTTCACCACCGCGGAATACCGTTCCGCCAACAATTTTCGCTGCCGTCGAATCAGATATCCGCCCATCAGCACGTTCTCCCGCACGGTCATCCCCGGGAACAACGCTCCTGTCTGCGGAACGTGGGCGACACCCAGGCCGAGCACCTCCGGTGGGCTCAGCCCGTCGATTCTCCTGTCCCCCAACGTCACCTTTCCGAGACGGGGCCGGACCAGCCCACTGACCACACGCAGCACAGTGGACTTGCCGGCCCCGTTCGGTCCGAGGACACACGTCACCGACTGGGGGACAATTGTCAGATCGATTCCCTGTAACACGTCACCACCGCCGTAACCGGCGGACACGCCCTGCAGTTCCAACATTACGAGACCACCCCGCCAAGGTACGCGTCCAGCACGGCCGGGTTGGACCGGATGATCTCCGGCGGGCCGGCGGCCAGTACCGATCCCCCGGCCACGACGAACACCGAGTCGCACAGGTCCAGAACCATCGGGATGTTGTGTTCCACCACCAGGAAAGTGACGCCTCGGTGGTTCAGTTCGCGGATGATCTCGGCCATTCGGTCGACCAGGCCGGGGCTGATCCCGCCGGCCGGTTCGTCGAGCAACACCATTCGCGGCTCAAGCATCAACACCTGGGCCAACTCCACCAGTTTCTGTTGCCCGTACGACAAAGCGCCGGCCCGTTCGGTGGTGAACCGGCCGAGACCGACGAACGACAACAATTCCCGCGCACGGTCGGCTTCATGACCGGCCACCGCGTCTGACGCGAGCACGCCTGGCGCGAAACCACGCAGCGGCGCGACCACGTTCTCCATCACGGTCATGGCCTTGAACAGCCGCGTGACCTGGAAGGTGCGGCCGAGCCCGAGGTGCGCCCGGGTCCACGGCGGCAGCCCGGTCAACGGCCGGCCGGCCAGCCGGATCTCCCCGGAATGCCCGCCCGCGATACCCGTGACCAGGTTGAACAAGGTCGTCTTGCCGGAGCCGTTCGGCCCGATCAGCGCGGTGATCGAACCGTCGAGCACCGCGAGGTTCACGCCGTTCACCGCGCGCAGTCCGCCGAACGCCTTGCCCACATCCCGGAATTCCAGCAGTACCTCGGTCTTCGGGACACTCGGCTCGACCGGACGGCGTTCCACGGTGACGACGTGATCGATGTAGTCGACAGCTTGGCGTTTTCGGGCGACGAGACGATTCAGCAGTGGCACCAGGCCGTCGGGCATGAACACCACGACCAGCACGAGGGCGACGCCGAACATGACCAGACGGGTCTGCGACTCACCGCCGAAATTGGTCGCGGCCTCCCCGGCGAAGGAGACGATGAACGCACCGACCACAGGTCCCCACAACGTTCCCTTGCCGCCGACAAGTGCCGCGAGAACGACCATGACGCTGGCGAGGATGTTGAAGGCGCCCAACGGGTTCAGAAACGTCAGGAAATACGCGTACACGGCACCGGCCACCCCGACGAAGAACGCGCTGGCCGCATAGGCCAGGTTCTTGTACAGCGTGGTCGGGATCCCGATCGCCGCTGCCTTGCCCTCGTCCTCGCGGATCGCCACCAGCCCGGTGCCGAACTTGGTCCGGCGAATCCACCCGGCGAAGCCGACCGTCACCACCAGCAATCCCAGAAACGCGTAGTAGAACGGGATGTTCTGAATGTCCGACGACCAGGACGGCAGTTCCAGCGTGATTCCGTCGGAGCCGTTGGTCAGCGCCGGCGTGTTCACCGTGAGCACCTGGAACACCAACAACAACGCGATGGTGATGATCACGAACGCGGGCCCTTTGGCACGCAACACAACGCTGCCGACAAGCAGCGCGACGACCACCGCGACCACGCCTGCCAGCGGCGCCAGCACCAACGGGTTGACGTGCCAGCGAGCGGCCAGTATCCCCGCGGTGTACGCGCCGATTCCGAGGAACACACTGTGCCCCAACGAGATGTAACCGGCGAACCCAGAGATGATGTTCCAGCTGACGGCCTGGATCGCGAGCAGGAACGCCATCAGCAACACGGTCTGCTCGTAGGTCGCGGCCGGGTCGATGACCGGGAACGCGACCAGCGCTCCCAGAACCAGCAACGGCAGACCAGTGCGTACGTTCATGTCGCGACGTCCTCACGCAGTCGGGTGCCGAACAGCCCGTGCGGGCGGACAAGCAACACCAGCAGGATCACCGCGTAGAAAACGAGTGTCGACCAGCGCGGCGAGCCGTAGGTGGCGGTGGCCGTCTCGGCGAGGCCGAGAATCAGCGCGCCCACCCAGGCGCCGCGCAGCGATCCCATGCCGCCCAACACGATGATGCCGAGCAGCTTGGCGATCCAGTCGTAGTGTGACGCCGGGAAGAACGGGTACAGCACGGACAGGATCGACCCACCCGTGCCGGCCGTGGCCGCGCCCAGTGCAAACGATAGCGCGGCCACTGTGGACGCACTGATCCCGACCAGCGCGGCACCGCTCGGGTTCTGCGCGGACGCCCGGATCGCCCGGCCGGTCCACGTCCGGTTCAGGACGAGATACAGCAGGCCCAGCACCAGAAGCGCGGCCGCGCAGCCGTACACCTGTGCCTTGGGCAGCGCGACCTGTCCGATGTGGAACGACTCGGCGAAGTAGGCCGGGGTGGCCGACCGGAAACGATTGCCGGCCGTGACGTTCAGGACGCCCTCGATGGTCAGCGCGATGCCGAACGTCAGCAGCATCGACATGGCCGGCGTCGACTGGCGGACCCGGACCACCACCAGCCGGTACAGCAGCCATCCCAGGCCGAACATGGCCGGCGTGGTGGCCAGCGCGAGCACGATCGGGTCGATCCCGGTGAGCGACCAGACCTTCCACGTCACCATCGCCACCAGCACGAGGAACGCGCCCTGGGCGACGTTGACGATCCCCATGATCCCGAACACCAGGGTCAGCCCGGCCGCCATCAGCGCGTACACGCCGCCGATGAGCAGGCCGAGCACGACCGTCTGGAGCAGTTGCGTCATTGCCACCCCGGCTTCGGGAACACGATCCTGTCCGTGGTCGCGGCCTCCTTGGGCGACACCACCTCCACCTTGCCGCCCTGCCACTGGGCGAGCATGAACGCGGTCTGCGGTTCACCGGTCGGCGCCCACTTCAGCGTGCCGAGAATGGTCGGCACCTGGTTGGCGCGCAGCCAGTCGGCGAGCGCCGCCTGGTCGACCTTGCCGACCGCGGTCACCGCGGCCTGCAGAACCTGTGCGGCGGCGAACCCGTCGGCCGCGTCCTCGGCTGGGTCGGATCCGAAACGTTTGCGGTATTCGGCGTTGAAGTCCGCGTTCAACGGCGTCTTGGCGTTCTCACTCCAGCTCGTGCAGTAGAACACGCCCTCGGTCGCGGGCATCCCGATCCCGTCGCTGTACTCCTTCCCGTTGCCCGGGGCGTTGGTCTGGAACAGCACCTTCGGCGAGAACCCGATCTGCTTCAACGCCCGCACGGCGCCGATGCCGTCCTCGAACTGGGCGCCCTGGGCCACCAGATCCGGTTTGCCACCGGCGATCGCGCTGGCCAGCGGCTGGAAGTTCGTGGTGTCCGCGGGATACACCTGGGAGTACAGGGTTTTCACCCCGGCCGCCTCCAGCTGCTTCTGCAGCGACTCGATGGCCGGTCGGGTGAACGGATCATCCTGCGTGATGTACGCGGCGGTGGCCGGGCGGCTCGCCGCGGGCAGCGATGCCAACCATTGCACCACCCCGTCCGCCTGGTGCGGCGCGGTCGCGGGCTGGGCGAAGAACAGCATCTTGAAACCGCGGCTGAACATGTTCGGCGCGCCGCCGGCCGGCTCGACGTACAGCATCTTGTTCTTCTCGGCCACCGCGGACGCCGGGTAGTTCAACAGCGACGAGAAGCTGCCCAGCAACAGGTCGACCTTGTCCTGGGTGATCAGCTTCGTGTAGTCGCTGATGATGGTGTCCTGGTTGCTGGCGTCGTCGGTGATCTTCAGCTCGACCTGGCGGCCGAGCAGGCCGCCGGTCGCGTTCACCATGTCGCGCCAGATCTCGTAGCCCCGCTTGGCCTCCCCACCCGGTTGGGAGAACTGGCCGGTCAACGGCAGCGACGCGCCGATCACGAGCGGCCCGGCGCCGCCGCCCTTCGCACTGCCGTTACCGCACCCCGTCGCGACCAGCGCGACACAGGTGACCACGGTCGGCAACCACCCTCGGACAGGCATGCGTGCTCCTTTTACGTCGGGACGGATTGAGCACGACGGCAAACGATTGCAGCGCCGGTCATCGTCCTGCCGTCGACACCAGTCTGTCAACACCCGGGCACTCGCACACCCACTGAAGGAACGGTTCCCGCGCGGCCGACCCGCTGAACTCAGGCGCCGCCGAACGCACGTGACCAATATCGGGTCGCGTTCGAGACCCGGAAGACGGATGGTGTAGGTATGACGATCCTGCCGAGCACATCGCACTGGGGAGCGTTTCTCGCCGAAGTGGACCAGGACGGTGAGCTGCGGGTTCGGCCGCATCCGGCCGACCCGGCGCCGTCACCCCTGCTCGACAACCTCAAGGCCACGCTCGGCCACCGCAGCCGGGTCGCCGCGCCGGCCGTTCGCCGTGGCTGGCTGGAGCACGGGCCCGGCCCGGACGAGCGGCGCGGGCGGGACGAGTTCGTCGAAGTCAGCTGGGACGAAGCGTTCGACCTGGTCGCCGGCGAACTCCAGCGGATCCGCACGGACCACGGCAACCAGGCGATCTACGGCGGCTCGTACGGCTGGGCCAGCGCCGGGCGGTTCCACCACGCGCAGAGCCAGTTGCGCCGGTTCCTGAACCTGGTCGGCGGGTACACCGCGGGCAAGGGCACGTACAGCTTCGGCACGTCGATGGTGTTGCTGCCGCACGTGGTCGGCGAGGCGCACTCCGTGCTGTTCAACGGGTCCACGTGGCCGACGATCGTCCAGAACACCGAGCTGCTCGTGGCGTTCGGCGGGGTGCCGGCGAAGAACCTGTTCGTCACCCCCGGCGGGGTCACCAAGCACACCATGCCCGGCCACCTGCACGACCTGGCCAGGTCCGGAGTGGACATCGCGCTGGTCGGGCCGTTCCGCGCCGACCTTCCGTCCACAGTAGAGGCGAGATGGTATCCGGTCCGGCCGGGCACGGACACCGCGCTGATGCTCGGCCTCGCCCACACCCTGTGCGCGGAAGGGCTGCACGACAAGGACTTCCTCGACAGGTACTGCACCGGATACGACGAGTTCGAGCGGTACCTGACCGGCGGCGAGGACGGCGTGGTCAAGGACGCGGCGTGGGCCGCCGCGATCACCGAGATCCCGGCCGCGGACATCGTCGCGCTGGCCAGGCGGATGGCCAGGTCACGGACGATGATCACGGTCACCTGGTCACTGCAGCGGACCCAGCACGGCGAACAGCCGGTGTGGGCGGGGATCGCGCTGGCCGCCATGCTCGGCCAGATCGGCCTGCCCGGCGGCGGTTTCGGGCACGGCTACGGGTCCATGGGCGACGTCGGCTCGACCGGTCCGGACGTCCGGATCCCGGCCCTGCCGCAGGGGGTGAACCCGGTCAGGGAGTTCATCCCGGTCGCCCGGATCGCGGACATGCTGTTGAACCCGGGCGGACAGTACGAGTTCGACGGCTCGACGCGGACGTACCCGGACATCCGGCTGGTCTACTGGGCCGGCGGCAACCCGTTCCACCACCACCAGGACCTCAACCGGCTGCGGACCGCGTTCGCCCGGCCGGACACCGTGGTGGTGCACGAGCCGTACTGGACAGCGACCGCCCGGAACGCGGACATCGTGCTGCCCACGACGACCATGGTCGAACGGGAGGACTTCGGCGCGGGTCGACGGGACACCCACCTGATCGCGATGCACCGGATCGCCCCACCGGCCGGCCTCGCGCGGGACGACTACGCGATCTTCACGGGCCTCGCCTCGCGGATGGGCGTCTCGGCGGAGTTCACCGAGGGCCGGACCGTCCGGCAGTGGCTGGAGCACCTGTACCAGGGTCTGGGTGACGAGGTGCCGTCGTTCGACGACTTCTGGGCGGCCGGCGAACTCGTTCTCCCCCAAGGGGAAACGGACCGCACCCTGTTCGCCGACTTCCGGTCCGACCCGGACACGCACGCGTTGCCGACCCCGAGCGGACGGATCGAGATCACCTCGGCGACCGTGGCGGGCTTCGGGTACGACGACTGCCCCAGCCATCCGACCTGGCTCGAACCCGAGGACTGGCTCGGCGGCCCGCGCGCCCAGGACTTCCCGTTGCACCTGATCGCCAACCAGCCCAGCACCCGGCTGCACAGCCAACTGGACGTCGGACCGACCAGCCAGGCGGCCAAGGTCGCCGGCCGGGAAGCGATCCGGATCCACCCGGCGGACGCGGCCGCCCGCGGCATCGCCGACGGCGACATCGTGCGTGTGTTCAACGACCGCGGCGCGTGCCTGGCCGGTGCCGTGCTGTCCGAAGAACTGCGGGAACGTGTCGTGCAACTGCCGACCGGCGCCTGGTTCGACCCGGTCGCGGATCACCCCAGCGGTGCGTTGTGCGCGCACGGCAACCCGAACGTGCTGACCGCCGACCGAGGCTCCTCCCGCCTGGCCCAAGGCTGCACCGGCCAACACGCCCTGGTCCAAGTGGAACGCTTCGACGGCCCGGTCCCGCCGGTCACCGTCGGCCGCCGCCCCTGAGTCAGCGGCGGTCGGCGAGGTACTGCTTGGCCACGCGTCTTGGGGCCCGGCCCAGCCAGGCCTCCACCACGAGTTCCGCCAACTCCTTCACCTCGATCTCGTCCAGCCGGACGAGCACCGCCGGGTATCCGTCGAAGTGCGGGGTGGTGAAGTACACCTTCGGGTTGTCGGCCAGCAGCGCTGCCTTGGCACCGACGTCAGGGGTTCGGGCGGCGAGGATCGGGCCGTCCGGCGCGGACTCGCCGAGCGCCGCGATGTCCCCCTGGCGCAGCGGGCGTTCCCACACGAACAGCTTGTCCTTGACCCGCCACTGCAGGACGTCGTCCTCAGTGTCCCGTTCCTCCACCAACGGCAGCCCCATCGCGAGCCGGCGTACGTCGTCCCAGGTGCTCAATGTCGGCTCATTTCAGGTGTTCGGCGAAGAAGTCGTCGATGCGCTGCCAGGCGTCGGCGGCCGCGGTCGGTTCCGGGCCGATCCCGGCCACCCGCATCAGCGGGCGCAGGAAGCCCGGTCCGGTCTCGGCGTCGTTGAGGAACGAGTGCCCGGCCGAGGGGTACATCTTGACGTCGTGCGGAACGCCGGCCTTGGTGAGCGCCGCCTCCAGCTTGGCGGGGGCGCTGCGGAACGGCCGGTCCTTGCCGCCGTAGCTGGCGACGATCGGGCACGCACCGTCCAACGCGGAGTCCAGGTCACGCGGCAGCACCCCGTAGTTCACCGAGGACGCGTCAAAGCCCGATTTCGCCGTGAGTAAGGCGAAAGCACCGCCCATACAGAAGCCGATGATGCCGGTTTTGCCCGTACAGTCCGATGACTGGCCCAACCACTGCCGGGCCACCTCGATGTCCCGGAACGCCCGGCCCGAACCGGTCAGGACCGAACGGAACGTGCCCACCAGGCACCGCGCCGCACCACCCTGGCTGTACAGGTCGACCAGCAGCGCGAGATTGCCCGCCCCGGCGAGCCGCTCGGCCTGCCGACGCATCACGTCGTCCACGCCCCACGCCTCGTGCACCACCACGACACCGGGCCACGGGCCGTCGCCGTCGGGCTTGACGAGGTAACCCCGCAGCGGCTGCGAGCCGCCGCGCTGCCGGGCCAGCTCGGACAGGTCCACATACGGCATGTCGCGCCTCATTTCCGGATCGGCTGACCTGACCGTAGCGAGCCCAAGCCAAGTTGTCCTGTCTGACATCCCGGTAGGGTGACGACAGGCGGGTCAGCGGGTGTGGCGGAGCAGGGTTTCGTGCGGCGGGTGGCCGTATGTGTGACGGTAGTGATGGGCGAAGCGTCCAGGATGGAAGAAGCCCCAGTGGGCGGCGATCTGGGTGACGGTGGCGCCGGTGGTGGGGTCGGCGGCCATGAGTTCCTGGTGGGCGTGGTGCAGGCGGACTTGGCGCAGGTAGCCCATGGGGGTGGTGTCGCGGTGGCGGCGGAAGGCGTATTGCAGGGCGCGGATGGTGACGTGCGTGGCGGCGGCGATGTCGGCGACGGTGATGTCGTGGTGGGCGTGGTCGTCGATGAAGGCGATGGCGCGGCGCAGGGTGGCCGGGTGGGAGTCGTGACGGTCTTCAATGGTGGGATCGGTCACCGCGGTGTTGGGGAAGGCGTTCAGGACCGTTGCCGCCATCCACTGGGGGACGGTGGAAGCGATCAGCGGAGCGGCCAGGGCGGTCGGGTCGGTGAGTACGTGATCGTGCACGAACCTGATGGCGTGTCGCAGCAGCCGACCGGCGGCCGGGGAGACCGGCCGATGGCCGCTCAGCCGCACTGGCTGGTCGGTGCGGCCGGGCGCGGTCGCGGCCACCTGGGACAGCAGTGCCGGCTCCAGCGAGGTATATGTGAAGCGCACTTGCCGCACCCGGCCGGTGAAGGGCCGATCGGGCTGGGCGAGGAAGAACACCTCGCCCGGACCATACCCGCCACGCCCTCAGTCGTATGGCGGGGGAACGTGCCGGACTCCACGTCGACCAGGGCGACCGTGCCCATCGGGTGGGAGACGTAGTCGAGATCCACGCCGAGGCAGGTCGGAGACATCTTGATGGGCCCCAGCGAATGCTGGACGATCCGCATCCGGGGATGGGGGCAACGAGGGCTCAGCCGCATCGAGGTGTAGCCCGCCCTGATGAACTCGCAGATCTCGTCCAGATCGGTGCTTTCGAAAACCGTTCCCATGCTGTCCCACCGTCCGTTTCGGCGGTCAGCTTGCCCCGGCCGGCGCACAGATGGTGACGGCATCACGCGGTTGGGTGAACAGGCCTGCGCGAATTGCTCCACCCGGGCGACGCGGAGCACCGTACGGTGAATCATGAGGATTTTGCTTGTGGCGGCGACCGTTCTGGGGCTAACGGTCGCACCGGCCACCGCGTCCGCATCCGACGGCTCCTGCCCCGGCCCGAAGCCCACGGTCAGCACGTTCCTGCACAGTGCCGACTGGTACGAGAACGCCGAGTTCGACGGGCACGGGCGGATCTGGATCGCCAATCTCACCGCCAACCGGCTGGAGGCGTACGGCCCGGCCGGCGACCTTCGGGCCACGGTCCCGGTCAACGCGCCCGGGGCGATCCGCCGCGGGCCGGACGGGCTGCTGTACGCGAACTTCGGCAACAACGCGACCAGCCATGGGGCGCCGTCCGGGGTGGTTCGGTTCGACCCCGAGCACCCGCGGCCCACGGTGTACGCGACCGGGGACGCGTTCGGCTCGGCGAACGGCGCCGAGTTCGACTCCGCGGGCAACCTGTACGTCGCCGACCCGTTCGCCGGGCTGGTGAAGATCCGGCCGGGTGGGCGGGTCGACCCGGACTGGAAGACGGACCTGCCCGGGGCTGACGGCGTGGCGACGCTCGGCGGCCAGGTCTTCACGACGTTGCTGTTCGACCCGAAGTCGGCGGTGGTGCGCGTGACCCGGGCCGACGCGACCCACCCGAAGACGCTCGTGGAGCTGTCGCCGGACGGCGTCGGGAAGCTTCCCGACGACATGGCGTTCGGCCCGGACCTGCGGCTGTACGTGGCCACGTACGGCAGCGGCGAGGTCTTCCGGACGGACCTGGCCGGCCGGAAGTGTGTTCTGCTGTCCGGGCTGGACCATCCGACGTCGGTGCGGTTCGCGCAGTGGTTCGGGCGGCCCGGGGACATGTACGTGACCGAGGCGTCCGGATCGGTGCTGCGGGTCCGTCTCGGCCGATAACCGCCGGCCGGAGCCCGAAATGAGGTGATGGCCGGAAACGTCGGCATCACCCTAGGATCAGGTACCTTTCGTTGGCTTGGGGGCCTGACATGGACGAAACCGGTTCGTTACCTCGCTTCGCGGCGCGCCCGGTCGGCATCGTCGTCGCGGTACAGATCGCGGTCGCCACGGCGTTGTCGTGGCGGTATGGATTCCACCGGGACGAGCTGTACTTCGTCGCCGCGGGCAAGCGCCTGGACTGGGGGTACACCGACCAGCCGCCGATCACTCCGCTGCTCGCCCGGATCGCCACCACGGTCTTCGGGGAGACGCCGATGGGGTTGCGTGTGGTCGCGACGCTCGCCGCTGCGGCGACCGTCGTGTTGGTCGCCTTGGTGGCCAGGGAGATCGGCGCCGGCCGGACCGCGCAATGGGTGTCAGCCGCTTCGGCCGCGTTGGCGTCGTACGTTGTCGTGGTCACGCACATGGTGTCGACGACAACCATCGACATGCTTGTCTGGGTCGCGTTGGGACTCGCCGTGATGCGGCTGTTGCGGACCGGTGATCCACGGTGGTGGGTGGCGGTCGGCGCGATCATCGGGGTGGGGCTGGCGAACAAGTGGCTGGTGCTGCTGCTGGTGTCCGGGCTCGCGGTCGGTGTGGTCGTCTTCGGGCCACGGAACGTGCTGCGCAGCTGGTGGTTGGCGGTCGGGGTGCTGGTGACGCTGGCGCTCGCCGCGCCGATCATGGTGTGGCAGGCCGCGCACGACTTCCCGATGCTCACGGTGGCGTCCGGGATCAGCCAGGACGACGGCCCCGAGAACCGGATCATGTTCGTGCCCATGCAGCTCGTGTACCTGTCACCTGTGCTCGTGCCGGTGTGGATCACGGGCATCCGGCGGCTGTGGCGGCTGTCGTGGGGACGCGCGTTCGCCGTCGCCTACCCGGTTGTGTGCGTGGAGTTGTTGGTACTGGGCGGAAAACCGTACTACTCGGTGCCGTTGTTGCTGCTGTTGATGCCCGCCGGTGTTGAGCCGGTGCTGCAATGGCTGTCCCGCAGGGCGCTCTGGCGAGGCGTGGCGATCGCGGGGGCCGCGACCGGAGTGGTGGTGTCGTTGGTCGTCGGCATGCCGATCCTGCCGGCCAGCGCGTTGAACGGGCCGGTGCTCGGGGTCAACAAGGAACAAGGTGAACAGTACGGCTGGCCCGAGTTGACCTCCACCGTGGCCCGCGTGTGGCAGGAGATCCCGGCCGACCAGCGCGGCAAGGCCGTGATCCTCGGCGGGAACTACGGCGAGACCGCCGCGATCGAGTACTACGGGCCGGAGCACGGCCTGCCGCAGCCGTACTCCGGCCATATGTCCTATGCGGACTGGGGTCCGCCAGCGGATACCATGACCGGCCCGGTGGTGCTCGTCGGATACCCGAGGCAGTCCGACGCCCACCAGTTCATCCCCGGCTGTCACGTGGTCGCCACCGTCGACAACGGAATCGACCTGGACAACGAGGAACAGGGCAAGCTGGTGTCGCTCTGTTCCCCGCCGAACCAGCCGTGGTCGCGGATCTGGCCGTCGCTACGCAACTTCTACTGACGCACGGACTCGTTCCCGAGGCCTCGACGTGGCCAGAAAGGACCCGCCGAGGATGAGGACGAACGAGATGGTCGTGGTCAGGGTCAACGGCTCGTGCAGCAGGAGCACCCCGGCCGCGACCGCCACCACTGGGTTCACATAGGTGATCACCATGGCCCGCGCCGGGCCGGCCTCGCGGATCAGCTGGAAGAACAGCATGAGGCCGAGCGCGGTACACACGACCGCGAGACCGACGAGGGCGAGCAGCACGTCGACGTCCGGCATCCGCTCCGGCCAGGTCGCGATCGCCGGCGCCGTGTAGACCAACCCGGCCAGCGTCAGAGTGATGGCCGTGACCACGATCGACGGGATCTCCCGCAGCTTGCGGTCGGCGATGACCGGGGCCACCGCGTAGCCGATCGCCGTCAGCAGAACCTCCACAATGGACCACGCGTCGCCGCCGTGCAGGTTCGGCGCGGCGAGCAGCGCGACGCCGCCGAAACCGACCGCCAGCCCGGCCCACTGTTTGACGCCAAGGCGTTCGCCGAGGAACCCGACCACCACGGCGCCGATGATCGGCACGGCCGCGATCAGCAAACCGGCCATCGAGCTGGACAGGTTGTGCTCGGCGTCGGACAGCAACGCCCAGGGGCCGACCACTTCGAGGACCGCGAACGCCAGCACCCACGGCCAGTGCTTGCGCAGCGCGTCCCATCGGACCTTGCGTATCGCGATCGGTACCAGGATGGCCGCGCCGATCGCGGTCCGGGCGAAGACAAGGACAGGGACGGAAACGCCACCGACTGCCACCTTGATCATCAGGTAGGGCAGCCCCCAGATCACGCCTAACAGCGCGAACAAAACCCAACCAGTGCGTGTCACCTGATCAGCTTCGCAGCCGGCTCAGTCGCCTGTCTTGAACGCTGTTGCGAAAGGCTCCCGGTGTGACGCCGACCACACGGCGAAACCATCTGGTGAGATGGGCCTGGTCGGCGAACCCGGTCATCGTCGCGGCCTGCGCCGGCCGATACCCGTCGGCGAGCAGCAAACGCGCGCGTCCGACGCGGTACTGCGACAGCCAGGCGTACGGCGGCATCCCGATGGTTTCCCGGAACGCACGCAACAGCTGGAAGCGGGAGAGCCCCAAGTCCGCGGCGATCTGTTGCAGGCTCGGCGGGTTCAGGATGTTGCCGGCAAGGCGGTCCATAGCCGCGCGCGCCACCGCGTCGCCCGCGGTTCGCACCAATCGCGGTGGGTTCACCGCGTGCCTGTGGACCAGTTTCGCGAGCAGCCATTGCAGGCGGGACTCGGCTTCGAGCGGATCACGCCACTGGCTGAGCAGGAGATGGGTCCGCGTGGCGTCGGCCGCCAGCTCGGGGTCGTCGAAGACGAGGTCACGGAAATGCGGCGGGTCGTCCACGGACAGCATCGACCACAGTGGATACAGGACCCGGTACGCGAACCCGGTGGGACCGGCGGCCGAGCCGGTGTGCACCTCGTTCGGCTCCACCACGACCACACTGCCGGGCCCCGCGTGGTGCCGGGTGCCGCGGTAGTCGATCACCTCGACGCCTTCGAAGCACACGCCGATCGAGTACTCCTCGTGCGTGTGCGGGGCGAAGCGATGGTGGACGAAACGTGCCGTCATCATGTCCAGCGGGACGCCGTTCCCCGCGTCGACCCGTGTCCACACCGCCTGCTCCACAGCGGTGACTGTAACCACGGGATCGCGAATCCGGAAACGTGTTCACGTGACCACTTTCCGTATTCGCCGGCCGGCCCGATTCGGCCCGGTCGGTGGATTATGCGATTTCCGTCCGGGGCGTACCTTCTGGCCATGGCCCATAATCCGACATTTCCGGTCATATCATGACTATCGCGATTCTGGTTTTCGGCGGTGTGCTCGCCGGCATTCTGAATGTCGCGGCGGCCGGCGGCAGCCTGCTGTCGTTCCTGACGTTGAGCCTGGTCGGAGTGCCGCCACTGGCCGCGAACGCGACCAATCTCGCCGCCACACCGGCGAGTTTCCTCGGCGGATTCCCGAACGCGTGGCACGCCCGCAAGGAGACCCGACTGGGATTTCTCAGCGCCGTCGCCGGAACAGCTGTCGGCGTATGGCTGGTGAACAGTCTCACCGCGGATGTGTTCCGGCGGATCGCGCCGATTCTGTTGGTCGTCGCCGCGCTGGTGCTGATTCTGCAGCCGTGGTTGGGTCCGAGGGTCCAACGCCGCGCCGGCACCAGCGAAACCCATCCGGCCGCGATGACCGTGTCCCTTTTCGGGACCGGTGTCTACGCCGGCGGATTCGGCGCTGGAGTCGGCATTCTCGTGCTCGTCGTCCTCGCGTACACGACACCGTGGCCGTGGCGGACGCTGAACGGCTCGAAGAACGTCGTCTGCCTGATGACCTCGTTGGTCGGCCTCGCCGCGTTCGCCATGACCGGGCTGGTGGTGTGGCCGCTCGCGGCGGTCCTGGCCGGGTCGATGGCCGTCGGCGGCCTGCTGGGCCACTGGATCACCCGCCATGTGCCCGGCGAACTGCTGCGCGGCACGGTCGCGGTGATGGCCGCGTTCGGCGCCGGACACATGGCGGCGAGCTAGCGCACGCGTACTGGGAGCCGCGCCGGGCCGCGCAGGTTGATCCGACCGTTCCACTCGACGTCGCCGTCGAACGCCAGGTCCGGGAACCGGTCCACCAGCCGGCCGATCGCGATCTTCCCCTCCAGCCGGGCCAGTGCCGCGCCGAGACAGTGGTGCGGGCCGGCGCCGAACGACGCCTGGTGGCGGGCGTCCGGCCGGTCCAGGCGGAGTTGTTCGGCGTCCGGGCCGAAGAAGCGGTCGTCCCGGTTGGCCGACGCCAGGCAGGCGAGGACGAACGAGCCAGCCGGGATCTCCTTGTCCCGGACGGTGTGCGGCTCGATGGTGATCCGCCGGGTCTGCTGCACCGGCGAGTCGTAGCGCAGCAGCTCCTCCACCGCGTTCTCGGCCAGGTCGGGCCGGGACCTCAGCAGGGCGAACTGGTCCGGGTTGCGCAGCAGCGCGACCGTGCCGTTGGCGATCAGGTTGACCGTCGTCTCGTGGCCGGCCACGTACAGCAGGACTACCTGGGCGACCAGTTCGTCGTCGTTGAGCATCTGGCCCTCGTGTTCGGCCGTGATCAACGCGGTGAGCAGGTCGTCCGCTGGGTTCTCGCGCTTCCACGCGATCAGGCCGCGGGTGATCTCGGTGAGCTCCATGCTGGCCGCGACGATCGCCTTGACCGTCTCCTCGTCGGCGACCTCCAGCGACTTCACCAGCGTGCCGCTCAGCTCACGGACCCGGACGTGGTCGGTCGGCGGCATGCCCAGCATCTGCGAGATGATCGCGAACGGCAGCGGGAACGCCAGCTCGTCGACCAGGTCCACGCTGCCCGCGTCGGCCATCCGGTCCAGCGACTCGTCCACCTGCCGGACGATCTCCGGCTCCAGCGCGGCGATCGCGCGGCGGGTGAACACCTTGGTGACCAGCGACCGCAGCCTGGTGTGGTCCGGCGGGTCGCGGTCGAGCATCGAGTAGTTCAGGATGGCCTGCCCGACGTCGCCGGTCATCATCGTGTGGTACTGGTCGCGGACGGTCGTGTCCGCGATGTGCCTGTCCTCCACGGACAGCCCGGCCCGCAACAACGCCGAGACGTCGTCGTACTGGGACAGGAACCAGAAGCCCATCGGGCTCTCGTGCACGGGATCGTTGTCCCGTAACCGCTTGTACTGCGGGTACGGGTCCGCCAGGAAGCCGGGTTCGAACGGGTTGAACATCAGTTCGGCCGACTGGGTATCGGTCATCGCGTATCACCCCAGTGATCTGCGTGCGCTGTGTCGGTTACATACACAATGTATGACTTAGACTCCACGTATGTCCAGGAGCCTGAGCCGGCGCGAGCGGTACTCGCAGGCCACCAAGACGGCGCTGCTGGCGGCGGCCACCCGCCGGTTCGCCGACCTGGGGTTCGCGGGCACCTCACTGGAGGACGTCGCCGCCGACATCCAGGCCACCCGCGGCGCGGTGTACCACCACTTCGCCAGCAAGACAGCGCTGTTCGAGGCGGTGTTCCAGCAGCTGGAGACGGCGGCGATGGAACGCGCGGTCGCGGCCGCCGCCGGTGCGCCCGACCCGTGGCTGGCCGCGCTCGCGGCCCTGAACGTGTTCCTGGACAGCTGCTGCGACCCGGTGTACGGCAAGATCGTGTGGCAGGAGGCACCGATCGCCCTCGGCTGGCACCACTGGCGGGAGAGCGAGGAGGAGTTCTCCTTCGGGCTGGTCGAGCAACTGCTCGGGGCGATGATGGACAGCGGCATCATGGACCGGCAGCCGCTGCGAGTGACCACCCGGATCGTGTTCGCCATCCTCGGCGCCGCGGGGGTGGCGCTGGCCGACGCGCCCGAGCCCGACAAGCACCAGGTCAAGGCCGAATACACCGAGGTGATCCGGCGGATGCTGGTCGGTCTCAGACCCGCCAGCGCAACCACAGCTCAGGCGGCTTCCTGAAGACCAGTCCGACCGGCTGGGCGGGCTGGGCGATCATGACGTCTGGCAGGCCCAGCAGCGCCTTCAGGACCGCGCGTGTCTCCATCCGGGCGAGGTCGGCGGCCAGGCAGGCGTGCGGGCCGTGCGCGAACGCGAGGTGTTGGCGCGCGTTGGGCCGGTGAACGTCGAAGGTGTCCGGGTCGGCGAAGACCGCTGGGTCGCGGTTCGCGCCCGCGATCGAGACGGTGACCAGATCTCCCTGCTGGACAAGGGATCCGGCCAGCTCGACGTCCTGGGTCGCGTACCGGTCGACCACCGCGGCCGCGGGTTCAAGCCGCAACGACTCCTCCACCGCGTCGGCCAGGTCGTCGACCTCGTCCGGACAGGAAAGCACGTGCAGGGCCGCGTTCGTGATCATGCCCTCGGTGGTCTCGATGCCGCCGAACATCATCACCGCCGCGTTGGACACCACCTCGTTGTCCCGCAGCCCGGCGACCTCCCCGAGCAGCGACCCGGTCCGGCGGGTCGACCGGACACCGTCCGCGAGCCGCGCGAACGCGTCAGCCCCTGCCTGGCTCACCGGACGGCCGGCCGTCACGCCCTGCACAGCGTCCACAATGGCGTCATACCACTTCAACACGACCGCGGGATCCACTTGCAGGCCAAGGACTTCCGCGACCACCGCCACGGACAGCGGTCCCGCGACCTGACGCCGCAGTTCGCCGGAGCCGGCCGGCCGCATCCGGTCGACCAGGTCACCGGCGGTGGCGGACACGAAGTCGGCGAACCGGGACCGGACCTCAGCGGGCCGGAACGCCGGCGCGAACGGGCCGCGGTGCCGCGCGTGGTCGTTGCCGTCCAAGGAGAGCATGCTCGGCCCCACCACCCGGGCAGTGGAGAACCGGGGGTCGTCGACGGTGAACCCGACCGGGTCACGCATCACCCGCACGGCCAGGTCGTGCCTTGTCACCAACCAGCCGCCGAGCGCCGGCACCCACGCCACCGGCGCCTCCTGCCGCAGCCGTGCGAGCACCGGATGCGGGTCGTTGGTCAGTTTCTCGATCGTGACGTCCACGTTCCGACGGTAACCTGCACTGGGAGGTCACCATGCGAACGCGCCAGCAGGACCGCGACTTACCGGGCCCTGGGCCCCATCCGTGGAACGAGATCCGGCCGCACCTGTGGATGGGCGGCCATTTCTGGACCGACCCGAGCGGTGAGTTGCAGGTCGCGGTCGTGCGTGACGAGTTCGAGGTGGTGGCGAGCCTGCACACGCAGCCAGGCCACGGTCCTGGCCCCGGCGTCAACCACCGGATCCTGGAGATCCCGGACGATCCGCTGACCGCGGCCCAGATCGACCAGGTGCGGCGACTGGCCGAGGAGGTGGCGGAGTCGGTCCAGGCCGGCCGCACCACCCTGGTCCGCTGTTACGCCGGCCTCAACCGGTCCGGGCTGGTCACCGCGCACGCGTTGACGTGCCTGGGGATGGACGTCGGCGACGCGATCACCCTGATCCGGCGGCAACGGTCCCCCTTCGCGCTGCACAACTCGACGTTCGAGGACTACCTGCGAACCGGTTTGGCGGTCGCCGGCCTGGACTCCGCTTAGGGCACCCGCCGGGTCGCGGACTGAAAGGCCTTGGGGTTACGGCCATCCGGCGTCAATCGGATTGCACGGGTAGCGCCGGGGTGTCGGCCGGCGATGCCCGAAACGGGACAGGTGGTCTGTCTGGAGTCCGATGCCCTTGGGAGGGCGGATGTTTCGGTTGTCGAGGTGGACGGCGGTCGTCGCCACACTCACCCTGACCGTGTTCGGCGCGCCGGTGGCCGCGGCTGACGACTCGCCGTTCAGCTCGATCTACACGCCGACCGACGGGGTGCGCGCCGAAGTGGGCGAACCGGTCCTGCTGACCGGGGGCTCGATCATGCCGAACGGCACTGCCGCCGAGCGGGTCGAGTTGACCTTCGACGACGGCGCGACCTGGATCGGCATCGACTGGCCCACGTTGCCGTGGCACTATCTGCTCACCCCCACCCAGCCCGGCGACATCACGTTCCGCGCGCGCGGCTGGTTCGGCGACACCGTCGGGGAAACCTCGCCACCACGCACGTTCCGCGTCGGCACCGGCAGCCCCCTCGGTCCGGCCAACTGTGATCTGGGGTGCTTCTACACGTCATCGGCCTTTCCACACAACGAGCCTGACACCGACCCGGTGGAACTGGGTGTCCGGTTCACGGTCGACCGGCCCCTCCGGCTGAACGCGGCCTACCTGGTCCGCGGGACCTACCAGGGCCCGATCACGGTCCGGGTCTGGGGCCCGGACGGCACACTGCTGCACGAGCACGTCGACTCGGTCCGAGGCGAATGGCCGGCGCTCTTGTCCGCGCCGATCGATCCGCCGGTACCGCTGCAGCCGAACGTCGACTATGTGGTCTCGTACTACACACCCCAGGGCGGTTACCGGCAGAACGAGGACTTCTTCATCGGCACCCTGTTGTCGGAGACGTTCACCTTCCGCGCCGACGCGGGTGTCTTCCACTACGGCGAAGGCGGCGGGTTCCCGACGGACACGTGGGGCCACAGCAACTACGCGATCTTCCCGCATGTCATAAGGTGATCCTGGGATTCACCGGTACAGCGCGCGATGCACGGCCTTGATCGCCAACCGGTACGGACCGCCGGCCAAGCCGTGTCGTGCCAGGGCCGCTTTGGCCGCGTTGGCGCCGGGGGCGCCGTGGACCGCCCCACCGGGGTGGGCCGCGGCGCCGGCCAGGTAGAGCCGGTCGATCGGGGTGTCGGCGCGGCCGGTGCCCACGGTCGGGCGGAAGACCAGTTGTTGGTGCAGGGCGGCCGTTCCCGTGTTGATCGAGCCTTCGACCAGGCTCATGTTGTGCTCGGCCAGTTCAACCGGGCCCATCACTGAGCGGGCGACGATCTTGGCGCGGAAGCCGGGGGCGTGCTGCTCGATCGCCTGTTCCATCCGGTCGGCGCGGCGGCGGATCCGGTCCGGGGTCCATTGGCCGCGCGGCACGTGGGTGTAGGCCCAGGCGGATTCTGTTCCCTCGGGCGACCTGGTCGGGTCGGTCGTGGTCATCTGGCCCATCAGGATGAACGGGGTCCGGGGCAGCCGGCCGCAGGCCAGGTCGTTGCGGAAGGTGGCGAGGCCGTTCACGTCCGGTCCTATGTGGACTGTTCCGGCCGACGCGGCGTCCGCGACCGCCCACGGGACCGGGCCGGACAGCGCCCAGTCGACCTTGATGGTGGCGTCGTCCCAGTCGAACCGGGCCAGGTCGGCCACGAAGGCGGCCGGCAGGTGGTCAGGGCCCACCAGGTCCAGGTACAGGGCGGGCGCGGGAACATCGGCCAGGACCGCGTGCCGGGCCAGCACGACCGAGCCCGACGAGTCCCGGACACCCATGGCCCGACCGCCAGCCACCAGGACCGAGGTGACCCGCCGGCCGCACGACACCTGACCGCCGCGTTGCCGCAGCCGGGCGACCAGCGCGGCGGTGAGACTGCCCGCGCCGCCCACCGGCGCCGGGAACCCCACTTCCTGGCCGATCATGGCCATCATCCAGCCGAACACCGCGCTGCCCGCCTGATCCGGGCCGAGGTCGGTGTGCAAGGCGTTGCCGGCGAGCAGGACCTGCGCGCCTTCGCCGGTGAACCGCTCCTCCCCCATTCGGCGGGCGGTCAACGTGAACGTCCGCGCCAGTCGCAGCGCGTCCCCCACACCCAACGAACGCAACAGCCCGACCGACGCGCGGACCGGCGGGAACGGGCCGGTGATCGCGGCCATCACGGGCTCACGGATCTTCAACCACTCCGCGTACAGCTCCCGCCACGCGTCCCCGTCGCCTGCCACGAAGCTCTCCAACGACTTCGCGGTCCGGTCCAGGTCACGCGACAGCAGTACGGTCCGGTCGTCCGGCAGCACGTGCGCGAGCACTTCCGGGGCGTGCGTCCAGCGCAGCCCATGCCGCTCCAACTCCAACGCCTGTAAGACCGGCGACACCGCCGCGACCGGGTAGAACGAGCTGCACAGGTCGTTGCGGAACCCGGGTGCGGTGATCTCGGCGGTCCGCACCGACCCGCCCGGCTCGTCCGCCGCCTCCAGGACCAGCACCGACCAGCCCGCGTCGGCGAGCAGGTTCGCCGCCACCAGACCGTTGGGACCTGATCCGATCACCACCGCGTCGACCGCCATGCCGTCCATTATTACGACGGAAGCATCAGGCATCAGGTCCGTGGCGTGATCTTCCGACGCATCAACTGGGCCACGGGTTCCACGACACGTGCCGCGACAGGCCCGAGAATCGCCATGAGCAGCACGTATGCCGTGGACAGCGCGGCCAGTTCCGCGTCGACAGCGCCCGCGCTGACCGCCAGACCCGCGATCACGATCGAGAACTCTCCGCGCGCCACCAGGGCGGCACCCGCTCGCGCGCGTGCCATCCGGGAGAGGTGACGCGCGGCGAACCACCCGGTCGCGACCTTGGTCGCCACGGTGACCGCGGCCAGCGCGATCGCGTAGCCGAGGACGGGCGGGATCGTCGCCGGGTCCGTGTTCAGCCCGAAGGCCACGAAGAACATGGCCGCGAACAGGTCCCGCAACGGCTCCAGCATCTTGGTGGCGTTGTGCGCGGTCGACCCGGAGATCGCGATGCCCAGCAGGAACGCGCCGACCGCGGCGGACACCTGAAGTTGGGCCGCGACCCCGGCGACGAGCAGCGCCGCACCGAGCACGCGCAGCAGGAACACCTCGGAGTCCGGGCTGTCCAGCGCCATCGACACGAACCGGCCGAACTTCAACGCGATGATGAGCACGATCGTGATCACCACGAGGGACACACCCAC
The DNA here is from genome assembly GCF_004345645.1 of Actinocrispum wychmicini. Lineage (GTDB taxonomy): Bacteria > Actinomycetota > Actinomycetes > Mycobacteriales > Pseudonocardiaceae > Kibdelosporangium > Kibdelosporangium wychmicini. The sequence goes on along the minus strand of NZ_SLWS01000014.1, from coordinate 130,053 downwards.
CGCGGTGAGCCCGCCGAGCAGCGTCGCCCCGGCCAACAGCGCGGTCAGGATCGGCAGGTAGACGGCCATCGCCAGGTCTTCGAACACCAGCAGCGACAGCACCATCGGCGTTTCCCGGTTGCCGAGCCGGCCCAGGTCGCCGAGGACCTTCGCGATGATCCCGGACGACGACACGTACGTCACCCCGGCCATCGTGATCGCGCCGACCGGCCCCCACCCGAGCAGCAACGCGACCGCCACCCCGGGGGTGGCGTTCAGCAGGATGTCGACCACGCCCGCCGGCCACGACCGCCGCATGCCCGTGACCAGCTCGTTCGCCGAGTACTCCAGGCCGAGCAGCAACAGCAGCAGGATGACGCCGATCTCGCCCGCGAGGTGCGCGAACTCGTCGATGCCGTGCAGCGGGATCAGCCCGCCCGAGCCGAACGCCAGGCCGCCGAGCAGGTAGAACGGGATCGGCGAGATCCCGATCCGCCACGCCAGCCGGCCGAGCACGCCGAGCCCGAAGAAGACCGCGCCCAGTTCGATCAGGGAGATCGCCGTGTCCGCTGTGTCCGCCATCGACTCAGCCGTGTTCGAGCAGGTCGGCGGCGCGGGCGAGGCCGTCGGACGTGCCCACTGTCACCAGCATGTCGCCGCCGGCCAGCGCGAAGTCCGGCCGGGGCGACGGATGCACGGTCCCGCCGCGCACGACCGCCACCACGGACACCGCCGTCCGGGTCCGCAACGCCGTGTCGCCCAGTGTGCGACCGTCGAACGGCGAGGCCGGCGCCAGCGGGAGCTGACGCGTCGTGATCCCGGTCTGTTCCTCGATCCGGCTCACCAGGTGCGGCGCGCCCAGGAGGGTCGCCAGCGTGCCGGCCTCCTCCTGGGTGAGCGGGACCGACACGCCGCACGAGTCCGGGTCGTCCTGCTTGGACACGATCAGTTCGACCCGGCCGTCCCTGGTGGTGACCACCCCGATCCGGCGGTTGCCACGGGACACGAAATCCTGGCGTGTGCCTATGCCCGGCAGGGGTGTCACCTCAACGTCCACACCGTCCACCATAACAAGGAGGGTCCGGCCGCGCCGGACCCTCCAAAGTGGAGCTTATGGCAGTGAGTTGAGGAACGGCCGCATGGCGTTCTGGAACTCCGATCCGGAGAACCGGTCCCAGTTGACCGACCACGTCATGATGCCGCGGAATCCCGGCGTCGGCCCGCCCCGCAAGGTGTATCCGCCGCAGTTCTGCCCGCTGGTCAGGCACGTGATCGCCTGCTGGTTCTGGGCGGGCGAGATGAACCCGTTGCCGGCGTTGACCGTCGCCGGCACGCCGAACGCGATCTGGTCCGGCCGCAGGCCGGGGAACTTGATCCCGGTGTTGGCCACGGTGAACCCGGCCTTGAGCATGTCGGTCATGGCGATGTGGAAACTGGCGTCGCCCATCTGATGGAACTGGTTGTCCAGCCCGGTGACCGGACCGGAGTTGTAGTCCTGCACGTGCAGCACGGTCAGGTCGTCACGCATGGCGTAGATCACCGGCAGGTACGCGCCGGTCCGGTTGTCGCCGCCGTTCGCGCCGCCGTAGAACTGGTAGCCGACCTGGACGAAGAACGTCTCCGGCGCCATCGTGAGCACGAACTTGGCGCCGTACTTGGACTTCAGCGTGCGCAGCGCGGAGATGAGATTGACGATCACCGGCGTGGTCGGGCTGCGGAAGTCGGTGTCGCCGGCGTTGAGCGACAACGAGTGGCCTTCGAAGTCGACGTCCAGCCCGTCCAGCCCGTACTTGTCGATGATCGCCGACACCGAGCTGACGAACCGGTCCCGCGCGCCGGTCGTGGTCAGCTGAACCTGGCCGTTCTGGCCGCCGATGGACAGCAGGATCTTCTTTCCCTTGGCCTGTTTCGCCTTGATCGCGGCGATGAACGCGGCCTCGGTCTCCACGTTGGCGCACTCGCTGACCGGGCACGGGGCGAAGTGGATGTTGCCGGACGTGGGCGTGTCGGGCTCGCCGAACGCGAGGTCGATGATGTCCCACGCGTCGGGCACGTCGGCCATCCGGATGTAGCCGGAGCCGTTGGCGAAGCTCGTGTGCAGGTAGCCGATCAGCGCGTGTTTCGGCAGGCCGGTGTTGGTACAGCCGGTGGTGAACGCGGAGACCTCAGCGGTGTGCACGGACTCGCCGGCCGTGTTGAACGCCGCGACCGCGTACGAGTGGCCGCTGCACGCCGTCAGGCCGGTGATCGTGGTGCTCGTGCCTGTGACGGTCGCGCGGACAGTGCTGCCCTCGTAGACGCGGTACCCGGTGACGGTTCCCGCGGACGCGCCCCACGACAGGGCGACGGACGTGTCGGTGACCGTGCCGACCGTCGGATTCCCAGGCGTGGCAGGGGTTCCCGGTGTGTTGCCGCCGGGGCCGTCCAGGACCACGTCGTCGGCGTTGTACGTGCCGGCGCCGTACCAGCCGTGCAGGAACAGTTGGGCGCTGGTCTGGTTCGCGGCGCTCGTGAACGTCAGGGACAGCTGGGCGTAGCTCGCGGCGTTGGTCCATGTGGACGGGCCGCCGGTGATGCCGAGATACACCGGGTTTCCGCGCACCCAGGCGGAAACGGTGTAGGTCGTACTCGGTTGGACGGACACGGTCTGGGTGCACTGGCCGATGTCCTGGCCGCCGGCCGTGGCGGCCAGCGCGAAGGAGCCGGAGTGCACCGGACTGGCCACGGCGGTGGCGGTGGCGCAGGTCCAGCCGGACGTGGACCCGAGCTCGAATCCGGGGTTGGCCAGCAGGTTGGCGGCGTTCGCGGCGGTGCCGGCGGCGACCAGCCCGGCGGCGGTCAACAGAAGGGTGGCGACGAATGCGGACAGGCGTGATCGCATGCGGTCCTCCAGGCAGGGGGAAAGGAATACCGCTGTTCGATATTGTCTAGACCAATGCTGGCCGGTTGTCTAGGGCCGGTATCGACGTCCCCGTTCGATGAGAGTCGGGATCGGGGCGGTTCCTGGGGTCGCCGGCGGGACGCCGCGAAGACTGGTTGTCTTTGGGCGTTCCGCCGGTGGCGCCAGGGACCGCATCCGGCCCGGCTATCGCGGACGGGGACGTCGATACCGGCCCTGGTGGTCCTGCCCGGACAACGTGGCCAGGGTGCGGGTCACGATCGGGGAGGTGTGGAAGGCCCGCGCGACCTGGCCCAGCCAGGCGACCTCGCTCGCCACCGCGCCGTCCAGGGCGGCCGGGGTGGTCATCGGTGGTTCCGGGTGCTCGCTCGGCGGCCGGCCGGTGGCCTTGGCGGCGAGGGCGGCGGCCAGGGTCGCGGCTTCGACCACGGCGGCGACCCGCCGGTCGGAGAGCCCCGCGTACCGGCCGAGGGTCCCTGCGATCCGGGCCGCGCGTGGGTCGACGTACGGGCGCAGCGCGAGTTGGGCGTCGCGGATCTCGATCACCTGACGGTAGAGGCGAAGCCGCACGTCACCCCCGGTCGTCGGCGGGAACAGCGCGATGTCCGGACTGGCCTGGTACACCGCGTGCCAGAGCGGCCGCAGCCGCCGCAGCGCGCGGTTGTCGGCGACCCGCTGCCATTTCGGCCCCAGCGACGGGATCACCGACCCGGTGATCACCAACATGTCGGCGGTGAGATACATCGGCCGGACCGTGGCCGCCGCCCAACTGTCGACGTCCACCCCGAATTCGGGCAACGTGAACGTCACCGCGAATGTCACCACGTAGACCAGTGCGACGACACACCCGGCGGTGAGAACGCGCAGCCCGGTCCGGAGGAATCGTTGTTCGGTGAGCCCGGCGTAGCGCAGGCACATCCGGATCACGGCGATCAGCGTGCCGCCCAGGTAAAGCGAATGGAGATACAGGTAAAGATACGGACTGGGCAGAACCGGGAGATGCCCGGTCATGGTCCGCGGGTCGCCGTGGAAGAAGTGCGGATCCGGCGGGCTGAGCACGAACAGGACGATTATCGCGACGAGTGTCGCCACCATGGCCCGATACCGCCAACGCGCCTGGGAAAGCGCCTGCTCGGGCGGCTGGTACACGCGGATGAGGAAGACCTGGCCGGCGCCGGCCGCGACCAGTACCGCGCAGTCGCTGACGAATCCGCCCAACTGCGGGATTCCGATGAGCCGGTCGAGGGCCGGGACGAACGGCAGCACACCGACGCTGACCGCGATCGCGGCCAGCAGAAGACACAACGCCCGTAATGACCGGTCGCCCGGGTTTCGCGTGAGTTCCCGGAGCCGGTACGCCAACGCGGCCACGCATCCGGCCGTGACCAGCAGGAAGAAGGCCGTACTCACAACGCCGTGCTCACAAGCTCGATTCCAGGCGGCGCAACGCCTCCGCGGTGGACCGGTCCAACGCGGCCGGAGTGCCTGGCCGGGCGGCGCGTTCCAGGATCAGGCACGCCAGCATCTCCGCCTCCAGTTCCTCGTCGGTCGGATAGCCCGTCCGGCCGAGCACCCGGCGGACCATTACCGGGTCCAGGGTCGGGAACAGGCGGGCCAGGTGGCTGTCGTCGAGTCGCGACGCCGATTCGTGCCCGCAGAGCAGATGGCCTATTTCGTGCAGCGCTATGTGCGTCTGGTGCAACGGAGTGGTCGCCTGCTCGTAGACGATGTAGTCACGCAGTTCACCGCAGATCCACATGCCGGATGGACTGGGCGCGCCCATCGACATCGGGATCAACAGAATCGGCCGGCCGCGGCGCGCGCCCAGCCGCTCGCAGAAAACGGTGAGGTCGAACGGATTCGGGATGAAGACGTCCGCGAGTCGGGCGTCACACCATTCGCGGAGCGCGGTCAGGTCCACGGCACACCCCCGTGTCGCAGCCTACCTTTTCTCGCCGCTCCGCGGTGTTTTCCCTTCCAGTTCGCTGACCCGGGAGATCACCTCGTACACGGTCCGCAGGCTCTCCGGCGACAGTCCGGCCGCCCGTAACGCGACGCCTCGAACTCCGGCGTCGTTCATGGCGGTGAGCAGGGCCAGTTCGGCCTCGACGCGGTTGGTCATCTCGTCGTCGAAGAAATACGCGGCCGGCACGCCGAAGAACCGGGCGAGCGCGGTGAGGTGTTTGAGCGTGGGGTTGTCCCGCTGGCCGGTGCGCAGGTACCAGATATAGGACGACGAGATGGTCTCGCCCTGCTGGCTGACCAGCGCGGCGACCTCCTCGTTGCCGTACTCCCGGCCGTCCGGCCGGCGGACAGTGTGGAACAGGTGTTCCAGCTTCTGTCCCACGGTCCGCCGCGGCGCCGACTCAGACTCCACATCTTGGACTCTAGTGGACAGGTGAGCGATTGGCTTCACGTCGGTTGACACGACCGCTAGGGTTTTCACTGAGGTGAGAAGCTGGCCCCAGTTGTTCATCTCAGTCGCAGTATTTCGAGGTCGCAGTATTTCGAGAGGGAGGGACCGGGGCGGCGGCCCAGGAGCGCGGGCCGCCGCCCCGTCACCCGGCGAGCGCGATGGTGTGCCCGCTGTGCTCCACTTTGGCGCGCAGGTAGCTCAGGTTGTTGGCGGTGGTGAACACGCCGGTGGGCACGTGGTCGCGCACGACGATCCCGTGCGCGGCCAACTGGTCGGCCTTGTCCGGGTTGTTGGACAGCAGGTCGATGGTGTCGACGCCGAGCGCCGTGAGCATCTGGGCGGCGGCGGTGTAGTCGCGGCCGTCCTCGGGCAGGCCGAGTGCCATGTTGGCCTCGAAGGTGTCCAGACCGCGGTCCTGCAGGGCGTACGCGTCGAGCTTGTTGTAGAGGCCGATGCCGCGACCTTCCTGCCGTAGGTACAGCAACACTCCCCCGGCCGTCGAGATCCGTTCCACCGCCTCCCGCAGCTGCGGGCCGCAGTCGCATCGGGCGGAGCCGAACACGTCCCCGGTCAGGCACTCCGAGTGCATCCGCACCAGTGGCCGGCCGGTCGGCACCCCGAAGACGAGGGCGACGTGCTCGGCCCCGTCGGCCAGCCCACGGAACGTGACCGCGTCCGCGGTGGTCGAGTAGCCATCGTTGAAGCGCAACGGAATACGAACCCGGGTCCGGACGGTTGCACTCATGGTCGCTCCGATCACCAACTCGTTCAACTTTCAACCAACACTACATGATGGTTCGAATGTGAACTACTGGTGTGACGTCCCCGACAGGACAGACAGCCCGGGAGTCGGGCGACGTCACCCGGTCGGGTAGCGCCGACGTCCACCGTGGACGGGCGGTGTGTCACTAGGGTTTCCGGCATGCGGAGCTGGATCGTGGGCGCGGCGGGCGTCCTGGCGGCCATGGTGGTCATTCCGCCGGCACAGGCTGGCGAGCAGCTGATGCTGCCGGACCTGCGGCAGGCCCCGCCCGGTTGTCCCGGCGGGTACGACGGCGACCCGAACCGTTGCTGGGACTGGGATGTCTGCATGGTCGCCGACGCGGACGCGCCGAACGGCAACTGTGTGACCGATGGGGACGTCCGCGCGGTCCGCCTACGGTTCACCACCGCCGAGGACAACATCGGCGACGGCCCGCTCCTGCTGTACGGGCACCGCGACGCCGGCGCCACAATGCAGGTGCGCCAAGCGATCCAGTCCGGCCGGCACGGACCGATCCCGGGTTCGTACGGCGACGCGCGCCAGGCCACGACCACGTCGATGTACTACGAACCCGCGCCCATGCACCAACACTGGCACCTGATGAACTTCGAACGGATGCAGCTGCGCACCCCGAACGGCGACATCGTGGTGACGGACCGCAAGAACGGCTTCTGCCTGGGCGACCGCTACAAAGTCCCGGACACCGTCGAAAGCGGCGACGACACGCCCGAACACAACCTCGCGCTTTTCCTGCGCGACAACATGTGCGGCCATCACAACACGGCGGCGACCGACATCAAGGCCGGCATCTCGGCCGGTCAGGGCGACGACTACCGCTTCGACGTGGACTTCCAGTGGCTGGACATCACCCACGTCCCGTCCGGCACGTACGACCTGGTGAACACTGTGGACTCCGACCACACGCTGCTGGAGAAGGACTACACCAACAACTCCTCGGCCGCGGTGTTCAGCATCCAGTGGCCGCGCTACGCCAAGAACGCGCCCGCGGTCATCACCGAGCCGCCCCGGGTCAGGCTGCTGCGCAGTTGCCCGGGACGGGAACGGTGTGCCGCGTCAGGCTGACAGGTGTTCGTAGGGGGTCTGCTCGCCGGCCTCCACCGCGAACGGCAGCCGGTTTCCCTCTGGCGGCAACGGACATGTGGCGAAGACGGTGAACGCGCACGGCAGGTTGACCGCGCGGTTGAAGTCGAGCACGACCGATCCGTCGTCGCCGACGTCCACCGCGAGCGACCGGTTCGCCGCGTAGGTCGTGACCCCGCTGGTGGCGTCGGTGAACAGGATGCTCAGGCCGCTGGTCTTGCCGTTGAAGGCCGTCAGTGTGTGCTCGGTGCCGCCGTGGGTGAACCGGACGATGCCGGGCGCGGTGTACACGTGGCTGAGTCCTTCGACGACAGCGCCGACCGTGGTGGGACGCGGAGTGTCGAACGGCTCGAACCGCCCGGCCACCACCCAGTCCGAGTTCGGCTCGTACGACGGCACACCGCGGAAGTCCCGCAGCGCCTGCGCCTTCGGGTCGTGCACCCGGATCAGGTAGCCGGACCTGCGGGCGACCTCGATCTCCACGTCGCCGGCCGCGACCCGGGTGCCCGGGCCGCTGTTGACCAGCTCGAACCGGCGCACCCCGGTGAGCCGCTGCCCGTCGTGGAACAGTTCGGCGCCCTGGGGGTCGACGTAGGCCGCGTCGGCGTCCTGCCACCACGCTCCGGGTAGCTCGCCGTACGTGCGTGGGGTGTCGTCGAGCCAGTCCAACGACACCAGCGCCAGCCAGCCGTACGGCTCGGCCAGGTCCCGCTCGCGGTCGGTCTTCCAGTCCTGCCATTCCTGCGCGTACGTCATGTCCGCTCCCTTCCACCAGGGAGAACAATACGGGCGGCGATCTGTTCCTTGTCCCATCCTGTGGACAGGCTGCCGGACACCACCTTGGCCGGCGTGAACCGGACGCGCCGGTCCTGGTTCCACTCGATCGCCGCGTTCCCGGACAGGTGCAGCGTGCGGCCGGTGTCGAAGTCGATGAACAGCAGGGCCGCGCCGCTGTCGACGGCGAGGTTTCCCAGGCTGTTGAACATGTTGTTGCCCGGATAGTCCGGCCACACCAGGTCGCCGCCGTGGACGGTCACGAACCCGGGCTCGCCGCCGCGATGGGACGAGTCGACACCCCGGCTCGGGTGCGCGGTGCCGAGGAAGAACGTGTCCGCGTGCTCGATCAGGCGCACGTGGTCGGCTTCCAGGCTGTCGCTCCAGACCGCCGCGACGGGGTTCGGCGCGGGGTGCACGAATCGCGGGTGGATGAACCGTGGGCAGTTGCCGTACGCCTGGTCGACCACGATCGACAGTCCACTGTGGTCTGTCGCGTCGACGGTGCCGTTGATCCGGATCCGCCGCCGGGTCGCGAAGTCGATCACGATCATGCCGACGTCCTGACCGGCCGTCAGGGCCGCCAGCGGCTCGCCCGGCAACGCTGCCACCCGCAGCACGTCCGGGGCGTCGACGGCGAGGAAGCCGGGGCGGCCGAGCACGGGGACCGTCCACAGCCGGCCGTCCCGGTCGCGTGCGGTCAGCACGAGCAGGTCGCGTTCGGCCAGGAAGAGCCGGGCGCCGCCGGTGAGATCCGGGGGCGCGAGCATCCCGGTGAGCCGGTCGGCCATGTCCCCGACACCGGCCTGACGCTGCACGGCGAGTTCGCCCTCGTGGAAACCCATCCGAACCCCTAATGCTTGAGGCGGCTGTCAATCATTAGCGTATCATCGTGCCGTGACCAGTGCACCCGTGCTCGGCGAGCCCCTCCCGGTCGAGCTGATGAACACCGTCTGGGCGGACCGGGACGGCGTGCACGACAGCCTCGACTCCCCCGCCGGCCTCGCCGACTGGCTGGCCGCCGTCCGCCCCCGGCTGCCGCACCTGCCCGAGTCGGGCCCGCTTCCGCTCGCGGAGTTCCGTCGGCTGCGGGACGCGTTGCGTGTCCTCGCCGCGGCCGTCACCGAAGACACCCGTTCGACGCGGGAGCTCGACGTCGAGTCGGCAGTGGACGTCCTCAACGCCAGTTGCGCGTACGCGCCGAACTGGTCGGCGATGACATGGCCGGACACACTGACGAAAATCGCGGCGCAACCGTTCGCGGACGCGGCACTGTCGATCATCGCCGAGGAAGCCGTGGCCCTGTTCGCCGGGCCGGACCGGAGCCGGCTACGGGCCTGTTACGCGCCCACGTGCGTGCTGTTCTTCATCAGGAACCATCCCCGACGCGAGTGGTGCTCGGCATCGTGCGGGAACCGGGCACGGGTGGCGCGGCACTATCGACGCCATCACGCCGACTCGGAACAGGGTCGATCCTGAACCGCAGCCGGCACACCACCGCGTCCGAGCGACGGCGCAGCGCGTGCGCGAGCACGGCGCCGCGCTGGTTCTGCAGGATCCGCTGCCACATGTGCTCCGGCTCGACCTCGGCGATCAGCACGAACACCTGTCGTTCGGGCACTTTCCGCAGGTACTCCACGAGCGGCTCGCCCAGCCGGCGGCGTTCGTCGTCGAGCAGCACCAGGTCGACACCCGGGTTCCACTTGTCCCACGCGGCCACGAACCGTTGGGTCACGGCTTCGTCCTCGGGATGCGTGACGTACACCGCGACCACCCGGTCGCCGAGGGACAACGCGGCGGCGATGGCGTCGCGGGTCAGCCGCGAGACCGTGCCGACGGGCACCACGACGAGCGACTTGTTCGGTCGGGGCGGGGCCGGTGTCCGGCCGAGTTCGAGCCGGTCACCGATCTTGCGGTAGAACCGGTGCACCCAGTCCATGGCGAGCACCAGCACCGGCAACGTCGCGACGATGAGCCAGCCGCCCTCGGCGAACTTGCTGACCGTGACCACGACCGCGGCGACGGCCGTGAGCAACGCGCCGAACCCGTTGAGGAAGGCACGGCCGCGCCAGCCCGGTCCACGTTCCCGCCGCCAGTGTCTGGTCATGCCGAACTGGGACAGCGTGAACCCGACGAACACTCCGATGGCGAACAGCGGCACGAGCACGTTCATCTCGCCGCCCGCGGCGATCAGCAGGATCGCCGACGCCACGGTCAGGAACCCGATGCCATACGTGTGCACCTGGCGTTCGGCGCGCAGCGCGAACAGGTGCGGCAGGTTGTTGTCCTCGGCGAGCAGTTGCGCCAGCACGGGCAGGCCACCGAACGACGTGTTCGCGGCCAGCGCGAGCAGCACGACCGTGGCGAACTGGACGACGTAGAACCCGAAACCGCTGCCGATGGACGCCTCGGTGACCTGGGACAGCACGGTGACGCCGTCGACCGGGTGGATCGAGAACTTGCCGATCAGCACGGCGATACCCAACAGCATGACCGCGAGCAGCACGCCGAGCGCGATCTCGGCGTTCTGCGCGCGCTTGACGCGTGGCGCGCGGAACGACGGCACCGCGTTCGCGATCGCCTCCACACCCGTCAACGCGGCACAGCCGTTCGCGAACGCCTTCAGCAACAACAGCACGCCCACGGTCTGCAACTGCGGCACCGGTCCGGAGTGCTCGGTCACCGCCGGCTGGTCACGGATCAGGCCGACAACCTCCACCACAACAATCGACCCGACATAGATGACCGTGGGCGCGATGAACGCGCGCGCACTGTGCGCGATGCCGCGCAAGTTGATGGCCGTGACGACAGCGAGAACGCCCAGGCACAGCCAGACCGTGTACGGCAGCAGCTCGGGAAACGCGGACGTCAGCGCCGCGACGCCAGCCGCGACCGACACGGCGACGTTCAGCACGTAGTCCACAACCAGGGACGCGGCGGCCACGAGCGACGCATGCCGGCCCAAGTACTTCTTGGCGACCCCGTAGGCGCCACCGCCGTCCGGGAACGCGGCGATGACCTGCCGGTACGAGACGGTCAGCACGCCCAGCAGGATGGCGATGGCCAATGTCACCGGCAGCGTGAACCCCAACCCGGCGCCGCCCGCGACGGCGAGGACGATCACGATCGCTTCCGGCCCGTACGCCACGGACGCCATCGCGTCCAACGACAGTGCGGCAAGCCCCCCGACCACCGTCAACCGGTGCCGGTCCCCCTGTGCAGTCACGTTACGCATCGCAGGTCACGGCCGTGCCGCGCACAACATCCCGCACAGGCTTCTAACACCCGTTCCTCGGGTTGTTTACGCAATCCTTACGCCACGAGTTCAGAGCCACTGGTTGCGTTTGAACACCCGGTACAGCAGGAAACACGCGGCCAGGACGAGCAGGATCACCGCCGGGTAGCTGAACTGCCAGTGCGTCTCGGGCATGAAGTCGAAGTTCATCCCGTACAGGCCGAACACCATGGTCGGCACCGCGATGATGGCCACCCACGCCGAGATCTTCCGCATGTCGGTGTTCTGCTGCAGGCTGATCTTGGCCAGGGCGGCGTTGACCAGGCTGGTCAGCAGCTCGTCGAACGCGGTCACCCGCTCGGACACCGCGGTCAGGTGGTCGTCGACGTCCTGGAAGTACGGCCTGACCTGCTTGAGGCCGTCCGCCTCGGCCAGCCTGCGCAACGGGGTCACCAGCGGCGACACGGCGTTGCGCAGTTCGAGGATCTCCCGTTTCATCATGTAGATCTGCTCGGCGCCGACCTCGCTGCGCGGCTCGAAGATCACCGACTCCATCTGCTCGATGTCCTGCCCGAACGCCTCGGTCACGGCCAGGTAGCTGTCGACGACCTGGTCGGCGATGGCGTGCAGCACCGCGGCCGGACCCAACGCCAGCCGCTCCGGCCTCCCCTCCAACCCACGGCGCAGCTCGTGCAGCCCGGAGTGCGAGCCGTGCCGGACGGTCACGATGAAGTCCGTGCCGAGGAACGCCATGATCTCGCCGGTCTCGACGATCTCGTTCGTGGTCGCCGGCGACTCGTGCGCGACGTAGTGCACGGTCTTCAACACCATGAACAACGTGTGGTCGTACCGTTCCAGCTTGGGCCGCTGATGCGCGCACACCGCGTCCTCGACCGCCAGCGGATGCAGGTCGAACGTCTCGGCGACCACCTGCATGTGCTCAAGGTCCGGCTCGTACAGCCCGACCCACACGAACCCGTCACCGCGGCGCCGGACCTCCTCGATCGCCGCGTCGTGCGACCACCGCCCAGGCAACCGCTCACCGCCGACGTAGACAGCGCAGTCGACGACGTACGCGGACACAGGCACGGGAACAGCCACGGCCGCAGAATAACGGGAACGCGTTCAGCGGGCGTGGCCGAGGATCTCGTTGGCCAACGCGCGCAACGGATGGTCCTTGGGCAGCGCCCGGCGGACCTTCTTGGCCAGGTCCACCGCCTGCTTGAGATCGTCCTTGGCCCTGGTCACCTGGAACCGGCTCAGGTGCACCGCGCCCAGGCCCAGCATCCGTTCCGGCAGCTCCGGGTCGTCCCGGGAGCTGGCGCGCACCGACTCGACGCCCGCCAGCAGGGCCTGGTCGAGATCCGCGCGGTCGCCGTCCCGGTCGAACCGGGTGTGCCGGGCCTGCACCAGGCTGCCGAGCCGGGCGGCCCGGGACGGGTCGTCCGGCGAGGTCGCCGCGACCCCCTCGACCAGCAACCGCACCGCCGTGTCCAGGTCGGCGTCGTCCTGCCTGAGGTACACGTACCGGATCAGCCGCGCGCGCCCCAGGTTCGCCAGGAACATCGGGTCGTCCCCGGTGATGTCGACCGCCTCCTGCAGCGCCTCGATCGAGGCGTTCAGGTCGGCCGGGTCCGAGGTGACGCCGAACCGCAGTTGCAGCAGACCGCCGAGGAAGCTGCTGCGCTCGTCCGAGTCCGGCACCCGGGTCAAGGTCGCGACGGACGCGTCCAGGTCGGCGACGTTCCCGGTGCGCAGGAAACGTAACCGTTGCGCCTCAGCGAGATTCATCAACGACTGGGCGTCGTCGGGCTCGGCCCGCAGGTGATGGCGGATCATCACGATCGCGCCGTCCACCTCGGGCAGGGGTGACCCGCCGAACGTGAACGCGGCCACCTGGCCGGGGGTCAGCCGGACCGGCCGGGACGCGGCCTCGTTCAGATCGCTCAGCTGACCGGGCAGGCCGGGCGCGTTCACCTTGTCCAGCAAGGACTTCGCGGTCGCCAAGTCGGCTTCTCCACCCTCCGCCGCCAGGTGGCGGGCGTAGTGCAGGACGCCGGCCGCGTGGATGCCCTCCGGAGTCGGCGTCGCCAACAGGAACTCCACGTCCCGCAGGCCGGCGGGGTCGAGCACGTCCTCGGGGTCGGACGCGGACGTGTACCTGGCGATCCGTTCGCGGACGGCCGCCAGTGCCTCCTCGTAGGTCACGAGCCCAGTCTTCAGGAGGAAAATGGCCATCAGGCAAAGAAACCCACAAGGGTGACGCATCCGTTGCCGGGACCCGGCACGTCTGCGACGATGCCGGCGGCAACGCGGTCAACCGATCAAGGAGCTGTCCCCATGTCGTCCGTGCTCAACCCGTATATCAGCTACTCCGACAACGCCCGTGCGGCGCTGGAGTTCTACCATGGCGTCTTCGGCGGCGACCTGACGCTGAACACGTTCGGCGAGAACGGCGTCGACGGCCCGGACGCCGACAAGATCATGCACGGGATGGTGGCCACTGCCAACGGTTTCACGTTGATGGGCGCGGACACCCCGACCGGGATGGAGCACAACCCCGGCACCAACATCTCGATCAGTGTCAGCGGCGACGACGCCGACGAACTGCGTGGCTACTGGGACCAGCTGTCCGCGAACGGCACCGTCGCGATCCCGCTGGAGAAGCAGATGTGGGGCGACGAGTTCGGCATGTGCGTCGACGGGTTCGGCGTCCAGTGGATGATCAACATCAGGCAAGCTCAGTAGCCGTCGGGGTCGGGTTGCGGAACAGGTCCAGCACCGGGCAGTGCGCGTCGACCTCCTGCTTGAGCTCCTCGTAGCGCTCCCGGCTGGCCGGCCCGGACAGCTCGACCCGCACCCGCACGTCGGTGAATCCCGCGCGGGTGTCCGAGAACCCGAAGAAGCCGTGCAGGTCCAGGTCGCCCTCGACCTGCACGGTCACCGACTCCAACGGAATCCCCAGCTTGGCCGCCCAGAACTGGTACGTGATCACCTGGCACGAGCCGAGGGCGGCGAGCGCGTACTCCACCGGGTTCGCGGCGGTGTCGGTGCCGCCGAGCACACCCGGCTCGTCGACCGCGAACGAGTGGTCGCGGACCTGGACGTCGACCACGGTCGCGGTGCCGGGCACCAACGTGTTGGCGACGGTGAACGAGACCTGGGCGTTCGCCGGGTCGACGGCGACGGCCTGGCGGGTTCCTTCGATGACGTCGGTCAAGGACACTGCGGGCTCCTGAAGTGTGGCGAATGGACGCACCCAGCGTGACCGCAGTCGCGCCCCGGCGCGAGAGCTCCCAGGTGGTGGGAAACCTCAGCAGTGCTCGCGCGGGCGCTTCAGGTTCGCCAGCAGCCGGGCGAGCACGTTCGGGTTGCCCGGCAACGAGAAGTGGTCCACACCAGGGTTGTCGGTGAGGCTGAAGGCGTGGCACGGCATGGCCCGCCACACCCGGACGGCCTCGTTGGTGATGTCCTCCTGGTTGCCGTCGCCGTCGCGGAACAGGAACTCGCCGGGGTCGGTGAGCTGGCCGACGGTCAGGTCCGGCAGCCGTGCGCCGACCAGGGTCGGCAGCCCGGAGCCCTTCTCCGCGGTGACATCCACCTCGGGGAATGAGCCGCGGTCGGCGAACCTCACGAAACCGATGTAGTGATCGGCGATCTGCCGGGCCGCGGCCGGCAGGTGCGCGTCGGCGAACAGCGTCGGGTAGTCGCGCGGGGTGTAGTCGCGTCCGCCGGACGACACCACGACCTCGCGGTCGTCGAAGATCCTCGGGTCGGACGCGCTCATGTACGTCGACGGCAGCGACAGGTACATCCGGGCGCTGCTGACCGCGTTGGCCTTCGTCGTGGGATAGCCGAAGTCCTGGACGTTCAGGCCGGTGAACAGGATCGAGTAGAGCGATCCCTGGCCGGGGAAGTTGCCGGCGATCGGCGTGAAGCCGTGCACGTATTTGGCGCGCCAGGCCTGGCTGGTGTGGGTGAGCAGGTACTGGACGTAGAGCGGGCCGTTGGAGTGGCCGACCAGCTCCACCGGGCGGTTCCCGTTGTCCCGGAAGGTGTCCTCGATCAGGTTCTTGGCGCGCGGCAGGAACCCGCCCATGTCCGGGGTCAGGCGGGCGTCGTACCCGGCGACGCGGATGTCCTTGTCCCGCACGTATCCCGCCGACTCCAGGGCGCGGTACATCGGCTCGTAGAAGGGTGCGCTGCTGGTCCTGCCGTAGTCGACGACCCGCACGGTCACGCCGGGCTGCTCGCGGAACCTCAGCGGCATCGGCAGCCCGGGAATCGCGTTGTAGCGCAACGTTTCCAGCTCGTCCTGGCACACCTGGCCGAACACCGTGGCCTGATCGTTCTGGAACCAGTCCTCGAACACGCCCGACGCGGGACACGCCGGGTCCGTGGTCTGGTTGTGGACGGTCACCCTGAGCTTGGTCAGGTGGAACGCCGGGAAGAGCACCAGCGGCGTCCTGCCCGGAGCCGCGGCCGCGGCCGTCCCCGGGACCAGGCCCATCGCCAGCGCCACGGCCACCGCGATCCCACGCCATCTCATCGTCCGGCACCTCGTTTCCTCGTGTCCCGCGACCCTAGCGGGGTCGGCGAACACCTGCCACGGTCGGAAAATGACCGACTTTTCCGGGCTATTTCGTCGGTATTCGAAGCTGTGCGTCCAATCGTTATGAGCGGAGACCGAAACGTAGTCGACGGGCCGACCGACTAGTGGGTGTCCCCCTTTGTCACCGATGGGAGCGAATGGCTATGGCTCCGTTGAACACCGCTGCCCTCGTCCAGACTCTGCGCGATTCCTCCGCGCGTTGGACGGCGCGGGAAACACCACAATCCCAATTGAGTGACGACGACAAGCGCGCCCTGCTCGGCGTCATTTTCACCCCCGAGGACCGGGCGCTGGCCCAGGCGGGCCGCACCGCCGCCGCCGAGGCCGGACCGGCCACGTTCGCCCCGGCGGTCGACTGGCGCAACCGCAACGGCAACCACGTGACCTCGGTCAAGGACCAGAAACACTGTGGTTCGTGCGTGTCGTTCTGCTGTACCGCCGTGGTCGAGTCGATGGCGTCCATCGAGCAGGGCCAGCTGCTCGACCTGTCCGAGGCCGACTCGCATTTCAACTCCAGTCACGGTGCGTCCTGCGGCGGCTGGAACGCCGACGCCTGCCTGGAACAGATCAAACAACGCGGTGTCGTCGGTGAAACGGTGTTGCCGTATATGAACGCGTTCGACAACCCGCCACAGAACGATCCGGCAACCAATTTATGGAAACCGTACGTTCGGCCGACACCGAATCGCGCGGCCACCCAGGTGTCGATCGGCAAACACGGTTTGATCTCCGACATCAACGCGCGCAAGCAGTATCTGACCGACGTCGGCCCGTGCTCGGCGTCCTTCGACGTCTACGACGACTTCTTCTCCTACTCCACCGGCGTGTACCACCACGTGAGCGGCAACTACGCGGGCGGCCACTGCGTGGAGGTGATCGGGTACTCCGAGGCCGAGCAGTGCTGGATCGCGAAGAACTCGTGGAGCACGGCCTGGGGCATGTCCGGCTACTTCAAGATCGCCTACGGCCAGTGCAACTTCGACGTGTACGCCTTCGCCACCGCGCAGGACGTGAAACTGCCGGCCACCCACGGGTGGAGCGGTTGGGAGTCGCTCGGCGGCGTGCTGACGTCCAAGCCCAGCGCGACGTCCTGGGGCCCGAACCGGATCGACGTGGTGGCCCGCGGCGCCGACTCGGCCATGTGGCACCGCTGGTGGGACGGTGCGCACTGGAACGGCTGGGAGTCGCTCGGCGGCGGCTGCCAGAGCGGGCCGTCGATCTGCTCGTGGGCGTCCGGCCGGCTGGACACGTTCATGGTCGGCAACGACCACCAGCTCTACCACAAGTGGTACCAGGGCGGCTGGAGCGGCTGGGAGGGCCTCGGCGGCGTGCTGTCGTCCGACCCGGCCTGTGTTTCCTGGGGCCCCAACCGGATCGACGTGTTCGCGCGCGGCATGGACTCGGCCATGTGGCACCTGTGGTGGGACGGTTCGCACTGGAACGGCTGGGAGTCACTCGGTGGCGTCTGCGACTCCGCGCCGGCGGTGGCGTCCTGGTCGGCCAACCGCCTGGACACGTTCGTGAAAGGCACGGACAGCCACCTGTACCACAAGTGGTGGAACGGTTCGAAGTGGAGCGACTGGGAGAACCTCGGCGGCTACCTGGGCGGCGACCCGGCCGCGGTGTCGTGGGGTCCGAACCGGATCGACGTGTTCTACCCGGGATCCACGTTCCACATGACGCACAAGTGGTGGGACGGTTCGTCGTGGAGCGGCGAGGAGGACCTCGGCGGCGTGCTCAGCTCGGGCTGCGGCGTGAGCTCATGGGCGTCCGGACGGCTGGACTGCTTCGGCGAAGGCACCGACTCGGCGCTGTGGCACAAGTGGTACGCGTAGAGTCCGTCGCATGATCGCAGTGCGGGTGGGGGAAGTCTTCAACGTCGACCTGAAGGCGACCCCCACCACCGGATACCGGTGGCAGCCCGTCGACCTGCCCGGGGTTCGGTTGGTGGACACGGGGTTCACCGCCGACGGCACCACCCCGGGCCAGGGCGGCACCGAACGTTTCCACCTCCGCGCGGCCGAACCCGGCCGGCACACGCTCACGTTCGAGCTGAAGCGGGCCTGGGAGACCGACCCGGTCGACACCCGGACGGTCGAAATCGACGTCAGCGAGGCCTGACTGTCCACTGTGTCACGACAGGAAGGCCACGACCTCGGCGCCGAACTTCTCCGGATGCTGGAACAGGAAACCGTGTCCGGCGTCGCTGTACAGCACGATCTTCGCGTCCGGCAGGCGCTGGGACATCGCGTACGTGGCGTAGGCGTGCACCATGACGTCGTGCGCGCCGTTGGCGACCAGGACAGGGAGCGTCAGCTCGGCGAGACGCTCCCAACTGGCGCCTTCGCCCTTGCCCCACGCGCGGATCGCGGCGGTCTGCGCGGCGACGCCTTCGGGCAGTACCTCGGCGCGTGACTCGGCGAGCCGGCGCAACGACTCGAGTCCTGCCTGGCGTGCCGTCTCCGGGAAGAACAGGTAGAGGAAGTCCTCGTCGTCGTTGCTGGGTTTGCCGGCGACCTGCCACACCCGGTCCGGGGTCGGCGGGGTGCCCGGCACGGGTCCCGGACCGCTGCCCGCGACAACCAGCCTGCGGACGAGCTGCGGCCGGAGTAACGCCACGGTCTGGGTGACCGCGCCGCCCATCGACCACCCCAGCAGGTCGACCTGGGGCAGCCCGAGTGCTTCGACGAACTCGATCACCCCGTGCGCCATACCCTCGACGGTGTCGGGAACGGTGCCCGACGAGCGGCCCACCCCGGCGTTGTCGAACACGATGACGTCCCGCTTCTCCGCCAGCACCTGGAGGAACGCGGGGTCCCAGTGGTCCATCGTGCCGCGGTAGCGGAGCGCCATGACCAGCGGCACGCCTCCCCTCACGCCGAACCTGCGGTAGGCGTACCGGGCGGACGGGCCATCGACGAACATCGTCTCGGACAGGAACTGCGGCGTGGTCACCCTCCGTGCCATCCTCCCGGTCGTCCTCTCTGCAACCCCGTCTGCCATGCCCTCTGTCGTCCCTGCCGCTGTCCCCGCTGCCGTCCTCTCTGTCGTCCCGTCTGCAATCTCCGCTGCCACCCCGTCTGCCATCCCCGCTGCCGTCCCTGCTGCCCCTGCTGCCGTCTCTGCTGTCGTCCCCATGTCATCCGGCTCTGTCGTCCCTGCCGCCATCCGCTCTGCCACCCCGTCTGTCATCCGCTCTGTCATTCCTTCTGCCGTCCCTTCTGTCATCCCCTGTCGTCCCGCTCAGTTGTCCCGTCTGCCATCCCCGCTGCCGTCCCCGCTGCCCTCCCCATGTCATCCGGCTCTGTCGTCCCTGCCGCCATCCGCTCTGCCACCCCGTCTGTCATCCGCTCTGTCATTCCTTCTGCCGCCGCTTCTGTCATCCCCTGTCGTCCCGCTCTGTTGTCCCGTCTGTCCTTCCTTCTGTCGCCCCCCGTCATCCCTGCCCTCGTACACTGTGCCACCTTCTGCGTTGTCCTCTGTGCCACTTACTGCGTCACTTGATGTGCCACCTCCCTTTGTCATCTGCCGTGCATCCCCTTTGTCGTCCGCTACATCACCCGGCGGAAACCGATCGGTTTCCATCATCATAAACCGATCGGTTTCCGCAGCGCGAAGATCCGCGTACGCTGGCGCCGTGACCACCACGCCGGACTCTCGCGAACGCCTGCTCAAGGCGGCCAACGAGCTGTTCTACCGGGACGGCGTCGGCGCGGTCGGCGTGGACAAGCTGTGCAAAGCGGCCGGGATCTCCAAGAAGTCGATGTACCAGCTGTTCGACACCAAGAACGACGTCGTGGCGGCCGCCCTGGAGCGCTACGGCCCGTGGTACCTGGCCATGTACCTGCCCGACGAGAGCGACGACCGTAGCCCGCGCGACCGCGTCCTGCACGTGTTCGACTGGCTCGACGGGCGGTCGTCCGCGCCCGAGTTCACCGGCTGCCCGTTCGTGAACATCGCCACCGAACTGCGCGACCCCGACCATCCGGCCAGCACGGTCGCCCGTCGCTTCAAGCAACACCTGACCGACTTCTTCGAACGCCAGGCCGAACTGGGCGGCGCGGCCGACCCGCAGCTGCTCGCGCGGCAGCTGACGGTGGTGTTCGACGGCGCGTGCGCAAGCGCGATCGTGCGTGCTGAAGGGCTGGCCGGGCTGAGCAGAGCCACCGCCGCCGCCCTGCTCAACGCTGCCCGAATGGACACCGATCCGGCGACCACACCGCGTTAGCATCGGATTTGTGCGTTATGACCGGGATCCGACGTCGACGTCGCGCGGGCAGCCGTCCGCGGATGCCGGGGAGTCGTCACGGCCCGCTATGACCGCCGCGGCCGGGCAGATGCTCTGGCTTCAGCGCATGGCGGGCAACGCGGCGACCACCCGGGCGGTTCAGCGTGCCGGACTGGAGGACTGGGACTTCGTCGGCGGCGCGCTCGAAGGGCTCGCCGCGCTGAACTTCTCGAAGCGTCTGTGCAAGGACCTGATCCACCACTACTGCCACGGCCATGGCGACGAGTTCGGCCTCACCCCCCTCGGCATGGAGCAGTGCAACGCCCTCATCGACTTCGGCCACAACCCACGTTCGGCCCATTTCCTGGGCTTCGTCAGGGGCATGGGCGCGGAGATCGCCCGCACCGCCGGCGGCGATCCCGCCGGCCTGGAGAAGCCGCTCGAGAGCGACGTCAGCTTCACGATGCTCGGGGCGTGCAACACGAGCGGAACGCTCGGCGACTTCACCGTCTACGCCTGGGGGAAGCTCAAGGTCTGGAATCCGAAGGCGGACGGCAGCGACGCCGACTGGTCGTTCGACGGCCACATGTGGTGGTACGACCGATGGGATTTCGACCATCGTGCCGCTTCGGGCAGCGGGGAGCCCGGCCGGACCGACAAGGGCTCGTGGCGGACTAATATGGGCAGCCTCCTCAACGGCATACCGTTCGACATCAAGAGCGCGGCCGTCCCGGTCCGTCAGGCGCGGGCCGATGGCGTGGGCGACAACCACTACGCGAAGTGGGAGGGCAACCCGGACGGCAAGCCGCTCCCCGTCGTCGCCGGCATCCTGTAGTCGTCAGACGGTGACCAGCGCCGGTCTCGGACGGAGGATCCGGGCCGCGCCGGACGCGACCAGGCAGAACACCACCGGTAAGAGAAAGGTGAAGTTCAGCGGCATGAGCACGGTCAGCGGGCCGATGATCATGGGGCCGGCGAGCATGCCGAGGTAGCCAAGCCCGGCGACCCGGGAGACGTTGGTGCCAGCGGACTCCAGATCGGTGTGGCCGGCCGCGCCGAACAGTTGCGGGATGCAGCCGGACAGACCGATCCCGAACACGGTCCAGCCCGCCAACGCCAGCGGTATCCACGGCGAGAACACCACCACCGTAAGGCCGAGCGCGGCGACCACACCGCCGTACCGGACGATGGCGAACGCGCCGAACCTGTGGGCTACGCGGTCCGCAGCGAACCGTCCAATGGTCATGGCCGTGGCGAAACTGCCGTACGCGAAGGCCGCTGTGGCTGCGGGGGCGTCCAGGATCGTGCTGAGGTGCAGCACGCTCCAGTCGTTGGCAACGCCTTCGCACAGCATCAGTAGGAACGCGACGACTGCCATGGCCCACACGCGTGTCGATGTTTTCCGGCGTGGGGCCTTGTCCGTGACAGCGGCGCCTGGTTGGGGTCTCAGCAGCGTGGGCGCCGCGATCGCGGTCACGACCACCCCCAGGACGATCACTCCACTGAGGGTCGCGGACGGGTTCCAGCCCCAACTGAGAGTCAACGCGCCCACCAGGGCCGCGCACACTCCACCGATGGACCACATGGCGTGGAACGCGGACATGACCGGCCGACCGTAGCCGCGTTCCACTTCGACCGCGTGCACGTTCATGGCCACGTCGAGCGATCCGTTGCCGAACCCGAAGAGCAGTAACGCCACGCCGAGCGTCCACCCACTCGTCGCCAGGCCGGGCAGCACGACGAAAGCACTGCACAGCACGGCGGTCAGCGGCACCATGCGGCGGGTTCCCAGCCGGTCGGTGAGCGGGCCGGCGACCTGCATGCCCAGGAAGGCGCCACCGCCCAACAGCAGCAGGAGCAGGCCCAGCGTGGCGTGGGTGACGCCGGCGCGGTGCTCGATCTCGGGGATGTGGACCACCCACATGCCCACGACGAACCCGTTCAGGGCGAAGTAGGCGAAGGTGGACACTCTTGCGGCACGCATGCTTCGAACATAACAAACAAACTTGATGTGCGAAAGATTGCCAAACGAACAAAAACCATGTTCAATGACCCCATGGCGAGCACAAACCGACTACGCCGGATCACCGAGGCCACCCGGCGGTCCGGTGAACTGACCGTGGCCGAGCTGGCCGAGCTGACCGGCGCGTCCGAGATGACCATCCGCCGCGACCTGGAGACCCTCGCCGACCAGGGGGTGCTGGAAAGGTTCCGCGGCGGCGCCCGCAGCCTGCTGCTCCGCGGCGAGGAGCCACCGTTCCTCCTGCGGGTCACCGAGGCCACGGAGGCCAAGCAGCGGATCGCGGCGGACATCGCGAACCTGATCGCGGACGGCGAGTCGGTAGTCCTGGACAGCGGCACAACATGCCTGCAGGTCGCGTACGCCCTGCGGGACCGAAAGGTGACGGTGATGCCCTTATCCCTGCACGCGGCCAACGCCCTGATCGGTGGCACGGCCAAGATCCTGATGGCCGGCGGCGAACCCCGCTCCGGCGAACTGGCCCTGACCGGCCCCCTCGCCGAAGCGTCCCTGGCAGCGCTCCGGTTCGACACAGCGATCATCGGCCCCTGCGGCCTGAACACAGCCAACGGCCTGACCGCCCACGACCTGGCCGACGCGGCAATCAAACGCGCCGCAATGGCCTCCTCCCGACGACTGATCGCAGCGGCGGACGCCTCGAAGTTCACCCGCACAGCCCTGGCCTTCGTCACCCCAGTCACCACACTGAACGCCGTAGTCACGGAGGAAACCGCACCACAGCAAGAAATCGACGCTCTCACCGCCGCCGGCGTCACCGTCCGAACAGTCCCCTAGACCAGCGCACCCAACAACCCGTCCGAAACATCTGCCGGCAAAGCACGAGAGCGACAGCGCGCCCGACGGCAGCCCACGAAACCCGAAGCGAGACCGCCAACAACACTTCAACCGAACCCACAAAGCGGACACCACACAACAGCCCCACCCAACCCCCAAAACCAAGGACGCCCGACAAAGCCCTGGCAAACCCCGAAAGCAGGGACGCCCGCAACAGCCCTCCGGAACTGAAAGCCAGGCCGCCGGACAGCAGCCCACCCAAACCCCGAAAGCGAGGACACCTGCCACAGCCTTACCAACCGAGGTCCGCGTCAGCGGCATCGTGCTGTTCGCCGCCTCGCTGGCCGGTGGCCTCGCTGCTCCGCTGGCCGGTGGCCTCGCCCGCCGGTGGCCTCGCCCGAACCGTGGTCGACCTGGCCGCGTCCGAATGGCCACGTGCGGCGGATGTCCCCGCCCGCATGGCTACTCACCGCCCCATCGCGCAAGGCATCGACAGCGCCATGGCCAGACCTCGGCGTGCCCGTACTGAACATTGCCGGGCACCAGGAACTCCCAGTAGTCCCCGCCGCCCGGCACGAGCGTGGCGCCGCTCAACACCACGCTTTCCTGAGGGCTCAGCCTGCATGCGCGCGGTCTGCATCTACCCTGCTGCCGAGAATGTGACGTTCGCGGTTGAGCCTCGTCGGACTCAGGGGCCAGTCCGAGGTCGCCAGGCACGGCCTCCTCATGCTCCTCGGACACTCCGTGGCGGCAGCCGGAGTCATGTGCGCGCAGGCGCTCACCCGAGCGCCCTGACGGCGACGGCCATACCCAGCTCGAGCGCGCTGCCGCTGGCCAACAACCACTCCGCTGACGCCACGGCGCCAGCGGCTTCGTGACACCCGCTTGTCGAGCCGGCTGTGTCACGCCAGCTTTGTCTCACCGGCCTTAGTCCCGGTACCTTCGTCCCGGTACCTTCGTCCCGGTACCTTCGTCCCGGCAGCTTCGTCACGCTGGCCTTCCTCCCGGCACGTTCATCCCGGCAGCTTCGTCACGCCAGCGTTCATCCTGGCACCCTTATCCCGCCAGGCTTCATCCCGGCACCCTTGCCCCGGCGGCTCGTCCCGCCGGCCTTTGTCACGTCGGCTTCGTCACGCCAACCTTCATCCCGACACCCTTATCCCGCGCCAGCCTTCATCCCGCCAGCCTTGGTCCCGGCACCCTTGTCCCGACGGCTCTGACTCGCCGGCCTTTGCCACGTCGGCTCTGACTCACCAGCCTTCGTGACGCCAGCTTTCGTCCCGGCACCCTATTGCGCCGGCGGCTTGTCTCGCCGGCCTTGTCTCGCCAACCTTCGTCCGGGCCGCCTCATTCCGGCGTCCTTCGTCCCGGCGGCTTCGTTCCGGCACCCTTCTGTCCTGGCACCCTTCGTGTCGACAGCCCTTGTCACGGCGCCCTTTGTCACGCCAGCCTTCATCCGGGCCGCCTCGTCCCGGCTCCCGTTGTCCGGCAGCTTCGTTCCGGCGTCTTTCGTCTGGGCTGCCTTGTCACGGCAGTCTTCGGTTCCGGCGGCTTCGTCAGGCCAGCTTTTGTCCCGGCCGTTCGTCCCGGTGGCCTTCGCCCAGCAGCTTGTCCCAGCAGCCTTCGTTCCGGCGGTCTCTGTCACGCCACCCTGCATTCCGGCAGCCTTAGTCCCGGCGGTCTTTGTCACGCCCGCCTTAGTCCCGGCGGTCTTTGTCACGCCCGCCTTCGTTCCGGCGGGCTTGGTCCGGCAGGTTTGTCCTGGCGGCTTCGTTATGGCCGCTTTGTCACGCTGATTGGGCTTCGTCCCTGATTGTGGGTGGCAGGCTCGCTGACCATTTCTCCTCGATCCGGCCGAATCGCCAGATCGCGAGTGCTATCAGCCAGGCGAGCACGAACAGGGCGACGATCGCGTAGCCCGCGTAGTCCAGGGGGATGCTCGCGATCGCGGCGATCGGGCCGGAGTCGATCTTGGCTTGGTCGGCCAGGACGCTGATCAGTTCGATTGTGCCGATGCCGAGCGCGACCGCGACGGACAGGGCGGTGATCGTGATGTTGTAGAACACTTTGCGGACTGGTTTGGCGAACGCCCAGCCGTAGGCGAAGTTCATGAACACGCCGTCGATCGTGTCCAGCAGGCACATGCCGGCCGCGAACAGGATCGGCAGCACCAGGATCACGTACCACGGCAGGTTGAACGCGGCCGCGCCGCCGGCCAGCACCAGCAGGCCGATCTCGGTGGCGGTGTCGAAGCCGAGGCCGAACAGCACACCGATCGGGTAGATGTGCCACGGCTTGCGGACCGACTTGGTCAGCCCGCCGAGGATTCGGTTCATGAAGCCGCGTTGGTTCAGCTGCTCTTCGAGTTCCTGCTCGTCGTACTGGCCGGCACGCATCCGGCGGAACACGCGCACGATGCCGAGCAGCACGACCAGGTTGAGAACGCCCAGGATCCACAGGAACACGCCGGACACCGACGCGCCGATGATCCCGGTCACCGAGTGCAGCTCGGAACCGTCGTCCTCCACCTGTCCGGCCAGGGCCCGCACACCGATCGACAGCAGGAACGACAAACCGAACACGATGGTCGAATGCCCCAGGGAGAACCAGAACCCCACGGACAGCGGTTTCCGGCCGCCGTCGGCGAGCAGTTTGCGGGTTGTGTTGTCGACTGCGGCGATGTGGTCGGCGTCGAACGCGTGGCGCATGCCCAGCGTGTACGCGAGCATGCCGACGCCGATGCCGAAGACGCCGGTCTCACCGAGGTCGTAGTGCCCGGGGATGACCAGGAAGACCAGCATGCCGAAGCCGACGACGTGCAGCAGCACGATGAAGCCGAACATGCCGGCGAGCGACCTGCGGTCCTGGCCGCTGAGTGAGCCCCACATCCGTGCCCAGCGGGATAACTCAGGTGCGCTCATGGCCCATGAATGTACTTTCGCGCAGGGCCTTGTTACAAGTCATATGCAACAACTGACATGTGGCCAATACGGTCCGGTCGAGTCCATGGGTCAGACTGGCGGCCATGCGCGAGATCATGGTCGTCGGAGTCGGCGCGGGTGACCCGGAGCACGTCACAGTGCAGGCGGTGAACGCCATCAACCGGGTGGACGTGTTCTTCATGCTGGACAAGGGCGAGGTCAAGCAGGAGCTCATCGACCTGCGGCACGAGATTCTGACCCGTTACGCGACGTCGCGCCCCTACCGCGTGGTCCGCGGCCAGGACCCGGACCGTGACCGGACCAGCGCGGCCTACGCGGAGGCGGTCGACGACTGGCGCCGTCGGCGCGCGGACGTCTGCCTGCGGATGATCGACAGTCTGGGCCCGGACGAGACCGGCGCGTTCCTGGTGTGGGGCGACCCCGTGTTGTACGACAGCACGCTCGCGATCCTGGACGACCTGCTCGCCCGCGGGGCGGAGTTCGACGTCCAGGTGATCCCCGGCATCAGCAGCGTCTCGACCCTGGCCGCCCGGCATCGCGTCCCGCTCAACCAGGTCGGCCGCCCGGTCCAGATCACCACCGGCCGCCGGCTCGCCGCCGAGTGGCCGGCCGGCGTGGACGACGTCGTGGTGATGCTGGACGCGCAGACCGCCTTCACCCAGCACACCGACCACGAAGCCGACATCTACTGGGGTGCCTACCTCGGCACCCCCGACGAGATCCTGATCGCCGGCCCGCTGGCCGAGGTGGCCGACCGGATCGTGGCGGCCCGGGCTGAGGCCCGAGCCCGAAAAGGCTGGATCATGGACACCTACCTCCTGCGCCGAAACCCCTAGCGGACGTCCGGGAACGCGAGACACGCGGTACCGGAACGCGCGACACGGCGTCCGAGAACGCGCGACTCAAGGGTGGATGGGTGGGGCGAGAAGGGCGGGGGCGGGGATGAGTGGGTGGGGCGGCAGTGGGTGCATAGTGGGGGTGTGTTGTTGGTGGGGGTGTGTTGCGGGGTTCTAGGCTCGGGGCCGTGATCGATCAACGGGCCAGGCTCGGGCCTCTACTTTTCGTCGGTACGGTCGTGGCGTGCTTGGTGGCCGTCGGGTTGGTGGCGCTCACTGGCACGGACTACGCGGCCGTGGGCCTGCGCGGGCCTGATGGGTTCACCAGGAACGGCTTGATCGTTGTGCGCATTCTCGCCGAGGTGGGCGGCGTGTTGTGCGTGGGGTCGTTGTTGTTCGCCGCGTTCATGGTGCCCGCGCAGGAGTCCGGGGTGCTGTCGGCCGATGGGTATCGGGCGTTGCGCGCGGCTGGGTGGGCGGCCGCGTTGTGGTGCGTGAGCGCGATCTTGTCCGTGCCGTTCACGGTCGCGGATTCGTTCACGCAACCGTTGGGGAGCATGGACTTCGGCAAGATCGTCGACCTTGCGGCGTCTCTTGAGCAGACGAAGGCGTGGTTGCTCACGGCTGGGGTCGCGGTGGTGCTTGTTGTCGCGACGTCACGGGTCCTGCTGCGGCGGTCGACGACGGTGCTGTTGGGAGTGGCTGTTTTCGGGCTGGTTCCGGTGGCCGCCAGCGGGCATTCGTCGAGCGGCGGCGACCACGACTGGGCCACGGCCAGCCTGCTGTGGCACCTCGTTGCCGCCGCGCTGTGGGTCGGCGGGCTGGTCGCGTTGCTCGCGTACGGCCGGCGGAAGGGTGAGCACCTGGCGTGGGCCGCGAACCGGTTCTCCCGGGTCGCGTTGGTGTGCTGGATCGTCATGGCCGCGTCCGGTGTGATCAACGCGTTGGTACGGCTGAAGATCCAGAACCTGTTCGCCACCTCGTACGGTCTGCTCACGCTCGGCAAGATCGCCGCGCTGGTCGTGCTCGGCGTCTTCGGTTACCTCCAACGGGAACGCGGCCTCAAAGCCCTGCACAACGGCAGTGGGCGGGCGCTGGTGCGGCTCGCCGCGTTCGAGGTCCTGGTCATGATGATCACCATCGGCCTGGCGACCGCGCTCGGCCGGACACCGCCGCCGGACCACGGCGCCGGCAACCCGTCGACCGTCGAACTCCGGATCGGGTACGGACTGGACGGCCCGCCCACCCTGGCGCGCACGTTCGCGGACTGGCGGTTCGACCTCATCCTGGGCACGATCGCGCTCGCAATGGCCGTGCTGTACCTCGTCGGTGTACGGCGGCTGAAGGCGCGCGGCGGGGACTGGCCGGTGTCGCGGACGATCGCGTGGCTCGGCGGGTGCGCCGAGGTCGTGCTGGCGACATCGTCCGGAATCGGCCGGTACGGGCCCGCCGTGTTCAGCGTCGACATGGTCAGCAACATGCTGCTGTCCATCCTCGCGCCGATCCTCCTGGTCCTCGGCGCCCCACTGACCCTCGCCGGCCACACCCGCGTTTCCGCGCACGCCGAAGTTTCCGCGCACCCCGAAGGGGAGGGAGGACGAAGGTCCCCTGGATCAACGTTACCGTTGGGGACCGACAATTCCGGGCCGGCAGGATCGGCTCCGGTGGCGGCGTCTGGGATGGCGCCGCTGGTTGGCCAGTCGCGGATGGTGCGGCTGCCGCGGTTTCTCACGCATCCGGCGGCTGTGGTCGCGTTGTTCGTCGGGTCGTTCTTCGTTCTGTACTTCTCCGGGTTGTTCGAGTGGTCGCTGGACGTGCCGTTGGCGCACGTCGGCATGAACGCGTACTTCCTGCTGACCGGCTGCCTGTTCTTCTGGGCGGTGATCGGCGCGGACCCGTTCCCCCGGCCGATCCCGCTGAAGTGGCGGCGCGCCATGGTGTTCACCGCCATTCCCGGGCACGCGTTGTTCGGCGCCGCGTTGCTCACCTCGCAGACCGTCATCGGCGACCACTTCTACCGGACGCTGGGCCTGTGGTGGAACAGCAACCTCCTGGACATCCAACGGCTCGGTGGCGGCGTCGCGTGGGGCGCCGGCGTGGTGCCGCTGCTGATCGTCGCGATGGCGCTATTCGGCCAGAGCCGCGCAGATCTCGGGCACAGCGACGCCGATGGGGTCCCGGATGACGGCGGTGGCGTAGTCGTCGTACGGGGTGGGGTCGCGGTTGACGATCACCAGTCGAGCCCCGGCGGTGACGGCCACGGCGCACAGTGATGCCACCGGCTCCACCTGCAGCGACGTCCCCACGGCCAGGAACACCTCGCTCGCCTCGGCCACTTTCTCGGCCCTGGCGAGCACGTCGCTGTCCAGGTACTCGCCGAACAGGATCACACCGAGCTTGAGGATCCCGCCGCAGTCCGGGCACTTCGGATCGGTCTCACCGGCACGGACCCGGTCGAGCACGGGCGCGGTCGGCCCGGTGCGCCGGCATTCCACGCACCCGGTCGAATGCATGCTTCCGTGCAGTTCCAACACTTTCCGGGCCGGCAGGCCGGCTTTCTGGTGCAGCCCGTCGATGTTCTGCGTCAGCACCCGCACGGCCCTGTCGGACTCCGCCAGGCCGGCCAGCGCGCGGTGGGCGTCGTTCGGCTGTGCGTGCCAGGCGGCGTGGTCGACGTACGTCGACCAGAACCGTTGCCGGGTCTCCGCGTCACGCAGGAACGTGTCCAGGGTGAACGTGTTCATCTCGCCCGGATTGCGCGTCCACACACCGTCCGGGCCGCGGTAGTCCGGGATCCCGGAGTCCGTGGAGATGCCGGCGCCTGTGAGCACCGCGATCCGCTTGTGTCCCGACCAGTCCATGCGCCCAGGTTATCCCCGGCCGGTGCCGTACCGCACCAGGAATTGGTCCACGAGGTGGTCGGTGAACTTGCGCGGGACGGGCTCGCCGGTGACCAGCACCCGGTAGTGCACCGGGCCGAGCAGTTCGTCCAACGCGACCTCGATGTCCGTTTCGGACGAAAGCTCGCCGCGCTCGACCGCGCGCTCCAAGGGGATCCGGTCACGTGCGCGTTGCTGGCTGAGGTAGTCGGCGCGCAGCCGGGCGGCCATCGCCGGGTCGTGCTGGGCGTGGCCGACCAACGCCCGGAACACCGCTCCGGCGTCCGCCCGGGTCAGGAAGAGGGCCACTTTGTGCAGGTGGGCACGCAGGTCACGGCTTACGTCGCCGTGGTCGCGCGGGGTCAACTCCTTGGCCATGTCGTCGATCAACGTGTCCAGCAGGATGTCCACCTTGGACGACCACCAGCGGTAGATGGTCTGCTTGGCCACGCCGGCGCGGGCCGCCACACCCTCGATCGTGACACCGGCGAACCCGCGCTCCACCAGCAGGTCGTCGGCCGCGTGCAGGACCGCTTGCCGGGCCTCCTCGCTGCGCCCGTACCGGTTTCCGTGATGTGTGCCCGTCATGCGGTGAGCCTACCGCGCGTTAGACATAACGCAACGTTGCGTCTAACGTAGAGGCCATGACCAACACCCTCAGCACACCGACAGTCCGCGATGTCCTCACCCGTCTGCATGGCGCCGCCGATGCCGACGAGCGCGCGCCCCACCGCGCTATCCCTGCCGGCGCCGACGCTCAGGAACTCGCCGACCTCATGGCCGACATCTACATGCCGATCTCCGCGCGCGGCGGCGAACTGCTGTACTCGCTGATCCGGGCCGCCCGGCCGGAGACGGTCGTCGAGTTCGGCACGTCATACGGGATTTCCACGCTCTACCTGGCCGCCGCGGTCGCCGACAACGGCGTGGGCCACGTGTACGGCACCGAGATGAGCGCGACCAAGCTCGCCGCCGCCCAGGACGTCCTCGCCGAGGCCGGCCTAGCCGACCACGTCACGATCCTGCACGGCGACGCGCGGTCGACGCTCGACGCCGTCCCCGGACCGATCGGGTTGGTGCTGTTGGACGGCTGGAAGGACCTGTGCCTGCCCGTCCTGCGGTCGCTGGAACCACGGCTCACGCCCGGCGCGCTGGTCGTGGCCGACGACACCACGATGGCCACCATGGCCGAGTACCTGGACTACGTCCGCACCCCCGGCAACGGATACGTGTCGGTCGACTTCCCGGTCGAGGACGGTATGGAGATCAGCTGCCGTGCTTGAAACATTTAAACTCGGGTCATGAGGGCACCATGGCGCTGAGAGTGCACTTCTCGGGCGCGGACCTCGCGCGGACGACGTTCGCCGAGGCGCCGGACCCGGCGTGGGAGGTGTTGCTGAGCCTGCACGCGTTGCAGGACGGGCGGGACGACCGGGTCACCCGGTGGTGGCGCGGCCAGTTCACGCTGGACGCGGGCGTGCGGGCGCTGCTGGCGATCGCGCCGCCGGTGGGCTACTCCCCCGACTTCCTCACGCCGGACGAAGGTGCCATGGGCCCGGAGGCGGCGTTCGACACGGTGGCGCACACCCCACGCGCCCGGGTCCGGGCCGAACTGGGCCGGTTGTTCGGCGACCGGCCGGTCCCGGAGTGGGCGCGGACCCTGGCCGACGGCGGCCGGGCGCTGCACGGGCTGGCCAGGTCACTGCAGACCTACTATCGGACCGCGCTGGAGCCGTTCTGGCCGCGGATGGCCCAGCAGGTGCACACCGACCGGGTGGAGCGCGCGTGGGCGGCGGTGAACAACGGGCTCGGCTTCGCCCTGAGCACGCTGCACCCCGGGGTCCGCTGGCAGCCGCCGGTCCTGGAGGTGCTCGGCGACCACGTGTCCGGCGACCTCAAGCTGGCGGGGCGGGGGCTGCGCCTGGTCCCGTCGTTCTTCTGCCATCTGGCGCCGACCATGCTCGCCGACCCCGACCTGCCGCCCGTGCTGGTGTACCCGATCGGCCGGACGGCACCGGCCGAGCAGGCCGGCGGTGAGCTGGGGGCGTTGCTCGGCACCACCCGGGCACGGATCCTGCGGGCGATCGCCCGCGGGTGCACCACGACCGAGCTCAGCGAGCACGCCGGGATCTCGGCGGCCTCGGCGAGCTACCACGCGTCGATCCTGCGCGACGCGGGCCTGGTCCGGACCAGACGCGCCAAGAACGCCGTGATCCACACGCTGACCCCGCTGGGCAGGTCACTGCTCAGCGGGTAGCGCTCAGGTGCGACGGACCACGTGCAGCAGATACTCCTTGCGGTGCAACGGGTTGTGATCCGAACGCGGCCGACGGGGGATGATCCCGTTGACCGGTTCGTAGGTGTCGAATGTGGACTCCAGCACGCCTTCGCCACGGGTCAACGCCGGCAGTTCACGTTGCAGGCCATGCACGTTCGTCGCCGGAATGCCGCCTTCGACGAGCGCGGAAGCCCCTGTCACGGCAGTCGTCCGCGGAACGGCCCGCAGCCGGGCCAGGGCCGCCAGCACCTGCCCGAGTACGTCCGCCGGGACCTCCAGGCGGAAACTGTGGGTGGGTTCGTGCACGGTGGTGCCGGCTCGGGCCAGCGCGGCCATCAGGACCAACGGCGTGAGGTTGCGGAAGTCCGCGGCCGCGGTGATCGGCGGCACGAACTTCACGTGCGTCACGGTGACCACGCAGTCGGTCACCCGCCAGCCGTGAATGCCCTGGTCGAGGGTGCTCCGGACGGTCTCCTCGATCGCGGCGAAATACGCGAGCGGCATGGCGCCCAACTCGACGCCCAGCCGGTAGGTCACCCCACTGTCTATTGCGGACTGTTCGATTCGCAGGCCGACCGTGGCGTAGAACGGGTTCCCGGACCCGCCCACGTGCTCGACCGCCGCGCCGGTGCCGTTGAGGCGTTCGACGCAGATCATCGTGGTCTCGCGGAACACCGCCTCGATGCCGTAGTCGGCCACCAAAGTCGCCTGGATGACCTCCTTCTGGACCTCGCCGTACAGCGACAGGGCGGTCTCCTCGCGCAGCTCGTCCAGGCGCAGGTTGATCAACGGATCCTGCTCGGCGAGCTGGGCCAGCGCGGCGTGCAGCGCACCCCGCTCGGCCGGCCGCGCCGGGACGACGACCGTCTCCAGGGTCGGTGGCGAGAAATGCCGGCGCTGCCCACGTCGTGGTTCGCCTACGCTGTCGCCGATCCGGACGTCCAGGCCCCACACCTTGGCGATCTCGCCCGCCGTCACCACCGGTCGCCGCACGGCCGTGCCGTGGTCGAAGACGGCGAGAGCGGTGACTTTCCCGCAGTCCAGCCGTTCCCGCACCCGGATCGAGCCGGCGAACATCCGGACGTACGCGATCTTCTCCCCCGCCTTGCCGCGTTCGACCTTGAACACCATGCCCGACACCGGACCGTCGCCGGCCGCGGCCGGCAGCAGGTTCGTGATGCCGTCGACCAGTTCGGTGATCCCCTGGCCGGTGATGGCCGAGCCGAAGAACACCGACCCACGGTCGATGACCGCCGGGGCGAGCCGCTCGGCCAGGCTCGGCAGCAACGCCTCGCCCTGGGCGCCCGGCCGGTCCATCTTGTTCACGAAGACCAGCGTGGGAATGCCCAGCCGGTGCAGCGCCCGCATCAGCACCCGGGTCTGCGCCTGCACACCCGCCACAGCGGACACCACCAGAACGGCGCCGTCCAGGACGTTCAGCACCCGCTCCACCTCGGCGATGAAGTCCGGGTGGCCGGGGGTGTCGATCAGGTTGACCGTGACGTCGCCGAGCGTGAACGACACCACCGCCGCCTTGATGGTGATGCCGCGCTGGCGTTCCAGGTCCAGCGAGTCGGTCTGGGTACTGCCTTTGTCGACGCTGCCGACCGTGTCGATCACGCCGGCGGCGTACAGCAGCCGCTCGGTCAGGCTCGTCTTACCGGCGTCGACATGCGCCACGATGCCCAGGTTCAAGGTACGCGTCAAAGTTCATGTCCTCGGGATAGGTGTCAGAGACCTGCTGGGGGAACATGAACTCGCACCGCATGGGCCTCTCCTATCTCGACGGACGTTCGCCGGCAGTGCAGCACACAGCCGCTCAGGCCGACAACTGAATTACCCGGGTCCGGGTCACACCTGGCCGAAGCCGAGCAGGGTCATCCCGCGCATGGTGAGGCTGTGCGTCACCTTCTGGCCGTCGCGGACGCTTCGGACCAGGCCGACGTCCCGCAGCACACAGGCGTGCTGGGACGCCGACGAGATGCTGACCCCCACCCGTTCGGCCAGTTCGCCGGTGGACAACGGGCTCTTCAGGGCGTGCATGACGGCCGCGCGGGTCTCGCCGACCAGTTTGGCCAACGCCTGCTCGGTGGGTTGCTGCACGGTCCGGGTGCGCTCGCTCAACGCCGGATAGTGCAGCGCGAAGCGGGACGGGTCGTCGGACGACCACGACCACAACGGCCGGCCCGCCCACTGTGTTGTCGGTCGCAACTCAAAGCCCTGCCCTTCCAGGTCACAGGTGATGTCCAGGGGATGCGGCATGGTCAGCACGCCGTCGTGGTACGTCAGGTTCGGGTGGATGCTGTTGAGCAGGCCGACGACGCCCACGTCACGCATGGTCGGGGTGCGCATGGCGATGTCGTGCTGGAACACCTGCTCGATTCGGTGCCGTTGGGGCTCGATGACGCGCTGGTACCAGTACCGCACGGCCGTGCCGACCACTTGACGTTGCTCGGAGTCGCCGTCGGCGAGGTTGCGCAGCCACAACGGCGGCTTCACGCACCACATCCGCTCCATGTCCTCGCGGATCAGGGCCTTGGGCGCCGACCGCACGAGTTCGAGGCCCCATTGGGGGTCGGCGACGAACGGGTCGAGGAACACCGGGCCACGCGCGTCACGGACCAGCGAGAACAGCGGACGGATCGTCGGCGGCAGCGTGGTACGGGTCGGTGTGCGGCGCTCGAACGACGCGAACGCCAGGATCGCCTCCAGGATGGGCGCGGGCCCCGCGGCGAACCGGACGTTGTCCAGATCGGCCTGGGTCAGCCGGACGCGTAACGCCATGAGTCCCCTCCCTCGCTCCCCAATTGTGCCCCTGGTTCGTGCCGTAGGTTGGGAATTGATCGCATCGACAAGGGAGGAATCGCCATGCCCGTCGTTCTCGTCCACGGCGTCCCGGAGGCCGCGGCGGTCTGGGGGCCGCTGCGGGCCGAGCTGGGCCGGGCCGACGTGATCACGTTGTCCCCGCCCGGTTTCGGCGCGCCTGTCCCATCCGGGTTCGGCGCGACCGCGGACGACTACGCCCGGTGGCTGGTCGCCGAACTGGAAGCCGTCCCCGGGCCGATCGACCTGGTCGGCCACGACTGGGGCGGCCTGCACGTCCAGCGGGTGGCCGCGACCAGGCCGGACCTGATCCGCTCGTGGGCGACGGACGTGGTCGGCGCCGCGGACCCCGAGTACGTGTGGCATCCGCTGGCCCAGACCTGGCAGACCGACGGCGCCGGCGAGACCGCGGTCAACGCGATGGTCGGCCTGTCGGTCGAGGAGCGCGCCGCGGCATACGTGCCACTGGGCATGACACCCGAGGCGGCGCGGGCCTGTGCCGAGGCGATGACCGAGGACATGGCCCGGTGCATCCTCGCCCTGTACCGGTCGGCAAAGCCGCCGGCGATGGCCGAGTGGGGCCGGGACCTGGAACGGGCCGAACGTCGCCGCGGCCTGGCGATCGTGTCGAGCGAGGACCCGTGCGTCGGCGGCGAGACACTGGCCAGGCGCGCGGCCGACCGGTTCGGCTCGCAGGTCACCGTCCTGGACGGCCTCGGCCACTGGTGGATGCTGCAGGACCCGGCGCGGGGTGCCAAGGCCCTCGCCGAGTTCCTCGCCGACTACTGAATCAGGCCTCCTCGGGAACAGTCAACGGCAGCACGACCTGGAAGCGGGTGTCGCCGGGCACGGACTCGACCCGGATGTCGCCGTGGTGTTTCTTGACCACGATCCGCCACGAGATGTCCAGGCCGAGACCGGTGCCCTGGCCGACCGCCTTGGTGGTGAAGAACGGCTCGAAGATCCGGTCCTTGATGTCCGGCGGGATCCCGGTGCCGGTGTCGCCGATCTCCACCACCAGGCACGTGTCCTCGCGGAACGTCCGCACGGTCAGGGTTCCGGTGCCGTCCATCGCGGCGATCGCGTTGTCGATCAGGTTCGTCCACACCTGGTTGAGCTCGGCCGCGTAGGCCGGCAACGGCGGCAGCGCCCGGTCGTAGTCCTTGACCAGGTCGACGCCGGCACCGAACTTGGCGCCCAGCATCACCAGCGTCGAGTCGAGCAGCTCGTGGATGTCGACCACCTGGAACGGCGCCCGGTCCATCTGCGAGTACTGCTTGGCCGCACCGACCAAAGTGGACACCCTGGTGGTGGCGTCCTCGATCTCGTTCATCAGCGTCTCGGTCTCGACCGTGTACGCGATCCAGCGGACCGCCGCCTCGGTCGTCGCCTGTGGACACAGGTCGACCGCCTCGGCCAGCCACTCCACGTCCAGGCCGCCGGCCACCAGGGTCGGCGCGAGGTCCCAGCCGCCCTGGATGCCGTGTCCCTCCAGCCAGTCCCCGACCTCGTCCTCGCGGTCGCTGGCCTCCATCGGGCCAAGCTTCGGCGCCTTGGCGACGCGCTCGACCGCGTTCTCCTGCAGCTTCACCAACGCCGTCAGGGTCCTCTGGTCGACGGTCCCGTTGGCCAGCATGGCGAGTTTGTGCCGCATCCCGGCCACGCGTTCACGCAGCGCGGCGGTCGCGCGAACCGCGGCGGCGGCCGGGTTGTTCAGCTCGTGGGTGAGGCCGGCCGACAGGGAACCCAACGCCAGCAGGCGTTCCCGCTGGTTGACCGCGCGCTGGGTGTTCTGCATCCCGAAGTACAGGCCCTCAAGCAGATGCACGGCCATCGGGAACCACTCCCGCACCACCGGCCCGAACTCCTCGGCCGGCAGCTGGAACATCTTGGTGTCCGTGACGGACTCGACGCTCGCCATGTACTTCTGGTTGGCGGCGACGTCCGCCGCCAGGTACACCTGGGTGGCGCCGAAGTACGAGCCGACGTGATCGGTCCGGTTCATCTCGACCCGTTCGCCGCCGATGTTGCGGCTCAACGCGACCGTGCCTTCGAGCAGAACGAAGAAGCACGTCGCCGGCTCGCCCTCGTCGTGCACCGTGGCGCCCGCCGAACGCGTCTCCACCTGGCCGTGGTGCGCCAGCCACGCGAGCTGGTCGTCGTCGAGCTTCTCGAACAGGAACAGCTCGCGCAGGTCGTCGGCGGTCAGTTTCTCTTCCACGTCAGGACCTTTCCAGATAGCGGTGGACCAGCGTGACGGCCATGGCGCCTTCGCCGACCGCCGAAGCCACTCGTTTCACCGAGTCCGCGCGCACGTCGCCCGCGACGAACACGCCGGGCAGGCTCGTCTCCAGGTGGTACGGCGGCCGGTCCAGCGGCCAGCCGGGCGGAATCCCCAGGTCGGGCCCGGCGAGCACGAAGCCGCGCTCGTCGCGGGCCAACGTCCCGTCCAGCCAGTCGGTGCGCGGCGCGGCCCCGATGAACGCGAACAGCCAGCCCGCCGGCACGGTCTGTTCCTCACCGGATTTGTTGTGCCGCAACGTAAGCGTTTCGAGATGCTCGGCGCCGGTACCGCCGACGACCTCCGTGCACGGCAGCACGTGGATGTTCTTCACCTCGCCGATCTGGTCGATCAGGTACCGGGACATGGACCGGTCGAGCGAGTCCGCCCGCACCACGATGTGCACGTCACTCGCGTGCCTCGCGAAGTACATCGCGGCCTGCCCGGCGGAGTTCGCGCCACCGACCAGGTAGACGTCACTGCCCGCGCAGCTGGGTCCTTCCGTGGTGGCCGCGCCGTAGAACACTCCCCTGCCGGCCAAACCGTCCAGACCGGGCGCGTCCAACGTCCGGTACGAGACGCCGGTGGCGAGAATCACGGTGTGCGCGGCCAACTCCGTGCCGTCACCGAACCGCACGACCCGGGCCGAGCCCCGGGCCTCCAACGCGACCACGTCCCGCGTGGTGAGGATCTCCACGTTGAACTTCAACGCCTGCCGCCGGGCCCGGTCGGTGAGCTGCTCGCCGGACACGCCGTCCGGGAACCCCAGGTAGTTCTCGATCCGGCTGCTCGTGCCGGCCTGCCCGCCGGTCGCCAGCCGTTCCACCAGCACGGTCCGCAGCCCCTCGGAGCCGCCGTACACCGCCGCGCCCAGGCCGGCCGGGCCGCCGCCGATCACGATCAGGTCGTAGAAGTCCGTCGACGGCGTCGTGCTCAGGCCCACTCGTGCGGCCAGTTCCGCGTCGGACGGCTCGATCAGCGGGTCACCCTCCGGGGTGACCACCACCGGCAGCCGGGCGCCGTCCTCGCCCGCGGCCGTCAGCAGCCGGCGGGCCTCGCACTCGCCGTCGGCCAGCTCGTACCAGCGGTACGGCACCGAGTTGCGGGCCAGGAAGTCCCGGACCTCGTAGGACCGCGACGACCAGCGGTGGCCGATCACCCGCACCTGCTGCACCGGCTGCCGGTCGGTGGCCAGCCAGCTGGCCAGCAGGTCGTCCAGCACCGGGTAGAGCTTCTCCTCCGGCGGGTCCCACGGCTTCAACAGATAGTGGTCCAGGTCGACCACGTTGATCGCCTGGATCGCGGCGTCGGTGTCGGCGTACGCCGTCAACAGCACCCGCTTGGCGGCCGGGAACAGGTCCATCGCCGCCTCGAGGAACTCGATCCCGCTCATCTGCGGCATCCGGTAGTCCGCCAGCACCGCCGCGACCTCTTCGCCGCGCAGCTTGATCTCGTTCAACGCCTCCAGGGCCTGCGGGCCGGACTCGGCCCGCACGATCCGGTACGTCTCGCCGTACTGCCTGCGCAGGTCCCGGGCGACGGACCGGGAGACCCCGGGGTCGTCGTCGACCGTGAGGATCGAGGGCTTGGCCACCCGGTCAGGCAGAGATGTCGTCATGGTCCCCAGTCAAGCATCCAACGTCAAAACAGCGTAGTTTCGCTGGTGACCGACACCAAGGAGGGTCTGTGGCCCCAACTACCTGTGCCGACATCGCTACGCTCGGTGCGGAACCGACGCCGAGCACCGAGGACGGCTGCGAGGACTGCCTGGCCCAGGGCACCACGTGGGTGCACCTGCGGCTGTGCCTGACCTGCGGGAAGGTCGGCTGCTGCGACTCGTCCACCGAGAAGCACGCGAGCCGGCACGCGGCCGACGCCGGCCACCCGGTGATCCGCTCGTTCGAGCCCGGTGAGTCCTGGCGCTGGTGCTTCGTTCACAACACAGCGGGCTGACTTGCGACGATGGCGTGCTTAGGGTGTGCGCATGCCATCACGACGCAGGGCGCTCGGCGCCGCCGCAGCCGGACTGTTCGGGGCCTTATCGTGGCCGGGTGGGCGCACCGCGCAGGCCGCCGCGGCGCCGCCGGTCCGGCTTGATCAGCTCAGCCTGGTAAGCCTCTCGCACGTCAACGACCCCGCCAAGACCAACGTGTTCCCGGGCGACCCGGCGTTCACGTTGGAGACCATCGCCACCATCCCCAAGGACGGCTACTTCCTGCAGTACGTCCGCGAAGGCGAACACACCGGCACGCACTGGGGAGCGCCCGGCCACTTCAACAAGGGTGAGCCGCTGGCCGACCAGATGGACCCGGGTGACCTGTTCCTGCCGGCCGTCAAGATCGACGTCCGGGCCAAGGTCCGTGGCCACGACGACTACGCGGTCACCGTCGACGACATCAAGGAGTGGGAGCGCCAGCACGGCCGCATCCCCAACAACTCCATGGTGATCCTGTGGACCGGCTGGGAGTCCCGGTGGGGCACGCCCGCGTTCCCCAACCTGGACGCCAACGGTGTCATCCACCAGCCGGGCTTCGCCATCCCGACGGTCCGCTGGCTGATCGACACCGGACGGATCGGCCGCACCGGCGGCACCGGCATCGACACGTTCAGCCCGGACGTCGGCATCGAAGAGACGTTCACGGTGTCCAAACTGGTCTACCAACGCCACCGGATCAGCCTGGAGATCCTGGCCAACCTGGCGAAACTCCCGGCCACCGGGGCCTGGATCCTGGCCGGCGGCCCGATCAACCGCAACGGCGCCGGCTCCACCGCCACCATCTTCGGCCTCATCCCCCGGTAAGGAGCTGGACATGGGCAGACTGGTGGTCTCCGAATTCATGTCCCTCGACGGCGTCGTGGAGGACCCCGCCGGCGACTGGGCCGGCCAGTTCGACCAGGGCCCCGAGGCGGGCGAGTTCAAGCTGTTCGAGACCATGAACAGCGAATGCCAGCTGTACGGCCGGGTCACGTACGAGGAGTTCGCCCGGTCCTGGCCTGGGGAACAGGGCGAGTTCGCGGACAAGTTCAACTCGTTGCCGAAGTACGTCGTGTCGTCCACCCTGCGGAATCCACAGTGGGGGAACACCACTGTGCTGGGCGGCGACCTCGCCGACCAGGTGTCCGAACTGAAGGCCGCCGCGACCGGCGACATCGTCGTGCACGGCAGCGCAACGCTGGTGCACGCGTTGCTGGACCACGGCTTGGTGGACGAACTGCGGCTGATCGTGTTCCCGATCGTTCTCGGCGGCGGGCGCAAGCTGTTCAAGACCGGCGCGCCGGTGAAGCTGAAGCTCGCATCGGCGACGCCGGTCGGTCCAGACGGTGTGTTGCTCCTGGTCTA
Organism: Actinocrispum wychmicini; assembly: GCF_004345645.1. Classification (GTDB taxonomy): domain Bacteria; phylum Actinomycetota; class Actinomycetes; order Mycobacteriales; family Pseudonocardiaceae; genus Kibdelosporangium; species Kibdelosporangium wychmicini. The sequence goes on along the minus strand of NZ_SLWS01000014.1, from coordinate 89,852 downwards.
CGAACGCTGACGGCGGAATTCGGCCAACGCGCGGTCGAACGCGGAGTCCTTGCCCTGGGCCAGTTCCGCGCCGAAAACCGGGGTCCGGATGTGCGGCGGGATACCGGCGCCGTCGTACGTCCGGCCGGTGGCGGTCAGGTACTCCTCGTTCGGCAACGCGAAGATCCACCCGTTGGGCAGCTCACGCACCAGCATGTCGGAGAAGACGCCTTGGGTGTTCTCGCCGATCCGCAGCGGCGCGGGGGTCCGTTGCGTCATCGCCTGGGTGAACGTCTCCCCGGCGCTGCCCTGTGACCCGCTGGTCAGCAGCGCGATCGGGCCGGTGTACTTCGACTTCGCCGACGGCGTGATCGTGAAGTCCTGCGGTTTCGTGAACCGGCTCGGGTCGTCGACGCAGTCGCGGGCACGCTTCGAGTACGCGAAGAACGGTTTGTCAGTGAGCCTGGACGCGAGCCGTTGCCCCAGCGAGTCGAGCCCGCCGCCGTTGAACCGCAGGTCGAGGACCAGCCCGCGGAGCTTGCCCGGACCGGAGGTTCGGGCCGGGGTCAGGATGTCGTCGAGCGCGTTGTCGAGCACGGTCGCCATCTCGGCCGGGTCCTCGGTGTCAGTGAACCCGGCGAACGCCGCGATCCGCAGGTAGCCGATCTTGTCGGGCAGGTCCGCGTATCCGATGATGCCGTTGGCATACCGTGTGAGCTTGCCGCCGATGTCACGCCGTTCGATGAAGTCCTGGATCTGTTGGTTGTACGGCGGGGTCGGCAGGATCGTGTTCGGCCGGAAGCCCACGAAGTTCCGGCCGGGAGCCATGATCCGGGTGTGCGCGTCGTGCAGCGGCTCGATCATCTGGGTGAGCAGCTGGAAGAAGTCGTCGTCGGACATGTCCGGTTTCACCTGGGGACGGTAGATGTCCCGCGCCCGCTGCCAGTCGTATCCCTTGGCGGCGAAGAACGGGTACTGCTCGGGAAAGGTCTGCCAGAACACGTCGAACGTGCTCAGCCGGTCGCTCGGCACGGGCTGGCCGCAGCCCGGCGGCAGGGCAGGCACCCGGACCAGGCCCCGGTCGCCGACCAGGCCGTCCGGCTGCAGCCGGGCGCGGTCGCGGCCCCGGGGCGAGAACGTCTGGATCTTGACCTTGCCCTCGGGGCTCGTGGTGCCGCTGTGCACGAACCGCAGGTCCCCGTTGGGCTCGGTCCGCTGCCTGGTCAGGTCCTGGTAATGCAGGCAACTGATCTTGGTGGTCTGGTACACCGACATGGTGTCGCCAACGATGGACAGGACCGTGCCGTACCCGTCCATCCGCCACACACCATCGCTCGACACCCCGGGCGCGGCACTCGCCACCCCACCGAACAGGCCCATACTCAGCGCCGCGACCAGCACTGAAGATCGAATTCTCATGCCGGGAACGGTATGGATCACCCACACCGTCAGGAACCGGGCAAACCCCCACCCCGATCTACCGGCTGTCCCCCATCGATCCACTCCCGTGGACGAGTGGGTTGCCGGTCAGGCCGAGGGTGGTGAGCGGTGCTGGGCGGCCGAAGCGGTAGCCCTGGGCCATGGTGCAGCCGGCGCGGGTGATCAGTTCGGTCTGGGCGGCCGTCTCGATGCCCTCGGCCACGATGGCCAGGCCCAGGTCGGCGCACAGGGCCACCAAGGAACGGCACAGCTTCTCGTCACGGTCCGGGTGGACGCCGGTGGTCAGGGCGCGGTCGAGTTTGATCAGATCCACGGGTAAGGCGTGCAGGTAGGTGAGCGAGCTGTAGCCCGCGCCGAAGTCGTCCAGCGCGACCCGGACGCCCAGGGACTGCAGACGGCGGATGGCGTCGGCGCCCGCGGCCAGGTCGGGGACGGGAACCGCCTCGGTGATCTCCACGACGAGCTGACCCGCGGCCAGCCGGTAGCGGTCCAGGGCCGCCCGGACGGTCCGTTCCAGCTCCGGCGTGCCTAACCGGCTGGCGCCCACGTTGACGTGCACGGCCACGTCCAGGCCGGCGGCGGTCATCTGCCGGCAGGCCATGTCCAGCACCAGGGCGTCGAGTTCGGCGCCGAGACCGGCCGCTTCGGCCGCCGGCACGAACGCCTCCGGGGACACGTGGGTGCCGTCCGGCGCGGTCCACCGCGCCAGCGCTTCCACGGCGGTGGGTTGTTCGTCGATGAGCCGGACGATCGGCTGGAACGACAGGCTGAACCCGACGGGGACGGCACCGTGGGCGTATCGCAGGGCGGTCGGGAAGTCCGGCGGCCCGTCCTGGGACGGGCGGTACACCACAGCGGTGTCCTTGCCGAGGCGCTTGCCCGCGTACATGGACGTGTCCGCGCGGCCGAGGAGAACGTCCGAAGTGACCAGTGGCTCGGCCGGATCGGGCACGACCAGGCCCATGCTCGCGCGGACGGTCACCGGCGCTCCGTGGACGGCGAACGGCTGACGCAGGGCGTTGCGGATTCGTTCGCCGACCGCTTCGGGCGCATCCTGTTCGCCCTCAAGGAGGATCGCGAACTCGTCGCCGCCGAGCCGGGCCACGGTGTCGGTGGACCGCACGCAGCCGAGCAGGCGCTGGCCCACCGAGTGCAGCAGGCTGTCGCCGCCGGCGTGGCCGAACCGGTCGTTCACGTCCTTGAAGTCGTCCAGGTCGACGAAGATCAGGATCATCGGCTGCCGGGTCGGGTCGCCGACCGCCTGGTTGATCCGGTCGCCGAACAGCGACCGGTTCGCCAGGCCGGTCAACGGATCGTGGAACGCCTGGTACGCCAACTGCTGCTGGCCCTCGTACACGCGCCGCAGCAGCAGCCGGTTGTCCAACACGGACAGCAGCTGCCTGGCCAGCAGCAGCAGGATCACCAGCACGCCGAGCCACGCGACCACCGCGTCCGGGCCGTCGCCGAACAGCTGCTGGCCGGTGATCACCAGCACGACGATGGTGACCGGCAGGTACGGCAACGCCAACTGCCACCAGTCGACCGTGCCGGGCTGGCTCGCGTCCTCCCGGCGCCGGCCGGGCGCGGCGAGCAGCGCGTACGAGATCAGCAGCGGTCCGAGCACGAAACCCGCGTCGGCCCAAGGTTTCATGCTCTCCGCGCCGATGCTCACCAGGTACGCGAAGATGCTGTCCGAGCACGCCAGTGCCACGATCCCGGCGGCGAGCAGCAGCAGGTTCCGCCGGTACGGCCGGTCCACCCGGTCGAACACCACGAGCAACACCGCGACGACGACCACGACCAGGTCCGACAACGGGTAGGCGATGGCCACCGCCCACTTGAGCGAGTCCGGCCCGACCGTCCGCACCACCGAGCCGAGGGCCGTCGTCCACACCAGAATGAACAGCGACCCGGTGACCACGAGCCCGTCGAGCACGACGGCGACGCCGAAGTGGCCGGTCCACTGGCTGGGCCGCCACCGTTGCCGGTCGGGGCGTTCCCGCGAGACCCCCAGCACGAACAACGCGGGCAGCGCGAACACCGGGAACGACAGGTATCCGACGTCCGCGAGGGACGGCGACGGCAGGCCCTCGTTGCTGGCGAGTTGGTAGTACGACCACACGACCTGACCACCGGACCAGCCGAGCATCCCGACCGCGACCAGCATCCGCCACCACCGTTGCGCCCCGCGTGCCCGGCGCGCGCCCAGCAGGCCGCAGACCACCGCGGTCAGACCGGTCGTGAGCTGCATGACGTCGTCGACCCAGAGGGCCGGCCGGTCGCCCCACAACGCGAAACCGTTCACCACGACCAGGATGGCCAAGGCCACCGCGATCAAGGTGGCGACCTGGTACCGCCGAACAGTCATGGCACCTCACGTCACACGCGCGGTCGGACTGACGCACGTTACCTCAAGCAGATGTCATCCGCCGCACGCGGAATAACCAGCTAATCACGTCCCGGGCGTTCCCACGACCTCGGTGATGGCGCGCAGCCCTTCGATCAGGTCCGTGCTCGACAGCGCGTCGTCCGGGTCGACCAGCCACTGGCTCAGCAGGCCGAGCAGCAGCGCGTGGTACACCGACCCGATCACGCGCCCGTCGGCCGGCGGCGTCGGCTGGAAGATCTGGGCGAGTTCCCGCCGGGCCTCCCGCAGGGCCGTCACCAGGAACCGGCCTTCGTCGGGCAGGGCCTTGAGTTCGGTGAGCAGCCGGAACTGCGCCGTCCACATGTCCCTGTGGGTGGTGAAGGACTCGATCACGCGCGCCCAGGTGGCCTCGAACCGTTCGGCCGGGGTGAGATCCGAGTCCAGGTCGGCGGCGAGCGCGCGTTCCATCTCGTCGCCCCATTCCTTCGCCGCCTCCACCAGCGCGGTGTTGAGCAACGCCTCCTTGCCGCCGAAGTGGTAGCCGATGGCCGCGAGGCTGGTGCCGGCCGCGGCGGCGATGTCGCGCGCGCTGGTGGCTTGGTAGCCCTTCTCGTACAGGCACCGCTTGGCCCCGGCGAGCAGATCTTCCCGGTTTCCCATATGAACAACTTAGCACAAAACGTCTCAGACAGATCGTGCTAGACAAGCGTCCAAATCGGCACTACGGTTGCCCCACACCCAAGGAGGCCCAGATGACCAGCAAGAACGTCCTCGTCGCCGGCGCCGGCATCGCCGGACTGACCACCGCCTACTGGCTCAAGAAGCACGGCTTCACCCCGACCGTCGTGGAGCGCGCGACCGAGATCCGCGACGGCGGCTACAAGGTCGACATCCGCGGCGCCGCGGTCGACGTCATCCGGCGCATGGGCCTGCTCGACGAGGTCCGGCGGCGGGCCACCGAGGTCCGCGAGGCCACGTTCGTCGACCGGACCGGCCGGAAGGTCGCGGAGATGGACGCGGACCTGTTCGGCGGCCGGTCCGGTGCGGACGTCGAGATCCTCCGCGGCGACCTGGCCCGCTTACTGTTCGACCAGCTCGACGGGGTCGAGTTCGGGTTCGGTGACTCCATTGTGGACATCCAGCCGGACGGAACCGTGCGCTTCGAGCACACCCCGGCGCGGAAGTTCGACCTCGTGGTGGGCGCGGACGGGCTGCGGTCGGCGACCCGGCGGATGGTGTTCGGCGAGGGTGACGTCCGCGAACTCGGCTACTACGTCTCGATCTTCACCGTCCCGAACCACCTGGGGCTGGACCGCGCCGAACGGACCTATGTGGAACCCGGCCGGACCGCCCTGATGTACAGCACCCGAGGCGCGGCCGACGCCAAGGCCATGTTCCTCTTCGCGGCCCCGCCGATGGACTACGACCGGCGCGACACCGAGCAGCAGCGCGCGATCCTCGCCGAGGCGTACGCGGGCGCGGGATGGGAGGTGCCCAGGCTGATCGAGGCGGCCAAGTCCGCCGACGGCTTCTACTTCGACTCGCTCAGCCTGGTCGAACTGGACCGCTGGTCACGCGGCCGGGTCGTACTCACCGGCGACGCCGCGTACTGCGCCTCCCCCGCCTCCGGCCAGGGCACCAGCCTGGCCCTTGTCGGCGCGTACGTCCTCGCGGGCGAACTGGCGAGCAGCGACGACCCGGCGACCGCGTTCGCCCGTTACGAGCAGGAGATGCGCGGTTTCGTCACGGCGAACCAGAAACTGGGGCCGGCGAACGTGCGCGGCATGGTGATCGCCAAACGCTGGCAGATCCGCGCCCAGCTGGCCGTGCTGCGGATGCTCCCGCACCTGCCGGGCAAGGAGCGGATGGCCGGCCGGATCGCGGCCAGGATCCACCGCGCCGCCACGGCCATCACGCTCAAGGACTACTAGACGTCCCGCCGCTTGAGGAACACCGCGGCGAACGCGACCGCGATCACCACGTACACCGCGAACAGTCCCATCCCCACCCACGGCGAGAGCAGCACGGGATCGGGCACCACCGACAGCGCCGCCTGACCGGCCTCGCTCGGCAGGAACTTGTTGATGTCGTCCTGCCAGGTCTGCGGCAGCACCCCGAAGATCGCCGGCAGCACCAGCAGAACCCCCAACAGCGCGGCGATCCCGCCCGCGGTGTTGCGGACCAGGGCGCCGAACGCGACGCCCAGCATCCCCACCAGCGTCAGGTAGACGCCGGTCGCGATGACCACTCTGGACACTCCGGGCGCGGCGAGACTGGTGCCGTGGCTGGCCAGCAGCCACTGTCCACCTTGGAACGTCACGAACGAGGTGACCATCATGAGGACGAACGTGATCGCGGTGTACACGCCGAGCTTCGCCCACAGCACGCGCAGCCGGTCCGGGACGGCGGCCATCGTGGCCCGGATCAGGCCGGTGGTGTACTCGCCGGTCACCAGCAGCACGCCGAGCGTGCCGATCGCCAGCTGGGCCATGTTGTACCCGTCCATGGCGGTGGCGACCGGGTTGAACCGGGCGATCTCGCGGGGCCGCAGGTGCGCCCAGTCGGCGTTGATGAAGTACGACGCCACCCAGCCGATCCCGATCATCCCGAGCACGGCGACCGTCACCACCAGCACGCACGACCACAGGCTGCGGAACTTGACCCACTCGGACTTGACCACCCGCATCTGTGTGACAGTCATCAGCGCCGCCCTCCCACGGTGATGCCGTACTCGATCGAGTCGCGGGTCAACGCCATGAAGACCTCTTCCAGCGACGCGTGCACCGGGGTCAGCTCGAACAGCGGGATGCCGTGTTCGGCGGCCAGCAACCCGATGTCGTCGCTGCTCAGGCCGGTCACCTCCAGGCTGTCGGCGGCCACGGCGACGGTGACGTCCTGCTGGTGAAGCAACGCGGTCAGCTCAGCCGTCCGTGGCGAACGCACCTTCACGACCGGGCGAGACTGGGTCATCACCTCGGCGACGGGCATGTCGGCGATCAGCTTGCCCTTGCCGATGATGATCACCTGCTCGGCGGTCAGCGCCATCTCGCTCATCAGGTGCGACGACACGAACACCGTCCGGCCCTCGTCGGCCAGCGACTTCAGCAGGGTCCGGATCCACAGGATGCCCTCGGGGTCGAGACCGTTGACCGGCTCGTCGAGCACGAGCGTGTGCGGGTCGCCGAGCAGCGCGGTGGCGATGCCGAGCCGCTGCCACATGCCGAGCGAGAAGCCGCGCGTCCGCTTGTTCGCGACCTCGGTGAGGCCGACCAGGTCAAGGACCTCGTCCACGCGCTTGGCCGAGATCCCGGTCGTGGTGGCCAGGCCGAGCAGGTGGTTGCGGGCGCTGCGACCGGTGTGGATGGCGCGTGCCTCCAGGACCGCCCCGACCTCGTGCAATGGCGCCGCGTGCTTGGCGTACGGCTTGCCGTTGACGGTCACGCTCCCCTCGTTGGGCGCGTCCAGTCCGAGGATCAGCCGCATGGTCGTGGACTTGCCGGCGCCGTTCGGTCCGAGGAAACCGGTGACGGTCCCGGGGCGCACGGTGAACGTGAGATCCGAGACGGCGGTCTTCTCGCCGTAACGTTTGGTCAGGCGACTCGCTTCGATCACAGCGCCGAGGGTAGGAGCCGGCAGGTATCCCACTGGGCAGCCCGCGGTTAGCGGACGGCAAAATCCCGTCAGATACTCAGGAAAACCAGGCTGATGGCGCCGAAAACCACGCAGTACACCGCGAACGGCGTCAGCGTGCGGGTGTGGAAGTAACGGGTGAGGAACCGGACCGCGAGGTACGCACACACGAACGAGGCCGCGCTGCCGGCGAGCACCTGGCCGCCGATCCCGGCGCCGAGCGGCCCGGCCAGGTCGGGGATCTTCAGTGCGCCGGCGGCCAGGATCACCGGCGTGGCCAACAGGAACGAGAACCGGGCCGCGTCCGCATGGGACAGTCCGCGGACCAGCCCGGCGACCATGGTCACCCCGGACCGGCTGATCCCCGGCAGCAACGCCAACACCTGCGCGGACCCGACCAGGAGGCCACGGCCGAGCGGCATCCTGGCCAGTCGGTCGTCGGTTTCGGCGTCGGCTGTCTCGACCGGGACGGCGACCCGGCGCCGGAGGCGTTCGCCGAGGTAGAGGATGGCGCCGTTGGCGATGAGGAACGCGGCGGCCGGGATCGGGCGGCCCAGCACGGTCCGGAACAGGTGCTCCAGCAGCAGCCCGGCCACACCGACCGGGATCGTGCCCAGGACGACGAGCCACGCCAGCCGTTCCGCCGGGGTCTGGATCCGCCTGTGCCGCAACGACGTTACGAACCCGCCAACGATGCGTACCCAGTCACGCCAGAAGAACAGCAGCAGCGCGGCGGCGGTCGCGACGTGCAGTCCGACGATGAACGCCAGGTACGGCGACTCCGGCGCGGAGACGCTCAGGTCCCGCGCCCACTGTCCGCCCACCAGCGCCGGCACGAGCACGCTGTGGCCCAGGCTGGACACCGGGAACAGCTCGGTCACACCCTGGAACGCCCCGACCACAACGGCTTCGAGATAGCTCAGCACCCCGAGAACCTATGAGCACCAACGCCAACAACCGGTACGCCGAAGGTTAACTCCGGCTTTGCCTTGGCCGTGTCTCGACGTCAGTTGTTCTGCGGGGCGCTCCGGGTCGCGGCGACGACATGGTCGACGATGCCGTACTCCTTGGCCTCCATGGCCGACATCGTCCGGCCGTCGCGCAGGTCACGGGCCACTGTCGCGGGGTCGCGGCCGGTTCGGCGCGCGGTCAGCTCGACCAGTTCCCGCTGCCAGCCTTCGTACAGGTCCGAGTGCGCGGCGACATCGGTGGCCGGCAGGGTCGGGCGCGGCTGCCGCATCGCGATCCGCGCGGTCGGCAACGCGTACCGCTTGCCCGGCGCCCCCGCGCAGAGCAGGAACTGCGCCACCGACCCCACGAAGCCGACCGCCCAAGTGGACACGTCCGCCGACACCTGGTTCATGGCGTCATGGATGGCGAACCCGGCGGACAGTGACCCGCCGGGCGACGTGATGTAGAGCCGGATGTCCTCGGTCGGACTCGCGCGGTCGAGCAGGACGAGCTGGGACACGATCGCGCCGGCGACGGTGTCGTCGACCTCGCCGCCGAGCACGACGATGCGTCCCTCGAACATCCGACCGAACAACGGATCCGAATAGCTTGCGGCCAATTCGGCTACTTGCGGATCTGCGTTTCCGGCGTGAGCACGTGGTCGATGATGCCGTACTCCTTGGCCTCCTCCGGCGTGAACCAGCGGTCGCGCTCACCGTCGGCGATGATCCGCTCGATCGACTGCCCGGTGCGCTCGGCGGTGATCGCCGCGATCTCCCGCTTCCACTTGCCGAACAGCTCGGCCTGGATCGCGATGTCCGACGCGGTGCCGCTGATGCCCGACGACGGCTGGTGCATCATCACGCGGGTGTGCGGCAGCGCGAACCGCTTGCCGGGCGCGCCCGCGCACAGCAGGAACTGGCCCATCGACGCCGCCATGCCCATCGCCACCGTGATGATGTCCGGCTGGACCAGCTGCATCGTGTCGTAGATGGCGAACCCGGACGGCACCGAGCCACCCGGCGAGTTGATGTAGAACGTGATGTCCTCGTTCGGGTTCTCCGCGTCCAGCAGCAGCAACTGGCCGGTGATCCGGTTCGCGGTGTCGTCGTTCACCTCGGTACCCAACACCACGATGCGTGCCGCGAGCAGCCGTTCCTGCACAGATTCGGTCAGCGCCAGGCCGGCCGTGCCTGAGCGCATCTGAGCCAGCCGGAACGCGTAGTCGCTGTCACTCTGTGTCATGTCTACCTGCTCGCTCTCTCTGCCCGTGAACCATCCGAGCAGGCCAGACCACCACTCGCGGTAGTCTCAGGCCTGCTTTCCGCCATGCTAACGAAGGCCGGCCGCGGAAGACGGCTCACCCCGGCCTAGTTCGCTCTTAGCTGACAACCGTGGCTTTCCCGACGGACGCCCGCGTGGATACGATCACCTGCTCGCCGTGGGCACGTGTCACTGTCCGTAACATGAGTCATTTTCCCTTGAGCACGGCCGCACGTGCCCGCGCGGTGCGTACGGCCGCCTTGAGCGTGTCGATGTCGTACGCGCCATAGTGCCGACGGCCGTTGATGAAGAACGTGGGTGTTCCGGACACGCCGCTGAGGTCCGCGGAGTCGATGTCCTCGGCGATCCGGTCGACGCCCAGGCCGCGGCGCATGTGTTCGGCGAAACGGTCCACGTCCAGGCCGAGCTCCTCGCCGTAACGCAGCAGGTCGTCCATGGTCAGCGCGTCCTGGCGGGTCAGCAGCAGGTCGTGCATGGGCCAGAAGCCGTCCTGGTCGGCCGCTGCCTCGGCGGCCCGCGCGGCCAGGTCCGCCCGCGGGTGCACGTCACTCAACGGCAGGTGGCGCCAGACGTACCGGACGTCCCCGAAGTCGGCCAGCAGCTCGCGGACGACCGGTTCGGCCAGACCGCAGTACGGGCATTCGAAGTCGCCGTACTCGACGACTGTCACAGGCGCGTTCGCTGGTCCGCGCAGGTGGTCGCGTTCGTCGTCGACCTCCGGCGTGAGGTCGACGATCGACTCGCTCGTGCCCAACAACAGCCGGGCGCGCAGTCGGTGTGGCAGCGCCGCGGTCACGCGGAACACCAGCCAGCTCAGCACCGCTGCGCACAGCGCGGCGGTGAGCACGCCGAGTTTCGCCTCTTCCAGGGTCTCGCCGGTGAACGCCAGGGTCGCGATCAGCAGCGACACCGTGAACCCGATGCCGGCGACCGCGCCGCCGCCGGCCACCGCGGCCCAGCCGATCGGCGGCCGCACCCGGCCGCGGCTCAGTTTCGTGGCCAGCCAGGCCACGCCCGCCACCCCCACCGGCTTGCCCAGCACGTACCCGAGCAGGATCCCCCACGTGACCGGCGAGGTGACCGCCCTGGCCAGGAACTCGCCGTCGATCCGCAGACCGGCGTTGGCCAGCGCGAACAGCGGCACGATCAGGTAGCTCGTCCACGGGTGGTACAGCTGTTGGAGCCGCTCGTTGGGCGACAACGCCCGCGCCACCCCGAACTGGGCCTCGCGGGCGAGCTGCGGCGTGGGCTGTTCGCGGAACAGCCGGAACAGGTTCGTCGCCCGTTCCAGGTCGCCGCGGGCCGCCGGGTACGCGAAGGTGACCATGCCGAAAGCCAGGCCGATCACCACCGGCTCGACCCCGGACATCAGCAGACCGACCCAGCCGACCGCGCCGAGCACGAAGTACACCAGCCCGTACCGCACTCCGGCGTAACGGAAGCCAAGCGCGGCAACGAAAGCACCGACCGCGACCAGCAGCGGCGGCACGGACACGTGTCCGCTGTAGGCGATCGCGATGATCACCAGGGCGACGATGTCGTCCACGACCGTGACCGTCAGCAGAAACGTCCGAAGCCGCGCGGCCGAACGGGACGCCACAAGCGTGATCATGCCCAGGGCGAACGCGGTGTCCGTCGACATCGCGGTTCCCCAGCCGTGCGCGGTCGGCGTTCCCGCGTTGACGGCCAGGTAGATCCCGATCGGCACGACCATCCCACCGACACCGGCCAGCAGGGGCAACGCGATCCGCCGCCGGTCACGCAGCTCGCCCATGTCGAACTCGCGGCGGGCCTCCAACCCGACCACGAAGAAGAAAAACGTCATCAACCCGCTGTTCACCCACAGCCGGACACTCTGACTGAGTTCGGCGTCGCCGACCCGAATGGACACCGTTGTGTCCCAGAAGCCGTCGTACGTCCCCGGCGCGATGTTCGCCCAGGCCAACGCGGCGACGGTGGCCGCGAACAGTACGGCCGCGCTGCCGGTCTCGGTGCGCACGAACGTCCGCAGCGGGGTCGGCAGGGTCCGTGCCCACGCGGTGCGGCGCGACCAACCGTCGGCTTCTGTCATGGCCGCATTCTCACCATTTCGCAGGGTTGTCGCTCGTCGTGCCCGTCCGTACGTTCAGGGGACATGAGCGATGTCACCCGGCGTGAGTTCATTGTCGGCACGGCCAGCGCGGTCGCCGCGGCTGGTGCGACGACGGTCGCGGCGTCGAGCGCGAGCGCCGCGGCCCTGCCCGATCCGAAAGACTCCGGCATCGACCACATCGTCGTGGTCATGATGGAGAACCGCTCCTTCGACCACTACCTCGGCTGGCTGCCCGGCGCGGACGGCGAACAGGCCGGCCTGACGTTCACCGACAGCAACGGCGTGGCCCACCAGACGCACCACCTGACCGTGCCGCACGGCTGCGGCTTCAACGACCCGGACCACTCCTACCAGGGCGGCCGCGTCGAGCTCAACAACGGCGCCTGCGACGGCTGGTTGCGGGCGGGCAAGAACGACGTGTTCTCCATCGGCTACTTCGAAGCCGCGGACCTGGGCTTCTACGGCCACGCGGCGCGGGACTGGACGGTCTGCGACCGCTACTTCGCCGCGATGATGGCACCGACGTTCCCGAACCGGTTCTTCCTGCACTCCGCCCAGACCGACCGGACGACCACGTCGGTCGACAAGATCGCGACCATGCCCGCCATCTGGGACCGGCTCACCGCCGCGGGCGTCCCCGGCCGCTACTTCTTCACCGACGTCCCGTACACCGCACTGTGGGGCACCCGGTATCTCGGCGTGAGCCGCCCGATCCTGGAGTTCTACGCGGCCGCGGCCGTCGGCGCGTTGCCGCCAGTGTCCTTTGTGGAGCCTGGGTTCCTCGGCGAGGCGGTGCCCGGCCTGTCCCAGGACGAGCACCCGCTCGCGGACATCCGCCTCGGCCAGCACTTCCTGGCGAGCGTGTACAACGCCGTGGTGTCCAGTCCGAACTGGGCGCAGACGGCCCTGGTGATCACGTACGACGAGTGGGGCGGTTTCTTCGACCACGTGGTCCCGCCGGTCGGCCCCGACCCGAACCCGGATCTCGGCGCCGGCCTGCGCGGTTTCCGGGTGCCGTGCGTGGTGGTCTCGCCGCGGTCGCGTCGTTCCACAGTGGCGCACGGCCTGTACGACCACACGTCGATCCTGAAGATGATCGAATGGCGGTTCGGCCTGCCACCGCTGACAGTCCGTGACGCGGCCGCGAACAACCTGGCCGAGGTCCTCGACTTCGACCACCCGCCGAACCTGGCCGCTCCCCGCTACGACGTCCCGCTGCCGATCACGTTCGGCTGTCTGCTCGATCACGCGCACAGCGGCGAGGACTGGCCAGACCTCGCGGCCAAGGCCCGTGACCTGGGCTTCCCGCTGGGGTAGGCGACTCGCCGGGGGCGATGATCCACGGGTTCGGCGGGTGATGGCGGAATACTGCCCGGGTGCTCGTCACCCCGTCCGGCCCCGTGGTCTCCCCGGGCGACCTGGTTGACCTGCTGGAATGTGAGCACCGCGGCGTTCTCGACCGGGCGGTCGCCGCCGGGCTGGCGGGCGCCCCGCAGCCCGAGGAGTCACAGAACCTGTTGGTCGCCCGGCACGGTGTGGCGCACGAACAGGCCGTCCTTGCCCGGTTGCAGCAGGAGCACGGCCTGTTCCTGGTGCAGATCGACCTGCCGGCGCCGCAGCCGGAGGCGTTGCGGAAGGCAGCCGGGCAGACGCGGATCGCCGTGGAGTCCGGCGCGCCCGTGATCTACCAGGCGGTGTTCTACGACGGGAAGTTCTACGGCCGCGCGGATTTCCTGATCCGCACGGACAACGGCGACTACGAGGTGTACGACACCAAGCTCACCCGGCGTCCGAAACCGGCCGCGGTGTTGCAGCTCACGGCGTACGCGGCGGCGTTGCGGGACGCCGGCTACCCGTCGGGTCCGCTGATGCACCTGATCCTCGGCGACGACACCACGCACTCGTACCGGGTCGACGACTTCCTGCCGTTGGTCCGTGACCTCCAGGAGCGACTGTCCGACCGGCTCACCGAGCCCGCGCGGTTACCGGTCCCGCTGTGGGCGGACGAGCGACCCGCCTGCGCGACCTGCCGGTTCGCCCGGCACTGCGGCTCTGGCCGGGAATCCGCGCGTGACCTGTCGCTGGTCGCGAACATCCGGAGCGACCAGCGGCGCAAGCTGGTCGCCGCCGGCATGGCCACCATCGACGACCTCGCCAACGCGACCGTCGCCGACCGGCCGGCCACCATGTCGAAGGCCACCTTCGACGGGCTCCGCGCCCAGGCCGGCATCCAGGTCATCCAGGACGACTCGCGCACCGCCGAAGACCCGGTCGGCAAGGTGGCCTACGAGGTCCTCTCCCCCGCCGTGCTGGCCGAACTGCCCGAACCGAGCCTGGGTGACGTGTTCTTCGACATGGAGGGCGACCCGTTCGCCCTCGGCGGCGAGGGCCTGGAGTACCTGTTCGGCGCGGTCGTGGTGGCCGACGGGCGGGAGGCGTTCCGGCCGTTCTGGGCGCACAGCCGTCGCCAGGAGAAACAGGCGTTCGAGGCGTTCGTGGACTTCGCCATCGAACGCGTGACAACGCATCCCGACGCGCACATCTACCACTACGCACCCTATGAAGTGAACGCACTCAAGCACCTGGCCGCGCTGCACGGCACCCGCGAGGACGCCGTCGACACACTACTGCGCACAGGTGCGTTGGTCGACCTGTACGCCGTGGTGCGCAAAGGATTGCGTGTCTCGCAGCGGTCGTACTCCATCAAGTACCTCGAACCGCTGTACATGCCGGACAAGCGGGCCGGTGACGTGGTGAACGCCGTGTCCAGCATCGAGGCGTACGAGGAGTACCTGACGTTGCTGGCGGCCGACGACATCGCCGAGGCCGAGGGTGTCCTGGACGGCATCCGCGAGTACAACGAGTACGACTGCGTGTCCACACATCGGCTGTACCGCTTCCTGTTGCAGGCTCGGGCGGAGGCGGGGATCGAGCCGTTCCGGCCCGATCCGTCCGAAATGGACGTTCTGATCGACGAGACCGCCGAGGCCGAGGCGGCGCAGCGCCGGGCCGAGCGCGCGGCCCGGATCGCGGCCGTGGTCGACCCGCTGATGGCCGGCCTGCCCGACGATCCGGCACAGGCCACCCCGGACGAACGGGCTCGGGCGTTGCTGGCCGCCGCCGTGGGATACCACCGGCGGGAGACGAACCCGGCGTGGTGGGACTTCTTCCGCCAGGTCGGCGCCCCACTGTCCGATTTGGAGTCCGATTCGGCCTGCTGTGTCCCGGTTTCCGTGCGTGCCGAGGACTGGGTGATGCCGAGCGGACGCGTCCGTACCGCCAAACGCGAACTGGTCGCCGCCTGCGACCCGGACCGGCCGCATCCGTTCGCGTCCGGCGACCAGGTGCGGGTGCTGTATCCGGGGAGCCTCACCCGGACCGCGAAGGTCGTGGCCGAGACCGCCGAAGAGATCGTCCTGGCCGAGAGCACCAAGCCGGACGAGCTGTCGGTCGACCTGCCGGTGGCGATCCTGCCCGGCGACCCGGTGAAGCCGACCCCGAAGGACGAGGCCGTGTACACGCTGGCCGAGCGCGTGGTCGCCGGCCTGCCACGGCTGCCCGCGCATCCCGGCATCGACCTGCTCCGCCGGCTGCCCCCGCGCGGTGGCCTGCCGCAGGGCGAGGATCTCGTCGCCGCCGTCATCTCGGCCGTGGACTGTCTCGACGGCTCCACCCTGGCCGTGCAGGGGCCGCCGGGCGCCGGGAAGACGTACCTGGCCGGGCGGCTGATCGCGCACCTGATCGGCAAGGGGAAGTCCGTCGCGGTCACGTCCACCAGCCACAAAGCGGTGGAGAACGTGCTCAGCTCGGCCCTCGTTGCTGGCCGGGCGGTCGGCGTTCCGATCCCGTGTGCGAAACGCGCGAAAGGCCAGCCGGTCAAGGACTGCCAGTGGGAGCAGCCGAAGGACAACCCGGGGCTGGTGCGGTGGCGGGCCGATCAGGGCGGCGGGCATCTGGTCGGCGGCACGGCGTGGACGTTCGCGAACGCGGCCATCCGGGCGGAACCGTTCGATGTGTTGATCATCGACGAGGCCGGCCAGTTCGCGCTCGCCGACGCGCTGGCCGTGTCCACGTGTGCCCGGAACCTCGTGCTGCTGGGTGATCCGCAGCAGCTGCCGCAGGTCGTCCAGGGGACGCACCCGGCCGGCGCGGACGCGTCCGCCCTGGGGCATTTGCTCGGCGACGCCGACGTGATCCCGTCTGACCTCGGGTACTTCATGGACCAGACCAGGCGGATGCATCCGAACGTCTGCGAACCCGTGTCCCGGCTGTCGTACGCCGGCCTGCTGCACGCCCACCCCACCGCGGCGGGCCGTCGGGTGGCGGGCATCGAGCCCGGCCTGTACGTGCGGATGGTCGACCACAGCCACAGCATCACCAGTTCCCCGGAGGAGGCGGCCGCGGTCGTCGACGCGGTCCGGTCGCTCGTTGGTCGCATGTGGATGGACGGCTCGCACGGCTCGGCCCTGAGCGACGCGGACATTCTCGTGGTGGCGCCGTACAACCTCCAGGTCCGGATCGTGCGCCGGGCGCTGGACCAGGCCGGGTTCACCGAGACCCGGGTCGGCACGGTCGACCGGTTCCAGGGCCAGGAGGCGCCGGTCGTGCTGGTGACGATGACGTCGTCGGCCGTCGCGGACCTGCCGCGCGGACTGGACTTCCTGTTGTCCCGCAACCGGCTCAACGTGGCGTTGTCCCGTGCGCAAGCGCTCGCGCTGCTGATCTGCTCACCGCGGCTCGTGCAGGCGGACATCCGGGACGTCGACCAGATGCGGCTGGTGTCGGGGATGATCGGGCTGCGGGCCGGGGCTCGCCCGTGGCCGGACCACGACCGGCCGGACGGCGAGTAGACCAGCCCCCACCTGTCCACACAGGACAATGAGGATCATGGCCAGCGACGCGCGCCAGTCATGGGTGAGGCCGTGCACGAGTCCACACGCCAGCGCACCCACCCCGGCGATCAGGTACCCACCACCCTGCACCATCGCCGACAGCGCGGCCGTGACCGACCGGTCCGCGCCCGCCCGCATCGGGATGCAGGTCAACGCCAGCGCCAGGCCACCGATCCCGATGCCCAGCAACGCCGACCACAACCACGGCAGCACGGCGGGCGCGACGAGTAGACCCACCACGCTGACCACGCTCGGCACCGTCACGACGACGAGCATCCACCGATGCGCCCACAACGGAACGAACCACATCATCGGCAGCCCCATCACCATCGCCAGCCCCAGGCACGCCCCGGCCGCGCCCGCCGACAACCCGGCCGCCCGCAGGATCTCCGGCAACCAGCCCATCACCAGGAACGTCACGGTCGACACAAGTCCGAAGTAGACCGTCAAGGCCCAGGCGGTTCCGTTGTGTCGTAGCGACAAAGGCCGAACTTGGCCTATCGTAGGCGTGTCGTGCCGCCAGAACAGCAACGCCATCACCGGTAACAACGTCCACCCGCTGAGCCCCAACTGCCACGACGACCGGCTCACCACCCACGGCGTGACCAGCGCGCCTGCCGTGCTGCCACAGCCCAGCGCCACCGTGTAACACGCACTGAGCCGACGGGATCCCCTTGCCAGCACGGGAAGGACCGTACCAATCCGCGCGATCGCCAGGCACGCCAACGCCGTTCCGGCGACCATGACCGCCAGTCCGCCGAGAACGCGAATACTCAACGCGAACGCGAGCACGGCCAGTGCCGCCCTGACCCCACCGCGTGACCGGGTCAGCAAGGCGCCGATTCCGCACGCCCACAAGGGAAGCGCGACCAGCAACGCGGCCGCCCAGCCGGGTACCGCGATGTCCGGGAGCGTCACCCCGAGGCTGGTCACCGCCGGGCGCAGGTTCAGGCCCAACAGGAACACGACCACCGGCGAGATCATCTCCAAGCCCCCTTCAACCCGCGGTACCCTAGCACGGTTTCGAACACATGTTCGATGCTCTTGTTCGCGGATTCGGATGGGGCATTTGATGCATCAACCGTTGCGTGCCCGGGCGGCCGGTCGATACGTTTCGCGTTCGGCAACGGTGTGACCACAGGGGAAGGCGCGATGGGGTACAGGCAGGCCGTCTGCGCGATGGTGGCCGCTGTCGTTTTGTCCGCGTGCACCGCCAGCCCACAGCCGGCAGGCCTTGTCGTACCGACGATGTCCGTCGGCGACTACGACACGACCTCGTCGTCTCAGGCCACCTCACTCCCCCCGAGCAGCAGCGAGTCCCCGTCGCCGATGCCGGCGCCCGCTGTGTCGTCGTCCAGCCGGCCGGCCCCTCTCCCGCCGTCGCGACCCGCTCCACCGCCGCCACAGGCCACGTTCGTGGCGAACGCGCTCGGCGCGATCGGCTACTACAGCGCACGGGACAACTCTCCGGCCGGCACACGCGCGATCGCGTTCCCCAACAGCCGGCATCGTGAGGCGGGCGGCACTGGCACGTTCGACGACCCGCTGACGTTGGCGGCCGGCAAGGGCCAGATGGCCGTGGGCACCAAGGTGTACGTGCCGGACGTGCAGCGCTACTTCGTCATGGAGGATCTCTGTTCGTTCTGCGCCAACGGCGACATCCTGCTGTGGGCGGGGGCCGCGACCGACAGCGGCGTCAGCGCGTGCGAACGGTCTTTGACGCGCAACAGCTTGCGCCGCTACGAGGTCGACCCGCCGGCCGGGCTCCCGGTCGCCGCCGGTGACCTGTATCAGAACGGCCGTTGTTTTACAGTGTAAAACGAGCCCAGGACACCGGTGGCCGGGACTCAGTGAGGACGTACTCCCGGAAGGTCCGCACCACCGCCGGGGTGTAATGGTCCGGGTACCACGCGATGCCGATCGTCCGGTGGCAGCGCGGCTCGTTCACCGGCAGCTCGACGATGCCGGGGACCGGGCCTGGTGCGGGCGCGAGCAACGAGACACCGCAACGCGCGCCGACGAGGCCGCGCAGCATCGTGGGATCCTCCCCTTCGAACGCGATCCTGGGGGTGAATCCGGCCTGCTGGCAGAGCCGGTCGGTGATCGCCCGCAGCCCGAAGCTGTGCGAGAACCCGACGAACGGCTCGTCCTCGACCTCCGCCAGCCCGACCCGTTTCCGTCGGGCCAGCCGGTGCCCGGCCGGGACGACCAGCACCAGCGGCTCGTCCACCAGTGGTCGCCATTCGATGTCGGTGCGGTCCATCGGGCCGGCGGCGAGCACCACATCGACGTTGCCGTCGAAAAGTTGGCGCTCGTTGCGGACCGTGCCGCCCTGGCGCAGCACGAACTCGACCTTGGGGTACCGGGTGCGAAACCCGCTGAGCAGGGCGGGAACGAACTCGGTGCCGATGGTCTGGAGGAACGCGAGCCGGACTGTGCCGGTGGTGGGGTCGGCCGCCGCGCCGATCGTGTGTGCCGCGGTGTCCAAGGCGTTGAGCGCGCGCCTGGCGGCGTCCAACAGCGCCTGTCCGTTGGAGTTGAGCCGAAGTCCGCGGCCGATGCGGTCGAACAGCGGCGCGCCCAGTTCGTGCTCCAGGCGTGCGAGGCCGCGTGACAGCGCGGGCTGTGACACATGCAACGCCGCCGCGGCGGCCGTCACCGTCCGACCTTCGGCGACCTCCACGAACCACCTGAGCTGCGCCATCTCCATATCCATGCGTACCACGCATCGATCCGATCATCAACCGTCATTGGACGCATGAACCGCGGGTGGCGACAGTATTGATGACTGAGGGAGGTCCGTGAATTTACTCGCAGTGGCGGCGATGGGGCTGGCCGCGGGCGTGGTCAACGGGATCGCGGGTGCCGGCGCGCTGCTGACGTTCCCGGTCATGGTGGGGCTCGGACTCTCGCCGCTGCAGGCGAACGTGAGCAACAGCATCGGCGTCGTGCCGGGCAACATCGCCGCGGCGGTCAGCTTCCGGCGTGAGCTGCGGACCAGGAGAACGTTGCTACGCTTGGTGTTCCTGCCGGCGGCGGCCGGTTCACTGGTGGGCGGGGCGCTGCTGTTCGTGCTGCCGGAACGGGTCTTCACGCTGATCGTGCCGGTGCTGCTCGGCGTCGGCGCGACGCTCGTTCTGCTGCAGCCCGTGGTCAGCCGGACACTGCGGTCCAGGTCCGTCCACAATGGCCTGCTGGCCTGGTGCACGTTCGCGGCGGCGGCGTACGGCGGGTACTTCGGCGTCGGCGTCGGGGTGATCTTCTTCGCCCTGCTCGGCCTGTTCGCCGAGGGCACGACCCACGAGCTGAACGCGGTCAAAACAGTGTTGCAGGCACTGGCGAACGGAGTCGCCGGGCTGCTCTTCTCGTTCATAGCGCCGGTGAACTGGCCGGTGACGATCGTGTTAGGACTGTCCACAGCGGTGGCCGGGCCGGTTGGCGCGGCCCTGTCCCGCCGGATCCCGGCGGCGCCGTTGCGTTACGCCATTGGGACGCTGGGTCTGGCCGCCGCGGTGAAGTTCGCCCTAACCTAGGCCCGTGGTCGCGCTGATCGAGTCCAGGTTACGGCTGGTGACCTGGAACGTCTGGGGCCGGTTCGGTCCGTGGGAACGCAGACAGACCGCGATAGCCACGGTCCTCGCGGCCAGCGCGCCGGACATCGTGGCGTTGCAGGAGGCGTGGTCGGCCGACGCCGCCGCCCAGGCGGACGAACTGGGCCTGCGGCACCACGAGTACGTCGGCGAGGACTCCGGCCACGCCATCCTGTCCCGCTGGCCGATCACGTCGGTGGAGTACCGGTCCCTCGCGGGAGCCAGCGAGCGCAACGGAAGCGTCATGCGCGTCCACATCGACGGCCCGCGCGGCACACTCCGCCTGTTCAGCGTGATGCTCGACTGGCCGCCGAACTACTCGCACGTGCGGCAGGAGCAGGTCACCGAACTGGTCGCCGTGATGGGCACCGAGGAACCGACCGGCCGCACAGTGGTCTGCGGCGACTTCAACGCCCCACCGGACGCCGACGAGATCCGCATGCTCACCGGGCGCGCCGCCGGCTGCCGGGTCGCCTGGAACGACGCCTGGGAGTTCGCCGGCGACGGCCCCGGCCACACCTGGTCCTCAACGAACCCATGGGTTCCGCTCAGCCCGAGCCGCCGGATCGACTACGTCTTCGTCCCCCGAATCGGCCCCCGCGGCGCCGGCCACCCCACCACCGCGACCCTGATAGGCACCCAGGAAGTCGACGGCATCGTCGCGTCCGACCACTACGGCGTCCAGGTCGACCTCAGGTATTGAACCTCGGGGTAGCGCGGCGACGGCCCGGTCAGCAGCGGGCTGTCGTGGCGGCGCAGGTACTTGCCGAAGAAGGCGCGGACGTAGGCCCGTTGGACGGCGATGGCGCGTTGCCCGTTGATGGTGCCGACCAGCGCGGCGACCCGGTCCGGGGGAAGGTGGAGGGCGGAAGCGGCCTGCGGCAGGAGGACAGCCAGGTCGGTGAAGGTGAGATGCTTGGCGCCGGTGAGGTTCAGTTGGAGTTGCGGGCCGCGCTGGTTCGCCCGGAAGGCCGCCCACGTGCTCGCCTCGCGCGGATCCAGGTCCTGCCTGCCGAACAAGAGGAACGGCCGGTCGGAGCCGGCCACCGCTTCCGGCGTCCAGAGGGTGCCATCCAGGTTGACGCCGGCGGTGATCCGTCGGTCGACGTGAACGGCGTGGGCGGTGGTGGCGCCTCCGTCGGACTGGCCGAACATCCCCACGGCGCCCAAATCGAGCGCGACGGGCAGTGCGTGGAGTTGGTCGAGGACAAAGCGAACGTCGGCGACGCGGGACTCGATCGCCTTCGTGGTCACCTGGATCTCGTTGTCGTCGGTCAACGGCGGCATGGCTGACGTCTCCACCCGCCCGTCCGGGAACTCGACGACGTCGGCGTCATGGACGTGGTCGATCGTGACCACGACATAGCCGTGGCTGGCCAGGTCCTCGACAAGCGCGGTGCCTTCGGCGCGATTTCCACCCAAACCGTGCGAATAGAGCACAACAGGCCAACCACCCCTGTGCTGATGCGCGGGAGCGCCGAGATACGCGTCGGTGATCGGTAAGTCGAGGGCGGGATAGCCATGCACCTGCTCGTACGCCCGTGCCGTGCCGGGCGTCATCCACGGCACACGCGGGTAACCCTGAACCGCGCCGGCCGGGTACCAGAGCTGGATCATGAGCTCCCGAAAAGGCTGGGTGGGCACCCACGGATCGGGCCGTGACGCGTCGACGAGGTGCATTGACGTGCTGGCAACCCGGTGGCGGCCGGTCGACGCGGGCAGCGTCAACCGGGCCGGCTGGAGCGCGGCCGCTGGTTTCGCCAGGACAATCGGCAGGCCCACTGCCAACGCAAGAGCCGTGCGCCGTGAGATCGATACGGTCATGACCACAAACTCCACCCGCCAGCCCCCTCGGAAACCATGGGGCTGTCCGCCGACTTCGTGGTCGTACTGCCACCACCACCGAGATGCCACTATGTTTCCCGTGACCGAATCCCCCGTCTTACACGACATCAGGGCTGCCTACGACGCCGTTGCGCCCCTCTACGCCGAGCTTTTCAGCAACGTGCTTGAGACCCTGCCGATGGAACGCGCGATGCTGGCCGCGTTCGCCGAACTCGTGCAGGCCCACAACGCCGGACCGGTCGCCGACATCGGATGTGGCCCCGGCCACGTGACCGCACACATGCACGCGCTCGGGCCGACCACCTTCGGCATCGACCTGTCCGCCGAGATGATCGCCCTGGCCCGCCGAGCCCATCCAGACCTGCGGTTCGACGAGGGGTCCATGACCGCGCTGGACCTCGCCGACGAAGTTCTCGGCGGCATTCTCGCGTTCTACTCCATCATCCACACACCACCGCGACAACTGCCAGCCGTGTTCACCGAATTCCAGCGAGTGCTGGCGCCAGGCGGCCACCTACTGCTCGGATTCTTCGCCGGCGACAACCCCCTGCCGCAGGAATTCGACCACAAAGTGACTCTCGCCTACCGTTGGTCGTCCGACAGCCTCGCGGAACTGTTGCGCCAAGCCGGGTTCGTCGAAGTCGGTCGGCTACAGCGCGAGCCCCACCAGGACGAGCGACAGTTCCCGCAGGCACAACTGCTGGTTCGCAAGCCACTGGCGCCCCCGGGCGCTGCCGACACCCGGCCCGAACATGACACTGGCCCCTGACCATGCAGGTCAGGGGCCAGTGAGTGCTGTGTGGGCAATACTGGGATCGAACCAGTGACCTCTCCGGTGTGAACGGAGCGCTCTCCCGCTGAGCTAATCACCCTCACCTGATGACGAGACAAAGACTACAGGACGAGTTTCCTGTCTCGCACGCGCCCCCCTGATTTCCGACTCGCCGTGTCGACCTGCGGATCCGGGCCAACAGGCGGAAGAACGGGACAGACGTCACGCAGAAGTTTCACGCGTTGGCGCTACCAAGTTGGGGCCGGACCCAGCACTATGTACCCGTAGGTCCACCAGGCGATTACAGGGCGGAGTCATTCGGTTGCAATGCGTCGAAACAGGACCCCGAAAGGGTGAAGATCGACGACATGGGGGCCGACGGGCGTGCTACGGCGTCACAGGACCACGGCTCAGTCGTTCCATGACTGGGAAGGGAGAAGAAGGGTAGCGACGATGCGCAACGATCACGTGACGCTCCGCTCGACAGCGGTCTTCGACCTGCTGGCGCCACGTACTCCCGCGGTGCCGGTGAAGGTCGAGCTGCGGTACGACACCCGCGACCCGTACGCGGTCGTGGCAGCGTTCCGCACCGGGCGAGCCGGCTGGGTGGAGTGGGTGTTCGCACGCGACCTTCTCGCCGACGGCCTGATCGCCGAAGCCGGCGACGGCGACGTCCGGATCCGCCCGGCCGTGGACGACCCGGAAGTGGTGGTGATCGAGCTCAGCTCCCCCTCCGGCCACGCGGTGTTCGAGTCCTCCGCCCAGGAACTCGCCGACTTCCTGGACCGAACCTACGACGTGGTCGTGCCCGGCAACGAGCACATGTGGGTCAACGTGGACGAAGCTCTCACCCACTTGATCTCCAACGACCTGACCTGAGCGAACAGCCAACGTCACCCCCGGTTTGAAACTCGTTTGGCGCCTCGGATAGAGTTCATCTCGCACCACACAGACGGGACCGAGTCCCCGAAAGCTGGGGCAGGCGGACGTAGCGCAGCTGGTAGCGCATCACCTTGCCAAGGTGAGGGTCGCGGGTTCGAGTCCCGTCGTCCGCTCGGCGCCGGCCACCCCAAGGTCGGACTCCTGCGAGAAATCACAGGAAACGGCGGAGTGGCCGAGTGGCTTAGGCAAGGGCCTGCAAAGCCCTGTACGCGGGTTCGATTCCCGCCTCCGCCTCGGGCGATTAGCTCAGTGGGAGAGCGCTACCTTGACACGGTAGAGGTCACTGGTTCAATCCCAGTATCGCCCACCAGGACGTTTGTCCAGGTCAGAGACTCTTTCTCGCGGTCAGTGGGAAAGGGGTTTTCTGCGTTTACGGTGATCCTTTGTAGATCGTTTGTAGACGGCCGCGCGGCGCTGTCCGCGGGTAGCTGCGGGAACCAGGACATCAGCCGCGTCCGTTCCGCGCCGGTCAGACCGGATAGCCCGGCCTGCCACCGCGCTTCGAGAGCGTCCAGGATGTGCTGGCGCATCTCCGGGGTGACGTGGTCGTAGGTGCGGGCGATGCCTTTCATCTTGTGTCCGAGCCGGGCGCGGCGTGCGACCTCGGGGACGCCGTCCTCGATCAACCAGGTCGAATGGGTGTGCCGGCCCTCGTGGAAGGTGAACCAGGGCAGGATCGGCGGCAGGTGGTCGGGTGAGGTGGGGTGGTCCACGTCGACGCCGTCCCAGGCCGGCCGCCAGAGGCGTTGCCGGAAGTTCGACCGCCGCAGCGGTTGCCCTTCGGGCATGGTGAACACGAACAGGTGCGGGCAATTCTGCAGGAGCAGTTCGTAGAACACCGCGATGCTCGGCGGGAGTTCAACGAGTCGAGTGCCCGCCGGGGTTTTGGTCCGGCCACGTTGCTTACCGCGCAGCCGACGCGGCTGCACGGCGCTGACCGGCGTCGCGGTGAGCTCGTCGATGGTGATGCCGCCCTTGGTGAGGATCCCGCCGACTTCCAGCAGTGGCGTACGGATATTGATGCCGCGCTTGTCGGGGTCGTATTCGTGGGTTTGTTGTCCGACCAGTTCGCCCCAGCGGGCGCCGGTGTAGAAGTCCATCAGGCACAGCACGAACCCGGCCAGGCCCAGGGTCTCGTAGAGCCGCATGGCGGCTCGCAGGGCTTGGGTCGGGGTCGCGACGAGGTATTCGGTATCGTAGGCGCCTGCGGTGACCCGGACGCCGTAGCACGGGTTGGCGGGGATGAGCCGGGAGCGCACGACGGCGTTCATGATGGTGGAGAAGGTGGCGAAGATGGACGCCACAGTGGACTCAGCGAGCTCGTCGTGCAGTTCGGTGACCCATTTCTCGATCTGCATGTAGCCGTTGAAGATCGTGACCACGGGCCAGTCCTGCCACTGCGGCAACAGGTGGACGGTGAGGTGGGAGCGGTACTTGTCCGCGGTGCCACGGCCGAGCCGTGGCGTGACCGCGTCCTGCCATTCCTCGACGAACGCGCCGAAGGAGATCTCGGCCGCGCGCGGGTCGGTCCACAGGTCACGGTGGATGAGGGCTTCTTGCTCGTTGCCCCACTTTTCTGCCACCTCTTCGGAGGGGAAGCCGGATCTGCTGGTGTAGGTGCCGTTGGGTGTCTTGTAGAACGCGCGCCAGTTGCCTGGGTCGTCGGGACGTTCTTGTGCGTAGGCCAATCGTCAACTCCTTGGTAGGAAGGCTCAACGGGGGTTGGGCTTCAGGCCACGATCCGCGGTCTGCGGTGGCGCAGTGTGGGGTCGTGCTGGGCGAGTTGGAGGATCTGCTGGATGTCACCTCTGCTGAAGCGGTAGTGCTTGCCGAACCGGTGATGCGGGATGGCCCCGGCCCCGGCCTGGTCCTTGAGGGTGCGCGCCGACAGATGGAACAACTCCGCGAGTTGCTCGGCAGTGAGCAACTCGTCTGGGTCGGCGGGCAACCGGTGTGCGATCTCTTTCAGTGCGGTGGACAGGATCTGCAGGTGCTCGATCAGCACGATCGACCACTGTGGAACGTCCACGGGTGTGTCGGTCATCGTGGCCTCCACGTCCCGCAGACGGTGACAACAGCTGGTAGAGCAGGCGTTTGCCAGCTGTACCAGCTGACACAGCTGCGACACAAGCCTTTCACCCGGCGGGGCGACCATGTCATGCCGCGCACCGCCCGACCCCGGTGGATGCGATCTCCCATCGAATCCGCTGCACGCCATCCACACCACGCGGAACCCGGCCGCGTCCGGGACAGTCCCAGCCAGGGCGAGCCCGCAGCCTCACCACCGGCCGCAGTCCGGCCGCGCGCAGACTGGCCCCGGTCTCGCCGTGCTGGGTATAGGTGATCAACCTGCGATACCCCATCGCCCGAGCGGTCCGCCACGCAGCGCCGTACAGCATCGAATTGGTATTGGGCACACCGAGCGTGCAGGTCCGCGTGACCTCAACGGTCTGCCCGTCATCCAGATGCCGCGCCACCGGCCGCCCGACCGTGGCGACGCCGACCAGCACACCGTGCTGGGCCACACCCACAGCGAACTTCATCCCCCGCGGCGGACGGTGATGCCGGTGGTACGCCTCGATGAACGCGCACGCCTGCCGGAACGTCACCGGCACAATCGCCAGGCCGCTCACCCGACCACCCCGACGCACACCAACGCCCGCGAAAGATCAGTCCGAGTGCGGACTTTGACCCATCCAACGGTCCACACCGAGGCCGGGTCTACCAGGTCCGAGTCCGGACCGGGCCCGTCTGGCCAGTCCGGACCGGGACTCACCGATCGCGATCGACACCACTCCAGCACGCTTGGTCCAGGTGTGGGAGCTGCGGTGGGTGTGGGGCTGGCGTCGATCGCCGGGATCGTTGGCATGGGGTACCTCCCGTTGAGGAACGTGCTGACACCCTTAACTCCAGATTCCGACCGCTTTTTGGACACGCCCAGCCAAGAATCTTGTTCACATCGCATGGTTAACGACCGTTGCCGGGCGTTCAGGCCCGTGCAGGCGCGCTCAAGGAGGCACACGGACGGGGCCCAGGACGCGCTGGGTGATACTCAAGTGCAGCAACGCGTACTTGCCGAGCCGTCTCGCGGATCCGCGTTCGTGGCCACCAACGAGCGCGTCGATCTGTGTGCTGGCTGTGTCATGTCCTTTCGCTCCTCGCTAGCCGTTCGGAGCTGGCGACAGTCGACCACCGTGAGAGGCAACGTCGCAGGGCAACGAGCCACGGCGCGCGGGCACGCATGTGGAACTGGCGCTCGATGGGTCGATCGTGCAGGTCCGGGTTACGCCACGAGTGACCTGGTCGCCCGGCCATCGGCCGGGACGATCCCCGGCTTCTGCGGGCCGGGAGGGGGTCGTTCATGCGGCCATCCCTGGTGACACCGTGGCAGCCGGACCGACCTGGTCACGGGCAAGCCGATCCAGCATGCCGGTACGCCACCGCAGGGCGAAGGCCAGACAGTTGGCTTCCGTGCGGTGGCCGGGTGTGCAGCCGGGCAGGTAGCGACCGCGCCGACTCCACGCGGCGGAATCACTACTGGCAAGCACGTCGGCCGACCGTGCCAAGCCGAGCACCTTCACCCCGAACGCATGCAACCGAAAGCCACGCGCCGCAAGGGACCGTAAGATCTGCTCGACCTCGGCCGTATGCTGACGGCGACACACACTGCCCACCCCCACCAGCGGCAACCCAACCAGCGCCACCCCCTGCTTCTCATACAGGTCTGCGCAGCGGTGAAAGTCCACAACCGACTGTCCTTGCAGGACCGGGATGATCGGCAACTCCGATGCGAGCTCGCGCAGCCGCAGGTAGTTGGCCACCGTGCGGTGTTGGTGCACGCGCACAGTTGCCCCGGTGCGGGCCAACACGTGACTTTCGACCATGTGGTCCATCGGCGCCGCCCAGTCGAGTTGACCGATCTCGGTGGTGTAGCGACGAAGCGCGGCGATGTAGCTGCGCTCGTCGGTGCGCCACCGACCGTGTAGGGACAGTTCGGTGAAGCCCCCAGCGTCGCACGCCCACGGCCCGGTCGCGCGTGGCAGGCTGCGCCGGTTGGCCAACCTTTGGTGGGAAACCAACAGCGGGACACCGAGGTCGCGGGCCAGCCAGGCGGGCTGGTGGGTGCCGAGGTAGAACTTCATCGGCGCACCTCCCGCCGCTGGGATGCCCTCACCACGATCAGCACGGCCACGGTGAGCCCGGTGGCGAGGGCTTTGCCGAGGATCTGGCCGGGCAGGAGAGTGAAGGAGCCGAAGGCCAGCGGCACGAACAGCACGCTGTCGATCCCGAACCCGACAGTGTTCGAACCTGTTACTGCGCCCAACACCGACCAGTTGCGCAGCCGGCGGTAGACGATCGTGCCGGCGAGTTCGGAGGTGGTGAAGGCGAGCACGCTGGCGAGGGCGATCTGGGGCGAGGCCAGCAGCCAGGACAGCGCCGCGCCCGCCGCGATGGCGCCGAGCACGCCACGTCCGCCGACTGCCTCGTGCAGCCCGTCGCGCAGGGTAAAGGTCATCCCAGCCCAGAGCGTACCGGCGGGGACCGCGATCGCCCCGACCTGGAGCGGGTCGCAGTGCGTGGAGGCCCAGTTCGCGGCAACGAGGGTGCCGACATAGGCGGCGAGCACCGCAACGGTCACGGCCAGCCCGTAGGGAGCCGCCGGGTTGACGCGGCGGCGCCCAGCCCCACTGGCGCAGTCGCGGGTGCATGTCTGCATGTCGTCCGCTCGGCGCGATGGCGCGATGTGTGTGGGGCTCATGGCTCGTCCCATCCCGGGCTTCCCGGCGGGATGTGGTGGGGCGTTGGTGACGGTTCGTGCAGGCGGCGGGCGCGGCGTGGGGTGATCGGCGTAGCGGTGACGCCGTCGGCGTCGACAGTGACGAGCCGGGCGTATTCGGTGGTCCGTCCGCCTCGGATCCAGCGGTGGGCTGTACGGATCAGTGCACGTACACCGAGGACGACGAGCCCGGCGAGGTAGATGCCGGCGATAGTGATGATCACGCAAGCCAGCCAGATCACCGCCA
Source organism: Actinocrispum wychmicini (assembly GCF_004345645.1). GTDB lineage: Bacteria > Actinomycetota > Actinomycetes > Mycobacteriales > Pseudonocardiaceae > Kibdelosporangium > Kibdelosporangium wychmicini. The sequence continues at coordinate 61,043 of NZ_SLWS01000014.1, read as the reverse complement.
GCAGCCCGGTGGCCACGGCGACGGTGGGCAGGAAGTCATGGACGAAGGTGCTCTCCCACCCGCCAGGCTCCGAGGCGAGGTGTATCGACCACATCGCCTACTCCGCCGGGATGTCGAGAGCGTTGCGAGATGTCGGGATGACCATGTGCGGCGACACCGCACCCGGCTCGCGCCTGCCGTCAGGCACGACGACGATCCGACGTCCCCCCACCCAGCCAACGGCATCCGCCGTTACCTGGAGCCGTATGGCCGTCCGCGCCGTGTGGGACGCGAGATCCACATCCCGGTGCCCGGTACACAGGGAGCCACAGGCCACCCGGTCGTCGTGCTGGGGCGGCGAGCAGTCATGTGGGGAGGGCATGGTCGCCTCCCTGGGACGAACGGCTCGGTTGGGCGCGGCGGAAGGTGCGTTCGTCGATCAGTGGTTCGTGGGCGCGGGGGGCGGAGGTGATCCAGTGTTCGACTGGGGTGGGGCGGCCGGCGCTGGTGCGGGCCCAGGCTTGCCGCCCGGTGTATTTGATGTTGCTCCGTTGACTGCACCAACTGGATGAGGGACTCAAGCTGCGGTTGGGGTTGCTCGATGTCGGGGGATGGATTTTGGTCATGGGTTCTCCCCGGTGCATCGAGAGTTGATGGAAGGACGGGTTGGTCTGCCTGTGTTGGGGGCGGTAGTGGCTGGCCCTGGTGAGCTGTTTCCCTGGTTGGTGCGCGACGGCGCGGGACGTGAGGTCGAGCCGGTCGGCAACTATCTGCGGGATTTGATGCTCGGTGATGCCAGCGCGTTGACGTGCCGTAGCTACGCCTACGACCTGTTGCGCTGGTTTCGGGTGCTGTGGGCGGTGGACGTCGGCTGGGAGCGGGCCACCGAGGCGGAGACGGCGGCGCTGGTGGGTTGGCTGCGGTCGGCGCGTAATCCGCAACGCCGTCGGAGCAAGGAGGGTGGTCATCCGCCGGGGTCGGTGAATCCGGTGACGGGCAAGCAGGTACCGGCTGCTGGGTACGCTCCGGCGACGATCGCCCATAATCTGACCGCTGTTCGTGGGTTTTATGAGTTCCACGGGCATTTCGGGCGTGGTCCGGTGGTCAATCCGGTGCCGGAGAACACCGCTCGTCGTGCCGCGTTGGCGCACCGCTCGCCGATCGAGGCCATGCCGCGGTTTCGGCGTGCTCGGCTGCGGCCGAGGGTGCCGGTTCGCCGTCCGCGGGCGATCCCTGATGCGCAGTGGGATGCGTTGTTCGCGCGGATGGGCTGCACGCGGGATCGGGCGTTGCTGGCGTGTTACGTCTCCTCCGGCGCGCGAGCGTCGGAGCTGTTGGGAGTCAGGCTGGGCGATGTGGACTGGTCCGGGGGCCGGTTGTGGGTGGTTTCCAAGGGAAGCCGGGTCCGTCAACAGGTTCCGGTGTCGCCGGAGGCGTTGGCATACCTGGCCGCCTATCTGGAGGAGGCCAGGCTGCCGCAGGACAACGGGCCGGTGTGGCGAACACGCCGGGGTGTGGTTCGGCCGTTGACGTATTGGGCGGCGCGGCGGGTCCTCCAGCGGGCCAGCGACGCGCTGGGGGCGAACTGGACGCTGCATGATCTGCGGCACACGGCCGCGACCCGGCTGGCTCGTGACCCGGAGTTGACGCTGGTCGAGGTGCAGACGATCTTGCGGCACGCGCATATCACGACCACCGCCCTCTACACCGTGGTCGGTATCGAGGATCTGGTGGACAAGCTGGCCGAGCACTACCAGCGGCCCCGCCCGACGACGCGGTGGAACCCCGGCTATGACCCCGCTGATGTCGAGGCGGTGTTCGGTGCCCAGTGACACCGAGACCACCCCCGGCGTCGAGGCCGAGGCGGCCGTGGGGTTGGTGGCGACGGGCCGGGTCCGTCGGCACGAGTTCGTCTACGCGAACGACGACAGGTTCGCCCCGACGGCGCTTGTCCCGGCGCCACCGCCCCGGCCGGTCAAGCCACCCGCGCCGTTGGGCGAGTTGGCCACCGCGAGCGCGAAAGAGGTCGCGTCGCTGGTCACTGAGGCCCTCGGTGGCGCGCGGGACACCCGCAACCACAACCGTTGGGGCATACGCGGTTTGCTGGCCCACCTGGAGCGCTACCCGGGCCAGACCTGGCAGCAGCGTTGGGAAGCCGCAGGTCTGAATGAGCCGGGTGCCACCGTGACCGCGCAGGCGACGATGGTGAGTCCGACGCTGCGTCGTCGGCTCAACGCCGCGGCTGGGCATGCGTTCGCGGCGCGGCTGGTGCAGCCGAGCCTGCGTGCGTTCCGGTCTTACCTGTTCTCCTGCTATCCCCGGTGGTTTCGCACGGTCGCGCGAGATCCGTTGCTGGAGGATTTCTGCTCGCGGGTCGAGGCGCTGCCCGTCAGCCGGGAACGACACTACGACGCGGTGTTCGACGTGTGCTGCGCGCTGACCGTCTTCGGCATCGAGTTGGCTGACCTGACACCGGAAGCGTTGCTGCACTACGCCACCGAGTGCCGCAAGTATGGGCTGACGCGTGGGACACGCCCCGGCGACGGGTCCTTCGCCGGCACGCAGGCGTGGCCGGTGCTCTATGACATGGGGCAGTTCCCCGCGTCGGCTCCCCGCACCCTGCGGGTCGCGGTGACCAAAGGCCAACGCAGCATCAGTGAACTGGTGGACCGGCACGGGCTGCGCAACACCGAGGTGCGCGATCTGCTCGTCGACTACCTCACCCGCCGCGCCACCGAATTGGACTACGCCGCCACCGAGCACCTCGCGCGATATCTGGCCCTCACGTTCTGGAAGCAGATCGAGACGATCAATCCCAGCCAGGCCGACCTGCGGCTGGACGAGAACACCATCACTACCTGGAAACAGTGGCTGCGGACCCTGCCGGGCGGCCAGCCCCGGCTGAACGTGGACGGACCGATGGTGGCTATCCGATCGTTGTATCTGGACCTGCACACCTGGGCGGCGGCCGAACCAGAACGGTGGGCACGCTGGGTGGCACCGTGCCCCATCCGCGACGCTGACCTGCGCAAGCTCCCCGTTCGGCGCCGGCGGCTGCAGGAACGGATGGCCCACCGCACCCGCGAACGCCAGCCGCTGCTGCCGATCCTGTCCGGCCACGTCAACGACCACTGGAACAACATGCGCACACTGCTGGACGCAACCCGCGCCGTCGACATCGGCGAGCAGTTCACCGTCACGGGCATCACCTACCAGCGCACCGCCAGCGACCGCGACCGTCGTGAATGGATCAATCCCGAACACGCCCCGATCCGAGCCCTCAACCGCGACACCGGCGAACTGATCCGCCTCTCCCATGAGGAGGATCAAGCGTTCTGGCAGTGGGCCATCGTCGAAACCCTGCGGTTGGCGGGACTGCGTGTCGAGGAGCTGACCGAGCTGACCCACTTGTCCGTGCGCAACTACCAGCGCCCCAACGGTGAAGTCGTCGCGCTGTTGGTCGTCACACCGTCCAAAAGCGACCGGGAACGTGTGATCCCGATGTCCGCGGAACTGTTCCACGTCCTCGCGCAGATCATCCGCCGACACACCCGCGACCACGGCACCGTCCCAGTCGCGATGCGCTACGACACCCACGAGAAAATCTGGAGCCCGCCGCTGCCCTACTTGTTCCAGAGCCTGCGCAACTCCTGCCGTCGAGCCCTGTCCATGGAAGCGATCGCGGGCTACATCCGGAAAGCCACCAAAGCCTTGGCCCAGACACATCCGGAATTCGCCGGCATCACCTTCGCCCCACACGACTTCCGCCGCCTGTTCGCCACCGAACTGGTCAACAACGGCCTGCCGATCCACATCGGAGCCGCACTGCTCGGTCACCTCAACACGCAAACCACCTGCGGCTACGTCGCCGTCTTCGACGAGAACGTCATCGCTCACTACCAACAATTCCTGGACCGGCGACGGGCACAACGACCCGGCGACGAATACAACGCCCCCACCGCCGAAGAGTGGCGCGATTTCGAGGAACACTTCGACAAACGCCGTGTCGAGCTCGGATCCTGCGGACGGCCCTACGGAACCGGCTGCGCCCACGAACACGCCTGCATCCGTTGCCCCATGCTCTCGATCAACCCCAAGATGCTGCCCCGACTCGACGAACTGGAGCAGGATCTGCTCGCCCGACGCCGCCGAGCCGTCGCCGAAGACTGGCGCGGCGAGATCGAAGGTCTCGACCTGACGCTGACCTTCCTCCGCAGCAAGCGAACCCGCACCCAACGCGACACCCGGCTCGGCACCCCCACCGAAGTCAACCTCGGCATGCCCACACGCCGTCCCAACCAGTGAGCGCAAGCTCACTGACACGTGACCTGAGGAATCCCTGCGGCACCAGCCACGAGCAGGGAACAACACGAGGGCCATCACGCCGTCCCCTGTAGTGCAGAGAAGGTGATCACGCGCCGGACGGCCGTGGCGGTCCACCGCCCAGTCGGGCCTCGGGGTGGGTAGAGGCGCGGGTCGTTGTTGAGCCGGCGGGCGATCGCGGTGAACGTCAGGTGGTCGTCGGCGCGCCAGGTAAAGATGCGGGTGACGACGGCGGCGGTCTGCCAGTGCGGGACGAGAACGGTCCGGAGTGTGCTGTGTCCGGTCGGGTGGGTGACGCGGATGCGCAGGGCGCGGTAGCCGTACGGTGGTGGTCCGATCTGGTAGCCGGCGCGAACGATGTCGATCATGGCGTGGCGCGACCGTCGTGTGGTCTCGGCATGGTGGGCGGCCAGCACCGCCCACCGAATCCGGGTGCCGCGCGCGCCAGCCAATTCGACGCCGCGTGCGGCGCCGAGGTCGGTGTCGCGATGTGCGTTGTCCACCATGGGGTGGCCGCCGGTGGTGGTCGGCGCGGTGTCGCGGGGACGTGTCCACAGGGTTGTCCACAGTCGGGTCCACCAGCGGGGAGTGGTCTCGGCCAGTGGGGTGCCGGTGCAGTGGTGACGGGCGGCGGCACGCAGCGCGGTGCGCTTGCGGCGGAACGTCGGGTGCCAGCCGCAGGCGCGGCAGTGCAGGCGGGTGGTCATGCTGCTCGCCTCGCCCCCGGGTGGCCGCTGCCGTTGAGGCCAGAGCGGAGCGCGCGCTCGGCAGGCCACGGGATGCCGCCCGCTGCGCTGGCGAGTTCGGCGTCGTGGACGAGTTGGAACACAAGCACCTCGTGGTGCGCGGCGAGCGCGATCGGTGTCCCGGCGGCGCGAGCGCGGGCGGCGGCACGGCGTTCGGCGAGCGTCGCGCGAGTGATCAGCCGACGGCCGCGGAGGTGGGCGGTCAGGGCGAGGCCCCGGTCGACCGGGGCCAAGCCGGCGGCGGTCCCGGCGGCGATCAGCGGAGTGGTCAGGTCGACCAGCGACCCGTCTCTGTGGCGGCGCGGGCGGGCGACGACGACCAGGTGCCCGCCGGAGCGCAGCAGCGGCTCGCAATGAGCGAGCGTCGCGGCGAACTGGCTGACCGTCCGGTCAGGATCAGGGTCACGGTCCGGACCCGGTACGCGGTGCCGCGTGGTGGTGTCGGTCGGGGTGCGCAGGGTGGTCAGGACGAGCGCGACCCGCCCGACGAGGCCGGCGGCGCGGATGGTCGCCAAGGTCTTCGGGTGGGCGTCGAGCACGGACCCGTCGGGCCAGGCGCCGTGGGCCTTGGCGGCGGTGATATTGGCGCGGGCGATGGTCCACCACCGGCGGCGCGCGGTCAGTCCGACCGCGCGCCGGCCGGCGCGCAGTGCGGCGGAAAGGACGGTGCCAGTGCCGCAGTCGGGGTCCAGGACGAGGTCGCCGGGGCGGGTGTAGGTAGTGATCGCGTGCGCGGCGACGGCGGGTGGGATGCGGTCGGTGTCGGTGCTGGTCGCGGCGACGCAGCCGCTGTCGCGCAACTGGGCCGCGGGGTCGCGTTGCCCGGTCGGCCACACCGACAACCGGGGATCGGGCGGCTCCTCCCCCACTGGTTGGGGGAGTGGCCAGGACGACACAGGACGGTCAGTCATCGGAGGTCTCCCCTGGTGCCGGCGCTGTGGTGGCGGGCGGGCTGGCGGGAGAACACGAAGAGGTCCTTGTGCACGTAGGTGTGCCGCACCGGCGTGCTCGATGATCTCGGGGGGCTCGGGGAGCGATCACACGTGGCCGGGTCCGTGGGGACGAGCGCACCGTCGCGGACGGGCACGTGCAGCAGGGCGATGCGGTCGTGGTAGCGCAGTCCGGCATCGTGCGCGACGCGCACCAACGCTGCGGCGGGGTCGGTAAGCCGACCACCAGCATGGTGACTGTGCGTGATGACCGTGAGGGTGCCGGTCGGGGTGAGCAGCCCGGCCCAGTCGGTCAGGTGCAGTCGTTCGACGGTGTCGGGTTCGGCCGCGGTGATGATCATCTCGAACTGGTCCGGACGGTGGTGGGTCGCGGCCGGGTCCGGACCGGGCGAGGGTGCCGGCGACGACCCGGTGTGGTGGTCGACGGTCGGACTGACGGTGCGTGATCCGGGTCCGGACTCCGACTCAGCCCACGCGCCGCCGGGGCAGGTGTTGGGTGGGTGCTGGCGGGTGGGGATGGTGTGGGTGTCGATACCGCGGCCGAGTCGGACCACGGTCCAGGCGGCTTCCAACAGTCCGGCGTACGGGCCGTGCCGGGACTGGTTGCCGACTGGGTCGACCGGCCCCGTGGTGGGTCGAGCGAGTAGTGGAGTGGCGTCGAGGAGCAGGACGCGGTGGCCGGGTTGGGTGTAGGTGGTGACGATCTTGATGACGGCGGTGAGCAGCCAGCTGGCGAGCACGCCGGTGCCCTCGCGGGGGTCGTCGTTGGCGCAGGGCCAGACGGTGCTCGGGCGGGCTGGGCGCGGATCACGCTCCGTCCGGCGTGAGGCCCGGCGGCGGGCGGTGCGGGCGATGCGCCGCAGCGGGATCGGGGCCGGGGACGGGGTGGGCTGGCGGCGCTGTGGCGTGTCGTCAGGGACGTCGGTGTCGTGTGCTGGGGTCATCGCGGGTGTCCTCCAACGGAAAAGGATGCTGTGTTCGTTCTGTCACCCTCTAAACACCTGTTTTAGGCCCCGTTTTGGACACACCCAGCGGAACATTTTGTTGCAGGCTTCCGGCGGGTGGCGGCGATACGCAGGTCGATCGATTCCGACTACGGGGTCGTCGACGACAGTTCGGGACACGCGACCAACTGGGCGTTCCCGGTGTGTCCAGGGAGACTGCATCGAGTCTCGCTCAAGATCTTTTCACGAATTCCGAGGTTGATCTTGAGGTTGCCGTCGGGTGACGCCGTGCCAGCGGCTCTGCGGATACCAGAGCGCTACTAGAATCCCAGCTCACCGGCTACTAGACTCGATCACTCCCGGACCCACGAAGTGGATCTTGAACAGAGTGGCTCGCGAGGCGAAATAGTAGAAAAATAGTAGACCTAGAGCCTCGTTCTAGTAGCTCCGTGGTATTTCTCTGGTATTTCTCTGGTATCCACCCGTGTTTCCTGGCGTCGTTGTTGTTCACATCGACACCGTGGGAGACACAACCATGGCAGCGCAGCCCGTTTTCCGTCGCGAGCGCGACACAGTCCCGAACGCGCTGGATATCGCACGGGACACGTTTTCCTTGCTGGTGACCGGGCCCGATCCGGTATCGCTGAACGGCCGCCTGTACCCCGGATTGCCCGACCGGCGCCTCCCGCTGGACGAGGTGCGCGACCGACTGTTGGCGCGGCAGTGTCCGCAGGCCACCCGGGACGCGGTCTGGGCGCATCTGGTGCTGCGCGCCCGCACCGACAGCCCCACCTGGACCCTCGCCGCGGTCGGGGTCGCGCTACCCGCCTTGACCACCGCAGCAGCCCGCTTGTCGAAGCGGTTCGCCGGAGATCCGGGCGACGTGCACGCCGAGGTGCTGCGCGGCTTCCTGACCGCAGTGGCGACCGTCGATCTGCGTCGCCCGCGGATCATGGTGCGGCTGCGGTGGACGGCCTACCGGTCCGGGTACGCCGCGCTCGCCGAGGCACTCGGCGGTCCAATCCCGGTCGCACTGGGCTACCGGTCGGCCCCGCCGCACCCGCCGTGGGGACACCCGGATCTGGTGCTGGCCCGTGCGGTCGCCGACGGAGTCCTGACCCGGACCCAGGCGGATCTGATCGGCATCACGCGGCTGGAGTCGCTGTCCCTGGCGGACTGGGCCGCCGCCCGGAACATGACCGTCTGGGCGGCGTACAAGATGCGGGAACGGGCCGAAGCCAGGCTGCTGCGCTACCTGCGGGACGCCGCTGTCGACCAGGACGACACCGACCCGGTGACCGCCCAGGTCTTCACCTCCCTTGCGCTGACCCACCCCACCGCGCCCACGCACGTCACCCCAGGACTGTCACCCTCTGTAGACGCTCGGCCGGACGCGCACAGCGAAAAAGTTCGAGTCGGCATGTCCAAAACCGGCCCGAAATCCGGAGTTCAGGGCTGCGGGAGCAACCCGCGTTCCGCCCGACTCTCCGACGAGGTGCCCGCATGCGCCTGACCTACCATCCTCGCCCCGCGCTCGACCGGCCGCGCCGCATTCCGAGCGAGCCGTCCCGGCCGGCCACGCCAGGTCGGGCGACGCTCACTGCAGCGCCACACGCGAATAGTGCTCCGATGTCTGCCCACTACTCCCCGATCCGCCGCCGCGCCGCACGACCGCCGCGCCGTCCGCTGTGGATCCTCACCGCCGCCGTCCTCGCGCTCGTCCTGACGGCCGTCCCGGCACATGCGGACACGGTGGTGGTCGCGCTCGCGGCCGGGGTGACCGACGTGCTCAACAACGTCCGCAACTGGATCATGGGCATCCTCGCCGGCCTCGCGACCGTGTTCCTGTCCATCGGTGGCGTGCGGTACGTGATGGGCAGCGGCGACCCGGGCGAGATCGAGAAAGCCAAGACCGCGTTCAAGTCCGCCGGCTGGGGCTACGGCCTGGCCGCGCTCGCCCCACTGATCGTGGAAATCCTCAAAGGCATCGTCGGGGCCTGACCCGTGACGCCCGCCAGCACCCCACCACCCACAATCCGCCCGGCCCACCAGGCGGATGGCCCGAGCACGCCCACATCCGCCGCCACGCGGACCCTCCTGTCCCCGGTCGATGACGCCGTCGTCGCTCACGGCCGGGTGGTGCGTCGGGGCCGACGCGCGGGCCGACTGCTGGCCCTCAGCCTCGTGGTGGCCCTGCTCGGGGTCGTGGCGGTCAGCGCCTTCGCGCAATCCGCTCCGCCGTCGTCCGCGCCGTGTACCGAAATGCCGTGTGTACCCGCGCCGTCGACACCGGTGTTCCCCTCCCGACCCGACCCGTGTGCTGGGCCGGAGCCGCGGCCGGTGTTGTGCACACCGTTGCCGACCCGCCCGACCCCGCCAGTGTCACCCACCTCGACACCCTCGGGGTCGACGGCGCCGAGCACGGCGCCGGCGCCGTGTACCGGCGAGGACTGCATCCCGCAGCCGACTACACCCCCACCCGGAAGCGGCGGCCCACAGCAACCCGGCGCCGGCAACGGCGACAGCTCCGACTGCGGCATCACCGACATCGGCGCCTGCATCGCCGAGGCCATCAACTCGATGTTCCGCAGCCTGGTCGAAGCCGCCCTGTCGCCGATCCTGGACCTGCTCGGCTCCACCGTGCTGTCCACCCCCACGATCAGCGACCTGCCCGGCATCGGCGAGTTGTGGAACAACTCCTGGGGCCTGGTCGTCGCCGGCTACGGACTGTTGATCCTGATCGGCGGGATCCTGCTGATGGGCCACGAAAGCGTGCAAACCCGATACTCGATCAAAGAGATCGGGCCACGCATCCCGATCGCGTTCCTCGCCTCCGCGCTGTCTCTGTTCTTTGTAGACAAGATCATCCGGTTGGCCAACGCGCTGACCATCGGCGTGCTCGGCGACGGCGTCAATGCCCCCTCGCTCGGCCACACCCTGCAGGACGCAGTCGCCGGGATGGCCACCGGCGGGCTGTTCATCATCCTGACCGGACTGATCCTGGTGATCGTCGGCATGGGCCTGTTGATCGTGTACGCGTTCCGGCTCGTGGTCACAGTGATCCTGATCGTCAGCGGCCCACTGTTTCTGATGGGCCACGCCCTGCCACACACCGACCCGCTGGCGCGCTGGTGGTGGAAAGCGACCGGCGCGACCGTGGCCATCCAACTCGCCCAAGCACTCACCCTGATCACCGCCGTGCGCACGTTCCTGTCCGGCGGCGTGCACCTGTTCGGCTCCACCGGGTCCGCGTTCGCCACCATGATCGCCGCCATCGCCCTGTTCTTCATCCTGTTCAAAATCCCGTTCTGGCTACTGCGCGCAGTCAAGGTCAGCTCCGGCCGGTCCCTGCTCGGCGGCCTGCTGCGCGCCTACGTCATCGCCCGCACGTTCGGCATGGTCACCGGCCACACCCGCGCCCGCACCACCGGACGCGGCGCTCAGCACGGCAGCGGTAGCGGGGGCGCTGGGCAAGGCCAGCCCGCCACCGCCGGTGTCCCCACGACGTTGGGCCAGCGGCTGCAGCAGGGCGCCGCCGCGCAACGCCTGCGAGCCGCACGCCGCTCCCGGCTGCCCTCCCAAGCACCCCGGTTCCTGCAACCCCAACCCCAACAACCCATCCACAACCCCGCCATGATGCCCGCCACTCCGTTCCAGCCCGCCGCGCCCGGGTTCAGCTCCGCAAGCTCGACACCACCGCCCACCTCACCGTCGTCTACATCGGCCCCGCCGCCGCGTCCGACTGTGCCGCAGTTTCAGTCGGCCGCACCTGTACCCCCAGTGCCGCCGCCGATCCCGGTCCCGTCCGTGCCCCCGCACTTGCGGTTCCACCCAGCCACCGCGCCTCCCGAGCACCTGTCGCGACCAGTCCGACCGTCGACCACACAGCCACCGTCCGCGCCCGCGTTCCGGCCCGCCGATCCCCCACCCCGCTACGGCGACGCCCGCCCGCGCACCCCGTCCGTCCCGCCGACCGTGTTCCGCGCCCCGACCTTCCGACCACCACCCGCTGGAGGTGAGACTCGATGACCCAGCCCGTGCGAATCCCCGCCGTGGACCGCGAAGACCGCGTGATCGGCCCGCTCACCGCCCGGCAACTGCTCATCCTCGCCGTCACCGGGATCCTGCTCTACAGCGCCTACACCCTCACCCACGCGTTCCTGCCGCTGGCGGTGTTCCTGATCCTCGCCATCCCGATCGGCGCGACCGCCGTGTTTCTCGCCCTGGGCCACCGCGACGGTCTGTCCCTGGATCGGCTGGTACTGGCCGCAGTTCGACAGCGGCTCAGCCCGCAACACCGAGTGGCCGCGCCGGAAGGCGTCCGACCCGCGCCAGAATGGCTGACTTACCAGATCACCCTGGACGACGGCGCGACGAGATCCGCGACGAAGGGGCGTACGGCCTCCCGAACATCCGCCGTGTCGCAGGTGTCGCCGGCGGCGCTGCGGCTGCCCGCCGAGGCCGTCACCGACACCGGGGTGATCGACCTCGGCAAGGACGGCGTGGCCGCGGTCGCGGTGTGCTCGACGATCAACTTCGGGCTGCGCACCCCGGCCGAACAAGAGAGCCTGGTCGCCTCGTTCGGACGCTACCTGCATTCGTTGACCGCACCGGTGCAGGTCCTCATCCGGGCCGAGCGGCTGGACCTGTCCGGGCAGATCGCCGAGTTGCGCGAGCAGGCCGGCGGGCTGCCGCACCCCGCCCTGGAACACGCCGCCCGGGAGCACGCCGACTACCTCGACCAACTCCGCCGCGCCACCGAACTGCTCCGCCGCCAAGTACTGCTGATCCTGCGCGAACCACTGCACGCCACCACACCCACCGACGGGCTCGGCGGCGCATCACCCCTGGCCGCGCTGACCGCCCGACGTAAAGCCGCCAAGCACGCCGGTCTGGTCGACGAGGCCGGCCGCCGAGCTGCCGAGGCCCGGCTGGCGCGGCGACTCGGGGAAGCGATGGAACTGCTGTCGCCGTCCGGGATCACGATCACCCCGCTGGACGCCGGGCAGGCCACCGCGGTGCTGGCCGCCGCCTGCAACCCCGACAGCCTGATCCCACCATCCGCAGGGCTCGCCGCCGCGGACGAGGTCATCACCACCGCACCCGACCAGGAATGGGACACCAGCGCATTCGGCCACTCCATCCTCGCCCCCACCGACCAGGGTCCGGATCAGGCCGAGGACGCCTGGGACGACAGTTTCGACGACGCAGCCGACAACCCCGACGACGACCGCGACCACCACGCCGGGCGGAGGTACCGCCGATGACGAAATCCCCGCGCCGACACCCCACAACGCCAGCCGCGCCACCGCTCGGGCGGGCCGGGGCATTCACCCCGGACGCCATCTCGATTCGCCCGCGAGCGGTGGAAGTCGGCGGCGAATGGGTCGCCTCATTCGCGATCACCGGCTATCCCCGCGAGGTACATCCCGGCTGGCTCCAACCCCTGCTGACCTATCCAGGCCGGGTCGATATGTCCCTGCACATCGAACCCATCGACCCAGTCACCGCAGCCAACCGACTGAAAAAACAGCTGTCCAAACTGGAGTCCGGGCGACGGCAGATCAGCGAGAAAGGCCGGCTGATCGACCCGCACGTCGAAGCCGCCACCGAGGACACCTACGACCTGTCCGCGCGAGTCGCCCGCGGCGAGGGCAAGTTGTACCGCATGGGGCTGTACCTCACCGTGCACGCCCCCACCGAGCACGCCCTGGCCGACGAGGTCGCCGCCATCCGGTCCCTGACAGCCAGTCTGCTGCTCGACGCCAAACCCACCACCTACCGCAGCCTGCAAGGCTGGATCACCAGCCTGCCCATGGGCCTGGACCTGCTCGGCATGCGCCGCACCTTCGACACGTCTGCGTTGTCCGCGGCGTTTCCGTTCACCAGCCCGGACCTACCACCGCCGGACCCAGCATCGGTCTCCGCACCACACGGCGTGCTCTACGGGTTCAACGTCGGCTCCCAAGGGCTCGTCCACCACGACCGGTTCGCCCTGGACAACCACAACTCGGTGATCCTCGGCCGCTCCGGCGCCGGCAAGTCCTACCTGGTCAAACTGGAACTGCTGCGGTCGCTGTACCGCGGGATCGAGATCCACGTCATCGACCCCGAAGACGAATACGCCCGCCTCGCCCACGCCGTCGGCGGCACCTACGTCCACCTCGGCGCCGACCACGTCCGCCTCAACCCCATGGACCTGCCCATCCACACCCGCCCGGACGGGCGCCGCACCGCACCCCGCGACGCCCTGATCCGCCGCTCCCTCTTCCTGCACACCGTCATCGCGGTGCTGCTGGGCAGCGACCTCGCCGCGACCGAACGCGCGGCGCTGGACCGGGCCATCACCGCGACCTACCAACGGGCCGGCATCACGTCCGACCCCCGGACCTGGACCCGCCCCGCGCCCCTGCTAGCCGACCTCGCCGAGGTACTCGCCGACACCGGGGACCCAGCGAGCGTCGATCTGGCCGCCCGGTTGCACCCCTACCTGCACGGTGCGTTCTCCGGGCTGTTCTCCGGCCCCACCACCACCCGCCCCGAAGGCCACCTAGTCGTGTTCTCCCTGCGCGATCTCGCCGACGAACTCAAACCCATCGGCACCCTGCTCACCCTCGACACGGTCTGGCGGCAAGTGTCCAACCCGGCCATCCGCAAACCACGCCTGGTCGTGGTCGACGAAGCCTGGCTCCTGATGAAACAACCCGCGGGCGCCGAGTTCCTGTTCCGCATGGCCAAAGCGTCACGGAAGCAATGGGCCGGCCTCACGGTAGCCACCCAGGACACCGCCGACGTGCTCGGCTCCGACCTCGGCAAAGCCGTGGTCGCCAACGCCGCCACCCAGATTTTGCTGCGGCAAGCCTCGCAAGCGATCGACGACATCACCCGCACCTTCGACCTGTCCATGGGCGAACGACAATTCCTGCTCACCGCCGACCGCGGCCAGGGCCTCTTGTCCACCGGCACGCAGAGAGTGGCCTTCCAGTCCATTGCCTCACCGGTCGAGCATCAGCTCGTCACATCGAATCCAGCGGAACTCGCCGAATATTCAAACGAGCCATCGGGAATTGACACGTCGTTCGTCGAACTCGGAGACGGCGCGCTCGTCGAGGACGATGCGGCACCGATCGAACTCGACACACCCTAACCCATCCACCGCATCACGCGGGCGCGTCCCACCCGGATTCACCGGATAACCTTACGGAGTTACTCATGCCCACACCACAACCCGCAGACGGTGTCCGCCGTCCGACTCGCCTGTTGACCCAGAACAGGGAAATGCGCAAGATAGGCGCATGGAACTGGTCACTTCCCGCGTGGGCAGGGCGACTGGCTGACGGTCGAACATTTGTGACATGCCCCTCGGCCGGTATTTGCGGCAGCCTGTGTTACGCCCGGCACGGCACCTACACCTGGCCCACAGTTCCCGCGAAACACGAAGCGAACCTAATGTTCGTACTCGATTTTTCCGGCCGCGGTGGTCGCGAGGGTGGTTGTGACCTGCTGATCAGCATAGCGGACATGTTCGCGACGCGTTCCGCGTGGGGTTGGCTTGCTTGGCCCGATAGTGGTCAGAACCCCGCCGGAGCGCGGGGTTCTGACCACCAGTCAGGACAGGACGGCCGCCGCGCACTCGACTTCAAGGGCGGCGATGCGCTTGTCGGCGAACCTGACGTTGTCTCGTGCTGCGCCGAGTTTGTTCTGCAGCTCTGTGTTCTCGTTTGTCAGCAAGCGAACCTGCTTCTTCAGACTGCTGTTGTCGTTGACGACGCGGGTGAGGTCCTCTTCGGTCCAGTGTGTTTGCAAGTCACGGATATGGCCGAGGAGTTCACCGATTTGGTTGCGCTGGGCGAGGATCTCGTTGTGGGCAGCCTTGAGTGCGTCCTCCGCGTTGAGCGCCCGTTCCTTCCAAGCCGCGTCCAACGTGTCTCGCTCATCGCGCTGATCGTCGGCTCGGCGACCGGCGGCTCTGCTTATCGCACCGTCGATCAGCGCTCGCGCCCGCGTGTGTTCGTAGAGGAACGTGCGGGAGACGCCTGCTTGCCGAGCTACCGCTGCGAATGTGACGGCCGTCCGGGACCGGAGCATGTGGTCAAGGGTTTCCTCGATTCTCAGCAGTCCTGCTTCGGCGCGTTTGCGGCGGGCGTCCAGGGCCGCCGCGGTCTGTGGGGCCGGAGGTGAGTCCGTCATTGCTCGGTGTCCGTCCCGTCGGTCGGTTCGATGTCGGCGCCGCCGGCGACGGCTGCTGCGAGGTCGGAGGCGCGGAAGGCGGTGTTCCAGATCCGCTGGAAGTAGTCCTGCGGTCGCCGCAGGTCCAGCGCCAGGGCGTCATCGAGGAGGCCAAGGCCTGCCAGCGCGCTTTCCAGGCCGTCGATGGCTCGCGACGTGGGCGCGAAGACCTGATGCAGGTAGTCGGCGGTGGTGTCGTCCGGGGCTCGCTCGGCGATCGAGCGCCATTGTTCGCGCTTGCGGCGCCAGTAGAGCAGGTCTGCGCCGGAGATGACGAACTTGTCGCAGCCCTCGCAGTTGAGGTTCCAGGGGCAGCTTCCGCCGTCCACGACCGGTTGGAACGTGCAGAATCCGCCCTCGGCAGGGGTGCTGCGGCGAGAGAGATCGATCGACAGTGCTTGGGCCTGCGCCTTGCTCAGCCCGTCCTTCGGCGAGGCCACCAGCTTTCCGGGCGTGGATGCGCCTGGGCCGGCCACCCAGACGTGTTGCAGGACGTCCTCGATCTCGGATGTCGCGACCTTGGTGTAGTGCTCTGCCATCCGGGTACTGACCTGGCCCAGGTACTTCTTGATGTGATGCAGCCCGGCGCCGTGTCGCAGCAGGTTTGTCGCCACCGTGTGTCGCGCTTGGTGCGGAACGCACTCTCCGAGGTCGAGTTCGTCGATCCAGTTGCCGAAGCAGGTGTTGAACCAGCCGTAGGAGAACGCGCGAGTGGCGTGCGGATTGCGTATGTGGCTGGGGAACAGCGCCAGCCCTGGTCGTTCTTGTGCCGTCGCTGGCCGTCCGAAGCGATCCTCGAAGAGGACCAGGGTCTTGCGTTGCCGTTCCTGCAGCAGCTCGTAGATGCGCTCCGGAATGCGGATCGCTTCGTCGTAGTTGCCGACCTTGGTTTGGTCGTGCCAGAGCAGCGCCAAGCCGCCGTAGCGCCCGATGCATTCCAGCCGCAGGTCCAGGACCTCGCGGCAGCGTCGTCCGGTGACGATGATCGTTTCCCAGGCGTCGCGGATCCCGCGGTCGTTCTCGTCGTAGTCCTTGGCCAGCCGTTGCAGGTTGTCTTCGTCGGCCAGGGCCCGTGCGACCTCGTCGGTGAACGGGTTACGGGCCTTCTTGGACGAACTCCCGCCGAACGGCATGGCGATGATGAACTCCCGCGGCAGCCCCAAAGTGTCTGCCTCGCCGCTGTCCAGCGCGCCGCGCAGGATTCGCCGGCATGCGTTGAACAGCACCCGCTTGGTGTTTTCCGATACGGTTCCCCGTTCTGTGCCCCGGCCTCGCGTGATCCCAAGCGATGGCAGGTTCCCCCGTGCTCGCTTCGCCTGGTCGGCCACGAAGCGCAGCATGTCGTCCTCGGTCAGCTGTCGAGGATCGTGCCCGCCGCCGGGCGCGGTGATTTCCAAGAAGGCGCTCAGTTCCACGCACGCGCGACGCGCGGCGTCCACCGGGCCGCTGCTGCGAGGTCCTTGCGGGGAACGGAACAGGCGAGCGAGATAGTCCCAGAGCAGGTCACGCAACCAGCGCTGAGAAACCGCCGTCAGGTCGAAGTTGCTAAACCGGTTTTCGAACCGGACGCCGAAATGTTCGGTCTCGATGTAGCCGGCGTCCTTGGTCTCGGCCGGGGTGAAGTAGATCAGCTGCAGCTCGCGCCGCATCTCGCGCAGCACGTTATCGCAGCCAAAGACGCTTGCCGGGATGTCATCGGTCAGCAGCGACGTGGCGCCGCTTTCGCGGGCCGCGTCCACGATGAGCTGGATCCATCGCAGATCCCATATCGTGTGTGTCTCCCGTTGGGTGTGGGCGAACAACCCGTAACGGACTTCCGCTTGAACCAGCGGCGGGAGTCCACGCAGGTTGGTCCGGCCTGGCCGGTTCACCGCGGCGACGGTCGAACACCACCGGCGGAACAGCGATTCGTCGGCGTAGAGAGCCTTCACCGTGCGTCCCGACCGTTCGGTGTACTCCCAGCGCGGCGGGAGAGTCGCGGCTCCCGGACTGCCAGCGCGAGTGTAGGCGTCGCGATGCGGCGGACACAGCCTCAGCGCGCTGGCCGCGAACGCCGAACAGACCTTCACCCGACACTCGCCATAGGACGGCAAGGAGGTCTCCCCTGCCCGCCAGGCTTCGGGGTCTGGCCTGACACCGTCGCGCCGCAGCGCGATCTGCCACCGATTGTTGTGCCGATCGCACAGATCCTTGCTGTGGACGGTGGTCGGCCGGTGCAGGCAGATACGGCAGTGTGTCGGTTCGGCAGCGAGAATCGTGACCGACGGGCCGGCGGTCCGCGAGAACTCGAACCGGCTTCCGCCGCCCACCTTGACTTGCGCCCACTCCTTGATGTGCTGGTGGCACATGTCCTTGCGGCCGGTGCGAGGCGAGTCACAGGACACCACCGAGCATTTCCACGCGAACACCCGGTGCTCGGGCGGATAGCGGACGATGTCGTCGCGGTAGAACGCTTCGACGTTCGGCCCGTTCAACAGCGTGGTCAGCAACTCCAGGCGATCCCGCGACTGCCGGCGATCGGAACCGTCGACCACCGTCAAGGGCAAAGTGGACTCCGTCACGCGTGCTCACCCCATGCCTTACGCAGAGCCAGATCGAAGGCGGGATCGTGAATGTCAACGTGTGCGTAGATCTCGTCGACGACCTCGGTCGACGCCCAGCCTCCCGCGTCCCGGGTGATCACCAGATTCCCGTCGGACGCGTCCAGAACAGCCGTCGCGAACGAATGGCGAAAAGCATGCGGACGAATCACACCCAAACCAGCGCGGACACCAGCCCGCCGAATCATCTTGCGCGCGCCCTCCGGAGCCCACGGCAACCCTCGGTCGGCGCCATGCAACTGGACGAGCAACATCCCATGCGCCGCGTCACGCGGGTATTCCGTCATCATGTAGGCGAAGTACGAATGGATCATCGCGGGGCTGACACGTTTGATCAGCCCGCCCCGGATCACCCCGTCCTGCAACGTCCACTCGTGCTTCGTCTTCGCCCTCGCCTGATTCGCCAGCCCATCCCGGTGACACACATGCAGGTGCGGGGCACGGCACTCCGCGCATCCCGCGTTCTCCCGCAGGTGCAAGTCCGCCAGATGGAGACCACACAGTTCGCCGATGCGCAAACCGCCGTCCGACAACCAGTCCACGACCAAGCGGTCCCGGGCGGAGTTCATTGCTGGCCCCAACGTCGCGCGGGCATTGTCCGGCAGCATCTTCGGGTGACGACGTCGGATCCTTTTCGGCGCCAACGGATTCGCGGGAAGATCGCGAGACAGGTGCCCCAGCAGGGCACGGTCACGGTCGGCTTGGGTGGGCATCCTCCGACGGTTCAACATCTCGGCCAGCCCAGAGTTGGCCCCCGCCGCGGCCTGATGGAGGTAGAACCCCTTCAGACAAGATGCGGCAGAACTCAAAGCACTGTTCCCGTATGGGCGCTGCCCCGTCCGCCACGGGTTTCCCAGGGGCATCGCCACTTTCGCGCCAACCGCGCCCATGTAGCGTTCCAGGTCCGAGAACTCCACGGACTCCGGCGTCAGCTTCTCGCTCTCCAACCACCGCAGGTGATCCACGAGCAGATACGCGTACGGCCGGTCAGAACCGCTCCCCGCGTAGGTGGCGAGGTATCTATCCGCCGCCGCATGCACCGACCCGCACGGTTGCAGGATCGTGTACGAACGACGCCCATCTCGATGCTTCACCGTCTGAACCCTGAGCTGGCCCAGCAACAACCCGCGTGCCACATGTCCTCCGTACCGACCGATCGCAACATGGCGAACACCACGATGCAGGCCGGTAATGATGCACGTGACGCCGCAGGCCACAACCGCAGGCGTACATCCCGAACACGGTCAACCCAGGCCGGAAAATTGGATGATCCGCCCGGGTGGGAAACAGCAATGATTACCGAATTGGGTGCGGCGAAATTCTCCGGCGCGTGGCTCAGAATCCATGACAGCGGAGATTTCTTTTCCGACGCCTATGTCGCCGCGTGGCGTCGTATTTTTCGTGCCCGACCGGACACGAACTACTACGCGTACACCAAGGAGGTCGACCGGTTTCGCCGTCTCCTGGAACCCGACCCGCCCCCGAATTTCCTCTGGGTCTACTCCTACGGCGGCACCCAAGACTCCGCGCTCGACCCCGAGAAGGATCGCGTCGCTGACGTGTTTCCCGACGAGCGCAGTATCGCCTCGGCCGGGTGGGCCTCCCAGGAGGCCAACGACCTGCTCGCGGTGCTCGGCCCGCGCCTGGTCGGCATCCCGGCCAACCGCATCCCCGTGTACCTCAAACGACTGGCTGGCCGACGGTTCTCCGAATGGCAGGCCGAGGTCGACGCCGAACGCGCCGCCCGCCGCAGCCGACGGCACCTGCGCCTGCTGCCCGCCCCGCGTCCGCAGTCTCAGTCACAGCCGGAACAGCCTGGCGCGGTCGCCCCCGCCCCGATGCCGGCCGATCAACCACGCGCCGCCTGACCCAGGCCCGACTGTGTCCCGAGCCCGTTGCCGCCTTGCCGAGGGAGATTCCTCCATGTTCTGGCCAGCACACCAGCCTGCGCCAGCGGTCCGGTGACCGTGCTCGCCTCACCGCTGGGTGAGTACTTGCGCGATCCGCTCGGCGCGGTGCGACACCTGCTCGGCGAGCTGCGGGATCTCGCCCTGGCCTGGGGTCCGATCGCCGGGCCGGTGCTCACGGTCGCCGTGACCGCCGCGGTGATCGCCCGCCGCCGATGGCGCCGCCGCTACCACGCCCGGCTGGTCGCCGACGCCCGGCTGATCACCGTGCTGGCGCCGCCCACGGCGGACCCGACCGGCGGGATCACCGTATGGTCCAACCTGGTCGGCCTGTTGCGGCCCGGCTGGTTGCGTCGCTTCAGCGGACAACCCCATCTTGCCTTCGAGTTCGTCTTCGACCGTGATGCTGTGCAGATCCGGCTGTGGGTGCCCGGCCTGGTGCCGCCGGGCATGGTCGAGCGCGCCATCGAAGCCGCCTGGCCCGGCGCACACACCCGCACCACCCCCGCCCGGCCCCCGATCCCGACCGCCGCGCCCACGGGCCGGCGGATCGAGGCCGTCGGCGGTGAGCTGCGGCTGGCCCGCTCGGAGGCGCTGCCGATCCGCACCGAGCACCCGGCCGACCCGATCCGGGCACTGCTCGGCGCTCCGGTCGGGCTTGGCCCGCACGAGCGGGCCTGCGTGCAGATCCTCGCCCGCCCGGTCGCCGGCCACCGGGTGACCACAGCACGCCGCGCCGCCCGCCGCGTGCACACCGGCGGCTCGGTCCACCTGGCCGGCCGGCTGCTCGACATGATCACGCCCAGCACGACCCCCACGCCGTCCACCCACACACGGACACCCGGGCTGGATCGGCAGACCAGCCTGGAGTTCGCCGCGCAGGACCGCGCCGTGGTGGACAAGCTGCGCGCCAACCAGTTCGAGACCCGGATCCGCTACGCCGTCGCCACCACCGTGCCCCAGCACACCACCTCGGGCGAGGTCCACGCAGTGCGGGAGGTGCTACGGGGCCGCGGGCACGCGATCGCCTCGGCGTTCGCCGCCTACTCCGAACACAACCACTACCGACGCGTCCGGCTCCGCAACCCGGTCACCATGCTGGCCGACCGCCAACTCGGCAAGGGCGATCTGCTCTCCATCCCCGAGTTGGCCGCGATCGCGCACCTGCCGATCGACGAGGCCACGCCCGGCCTGCAACGGGCCGGCGCGAAAGCCGTACCGCCCCCGCCCGGCATCGCCACCACCGGCGAACTGATCAAGCCCCTCGGGCTCTCGGACTCCGGCCATGCCCGCCCGGTCGGCCTCCGGGTCGCCGACGCCCGCCACCACCTCCACGTCCTCGGCGCCACCGGCTCCGGCAAGTCCGAACTCATGGCCCGGATGATCCTCACCGACGCCCAAGCCGGCCGCGGTGTCGTCGTCATCGACCCGAAAGGCGACCTCGTCTCCGACATCCTCATGCGCCTGCCCGAGCACGTCGGGCCCAAAGTCGTGCTGTTCGACGCCGACTCCCGCACACGCCCGCCCGTGCTCAACCCGCTGGACGGCGTCGACAAGGCCCGCGCGGTCGACAACCTCGTATCGATCTTCTCGCGGATCTACGCCTCCTCCTGGGGGCCACGCACCGACGACATCCTGCGCGCCGGCCTGCTCACCCTGACCGCGATGCCCGACACACCGACCCTGATCGATCTGCCCAAACTGTTGACCGTGCCGGCGTTTCGGCAACGGGCCTGCGACCAGATCCACGATGACGTCCTCAAAGGCTTCTGGTCCTGGTACGACGACCTGTCCGACGCCAGCCGCGCTCAGGTCATCGCGCCGCTGATGAACAAGCTCCGCGGCTTCCTGCTACGGCCCTTCGTCCGCGCGGCCATCGCTGGCGGAGAATCCACAGTGGACATCGACGACGTGCTGAACACCGGCGGCATCTGTTTGGTGCGCATCGCCCGGGACGCGCTGGGCATAGAGACCGCGCGGCTGGTCGGCTCGATCGTGGTCGCTCGCACCTGGCAAGCCGCAACCCGCAGAGCCCGCATGCCGCAGCGCCACCGCCGCGACTGCGCCCTGTACGTGGACGAGTGCCACAACTTCCTGAACCTCGCCTACCCCTTGGAAGACATGCTCGCCGAGGCCCGTGGCTATCGGCTCTCGATGGCGTTGGCGCACCAGTACCTCGGGCAGCTGCCGAAAGAATTGGACGAAGGTATCAGCACCAACGCCCGGTCGAAGATCTTCTTCAACGCCTCCCCCGAGGACGCGAAGCGGCTCGCCCGACACACCATGCCGCGGCTGTCCGACCATGACCTGTCCCACCTCGGCGTCTACCACGTCGCCGCCCGACTCGTCGTGGGCGGCGAGGAAGCACCAGCGTTCACCGCGGTGACCGAGAAGCTCCCGCCCGCGATTCCCGGCCGCGCCAAGGCCATCCGCAAAGCAGCCAGAGTCAACACCCGCCCACCCGCGACCACCACCACGAGCCAGCCCGAACAGCCACCCGCGGACCCTCGCCGCTCCGCCTAGTCCATCAAACCCCTTCCTCCGCAACGCATGCGGGACCCGACAGTGCCGCCTGCGCATCCTCACCGACCCCCAGACTGGTGAAGGGACGGTATTCGAACCGTGGACTATTCTCTGGCCCCGCCTGCGCTTGGCCCGATCGCCGCGCCACGCCCGACCATGACAGCTCGGCGGGATCATCGACTCCTTCAACAAGCATGCCGACACCGCGCGGCCATCCCGCCAGTGGTGGCTCGTCCTCGCGACCTTCACCGACGCCCACAACTGGATTGCGGCTGGTGAACCGAGCAACCGGGTCGGTGCTGCGGCCTCGCAGCACCGACCCGCGCCGAACTGGGCGATCGTCTCACTCACGGCCTGTCGATATCCGCTACTCCCACCAGTCAGGACAGCGATCAGCTCGATCGTGGTTAGAACACGACAACCCATGGAGTATCTCAATTGCAAGCACCGTGGATGACTGCTGAAGCGCCAGGTCGTGACTCAACTCCCGCCCGTCACACAATTCGTCGCCCATGGTGGTGATGAACGGAATCCATTCACCGCCATCGCCGGTGGCGTACTCCACCCAGCCGTAGCCAGTGTCCACTCGGTTGTGGACGACATGATTGCGCCTCTTCTGGGCTTTGCGTATCTGGCATACATGTGATTGCCAAGTGATTTTGTTAGGGTCCGAAAGCTTTTCCCAGATCTTCTTCAGCAACACACCGGCCATCATTTTCCCAGGACTTGCCTGTGTATCCAGCTTGCACAGGATACGGCCCAGCACGGCTTCGGTTTCAGCCGCTTGGACCATGATGAGACCGCGGAGCCGTTGCATGTCGGACGTGTCATAGCCACCGGGATCGCCGCGCCCGTCCTCACTAGATCGCCAGTAGACGCCATCGAGGATGTCCGACCACTCACGGACCTGCTCACCGAACTGAGGCACCTGGAGGTTCCAGTCGTCGCGTGGCGTGTCGTCACGCAGGTCATCCCATGCCGGCGGCACCGGCTGCTGTTCTCCCACGCAGAACAGTATGGCCTCAGCTTTATCCCAACGCCACTGAAATTAGTGCAATCTCTTCCCAACAGTAGATCCAATTAGATTCCGCCTATTGACTGGTGAAGCGACAGTATTCGAGACCGGCGGTATTCGACGGCGTCAAGTCTGGTGTACTCGGCCGGTACGTGCGGAGTCCATGATGCCCCGTCCGTACCCCAACTGGTCCGTCAGTCCTGTGGTGGTGGGAACCGCGGCGTGGTCCGCTTCTCGCGGGCGTATCTGCGTAGCACCGGCAGGCCGAACGCCACCTCACCAGGTTCGGCAGCTTGACCGCCCACAGCATGCTCGGAATAGACGGCGCCCTCCCAGAAGATCCTCTCCCTCGTGATCGACTCGACTCCGTCTTGTCTGATCCGCGAAACCTTCGCTTGACTACAGGCCACGAACCCGGAGCCGAACGTGCTACCGGTCAGCGTCAGCAGTAGCAACGGTCTGGCCGCGTTGTCGTCGAGGTCACCGTGACTCGAAACCGACGCAATAGTAAGGCCGCCGGTGAAACGAGAGTCGAGTTCCATCCGCTCCACCGCGGTGAACAGAATCTCCAGCTGGCAGTCGTCACTGCGCAACCAGAGCTGCTTGTGACCGAGGACGTACCGAAAGGGTCGGAAGTTGCTGTCACAGAAGAAGGGGAACCCGCTCATGACGCCATTCTGCCAGGGCGCCAGTGTCACTGACGACTCTGGCAAGCCCAGCCGATACTCGCTCGGCGGTCGTGGACGGGCGATCGGCGCGTCGGGTCTATGGCGATATGGCCGCATTCCACGCATCGGTGACACGGAGTTCACGATGGCCCCACCAGCCGTCGCGTTCGCCCTTTGTCCAGCAACCGTCGGACGGCGATCAGATCAGCGTCCCGCGGAGCATCCACCATTGCGATCCAGAACACGCCGCACAAGTAACCCCAACAGGGCGAACTTGCCCAAGACGACGTAGACACGATTGGCGAGTGGCCCGAGCCAGCCGGCCGACAGGACGCGACCGTCAATGGCGCCCCCTTGTCGAAGCTAACAAGGATCGCGCGGGCTCTGGGATGCCGCCGCTATGAGTGCAAGGCGCGTGGTGCGGCCACCGTGTTCACGAATCAGGCCAGACTCCTCGGTGGCCTGCCGCAACTCGCCTTCCAGCCTCTCAAGTTCCTGTTGCAGAAGCGCACCTTCGGCCAGCGTCTCCTGACTCCAGTCCCGCACCGGGCCGTTCGCCCGAACATGCTCTGCCAATGCCAGGCGGGCCGCAAACACGCGGCGCTGCAGCTCAATGAGGGCTTCGGGAAGGTGAATGTCGGGCACTTACCGATGATACTGATGGAGCAGTCTTGTGGCTCGGCCATTCAGACAGTGCGGGTGCTTTCGGTGGCAGCCTCCGTGCACCAAGATGCACAGACTGGCGAGCAGTCAGCCAACCAACGCACGGCACGATTTCC
The DNA here is from genome assembly GCF_004345645.1 of Actinocrispum wychmicini. GTDB lineage: Bacteria > Actinomycetota > Actinomycetes > Mycobacteriales > Pseudonocardiaceae > Kibdelosporangium > Kibdelosporangium wychmicini. The sequence goes on along the minus strand of NZ_SLWS01000014.1, from coordinate 36,380 downwards.
GGGATCCCAGTGGATTCTGGGAAGTGTGGTCCTGGGCTGGCATACCCAACCCCCAGTACCCCGGCGGGGCTTGAACCCGCGACCTTGACGTTATAGGCGTCCTGCTCTAACCGGCTGAGCTACAGGGGCATGTGCACGGCGAGACCCCGGGGCGGCTCACCGCGGGGGGTGGGTATGCACTGGCCCTGCAGTCTAAGCATGAGAACAGTATGGCATCGGCCAAGGACACCGGACCAGAGGGAGCTGGGTTGCCACCCGGCGCATCACTTCCACAACAACGACACTGCCCGCCACCTCCAGCAGAGATCCACGGACACACCACCCCTTTAGCCACCCTCTGACAGATCGGGCTCAAGTTCTCCGGTTCAGCTCAGGCTGACGGGAGGGCCACCAGTCCGAAGGCCACGGCCGCAGACCGGCTAGCAAACCAGGCGTCAGGATCTCAACACGCTGACTTGACAGGGAACAACTTCGCTTCGAACACAGCCAGCGCGGGATCAAGGTGGACGCCGTTGTCCGCAACACAGGACGCACTGAACCAGGCGCTTCAACCCCACCGCGCGGTTGTATCAGACGCAACATCGATGCGCCCGAGAACGAGGCCGCAGGTCCACTGTGGATTCATCCACCTCAGCTACAACCCGCCCTGCCCGCTTGACCAGCCAAGACAGCAGTCAGAGCGATCTGCCCAATGTTGTATCCAATGCAATTCCACCTATTTGCCCTGGCAGGTGCCTAACCATGATCACGAATCCCACGCCCCAGCGGGCACTTCGCGGACACATGCCCCAACGGCCCACACCACGGGCCGCCACGACCGGCGAACACCACGCCCACCTCGCCAGCCGGCTCACCGCCCGAGACCGGTGGCTGGCGCGGATGCTCTACGAGCACAAGGTGTTCACCACCACCCAGATCGTCGAGCTCTGCTACCCGACTATGCGTGCGGCCAACCACCGGCTGCTTGACCTGTTCAGATGGCGCGTCGTCGACCGCTTCCAACCGTTCATCAGCTCCGGCACCGCGCCCATGCACTACGTGCTGGACATCGCCGGAGCGGTCGCCCTCGCCTACGAGGACGGTGTAGACCCCAAGCAGCTCGGCTACCGCCACGAAGACGCCATCGGCATCGCACACTCGCTGCGCTTGGCCCACACCGTCGGCGTGAACGGCTTCCTCACCAGCCTCGTCGCATCCAGTCGCCGCCCCGGGGCTCGTGGACAGCTGACCACATGGTGGTCTGAACAGCACTGCGGCCGGTTGTTCGGCGACATGGTCCGGCCCGACGCCTACGGCCGCTGGCGCGAAGACGGCCACCAGATCGAGTTCTTCCTCGAATTCGACTTCGGCACCGAGGACTTGGCCACCCTCGCCAGCAAGCTCTACCGCTACCACACACTCGCCACCGCAACAGCAATCACCACGCCCGTCCTGATATGGCTGACCAGCAACCGGCGCGAGACCGCCGCCCGCCGAGCATTGGCCGAGACACTGTCCCAACTGGACCGTCCCACACTGGTACCCGTCGCCACCAGCACCACGGACCCCACCGGCGAGAACAACCCAGCCGACGCCCGGTGGCTGCCCATCGCCGGCACATCAACACCACGGACGGGACGACTGCGACTCGCCGAACTCGCCCACCTGTGGCCCCATCCCACCCCCACGCCAGCCCCCCAGACCCCGGCAACAGGTCCATCACATCAACCACAGACACAACTGGCCGCGCCCGACCCACTACCCCCACCCGCAACCGCTTATCGCTTCCGGAGGTGACCCCGTGAAAATCGGCATCACCATCATCGCAGCCATCATCGCCATCCCCATCCTCATCGGCGGGCTCGCCGAAGCACTCGCCAACGCCCTGTTCGGCAGCAACAGCACCCAACCCAGCCAAGTAGCCCTCGACGACATCCCATCCGACTACCTCGCCCTCTACCAACAAGCCACCGCCGTCTGCCCCGGCCTGGACTGGTCCATCCTCGGCGCCATCGGAAAAATCGAAACCAACCACGGCCGCAGCGCCCTCCCCGGCGTCGCGGACGGAACCTCCAATGCAGCAGGCGCACGCGGACCGATGCAGTTTCTCCAGTCCACATTCGACAGTGTCATCGCGCGGCATCCTCTTACCCCTGGCGGGAAGAATCCGCCCTCCCCGTGGGACAAACACGATGCCATCTACGCGGCGGCCTACTACCTCTGTGACTCCGGTGCTCCCAAGGACCTCCGCAAAGCCATCTTCGCTTACAACCACGCCGACTGGTACGTCAACCAAGTCCTCGCCCAGGCCCAGAAGTACGGCCAAACGATGCCCGGTACCGGCGATTGCACCAAGATCCAAGCACCCACCGCCGCCGTAACCACCGCGATCACGTTCGCGTGCAGCCAACTCGGCCGCCCCTACCAATGGGGAGGCGATGGACCAGCCGCAGGAGACGCCGGATTCGACTGCTCCGGACTCACCATGCAGGCATACCACGCAGCCGGAATCACCCTGCCCCGCACCGCGCAAGCACAGTACAACACCGGACCACTCGTACCCACCGGTCAGCCACTGCTTCCCGGCGACCTCATCTTCTACGGCACCCCCAACCACGTCCACCACGTCGGCTTGTACCTCGGCGCGGGCAAGATCGTGCATGCATCCACCTTTAACGAGCCAGTCAAGATCAGCTCGTACCGCTGGAACGGTGACGACTTCCTCGCGGCGTCTCGGCCAGTTGTCGTCTCACGCGTCTAAAGTGGACGTACTGACGCTGCTTTCGCCCACAGGAAGCTCGTAAGTCCGTTGGACATGCCGGTTCGCCGATTGACGGCCTGGCCGCCTGGGTGAAAAGCTGTCCGACCTGGACGAGTGCGCACCTCCCCCCTCGGCGGGCTCGTTGATCAGCCCGCCAGCCCTCTGAGGAGAGCCGGCGGGCTGACTTGCGTCTGGTTCGTCGTCACCGCCAACCCACGGTGGTGCCGCTCACCCTGTGGCCGTTAGCGGTCCACATCAGTAGTTGCAACAGCGGGGAAACTACAGGTGTGCGTCGGCATCACACCGCTTGCGGCGCTGTGCCTCGAATTCCTCTGGGGTAGGTTCCCGCAAGTAGATGGTGTGCCGCGCGCGTCGTTCGGTCTGGCAGCGATGGCAACTGACGAAGTGGGAGTTGGGCGGCGACCAGCCGATCGTCATTTGTCCAGGTCCGAGCGAATGCCCGTTCGTGCACACGTCGGGAGGCACGACGGTCAGTCGTGGGCCTGGCCCGAACCGGTACTGAGCAACCCCGTCCGACTCACCTTCATAGAAGTCCGAACACACGTTCGACACGTTAGCTCGTGATTGGGCGCCTTGACCATCACCCCGCGTGTGTGGCGGGTCAAGATGTCTGTCTCTTGGTCACGATGACTGTCACTGATCCGGATGCCTCAACTGAACCGACAACGCACGCCCCGCCGCCCGACCCGGGCCCGCTACTCCGATAGCCCCGCGGCGAGCCGCAAGGTGTGCCGAGCGGGAGGACGTGTGACTGCGGACGGCAGAGCATGAACCACACTGTCCGATGTGACGCAGGTCACAAGTGAACCTTGTTTGTGGTCACGATCTGTAATCGACGGGGTTCAGGTGTCCGGTGTGGACGAACAATGCGCGGGGTCACCGCATCGTAGCCGGTCAACGGAGGTGATTGGGCACGCGGCCGTCGGCTGGGTGACGTCGTGACACGCCCGTCGGGCGCGTCAATCAGTGTCCCGTTGGCTACTCACCGTGCGCGTCCGGTGTGCGGTGAGTCCTCAGGTAGTGGGAGGTCATCATGGTTACCCGACATCTCGGTTCTCGGATCGCGGCGGTGACAGTGCTCGTCGGTGGCGTGATGTGCGCCACCGGTGGCGTCGCACAGGCTCAGACGAGCCCGGAGGAGTTCCTCTACCCCGGGCACTACACCTTCACCGTCCCGGCCGGTGTGCACACCCTGCACGTCGAACTGACCGCCGGTGGCGGCGGTGGCGGCGGCGCAGGCAGCGGTGGCGCTATTGGTGGTGGCGCGGGTGCGGGTGCCCACGTCATCTGCCAACTCCCCGTCACCCCGAGCACCACCTACCCCGTCGTGGTGGGCGGCGGCGGTGGCGGCGGCGGGACCCCTTCTGCCGACGGACTGGATGGCAGCGGCCCGGACGGCGGCGCGCACGGTTCCACGTACACCGTCAACCGCGACGCGGGCAATGGTGGGCCGCAGGGCGGCGGTGGCGGCGGCGCCGCCGGAGGCGATGGCGACGCGTTCGCCGGCCTGGGCGGCTTGGGCGGTGGCGGTCTTGGTGGCGGCCTGAGTGGCCTGCCCGGTGAAAGCCTCTCCGGCCTCAGCGGCGGTGGCGGTGGCGGTGGCGGCGCGAGCAGCTTCGGCACCCTCCTGACCGGTGCTCGGGCGGCAGGCGGCCAGGGCGGCCAGGGCGGCGGAACCGGCATCCCCGGCGTCACCAGCGCCGCCCTGCCCGGCCTCGGCGGGGTCATCACCACCTGCATCGGCCTCGGCGGCAGCACCGTGGCCGCCGACCCCGGCGGCGCTGGCTTCCTAGACGGCCAAGGCGGCTTCAACCCCGCCACCGGTGGCGGCGCCGGTGGTGACGGCGGCCTCAGCTATTTCCAACAAGGTATCCCGCCCCAGGATGGCAAGACCGGCGTTGACGGCTTCGCCATCATCAGCTGGTAACAACCCCACAGCGGCCCCGGCACCACCCCGGGGCCGCCCACCCCGACCAGGCCAGACCAAGCACAGGCCCGCCACACCACCGGCCCAGACTCCCACAGGATCAAGCGGGGCACCCACCGCCGAAGCCCACTGTATCGTCCACTTAGGACCAATTCGCTACCACAGAGGGGACATGCCACAGGCCGTTACGGCCAAGACGACGCACCAAACCAGCAACCAGCGCAGTGACAACCACCGTGATCCCTTGATGACAACAACCGTGCACAAACGACACCAGAAGCCCAGGTCGTACAAGCCCTCCAGGGACAACCAGCGCGACCCGCCACAGCGTGAGATGCCTGGACGGGAAGGCGGCGAGCTGGCGTGAGGTGCAACGCTGGCGGACGTCACCCAACGGCAGCACGGCGAATTGGACAAGCTGCGTGCCTCGGCCGAAGTGGGGGCTCTACCTATGCCGGCACCGCTCGGCGCCCGCGTCGCTCACACGTCGGCGGCACCGGTCAGCTTCGTTGTCACAGGACATGCCAGAACGTGGTGCGGGGCACGACGACTCCATGCCACAGATTGATCACGACTCGATGCGCGCCCTAAGACGGTCGGACAGCTCGCACTCAGGCCGATGCCCGTCCTTGACGTGCGAGCGGAACATCTCGGTGATCTTTCCTGCGGCGGGCGAGCTTGGAGCCCCCATCAGCAACGGCTGGCGGGGATGCTGGTGAGACCCGCAGTCGTTGGCGTCGGGCGCCTGCGTTGAGAGTTCCGCACACGTGTCACCTGGTGGCCGCGGGCGGTGCTGCTGATGACTCACTCCTGTGGGTCGCTGTCCTCGACGTCTGGTGGGGTCGAGTCGTCGCTGCCTTCCTCGAAGAGCTTGTACATGTTGCTTCGCCGCATGCCGGATTCCTTGGAGATCCGCAGTCGTGGGATGCCCGCGGCGTCGGCAGCCAGGATGGCGTCGCGTCGCTTCTTCCTGGCCTCACGTTGCTTCGCGAGCAGGTCGGCGATCGTATTTTCCAAGTTAGTCTGCTGTACGCGGGCGTCGTCCAGCTTGTTCTTGATGTCGTCGAACTCGGCTCGGATGGCGCGAAGGTGCAGGACTTCCTTGGGCTCGTCGCTCATCGAGAAGCCTTTCTCGCTGGCGTCGTCGAGGTGCTGTGTGACGACGTGTCGTTATCGCGGCATGTCTATCATGCATGTCTACCTTACTGTCAGTATGACACCTGGTGTGCAGCGGGCGACGTCGGGAGATCCCCACGAGGTCGCCCGCTGGGTAGACCGAGTGATCGCTAGGGCTGACGCGAGACCAATGGTGTGCTCGGCCAGTGGTCCCCGAGCCAGCAGTGGCGACCGACGTCGGCGAGTTCGGTCTGGCGCTGCCGCCAGTCCGGCATCCACAGGTACATCTGCCGCTGCCACGCGCGGCCATGAGGAGACCCGCCGGGCTGGGTGGCGTGGGCCTGTTCGTGCACGAGGACGTACTCGATGAATCGCATCGGCAGACCGAACGCAGCCCAGTGCAGGGTCGTTGTGTGCTTGGGCGGCCCCTCGTAGATGCCCCAGCGGCGCCGGCCGAGGTCACGCACGGCGTAGGTGAGGCCGGCGATCCGGCCCTGCACCTCGTACTGGCGGCCCTCACAGCGCAGCCACTCCAGCCCGACCTCGCGGTACAACCCGATGACCGCCCGACGTACCAGCTCTGGCCTCTGCTTCCGCGCGTACAGAACACCTTTCGAGGTAATCGCAGGAAGCTGCTCGACGCCCACAGGCGTAGCAACGAACTGGAGCCGGTATCGGTGGCCCAGCAGCTCGAACTCCTCGCCGTCGACGAACTCCTTGACCGCGTGCTCAGGGGCCAGACGCGCCGCAATGTCGACCTTCTCGGCAATCCATCGACGGTGGCTGCTCACGAACCTGGCGACCTGCTTCGGGTCGGCCATCGGTGGAATCAGGACGACAACCGCGCCGCCTGGCTTGATCTCGATGGCGGGCCTGCGGCGCCGCGGACGGATGGTCACGTCGACCCGCCAGTCGGCGGGCAGGTCGAGGGCGGCCAGCGCAGTCCGAAAGCGTTCGGGATCAGTCATCGCAGTCGCTCCTCTTGGTAGTTGATGTCCTCGATGGAGCTGGCCACGGTGGCGACGCCGGTGCGCAGCAGCTCGTTGACGCCCTTCGACGTGACGGAGTGGATCGGGCCCGGCACGCCGTAGACCCACCGGCCGAGCTCGTGAGCGGCGCGGGCGACAGCGAGTGCGCCGCTGCGGTGGCCGGCTTCAACGACTACGGTCGCCGCGGCGAGAGCAGCCAACAGCCGGCACCGCGCGTGGAACCGGATGCGGGTCGGTGGTGTGCCGATCGGGTACTCGCTGACCAACAGTCCGCCCTGGTCGATCACGGTCTCGTAGAGCCGAGCGTGCTGGTGTGGATGGGTCTGGTCGACCCCGTTGGCGATTACGGCGATCGTGCGGCCATCGGCGGCTAGCGCTCCGCGGTGAGCCGCCTCGTCCACTCCGAGACCGCCGCCGCTGATGACCGTCACCCCGGCGCGGGCGAGGTCGTCGCTGAGGTCCCTGGCGACCGTGTTTCCGTACTCCGACGACGCTCGGGCGCCGGTGACCGTAACGGCGGGTTCGGCGAGTTCGGTCAGGACGCCGTCACCGCGCACCCACAGGCCGAGCGGAACGCCATGGCCAGCCAGGGCGGTCAGCCGTCCGAGCGGCCAGTCGTCCCCCTCGGGCGTCAGCAGCCGCGCCGTGCCGTGGTCGAGGGCCCGCAGGTCGTCGTCGATCCGGGCGTCCGGCCGGGTGACCTCGTTGAGGACCGCGGCGGGGGCGCTGCGGTGTCGGATGTGCGCGATGGTGTCGACTGGCCCGTGGACGGCGACGTGCTGGTGGATGGCGGGTGCGGGTGGTTCGGCTGCGCGCAGGAGGAACAGGCGGGCGTGCAGCACCTCCAGTGAAGGCATGGTCATCTCCTCGATAAGTTGGGCGTGTTGGGGCTACTGGTCAGGGCGCCGCGGGCGCCTCGTGCGAGGGCTCGGACACCTGCGCGAAGGTGGGGTAGTGTCCGCTCCGCCCGATGCCGAGGAATGTCACGTGGCGGACGCGGGAGGACGGGCCCTTGTTCGGGTGTGGAACGGGCTGGCCAGGATCTGCACGCGCAGTCCTTTTCGGACGCTGGGCAGCTCGACGATGCCGTCCCGAGTTCAGGGACTTGGTCCAGTTCCGTGATGCCCCAGGGTGTCTCGGTGTAGACGGCCAGGAACCGGTAGGCCGGGACGCAGTCGGCTCCATGGCGCACCGCGGCATTGGCTTCGGCGAGCAGCCGGGTCAGCAGGTTCTCGCGTAGGCGCTGTGTCCAGGCGTGCGCCTTCGCTGGCCTGCCAACCGAGCGTGCCGCTGGTCTGGTACTTGTAGCAGTCCAGCGCGGCGATTGGATGCAGCGCGCGGTTCGGTCACCGTCGCGACGTGGGTCCGGTGGTTTACCGTGCTCGTGTCCGACGTCGCGATAGGGCCCGTGCTGCTGACGCACTGAGTGAGATCGTCGAGGACACCGCTCAGGTCGAATTGCAGGCCGGCGTTGACGAGTGCGTCGTGTGCGTAGGGTGCAGGTCGAACCGAGACATGGTGGTATCCCTTCAAGAAGACGAAACTGGCTGGATGGTTCAGGCCGCGCCGCGACCGCCTTGGGTGTCGATGACGGCGTGCTGCACGGCTACGATGGCCATGTCGACGCGGCGTTCCAGCTGAGCCAGCGCCTCGTCGGTGTGCTCTGCCCAGGCGACAGCGAAGCCGTCGAGTTCCTTGTCCCGTGCCTGGGCGGGAGCGACCGTGTAGAACTCCTCCTGGGTCGGATACGTCTCGTCGCAGGGCCTGCGCAGCCACAGCCGGCGGTGGGTATCCCGATCACCATCGCGGACCGGTGCTCCGGCGATCTCCTCGTTCTTCGTCACCGTGATGTCGGCGAGCCGGCTGACTTCGGTGAGCGTGGTGTGGACAGTGCGGTGCCCACCGCGCAGGACGCAGTCCACGGATCGGGCAGCGGTGGCCGGCGCGTAGTAGAGTCGGCGTACGCGATAAATTGCCCACGGCATCGTCTTCATCCGAGCGGCGGCCAGGGTGATGGGCTCGGTCGCCCGGTCACGGTGCAGTCGCGTGATCAGTGACTTGCCGGGCCCGAACAGCCCTGATCGGGGGTTGAGCGCCAGACACACGTACTCGTCGATGATGTGCTGCGCCGCTTCGGTCGGCAGCGCAGCGAACCGTGCGAGTTGCTCGGGCCAGCCGGATCTGTTGCCCGCGTAGGGACAGTGCCGGCAACAACTCTTCGACCACACCGCACCAAGCTTGCGGTACAAGTAGTCGAGGCAGTCCTGTCGGCTCCAGCCCCACTCGTAGATCGGATACGTCGGGATACGTTGCCCGCCCATGGAATACGCGGAGTCACGCATGATCCGGATGTACTCGTTGACGTTGAACCCGATCGCGTGGATGTAGAGCTGGTCGCCGAACTCGGTGGCGCGCCACGCATCCTGCGGCGCGCCCTTGGCTTTCTGGCTGCACTTGCGGACGCCGCCGAGCTGCGGCATGGTGCCGGTGACGCGGTTCTCGCGGGACAGCTTGTACACGCCGTCGAGGTGCAGCTGGTACGGTTGCCGGGTGTCTTGAAGTACGGCGACACCGTCCTTTTTGGCCGGACCTCGGCGGGCGACTTCGACCAGGCGGATGTTATGTCGACGGAGAAGAGGAAGAATGTAGTGCTGGACAAGCTTTCCAGTGGTGCTCCACTCGTCGCCGGTCTGCGCGATGACGACGACCAGGTTAGAGAAGTCCGGTGCGATCGTCTCGGGCCGGGCGGCCGGGTCGGTGATCATGCGGAGAATTCCGGCTGTTGATTCCGCACCCATCCCGTACGACCAGACATAGGGGATCAAGTCGTGAGGTTCAGTGATTGTTCGTGTCCCCCTTTGCATGTCGTCCTCCGTATGGCGATGTTGGTGTGATGCAGCCGATGCGAGGGCTGCACTCCTGGTTGTGTTGCGATTAAAGGATGTTGGGGAGTTGCCAGGTGATCGGCCGGACACGCAATGGCTTTGTGCCGGCGTAGGAGGCGGCGAGGTTGCCGTGGTCGGTGATGATTTGGTAGCCAGCGAGCCACACGGCGAACCATGGTTCGGCAGCAGCGCCTTGGCGGGCCGACGCGTCGGGTGCTGGCAGCATGTTCGTGTCCAGGGGCGGCAGGGACGAGCGGTAGTGATCCAGTCGTCCGCCGATCATCGGACAAGACTTGCTGGTGTACGCGGCGCACCAGGGGTGCAATGCCGGTTCGCTGGTGCACTGGCGTGGCAGGTCCGACAATCGCATCATCAGCACGGCACGGTTCTCCAGCGGCCGGCCGCACACTCCGCACCACCGGTTGAGCAGGGCCCGTCCCATCCGATCGCGATCAACCGAACCGAGCAGGTAGCGACCGTCGGCCGTGCGGGGCGTGATCCAGGGCACAACTAGTCCGCCCACGGTCGGGAGGTGCCATAGCGACAACGGAATCGGAGGCACGATGACGTCGGACATGATCTTTCTCCTGTTCTCCATCGGGTTGTCGCGTCGCGCACGAACGCGAAGGCCCGTGCGGGGCGCTGAATGTGGGGTCGATGGCGGTCACGCGAATGCCGCTTCGGGCCAGCCGAGGGGTCAGGCTGCGTGTGGCCGGGTGCCGGGTACGCGCCTGTTGAAATGGCTGCCGGTGCGGAGTTCGAGCCGCACGATTTGGTTGTGACAGCGATACAAGGCGCGTGGGTCCAGCCAGTCTGTATCCCGGTCGTCATCTGGAGCCAGGCCGACGGCGTTGGTGCGGCCGAGGTCGCGATCCGTTTCGGTGAACAAGGTGCCAGCACCGAGCGTGACCTCCTCACCGACCATCGGTGTGCTGGGTGCCAGGCCCCGCGTGAGGTCACCGCAGTGGTTCGAGCGTCGCGTTTCGACCACGACGGCGACGAGTCGTCCGCGTTGCCCGACCGGTGCGTTCTCGAAGCTGACGCAGTCCACGGCCTCCGGGCCAGTGACCAGGAAAACGGTGCCGTAACGGTCGGTCTGCCGCTCAGACCTCGGCCACCATAGTTCGCCCTGACCGAGCTCGATCGTGGCCATCCCTTTGCTCGACTCGACAATGGCGGCTTGCTCGGCAGCGGTGACGATCTCGGCCATGGACAGATCGTTGCGGAACCGGTGCTGTATCTGGGTTTCCAGTTCGGCGTACTCGGCAGCCAGCTCCGGCCGTAGTTGTGCGGCACGAACCAGATCAGCGCGGCTCGCGAGCACACAGAGGGAGCACGACAGGCGGCTCATGCCCTGATCGTAGGCCGGATGGTAGGGCGCGCCGGAGGCCCGGATGCGTTGCCACACCTGCTCTTCAGTCCAGTCATGAATCGGCAGCCAGGTGTCGACGGTACGCCGGCCACTGCTGGTTGCCTCGTCACGGCTCAGGCGAGCCTTCATCAGCCGGGCGCGGGACTCCTCGGCGCGCAGACCCAGGCAGTTCAGTACACTGGCCGGACGGTGCAGGTCGCCGAGTTCGGCGACGAGTTGCGTGATCAGTTTCCGTGCGGGGCCGCGCTTCTGGTCCGAGGTGCAGTAGCGCGCTGAGGACGATGGCCAGCGCCCGCGGCGGCGAACCTGGTCGAGCAGAAGTCCTTGCTCACGGTGGCGTTCTTCGTAGCGGACGCCGTAGTGCTCGGCCTGGGTGCGGGCGAGTTCGCGGGTGCCCGGCCACTCGACGTGGCCGAGCGCGCAGTGCAAGACGGTGACGCGGTGCAGCACGCCCGTGGTCGAGGCCAGGGTGCATACTTCGTCCAGCATGGCCTGGCTGTCTTTTCCGCCGCTGCTGTTGACGAGGATAACGTCATAGGCGGCGAGATCTGGTGTTGTAGTTGGCGCGAGCATGAGTCACCCCTTCAACAAGCTAAGCGTGCTTGTCCTTAATAGACCTTTAGGTAGGATGAGGCTGTGTGTGACGACACTTTTGCGTCCGGCTCAGATATCCGTCTGCGTTGGTGTCAGCCGTCAACGGTGGCGTCACCTTGGACGCAGGTGCGGAGCATGGCCGGCGGCTCATGTCGTTGCGCACCAGCGATGGCTCCAGTGTCGTCGGGGCCAGGTTGCGATTTCCGGCTCGATCGCAGCCGCAGGGACGGCGGTGCTCGACCCGTGTGGGTCGAGCACCGCCGTGAGGAGATAATCGCGGGTGGTCAGTCGACGTGGCCGCCGGCTGTCCAAGCGCGAGTGTTGTGTCGCTGGCCGGTTGTGCGGCTGTGCAGGCCGGCCTTGACTGTGTCGGCGCGCTTCTTGGCCGATGCGAGCAGCAGCTCGTCGCCGAGCTGGTCACCGAGTTGCGGATCCAGAGTGGGCAGCACGTCACTGGGCGTGAACTCGATCGTGAGCATCGGGCATTCCTCCTTTCTTAGGCACTCAGCGGGACGGTGTTCTTGACGACGGCGTGCCAGCCGTCGGCAAGCCGGACACGCCGGTGGTCGGGCCGGCGGAAGGGCGGACGGTGGGTGAGCGTGCCGCGCACCACCGTGGTGCCGTCGGGCATCCGGGCCACCTCGGTGGCGACGTGATTGGTGTCGAGCAAGGGCCCGCCCTTGTCGAAAGTGGCCCCTTCGTGACGGAGCCACCGTTTGGTCACCTGTGAGGACAAGGCCACGGTGAAGATGTCGCCTTGTCGCGTGACAGTGCGGTTCATCTGCTCGGCGAGCAGTACCGCGTCCGGCTTGAGTGCCTGGTACGCCTGGCTGACTGTCGTCGCGTCGGTACGCGGCAACTCGCAGAAGAAGTACAGTGGCCGTGACTCCTGCACATCGAAGCCTGACAGGAATTTTGTCCAGCGGTAGCGCGGTGTACGGTCCCAGCGGTCCGGCCCGACCGACCGCCACCCGATGTGGATGCGGCCACGGATCACCGATTCGCCGAGGCGGTGCACGTAGTCCGTCCACCGATACCGGGTGCGTCCGTCGGGCAGCACGGCCGTCGTCAGATCGCCGGGTGTGCTCCACGCCCATCGCGTGCGGGGCTGGTAGGCCACCCGCTCGACGGGCACCCAGGCATCGCGTGTGACGTCGAGGATCTCGATCGAGTCGAGATCGAGCCCCGAAGATTGCAGTGCGCTGTACGGGATGATGACTCGTGGGACACCACTGCGGTCGACAGCCGAGCGCAACTCGTTCTGGTGATTGCTCGTCGTGGGCGAGTACGTGTCGCCGTTGAGCAGGAACGCGACGACCTCACCCGCACGACGAATGACCCGGCCCAGTTCGAAATGAGAGCCGTAACTGTAGATGCGGTCCCCGCTCGGGTACATGCGGCTGGTGGACCGCAGGCGCATGTCCGGGTCGTATGTCATCGCGGCGACCCACCGTTCGGCCACGTCTCGCGCGTAGTGCGACATGACCCCCAACCTCCTTTCGTTCTGAATGGCATAGGCCAGAGCTGGATAGCTCTCGCGGAAACGCGGTGGTCAGGTGTGGCCGTGTCGGCAGAGGGCATGGCGGACCGCGCTCATGATCGAGCCGGCGTTGGTGTGTGAGGTGGCGTCCTGGTACAGCGACCAGGACCAGTAGCAGTCGCGGCCATCGCAGTAGATGCGAACGTGGTCATCCTCGTGGTCCTGAAGCACGAGCGGGAGCCGGCGCCGCTCAGGCTCCGACGGCTGGGGTGTGGTGCCTGGCAAGGCAAGGCGGGAGCCATCGGCGTATCCCGTGTCGACGCCACGTTCGGCGAGGTGGGCCGCGATGTGACCGGCCAGGTCGTGCGCGTTGACTGTGCCGACCGCTGATCCAGGCCGGGCTCGGTCGTCGAGGTAGTTGTGCACGAGGTCTTCCAGCGTGTCCACCAGAATCATCGGTCGAGTCCTTTCCAGACGGAGGATTGCGGAACGCCGCGCCGCGGGATGTGGGCAGCCCAACGGGCGGGGTGTTCAGCGGGATGCGTTGTGGTTACTTGTATTCGCGCTGCCATCGGCTTTCGACATTGGGGGCCAGTTCGTCGCGTAGGTCGTCCTGGGTCCGGTCGTGTTTCGCGGCTAGGGCGGCCAGGATGAGTTGCGCGTCGTCGCGGTACGCGGCGATGGTGTCCCGGTGGAGGGTGATGCTTGCCCTGGCCAGCCGCCGGGCGTAGGCCACGGCGTCGGCATAGGAGCGTCGGGCCGTGAACTCGGTGTCGATCTGCCCGTAACCCTTGGTACGCAGGGGTGTTCCGTCCGGTGCTGTGATCGCTTTCGCGGCCTTGGCTTTCGCGCGCTCGGCCTTCTCCAATTCTCGCGCGAGTTGCTCGGGGGTCTTGATCCGGCTGGGCCGGTTGCGGAGTTCGACCGGTGCGCTGGGGTAGCACTCGGTGCACGCGGCCTTGCCGGCCAGGTCGACGATCTTGGTCTCGTCGTGTCCGGAGAGCTGGGTGAGCCAGGCGAACTGGGTGGTAGCGAAGCAGGTGCGGCATGCCGTGGTGCGGTGGACGTGGCCGCCGGTGTTGAGGACCAGCCAGGCGCGGGTCCAGCCGCCCCGGCGTTCGAACTCCGCGTTGAGCGGCTGGGCGGCTGCCTCGCACTCGGCGATGGCCTGACTGGCCTGCTCGATTCGAGGTTCCAACTCGGCAGCGGACGCGGTCTGGCCGTCGTCCAGCCAGGTCCGGCGGCGCTTCCTGAGCCCAAGCAGGGTCTTCTGGGCCTTGGTGTGCTCGATGTCGAGGCGGGCGAGCTCCTCGTCGATCTCGGACGGGGTTGCGGTCGTGGGGTCGTTGATAGGCATGGTGTTCACCTCGGAACGGGTTCGGGCCAGGCCGCATCGGCCAGGCGGGGGCATGGGAAGGCGTCGCCGGTGCGCCAGGCCCGGATGGCAGGCGCGAATTCGCTGGTAACGGTCCGGTCGAGGTCGCGGATGTCGATCGTGGGCCGGCCGTTGCGGCGGGCGTCGGCCCACAGGTCGAGGACCTTGGTGAGGCTGTCGGCCAGCACCGCCGTCAGCGCGGTGGGCGGGTAGTCCTCGGCGACCGAGGCCAGCAGGCCGGTCATCTCGGTCAGTGGCATGCCGGGGGTGATGTAGTGGTCGAGCTGGCGGACCGGCAGCGTGGCCACGTTCTCTGGTCCGGGCCGGGCGCCGGCCAGGGTGACTGTGCCGAGCTCGGTGTCGGCGTCGAGTTGGAAGACGTAGACCCAGAAGCCCATGTGGGTGGTCGCGCGGGTGAGCGCCTGGCGCGGCAGGTGGCGTTCCCGCGCCATGTCGAGCGCCTTGGCTCGGTTCGCGGGCACGACGAGCACGTCGTCCAAATGGGTCCGTGACAGGTCGAGGCGGTCGTAGAACTTCACGAACACGAGACTCCTTTCCTTGCGGTGGGGCGGTGTCACGCGCCGGGCCGGGCGAGCGTGCGGGGTGGCAGGGCGGTGGTGGTCCAGCCGTAGAGGTCGAAGACCTGGCGGGCGTGGGTGCGGCAGTAGAGGTCGACGGCGCCGCCTTGGCCGGCGTGGGTGGCGCGGCGGTGGCAGTAGCGCGGGTCGCGGCCGTTGCCGAACTTGGTTTGCCAGGTGCACGCGCGTAGCCGGTGTACGCGGATGACGAGGCCGGGGCCGCCGTTGACGCCGGTCCAGCGGCCTCCGTCGATGTCGGTGGCGTGCCAGACGTGCCGGGTCCACATCCCGCCGGACGGGGTGTAGGTGCGTCGGCCGGTCTGGTGGGTGTCGGCCGGGTCGATGGTGGCGAGGTGTCCGCCGGGCCAGGTGGTCAGCGTGTCGCCGTGGGTGGACACGTAGGCGACGAATGTGTTCGCGCGGGTCATCGCGTCGCGCGCGCGTTCGTCCGAGCACGGGTAGCAGCTCGTCGCGCCGGTGTGCGGGTCGATCGCACGGCCGGCCCCGACGCCGGTGGGATCCGGGGTGGGCGGGTGGCCGCAGTCGAGGACGTCCGCGATGGCGGCGGTTGAGGAGGTGGTCATGGCGGTGTCGGTCCTTTCCGGCCGGAGGTCAAGCGGCCGAAGCCCGTGAGGTCGCCTTGGCCAGGGGTCGGCGATCACGCGGGACCCGGAGCAAGGCGAGGTGCGACCGTCGCGGTGGTCTCGATGGGACGGGGTGATGTGGTCAGGCCAGCAGCCATCGGCGAGACGCAGGTGATTCCTGGCATGGGTCGAGGTGGCGGGGATCGGCGCCATCTCGGGCACGGCGGGCGACCACGAACCACCAGCGCAGCAGCGCGCGGACCGCGCGAACGCGGCTCGGGGCGTTCGGCAGGAAGTAGACGAGTCCCCCGCCGCCCAGGAGGTGCGCACGATCGCGGTAGGCGGTGGGTGACCATCGGCCGCGCGTTCGGACGAGGCCACCGATGACGCTGACAGGCTGAGGAATGCCGTAACACTCGGCGGCACGCTCGTCGATCGTGACGATGTGGACGGTGTGGCCACCGGTCGCGTCCACGATCTGTGTCAGTGTCGCCATGCCGTCGCGGGAATCTCGTCCGTTGACCCACAGCGTCACGACGGCGGTGGTGTGGGTGTTCGTGGTGTCGGGCATGGCAAGTCGTCTCCTTCGGGACGTGATCAACGCGCCGATCGGTGGGCGGGTGTCGGCTGGCGGGCAGCCGGCACCCGCCGTGGGAACTCGTGCGTGGGGCGGATCCGGTGATTACCTGTCAGCGGTACTGGCCGGTGATCTGGACGAGGTGGGCCATGTCGACGACCGGGCCGGCCCAGTAGCGGACGTGGGCTGGTTCGTTGCCGATTCCCCAGACGTAGAGCCGGAAGTCGGGGTCGCTCGGGCTGACCCACACGGAGGTGTTGCCGGTGCCGTTGGGCGTGCGGACGCCGTACTCGTCGCACCGGTCGATGTCGATCGCGGACCATGGTCCGGCCTGGAGGTGTGCGAACACCCGGACATACGGGGCGTCGAACGGCACGGTGTGCGCTTTCATCCGCTCTGCGACCCAGTCGGGCAGCGCCGAAGTGGACAGCGACCGGGCGGAGGTGATTACGGCGCGCATGGCGTCGACGCTGGTGAGCTGGCCGTGGTCGCTGCTGTCCCCGTAGGCCAGAGCAGTTGGTCCGGTGAACCACAACGTGATCCACTGCGGGCCTCGGTGCCAGCCGCGGGCGTAGCCCCGACGGTCGCCCATCTCGCTGATCGGGATCGGCGGCAAGGTGCCGTCCAGGCCCCGGTCGGGGCGAGGCGTCCAGTTGTGCGCGCGGAGATCGTCGTCCACGGTCGGGTACAGCATGTCGGTGGTGCGTGCGCCCGCGTAGCCGTGTGCCGACCTGCTCAGGCTCTCCGCCAAGCCGCTCGTCCGGCCGGTGACGTTGCGCAAGCCCTGTATCGGCATGGGTTTCGAGCTCAGGGCGTCGTCGGCCAGGTCGGCAACCTGGCACCGGAGGTTCGCCGCGCGTTTGGCCAACTCGGCGAGGCTGGCTGCCTGCACGCGGTTGATCGCTTCGAAGGAATCGGCACGTGCGCGTTCCCGTACAAGCTCAGCGCATAGCATGTCCACGGCGGTCGGGTGGTCGGTCATCGTGGTACTCGCTTTCGTCGGGTGGGTGGTGAAATCCGGAGGTTGTTGACGAGGTCAGTCACTGTTCGGCGAGCACGCGGTCGAGTTCGTGAAGGAAGTAAGCGACGTCGGTGTTCGGGCGCATGGCGTCGCCGGTAGGTGCCGAGTCGAAGTCGTCGACGTAGTCGGCGTGGTCGCATTCGCAGCAGTCCGGTGCGGTGGCCGGGAACAATTCGCTCCCGACATTGAGATAGGAGGTTTCGAGCGCGCGGTCACGGAATGTGGGTGCGGTGTAGGTGGCGATCTTGGTGACGACGCGGGCGGCCGGGAATCGGGCGAATAGCTCGGCCAGTACGTCGTAGTGCGTGTGCCAGCACGCGGAAATGGTGCGGCGCCTGCCTTTCGGGCCGGTGCCCTTGTCGAACGCGGACGAGCTTCCCTTGGCGCCCGGTCCGGTCGTGTCGTGCGCGCGGAGGGTGAACGTCGCGCGGGGGCCGGCGCTGTTGGTGCGGTCCTCCCCCGTGCGTACGGTGATGTTTCCGTCGTACAGAGCGTCGGACACGTCGCGCACGACGCGGTGAACATCGGTGAAAGACACGCCGTACACGAACATGGTGGACTCCTTTGCTGATTCGAGCGGGGTTTTGTGCGTGCGCGCGGATGAGTCGAACAATCCGCAACGGGAGACCGTTGCAACCATTGCGCGCTGTCAGAGCTGCGCGGCGCCCGCTAAAGCGGGCGCCGAAATCGCGGCCGGTCACTAGGAAACCTTCGATTGCGCCGTACTCGCGCTATCAGACCCACGCGTCGACGCGCCGAACGGTGGCCCCGCATTTCGCGGCTACGTAGTCCGCTGCGTCTGCCAATGTCGAAAAGCGGTATTGGTATGCGGATAGTGGCACGGGTGCACATGCCCCGTCGGTCGATTCAATGCGCCACCGTCCGCGCGGTGCGCGTTCACATACGACGAACGCGCACCCGTCACGAGTGAAAGCAGTCGCGCTATCGGCGTCCTGTTCGCCGTGCGTGTCGTCACTCATGATCCAGCCGTCTTGCGCGTACTGAAAATGAAGCTCGATGACGTTGTCGTCCCGTTTCGTGGTTGGCATATTGACTCCCTGCTAGTTGGCCGGAATTGACGTGTCGGGTTAGTCCCACGCCCAGCGGGGCTGAAATTCGTTCGGTAGTCCGTCGAACGTCCACGCACCGAAGATGCGTTGCTGCCCCGAGCGCACGCGGACATGCGCACGTGGGATGCAATGCGATGGGGTGACGGTGGTGTTTTCCCCACGGCGATAGCCGCGACGCTCCGCCGTGATACGCACCTTGATGTGCCCCCACGTTGCGTAGCCGGTCACTTTCGCCGGTATGAGCCCCAAGAAACCGTCGATAAAAACGAGATCACCGGGTCGAATTACAGTCATGCGGGCGTGACTGGTCTGCGTTGCGCTCATTTCCCCTGTCCTCACTTGGTGCATGTGTTGGTTAGTTGGCTGATCTGGTAGCGCCAATCGGCCAGGTGCGGCTGGTCACCAGTCGCCGAAGGTGCAGACGGGCCCGCATTCGCCGGTAGCGTGGGGCCCGTCCGATGCGAAATGCTCGCGGCGTGCGAGCCGGTCTTGCTGCTCGTCTCGCGCGCGGTCTTTCCTACTGCGCATTCCTGCCCATTCGACGGGCGGAGCACCGGCGAGTAGCTGGTCACAGCGGGGGCATCCGGGCGTCTTGCGTCCGAAGACGGGGCCGCCGCACGTGTGTTTCAGAACGGTTTCCATGATTGCGCCTTTCGCTGTGAGGCTAGCCATTAGGCAGCCGTCTGGTAGCCGGTGCCAGGGCACGTCGCCAGTTCGGGAAAGTGGTTGGTTCGGAAGGCTTGCCAGGCTTGTTCCGAATGTGCGCGCGCCCGGTTGCGGCCCTTGTCCAGGCGGTTGGGGCCGCGCTGCTGTTCGGCTTGCTGGTTCAGCCGTTGGCGGACCAGCCACGTCACGGCCTGTACCTGATGTGCCGAAACCCGGTCACCAGAGATGACGGAAATCATTTCCGCGGCACGGTGGTACTGACTCACCACATGGTCGTAGTGCCGGCGGCTGATCGAACCGTCACGGCGCTTGAACCCTTTCAGAGGTGCCGAGTCGTACTCGTCTGAACTGAGTGCGCGACCGTGCGCGACAGACAGCGCGTGCCGATCGATGACGACGCGCGGGTCCTCGGAGTCTTTGTCTCCGCCATGCTCAATCAGGTGCGCGAAATCGCGAATCTTCGGACCGGCGAGAATGTCCCCGTATCGTTCGCCGGACAGCAACCGATCGGCCGCGTGTTTCTGCGAAGTAGACGCGAATATGCCGGATCCAGGTCCGCCGATCCCCTGCCGCTCGCGGAGCACACGAGCGGCATTGAGAATGTTTCCGATCCATCCTTGCTGTGGCGAGTAGATCGCGAGCATTCCAGCGCCGAGATGAGCGTCACCGTCGGCGATGACGGTTGCCACGTGATGCGCGTCGACATACCAGCGCATGCCCTGGGCTATTTCGTCAGTTGTGGCCTGTTCCCAGTGCCACACGATGTTTTCGTGGCTCACGGGGTGAGCCTGGAACCATGGGTGATCACTGGGGGTAACCATTGCTATCAGGTCCTTACGTGTGATTCACGCTCACCGGCGAGTCGTCCCACAAGCGGAACCATTCCGCTACGGCGGTACGTTCGCCGGCCGTTCGTACGTATTTGTCCAGGGCAAGTAGCTCGCGTCGAACTTGTCCGACGTCTAGTCGCCAGAGCTCGCGGGAGATTTCGTCGCGCACACGGTCAAGGTCAATTGCACCCGATGACGCGAGTGAGTAAAGCGCGGACGACATGCCGCCGTGCCAGCCGGACGCGATACGGCGCGCTTGTCCATCGGTGATCATTACAGTGACTGCACTCATGGTTTACGCTTCCTTTGATTCATGCCGCGGACGGGGTCGCGACTGGAACTGATTCCATGGCTGAGAAGTCGAAAATGGCGAGCTGTGCGGTTTCCCGCGCGAGCGTCATTGCTTCGGACAGGTCCGCCGTCACGATTGAGACGTCCAGGTAGACGCGGCCGGTTGCGGGGTCACGCCAGCCGCCGAGAACGCGACCGGGTAGCGAAAGAGCGTCCTTCGCGTGCGCGATGTATTCGTGAAGATCGTTGCGGGTCACGGGGCCGTCGAAAATGCGTTCGTGTTCCGGGTGCACGGCGACTGCGTAGCCGATTCGGACATCTGAACCGTCGCTTGGGTTGACAGAAAAGCCGCCGTCCGGGACGGACAGAGCGTCCGCCCTGGCGCTAATCCGGGCGGACCAATCGATCAGAGTCATAGTCATGGCGGTACTCCGTTCGTTGAACGAAAAGGGGGTTGACTGGGCAGTGATTCAGGCCAGTTGTGAACTGGCACCGGAACGCGCAACTCTCGCGTTGTGAGATCTCCGCAAAGGGGACACATTCTGTATCCGGGCAATACGGCGCTACTCACGGGTGAGAGTTGCGCGTTCCGATGACACACATTCCCTGAATCTCTAAACACTGTTGGGATAAGCCGTTATGTCTAGTGCGCAATGTAAGGAACCATGCCCGTATGGGTTTAGCGTGCTATGGGCAGGCGAGAGCGACGCTCTCAAGCCAAAGAAACCCAATGTCGGCAACCGCTTGAAACAACCCCGAACGCCTACGCATTGCGACGTTTTTCGGTGCTAGACCACCATTGACCTATCTTGGGGGCACACCTGTGGCAGACATGCCATTTATGCGCGCTACTCCGCTCTATAGCAAGAGCTATACAAATGATGCTGCAAGCGCAGTTACTACACATTCCCTTGCGGAAATGAGCGTTTGGCTACGCGTCGTTCACCATTCCGCTCTGCGCGGATTCGCTGCTGACCGCACGGCCCAAGCCGCTGCCCGTGCTATACGGGACTTAAGGTTGTTGCCGACAGGAAAGACGCCGTGATGATCGACTCGCAGGGACGCCGTGCCCTGGTCCTCGTCGCCTCCTCGAAGCTTTCCTGTTGACATGTCTAGTAGACATCTCTAGTGGACACTTCGCAAGTGCCGGACCCCATGTCGTGACCTTGTCGTGACCTGATCTTGTATGCGCGCTGGTCAAGTGCCATGGGGCACCGGAAACGGCATAGGAGCCAGGCGACCGGCACGGCGAGACCCCCAGCGAACGCGACCAGGCGACCGGCACGGCGAGACCCCCAGCGAACGCGACCAGGCGACCGGGCAGCTCGTTTCGATGCAAACGGATTGACAGAATTGCGCAGATCGGGGAATTGCACGGAATTCGATACGTCGAATCTTTTTGCTATCGCAATTCGCCCGAGAAATCATCCCGACAAATGAGAACAGTTGACGGACATCGAATTGCGCTTTGTCAATACGTCGAAGGTAAATGAAATCAGATTGACATGCGCCTGCATGTCGAGAGCAGTTGATCATGGACAGAGCGGCCGGAACGCGAGCGAGGACGAGAGAGACGCGCAAGGGCTCGGCCGGCGGAAAGTGGTGGTACGAGGAGATGGTGACCACCGCAGCGAAGGCGACCACGGAGTCGAAAGGAACGGCAGGCGACCACCCACCCAAGCCGACTGTTCATATGCCTGCCGGCGACCGAGTCGGGCGTCGCATCGGTAGGGGTTGCGGTTGTCCTGGCCTGCCCTTTCGTCGCCTCTGGAGGGCTACCGCTCTAGCAGGTAGTTCAATCGGACCGTCGCCCGGTAGGTAGCGAGGACGTCTCGCTTCGCTCACTGAGAGTGGAGTTGATCTCCGAAGGTGTCGCCCGATGTGGTGACGTTGGTGTCCTAAGTAGAAGTACCGCTGTGCTAACTGACTGGCGCGACGTAGGTTGATGACCTTCAACCGAAGTATCCAACGACGACCGAAATATACGCCCTCTGGTCAGAGGGGGAGGCGATGAGAATCGTTTGAAGTTCATTGGGCCCGCCCAGAAGCTGCGGGGGCGGAGCGTACGCGGGCCTGCACGAGTGAGCGTGGGGTGTACATATGATCACGGGGGCCGCAAGGTACGTTCAGCTGTCGCGAGACCTGAGACACTTGCTGAACGGGGAGTGGGTCACTCATATTCTGGTGGCGTTGAGCCTCGGTTCGCTGTATTACCACGAACTCCATGGGGCCATCCAGGGGATGACCACCTGGGATCCGTGGACGGGCACTGAGCACGAGATCCAGAGCCGTGCGCTGAGCCGGACGCTCGGGCGCATGAGGACGGCCGGTCTGGTGGACCGGACAGTGGTGCGGCCGTTTCCACGAACGGTCGCTTACTCGCTGACGCCAGCAGCCATCGAGTTGCTCGATAGTGGCCGTCCTCTGGTCGAATGGGCCGAGAAGCATCTGGACCTGATCGAGCGCATGCAGAAGGCTCGATTGGAGCAGAAGCGGCGCCTGTCAGGTTGGGACGACAGTGAGCCTCTGGAGGACCACTAAACGTGGTGAGGCGCGGGCTGCGGTGAGCTGCGGCGGCGTTGTCGGACGATGCGGACCGCAAACCGTTGCTCCGTGGTCGCCGGAATGCGCAAGGTCGAGGGTTTCGCCGCTCGGGTGTCGCTCGATGTCCTTCGGCGTTGCCGAACGCATCGAGGTGTCGCGGCGCAGGGATTCACGGATCGCCTGGCTCTACGGCGCGCTCAGGTCATCAGCGAGGTTCCGTCATGGGGCTTGACCGCCACTCGTCGTCGGACTGAGGTATGCGAAGGCGGCCGGCCGGTGGCGGCCCGAACGTTGTGGTGGGCGACCGTCCCGGCTCGGACAGTCGAGCGCTAACGGGTCGCTTCCGTCGGGACACGCGTGGGCACTTCCGCAGGGCGTGGTATGGCGACCTCGGGCAGCGTGGATGCCCGGTCAGCCGTTGCTGTCCTCGGTGCCGCCGATCGGTCGGTCGTGGTGTTCTTCACGTCGGGTTTGCTGTCGGTGGACTGCTTGCGTGTGGTGCGAGTGGGCTTGCGTGCGGCGCGCCACTGGGTGAGATCGGCGGTCCGGATGTCGGTAAACCGTGCGAGTTCGTCAATGTCGATGACATCCGTAGCGGCAGCGAGGACGTCGCCGAGGTGTCGTTCGATGTCGTTGAGTTCGGCTGCGACGGCGGCGCGCCGCTGGGCCAGTTCATGGACCTGCTGTGCCGTGGCGGCCCTTTTCGCGCTGCGGGGAGCGTCGACCTCCTGGATACGGCGTTCGATCTCTTCGTTGGTTGGCATGATTACGGTCTCCTTTCCGTGGACGCACCCGGTGTGGTGTTAGTGGCCGCGTCCGGCCGTGGTGTGCTGCCGCGGTGGGACAGGACGTCGGCGAGGATGCGGGTCTCGGTGCCGGGCTGGTGTCCAATCTCCTCCAGCGTGGTGGCCAGCAGGGCGAGGGTGCGTGGGATGGCGTCGAACTGGCCGAGGCGGGCCTGGGTCCGGATGATGTCGCGGTAGATGCCCTCGTTGTAGCGGTCGAGTTTCCGGGCGCGCTCCAGCAGAACGAGTTCGGTGTCGGGGTTGGTGTCGCGGTGGGAGCGGATCACGGCGCCGAGTGCGTCCAGTACGTCGCGGCGCAGGGACTCTCGGAAGGGTTCGATCCAGCGCGCGGTCAGGTCCTCGGCGAGGTGGGCCTGGTACAGCTCGATCACCTCGTCAAATCGATCCTGGTCGTGCCCACCAGCCCGAGGCTGAGCGTGCAGACTGTGCTGCAGGTGCCAGAGATCTACGGTCACCAGGTCGGCGTTGAGACGGTAACGGCCGTCATGGTTGAGCACGAAGTTGGTGATCGCGCCGCGGGTGGCGTCGCTGACTGCTCGGCGCAGCACCGACAACGTGTTGTGAAAGGAGTTGTAGGCCCGTGGCGGCCTGCTGTCCGGCCAGACGGCGTCGTTGAGGGCTTCGCGGCGAACACCCTGCGGATGCAGCGCGAGACAGAGGATCATTTCGCGGTACTTCGGGGTCAGCACTCCGCTCAGCTCGTACTCGCCGTCCTCCTCCTGACGGATCAGGTGGACGCGGCCCAGCACTCGTATCGCCAACGGCCGCCGCGCCACGACCGTATCGGGTTTCGGTTCGATGGGTTGGTCCACCTGCGACGGTCGCCGATGTGGCCCCACGACGTCGGTGGCCGCTGTGCCGCGGTTGTCGGTGCGGCCTTGGGCGAACCTCGGTGTAGCGGGCTGGAGTTGGGCATCCATAGAGACCGACTGAACATCCCGCCGTGGTGTGCGTGGCGTCGACGCGATGACCGCATGCCCATGTGGTGCGGGGGGCGGAGTTGATGCGGGCTGTGTTCGCTCGACGGTGGGTTGCTCGGGGACAAGCGGTGGCTGGTCGCGGGTCAGGCCATCGGCAGGGCCTTCGGCGTCGCGGAGCACGGCGAGCAACGCACTGACGTCAGGGCCGGGCAGGGTGAACAGGCGTGCGCCGGCCAACGGGTCACCGATGCCGGGACTGGTGTCCGTGACGGTGCCGTCGGCACGGACACAGATGGTCACACCGGGCTGCCACTGGCCGAGCAGGATGCCGGCCATGCCGAGGGTGGTGCCGTTGTCCAGGACGGCCCGGAGGCGACCTTCGGCCTGCGGCAGAGGGCGGGCGATCAGCACAAGCGGGGCCGGGGCACGCAGTGGCGCGGTCTGCTGGAGGGCGTGGCGAGTGCGGGTGCGGGTGAGCAGGGTCGCTTCGGTCTCGGCGAGGGCGGCATCCAGAGAGTCGACCACCAGCACGGTGGAGGGCAGGCGGTCGACACCGGCGCCGCCGATGACGAAGCGCAGGTCGCACGCAGGGATGATCACCCGGATGCCAGTGCTGTGCTGGTGCTCGGCGAGCAGGTGCACCAGCAGCGCGCGGGCGGTGTTAATGGCACCGGGGCCGGTCAGGCCGAGTCCGCGGGTGGCAGCGACGTTCACTGCGAGTACGTGTCCGGCGCGCACACCGACTCGTGCCGAAATTCGTCGGTGTTTGTGGTCCTGCTCGCGCGACGGGACGGCGGTGAGGTGGCGCTGCGGTGGGGGCGGTGTGAGATCGATGTACTCCACGTCGTCGACGGCGGGCTGCCCGTCGTCGTGGGCGACTCGGAGGGCTCGCACGACGGGCGCGAACGGTTGGTGCAGGTCGGCGCGGGTACCGCTGCCGACCCGGTAGTGGCGTCGCCGCCAGACGAGGACCGACGTGACCGCGCTGGTGATCGCGGCGGCGAGGGCGAGGCTGACATAGGCCCCGGTGGACAGCTGGATCCCGTGAGCCTGGCGTGGGTTCGCCGGTTGAGGGGCGGTGTGCTCGTCGAGTAGCGGCGGGTTGGTGGTCGAGGCCGGGTTCGGCGGCACCTGAGGCGGCGGTGCTGCGGTCGTGCTGGGGGGTGCGGGTGGCGGTGGCGGGACGTAGGCGACCAGCGTCCATCCTGGTCGGATCAGATGGGGGCGGGTGAGCGCACGGCCGTCGCGTTGGAGGACACCTCGGTTCCAGTCCCAGAGGTCGTGCCACCGGGTGCCGTCGCCGAGTTCCCGTCGCGCGATGTCCCACAGCGTGTCGTGGGGCTGTACTTGGATCTCAACAGGACGCAGCCCGGGACCCGGCGGGACCGGCTGCGTGATGACCAACGTCGTGGCGGCTGACGGGGCAACGGCGTCGGCTGAAGCGGCGGTGTTGGCAAGCGCGATGATGATCGTGGCTACCAGACCGGACACCCAGGTTCGCGGCGTCCAGGCGGCAACACGACGACCCACCTGGACAGCACCGCGACGAACGACAGCGACGATGTCCGCGACAATCCAGTAGAGGCCGATCAGCCATACGCACCAGAGCGTCACGTGCGCCAACCATGGCCAGGCCGTTCCGTCGACAAAGGACCAGCGCAGGGATGCCCACGTGTGGTCCAGCAGTTGCGGGTCCGACAGGTTCGGCCACGACCGAGGCAGCAGGGCCGCGAGTCGTCCCCCGGTCGACGTGTTGAGCCAGGGAAGCCCGACCGCGAACGTGGCAAGGACCACGATCGCGCCCGCGGCTTTGATGGCGTGCTTGCCGATGGTCATGGCGTGCTGTCTCGGGTGTCGGCTTTCAACTCCGCCGTGGCGTCACCGACAGCGTGGTACCAGGCGCCGAGGAGGCCGATGACGGCTGGTTGATCTACGGTGACCGTGACGTGGATGGTGCGCGGCGCTGTGACGTGCACTGAGCCGGTCGCCCCGGCGTAGGCAAGGTAGGACTGCGCTGCGGCAACCGCCGCACCTGTATCGATGCCGATCACGGAACCTCGGGTATCGACCGCGGTCAGGGCGGCACGGGCGCCTTCGGCGGCGAGGGCGTCCGCTCGGGCGATCGCTTGCGTCTGGCCGTGCAGGTCAATGACAAACGCGAAGACCAGCATCATCACACCGAGCACAGCGGCTACGAAGACGCTCAGCGATCCCCGGTCAGACGGTTCCACCACGAGAGGCCCCCTTTAGGTGCGTCCGCGGAAGGTGTCCAGCGCGCTGCTCCAGGACTGCCGAAGCGCCTTGCTGCCGAGGAGGCCCGGTACGGCGAGGTCGGCCACGTCAACCACGCAGGTGACGTCCACCCGGACCTGCGCAGGTTGTCCGACCGGAACAGTGAACCCGGACGTGTCGACAGTGATCGTGAACGACGTGCACCGAAGTCCTTGTTCGGCAATGGTTTGAGCTGCAGTGCTGGTCGCCTCTCGTTGTGCCTGGCTCGCGGTGCGTGCGTGTGACGCTTCACGGGCGGCGTTGATCGCGACGTAGGTCACCGCGCTGCCGGCCAGTTGCGCGCGACCGAA
Source organism: Actinocrispum wychmicini (assembly GCF_004345645.1). Classification (GTDB taxonomy): domain Bacteria; phylum Actinomycetota; class Actinomycetes; order Mycobacteriales; family Pseudonocardiaceae; genus Kibdelosporangium; species Kibdelosporangium wychmicini. The sequence goes on along the minus strand of NZ_SLWS01000014.1, from coordinate 9,412 downwards.
GGCCCACAGCAGCGAACCCACAATGACGATGATCGTGCTCCAGATCGCGACTTCGACAGTGACCGAACCGCGATCAGGGACGTCGTAGGGTGTCATCGCGTGTTCCCAGGAACGGTGAAACGCTCACGAGCCCCGGCAACGCTTTGATGGACCCTCCAGGTCAGCCAGGGATCCGGGATGATCGTCAGCACCGAAACCGAGACATCGACGTGCAGAACCTGATCTGTGGTGCCAGCAGTACTGACGTCCGGATCGCGCGCGATTGGGTCGGCTCGGGCAATGAACCTGGTGGCCGCGGCGCGAGCGTCCGCCGGTGTCGCACCCAGGCCGCGGCCGGCGAGAAGTCCCTGCTGGGCGGAGGTCATCGCGAGGTCGCGCGCGACCCACCACAGTCCAAACTGGAGCAGGCCGAGCACGACGATCACGACCGGCAGCGCCCACAGCGCCCACTCGACAGTCAGTGAGCCGCGGTCGCCCGGCTGGCGTCGGTTCACGGCTAGGACTGCCATTTCGCCATCAAGCCCTGCAGAAGGTGTTGAATCTGCGGCCAGAGGATGGCAACGGCAGCGATGATCAGGAGTCCTATCCAGACGGCAACGTCAACACTTTGCGCTCCGCGGTCGCTTGCCGCGGCAAGTCGACGCGACGTCCTCTCCAGCAACCGAACCACACATGCGATCACGGTGAGGGCCAAGAGTTCCTTGTTGATCTCTTTGTTGGTGTCCTTGTTGGTCATCACATACTTCCTCTTCATTGCGGAATCTGGCTGAAGATGGGATATAGCAACAACACCAGAAGCCCGATCACAAGCAACGCCACCGGCGCGAACAGCCACTCGGATCGCTTGCTGGCGGTCGTGGACTCCGCCTGCAGCGCCGCCTCGCGCAGCACGGCCGCTTTGTCCCGCAGTGTTCGGCTGACCGCGGCGCCGTCCGCGGCGCTGGCGATGATGTCGCCGAGATCGTGCAATGCCTCCACCTCGATACGCGCACTGAACTGGGTGAGGGCGGCCCACGGCGTGACACCCGTCCGTTGCGCGCTGCGCAGACAGGACCGGACCTCGCTGAAGGCCCACCCGTCGCACACGGCTGCCGCCGCGGTCAGGGCCTGGCCGGGTGCTCGCCCGGCGTCGCGCTCTTGCGCGGTGAGATCAAACAGTGCCGCCAAGGCATGCACGACATCGCGGCGAGCGCGACCGGCCGCATGCCGCACCGAGTACCACGGCACCATCGACAGCGCCACCGCGCCGACCACAGCAGCGGGAGCTGCTAGAGAGACGACGTTCATACGCAGCAGGGCCGCCACCATCACCGCCGCGCCGAGCACGGCATAGATCCCTCGGCGAGCCAGATACCTGGTTGTTGTCTGGCCGACGAGGTGAAGGTCGGCGGTGGGAATGCCCCACCAGCGGCTCGTCGACCGTTCCGATCGGTCGACGACGTACTGCAGGACTCGGTGCCAGCCACGTGGTGTGACGTCCTGGCGCAGGACGTCGTCGATGCGCGAGATCACGGCCGGCAGGTCAACCGGCGCGGGCGGCAACACCGCCAGCAGCACCAGCAGGACACCTACGGCACCCAGGACCGCAGTCAGGACGAGAAGAGTCATCACCGTGTGTCTCCCCGTAGGAATCGGGTGGGCCGCTCGGGCCGGGTCAACCGATCGGCCAGCCAGAACGCCACGCCCCAGATCAGACACACCACACCGAGCCACACCTGACCACGGGGTTGGTCGTAGGCAGCGAGCAACCGCGAGGACATCAACAGGATCGCGGTGACCGTGACCACAATCGCAATGATGATCTTCATCTGGGTTCGAGGCTTGGCCCGCTCCACCTCGACCGTCCGCCGGGCGGCAGTGTCCTGGCGCAGGGACGCCGAGAGGTTGTCCAACACCGCAAGCAGACCTCGGCCGCCATCCGTGGCACGCAGAATCAGCGCCGCGGCCAGCGCATCGCCGGTGACGTCGTTGATGTCGTCGGCGAACGCCTGCAAGGCCGCCACCAAGCCGCGCTGCCGCACCCGGGTGGCCAAATCGGTCACCGGCACGGCCAGCGCTGCGGGCGTGGTCCGGGCGCTACGGACAATGGCTTCCTCGATACCTCCGGTACCGGCGGCGAGGGTTCTCCCGAGTCGTTGCGCCCAGTCGGCCAGCGCTTCGCGCAACGCGATCGTGTGGGCGACCCGGCGTTGCCGTAGCGTTCTGGGCACGATCAACGTGCCCACGCTCGCGGCGACGGCCGCGACCGGCCATCCGGTAAGCCAGCCGACCGCCACGCCCGCCGCCACGGCCACCGGCAGCCAGCGAAGACCTCGCCAGTGCCCAGGGCGGCGCAGCCCAGCCAGCAACGACGCGGGCAGGAGTGACACTCCCGCCCACCCGCACAATGCCAGGGCCACGCCCGCGACCATGAGTACACCAAGCAGCGCGGGGATCACGACCGGGTCCCGTGGGTGTCGACCCAGCCGCCGTCGGGGCGATCGAGCAACTCAGGAGCAAAACCATGGTGGGCAAGAGCGGCAAGAGTTTGTTCGGTGGGTACGTAGGCGGGGACAGCTCGTCCGTCCTGGCCGCGTGGACTGAATACCTCCGTGGTGTCCGGTCGGTCGGTGTCGCCGACGGCGCCGACTTCCAGCACCTGCTCGACGTAGCGCTCGCGGACACGTCGCCCGTCCGGGGTGATGGTGTCTCGTTGCCGGATGTGCACGATCAGGTCGATCGCGGAGGCCGTCCACCGGTACGCGGCATCGACCGGCAAGGGCGGATCGGCCAGTTGAGCCATGTTCGCGATTCGGTCGAACACCGAGGCCGCGGTATCCGCGTGGAAGGAGCACAGACCAGCCGCACCGGTGCTCAACGCCCGCAGCAGCGCAGTCACTTCACCGCCGCGGACCTCACCGACCACAATCCTTTTGGGAGAGTGCCGTAGCGCTTGCTTGAGCAGCGTGTCCAGGGTGATCTCGCCGACACCCTCCGCGTTGGGCAGCCGCGCTTCCATCGCCGTGACCAACGGGTGGCGGTCGGGCCAGGTCTGCAAGCCAAGTTCGTAGTCGTCCTCGATAGTGATGACGTGTTCCCAGGGCGGGATCTCGTGACACAGGCTGCGCAGCAGGGTGGTCTTGCCAGCGCCCCATTCACCCGTCACCGCGATCTTCAGTCGCGCCCGCACCGCCGCGGCCAGGAAGTCGCGGAGAATCAGGTCGATAGTTCCCCGACGAACGAGGTCGTCGAGGGTTGCGCCCATGAGGCGCGGCAGGCGAATGGCCACGGCCGGTCGTTCGGTGATCTCCATGACCGCGGCCAGGCGCGCACCCAGTGGGCCGCCCGCGGGAAGGTGGAGGTTGCCCAGCGGTGTGCTGGCTGAGAACTCGCGGGAGGTACGGCCGAGGCGGGCGAACATCCCGGCCAACAGCTCAACAAGGTGGTTGTCCGAGTCGGCTACCGGGTGCGGCCACTGCTCGACAGACCCGTCCCACAGTTCGAGAAACACGCCGTTGTGTCCGAAGATGAAGATGTTCTCGACATCCGGGCGACGCAGCAGCCGATCGATCTTGCCGATCCCGGCCAGCGCGGCCATCACCGATTCGGCGAGGGCTTGTTCCATGTCCCGGGCCAGCGGCGGGGCTCCCGAGGTCGCACGACGAGCCACCCACGCCTCGACCTCCTCCTCGACGACCATCCTCGTCCGAGCAGCCTCCTCAGGCTTGGACAACACCTGCTCGTTCGCCTTGTCACCGCGCGCCGCATGCTCCAGCCGCAGATCGACCAGGTTCCTGATCTCCTGCACCACCGCGTCATCGGCGGCGACCGGCCGGTGCCCATTGACCGTCGCGGTCATCACGACACTCCGGCCAGTGGGCGGACGCTTGCTGGGTGTGGCATGTTCAGCGCGTCGTGCAGACGTTGCGCTTCTCCCCGCACGACCTGCAGCAGCTTGGACCGACCCGGCGGTGCTACGCCCCCGCTACCGTCCGAGAACCACCGTGCCGAGCGAGGATCGTCAGGTGTCCGCAGCCCGACAGGCAGCCCAAGGACGTTCGCCACCTCGCGGGCGTCCTGCGCGGAGGCCGTCGTGACCGCCAAGCCCAGCCGGCCAGACACCATTCGCGATGCTAGTAGCCGTGCCAGCGGTCGGGCTGCCAGCACGGCCCTGCGTTCCGGTCGAACAGCGACCAAGACTAGATCCGCAGCGTGCAGCAAGGGCCAGGCCGTCGCGGGACCGAATCGGCCACCATCCACCAGAACGTCGACCTGATGTGCTCCTCGTCGAGACAGGTCAACCAGCGCGTGTGCCAGGCGTCCCCATCCGGCCGGCCCCACGGACGATGCTTGGCCTGGTTCCAGCAAACCGGTCACGATCCGGGCGTGGGTCGTGGTCGGGATAGCTTGGATAAACGGCCGTAGGTCGTCTGCTGTGACGTGCTCGGCGTGCCGGGTGGCCGTCGCGAACCCGAGCAGACCGCGTTCCGGTCGAATCCACCCGTTCATCAGCCAGCCGCCCAACCACCCCGTCAGCAGGTCGTCTCCGCTGGGGTCAGCGCCCACGGCGAGGACCGATGCGGGCCAGGTTCTGGTCGCCGCCGCTACCGCAGTGGTCGCGCCGGGGCTCGCCTTCGCCGACAGAATGACGATCATGGCCATGACATAGTCTCCGTTACTTCTGTGGTCCGACGAGCGACACCAACACTGGGCCCGTCGCGGCCATCGAGGTCAGAGCAGCACCCAGTTCGATGTCCACTACGACGTCCACCGTGATCCCGTCGGATGCGTTGGGTGGCCCCACGTCCACGACGGTCGCTTGTACGGCTGGGTGATCGCCGACGGTGGTCGAGCCCACGGTCGGTTGTGCCCCGGATACGATTTGCACGTGGTCTTCCGGACGCAGTCCACGGGCCGGCAGTTGACCGGGTTTCACCAACAGGCCAACAAGAAGCTGACCAGGGCCCGGGATGGCGTGGTCAGTGAGTTGTTCCGCCGTCAGCAGGCTGCCCGCAGTGAGACTGTGCGCGGCGACACGGCCGATCACGTCGTTGCGTTGTGTGGCGGCGATCATGTGCACGTGTGGATCCGGGGTAGCGTTGGCGACCGTCAGGTCCGTGTCGGTAATGCGCTGGTTCCACGGAACATCACGCGCCAACACGAGGACCGACTCTGTCCTGTTATTACTGTCCACATAGGTTTGAACCAGAACGATCGCCGCCGCAGTCATCGCCACACCGATCGCGACCAGCCACCATCGTCGCCGCCGCGGTACCGGCGGTGTCGCCTTCGAATGGTCGGTCGGATCAGACTGGGTCCTTGTGGTCGCAAGAGAAATCGACATGCTAGTTCCTTAGTGGATCAAGGCTTGGGCCTCGGCGACCGCGAGCGTGGTGGTCGCTTGAGAGGTCATGGTCGGCAGGGTCCCGGACGCTGGCGCCGTGCCAGTCGAGCCGACCCAGGTCACTCGCCAGGTGATGCGATAGGTCGCGTTAACCTGGTCGCCCGGTTGACCGTAGGAGGACGTGATGAACACGATGTCGCAGTCCGGAGAGGCCGCATGCAGTCCATACCTGCGGTCATAGGCGGTACCCGGCCCCGGACACGACACAGGAATGGACACAGCGGTGTCGAACGACAGCCGCACCGGAATCGCAGTGACCTCCGCCCACACCGACCCGGCGGCCACCCGCTTGGACTGCTCCGCCCACGCGCTGCGATCGGTCCAAATCCACGTGTGCTCACCGACCACCGTGGCCGACCGCCCATCCGCCAGGCGAAGATCAGGTGAGTGCTCGGGGACAGGCAGCGGCATCCGCATCTCCTGGTACGCCTGCGCTGCCAACTGCGCCGGTGTCGGCCCAACTGCCGGCGCGGCAGGACCACCGATCACACCGGACGCCGAGCCCGTACAAGAGTTCCAGGTAGGAGTGTTCGGATCGCCACCAATACTGGCACCAGGAACGGGGTTCGACGTGCAGGCGGGAACCTGGAGGCCGTCGCCACCTGCAGCCGTTGATCCGGTCGAACTGCCGCCTTGACCAAGATGCCCAGGCTGGCCGGGATGCGACACCCCCATTCCGACACCCGGTGGGCCGTTGATCCCAATCGGGTCGCTAGGCGTCACCACGATGCCGCCCCCCGGCTGGGCAAACGCACCGGCACCAACCAGCCACACGGCGAACGTCACGAGGACGGCCTTAGGAACAAGGTTCATCAGCACGTCCCTTCCGGATAGGACACTCCGGTCACTCGCCACCGACCGTCAGCCCCGCGCATCAACGTCGCCGTGACAGGACTACGCGGCACGCCAACGGTTTTCGGCTTGCCCGTCGCCGCATCAGCCTGTCCACCGTGACTCGAATCCTGGCAGTCCTGAACCGTCGCTTGATCTCCAGAAACGTCCACACGCGAAACGCGCGGCATCATCGATCCGTACACCGTCAACGACTGTTCGCGCAGCGAACGGAGCCCGTCGAGAACACGATCAGCCTGCGCCCCAGCAGCCACCTCGTGGATATGTGCGGACCATTCGGACTCGGGCAACTGCATGACCACCTGCTCAACCCGCCAGTACTCCTTGTAGGCCGCCTCAACGGCCGCCTGTGGCCCGGTCCGGGTGTCCGTCGCGGACGGCGTAGACCGTGGTGGGAGGCCAGGGCTCTCATGTGCCGTGCACGCGCTGGACACCACCAGCAGCATGGCGAACACACCTGTCATACGGGCAGGTCGATGTCGAGTCACCCAATCCACCTCACGATCCACGAACCTCACGGAAAAACAAGAACCAGCAACGTGCTGAAGACCAGCACTGGTCCGTAAGCGAACTGATCTTTCGGTCCGGCACGACGTGTAACGAGCAGGAACCCGGCTAAAGCCCCAGCCAGCAAGGCTGTCACCAGCAGCGCAAGCAGCAGGTACTGCCACCCCAACCAGCCGAGGTACAACGCAACCGCTCCCGACAACGTCACATCGCCGAAGCCAACCCCGTCCAGGAAAACGATCCTTGCCAGCGACCAACAACCAGCAATGCCAAGCGCAGCCACCAAGCCCCTGGAAAGGGCACCAAGGTCCGCTACACCAAGCAGCACGCCACCGCCTATCGCCATAGCGCCCACCAAATGGTGGGGCAAGCGTTGGAATTCTATGTCGACTACAGCAAGGGCGATACCTGTCACGGCGAGCCAGGCGAATGCCGCAGCAGCGGGCGAATCTTTCCACCGAATAGCCACCGCAGTGAGCACCACCGCGACAATGAATGCCATGGTGACATGGCGGCAAAGTGTTGGCACGGCGAAGGACAGGAGTCCGTGTGGGCTTTGCTCTATCAACTGATATGCCCATCCAATGGCGAAGAGGCCGAACACCGCGCCAACGCCTCCGTACACGAATGCTGTCCACACAATTCCCTCCCGCGGACGTCGGACTGGCATCTACGGGCCGACCTAACTGGATCACGTCGCCCATCGGGCATCGAGGCCGAGTTCGAGCTGAAGCCACCAACGACGATCACCAACGCGAACCCAACCATCACGCGCCGATTCACGCCATGACAACCACGTCGTCTGCCCCTGTCCACCGTGACACGCCCCTTACAGTCCTATAGCCGATACCCATCTCCTGTGGTGCACATCACGTCTACATGACACACCCCCAGGGACAGCAAGGTCCCCACGCAGGGACAAAGGTGTCGGAACAGCCAACGGAGCAAATCTTCACCTGTTTGGGGGAACGAAATGAGCGGCAACGTTGCCGTTCTGTAATCCGGATAGCCCGTCAGAACCCCGTGTCGGCTGTCGGCGTGATGCGAGGAGCCAGCTTTGCTTCGCACAAGTGACCTCCGGCCTCGGGACCAAGCAGATCGCGGAACTGCGCGATCTCATCATGCGCCGGACGGGGAACCCGCCGTATTGATCACGCCCGCATGTACGTGATCAATTTGCTGCGGCGACCAGACCGCCGCGCATGGGTGACTCGGACGCTGCCCCGACCTTCCCGTCTCGGTCCCGGACAGTCCCTTCGACCTGCTGATGTCGGGCGGTATCCCTTCAGCCCCGACTCGCTCGGACAGGTAAGCGCCGTACACGATGCGGGTTCGATCACTGATCGTGCTCTCGTTCTCCATGCGCGCGCGGTCCTCGATCACGCAGCCAGCGCCGATCTGCACCCCCTCGTAGACCACGACACGACCGGCCAGCACCTCGGCCCGATCATCATCGGTGTGCCGATCGGCGATGAGCCAGGCTTCTGCTGCTCGGCCGGCAGGCGCGCCTCCTTCGGACAGCCAGGGACGCAATGCTCGCCCACAATGCTGCTGTCCAGTCTCATCGACGCATACAGCGACGAGACATTCACGCTGGTTCCCGATCGTCGATCAGCCACTCCGCCGTGACCGTGATGGCCTCATTCTCCCGTTCCCCACGTATCAAATCCATGATCCGAATCGTGCACGGTGTGGAAGTCGATATTCGGCTTGGTGTCGGCTGCCTGTCGTGCGATCTCGTAGGAGACCGCGGCGTCCTGGTCGCCATGCACGACGAGAGCAGGGACCGTACTGGCTACAAGGTATTTCAGCGGCTCGTAGTGGCGGAACTCCTCGAACAGAACTCTGCCGACTCTGAACTCGCCGTCGAGCATCAAGAAAGCCTTGCGTGGCCAACAGGTCCTGCTGGGCTGAGTTGAAGTTCTCGATCCCCCAGGGTAATTCCGGACTGAGGAAGGTGCGTTGCAGGTCCAGCACGGGCTTCCGCAGCGTGAGGCGATGGAGATGGTTAGCAAGCCACGGAAAGGAGAGCGCGGTGGACACCGCTCCGAAGCTTGACGCGACGATCGCCAACGGGCCTGGGCGACGAGTGATCATGTGTTCCACCGCGGCCTGGAGATCGAGCATCTCGTCAGCGATTGCCATCCCCTGCTGCGTCCCGCCGCTGCCGCCGTGGCCTCGAAATGAGAACCGCAGCAGGTGGAAGTCTGCGTCCGCCAGTCGATCAGCAAGGCGAGCGAACATTCCGCCCTCATCCATGTCGGCGTTGATCCCGTGAGCCTGGATGACCACGCCACGTTTTCCTTGTACTCGGGCGGGGTGCAACATGGCTTCCAGTTGCACAGTGTGCCCTGAGTGTCAGGCTCGTTCGCAATCATGAATCAGGGGTCGACCCTGACCACCGTGCGGTGGTTCGTCCGGTAGTTGACGATCGCCCTCGCCCGGCTCGACCGGGTACCTGCCCGCGCCGGAGCCACCGTGACCGCCAACGACGGCTGTAGTCCGTTGTCGTCCGGTATCCCGCCACAGGAGCTAGAACCGTGCGCTCGTCGAACCGCCTGCCAGGATGATGTTGGTCCCTGGGGCGGTGTTTGTGCCTGGGGGTTGGCTACGTGGTGTTACTGGTTGGGGTGGTTGGTCACTGACTGCAGTGGGCGAAGGTTCAGGTGT
>NZ_SLWS01000013.1 GCF_004345645.1 Actinocrispum wychmicini | reverse complement strand
AAGGAACCTCAAGACGAGGTTCATAAAGCTCTACTGGCTTTCAATAGATCGACACACTGTTGAGTTCTCAAACAACACACGCACACCCATCCGACTGCAAGAGCCTTCAAGGGGCTGTACTTCCAAGTTAGGAGCCCTCGCTCGTCCCCGGATTTCCGGGCCCGTTCCGCGCTGGCAGAGGTAAAGTTACACGCCCCCGAACAGGGCGTTTCACCGGGGTCCCCTTAACGGTGTCGCCGCAGGTCAGAGGGCTCGTAGCTCCTCCACCACCTGGCTGACCGACTTCTTGGCGTCGCCGAAGAGCATCGACGTCCGCGGGTCGTAGTAGAGCTCGTTGTCGACCCCGGCGAATCCGTGGCTCATGCCGCGCTTCAGGACGATGACCGATCGGCTCTCGTTCACGTTCAGGATCGGCATGCCGTAGATGGGCGAGCCGGGGTCCGTGTGCGCCGCCGGGTTGGTGACGTCGTTGGCGCCGATGACCAGGGCGACGTCCGTACGGGCGAACTCGCCGTTGATCTCGTCCATCTCCTTGAGCTGTTCGTACGGCACGTCCGCCTCGGCGAGCAGCACGTTCATGTGGCCCGGCATCCGGCCGGCGACCGGGTGGATCGCGTAGTAGACGTTGACACCCTTGGCCTCCAGCTCCTTGGCCATCTCGCGGACCGCGTGCTGGGCCTGGGCGACGGCCATGCCGTACCCGGGCACGACCACCACCTGACGGGCGTAGCTCATCTGGATCGCGGCGTCCGACGCCGACGTACGCCTGACCGTCTTGTCGGTGGGACCGCCGGACGCGGACGCCGTTGTCCCGTCGCCGCCGAATCCGCCCGCGACGATCGCCGGGATGGACCGGTTCATCGCCTTGGCCATCAAGTTCGTCAGGATCGAACCGGACGCGCCCACGATCATCCCGGCCACGATCAGCGCGGTGTTGTTCAACGCGATGCCGGTCGCGGCCGCGCTCAGTCCGGTGAACGCGTTCAGCAGCGAGATCACGACGGGCATGTCCGCACCGCCGATCGGCAGCACGACCGCGACCCCGAGCAGGGCCGACGCGACCAGCAGGCCGATCATCAGCAGCTCGGACGTGCCGCCGGCGACCACAGCCACCCCGCAGAACAGTGTGATCAGCACCAGTAGCAGGTTCAGCGGCTGCTGCATCCGGCCGACCGTGATGGGGCGGCCCGGGAGGATCTCCTGGAGCTTGCCGAACGCCACGTTCGATCCCCAGAACGACACCGACCCGACCACCGCGGCGAACAGGGTCGCGATCGACACGTACAGCGGCTCACCCGTGAAACCGTTGCTCTGCCTGAACTCCACCCACGCCACCAGGGCGACCGCGCCACCGCCGACGCCGTTGAACAACGCGACCATCTGGGGCATCGCGGTCATCTTCACCTTGCGCGCGGCCGGAACCCCGACCGCGGTGCCGAGGGCGATGCCGAGCAGGATCAGCCACCAGTTGCCCATGCCCGGTGTCAACGCGGTCGCCAGCACGGCGATCGCCATACCGACGGCGGCGATGAGGTTGCCGCGGACGGCCGTGCGTGGGCCGGTCAGGCCCATCAGGCCGTAGATGAACAGCGCGAACGCGACGATGTAGAGGCACTGGATCGTCGCCGGATCCTGGAGCCAGCTCATTCCTCCGGCTCCTTCTTGGCCTTGAACATGCCGAGCATTCGGTCGGTGACGAGGAACCCGCCGACCACGTTGATGGTGCCGAAGGCGATCGCGATCACGAGGAGGATCTGGTCGAGCGCGCCTGTCGCGCCCAGGCCCAGGACGATGAGCGCGCCGAGCAGGACGATGCCGTGGATGGCGTTGGTGCCGGACATCAGGGGTGTGTGCAGGGTGTTCGGCACCTTGGAGATCACCGCGAAGCCCACGAAACCGGCGAGGACCAGGATCGCCAGGTTCTGTACCAGCATCAGGACTCCTTTCTGGTGACGCAGGCGGCCGCGACGATCTCGTCGGAGAAGTCGAGCCGCAGCTTTCCTTGATCCACAAGGAGTTCGAGGAGGGCTTGGACGTTGCGGGCGTACAGCTCGCTCGCGTGCTCCGGCATGCCGGCGGGCAGGTTCAGCGGCGCCACGATGGTCACGTCGTGCCGGACCACCGCCTCGCCGGGGACGCTCAGTTCGCAGTTGCCGCCGGACTCGCCGGCGAGGTCGACCACGACGCTGCCGGCCCGCATCGCGGTGACCGAGTCCCCCGTGACCAGGACCGGGGCCTTCCGGCCGGGGACCTGCGCCGTGGTGATGACCACGTCGTATCCGATCACGGCTTCGTTGAGTCTGCGCACCTGCTCGGCGCGTTCCTCGTCGGTGAGGGCACGGGCGTACCCGCCTTCGCCGATCGCCTCGATGCCCAGGTCGAGCCATTTGGCCCCGACCGAACGCACCTGTTCGGCGACCTCCGGGCGGACGTCGTACCCGGTGGTCTGGGCGCCGAGCCGGCGGGCCGTCGCCAGCGCCTGCAGACCGGCCACGCCGGCGCCGAGCACCAGCACTTTCGCCGGAGGCACTGTGCCGGCCGCGGTGGTGAGCATCGGGTAGAACCTGGTCAGGTGCTGTGCGCCGAGTAACGCGGCCAGATAACCGGCGACGCTGCTTTGCGACGACAGGGCGTCCATGGACTGGGCGCGGGAGATCCGTGGGATCGCCTCCATCGCGAACCCGTGCACGTCAGCGGTGCTCAGGGCTTCGACGTCGGTACCCAGGAATCCGATCAGGACGGTCCCGGGTTTCAGCCGGTGGATCTCGTCCGGCGTGGGCGCGGCCACCTTGACCACGATCTCGCACGCCCACGGATCACCGAGGGTGGCGCCCGCCTCCTCGTACAACCAGTCGGACATCAGCGCGCCGCCACCCGCTCCGGGCTCGACGACCACGTCCAGGCCGGCGGCTCTCAGTCGCCCGACCACCTTGGGGACGAGCGCTACCCGCCGTTCCCCCGGCGCCGACTCCCGCGGTACGCCGACCGCGATGTTCTGGGTTTCCGCCATTGGAGACCCTCCTGCCGCAAACAGAACGTCCGTCTTATGTTGTTGTACCACCGTCGTCCACCCCGGAAACCCTGCGAAGGGTGGTCAGTCGCGCACCAGGCTCTTCCGGTGGGCCTCCCGGGGTGCTGGCACCTTAGCCGGACGGGTCACGTACGGCCGCACCAGCCGGACTGTCAGCAGACACGGCACGAACAGCGGGACCATCGCCGCCATCGCGGCCGCCGTGGCACCCGCGCGCAGGACGTCCTTCGGGATCAGGACCACCCGGTCCATCATCACGTTCACCTTGCCCGGCAAGGAAAGCAACACCAACAACGCCATGAACGCGACCATCGTGACGACGGCCCGCAGCACCGCTGGCTGGTAGCCGATCCCCTCGGCCGCGACCATCACCGTCAGCCAGCCGAAGATGGCCGGCAACTGCCGTCGTTCCGTGGTCGCCGCCCACAGCAGGCCGGCCGCGACCGCGAGCACACTGAACACGCCGAACCGGCTCGGATCGCGCGCCCAGCCGGACACGCCGTCCAGCCACCCGGTGCCGACGCCCGCCCATCCGGCGAGCCCCCGGAGGACGTCCGTCGGCGCCATCGGGGCCGCCACCGCCTGCCCGGCCACCCACGCCAAAGTCCACGCCGACACCGCCCCGGCGAAGACCAACTGCCCACGTGGCCGGTCCGTCACACAGGCCCAGATCCTGGCCAACTCCCGCCGCAAGGTACGCATTCGAACACTCCCTCGCCGGCACCTCTCCCGTCTAAGATGATCTTCGATCGGCGTCGGCGCGGCCACCCGGGACGGAGTCGATCACTCGTCCGGGGTTGAGGATGCCGCGCGGGTCGAGCGCCATCTTGATCTGCTGGTGCGTCCACAGGGCGGCGTCGTCCAACTCCTCGGCGAGCCACTCGCGCTTGAGCAGGCCGACGCCGTGCTCGCCGGTGATCGTTCCGCCCAGGTCCAGCCCCAGCCGCATGACCGCGTCGAACGCCCGCTCGGCCGCCTCGGCCTGGTCCAGGTCGAACAGCACGGTCGGATGCACGTTCCCGTCCCCGGCGTGGCCGACGCACGCGATCAGCACGTCGTGCTCGGCGGCGATCCGTTCGACACCTTCGATCAGGTCGGCCAAGCGCCCGCGCGGGACACAGACGTCCTCGACGAGACACGCGGGGTACTCCTCGAACGCGAGCCCGGCCAGCCGCCGCCCCCGCATGAGCAGGTCACCTTCAGCGGGATCGTCGGCGACGATGACCTCAGTCGCCCCGCAGGCCCGCGCTGACCGTTCGTACGCCTTCAGCTCCTCGGTCGCTTCCGCGCCCACGTCCGACTGGGCGATCAGCACGGCTCCGACATCGGCGGGGAACCCGAGGTCCTGGAGTTTGCCGACGGCGTCGATGGATGTCCGGTCCATCAGCTCCAGAACCGCCGGCCGGTACCCGGCGCCCAGATAGTCCGCGACCGCGCGGCCGGCGTCAGCGGCGCTGTCGAAGAACGCGACTGCCGTTAGCGGACGTGCCGCCGCGGGACGCAGCGCGACAGTGACCTCGGTGACGACCCCGAGCGTCCCCTCCGAACCGACGAACAGCCGCGTGAGGTCATACCCGGCAACCCCTTTGGCCGTCCGCCGCCCGGTCCGCGTCACCTGCCCGTCCGCCAGGACGACCTGGAGGGCGCGGACGAAATCACCAGTCACCCCGTACTTCAGGCAGCACATGCCACCCGCGTTGGTCGCGACATTGCCGCCGATCGACGAAATGTCCCGCGACCCGGGATCCGGCGGGTAGTACAAGCCCTTCTCGGCGACCGCGGCGGCCAGATCGGCGTTGATCACCCCGGGCTGGACGACCGCGATCTGCTCGGGCACGTCGATCTCGACGATCCGGTCCATCTTCTCCAGATTCAGCAGCACACACCCGTCGACCGCGTTCGCCCCACCGGACAACCCGGTCCGCGCACCCTGCGGAACCACCGGCACCCGGTTGTCGTACGCCCACTTCAGGGTGTCCACCACGTCCTGTACCGACCTCGCCCGGACCAGCGCCGACGGCCGCCCACTCGGACAAAACGACGCGCGGTCACTGGCGTACGCCGCGAGCACGTCCGGATCGTCCGTCAGCGCACCGACCGGCAGCGAGGTCACTCCCTCACGTTACAACCCGAAGGCCGGCAGGACGTTGCCGTATTCGCTGGGATAGAACGGTTCGTAGCCCGACTGGACGTACGTCATGCCGTTGATGACCGGGGTCGGGGGTCTGCCAGATGACCTGGCCGGTGGCCGGGTCGACGGCGAACAGGGTGCCGGGGTCGGCGAACCAGGTTCTGAGGTCCACGCTCGGGTAGCCGATAGTCGGATGCCGGCATCGACCGATCGGTGAGTCAGTTGAAGGTGACCTGCCCGACGGCGAGGCGCATGACGTCGGCGGGTGGCACCGGGTAACTCCTGGCTGTGACGGCGCCCAACCAGTGGTCCGGGTCCAGTTGCCTGGCCATCGACCGCCCGTCGGAACTGATCCGGAATCCGTCCTTGTCCGCTGGACCGAGTCGCGCGCCCCTGCCGCCCGACACGGTGTCCGACAAACTGTCCGGTACTTTCCCGTTCCGCCGCTGCACCACGACGCAGGTGAAGCCCTCCGCCGTTTTCGGCGTGACCACGACGGCCGTCTTTCCCAGGGTCTTTCCACCCGGTCGGCAGTCCGCCCGTGCGACCACCAGTATCTGGTCGGGTTCCGCAGGCGTGTTCGCCACCGGGATCTCATCGGACGGCGTCGATTCGGTGCTGGTGGTCAGCGCGACGCTGCCGATCACCGCTGCGGTGGCCACGGCGGCGACCCCCGCCATACCGGCCGCCCGACGCTGTGTCCTGCGCTTACGTCCTTTCGCGATCGCCGTCGCGGACACCATGTCCGGGTCAGGTGCCAGGGCGGCCCGTTCCCGCAGGGCGCTGGTCACGAGGTCGTTCACAGTCATCGCGTCTCCAGGGGTTCGGTGCGCACGACGGCTCTGAGTGCCGCCAACGCGCGTGAGATGTGGGTGCGGACGGTCACCGCAGCGCAGCCGAGGACATCGGCGATCTCGTCGTCGGTCCGGTCTTCGAAGAACCGGAGCACGATCGCCACCTGCTGCCGCCTGGTCAACGTGGCGAGCAGCGCGGACACCTCGGCGGTGTCGTCGACCCGACCGGCGTGGTCGGCCACTGTCCTGCTTGGCAGTTGCGGAACGGTCTGCACGGACCGCTGGTACCACCGCCGTCGCCAGGACAGGTACCCGTTCGTGACCATCTTGCGCAGGTACAGATCCGGTTTGTCCAACTGGGACACGCGGGACCAGCGCAGGTAGGCACGCACCAGGGCGTCCTGCACCAAGTCCTGCGCCAGCTCGGTATCCCCGGTCAGTGCCGCCGCGAACCGGACCAGTCCGCGGCTGTGCGCTCGGGAGAACTCCTCGAAGTCCACATCTCTACAAACGCGACCTGACGGGTCGCCTGTTGCGCCTTGGCCGAAACTACTTGCGTGGCAGCCCCTGCGGGTTCACCTGGGAGTGGTCGACGGCCTCGTTGGTGAGGTTCCAGCGCGCCAGCGCCTCCTTGTACTTGCCGTTCGCAGCCAGACTGTTCAACGCGTCCGCGACCGGCTGCACGAGGCCGCTGTTCTTCTTGGTCATGGCGGCGATCTGGGCCGGGATCTCACCGCCGCCGGAGACCTCGCCGACGATCTTGGTCTCGCCGGCCACGGCCACGTGGTAGGCCGCGGTCGGGTTCGGGCCGACGTAGACGTCCACCCGGCCGGACCGCAGGGCGAGGTAGTAGTCGGCGGTGTTCTGGTAGTACTGGAACTGGGCGGCGGCCAGGCCGGCGGCCTTGTTCTGGGCGTCCCAGCGCAGCACGATCTGCTCCTGGTTGGTGCCCGAGCCCACCCCGACCTTGCGGCCCGCGATGTCCTTCGGCCCCTTGACCTCGATCGTCGAGTTCTTGGCCACCTCGAACGCGATGGTGTCCACGCGGTAGGTCGCGAAGTCGTACTTGTCCTTGCGTTCCTCGGTCACCGTGATGTTGGAGAACCCGACGTCGTACTGGCCGGACTCGACCGACAGGAACAGGTTCTCCCACGAGGTCGGCTCCAGCCGAACCTTCAGGCCGAGGACGTCGGCCACCAGTTGGGCGATGTCCGGCTCGACGCCGATCACGGTCTTGTCGTCGTCCGCGCGGAACGACAGCGGCGGGGTGCCGTTGCCGGTCGTGCCGACGACCAGTTCGCCCCGGTCCCGGATCGCCTTCGGGACGGCTGCCGCGATCTTCTCGTCCTTGTCCGCGCGGATCCGGTTCTGGTTCGGGCCGGTGTTGACCTTGGGACGGTCACCGTCGGGCGCGGCCGCGGGTTCGCCACATGCGGCGAGGGCCAGCAGGGAAACCAAAGCGAGCGCAAGACGCCGCATTCGTCACTCCTCTCACAGGACTTTGCTGAGAAACGCGCGAGTACGGTCCTCGCGCGGGTTGTCCAACACCGCACTGGGCGGGCCCTGCTCGACGATCTGGCCGGCGTCCATGAACACGACCGTGTCGGCCACCTCACGGGCGAACGCGATCTCGTGCGTCACGATGAGCATGGTCGTGCCGCCCCGGGCCAGGTCCTTGATCACGTCCAGGACCTCGCCCACCAACTCGGGGTCCAGTGCCGACGTGGGTTCGTCGAAGAGCAACAGCTTGGGGCGCAAGGCGAGCGCGCGTGCGATCGCGACGCGCTGCTGTTGCCCGCCGGACAGCGTTCGGGGATACGCGTCGATCTTGTCCGACAGGCCCACGCGAGCCAGCAGCGTCCGCGCCAAAGTGTCCGCCTCCCGTTTGCCGACCCCCTGGGCGTTCACCGGGGCTTCCACGATGTTCTCCAGGACCGTCAGGTTGGTGAACAGGTTGAAGCTCTGGAACACGAACCCGATGTGCGTGCGCTGCCGCAGGATCTGGTGTTCCTTCAGCTCGTACAGCCTGGTGCCGGACCGGCGGTAGCCCACCAGCTCGCCGTCCACGCTGACATAGCCGCGATCCACCCGTTCCAGGTGGTTGATCGCGCGCAGCAGCGTGGACTTCCCGGACCCCGACGCGCCGATCACGACCGCGACCTCGCCGGCCCGGACGGTCAGCTCGATCCCGCGCAGAACCTCCAGCGTCCCAAAGCTTTTGTGGACGCCGTGCACCTGGAGCATCAACGCCGGACTCCCCTGCCGTAGTGCCGTTCGACGTAGTGCTGTCCGATCGACAACACCGTCGTCATCAGCAGGTACCAGAACGTGGCCACGAGCAGCAGCGGGATGACCCGGCCGTTGCGCGTGTAGATCACCTGGACCTGGTAGAACAGCTCGGGCAACGCCATCACGTAGACGACCGAGGTACCCTTGACCATGCCGATGATCTCGTTCGCCGCGGCCGGCACGATCGTGCGCATCGCCTGCGGCAGAACGATTCGGAAGAACTGCCTGCGTCTCGGGATGCCCAGCGCGGCGGCGGCCTCGCGCTGTCCGGCGTCCACACCGACGAAGCCGGACCGCACGATCTCGGCCGAATAGGCGGCCTGGTGCAGCGAAAGTCCCAGGGTCGCGGCGACCATCGGCGGGATCAGGCTCTGCGTGCCGATCGAGAAGAACGACGGCCCGAACGGGATGCCGAACGACAGCTCGTTGTACAGGATCGCCAGGTTGTACCAGAACAGCAGCTGGAGAATCAGCGGCACGGACCGGAACACCCAGATGTAGCTCCAGCTCACGATCCGCAGCAACGGACTCTGCGACAACCGCATCAACGCGAGGACCGTGCCGAGCACGAAGCCGACGACGATGCCCAGCAGGGTCAGCTCGATCGTGAGCAGCACCGCGTCCAGGACCGAGGGTGAGAACAGATACCGGCCGAAAGTGGGCCAGTCGAAGGCTTTGTTCGTGACGAGCGCGTGTGCGGCCATCGCCGCCAGCACGAGCACAACGGCGCTTGCCAGCCAACGCCAAGGGTGCCGGACAGGGACCACCTGTAAGGCCGACAGGTCCTCTTCGGTCCGTTCTTGTAGCGCGGTCACCGCAGTGCCTTCTCGAAGGGCAACGGCCCGATGGTCAACGGATCGACGTCCACATCGAACAGTGGCGTGTAGCCGTGGGCGAGATACAGCCCTTTGGCCTCAGGCTGCTTCGGACCGGTCGTCAGGTAGATCCGCGTGTACCCGCGAGCGGCAGCTTCTTTTTCCAGCTCCACCAGGACTTTCGCGGCCAGACCGCGGCGTCGGTGTGCGGTGTTGGTCCAGATACGTTTCAGTTCCGCGGTGTCGTCGGCGTACTTCTGGAAAGCGCCGCCCGCGACCGGTTCGCCGTCCTCGACGAGCAGGATGAAAGCGCCGTCCGGTGGGGCGAACCGGTCGGCCGGATACGTGAAGAGGTCCTCGTGCAGGCGACCGTAACGGTCGGTGTACTCCTGCGTGAGGTCCGCCAGCAAGGGCACCACGAGCGGGTCGTTCTGGTGCACATGCCGGACTTCCAGGCTGGACATGTGATCGGACGCTACGGACGCGTCCGATCACCCGTCAACGACTCTCAGAGTGTGGTCAGGCTAGAAAAGCGTGGGGACGACGGCTTCAATGAGGTGCGGTCCCGGCTGCGCGATCGCTTCGCCGAACTGTGCCGCCAGCTCCTCAGCGGTGGTCGATCGCGTGCCGGGAACGCCCATGGCGGCCGCCAACGACACGAAATCGAGGTCCGGACGGGACAAGTCGAGCAGATCAAGTGCTTTCGGGCCAGTGCTTTCCGCGCCGACCCGCTGCAGCTCCAGCTTCAGGATCGCGTAGGACCTGTTGGACAGCACCACAGTTGTGACGTTCAGTCCCTCGCGGGCCATCGTCCACAACGCGGACGGCGTGTACATCGCGCTGCCGTCGGCCTGCAGGCAGATCACCGGCCGGTCCGGACACGCCACGGCGGCGCCGACCGCCGTCGGCAGACCGTCGCCGATCGCGCCACCGGTCAGCGTCAGCACGTCGTGCCTGGGCGCGCCGGCGGTCGCCGTGGGCAGCAACAGCCCGGAGGTGTTGGCCTCGTCCACGATGATCGCGTTCGCCGGCAACAGCGCGCCGATCACGTCGACCCAGTTCTGCGGGGTGAGATCACCGCTCGGCAGCGCCGGCTGCTGCGCCTGCTGCAGCGCCGGCTCGACGTCAGGTGCGACGAGATCCGCGACCGCTTCGAGCGCTCCCGCGATGTCGTCCAGCGGCTCCGCCAGGACGTGCACCTTGCAGTCGTCCGGGACGAGGTCGCTGGCCTTGCCTGGGTACGCGAAGAACGACACCGGGGACTTCGCGCCCGCGAGCACGATGTTCCGTACGTCCGTCAACTGGTACGTGACCTGTTCGGCGAGGTAACCGAGGCGCTCCACCGTTGGCACACCCTCGCCGCGCTGAATGCGGGCCGGGAACGTCTCAGCGAACAGCTTCGCGCCCGTGGCCTGGGCGATCCTGCTCGCCGCACGCAGGGCGCGTTCGCGCGTGCCGTGTCCGCCGAGCAGCACCACCGTGGGTTCGTCGGACTGCAGGACGTCGATGACCGCGCGGACGACACTCTCGTCGACGGTCCGGCGCGTGGGTGGGGTGTGCGGCGCGGCCGGTTCGGCACCCTCGGACCAGGAGACGTCGGCCGGCAGGATCAGCGTGGCGACCTGGCCGGCTTGCGCGGCGGCCACGGCGTCGGCGGCGTCTGCGGCGAGTGACGCCGTGGACTGGCTCGTGCGGAACCAGCCGAGAGTCCCCGCGACCGCCTCGATGTCGGACTCAAGCGGCGCGTCGTACTGCTTGTGATAGGTGGCGTGGTCACCCACGACGTTCACCATCGGGGTCCGGGCTCGGCGTGCGTTGTGCAGGTTCGCCAAGCCGTTGCCCAGGCCAGGACCGAGATGCAGGAGCGTCGCGGCCGGCTTGTCCGCCATCCGCGCGTAGCCGTCGGCCGCGCCTGTCACCACACCTTCGAAGAGCGCGAGGATGCCCCGCATCTCCGGGACACTGTCCAGGGCGGCGACGAAATGCATCTCGGACGTGCCCGGGTTGCCGAAGCAGACGTTCACCCCCGCGTCGACCAGCGTGCGGATCAGGGCCTGTGCGCCGTTCATGTGGATACTCCCTTTAGAAGAGAACGCCGGGGTTGAGGATGCCCGCCGGGTCGAACGCGGTCTTGATCCGGCGCATCAGGTCCACTGTGGTCGGATCGGTCAGCTCGACGAAGCTCTGGACGTGCTTGCGGCCGATGCCGTGCTCGCCGGAGATCGCGCCGCCGAGACCGATCCCGGCCTCGAACAGCGCCCGGAGCACCCGGGCACGGACCTCGGGATCCTTCTGCAACACCGCGAGATGCACGTTGCCGTCACCGGCGTGGCCGCAGCCGATCACGAACGTGTTGTTCTCCTGGGCGATCTCTCTGGTTCTGGCCATGAACTCCGGGAGCGACGCGCGGGGGATGACGGTGTCGATGATGTCGTCCGCGCCCGCCGCCTTCGCCGTGAAGAACGCCTTCTCCCTGGCGTCGATGAGCTTGCGGGCGGACGGGCCGTCGAGCACGTAGACGTCTTTGGCGCCCAGGCCGCCCAGGAGTTCGCCGAGCTCCTCGATGTCCTCGCCCAGCCGGTCCTGGGTCCGGTTCTCCAGCATGACCACGAGATACGCGTGCGAAGTGTCGCGGACGTCGGCCGGAATGCCCAGCTTCAGCTGCGAACTGTAGGTGATGGCGCCCATCGTGAGGCCGTCGATGTACTCGACGATCAACGGGCCGAGGCCACTGCCGACCACTTTCGGCACCGCGCGGGCGACCTCGTCGAGATCCGTGAACGGCGCCAGGACCGTGCCCTGATGCGGCAGCCGGGGATGCAGCTTCAGCACCGCCTCGGTGACCAACGCCAGAGTGCCCTCGGAGCCGATGATCAGCTGGGTGAGGTCGTAGCCGGTGCTGGCCTTCACGTACTTGCCGCCGGTGCGGATCAGCTCACCGGTCGGCAACGCCGCCTCAAGCCCGAGCACGTTGTGCCGCGTCACGCCGTACTTCACCGCGCGCATACCGCCCGCGTTCGTGCCGACATTGCCGCCGAGGCTCGCGCTCAACTCACCCGGGTATACGGTGTACACAAGGCCGTGTTCAGCGGTTTTCGCGTCCAACTCCTGCAACGTGACACCGGGCTGGACGACCGCCACATGGTTCTCGGTATCGATCTCCAGGATCGCGTTCATCCGTTCGAAAGAGATGAGCACGCCGTTCGCCAGCGGCACCGAAGCGCCAGACAGGCCCGACCCCGAACCGCGGGCGGTCACTGAAACACCCTGGTCAGAGGCTGCTTTCAAGATCCTGGCGACCTGCTCGGCGGTCTCCGGCCGGACCACATATGCGGGCTTGACGGGATCCCGGCTCAGCGCTTCGTCGTGCGCGTAGTCCTCGCTGATCGCGTCCCCGGCGAGCACATGCTCAACGCCGACGATCTCCGACAGCAGTGTCCCGATGTCCGCCATGGACGCTCCCTTCGTACCCGCCGGTAACTCTAGTGCCAAATGAGTTGCGACCGGTTGCTACCTTCGGACCCGTGGGAGTTTGTTTCATGAGGTTGCGGCGCCGCTGAGGCGCGCGACCCACTGACCACCCGGCATCTGGCCGGGCTTTTCGTCGTGTCGCCTCCACCGACAGCGCCCCTTCCCACATCGTCCGCGCTGGAGACGACTCATGCACCCCAACCGTTCGGGTGTCCATTTCCTGTCCTCATACCCGGTGATCCGCTCACTGATCCGGTCGTCCGGAGTCGGCCCCGGCGACCTCGTGATCGACTTCGGCGCCGGCCCCGGCACCATCACCGCACCCCTGGCCGCCGCCGGACCACGCGTGTTGGCCATCGAACGGGACGACAGGTTCGTCCGCGAACTCCACCGCCGCTTCGCCGCCCAGCCGTCGGTCCGGATCGTGCACGCCGACCTGCGGACGGTTCCGTTGCCCAGCCGGGACTTCTCGGTGGTGGCCAGCATTCCCTACGCCGTGTCCACCCTGTTGGTGCGGCGGTTGCTGTCCCGGCCACGCCGGTCGTTGGTCGGCGCGGACCTGGTGGTGGAGTGGGGATTCGCCCGGCGGATCGCCGCCGGGGACACCAAGGAGACGGCTTCATGGGCACGCCGGTTCGACATCCGGGTGGCCCGGCGAATACCGGCCTCGTGTTTCCGACCTGCTCCACGGGTGGACTCGGCTCATCTGGTGATCCGGCGGCGGTGACCGCCACTCACAGGCTTGGGTTGTCCACAGGGTACGGGTCAGTCTGGACTTTGTCCGGACGCGTTGCCGTAGGCTGGATTCCGGGGGGCGGCGCCCCAGTTCTCGCGGGGCGGCGCCCTGGTTCTCAAGGAAGGGTGCCCCGTTTCCGCTGCTGGCGCCTGCTTTCTGGGTTGGACACTCGCTTCCGGTTCGGTTTGACACGGGGACCCCCGCGGCGGTTGCAAGCCGACTACGCCGGCAGGCCAAGGGTTCTCTCGTTCATTCCACCAGGTTCTTCGCTGGGACGTCTTTGGGCCTGCCGCCGCAGCCAGCTTAAAACCACCACGCCCCGTGTAAAACCGAACCTCAGGCTGGGCATCGCCCGCCGGCCGCGCTTTCCGTGACCTGCTTCGACCGGCCGGGGCCAGGTTTCCGTGAGGGTCTGGCCCTGAGTGGCCAGACCCCCACGTTTTTCTGTTTCAGTCCAGTACTTCGGACACTGTGCCCGCGGCGACGGTCAGGCGGCCTTCACGGACCGCGAAGCCTTGGCCGGGGCTGATCGCGATCGGCTTGCCCAGGTCCACTGTGAACTGGGTGCTGTCGCCGGGCAGCACCATCGCTGTGTCCAGGTGGATCGCGCCGGACACGTCGCTGGTGCGGAAGTGGAACTGCGGGCGGTAGTTGTCCACGATGGGTGTTCGCCGGCCGCCTTCCTGCTCCGACAGTACGTAGACGTCCGCGCGGAACCGTTGGTGTGGCGTGACGGTTCCGGGCAGGCACAGCACTTGGCCGCGCCGGACCTCGTCGCGCTTCACGCCACGCAACAGCACCGCGGCGTTGTCACCCGCTTCGGCGTGGTCCAGGGACTTGCCGAACATTTCCAGGCCCGTGCAGACGCTGGTGATGGTCGGCTCCAGGCCCACTACCTCGACCTGGTCGCCGACGCGGATCACGCCTTGCTCCACCGCGCCCGTCACCACTGTGCCGCGACCGGTGATGGTCATGACGTTCTCCACCGGCATCAGGAACGGCAGGTCCAGACGTCGTTGTGGGACAGGGACATGCTCGTCGACCGCGGTGAGCAGGTCCACGATCCGCTGCTCCCACACCGGGTCCCCGTGCAGGGCGCGCAGGCCGGACACGCGCACGACGGGCACGGTGTCGCCGTCGAACCCGTACCGGGTGAGCAGCTCGCGGATCTCCAGCTCCACCAGGTCGAGCAGGTCCTCGTCGGCCACGATGTCCGCCTTGTTCAGCGCGACCACGATGTGCCGCACGCCGATCCGGCGGGCGAGCACGACGTGTTCCCTTGTCTGCGGCATCGATCCGTCCTCGGCCGACACGACCAGGATCGCGCCGTCGAGCTGCGCCGCCCCGGTGATCATGTTCTTCACGTAGTCGGCGTGACCCGGCATGTCCACGTGGGCGTAGTGCCTGGTCGGGGTCTCGTACTCGACGTGCGAGATGTTGATCGTGATGCCGCGCTCGATCTCCTCGGGCGCGCGGTCGATCCGGTCGAACGCCACGAACTTGGTGTTCGCGGACTGCTCGGACAGGACCTTGGTGATGGCCGCGGTCAGCGTGGTCTTGCCGTGGTCGACGTGACCCATGGTGCCGATGTTCACGTGCGGCTTGGTGCGCACGAACTGCTGCTTGGACATTGTCGGTTCCCTGATGTGCGGTCTGGACGTGCGAAACCGGCGACACCTCGACCCTCCTCCGGTGGTTTCGCGAGGAAGGCGAAGGGGAGGAGGGTCAGCTTCGGGCGCCGTCCAGCCATGCCGACGCCGCGCCCGGCAGGTACGCACCTGCGAGCGTCACGGAATCGGTCATGGGGAACATGCCGGGGACAGTAGCAGCGCCGCCATCCCCGGCGACAACGATTTTCCTACCAGCGGAGTTTCGCGATCCGGCCTTGCTCGCCCGCGGCCCAGCACTGGCCGTCCCAGCCGCAGTCGACGGTGTCGAAGCTGCCGGCGTCGAACTGGAACCAGTGGTTGCCGTTGTCCAGGCTCAGGTCGCTGCCAGTCGGCCCGACCGCGATGATTCCCGTTGGCAGGTAAGGAAGATAGGTCGCACCGGACCGGTAGCCCTTCGGCGCCGACGGCGGAACGCGCCAGGTCCGGCCGCCGTCCCTGGTGCCGGCGAGGGCGTCCTTCGCCGCGGTCGGTGCCGCGAAGTCACCGCCGATCGCGATGCCCGTGCGGCTGTCGCGGAACGCCACCGCGAACACGCCCGCGCTCGGCGAACTCGCCAGCGGGGTGTCGCTCACGGTCCACGTCAGGCCGTGGTCACGGGAGTGATAGACACGGGCCTTCGCGCCGCCGCCGGACGCGATCCACGCGTCCCTGCCCTTGGTGACCAGGCACTGGCCGCTCGCGGCGAACCCGGCCTCGCCCGGCAGCGCGTCGGGCATGCCGCTGGTGGGCAGCACCGTCCAGCTCGCGCCGCCGTCGTGCGTCGACAGGACACGGAACTTGCCGTCCACCGGGTCGCTCACCGCCAGACCGTCGCGGCGGTCGAAGAAGGCGAAACAGTCGTAGAACGCCTTGGGATCCTTGTTGCGGAACGACTCCGTCCACGTTCGGCCGCCGTTCGACGTGCGGTAGATCCGGGACAGTTCGCCCTCGCCGATGGCCAACGCCACGGCGTGGTCGGCGTCGACCGCCTCGATGTCCCGGAACTGCAGGTCCGCCACGCCGGGCGGGCCGACGCTGGCCCAGGTACGGCCGCCGTCCACGGTCCGCAGGATCGTGCCGGCGGTACCGCCCGCCCATGCGGTCCGTCCGTCCACAGCGGACAGGCCGCGGAACCTGGCGGTCGAGTTCGTCGTGGTGAGCTGCCAGGCCAGCCCCGCACTCGCGTTCGCCGGCACCGCGCCCACCAGGAGCGACAGTGCGATGACGAGCACACCGATGGTCCTCATGCCGGCGCAAGCTACCCGATCTCCACCCCGCGATCCACCGCCAGGAGGTCCAAATCCACCCGGCCGCGCACCTAGCGTCGACGCCATGGTGAATCTCGCTTTCGACAGCTCAGACCTGATCGGTTTCCTGTTCCTGCGCATGGCGCTCATCGGGCTCGGCGTGATCCTGCTGGCCGCCGTCCTGGTCGTCGTCATCGTGATGCTGCGCCGGCGCGGCAAGCTGGACAAGGCGCGCCGGTACGTGGAGCCGATGGCCCGCGACTGGGCCGAACGCGGCGGCACGGTCCGGCGCGGCACGACCAAAGCCATGATGCGTTACATCGACAAGGACAGCGACAAGGACGACGAGCGTCATCGCTGATCGTTCGTCAGCCCCTCACGGAACGCGTACCGCACCGCCTCTGCCCGGTTCCGGGCACCGATCTTGGCGAAGCTGTTGTTGATGTGCGTCTTGACGGTCGTTTCGCTGATGAACAACGCCGTCGCGATCTGGGCGTTGCTCAGGCCGTCCGCGATCAGGCCGAGCACCTCCACCTCGCGGGCGGTCAGACCGTCCGGGTTGCCGCGCCGGCGTGGCTGCTCCGCGCCGAGCGCGGCCACCAGCCGCCGGGACACCGTGGCGTCGAAAGTGGACTGGCCGGCCGCCGCGGAACGCAGGGCCGAGGCGATCTCGACCCGTCCGGCGTCTTTCGTGAGGTAGCCACGGGCGCCCGCGCGCAACGCCGAATCGACCGACTCGCCGTCGGCGTACGTCGTCAGGACGAGGACGGCGACGTCGGGATGGTTCTTGACGATCCTCGCCGTCGCCTCCACACCGTCCATCACCGGCATCCGCAGGTCCATCAGGACGACGTCCGGTTGCTCGGCCGCGACGGTGTCCAGGGCCGCTTGGCCGTCGCCAGCGTCGCCGACGACCTCGATGTCGTCGAGCAGTTCCAGCAACGCCATCAAGCCCTCGCGCATGATCTGCTGGTCGTCGACCACGACCACCCGGATCACTCCGGCACCTCCGCGACCACCCGCCAGCTTGTGGCGTTGTAGCCGGCGGTCAGTGTCCCGCCGACCAGCGCGATCCGCTCACGCATCCCCGACAGGCCGTAGCCGGTGATCTCCTCCTCCGGGCCTCCTTGGGCCGCGTTGGTCACCCGCAGGGACACCGCGTCCGGTCCGTAGTCGAGCATCACGTCGACCGGCGTGTTCGGCGCGTGCTTGGCGGCATTGGTCAAGGCCTCTCTAGCGGTGGCCAGCAGGGACACGGTCGCGGGCGCGGACACGGACCTTGGCTGTCCCTGCGTGCCGAGTCTGATCTTCGCTTGGTGGTCACGCCGGTACGACTCGACGAGGATCGCCATCGCCTCCGGCAGCGGCGGTACGTCACTGCGCAGCGCGGCCACCGCACGTCTCGCCTCCGCAAGGCCTTCGACCGCGAGCCGTCGCGACTGCCGCACCCGCTCCAGGGCTTTCACCGGGTCGTTCTTCTCGCTGAGCAGGGCCTCGGCGACCTCCAACTGGACGCTGAGGGCGCCGAGGGAGTGGGCGAGGACGTCATGCATCTCCCGGGCGATCCGGGCTCGTTCGTCCAAGGCGGCGAACTGGGCTCGTTCGTCCTGAGCGATCCGGTACATCCGGCGCTGCGCCCCGACCAGCGTGAGAACCGCCATCAGCCCCAGCAGGGCGAGCGCCTGGGCTGCGGAACTCCCCCACAGCAGCATGCTGGCCACCAACACCGCGAACTCGACCGCGACCAACGTGCCGATCACCCACCACGGCGGCCTCACGTGGGTGGCGATCGTCGGCAACGACAACGCGGTCAGGACGATGGCCGCCTCACTGCCGGTCCCGATGAGCGCGGTCGACACCAGCGAGCACACGGTCAACGCCACCAGCGACACACCCGGCAACCGGCTGGCGAACACAGCCCAGAACAGCCAGCACGCGAACGCCCCCGCGATGGCACCCCACATCCAGCCGGCGGGCACCCGCGAGGTCGCCAGCGCGATGATGAGGACAGCCGTCACCAGGACCCGGACCAGGACCCCGGTCTCCGGATCAGTGTTGATCGCCCGCCGCCACAAACTCCGGCTCCTCACTCACACAGTGTGGCCGGACGTTAAGGCACCCGGCGACCCGGCCGCCTCCTCCGGCGGGTGGAGATCAGGGTGGACGTCCGCGAGAAAGGGCTAGGTTACGACCAGGTCGGCGGCTCGCCAGTGAGTGCCCACGCGGCCTGCCGGGCCGCGCCCAACGCCACGTACTCCGCGGGCGCCGGAATCGTCACCGGCACACCGAGGACCTCCGGCGCGATGGCTTGTACGGCCTTGGACTGCGCGCCGCCGCCGATCAGCCGCACCTGCTTGACGTCTGTGCCGACGGCTCGCAACGCCTCGATGCCCGCGCCCAGTCCGGACAGCATGCCTTCGACCGCCGCACGGGCCACGTTCGCCGGAGTCATGTTGTCGCGGCGCATACCCAGCAGTGAACCCGTCGCGTCCGGCAGGTTCGGGGTCCGTTCGCCGTCGAGGTACGGCACCATGGTGAGCCCGTCGGCGCCGGGCGCGGCGGACAGTGCCAGCGCGTCCATTTCGGACAGTGACACACCCAGCATCGCGGCGGTGGCGGTGAGCACGCGGGCCGCGTTCAACGTGCACACCAGCGGCAGGAATCTGCCGGTCGCGTCGGCGAAGCCGGCGACCGCGCCGGTGCCGTCGGCACGGATCGAGTCCGCGACGCCGAACACGGTCCCGCTCGTGCCGATCGACACCGCCGCGTCGCCGACACCCAGACCCAGCCCGAGAGCCGCGGCCATGTTGTCACCGGTGCCCGCGGACACCAGCACACCGTCCGACGTCGTCCCAGCCGGTTCCGACGGGCCGAGCACCCGGGGCAACTCGGGCGCGCGTCCGAAGGCCAACTCGAGCAGGTCGGTGCGATACGCGTTCTGTGCGGCCGAGTAGTACCCGGTCCCGGAGGCGTCGCCACGGTCGGTGACCAGCGAACCGGTCAGGCGGTAGGTCAGCCAGTCGTGCGGCAACACGACCGTGGCCACGCGCGCGGCCAGGTCCGGCTCGTGCGTGGCCAGCCAGCGGAGCTTCGTCACCGTGAAGCTGGCGACCGGGACCAAGCCGACCGCGTCCGCCCACGAGTCGGGTCCGCCCAGGTCACGGATCAGGTCGGCGGCCGCGTCGGCGGACCTGGTGTCGTTCCACAACAGCGCGGGACGCACCACTTCACGGTTCTCGTCCAACGTCACCATGCCGTGCTGCTGGCCGCCGACACCGATCGCGGACACGCCGTCGAGCAGCCCGCCCGCGGTGGCCTCGCGGTACGCCCGCCACCACTCGTCCGGGTGAACTTCGGTGCGGTCGGGATGGTCCGCGCGCCCCTCGCGCAGGACGGTTCCGGTGTCCGCGTCGACCACGACGACCTTCGTGGACTGGGTGGACGAGTCAACGCCCGCGACCAACGCCATTCGCGGAAGTCTAGCCACAAATTCGTTTACCGACTGAACTGATTGCAAAACATTGACAATGGGTAGTGGACCGAATCACTATCGGTGGCCTTACTCCCGAGTAACAACGGAGGCCCCTGACATGCGTTCGCGTCTCGTCGGCAT
The DNA here is from genome assembly GCF_004345645.1 of Actinocrispum wychmicini. Classification (GTDB taxonomy): domain Bacteria; phylum Actinomycetota; class Actinomycetes; order Mycobacteriales; family Pseudonocardiaceae; genus Kibdelosporangium; species Kibdelosporangium wychmicini. The sequence continues at coordinate 310,211 of NZ_SLWS01000013.1, read as the reverse complement.
CGTCGCCGGCGTGCTGGCGCTGGGACTGCTCACACCCAGCGTGGCCGCCGCGGACCAGCAATTCTCCGTCCCCTACGGCTACGCCGGACTCACCGCCGCGGCAGCCGCCGAACTCGCCCATCCGTACTCGGCGCCACCCGGCGCCAACAACTGGTCGTGCCGCCCCACCGCGGCCCACCCGGACCCCGTCGTCCTCGTGCACGGCGCCAGCGCCAACATGACCGAGAACTGGCAGACCATCTCTCCCCTGCTCGCCAACAACGGCTACTGCGTCTTCGCCCTGACCTACGGCGTCCCCGCCGGCACCCCGTTCCCCATCGACCAGATCGGCGGACGCAACCCGATGGAGCAGAGCGCGGCCGAACTGGGCGCGTTCATCGACCGCGTGCTGCGGGCGACCAGGGCCGCGAAGGTCGCCGTCGTCGGGCACTCCGAGGGCAGCCTGATGCCCGACTACTACGTGAAATTCCTCGGCGGCGCGGCCAAGGTCCGTGACTACGTCGCGATGACACCGCTGTGGAACGGGTCGAACGTCGCCCACCTCGCGGACTTCTACGTGCTGGCCCGGATGTTCGGGCTCGGCCCGGTCGTCGACCTGATCGTGGACGCGGCCTTCCCCGCCGCGCGCCAGTTCCTGACCGGTTCGGACTTCCTCAAGAAACTCGGCGACCCGAACGTGCCGGGTGTCCGGTACACCACCGTGATGACCACGCACGACGAGGCCGTCGTCCCGTACACCAGCGGTTTCATGGCCGGCGCGACCAACGTCGTCCTGCAGGACCTGTGCCCGCAGGACTTCGCCGGCCACGGCATGGTCGCCTTCGACCCGAACGCCACCCAGGTCGTGCTCAACGCCCTGGACTCGGCGCACGCTTCACCCGTTCAGTGCTCGCCGGTGCCCGTCAGCCCCTGACAGCGCACTCTGGCGTCGCCCCAGGACGCGTGGTCGTTCTGAGTGCCGTCGCCGCCGTCAGTCACCTTGAGGGTCAGCGTCCGCACCCCGGCGACGTCCAGGTCGATAGGCCTCGCCGGGGTCCGGACACCCATCGTCCCCGTGTCGACGAGGGACGTTCCGTCGCCCAGCACACCGAAGCCCACGGTCCCGCCGACCTTCTGCCTGGCCACGTCCAACCCGGCTTCGTCGTCCACGCCGACATCCGTGACGAACTCGGTGCATCTCGCGTCCAGCGTGAACTGGATCTCGGCGTCGGCGAACATTCCCAGGCCCTTGCCGTAGTTCACGCGCCGGATCGCGATCGGCTTGCCGGCGTTGGCCAGGTCGCGTCGCACCGGGCCGTTGCCGTTCTGGCCGGTGAACGGCAGGTCACTGAGGTACGTCCACCCGGCGGGCAGCGGTTTCCACACGTGCACCCGGGTGACCTGTTCCGCTTCCAGGCCGCTGTCGAACGAGGCGACGACCGGGACGTCCACGTAGCCGAAGGTCGCCGGAGCCGTGAGTGTCCAGGAACCGCTGAGTTCCTGGCCTGGGCGCAATGAGCGGGCCGTCACCGTCGGCCCGGTAACCGTCCAACCGGCCGGAACACGTGGATACAGCGAGACTCCACGCACTTCAGTGTCCACAGTGAACTTTCCGGTGACCTGGAACGCGGTCCCGGGCGTCGTCGTGGCCTGTGGCGTCGCCGTCACCGTCGTACTCGGGATCGTGCGTACCGGCCGGTCACACGTCCTGATGCCCGGATACCAACGGCACGCGATCGCCGCGAACCCGCCGTCCTTCATGACGTCCACGGACAGCTTGGTACCCGACCACATCACTCGCTGCTCACGGACGAGACCGTCCTTCACCATGTCCACCAGCCACAGACCGGGCTGGATGGCCAGCGGTACTTGGGCGGTCCGGGCGGCGCCGGAGAACCCGCCGCCGATGAACCACCTGTCGCCGCTTCGGCGCGCGAACACCGCGCTGTCCGCAGGCCGGCCCGCGAGCAGCCTGCTCTCGTCCCACACGGTCGGCACTTGGTCCAGGAACCGTTCCGCCTCGGGCCGTGCCTGGTAGTCCGCCACCCGTCCGGCGAAGTTCTGGAAGCCGGACTCGAAGACCACGGACAACGCCAGCTCGTGCGCGTCGGACGTGGGACGGTTGGGCCGGTGCCAGGCCATCGGCGTGTAGTCCATCGAGCCAGGAACGTTGCGGGTGAACGGAAGTGTCGTCAGATCGGCCGTGCTCAACCCGCTCGAGTGCTCGGCGCCGAACACGCCTTCCATGGTCATCACGTTCGGCCAGGTGCGCTGGACGCCGTGCGGGATCGTGGACCCGTGGAAGTTCACCATCAGACGGTGTTCGGCCAACTCCGGCAGGATCTGGTCGTACCAGCGGAACCGGTCCTGCGAGTCGGAGTTCATGAAGTCGATCTTCACGCCGGCCACGCCCCAGCGCTGCAGCAACGCCAGCCTGCTCTGCCGTTCCGCCTCGGTGTCCAGCTCGCCGAAGTGCATCCAGACCTGGATCTTGACGTTCCTGGCCTGCGCGTACCTGACCAGCTCCGGAATCCAGCTGGTGGTCTCCCAGTTCGGGTCGTAGTCCCAGTTCGGGTCGAAGTACCAGCCCGCGTCGACCAGCACGTACGGCCAGCCATGCGTGGCCGCGTAGTCGACATAACCCTTCTGCATGGCCAGGCTCTGCCCCGCCTCGCGGCCACCGGCCAGCCAGCTCCAGAACACCTTGCCCGGCTTGACCCAGGACGTGTCCGCGACCTTCGACGGCGTCGCCAGGTCGTTGACCAGGGTGGACGCGGCGACGGTACGCGGGTCGCCGACGATCATCGTCCGCCACGCGGTCGCCACGGGGCCGGTCACGTCGACCTTGTCGTCGAAGTACTTGATCCGGTACGTGCTCGTTCCCGCGTCGTGGACCAGGTGCGCGCCGGAGTCCCGTCCGTCCACATCGGACTCGGTGATGTGCAGGTACGTGCCGCCGACGTCGAACAACGCCGGATGCAGGTACTCGCCGGCGGCGGCGCCGTCGGACGTCGTCTGGACGAACGGGCTCTCGTAGTCGGGTTTGTAGGTCGCCAGCCACGCGGCGCTGCCGGCCGGGACCGTGAAACCCGAGGTCTCACGCAAGATCGCGCCTGTGTCGCCGGGCAGGACATAGCGGTACGCGACGCCGTCGCGGGACGTGCGGACAAGCAGGTCGAACCGGGCGCCTACGTCGCCTTCGAACGTGAACCGGGACTCGGTCATGAACGCCGTACGGTCGGTTGCCTTGCCGACCTTGGTTTCGTAGTGCTCTACGACCGGCCGGCTGGACCGGCGGACCAGCTTCAGGTTCTTCGACAGGTCAGCGTGTTCGGTGACAATCCCGAGCGAACTGGGCGCCAGCACGGTGTGCCCGCCCTCGGTCACGGCCAATGAGGCCATCCCCGTTTTTACGGACACCGTGGCTGTGGGGCCGCCCCACTCATGGTGGTCCCATTCAATCGGCTGGGCGTTCGCCGGCGCGGCCACCAGGCCGGCGACCAGTGTCGACACCATGATGACCGGAGCGCGCATCGTCGGAACTCCCCGCAGTTCGTCCAACCAGACATCCGATGTATACGCTTTCATGTCCACGCGGTCTAGGCCCTGACCGGCGAAAGGTCGGATTGCTCCTGGACTTGCTCTCATGTTTACCCTCATGTATGCCCGACCGAGGGAAATCGTCGATCGTCTGCGCCGCGCTCCTGCTGTGCGCGCTGACCGCCTGCACGTCGACACCCGCGGCGAGGCCCGAGGTCAAAATCCCGACCTTCGACTCGTCGCCGTCATCGGTGGTCCCCACCACCCCCACTGCGCCCACCACGGACGACTCGATCGCACCCATCATCGAACCTCCGTCCGAGCCACCCCCGCCACCGCCGTCCACCACCCCGAAACCGCGCCCCAAACCAACACCGAAGCCGACGCCGCCCCCGCAGACTCCGCCGCCGCAGACCCCACCGCCCAGCACGACCATCACGTTCCCGGATCATTTCGTGAAGATAGGCGCGCCCTGTCAGCAAGAAGGCGCCATCGGGTTCACCCGCGAAGGCGACCTGGCGATATGCCGCCGAGACTCGCCCAGGGACAGAACCATGCGCTGGACCCTGGAGTAACGCTCTTCACTCACGTAGCGGTACGGGCAGGAATGCGACGTGGCTACCGTGAAAGTCAGGGTTCGGCAACCCTGAGGAGGAAAGATGGGAACTTGCGGATGTTGCGGCTCGTGTACGGGTCCGGGTTGTGGGTGTTGCAGTAGCTGCTCGTAACTTCTCGAGTATTCAGCGGCCTCTGTTCCGAACCAGCGGAACGGGGGCCGTTGTGGTGACTGTGCAGCGGTCTCCGCGCGACTGGTGGTCGCGCGGAGACCGGGTTGTCAATCTCGTTCGATGAGGTGCCCCACCACATCCGGGCCTGGATGTGCGTGCCCGGAGCCGTCTCGACGCATGTCCGTTTCTGGCAACTCCACCGCGGAACCGCTGTTTGTCGCACCTGCCGGCCGTGGTCCGACCCAGGCCAACACCAGTTGCGACTCGCCTTTCAGGAAGCGCTGCGCCCGGACACCGCCGGTCGCGCGGCCCTTCGCCGGGTATTCCGCGAACGGCGTGACCTTCACGCTCATCCCGGTCGAGGTCACCACCATCGGCGAGCCGTGTTCGTCGTCGTCCGTGCGGACCGCTGCGAAGAACAGCGCACTGGCGCCGGCCGCGAGGTTGATCCCCGCCATCCCGCCGCCCTTCAACCCCTGCGGCCGGACCAGCGTGGCCGGGTACCGCAGCAAGGAGGCATCCGACGACATGAACGCCAAGGTCTCCGACCCGTCGGTCAACCAGGTGGCGCCGATGACCTCGTCGCCGTCCTTGAGGGAGATCACTTCGAACTCGTCCGACCGCACCGGCCATTCCGGCGCGCAGACCTTCACCACACCCTGCCGTGTCCCCAACGCGAGCCCCGGCGACTCCGCCCCCTGCTCACCGAGCGGCGCGATCCCGACGACCCGCTCCCCCTTCTCCAGGGGAACCAGTTCCCGCGCGGCCATGCCGCCGCCCAACGACACCGTCCCGGTCTGCACCGGCAGCACCGGCAACGGCAACACGTCCGTCTTGAACGCCCGGCCTTGGCTCGTCACCAGCAGAATCTGCCCACGCGCGGTCGAATGCACCACCGCCGCCACCGCGTCATGCTTGGCCCGGCCGTTGCGCCTGCGCGCTTCGGTGGACTCCTCGGACTCGGCCGCAGTCCGGGCCACCAGTCCGGTGGCGGACAGGATGACCTGGCACGGGTCGTCCGCGACCTCCAGCGGGCCGGCCGGTTTGGACGCGGCGAGCACCTCCTTGAGGTCACCGTCGATCAACGCGGTCCGCCGCTCGCCCGCCAGGTCCTTCGCGACCTTGGCCAGCTCGGACGAGACGACCTTCTTCAACACCGCCTCGTCGTCGAGGATCTTGGTCAGCTCGGCGATCTCCGACTCGAGCTTGTCCTGCTCGGCCTCCAGCTCGATCCGGTCGTACTTGGTCAGCCGGCGCAGCGGAGTGTCCAAAATGTACGTCGCCTGGACGTCGGACAGCTTGAACTGCGTCATCAGGCCGTCCTTGGCCGACTGCGCGTCCTCGCTGTTGCGGATCAGCCGGATCACCTTGTCGATGTTCAGCAACGCCTTGAGCAGGCCCTCGACCAGATGCAGCCGCTCGGCCCGCTTCCGCCGCCGGTACTCGGTCCTGCGGGTGACCACTTCGTAGCGGTGCCGCAGGAACACCTCCAGCAAGGCCTTGAGCCCCAACGTCTGCGGCTGACCGTCCACAAGCACCAGGTTGTTGATGCCGAACGACTGCTCCAACGGCGTGAGCCGGTACAGGTCCGCCAGCAGCGCCTGCGGGTTCACCCCCACCTTGCACTCGATGACCAGGCGCGTCCCGTTCTCCCGGTCGGTCAGGTCCTTGACGTCGGCGATCCCGGTGAGCCGCTTGGACTTGTTGACCTCGTCGGTGATCTTCTCGATGATCCGCTCGGACCCGACCCCGTACGGCAGTTCGGTGACCGTGATCGCCTGCCGCCCCCGGCTGCCCTCCAACGGACCGGTCTCCGCCCGCGCCCGCATCCGGACCACGCCGCGCCCGGTCTCGTAAGCCTTGCGGACCTCGTCCAACCCCAGCAACATCCCGCCGGTCGGCAGGTCCGGCCCGGGGACGAACTCCATCAACTTGTCCAGGTCGGCGGTCGGATGGGTGATCAACCACCGCGCGGCCGCGACCACCTCACCCAGGTTGTGCGGGATCATGTTGGTGGCCATGCCCACCGCGATCCCGGACGTCCCGTTCACCAACAGGTTCGGGAACGCCGCCGGCAGCACCACCGGCTCCAGCAGGGAACCGTCGTAGTTCGGCCGGAAGTCGACAGTGTCCTCACCGAGCTCACCCACCAGAAGCATTGCTTCCTGGGACATCCGTGCCTCGGTGTACCGGCTCGCCGCCGGGCCGTCGTCCGGAGACCCGAAGTTTCCATGCCCGTCGACAAGTGGCGCGTTCAGCGAGAAATCCTGCGCCATTCGCACCATGGCGTCATAGATCGCCACGTCACCGTGCGGATGGTACTTGCCCATTGTGTCGCCGACGACGCGGGACGACTTCACGTACGCGTGGGTCGGGCGGTATCCCTGCTCGTTCATCGAGTAGAGAATGCGGCGGTGCACCGGTTTCAGCCCGTCGCGGGCGTCCGGCAACGCGCGGGAGTGGATGACCGAATACGCGTACTCCAGATAGGAGTCCTCGATCTCGGTCTTGAGCGAGTTGTCGAACACGTTGGCGCCCGCGTTGTCGAACGCGGCCGGGTCGACCTTGGTCGTGGTGCCCTTGCGGCGTGCCATTTGCTCAGTGCCTCTTCAGTCTCAGACGTCGATCGCTTCCTGGTCGACCCGTGCGGACGACTCGATCAGCCAGACCCGCCGCGGCTCGACTTTCTCACCCATCAGCAGCTCGAGCGCCTCTTCGGCGGCGTCCGCGTCGTCCAGGGTGATCCGGCGGACCGAACGGGTCGCCGGGTTCATCGTGGTCTCCCACAGCTCGTCCGCGTCCATCTCGCCGAGACCCTTGAACCGGGGGATGGGCATGACGATCTGCTTGCCGGCCTTCTGCAGCTCGGCGACGGTGGCTTCCATCTCCTGCTGGGTGTAGGTGAACCGGGTCTCCGCGTTGCGTCCCTTGGTCGTCACCTTGTGCAACGGCGGCATCGCCGCGTACAGCCGGCCGTCCTCGATCACCGGCCGCATGTACTTGGCGAACAACGTGATCAGCAGCGTCCGGATGTGCGAGCCGTCGACGTCCGCGTCCGCCATCAGGATCACCCGGCCGTAGCGCATCCCCGCCAGGTCGAACGTACGCCCGCTGCCCGAGCCGAGCACCTGCACGATCGACGCGATCTCGGCGTTGCGCAACGTGTCCGCGAGGCTGGCCTTCTGGACGTTCAGGATCTTGCCCCGCAACGGAAGCAACGCCTGGTACTCCGACACCCGCGCCATTCTGGCCGAGCCGAGGGCGCTGTCGCCCTCCACCAGGAAGAGTTCGCTGCGGGCGACCCCGGTTGTCCGGCAGTCCACCAGTTTCGGCGGCATGGCCGCGCCTTCGAGGGCGGTCTTGCGGCGGGCCGCGTCCTTCTGCTGCTTCTGGGTCAGCCGCACCCGGGCCGCGTCCACGACCTTCTGCAGCACGACCTTGGCCTCCGCCTTGGTCTTGCGGTCCTCGGTCCAGGCCTTCACGTGCCGTTCCACGATGGCCTGGATGACCTTGGTGATCCCGGCGGTGGACAGCTCGTCCTTGGTCTGCGAGGTGAACTGCGGCTCGGGGATGCGCACGTGGACGACCGCGGTCATGCCTTCGAGCACGTCGTCGAGCTGGGGCAGGTCCTCTTTGGGTTTGAGCAGGCCGCGGGTCTTGGAGATGGCCTCCTGCACGCCTTTCAGGGCCGCCCGTTCGAAACCCTTTCGGTGGGTGCCGCCGTGCACGTTCCGGATCGTGTTGGTGAAGCACTCCACCACGCGCTCGTAGCCGGTGCCCCAGCGCAGCGCGACCTCCACCTCGGCCTGGCGCTCCACTTTGGACCGCATCACGCCGTTCTCGTCCGCTGCGTTCTCCTGGTACGTGCCGGTCCCGGTGACCAGCAGGATGCCGGAGACCGGCTTCTCCCCGCCCGGCGACAGGAAGTCCACCATGTCGGAGAGGCCGTGCGGGAACTGGAACGTCTCCTCTTCGATCGAGTCCTCGGTCGCCCGCCGCAGCACGTATGTCACGCCCGGTACCAGGAAGGCCGTGTTGCGCAGCTTGCCGCGGACCGCTTCCACGTCGAGCACGGCGCCGTTCTCGAAGTACCTGCTGTCGTACCAGTAGCGGATCGACGTGCCGGCGGGCTCGCCGCGCTTCATCTTGCCCACCACGTGCAGGCCGGACTGCGGCACGAACTTCGCCCTGGGTCCCGGGCCCTCGAACACGCCGGGGTTGCCCTGCGCGAACGACATCTGGTGCACCTTGCCGTCCTGCTTCACGGTCACGTCGAAGCGCAGCGAGAGCGCGTTCACGGCCGAGGCGCCGACGCCGTGCAGGCCACCGGACGTCTTGTAGCCGGAGCCACCGAACTTGCCGCCCGCGTGCAGGCGGGTGAGCACCAGCTCGACCCCGGACAGGCCCGACTTGGTGTGCACCCCGGTGGGGATGCCGCGGCCGTCGTCGTCGACCTGGACACTGCCGTCCAGGTGCAGGGTCACCACGACCCGGGTGGCGTACCCGGCGATGCCTTCGTCGGTCGAGTTGTCGACGACCTCGGTGAACAGGTGGTTGATGCCCCGGCTGTCGGTGGACCCGATGTACATGCCGGGTCGCTTGCGGACGGCCTCGAGCCCTTCGAGATGGGTCAGGTCGTCGGCCCCGTAGATGGTCTCGGCTGTCACCGGGTCGTTCTCCCCAAGGGTCGTGGCTTGCAGGGTGTGCAGTGCCGCTCTATTGCGGAAACCAGCGCCACACGCTACGCCTAGCCTATCCGGCCCCACCGACAATCTGTTCGAACGCCAAGTCCGCCTGGCTTACCCGATCGCGACCGCCACCGGGCTGAACAGGCGTTTCCGGTCCCCGGGCAGCGGGTCGCCGGCCACCATGACGGTGGTGGTCATGCCCTCGTCCATCCGGTGCTCCTCGGCCCAGGCGAGCATGTCGGGATGCCAATGGTCGATGTCCAACCGGACATATCCGTCAATTCCCCCGGCCAGCTCGGCGATCAGCGTCAGCGCCATGTCCTGGTCGGCGGCGACCACCGGGCCGATCTGCGTGGTGCCCGCGCCGAGCCACGCCACTCCGTAGCCGACCGGACCGTCCGGGCCGTCGACCACCCGGAAGTCGTCCGCGATCCCGGTCAGATAGCGGAGCAGATCCGTTCGGGGCGCCCCGAACACGTGCTCGTCCAGCTCGACCACTGCCGCAAAGTCCTCTGTGGACACTGGGCGGGACGCGGTCACGGACTGTTCAGTGAACCGCGCGAAGTACTGAGTGGACTTGCTGACGGCCCGGAACCCCAGCTTCTCGTACAGCGGGCGGCCGAAGTCGGTCGCGGTCAGCCAAACGCTTGCGGTCTTGGCTTCGCGCAGCGCGTGCGTCATCAGCCGGGTGCCGAGCCCCCGCCGCCCATGCCGGGGTGAGACGACCATCATGCCGATGCCGGCGACCTCGGTGCCGAACCTGGTCAGCGTCACCATCCCGGCCAGCCCGCCGGCCGGGTCGTCGATCCCGTACACCTCGCCGACGTGGAACAGCATCCGCCATTTGCGCTGCTCAGGCGTCCAGTCCCGGCTTTCCGCCAGCTCGACGCAGTTCCCCAGTTCGCCGACGTCCAACCGCCTGACCGGCACGTCCATGTCCGGACCGTAGCCAGGCCCGGCGGCATGCGACAACGGAATTACCCCGACACGATCAGGCGAAATCCGGCGTCCCATTCGTCCAGTTCGAGAAGGTCCTGGTGGCGGTGGCGCCATCGTCCTGAGGAAAGATCCTCCCGCAGTCGGGCGAGGCCACGGGAAACAGCCCCGGCGGGCGCCTGGGCCAGCGCGGAGCACGTGAACCGGACCTGTGGGGCCAGGTACGCCGCGGGACGCCGCCAGTAGGCAGGAAAGACTCCGTCGGTGAAATCCCAGGGGACGAGCAGCGGGATCACCGTGTCGGCGCCGAGTTCGTGAGCTATGTCATCAGCGGACGGGCGTCCGCGTTCCAGTTCGGCGATCTCCGGCACGTACTCACGGACGAACCAGTAATCGGCGTGCAACTCGGTGTCGTAGGCGAGAACCACCCGACGGGGGGCGACGCGCCGCATCTCGGCGAGTCCTTTCCGCCAGTCCTTCCAGTGGTGCACAGTGAGAACCGCCATCGCGGCCGCGGCGGCGCGAACAGGCAAGGCCTCGGCTAGGGCCCGGACGACGGGCGCGGCGCCGGATGGTCGCTGGCGGATCATCTCCACGGCCGGCTCGACGGCGATGACCTGCCGGTCCGCCGGCTCGTACGAGCCCGTCCCCGCGCCGACGTCCACCACTGTCGGGGCGTCGCCAAGGGCGGCGTCGATCGCGGTCATCCAGCGTGGATCGGTCCGCCGCGCGGACGAGTAGCCGACGCCGATGTCGTCGTAAAGATCCCCCATGTGTCAGCAGGCTAACGGTAATTCGGTAGTGGACGCCGGGGGCGCGTTGCTACGGTCGCGCCACCTGCCGAGTCGACTGGGCCGGGCGGCCCTGGAAAGTAGTCGTCATATGACTGTCACGCTCCTCGGGCGCCCCACCGCGCCGTGACCAGCTTCGCCGATCGCGCGAGCTGACTTTCGCGTGTGCGGTTCGCCGGGCGCCCTCCTTCCGGTCAATGACGAGCATTCCTCGGCAAGGAGCACTCAGGGTGTCCACCAAGAACCCTTATCTGAGCACGTCCACTTTCACCTGCGTCCGCTGCGGCCTGATCGTGTCCAAGGAGGCGCCGGAAGGGCGGCCGCGCAACCACTGCCCGAGCTGCCTGCACTCCCAGCACATCGCTGACCAGGAGTGCCAGGGGCGGATGATCCCGATCTCCATCGCGGTGCTGCGCAACAGCGACTGGATGGTGATCCACCGCTGCACCCGGTGCGACGAGCTGACGTCCAACCCGATCTCCGGCGACGACAACCAGCTGATCCTGGTGCGGATGGCGGTCCGGCCACTGGCCCAGCCGCCGTTCCCGCTCGAGGCGTTCGGCGGTCTGTGATGCCACGGCGACATCCGCGGCAGCCCAGGCCGCAACGACCCAAGGATGTCCGGCGGGACACTTCGGGCGACAGCTTCCGGTGCGTCGGCTGCCGGCTGGACGTGTCGTTCGTCGCGCCCGGAACGGCCCATCGCAACCACTGTCCGCAGTGCCTGACCAGCCTGCATGTCGACCGCAGGCTGCCCGGCGACCGGCGGGAACGCTGCCGTGGCCGGATGGCCGCGCTGTGCCTGTCGGTCCGGCCGGACGGCGAGTGGCTGATCATCCACCACTGCGTTGCCTGTGGTGAGCTCAGCTCGAACCGGACCGCCGGCGACGACAACGCGTTGCTGCTGTTGCGGATGGCGATGCGGCCGATCACCACGCAGCTGCCCAGGCGGGTGTTGTTGGCCCTCTAGGGTGTTTCCCCGCCGGTGGTCTGTCCTTCTTGGACGGACCACCAGGCGGTGGGGTCGACCACGGCGTGCAGCTTGGTGATCACCCCGTCGGCGATGGTCAGGGTTAGGGTCGCGAACAGCGTGCGGTCCGCGTAGCACAGCACGGTCGGCGGGTCGGACACGAGCGTCAGGCCGCTGTAGAAGTGCATGAGGCCACGGATCACCCGCTCGCGGCCGCGGTTGACCACCGGTGCGAGGGCGGAGCCGGCCACGAAGTCGGCCTGTCCCCACGCGTCCGGGTGCAGCACGGCCAGCAGGCCGTCGAAGTCACCGTTCGCGCACGCGGTGATGAACTTCTCGGTGACCAGCCGGTGTTCGGCCGGCGCCACCTCGTGCATCCGGCCGGGCGCGTCGGCGATCTTCTGCCGCGCCCGGCGGGCGAGCTGGCGACAGGTCGTCACCGGCCGGCCCAGGGTCTGCGCGATCGCCTCGAACGGCAGTTGGAAGACGTCGTGCAGGACGAACGTCACACGCTCGGCCGGGCTGAGCCGTTCGAGCACGACGAACAGGGCTGTCCGGACGCTGTCGTCCAGGGTGATCCGATCCGCCGGGTCCGGCGCCGCGGCCGACATGGCCTCCAGGACCGCAGAGTCGTGCGTCTGCTCGCGGCGCGCGCGGGCCGAACGGATCTGGTCGAGGCACAACCGCCCAGTGACCACGGTCAGCCACCCGCGTTCGTCGTCGATCTCGCCGGGCTCGGTCCGGGCCAGCCGGGCGAACGCCTCCTGGACGACGTCCTCGGCTGCGCCGACGTCGCCCAGCATCCGGAACGCGATGTCCACCAGGTAGGCACGGCTGGTGCGCCACACCTCGGCGAAGCGCTCATCGCTCAGTTCGTTCACACCCAACACGACGACACAGCACCCGGAAAAGTGACAGTTCCAGCCTGTCACTTTCCCGGCCGGTACCTCGTCGTGTCTACATGATCCTGGTAACTGGAGCCACTGGAAACGTCGGCCGGCCACTGGTCGACCTGCTCGTCGAAGCGGGTGCGAAGGTCCGCGCCGGCACCCGCGATCCACAACCCAACCTCCCCGACGGTGTCGAGATCGAGCCGTCTTCGACCCCCTCGCTGAGCGGTGTGACAGCGATCTTCGTCAATTCCCGAGCCGTCGGAACGACTCTCGGCCCTTTGATCGACCGTGCCCGAGCGGCGGGGGTGCGCCGGGTCGTGGCGCTGGCCGCGATCAACGTCGACGATCCTGTTGAGGCACAACCGTCGCGGTACACCGGAGACCGCAACAAGGAGGTCGAGGCGGCCGCGATCGACAGCGGCCTGGAATGGGTCAGCCTGCGGCCCACGATCTTCGGTACGAACTCCATCGGCCTGTGGGCGAAACAGATCGCTGGCGGCGACACCGTGTACGGCCCGTACGCCACGGCCAGCTGGTCACCGATCGACCCGCGGGACGTCGCGGGGGTCGCCGCCCGTGCCCTGCTCGGCGACGACCTGCTCGGCCGCAAGATCGAGCTGACCGGTCCAGGGTCGCTGACGCTCCGGGAGATGGTGGCGACCATCGGAAGCGTGATCGGGCGCGACCTGACGTACCAGGAAATCCCGCCCGACCAGGCGCTGCGGCGGTTCGCTGAGATCGGCCTGCCGGACGGTTTCGGCCCCGCGATGCTGACCATGCTGGCCAGGAACGCGGTCGGGCCGGCGCCGGTCACGGGCGAAGTGGAGCGAATTCTCAGCCGCCCGGCGACATCGTTCGCCGAGTGGGTCACGGACCACAAGGGGGCGTTCCGGGCATGAAAATCACGATCTTCGCGGCCACCGGGGGTGTCGGCCACCAGGTACTGGAGCAGGCGGTCGCCGCCGGCCACGACGTCACCGCCGTGGTGCGCACCCCGTCCAAGGTGACCGCCCCGGTGAACGTCGTCGCCGTCGACCTGTCCGCACCGGATCCGGCGGCGTTGGAGTCCGCGATCTCCGGTGCCGACGCGGTGCTGTCCGGTCTGGGTGCCCGGACCAAGGCCGACGCCGGCATCGCCACCAGGGGCACCCAGGCGATGATCGACGCGATGAAGGCCACCGACGTCCGGCGGCTCGTCGTGATCAGCGCCGCGCCGGTCGGGACCATGCCCGCACCAGGCGTTCCGCATCCGCCCAAGTACGACCCGGGCGAAGGGTTCTTCATGCGGCACGTCCTCACCCCCACGATCAAACGAATCCTCCGCGGGCCCTACACCGACCTGGCGACCATGGAGCAGGCGCTGCGCGACAGCGACCTCGACTGGACGATCATCCGGCCACCCCAGCTGACCGACCAGCCGTTGTCCGGTGAGTACCGGACGGCGTACGGTCAGAATCTCCGGCGCGGCATGAAGATCTCGCGTGCGGACGTCGCCCACCTGATGCTTCACGTGCTGCAGGAGCCCAGGTCGGTCCGGGCGGTCATGGGCTTGGCCTACTAGCGTTCCACGCCTCGAACTGCGCCTGGTGCCGGTCGAACCAGGCGGTCTTGCCCAGGGTGTACTGGTCGTAGTCGATGTCCGAGGCGTGCGCGGCGGCCAGCTCCAGCTTCATCCGCTGGTAGTCGTCGCGCGCGTCCGGATGCGTCCGCAGCCAGTCCCGAAACTCCACTGTGTACCCCCACCACGGTGAACCGATCTGTCGCACGTGCAGAATCGCGGGCCGACCCGGATCCGCCGACGCGAACAAACGCTTTCCCCAACAGTCCTTCGCCGACGCGAACCGGCCGCGCGGGAAGTCCCGCAGCACCCCCGGCGACCCGGGCCGGCTCGACGCCACATCCACGAAACCCACTGCGGCCACGGCGTTCTCGATGCCGTCGAGCCGGTCCAACGCGGGCACACCGAGTTGGAGGTCGATGATCGGCTTCGCGGCCAGCCCGGGAATCGACGTGGAACCAATGTGCTCCACGGAGAACCGCTCGCTGTCGGTCAGGTGCGCGACGGCCTGCATGATCCGCTCCGACAGTTGCCGCGCGGTGACCGCCCAGCGTGGATCCGGTGGCTCCAGCTTCGCCGGTCCCGCCGAGACCAGGCGTCCTTCGGCCACGTTCCGTGCGAACGGCTCGACCCGTGATCTCCACAGCTCGTTCACTTCGTCGTGCGGGATCACGATGTCCGCGTCGTCCTGACCGGAAGGCGCGATGACGAGGGCGGCGGGCAGCGCGTATGGGCTGGTCGAGATCTCGGTGAGGTGGTCGACATCGAGTTCGCGCAGCCGGGCCGCCACGCCCTCGTCCACGACATGGATCTTCAGCACTTCGCCAGGTTAGCCGGAAACGAGCATCCGCAGTGTCATCGCACCGAGCCCGCCCGCCAGGCGGTCCCGGTCGGGCATGGCGGTGAACCGGAACTCCTGGGACGCCAACAAGGACAGCACCCACCAAGCACGGTCGGCCGCGCTCAAGCGGGTCCGCCTTTTGGCCGTGAAGTCAGGCACGTTCGCGGCTACGAAGTGATCGCCGCCCTGTTCTTCGCGGCCGGCGACGGCAGGTGTTCACCCGCCTCGCGGCCCTGTCCGGCGCCCCCTGGTGACAACGTGCTGGATGTCGGCTGCGGCACCGGTTACCTCACGCGGATCATGGCCGACACAGTCGCCCCCAGCCGGCACCGCCCCACGGCATCGACCCGCCGGCCAGGTCCTGACCCACGCTCGTCAACTGACGCACAGGGCGAACTGCACGTACGCCGAGGAAGTCGCCGAGAACCTGGACGCGCCCGACACACCTACGACGTGGTGGTCACCAGCCTGATGATCCACCACCTGCCCGAACCCACGCGCCCCCAAGCCATCGGCGAACTCTTCCGAGTGCTTCGACGAGGCGGCCGGGTCCTGGTCGCCGACTTCCGGCCGCCGACCTCCCCTGGCTGCACTACGTCCAGGCCATCAAACCCGCCTGACCACTTTCAGTCCGCGCCGCCCGTCGCGGCGGTTCCCGGTCAGCCCGGAACAGCGCCGAACCCGATCTCGTTCCCATCGGGATCAACAAAGGTGGTCTTCCGCACGCCGTTGCCGTACGTCTCGTCCTTCGCCGGCTCCAGTCCCCGCTGAGCCGCCTCGGCCACCAAGGCATCGAGATCATCAACGATGACGGTGTGCATGGCGTGACCGGCATGTTCCGGCCGCTGAACAACGAACACCAACCGATGCTCCGCCAGTTCCCACACAGCCTCCGTGTCGTGCGGAAAGGACGCCGGCGGGGAACCGAACAACCTCTCGTACCACGCCAACGCCACAGCGAAGTCGTTGACCGGAACGCCTGCGAAAAGTACAACGGCCATACCGCCATCCTAAAAGGTCGCTCGTGGAGAGGTCAGCTATACCGCCAGATACGTCTGCACTGATCGACCACGGTGGACCCAGCCTCGGCTGCAACCCACCGGAGCAACCACCTCACCCGCCGTCGGCACGCTCCCACTCCCCAGCCCGGCTACCGGTCACCTGATCCGAAAATCGGAGGTGAGTGGACAGGCTGAAAGCGCCGGGTTGGTGGTAGCCCAGGGCGGCCAGTTGGCTGATGTGGTTGCGAATCTTGCGTTGGGTTTGGTGTGCTGGACGCAGTAGTCCGCGCCGAGGTCACGGAACCGGGACTCGGGGTCGGACAGCGGGTGCCAGATGATCACGAGGATGCGACGGCCGACCGCGACGATGGCCTTCCTGGCGCCGCTACGCCGTGCGATGCGGCGGTAGCGTTCGCCGAGGAAGGTGTGGGTCCCGCCGGTGGCGACCGCGGCCTGGCCGGTCAGATGCTTGACATCGCGGGCGTTAACAAAGTCAGGTCTCGAACCCGTGCGCCTCCAGCAGGGAGAACACCGGCTTCCCACAGTCCGAGGTGGACTCCATGACCACCCGGGTCACTCCCAACTCCTCACTATCCTGCGTCTGCTGCAACATCGGCCCTATCCTCGGCACCCGGCGGGCGACTACCCGCAGGAGCCCAGGCAATGAACGAATCCGATCCGGGTGCTCGAAGCAACACTCAAGGACCCAACAGCGGCTCCCAGCGTCCGACCAGACCAGGCCTCACACGACCACGGAAACAACGACGTCAACGGGCAGCCGACACGGATTTCCACCCTCAGCGGGCGCCCCACCAAGGACAAGATAAGTAGGCCCTGGCCAACCCGCAATCGACGAACGCCAGGTCGTGATGGCCGTGCTGGACCACGCCCCGTCGGTCCTGCACGACCGGCCAGGGCTGCTGATCACCGCAGACAAGGGATAAACCTCCCGGAAACTGGACGAGTTCCTCACCGAACACCGGGTACGGCTGCTGCATCCGTCCTGCCGCACCCGCACCCCACACCCGGCCCAACACTTGCTCAAACCAGTCCAGCAGCTGATCGAATCGGTCAACGGGACCCTCGAAGGCCAACTCGACCTCGAACGCCACGGCGGCCGCACCATCGACGGCGTCACCGCCCACATCGCCCAACGCATCCGCGCGTTGGCCGCAGCCATCTGGCACAACCGAGCCACCAGTCAGCCCCTCACCCGACCCCTGATCGCCTAGGACCACTGATCGAACTAGGACTTACTCGTCTGGAACATCCGCTGGGACCAGGTCTCCCGGGCCCACCCGCGACGGACCGGTGGGCGCGGTGTCCTTGCGCGAGGGCGCGTGGAGTGCCTGCCGGGCCGTCGGTGGGGTGGCTGGGTTGGTGGTCGTCAGGACCGGATGGTGGCCCAGAATGCGCAGTTGTGTTCTCCTCCTGTGTCCACTTGGTGGATGGCTGTGGGAGCCAGGGATTGGGTGGCGGCGTCGTGGAACTTGGGCCATGGGGGTAAGCCTGGGTGGTTGGGGTTGCCGGTTCGGGCGAAGTGGGTCCAGTAGCCGATCATCTGGACGGCGAGTTGTCGCTGGGCCGGCGACAATGGGCCGAAGCCCTGGATGTCGAACAGGTACTGCATCTCCGCGCTGTGGTAGGCGGCCAGGGGGAACGGGGTCGGGAACGGCAGTTGTGGTTGGGGCGCTTGGGGATCGGCGAACTCGAAGGCATAGGTTGGTGTCCGCCGGGCCAGGATGCTGTCGTCCACAAGTTGGCGACACGTCCACACTCGGTCTGTTGCGACCGCGGCCCAGGCCAACGCGGGTGAGCCCAGTTGGGCGGACTGGTATTTCGCTGCCACCAGGGGTGCTTGGCCACCGAACGCGCCTGCCAACAAACGCTGGTACTGGGTTTCGTCGAACGGCGGTGGGAAGAAGACCGCCTGCAGTCGTTCCTCGTTGCGGTTCGTTCCCGAGATCACCGGCACCCGGTTGTACCGGCCGGCCGCGAGGGCCTTGTCCGGGCTCTCCGGCAGGATCCCGTCCCCGAACGCCACCGGGGTGTCGATCACCTTTGCCTGATCGGCCAACAGATTCGGCACCGACACGGCACGCATACAGTCCACAGCGGACGACGCGTCCGTGCAGCCGAACTTGGTCGCCAATATCACACCGTTACGCTGGGTGTCCGCCTTGGACAGCCATGGCCCGCCGGCGGGTACGTCGACGGTCAACCCGTTCAGTGGCCAGTCCGTCGCACACGTGCCGCTCTGCATGATGGCTCGCTGGAAGAGCCCGCGTGCTGTCGGCGATGTCAGCTGCGCGCACACGTCGTTCGCGCCGCCCGACTGGCCGAAGATGGTGACTCTGCTCGGGTCGCCGCCGAACGCGAAGGCGTTGCGCCGCACCCATTTCAGTGCCGCCTGCTGGTCGGCCAGGCCGAAGTCGCCGGAGCCGGCCAACCCCGGATACCCGAAGGACGCCCACAGACCGAGCCGGTAGTTGATCGTCACCACGACGGCGTCACCGGTGACGGCGAGCCTATGCGCGTCGTACTCGCCGCCTGAGCCGAACGAGTTCCCGCCGCCGTGCAGCCACACCATGACCGGCTTGCGCCCGGCGCCGCGTGGCGCGGTGACGTTCAGGTACAGGCAGTCCTCGTCGTAACTGGGCGGGCTGAAACTCTGGCCTTGGGCGCACCGGTTGCCTGGTGTGGTGGCGTCTCTCGGGGTCGACCAGGGATGTGGTGGTTCGGGCAGCCGCCAGCGCAGCGTGCCGACAGGTGGGGCCGCGTACGGAATGCCTTGGAAAGTCCGGTACTCCGGCGAAACCGTGCCCCGCAGCGGACCCGAGTCGGTCCACACGACCGCGCTGTCGTTCGACGACGCCACAGCGCTGCCGGCGGCCCCGGCCAGGGTCGCGGCCGCGGCCGCGGCAATGGCGACGAGTCCGCGCGTCCAGAGTGCTTTGCTCATGCTGGTCAGGATGCACCACGGCACTGACAAAACAGTGTCAGTAGGCCGCTGACCTGCTTATTTGGCTTGTGGAAGCTTCTTGCTGCCGCGTTTCGGCGCCCGCGCGGACGGCGGCGGGACGACCGGGCCGATGTCGCCGTCCGGGGCCTCGTCGAGGTCCACGATCACCGGCGCGTGGTCGCTCGGTCCCGTGCCTTTACGCGCGTGCCGGTCCACCCACGCCGCCTTGACCCGGGCGGCGACGGGCGCGCCGGCCAGCACGAGGTCGATCCGCATGCCGAGGTCCTGGTGGAACATGCCGGCGCGGTAGTCCCAGTACGTGAAGACCCGTTCGTCCGGCCACCGCTCGCGGACCACGTCGTGCAGGCCAAGCGCCTGCAGTTCGGCCAACGCGGCCCGCTCGGGCGCGGTGACGTGGGTCTGGCCGACGTACGCGTCCGGGTCGAACACGTCGGCGTCGGCCGGCGCGATGTTCATGTCCCCGCTGACGATCGCCTCCCGCGGGCCGGCGCTGACGACGTCCCGGAGCGCGGCCAGCCACGCGAGTTTGTACTTGTAGTGGTCGGAGTCCGGTTCCCGGCCGTTCGGCACGTACAGCGAGTGGATCCTGATCCCGCCGCAGGTCGCGGCGACCGCCCGAGCCTCGGGATGCGGGAACCCGGGGGCGCCTTCGACGCCGACCACGACGTCCGCCAGACCGACCCGGGACAGGATCGCCACGCCGTTCCACTGCACCTCGCCGGAAAGCGCGACCTGGTAGCCCCGGTTGGCGAGCTCCTCACCGAGCAGCGCGGTGAACGCGTCGTCGGCGAGCTTGGTCTCCTGCAGGCAGACGACGTCGGGTCGCCGCTGGTCGAGCCACGGCAGCAACCGCGGCACCCGCTGTTTCACAGAGTTGACGTTCCACGTGACGACCCGCATGCCTGCCACCGTAGTCGCCGGCCCGGCCGGTGAGCCACTCGCCGGCCTCCGTCCATTGTGTACTACCCGAAATACCTGGTGAGCTCGTCGATCACCGCGGCCGGCTGCTCCTCGGCGAGGTAGTGGCCGGTGTTCGCCACCTTGACCAGCCGGACGTCGGTCGCGTGCCGGGTGATCGCGGCGGCGACGTAGTCGTAGTTGGCCGCGGAGATCAGACCGAGGACCGGTGTGGTCAGCCGGGGATACGTCCGCTGGTCGGCGATGTCCTGGCTGAACGTCTGGTACCAGCCGTTGCCGGCGCGGACCGCGTCCGGTGTGGAGTACGCGTGCGCGTAGATGTCCCGGTCGCGGTCGCTGATGTTCTTCTGGTCGAGGAGCATCAGGCCGCAGAGGTGGTCGACGAGCAGCCGTGACCGGCCGGCGAGCAGTTGTCCGGGCAGCACGTCGACCTGGTTGAAGGCGAACCACCAGAGGAAGAACGGCTGGCCGGGGCGCGGGATCAGGGTGAGGTCGTACAGGCTGTCGTCCGGGTGCGGCACGTCGAGCAGCGCGATCTTGCCGACCGCGTCCGGGTGGTTGACGGCGAAGCTGTGCGCCACCATCGCGCCGATGTCGTGGCCGGCGACGTCCACCTTACGGTGGCCGAGCTTGCGGACGAGTTCGTGGATGTCCCTGGCCATGGTCTTCTTGTCGTAGCCGCGGTCGGGTTTCCCGGAACCGCCCATCCCGCGCAGGTCGACCGCGATGACCTGGTGCCGCTTGGCCAGCGCGGGCATGATCTTGTGGAACTGCCACCACGTCTGCGGCCAGCCGGGCAGCAGCACCAGCGGCGACCCGGTGCCGCCGGTCACGTAGTGTAACCTTGTGCCGTTGACCTGGGCGTACGCACTTCGGAAGTCCCCGAGCGACCTGGCCAGCGCCGCGTCTGAAGGCGCGTTTTCGGCGGCCGACGCGACATCGCCGGTCACCGCCACCGCGGCCGTCGCGGCACCGAGCGCGAGCAGACTTCTCCTGTCCATCACGAGCCTTTCTAGACTGATCGTTCAAGTATCAGGGCATGACAAAGCGTCAGGCGAGCAGCGACAGCGCCTGGTCGACGGCGTCGCGCAGGCGCAGCGGGTCCGGGCGGTGGGCGATCACCCGGACGCCCTGCAGCAGGGTCACCAGGAACCTGGCCAACGCCTGCGGATCCTTGTCCGGACCGAGTTCTCCCTGGTCACGGGCGCGCACGAGCGCCCCGGCGATGGCCGCCTCCAGCCCGTTGAGGCCGATGTCGACCAGTTCGCCCGTCCGTTCGTCCCCAGGCAGGCATTCCACGGCCGAGTTGGTGACGAAGCACCCCTTGCGGTCCGGGTCGGACACGGCCTGCTCGGCGAACGACTCGACCAGCGCGCGCACACCCGGCAACGCCGGGCCGGACCGGGACAGCAGGTGCGCGTACCCGCCGGCCTTCTCCTCGCAGTACCTGTCCAACGCGCGCAGGTACAGGTCGTGCTTGTTGCCGAAGGTCGCGTAGATGCTCGCCCGGCCGACACCCAGGTGGTCCACCAGGTCCTGCATGGACGTCGCCTCGTATCCCTTGCGCCAGAACAGGTCCAGCGCCGCCCGCAGGGCGACGTCCGGATCGAACTCCTTGGTCCTGGCCACGGTCGAACCCTAGCCGATATCAGAACGATCGGTCAAGAACTGCCCGCGATCCGGCGACCGACTAGTCTCACGTCGGTGACCGTCGAGTTGGTCCTGCTGGCGCGGGCGAGCCACCGAGGCCGGGAGATCACCGGCGCACGGCTGTGCGGCCTGCTCGCCCTGCTTGCCAACGACCTTCGCGCCGGTTGCAGCGCGGCCCGGTTGATGGAGGCGCTGTGGCCGGAGGAACGTCCCGAGCACCCGACGAAAGCGCTCCAGGTCCTCGTGTCCCGGGCCCGGGCGCGGCTGGGCTCCGACGTCATCGCGAGCACCCCCAACGGCTATCGCCTCACCCTGCACGAGGACGAGATCGACGCCTCCGCTGTCATGCTCAGCGCGTCCGCGAGCGAGGACCGTGCCCGCGCCGGCGATCACGCAGCCGCGTTCCAGCACGCGAAAGAGGGCCTCAAGCTGTGTGAAGGAGCGGAATGGCCGACGTCGACCGACGGCCCGTTGTCCGAGCTTCGCGCGGCACGGTTTCCGGCGTATCGGTCGCTCGTGCGTGCCCACGCGCTCGCGTTGTCCCGGCTCGGGCGCCCCGGCGAAGCGCTCGAACAGCTCGCTGACCTGGTCACGAAGCGTCCGCGAGACGAGGAGGTCCTGGCCGAACTACTGCGCAGCGAAGCTGCGACCATCGGCCCAGCAGCCGCGTTGGCCCGGTATGACGCCTACCGTCGAGCGCTGCGGGACGAACTCGGCAGCGATCCCGGTACCGCGCTGCAGAACCTGCACCAGGAGCTGTTGCGGGGCACCGCGCCCGCGACCCGGCAGGGTGTACGGCACGAACCGAACCCGCTGCTCGGCCGGGACGACGACATCGCCGCGGTGTCCGCTCTGCTGCGCACCTCCCGGGTGACGTCGATCGTCGGTGCGGGTGGCCTCGGCAAGACACGTCTCGCGCACGCCGTCAGCAGACAGGCCGAACAACGAGTCGTTCATTTCGTCGGGCTCGCGGGCGTGACCGTCGGCGGTGACGTCGTAGGCGAGGTCGCGTCGGCGCTGGGCATCGGCGAAGCCGGTCACAGCCGCTCCCTGGCCCCGACGGACGTCCTCGCCAACATCGTGACCGCGCTCGGCCGCGGGCTACTTGTGTTGGACAACTGTGAGCACGTCGTAGGCGCAGCGGCTGATCTCGTCCACACCCTGGTGTCGATGAGCAAAGACCTCCGCGTCCTTACCACGAGCCGAGCCCCGCTCGGCCTGTCGTCGGAGTCGGTGTACCTGCTGCCGGAACTGGACCTGTCCACGACTGTCGAGCTGTTCGGCCAGCGTGCGCAGGCCGCGCGCCCCGATGTCGACCTGCCCGCGGACACCGTGCGAGAACTGTGCGGTCACCTGGACGGACTTCCTCTCGCCGTGGAACTGGCCGCGGCGCGAGTCCGGGTCATGACCGTCAACGAGATCGCGCGTCGCCTCGATGACCGGTTCGCGTTGCTGCGCGGTGGCACACGGGACGCGCCTCAGCGGCATCGGACGCTGCACGCGGTCATCGACTGGAGCTGGCACCTTCTCGAACCCGCCGGACAGGCGGCCATGCGCGCGTTGTCGGTCTTTCCTGGCGGATTCACCGTTGTCGCCGCCGAGCACGTCATCGGTGACGAAGCCCTGGAGGTCCTGGAACAGCTCGTCGACCAGTCACTGCTCAAAGTGGTGGACACCGAATCGGGCACACGCTTCCGGATGCTGGAGACCGTCCGCGAGTTCAGCGCGGCCAGCCGGGAGAACGCCGGCGAGACCGACGCGGTGGTCGGCCGGTTCGTCGCCTGGGCGCGGGACTTCGGGGTCGCCCGGCCCGAGTCGATCTTCGGCGCCGACCTGGTGGTGTTCGCCGAACAGGCCAGGGCCGAGCAGGACAACCTCGTGCAGGCACTGCGGCACGGGCTGGATCGGGCGGACGGCCCTGCCGTCGCGGCGATCTCGTCGGTGCTCGGCGGCCTGTGGATGATCGAGTCGAACTTCACCCGGCTGGCAACGCTGACCCAGGACGCCGCGTGGCTGCTGTCGCACTACCGTCCCGAGCCCGCTCTCGTTGAGACCACCAGGACTGCCCTGGTGCTGTGCGCGATGAGTGGCCTGCTGGCCGGCGGGTCACTGCGAAGCATGGTCGCGCTGCGGCGACTCCCGGCCGCGCCACCGGACACACTGACCCGCGCGGCCCAGATCGTGCTGGGCACCGCGACCGACCCCGCGGCGCTGCTCAAACTGTGCGACAGCGACGAACTGCTGGTGGCGGGCATGGCCAACTACGCGGCAAGTTACGTCTGGGAGAGCGACAACGACTTGGTAAGCGCCCTTTCGGCGGCCAGGCAGATGCTCACCGCCGTCGAAAAGTACGCCACCCCGTGGATCAGTGCTGTCGCGCACGGCCGGATCGGCGAACTGTGCCTGCAACTCGATCCCGGCGACGAGGTGCTGCGGCACGTGCACCTCGCCCTGGCCGCGGTGGGGCGGCTCGGCGCTGTGACCACCGCGGCCCGGGTGCGGTGGGTGTTGGTGCTCGCGCACCTGCAGCGTGGCGACGTCGAAGAGGCGGAGCAGTGGTTGCAGGAGGTGGCGCGCAACGGCGGAATCGACACGGCCGGCATGGAGATGCTCGATGTCGTCGTGAACGCGGAGATCCTGCGTGCGCGCGGCGACGTCGACGGTTGCCTGCGCTTGTGGCGACAGGTCGTCGACGGCTTGCAGGACAACGTCACGTCGTGGGGGCTGGAAGTCCGGGCGGTGACCGTGGTGTCCCACGCCTACTATGGGCGCCTCGACCTCGTCACCGGGATCACCGACGCGCTGCAGGAGATGATCGCGAGCCGCACCGGCAGGCCGTCGGACTTCCCGTCCTGCGGCGCACTTCTCCTAGCACTGGCCACAGTGGACATAGCGGCCGGTCGTACGCGACAGGGTGCGCGGATGGTCGCGTTGGCCGACCGGATGCACTACCTGCGTACGTTCCAGCCAGCCATGTCCGCCACACGCGCCAAGCAGATCGCTGAGGAAGCCGACAAGACGGCGTACGAAGACGCCGTGTCGTCGTACGCCGCCCTTGACAATCACGGCCTGCGCGCCGCGGTGTTGGCCGTCACTAAGCCGGGTCGCGTTTGAACAGAGCGCGGGCCCACAGATAGCCCACGAATGCGAGGCCGACGCACCAGACGACCGCGACGATGCCACTGTTGCCGATCGACGTCCCGAGCAGCAGCCCGCGCAACGTGTCGATGATCGGCGTGAACGGCTCGTTCTCGGCGAACCAACGTACGGCACCCGACATCGCGTCCGTGGACACGAACGCGCTGCTGAGGAACGGCAAAACCTGCACGATCATCACGAAACCGCTTGTCCCCTGGGCGTTCTTGGCCATCAGACCGATCGCCACCGCCAGCCACGTGAGGGCGAGAGCGAGCAGCACCATCACACCGGCCACGGCGAGCCAGTCGACGAAGCCGGCGGTCGGCCGGAATCCCAGGAGCAGCGCGACGCCGACGAGCAGCGTGGCGCCGGCCATCGTCCGGACCGTGGCGCCCACGACGTGTCCGGTCAGGACGGACGCGCGGGAGATCGCCATCGTGCGGAATCTCGCGATGATGCCCTCGGTCACGTCCGTGTTGACGCCCAAGGCCGTCGAAGACGCGCCATATCCCACCGTCATCAGGAGAATCCCCGGAACGACATAGTTGATGTAGTCGCCGCCGTGTCCGCCACTCATGCCGGCGTTGAGCGCGCTGCCGAAGACACCGACGAACAGCAGCAACAGCAGGGTCGGCATCATCAAGGTCATGATCATGGTCGACGGATAGCGCACGGTGTGCCGGAAGTTGCGGCGCACCATCGTCATCGAATCGCTGACGGCGTGGGTCATCGGACGTTTTCCTTCTGTGCGGTGAGGGCGAAGAAGACGTCGTCGAGATCAGGCGTGTGCACGGACAGTCCGTGAATCTCGACGGACGCACGGTCAAGCCGATCCAGCAAAGTCCGCAACGCGAGGACACTGCCGTCGCTCGGGACCTGGAGGGTGAGCGCGTCGTCGTCCCGAGTCACCGCGCCGAGCACGCGGGCGGCCGCGTCGAGCCGTGCGGTGTCGGTGAACTGCAAACTGATGTGGCCACCGGGGATGCCGCGTTTGAGTTCGGCCGCGGTCCCCACGGCGACCACCTTGCCGTGGTCCAGGACGGCGATCCGGTCGGCGAGTTCGTCCGCCTCGTCCAGGTACTGCGTGGTCAGGAAGATCGTGACACCGCCCGCGACGAGCCGCCGGATGGTCTGCCACATGGTGCGGCGGCTGCGCGGATCCAGCCCGGTGGTCGGCTCGTCCAGGAAGATGATCCGCGGGTCGCCGACCAGGGTCATCGCCAGGTCAAGCCGCCGCCGCATGCCGCCGGAGTAGGTCGAAGCCATCTTCCCGGCCGACTCCGTCAGGTCGAACAGCTGCAACAGTTCGGTGGCCCGTCGCTGCCCCGCGGCCCGACCCAGGTGCTGTAGGTCGGCCATGAGCAGCAGGTTCTCCTCGCCGGTGAGCAGGTTGTCCACCGCCGAGAACTGCCCGGTGACGCCGATCGCGGCCCGTACCGCCGCCGGCTCCCGCGCGAGGTCATGCCCCGCCACCCGGACCGCGCCGCCATCGGCGCCGATCAACGTGGACAGGATCCGCACCACAGTGGTCTTGCCGGCCCCGTTGGGACCCAACAGCGAGAACGTCGTCCCCTGCTCGACATCCAGATCGATGCCGTCGAGCACGACCTTGTCCCCGAACGACTTCCGCAGCCCGGTCGCCGTGATCGCCCTGGTCATGCCCCTCCTTCCATGAGGTGAAACCTTCATGTGGAGAGTGCGGCCGACCGGATTTACGACGGTTTCATGGCGGTTTCACGGACCTGCGCGAGCAGACCGTCGACGAAGGCGCGCAGCCCTTGGGGATACGTGTCTCGTGAGGTCAGCGCCGGCCAGCGGTCGGCGACAGCGGCCAAGTGGGGCAGGCGGGATTCGTCGAGGGCGCTGAAGACCGTGTCACGGTGGGTGGGACGCTCGTCGGTACGGCGGCGGGCGGAATGGGCGCGGACGAGGATCTCGCCGATGGTGTAGTACCAGACGTTGCGGTACAGGTCGACGGCCTGCTCAGGGGTGCAACCGCAGTCCATGGCGCCGCCCACGATGGCGTCGACCATCCACAGGGCCGCTTCGCCGAGGAGGTCGTCGGCGGTGAGGACCTCGGCCAGCTGCGGCCAGGCGGCCATGGGGTCGTGGATCGCGGTGGCGGCCACGATGATGCGGTCCCGTGGGTCGGCGGGCAGGTCCGGGCGGGGCATCTGGTCGGCGTAGTAGTTGAGCAGCTGGATCAGCAGGTCTTCCTTGTCCCGTACGTGGTGGTACAGGGTCGTCGCCCCGACGCCGAGCTCCGCGGCCAGCCGGCGAATGGTCAGCTTCGCCCAGCCGTCCCGGTCGACGAGCCGCCGGGCCGCCGTCAGGATCTGCTCACGGTTGGTCAGCGGCGGGCGGCCGGTGCGGCTGGACTGGGACACCGCTCCATCATGCTGTCCGCCGCCGTCGCCCACGAAACCGGGATGGCACAGTCCCCGGCCTCGGTGATACTTTCGGAACATGTTCGAAAACTACATGGGGGGCTGCTTTGAGCACAGACCTGAAAGTCGGCCGGCGGCCGATCCTGTTGGTGTGCCTGGCCGTGTTCGGCCTGATGACCGGACAGCAGATGGTGACCCCGGTCCTCGCCCCACTCGCCCGTGAGCTCGGGTTCAACGAGCTCGCGCTGGGGATCGTCCTGGCCGTCGGCGCGTCCGGCGTCGTCCTGGCGAGCCCGTTCTGGGGACGGCGCAGCGTGACCTGGGGCCACCGGCCAGTCCTGCTGATCTCGCTCGTGGGTGCGATGGCCGGCCTGCTGGCGTTCGCGATCGTCGCCCGGATCGGGCTGACCGGCGTGCTCGCCCTGCCGCTGCTGTTCGTGCTGATCTTGCTCAGCCGCGGCCTGGTGTTCGGCCTCGCCTGGGCCGCGACACCGGTCACCGCACAGTCCTATGTGGCCGATGTGACCACCGGCGAAGCCGAGCGGGTACGGGGCATGTCCATGGTGGGCGCGGCACAAGGCCTCGCACTGGCCGTCGGGCCCGCCTTCGGCGGTCTGCTGAGTTCCGCCGACCTGCTTGCCCCGCTCTACGTGGCGCCGGCCATCCTGGCCGTGATCGCCGTCCTGGTGCGGATCGTCCTGCCGAAGCCGCCGACCCACCGGATTCGCCCGCCGGCAACGAAGGTCAGCCCGTTCGACCGCCGCATGTGGCCCTTCCTGACCACCGGGTTCGGCATGTACCTCGCCCTCACCATCGTCCTGATGACAGTCGGTTTCCTGCTGCAGGACCGACTGCACCTCACCGCACAGGAGACAGGGCGCGCGACCGGCCTGGTCATGCTCGCCGGAGCCGGAATGATCGTTCTCGTACAGGCACTGGCCATTCCCCGGCTGCGGTGGGCACCGGTGCGCCTCATCCGGGTGGGCGCGATCCTGATGACCGGCGGCATGATCCTGGCAACCGTCGCCTCGGACGGACTCCAACTGGCCGCCGGAGTCGCCGTCCTCGGCGCCGGCCTGGGATTCGGCATGCCCGGAATCATGTCGGCGCCAACCCTTTTGGCCACCAGGGAAGAACAGGGCGCAGTGGCCGGACTGGTCAGCGCTACCACCGCGCTGACCTTCGTCCTCGGCCCGGTCCTGGGCACCGGCCTGTACGAGATCGCGCCCGCCATCCCTTACGCGATCGGCACAGTGCTGCTCGCGGCCCTGACCATCTTCGTGTTCGTCCACCCGGGAGTGCGCCGAACGCCGACGGCAGTTGACGAACCGGTGGGCCGGGTGGGGCTCGAACCCACGGCCAAGGGATTATGAGTCCCCTGCTCTGACCAACTGAGCTACCGGCCCCGAGATATCAAAAGAGGCAGGCTCTCGCCTGCCTCTTTGCTCCTCCAGCTGGACTCGAACCAGCAACCCTTCGATTAACAGTCGAATGCTCTGCCAATTGAGCTATGGAGGACTGCTCTACTGGCCGGCCGGGTGGCTCCCGGCTGACTGTTGACAACTCTAGCGCACGGGGTGGTGGGTTGGTCGGCAGGGGGGTGGCGCCTGGGGGAAGATGGAGGGACGTGACCGCGGCTCGGGAGGTTTGCGCATGAAGGTGTTCCTGGTGGGGTTGGCCGTGGGGTATGTGTTGGGCGCCAAGGCCGGGCGGGAGCGGTACGAGCAGATCATCCGGGCGTACCACCGACTCCTTGAGCACCCCGCTGTGCAGAGTGCGGCCGGGGTGGCGCGCGCCAAGATCGGCGAGAAGCTGGGGCGCGGCGCCGGCTAGGGAGTCTGCGCGACGACGAAGACCCGACGGAAGGGGAACCAGGTCTCCCCGTTGGTGCGCGTGGGATATGCCGCGCGGAGCATCGGGGTGAGGTCGGCGCGGAACTGGTCCCATTCCTCGTCCGACAGTTCGGCTTTGATGGGACGCAACGCGGTACCCGTGATCCACTCGAATACCGGATCGTCGCCGGCCAGGACCTGGATGTAGGTGGTCTCCCAGGCGTCGACCTGGCAGCCGTCGAGGATCGCCGCGTAACCCATCGGGGTGAAGACCGCGTCTTCCTCGCGCAGCATCACCGAAGACAGCCGTGAGTGCCACGAACCGGCCACCAGTTCACGCACCAAGGCATGCGACGGGGCTTCGAAGTTGCCCGGCACTTGCAGGGCGATCCAGGCGCCGGAAGGCAACAGGGAGACCCACCGGCGGAGGATCTCGTCGTGTCCCGGGACCCACTGCAGCACGGCGTTGGTGACGATGACGTCGGTGTCCGCCTGGGGTTTCCAGTCGGCGACGTCACCGACACACGCGTCGATTCCGCGCGAGCGGGCCGCATCGACCATCTCGGGCGAGGAGTCCATCGCCTCCAACGCGGCCGAGGGCCAGCGGTAGGCCAGCATCGAGGTCAGGGTGCCCGGTCCACAGCCCAGGTCCACCACGCGCCGGGGTGAGGGCGCTTGGACGCGGCCAATGAGCTCGTAGAACGGCCGGGAGCGGTGATCGGAAAAGGTCAGGTACTTGTCGGGGTCCCACATGACACACCTCCTAGCAAACCGTACGTCCGTACTTTATTGCTCGGTGGTGTCCGGCATCAACCTCAATTTCGCCGACACGTCCCTGGCGACCTGCTCGACCGCCTCCGGCGACGTCCCCGGATCCGGCCGGACCTGCAGCACAATCCCGCCCTGACCAGGGACTTTTCGCTGGACGAACCACGCCCCGCCGCCTGGCAGCTCCTGGCGGTGCCGTGACGCAATCGACGTAGTCACCCGTTTGTGCACGATGTCCGGCAGCCGGCCGCCATTGACCACGACGAACCGCACCGGCGGCATGTCCGACAGCACGACCGCGTCCCCCGCCTTGGCCGCCTCGACGGCCTCGACCAGCACCAACGCGCCTTCACCCCACGTGGCCTTGCTGATCAGATGCCAGCCGACCCGCCGCGACCCCGGCAGCCACAAACCCAACGACGTGGCCACGAGGTGCCCGCCCGACTTCACGTCACACGCGGCCAACACGTACTCGTCCGGCTCTAGGGTGCCCTCGAAGCCCGGCGGGACGGTTCGCCCGGTCACCCGGTCGATGAATCGGCGCAGCATCAGCCGTAACTCCCGGAGGCCTGCTCCCCCAACGCCTTGTGGTACTGCTCCATGGCCACGAGGTCGCCGAACAACGCCCGGTACTCGTCCGCGTGCTCCAGCGGGCTCAGCCGCTGCAACCGGGACTTGATGTCGGCGATCTGCCGGGCGACCACGCTCTTGTTCAGCGCCGCGATCATGCTCTCCACGTACCGCAGGTCCGGCTCGGCGCGCGCCCGCATCGCCTCGACCGAAAGCTCGGTGACCAACGACTGGACGACCTGGTGCTGGCAGTTCTTCACAACCTCGGCAACCAGCCCCGCGCCGGCCAGCCCGCACGACGCGCCACCCGCGGCCTGCAGCGCCTGGTGCAGCTCCAGGTACGCGGGCTCGGTGAACGCCTCGCCGGGCAGGCTGTCGAAGTACGGCCCAGCCAGCGCAGGGACCTGCAACGCGGACTTGAGCGCCTCCCGCTGCAGGTGCAGCTCGGGATCGTTCGGCTTGGGCCGGGTCGGGCCCTGCACCTCGATCGCCAAGGCACCCTGGTTCTCGTCCACCGGCGCTGCCTTGCGGGCAGGCGCTGCCTTTCCGTTGGACGTCTCCCGCACGCGGCGGACCACGGTCTGGATGTCGTCCCAGCCGATCCAGCCGGCCAACTGCCGGGCGTACTCGTCCCGCAGGGCGACGTCCTTGATCTGCGCGACGATCGGCACGGTCCGGCGCAACGCCTGAACCCGGCCTTCCGCCGCGTCCAGGTCGTGGGTCGCCAGCTCGGCCCGGATCCAGAACTCGATCAGCCGCTGCCTGCGCGCGACCAGGTCACGAACGGCCACGTCACCCTTGTTCTGGCGCAACTCGCAGGGATCCATGCCGTCCGGCGCGACCGCGATGAACGTCTGGGACGCGAACCGCTGGTCCTCTTCGAACGCCTTCATCGCGGCCTTCTTGCCGGCCTCGTCGCCGTCGAAGGTGTAGATCACCTCGCCGCGGAAGAACTTGTCGTCCATCAACAGCCGCCGCAGCACGGCGATGTGCTCGGTGCCGAACGCCGTACCGCACGACGCCACAGCCGTCGGCACGCCCGCCAGATGCATGGCCATGACGTCGGTGTAGCCCTCGACCACGACGACCTGGTGACGCTTGGCGATCTCCCGTTTGGCCAGGTCGAGACCGAACAGGACCTGGGACTTCTTGTAGACCGGGGTCTCGCGGGTGTTGAGGTACTTGGCCTGGATCTGGTCGTCGTCGAAGATCCGCCGGGCGCCGAAGCCCACAACGTCGCCGCCGAGGTCCTTGATCGGCCACAGCAGCCGCCGGTGGAACTGGTCGATCGGGCCGCGGCGACCCGCCTTGGCCAGCCCGGCCTTCTCCAGCTCGGGCAGCTCGAACCCGCGGCCGAGCAGGTACTTGGTCAGCACGTCCCAGCCGGCGGGCGCGAAGCCGCAGCCGAACTGGACGGCCGCGGCCTGGTCGAACCCGCGTTCGGCGAGGAACTCGCGGGCAGGCTGGGCGTCCGGCGTGCGCAGCTGCTCGGCGTAGAACTCGGCGGCGGCGCGGTGGGCGTCGACGAGCCTGGTCCGGGTGCCGCGGTCACGCTGGACGCTGGTGCCGCCGCCTTCGTAGGTCAGCTTGACGCCCACGCGTTCGGCCAGGCGCTCGACCGCCTCGACGAAGCTCAGGTGGTCGATCTTACACAGGAACGCGATGACGTCGCCGCCCTCGCCGCAACCGAAGCAGTGGAACGTGCCGTGGGTCGGGCGCACGTTGAACGACGGGGTCTTCTCGTCGTGGAACGGGCACAGGCCCTTCACCGCTCCCCCGCCGACCCGGCGCAACGCGACGTACTCGCCGATCACGTCGTCGATCTGGTTGCGCTCACGCACGAGGGCGATATCGCTCTCCCGGATCCGTCCAGCCACATCGCTGAGTCTAGGCCCGACGCATACGATGAATCTCGTGACGGTCAGCCTGGACACCCTCGCCGCCGAGTTCTCCGAACACCGGGCGCACCTGCTCGGCGTCGCCTACCGGCTGACGAGCACGCTCGCGGACGCCGAGGACGCGGTCCAGGAGGCATGGCTCCGACTGTCCACTGTGGACCACACGGACATCCGCGACCTGCGTGGCTGGCTGACCACGGTGGTCGGCCGGATCTGTCTCGACCGGCTGCGGTCCGCGGCCGTGCGGCGCGAGCACTACACCGGCCCGTGGCTGCCGGAACCCGTCGTGACGTCCATCGGGGCGCCGCCCAGCGAAGACCCGCTGGACACGATCGTGCGCCAGGACGGCGTACGGATGGCCGCGCTTGTCGTGTTGGACAAGCTCACCCCGGAACAGCGGGTCGCGTTCGTCCTGCATGACGCGTTCAGCGTGCCGTTCGACGAGATCGCGGAGATCCTCAGCGTCACGACCGCGGCAGCACGGCAACACGCGTCCCGGGGCCGCAAGGCCCTCGCCGACGCCGACCCACCGCCTCGGGCTTCCTTCGACCAGCAACGCGAACTGCTCGAGCGCGTCATCGTCGCGCTGACCAGCGGCGACCTGAACACGCTCGTCGAACTGCTGCACCCGGACGTGCACCTGGTCGGCGACGCGAACGGCAAGGCCCGCACCGCGCTGCGGATCGTGTCCGGCCCCGACAAGGTGGCCCGCTTCCTGCTCGGCCTGATGACCAAGTACGGCCTGACCGAGCTCACGGGCATGCCGATGCTGGTCAACGGGGATCTCGGCCTGCTGCTGACCGACCTCCGCGACGACGCGGGCCACCAGGCCGTGATGCGCCGGGTGACCGCGTTCGCCGTCCGGGACGGCAAGATCGCCGCCTGTTACGACGTGGTGAACCCGGACAAGCTCACCCGCGTGCCTTTCCCTGAGGAATGAGGCACGCGTCGCCCGAGGTGAAGCCCTGTTCGGCGATGCCGAGCGCGCTGTTCGTCCGGGCGCGCATGTTCTCCAGCCCGATCTGGTACGTCAGTTCCACGACACCCTTCTCGCCGAACTCGGCCACGAGTTGGGCCACCTGTTCGTCGGTGACCTGGATGGGCGTGGCGGTCATCGCGTCGGCGTAGGCGATCGCGAGCCGCTCCTGCTCGGTGTACTTCGGGGACGTCGCGTAGCTGTCGATGTCCTTGAGGCGATCGATGTCGAGGCCGTCCAGGCGTTGCAGCATGGTGCCGAAGTCGATGCACCACGAGCAGCCCAGCTGCACCGCCGCGCGGTAGACCGCCAATTCGCGGACGGACGCGGGCAGGGTTTTGCTGGCCCGTTCGGCCAGCAGTTCGTGCAGGCCGCCAGCGAACGACAAGCCGCGGTGGTGCCGGGTGACAGCCAGCGGGTCGGGCACGGCGCCGTACCGCTTCCTCGCGTACCTGTACATGAATCTGCCGATCAGCCCGGCCTTCTTGGACTCGACCGCGGGAATTCGGGGCATCTCGTCTACTCCTCTCGCGTGGTCACCCCTCCAGACGAGACGGCTCCTCGGAATGTGACAGCCCATGCCGGCCAGCCCCGGCCGTGAACCGGGCGGCGCCGTCCAACGCGCCACCGGCCAGCGAAGTGAAGCCATGCTCCAGTTCGTTGGCCAACGCCGCGTCCTCGTCCATCCCCCACTGCTCCAGCAACGAAAGCCGGTCCTGCCGCAGACAGGTCTGCGGCAGGCCGACCAGGGCCAGGGCGAGTGCCTCGGCTGCCGCGCGTTCCTCGCCGGCCGGCACCACGCGGTTCACCAGGCCCATCTCGTACGCCTCGGTCGCGTCGACAGCCCGCCCGGTCAGGACCATGTCCATGGCTCGGCTCTGCCCGATCAGCCTGGGCAGCCGGAACGTGCCACCGTCGATCAACGGCACACCCCACCGCCGGCAGAACACGCCGAAGACAGCGTCCTGCGCGGCCACCCGCAGGTCACACCAGATGGCCAACTCAAGTCCACCGGCCACGGCGTATCCCGAGACGGCGGCGACCACGGGCTTGCTGAGGCGCATCCGAGTCGGGCCCATCGGCCCGTCGCCGTCGTGCGCTGCCTGGTTTCCGCGTTCGGTACCGATGGCCTTGAGGTCCGCACCGGCACAGAACGTGCCGCCCTCGCCCCACAGCACGGCCACCGCCGCGTCTTCGGCGGCGTCGAACTCGCGGAACGCGTCGGCGAGGGCTCTGGCGGTCGGGCCGTCGACGGCGTTGCGCGCCTCCGGCCGGGACAGCACGACCGTCCACACCGGACCTGAACGTTCTACGCGTACGGTTGGCATACCGCAGCTTAGGACGGATCAGCCACCCTGCCGGAGAAATAGATCACACCTGTCCGGGTGTGCCGGATCACCACCAGGAACGGCCGGTCCACGGTGACCTCCACCGGCCGCTGCGGACTGAACGACAACAACCGCATCATCACCGCGGTCGCCGCCGCGCCCTCGAATCCCTGCTCGTCCATCTTGAGCACGGTTTCGTGCAGAACAGCCTGAACAGCGAGAGGAGCGGCACTGATGCCCGGGAACTCGGCGTCATTGGTGAACATCGTCGCGACACCGAGCCGTTGGAGCACGTCGGTCAGCGGCGCCTGAAGCTTGAGAGACAGCTTCGGCAGCCGAAGGTTCACCGGATGCCGACCCGGTGCCGCCAGCAACCTGCCCAACGTGTCCGCGTCGACGTCTGGCAACTTCCCGTCCGGCAGCAGGACAAAGGCATCGACCTGGCCGACCGTGTGGATCCGCACCGCCTGCCACCCCGGAACCTTGGCGTAGCCAAAGTTCTCCCGCTCGCCGCGCACGAACATGGTCGGCACCTGCTTGGTGCCCGTGGGAGTGTGGAAGTCGCGGGGTCGTGTGGCCGTCTCGTCGAACTTCCCGAGCCAGGCCACCTTCAGGTACAGCGCGTTGACCAGGGCGGCAACCGTGTCCGGACAGATCGCACCATCCGGAAGCAGTTCGGGG
The DNA here is from genome assembly GCF_004345645.1 of Actinocrispum wychmicini. Classification (GTDB taxonomy): domain Bacteria; phylum Actinomycetota; class Actinomycetes; order Mycobacteriales; family Pseudonocardiaceae; genus Kibdelosporangium; species Kibdelosporangium wychmicini. Next base: position 275,157 of record NZ_SLWS01000013.1, on the reverse strand, counting down.
ATGAGGTCGTGCGTGGTCCGTGCGACATCCTTGTTGATCAGATCCCGCGCGCCATCCGGATCCTGCTGGAACGGCGCGGACCGAACCGCCCCACTCGGCATGTCGGTCAACGCCTCGGCGAACTCCGGCCGGACCGGGATGATCTCGTCGGCCCAGAACGTGTTGGACACCGCGATCTCCGGCTGCTCACCGCTGGAACCCGCCCGTACCACATCCTCGGCCGCACCCAACACCCGAATCAGGTCCTCAACCTGCGCACCCTTGTCCCCCAACAACAAAGCGACCAGCTCGTCTCTGGTCGCGCCCGCGGCACCACGAGCCGCCAACGCGAGCGCACTCGCCACCGAGAACGGGGACCAGACCACGTTCCCACTCCCCGCAAGCCTGTCCTGCAGGGCGACAGTGAACTGAAGATGAGCACGCTCGATAGCGGTCACTCCCTCGGGTCTCGCAACGTGATCATCTGGGACGGCTGCGGGTCCGGTTTGGTGCCGCGCCCGATCGGACCGTTCGGCCTGGGACGACGAGGCTCACGGACACCCGCGGAGCCGCCGGCCTCACCAGGACGGCGACCGGAACCCACCCCTGCGGGAACCCGGCGACGGAACAACCGCCGAAGCAGGCGCGAAAGAGGATTGGCCATACCCCGAGTGTGCCACCAGTCACTCCCCAGGCGAGTTCACCAGGAGCGAACACCCCGTTCCGGACTCCGATCTGTGCCTCATCGCCTGAGTCACGCCGCCCGGTGTCACGGCCTTGCTGGGCATTTCGGCAGGCTGGCCACGCTGCACCGGGGCGCACGAATGAGACAGTGCGCGGGTCACTCAGGGGATGTCGGTCCGGTCGGGCCGCGGTGGCGGTGGCGGTGGCGGTGGCGGTGGCGGTGGCGGTGGCGGTGGCGGTGGCGGTGGCGGTGGCGGTCGGGGATATCGCTCTGTGCCTAGCCAGTCAAGCGCGCCCACTAGCTATCGCAAAGGCGACCCCGGGCAGCCGGGCAGCCGGGCAGCCGGGCAGCCGGGCAGCCGGGCAGCCGGGCAGCCGGGCAGCCGGGCAGCCGGGCAGCCGGGCAGCCGGGCAGCCGGAGGATGATAAGTCTCCACGACGACGTCTGGTTTTGCCCGGTGTGGTGGGTTTATGTGGCTGTGGCGGCGTGTGGCTGTAGCCGATGCGCCGCCCATGAATATTGCGGTCTATCGCTGCCCCACCGTCGTGGGTCCTGGAGACAGCGGCCACTTGCGAAGCAGCGGCCATATCGCGGCTCGGCTCGGTCCTGAGCCGATGCCGCTGTGCTGTGCTGTCAGTGTGCGAAGGCTCCGTGCCAGGCCACGGCTTGGGCGTCGGTCAGGGATGCCACTTGGTCGATCAGGACGCGGTGTCGCTCGCTGTCGTTGGCGGCTGTGCGCCATGCGGACTGGAATGCGGGTTCCAGGGCTTCGGGAGCGTGCTGTTCCAAGGACTTCAGCAGCTGGGTCAGCAGTTCTCGTTGCCGCTCCTGCATGGCCAGCCGTGCTGGGTCGCTCATGACGTACCGCAACGCCAACGACTTCAGCAGTGCGACCTCGACCGCGGCTTGTCTGGGTATCACAAGGTCCGCGGCGTACCTGGTGAGGTCGCCGTCGCCGTACACCCGTCTGGTCTCGCTGACGGCGGCCGACGCGAACCGGCCGACCAGCTCGCTGGTCAGGCGTTTCAAGGTGACCTGGGCGCCCAGCGAACCGTCGTACCCCACCGCGGCGGCGACCGCGGACAGGTCCAACAAGTGCGCTGCCGCAGCCTCCAGCTCCGACAACGGCTCGGCCGAGAAGTGCGCAGCCGCCAGCTCCGCGATGGCCGACCGCTCCTCCGCGTCAGCGAGCACACCGAGGGCGATCCGGCCGGCGCGGACGCCGTCCTCCACGTCGTGCACGGAGTAGGCCACGTCGTCGGACCAGTCCATCACCTGGGCCTCCAGGCAGCACCGCCGCTCCGGCGCACCCTCGCGGATCCAGCCGAACACCGCCTGGTCGTCGGCGTACACCCCGAACTTGCGCCGACCCTCGATCCGCGGCCACGGGTACTTCACGGTCGCGTCCAGCACCGCCCTGGTCAGGTTCAGGCCCGCGGCCGGCTCCTTGGGCTCCAGCCGGGTCAGTATTCGTAATGTCTGTGCGTTTCCCTCAAAGCCTCCATGTTCCCGCGCCGCCATGTCGAGCGCGCTTTCTCCGTTATGTCCGAATGGTGGGTGACCGATGTCGTGGGCCAGCCCGGCGGTGTCCACCACGTCCGGGTCACATCCGAGTTCCTCGGCGATCTCCCGGCCGATCTGGGCGACCTCCAACGAGTGAGTGAGCCGTGTCCGAGGCACCCCGTACACCTCGGTGCCCTCACCCGGGCCGACAACCTGCGTCTTGCCGGCCAGCCGGCGTAACGCCGCCGAATGCAGCACGCGCGCCCGGTCCCGGGAGAACGGGCTCCGCCGCGACGGCGCCGCCCCCGGTAACACACCGCCCTTCGCCGGCTCGTCATACAACCTGGCGGTGTCGTGCGCGGTGTACTTCACCCGAGATCCACACCGATGTCGTCTGCCGGAGCGTCGAAGACGCGGTAGTACAACAGCGCCGCGGTCTCCCGGAAGATGTACTTGATCTGGATCTCACGGGTCTGCACGACCGGCCCGGTGTGCGTCGGCGACGTCCACACCGACAGCCCCGCGTTCCGTGCCATCGTCCGCGCACGTAAGGAATGCCACGGGTCGCTCACGATCACCGCGGAGTTCCACCCACGTTGCGCCGCCAGCCGCGCCACGGCCTGGATGGTGCCTAAGGTGTCGTTGCCCTCGCCGACCGGGATCACGCTCTCTCTGGGCACACCGTGCGAGGTCAGCCACTTCACGCCGGCATCGGCCTCGGTGTACCGGTCCCCTGTCTTCCGGCCGCCCCCGGTGATGATGTAGCTCGCCACCCCGGTGTCGAACAGGTTCTTGGCGTGCTCGAGCCGTGCCTCCAGGATCGACGACGGACGGCCCGCGTACTGCGCCGCGCCCAGCACCACCACCGCGTCCGCCTTGGTCCGGTCGTCCTGCCGGGCCTCCTGCCACACCCGGAACGCCGTCCCGCCCACGACCAACGCGAACATCAGGACGAAGCCGATCAGGCCACGCCTGATCCAGCGCTTCGTCCCGACGGATCGGGTGGGGATGGTCATGGTCGCATCATGGCAGACCCCACCGACAGTTTCGGGTGAGGTCGACCGACCTCGGCCCTCGCACGGGGGCCGAACGGTAGGCCTTTGCCCTGGCCAGGGCGCCAAGACGGACGTCGGCAAAGAAAAGTAGTGGGCGGAAAGCCGCCCACCTGACCTGCAGTTCTACAAGAAATTCTGTGAGTCCGTGGACACCGAGACAGCTCCAGCCTCCGTTGTCGTCGGCGGAGCCAAGAAGTTTTGCGACGCCACGAACGTCAGGCCACCGGCAATCGCGGCTGCGACCAGGAGCCTTACCAGAACAGTCCGCATGTTTACCAAGGTCTCTCTACGAGTCTCGATACTGGTTCGAACGAGAAGATCGTCGAGAGTGTGCCAGATCAGACTACCCCCCATCTACACGGGGTGGGTATCACTGTATCGAGCGAGGGATCCGTCACCTCGCCACCGGGTGACGAAATCACTCGAAAGTGTGAGAGCAAAACATAGGTTCATCCACCATTCGAGTGAGGGAAGCGTTATCTATCGTGTCAAACCGGTTATCGGACGCTCATGTAGCGAGTCGGTCCGTTCTTGTGGAATGTCCGGAACCGCCACCTCGACCTCGGCCAATCGCCGACGTATCCGCTGAGCGACAGCCGATTCACCCACCGTGTCCGCGATGGCCAGAGCGAGCATCCACGTCTCCACCGCCTCGACGTGCCTGGCCTGGCGATAGACGGCCTCCGCGATCGTCCGGAGCGCACCTGCCTGGTCCGCGTCCCGGCGAGCGGCCCGGAAGAACGTCAACGCCTGACGGGCGCTCCGCTCGGCGGACTGGTACTCCTTCAGCGCGAAGTGAATGTCCGCCATCGCCTGGTGGATCTGGCCCACCTGGGCGGCCTCGTTGTTCCCCAGGATCTCCAGCGCCCTGGTCAAATACCCTCGTGCCTCGGTGTATTCGCCGCACTCGAGATGGATCATGCCGAGTTCGCCGAGGACACATCCCCTTGTGTGGACATCGCCGATCCGGTCGGCGTTCGACAGCGCGTCCCGACAGAATGACGCGGCGGCGTCGAGGTTCCCGGCCCGGCGATATGCCTCAGCGAGTCGGAACATGGCGATTGTCTCCACGTCTTTGACGTTCTCCAACCGTTGCAGGGCGGTCAGCGCCCGCAAACCGAATTCAATTCCCCGAGCCGTTTCTCCCCGTTCCACAAAGACTCGACTCATGTAATAGTCGGTGATCGCGACCCCGCGAGGATCGTCAATTCGCTCGAAGATCACCCGCGCGGCGAAGACATGCTCCATGGCGGAGTCGAAGTCGCGTCGCCCCAACCGGACGAAGGCCAGGTTGCCGTGCCAACTCGCCTCGTCGAACGCGTTGCCGACCGCCTGGGCGGACCGGATCGCCATCCGCAGCGCGGCAGCCACGTCGTCGCTGTATCCCAGCCGTACGAACACCTCGCCGATGACACTGGGCAACTTCGACACATAGGTGTGCAGCCCTCGCGTGGCCGAACGTTGCAGCACCGCGTTGATGTTCGCCCGCTCACGGACGGCCCATTTCAACGCCTTGTCCTCGTCGGCGAACTCCACCGGGAGAACTTGCGCGACCAGCGGCGGAAGGTCCACTCCGCGCTGTTGTGGGAACACGATCCGGTCCACATTGTTGGCGCTGTACAAGTAGAAGCACGCCAACCGCTCCTCCGCGGCGAACTGCTCGTCGGACCGCTCGACCAGTTCCCGCGCGTACAGTCGCAGCAGGTCGTGCATCCGGTAGCGGTCGCGGGATTCGGGCTGGGTCAACAGATGCACGTCGACGAGCGCGTCCAGGCACCACTTCGTCTCCGCGCGATCCTGGCCGAGCAGCGCGCTCGCGGCCGCCACGTTGATGTCCGAGCCGGCATTCGCGCCGAACAACCGGAAAAGCCGCTGCTCGGCCGAGTTCAAGGCGCGATAGGACTGTTCCAGAGCGGCTCGGACGCTGCCGCCTGGACCGTCCCGGTGGTCACCGAGGCTCAGCGGTTCGCTCCGCATCTCCTCGACGAAGTCAGCCAGTGCCACGCGGGGGCGGCTGTGCGTGTGTTCGACGATGATCTTCAGCGCCAAGGCGATGCCGCCGCACAACGCCACCAGGTCGCTGGCGGCCGTGGGCTCGGCGTCGGCCCGGGATCCCAGCCATTTCGCCAGCCAGGACTTGCCTTCGGCATACGTCAACGGCGGCAGGAGAATCCCGACGGCTCCCGTGCGGGCCAGCCCACGCAGCCTGTGCCGGCTGGTGAGGATCACCGCGCAGTTCGACAGGCACTCAAGCAACGTACGCACGTGCTCCGAGTCACGGGCGTTGTCAAGCACGACAAGGGCGCGCGCACCGCTGAGCAGGCTGCGGAGTTTCGCCATCCGGCCCGCGAGCGACGGTATCCGGTCGGCGGGGAAGCCCAGTGCGGTAAGGAATTCCACCACTACTTCACTCTGGTTGACCGGTTCACCTTCGCCGAAGCCGTTGAGATCACAGTAGAGCTGTCCGCCTTCGAACCGGCTCGCCGCCATGTGCGCCCAGTGCAGGGCGACCGCCGTCTTGCCGACTCCTGGTTGTCCGGAAAGGACGACGACGGTCGGTGCCGGCGAGCCGTCCGCGTTCGACGTGACAGTGTCGAGATGTCGCAGCACGTCCTCCCGGCCGGTGAAGTCGGCGATGTCCCTCGGCAGCAGATGAGGTGTCTCAACGGTCGGCTTCGGGGAACTGACCACGACCGGCTTGGGGGTGCGGCTGCGGGTGGACAACTCGTCGTGGAACCTGCGCAGCGCGTCGCCTTCGTCCGGGTTTCGTTCGGACATCATTCGCCGGTACTGGGAACGGAAGAATTCCACCGCGTCCTCGAATCGGTGCACGGCGTGCAACGCGGACAGCCGGTGTTTGACCATGGCCAGGCTGGTCCGTATCTCCAGCCGGAGATCGGCGATCCGACGCAGCACCTCCTCGTGCTCGTTGAGCGCGGACAGGCTGTGGAGCAACGCGTTGTGTGCCGGGATGAGGTGTTCCGACTCCGCCATCTGGCGCCAGTTCGCCGCCCGTTCACCGATCAGATCAGGTAGTGGCGTCCCGCGCCACAACACGTCCACCGCGGCGGCGAGTATCCGGGCGGCGCTCGTGTGATCGCCGTGTCGGGTGGCGGACCTCGCCTTGTCGGCGCAGTTGCGGAATTCGTGGAAATCGATCTCCTCCCGATCGACTTCCAGCAGGTACGTCCGGTTGCGGAGGTGAATCCTCGGCGGATCGGCCATCCGGCTCAGTCCCGCCGTGATCCGCTTCCGATAGGTGACCAGCGCCCCGGCGGGATTCTCCGGCGCGGTCCCGTCCGGCCACATCCAGCCGATCAGCTCGTCGACTCCGACCGGCTGGCCGGCGCGGAGCAACAGCACCGAGAACATTCCGCGCGGTTTCGCGTGCGCCCAATCTTCGACAAAACGATCAGCAACACGTACGGCGGACGGACCCAATATCCTGAAATTGATCTCCACCAGCGCGTCCCCTCGCTGGCCGGCGAACTTCGGACAATTGTCCATTCTGCCCACGCCCACCAGGGGCTCACCAGCGCGCCGGCCGATCCGAAATACCGTCGTTACCTGACATCGGGCTGACCCCCTGGCTGACCCGGATTTGTCCCTCTTCGGTTCCGGGGACAAATCCGCGCGCCTTTGCGGCCGACGATCAGGATCGCGACCAGCGGGTTCCTCGAATTGTCTTGATCGTGTCAGCCGATCGTCCCACGTCCGCCCCGAGCCTGGTGCCTGCCGGGAGGTTCCCGGCACGTGTCGAGGAGGTTCGAAATGGATCCTGACGTTGTCGTCGTGGGCCTGGGGTACACCGGCCTGCCCATGGCAGTCGCGGCCGCACGCCACGGACTCACCGTGGTCGGCGTGGACCACAGCCCGGCCAGGGTCGCGGAGCTCGTCGCGGTGCGGCCAGGCGCCGGGCGCACCACCGTCCCGGAGAACGAGCTCGCGTCCTTGCTGACGGGCCCGTTGTCGGTTCGGACGGGGTCGGTTCCAGCGGCCAAGGTGCACCTGCTGTGCGTGCCAAGCAGAGATCTTCTCAGTGCCGTCGACCTGGTGTCCGCGGTGGCGCGAAAGGGCGACCTGGTGATCGTGCAGAGCACCTGTCCGCCAGGCATGGTGGACGAGGTCGTTCTGCCGCGGATCACCGCCGACGTACACGTCGCGCATTCGCCGGTTCGCATCAACCCGGGCAAGGAGCCGGTGGTGGACGTCCCCCGCGTGGTCGCCAGCCCGTCACCGGAGGGGCTCGCGGCGGCGATCCGGTTCCTCCGGAGCGTCGGGCAGGCCGTGGTGCCGGTCGGCTCGATCCGGGTCGCCGAGCTGACCAAGGTCTTCGAGAACACGTTCCGCCTGGTCAACATCTCGCTCGCGAACGAGCTGGCGACGGTCTGCGATCGGTCCAATGTAGACGTACGGGAGGTGCTGGCGGCCGCGGGCACGAAGCCGTACGGCTACCTTCGGCACGAACCCGGGCCCGGCGCCGGCGGCGACTGTGTCCCGGTGTGCGCGGAGTTCTTCGCCGCTGCCGCCCGCCGACACGGCTTCGCGGCGTCGACCGTGGAGGCCGCGATCGCGGTGAACGACTCGATGCCCACCAGCATCGCCCGCCGTCTGACCTGCAACGGCCGTGTTCTCGTCGCCGGCGTGGCCTACAAGCCGGGCGTCGGTGACGTGCGCAGGTCCGCGGCTGTACGGATTCTGGACGAGCTGCGCGCACGCACCGAGGTCTCGTATCACGATCCGCACGTTCCTCGGCTGGCCCTGCCGGACGGCACTGTGCTGTACAGCCAGCCGGTGCGCCCCGGCCGCGCGGACATGGTTCTGCTCGTCACGAAACACGAAGACATGGATGTCACCGGCTTCGAGGCGCCGGTCGTCGACTGCTCGGCCGGGTCCATTGTGGAGGACCGGCATGGCTGAGCGGTGGCTGCGTGGGCCGATCGGCCTGGACGCCGAGCTTCGCGTCACCCGCGCGGGCTGCAAGACCGTCCTGGTCGTGATCCCGACGATGGCGGCCGGCACCCGGCTGCGCGATCTGCTTCCGTTGGTCAGCGGTGACCATCGCGTCCAGACGATGTTCACCGTCGTGGACTCGGCCGACGACGGCACGGCTGAGTTCGCGGCGGCCGGTGGCGGCCTGGTACTTCCGTGGCGCCAGGCCGTCAGTCATCGGTTCGACTTGGTGCTCGCGGCCAGCCCGGTCGGACTTGAGCAGGTACGCGGCCAGATTCTCGTGGTCCCACACGGCGTCGGCAGCCTGATGTCCCGACTGCGGAGTCGGCGGGCGGGCCCGAGCGGCCTGCCGTTCGCCGGCCTCGCCCGCGAGACGTTGACCCATCGAGGCAGGCTGATCCCCGCGACGCTGGCGTTGACCCACGACGTCGAAATGCGCGCGCTTCGCCGCTCCTGCCCGGAAGCGCTGCCGGTGGCCGTGGTCGCCGGTGACATCTGCTACGACCGGATGGCCGCAAGCGTTTCCCTGCGCGACGAGTACCGCCGCGCGCTCGGCGTCTCGGACCAAGAACGGCTGGTCACGGTGAGCTCGACCTGGTCATCGGAGTCCATGTTCGGTCAGCACTCCGAGCTGTGCCAGCGCCTGCTGGCGGAGTCCACCGGAACGAACCAGCGGGTGGCGCTGGTCCTGCATCCGTCGGCATGGGCGGCGCACGGCCGTTGGCAGGTGACTGCGTGGTTGTCGGACTGTGTCGCGAACGGGCTGCTGCTGATCCCGCCGGAGGAAGGCTGGCGGGCCACCATGATCGCGAGCGACCACGTCATCGGCGACCACGGGTCCACCACCCAGTACGCCGCCGCCCTCGGCAAGCGCGTCACTCTCGGCACATTCCCGAGCGACAACATCCGGTGCGGAAGTGTCGCCGACCGGCTCGCCAAGGTTGCCCCCGTGCTCGACCTGGACCGCGATCTCCTACCGCAACTCGACAACGCGAAGCCGCGCGGTCGCCACTTCGCCAAGTTCGTCACGTCCCGGCCTGGGCAGACGGCGGCGATCCTCCGCAGCGCCATGTACCGGCTGCTGCGTCTCCCCGAACCCGCGGCGCCCGCTCAGGTGCTGCCGGTCCCGTCTCCTGAGCCGGTGCGGCCATGTCGCCTCAACTGGCCGACGTGATCATCCACGCGGACGAACCGACCGTGGTGGCGGCGGCCGACCTAGCCATCGCCACCTTGGCCGAGCTGACCGGGTGTGTCGTCGTCGCGGTCGGTGTGGCGGGCCAGGGCGTGCTGCTGGCCGCCCGGCCGGACCAGCGGATGTTCGTCCCCACCAACGACATCGTCCGCGTCGCCGTCGCGGCCTACGTCTCGCTCGTGGACGGAGGTGACTTGCGTTCTAGTCGTTTGGCGACGTCCGCCGCCTTCGGGTCGCCACTGGCCGAGTACGTACTCATGGCCGTCGACCAGTTCGACCGCGCTTCAGCGACGTCGCCACGGGCCCAGGCGACGTCCCCCAGCGCGACCTCAACCCCGGCGACGTAGTGGGCGGAACCCAGTTCACGGGCGATCTCCAGGGCTTCGGTCAACGGCGACACGGCCTCGTCGAGCTTGTCGAGACGCAGATACAGGGCGCCGAGACTGTTCAACGCGTGCCCACGTTGGACGCGGTCGAGCGACGCCATGGCGTCGGCCGCTTCCCGCAAGGCGACAATGGCCTCGTCATAGCGGTGCAGGCGGACAAGCACCTCACCGATCCTGCGTTGGGTCTGGGCAGCGGCTCGTTCGGTGCCGATCCGTAGTCGGATCTGTCTGACCTCCGTCAGGTGTTCGAGGGCGCCTGTCAGGTCACCTGTGCCTCCGACAGCTCCGGCCAACTCGCCAAGCACGACCGCCTTGATCGCCTCGTCGTGCAACTCGTCGGCAAGGCGCAACGCGAGGTGACACTCGTGGATCGCCTCGTCGTAACGACGTAGGTTCGTCAACGCCGAGGCGAGTTGAGCGCGCAACTGTGCCTCGGCATTGGCGTCCCCACAACGGATCGCCGCGGGAATGCCGAGCGCGTGTACCTTCAGCGAGTCGTCATAGTTCCTGACGTACAGGTAGAACCCCCACAACGCCTCGCAGAACTCCCAGGTCAGCTCGTCCCAGCCGTACTCGTGCGCGGACTGGACGGCGAGCATGATGTTGCGGCGTTCGCTGGTCAGCCAGTCCAACGCGTCCGCCTGCGAGGTGAAGCCCGCGTCGGGCCGCGCGCGGAACCGTGGTCCCACCCGCCGCCGAGTCGGGCGGAGTACAAGATCGGCGGCGACCGACTGGTTCAGATACCACTCGATCATCCGCTGCACGGCGGGTTCCCGTTCGTCCCCGCGCACCTGCTGGCGGGCGTGCACCAGCAACAGGTCGTGATAGCGGAACCGGCGGTCGGCGATCTCCTTGATCAGGTTCCGGTCCACCAGGTCGGCCAACGAGTCCTCGATGTCGTCGGACGTGTCCCCGACCGCGGCGGCGGCCACGTCCAGCCCGAACACCGAACCGGGGTGCAACGCGCAGATCCGGTACGTCCGCTGCTCGAGGATCGGCAACTCGGCGTAGGACACGTCGAAGATCGCTGCCACGGACGACTCGTCGACCGTGAGCGTGGCGAGCCGGTCGGCGCCGCGCAGGCTCTGCAGTTCCCTGGACACCGAGCGGTGCGGATACGCCGACAACCGTGCCCCGACCACGGACAACGCGATCGGCATGCCACCGCACAGCCTCGCGAGCTCCTCCGCCTGACCGGGTTCGTCGGTGAACCGTTCGGCGCCGACAATGGTGTCGAGCATTCGCATCGAGTCGTCCACGGACATGGGATCGAGCTCGATGAACCGGGCGCCGTTGAGCCGCAGCCCGGCCAGCCGCCACCGGCTGGTGACCGCGACAACACTGCGGCTCGTGGCCGGCAGCAGCGGCCTGACCTGCGCGGCGGAGTACGCGTTGTCGAGCAGCACGGCGACCGCGCGATCCGCCGTCAGCGAGCGGTACGTCGCCTCCCGCTGTGCCAGTCCCTGCGGCATGGTCGTGGCGGGCACGCCCAGCGCGAGCAGGAACCACTCCAGCACCTGCTCGGGCTCGACCGGCCCGGTCGGCGCGAACGCGCCGAGATCGACATACAGCTGACCATCCGGAAACCTGTCCCGCGCGTCATGCAGCCAGCGAAGCGCGAGCGTTGTCTTCCCAACCCCGCCGGCACCACTGACGACCACGAGCAACGGTCCGTCCGGCTCGGTGTCCAGCCACTGCCGCAGCTGGGCCAGTTCATCGTCCCTGCTGGTGAACGACGGTGACGGCGCGGGCAGCTGGGATGGAACGGTGTGGCGAGGGGTCGCCTGATGGATCGTCACGTGTCCGACGGACCCCGCCTGCACCACCGACCCCTGCACGACACCCGAGAAAGCATTGGAAGGCGGTCTCTCGCCTTTCGTCATGAAGGTGAACCTCCCCGAACCGACTTCACCCGACCATTCTCATATGCGGCCGGGCGCCCGGGAGCCCATTCAGACGAGATTTAATTCACCAGCTTGATGGCGTTGCAACGTCGCATTCTGGAAGCTTCCACTATCGATTGGACGAATACGTAACCGGTCAATCGAGCCAGTTGGAAATACGTTTCGTCACAGCCAGCCACGCTCCTCCGCCAGGCGGGCAGCCTCAGCCCGGGTTCGGGCACCCGTCTTACCGATCGCCGACGACAGGTGGTTGCGAACCGTCCCCTCGGAAAGGTGCAGGGACCGGGCGATGTCGGCGATGGTGCCGCCGTCGCTGGACTCGGCCAGGACCTCGCGTTCCCGGATGGTCAACGGACTCTGGCCGGTGGCCAGTGACTCCGCCGCCAACGACGGATCCACGACGCGAAGCCCCGCGTGCACGCGGCGGACCGCCTCGACGAGCTGCTCCGGAGGCGCGTCCTTGACGACGAAGCCAGCGGCGCCAGCGGCGAGCGCGCGGCTGAGGTATCCGGGGCGGCCGAAGGTCGTGCACATGACGACCTTGCAGCCAGGCAGGGCCGTCCTGAGTTCGGCCGCGGCGGTCAGGCCGTCCTTGCCAGGCATCTGGACGTCCAGCAGCGCCACATCCGGCCTGGTGCGTTGCGCGGCCGGGACCACGTCCTCACCGGTGCCGACCTCGGCCACCACCTCCATGTCGGCTTCGAGGCCGAGCATGGCCGCGAGCGCGCCACGTACCAGGGTCTGGTCGTCGGCCAGCAGGATCCTGATCATGACGCCGACACCTCGGCCCGCAACACGAACCCGCCTTCCCCGCCGCGTGCGGCCGTCAGCCGGCCACCGACCTTGGCCAACCGCTCCCGCAGCCCAGACAACCCGTTCCCGCTGTCCACAGTAGACTTACTGGTGCCGTTGTCGGTGATCTCGATCCACGACTGGCCGAGCCGGATCCAACATCGGCTGGCGCCGCTGTGCCTGATCACGTTCGTCACGCCTTCCCGCAGCACGTAACCGAACGGTTCCTGCAGCTCGCCGGGAACGTCGTCGACGGCCTGCGGCAGCTCGGCGGAGATCCCGGCCGCCGTCAGCGCGGCCTTGGCACCGGCGATCTCCGCGGGCAACGACACCTTCCGGTATCCCGACACGGTCGCCCTGATCTCGGTCAGCGCCAGACGGGACAACCGCTCGACATCGTGGACCTGCTCCAGCGCGCGCTCGACGTCTCCCGAGCTCTCCAGGATCCGGCGCGTCAGACCGGCCTTGACGGTGATCGTGGTGAGGCTGTGGCCGAGCACATCGTGCAGGTCACGGGCGACCCTGGCGCGTTCCTCGGCCACCGCCAGCATCTTGATCTCCTCACGGGCCAGCGCCAGCTCGTCGGTCTGCCGGGCGAAGCCGCGGACCGAGAGCATGGCGACGGTCATCACGATCAGGACCAGACCGCCCCGCCAGTCCGGCGCGCCGTGCGCGATGTTCGTGGCCATCAACTCGGCGAGAGTGGCGGCCACACCGTAGACAGTGCCGGCGACCGGCGGCAGCAGCAGGAGCGCCGTGACGATCGCATACGTCAGGTACGTGAGATCCGACGCGTTCATCATCGACGCGATGGCGACCGGGCAGACCGTCAGCACCAGGACCAGCAGCACCCGGGACACGCGGGACACGCGCAGGCCCTGCCAGATCGCGAACAGGTAGGTCGCCGCGTAGACGACCACACAGATCACGACACCGGCACTGACCCATCCCGAGTGCAGGCGGAACGCGTCCACGACGGCCTCGGCCAGGAAGAACAGGAAAGCGCCGGGAATCAGCACGACAGCCAGCGGACGCCGGTACGAGAACTGCGGCTCAGGCCAGCTCCGGAACGACTCAGTCACGTCCATAACGTACGGCCCCGTCACCTACGCGCGCTGTCCTGCCGGTAGCGCCGGACGACCAGCACACCGAACACCACGGTCCATCCGAGCAGTACGAGCACCGCGGTCGACAGGTGTTCCCTGCTCGACCCGATGGCGGTGCTGCCGATCTGGTTCATCCAGTACGTCGGCAGGATCCGGGCGATAGTGCCGAAGACGCTCGGCAGCGCGTCAAGAGGCACCCACAAGCCACCGAACATGGCCAGGACCAGCATGAGCACACCGGTGATGGCTTGCATGCTGTCCGCCGTGCCGTACTGGCCAAGCAGCAGCCCCAGCAGCACCATCGGGATCACAGCCAGCCATACGCCGACAGTCACCTGCGCCCATTGACCGGCGTTGAGATGGACGCCTTCGCCGATGGCTCCGATGAGTGGCACAAGGACGACCGCGGGCACCGCGACGATCATCCCGACGACGCCCTTGCCGCCCAGGTAGCCGCCGCCGGTGAGTGGCGTCAGCCGCAACTGCCGTTGCCAGCCGGCGTCCCGTTCGATGGCGACCCGCGCCCCGGCGAACAGGGCGGCGGCGAACGCCCCCCAGGTCGTCATGTTGATCATCAGCGCGGTTCGCTGGTCGGTGTTGTTGTTGCCGTAGACCCCGGCGAGGAAGATGAACATCAAGATCGGCAGGGCCACGGTGAAGATCAGGAACCGGCCGGCGCGGACCGCCCGCTTGATCTCCAGGACCAGGTATCCGAGGCTCATCAGGAGTTCTCCTTCGCGGTCAGCGCGAGGAAGGCCTCTTCCAGGCCGGCCGCGCTGATTTCGATGTCATGGACGTGCGGGTGGGCGTTCAGCAGCGCCCGCAACGTGCGGTCGGAGTCGGCGCACACCAACTCGACCCGCTCGGCGCGGCGGGCGACGTCGATCACCCCGGGCAACTGCGTGAGCTGCTCGACCGGGACGTCCGGCAGCACCGCGCTGATCGTGCGGCCGGAGGCCATCGCGCGGACCTTCGCCACGCTGTCGTCCGCGACGATCTGCCCTTGGCGCATCAGGACGACGCGGTCGGCGAACTCCTCGGCCTCGTCGAGGTAATGGGTGGCGAACAGGACGGTACGGCCGGCGTCGGTGAACTCCCGCATCGAGGCCCAGAACTCGCGCCGGGTGCCGACGTCCATGGCCGCGGTCGGCTCGTCCAGGACGAGCAGGTCCGGATTGGACACCAGCGCGACCGCGAACCGGACGCGTTGCTTCTGCCCGCCGGAGAGCTTGTTGCAGCGGCGGTCGGCGAACTCCTCCACGCCGGCCCGCCGCATCGCCTCGCTCACTGTCATCGGCGCGCGGTGCAAAGAGGCGATCATGGCGACGGTCTCCCCAACCGTCGCATCGTCCAGCAGCGTGCCGTTCTGCAGCATCGCGCCGATCGACCCCTCGGCGACCGCGCGACTCGGCTCGTTGCCGAACACCCGGATCTCGCCCACGTCCGGTTTGCTCAGGCCGATCAGCATGTCGACCGTGGTGGACTTGCCGGCGCCGTTCGGCCCCAGCAGGGCGACGACCTCGCCGGGCGCGATCATCAGGTCGATCCCGTCAACGGCCTTCACATCGCCATAGTGCTTGCGTAGTCCCGCGACATAGACCGCGGCTCCGAGTTCCTTCACGCTTCGTACTCTGCGGCATCCACGGGGATCCCGCGCAGGTCGAGCGTCACGACCTGACCCATGACATCTGTCGTGGGCCCCATACACCACGGCACCGACAAACCCCGGCCAACGACCCCGCACAACGGCCAAGTTATCCCCATGTCCCGAGTTATCCACAGATGACCCCAACCCCCTGGCGCCCCACCCACCACACCGGAACGCTGAACCCATGACGAACCGACGACTCATCGACCTGACCGCACTGTCCACTGTGTTCCCCCACGAGGTCGCCCCAGCGGCCGCGCTGGTCCACCTCGGCCTGCCAGCCGCCACCATCAAGGGAAACTGTGCGCCCAGCGGCCCTTGGCAGCGGCTGTACCCGGGGGTGGTCCAGCTCACGAACACCGCTCCCACCCGACGGCAGAAAGTGCAGGGTGCGCTCCTCTACATCGGCGGCTCGATAGTGACCGGGCCGGACGCCCTCGCGCTGCACGGAGTCCGAATGTCCACAGTGAACGAAAGGATTCATCTGCTGGTACCACGGAACCACCGCGTCCGCGGTATCACGACGATCCGGGTGGAGCGAACCCCGACACCGCCCAGACCCATGATGAGACAGGGGCTGCTCGTCGCCCCGCTCGCCCGTGCCGCGATGGACACGGCGCGGCGGATGACCGCATACCAGGAGGTGTTCACATTGTTCAAGGAAGTCGTGTTCCAGCACGGTGTTCGGCTCGACGAGCTGCACAACGAACTGGTAGTGGGCGGCGGACGGGCACCATTGCCCAAACGGGCGTTGCACGAGATCGGCGTGCGTATCCATGCCGACGTCACAAGATCCGCGCAGTTGCTCGTTCAGCGAGCCGGCCTGCCGCCGCCTCAGTGGGACGTGCCCGTGGCCGACCCGGCGGGCAATCCACTCGGGACGGTCACCGGCACGTGGGAGGACATCGGCCTGGCGTGGGACGTGCACAGTTTCGACTTCGACCCCTTGCCGGCCAGCTACCCGACCGCGCTGAAACGGGGTTCACTGCTGGCCGCCCAGGGTCTGCGAGTAGTGCACACCGCGGCCACCCAGATCCGAGCGAGCCCGGACACAGTGATCGACGACCTGCGAGCCGCACACCGCCAAGCCAGCCCGGAGTTGGCCGTATGCGGAACCTAGGGTCTGGTTGTCCAGGACGCGCACCAAGGTGGAAGCCGTCTACGGATCGCCCAGGGTTCGGTGTGCGGCCTCGCGATCGTCGATGGCCAGCGGTGGACGCGTCCACCGCACGCCTTGCCTGAGCCACAAAGCCCTCCGTAGATCAGGACCCCGCCGCTTTGCGTGATGGATCGTCCGGGATCACGGCTTTCTGAACGTCCTGCGCGAACACCCCAGCACTACGGCCCATCTCAACGCCTTGCGCGGGGGATTGCCGGGGTCACGGGCCGCCGAACATCCCACACAAGGCGGGCCCAGCACCGTAGCCCCACCAGACATCCGGCACGAAGCCCGGTCCAGCACCACAACCTCAACAGATAACCCGCGCAATGCCCGGCCCAGCACCACAACCCACCAGACAGCCCGCACTTAGGCAGGCCCAGCGCTACAGCCCCGCCAGATACCCGGCGCAAAGCCCCGCCCAGCACCACAGCCCCGCCGGACACCCGGCACAGAGGCCTACCCAAGATCACAACCCGCACAAGGCCCTGCCCAAGACCACCACCCCGCTGGGCACCTCACTCAAGGCTTGTCCAGCACCACGGGCCCCGCTGGGCACCTCACTCAAGGCTTACCCAGCACCACGGGCCCCGCTGAGCACCTCACACAAGGCCTACCCAGCACCACGGCTTCGCCGGACACCCCGCGCGAAGGCTTGCCCAAGACCACATCCAGCCGGACACCCCGCGCGAACACCCACCCCACTACTACAACCCGCCAGATACCCACGCGAACACCGATCCAGGACCACAAGCCCGTCAAACTCCCCGCGAGCCTTGCCCAGTAACACAGCCAGTGCCGCCCTGGCCGAGGCTGCCGAGCAATCGGTTGGCCCTGGTCGCCGTCATTGACGAGGTGTTCGAGCGGGATGGCTTCACCGCCGATGCCATACCCAGGCCGATTCTGGCCACCGAGCCGACCGACGAGGCACCAGGGCCGCGCTGGCCCAGGTGACGCACCGCCGCGCCGAGGACGCGGATCCCTCAGCGGTCATCGAAGCCGACGCGAACCGTCGGGCCTCGAGACCCGTACTTGCCCAACTGACCTGGAGGTCGCCCATCAACCGCCGTCATAGTCCACTTTGTCGCCACCCGTGCCACGTACGGCAGGCGACAGACCACAGCCATTGCCCGTGATCCAGACCCTTGGCTTGCGACGATCACGAAGGTCGTTACGCAAGCGGAGCTGAACGCCAGTTGTCAGCGCGTTCCCGAGGCGGCCGCTTTCCCTAGTGGGTCAGCAGCCTGGGAGCTGGGCGGACAGGTAGGCCTCCAGCTTGTCGATGGAGATCCGCTCCTGGGTCATGCTGTCCCGCTCGCGAACGGTCACTGCCTGGTCGTTCAGGGAGTCGAAGTCGACCGTCACACAGAAAGGAGTGCCGATCTCGTCCTGACGGCGGTACCGGCGGCCGATCGCGCCGGCGTCGTCGAAGTCCGTGTTCCAGTTGCGACGCAGCTGCGCGGCCACGTCCCTTGCCTTCGGGGACAGCTCCGCGTTGCGGGAAAGGGGAAGAACAGCGACCTTCACCGGTGCGAGCCTGCGGTCCAGGCGCAGCACCACGCGCTTGTCCACACCACCCTTGGCGTTCGGCGCCTCGTCCTCGTAGTAGGCGTCGAGCATGAACGCCATCATCGACCGGCCAACGCCGGCAGCCGGCTCGATGACGTACGGGCGGTAGCGGGAGTCCGTGGTCTGGTCGAAGTACGACAGGTCCACACCCGACTGGTTGGAGTGCGTGGTCAGGTCGAAGTCGGTGCGGTTGGCGATGCCCTCCAGCTCGCCCCACTCGCCACCGGCCAGGCCGTAGCGGTACTCGATGTCCACAGTCCGCTTCGAGTAGTGCGAGAGCTTCTCCTGTGGGTGCTCGTACACCCGGAGGTTGTCCGGGCTGATGCCCAGGTCCGTGTACCAGGCCAAGCGCAGGTCGATCCATGTCTGGTGCCACTGCTCGTCGGTGCCGGGCTCGACGAAGAACTCCATCTCCATCTGCTCGAACTCGCGGGTTCGGAAGATGAAGTTGCCCGGGGTGATCTCGTTGCGGAACGACTTGCCGATCTGGCCGATGCCGAACGGCGGCTTACGACGGGAGGTGGTCTGCACGTTGAGGAAGTTGACGAAGATGCCCTGAGCGGTCTCCGGCCGCAGGTACACCATGCCCTCCTCGGTCTCGACCGGGCCGAGGTGGGTCTTGAGCATCATGTTGAAGGCGCGTGGTGCGGTGTACTGGCCGCGGGTGCCACAGTTCGGGCACGGCACGTCGGACAGGTCGCCCTCGTCCGTGGGCTTGCCCGAGCGCTCCTGGTACTCGTCGGCGAGCTGGTCGGCGCGGAACCGCTTGTGGCAGCTCAGGCACTCCACCAGCGGGTCGGTGAAGACCTTCTCGTGGCCGGAGGCCACCCACACCTCGCGGGGCAGGATGACCGACGAGTCGAGGCCGACCACGTCGTCCCGGCCCTGGACGACGGCCTTCCACCACTGCCGCTTGATGTTGTCCTTCAACTCGACACCCAGCGGACCGTAGTCCCAGGCCGACCGCGTGCCACCGTAGATCTCACCGGACGGGTAGACGAAGCCACGACGCTTGCACAGGCTGACGACGGTATCGATCCGATCGGCGGGCACGAACACTCCATACAGGTACGCGGGGAACAGCTCGGGGAGATGTCAGCGTAGCCGCCGGTCACCGTCCACCACGAGGGGATTCCCCTATCACCCCATCGGCTTGATCGTCACGGATCCGAGTTGTGATGCACGGATACGCATACGACCATTCAGTAGAGAGGATACCGCCGAAAGGACCAACATATGACGACAGTCGCGCACCGCCAGGCCGAAAGCCACCGCCACACCCACGGGCCTGGTTGCGGGCACGACGCAGTTCTCCACACCGACCACGTCGACTACCTCCACGACGGCCACGTGCACCGCGAACACGTAACCGCCGACGGAGTCCACTACGACGAGTGCGACGTGTGCGCGTGTCCGCACTGCTCGGACTCGTGCGCGGTCTGCTCCTGCGCGGACTGCGTATGTCCGACCTGCAACCACGCGACCTGCGCCTGCAACGGGTGCGCGGACACGTGCGCGAACTGCACGTGCGCCGACTGTACCTGCCCAACGTGCGAGCACGCGGCCTGACCAGCGCCAACGCGCCAACGGACGCCCCGCCCGCACCCCGGCGGGGCTCCACCAACCCACTTCGGCGGGGTGGCTGGCGCCTAGCTGGACGGCAGCGCGCACAGCCTGCTGCCCGCGTCGGCTGTCCGGCGCTGGGTGTCACGGACGCTGGACGTCACCGACGCTGGACTTCACGGACCTGGGTGTCACGGGTGGGTGTCACGGACGTGGTGTGGCGGGGCCGCTGGCGTCGCTGGGGCGGACTGTGGCCGCGTCTGTCGCGATCACGCTGGTGTGCTGTTGGACGTGGCCGTCCGTGGCGTCGGCGACGACCTCGTAGGCGGCTGCCTCGCCGCGGGAGAGGAAGGGGATGACGTGTTCGCGCACGTCGAAGGGCGACATTGCCCGGCGGTAGGCGACCACCGAGGCGAACTCGACTGTCAGGACCCATTGGGTGGGTTCGTCCGCTGAGTGGCCCAGGAGGGCTCGTTGGCAGCCTTGCTGTGCCGTCAGCAGTTCGATCGAACGGTTCGCCTGCGCCGTGAACTCGGCGGTTTCGGCGTCGGGCACGGTGAAACCGCAGACCAACAGCACGGGTGTCGACCTCTTTCCCGTCTTTCCTAGGATGTGGCGACACGGTATCGCCGAGCTGAGGAGGCCGCCGTGCCAGGCAGAAGGAACATGCGGGCGCCATTGCTCGCCGGGGACGGCCCGTTGGCCAAGGTGCGTCCGCTCGTGGTGTTCGTCGTGGTTGTCGGCTTGTTCGCAGCCGGGGTCGCGGTGGGCGGCGCGGTCGGTGCCATCCTGTTGGGTGTCCTTGGGGTGGGGGTGGCGATCCTGCTGGCCGTCACCTGGAAGGTGCTCTCGCCGTCCGACCGGGTGATGCGGGTGGCCGTCCTGGGGCTGCTGGCCGCCGTCGCCATCATGCAGTTGCGATGAATACGACTACGGAAATCATTAGCGACTAGACTTGGGAGCGGCGGCGGACCCTTCGAGGCAGTGAGGCGGCGGCTGATGCTGGACAGGACAGCGAGCGTAGGCACGGAAACCCCGGAGTCCGTCCCGCACGAGCAGGACAGGCCGAACGTGGAGGCGGTGCCGCCCCGAGCGCCGGGGACGCTGACCGCCGCGGGTGACCTGCTCCGGGCGTTGGCCGCGCCGGTGCGGATCTCGATCGTGCTCCAGTTGCGTGAGTCGGACCGATGTGTCCATGAGCTCGTCGACGTGCTGGGGGTGGCGCAGCCGTTGATCAGCCAACACCTGCGGGTGCTCAAGTCGGCCGGTGTCGTCGAGGGTGAGCGGCACGGGCGCGAGGTCGTGTACCGCCTCGTCGACGAGCATCTGTCGCATATCGTGGTGGACGCCGTGGCGCACGTGGAGGAGGCTCGAGCTTGATGACCACCACGAACCGCACCCAGCCCGCCCCGGGCACGGCTCGCCGGTCCACCAAGCAGCGCGCCGCGGTCGCCGAGCTCCTCGACGACCTGGACGAGTTCCGGTCCGCCCAGGATCTGCACGAAGAGCTGCGCAAACGCGGCGAGGGCATCGGGCTGACCACCGTCTACCGGACGCTGCAGTCCCTCGCGGACGCGGGCGAGGTGGACGTCCTGCGGACGGACACCGGTGAGGCGATCTACCGGCGGTGCTCCCAGCACCACCACCATCACCTGGTGTGCCGGATGTGCGGTCGCACGGTCGAGGTGGAGGGTCCGGCGGTGGAGAAGTGGGCCGACCGCGTCGCCGAGGAGAACGGCTTCTCCGAGGTCAGCCACACCGTGGAGATCTTCGGCACCTGCGCGGGGTGTACGAAGAGCTGAACCCGCCCACAACGGACGAGACCCGGCTGGCAGTGACAGCTGCGGCGCCGACCAAGCGGGTGGGGATGGCGAGTTGTCGGCGGTGTGATCGAATCAGTATTCGTAGGGGTCTTCTGGTTGCTGGGTGAGTTGGAGGTTCTGCAGGGTCGCCGTTGGCACGTACGCGGTGTCCTTGTTCGCCGTTCCGGGGTGGATTCGGACGGTTGCCTGCACCCACTGGTCGCCGGCGAGGGTGTCCAGGCTGGGGCCGTCGAGTTTGACCTTCACCGGGTAGGCGTCGGCCGCGCAGCAGCTGATGGTCATGCGCGCCAGGAATGTGTCCGGTCCTTTGTGCGCGATGAAGCCGGTCAGGCGGACCGAGCGGGTGTTCAGGGAGCCTGACTTGTCCCAGGCGGCGCGTTCGACGAAGTCGCGCATGCGCTGGTCGATGACGTCCCCGGCGGGAAGCGGCGGGAAGCCGAAGTCCTCGGACGAGGATGCGGACGGTGCCGGTGGGGTGCGGGCGGCGGCGCGGTTCACCGAGTCTTCGCCGAGCGCCGGCGGGGCGATCAGGAAGACCGCGAGTACCGGCAGGAGCAGCAGCCAGGTGCTGTGCGAGCCGTGGTGGTGGCCGACGTCCACGGGTCCGTCCGGGCGGCGAGCGGCGATGATGTCGCGGCCGATGGAGATGAACGCGACGGCGACCATGATGGTGCCCGCCGCGATCAGCCAGGGCAGCTGTGTGGGTTTGACGTACCGCAGATAGGTGCCGTTCAGGGAGATCTTGAGCAGGGCTCCGCCGAGCAGCACCAGCAGGATGTTCTGGGTTTCCCGCCTCATCCCACTCCTCCGAGGACCACCAGGCCGGTGCCGACCGCGCACACCGTCGCCACGACGAACGTGACCGGCGCGAACCGGAAGGCGAACGAGCGGCCGAACGTGCCGGCCTGCAGGGCGATCAGCTTGACGTCCACGACCGGGCCGACCACGAGGAACACCAGCCGGGGCAGCAACGGGAGCATGGACAACGAGGCCGCGACGAACGCGTCCGCCTCGCTGCAGATCGCCAGAATGACCGCGAGCAGTGCCATCAGCAGGACGCCGAGGACGATGTTCCCGCTGATCGCGTTGAGCCATTCCTGTTTGACGTAGACGTTCATCGCGGCCGCGGTGATGCCGCCGATGACCAGGAACCCGGCGGAGCCGACCAGGTCGTGCCGGGTGGCTTCGACGAAGACCTTCCAGCGGGGCCCGGAGACGTGCTCGGGCAGGCGTCGCAGTGCCCGCTCGGCCATCCATTCGAGCTTGCCGAACCGGGCCCACAGCCAGCCCATGACGATCGCGGTGACCAGCGAGCCGACGAACCGGGCGAGCACCATCTCGGGCCGTCCGGGAAACGCGACCGCGGTGGCCACGAGCACGATCGGGTTGACGGCCGGCGCGGCGAGCAGGAACGCCAAGGCGGCCGACGCGGGCACGCCCTGTTGGATCAGCCGGCGCGACACAGGCACCGACGCGCATTCACATCCGGGGAGCGCAACGCCCGCGATCCCGGCCACGGGAACCGCAAGGATTTGCTTGCGTGGCAACGCTTTCCGCAGCGCGCTCGCCGGGATGAACGCGGCGATGGCGCCACTGAGCACGACTCCCAGCACCAGGAACGGCAGTGCCTGTACGCACACGGCCACGAACACCGTTGACGCCGTGCGCAGTTTCGGCACGTCGAGGATGCTGGCCACGCTGCCTTGGAACACCACCGCGAGCACCAGCAGTACGCAGAGGATCTCCAGCGAGGTGACGCCGAACCGCCGGGGCGGGCGTTCCCGCGTGGGCTGGTCTTCGACAGCCGTGGTCAACGATCCGATCCTGCCAGTAGGTCGATCCGGAGCTGGGACGCGCCCGACACGACCAACATCAACAGCGTGCCGAGCGCGGTGACGTCAAGGCCCTCCGCGGGGAACGTGTAGCGCAGGGTGACGTCGATGCCGCGATCAGTGTGCACCACGGTGACCGTCCCGAACAGGGCCTCGCCGCCGCGTTCGGCCGCGGAGGCGACGGTGACCGGTTCGTCGGGCAGATCCCACGCGACGACGCACGTCAGGCTCAGCACGTTGAGGCCCTCGGCCAGTTCCATGGCCTGGACCGCGCAGGGCACCTGGGTGTGCCGGAAGGTCAGCGCGCCGTCGTCGTCCACGAAGACCTCGTGGTAGCGCTCGAGGGCGTCACGCGCGTTGGTGAGCAACGCGGCCGTGCGCGCGGCTTCGCTGCTCATGTCGTCTCCTTGGCGGCGGAGGCGTCGACCGCGCCCCCGAAGCGCCGGTCTCGGTTGGCGTACGCCTCGCAGGCGCGCCACAGGTCACGGCGGTCGAAGTCCGGCCAGAGGATGTCCTGGAACACCATTTCGGCGTACGCCGCCTGCCAGACCATGAAGTTGGAGGTGCGCATCTCGCCGGACGGCCGGATGAACAGGTCGACATCCGGCATTTCGGGCTGGTACAGGAACTTCGCGATGGTCTTCTCGTCCACCCGGTCCGGGTTGAGCTTGCCGGCCGCGACCTGCCGGGCGATCTCCCGGGCGGCGTCGGCGACCTCCGCGCGGCCGCCGTAGTTCACGCACATGGTCAGGTTCAGCACGTCGTTGTCCTTGGTGCGCTCGTCGGCGATCTTCAGCTCGTTCACCACGCTGCGCCACAGTTTCGGCAGCCGGCCGGCCCAGCGGACGTGCACGCCGAGGGCGTCCAGTTCGTCGACGCGGCGGTGGATGACGTCCCGGTTGAAGTTCATCAGGAAGCGCACCTCGTCCGGGCTGCGCTTCCAGTTCTCGGTGGAGAACGCGTAGACCGACAGCCACCGCACACCGACCTCGATGCAGCCCTTGACCACGTCGAGGACGACTTCCTCGCCGCGTTTGTGGCCCTCGGTGCGGGGCAGGCCGCGCGCGTTGGCCCAGCGTCCGTTGCCGTCCATCACGATGGCGACGTGGGTGGGCACCTCGTCGAGCTGCGGCGGCCGGGCCCCGGAGGGGTGCGGGTCCGGCGGTCGGAACTCAGGGCGCTCGCGGTCGCGGCGTCGGCGAAGCAACGTGACTCCTTCGGCAAAGAACAGCTGGCCCCCACAACGTACTCACCCATGCCCGGACCACGAACGCACCGGGTTGCCGATCCACCTGGACCGTCCTGGCAGGGCCTCACCGCGCATGACCAGGGAACCCGGTCCCACGGTGGTCGTGGTGCCGACGGCCGAGCCGGGCAGCGCGATGCTGTGCGGCCCCAGTGTGGCCCCGCCGTGCACGTGCACGTTGTCAAGCCGCATCAGCCGATCGTGGAACAGGTGGGTCTGCAGCACGCAGCCGCGGTTCACCGACGCACCGGCGTCCACCCGGACCAGGTCGGTCTCCGGCAGCGAGTGCGTCTCGCACCACACGCCTTTGCCGATGCGCGCGCCCAGGCTGCGCAGCCACGTGTTCAGCCAGGGGGTTCCGGGTGACGAGCCGAGCAGCCACGGCACGGCAAGCTGCTCCACGAAACAGTCGAACAGCTCGTTCCGCCACACGAAGGAGCTCCACAGCGGGTGCTGTCCCGGCCGGAACCGCCCGACCAGCAGCCACTTCGCCAACGTTGTCAGCGCACACGCGATGACACCGGCGAGCACGAGTACGCCGCCGCTGACCGCGGCCGCCGCCCACAGGCCGTACTGGACGTTGACCTCGTCGATCGCGGCCAACGCCATGGTGGCCAGGAGCGCGCTGAGCACGATCGGAACCAGCCGGCACGCCTCCACGGCGGCCCTGGCGAGCACGAGCCGGGCGGGTGGGTCGAACGTGCGCGAACTGTCCACCGGGTCCGCGACGCGGGGCAGTTCCATCGCGGGCCGGCCCAGCCAGGACGATCCGGGCGACGCGTCGTCGGGCGCCGAGGACAGGACGCCGATCAGCGCGCCGGCCGGGACGTGCCGGCCGGGGCCGAGGATGCCCGAGTTGCCGAGGAAGGCCCGCTCCCCCACGTGCACCCGCCCGAGCCGCAGCCAGCCGCCGCGGGACTCGAACGGCGCGAGCAGTCCGTCGTCGGCGAGGAACCCGCCGTCGGCCACATGGGTGAGCCGCGGCATTGTGACCACTGTGGACGCTTCCACCCGGCGGCCTACCTTGGCGCCCAACGCACGCAGCCACGCGGGCGTGGCGAGGCTCGCGTACAGCGGGAACAGGTTCACGCGGGCGCTGCGCACCAGGCGGTCGGTCAGCCACACGCACCACGCGACTCGTCCGTGGGCAGGGTGCGTGCCCGCGGTGATGCCCAGTCCCGCCAGCCGTACCAACAGCACGACGATCATCGCGTAGGACAGAACGGCGGCGACGGTCGCCAACGGCGTGATGATCAGCAGGTGGCCCAGTGCGCTGCCGAGGGTCGCGTCGTTCCGGACGATCTGGTAGCCCAACAGCATCCACGGAATCGACACCAGGAGCGGCAACGCGCCCAGGCCGATCATCGACGCGGTGTACACGGCGTTCCAGCCCCGAGGCCGGCTCTGCCGAGGCGCGGGCCAATCCCCCTGGTAGCTGACCGTGTCGGTCGCCGTGACGCAGGATCCGGGCGTGACCTCGGTGCCGTCGGGCACCTTGGCGCCAGGCAACAGCGTGCTGCGGGCGCCGACACGGGCGTCCGCGCCGATGTAGATCTCACCGACGTGCAGCACGTCACCGTCGAGCCACCAGCCGGCCAGGTCGGCCTCGGGTTCGACCGCGCAGCGGTCGCCGAACGTCGCCATCCCGGTCACCGGCGGCAGGGCGTGCAGGTCGACGTTCGCGCCGACCTTGCAGCCCAACGCTTTGGCGTACCGAGCGGCCCAGTGCGTGCCGGCGAAGCCCGCCAGCCCGAACGCGCCCGCGACCCGTTCCATCGTCCACAGCCGCAGGTGGACGCGCCCGCCGCGGGGATGTTCCCCGGGCTGGATTCCCCGGCGCAGCAGCCGGGACGTGCCCAGCACGATGCCGAGCCGGCCGACCGGGCTGACCAGCAGTGCCCACGCGCCCAGCAGGACCCACCACGAGGTGGTCGGCGTCCACGGCTCGGGATCGATGAGAGCCATCAGGTTGTCGAGCAACAGCAGCGCCAGTACCCATTTCACGCCGGTGAGGGTGGCCAGGACGAGATGCACGAGCGCCTGGATCACCCCTGTCCGACGCGGTGTCGGCATGACCGTTCGTTGGCCTGGCTCGTGCCGCATCAGCTCGTCCAGGTGTGCGGCGAGCGCTGGCAGGGTGGGGTGGTCGTAGACGTCCAGCACCGCGACCGTGGGAAAACGTTGGCGCAGTGCGGAAACGAGCCTGGCCGCGGCCAGGCTGCCGCCGCCGAGGTCGAAGAAGTTGTCGTCGCGGCCGACTTGGACGCCCAGGACCTCGGCCCACTGACCGGCCAGCCAGGTCTCGGTTTCCGACGCGTACGTCACGGCCTCGCCTTTGACCGGCCACGGCAACGCGTCGCGGTCCACCTTGCCGGAGGTCTTCATCGGCAACGACGGCAGTTCCACCAGCCGCGGCACCAGCCCGGCCGGCAACCGGTCGGCCAGGATCCGCCGGGCCTCGCCCGGGTCGAAGCCGCCCGCCACGACGTAGCCGATCAACATCCCGTTCCGCACGGCCGCCGCGGCGGCGACCACGCCGGGCAACGCGCCCAGGGCCGTGTCGATCTCGCCGAGCTCGACCCGGCGGCCGGAGATCTTCACCTGGTCGTCGGCCCGGCCGACGAACACCAGCCCCTCCGGGTCGGCCCGGACCAGGTCACCCGTCCGGTACGCGCGGTCCCACCCGAGCATCGGCCGGTAGCGCTCGGCGTCCCGGACCGGGTCGAGATACCGGCCCAGCCCGACCCCGCCGATGACCAGCTCACCGACCTCACCGGGCCACACCCGACGCCCGTCGGGTCCGACCACGGCCAGGTCCCAGCCGGCCAGCGGGAGCCCGATCCGCACCTGCTCACCGGGGACCAGTGGGGCCGCACAGGCCACCACTGTCGCCTCAGTCGGTCCGTAGGTGTTCCACACCTCCCGGCCGGGCGCGGCGACGCGGGTGACCAGTTCGGGTGGGCATGCCTCGCCGCCGAGGATCAGCAGCCGGACGCCGTCGAGCGACGGCCACAACGCGGCGAGGGTCGGCACCGTGGACACGACGGTGATCTCGTGGTCGAGGATCCATTCGCCGAAGTCCGCACCCGACCGGACCTTGTCCCTGGGCGCGGCGACCAGGCAGGCGCCGTGCCGCCACGCCAGCCACATCTCCTCGCATGACGCGTCGAACGCCACGGACAACGCGGCCAGCACCCGGTCGCCAGGCCCCAACGGCCGGCTCTGGCAGAACAGCTTGGCTTCCGCTTCGACGAACGCCGTCGCGGACCGGTGGGTGATGGCGACGCCTTTCGGCGTGCCGGTCGAACCGGACGTGAAAATGATCCAGGCATCGTCGTCGGGCGTGGGTCGGCGTGTTACTCCGCGGCCATGTCCTGTTATCTTCTGGGACGGCCCGATAACGGTGGCGACACCTGCTTCGGCCCATACTGTTTCAGCGCGTTCGTCGGGGTCGTCGAAATCGACCGGAACGTACGCGGCACCAACGGACAGCGTTGCGAGAATGCTCACATAAAGGTCGACGCAACCTGACGGAATTCGAATGCCGACCCGGTCGCCAGCACCCACACCGGCGGCGCGTAACGTGCTCGCCGTGTCCCGGACCGAGGCCGCAAGCTGGGCATACGTCAACTCGACGGTCGAGTCGGCGAGTGCCGGCGCCGCGGGATGTCTGGCGACGGTCGATTCGAATACTTCCAGGAGTGTCACACCTACATGACGCTCGCCAACACGCAAGGGTTGCGGAAAACCAGCAACCAAAAATCGGCTTTACCCTGCTGTACTATGTCATTACTGTGAGCGACGCTCCACTAACGGCAATGATCTGAGCTGACGTTCCAAATGCCACTGCAAATGGGCCGCCACCAGGCCGCTCGCCTCTCGTCGCGCGGCCGGGGCGGACTCGTCCGCCCGTTCCCACACACCGTGCATCAAAGCGTCCATCAAGACGAACGTGTCCCTGGCCGGACTCGCGGATCCCGGCGGCCGGCAGTCGTCGCAGACCGCCCCGCCCGCGGGCACATTGAACGCATGGTGCGGTCCGGGCTTGCCGCAGCGGGCGCACTCGAACACGGCCGGCGCCCAACCCGCGTACGCCATCGCCCGCATCAGGAACGCGTCCAGGACCAGCGACGGATCCCGTTCCCCCGCCGACAACGCCCGTAACGCGCCGGCGACGAGCATGTACAGCCGCAACACCGGCTCGCCCTCTTCGGCGGAGAGCCGCTCGGCCGTCTCCAGCACCGCGCACCCGGCGGTGTACCGCTGGTAGTCGTCGACGATCCGGGGCGCGAACGCGTCGATCGTCTCCACCTGGGTGATCACATCCAGCGTCCGGCCCGTGTAGCACTGCACGTCCACGTGGCAGAACGGTTCGAGCCGGGCGCCGAACCGCGACGACGTGCGGCGCACGCCTTTGGCCACCGCGCGAAGCTTGCCGTAGCGACGGGTGATCATCGTGATGATCCGGTCGGCCTCACCGAGCTTCTGCACGCGCAGCACAACACCGGTGTCGCGGTACAGGGTCACCCGCGCATTCTTCCACGCGACGTCAGCGCGGGAAGGGAGGCGCGTAGCGCGCGACCGTGTTGAAGAGCACGAACCACATCAGAATGAAGAACACGAACAGGACAGCGGCGATGATCGTGGCGATCAGGCACAGGGTCTTGGTCGTGTTCGACGCGTCCCGGGCCAGGTCGTAGCGGCCCTCCGCCCACAGCCGGTCCACCTGGGTGGACTTGATGATCGCCGGGATGGCCAGCGGCCAGAACAGGAAGATCGCGCCAATGGCCCAGCCGAGGTAGTTCGACGGGCGCGGCATGCCCGGCGGCGGGGGCGGCGGGTAGTACGGGTAGTAGCCGGGCGGTGGGTACGGCGCCTGGTACTGCCCAGGGACAGGATCCTGTGGTCGTTCGTACGACGGCTGTGACTCGCTCACCGGGCTCCCCCTTCGCCGGGCACTCACCGACCCGGTTGGGAGATTCAGCGCTCGGCCCCGGTACTTCGTTACAGATTCCCCAGGACTAATCGGCCTGCACCACGACTGTCCGAGTGACGAAGTCGTGCACGCCACGGTGCAGGCGCTCGTCGAAGAACGCCACCACGGCGTTCACCGGCCAGGTCAGCAGGTACAGCACCAACGAGCGCACCAGCACCCGCACCAGGCCCGGGGGTTCGCCCGTGTCCACCCGCACGACCTGCACGTGGGCGACTCGTTTGCCCGGCGTGTGCGAGCTGCACATGAACTCGTAGATCACCAAGGTCGCCACGACGAGGACGACCTCGGTGAGCAGCCCGATCGGCGGCAGGGCCCAGAACACCAGCGCCCAGGGCGCGCCGACGATCACCACGTCGACCAGCCTGGCCAGCAGCCGGCCGCCGAACGTGGCCAGCACGACCCGCTGCCCGCCGACCACGGCCACGTCCCGGTCGGCCCGGTGCGCGGCCGGCATCAGAACCCCAGCTTGCGCAGCTGCCGAGGGTCGCGCTGCCAGTCCTTGGCGACCTTCACGTGCAGGTCCAGGTACACCCTGACGCCCAGCAGCGCCTCGATCTGGGCGCGCGCGGCCGAGCCCACCTTCTTCAGCCGCTCCCCCTTGTGGCCCAGCACGATGCCCTTCTGGCTGGACCGTTCCACGTACAGCTCGGCGTACACGTCGATCAGGTCGTCGCGGCCTTCGCGGAACGCCATCTCCTCGACCACGACGGCGATGGAGTGCGGCAGTTCGTCGCGGACGCCTTCGAGGGCGGCCTCCCGCACCAGCTCGGCCACGAGCGTCACCTCGGGCTCGTCCGTCAGCTCACCTTCCGGGTACAGCGGCGGGCCGGGCGGGAGCTGCGCCACGAGCAGGTCGCTGAGCTTCGCGACCTGGAAGCCGTCCACCGCGGACACCGGGATGATCTCGGCGAACTCCATCAGGGACTGCATCGCCACCAGCTGCTCGGCCACCATCGCCGGGTTCGCGACGTCGGTCTTGGTGACCACGCCGAACACAGGTGTCCGCTTGGACACCTTGGCCAGCTGCTGGGCGATGAACTTGTCACCCGGTCCGACCTTCTCGTCGGCGGGTACGCAGAAGCCGATGACGTCCACTTCGGACCAGGTGGACATCACCACGTCGTTGAGCCGCTGGCCGAGCAGGGTCCGCGGCCGGTGCAGGCCCGGGGTGTCCACGATGACCAGCTGGGCGTCCGGCCGGTGCACGATGCCGCGGATGGCGTGCCGGGTGGTCTGCGGCTTGCTGGACGTGATGGCGACCTTGGTGCCGACCAGCGCGTTGGTCAGGGTGGACTTGCCCGCGTTCGGGCGGCCCACGAAACACGCGAAGCCGGACTTGTGGTCGTCAGGGAGGTTCACCGACCCATTCTGACAGCCAGTCGGAATGGTCGACACGCTCGACACCCTATCTTGCAGGCGGGTAAGATTCTTACATACCGAATATCTTCTTGGGGGAAGTATGCGATGGAGGAAAGTCGGCCTGGTCGCGGCCGTGATCAGCACCGCGCTGACCGTTCCCGCAGCGGCGAGTACCGGGCTGGAGTGGGTGGGCTGCGGAGCCGCCGAGGCCGAGTGCGCCGAGCTGACCGTGCCGCTGGACTGGCACCGGCCCGACGGTCGGCCGATCAGGGTCGCGATCGACCGGCACAAGGCGAATCCGGCCACCCGCAAGGGGGTTCTGTTCATGGCTCCCGGTGTCGGGTTCGACTTCGTGCTCACCGGGGTGAAGTCCGGGCTCTTCGCGAAGTTCCCGGATCTGCTGCGGGATTTCGACATCATCGGGGTCGACACGCGTGGCGGCGGCCTGCATCCGTTCTACGGCAGGCAGCCCGCGCCGTTCCGTACCGACGCGATCACATGCGGGTCGCCTGTGCACGATCCTGATGTGAACTCGTTCCCGCGCAACGGAAGCGAGTTCGACGCGTTGGTACGGCACAACCGTGCCTATGCGGCGAATTGCGACAGCCCGTTGCTCGGTTACATGGACGCGGTCAGCCAGGCCAGGGATCTCGAAGCGGTCCGCGTCGCCCTGGGCGAGCAGAGCGTCAGCATGTTCTTCTTCGGCTACCTGGGTCCGGTCGGCCAGACGTACGCGAGCATGTTCCCGGACCGGGTTCGGGCGATGGCGTTGGACAGTCCGGTCGACCACAGCGTGCCGGTGGTGGCGCGGGCCGTCGACTTCGCGTCCACTGTGGAGCGTGAGTTCGACCGGTTCGTGGCGTGGTGCGACAGATCGACGAGTTGCGTCCTGCATGGCGCGGACGTCAAGGCGATCTACGACAACCTGTTGCGACAGGCGGACAAGGAGCCGGTGCGGCTGGATCTGCCACCCGAGCCGGGACAGGCCGACCCGCAGCAGCGGACCGTCCTGGTCAAGGGGAACGACCTGGCGTTCCTCACCGAGCAGGCACTGGAGATCGGCGACCTGTCGATCGGCGGCGCCCACTCCGGCTGGTTCGACCTGGCGGTCGCGATCGCCGAGTCGGCCAAGGGCACCAGCCCGACCTTCTCGTTCTTCTACCGGTACTCGTGGGGCTACCGCGACCTGTGGAATCCGTTCCGGGCCGGCACCTGTCAGGACTTCCCCACGACCGTCGCCGACCTCGCCGTGAGCGAGCCGATCGTCGCGGCCGTCGCCCCGCATACCCGCGGCGCGTCGCAGGCTTGGGACGCGATGAGCGGGTGCGTGGGGTGGCCGGTCCGCGGCACGAACCCGCCGCAGCCGACGTTGGTCCGTGGTGCCCCGCCGATCCTTGTCATTGGCGCGCAAGGCAACCCGTGGTCACCGTACGAACGTGTGGCGTCGGTGTCGGCACAGATCCAAGGCAGCGTCCTGCTGACGTACGCGGGCGACGCGCACATCGCGTTCCTGTCTTCGCAATGCGTGATCGACACCATGCAGCGCTATCTGGACACCCTGGTCACGCCACCGCCGGGGACGGTCTGCCCGGCGATCCCTACATGACCTCGCCGGCCGGGTTCGCGCGGTAGACCGGCGCGTCCGGGTTGAGGTCACGCACCGCGGCGTCGTCCACCGAGCCGGCCTCGGTGACGACAGCCGCGGCTTCGAGGCCGTCGGCGCCGCTCGCCACCGCGGCGGCGACGGCGGCCTCCAAGGCCGTCAGTTTCAACGACGGCAACGCGACCGTGCAGCCGGAATAGGTCCGGCCCATGGTGTCGCGCACCGCCGCGCCCTCAGGCGCACCTGTACGGGCACGGGCCGCGCGGGCCAGCGTGATGATCTTGATGTCCTCGGGGTCGAGCTCAGCCACGCTCCCCGCTCCCTTCGCTCACACTGCTTGAGGCGAGGCTGACCACGACTGTCGTGATCCGCATCCGCCCACGGCTGTCCTTGCCGCCTTCGGCCTTCAGGCGCAGTCCACCGATGGTGGCCTCGGCCCCGGGCAACGGCACGCGCCCCAGCCGCTGCGCCATCAGGCCGCCGACCGTCTCCACGTCGAGATCCTCGAAGTCGGTGCCGAACAGCTCGCCCAGGTCCTCCACCGGCAGCCGGGAGCTGACCCGGACCGAGCCGTCGGTGAGGTGCTCGACCGGCGGCCGGTCGTCGGTGTCGGACTCGTCGGTGATCTCGCCGACGATCTCCTCGATGATGTCCTCGATCGTCAGCAGCCCGGCCGTGCCGCCGTACTCGTCGACCGCGATGGCCATGTGGTTACGCGACAGCTGCATCTCTTTCAGCAGGTCATCGAGCCGTTTCGTGTCCGGCACGAACTCCGCCGCGCGCATCAGCTCGACCATCGGCCGCACCGATCCGCCTTCCTCCAGCGCGGCGGCGACCAGGTCCTTGAGGTTCACGACGCCGACGATGTCGTCCACGCTCTCCCCGATCACGGGCAGCCGCGTGAACCCGGTGCGCAGCGACAACGCCAGCGCCTGCCGGACGGTTTTGGCCTGTTCGATCCAGATGATCTCGGTGCGCGGCACCATCACCTCGCGGGCGATCGTGGCACGCAACTCGAACACCGAGTGGATCATCTCCCGCTCGTCCTCGTCGACGACGCCGCGCTCCTGCGCGAGGTCGACCAGTTCCCGCAGCTCCACCTCGGAGGAGAACGGACCTTCGCGGAAGCCACGGCCCGGTGTGATCGCGTTGCCGATGACGATCAGCAGCCGGCTCAACGGCCCGAGAATCATCCCGAGGACCCGCACCGGCCCGGCCGCGACCAGGCCTACCGCGTACGGATGCTGCCGGCCGATGGTCCGCGGCCCGACGCCGACCAGGACGTACGACACCACGACCATGCCGACCGCGGCGATCAGCATGGCCAGCCCGACGGGTGTGATCAGGTTCAGGCACGCCACCGTGAACAGCACCGTCGCCACCAGCTCACACGTCAACCGGAGCAGCAGCAACAGGTTCACGTGCCGCGGCCGGTCGATCACCACCGCCAGCAATTGGCGCGCCCCGGCCCGGCCGGCCCGCGCCAACCCTTCGACCCGCGCCCGCGAGACAGCGCTCAACGCCGCGTCCGCCCCGGCGAAAATGCCCGCGAACAGCACAAGTACCACCGCGACTACCAGCAGAGTGGCGGAGTCAGAGGTCACGACGGGCCTCGCTCTAGTCCTCTAGTCCTGTGGGCGTTTCTCCCGGGGCTCGTCGAGCCCCACCGCACCGAGCACCTTGTCGTCCGCGCTGCGTTGCGCCGCGAGCCGCTTGGCGTCGGCGTGCGCCACCCGGAAGTCGGCCAGGATCCGTTTCTGCAACGAGAACATCTCCCGTTCCTCAGCGGGCTCCGCGTGGTCGTAACCGAGGAGATGCAGCACGCCGTGCACGGTCAACAGATGCAGCTCGTCCAGCAGGCTGTGGCCGGCCTTGCGAGCCTGTTCCTTGGCGAACGCCGGGCACAACACGATGTCACCGAGCAGCGCCGGACCGGCCTCGGACGCGTCCGGCCGGCGCGCGGAGTCCAACTCGTCCATCGGGAACGCCATCACGTCGGTCGGACCGGGCAGGTCCATCCACCGCTCGTGCAGGTCCGCCATCACGTCCAACTCGACGAGCAACACCGACAACTCGGCGAGCTTGCTGACACTCATCCGATCGAGGGCGTACCGGGCGGCGGCCACAATCGACGCGTCATCGACCGCCATCCCCGACTCGTTGGCTATCTCAATGCTCACTCAACGGCCCCGGCGGTCGCTGCCAGTGCGAGGTTTGCGCACGTCACCCGCGTCCTCGGTGGCCTGCCAACGCTCATAGGCGTCGACGATGTCGGCCACCAGCCGGTGCCGAACCACATCCGCGCTGGTCAACGTGGAGAAGTGCACGTCGTCGACGCCGTCGAGGATCTCCCGGACCACCTTGAGGCCGCTGCGCTGCCCACCGGGCAGGTCGATCTGGGTGATGTCGCCGGTCACCACGATCTTCGACGAGAACCCCAACCGGGTGAGGAACATCTTCATCTGTTCCGGCGTGGTGTTCTGCGCCTCGTCGAGAATGATGAACGCGTCGTTGAGCGTCCGCCCGCGCATGTAAGCGAGGGGCGCCACCTCGATCGTTCCCGCCTGGGTCAGGCGCGGGATCGACTCCGGGTCGACCATGTCGTGCAGCGCGTCGTACAACGGGCGCAGGTACGGGTCGATCTTCTCGTACAGGGTGCCCGGCAGGTAGCCCAGCCGCTCCCCCGCCTCGACCGCCGGGCGGGTCAGGATGATCCGGTTGACCTGCTTGGCCTGCAGCGCCTGCACGGCCTTGGCCATGGCCAGGTACGTCTTGCCGGTACCGGCCGGGCCGATGCCGAACACGACGGTGTGCTTGTCGATCGCGTCGACGTAGTGCTTCTGGTTGAGCGTCTTCGGCCGGATGGTGCGCCCACGCCGGGACAGGATGTCCAGGCTGAGCACCTCGGCCGGGGACTCCGAAGTCCCGGCGGAAAGCATGGCGATGGTGCGGCGTACCGCGTCGGACCCCAGTTGCTGGCCGCGGCCGGCCAGGGTGGCCAGCTCCGCGAAGACCCGCTCACCGAACGCCACGTCCGCCGGGGAGCCCGACAACGTGACCTCGTTGCCGCGGACATGCACGTCCGCGGTGAGGAGTTCCTCGACGACCTTGAGGTTTTCGTCCCGCGACCCGAGCAGTGTCAACAGGGCCGTGTCCGGCACGGAGAACCTGGACTGTGCCTGCCGATCGGGCGTGGCGGACTCCGAGGGATCCACCTGGGATGAGCCGTTCTTCCCGTTCAGGGAAGTGTCGGAGGGTCGGGCGGCTCCACCCTGTGCGGTATCGGCCACGTGGCCTCTGGCCTGCTTTCTGGGGTCGAACGCCCCACTAGTCAGCGTCTGGACACCCCTGATGCTAGCCGCACGCACCGACAACGTGCAGCGAATACCTGGCTACACCCGCCCGAAGAGACCCAACTGTTCACCACCGAGCAAGTGCATGTGCGCGTGGAACACGGTCTGCCCAGCGTCTGCCCCGGTGTTGAACACCAACCGGTACCCACTCCCAGCCAAGCCCTCCTGCTCAGCGATCTGCCCAGCGGCCAGCACAACGTCGTCCAGCAGGCCGGGCGCCCCCTTGGCCAGCTCAACGGCATCCGAGTAGTGCGCCCGCGGAACGATGAGGACGTGCGTCGCGGCCTGCGGATGCAGGTCCCGAAACGCGAAGGTGGTCGCGGTCTCATGAACGACACTGGCGGGCAGTTCCCCGGAAACGATCCTGCAGAACAAGCACTCGGCAACGGTCATGCGCGAACCCTAATAGGCCCCACCCACCCCCTCCCGCAGCATCATCCGGAACACCGCTCCGATTTGAAAGGATTCACACTCAGTAAAGGACCAAAACCCACCCCAAACCCACAAAGAGCAACCCAGGAACGAGCCAAGGCCAGCACCACCCAGCACGCCGGCAACAGCAGGCAGGGAAGCGGCTGGGTGGCGGGAGCCGGCGGGCGGGAGCAGGTTGACTGGCGGCAGCGAGCAGCAGCAAACCCGCAGGCCAAGCCAAGAAACCAGCACGGCAACGAGCAAAAAGGGACAGGCCCGGAAGCTGCGAAGCAGCAGGGAAGCAGGCCGAGAAAGCGAGGCAACGAACAAGCCAAGCCAGGAAGTAGGCAGCAAAGCCGCAACCAAGCTGGGAAGCGAGGTGGCAAAGCCGCAGGTGAGAGCACGCCCAAAGCCGCGAAGCAGCGCAGGAGCCACCTGAAAAGCGAGCGGGGAAGCAGCGAGAGCAGGCCAAATGCTGCGAAGCAGCAAGAAAGGCAGGCCAGGCAAGCGAGGCGACGAAGGAGCCGACTGGGAAGCGAGACGGCAAAGCCGCAGGTGAGAGCACGCCCAGAGCCGCGAAGCAGCACAGGAGCCACCTGAAAAGCGAGCGGCGAAGCGAAGCGGGGAAGCAGCGAGAAAGCAGGCTGGGTAACTAGGCGACGAAGGAGCCAGCTGGGAAGCGAGGCGGCGAAGCCGCACGTGGGGGGCTTGGGGGGCTCGGCCCCCCAAAATAATGCAGGGTCCACCGAGGGAAGGTGCAAAGCACCGACCATGGGGACCCGTGGACGCTGCGCTGCGGGGGCGAGCGCCCACCGCAGCGCAGCTCCGCCGGACCGAGGGGGGAGGTGTCCGGCGGCTCTTGTGGTGCCCTTCGCGGGTTTCACGCGGGGCACCATGACCTCGGCCTTCGACGCAGAGCGTAGACCGTCCGTCAGGACGAGCGCCACCAGGTCGGCCAAATTGATCTTTGCCAATGGCCGGCTCTGCCCTTTTAGTCTACTCGGCCCGTGGTGGTGCGCCCGTTTGTCGGACCGGGCACGGGCTGTGTCCGGTGTTTTTGTTGGCGGGCAACGCTACCAGCGGGGGGTCAGTGCGCCGAGGGCGCCGAGGGCGACGGCGGCGGCTGTGGAGGCGCGCAGGACGGTGGGGCCGAGTCGGGTTGGGTGGGCGCCGGCGGCGGTGAGGGTGGCTGTCTCGGTGTCGCTTATGCCGCCTTCGGGGCCTACTACGAGCATTATGTCGCCGTGGGTGGGGAGGGCGATTTCGGCGAGTCGGGTCGCGGTGGCGTCCAGGACCAGCGTTGTCGCCGTCGCGGCGAGGTCGGCCAGGTCTTTCGTGGTCGCGGGTTCGCGGACTTCGGGCAGGTGGGGGCGGCGGGCCTGTTTGGCGGCTTCTCGAACAGTGTTCCGCCACCTGGACAGGGCTTTGTCGGCGCGGGGTCCGTCCTCCCATTTCGCGACGCATCGGGACGCCCGCCACGGGATGATCACGTCCGCGCCGGCCTCGGTGGCGAGTTCGACCGCCAGTTCGCCCCGGTCGCCTTTGACGAGGGCTTGCGCGATGATCACCCGCGGTTGTGGCGCGGGCACGACGGACCTGGCGATCACGTTGAGCCGCAACGAGTCACGGCTTTCCGGGCCGGCCACTTCGCATGACAGGACCGTGCCGGCGCCGTCGGACACCGTGATCGCCTCGCCCGCCCGGAGCCGGCGTACGGTCGCCGCGTGCCGGCCTTCCGGGCCGTCGAGGACGAACTCGGTGCCGACGGGAAGCGTGTCGACGAGGAACAGCGGGGGCGTGCTCACCAGCCAGTCTTATCGGCCACGGTGTGAGCGGAGGCGGGAGAACAACCCGCCGCTCTTACCGTTTGTCACGGCGAGACCGCCCTCGTCTTCCCCCCGCAGCGTCGCCAGCTCCCGCAGCAGCTCGGTCTGCCGGGCGTCCAGCCTGGTCGGGATCTCCACGTCCACGTGGATGTGCAGGTCGCCGCGGCCGTCGACGCGCCCGGACTGCCGCAGTTTCGGCATGCCGCGGCCGCTCATCACCAGTTCGGTGCTGTGTTGGGTGCCTGGTTCGAGATCCAGTTCCTCGACGCCGTCGAGCGTCTCCAACGGCACCACAGCGCCGAGCGCGGCCGTTGTCATCGGGATCCGCAACGTGCAG
Source organism: Actinocrispum wychmicini (assembly GCF_004345645.1). Lineage (GTDB taxonomy): Bacteria > Actinomycetota > Actinomycetes > Mycobacteriales > Pseudonocardiaceae > Kibdelosporangium > Kibdelosporangium wychmicini. Next base: position 236,877 of record NZ_SLWS01000013.1, on the reverse strand, counting down.
TGCAGGTCCGCGCCGGCGCGTTCGAACGTGCTGTGCTGCAGTTCCTCCACTTCCACGTACAGGTCGCCGGCGGGGCCGCCGCCGGGGCCGACCTCGCCCTGGCCGGACAGGCGTACGCGCATGCCGTCCGCGACACCGGGCGGGACCTTCGCGACGATGGTCCGCCGCGACCGCACCCGACCGTCGCCCGCGCACTGCCGGCACGGGTCGGGGATGACCTCGCCGACGCCCCGGCACACGGGGCACGGCCGCGCGGTCACGACCTGGCCGAGGAACGAACGCTGCACGGCCTGGATCTCACCCCGGCCGCCGCAGGTCTCGCAGACCTCGGGCGACGTGCCCTCCGCACACCCGGAGCCCCGGCACAGCTCGCACAGGATCGCCGTGTCCACGGTCAGCTCACGGCTGACGCCGGTCAGGCACTCCTCCAAGGTCAGCCGCAGCCGGATCAGCGCGTCCGAACCGGGCTGCACGCGGCTACGCGGCCCGCGCTGGCCGCCGGCGGCCGAACCGAAGAACGCGTCCATGATGTCGCCGAGGCCGAAGCCGGCGAACGGGTCCCGCATGCCGCCGCCACCGGCGGCGGCGTTTTCCAGCGGGTCGCCGCCCATGTCGACGATCTTGCGTTTCTGCGGGTCGGACAGCACTTCGTAGGCGGCCGTCACCTCCTTGAACCTGTGCTGCGCCTGCTCGTCCGGGTTGACGTCCGGGTGCAGCTCACGCGCCAGCTTGCGGTAGGCGCGTTTGATCTCGTTGCCGTCGGCGTCCCGACGCACACCGAGGATCCCGTAATAGTCCCTGGCCACCTTTGTCATGTCCTCCTGCCGCAACGCGGTCCGCGGTGCGCCACCGCGCCCGGCTCCTTGTCATGCCTCATCGCACTGTGAGGATCTCCCCCACGTAGTTGGCAACTGCGCGGACCGCGGCGATAGTTCCCGCGTAGTCCATCCGCGTCGGGCCGACCACGCCCATCCCGCCGAGCAGCTCCACCCCGCCGTACCCAATGGATACGACGGACGTGCTGCGCATCTCCTCAGCCTCGTTCTCTCCTCCGATGCGTACGGTCACCGTGCCCGCGTCACGGGTGGACGCGAGCAGCTTCAGGATGACGACTTGTTCCTCAAGCGCCTCCAGCACCTGGCGCAACGATCCGGGGAAGTCGGCGACGTTGCGGGTGAGGTTCGCGGTGCCGCCGAGGACCAGCCGTTCCTCCGGGTGTTCGACCAGGGACTCGACCAGGACCGTGCCCACCCGCACCATCGCGTCCCGCAGGTCCGCCGGGGCCTGTTCGATCAGCTCGGCGACCTTCGCGGCCGCCTCCACCAGGCGGTGGCCGGCCAGCGTCGCGTTGACCATGGACCGGAGCCGGGCCAGGCTGTCGTCGGTGATCACGTCGCCCAGGTCGGCCATGCGCTGGTCGACCCGGCCGGTGTCGGTGATCGTCACGAGCATGACCCGGGCGGGGGTGATCAGCACCAGTTCGATGTGCCGGACCGTCGAGCGGGTCAGCGTCGGATACTGCACGACGGCGACCTGCCTGGTCAGCTGGGCGAGCAGGCGGACACTTCGGCGCAGCACGTCGTCCAGGTCGACCGCGCCGTCCAGGAACTTGCCGATGGCCCGCCGCTCCGCCCCGGACAACGGCTTGACCTCGGACAACCGGTCGACGAACAACCGGTACCCCTTGTCGGTCGGGATCCGGCCGGCGCTCGTGTGCGGCTGCGTGATGTAGCCGTCCTCCTCCAGGGAAGCCATGTCGTTGCGCACGGTCGCGCTGGAGACCCCCAGGCTGTGCCGTTCCACGATGGCCTTGGACGCCACCGGCTCGTGGTTGGAGACGTAGTCGGCCACGATGGCGCGCAGCACTTCGAACCGACGCTCGTCGGCGTTCACCACGGCACCTCCCGGCTGGACCGCTCCGAAACCCACCCTCAAGTTTACGGAGCCGCCGGCCGGTTACGCGCCCAGATCTGGATGACGAAAGATGACCAGGTAATTCGCGACCCGGCCAGGCCGGTCACCCGCGCGTCCCCCAGCGCGCCGGCGGGTCGAACCGGCCCGGTCGCATGATCCAGTACTCGACGTTGCGCCGGACCCGTCCGTCGCGGGCGAAGTACAGCACGTTCGTCTCTTCGAAGGTCAGCCAGTTGCCGTTGGCACGCAACGTGATCCACAGCTCGACGGCGGCTCGGTCGCCCTGGACCAGTGGCTCGCCGTAGCGGGTGGTGACCTCGGTCTGGCCCGCGGTGATGGTGCGCCAGTACTCCTGGATGGACCGCCGTCCGACGTAGGTGTGCGCGTCGTCGCCGGGGATCTCCTGGTACACGGCGTCCGCGGTGAAGATCCGGCCGACCGCCAGGTCGTCCTTGTCCCGCCACGCCCGGAGGTACTCCTCGACCCAGCGGACCACGGTGGCGCGGTCGGGTCCATGGCCGGTCGCCGACGCGGCCTGCGCGGCTGGCACTGTCAGGGCCGCGACGAGCGCGAGGGCCAGAAAACGACGACGGATCATGGTCGGTTGTCCGTTCGGGTCGGCGGGACTGGGGGGCGGGGTCACCGTGCCCGCGGCGGGCTGGGATTCGGCTGCGGAGGAGTTGAGGTCCCCGTGCCTAGACTGTGACCTGGGGGGATCCGGTTTGGGGGGTTCAGGTCCGTGAAACTGACGTTCCGGCTGTTCGGTTCGCTTGAAGTGGTCGACGACTCCGGCCACGTGCTCGACCTCGGGACGCGCAAGCAGCGTGCGCTGGTGGCCATGCTGGCGTCGCAGGCCGGCCGGGTGGTCTCGCTGGACCGGCTGATCGAGGAGCTGTGGGCCGACGAGGCCCCGGCCGGGGCGACCAGGACTCTCCAGGCCTACATCGCGCACCTGCGCAAGGTGCTGGAGCCCGGTCGCCGGCCGCGCACGCCGCCTGAGGTCCTGCTCACCCGGGCGCCCGGCTACCAGCTGGCGGTCGCGCCCGGACAGGTCGACCTGTGGCGGTTCAGCGCGGCGGTCGACCAGGGCCGGCAGGCGTTGGCCCGCGGGGCGCACCGCGAGGTGGTCGGCGTGCTGGACCAGGCGATGACGCTGTGGCGAGGGGACCCGCTCGGCGAGTTCACCGACGAGGAGTTCGCGCAACCGGTCATCGCCCAGCTCGTCGAGCAACGCGCCACCGCGTTGGCGAACGGGTTCGAGGCGCGGCTGGCCCTCGGCGAGGACGCGGCCCTGGTGCCCGGCCTGGAATCGCTGGTGGGCGAGTGGCCGTACCGGGAACGGGCCTGGTCGCTGCTCGTGCTCGCGCTGTACCGGGCCGGTAGGCAGGCGGAGGCGTTGGCCGCGCTGCGCCGGATCCGCGTCCGCCTGGCGGCGGATCTCGGCCTGCGGCCAGGGCCTGAGCTGAGAGATCTGGAACAGGCGGTGTTCGACCAGGCACCGCGGCTGCGGCTGGCCGAGCCGGTCGCCCTGCCGGCCGAGTCGCCGGTGGTCGAACCTTGTGGCCTGGTCGCGAGAGCGGTCGAGCTGGCGCTGCTGGAGCGCCGGCTGGCCCACGCCCGGCTGGGCGAGGGTGGTGCCGTGCTGATCACGGGCGAGGCCGGGATCGGCAAGTCCCGCCTGGCCCGTGCCGTGGCGGATTTGGCTGTCGCCCAACGGTTCCGCGTCGCCGTCGGCCGGTGTGTGGACGGCCCGGCGCCGGCCTTCCGGCCGTGGACACAGATCCTGCGCGCCGTTGGGGACAGCTCCGGTTTGCTGACCGGACGAACGGCCGTGACGGAAGACGATCCCGGCACGGCCCTGTACGAGCTGTACGACCAAGTCCTGGCCGCCTTGACCAAGGACGACGCGCCGCTCGTCCTTCTCGTCGACGACCTGCAGTGGGCGGATGCCTCGTCGCTGCGGCTGCTGGCCTTCGTCGCGGAGGAGGCCGCCCGCCGTCGGATGCTGGTGCTCGCCACCTGCCGTCCCGAACCCGGCGATCACCCCGAGGAACTACGGAACACGCTCGCGGCACTGTCCCGACAGCAGGCCACCGAGCGGGTCGACCTGACGCCGTTCACCGCCGAGGACGTCGCGCTCTACCTGCGGACGGCAGGAGTCGCCGAGGAACCCGGACTGGTCGCGGCCCTGCTGGCGAGAACCGGCGGGAACCCTTTCTACCTGGGCGAGGTGCTGCGTCTGCTGGCCGGCGAGCACGGACTGTCCACAGTGGTGCCGTCAAGCGTGCGTGCGGTGCTCGACCGGCGTGTGGCAAGGCTGCCCGACGAGACCAGGTCGCTCCTGCGCGCCGCGTCGGTCGCAGGCCGTGAGGTCGACATCGACTTGTTGGCGGCCGTGACCGGCGCTTCGCCGGAGGACGTGATGAACGGCATGGAGCCGGCGGTCGCGAGTGGGCTGGTGATCGACCTGGTCGCCGGCACCGACTACCGGTTCTCGCACGCGCTTGTCCAGGAGGCGCTCTACGCGGGGTTGAGCCGGCTCGAACGGGCCCGGCTGCACCTGCGCGTCGGCGAAGCGCTGGAACTGGTTGTGCCGCGGGACGAGTCCGCCCGGCTCGCCCATCACTTCGCCCAGGCCGCGAAGCTGGGTGGCGCCGACAAGGCGGTCGAGTACGCCGCGACGGCGGCTCGGCACGCGGGCAGCCAGCTGGCGCACACCGAGGCGGTCGAGTTCTGGCAGCTGGCGCTGGACGTTCTCCCGCCTGGCAGGGACGCCGAGCGGGCCCGGGTGCTGACCGGGCTGGGGCAGGCCCTCCGTTCGGTGGGGCGGCCGGAGGACGCGCGGCACGCCTGGACGGAGTCGATCCGGCTCGCTCGGCGCGCCGACGATCGGGACGCGCTCATTCCCGCCGTCACCGCGATCGGCGGACCCGCTGTGTGGACCTGGCGACCCTACGGCGTCGTCGACGCCGAAATGGTGGCCGTCATCGAAGGGCTGCTACGCGGGCCACTCACCGACACCGACCGGGCCACTCTCCTCGGCACCCTCGCCCTGGAGCTGCACTACGGGCCGCATCGGGCCGAGAGCGAACGGTACGCGACCGAGGCGGTCGAACTCGCCCGCGCCACCCGGGTGGCTCCGCTGTTGGCCAGGACGCTGAACAACTACCTGCTCGCGGTGTTCCGGCCGGGACGTAACGCCGTCCGGCGCGCGGCGGCGGAAGAGCTCGTCGCCTTGCCGGGACTGCCGCTGAGCGACGAGGTGACGGCGCGCGTGCACCTGATGTCGTGCATGCTGCGGGACGGGGACCTTGCCGGCTGGGACCGGGAGTTCGCCCGTTGCGAGCAGTTGTTGCGCACGGCTCCCCGGCGGGAGATCGAGTCGATGGTCCGCCTCGCACAGCCGGCGCGCTGGACCCTGGACGGCCGCTGGGCCGAGGCGCAGGCGCTGCTCGCGGACTTCGGGAAGCCGCAGTTCGGGTCGACACTGTGGGGTACCTCGTTCCGTCGGCTGGTGACCACGTTCACCTGTCGTCGCGCCCAGGGCCGTGTGCCCGAGTTGCTGGCCGAGCTGGTGGCCGCCGCCCGGGAACCGAACCAGGTGCCGCTGCGGCCCGTCGCCGTGCTGGCGGCCGTCGAGGCGAATCAGTGCGCGTTGGCGCGGGAGCTCATCGCGTTGTGGGGAACTGACACCGCCGAGGACTGGGTCGGCGACTTCCTCGTCGCGGTCTGGGGGCTGGTGGCCGCCCGCCTTGGTGTCCCCGATCCTCGGGAGCTGTACGAGAAGCTGCTCCCGTCCGCCGACCAGTTCGTGGTGGCCGGGATGGGCACTGCCTGTTGGGGGTCCACGCGCCTGGTCCTCGCGGAGCTGGCCGGGCGGCTCGGCCGGGCAGGCGAGGCCCGCGACCACGCCCGAGCGGCGCTGGAGGTCCACGAACGACACGGTCTGGCGTACTGGGCGGACCAGAGCAGGCGCCTGCTGGCCTGAGTCCCAGCTCGATCCCAGCTCGACCGCAGACCGGGCCCGCCACGGTCGACGCCATGGACACGAGCACAGTGATTCGGAACGTGCGGGTCTTCGACGGCGAGCGGGTCCTGCCCAAGGCGGACGTGCTGATCGACGGGGACCTGATCGCCGCCGTCGCGGAAAGCCCGAGCGACCTGCGAGCCGCCACCGAGGTCGACGGGACCGGCCGCACACTGCTGCCCGGCCTGATCGACGCGCACACGCACGCGTTCGACGGCAGCCTCGCCCAGGCGTTGACCTTCGGTGTCACCACGGAGCTCGACATGTTCGCCATGCCGGACAACGTCGCGCGCCTGCGCCGGGCCGCCGCCGAGTCGGACGACGTCGCCGACGTCCGCACCGCCCAGATCGGCGCCACCGCCCCGAACGGGCATCCCATCCAGATCATGGGCAAGCTGTACGGGCCGTTCAACACCGTGGCCGGTCCCGAGGACGCCGAGGGCTTCGTGGCGGACCGGGTCGCCGGCGGTGCCGACTACTTGAAGATCGTCATCGACGACGGGTCGTCCGGCGGAGTTTCGCTGCCCTGCCTCCAACCGGACAGCGTCGCCGCGCTGGTGTCCGCGGCCCACAGCGCCGGGCTCAAGACCATCGCGCACGTCGCCAGCGCCCATGACAGCGTCGTCGCCCTAGACGCCGGTATCGACGGCCTCGCGCACATCCACACCGACGGGGACGCCGAGCGGATCGCCGGGCTTGCCGCCGCCTACGGGGTCTTCGTGGTCGGCGCCATGTCCTTCGTCGAGGCCCTCACCGCGGAGACCGGCCGCGAACTCTGGCGCGACGAACGGATCTGGCAGTACCTCTCGGCCGGAGCTCGAGCGGCAGCTACCGCCGAGAGCACTGGTTTCCCGGTCAACCCCAACGGCATCCACAACGCGCTCGAGACCGCGGCCGCCATGCATCGGGCAGGCGTGCCGCTCCTGGCCGGCACTGACGCCAACGACGGTCCCCACGGCGGTTTCCGCGCCATCCACGGCGCCAGCATCCACCGCGAACTCGTCCTGCTGACGCAGGCGGGCCTCACGCCGGTGGCGGCCCTCGCCGCGGCCACCAGCGTCCCGGCGCGCCATTTCGGGCTCACCGACCGTGGCCGCGTCGCCGTCGGCCTGCGCGCCGATCTGGTCCTCGTCCAGGGCGACCCCACCACCGACATCACCGACACCCGGTCGATCACCGACGTCTGGCGCCGGGGCACCCGGCACCCACGGATCTCCGCGTGAACCAGAGGACACTTCGATGAACGAGCTGAAATCCGTTGTCCGCGGCCAGGTCTGGCTGCCCGGCGACCCCGGTTTCCACGCCGCCCGCCGCCCGTGGAACCTGGCCGTGCAGCAGCCGGTGGCCGCCGTGGTCGAAGTGGCGGACGCCGAAGACGTCGTCGCACTCGTCAAACACGCCCGCGCGGCCGGGATGACCGTCACCACCCAGCCCAACGGGCACGGCGCCACCGGCCGCACCGACGGCGCCATCCTGCTGCGCACCCGCCGGCTCGACACACTGGAGATCTCCCCGGCGACCCGCCGGGCCCGCGTCGGCGCGGGCGTCGCTTCCGGCCGTGTGCAGGCCGCCGCCGCACCGCTCGGGCTGACCGGCCTGCCCGGCAGCTCCCCGATCGTCAGCGTCACCGGGGTGGCTCTCGGCGGCGGGTTGAGCTGGTTCGGTCGCGCCCACGGCTGGGTCGCCGACAACGTCACCGCCTTCGACGTCGTCGACGCCGAAGGACACCAGCGACACGTCACTGCCGGAAGCGATCCCGACCTGTTCTGGGCTCTGCGCGGCGGGGGTGGCGATCTCGTCGTCGTCACCGCGCTCGAACTCGCCCTGCACCCTGCGCCGCGGCTGTACGGCGGCCGGGTCCTGTGGGCCGGCGAGTACGCCGCGCCGGTTGTGGACGTCTTCCGGCAGATCACCGCGACCGCGCCGGACGAGTTGACTGTGTGGCTGGACCTGCTGCACTTCCCCGGCGGCGATCCCATGGTCGCGGTGGACGCGACGTACCTGGGTGGCGAGGACGAGGCACGCCGCCTGCTGGCCCCGCTCGGTCGCCTGCCGAAGCCGTTGTCCGACAGCAGGAAAGTCATGTCGGTCGCGGAGCTGGGATCGATCACCGCCGAACCGGTCGCCCCGAGCGCGGGCAGTTCGTGGGGCGAACTCCTGACCGGACTGGACGACGACGCGGCCAAGACGCTGCTGGCCGAACCGATCGCGCCGCTGCTGAGCGTGCAGGTCCGGCACCTGGGTGGCGCGTTCACCCGCCCGTCCGACAGTCCGCACGGCCCGCTGACCGAGCCGTACGCGATCTACATGTTCGGCATTCCAGCCGACCCGGACACGGCCCTGTCGATCACTGACAGGCAGCTGTCACTCGCCGGCTCGCTCCCCGTCAGTGGCCGCAAACCGTTCACGTTCCTCAGTCCTGGCGAGAACGTGTCCGACGCGTTCAGTGCCGAAGTGGTCATCCGCCTGCGTGACATCAAGCGCCGCCGCGACCCGCGGCCCGTCTTCTGCGGCAACTTCCCGGTGGCCGACTGAACACCGCGGCCGGCCCGGGTGGTCTGGACCTTCCCTTGGCCGGGCCGAGCTGTTAGCGTCTTCCCAACTACTGGTTCAGTGTTCCACTGACTGGTACATGGAGGTCGCGGTGGACGTTCGGTACTCGACCAGTCCGGCGGAGGCGCGCGGGTACGACACCGCGCAGCTGCGCCGGCACTACCTGGTCGAGGACGTGTTCGTCCCGGGAGCGGTGCGCCTCACGTACAGCCACGAGGACCGGGTGGTGCTCGGCGGCGCCATGCCCGGCCCTGTTCCGTTGCGCCTCCAGGCCGACGACGCCCTGCGAACGGACCACTTCTGCGAACGTCGCGAGCTGGCGGCTTTCTGCGTCGGCGGGCGCGGAGCGGTGACCGTGGACGGTACTCCGTACACGCTGTCCCGGGGAGACCTTCTCTATGTCGGCCGGGGCGCCGCCGAGATCACGTTCGCCAGCGTCGAAGGCGCCGAACCAGCGCGGATCTACCTGGCTTCGGCGCCCGCGCACCGCGCACTTCCGACCACCTTGGTGCGCGGCCAGGACGTGGCACCCGTCGACCTCGGCACGCCCGAGTCCGCGAACGCACGCACCCTTCGCCGGTACATCGACGGCACGCACGTGCGGAGCTGCCAGCTGATGATGGGCTGGACCCAGCTCGCGCCGGGCAGTGTCTGGAACACCATGCCGGCGCACACCCACGCGCGCCGGACCGAGTGCTACTTCTACTTCGACCTGGAGCCGGACGCCCGGCTGGTGCACCTGTTGGGCGAGCCCGGCGAAACCCGGCATGTCATCGTCCGCAACGAACAGGCGGTCATCTCACCGAGTTGGTCCATCCACTCCGGCGCGGCGACCGGCAGCTACTCGTTCCTGTGGTTCATGGCGGGCGAGAACTACCGGTTCGACGACATGGACCACGTCGCCATGGCGGACCTGCGATGACGTACCTGCGGAAGCTGTTCTCCCTGGACGGCCGCACCGCGCTGGTCACCGGGGCGCGGACCGGGCTCGGCCGGGCGGTCGCGGTGGCACTGGCCGGCGCGGGCGCCGACGTCGTGCTGCTCGGCCACGGCGGCGACTTCTCCGGAGTCCAGGAGGAGATCGAGGCGTACGGCGGCACCGCGTCCGTCGCCCAGATCGACCTTTCCGAGCCGGACCAGGTCGCCGACCAGGCGACGCGGCTCGTCGACACGCGTCAGATCGACATCCTCGTCAACAACGCGGGGATCATCAGGCGGTCCGACGCGGTGACGCACTCGCTCGACGACTGGCGTGCCGTCATGGCCGTCAACCTGGACTCGGTGTTCGAACTGACCCGGGTGGTCGGCGGCCGGATGGTGCACCGGCGGGCCGGGAAGATCATCACTGTCGCGTCCCTGCTGAGCTTTCAGGGCGGGATCAAGGTGGCCGCCTACACCGCGAGCAAACACGCGGTCGCGGGACTCACCAAAACGCTGTCCAACGAGTGGGCGGCGAGCAATGTACAGGTCAACGCGATAGCCCCGGGCTACTTCGCGACCGACAACACCGCTGCGCTGCGCGCCGACGAGCGACGCTACGAGGAGATTCTGGGTCGTATCCCCACGGGCCGGTGGGGATCTCCGGACGATCTCGCCGGCGCAGCGGTGTTCCTGGCCAGTTCGGCCTCTGACTACGTAACCGGACATGTCTTGGCGGTGGATGGTGGCTGGCTCGCTCGCTGAATACCGGGACAATGTCCCAATGAACGGTACATCGACACCGTCGGCCGAGAAGGACGACCACATGCCGAAGGCCCCGCAGAGCGGAACGCTGGAGCGGGGACTGGCCGTGCTCGAACACGTCGGGATGCGCCAGGAGATCTCCACCAACGCCATCGCGACCCAGCTCGGCCTGTCCCGCAGCGCCGTCTACCGGATCGTGCACACCCTCAAGGAACTGCAGTACCTGGAGGCCGACCACGTGACCGGCCGGGTACGGCTCGGCGCCCGCCTGGTCGAACTCGGTGTCCAGGCGATGTCGTCGACGGACCTGCACAAGGCCGCGCCGCAGTTCCTGGCCGGACTGGCCGCGCACACCGGAGAGACGATCTTCCTGGCCGTCCCGGACGGCGACGCGATGGTGTACGTGGCGAAGGACCGGGGCGCCAACGCCGTCACGTTGCACTGCCAGCTGGGCACTCGCCGCCCGCAGCACGCCTCGTCGCTCGGCAAGGCGTGGCTGGCCGCGCTGCCAGCCGGCGAACGCGTCGACCGGGTGACGCGGATGCGGCTGGACCGCTTGACTCCCAACACAATTGTGGACCGGACACAACTGCTCGACGACCTTGAGCGAACCTCAAGGCGGGGTTGGGCGATCGACAACATCGAGAACGAGCCCGACGTCGGGTGCGTCGCGGCCCCGGTCCGGGACCGCACCGGACAACCGGTCGCCGCGATGAGCATCGCCGGTCCGGCCGGGCGGGTGCTGCTGCGCGTGGACGAACTGGGACCCATGGTGGCTGACGCCGCGGCCACCCTGTCCCGCCGGTTGGGGCACATGCCCCAGTAAAGGGGTTGCAGTGATTCAGGATTATCAGCCGGCCGGCCCGTTGTGGCTGTCGGCGGTCATCGCGGCGTTACCGGTCATCGTGCTGCTCGTGACGCTCGGCGTGCTGCGCCGCTCGGCGCACTTGTCCGCGGCGCTCGCGTTGGTGGTGGCGTTGGTCGTGGCGCTCGCGGCGTACCGGATGCCTTTCGGGCTGGCGTTCGACTCGGCCGCGATGGGGATCGCGTTCGGCGTGTGGAACGTGATCTGGATCGCGTTCCACGCCGTGTACTTCCACAACGTCACGGTCGCGACCGGCCGGTTCGAGACGGTCAAGTCGGTGCTGGCCGGGTTCAGCCCGGACCGGCGGCTGCAGGCGTTGCTGATCGCGTTCGCGTTCGGCGCGCTGCTGGAAGGCATCGCCGGTGGCGGCGCGCCGGTCGCGATCACCGGCGCGATGCTCGCGGCACTGGGTTTCCCGCCGGTGAAAGCGGTCGTGTTGGCGTTGCTGGCGAACACGGCGCCGGTCGCGTTCGGCGGGCTGGGCAACCCGCTCATCATCCTGGGCCGGTTGACCGGGCCGATCCTGAACCTCAAGCCGGACGACGCGACCGCGTTGTTCTCCGCCGTGGTCGGCCGTCAGCTGCCACTGATCTCGTTGATCATCCCCGGTTTTCTGGTGGTCGTGCTGTGCGGCTGGAAGAAGATGACCGAGGTGTGGCCGGCCGTGCTCACCGCCGGGCTGTCCTTCGCGGTCGTGCAGTTCCTTGTCTCCAACTACGTCAGCGCGAGCCTGGTGGACGTGCTGGCGGCCCTCGGCGCGATGTTGGCTCTGTGGCTGCTGTCCCGCGTGTGGCAGCCCAAGGCGGTGTGGCGCTTCGACGGCGAGGTACCGGAGATGGCCAAGGGTGTCGGCACCACCGCGCGGCCGCGCGGAGCGCTGTACGGATTCGCTCCCTACATCGTGCTCATCGTCGTCATCCTGCTGTCCCGGATCGGCACGATCTGGCCGAAACTGCCGTCCTGGGCCAATCTGACGACGTTGCTGCAGAAGCCGAGCATCATCTTCACCTGGCCGGGGCTGCACAACCAGGTGATCCAGTCCCCGCCGATCACCGCGAAACCCACGCCGTACGGGGCCTCGTTCACGATCGACTGGCTGTACTCGGCGGGCAGCATGGCGTTGATCTCCGCGGTGCTCGCCGGCCTCACCATGGGCGCGGGCATCCGGAAACTCGCCCGGGTGTACGTGCGGACGATCGTCCAGATGCGGTGGGCGCTCGCGACGATCATGATGATCCTCGGCATCGCGTTCGTGATGAACTACTCTGGCGCGACCCAGACCCTCGGCCTGGCGTTCGCCACGACCGGCGTGCTGTTCCCGTTGTTCTCCGCGTACATCGGCTGGCTCGGCGTGTTCCTCACCGGCTCGGACGCGTCCACCAACAGCCTGTTCGGGCCGATGCAGGTGATCTCCGCGCAGCAGCTCGGCATCAACCCGGTGCTGGCCGGCGCGACCAACACGTCCGGCGGCGTGATGGGCAAGATGATCTCGCCGCAGAACCTGTCGATCGGCGCGACCGCGATCGACAAGACCGGCGAGGAGTCGACGCTGCTGCGGCAGACGTTCCTGTGGTCGCTGGCGTTGACCGCCGTCGTCGGCGTGATCTCCTTGCTCCAGGCGGAGATCCTTACGTTGATGATCCCCACGAAGTGACGTCGTACATGTGAATTTCGTCCGGTCGAAGGGGTTGTGAGACAGTCGTCGGGTGAGCCGACGGCTGTTGATCTTCTCCCTGCTGGGTGTGGTGGTCGCCGCAGCCGTCGTGACGGTCGTGCTGGTCACCTGGCGTAGCGAGTCGGTCGCGGTGGAGCCGCCGTGCGTGGAGGTCGACGTCGGCTTCACGAGCGACGCGAAAATGCGCCAGGGCACCGACGACCTGAAGAAGAACCCTCAGGTCGGCGAGGCCGTCGGGGAGACCCGCGCGCAAGGGTACGAGCGGTACCGCACGAAGTACGCGGGCGACCCGTCGATGTTGAGCATGTTCGACCCGGACACGTATCCCGCGAACGTCCGGGTGACACCAGCGCCCGGGGTGGACCGCGAGCAGCTCAAAGTCGAGCTGCGCCGGTCATTCCCGAGCGCCAGCATCCAGGACCCCTGCAACACCCCCACCATCCGCCCCGCCCACTAGACCGGCGATGAACGTGTCGATCGCGAACTCCAGGCGGTCCCGCGCGGTGTCCCCGGAGAACAGCGGGCCGATGGCGAGCAGGTTCGGGAACGTCCCCGGCGGCAACGACTTCATGTAGTCCACCATCTGCCGGACCCGGTCGGCGATGTCCGTCTGGTCCACGCCGGCGGACTGCCAGATGCCGACCTCGGCCGCGAACGCCTTGCAGTACAGGCCGAGCGCGTCGAACGCGAACGCGGCGTGCCGTTCGGAGAGGCCGCCGGCCCGCAGGAACCCGAGCATCGCCTCGCCGTGCCGCAGGCTGTTGGGGCCGGTCGGGATCATCGCGTTCATCACGACCTGCGCGATCCCCGGATACGCGACCATGGCCTTGACCTGCGCCAAGCACAGGTCCTTGAGCTGACCGCGCCAGCGCGCCGGGTCGGGCTTGGGCAGATCGATGTCACCGAGGATCCGGTCGAACATCAGCTCGCACAGTTCCTCACGGTTGCGGACGTGGGCGTAGAGCGACGCCGGTCCGGTGTTGAGCGCCTGGGCCACGCGGCGCATCGAGAGCGCGTCCAGACCTTCCTTTTCCAGCAGTTTCAGTGCCGTGTCCACGATCAGGTCACGGCTGAGGGGTTGGCGCGCGGGCTTGCGTTGCGCCGAGCGCCATGGCGGTTCGGGGAGCTCCACGGGAACACTGTACTTGACACGAACGCTGTTCGTTAGTAGAACTGTATTCGTCACACGAACGGTGTTCGTTCGCAAGGGAGAGGGATCATGCGAGTTCTTGTTGTGGGTGCGGGGCTGTCCGGGCTGTCCACCGCGATGTACCTGGGGCTGCACGGGGTGCAGGCGCTCGTGGTGGAGCGGCACCCGTCCACGTCGATCTACCCGAAGGCGCGTGGCCAGTTCCCGCACACCATGGAGGCGCTGCGGCTGGCCGGGGTCGACCAGAAGATGGTGGCCGCGTCACCGTCGGACCAGACCTTCAAGATCGTGATCGCGGCCAGCGCCGCCGGCCCGGTGTTCAAGGAGATCCTGGTGGACCAGCTCGGTCCGGACCTGTCCGCGCTGTCCACCGCGGTCTGGGCGGGCTGCAGCCAGGAACGTGCCGAACCGGTCCTGGCCGAGCGGGCCCGCGAACTGGGGGCCGAGATCCGGTTCGCCACCGAACTGGTCGAGTTCCAGCAGGACGACGACGGGGTCACGGCGACGCTGCGCGACCTCACGACCGGCGAGACCAGCGAGATCCGTGCCCCGTACATGGTCGCGGCGGACGGCCACCGCAGCCCGATCCGGGCCGCGCTCGGCATCGGGCACCACGGCCGCGGTGTCCTCGGCACGGGCACCGGCGTGGTCTTCCGCGCCGACCTTGGCGACGTCATCCCCCCGAACGCCCTGGTGTACCTCCAGAACCCGGAGCTGCCCGGGGGCGGCGGGTCGCTGGTGACCACCGACGAGCCCAGCCAGTACGCGGTCAGTGTCGGCCTTGGCGACCACGACTGGCTGAAGGTGATCCGCACCGCGACCGGGATCCCCGACCTGGCGGCCGAGGTCGTCCAGCACGGCATGACCAGCACGGACATCAAGCACTCGGTGGCCGACCGGTTCAGCGATGGCCGGGTGCACCTGGTCGGCGACGCGGCCCGGGTGATGCCGCCGACCGGCGGGTTCGGCGGGAACTCGGCCATCATGGACGGCTTCCACCTGGCCTGGAAGCTCGCGATGGTGGTCCGTGGCGAGGCCGGACCGGGCTTGCTGGACAGCCACGACCCGGAGCAGCGGCCCTGGTCGGACTTCATCGCCGAGCAGCAGTACACCGCGTACGTCGAGCGGATGCGCCCCGACCTCGCCGACGACACGTTGGCGTCGCCGGTCGACCCGGTGTCCAAGCTGTTCTTCGGCTACCGCTGCCTCAGCGACGCCGTGATCCTCGAACCCGACGACGACCGGGAACTGTTGGAGAACCCCGAGGAACCCACGGGCCGGCCCGGCTCGCGCGCGCCGCACGTCATGGTCGACGGGAAATCCGTCGTGGAGCTGTTCGGCCGCGGGTTCGTGGTCCTGACAGGTGCGCAACAGTGGGTCGACCGGGCCACCGACCTGGGACTTGACGCGTATCTCGTCGGTGACGAGGTGACCAAGACGTACGGGATCGGGGCCGAGGGCGCGGTCCTGGTCCGGCCCGACTTCGTCATCGCCTGGCGGTCGATGCAGGGCGAAGGTGATCTCGCGTCAACGCTCGACCGCGTGCTCAGCCGGGTGTGAGCGCCGGCTCGTCAGGGCAACAGCCGCCGGACGATCCCGTCCGCCAGCAAACGCCCTTCGTCGGTGAGCACGGCGCGGCCGGCGTCGAACGCCCACTGGCTCAGCAGGCCGTCGGACACCGCGACCTTCGCCTCGGCCACGCCGGACTCGTCCAGCACGTCCAACGGAAGTCCTTCGGCCAGGCGGAGTTCCAGCAGCACCCGCTCGACCCGTCTGTCCTCTTCGGACAGTACCTCCCGGGCGGCGGCCGGAGATCGGCCGGCGGCCAGCACTTCCGCGTACTTGGCCGGGTGCTTCACGTTCCACCACCGCACGCCGCCGACGTGGCTGTGTGCTCCGGGACCGGCGCCCCACCAGTCGTCGCCCCGCCAGTAGCCCAGGTTGTGCCGGCAGCGCGCGGCCACCGAAGCCGCCCAGTTCGACACCTCGTACCACCGGAAGCCGCTGGTCGAGAGCACGGAGTCGACCTGTTCGTACCGTTCGGCGAGCACGTCGTCGTCCGGCGGGGGCAGTTCGCCGCGCCGGATCCGGCGAGCCAGCGCGGTGCCCTCCTCCACGATCAACGCGTACGCGGACACGTGGTCGACACCCGCGTCCAGCACGGCGTCCAGCGAGGCCTGCAGGTCGTCCGGTTGTTCACCGGGGGTGCCGTAGATGAGGTCGAGGTTCAGGTGCTCGAAACCGGCCGCTCGGGCCTCGGTGGCGGCGGCCACCGGACGTCCTGGCGTGTGCGTCCGGTCCAGTACGGAGAGCACATGCGGCGCCACTGACTGTGCCCCCAGGGACACCCGGTTGTAGCCGGCGCGCAGGATGCCCGCGAAGAACTCGGGCGATGTGGACTCCGGATTGGACTCGGTGGTGACCTCCGCGGCCGACGACAACCCGAACGAGCCGCGCACGGCGTCCAGTACTGCGGCGAGACCGGACGCGCCCAGCAGGGACGGTGTCCCGCCGCCGACGAACACGGTGTCCACCACCGGCGGGGTCCCCAGCACCCGGGCGGCCAGGTCCAGTTCCCGCCGCAGGCCCTCCAGCCACGACTCCGGCGAAGCGGATGTGCCCAGCTCACCGGCGGTGTAGGTGTTGAAGTCGCAGTATCCGCAGCGGGTCGCGCAGAACGGCACGTGCACGTAAACGCCGAACGGCCTCCGGCCCAGACCGGCGAGCGCCTCGGCCGGCAGCGAACCGTCGGCGGGCGCGGGGTCACCTGGGGGAAGTGTGGAGGCCACCGCACAAGTGTCCCATCCCGGCCCGCTCGTCAAGTGCGGTGACACTCGTCCCAGCATGCGGATGCCGGTAGACCACTTGTTGGACGCATGGCACGCTGGGCACATGTCCGCTGTCGTGTTGGTCCTCCTGGTGGTCCGCCGCCACGTGGATTTCCTGCGCGTCAACAGCGACTTGTGCCGGCGCTGAGTCCTACGCCGGACAACTGTTTCTTCCGCCGGCGTCGGGTTCGCCGGTTTCTTCCCTGTTCGCGGGGGATGGCGCACGCGACCGCCCAGATCCCGAAGGACGCCATCGGATGGCACCGCCAACCACCACCCCCAAGCGAGCCAAGCAGCGTCGGGGCGAGGGACAGTGGGCACTCGGCTACCGCGAACCGCTCAACCCGAACGAGCGCAGCAAGAAGGACGACAACCCGCTCAACGTCCGCGCCCGGATCGAGACGATCTACGCCAAGGGCGGCTTCGACTCCATCGACCCGGCTGACCTGCGCGGCCGGTTCCGCTGGTTCGGCCTGTACACCCAGCGCAAGCCAGGGATCGACGGTGGCCGCACGGCCACGCTTGAGCCCGAGGAGCTCGACGACGAGTACTTCATGCTGCGGATCCGGATCGACGGCGGCGCGGTCACCACCGAGCAGCTGGCCATCATCGGGGAGATCTCGCAGACGTACGCGCGCGACACCGCGGACATCACCGACCGGCAGAACATCCAGTACCACTGGATCCGCATCGAGGACATGCCGGCCATCTGGGACAAGCTCGAAGGCGCCGGGATGACCACGATGGAGGCGTGCGGCGACAGCCCGCGCGTCATCCTGGGCTCCCCCGTCGCCGGGATCGCCGAGAACGAGGTGCTCGACGGCACGCCGGCGATCGACCGGATCAAGGACACGTACGTCGGCGACAAGGCGTTCTCGAACCTGCCGCGGAAGTTCAAGACGGCCATCTCGGGCATCCAGGACGTCGCCCACGAGATCCACGACGTCGCGTTCGTCGGCGTCGTGCACCCCGAGCACGGGCCAGGGTTCGACGTGTGGGTCGGCGGCGGCCTGTCCACCAACCCGATGATCGGGCAGCGACTCGGCGCCTGGGTCCCACTCGACGAGGTGCCCGACGTGTGGGCCGGGGTGATCAGCGTCTTCCGCGACTACGGGTACCGCCGGCTGCGGCACCGGGCGCGGATCAAGTTCCTGGTCGCGGACTGGGGGCCTGAGAAATTCAGGGAAATTCTCGAATCCAAGTACCTGGGCCGGGCGCTCGTCGACGGCCCGGCACCGAAGGTCCTCGACCGGCCGGTCGACCACATCGGCGTGTACCCGCAGAAGGACGGGAAGTTCTACGTCGGCGCCGCGCCGATCGCCGGCCGGGTCTCCGGCTCGGTGCTGGTGGAGGTCGCGAAGGCGGCCGAGCGGGCGGGGTCGCGGCGGGTGCGGTTCACCCCGCAGCAGAAGCTGCTCGTGCTGGACGTGCCCGAGGGTGACGTGCCCGGCCTCAAGGCCGAACTGGGCAAGCTGGGCCTGCAGGTCGACCCGTCGCCGTGGCGGCGTGGCGTGATGGCGTGCACCGGCATCGAGTTCTGCAAGCTCGCGATCGTCGAGACGAAGGCCCGCGCGGCGGACCTGGTGGCCGCGTTGGAGACGCGACTGGCGGACGTCCAGGCCGGTATCGCGGACCCGGTGACTGTGCACATCAACGGGTGCCCGAACTCGTGCGCCCGGATCCAGACCGCGGACATCGGGCTGAAGGGCCAGATCGTCACGGACGGCGACGGCAACCAGGTCGAAGGCTTCCAGGTGCACCTCGGCGGCGGCCTCGGGCTGGACGCCGGGTTCGGCCGGAAACTGCGTGGCCACAAGGTGACCGCCACCGAACTGGCCGACTACGTGGAACGCGTGGTGCGTAACTACGTCAAGCAGCGGACCGAGGGAGAACGGTTCGCGCAGTGGGTGGGGCGGGCTCACGAGGATGACCTCAAATGAGTGCCTGCCGACGTGCTTGTCTCAGCGGAGGCAGCAATGAGTGACAGGGCCACACCGTTCTACTGCCCCTATTGCGGCGAAGAGGATCTTCGCCCGCAGGAGGAGCCACATGCCGCCTGGCTGTGCAACGACTGCCGCCGGGTGTTCACAGTGAAGTTCGTGGGGATCTCGGTGGGACAGGTGAGCAAGTGACGACCGCGACACGGGACGAACTGAAGGAGTTGGCAGCCGCCGCCGAGGTCGAACTGGCCGACGCCGGCGCGGCCGAGGCGCTCGAATGGACCGCGAAGACGTTCGGGGACAACTGGATTCTCGCGTCCAACATGCAGGACGCCGTGCTGATCGACTTGGCAGTCCAGGCGAAGCCGGACTTCGACGTGCTGTTCCTGGAAACCGGGTACCACTTCCCGGAGACCATCGGCCTGCGGGACGCGGTCGGCGCGACCTACTCCGGCATCAACATCATCAATGCCATGCCGGACAAGACTGTCGCCGAACAGGACGCCGACGAGGGACCGAACCTCTACGAGCGTGAGCCGGACCGGTGCTGCGCGATGCGCAAGGTCGTGCCGTTGCGGCGGACGTTGGCGAACTACGCCGCCTGGGTCACCGGGGTACGCCGGGTGGACGCGCCGACCAGGGCGAACACGCCGATCGTGCAGTGGGACGACCGCAACGGCCTGGTGAAGGTCAACCCGATCGCGCCGTGGACCGACGAGGAGTTCCGCCAGTACATCGACGAGCACGGCATCCTGGAGAACCTGCTGGTGGCCGAGGGATACCTGTCGATCGGGTGCGCGCCGTGCACGGCGAAGGTCGAGGCGGGCGCCGACCCGCGCAGCGGCCGTTGGGCCGGTCAGGGCAAGACCGAGTGCGGACTGCACGGGTAGGGGGACGACGATGACTGTGGCCCTGCGCACAGACAA
This sequence comes from Actinocrispum wychmicini, assembly GCF_004345645.1. Classification (GTDB taxonomy): domain Bacteria; phylum Actinomycetota; class Actinomycetes; order Mycobacteriales; family Pseudonocardiaceae; genus Kibdelosporangium; species Kibdelosporangium wychmicini. Next base: position 217,316 of record NZ_SLWS01000013.1, on the reverse strand, counting down.
CCTGGACGCCCTGGAGTCCGAGGCGATCCACATCTTCCGTGAGGTGGCGGGCGAGTTCGACCGGCCGGTGATCCTGTTCTCCGGCGGCAAGGACTCGACCCTGCTGCTGCACCTGGCGATCAAGGCGTTCTGGCCGGCGCCGGTGCCGTTCCCACTGTTGCATGTGGACACCGGGCACAACTTCACCGAGGTCATCGAGTTCCGGGACAAGGTCGTCGACCAGTACGGCCTGCGCCTGGAAGTCGCCCACGTCCAGGAGTGGATCGACGACGGCCGACTGGCCGAGCGCCCGGACGGCACCCGCAATCCGCTGCAGACCGTCCCGCTGCTGGACACCATCACCGAGAACAAGTTCGACGCGGTGTTCGGCGGTGGCCGCCGGGACGAGGAACGCGCCCGCGCCAAGGAACGGATCTTCAGCCTCCGCAACGCGTTCGGCCAGTGGGAGCCGCGCAGGCAGCGTCCCGAACTGTGGAACCTGTACAACGGGCGACACCGGCCGGGGGAACATGTGCGGGTGTTCCCGCTCTCGAACTGGACCGAACTGGACGTCTGGAACTACATCGCGCGCGAGAACATCGAGTTGCCGTCCATCTACTACGCGCACCAACGGGAGGTCTACCTGCGCGACGGGATGTGGCTGGCCGAAGGCCCGTGGGGCGGCCCGCGCGCCGACGAGACGCTGCAGGCGCGGACTGTCCGGTACCGGACGGTCGGGGACGGCTCGTGCACCGGCGCGGTCGAGTCGACCGCGGCCGACATCGAGCAGGTGATCGCCGAGGTGGCCGCGTCCCGGCTGACCGAGCGCGGCGCCACCCGGGCCGACGACCGGCTGTCCGAGGCGGCCATGGAAGATCGCAAGAGGGAAGGTTACTTCTAAGCCGATGAGCGATCTCCTGAGGCTCGCCACCGCCGGCAGCGTGGACGACGGAAAGTCCACTTTGGTCGGACGGTTGCTGTACGACACCAAGTCGGTGCTGGCCGACCAGCTCGACGCGGTGCACCGGGCCAGCGTCGACCGCGGACTCGCCGGCCCGGACCTGTCCCTGCTCGTGGACGGGCTGCGGTCCGAACGCGAGCAGGGCATCACCATCGACGTCGCGTACCGCTACTTCGCCACACCACGGCGTTCGTTCGTCCTCGCGGACACGCCCGGTCACGTGCAGTACACCAGGAACACCGTCACCGGCGCGTCCACCGCGCAGCTGGCGATCCTTCTGGTGGACGCGCGTAAAGGTGTTATCGAGCAGACAAGGCGACACGCGGCCGTCTTGGCGCTGCTTGGCGTGCCTCGGCTTGTGCTGGCGGTCAACAAGATCGACCTCGTCGACTACAACGAGTCCGTGTTCGCCTTGATCGCCAAGGAGTTCGCAGCCCACGCGGCCGCGCTCGGCTACAGCGAGTCGGATGTGGTGACGGTCCCGGTGTCCGCCCTGGTCGGTGACAACGTCGTGGAAAGGTCCGCGAACACACCTTGGTACACCGGGCCGACCCTGTTGGACCACCTGGAGACCGTGCCCGTCGAACCGGACCCGCACCACGTGCCGTTCCGGTTCCCCGTCCAGTACGTGATCCGCCCGCGCACGCCGGAACACCCGGACTACCGCGGTTACGCCGGCCAGGTGGCGGCCGGGACGGTCCGGCCCGGCGACGAGATCGTCGTGCTGCCCTCGGGCGGTCGCAGTCTGGTGGAACGGATCGACACGCCGGACGGCGAACTGGCCGAGGCGACCGCGGGCCAGTCGGTCACGTTGATCCTGTCCCACGATCTGGATATCTCGCGCGGGGACTTGATTTCCACCGCGAGTGCTCCCCCGACCGTGACCGACGAGTTCGGTGCGACGCTGTGTTGGTTGGCGGACAAGGATTTGCGGCCCAATTCGCGAATTCTTCTCAAGCACGGCACGAAAACCACCCCAGCCTTCGTGACGGAATTGATCTCGCGTTTCGACGAACAAAAGCTGTCCAGTGTGGAGTTTCCCGAATCGTTGCAATTGAACGAGATCGGCCAGGTTAGGCTGCGTACCGCCGAACCGCTGCCAATCGACGACTACACCGTCAGCCGCAGGACCGGGGCGTTCCTGGTCATCGACGCGGGCGACGGGACCACACTGGCCGCGGGCCTGGTCGGCGCGCCGCTCCCGGTACGGGACGCGGTCTCCCCTGGACCCTGAACTCCCCGAGAGGACCTTCGACCGTGAGCACCAGACGCACGCTTCGCTTACTCGCCGCCGCGATGGCGGCCTTGTCCCTGGCAGCAGGGTGCTCGCGCGCGGGCGGCGGCGACAAGCCCGCGCCGGCCGCGGCGCAGGGCGACGCGACCGAGGTCCGGATCGGGTACTTCCCGAACGTCACGCACACACCCGCGATCATCGGGGTGAAGAAGGACTTCTACACCAAGGAACTCGGCTCGACGAAGCTCACCACGCAGACGTTCAACGCGGGTCCGGACGAGGTCAACGCGCTGCTCGGCAAGTCATTGGACATCGCGTTCATCGGGTCGGGGCCAGCGATCAACGCGTTCACCAAGTCGACCGGCTCGATCCAGCTGATCTCCGGCGCGGTGTCCGGTGGCGCGCAGCTGGTGACCAAGCCGGACATCACGTCCCCGGACCAGTTGGCCGGCAAGAACATCGCCACCCCGCAGCTGGGCAACACGCAGGACGTGGCGCTGAAGAAGTTCGTCGCCGACAAGAAGCTGCAGGGTGTCAAGATCACCAACCTGGACAACCCGAAGACGCTGGACGCCTTCAAGAAGGGCGAGGTGGACGGCGCCTGGCTGCCCGAGCCGTGGTCGTCGCGGCTGGTGCTGGACGCGGGCGCGAAGGTGCTCGTGGACGAGAAGACCCTGTGGCCGAACGGCCGGTTCCCGACCACGGTGATCATCGTGCGCAGCGAGTTCCTGCAGCAGCACCCGCAGACCGTGCAGGCGATCCTGCGGGGCCACCTGAAGGCGATCGACTGGGCGAAGGCCAACGAGGCCGACGCCAAGACCGTGGTGAACAACGCGCTCAAGGAGCTGGCCGGCAGCTCGCTGTCGCAGCCGGTGCTCGACCGGGCGTTCAGCGCGATCGAGCAGACCGCCGACCCGATCGCGTCGACGTTCGGCCAGCTGGCCAAGGACTCGGTGACCGCGCAGATCGTCAAGACTGTCGCGGACCTGAAGGGGTTCGCGGACTTCAGCGCGTTGAACGAGGCATTGAAGTCGCTGGGCAAGCCCGCGGTGGACGCCGCCGGCCTGGAGAAGTAGGGGACATGACCGCGACACTCAGTTCGTCCGAGCACGTTCAGTCGGCTACCGCGGTGCGGCTCACCGGGGTCGGCAAGGTCTTCGGCCGGGGCCAGCGGGCGGTGGCGGCGCTGGACGGGGTGAACCTGAGTGTCGCGCCCGGCGAGTTCGTCTGCCTGCTCGGCGCGTCCGGCTGCGGCAAGACGACGCTGCTCAACCTGGTCGCCGGGTTGGACGCGCCGACGGCGGGCACGATCACGCTGAACACGTCCCGGCCGGCGGTGATGTTCCAGGAGGCCGCGCTGATGCCGTGGCTGACCGCGGGCCGCAACATCGAGCTTCCGCTGCGGCTGGCCGGGTTCGGCCGCGCCGACCGGCAGTCGAAGGTCGCCGAGCTGCTGGATCTGGTGCGGTTGAGCGGATCCGGGCACAAGCGGCCGCATGAACTGTCCGGCGGCATGCGCCAGCGGGTGGCGTTGGCGCGCTCGCTCGCGGCGACCCAGCGGGTGAAGGGCACGGACGAGCCGGCGCTGCTGCTGATGGACGAGCCGTTCGCGGCGTTGGACGCGATCACCCGGGACGTGTTGCAGGGTGAGCTGCTGCGCGTCTACGAACGGACGGCGACCGCTGTTCTCTTTGTGACGCACGATGTCCGTGAGGCGGTCCGGCTCGGGCAGCGGGTGGTGCTGTTGTCGTCCCGGCCTGGCCGGGTCGTCCAGGAATGGTCCACTGAGGACGTCACGGACACCGAGGAGTTGACCGAGGAGATCACCGGCCGGCTGCGTGAGGTGATCAGCACCCATGCCGGACGTTGACGTTCAGGACCGGGACGCCCAGGACCAGGTCGGTGCCGGCCTGGACGCCCTGGACACGCCCACCACCGGTGCGGACGGACCGCGGTGGCGGCGGTTCGCCCGCGCGGCGCTGCCTCCGGTGGGCGCGCTGGTCGTGCTCATAGCGGTCTGGCAGGCGTTGTGGGCGGCGGCGATCTGGCCGGAGTTCCAGCTGCCGTCGCCGCTGGCGGTGTGGGCGAAGTTCGAGGACCTTGTCCAAACCGGACAGATCGCCGAGGTGCTGTGGACGTCCATTAGCCGCGCGGTGCTCGGTTTCCTCGCCGGCCTGGTGATCGCCACTCCCCTCGGCCTGCTGGTGGCCAAGGTCCGGGTGGTGCGGGCGGCGATCGGGCCGCTGCTGAGCGGGCTGCAGTCGCTGCCGTCGGTGGCGTGGGTGCCGGCCGCGATCCTGTGGTTCGGCCTGAAGGACGGGTCGATCTACTTCGTCGTGCTGATGGGTTCGGTGCCGTCGATCGCGAACGGCCTGGTCGCCGGGATCGACCAGATCCCGCCGATCCTGCCCCGGGTCGGCAAGACCCTGGGCGCCGGCCGGCTCGCCTCGGCCCGGCACATCCTGTTGCCGGCCGCGTTGCCCGGATATCTGGCCGGGCTCAAGCAGGGCTGGGCGTTCTCGTGGCGGTCGCTGATGGCGGCCGAGCTGATCGCGCACAGCCCGGACCTGGGCCTGGGGCTCGGCGCGTACCTGAACCAAGGGTCGTCGTACAACGACATGCCGATGGTGATGGCCGCGATCTTCCTGATCCTGCTCGTCGGGGTCGGGATCGAACTGCTGGTGTTCCGCCCGGTCGAACGGGCCGTGCTGCGGGCCCGTGGCCTGACCGGAGCGTTGACGTGATCCCCCTGGTGGCGGTCGCCCACGGCAGCCGCGATCCCCGGTCCGCCGCCCAGGTCGCGGCGCTGGTGGACGTGGTCCGCGCGCTGCGGCCCGGCCTGGACGCCCGGGTGTCCTTTTTGGACCTCTCAGCGCCTCGGCTGACCGACGTGCTCGCCGGCGTGCGCGGCGAGGTCGTGGTCGTGCCGTTGCTGCTCGGCCGGGCGTATCACGCCAAAGTGGACGTTCCAGCCATCGTCCACGAGGCGGGCCGCCGGTCACCGCGGCTCTCGGTGACCGTGGCCGAGGCGCTCGGCCCTGATCCCCGGCTGGAGTCGGCGGCGTTGCGCCGGCTCACCGCGGCCGGGGTCCGGTTCGACGACCCGGCGCTCGGTGTCGTGCTGGCCGGCGCCGGCTCCTCGGACAACCGAGCGAACGCTTCCGTCGCCGCGATGGCCCAACGCTGGAGCGCCCAGACCGGCTGGGCCGGCGCGATCGCCGCCTTCGCCGCGACCGTGCAGCCCGATGTGCCCGCCGCCATCGCCAAGCTGCGGGCCCGTGGCGCCGAGCGGATCGCGGTCGCCTCCTGGTTCCTGGCGCCCGGACTGCTGCCCGACCGGGTCTACACCGCCGCCCACGACGCCGCCCCGGACGTCCTACTGGCCGATCCGCTGGGCGCCGATCCCGGCGTCGCCGAGCTCGTCCTGCAACGGTATGACGACACCTTGCGCGCATCCCTTGAGCGCACCGGGTGACCCAATTCGTCGATAGGATGAGGCGTTTCTGTCGATAACCGTCAGGAGATCGTCATGAAAGCCGCATTCTTACGTATTCTTGTCGCGGTCTTCGTCCTTTTCGTCGCTGTTCTGACACCCAACGCGAACGCGACGACCGTGGTGTTCAGCGAGAACTTCCAAACCACGCCGACCGGCCCACTCGGTGCGCCATGGAGCATTTCCCAGGCGGGTGCGAGCACCGCGGTGGTGATGGACACATCGGATCATGGGCGGGTTCTGGAATTACGCGGAAGCACCACGCTCGGGGACTTTCTGATCGCGTCCCGGTCGCTCAGCTCGTCGGCCACGGAAATCCTGGAAAGCTACGCGATCAAACCGAGCGCGGGCTCGGCCTTCGTCACCGCGTTCAACGGCGCCGGTTCGTCCATCGGCGCCCGCAGGGTCCGGTTGCAGCGCGCACCCGGCTCGAACACCCTGGTGGCGCAGACATCGCCGTCAGGTTCGACCGACTGCACGAACCTCACGTCCGGCGTCTGGTCGACGGTGACGCTGAAAGTGCACGCCACCACCTTGCCGCACACCTTCGACGTTCTGGTGAATGGCGCGGCGACAAGCTGCACCGGAATCACCACCGGGCTCAGCGCGCCGTTCAACGGGCTCAACGTGATGGACGCGTCCAATGACGGCTGGGGCGGCAAGGTCCAGTTCGACGACTTCCTCGTCACCACCCCGTAGCGGTCAGGGAATCCAGGACGGGTTGCGTTTCTGGGCGAACGCCGCGATCCCCTCCTGGCCTTCCTCACTGGCGAAGAACTCCGCGGACAGCTTCAGCATGCTGCCGAAATCACTGACCGGTTCGCGCAGCAGCGCCTTGGTCGCGGCCAGCGCGACCGGTCCGCCTTTGCTGAGCATGTCGGTATAGCGGACCACTTCCGCGTCCAGCCGGTCGGCCGGCACCGCGGAATTGATCAGGCCGATGGCCACCGCCCGGGTCGCGTCGAACGTCTCCCCGGTCAGGAACAGCTCATGGGCGGCGCGCGGCGCCAACCGCGGCAACACGGTCACGGAGATCACCGCGGGCACGACCCCGATCCGGACCTCGGTGAACGCGAACGTGGCCGTGTCCGCGGCGACGGCGATATCGGCCGCCGCGACAATGCCGACACCGCCGGCGCGCGCCGGGCCGGCGAGCTTGGCGACGACCGGTTTCGGGCTGGTGCGGATCAGGTCCAGGATCTCTGGGAACTCATTCACCCCCTGGTCACCGGACGCGGTCCCACCGGCCTCCTTCAGGTCCATGCCGGCACAGAAGACCGGGCCGGTGTGGTCGAGCACGATCACCCGGACCCGGTCGTCGTCGATCGCGGTGGTGAGGTGGTGCCGCAGCTCGCCCCGCAACTGCTGGGACAGGGCGTTGCGGTTGTGCGGCGAATCGAGCGTGATCGCCGCGACGCCACGGTCTACGGCGATGTGGACCAGTTCAGCCATAGGGCCATCATGCCGTGCGGGCCACCCGGTGCTGGGTGGCCCACACCACAAGGCTCGTCAACCGATGGTGGTGCCCTCTTTCACGGACAGATTCGGGCCGCGATCTCGCTGAGTACCGTGTGATCATGAGAATCGCAGTGCTCGGCACCGGCGGTGTCGGTGGCTATTTCGGCGGTCGGTTGGCCAGGGCGGGCCACGACGTCAGTTTTGTGGCGCGCGGGGCGCACCTCGCGGCGCTCAGGCAGGACGGCCTGGCCGTGACGAGCGTCGAAGGGGACTTCACGGTGTCGCCGGTGCGGGCGACCGAGGACACCAAGGAGATCGGCGAGGTCGACTACGTGCTGCTGGGCGTCAAGACCTGGCAGTTGGGGCACGCGATCGCCGCGTTGCGGCCGCTGGTCGGCCCGGACACAGCTGTCCTGACCACGCAGAACGGCGTGGACGCCCCGCGGCAGGTGGCCGACATCGTCGGCGAGGGGGCGGTGCTGCCCGGCGCGGTCGAGGTCATCGCGTACATCGACGGGCCTGGCCGGATCCGCCAGATCGGCGGCGGGAAGCTCACGTTCGCCGAATGGGACAGCCGGCCGAGCGACCGGGTGGAACGCTTGCGCGCGGCCGTCGCCGAAGCAGGCCTGGCAGCCGTGGTGTCGACGGACATCTGGGGCGCGCTGTGGACGAAGTTCCTCACCCTGGCATCCATCGGCGCGCTGGGCACGGTCACCGACGCGCCGTTCGGCGTGGTGCGGTCGCGGCCGGGCACGCGCCGGCTGATCGAGGACAGCATGACTGAGGTCCTGCAAGTGGCCCGTGCGAAAGGGATCGACCTGCCGGACGACGTGATCCAGGCCCGGATGGCGTTCCTGGACGACATGCCCGCGGCGGCGACCACATCACTGCAACGGGACATCCTGGCCGGCAAGCAGTCGGAGTTGGCCGCGTGGACGGGCGCGGCCGTACGTCTCGGGCAGGAGACCGGCACGCCGACCCCGGTGAGCAGCCTGCTGTACGAGCTGATCAGCGCCCGGGTCAGCGCTCGAACTCAACCGTGAGCCGGTCGGCGTGCGTCAGGATGTCCACGATCTGCTCGTAGGCGTCCGGATCGGCCCGGCGCAGCACGTCCGGCGCACGCCAGACCACCGTGTGCTCGCCCGGCGGCAGGTCGTTGACCAGGTCGTTGAGGGCGTCGTAGTTGTGCCCGAAGTAGTCGGGGAAGTCCAACGCGGTGGCCAGGGCGTCGAGCATCGCGGCTTTGCCGCGGATCTCGCGCCCGTCCACTACGGCCCGCATCGCTTCATTTCCCTGGGTCGACTTTCACGAACGAAGCGTAATGGTCATCGGTGTAGTACAGCTCGCGCTGCTGGCCGTAGATCAGGCGGCGGGCGCCACGGTCGTCGGCGCCGGGGGTGGCCACGGTGTACTCGTGGTAGTAGCTGGCCGGCTGGCCCGGCAGCAGTTTCTCCCGGTTCTCGAACACCTTGCCGTCCTGACTGGACTTGAACGGCCCGCCCTTCTGGATCAGCTGCCAGGTCGTCCTCGCCTCCGGCGGCAGGGCCGACAGCGGCTTGGTGGCCATGCCGGACGTCCCGACCAGCCATCCGACCACGACCAGGACGACCAGTCCGATCAGGGCGAGTGTGATGCGCCGGCGCGACCCCATGGATCACGACCCTAATCGCAGTCCTCCACCGACGGCCCGCGGGCCCGGTTGATCTTGTCGCCGACGTAGTCCACGGCCCGGTCGATCAGCCACGCCCCGCCCGCGCACACCGGCAGCAGCACCGCGATCACCACGGCGAACTGGGCCGGGAACGCCAGCTGCGTGATCCACAGCTCGACGGCGTTCCACCACTCGGACAACCAGGACACACCCAGAACCCTAGCTGCACCGATGCTCGACCCGGCAAGCAGATCTTCGGTGGCCCACCCCACAGGCGGCGGAATCGGCCAATGGGTAGGTTGCTGACATGTTCGCCGTGTACGCAGCCGAGCCCAAGCCCGACGACCCACTAGCCGCGCTGACAGTGGGCGAGCGGCCGGATCCGGAGCCACGGGACGGGTGGGTGACCGTCACCGTCAAAGCCGCCAGCCTGAACATGCACGACCTGTGGACGTTGCGGGGCGTGGGCATCAAGGCCGAGCGGTTCCCGATGATCCTGGGCTGTGACGGCGCCGGTGTCCTCGACGACGGCACCGAGGTCGTGCTGCACTCGGTGATCGGTGACCCGGACTGGAGCGGGGACGAGACGCTCGACCCGAAGCGGACGTTGCTGACCGAACTGCACCAGGGCACGTTCGCGGACAAGGTGATCGTGCCGAGGCGCAACGCGTTGCCGAAGCCCGCGGAGTTGTCGTTCGCCGAGGGCGCGTGCATGGGAACGGCGTGGCTGACGGCGTACCGGATGCTGTTCGTCAAGTCCGGGTTGCGGCCTGGGCAGACCATGCTGGTGCAGGGCGCTTCGGGCGGGGTGTCGACGGCGTTGATCCAGCTCGGCCGGGCCGCCGGGTACCGGGTGTGGGTGACCGGCCGGTCGGCGGAGAAACGCGCGGTCGCGGCGGATCTGGGGGCGCACCAGACGTTCGAGTCCGGCGCGCGGCTGCCCGAGCGGGTGGACGCGGTGTTCGAGACGGTCGGCAAGGCCACCTGGTCGCACTCGATGAAGGCGCTGAAACCGGGCGGGATCATCGTGGTCTCCGGGTCGACCAGCGGCCCGGACGCCAACGCCGACCTGCAGCGGCTGTTCTTCCTGCAGCTGCGGGTGGTCGGCTCGACCATGGGCACCCGGGACGAACTCGCCGACCTGCTGCGGTTCTGCGCGTCGGCGAACCTCCGGCCGAAGATCGGCACCGAGGTGCCGATGGACCAGGCGCCGGCGGGCTTCCAGGCCATGGCGGACGGCGAGACCGCGGGGAAAATCGTGTTCACTCGGTAGCCCCCTCGCCGGGGTCGGCCCGGCGGTGCTGATCTCGTTTCTGATCGCGGGGATCGCGAGCGCGGCGGCCGCGTTCTCGTACGCGGAGTTCGCCGGCCTGATCCCGAAGGCCGGGTCGGCGTACACGTACGGGTACGCCGTGCTCGGCGAGGTGGTCGGCTGGTTCATCGGCTGGGACCTGCTGTTGGAGTACACCGCGATCGTCGCCGTGGTCGCCATCGGCATCTCCGGGTACTTCGGGTTCCTGCTCGACCAGATCGGCGTCCACCTGCCGGCGTGGATGCTCGGCGCGCCCGGCACCGAGCCGCCGGGGGTGGCCGCGGGCACGTACAAGATCAACCTGATCGCGGCCATCCTGTGCCTGCTCATCGCGTTCCTGCTCACTCGGGGCATCCGCGCCGCCGCCCGGTTCGAGACGACCGTGGTGGCGCTGAAGATCGTCGTCGTGCTCGTGGTCATCGTGGTCGGGTTCTTCTACATCAGGACAGGCAACCTCACGCCGTTCGCCCCGGCCGGTTTCAGCGGCGCGATGAGCGGGGCCGCGTTGGTGTTCTTCGCCGTGTTCGGCTACGACGCCATGTCCACCGCGGCCGAGGAGTCCAAGGACGCGCAACGGCACATGCCCAAGGCCATCGTGTACTCGCTGGCCATCTCGATGGTGCTGTACGTCCTGGCGTGCCTGGTGCTGACCGGCATGCAGGACTACACGCTGATCGACCCGGCCAGCGGGTTCTCCACCGCGTTCGCGTCCGTCGGCCTGACCGGCCTTGGCACGGTCATCGCGGCCGGCGCGGTGATCGGGATCCTGACCGTGATGTTCACGTTCATGCTGGGTGTCACGCGGGTCTGGTACGCGATGAGCCGCGACGGCCTGCTGCCGCGGTGGTTCGCCAAGACCCATCCGGTGCGCAAGGTGCCGGTCCGGGTCACCTGGATCGCCGGGGTGATCTCGGCCGTGCTCGCCGGGCTGCTGCCCATCATCGACGTGGCCGAGCTGACGAACATCGGCATCCTGCTGGCGTTCGTCGTGGTGTGCGTGGCCGTGATCGTGCTGCGCTACCGGCGGCCAGACCTGCCTCGGACGTTCCGCACCCCGGGCATGCCAGTCGTGCCAGCGATCGGCGTGGCGTTCTCGATCTGGCTGATCACGTTCCTCGCGCCGATCACCTGGATCCGGTTCGCGGTGTGGTTCGTCCTCGGCATGGTCGTCTACTTCCTGTACGGCCGCCGCAAGTCCGTACTCAACTCGCCCACTCCGTGACGACCTCCTCCAGCACGGCCATCGGCAGCGGCCCGTTGCCGAGCACGACATCGTGGAACCCCTTGATGTCGAAGGCGTTCCCCATGTCCTGTTCGGCGCGGCGCCGCAGCCGCAGGATCTCCAGCCGGCCCACCATGTACGCCAACGCTTGGCCCGGGTCCTCGATGTACCTGTCCGCCTCGGACTGGATGTCGACCTCGGTCATGACCGTGTTGACACGCAAGTAGTCCACGGTCTGTTGACGGGTCCAGCCCATCGCGTGCAGACCCGTGTCGACGACGAGCCGCGCGGCCCGCATCGAGTCCTCGGCGAGCATCCCGAGCCGGGCGAGGTCACTGGAGAACAGACCCATCTCGTCCGCGAGCCGTTCGGCGTATAGGCCCCAGCCTTCGGCGTACGCGGTCACCGACGCGACCCGGCGCAGCATATGCAGATTCGTCATCTCCTGGGCCAGCGCGATCTGGAAGTGGTGCCCCGGCACGGCCTCGTGGAACGCCACGGACTCGGCGCCGTAGCGATCCCGCTGGGTCGCCTTGTACGTGTTCGCCCAGTACGTGCCTTCCCGCGAACCATCCAGCGCGGGCGCCGTATAGTACGCGCCCGCCGCGTTCGGCGCCTCGGCGTCCGGCACCGCCACGACGACGCAACGTTTGACAGGCAACCGTGAGAACCATTGCGGGGCAACAGCTTCCGCACGCTCGATGGTGACGCGGGCGTGCGCGATGATCTCGTCCGCGCTCCCCCACTTCAGTTCCGGATCGGTCCGTAGCCGCTCCTGCACCTCCTCGGCCGTGCCCAGCCCGAACACGCGCGCGCCGATCTCCGCGTACTCCAGCGCCAGGTTCTCGATCAGCTCCAACCCGGTTCGGTGCAGCTGCTCCGGCGTCTGGGCCGTCGTCGTGTGGTAACGAACAAGCGCGTCATAGGCCGCGTCGCCGTCCGGCAACCAGCACAAACCCGGCTGCTCGTCGGACCGGCCACGCGATTCGACGTCCGTGGCCAGCACGTCCCGGTAGCGCACGAACGCCGGCCGGACCGCGTCGGCCAACAGCCGGTCCCGTTCGGCGCCGTGCCGTCCCGACATCGGCGCCTGGGCGAAGGTGTCCGTGGCGCCATCCAGGTAACGGTCGATGTGCTCGACCGCGGTACGGACCATTCTGGCGACAGGCGTGCGTTCGGCCGCGATCCCCGCGCGGTTGCGTTCCGCGGCGCGGTCGAGATACGCGGGAATCGCCGAAAGACGTTGCAGATACGCCGTTTCCGCCTCGGCACTGGTCGGCACCACGCGCGGGATGTACGTGGCCAACCGGATCGCCGGCGCGGACAGGAAGTCCGCCATGGTGTGCTCGACCAGCCGTGCGTTGATCTTGTCGACCATGGCGGCGGCCTGCTGCAACACCACGCTGCGGGTCACACTCGGCTCCACCAGCTCCGCACGCGCGGCGATGGCGATCGCACGCTCACGGAAGCTGTCGTCCGCCGCCTCGCTGAGGTCGCGTAACTCGTGGTCGTGCCTGGGGATGCCGACCAGGCTGGCTTCGAGCGGGTCCTCCTCGGCGATCAGGTCGAGCAGGTCGTCGGCGAGCAGGTCGGTGGCCGGGCCGTGGTCGCTCATGCTGTGTCCACTCATTTGGCTGCCTTGGCCCAGTCGGCGACGACCTGGTCGAGCACGGTCAGCGGCAACGATCCGCTGCCCAACACGAGGTCGTGGAACCCCTTGATGTCGAAGGCCGGACCCATCTCCTGTCGCGCGCGGGCGCGCAGCCGGAGGATCTCCAGCCGTCCGACCATATAGGACAGTGCCTGCGCGGGCATCTCGATGTACCGGTCGGTCTCCGCCTTGACGTCCACTTCGGACATCACGGTGTTGGCCCGCAGGTACGCCATGGTCCGCTCGCGCGACCAGCCGAAGCTGTGCAGGCCCGTGTCCACGACCAGCCGCGCCGCCCGCATCGAGTCCATCGCCAACATGCCCAGCCGCGCGATGTCGTCGGAGTACAGGCCCATCTCGTCGGCCAAGCGCTCGCAGTACAGGCCCCAGCCCTCCGCGTACGAGTTCACGTACGAGTGCCGCCGCAGCTTCGGCAGCCCGGTCAGGCCCATCGCGATCACGCACTGGAAGTGATGTCCCGGCACGGCCTCGTGGAACGCGGTCGCCTCGGAGACATACCGGTCCCGTTCGGTCGCGCGGTACGTGTTCGCGTAGTAGACGCCCGGCCGGGAACCGTCGACCGCGGGCGGGTAGTAGTACGCGACCGCCGCGTTCTGCTCGTCCGCCTCCGGTGTCGCCTCCACCAGACAGCGCTGCGACGGCAACAGCCCGAACCAGTCGGGCGCCGCGGCCTCAGCGCGTTCCATCGTCGCCTTGGCGTGCGCCACCATCTCCTCGGCGCTCGTCCAGCGCATCGCGGGATCGGTCCGCAGTCGTTGGTGCACCTCTTCGACGGTCTTGACGCCGAACACCTTCGACCCGATCGCCACGTACTCCTCGGCCAGCTGCTCGATCAGGTCCAGCCCGGTCTGGTGCAGGTCCTCAGCCGTCCGGTCGGTCGTCGTGTGCATGCGCGCGAGGGACGCGTACACGGCGTCGCCGTCGGGCAGCCAGCACAGACCCGGTTTGTCCTGCGGACGGCCGTGCGGGGCGATCTCGTCCTTGAGCACCTCGCGGTACGCAGCGAACGCCGGCCGGACGACGTCGTCGATCAGGCGGTCCCGTTCGGCCGTGTCGGCCACAGGCACATGGCGAAACGGGTCGTTCGCCGGATCGGCCAGATAGTGCTCCAGGTGCGAGACCGCGAACTCCGCCCGCGCCCGCACCGGAACCCGACCCGCGGCGACGCCCGCCCGGTGCCTGACCGCGGCCTTCCGCAGATACTCGGGGATCGCCGCGAGCCGGGTGAAGTAGTCCCGCTGGTCGCGCGGCCGGCCCAGCGGGACCCGGACGAGCAGCCGCGAGATCGCGGAGACCTCCAGGTCCGCCACGGCGTGCTCGACCAGCTTCGAGTCGGCCCGCGCGGCGATCGCCTCGGCCTGGGTGATCGTGACCTCGCGGGTCACCCAGTCGGCCGCGTCCGCCGCGCGGGCGGCCGCGGCCAGCTTGAGCGCCCGGTCCTTCAGGTCCGCCTCAGCCGCCTCGTCCAGGTCGCTCAGCATGGCGTCGACTCCCGGGAAGCCCTGGATCATCTCGCCGAGCGGGTCCTCTTCCACGATCAGGTCGAGCACCTTCTCGGCGATCCGCTCCAGTTCGCTCATGCTGCCCCCATCCACTCGGTGACCACGTCGTCCAGCACCGCCATCGGCACCGGGCCGGTCCCCAACACCACATCATGGAACATCCGGATGTCGAAGGCCGACCCCAGCACCTGCTCCGCCCGGGCCCGGATCCGGTCGATCGCCAGCCGCCCGGCCATGTACGACAGCGCCTGCCCCGGGTTCTCGATGTACCGGTCGGTCTCCTGCTGCACCTCGACCTCGTTCATCGCGGTGTTCGCCCGCAGGAAGTCGACGACCCGTGGCCGTGACCAGCCGAACGCGTGCAGTCCCGTGTCGACGACGAGTCGCGCGGCCCGCATGCCCGCGTTCGCCAGCATGCCCAACCGGTAGATGTCGTCGGAGTAGAGGCCCATCTCGTCGGCGAGCCGCTCGCAGTACAGGCTCCAGCCTTCGAGGTACGCGTTGATGTACGCGACCTGCGTCAGCCTCGGGACCCCGGTCAGTTCCCTGGCCAGGGTGATCTGGAAGTGATGCCCGGGAACGGCTTCGTGGAACGCGTTCGCCTCGGCGATGGACCGGTCGCGTTCCTCCCAGCGGTACGTGTTGGCGTGGTACGTCGCGGTCGGCGGCACGTAGTACGCCACGGACTGACCGGGTGCCTTGTCCGGCGGCGTCTCCTCGATCGCGCAGCGCCGCTCCGGGATCCGGCCGAACCAGTCGGGCGCGGCCCGCTCGGCCCGTTCCAGCGCGGCACGCGGGATGGCAAGCACCTCCTCCCGGCTGCGGTAGCGGGCCTGCCGCGAACGTTCGCGCACCTCCGCTGCGGGCCCGCCGCCGACCCGGGCGAACTCCCCATCCAGCTCCGCCAGCAGGTCCAGGCCGATCTGGTGCAGCTGAGCCGAGCTCTGCTCGGTGGTCGTGTGCATCCGGACGAGCGACGCGTACACGCTTTCGCCGTCCGGCAGCCAGCACAGGCCGGGCTGGTCGTCCGCTCGACTGTCCAGCCCCGCGAGGACGTCCCGGTACCGGGCGAACGCCGGCCGCACCACGTCCGCCAGCACCTGCTCGTTCTCCGGCTCCCTGCGTAACGGGTCGTTCGCCGGGTCGGCGAGGTGGGCGTCGATCCGCGCGACCGCGGCTTGCACCCGCCTGGCCACGGGCTTGCGTCCGGACCGATGGCGGTCCGCGCATTTCGCCAGGTAGTCCGGGATCGCGGCGAGCCGGGCCGGGTAGTCGCCGACGCTGACCGGCAGCGTGCCGAGCAGTTGGGCCAACGCGGAGACCTGGAAGTCCCACATGGTGTGCTCCACCAGCCTCGACTCGACCAGGGTCAACACCGTCTGGGCATGGTGCAGCACGACACCGCGAGTGGCGCTCGGCGGCTCCTCGGCGGCGCGGGCGGCGATCCGGCGGGCCTGGTCCGCCAGCGCGGCCTCAGCCGTGGGATCCGGGTCGGGCAGGCGGTCGGCGTAGGCCGGAAAGTCGCCGTAGAAGTCACCCAGCGGGTCACGACGCGTCAGCACGTCCAGCAACTCGTCGGCGAGTTGATCGATCACCCCCACATCCTGCCCGCTCGGACGGTCAGGTGGCATACGAATTCGATCCGGCCACTACGGAAGTACTTGCGCAACGCTGCTGATCGCCGCACGCAGTTGCGTCGCCAACTGAGCCACCACGTCCCGCACCGGGCCGGACGGCGCCACCGGGTACGTCTGGCCCGCCCACAGCGACATCGCCTCCGGATCACCCGCCTTGGCCGCGGCGGCTCGCACCGGCCGGGTCATGTTGTGGACCTCGGGGTACGCGGCCGGACCGTCGTGCTCGGTCATGAAGCGGTTCACCAGCCCACGAGCGGGGCGACCGCTGAACGCCCTGGTGAACGCGGTGTCCCTGACCGACTTGAGCGCTTCCCGGTGCACCTGCTGGGTGCCCGCCTCCGGGCAGCCGAGGAAAGCGGTGCCGAGCTGGGCGGCCTTCGCGCCCGCGGCCAGCACGGCCGCGATGTCCGCGCCGTGCACCAGTCCCCCGGCCGCGATCAACGGCAAATCCACTTCCGCCTGCACGAGCCGCAACGCGGCCAGCAGCCCGTAGGTCGGGCCGCCGGCCGGCGACCCGTCGTCCACGAAGATCCCCCGGTGCGCACCAGCTTCGAAACCCTGCACACACAACGCGTCCGCGCCCACCTCAGCGGCCTTACGCGCCTCGCCCGGTGTGGTGACAGTGACGACAACCTGGGTACCCGCCGCGTGTAGCCGTTCCACGTCATTCGTCGACGGAACACCGAACGTGAACGACACCACCGGAACCGGGTCGGCCACCAGCAGGTCAACCTTGGCCGGATAGTTGTCGTCGTTCCACACCGGCTCGCCCGGCTCAGCGCCGTAGCGCCGAGCTTCGGCCGTGACCGCTTCACGGTAGCCACTCAGGTCCACAGTGGACCTTGTGCTGGGCAGGAACAGGTTCACGCCGAACGCCTGACCGGTAAGGCCTCTGGTCCGGTCGAGCTGGGCTTTCAGACCGTCGGCGGTGAGATAGCCGGCGGCCAGGAAACCGAAGGCGCCGGCGTCCGCCGCCCCCGCGACAAGGTCCGGAGTGGACGGACCGCCCGCCATCGGGGCGACGATCACCGGCAGCTTGGCGTACATGGATTCGACGATAGTCCAAGGAGTGGCTCTCGTCCGTGGGCGGAGACGAGAGCCACTCCCGGAGCACCTCAAGGCAGGGTATCGAGGTGCGGTGCGACAGTGTTCGCGAACTGGAAGCTGTTCGTGGCGTCCCAGTTGATCGACCAGGTCATCGCGCCCCTGATCGCCGGCCAGGTGGTGCTCGGCTTGAAGCTGCCGCAGTTGGTCCCTCTGGCCAGGCAGTCCAACGCGTTGTTGACGTTGCCCGGCGACTGGAAGCCACCGCCGGCGGCGCTCGTCGACGCCGGCAACCCCAACCCGACCTGGTCCGGCCGCAGACCGCCCTGCAACTGGATGCAGGCCAACGCGGTCAGGAAGTTCACCGTGCTCTGGCTGTAGACGCCCTGGTCACAGCCGTTCATGGAACCGGAGTTGTAGTACTGCATGTTGACGACGGTCAGCACGTCCTTGATGTTCAACGCCAACTGGAAGTAGCCGTTGCCGGTGGACTGCATGTCGATCGTCTGCGGTGCCAACGTGATGACCGAGCCACCGCCGGCGGCGATGCTGTGCAGCGCGGACCCCATCGGTCCGGCGCTGATCCCGTTCTCCAGGTCGATGTCCACACCGTCGAACCCGTAGGTGGCGATCAGGCCCTTCACGTCGTTGGCGAAGTTGTTCGCGGCCGTGCTGTCGCCGACCGAGATCGTGCCGTTCTGGCCGCCGACCGAGATGATCACCTTCTGGCCACGGGCGTGCACGGTCTTGATGTCCGCCCGGAACTGGGCGTCGGTGTACCCGCCGAGCTGCGACGACAGGCCGGAGTCCAGCGTGAAGCTGATCCCGCCGGGCCGGCTCGGGACGGCGTCGGCGAACGCCACCGCGATGATGTCGTACGTGGCGGGCACGTCAGCCAGCTTCAGTGCCCTGGCGCCGTTGAAGAAGTTCTGCCAGTACCCCGTGAGCACGTGCTTCGGCAACGAGCCACCGCCCGGGTTGCCGCCGCCGCTCTGCGGGGTGGTCACGGACACCGCGGTGGACTTCGCCGACTCACCGGCCGTGTTGACCGCCGTGACCGCGTAGCTGTACGTCGTCTGCGCGGTGAGGCCGGAGTCGTTGAACGACGCGCTCGTCGACGAGCCGATCTTCGTACCGTTGCGGTAGACGTTGTAGCTGGTCGCGTTCGACACCGCGGACCAATTCAGGGACGACGTCGTGTCGCTGGTCGCGGTCCCGGACAGCCCGGTGGGCGGGTTCGGGACGACCGGCGGGTTCGGGTCGCCGCCGCCGGGACCGTCGATGGTGAAGTCGTCCGCGAAGTACGTGGGCTGGCCGTACCAGCCGTGCACGAAGACCGTGATGCTCTTGGTGTTCGCGCCGGTCGTGAAGCCGACCGACAGTTGGGTGTACTGGCCGGCGACCGGGGTCCACGTGCTCGTGTCGGTCGTCCCCGTGCCGGTCACCCCGACGTAGGTGTAACTGCCGTTGACCCAGGCGCTGAGCGTGTACTTGGTGTTCGGCACGACGATGATCGACTGCGTGCACTGGGCGAAGTCCTGCCCGGCGGGCGTGCCGGCCAGCGCCTTGGCGCCACTGTGCACGGGACTGTTCGCAACCGTTGCGTTGGAACAGGTCCAACTGCTGGTGGTGCCCGTCTCGAACCCGGGGTTCGAGACGATGTTCGCCGCCGCGGCCGGACCAGCCGGAACCAGGGCGAGGGCGGCGATGGCTAAGACGGCGGCCGAGAACAGCCGCCAGACCCTACTGGCCATTGTTGATCTTCTCCACACCCGCGCCCGGTTTGTGGTCTACACCACCAAAATGGACTAGACCAATACCCTTTGTCAACCCCCAGATGCCGCCACTCTGGCACCCAGTGCCGCTCGACACCCGACGAATAGAAGGTCGGCGTTATATTCGCAGCGCACCGCTGAGGAGGGCGAAAATGCTTCCCTGGAAAGAAACCAAGGCCCAAGCCGACGCCGCCGAGGCCCGTAGGTCACTCGGCGCCTACATCGGCGGCTACCGGCTGCGCGAGCTTCGCAAGCGAGCCGGTTTCACGCAGACCGAACTGGCCAACGCGATGGGCGTGAGCCAGGCCAGGATCAGCCAACTGGAACGCGGCGACGTGCAGCTGTTCGAGGTCGACACAATCCGCCGGTACGCTGCCGCCATCGGAGGCAGACTCAGGATCGTCGTGGACTTCGACAACCAAGAGGTGACACTGATATGACGGCTTTCACCCTCGACGACGCCATCCGGATCGCCCGCGACGCCCACGCCACCCAGATAGACCTGTCCGGCAATCCGTACATCGGCCACCCGATGCGGGTGATGGCCCGCGTCGAAGGAGACCACGCCAAAATGGCCGCGGTCCTCCACGACGTCATCGAAGACACCCCGGTCACCGCCGACGACCTCCGAGCCGCCGGCTGCCCCGAAGCAGTAGTCACCACCGTGATAGCCCTCAGCCGAGGCGACGACGAACCCCAATCCGCCTACCTGATCCGAGTAGCCAAAGACCCCACAGCTGTAACGGTCAAGCGCGCCGACATAGCGGACAACACCGACCCCATCCGAATGGACGCCCTCGACCCAGCCACCCAAAATCGCCTCAAAGCCAAGTACGCCAAAGCAATCCGCGTCCTGGACGACCTAGCCGGCTGACAGTACCCAACCCGGCTCGACTCCCCACCAAACGCCGGAACACCCCGGTCCCGTCAACGAAGAGCAGGGTCAGCGAACGTTGCTCGTCGACAACCGGCAGGGTCGGCGAACGCGTTGCCTGTCAACGAACGGCAGAGCTGGCGAACGCGTTCACCCACCGACGGCCTTCAGCCGCGACCCAGCCCACCGGAACACCGCGCCCCGAACCGACCCAGCTACCCGACCACCAACCTGGCCCGCCAGCCCCGCTGCGCGACCACTAACCCGGCCCACCAGCCCAACTGCGCGACCACCAACCCAGCCGCCAGCCAGCTGCCTGACCAACAACCCGGCCCACCAGCCCAACTGCCCGGCCACCAACCCGGCCGCCGGTCAGCTGCCTGACCATCAATCCGGCCGCCAGCCCAGCTACCCGATCCGCCAGCCCGGCTTCCCGAACCAGTGACGCAGCCCGCCCGCGTGGCCACCAGCACGGACCGCCTTCCTAACCCGCAGCCCGGTTATCCAGCCCAGCAACCGGCGCGACAGCCCAGCCACTCGATCCGCCAGCCCGCCTTTACAACCCACCGACCCAGCCCGCCAGCCCTGCCTGCCGACCAACTGACCCACCTACCCGGCTCACCAGCCCATCCGGAACGCCGCGACCCAGCACCCAGCCCCGCTTTCCGACCCACTGACCAAGGCGCTCGGCACCTGCCCGGGCTTCCGGCCCACTGACCCAGCTACTCGGCTCACCGGCCCGGCTTCCGGCCCACTGACCCTGCTACTCGGCTCACCTGCCCGGCTTCCCGGCCCACAGACCCAGTCACCCGGCTCACCTGCCCGGCTTCTCGACCCACCGGCTCACCAGCCTGGCTACCCGACCCGGCTGTCCGCCTTCGCGACTCATTCACCCGGCCGCCCGACCAATCAGCCCACTCGAACACGTGCCCGGCCCGCAGCCGGCTTCCTGACCCAACTGCTCAGCCCACCAGCCCAGCCCACGGACTCGCCCACCCCGCGACCTGCCGGCCCGGCCCGTGAGCCCGACCACCTGCTCTGCCGGCCCGCCTCGTCGACCCGCCTTCCTGACCCGCCAGCCCGGCTACCCGACCCGGCCCACCAGCGCGGCTGCCCTGCCGCCCTCCTGACCTGTCGAGCCGCTTCCTGGCCGGCTGCCTGGCCTGGTAGGCCCACCCCGCCACCAACCTAGACCCGGCGCCACAGTGTCCCCAGCAGTTCCGCCGGCACCACCCGCACCGGGAACGGCCGTTCCACCTCCACCCCGTCCTCGCCCTTGACCTCGGCAACCTGGGCGTAGACCCCGGCGTCGTCCAGTTCGAACACGGTCAGCCGCGCGTCCACCGGATCGATGATCCAGTAGCTCGGCACTCCCATCCGCTGGTAGGCGGCCTTCTTGGTGTTGATGTCGATCAGTGCGGTGCTCGGCGAAAGCACCTCAACGGTCAAGAGCGGCGCGACCGGCAACAGCTCCTCGGTCAGATCCTCGGCGCGGGCGACAAGCGCGTCGGGCTGCAGCTCGGTATCGGGCCCTGGGCGTACCGCGAACGGCCCGATCAAGGCGTGCAAATCGTCCGGGCACGACCGGTTCAACACAGCGGCCAAGCCCACCACCATCTTCTGATGCCGGGTGCCAGGTATCGGGCTGACGATCAGCACCCCGTCCAGCAACTCGTAGCGACGTCCGTCATCGGGCATCCGCTCCAGGTCCCTGACTGCGAACGGACCCGAACCGCCGGGCAAGCCGGCCACCATTTCTGTCATCGGCCTCCTTTCTCCACGCTGCCAAGTGGATCAGAGGGGACCGACAGAAACCTTCGTTGTTGATCTTGGTTGCGGGAGCTTCACTCGATCGGGTTACTTCTTTCCCTTGGGCTTGTCGCCGGCCTCGTCGGTGGACAGCGCGGCCACGAAGGCCTCTTGGGGGACCTCCACGCGGCCGACCATCTTCATCCGCTTCTTGCCTTCTTTCTGCTTCTCCAGCAGCTTGCGCTTCCGGGTGATGTCACCGCCGTAGCACTTGGCCAGGACGTCCTTGCGCATCGCGCGGATCGTCTCGCGGGCGATCACGCGGGAGCCGATCGCGGCCTGGATCGGCACCTCGAACTGTTGCCGCGGAATGAGTTCGCGCAGTTTCGTGGCCATCCGGGTGCCGTAGGTGTAGGCGGCGTCCCGGTGGACGATGGCGCTGAACGCGTCCACCGGCTCGCCCTGCAGCAGGATGTCGACCTTGACCAGGTTCGCGGTCTGCTCGCCGGCGTCCTCGTAGTCCAGCGAGGCGTAGCCGCGGGTGCGGGACTTCAGCGAGTCGAAGAAGTCGAAGATGATCTCCGCCAACGGCATCGTGTACCGCAGTTCGACGCGGTCCTCCGAGAGGTAGTCCATGCCGCCGAGCTGGCCACGGCGGCTCTGGCACAGTTCCATGACCGTGCCGATGAACTCGCTCGGGCAGATCACCGTGGTCTTCACGATCGGCTCGTAGACCTCCATGATCTTGCCGTCCACCCAGTCGGACGGATTCGTCACGGTCGTCTCGGTGCCGTCGTCGGTGACCACGCGGTAGACCACGTTCGGCGCGGTCGAGATGAGCTCGAGGCCGAACTCGCGCTCCAGCCGATCCCGGGTGATCTCCAGGTGCAGCAGACCGAGGAAGCCACAGCGGAATCCGAAGCCCAGCGCGGCCGAGGTCTCCGGCTCGTACGTCAGCGCGGCGTCGTTCAGCCGGAGCTTGTCCAGTGCCTCGCGCAGGTCGGGGTAGTCCGAACCGTCCAGCGGGTACAGTCCGGAGTAGACCATCGGTTTCGGTTCCCGGTACCCGGCCAGCGCCTCGGTGGCGCCCTTGCGCTCCGCGGTGACCGTGTCACCGACCTTGGACTGACGGACGTCCTTCACTCCGGTGATCAGGTAGCCGACCTCGCCGACCCCGAGACCGACGCTCGGCTTGGGCTCCGGCGAGATGATCCCGACCTCGAGCAGCTCGTGCACGGCGCCGGTGGACATCATCCGGATCCGCTCCCGCGGCGTGATCTTCCCGTCCACCACCCTGATGTACGTGACCACGCCGCGGTACGTGTCGTACACCGAGTCGAAGATCATCGCGCGGGCCGGCGCGTCCGCGTTCCCGGTCGGCGCCGGCACCTGGCGCACGACGGCGTCGAGCAGCTCCCGGACGCCCTCGCCGGTCTTGGCCGAGACCCGCAGCACGTCCTCCGGCTCGCACCCGATGATGTGCGCCAACTCACGTGAGTACTTCTCCGGGTCGGCGGCCGGCAGGTCGATCTTGTTCAGCACCGGCACGACCGTGAGGTCCTTCTCCAGGGCGAGGTAGAGGTTCGCCAGGGTCTGCGCCTCGATCCCCTGCGCGGCGTCGACCAGCAGGATCGCGCCCTCGCACGCCTCCAGCGCCCGGGACACCTCGTAGGTGAAGTCCACGTGCCCGGGGGTGTCGATCAGGTGCAGCACGATCTCCTCGCCGTCGATCACCCAGGGCAGCCGGACGTTCTGCGCCTTGATGGTGATGCCGCGTTCCCGCTCGATGTCCATCCGGTCCAGGTACTGGGCTCGCATGGCGCGTTCCTCGACCACGCCTGTGAGCTGCAGCATCCGGTCGGCCAGGGTGGACTTGCCGTGGTCGATGTGGGCGATGATGCAGAAGTTCCGGATGCGCTCCGGCGGCGTGAACGTCGTATCGGCGAACGTGGCCACTGATTTCCTCGCTGTTTGCATGCCTGACCGTCTAATAGTCCCATGACCAGTACGCTCGCCGCGTGCGTGATCCCGGCGAAGACCCCAAGCCCGCCCGCGGCGGTGTGCGGCAGGTGCACGTCCTGGCCCCTGGCGCGACCCTGGACTACTCCCCCGACCTGGACGGCCTGGCCGACCCGGGCGAGGTCGTGTGGGCCTGGGTGCCGTACGAGGAGGACCCGGATCGCGGCAAGGACCGGCCACTGCTGGTGATCGGCCGGTCCGGGCGGCATCTGCTCGCGGTGATGCTGTCGAGCAGGGACCACAAGGGCGAGCGAGGCTGGCTGGACCTGGGCCGCGGCGCGTGGGACCGGGACGGCCGCGAGTCGTACGTCCGCCTGGACCGGATCTACGAGCTGGACGAGGACGACATCCGCCGGGAGGGCTCGATCCTGGACCCGGACCGGTTCGAGCACGTCGCGGAGGCCATCAACGCCCGGATGGGCTGACGAGCGTCTACGCCAACCGCGTGATGTCGACCGTCACCTCGAGAGCCGTCGCGTCCCCGCCGGAGTAGATCCCTTTCAGCGGGGTCACGTCGGCGTAGTCGCGGCCGAGCGCCACCCAGACGTGCCGCGGCCCGACCCGGACCGCGTTGGTCGGGTCGTAGCCCCACCAGCCGCCGGTCCACGCCTCGATCCACGCGTGGCTCTCGCCGCGTACCGTCTCCTTGGGTTCGCCGTCCGGCTTGGTGTGCAGGTATCCGGAGACGTATCGGGCCGGTATCCCCATGGCGCGCAACAACACCAGCGTGACGTGCGCGTAGTCCTGGCACACGCCTTCGCCCGCGGCGTACGCGTCGACCGCCGAGGAGTGCACGCCTGTGGTGCCTGGCTGGTACTTCAGTCTCTCGTGCACCCACTGGGAGGCGTCGAGGACGGCATCGCCAGGCGTCTTGCCCTTGCGCAGCCCGCGGGCGACCGCGGCGAGTTCCCGGTCCTTCGGCACGTACTTCGTGGGTTCGAGCAACTCGGTGTACCGGTCGACGAGGTTCTCCTCGCGCAGGTCGGCCCAGCTGCCGGTGCGGATCGGCTCCACCTCGCCGCTCGTCTCCACCACGGACGCCCCGACGATCTTCAGTTGGGTGTGCGGAGCGCGCAGGTCGAAGCTCGTGACGGCGGTGCCCCAGTAGTCGGTGTACCGGTACTGGCGGGTCGCGGGTGTCGTCTCCACCCGGCTCACCACCAGGTTCTGCTTGCGGTCGGACCGGGGCGTGACGCGGACCTCGTTGTAGGACTGGGTGACCACCGACCGGTACCGGTAGCCGGTGGTGTGCACGACTCGGACGCGCCAGCTCACGACGACACCTCCGCGTTGGTCCACGCGACCCATGGCGCGGTGTGGAAGTACTGCTGTGACACTGCCTCACCGACCTCACGCACGGTCGTCTGCAGCCTTCGCAGCCGGCGCGGCAAGTCCTCCAACAGGTCCGCGGGCCGAAGGAACTCCAGGTCGCTGCGCGCCCGGCCCAGGAGCCGCAGGGCTTCCGCGCGTGCGCCGACGCGGACGTCCGGCTGGTGGTCGAGTTGTTCCAGGCACGCCTCCGCCTGGCGCAGCGAGTAGAACACCGAACGTGGGAAAAGCCTGTCCAGCAACATGAACTGCACGACCCGCGCGGCGTCCAACGCGCCGCGGTACGTGCGCAGGTACGTGTCATGTGCGCCCGCGGACCGCAGCACGGTCACCCAGCCCGGCGACGAGGCCTTGTCACTGACCCTGGACAGCAGCAGCCGAACGATCATGTCCACCCGTTCCACGGACCGGCCCAGCACGAGGAACCGCCAGCCGTCGTCGCGGCTCATGGTCGAGTCGGCGAGGCCGGCGAACATCGCGGCCCGTTCCTCCACGAACTGGAAGAACGAGTGCGGCCCCATCTGCCGGGCGTACCGCTGCCGTTCGGGCACGGCGTTCCACATCGCGTTGAGGCATTCCCACATCTCGGTGGAGACGACTTCACGGGCGCCCCGGGTGTTCTCCCTGGCGCTGGTGACCGACGCGACGATCGACCCGGCGTGGTCCCCGGAGTACGCGACCAGTTCTGTCAGCGACCACACGTCCAGCGATTCGCCGTCGGGCGGCTCGATGCCCAGGACGGCCAGCAGCTGCCGGCTGGTCGCGTCCGGGTTGACCGTGGCGTCCTCGAGCAACTGGTGCACGGAGACATCGAGGATCCGGGCGGTGTCGTCGGCCCGTTCGACATAGCGACCGATCCAGTACAGCGACTCGGCGTTGCGCGCGAGCATCGTGCCTCCCCTCCGGGCCTACGCCTGTTGTTGTTGCTGTTGCTGCTGTTGCGTGGTGGACAGCTCAGGTCCTTGGTCGGCGGCGGGCGAGTCCACCTCGGCCTGCTCGGCCAGGCCCGGCTCGGCCAGCTCACGCTCCACAGTGGACGACCGGGCGGCCAGGACCCAGGTGTCCTTGGAACCGCCGCCCTGCGACGAGTTGACCACCAGGCTGCCCTCCGGCAGCGCCACCCTGGTCAGTCCGCCGGGCAGGACGAACACGAAGTTGCCGTCGTTCACCGCGAACGGCCGCAGGTCCACGTGCCGCGGCACCAGCCGGTTGCCGATCTTGGTCGGCACGGTCGACAGCTGGACCACGGGCTGGGCGATCCACCCGCGCGGGTCGCCCTTGATCTTGCGCCGCAGCCGGGCCAGCTCCGGCGCGGTGGCGTCGGCGCCGAACACGATGCCGTACCCGCCGGAGCCCTCGACCGGCTTGATCACCAGTTCGTCCAGGTGGTCGAGCACGTGCGCGCGTTCGTCCGGCAGCCAGCACCGGAACGTGTCCACGTTGGGCAGCAGCGGTTTCTCGCCGAGGTAGTACTGCACGATCTCCGGCAGGTACGTGTAGACGAGCTTGTCGTCGGCGACGCCGTTGCCGACCGCGTTGGCGATCACGACGTTGCCGGCCCGTGCCGCGTTCACCAGGCCGGCCACCCCGAGGACCGAGTCCGGCAGGAACTGGACCGGGTCGAGGAAGTCGTCATCGATGCGCCGGTAGATGACGTCGACCTGGCGTTCCCCCTCGGTGGTGCGGATGTACACGGTGTTGTCGCGGCAGAACAGGTCCCGGCCCTCGACCAGCTCGACCCCCATCTGCCGGGCGAGCAGCGAGTGCTCGAAGTACGCGGAGTTGTGCACACCGGGGGTGAGGACCACGACGGTCGGATCAGCCACGTTCGCCGCGGCGGACGCCCGGAGCGCACGCAGCAGGTGCCCGGCGTAGTCCCCGACCGCGCGAACCCGGTGGCGCGCGAAAAGATCCGGGAACACCCGGGCCATCGTGCGACGGTTCTCCATCACGTACGAAACCCCGGACGGGCACCGCAGGTTGTCCTCCAGCACCCGGAACACACCGGCCTCGTCCCGGATGAGGTCGATCCCGGCGACGTGGATGCGGACCCCGTTGGGCGGCGAGATCCCGGCGGCCTCCCGGTGGAAATGCGCGCAGGAGGTGATCAGCCGGCGCGGCAGCACCCCGTCCCGAACGATCTGCACGTCGCCGTAGACATCGGCGAGGAACATCTCCAACGCCCGCACCCGCTGCACAATGCCCCGTTCCAGCCTGGACCACTCGGCCGCGGTGATCACCCGGGGAACCAGGTCGAGCGGGAACGGCCGCTCCTTCCCGGACAGCGAGAACGTGATGCCCTGGTCGACGAACGCCCGGTCCAACGCCTCGGCCCGAGCGGCCAGGTCGGAGACCTCGGAGGGCGCCAACGAGTCGTACAACGTCCGGTAGGCCGACCGCACGGTCGCCGCCTCCGCGAACATCTCGTCATAAGCCCCAGGATGCGGACGAGCCGGATCCAGATAACCGTCGAACAAAGGAGCGTGCCCGTTCGCCAACGGCACGGCCTTCGCGCGGGATGTCACAGTTCGCCGGCTCATGGTCGACATCTTGACTCAGCGAAACGCCTGGACGCACTACTCTGTCCGGCCAAAATGCTCGGCGTTACGAGCCAGAAACCTCCGATGTCCGTGCCACCACTGTCCCGTCCCCAGGCCGCTGGGTTCAGGCCGCTGGGTTCAGGCCGCTGGGTTCAGGCCACTGGGTTCAGGCCACTGGGTTCAGGCCACTGCGATGGCGGCCACTCCGGCCAGCACGATGGCCGCCCCGAAGAGCCGCCGGACCGGGTCGGGTTCGCCGAGCCACCGCCACGCGATCACGCTCCCGACCACGATCGACAGCTCCCTGGCCGGTGCCACCATGCTCACCGGCGCGATCCGCATGGCGTAGAGCACGAGGATGTATCCGATCGGCGACAGGAGACCGATGACAAGGACATCGACCCGATGAGCGCGCCATAGCCGCACGACCTGCTCGCGACGACGCATCGCGTAGGGCGCGAGCATCGTGCTTTGCAGGATCGAGCCGATGCACAGGTAGATCAGCGGAGGCACCTCGAGCGTGTTCACCGAGTGCGCGTCCCAGAGTGTGTATCCGGCGATGGCGACACCGGTGAGCACGCCGTAGAACAGGCTTGGCCCGATCGGGTTGTCGCGCCGAGTGCCGCCGAACCCGATGACGAACACGCCCGCGACGACGAACGCCGCTCCCACCACCCCCATCCACCCTGGGTGCTCGTGCAGCAACAGCACCGCCGCCATCACCGAAAGTAACGGCCCGCTACCCCGCGCCACCGGATACACCACGGACATGTCACCAACGCCGTACCCGCGTTGCAGCGCCAGCCCGTAAAAGATGTGCATGACCCCACTCACAGCGGCCGCGAACAGCCACGACCAGTTCGGCGTCGCGTGCGACAGCACCAGCGCCATGACCGCGACGGGAAGGCACAGCACTGCCGAGGCGACCTGGTACAGCCACACGAACGCGGCCCCGGTGCCGCCGGCGCGTTTGGCTGAGAAGTTCCATGCGGCGTGAGCGAGAGCGGCGACAAGGACGAGACTCACGGCGGCCGGGTTCATGACCATCACCCTGGCGCATCACCCGGGTCCGGCACGCCTGGTTTTTGAGCCCGGATCACCCGCTGTTACGATGTCCAAGTCGTACCGTGTGGCATTCCGACCTGGAGGAAGCCCGCGCTCGCGGGGCCGAAGCTCAGCGCGGTACGGCAATCCGGATAGCGAACGCTGAGGAGTAGCCGCATGGCCAACATCAAGTCGCAGATCAAACGCATCAGGACGAACGAGGTTCGTCGCCAGCGCAACAAGTCCGTCAAGTCCTCGGTGAAGACCGCCATCCGGAAGTTCCGCGAGGCCGCCGAAGCCGGTGACAAGGACAAGGCCGCGGAGCTGTTCCGGGTCGCCAGCCGCAGCCTGGACAAGGCCGCCGGCAAGGGTGTCCTGCACCCCAACCAGGCCGCCAACAAGAAGTCGGCCATGGCCAAGGTCGCGAACAGCCTCTGACCCAGAGCTCGCAGAGGGGCCTTACCGCAGCGGGTGAGGCCCCTTTGCCCTGTCCGGCCTCCCTGAGCGGCCCTGGTGGAGGGCCTGATCCCCACTCGCCCGCCACGACATCCTGGCCCTCAGGCGCCCCTCCTTCGCGGACGCCTTGCAGGCCACCCCGCCGAAGTCGCGCCGCAGGTGCCGGCTAGGCGCGCCTGTGCGCACGCGCGAGTTTGATGATCGCCAGCTCCAGGGCGTATCCGGCGTCCGCCGCGACGCCTTTCACGTCGGCGTTCAGCGCGGCGACGATCTGCATCGCGTCGGCCAGCCCAGCCGGGTGCCATCCTCGGCACTGGCCCATGGCCTTGCGCACTTTCCAAGGCGGCATCCCCAGCTCGCCGGCCATCTTGAACGGGTCGATCCGGCCGAGCGGGGCCACCCGTGCCACTGTCCGGACCGCGTCCGCGAGGGCATCCGCGACGAGCACGTGCGGAACGCCGAGCTGCATGGCCCACCGCAGCGCCTCCAATGCCCCGGGCAGGTCCCCCACCACGGCCTTGTCGGCGACCGCGAAGCCGTTCACCTCGGCCCGGCCGCTGTGGTAGCGGCGGACTGCCTCCTCGTCGACCTTGCCGTCGGTGTCCGCCACCAGCTGGGCCGCCGCGGACGCCAGTTCCCGGAGGTCCGAGCCGACCGTCTCGATCAGCGCGGACACCCCGGGCGCGTCGGTCCGGCCACCCGCCCTGCGGATCTCGTTCCGGACGAAGTCCTCACGTTCCGCGGGTTTGGTCATCTTGGGGCACTCGGTCACGAACGCCCCGGCCTTCTTCAACGCCGCCGGCAGCGCCTTGGCGACCTTGGTCCGTCCGCCACCTGAATGCACCACCACCAGCACCACACCGTCGGCCGGGTCCTTGCCGTACCCGATCACCGCGTCCGCGATCTCCTGGGTGGCCTCGTGCGCGGCTTCGAGGACCACCACCCGCGCCTCGGCGAACAGCGACGGGCTCACCAGCTCTGTGAGCTGCGGAACTGTGAGCTCAGCCACCCGGACCCTGGTCAGGTCCGCCGTGGGGTCGGCGAGCCGGGCCGCGTCCAGCGCGGCCCGAACAGCCCGCTCCACCAGTAGCTCTTCCTCGCCTACCACCAGTTGCAGCGGCTCGGGCGTCACGGCCGGGGCGTTCACACACGCATCCTGCCACGTCCATGGTTCTCGGATAGTGGGCACTTCGGGTGGCACGGAGTTCCCGCGGTGCCGTAACGTGGGTCCCCGACAACTGAATACCGCTCATCCAGAGGGGCAGAGGGATCGGCCCGTAGAAGCCCCGGCAACCAGCGCTCACCGTTCACGGTGGCGTACAGGTGCCAATTCCGACCCGCGACAGCGGGAAAGATGAGGAGATACCTCGCGATGACGACCACAGTCGGTGCACCGACCACCTTCGACCTCGGCCCTGCCAAGGCTTTGTCCTGCCGTGAGTGCGGCCACCAGATCCCGTTGGCGCCCGAATTCGCGTGTGCCGAGTGTTTCGGCCCGCTCGAGGTCGCCTATTCGTTCGGCCAGGTCCGGCGGGCGGACATCGAAGCGGGACCCCGATCCATCTGGCGCTACCGTGGCCTCCTACCCGTCCCGTCCGATGTGGACAGTCACCCGAACACCCAGCCGGGGCTGACCCGCCTGGTCCGCGCCGACCGGCTGGCCGCCGCGCTCGGCCTGCGGAGCCTGTGGGTCAAGGACGACACCGGCAACCCGACGCACTCGTTCAAGGACCGCGTCGTGGCAGTGGCGCTGGCCGCCGCCCGCCAACTCGGGTTCAAGGTGCTGGCCTGCCCCTCCACCGGGAACCTGGCCAACGCCACCGCGGCCGCTGCCGCACGCGCGGGCTGGGAGTCCGTGGTCCTGATCCCGTCGTCGCTGGAGAAGGCCAAGATCCTCACGACCGCGGTGTACGACGGCGCGTTGATCGCGGTGGACGGCAACTACGACGACGTCAACCGCCTGGCCACCGAACTGGCGGCGGAACACGAGGACTGGGCGTTCGTCAACGTCAACGTCCGGCCGTACTACGCGGAAGGCTCGAAGACCCTCGCGTACGAGATCGCCGAACAGCTCGGATGGCGGCTGCCCGAGCAGGTGGTCGTGCCGATCGCCTCCGGCGCCCAACTGACCAAAGTGGACAAGGGATTCCGCGAGCTCGGCGAGCTCGACCTGGTCGAGGCCACGCCGTACCGCGTGTTCGGCGCCCAGGCGACCGGATGTTCCCCGGTGTCCGCGGCCTACAAGGCGGGCCACGACGTGGTCCAGCCGGTCCGCCCCGACACGATCGCCCGGTCGCTGGCGATCGGCGCCCCGGCCGACGGCCCGTACGTGCTGGACGTGGTGCGTCGCACCAACGGCGCCATCGAGGACGTCACCGACGAGGAAGTCGTCGAAGGCATCCGGCTGTTGGCCCGGACCGAAGGCATCTTCACCGAGACCGCTGGCGGCGTGACCGTGGCGACAGCGAAGAAGCTGGTCGAGACCGGAAAGCTCGACCCGGACGCCGAAACGGTCCTGCTGATCACCGGCGACGGTCTCAAGACCCTCGACGCGATCGAAAACCACATCGGCCCGCGCGCCACCGTGCCGCCCTCGGCGGCGGCTGTGCACGAGGCACTCGGGTTGTGACCTTCGGCGGGCGCTAACCTGCGCCCGTGGATCACGACGCCTTAGTGAGGACGGCCGAGCCGGTCGTCTACTTCGGAGACATGAAGCTGTTCGGCCAGCATCCGGTCAAGGGCCTCTCGGTGCTGTGGCACGAACGGGAACGCAGGTGGCTGGTCGCCCTGCCGGGCTACGCCGGCGGGGTGACCAGGCCGGAGACGTTACGCAGGTTCGCCGAAGGCGCCCTCGCCGCGCTGGACCAGGATCAGGGCGAGGACGAGGTCACCGTGTTCGGCGACGACCGCGTCAGCGTCGACACGATGACAGGTGTCGACGAAGACGGCCCTTACCTGACGATCTGGGCGTGGTTCGACCACCGACAGGACTTCGTCGGCGTGAGCGCCGCGGGCGAGCCGCTGTACCGCAACGAAGCCGGCACCAGCTGCGTCGAGTTCCACCTCAACCCGCCCGACGCGGAACCACTCAGGTCGGCGTTCCGGACGCTGCTGCACCGGTTGGCGACGGCCGGCCCGGCCAGCGCCGACATGCCCCAGTCGGCCAACGTGATCACCACGTTCGCCAACCGCGCCAACGAGTCCAACGCGGCCCGTCTCGACATCGCCCGCCGCCCCGGCGACAACCAATGGCTGGTCACCCTGAACCCACGCCTGTCGCGCCCGGCAACGGAAGAGGCGATCCGAGCCTTCGCCGAAGCCACCCAGCACATCCTCGACACTCGCGAAGGTGAACGTGTGGTGACACTCCTCCGCGAGCCCGGCTACCGCATGGACGTGGCAGTCGGCATCGAAGCCACCGCCTTCCACGTCACCGCGACAGTCCGTTCGCCAAGCAAGGACGGCACGGGTCACGTGCTGAACCTGGACGCCCACTTCGCCCCGGTCAGCGAGACGCATCTCCGCGAAATGCTGAAGGGCATGCGCTGAAGGAGCGGCGGCGCCGACGCCCGCAACCGTCAGCGCCTCCACCCTTCCCACAACCCGCAGCCAGCCACCGGATGGCCCACACCGGCACACCACCGGTGTCTTGGCCCTGGCCAGCGAGCTCGCGGCTAGCGACCGGGTGGCCGCGCGGCGCACCCTGACCGCCCCCGCCCGGCCCGGCCAGCCATCCGGATGGCCCCACACCAGCACTCCACGAGCGCCGTCACCCTGCCCGGCAGGCCCCGCTGCTAGCCATTGGGTGGGCCACGTGGCTCACCACGTCTGACCACGGCCAGTTCACCGCTGTCGCCGACAACCGCGGAGTCGCCGTCCTGGTCCGTGCGCAGGACTGTCGCCCCTTTCCCGGACAGGTAGTTGATCGTGCCGGCGCTGGGATGGCCGTAGCGGTTGCCGGCTCCGACACTGATCAACGCGACCCGTGGACGCACAGCGTCGAGGAACTCCGGCGCTGTGTACCTGCTTCCGTGGTGCGGGACTTTCAGAACTTCGGCCCTGAGGTCCACATGGGAGTCGAGCAGGTCCGCCTGCGCGGCCAGTTCGACGTCGCCAGTGAGCAGCATCCGGCCACTGTGAGTGGTCGCGCGCAGGACGAGCGAGCCGTTGTTGATCTCCGTTCCGGTCGCGTCACCTTCCTCTCTGGTGTCCACGACCCGCGGGCCGAGGACCTCGATGGACAAACCTGGCCAGTCCAGTCGCTGGCCGATGGACAACCACAGCAGCGGCACACGGCCGCGCTCAGCCGCCGACTGGACCTGTCGCCAAGCCCACCCGGGCAGCCGGGCCGAGCCGACGGCCACCGCACCGACCGCGTGCTCGTCGAGCACCGCGGCGAGGCCGCCGATGTGGTCCGCATGCAGGTGGCTCAGGATCACCAACGGGATCCTGGACACCCCGAGCCGACCAAGGCATCCGGCGACCGCACCTGGGTCCGGTCCGGTGTCCACCAGGACCGCACGCCCCGGCTCCGCCGTGGCCAGCACCACCGCGTCGCCCTGTCCGACATCGCACGCGACGGCGGACCATCCGGACGGCGGCCAGCCAGGCGTCAGTACCCGAACCGGCACGATCACGACAAGCAGCCCCGCGACCACGGCAATTGCCAATGTCCGCAACTGTTTCCGACGCAGCACCACGACTGTCGCGACAACGAGCAGAGCCAGCAGCACGCCACCCCACCAGCCCGCCGGCCAGTCCACCGTGCCGCCTGGCATGGCCGCCGCGTGCCGGCCGACCGTGACCATCCAACTGAGTTCAGGCCCGGCCAGGCGAACCAGGAACTCGGCCAGCCAGGGACACGGTCCCGCGACGACCGCCGCGAGCAGGCCGAGCACGGTGGCCGGTGCCACGACCGGTGCGACCACCAGGTTCGCCCCGATCGCGACCAGGCTGACCGTGCCGCTCATCCCCGCGATCACCGGCGCGGTCGCCAGATGTGCGGCCGCCGGCACCGCCAAGGCTTCGGCGATCACGCGCGGCACTCCTCGACCCGCCATGAACCGCGTCCACCTGGACGCCACCAGGATGAGCGCCGCAGTGGCCAGCACGGACAGGACGAACCCGAGACTCGTCGCCATCGATGGCTCGTGCAGGAGGAGCACGATCACCGACACGGCCAACGCCGGCAACGCCGCTTGCTGTCGCCCGGCGGCAAGCGCCAGCAGACCGACGCCACCCATCACCGCCGCCCGCAGCACGCTCGGCTCCGGCCCCGCCAGGACAACGAAGCCGATCACGACCATCCCGGCGCCGACGGCACAGCAACGGGGACCGAGCCGTATGGCACGCAACAACAGCAGCGTCGCCACGCCGACGATCGCCAGATTGGCCCCGCTGACCGCGAGCAGGTGCGACATGCCGGCCGCACGGAACTCGTCGATCACGCGATGCGGCAGAGCAACCGTGTCACCGACCACCAACGCGGGCAGCAGTCCGGCGGCCTCGTCGGACAACACCCCGGCCGCTTGACGCAGGCCCGCACGCAACGACTCCGCAGCACGTTCCCAGATCGGAGCCGGCGTGACACCCTCCGGTGGCCCACGCACGCGCAGCACGGCCACTGCCGAGTCACTGGTGGCGAGCTCGCCGTTCGCCCTGACTTCCTGTCCTGGCAACAACCTTGCCCATCCCTCGATCGGCACGAGCAGCAGGACCTTGCCGTGCGACGCCACCATCCGCGAACCGACCTCGGCCTGTCGAACGTCAGCCGACACCATCGCCGAACGCACTCCGGCCTCTTGCCCGCCGAACCCGGTGGAGAAGATCGGACGTGGTCGGTCCGCCAACTCAACGGTCAGCAGCGCTGTCTCGCCCCGCTGAGCGTGTGGCCGCAACGGGTCGTCTTCGGCGGCTCGGAGCCGCAACGAGGTCGGCACCATCGACAGTGCCCCGCAGACCACCAAGGACCAGCCAACACCCTGACGCAACCACCGTTCACGCACCACCACGGCTCCAGGCGACAGGGTCCGCACATTGGGCGCTCGAACGAGGAGCCCGCAAAGGACACACACGCCCAAACAGGCTGACAACGCGCCGACGGCCAGAGCGCACCACCAGCCGACAAGCGACCCGACGAGCGCGGCCAGCCACACGGCCAAAGCCGCTGGAACGAGCCGCCAGTCCCGGAAACTCAACGGATCCAGCGAACGAAAACTCATGGTCCATCCCGATTCCATCAATGAACACAGTCACCAAGCGCTGACGACGTCGAAGTCCTGCCGCCCGAACGGCGGCCAGGCCGCAGCCGCGAGCCAAGGAGCTATCTGGCGGTCACCAGGTCCTTGAGCCGCGTGAACTTGCTGTCACCGATGCCGTCGACCTGCCGAAGTTGCTCGACTGTCGCGAACCGGCCGTGCCGGGTCCGCCACTCGACGATGCGTTGGGCCGTGACCGCGCCGACCCCCGGCAAGTCGTCCAGCTGGGACACGTTGGCCGCGTTGAGATCGACCTTGCCGGGCCTCGGCTGCGGCGTGACCACGTCCGGTGCCGCTGGGATGCCCACATACACCTGTTCGCCATCAGCCAGCCTTCTGGCCATGTTGAGCGGCACTGTGTCCACATCGGACGCACCACCGGCGGCGCGCACGGCGTCCGCCACCCGCGCACCTTCCGTGACCGTAACGAGCCCAGGCGTGGGCACATGCCCCACGACGCTCACGACAAGCGTCGCAGGCGCGGGAACTGACGTGGAACTAGGACCTGGTGTCGACGCCGGGGCGCGTCCACGCACTGTCGCCACCGCTGCCGGCAACGGCGGGGGCGACTCCCTTTCGGGACGGGACAACAACAATCCGAGCACAGCACAGCAAGCCGCGACCACCACGGCTCCCAGCACGATCGTCAGTCTTCGTCTGGACAAACGTGACCTGGGTGCCTCGGGCGGCGTCTCGTCCACCCACTCCTCGTCTCTGGTGAGTGGTGTGGTGACGAGTTCCCGCAGTCGCGCGCTGGGGATTCCGGCTTGGGCGGCGCGGCGCCGCAATGTGTCGAACATGGTTTCGACCGTAGGTGGGGTGGATGGACGGAGGGAGATCGCTTGGGCGAACTGTGGACAACTCGGGGCATGGGGACAACTCGGCCGAAAACCAAGATCACTTCGGGAAAGTGTCGGTGGCGTGTGCTAGCCGGCCTGGAAATCCAGCTCACGCTGGGAGAACAACGACCCCAAGCACGCCAGGGCCGGTGTGCGCGCCGATCACGGCTCCCAGCTCGGAGACCACACAGCCGGCCGACCGAGGCAGTCTTTCCTCTAATCTGGTGGCGAGTTCCGCGGCCCGCTCGGGCGCGGCGAGATGGTGCACGGCCAACTCGACCCGACCGCTGCCGGCAGCCTCCACGCCCAGGTCGACGAGCCGCGTCAGGGCCCGACTGGCGGTACGGACCTTCTCCAGCGGAACGATCCGTCCATCCGACACGTGCAGCACGGGCTTCACCGCCAACGCCGTTCCCACCAAAGCCGCGGCGGCGCCGATCCGCCCACCGCGACGCAGATACTCCAGCGTCTCGACCATGAAGAAGGTCCGAGTGTCCGCCGCCGCCCGCACAGCCTCGGCCTCGACATCCTCGGCTGACGCCCCGTCAGCGGCCATCGCGGCGGCCCGGAGCGCGGCGAATCCCAAGCCCATACCGGTTGTCCGTGAGTCGACCACCCGCACCCGGTCCGACCCGATCTCCTCAGCGGCCAGCCGTGCCGAGTCCCATGTGCCCGACAGGTGTCGGGACAGGTGCACCGACACCACCGCGGACGCGCCCGCGTCCAGTTCCGCTTGGTAGACCTTGGCGAACTCATGCGGCGACGGTCGTGACGTGGTGACCACACGTCTCTGCGACAGGGCGCTCGCCAGTTGCATCGGGCCGATGTCGACGCCGTCCAGCCCCACCTCGTCGTCCATCACGACATGCAGCGGCACCACACGCACCGAGTGCCGGACCGCGAAGCCTTCCGGCAGGTGCGCCGTGGAGTCTGTGACGACGACGACCCGCATGATCACGGAGCCTACGTCCGATCGGGGCCGCTGGTCTGCTCTATCAGCGAGGCCAGCGCGTGTCCGACGATCTTGTGTCCGTCCCAACCCCAGTGCATTCCGTCGGGGTTGCCGTGCCCGTCCAGCACGTGCGACCCGACCAGGGCGGCCAGGTTAAGCATGGGAACTCCGGCCCGCTCGCCCCACTGGGACAGTGCCGACGTTCCAGGGATCCGCCCGGTGTGCACACTCGCGTACGCCGAAGCACGGTGTACCGGCGGGAGAACACCGACGGCCGGTATGTCGGGCCGCAGCGCGCGCACTGACCGCAGGATCAGGTCAAGGTAGTGAACCGTCAAAGCAGGCGGCAGTGCGACCGGCCGCCCTCCCATTGCCCGCGCGAGCCACGGTTGTGCAGCCAGATACCGGGTACGAGCCCACCGGCGCACCCCCTCCGGACGGAGATAACGCAGGCCCTGCCGCAAGTACGTGGGCAGCGGCGAGGGCAATGTGTCCATACTGCCCACACCCAGCACGAGCACGGTGGCCTTCGGCATCAACGTCCACACGCGCGGATCCCCCACCAACGACCAGTAGGCGTCCCGGGCCGTCCAACCGAAACCCGCGACCAGCTCGGTCTGTCCGCCCAACAGCGACGCGGCGATGTTCGGCCACAACCGCGAGTCGTCCGCGGGCAGCGGACCGTCCTGGCCGTGGAAGCTCAGCGAGTCACCGAAAACGAGGAGCGTGGTCATCCGGTGATGCCGGCGTTGTACGCGATCAGGCGCCAGGCCATCCCGGTGCTCGGCCGTCGCGCGAGCACGGTCCAGTGGCAGTTCCCGATCCCGCCCAGGAGCGGCCAGTTCGGGATCGGCAAGCTGAGCAGCCGGCCGGTCAGTGCGGTGATCAGGCCGCCGTGCGTACCGAGGATGACCGTTTCCGCTTCGCCCTCGTCGAGCCCGTTGACCACATCCGCGGCCCTGGAGGCGACCTCCACCCTGGACTCGCCGCCCGGCGGTGCCCACGTCGCGTCCTGCTGCCACATGGCACGGGCGCCGGGCGACAACTCGTCCACCTCGGCGCCCGTCAGGCCCTGCCACATCCCCAGATTTGTCTCTCGCAAACGTTTGTCGATCCGCATCGGCACGCCGGTCGCCGTCACGAACACGTTCGCCGTGTCCATGGCCCGGCGCAGGTCGGACGCGACCACCAGGTCCGGGGAGAACCGGGCCAACGCGGGCACGGCGAACCGCGCCTGGTTCCAGCCGACGTCGGTCAGCGCCGAGTCCAGGTGTCCCTGCATCCGGCTGGACGCGTTGTAGTCCGTCTCCCCGTGCCGCCACAGCACGAGGCGGCGCAGGGTCACGTCGCCGCCTCCGGGGCGAACTCGATCCGCGGACAGTCCTTCCACAGTCGCTCGAGCGAGTAGAACGTGCGCTCCTCCGTATGCAGCACGTGCACGACGACGTCGACGAAGTCGAGCAGCACCCAGCGGCCCTCCCGCGCGCCCTCGCGCCGGACAGGCTTGGTGCCGGCCTCGCGCATCTTCTCCTCGACGAAGTCCACGATGGCCCCGACCTGGCGCTCGTTCGGCGCGGAGGCGATCACGAAGCAGTCGGTGATGACCAGCTGAGTGGACACGTCGAGCACGATCACGTCACTGGCCAGCTTATCAGCGGCCGCGTTGGCCGCCACCAGCGCCAACCTGCGTGCGTCGGGCGTAGCAGCCACGTCTCTCCTCGGGTACGGCCGTTGCGGTGGAAGGTACTGAGGGTACCCGGCACCGCCGGGCACAAGCGCGGCTATTCCGATCGGACGCCGATGATCTCCGCCGAGTACAGGTTACGTTTCTGGATGTACTGCACCACCCCGTCGGGTACCAGGTACCAGACCGGCTCGCCGAGGGCGACGCGTTCCCGGCAGGCGGTGGACGAGATCGCCATGGCCGGGACCTCGACCAGGGTGACCGACCCGTCCGGCAGATGGTGGTCGTCGAGCGTGTAGCCCGGCCTGGTGACGCCGATGAAGTGGGCGAGGCCGAAGAGCTTCTCCGCGTCGTGCCACGAGAGGATCTGCGCCAACGCGTCAGCGCCGGTGATGAAGAAGACGTCCGCGCCGGGCCTGGCCAGGCGCAGGTCCTGCAGCGTGTCCACGGTGTACGTCGGGCCCTCGCGGTCGATGTCCACGCGACTGACCGAGAACCGGGGGTTGGACGCGGTGGCGATCACGGTCATCAGGTAGCGGTCCTCGGCCGGGCTGACCGCACGGGCGCCCTTCTGCCAGGGCTCGCCGGTCGGAACGAAGATCACCTCGTCCAGGTTGAACCTGGCCTGAACCTCGCTGGCCGCGACCAGGTGCCCGTGGTGCACCGGGTCGAACGTGCCTCCCATGACCCCGATACGGCGGTCCCTCGACATAGCCGGAGCGTACGCGGCCTTGATCGGCCACACTGGCCATCACCCGACGTTTTGTCGATCTACGTCTACATTTCCCCTGGTCCGGGCGGCAGGATCGGGGTATGAGGACTTGGACACCCATGCACGGTCAGCCCTACAGCCCGACGCCGTACCGGCCGTCCCGCATCCCGCCGGACGCGTCCTTGCGGATCGCCGCCGACCTGCGGGAACGTATGGACGAGCGACGGACCGTACGAGCGTTCTCCGCTGATCCCGTGCCGGAGCAGGTGGTGCTGGACGCGATCGCGGTGGCGGCGACCGCGCCGTCCGGTGCGCACCAGCAGCCGTGGACGTTCGTGCTGGTGACCGATCCCGAAGTGCGCGGGCAGATCCGTGCGGCGGCAGAGGCCGAGGAACGCCGCTCCTACGACGGCCGACTGGGGACGGAGTGGCTCGCCGCACTGCGACCGTTGGGCACGGACCAGCACAAGCCGCATCTGACCGACGCGCCGTACCTGATCGTGGTGTTCGAGCAGCGGTTCTACCTGGACGAGGAGGGCGAGAGCCACAAGCACTACTACGTCGACGAGTCCGTCGGCATCGCGGTCGGCATGCTGCTGACCGCGCTGCACCTGGCCGGTCTGGCGGCCCTCATCCACACGCCGAGCCCGATGCGGTTCCTGTCCGAAGTGCTCGGGCGACCGCGCAACGAGAAGGCGTTCGCCGTCATCCCGGTGGGGTACCCGGCTGACGACGCCATGGTGCCCGACCTGGTCCGCAAGTCACTCGATCAGGTCGTGGTCCGGGTCGGCCCGTCAGCCGGGTAACGGCCTAGTCGACGGGCGCCACCAACTCGCCAGAACCGGCCATGAACACCTTGATCGCCTCGACCGGGCATGACTCGGCCGCGTCGATCACGGCCTCGTCCTGGTCGACCACGTCGACCAGGGCGTGCGAGCCGTCCGATTCGAGCTCGAAGTGGTCAGGCGCCACACCGGCGCACATCCCTGACGAGATACAGGTGTGCCGGTCGACCTCCAACCGCCACTGGGTGTCACTCACTCTCGTACCTCCGACCAGGTGACCGGCATTGCTTCAAGGCCGCGCACCGCGCGGCCCTGTTTCCAGGATATTTCCGCCTCGTCGGCGGCGAACGCAAGGTCCGGAAACCGGTGCAGAACGGAAGTGAGCGCC
Organism: Actinocrispum wychmicini; assembly: GCF_004345645.1. Lineage (GTDB taxonomy): Bacteria > Actinomycetota > Actinomycetes > Mycobacteriales > Pseudonocardiaceae > Kibdelosporangium > Kibdelosporangium wychmicini. Next base: position 176,748 of record NZ_SLWS01000013.1, on the reverse strand, counting down.
ATCCGCAGTTCCAGTCGCGCGAGTTGGGCACCCAGGCAGTGGTGCGCGCCGTGGCCGAAGCCGATGTGCGGGTTGACCTGGCGGGCGACGTCGAGCCGATCCGGGTTGTCGAACACGCGCGGGTCCCGGTTCGCGGACGCGACGTCGACGAACACCGCCTCGCCCGCACGGACCGTGACCCCGCCCAGGTCCAGGTCCTCCAAAGCGATCCTGGGGAAACCTGAGTTCACGCCACCCAACGGCGTGTACCGCATCATCTCCTCGACCGCGGAGTCGACGAGTGCCGGGTCGGCGCGGAGTTTTGCCAGCTCGTCCGGGTGGGTCAGCAGCATGTACATGAAGTTGCCGAACTGGTTCGCGGTGGTCTCGTGGCCGGCGACCAGCAGGCCGACGCCGAACTGCACCATCTCCAGCTCGGACAGCCGGTCCTCCTCGTCGCGCGCCTTGACCAGCGCGGTGAGCAGGTCGTCGCGCGGCTCGTTGCGGCGCTCTTCGATCAGTCCGGCGATGTACTCGCGCAGTCGGTCGCGGGCGTCGAAGATGTCCTCCGGGCTGAACGCGGTGATCGCCAGGGTCTTGTCGGTCCAGACCCGGAACCGCACCCGGTCCTCGACCGGGACGCCGAGCAGCTCGCAGATCACGGTGATCGGCAGCGGCCAGGAGAACGCGCTCATCAGGTCCGTGGGCGGTCCCGCGGCCACCATCCCGTCCAGCAGACCGTCGATGATCTCCTGGGTGCGCGGCCGCAGCAACTCGACCCGTCGCGCGGTGAACGCCTTGGCGGTCAGCTTGCGCAGCCGGGTGTGGTCTGGCGGATCCATGTCCAGGATGCCCGGTTGGTCGGTGATGAACGACGTCGACCTTGGGATGTCCTTGCCGAACGCGACCGCGCGGCTGAACCGTGGGTCCGCGAGCACGACCTTGACGTCCTCGTAGCGCCGCGCCAGCCACCCGTCGCCGCCGTACGGCAGGTGCACCCGGACCAGCGGGTCGCCGTCGGCCAGGCCGGCCTGTTGGGCGGGAACATTGAGGCGGTCGTACTCGTCGTCGAACGGGAAGTTCAGCGGTTCGTGTGTGGTGGTCATCGAAACGCTCCCTTTACGTTTGTAAGCAACTGCTTACAAACTCGACCATAGCGAGGCCGCCACGACCCGTCAACGACCTGTCGCGCAGAGTGTCCAAAATGGGCTAGACGTCCTGTGCACGCTCCAGCAGGGTCCGCACAGCGGGCAGGACGTACTTGACGATGTCCTCGGGGTCGGCGCTGGCCAGCGGTTCCGCGCCACCCACCGTGCGCAGCATGTCGATCCCCACGATCCAGGCGAGAGCGAGGTGCGCACGGATGTCGGCGTCCTGCGCGTCGGTCAGCTCCCCGATCGCACGGATGTAATCCTGGCCCAGCTCCTGCCGGATCGTCTTGACGGCGACGTCCTCGGCACTGGACCGGAGCATGATCTGCAGGGAGTGGTTCTTCCGGTCCTTCTGCTCCTCGTCCAGGATGGCACGCAGGATATGGGCGTAGACCCGGTCCCCCGGCGCCTCGGCGAGCTTGTCCCGGCCGGCCCGCGCGACGACCGCCGCGAACAGGGCCTCCTTGCTGCCGAAGTACCGGAAAAGCAGCGCTTGGTTCACCCCGGCGCGCCCGGCGATGTCGCGGACCGTCGTCCGGTCGTATCCGCGTTCGGCGAAGAGCTCGGCGGCGGCCTCCAGCAGAGCCGCCCGACTGGCATTCGCATCTCGACGGCGAACCTGCTGGTAATCGGCCACATCCACTCCCTGAACCCGTACGAACGGACCGTTCGCACGGACAAGTTACTGCGTTATCCCCTCCAGTGCGGTACTTCTGGAAATGTGACAAACGAACTGCGCGACCAAGCCGAGCGCCACCTCAAGGACCTCGCCGGCGACGGCGCCCGACTGCGGGACGATCAGTGGACCGCGATCGAGGCGCTCGTCGACCGGCAGGCCCGCGCGCTTGTCGTGCAGCGAACCGGCTGGGGAAAGTCCGCTGTCTACTTTGTCGCCACCGCGTTGCTGCGGGCGCGGGGCGAAGGACCGACAGTGATCGTCTCCCCGCTGCTCGCGTTGATGCGCAACCAGGTCGAGGCGGCAGCGCGCGCGGGTGTCCACGCCGCGACGATCAACTCGGCCAACCCGGAGCAGTGGCGCGAGATCCAGGACGCGGTCACCGGAGGCGACGTGGACGTCCTGTTGGTGAGCCCGGAACGGCTCAACAACCCGGACTTCCGGGACACCGTACTGCCTTCGCTGACCGCGTCGGCCGGGATGTTGGTGGTCGACGAGGCCCACTGCATCTCCGACTGGGGCCACGACTTCCGGCCCGACTACCGCAGGCTGCGTACGTTGCTGACCGAACTGCCCGCGGGCGTTCCGGTGCTGGCGACCACTGCGACAGCCAACGACCGCGTGGTGCGGGACGTCGCCCAGCAGCTGGGGCTGGGACCGTCCACAACAGACACGCTGGTGCTGCGCGGCGGACTGGACCGGGAGAGCCTGCACCTGGCGGTGGTGCGGCTGCCCAACGCCGCGGCCAGGCTCGCCTGGCTGGCCGAGAAGCTCCCCGAACTGCCTGGCTCGGGGATCATCTACACCCTCACCGTGGCGGCGGCCGAGGAGGTGGCGGCGTTCCTGCGGGAGCGTGGTTTCGAGGCCCGTGCCTACTCGGGCAAGACCGAGCAGGCCGAGCGGCTGCAGGCCGAGGAGGACCTGTTGGCCAACCGGGTGAAAGCGCTGGTGGCCACCTCTGCCCTCGGCATGGGGTTCGACAAGCCGGATCTCGGGTTCGTGGTGCATCTGGGCGCACCCCAGTCACCGATCGCGTACTACCAGCAGATCGGCCGGGCCGGCCGGGGCGTGCGCAGAGCCGAGGTGCTCCTGCTCCCAGGCGCCGAGGACAGGGACATCTGGGCGTACTTCGCGTCACTTGCCTTCCCGCCGGAGTCGGTGGTGCGGCAGGTGCTGGACGCATTGGCCGACGCGGGCGGGCCGATGTCGTTGGCGGCTCTCGAACCACGCGTGGAGCTGTCGAGATCCAGACTCGAGGTCGTCCTCAAAGTGCTCGATGTGGACGGTGCCGTGCGCCGCGAGCGCGGTGGCTGGCTGAGCACGGGCGAGGGCTGGTCATACGACTCCGAACGGTACGCGCACGTAGCAGCCGCGCGGGTGGCCGAGCAGCAGGCGATGCTCGACTACCAGTCGACGAGCGGGTGCCGAATGGAGTTCCTGCTGCGGCAGTTGGACGATCCGCACGCGGCCCCATGCGGACGATGCGACAACTGCACAGGGCGTACGTGGGCGACCGACGTCTCCGTGGCCGCGACCGCGGAGGCACAGGACCGGCTGCGTCGACCAGGGATCGACGTCACACCTCGCCGACAATGGCCGTCAGGGATGAGCGCGCTCGGCGTGCCATTGTCGGGGAAGATCGCCACGGACGAGCGCGCCGAGCCAGGGCGTGCGCTCGGCCGGCTCACCGACATCGGCTGGGGCAATCGGTTGCGGGTCATGCTGGGTGTGACAGCACCCGACCAACCGATCCCGGACGACGTCTTCGACGCGTGCGTGAAGGTGTTGGCGGCATGGAAATGGGAGCGGCGCCCGACCGCTGTCGTGACCATGGCGTCGCACCGACGGCCGAAGCTTGTCCGGAGTCTGGGCGAACGCCTGGCAGGCATCGGCCGGCTCACGTACTTGGGCGAACTGGAGCTCGGTCCCGGAGCCGACCGAAGATCCAACAGCGCCCAACGCCTCGCCGGACTGTGGAACGCGATGCGGGTACCGCCACAGCTCGCCCAGGACATCGCGACCGTCGACAGTCCGGTTCTCCTGGTGGACGACCAGATCGACACCGGTTGGACGATGACGGTGGCCGCACTGCTGCTGCGTGGTGCGGGCGCCCCGGCTGTCCTCCCGTTCGCCCTGGCCACCACCACATAGGTGGACACAGTCAGGTCGCTGCGCCGAGCGACACGGCCATACCCATCAATCCAACACAAAAGTCACGACCACTGGTGATCTCCGTTTCACCGGTGCCAGAAAGGAGGATCCTGCGGTCGGAGCACCGAGCGCCAACACAAGACTGAGCCTCATGACCGACCAGGCGGGCCAGGCAGGCCAGCAACGGTCCATGACAGCATTCCCACATCCCCGCTGTCGTGGAGCCGGCCCGAGGCGTTCTCCTTGAGACCTTGCGCGGCATCGACAAGAAGGCGCCGCTCCGGCGGACTCGTCGCCGTGGCTGATCGCGATGGTGGCGGTGAACGCGGCGCGCTGAACAGGTGCGCTGCTGCCTGCCATCTCGTCGGTGTCCGCGTCACCTGCCCAGGCAGGCCAATACTCCAGCCGTAAATCGTGATCCTCATGGCTGGGTGGGTCGCTTGCCGCCCGCAGCGGCAGTCGCGGGCACGGCGCCGTCGTCGCCGGTGCGATCGGCGCAGTCGGTGTGCGAAGCCGTGGACTCGGGTCGGTCAAGGTCGCGCGCAGGTGCTGGATCTCGTTGCCAGTCAGGGGAATCAGGCCTGCGACGATGAGGCGGTCGCGGCGTTCGGCGGCGGCAGGAGCGGCGGCAACGGCGGCAACGGCGGCAGCGGCAGCGGCAGCGGCGGTGACGCCGAGGACGCCGAGGACGCCGAGGACGCCGAGGACGCCGAGGACGAGTATCGCGAGGGGGACCGACCGGTCTCAGGAAGTCCAGCGACGAACCTGATGCTCGTCCCGGCCGGTCAGGCCCTTGCCTGCCTGAACGTCTCCCTCCGCCGCCGCCCAACCACCCGCACCAGAAAGGACAGCTGAACCCAGGTGAGGTAGGAGCAGCGGTAGAAGGCGAGTTGGCGGCTCGGGGCGGCTCGGCGGCTCGGCGCTTGTGACAGAGCGGTGGACACCGGCAGCCGGTCCGGCCGCGGGTGTTGACCTGGGCTTGGTCAAGTGCCGCGGCTCGACCGGTCGCAGTGTCGCTCGCCCTTTGCGCAGCTTCAGCGGAATGCCGCTACCGGGTCCGCTTGGCGATCCGCGCCGTCACGACCTCCGCCTGGCACTTCCCCGGCGTGCGTGACGGCGGGGTGTGTGCTGGAGCTGGCCAGGACATACCTGGTCTGGCGTGTTCGAGGGTGTTCCGCAGGTGCAGGTTGTCGCCGTGGCGAGTCGATGGCGGTGTGTCCGCGTGCGCGTCGGCCGCGTGCTCGGCATGGGTCCAGCAGTTCTTGCGCGGCCGATCCTCCACTGGCCCGGAGATCAACCACCGCCCTCGGCGCCGCGGGTCAACCGAAGAGAACTGGATGGCTGTCTGGCTCACCAGGCGGTCGAATGCGTCCCGCCAGTGGGCAGGCACCTGCTGGTGCCTGAGGCTGCCGTGTGATCTTTGGGTGTCCCGCGACACCTAGACCTGCTCGAATCCCAGCATCAGACCACCGCGGCAGCGTTGGGCAACATGAATAATTCGCACAACGGAAACCCGGTCGGATAGTCGGATCTCCTGATGGTTCTGGGTTCGAGGCCTTGCCTGTCGAGTTTCTTCCTTGATTGGTCGTCGGTGCCTGGATGGCCGGTCGGATCCGAGTGGACCATGATGGTTCGCTGGTGAGCCGGTGATGCCTCAGGTCGGGCTGCGCGGTCATGGTTCGGCCGCGGCCGAAGGGTGGGCGTTCTACTGTGGCGTCATGACCGAAGACCTTCGTGCTCGCGTTGCCGCTCGTTTCGTTGACGTCAATGGCGACCATCCCATGACGTCGGCGGATGACGAGTATGTGGACCAGCACTTTGTGCCTTTGACCGACCTGTCGGCGGATCCGGAGTGGGTTCGGGCCGAGATGGTGGCGGGGCGGGTTCCGTTGCCGAGTTACTTGCGGTCGGACGGGGTGGAGATGGTTCCGTCCGATCTGCTGTCGCTCGCGGAGGAGGCTGGGGGGACGAGCGAACTGGCTGAGTGGTTCGGGCGGCAGTCCTGGCCGGACGAGGCCACTGCCGCTGAGGAGTGGGAGTCGTACCTCAGTGGGCAGTATGTGTGCCTTCGATCGGTCACTCCGCGGAACATCCAACGCAAAGGCGACCTGGTCAGCGCGATCAAGACGGAACTGGAGCAGCCGCAGCCCGATTCGCGGGCATGGGTGGAGCGGCTGCACGGCCTTGTCGACGCGCTCGAGAGCGTCGAGTTGCCGTTCACAGACTATGACCGGCTCAGGTTCGCGGGTCCGGTGTCCCGGGACACCTACATCGACCAGGTGCGGGCGAAATATCCCGCTGGCCAGAGCCTGCCGGCCGCAGTCCGGTGACCTGCGGGCCACGTGCATTCTGTGGCTCGACCCCGGGACCCGAAAACGGATTACTTGAGTGGTTGGAATCTACTCAGCAGCGCCGGTGTGTGGTTAGGTCCCATTCATGCCGGAGCAGGTCGTCGAGTCCGGTGTGCACCGGCTGCCGGTCCGCAGACTGGTTGCCGCGAGCATCGGCAACGCTATCGAGTGGTACGACTGGACCGTCTACGCGTCGTTCAGCACGTTCATAGCGAACGCGCTGTTCGAGCCGGACAGCAAAGGGCTGATCGGGACGTTCGCCACGTACTCGCTGGCGTTCTTCTTCCGGCCGCTCGGTGGGCTCATGCTCGGCAGGTTCGCCGACGTCCGGGGCCGCAAACCGGCGATGATCCTGACCATCACGCTGATGGCCGGTGGGTCGCTGGCCATCGGGATCCTGCCGACGTTCGCGTCGGTCGGCTGGCTGGCGCCGGTTCTGCTGCTGCTCGCCCGGATCGCCCAGGGGCTGTCGCTCGGTGGCGAGGTGTCCAACGCGTCGGCGTATCTCGGGGAGATCGCGCCGGCCGGCCGCCGCGGCCGGTATTCGGCGTTCTTCTACATCTCGACTGGCGGGGCGGTGCTGATCGCGTCGGCACTCGGCTACTTCCTGACCCGCGGGCTGACGCCGGCTGACATGAACAACTTTGGCTGGCGGATCCCGTTCCTGCTCGGTGGCGTGTTCGGGCTGGCTGGCCTGTGGCTGCGCCGCACCATCGACGAGAGCGAACTGTTCGAGGCGAAGAAGGACAAGGCACGGGAAGTCCGCAATCCGTTGCTGGTGACGCTCCGGCAGCATCCCAAGGCGATCAGGCAGCTGATCGGCTTCACCATGCTGTCCACCCTCTGCTACTACACGTTCTTCAGCGCGTTGACACCGTTCGCGATCAACTCGCGGAAGGTCAGCGCTGACGAGCTGTTCCTCGCTTTGTCGATCGCGACCGCGCTGTTCGTCGTGCTTCAGTACCCGATGGGTGCCGCCGCGGACCGGTTCGGGCGCAAGCCACAGATGCTGGTTTGGTCCGCGGCGACCGCGGTGGTCATCGTGCCACTGTCCATGTTGGTCAAACCGGGACTGGGCAACCTGCTGGTGGTGTTCTGTGTCGGGCTGGGGCTGTACACGTGCATGACCTCGATCGCCCCGGCGATCATGAGTGAACTGTTCCCCACCGAACTGCGCGGGTTGGGCATCGGTGCCTGGTACAACCTGACTGTCGCGGTCTTCGGTGGCACCGCGCCCTTGGTGATCACGTGGCTGGCCGAGCTCGGGGCTTCGACCGTGTTCTTCTGGTACGTCGCGGTCGCCGCGGCCATCTCCTTCCTGATGATCCTCACCTTGCCCGAGACGAAAGGCGCCGAGCTCAAGTGACTACTCGCTGCTGCCGAGGTCACTGAACATCTTGCGCTTCAGCATGGGCACGGCCGAGCAGACCCGCAGGATCGTCTTGAACATCACGCGGCCGATCGTGGCCTCGGACACGGCCTGGGTGGCGTTGCGAAGGGACGAACGCACGGCCGCGAAGCCGTACTCCACCATCTGCCGCTCGTAGTCGGCGATCGCGGCCAACATGTCCCGGTCCTGTTGGACAGCGTCGATGATGTTGTGGGACAACAGGCGAGCGTCCCGCAGCGCGGTGTTGGCCCCGATACCGCCGAACGGGGTCATGCTGTGGATCGCGTCGCCCAGGAGGGTGATGTTCGTGGTCGGCCACTGTTTCACCGGCACCGAGGTCCGGATCGGCAGCAGCGACACCGCCTCGCCCGGCGTGCCGGCCACCAGGGTGCGCAGGCCCGGATGCCAGTCCTCGATCATCCGGCCGACCGTGTTCCGCAGGCCGATACCGTCCACATCGGACACGTTGGCCGGGAACCGGCTTCGGCCGGCCGCGAACGCCCACATCACATAGCTGGTCGTGTTGTCGAACAGGACCTTGTCGTGGTCGTAGGTCTCGTCGTTGCGGCCGTCGGCAAGGTCATGCGGCGCGCAGAACATGAACCGGCCCGGTTTCGGAAGGATGTTGTTCGGGCCGTCGACCAGCCTGGACGGCAGCAGGTTCCGGGTGGCGTCGGTCAGCGGGAACTTGCCAGCCACGGTGACGATCCCGGTGTCGACCCGCCCGGCTGACGGCAGGTACTGCTGCCGGACCCGGGATCCGCCGCCGTCCGCCGCCACCACGATGTCGCCGGTCGCGGTGGTTCCGTCGGCGAAGTGGCACGTGACCGTGCCATCCGAGTTGCGCTCGTAGCGGACGAACTCCTTGTCGTAGTGCAGGATCCCGTCCAGACCGGCGGACAGCACCTGGTGCAGGGTGATCCGGCTGACCGAGTGATGCCCGGAAGCGGGGTCGGCACTGCCGATCAGGTCGTCGCCGATCTCCAGCAGCTCGTCCAGTTGCTCAGTGAGGAACGCGAAGTTGCCGCCTGAACTGCCACAGGTGTCCACGAATCGCTGCCACAGGTCGGCTGGCAGGCACTCGTGCAGGGCCTGCGATCCGTGGGGGTTGATGTGCACGCGGTAGCCCTGCAGGCGTTCGGTGCGGGTGCGGCTGCGTTCGTAGACGGCGACGCTCACACCGGCCTTGTGCAGGGCCTGAGCCAGGCACAGTCCGCCGGTTCCGCCGCCGATGACGACCACGTGGTGCTGGCGCTTCATGTCTTCTCCTCAAGTTGGGTGTCTCCATAATCAACCTTAAAGATGATTACGTCAACCTCAATTCTGATTGAGTCAGACCTAGCGATGATCCGCTAGGCTGGAGCCGTGCCAGCACCCAGGCGGGAACCAGCCGAGAAGCAGCGCGATCCGGAGCGGACCAAGCGCAGGATCCTGGACGCGGCCAAGGTCGAGTTCGGGGCGAAGGGCTACGTGGCGGCCCGGGTGATCGACATCGCCACCCGCGCCGGGGTGAACAAGCAGCTGATCTCGTACTACTTCGGCGGCAAGGAAGGCCTCTACCAGGAGCTGGCCGGGCAGTGGCACCGGACCGGCGGCCGGCTGGCCACGGCCGACCAGCCGCTGGCCGAGGTGGTGCGCCAGTTCGTCCTGACGACCATGCACGACCGGGACTGGGGCCGGCTGATGGTGTGGGCGAACATGTCGGGCGAGGACCCCGGCAACGGCCAGGACGCCCAGTTCATGCGGGCCCAGGTCGAAGAGATCCGCGCACGGCAGCAACGCGGCGAGATCCCGGCGGACCTCGATCCGGCCTACTTGCTGCTGGTCCTGGTGACAGCGGCCAGCGCGACCCTCACCATGCCGCTGATGGTCCACAACATCACGGGCGAAGACGCGGCGTCACCGGACTTCATCGAGAAGTACGCGGATCAGCTGGCCCTGATGGTGCGCCACCTCGCGCCGCCCGGCTCCCCGGCGAGCTGAGTCAACGGTTGCGCAGTGGCACGAGGTCGTCCGCGTGCACGACTTCGCGGCGTTGTTCGGCCGGCAGGTCGTGGGTCGAGCGGCCGATCAGGGCCGGCAGTTCGGCCGCGTCAAAGGCCACCACACCGCGGGCGACCACTCGGCCGGCCGGGTCCACCAGTTCGACGACGTCGCCGGCGTCGAACTCGCCGTCCACCGCGGTGATGCCCGCACTGAGCAGGGACCGGCGCCGGTTGACGACAGCCGCGACAGCGCCGTCGTCGAGCCACAGCCGGCCGGTGGCGCCGGCCGCGTGGCCGAGCCAGAACCGGCGGGCGGAGAGGCGTGCTCCGGTGGCGGCGAAGGCCGTGCCCACGTCCGCGTCGGCGAGGGCCTGGGGTGCTTGGGCGGCGGCCGCGAGCAGGACCGGGACCCCGGCCGAGGAGGCCAGCTGGGCGGCGGACAACTTGGACGCCATTCCCCCGGTGCCGAGGCCTGACGCGCCCTGGCTGCCCGCTTTCACACCGTCCACATCGGACTCGCCGGCGACCTCGTCGATCCGCCGGGCACCGGCCCCGGCGCGTGGGTCACCGTCGTACAAGCCGTCCACATCGGACAGAAGGAACAGGGCGTCGGCGCCGACCAGGTGGGCGACCAGAGCTGCCAGGCGGTCGTTGTCGCCGAACCGGATCTCCTCGGTGGCGACCGTGTCGTTCTCGTTCACCACGGGCACGGTGTTGAGGGCCAACAGTTTGGAGAACGTCCGCTGGGCGTTGCGGTAGTGGGATCGACGGACGACGTCGTCCGCGGTCAGCAGCACCTGACCGACCGTCAGGGAGTACCGGGCGAACGACGAAGCGTAGGCGTGCGCGAGGGCCAGTTGACCGACGCTGGCCGCCGCTTGCTGAGTGGCCAGGTCGCGGGGTCGACGCGGAATGCCCAGTGGCGCCAGGCCCGCGGCGATCGCGCCGGACGAGACCAGCACCACCTGGCTGCCGTTGGCGTACCGGGCCGCCAGCGCGTCGACCAGGGCGTCCAGCCGGGCCGGGTCCAGTCCGCCTTCGGCCGTGGTCAACGAGGACGACCCGACTTTCACCACGATCCTGTGCGCGCCGGCCAGGGCCTTGCGCGTCGGCGAGCTCACTGCTCGTCGCCATCCTCGGGAGCCATGCCGCGCCGCACACGGCGGGCCATTTTGCGTTCGGCCGCGTTGACGCGGTCGGTCGCCTCCAGCCGGACGTCGGTGCCGCGGCCGGTGAGCACGGCGGCGATCCCGGCCGGGGTGGACGGCTCCCAGCTGAACGTCCACGCGCCGATCGTGACCGGGCAGCCTGGTTGGGCGCCCTTCGCGGCCAGCGCGTCCTCGACTCCCAGCCGGTTCAACCGGTCGCCGAGGTAGCCGACGGCTTCGTCGTTGTCGAAGTTGGTCTGCCGCACCCAGCGCTCGACCCGCTCGCCGGTGACGATGAAACCTTCGTCGTCGTCCGGGTCGAGGATGACCTCGAAGCCCTTGTCGTCCACGGCGACCGGCCGCAGCACCACGCGGGTGGGCTCGGCCACGGGCCTGGCCGCCCGGTACCGCTCGACCACCTCGGCCAGGGCGAAGCTCAGCTCGCGCAGTCCTTCCCGGGTCGCGGTGGAGATCTCGAACACCGGCCAGCCGCGGGCTTCGAGGTCCGGGCGGACGATCTCGGCGAGATCCCGCGCCTCCGGGATGTCGATCTTGTTCAGCACCACCACCCGGGGCCGCTCCGCGAGGTCACCGCCCAGGCCCGGGGTGTACCGGGCGAGCTCGGTCTCCAGTGCGTCCACATCGGACACAGGATCGCGGTCCGGTTCGTACGTCGCACAGTCGACGACGTGCACCAACACCGCGCAGCGCTCGATGTGCCGGAGGAAGTCCAGGCCGAGGCCCTTGCCCTCGCTCGCGCCGGGGATCAGGCCGGGCACGTCGGCCATCGTGTAGACGTGCTCGCCGACGGTGATCACACCCAGGTTCGGTACGAGCGTGGTGAACGGGTAGTCCGCGATCTTCGGACGCGCCGCGGACATCACGGCGATGAGCGAGGACTTGCCGGCCGACGGGAACCCCACCAGGCCGACGTCCGCCACCGAACGGACTTCCAGGACCAGGTCCCGCCGGTCGCCCGGCTCGCCGAGCAGGGCGAACCCGGGGGCCCGGCGAGCCTTGGAGGCCAGCGCCGCGTTGCCCAGTCCGCCCCGGCCGCCGGCCGCGGCCACGAACCGGGTGCCCGCGCCGACCAGGTCCGCGAGCAGCTCGCCGGCCTCGGTCATCACGACCGTGCCGTCCGGGACCTTCAGCTCCAGGTCGGTGCCGTTCGCGCCGTCCCGGTTGCTGCCCTGGCCCTGCTTGCCGTTGCCACCGGCGGCGTTCGGCCGGAAGTGGAAGTCCAGCAGGGTGTGCACGTTCGGGTCGACGACGAGAACGACGTCCCCGCCGTTGCCGCCGTCGCCGCCATCCGGCCCGCCCAACGGCTTGTACTTCTCGCGGTGCACGGAGACACAGCCGTTGCCGCCGTCACCCGCGGCGACATGGATCACCACGCGGTCGACGAACTTGGACACGGCGGCTTCTTCCTCTCCAGAACGCACCAAGGGGCGGGCACGCGGCCCGCCCCTTGGAATGTCAAACGGTCTTAGGCGGACGCCTCGACCGGAACGATGTTGACGGTCTTACGGCCGCGCTTCGCGCCGAACTGCACCGCTCCCGCGGACAGCGCGAACAGCGTGTCGTCCTTGCCGCGGCCGACGTTCACACCCGGGTGGAACTTGGTGCCGCGCTGGCGGATCAGGATCTCACCGGCCTTCACCACCTGGCCGCCGTACCGCTTCACACCCAGGTACTGGGCGTTGGAGTCACGGCCGTTGCGGGAGCTGGACGCGCCCTTCTTGTGTGCCATGGCTGGTCAGGTCCTTACTTGGTGATGCCGGTGACCTCGACGCGGGTCAGCTTCTGGCGGTGACCCTGGCGCTTGTGGTATCCGGTCTTGTTCTTGAACTTGTGGATGCGGATCTTGGGGCCCTTGGTCTGGGCGACGACCTTGCCGGTCACCGAGACCTTGCCCAACACGTCGGCGTCGGTGATGACGTCGCTGCCATCGACAACGAGCACTGCCGGGAAGCTGAGCTCGGTGCCCGGCTCGCCCTCGAGCTTCTCGACCTCGACGACGTCGCCCACGGCGACCTTGTACTGCTTGCCGCCGGTCTTGACGATCGCGTACGCGGACACGGAAGTCTCCTGCATTACTCGTTGGTGATGGGGGCCACGCGGGCCCTGGGTACTAGGACCGGGCCGCACACGACACGACCCACTGGAAGGTGGGCCGGGAACAAGAATACTCCATTGTCCCGACCGCTTCCGCCACCGGGGTGCATTACCCCTCCTGACCTGCGTTGACGGGCGGTCCGGCCGGCCTGGACGCGGACCGTCGCCGCTGCCGGCGCGGGACCAGGACCACGTCGTCGTCGACACCTTGCGGCACTTCCGACGAAGCGGTCGACGGGTGCCCGTTCAGCGCCGGCTCGAGGGGGGCCTCGGGCACACCGCTGTTGTCCACGGTGACCTCGAAGTCCTCGTTGACCTTGGTGACCTCGACCGGCGGCAGGCCCGGCTCGGACGCGAGGTCGACGACGTCCGCCGCGGCCACGGGGGCCTCGGCGGGCTCGGCGGCTGCCTCGCCGGACGCGGCGACCACCTCGCCGGTCTTGGCGGACTCGGTAGCCGCCTTCGCGGGCTCAGTGACCGACTCGGCTGACTCGGTGGCGGGCCTGGCCGACCCCGCTGCCGTCGTGGCCGGCTCGGCGGACTCAGTGGCCGCGTCCGCGGGCTCGACGGCCGCCTTGGCGGACTCGGCAGCCGTGTTGGCGGACTCAGCAGCGGTCGTGGCCGACTCGGCAGCTGGCCCAGCCGACCCGGTCACCGCCTTGGCCGACTCCGCTGCCGAGTCAGCAGCCGGCGTGGCCAGTTCGGTGGCCGCCGCCTGCGCGGTGTCAGCGGCCGTCTTGACCGGCTCAGCGGCCGGCTCGGCCGTGGTCTCGGCGTTCGGAGTGGCCGCCGCTTCGGCAGCCTCCGCGCGCGCACGCTCGGCTTTGGCCCGGCGCTCGGCCCTGCTGGGCCGCTCGCGGGTGCGCTGGGACTCGGCGCGTTCCGGTTGTTGCGGCTTCTCCTCGGCCTTCGGGGGCTTCGGCGGGGCCGCGTGGCTGTGCTGGTGGCCGTTGCCGTTCCCGTTGCCGCCGTTGGACCGCACGATCGGCTCGGTGGACACGATCACACCCCGCCCGCGGCAGTGCTCGCAGGTGGCGCTGAACGCCTCCAGCAGTCCCGTGCCCACGCGCTTGCGGGTCATCTGTACCAGGCCGAGCGAGGTGACCTCGGCGACCTGGTGGCGGGTGCGGTCCCGGCCAAGGCATTCGGTGAGCCGGCGCAGCACCAGGTCCCGGTTGGATTCCAGGACCATGTCGATGAAGTCGATCACGATGATCCCGCCGATGTCGCGCAGCCGCAGCTGGCGGACGATCTCCTCGGCCGACTCCAGGTTGTTGCGGGTGACGGTCTCCTCGAGGTTGCCGCCGGATCCGGTGAACTTGCCGGTGTTCACGTCGATCACGGTCATCGCCTCGGTGCGGTCGATCACCAGGTAGCCGCCGGACGGCAGCCAGACCTTGCGGTCCAGGGCCTTGAGCAGCTGCTCGTCGATCCGGTACTCGGTGAACACGTCCGTGGTGCCGACGTGCCGGCTCAGGCGTTCCTGCAGGTCCGGGGCGACGTGCCGGACGTAGGCGTCGATCGTGTCCCACGCGTCGTCGCCCTGGACGACCAGCCCGGAGAAGTCCTCGGTGAACAGGTCGCGGACGACCTTCACCAGCAGGTCCGGCTCCTCGTAGAGCAGGGTCGGCGCGGTGGCCTTCTTGACCTCGTCGCTGCCTTCGGCCTTGTCCTTGATCACCTGCCACTGGGCCTGCAGCCGACGGACGTCGCGGGCCAGCTCGTCCTCGCTGATGCCCTCGGACGCGGTCCGGATGATCACGCCGGCGTCCTCGGGGACGATCCGCTTGAGGATGTCCTTCAGCCGGCGCCGCTCGTTCTCCGGCAGCTTGCGGCTGATACCGGTGGCGCCGCCGCCGGGCACGTACACCAGGAAGCGGCCGGGCAGGCTGATCTGGGTGGTCAGCCGGGCGCCCTTGTGCCCGACCGGGTCCTTGGTGACCTGCACGAGCACGCTGTCGCCGGTGGACAGGGCCTGCTCGATCCGGCGGGCCTTGCCTTCCAGGCCGGCGGCGTCCCAGTCGACCTCGCCGGCATACAGCACGGCGTTGCGGCCGCGGCCGATGTCGACGAACGCGGCCTCCATGCTGGGCAGCACGTTCTGCACCCGGCCGAGGTAGACGTTGCCGACCAGGGAGCCGGTGCCGGACGAGGTGACGAAGTGCTCGACGAGCACGCCGTCCTCAAGCACGCCGATCTGGGTCCGGTCGCTGCGTTCCCGCACGACCATCTTGCGGTCGACGGACTCGCGCCTGGTCAGGAACTCCGCCTCGGACAGGATCGGCGCGCGGCGGCGGCCGGCTTCCCGGCCGTCACGGCGACGCTGGCGCTTGGCCTCCAGCCGGGTCGAGCCCCGGACGCTGCGGACCTCGTCGCGGTCGGCGGCCGGCTTTTCCGGCTTGGCCTTCTCGTCCCGGGCTTCGCGGACGTGCACGACGGTGTTGGGCGGGTCGTCGTCACCGCCGGACGACTCGTCGCCGTCCGAGCCCTTGCGACGACGGCGACGCCGACGCCGACGGGACACCCCGTCCTCGGCGTCCTGCGCGTCCTCGTCGGCTTCGGCGTCCTGCGCCTCGGCCTCTTCGACCGCGGGCTCTTCTTCGGCGTCGTCGTCCTGCTCTTCCGACCCGTCCTCGGCGAGGGTGCCCTTGCCCCGGCCACGGCCCCGGCGGCCGCGCCGACGCCGGCGGCGGGTGTTGCCGTCCTCGTCGAGGCCGTCGGCGTCATCCGACTCATCGGCTTCGGCTTCGGCCTCGTCCGTGACGGGCTCCTCGACGGGCGCCGGCCGGGCCGGGCGGGCTGTGGCCTCCGGCGGCAGGAACAGCGGGGACGCCGAGGCGAACAGCGGCTGCTTGGGTGGCCGGGCGCGCCGCGGCTCCTTGGCGACCTCCGCGACCTCGGGCACGTCCGAAGTGTCTGCGGTGTCCGTGGTGTCCACTGTGTCCGTCGCCTCGACGGGTTCGGCGGCCGCCGGGCTCGGCGCGTCGTCAGCGGGCGCGAGCGCGTCGACGACCCGCTGGGCCACCTCGCGGCTCACGCTGGACTGGGCGCTGCGCACTTCCTCGTTGAGATCCGCCAGCGCGCCGAGCACCTCGCGGCTGCTCGCGCCGAGCAGCTTGGCCAGGGCGTGCACCCGGATCTTGGGCGGTAGATCGATCAGGTCCCGCCTGGTGTCGTCACCGGCGGGCGTGGTCGTGTCCGACATGTAGCTCCTTCGCCCCCGGGCGCGTCCATGACTGAACGCGGCCGCACAGGGGCTCGTCGTCGTTCGGTCCGCCGCTACCAGCGGCGGACGTTGTGGTCTCCGGTGCCCGTCGCCTTCCCCTGACGAACACCGTTTTCAAAGCAGTCCTGCCTGGCCCGCCGCAGAGCCTCGGGGCCCCGGCGGCGGGAAACCTCGCCTCATGCCACCCAGGGGTGGCTTTAGGTCAGCTGTGGACGTCGCCTTGGTGCGACTCCGCCGCCCGGTCGGGGGCCAGCGGGTCGGTGACACCGCCGCCGTCGTCGAGCCGTCCCTGGGCCATCCGGGTCGCCTTCGCGGGCACCGGCGGTTCCAAAGCGGCGACGACACGGAGCGCACTCAGTACGTCGTCCGGCCGTACGGCAGGTGTTGTCTGCCGTACCACCACCTCAAGTATCCCACATGGTTCGCCGGCCGCCGACACTTCACGGGTCTCGGCCCGAACAACCGCAGGTCGGACGTTGATTGTTCGCATGCCGTTCTTGGTCAGACGCTCTACTTCGGCCACTTCGACCGCGAGGAAAGCGGCGACCGCGCCGGCCAGGTCGGCTCCTGTGACACCGGGCACCTCGATCCGCCACTGGCTGGCGTCGATCCGGTCGGCGAGCGAGCCCGCCCCGGCCTGCACCGCCTCCAGCACGTCCAGGCCCGCCGGCATGGCCGCGTCGAGCTCGGCCGCGAGCCGGCCCGGCTCGACCTGTTCAACAAGCTGGATCTCGACGTATTCCGCCTCGCTGGCCGCCCCCGTCGGCGCCGCGCCGATCCAGGAGATCTTCGGGTGCGGATTGAAGCCCTGGGAGAACGCCATGGGCGCGCCGGCCCGGCGCAGCGCCCGTTCGAAGGCCCTGGCGATGTCCCGGTGTGACGTGAAACGCAGTCGCCCTCGTTTGGCGTAACGCAGCCGGAGCTTCTGCACCCCGGGTGGTGACGGGTTGGGCTGGTCTTGGCGGCTCAGCGTTACTCCTTCTGGTGGACTGCGGCGGCTCCGCTGGTGCACTCCCGCGTTCGGCTGGCACGGTACCGGCAGGCGCAATTCTCCGGATGAACTTGTCTGGTCGACCCGGCGTGGCTACCGTCCCGCAACGTGGACAGCCGGTCCCCCGAGCCGGCCGACCCAGCGATGGAGGTCTTTCGTCGTGCCTCTGGTCCGCCGCGTGAGGGCGGCAGCGGTGCTGACGGCAGTGATCGCGGCGACGTGTGCACTGCCGGCCGCGGCCGATCCCGCCGACGCCGCATGCGTCAGCGGTGGTCGGACGCTGCGCTACATCGTGCTGTTCGACCCCGGGACCACACCCGACGCCGCCCAGGCGGAGATCACCGGCTCCTGCGGGACGACCACGGTCTACTACCCACAGATCGCCGTGGCGGTCGCGACCGCTACAGATCCCGGTTTCGCCGACCAGATCGGCCCGAACCGGGCGTTCAGCGCCGAGGCCGCGGTGGCCAAGCGGGCGGGTTCGCCCCGGAAGGCCGACGAGACCCAGCTGGCGCCCCGCCGCACGGCGATCCCCGCCACGGACCGCACCGGCGAGCAGTGGGACATGACGATGATCAACGCGGGGGCGGCCCACGAGGTCACCGAGGGCAGCCGCAACGTGGTCGTCGGCGTGCTGGACTCCGGGATCGACGACACGCATCCCGACCTGCGCGCGGCGGTCGACCCGTCGGTGTCCGCGGGCTGCTTGACGGGCCGTCCGGACATCGCCCCGACAGCGTGGTCCCCGAGTGGCTCGCCGCACGGCACCCATGTCGCCGGGACGATCGCGGCGGCCGACGACGGCAAGGGCATCACAGGCGTCGCGCCGGGTGTACGGGTCGCGTCGGTCAAGGTGGTCGACGACGACGGTCACATCTATCCGGAGTACGCGATCTGCGGGTTCATGTGGGCCGCGCAGAAGAAGATGACCATCACCAACAGCAGCTACTTCGTGGACCCGTGGCTGTTCACGTGCTCGAAGCCCGGTCAGCGTGTGGTGCGTGAGGCGTTGACGCGCGCGGTGTCGTACGCGACCTATGAAGGCGTGCTGAACGTGGCCGCGGCGACCAACGAGAACGTCGACATCGCCAACCCGCCGGACCCGAGCTGCCGCGTGCTGCCCGCCGGGCTGCGGGGTGTGCTGGCGGTGTCGTCCGTCGGCCAGGACAAGGTGAAGGCCGGGTACAGCGCGTACGGCCTCGGTGTGATCGACGTGGCCGCGCCGGGCGGCGAGCAGAAACGCCGGCCGGACGACCCGGACAGCGGCTGTGTGCTGTCGACCGTGCCCGGCGGGTACGCACGGTTCTGTGGCACGTCCATGGCCGCTCCGCACGTGTCCGGTGTGCTCGCGTTGCTGGCGTCGACGCATCCGAAAGCGTCCCCGGCGAGCCTGACCAGGATGCTCAACAACCAGGCCCAGAACCTCCCCTGCCCGGCCGACTACGACCTCAGCGGCACCGGCACCCAGGACGCGTACTGCTCCGGGTACGCGCCCTACAACGGCTTCTACGGCCACGGCCTGGTCGACGCCCTGGCCGCGGTGTCGAACTAACAGCCGGTCGAACTAGACCGGGTTCAGCGGCAGGAGCTTGCGGCCGGTTGGGCCGATCTCGATCGCGGTACCCATCGTCGGGCACACTCCGCAGTCGAAGCACGGGGTCCAGCGGCAGTCGTCGAGTTCCTGTTCGGCCAGCGCGTCCTGCCAGTCGTCCCAGAGCCACTCTTTGTCCAGGCCCGAGTCCAGGTGGTCCCAGGGCAGGATCTCGTCCTCGGCGCGCTCGCGGGTGGTGAACCAGGCGAGGCTGACGCCCAGCGGCTCCAGTTCCGCGGCGGCCGCGGCGGTCCAGCGGTCGAACTTGAAGTGCTCGCTCCAACCGTCGAAACGGCCGCCGTCGCGCCAGACGCGTTCGATCACTTTGCCGACCCGTCGGTCACCGCGGGACAGCAGGCCTTCGATCAGGCTCGGTTTGCCGTCGTGGTAACGCATTCCGATGTTCCGGCCGAGACCGCGGTCGGAGTTCACGGCCGTGCGCAGCTTGCGCAGCCGATCGTCCACTGTGTCCGGATCGCACTGGGCCGCCCACTGGAACGGGGTGTGCGGCTTCGGCACGAACCCGCCGATCGAGATCGTACAGCGGATGTCGTTGCGCCCGGCGGCTTTCCGGCCGGCGCGGATGACTTCGTGGGCCATCGCGGCGATCTGCAGGACGTCGTCGTCGGTCTCGGTCGGCAGGCCGCACATGAAGTACAGCTTGACCTGCCGCCAGCCGTTGGCGAACGCGGCGCTCACGGTTCGGATGAGGTCCTCTTCGGACACCATCTTGTTGATCACGCGCCTGATCCGCTCGCTGCCGCCCTCCGGCGCGAAGGTCAGGCCGGAGCGCCTTCCGTTGCGGGACAGCTCGTTCGCCAGGTCCACATTGAACGCGTCCACCCGGGTGCTCGGCAGTGACAGTCCGGTGTTGGTGCCTTCGTAACGGTCCGCGAGGCCCTTGGTGATCTGCGCGATCTCCGAGTGGTCCGCGCTGGACAACGACAGCAGGCCGACCTCCTCGAAGCCACTGGCTTCGAGTCCGTTGTGGACCATGTCGCCGATGCCCTGGATGGAGCGTTCGCGCACCGGCCGGGTGATCATCCCGGCCTGGCAGAACCGGCAGCCGCGGGTGCAGCCACGGAAGATCTCGACGCTCATCCGCTCGTGCACGCTCTCGGCGAGCGGCACCAGCGGCCGCTTGGGGTACGGCCAGGCGTCCAGGTCCATCGTGGTCCGCTTGGCCACTCGCGGCGGCACCCGGTCCCGGTTCGGGGCGATGTGGGTGATCTCACCGGCCGAGCCGTACTTTACATCGTAAAAACGAGGGATGTAGACGCTGCCGGTCTCGGCGAGCCGAGTGAGCAGCTCGTCCCGGCCGCCGGGGCTGCCCTCGGCCTTCCACCCACGGACGACCGCGGTGATGTCGAGCACGGCCTCCTCGCCGTCGCCGAGCACCGCGGCGTCGATGAAGTCGGCCATCGGCTCGGGGTTGAACGCCGAGTGCCCGCCCGCGACCACCACCGGGTGGTCCTCGGTGCGGTCCGCGGCGTGGATCGGGACCCCGGCGAGGTCGAGCGCGGTGAGCAGGTTCGTGTAGCCCAACTCGGTCGCGAAACTCACCCCCAGCAGGTCGAACGCGCCGACCGGGCGGTGCCCGTCCACGGTGAACTGCGGCACGTCGTGCGCGCGCATCAGCTTCTCGAGGTCCGGCCAGACCGAGTACGTCCGCTCGGCGAGCACGTCCGGCTGCTCGTTGAGGATCTCGTACAGGATCATCACGCCCTGGTTGGGCAGGCCGACCTCGTACGCGTCCGGGTACATCAGCGCCCAGCGGACGGTCGTGGCGTCCCAGTCCTTCACCGTCGCGTTGAGCTCGCCGCCGACGTACTGCACGGGCTTGGCCACCCTGGGCAGCAGCGGCTCCAACCGGGGGAAAACGGACTCCACGCTCACAGCGAACCAGACTAGCTCAGCAGCAGCTTGCCCAGGCGGCGGCCGGCGATGGTCAGGCCGATGGCGGCCATCACCACGAAGTAGGCCACGTTGACGAGCATCGACCACTCCAGGACGCCCGCGGTGAGGCCGCGCATCAGCTGCACGGCGTGATAGAGCGGGGAAAGTCGCACGACCACCTGCAGGCCCTCCGGGTAGACGTCCAGTGGGTAGAAGGTCGCGGAGAAC
Source organism: Actinocrispum wychmicini (assembly GCF_004345645.1). Taxonomy (GTDB): domain Bacteria; phylum Actinomycetota; class Actinomycetes; order Mycobacteriales; family Pseudonocardiaceae; genus Kibdelosporangium; species Kibdelosporangium wychmicini. The sequence continues at coordinate 155,870 of NZ_SLWS01000013.1, read as the reverse complement.
AGGAACAGCGGCAGCAGGACGAGTTGGACCAGGTCGAAGTCCTGCCAGGAGCGCATGAACGTGGTGCAGGCCATACCCACGGCCCCGAAGCCCAGCGCCACCAGCAGGGCCGCGGGCAACGCCAGGATCGCCCACGGCGACGTCACCAGGCCGACGGCGGTGACCACGGCCAGGAAGCCGGTCGCGTAGATGCCGCCGCGGATCAGCGCCCACGAGATCTCGCCGACCGCCACGTCCAACGTGCCCAGCGGGGTGGCCAGCATGGCGTCGTAGAGCTTGGCGTACTTGAATTTGAAGAAGATGTTGAAGGTGGAGTCGTAGACCGCGCCGTTCATCGCGGACGCGGCCAGCAGGGCGGGCGCGACGAACGCGGCGTAGCTCATCGGCTGCCCGCCGGGGCCGGTGACCTGCCCGACCAGGCCGCCGAACCCGATGCCCATGGCGAACAGGTAGAAGAACGACTCGAAGAACCCGGAGAAGATGCCCATCCACGCGCGCCGGTTCACCAGCCACGAGCGTTCGACCAGCGTGTGCGCGCGGCGGGCGTACATCCCGGGCGGCAGCACCCGCCACACCAAGCCAGTGCTCATGTCACTTCTCCAGCCTGCGGCGGAAGTACCGGGCCGCCAGCGCGGTGCCGACCAGCGTCAGCGCGAGCAGGTACGCCACATGCCCCAGCGCCGGCCATAGATCCAGCGTGCCGAACGCGACGCCGCGGCTCAGTTCCGTGCCGTGCCAGAGCGGCGTGATCCAGGCGAGCGGCTGCACCCAGACCGGCAGCGCGGTCAGCGGGAAGAACGTGCCGGCGATCAGCGTCATCGGCAGCACGATGAACCGGAACACCGCGTTGAACTGCTGGCCTTCGGAGTCGATCGTGGCCGAGTAGGCGACCAGGGGCGCCGCGAAGGCCATCCCGGCGAGCAGCGAGAACACCAGCGACAGCAGGATCAGCGGGCTCTCCACGGCACCGAGCAGAGCCGCCACGAGCACGAACGCCAGTCCGGAGAACGTGATCCGGGCCGCGATCCACAGCAGCTGCCCGGCGGCGATCTGGGCGGCCGTCACCGGCGTCGACGCGATGCCCCAGAACACCCGGCTCCACCGGAACCCGGACAGCACCGGGAAAGTGGACTCGCCCGCCGCGTTCTGCACGGCGGCACTGGCGAGCATGGCGGGCGCCAGATACACGGCGTACGGCAGGCCGTCCGTGGCCGCGCTGGGCTGGATCCGTGAGCCGAGGCCGAAACCCATGGCGACAAGGAAGAACAACGGGGTGAGCACACTCGACACGAGGGTGGACCGCCAGTTGCGCCGATACCAGGTCCACGCGGCCTCGATGTAGAGCAGCACGGCGCGCCGCCACGTCGGGACCTGGCCGGTGCTCCGGGAGACGGTGGTCATCAGTCCACCAACGTCCGACCGGTCAGGCGCAGGAACACGTCCTCCAACGTGGACCGCCGGACCAGGCTCGCCAGCGGCTGCACTCCCCTGCTGTGCGCCGCGGCCAGCGACGCCTCGCCGTCGACGGTGTACAGCAGGATCCGGTCCGGCAGCACCTCCATCCGGTCGGCGAGGCCGTGCAGCAGGGGCGGGATCGGGTCCTGCTCGCCGGGCGGGAACCGCAGCTCCAGGACTTCCTTGGTGGAGTACCGGTCGATCAGCTCACCGGGGCTGCCCTCGGCGGCGATCTTCCCGCCGTCCATCACGACGAGCCGGTCGCACAACTGCTCGGCCTCGTCCATGTAGTGGGTGGTGACGATCAGCGTCACGCCTTCCTGCTTGAGGCGGAACAGCCGGTCCCACAACAGATGCCGGGCCTGCGGGTCGAGCCCGGTGGTGGGTTCGTCGAGCAGCAGCAGGTCCGGGTCGTTCACCAGCGACCGGGCGATGGTCAGCCGGCGTTTCATGCCGCCGGACAGCGGTTCGACCTCGTCGTCCGCGCGTTCGGTGAGCTGGGCGAACTCCAGCAGCTCGGCGGCCTTGGCCCGCAGATACGTCCGGGACAGGCCGAAGAATCTGCCGTACACCTGCAGGTTCTGTCGGACGGTCAATTCGTTGTCGAGATTGTCCGTCTGGGGTACGACGCCGAGCCTGGCCCGGATTTTCGGGCCGTCGACATTCGGGTCCATTCCCAACACGGACAGTTCGCCGCCGGACCGGGCGGACACGCACCCGATCATCCGCATCGTCGACGACTTGCCGGCGCCGTTCGGTCCCAGGAAGCCGAACGCCTCGCCGCGCCGGACATCGAGGTCGACGCCGCCGACCGCTTCGAAATCGCCAAACCGTTTGGTCAGCCCCACAGCCCGGACCAGAGAACCATCCACCGGGGCACCATAGCGAAATTCGGCCGAATTTCGCCAAGGGCTTTCTTGGCGGAGGCGACCGCGCAATGGCCGCCTCCGCCGGAAATTGTCTACAGGCTCGGGAACCAGAGGTCGATCTCGCGCTTGGCCGAGTCGGCCGAGTCCGAACCGTGCACCAGGTTGTACTGGACCTCGGTGCCGAAGTCGCCGCGGATGCTGCCCGGCACGGCCTTCTCGACCGGGTCGGTGCCGCCGGCCAGCTGGCGGAACGCGGCGATCGCGCGGACGCCTTCGACCACGATCGCGACCACCGGACCGCCGGTGATGAACTCGACCAGCGAACCGAAGAACGGCCGCTCGGCGTGCTCCGCGTAGTGCTGCTCGGCCAGCTCCTTGGTGACGTGCTTGAGTTCGAGCGCGACCAGGCTCAGGCCCTTGCGCTCGATCCGGGAGATGACCTCGCCGACCAGGCCGCGGCTGACGCCGTCGGGCTTGACCAGGACAAGAGTGCGCTCGCTCACGGCGGTCGGAACTCCTTCGTTGGGATGTGCGATTCGTCCGAAGCCTAACGGTGACCTTCCGGCCGCAACTTCGTGGACCACAGGGAAGTCCCCTTGCCGTCCCGCAGCGACACGGTGAGCTCGCCGCTGTGGCCGTCCACCGCGACCTCGCCGAAGTGTTGGAAACCCACCATCGGCGACGTGTTCGCGGCCGGCGGCGCGTGTACGAACTCGGCCCGCGGCCCGAACGTCGGATCGAGCGTGTTCGGCCCGAACGCGCCCGCGTTCAACGGCCCGGACACGAACTCCCAGAACGGGTCGAAGTCCTTGAACGCGGCCCTGTCCGGGGAGTAGTGGTGCGCCGCCGTGTAGTGCACGTCCGCGGTCAGGAACACGACGTTGCGGACGCGACGGCGTTGCAGCTGCTGCAGCACCCACGCGAACTCGTGCTCACGGCCGCCGGGTCCGCCGGGCAGGCCGTTCGCGACCGCCTCGATGCCGGTGCCGTCCGGCACCAGCAGGCCGATCGGCAGGTCCGCCGCGACGATCTTCCACGTCGCCCGGCTGCGGGACAGGCTGTCCACCAACCACCGCGCCTGCTTGTCGCCAAGGATGTGCCCCACGCCGTCCTTGGGCGCGGTGTTCGCGTCCTTGTACGTCCGCATGTCCAGCACGAACAGGTCGAGCCGGCGGCCGAACGAGAAGCTGCGGTACACGCGTCCGTCGACGGCACGTGCCTGGTCCACCGGTTGCCACTCGTGGAACGCCTGGAACGCGCGTGCCGCGAGCACGTCCACGCGCTTCTCGGTGTAGCCGGGCCGGTCGAGGATCTGGCCGGGGTACCAGTTGTTGAGGACCTCATGATCATCCCATTGGACGATCGCCGGTGTCTGCGCGGCCAGCGCGCGCACGTTCGCGTCGAGCAGGTTATACGCGAACTGACCTCGGTACTCGGTGAGCGTTTCGGCGACCTTCGTCTTCGCCGGGGTCACGAGGTTGCGCCAGACCCGCCCGTCCGGCAGGGTCACGGTCTCCGACAGCGGGCCGTCGGAGTACACGGTGTCGCCGCTGTGCAGGAAGAAGTCCGGCTTGCGGGCGGCGATCGCGGCGAACCCGGTCATGCCGCCGATGTCCGGGTTGATCCCCCAGCCCTGCCCGGCCACGTCACCGGACCACGCGAACCGCACATCCGCGTTGCCCACGGGCGCGGTGCGGAACGTACCAGTCAGCGGCTCGCTCACGGTCCGGCCGTCCAGGTCCTCGGCCCGCACGCGGTAGTACACGTCATGGCCAGGCGCCAGCCCGCGCAGCCGCAGCTTGCCCGTACCGTCGGTGTCCGGCGTGAGAACGGGTCCCCGCACACAGCGCGAGCGACGGAACGACGGGTCGGTGGACACCTCGACGAGCATCCGCGACGGCCGGTCCGCCCTCGTCCAGACGAGCGCGCCGTCGGTGGTGACGTCACCGGACTGCACACCGTGGGTCAGCACCGGACGGTCCCGCTTGAGCACGTCAGCACCTGCCGGGAGGGCTCCGGCGACGAGCATGCCGGTACCGACGGCGCCGGCCCGGAGGAGAGTTCGTCTATCCATGTGGGCGTTTTATCCCGGATACCCGGACAGCACGCCAACGCGGGTGGTCCGGCGGATGAACGCTACCGCTGCTGGCTGGGCAGACGCCCTTCTGCCATCCGCTTGGCGACGTCCCGACGCAGGTAGAACAGGTAGGTCCAGACCAGACCGAAGATGACGCCCACCACACCCAGCTCGATCAGCACGAAGAACCCGGCGATCAGGACGACCTGGATGGCGGCCACGAACCAGATGCCCCAGCCCCGCCGCAGCACGCCGCACGCGGCGATCAACGCCACGATGATCCCACCCGCGAACAGCCCCGCGCCGGACGCCAGACCACCGGCGGTGCGCTGCACCACAAGCAGTGACAGGCCGACCACGATCACTTCGAGGATCAACGTGCCCGCGGCCACGCCACGGAAACCCTTCATCGGGTCGGGGACTCGGGCCGGCGCCGCCTCCGTTGGCGAACCGGCATCCGTCACCGGATCCGTGTCGTCGCCGTTCCCCAAGTCTGGCGCGGTCACGCCGGCCCCTTCCCGAACAGCGTCCTGGCCTCGCCCGCGGTGACCACCGAGCCGGTCACCACCACTCCCCCGCCGGCCAGCGGCTCGGACGGGTCGCCGACCTCTTCGGCGCGCTGGACCGCGGCCTCGATCGCGCTGTCCAGCCGGGGTTCGACGGCGATCCGGTCGTCGCCGAAGATGTCCCGCGCCACGCTCGCCAGCTCGTCGACGTCCATCGCGCGCGGCGATGTGTTGCGGGTCAGCACGATCTCGGTCGAGACCGGTTCGAGGGCCGCCAGGATGCCTTTGGCGTCCTTGTCGGCCATCATGCCGACGACTGTGATCATCCGGCGGAAGGCGAATTCCTCGTCCAGCGCGGCCGCGAGCGCCCGAGCGCCGTGCGGGTTGTGCGCCGCGTCGATGAAAACCGTTGGGGCGGAACGCATTCGTTCCATCCGGCCGGGCGCCACGACGGACGCGAAGCCTTCCCGGACGGCTTCCACGTCCAGTTGCCGGTTCGCGCCCGCGCCGAAGAACGCCTCGACCGCGGCGAGCGCGCGGACCGCGTTGTCCGCCTGGTGGGCGCCGTGCAACGGCAGGTAGATGTCCTCGTACACGCCGCCGAGGCCTTGCAGCCGGACGACCTGGCCGCCGACCGCGATCTCCCGGTCGAGCACCATGAACTCCTGGCCCTGGCGGGCCACCACACTGTCCACTTCGGCCACTCGCTCGAGCACCACCCGGTTCACCTCGGGCCGCTGTTCGCCGAGGATGGCCACGGACGCCGGTTTGATGATCCCGGCCTTCTCGCGGGCGATCCCGGTGATGTCCGGCCCGAGGTAGTCGGTGTGGTCGATGTCGACCGGCCCGACCACCGCCACCTTGGCGTCGACCACGTTGGTCGCGTCCCAGCCGCCGCCAAGGCCGACCTCCACGACCGCGGCGTCCACCGGGGCCTCGGCGAAGGCCGCGTAGGCCATCCCGACGAGCACCTCGAACTTGGTCATCCGGATGTCACCGGCCGCGTCCACCATGCCGATGTACGGCTCAAGTTCACGGAACGCCTGCACGTACCGGTCGGGGCTGATCGGGGCGCCGTCGATGGCGATCCGCTCGGTGACCAACTGCAGGTGCGGGCTGGTGAACCGGCCCACCCGCAGACCGATCCGGGTCAGCAGACTGTCGACCATCCGGGCCGTGGACGTCTTGCCGTTCGTCCCGGTGATCTGGATCACCGGGTACGAGTGGTGCGGGTTGCCCAACACGTCCATCAGGCGGCTGATGCGGTCCAGCGACGGGCCGATCTTGGTCTCCGGCCAGCGGGTGTCCAACTGGGCCTCTACCGCGCGGAGCACCTGCATGCTGTCGGGATCGGTCACGACACCTGAGTCTAGTGGTCACGACCGGAGGTTCTTTCTCACCCGACCATGGGCAGATCCGGGGAGCGAACCACCCGGTAGTTCGTGTATACAGCGTACACAAGGCAGCCGTCCTGCTGGGTCGCCCAGTGCGGGCCGTCCTCGCCCATGGCGAAGGCGGCCGTCGCGGTCGCGTCCGCCGTGGTGAGGTCGTCGGCGTAGATGGTGATGCTGAGCAGGCCGTACGCCGGCAGGCCCGTACGGCCGTCGTAGATGTGGTGGCCGCGCTCGTACGCCGCCGATGTGGCCACAGCGCCGTTACGCACACCGAGGACGGCTGCGATCTGAGTGGCGTCGTCAGGGTGACGAATGCCTACCCGCCACGGTTCGCCGTCGGTGGCCGTCACCACATCACCACCCGCATTGATACAGAACCGCTCCAGGCCCGCGTCCCGCAGCATCGACGCGGCCCGTTGTACCGACCATCCCTTCACCACCGCGCACGGGTCGAACGCACGCCCAGGCAGCCGTGTGCGGAACGCGCCGCCGGAACGGCGTTCGTATTCATCGCACAGGGCCAGCACCTCGCGGAGGTCGTCGCTGACCTCGTCGACTTCGCCACGACCGAACCGGCTCACTTCGCTGTCCGCCCGGAACGGGCTGAACCGCAGATCCACCTCGTGCAACCACTCGAAGACCCGGTCGGCGTCCCGGCGTCCGCCGTTGGGCAGGTCGACGGAGATCGGGAAGCCCATCAGGTGCTCGACGACGTTCGCGGCCATCACGCGCCCTTCGCGTCGATCGCCGCCTGCAGCGACCTGATGTACGACTCGCTGGTCTGGGTGGCGCCGGACACCGTGTCGATGTTCGCGTTCTGCGCCCGCAGGGTTTCCTGGACCAGGGTCGGCGCGACTTCCTGGGACGGCCCGGACCGGGGCAGTTGCAGGAACTCCACCGCGGTGATCCTGTTGTCCGTGAACGTCACCTGGACCTGCACGTTGCCGTACCGGTTGCGCTGGGTGGTGCCCGCGACGGTCTTGGTGGTACTGCCAGGCGCGGTTGAGACAACGGCTGGTGGGGCGGCCGTTTCAGTAACCATGTCGGGCTGGGGCTGGTACTGCCAGACGAAGAAGAAGCCGGCGGCGGTCAGCAGGAGGGCGGGGACGGCCCGGCGCATGTCAGGTCTCCTCAACTCGCCAGGCTGAAACGCTCGGCGTGGATCTGATCCTTCGGCACACCCAACTCACGCAGGCCCTTGAGGACCACGTCGGTCATCGGCGGCGGGCCGCACACGAAGACGTCCCGGTCCCAGATGTCCCGCACCATCCCGGCCAGGCTCTGCGCGCCCAGCAACGGCCCGTTCTCGTCGCGCGCGCTCGGCGGCCCAGTCAGCACGTGCACCAACGCACCCCGAGTCCGCGCGATGTCAACGAGTTCCCGCACGAGCACTGCGTCATCCCTCTTGTTCACGCGATACAGGACGATGACGTGCCCACGGATCTCTTCCAGCAACGCCCGGATCGGCGTGATGCCGACGCCTCCCGCGATCAGCAGCGCGCTCGCCCGTCGCTGGTGCATCGTGGTGAACGCGCCGTACGGGCCCTCCGCGAAGACGCGGGTGCCCGGCTTGAGGTCGCGCAGCCCGGCGCTTCCGTCCCCGACTGCCTTTGCCGTGAGCCGCAACGACTTCCCGTCCGGCGCCGCCGACAGCGAGTACGGGTGCGCCTGCCACCAGCGGCCCCTGGTGAGGAACCGCCACAGGAAGAACTGGCCTGCCCTGGCCGCCAACCGGTCCAGGTCCTGGCCGGTCATGTACACCGACACCACGTTGTCCGACTCCGGCACGACCGCGGACACCCGTAGCCGGTGCCGGAAGTTACGCCACAGCGGCAGCACGGCCCGACCCAGCAGAACCGCGCCGAGGGCCGCGCCCCACAACGTCCACCAGTAGACCTGTCCGAACAGGGAGCCCACAAAGGACGACCCGGCCGCGACCTGGTGGGTGAACGCCAGCACCACCGCGAGGTACGTGTACAGGTGGATGAAATGCCAGGTCTCGTACGCCAAACGCTTGCGCGCGTACCGGGCGGACACCGCGCCGACGATCATGATCAGCGCGAACGCCACGATCGCGCGCAGGACGCCCTCGATGGTCGTCGCCAGCGTGACCAGTTCGTCGACCGGACCCGAGCTGGTCAGGTCCGCGTAGCCGGCCACGACGAACACCACGTGCCCGACCAGCAGCCACACCAGGCCGAAGCCGGTCAGGCGGTGCAGGCTGGTCAGCCGGTCCATCCCCAGCCGCCGGTCCAGCCAGCCCAGCCGGGCCACCAGCAGCAGCTGGAACGCCATCACCAGGGCCGCGTACAGCCCGAACAGCCGGCCGACGGTGATCAACGGGTTCACGGACGGGCCCGCGACGGCGAACAACGCCGTCACGATCCCGATGTTGGCGCCCATGACCAGGTACAGGCCGGCCCGCGCGACCGCGCGGTGGTTGGTCGGAGGCTGGTGCGTCCGTGGACGCGTCAGTCGCAGGGTCGTCATGCCACTGAGCTTCGCCACTGAACCTGTGCCGGCCCTGTCCACAACCTGTCGACTTTCTATCGGGCCTGCTGTCGTCTCGCTGTCGGCCGGCGCGTACCGCACCATTGTGATGTGAACAAGAAGAGCCCGGTGCGGCTGCTCGTGGTGGACGACGAGCCGCACATCGCCGATCTGGTCGCGACGGTCGCCCGGTACGAGGGCTGGCACGCGGTCACGGCCGGGACCGGTGCGGAGGCGCTGCACGAGGCCGAGAGTTTCAACCCGGACATCGTGGTGCTCGACCTGATGCTGCCGGACATCGACGGGTTCTCGGTGCTCGACGGGCTGCGCGCGTCCGGCGCGATGGTGCCCGTGGTGTTCCTGACCGCCAAGGACGGGACGGCCGACCGGATCGCCGGCCTGACCAGGGGCGGCGACGACTACCTGGTGAAGCCGTTCTCGGTGGAGGAGCTGATGGCCCGGCTGCGGGCGGTGCTGCGCCGGTCGACCGGGCCGTCGTGGAAGCGTTCCGTGCTGGAGGTGGGCGACCTGACGATGGACGAGGACACGCGTGAGGTCCGCCGCGGCGAGGAGCTGATCGGGCTGACCCCGACCGAGTTCGAGCTGTTGCGCTATCTGATGCGCCGGTCCCCGGCGGTGCTCACCAAGGCGCAGATCCTCGACCACGTGTGGGAGTACGACTTCGGCGGCCGGTCCAATGTGGTCGAACTGGTCGTGTCCCATCTGCGCAAGAAGATCGACGACGGCCACCGGCCGTTGATCCACACCGTCCGCGGCGTCGGCTACGTCGTGCGACAGGTGGCGGGGTGAACCGCTGGCGCCGGACCTCGCTCGGCACCCGGCTCGCGTTGGCGATCGGCGTGCTGTCGTTGGTCGTGTTCGCGATCGTCGGGATCGTGCTCGTGGACCGCACAAGGCACTTCCTCGAAAGCCAGTTCGACGCGAACATCACCAAGAGCCAGCAGATGTGGGCGGCCAAGTCGAAGTACCAGCAGCCACTGCCGCAGTCGCCGGGCTGGTACTCGGCGACCTTCACGGTCTACGGCGGAAAGGCGATGCTCCAGCAGAGCAGCCAGGACCTCCCGGACCCGGACGACTTCGCACGGGCCGCGGAGAAGGCAGTCGGCCGCAACGCGTACTTCGACAACGTTTCCTTGCGCAACGAGGGCACATTCCGGGTACGAGCCTGTCCGTACGGAACCGGACAGGTACTGGTGACCGCGGCCTCGTTCGCCGAGATCGACAACACGGTCAGCACACTGGTGATCCTGCTGGCGAGCACGTTCGCAGTGGCGTTGATCGTGCTGGTGGTGGCCGGCAGATTCGTGTTGCGCAAGGGACTGCGCCCGTTGAGCGACATGGCCGCGACCGCGCACGACATCACATCCCATGACCTGACGGACTCCGGGCACCTCTCGGTCCGTGCCGCCGGTGCCGGCGGCGGCCCTGAGGTCGAGGAGTTGCGTACGTCGTTCAACGTCATGCTCGACCACATCGACCAGTCGCTGGCCGCCCGTACGGCCGCCGAGCAACGCCTGCGGCGCTTCATCGCGGACGCGTCCCACGAGCTGCGCACCCCGTTGACGTCGATCCGGGGATACGCCGACCTTTTCCAGTACGCGGCGGCGAACGAACCCCAGGAACGCGAAGCGCACCTGACGAAGATCCGCGCGGAGACCGAGCGCATGAGTGTGCTCGTCGACGACCTGCTGCTGCTGGCCCGGCTCGACGCGGACTCCCCGCTGCGCCTGGAGGACATCAACCTCGTGGAGGTCGCGTCCGCCGCCGCCGACGCGTTCGTCGCCGCCCACCCGGACTATCCGCTGGACTTCGACGCCCCGAGCAACGTGCCCGTGCACGGCGACCCGATGCGGCTGCGCCAGGTCTTCGACAACCTGTTGGCCAACATCGCCCGGCACACCCCGGCAGGCACGTCGGTCGAGTTCAGCGTGTCACCGGCCGCGGTCGCCACCGTCACCGACACCGGACCGGGCATTCCGGCCGAACACCTGAGCCGGATCTTCGACCGGTTCTACCGGATCGACGACTCGCGCAGCCGCAACATCGGCGGAACCGGCCTGGGCCTGTCGATCGTGCACTCGATCGTCACCGCCCACGGCGGCACCGTGACCGTGGCCAGCCACCCCGGCCGCACCACGTTCACCCTGACGGTGCCCCCGATGTGACAGCACATCGGGGGCACCGGGTCAGCCTTGCGGCAGGCCGGCCAACCGGGCGGTGATCCGCTCGATGTCGGCCTTGGCCACCTCGCGGCGGGCCTGGATCTTCTCGACCACGTCGGCCGGGGCCTTCTCGGTGAACTTCGGGTTGGTGAGCTTGGCCTCGCACTGGCCCAGTTCCTTCTGGGCCGCGGCGAGGTCCTTGGCCAGCCGCTTGCGTTCCGCCTCGACGTCGATCGCGCCGGACAGGTCCAGCTCGACCACGACCGCGGCGCCGGGCAGCGCGACCTCCAGGGACGCGCTCGGCGTGAACTCGTCGCCCGGCTCGGTCAGCCGGGTCAACGTGGTCACCGCGGGCAGTTGGCCGGCCAGGCCCGCGTCGTCCACACCGGACAGTCGGGCGCTGACCTTCTGGCCGGGCTTGAGGCCCTGGTCGTTGCGGAACCGGCGGATCTCGGTCGCCAGCTTCTGCACACCCTCGATCCGCCGCGCCGCGTCCAGGTCAGGCGCGGCGCCGGTCGCGGCCGGCCACGAGGCGATGACCACGGACTCACGGCCGGTCAACGCGGTCCACAGCTCCTCGGTGACGAACGGGATCACCGGGTGCATCAGCCGCAGCAACACGTCCAGCACGTGGCCGAGCACCGCGCGGGTGCCGTCCACCCGGCCGGCCGCGATCTGGACCTTGGCCAGCTCCAGGTACCAGTCGCAGAACTCGTCCCACGTGAAGTGGTACAGGCTGTCGCACAGTTTGGCGAACTGGAAGCCGTCGAACAGGCCGTCCACTTCGGACACCAGGGTGTCCAGCCGGTCCAGGATCCACCGGTCCGCGTCGGTCAGCTCCGCGCGCGGCGGCACCGGGATGTCCACCGTGGCGCCGTTGGCCAACGCGAACCTGGTGGCGTTCCACAGCTTGGTGCAGAAGTTGCGGGACCCCGAGACCCAGTCCGCCGAGATCGCCTGGTCACTGCCGGGGTTGGCGCCGCGCGCGAGCGTGAAGCGCAACGCGTCGGCGCCGTACTGCTCCAGCCACTCCACCGGGTCGATCACGTTGCCGCGGGACTTGGACATCTTCTTGCCCTGCGCGTCCCGGACCAGGCCGTGCAGGTACAGGTCGTCGAACGGCTGGACGCCGTCCATCACGTACAGGCCGAACATCATCATCCGGGCGACCCAGAAGAAGAGGATGTCGTAGCCGGTGCACAGGACGCTGGTCGGGTAGAACCGCTTCAGGTCCTCGGTCTCGGCCGGCCAGCCGAGCGTGGACATCGGCCACAGGCCGGACGAGAACCACGTGTCGAGCACGTCCGGGTCCTGCGTCCAGCCCTCGGGCGGGGTGTCGTCCGGGCCGCAGCACACGACCTCGCCGTCCGGGCCGTACCAGACCGGGATCCGATGACCCCACCACAGCTGCCGGGAGATCGTCCAGTCGTGCATGTTGTCGACCCAGTCGAAGTAGCGCTTGGCCATCTCCGGCGGGTGGACCGTGGTCCGGCCGTCCCGCACGGCGTCACCGGCGGCCCGTGCCAACGGCTCGACCTTGACCCACCACTGCAACGACAACCGCGGTTCGACAACGGTGTCACAGCGCGAACAGTGACCCACGCTGTGCTTGTACGGCCGGACCTCCTTGACGATCCGGCCTTGTTCGCGCAGCGCCGCCACGACCGCGGGCCGGGCCTCGAACCGGTCCAGCCCCTCGAACGGTCCCTTGGCCGTGATCACGGCCCGCTCGTTCATGATCGTCAGCGACGGCAGGCCGTGCCGCTGGCCGATCTCGAAGTCGTTCGGGTCGTGCGCGGGCGTCACCTTCACCGCGCCGGTGCCGAACTCCGGGTCGACGTGCTCGTCGGCCACGACCGGGATCCGCCGCCCGGTCAGCGGCAGCACCACCTCGGTACCGACCAGGTGCTTGTAGCGCTCGTCATCCGGGTGGACAGCCACAGCCGTGTCACCGAGCATGGTCTCCGCGCGCGTGGTCGCCACGACGATCGAGTTGTCACCCTCGCCGTACCGGATCGAGACCAGTTCGCCGTCATCCTCGGAGTGCTCGACTTCAATGTCCGACAGGGCCGTCTGGCAGCGCGGGCACCAGTTGATGATCCGCTCGGCGCGGTAGATCAGGCCGTCGTCGTGCAGCTTCTTGAACATGGTCTGGACCGCACGGGACAGCCCCTCGTCCATCGTGAAGCGCTCGCGGCTCCAGTCGACGCTGTCGCCGAGCCGGCGCATCTGGTCGAGGATCCGGCCGCCGTAGTCCTCCTTCCACTCCCAGACCCGCGAGACGAACTCCTCGCGACCCAGGTCCTGGCGGGACAGGCCTTCCTTCTCCGCGAGCATCCGCTCGACCACGTTCTGGGTGGCGATGCCGGCGTGGTCCATGCCCGGCAGCCACAGCGCCTCGTAACCCTGCATGCGGCGACGACGGGTCAGGGCGTCCATCAGCGTGTGGTCGAGCGCGTGGCCCATGTGCAGGCTGCCGGTCACGTTCGGCGGCGGGAGCACGATCGTGAAGGGCGGCTTGTCCGACTCGACGTCCGCGGTGAAGTACCCGGCGTCCACCCAACGCCGGTACAGCCGCCCCTCTACCTTCTCCGGCTGCCACGCGGCCGGAAGATCGATGGTGGGCTGGGGAATGGCTGTATCCGTCACGGTCGTAGAGTTTACGAACCTCGGCCGATCGGCTTCATCCGCATTACCAGTCATACGAACGGGTGATGGCCCATTTGCATGCGGAACGGCCGCAGGCCGAGGACCACGGGTTGTGACTCAGCGCACCCACGCCACTACGCGTGACCACTGGTTTTACGGACCGTGTCCAGGCTAGGCTCTCGGCGTCCGGTGTGGACGAGACACCATGGGGCTGCCGGGCACCGGTTCTCTCTGAACTGCGCGAGGGAGAAATGTCCGAAGAAGTGCAGGACAACGGCGGTCCCGCCACTGCCAAGCCGCGTCCCCGCGGTCTGGGCAAACTCGTGACCGTCGGTGCCGCCGTGGCGGTGGTCGCCGGCGCGGTCACGTTCGCCGCCGTGCACAGCACCGCGGAACCTCGGACAGTGGACGTGGTCGCCGCCCCCGCCAAACCGCAGATCGACTTCGCCCGGCCGTTCGTCGGCACCCCGGCCGAGAAGTGGGCGGACGGCGAGACCGGGATCGCAGCGCCCGACGCCGCGCCCGTCGGCCCGTTCACCAAGCAACAGGTCACCGACGCGTACGCCAAGGTCCGCCAAGCGGTGATCACCTCCCGCCTGGACCGGGCCGTGCTGGAGAAGCACGACGTGGAACAGTGGCTGAAGCTCCTGGCCAAGGACTCGCAGAAGAAACTGCGCCCGGTGTTCACCGACGACCCACACCAGGCGCACGCGTACGCGACCCGACTCGCCGACGGCTACACGCTGCTCCCTGCCGTACCGAAGGTAAGCGGCCGCATGTGGGCCGAGCAGGGCACGCACCCGGGTGAACTGATCATCCACACGAACTACGTGTTCGCGTATGCCTTCAACGACGCCCACCCAGAGCAGCTCACCGACGTGATGGACATCGTCGCCGTGGACCGCTGGGACGTCGACTACTCAGTCCTGACAGGCAAGTACGCGGCGAGCAGCCTCGGCATCTGGCCGATCAGGTCCCAGGGCTTCACGTACTCGATGGGCTGCCAAGCGCTCCGCGAGGGCTACCTGGCGCCGTCGTACAGCGAACGCCGCGGCAGCCCGATGACCGACACCCCGCCGCACGACCGGACGACGTACTTCGACCCCAGCAGCACCCTCCCGGCGACCAGCACCTGCACGTCCTAGCTGCCCCGGTCGTTCGCGCTCGACCCGTCGCACCCTCTCGCCGCCTTGGCTGAGACCTCCCTCACCGACCTGCGTCTTGAACGCGTTCAAAAACGGGTCTACGCTGCCGAATTGAACACGTTCAAAAGGAGGGGTGATGACCAACTTGGTCATGATGTACCTGCTCTACATCGCCATCAGCGTGGGCCTCACGGTGTGGGTCGGGCACACGTTGGGCAGCAACGGCCGGGTGTTCCTGATCCAGGTCTTCGACGGCAACCCGGAGCTGGCGACGGCCGTGAACCGGCTGCTCATCGTCGGGTTCTACCTGGTGAATCTCGGCTTCATGGCGTACTTCCTGCGCACTGACGACACGGTGGCGGGGGTACGGGACGTCTTCGAGACCTTGTCGCTCAAAGTGGGCACGGTCGTGCTCGTCCTCGGCGTGCTGCACATCAGCAACGTCGTTGTGCTCGCTCGGCTACGGCGGCGCAGCCTGTG
This sequence comes from Actinocrispum wychmicini, assembly GCF_004345645.1. Taxonomy (GTDB): domain Bacteria; phylum Actinomycetota; class Actinomycetes; order Mycobacteriales; family Pseudonocardiaceae; genus Kibdelosporangium; species Kibdelosporangium wychmicini. The sequence goes on along the minus strand of NZ_SLWS01000013.1, from coordinate 140,622 downwards.
GGAACGGCAGGACCTTCCGCCCGTCGAGCCGCAGGCGCGGACGACAGTCACATGAAGAGCCTGACGGTTCTGTACGACGGCGGCTGCAACTTCTGCCGGCGTGCTCGTGACTGGCTGTCCCACCGGACACAGTTGGTGCCGTTGCGGTTCGTGTCGGCGGGTTCGCCGGAAGCCCTGGGGATGTTTCCGGATCTCGACCACACGCGAACCTTGTGCGACCTGACGGTGGTATCCGACGAAGGCGAGGTATATCAGGGTGAACGGGCCTGGCTGGTGTGCCTGTGGGCGTTGGCGGCGTTTCGAGGGGTTGCCGTCCGCGCTTCGGCCAGCCGGAACAAGGTGGCCCTCCGGGCCGCGATGAGCCTCGCCAACCGGCTGCGCGACAAAGACTACGGTGAACATCATGACGGAACCTGGCCTGCCCGGTGTCAAGTCGGCGGGTAGCTCCGCCAAGAGTGAGCAGACCAGGAGCCTGATCATGGCGACGGCCCTGCGGCTGTTCCGGGAACAGGGCTACGACCGCACCACCATGCGGGCGATCGCGAAGGAAGCGGGCGTGTCGGTCGGCAACGCCTACTACTACTTCGAGTCCAAGGAACACCTGATCCAAGGGTTCTACGACCAGATGCAGGCGGTGTTCCTGGAGTCCTGCACCGACCTGCTGGCCGGTGAGCGGAACTTCGCGGCCCGGCTGCGCGGGGTGCTGCACATCTGGTTGGACATCGCCGAGCCGTACCACGAGTTCGCCGCGCAGTTCTTCAAGAACGCGGCCGACCCGACCAGCCCACTCAGCCCGTTCTCGGCGGAGTCAGAGCCCGCCCGCACCGCGAACATCGCGATGCAGGAACGGGTGCTGGCCGGGTCGGACGCGAAGCCCGACGCGACCCTGCGGCCGGAGCTGCCCGGCCTGTTGTGGCTCTACCACATGGGAATCGTGCTGTTCTGGGTGCACGACCGGGCGCCGGACAGCGCCCGCAGCCGGATTCTCGTGGACCGCACGGTGCCGATGATCGACCGGCTGGTGCGCCTGTCCAGGCTGCCGGTGCTGCGGTCGGTCACCAAGGAGGGTGTCCAACTGCTGAAAGACCTCGGTTGGTTCACGTCCGTAGGTAGGACGCGCCGTTGAGGTCGAGCACCGCGCCGGACGCCCACTCGGCCGGCCCGGACGCGAGGTAGACCACGGCGGCCGCGATCTCCTGTGGCGTGGCGACCCGGCCGAACGGGCTCTGCTGCCGGACGTCGTCGGTCAGCATCGGGCCGACCCGTTCGGTCTCGACGAAGCCGGGGGCGACTGACGTCACCGCGATTCCGTGCGGCGCGAGCGAGACCGCCAACGACTGGCCGAGGGAGTGCAGGGCGGCCTTGCTGGCGCCGTACGCGGGGTGGTTGGGCTCGCCGCGGAAGGCGCCGCGCGAACCCACGTTGACGATCCGCCCGGCGCCTTTTTCGATCATGTGCCGGGCGACGCAGTAGCTCACGTTGGCCGCGCCGAACACGTTCACCGCCAACGTCCGTTGCCAGGTGTCCCGCCAGTCCGAATAGGACGACGTGGCCACTGGACTGGACAGGATCACCGCGGCGTTGTTGACCAGGACGTCGATCGTCCCCAGCGTGTCGACTGCCGACGCCACCAACCCCTCGACCACGTCGGCGTCACCCAGGTCGCCGTCGGCGGACGACAACGCGACGACTTCGTCCCCCAACGCGCGGAACGCGTCCGCGATCGCCAGACCGATCCCGCGCGTCCCACCGGTGACCAGCACACCCCGGCTCATTTCGCGAACACCTGCGTCTCGTCCCGGAACGCCTTGAACTCCAAGGCGTTCCCGGCCGGGTCACGGAAGAACATGGTCCACTGCTCCCCCGGCTCGCCCGCGAACCGCTGGTACGGCTCGATCACGAACTCGGTGCCCGCGGCCCGCAGCCGGTCGGCCAACGCGTGGAACGCCGGAACGGCCATGATCAGGCCGAAGTGCGGCACCGGCACGGAGTGCCCATCCACCGGGTTGTGCCCAGCGTCGTGCCCGTCCCCGGGGGCGGTCGCCCTGTGTCCGGGGACGACATGCGTCACGACCTGGTGGCCGTGGAAGTTCCAGTCGACCCACGCGTCGGCGGACCTGCCCTCCGTCAGCCCGAGCACGCCGCCATAGAAAGCGCGCGCCGCGGCAAGGTCGTCGACGGGGATGGCCAGGTGAAATCCAGGTCGGCTCACGGCGTCACCAGGTGCAGGTCGGGCCGCGACGTCACCAGATACAGGTCGAGCCGCGACGTCACCGGACACAGGTCGAGTCACGGCGTCACCGGACGCAGGTTTGGTCACGGCGTCACCTGATTCGGGTCGGGTCATGCCTCCACCTTGACCCGCGGATTGTCCGAATGTCAACATTCGGACATGTTTGAGCGGGCGGCCCGGCGGGGCATGGCGGACGAGGCGGCCGAGCGGATCCGGGACGCGATCTTCGGCGGCGTGGTCCCGCCCGGCAGCCAGCTCCGCGAGATCGAACTGGCCGCCGAGCTGGACATCAGCCGTGGTTCCGTGCGGGAGGGACTGGCCGTCCTGGAAGCCGAGGGCCTGGTGCGCAGCGAGTGGCACCGCGGCACCAAAGTGATCGACGTAACCGTCCATGACGTCGAAGAGGTCTACGCCGTCCGGGCCGCTCTGGAAGGGCTCGCCACGAGCACAGCCATCGGCCGCGTCTCACTCGACGAGCTCGACGAGATCGTGGCCGTCATGCTCGACCTGACCGACGACGACCGCCTGCTGGCCCTGGACATGCGGTTCCACGACACGATCTACCAGGCGACCGGCAACGCCCGCCTGATCAGCGCGTGGCGGGCGTTGCGGTCCCAGGTGTACCTGTTCCAGCTCACCCGCGTCCGGCTGAACGGCGAGCACTACCGGGCGATCGTGGTCGACGAGCACCGCGAGATCGTCGCCATGCTCCGGCGTGGCGACCCCGAGGCCGCCTCGCGGTACGCCGAGGAGCACGTGCACGAGGCACGTGCCGTCCTGGTGGCCGCGCTCAGCCCGTGAACATCTTTTTGACGTTCTGGATCAGCTCGTACACGCCGTAGGCGAACGGTACGGCCACCCACAGCCAGACGAGGACCATCAGTGCGGTGCGGTTCATGAGGAAGTCACCTCCTGCGCGACCGGCTCATGGAACCTTGCGTTGACCGGCCGGATCAGTTCGTTGGCCACGAACCCGAGCACCAGCAGGCCGATCATGATGTACATGGACGTCGTGTACAGCGCCGGTCCGCTCTTGCCGGCGGACTTCTGCGAGTCGGCGATCGCGTTGACGATCAGCGGGCCGAGCACGCCGGCGACCGACCACGCGGTGAGCAGCCGGCCGTGGATGGCGCCGACCTGGTACGTGCCGAACAGGTCCTTCAGGTACGCCGGGATGGTGGCGAAACCGGCGCCGTAGAAGGAAAGGATGAGCATCGCGCAGATGATGAACAGCAGCTTCGACGAGTTGGTGGACAACGCGATGACCAGGTACAGCACCGCGCCGACCCCCAGGTACAGCCGGTAGATGTTCTTGCGGCCGACCAGGTCCGATGTGGACGACCAGCCGATCCGGCCGAGCATGTTCGCCAGCGACAGCAGCGCCAGGAATCCGGTCGCGGCCGCAGCGCTGACCGGGATCGGCGTGGCCCTGAAGAAGTCCTGGATCATCGGCGACGCCTTCTCCAGGATCCCGATGCCGGCGGACACGTTGAAGCACAGCACTATCCACAAGAACCAGAACTGTGGTGTCTTGATCGCGTTGCGCGCGGACACGTTGGCCGTGGTGATCAACGTGTGCTGTTTGGCGTCCTGGACCGGGTTCCACCCGGTTGGCAGCCAGTCGTCCGCCGGCACCCGGATCAGCAGCACGCCCATGGCCATGAACACGGCGTACACCAGGCCGTGCACCAGGAAGGCCAGCGCGATCGCACCGCGGTCGCCGCCGAAGCCGGTGAGCATGGCGTTGGACCAGGGCGATGCGATCAGCGCGCCGCCGCCGAAGCCCATGATGGCGATGCCGGTGGCCATCCCGGGCCGGTCCGGGAACCATTTGATGAGCGTGGACACCGGCGAGATGTAGCCCATGCCCAGGCCGATCCCGCCGACGCCGCCGTACCCGAGTACGACCAGCCAATACTGCTGGGTGGCCACGCCGAGCGCGGAGATCAGGAACCCGCTGACGAAACAGCACAGCGACACGAACATCGCCCAGCGCGGGCCGTTGCGTTCCACCCTGGTGCCGAACAGGGCGGCGGACAGCCCGAGCATCACGATGCCCAGCTGGAACGGCAACGCGCTCTGGGTGCCGTTGAGTGCGAGATACTTCTCCAGCGGCGTCTTGAACACGCTCCAGCTGTACGCCTGCCCGATCGACAGATGGATGGAGAGTGCGGCGGGTGGGATCAGCCAGCGGCTCCAGCCGGCCGGCGCGATCGTGCGGGAGCGGTCCAGGAAACCGAGGGCCATCGTTGACCTCCGTACGCTGGTTGTTGAGTAGGCAAACTAATGGCATGAAGCGGGTGCAGCAAGAAGGAGTTCCACATGGGACGGGTGACCGTACGCCGGCCGGTGGTGAGGCTGACTCCGAACGGCCAACGCCGCCGCCCGGACAGTCTCGCGGCCGAGGAGCCGCTTGAGCTTCGGGTGGACGGAAAAGCCCTGGCAGTGACCATGCGGACGCCCGGCCACGACGTCGAACTGGCGCACGGTTTTCTGCTGACCGAAGGCGTGGTCGGCGACCGGGAGGACATCGCGACGGCCCGGTACTGCGACAGCGTCGACGACTCTGGCAAAAACACATATAACGTGCTCGACATCGCCTTGGCCGAGGGTGTCCCGCCGCCCGACACCGGCGTGGAGCGCAATTTCTACACGACGTCGTCGTGCGGGGTGTGCGGCAAGGCCGCGTTGGACGCCGTGAAGCTCAAGTCCCGGTTCTCCCCCGCGCAGGACCCGGTGCGGATCTCCCCAACCGTGCTGACCACCCTGCCGGACGCATTGCGCGAGGCGCAGCGCGTGTTCGAGTCGACCGGCGGGTTGCACGCGGCCGGACTGTTCCGCGCGGACGGCACCACGCTCGTGGTCCGCGAGGACATCGGCCGGCACAACGCGGTCGACAAGGTGATGGGGTGGGCGTTGCTGCAGGGCCTTGTGCCGTTGACAGGGACCGTGCTGCTGGTGTCCGGAAGGGCGTCCTTTGAGCTCGTTCAGAAGGCCACGATGGCCGGTGTGCCGGTGCTGGCCGCGGTCTCGGCGCCGTCGTCACTCGCCGTCGAACTGGCCGTCGAGAGCGGGATGACCCTGGTCGGGTTCCTCCGCGGCGAGGAGATGAACGTGTACAGCGGCCTCGAACGCCTGGTTGAGTACTCAACGTCACCGTAGCGGGCGAAACGTCCGGCCCCTGTGGCCCGATGGTGGCAACAGGATGCAACGTGGGCACACGCGCAGACGTCTTACTGGTAAAGACCATGTGTGTGGCCATCGGGGGAAGGACCGGGGTGGACGAAGACGGGACCGAGCAGGAGGAGCGACGGCGGATGAGCCGGCGTTCGGTGCTCGTCGCCGGCACGGCCGGTCTGGCCACGGCCAGCCTGGTACTCGGGTCGGCGACCGGGGTGATCCCGCTCGCCGACATGGTAGGTGACGTGCTGGGCATGTCCAGCCGGCCCGCGGTGGGCCCGGACGGGATCAAACGACAGGAGCGGGTCTACTCGCACCAGCGGCACAAGGAAGTCGACCTGGTGACGATCCTGCCCAGCGACACCCCGGCCAAGAACCTGCCTGTCTGCCTGCTGCTGCACGGCCTGCACGGGCACGCCAGCAACGCAGCCCCCACTGGCCTGGCGCAGCGACTGGCGACCGAAGCGGCCAACGGCACGATCCCCCCGTTCGCGTTCGTGGCGGTGGACGGCGGCGACAACTACTGGCACGAGAACCAGCGCGGCGACAACCCCATGGGCATGCTCCTGGAGGAAGTCCCCGCCTGGCTGAAAGCCCGCGGCCTCGGCGACGCCAACGGCGTGCCGTTCGCGTGCGCCGGCATCTCCATGGGCGGCTTCGGCGCGTTGCTCTACGGCCGGCGACGGCACGAAGCCGGCCGCCCGGCTCAGGCGATCGCGGCCATCTCCCCCGGCCTGCTCACGTCCTGGCGGGAGATGAGCACCCGGAAGGCGTTCCGGGACACCGCCGACTGGGCGGCCCTCGACCCGCTGCGCAACGTGGACAAGCTCGGCAAGGTCCCGGTGGGCATCTGGTGCGGCACCGAGGACCACTTCATCGAAGGCACCCGCAAGTTCATCAAGCTGGCCAACCCCGAGGTGCGGTACACCGGCCCCGGGACCCACAGCGACGCCTTCTACCGCGGGATCGTTCCCAGCGTCCTCGGTTTCCTCGGCAAGCACACCCCGGCCACCGCCCAGGGATGAGAAAAACGGCCCCCAACCTGGGGGCCGTTCTCCAAGTCGTCGAAGCTCAGGCCGACTTCTCGCGGCGCTCGCGGCGAGTGGGCTGACGGGCGACGATGGTCGGGTTCACGTTCTCCCGGACCGTCTGCTCGGTGATCACAACCTTGGCGACGTCCGTACGGCTCGGGATGTCGTACATCACCGGCTGCAGGACCTCCTCCATGATCGCGCGCAGGCCACGGGCACCGGTGCCGCGCAGGATCGCCTGGTCCGCGATGGCCTCCAGGGCCGTCTCGGTGAACTCCAGCTCCACGCCGTCCATCTCGAACAGCTTCTGGTACTGCTTCACCAGGGCGTTGCGCGGCGCGGTCAGGATCGTCACCAGGGACTCTTTGTCCAGGTTGGTCACGCTGGCCACGATCGGCAACCGGCCGATGAACTCCGGGATCAGGCCGAACTTGATCAGGTCCTCGGGCATGGTGTCGGCGAACACGTCGCTCTTGTCGATCTCCGCGGCGGTGCGGATCTCGGCGCCGAAGCCGAGGCCGCGCTTGCCGACCCGGTCCTGGATGATCTTCTCCAGCCCGGCGAACGCGCCGGCCACGATGAACAGCACGTTCGTCGTGTCGATCTGGATGAACTCCTGGTGCGGGTGCTTGCGGCCGCCCTGCGGGGGCACACTCGCCGTGGTGCCCTCCAGGATCTTCAACAGGGCCTGCTGCACGCCCTCCCCGGACACGTCACGGGTGATCGACGGGTTCTCGCTCTTGCGAGCGATCTTGTCCACCTCGTCGATGTAGATGATGCCGGTCTCGGCTCGCTTCACGTCGTAGTCCGCGGCCTGGATCAGCTTCAGCAGGATGTTCTCGACGTCTTCACCGACGTAGCCCGCCTCGGTCAGCGCCGTGGCGTCCGCGATCGCGAACGGCACGTTGAGCAGCTTGGCCAGGGTCTGCGCCAGGTAGGTCTTGCCACAGCCGGTGGGCCCCAGCATCAGGATGTTGGACTTGGCCAGCTCGACGGTCTCCTCGCGGGAGTCCCGTCCTTCGCGCACCCGGTCGCCCGACTGGATCCGCTTGTAGTGGTTGTACACCGCTACGGCGAGGCTGCGTTTCGCGTCGTCCTGCCCGATCACGTACTGGTCGAGGAAGTCGTGGATCTCGGCCGGCTTGGGCAGTTCGTCGAGCTTGACGTCGCCCGCCTCGGCCAGCTCCTCCTCGATGATCTCGTTGCACAGGTCGATGCACTCGTCGCAGATGTACACGCCGGGGCCGGCGATGAGCTTCTTCACCTGCTTCTGGCTCTTCCCGCAGAAGGAGCACTTGAGCAGGTCTCCGCCGTCACCGATACGTGCCATGACCGCTGACCTCTGTCCCCTCCGGCGTACCAGCGGTACGCCTGGCTGTGTTCGAGCTTCTCGCCCGCTCGGGTGTCTCGACTTCAACACCGGTCGGGGTGTCCAGGCGGCGGGTCATGACCCGCGCACCTCTCGACTGTACGTGCCCGGAACCGCAAAGCGGGAGAACCTGACCCGTACGTTGCCGAATCCCACCGATTACCTCCGCTGACTCACCGTAGGCCCTACCGGCCGCGCGTGTCGCGCGAAACGGGACATCGGCAACGCCGGGACCGTTCGCCTCAGCTGACGGCCGAAAGCTTCCGGTACGGCAGCACCTCGTCGATGATGCCGTAGGTCTTCGCGTCCTCGGCGGTGAGGATCTTGTCGCGCTCGATGTCCTTGCGGATGTCCTCGGGCGCCTTGCGGGTGTGGTGCGCCAGGGTGATCTCCATCTGGCGGCGCAGCCGCTGGATCTCGTTCGCCTGGATCTCCAGGTCGGACACCTGGCCGTAGATGCCCTCGATCGACGGCTGGTGGATCAGCACGCGCGCGTTCGGCAGGGCCATGCGCTTGCCGGGGGTGCCCGCGGCGAGCAGCACGGCGGCGGCCGAAGCGGCCTGGCCGAGGCACGTGGTGCGCACGTCCGGACGCACGTACTGCATGGTGTCGTAGATCGCCATCAGCGACGTGAACGAACCGCCGGGCGAGTTGATGTACATCTCGATGTCCCGGTCCGGGTCCACCGACTCGAGGTACAGCAGCTGCGCCATCACGTCGTTGGCGGACGCGTCGTCGATCTGCACGCCGAGGAAGATGATCCGCTCTTCGAAGAGCTTGTTGTAAGGGTTGGACTCTTTGACCCCGTAGCTCGTGCGCTCCACGAAGGAGGGCAGCACGTATCGGGCCTGGGGGAGCTGAATGTCACTCACAGCTACTGCCTGCCTTCTGCCAAGAAAAGTTCGTCCGCTACCAACCGACATTAACGAAGGCGGGCGGCGTCGACGTCCCGACACCGCCCACGTTCGCTCAGAGCGTCACTACCGCGCCTCGGCCGTCTCCGGCTCGGCCGCGGTCTCCTCGACCGGCACGGCCGGTTCGGCGGGCTCGGCCGGGCCGAACAGGGCGTCGAAGTCGATCGTGTTGCCGCTGGCATCGGTGACCGTGGCCTGGCGCACGATGGCCGCCAGCGCCTTGCCGCGGCGCACGTCCGCGAAGATGGCGCCGAGCTGGCCGGACTGCTGGGCCCGGTTGACGTACTCGTCCGGGCTGATACCGAACCGCTGCGCCTGGTAGATGATCCGTTCGGTCAGCTCCTGGTCGGAGACGTTGACCCCTTCGGCGTCAGCGACCGAGTCCAGCACCAGCTGGGTCTTCACTGCCTTCTCGGCCTCGGTCCGCATGTCGGCGTCGAACTCCTCGCGGGTCTTGCCCTGCGCCTCGAGGAACTCGTTGAACTTGGCGTCGTCGTGGTCGAAGGCGTGCACCGCGTCGTGGGCGCGCATCTCCACCTCGGCGTTGACCACGGTCTCCGGCAGCGGGACCTCGGTGGTCTCCAGCAACGCGTCCAGGACCTTGTCCCGGGCCTGCACACCCTGCTGCATCCGCTTGCTCATGCCGACCCGCTCGCGGAGGTTGTCGCGCAGCTCGTCGATGGTGTCGAACTCGCTGGCCAGCTGCGCGAAGTCGTCGTCGGCCTCGGGCAGCTCCCGGACCTTGACCGACTGGACGGTCACCGAGATCTCCGCGTCCCGGCCGGCGAAGTCGCCGGCGACCAGGGAGGACGTGAACGTCTTGGTCTCCCCGGCGGCCGTGCCGACAATGGCCTCGTCGATGCCGTCGATCAGCTCACCGGACCCGACCTGGTAGGACAGTCCGGTGGTCGCGGCGTCCGGCACCTCCTCGCCGTCCACCGTGCCGGACAGGTCGATGGACACGAAGTCGCCGTCCTCGGCCGGCCGGTCGGCGCCGCTCAACGTGCCGAACCGGGCCCGCAGGTCGTCGAGCTGCTTGTCGACCTCGTCGTCGGTGATCTCGACGTCGTCGACGGAGACGCTCAGCTCGCCGAACGCCGGCACCGTGATCTCGGGCCGGATGTCGACCTCGACGGTGAACGCCAGGTGGTCACCGTCCTCGATCTTGGTGACCTCGATGTCCGGACGGCCCAGGGTCTTCAGCTCGTCGGAGCTGACCGCCTCCATGTACTTGGCCGGGATGGCTTCGTTGACGACCTCGTCCAGCACGACACCGCGACCGAGCCGGCTCTCCAGCACCCGCGCGGGCGCCTTACCCGGCCGGAAACCAGGGATGCGCACCTGCTTGGCCAGCTTGCGGTATGCGCGGTCGAAGTTCGGCTTGAGCTCGTCGAACGGCACCTCGACGTTGATCCGGACCCGTGTCGGGCTCAGGTGCTCGACGGTGCTCTTCAACGTAGGACTCCTCATGACAAGTGGGAACACCCGGCGAACCGACGGCCAGGGTTACCAGGAAAGTCTATGTGAGGTCGCCCCACCGGCCACCGCCCGGGGTCACGGTGCCGTAATGTGACCCGACCAGCTGATGCCCAGTCACGGAAGTGGGGGCCGTGGACACGCTGAGTTCCGGTGCGACCGGCCTGGTCGTCGGCGCCCTGCTCGGTCTGTTGCTCGCGGTGTTCCTGGAGGACTACCTCAAGGACCAGACGAAGCGACTCGGCTCGTGGACGAGGCGGGTCCGGTCCCGCGGCAGACTGCCGGAGCGGACGGACGAGTTCCAACTCGGCCCGTTACGCACTCCCATGCTGGTGGTCGAGGGCGACGGCGAGCAGGTGATCAACGAGCAGTCGATCCGGATCGTGATCGACCCGGTCGACGTGGAACTGCCCGACGAGATGGCGGCCTGGCGCGCGGAAGTGGCTCGGGAACAGCAGGCCAGGCGGGACCGCGGTGAACAGTTCTTCTGGAACGGGCCGAACTACGCGGTCACCGGCCTGGTGGTCAGCCGCACAACGGTGAACGAGGCACCGGAGGCCTGCCTGCGCCTCAAGCACGCGGACTACTACACGTTCATGGCGACCCAGCAGCTGGACCGCGAGTTCGCGGACGGAACCACACCCCGCGCCCGCTACCTGAGCTCCGGCCCCGCCACGGCACCGGACTTCATGTGCTGCAGCTTCGGCACAAACGTCGCACTGGTCACCGCGGACAACCTGTTGGCCGTCCAGCGGCGCAGCGACCAGGTCGGCTCCCAACCAGGCACCTGGAGCTCCTCCGCGAACGAGGCGCTGTCCCGTGAACTGGACTCCCGCGGCCGGACAGCATCGGACCTCTACGACGTGATGCGCCGGGGAATCGCCGAAGAACTGGCGGTGGACCAGTCCGAATACCACCTGGAGATGCTCGCCTTCACGATCGACACCCACCGCCAACAGTGGGGCGCGCTCTTCACCGCCGAACTGCACGACCTGACCGCGGCAGACCTCCAAGCCCGCCGAACCCGAGGCGTCCCGGACAAATGGGAGCACCAACACCTGGAGTTCGTCGCCTTCGAGGTCGAACCGGTGATCACCTACCTGCTCCGCCCCGACCGCGTCGACAACTGGTCGTCAGTGGGACCAGTGGTGTTCTACCTGGCCCTGATCAGGCGCTTCGGCCGCGCCAGAGTCGAACGCGCGACCGCACGCCTGCTCCGGTCGCCTGGTCGGGATGACAGGATTTGAACCTGCGACCCTCCGCTCCCAAAGCGGATGCGCTACCAAGCTGCGCTACATCCCGGGGTCCTGCCCACGAAGCTTATCGCGACCCGCTACTCTTAATCCGCACCGGCCCCCACGGCCGGCGCACGCGGGTGTAGCTCAATGGCAGAGCCCCAGCCTTCCAAGCTGGTCATGCGGGTTCGATTCCCGTCACCCGCTCCACCACATCCCCGCTGGTAGAGCTCTCGCGGACCGTCCCTTTGCGACGCTTCTTCGGCCCCTCTGACGCCGCCGTGCCCCCCGCGTGCCATGTCGCATCGCCTGCGGCCAGTGCCGCTGCATCCAGTCCAGCTCGATCATGGCGACGTCGACGACATCCTCATCCATGGTCACGTATCGGTGTGTGCTCCTCGACGGGCACGATCCGGGTGATCAACCACCGGCGACCGAACGCGTCATCGACTGCGCAGCATCCGGCTAGCATGATCGCGTGCTACTGGCGTGCTACTTACCGCTGGTCGGGGGGCGACCACGACCAGCGACCGTTGAGGTCAGGCGCTGTGGACCGGCCGTTTCTGTCGCGCTGCCAAGCCGGTCAAGCGGGCTCAATCCGATCAACTGCTCCGCAGCACGCCGCTGGTGGAGCCCTCGTGCGGCGGTTCTCAGTCGGCTGCTTTGCTCCGCCCGCGAGCGGAGCGCGGCGGTTCAGGTCACAGCCGATTCAGTAGTTCTTGCTTCTTCGTGTTGAACTCGTCGGCAGTAAGAACGCCGGCTTCGTGCAGCTCGCCAAGCTTTCGAAGCTGCTCGTAGACATCGCCAGTCGAACCATGCACCGCGGTGACAGCAGGAGGGGTCGACGGATTCGGGTGCGCTCGATTCGCGAGGCGCTCGCGAGCCGCATCCGCGATCTGCTTGCCGTCCTTCTTGTTTATGCTTTTGATCTCGGCCTTGTTGCCCGACGCGAAGATGGTGAACGAACCAAGCGCGAGCCCCGCCGACCACTGGACCGAAGACACTTTGTCCAGCGGGAAGTCTTCGGTGACCTGACGCATCACGCCGTCCTTCAGGAACAACAGGCGCCGATCCGTCAAGACGACAAGCCCAACGCCTGGACCGTAGGTGCCGCTCGCCATCAGTTCGACTTGTTCGCCTTCCCACAGGTAGTCGACAAGCCGCTTGATCTCGCGGCCGGCGCCAAGCTTGGCCTGCATCCTGTCTTTGGCCGCCTGAACGTCAGGCCGTAAAGCATCCGCCATCTCACGCTCCTTAAGCTTCAGTGTCGGATATCGCCCAGGTCCAGCCGTCGTTACCGATTCACCAGCACGGCCAGGCACGGCAGGTCGGAGCTTCCTGGGTCTTCGGCTCCGATGGACGGCCGGTACGAACCGAACTAGTTTGTACGGCCTCGGGGGAACCCCTGAAGTTCCGATGGGCCCAGGGACGGATGTTCGGTTAGATGGCCGCTTCCTAGCCTCTGCGTCATGAAGATCATGAGCACCGCGATGGTGGCCGCGATCGCACTCACCATCGTCACTCCCCTGACCGCCTCGGCGGCGGCATCCCAAGGGGTGGAAGGGTTCTGGCGGACCGATGGTTACGGCTTGATCCTGGCCATCGACCGCACGTCACTCAGGACCTATGAGACCACGTCGATAAGTTGTCTGTCCGGTTTGCTCAGTGCGGAACGTGGGGCCAGTGGGCCGGACGGTTCGGTGGCGTTCACTGACAATGGGCATCCGCTTCTCACGTTCGAGCCGCAGGGCCGTGGGCACGCGGTGCTGCAGGTGGCGGGAAAGGCCGCGGGTGTCAACCTCACGCGGCTGTCCGCGCTGCCGGGGCGGTGCACTGCTCCGATGCCGACCGATCCGGTCACGTCGTTCGATGTCTTCTGGCAGACGTTCGCTGAGAACTATCCGTTCTTCGCGGCCAAGGGTGTTGACTGGCAAGGGATTCGGGCGACCTATCGTCCTCAGATACACACTGCGGACGAACTTTCCACCAAGTTGCGTGAGATCCTTGGCGTGCTACGCGACGCGCACACCCAGTTGACCGACAGCAAGGGGACGATCGGCGGTCCGGTCGGGCACTCGGCCGTACGACCCGACAGTCAAGGGTCGGATCAAGGACCTGATCGAGCGCCGCGATGTCGGCAGGCCTTTGCAGCTATGGGCGAACAAGCAGATCGGGTACGCGAGTCTTCCTGGTGGGCTTGGATATCTTCGGGTGACCGGGTTCTCTGGCTATGTCGACCCGAGTTACTTCCAGGCTGACTCGGACGTACTGAACAGCGCGTTGGACGAGATCTTCACCCAGAACCCGGTGTGCAAGCTGCGTGGACTCATCGTTGACGTACGCGACAACAAGGGTGGCTCGGATGCTCTCGGCCTGCAGTTGGCCGCGCGGCTGAGCGGTTCGAGTTACCGTGCCTACGCTGTGCAGGCACGCAACGACGCGACCGATCCGACCCGGTTCACCAGGCCGCAGCCGCAGTGGGTTGAGCCCAATGGCCGTACGGCCTATACCGGTCCGATCGCGTTGCTCACCAGTCCGCTGACCAAGAGCGCCGGTGAGACGTTCACCCAGGCGATGATGTCCCGCACGCCGACCCCGTACCGGATCGGCGAGAACACGCAGGGGGTGTTCTCGGACGTCCTCAACCGGGCGCTGCCGAACGGCTGGGTGTTCGGGCTGCCCAACGAGGAGTTCCGCACCAGGGCCGGAACGACCTTCGACGGCGCCGGAATCCCTCCGCACAAGGTGACACCAGGGGTGTTCAGCGACTACGAACTGGACAACAACCTGGACACGTCGTTCGACGCCGCGGTCGCCTACCTCGCCAGCGTGCGGTGAACGCGGGCGGTTGGGTCGGGCGCCCGGCCCAACCGCTTCACAGCGGCCCGATATCGCGGCTCATCCAGATCGAATCGTCCGCGGTGAATCCACTTCGGGCATAGAAGGCACGCACTCGATCGTTGTGGGACTCAGTCTCGAGGAACATCCGGCTGGCGCCGGCCAGCGCCGCGGCCATCCGTGCGTGCGTCAGCAACGCGAGCCCGATGCCCGCGCCACGGACCCGCAGATAGATCTCGTCGAGCAGGGCGTCACGCCCGCCTGATTCCAGACTCCAGCCCCAGGTGACGACCGCGTACCCCACCAGACCACCGTCGACCACGAGCCAGACCTGGCCATGCTCGTCGCCGACCAGCAGCGGAGCAAGGCCCTTGAGCACCCGGCGCGCGTCGAAGTGATGGCCGTCGAGCTCGTAGAACTCGCGAACGAGTCCGACCACGTCATCGGCGTCGCGCGGCACAGCCCGGCGGATCACAGCCATATACAGCAGTATCGGCACGGGCACGGCCCCGCAGCCACTGGATTTGCCCGAGTCCTCACTTCGGCGGCAGCACCACAGCGACCGTGGCGACATCGTTGAGCAGACTGTCGGAGGGATGCCCACGTACAGGTTCGGTTTCCGCGATGACGACGAGGGATCCGTCCAGGCGGGACCGATAGTGCTCGCCGGTGAACTGGAATCCGCCGAGTTGCAGCACCTCGGTTCCGAACGGGGTCACGTCGCCGGTTCCGGGCGTGTCCTCCAACTGCTTGAGCTGGGTTGCCGCAGCGGACGACGGCATCTTCACCCACATGACCGAGCCGACGACAACGTCACCTTTCGCGTCACTCACCGCGAACAGGAACTGGTCGAGCTTGTCACACGGGTGCTTGACGAAGAACTGCCGCACCTGGCCGCGCGACTGGACAGCGCACCGAAGTCGGTGCCGCACATCCTTCTTGAGTTCCTTGAGCGCCAAACGTTCCCATGCCTTGGCCTCGTCCCCGGTCTTCGCGGCTTGCCGGCTGGTCGCCCTGTTCGTGCTGCCCGTGCTGCGACCGGCCGCCGCGTCCAGCCCTGCACCCACCGACGTGACCACATCACCGCCGCCCGCTGCCGCAAGGACGCCGGCGACCAATGCGGCGCCCAGTGCTCCTCCTGTCTTGATCCACTTGCCGTCTGCACCTCTGGCTTGGTTCGGGTTGAATGGCACGTGCCGCACTCCTCGGACGAGTCGTGAATTCTCGACGTCGTCCAGACAGGAGCCGCCAAGGCACCACCACGGACATGGAACCACCCAAACGTCCCAACAGCGGCTCAGTCCAGGAGGGCGATCAGGCGCTTGGGGGCGATCGCGCGGTAGGCGTCGGTGACGATCTCCGCGATCTCCTCCCAGTCGACCGGCACGTCCAGGTACACGCCCAGCCAGCCGCGGTGGCCCACGTACGGCGGGCGGAAGTACTTCGCGGGGTCCGCGGCGACCATCGCTTCCTGGGCGCCTGGGGGCGCCGCGCACCAGAAGCCGACGCGGTCGTCGTGGTGCTGGTTGGCGTACATCACGAAGACCTTGCGCACGAACCACGTGGGTTCGCCGTGGCTCACTTTCTCCTCGGCTTCGGGGAGAGCCAGGCAGAGGGCCCGCAGGCGGGACAATGAATCATGTTCGTTCACCGGCTCAGGGTCCGATACAGCGAGTGCGACCAGCAAGGGGTGGTCTTCAACGCCAACTATCTCGCCTACTACGACGTCGCCCTCACCGAGTTGTGGCGGGCGCGGGTGTGCCTGTACCAGGAGATGATCGACAAGGGCGATGACCTGGTGGTGGCGGAGAGCAGGTTGCGGTTCCTCAGGCCGGGACGGTTCGACGACGAGATCGACATCGCGATGGACGTCCACCACCTCGGCACCACCAGCCTGATCGTCCACCCGGTGTTCCGGGTCGGCGACACCGTGATCACCGAGGGTGAGATGCGGCACGTGTTCGTCGACCCCGCGACCCTGGCCAAGAAGCCCATTCCGGACTATGTCCGGAATGGGCTGACCAGTGGTTAGTCATGTGGACACCAGGCGGCGCTCGGTGGGTCGCCCTGGTGCAGGCCGCAGGTGGCCATCACGGTCGGGTGGGTCTGGCCTGGGCCGTTGACCCGGACGACGGCCACGTACTTGTTCAACGGCCAGCGTTGGTCCACCTTGCCGCCGAAGTCGATGGTGCCGCTCTCGCCGACCAGGGTCTGGGTGCTGCTCAGCTCGTGCCACACCGAAGCCTTGTCCAACGGGACCTGGCCGGGGCTCTCCCGGACCTGTTCCACCGCCTTGATGTACGTCAGGGTCGCGTCGTAGGCCAACGGCGCGTACTCGTCGAGGGCGACGTCTCGTTCGCCGCCGCATTCGTTGGGGACCAACACCTTCATCCGGGCGTACAGATCCCCTCCGGTGTCGCAGCCGGCGCCGCCGGTGGCGAACGTCAGGTAGTCGAAGGGAACGCCCGCGTACCGGGCCCGCAGGCCGCGGTCGGCGACGTACCGGGAGATGTCGTCGCCGGCCAGGATCATCGGTGACACGCCACGACACCGTGCGTTCACGCCGTCCAGCAACAGGTCGAAGTCCTCGGAGCGGCCGGTGAAGAACACCACCCCGCGGTAGCCGCAGACGTCCGCGCCGACCTGGCGCGCCACCTCCCCCGCTCCTGGGCTCAGCGCGTAGTCACGGGTCTCCACGACGAAGCCGACGGTGCCGAAGCTGGCGCGCAGGTCGTCACGCAGGTTGTTGCTGTACGTGTCGCCGGGGTCGTCCGGGGACAGGACCAGGACCTTGCGTTCGGCGGGTTTCAGCTCCTCGTCGGTGTACCGGGCGGCGATCGCCGCCTCCCGCTGGTTACGCGGGGACACTTGGAAGTACAGCGAGGTCCGGTCCGGGATGTGGTCCGCGGACAGGGTCGCGGCCACCATCGGCAGGCCGATCCGGGACAGCGCGTCGATCGTCTCGAGCGCGGGCTGCCGGCTCTGGTCGAAGCCGATCGCGCCGATGATCGAGCTGTCCCGGGCCACCATCCGGCCGAGCAACTCGGCGACCTCGGGTCCGTGCCGCATCTGGAACCCGACGTTGGCGACCAGGACCCGCAGCAGCGGGTTGTTGTCGCCGCTCGCCTCGATCTGCCGGTCCTGCGCGACCGCGATCCCGGCGAGACTCTCCCGTTCGGACGCGAGCGACTGGTTGGGCGAACTCTGCGCGGCGACGAACACGAGCGACACCAGCGGCCGCTTCGGGTTCGCGCGATGCGCGTCCGTGGCCCGTTGGTTCAGCTCGCCCACCTTGGCCTGCACGTCACTGAACGCCCGGTCGGACGGCTGGAACGCGAATCCGCGTTCGCTCACGCCCACGCACTCGTCGCCCGCGGTGACCAGAGTGGACGCTTCGGCGGCCAGGAAGAACACACCGCAGTGCGCCTGCCGCTGCTGCTCCTCCACGCCGACCACGGCGCCGACGAGCGCGAGCGTGACCAGCGCCAGAACCCAACGCCGGGACCACAACGGCGCCGGGTCGGACGTGATCGCCGGAGTGTCGAGCAGCCGTTCCCGGGCCTCGTCGAAACGGTCACTTTCCGCGTTGGGGCCCTGCGGTACGCGGATCGGCAGGTACCAAGCGGTCGGCGTACGCGCGCGGCTGGCCGTGCTGAACCGTTCGGACCACTTCCGGTACGCCTGCAAGGCGTTCCGGGCCGTCGGCACCGCCGGGGTGCCGTGCTCGTCCGACTTCACCGCGAACGGCGGGACCTTCTCGCTGCCGCTGACGAACAGCACCGGGTCGAAGGCGCCGGTGTCGTTGCGGACGTCGTTGATCAGCTTCAACAGCCGGTAGCCGCCGTTGGCCCGGGACACCCCGTCCAGCAGGATCACCACGTAGCTGGTGCGCCGCGCCGCACCGGGCCGCCACGGCCGGCGGCGGTACGCGTGCCGGAGATCCGCGAGGAAAGCGTTGACCAGCAGGCGAAGCAGCTGTTCGGGATCCTCCTTGGCCCGCTTGTCCGTGGTCAGCCGTTCGGCGAACCCGGCGAACGTGCCCGGGTCTCTCGGCGCCAGGTACGGCTGCCGCAGCAACCACCGGTACTCGGCACCCAGGCCGGAGATCTTCGCGCGAAACCACAGTGGAGGAACCAGCCGTAACACGAACCTGGCCCAGGACGGCACGATGTCGGTCAGCTCGTCCGTGCGTTCCGTGGCGAACGACCGCCGCCGGGCGAGGTCGCGTTCCCGTAATCGGCGCAGCAGTTCCCCGTCCGGCTCGGTGATCGCGTCCCGCAAGGACTGTTCGGTCAGCCAGCGCACCAGCCGGAACCGCCGGAACCGCGGCGCGCCGTCCCGGCCCGCCAGATCCACGGCCAGGTCGGACAGGACCGCCCGGATCGGCTCGACGTCACTGGCGTGCGCGGGCTTCAACGCCCGGTCGCCGGACTCCGGCCAGTCCGCGACCCGGGAACCGTACGTGTAGCGGGCGTGCGGGACCGGCTTCGGCCGTGCCTGTTCGAGCCGTTTGTCCAACTCCGCCAACAGTTCGCGCTCGTGGACATCCCGCACCAGGCACACCATCGGGATGCCCTTGCGGCCACGGCGACGCCATGTGTCCTGGTCACGCGTGCGTTCCGGGGCCTCCCCGAAACGCGGCCGGTGGACCAGCGCACGGACCAGTTCGACAACCTGGTCCGCCCCGTCGAACACTGTCAGTTGTTCGGTGAACGTCCTGACCCTCACCAAGGTCCTTTCTCTCTCCCCCGAGAGAATGGTCAGCCCCAGAACCCCGACAACGCAAACCCTACAACACCGGGGTCACCTGTGCAGGTGTCGGATGCTCCTTATGTATTCCAGTTCCATCACCGGCCGGCCGTCCCCGTAGTCACGCTCGCGGTACCGGCCGGACTCCCGAAACCCGGCTTTCCGGTAGAAATGCCGTGCCCGGTTCGCGCCGGACAGTGTCCACGCGCGAACGTCCCGGTCGCGGGCGTCCGCGAGGGTCTCCAGGACATGCGTGAGCAACGTGCCGGCGACGCCTGTGCCCCATGCGATCGGGCGGGCGTAACAATCGAAGATCTCACCGTGACCGAAATGCGCGAACGCCACGATCCGGTGACCACGTTCCGCGACCAGGATGTTCCCGGGCAATTCCGGGGCGCTCCATTGCCGGCGAACAGTTTCCAACTGCTTGGCGAGGAACGACGACTCGAACAGGTCCCCGTACGCCACGCGCCACGCCTCGGCGTGCACGTCAGCGATCACGGCCGCGTCGCCAGCACGCGCCTCACGCACGAGAGTCAGGGTGTCCACCCGCATGGGACCCTCCCAGCCGAAGACCAGGGTCCAGAAGAAGTAGCGCACACGATACGCACACCGGAAACTCAGTGGCAACGTCTGGACGCCTGGGATATGAAGAGCGGGTGTCCGAGCTGACCGTACGACTGGTGACAGAGGATCTCTTCGACGAGATCCTGCTGACTTTCGGTTCCGCCTTTCTGCGGGACCTCGAGAACCTGGACCCGGACTGGTTCCGTTCGGACTTCGAGCCCGACCGGTTCCACGGCTGTTTCGACGGCGACGAACTTGTCGGCACCGCGGCGGTCCTGACCAGGGACATCACCCTGCCGGGAACGGGTCCGACCCCGGTCGCGGGGGTCACCACAGTGGCTGTGAAACCGTGGCATCGACGGCGCGGCGCCGCGTCAATGCTGATGCACGTGCAGTTGCACGGGCTTCATGAAGAACAACGCGAACCATTTGCCGCGTTGTGGGCTTCCGAGGGCTCGATCTACGGCCGCTTCGGATACGGTCTCGCCGCTCACTATTCCACCATCAAGGTGCCGGGCGGGGTGCCCTTCCGGGCGGGTGTCGACCTCGGCAAGGATCGGATCAGGGAACTGCCCCGCGCCGAGGCGATGAAGCACGTGACCGCCGTGTACGACCGGGTCGCGCCCACCCGGGTCGGGTGGCTCAGCCGGGCCGAGCCGTCGTGGAACATGCACCTGTGGGACTCCGAACGCAACCGGGACGGCGCCTCGGCCTACCGGTTCGCCGTGCACCCCGACGGGTACGCGATCTTCCGGACCACGTCGAAGTGGGACGACCGCGGCCCGGCGGGTGAGCTGAAAGTGCGCGAGATCGTGGCGGCTTCCCCGGTGGCGGCGGCCGCGCTCTGGCGTTACCTCCTCGACTACGACCAGGTCCGGCTGGTCAACGGCATGTTCGCGGTGGACGAGCCGGTGACGACGATGCTGCACGACAAGGAGCAGGCAGTCCGGTTGACGAAGGACGGGCTGTGGGTCCGGCTCGTCGACGTGGACCGGGCGCTCGCGCTGCGCGGCTACGGGACTCCGCTGGACACCGTGTTCCAGGTCACAGACGTGCTCTGTCCGTGGAACCAGGGCCGCTGGCGCCTGGCCGTGGACTCGGCCGGCGCGGCGACCGTCGAGCGCACCACCGCCGACCCGGACATGGTGCTGGACATCGCCGACCTGGGCGCGGCCTACCTCGGCGGCGTCCGGCTCACCGAACTGGCCGCCGCCGGCCTGATCACCGAACTCACCCCGGGCGCGGTGACGAAGGCCTCCCGGGCGTTCATCGGCGACCACGCCCCGCACTGCCAAGAGGTCTTCTGACGGCGAGTCGGGAACCAGCACGGTAGCGTTCCGCGTTGTCCGTTTCGACGACTTTAGGAATGCTCTGGCTGGAGGCGTGGTGGGTCTGCTCATCGTGGTGGTTGTCCTGGTCATCGTGGTCGGTGGACTGATCGTGGTGGCCGTGAGCAAGGGAAACGCCGCGCGCCGCAACGAACTCGAGGACGCCAAAGCGGACGCGCGGCGGTGGATGGAACGCCTCGGCGGCCAGGTGATGAACCTGACCGGTACCGACGCGGCGTCCAAACAGGCCATGGCCGACGCCTCGGAGCGGTACACCGCGGCCGGGTCCCAGATGGATCAGGCACGGACCACCGAACAGGCCCGGCTGGTCACCAAGACGGCGCTGGAAGGCCTCTACTACGTGCGCGCGGCCCGGACGGCGATGGGCCTGGACCCGGGCCCCGCCTTGCCTGAGGACCGCGAACGCACCGAGGCGGGCAAGGTCACCGAGGACCGTCGCGTGTCCGTGGAAGGCCGCGACTACGAGGCATCGCCGTACTCCGGCGAGGGCACGCCGTACTACTACCCAGGCGGCCGGGTGGCCGGCCGGCCGGTGCCGCAGGGCTGGTACTCGGAGCCGTGGTGGAAGCCGGCGCTGGTCGCGGGCGCCTGGGGCGTCGGGTCCTTCCTGCTGTTCGACGCCATGTTCTCCGGCATGCACGGCATCGCCGGCGCCCAGGACTGGCAGGCCGGCTACGACGCGGGCCAGGCCGACGCCATGGGTGACGCCGGCGGCCAGGACTTCGGCGGCGACGGCGGCGGTCAGGACTTCGGTGGCGACGGCGGTGGCGGCTTCGACTGGGGCGGCGGAGACGGCGGCGGGGACTTCGGCGGCGGGGACTGGTAGCCGTCACCCGGCTGGGGGTTGTCCGTACGAACGGTCCGTTCGTACGGACTCACAGCCGCCAAACCCCCTCCTGCGCCCCCATCGGCGATACGCTGGCATCGGGGTCGCCCCCCGGAGAGGGTGGGGGCTGCCTCCGGGTGAGGATCATCATGCCTGGCACGTTGGGCACCAGTAGAGGTTCCGGCCGGCCAGCTCGGCCTTCGCCACTTCGGTTCCGCAGAGGTGGCAGGGCATTTCGGCCCGGCGGTAGACGTACACTTCGCCGCCGTGCCGGTCCTGGCGGGGTTCCCGGCCGGTCACCTCGGGCATGTGCTCGGGCCGGACCGTGTTGATCTGGCCGACCTTCACGCCGTCCTTCATCAGGTCGACCAGGTCTCCCCAGACGTCCTTGAACAGGGCCGCGTCCAGGTCGCGGCCCGGCGTCATCGGCGGGATCCGGTGGCGGAACAGGATCTCCGCCCGATAGACGTTGCCGACGCCGGCGAGCACGGCCTGGTCCATCAGCAGCGCCGCGATCGGCACCCGCGACTTCGAGATCCGGTGCCACACCTTGTCCGGGTCCGCGTCCTTGCGCAGTGGGTCCGGGCCCAGGCGGGCGTGGATCCTGGCCACATCGTCCGCGGTCAGCAGCTCGCAGGCGGCCGGCCCGCGCAGGTCTGTCCAATGTGTACGCCCGGCGACCCGCATCCGGACCTGGCCGACCGGCGGCGCGAGCGGCAGTTTGTGCTCGTCGAAGATGCCGGCCAGGCCGAGGTGCACGTGTACGACCGCGTCCGGGCCGTACACGTGGAACAGGTGCTTTCCGTACGCCTCGGCCCGGACCAGCTTCCGACCGTCCACAGCGGACGCCTGGGCGGCGAACCGGCCCTGTGGGCTGGACACCGACACCGGGTGGCCGGCGTACCGGCGGTGGTGCAGCCGGGCCAGCCGGTGCAGGGTGTGGCCCTCAGGCATCGGGCCGGGCCGGCGGGGTCCCGGTCTTCTCGTACTCGGCGATCAGGGCGATCCGGCGCGCGTGCCGCGCCCCTTCGGAAAACGGTGTCGCCAGGAAACTGTCGACGATCTCCGCGGCCTCCGCCGGGGTGTGCATCCGGGCGCCGATGCCGACGACCTGGGCGTTGTTGTGCTCACGCGCCAAGGTCGCCGTATCCACGTTGTAGGCGAGCGCCGCCCGGCAGCCGGGCACCTTGTTGGCGGCGATCTGCTCGCCGTTGCCGGAGCCGCCGATCACGATCCCGAGGCTGCCCGGGTCGTCCACGACCCGCCGGGCGGCGTCGATGCAGAACGGCGGGTAGTCGTCGTCGCCGTCGTAGACATGGGGGCCGACATCGACGACGTCGTGCCCTGCTGAGGTCAGGTGCGAGACCAGGTAGGTCTTCAGTTCGAAGCCGGCATGGTCGCTTCCCAGATACACGCGCACGCGCCGAAGTCTGCCATGGACCGGACTGGCAGGCTGGAGGCATGTTCACTCAGGACGGCTTTGGCGTACGACTGGAATGGGGACTCGACGGCGTCGAGGCGCTGGCCCCGCACTGCACAGTGCTCATCATCGTCGACGTGTTGTGCTTCACCACGTCGCTCGACATGATCGTCGGGCAGGGCGGACGGATCAACCTGAGGCCGTTCAGCCCGCAGGCCACCACCGGTCTACGGCGCCCAAGTGCGTTGCGGTCCGTCCAACCGGGCGACGAGATCACCATGACCTCCCCCAACGGCGGACGCCTGTGCGAGCATGCCGCGCAGTGGACCAAGGTGATGGCCGGGTGCCTGCGCAACGCCGCCGCGGTCGCGGACAAGGCGATCGACCTGGCCGACCGTGGCCCGATCGGCATCGTTCCGGCCGGTGAGCAATGGGGCGTGAACATGTTCGAAGGCAGGACCGAGGGCCGGATGCGGGTCGCGATCGAGGACTACCTGGGCGCCGGCGCGCTCGTGTCCGAACTGCTGGCCCTGGGGTACAACCCCGCGTCACCGGAGGCGGCGCTCGCGGCGACGACGTACCGCACGGCCGAGCCGTACCTCGGCGACCTGCTCGGCGGCTGCGGTTCGGGCCTGGAGTTGGGCGAGCGGGGCCTGTCCGAGGACATCGCGCTGGCCGGCCAGACGAACGTCAGCAAAGCCGCACCGCACCTGGTGAACGGGGTCTTCGAGTGACATTCACCGAGGTCGCTGACGGCGTGTACGCCCGCAGGCACGAAGAGTTGGACCTCACCACCGGGCTCGTC
The DNA here is from genome assembly GCF_004345645.1 of Actinocrispum wychmicini. GTDB lineage: Bacteria > Actinomycetota > Actinomycetes > Mycobacteriales > Pseudonocardiaceae > Kibdelosporangium > Kibdelosporangium wychmicini. The sequence goes on along the minus strand of NZ_SLWS01000013.1, from coordinate 116,630 downwards.
GTCGGCGAGGACGCGTGCCTCGTGATCGACACGCGCGGCGACCGCGTACAAGGCGCGGACCTCGTCAACGCCGTACGGGAGATCACGCCGTACCCGTGGCAGGTGGTGCTCACGCACCCACACTTCGACCACTTCTACGGCACGAGCGAGTTCCTGCCGTGCGATGTGTGGGCGCACGAGAACTTCCAGATCGACCGCGAGGAACAGGACGTGTGGGCGTCGAGTTACCGCGCCCAAGGCAAGGAAGACATCGCCGACGCCATCGAGACGACGACGCTCGTGACGCCCACGAAGTTCTTCGCCGACACCGAAGCGCTAAGCGTGGGTGGCCGAAGCGTTGTCCTCCACCACTTCGGGCCCGCGCACTCCTACAGCGACACAGTCGTGCACGTGCCCGACGTCGACGTGGTGTTCGCCGGCGACCTCGTCGAAGTCCCCGAACTCACCGACGAGTCGTTCGGGGACGGCGACGTCACCAACTGGCCGAACGTCCTGGACGCCCTGTTGCAGCTCGATCCACGGATCGTCGTCCCCGGTCACGGCCATCCCGTCGGCCAGGACTTCGTGATCCAGCAGCGAGAAAACCTCAGCGCTGGATGGACTTCAGCTCGGTGAACTCCTCGATGCCGTACCGGCCCAGCTCGCGCCCGTTGCCGGACTGTTTGTAGCCGCCGAACGGCGCGAGCGGGTTGAACGTGCCGCCGTTCACGCTCACCTGCCCGGCCCGTAGCCGCTTGGCCACGCTCAGCGCCCGGTCCTGGTCGGCGGAGAACACCGCGCCGGCGAGGCCGTAGATCGTGGAGTTGGCGATCGCCACGGCCTCGTCCTCGGTGCGGTACGGCAGGATCGACAGCACCGGGCCGAAGATCTCCTCCTGCGCGATGGTCATCTCCGGCCGGACGTTCGAGAACACGGTCGGCTGCACGTACGCGCCCGGCGAAGGCAGGCCGCTCGTCTCAGCGCCGCCGCACGCCACGGTCGCGCCCTCGTCGATGCCCTTGTTGACATACCCCAACACCCGGGTGCGCTGCAGGTCGGACGACACCGGGCCGATCCGGGTGTTCGGGTCGGTCGGGTCAGCAGGCGAGTACTTGCCCGAGGCGGCGACCGCCAGCTCGACGACCTCGTCGTGCTTGTCCGCGGGCACCAGCATCCTGGTCCAGGCGGTGCACGTCTGGCCGCAGTTGTTGTACGTGTTCGCGATCCCCTTCTTCACCGCCGCGGTGAGATCCGCGTCGTCCAGGATCACGTTGGCGGACTTGCCACCCAGCTCCAGCGCGACCCGCTTGACGGTCCCGGCGGCGGCCTGGCTGACCAGCTTCCCGGCCCGGGTCGAGCCGGTGAACGAGATCATGTCCACCCCGGGGTGCGCGCTCAACGCCTCGCCGACGACCGGTCCGGTGCCGTGCACCAGGTTCACCACACCCGAGGGCACCCCGGCCGCCTGGAGCACGGCCATGAACAGGCCGGCGGACAACGGGCTGATCTCGCTCGGCTTGAGCACGACCGTGTTGCCGGCGGCCAACGCGGGCACGACCTTGGCCACGATCTGGTGCAGCGGGTAGTTCCACGGGGTGATCGCGCCGACCACACCGATCGGCTCGCGCAGCACGAGCGAGTTGCCGATCTCCTCGGTGAAGCTGAAGTCACCGGCGAGCAGCTCGGCCACGCCGGTGGCGGTCGCGATCGGCGTACCCGCCTGCACGGCCAGCGAGAAGCTGATCGGCGAGCCCATCTCGGCGGTGATGGTCGCGGCCAGATCCTCCCGGCGCGCGGTCAACTCGGCGACGATCCGCCGGATCACCGCCAGCCGTTCGTCGACCGTCGTCCGCGACCAGTCGCGGAACGCCGCCCCTGCGGCCCGGACAGCCGCGTCGACGTCGGCGACCGTGCCCGCCGGGACCGAAGTGATGATCTCGGCCGTGGCCGGGTTCACCACCTCGATGCGCTGACTCCCACCATGGACCTCCTGGCCGTCGATGACATGACCGGTGAGGGTGGTGACAGGCGCTGCCATGACGTGCTCTCCCAACGTGGTCGGTGGTGATCGTCGCGGATCACCACCGAGCATAGGCCGTCAGGAGAAGTCGAGGCCGCCCGTACGGGTGCGCTTGAGCTCGAAGAAGCCTGGGTAGCGGGCCAGCAACCGGGACCCGTCGAAGATGTCCAGGGCGTCCTGGCCGCGCGGGATCTTGTTGAGCACCGGGCCGAAGAACGCCACGCCGTCGATGTGGATGGTCGGCGTGCCCACGTCCATCCCGACCGGGTCCATGCCCTCGTGGTGGCTCTTGCGCAGGGCTTCGTCGTAGTCGGTGCTCGTGGCCGCCGCGGCGAGTTCGGCCGGCAGCCCGACCTCGGCGAGCGCCTCCTCGATCACCTTGTCGTAGTCCTGGCGGCCGCCGTTGTGCAGCCGGGTGCCGAACGCTGTGTACAGGTCACGAAGGACGTCCTCGCCCTTGGCCTGCGCCGCGGCGATCGCCACCCGCACCGGACCCCACGCGTTGTCCAACAGCTTGCGGTAGTCCTCGGGCAGGTCGCGGCCCTCGTTGAGGACGGCCAGGCTCATCACCCGGAACCGCAGGTCCAGGTCGCGGTGTTGCTCGACCTCAAGAATCCATCTGGACGAGATCCAGGCGAACGGGCACGCCGGGTCGAAATAGAAGTCGACCCTGGTGGTTGCGTCAGCAGCGCTCATAGCCAGCACAACCCGCTCAGTCGTCAACATCTTCCCGCCCGGCGTGATTGGATACGGTTGTCAACTTCCCGTTCGACCAGAGGTGATCAGTGGCCGCCCCCAACCTGACCCGTGACCAAGCCCAGCAGCGCGCCGCACTGCTCGAGATCCAGTCCTACGAGATAGCGCTGGATCTGACCGACGGCGGCGGCAAGCCGGGCGACGTGACGTTCGCGTCCCGCACCACGGTCAGGTTCTCCAGCCGACAGGCCGGTGCCAGCACCTTCGTCGACCTGGTCGCCGCCGAGGTGCGGTCGGCCACGCTGAACGGCGTCGAGCTGGACGTCTCCGGCTACCGCGAGGACGACGGCATCGCCCTGCCCGACCTGGCCGAGAACAACGAGCTCGTGGTCGAGGCGCAGTGCCGGTTCATGAACACCGGCGAGGGCCTGCACCGGTTCGTCGACCCGGTGGACGACAGCGTCTACCTTTACACGCAGTTCGAGACGGCGGACGCGAAGCGGATGTTCACCTGCTTCGACCAGCCGGACCTGAAGGCCGTGTACACGCTCACGGCGACCGTGCCGGAGGACTGGAAGGTCATCTCCAACTCGCCGGTCGAAGCGACCGAGGACACGCAGGGCGGCGCGAAGAAGCACCGCTTCCAGACCACCAAGCGGATGTCCACGTACCTGGTGGCGTTCATCGCCGGCCCGTACGCGGAGTGGCGGGACGTGTACACCGAGCCCGGTCAGCTGGACATCCCGCTCGGCATCTACTGCCGCGCGTCGCTGGGCGAGCACATGGACGCCGAGCGCCTGTTCACCGAGACGAAACAGGGTTTCGCCTTCTACCACAAGTCTTTCGGCGTGCGTTACCCGTTCGGCAAGTACGACCAGGCGTTCGTGCCGGAGTTCAACGCAGGCGCGATGGAGAACGCGGGCGCCGTGACGTTCCTTGAGGACTACGTCTTCCGCAGCCGCGTCACGCGCTACATGTACGAGCGCCGCAACGAGACCGTGCTGCACGAGATGGCGCACATGTGGTTCGGCGACCTGGTGACCATGCGCTGGTGGGACGACCTGTGGCTGAACGAGTCGTTCGCCACGTTCGCCAGCGTGCTCGCGCAGGCCGAGGCGACCGAGTACAAGCACGCCTGGACGAGCTTCGCGAACATCGAGAAGTCCTGGGCGTACCGGCAGGACCAGCTGCCGTCGACACACCCGGTCGCCGCGGACATCCCCGACCTGCAGGCAGTGGAGGTGAACTTCGACGGCATCACGTACGCCAAGGGCGCAAGCGTGCTCAAGCAGCTCGTGGCGTACGTCGGCGAGGAGAACTTCCTGTCCGGACTGCGGGTGTACTTCGGCAAGCACGCGTGGGGCAACGCGACCCTCGCGGACCTGCTTGGCGCGCTTGAGGAAGCGTCCGGCCGGGACCTGTCGTGGTGGGCCGCGCAGTGGCTGGAGACGACCGGCCTGAACTCGCTCAGCCCGTCGTTCAAGGTCGACAGTGCCGGGAAGTTCGCCGAGTTCGCGGTCGCGCAGGGCGGCGCCAAGCCGGGCGCGGGCGAGCTGCGCACCCACCGCGTGGCCATCGGTGTGTACGACGACGTGGCCGGCAAGATCGTCCGCACCCACCGGGTGGAGGTCGACGTCGACGGCGCCCGGACCGCCGTGCCCGAGCTGGTCGGGGTGCCGCGCGGCAAGCTGGTCCTGGTCAACGAGGACGACCTGAGCTACTGCACGATGCGCCTGGACCCCACGTCGTTGGAGACGTTGATCGACCGGATCGCGGACATCGCGGAACCGTTGCCGCGCACGCTGTGCTGGTCGGCCGCGTGGGAGATGACCCGTGAGGCCGAGCTGAAGGCACGGGACTTCGTCGCGTTGGTGATCAGCGGTGTGCACGCGGAGACCGAGGTCGGCGTCGTGCAGCGGCTGTTGCTGCAGGCGCAGACCGCGTTGTCGTCGTACGCCGACCCGGCCTGGGCGCCGGCCGGCTGGAAGCTGCTCACCGACCGGCTCGTGGCGCTGGTCCAGGCCGCCGAGCCGGGATCCGACCACCAGTTGGCGTTCGTCAGCTCGTTGGCGTCGTCCGTGTTGGACGCGGACAAGCTGGCGCTGATCCGGGGCTGGTTCAGCGGGTCGGCGCCGCTGCCGGGCCTGGTCGTGGACACCGACCAGCGCTGGCGGCTGCTGCTGTCGTTGGTGGCGCACGGCGCCGCTGGCACTGACGAGATCGAGGCCGAACTGGACCGCGACTCGACCGCGACCGGCAAGCGGCACGCCGAACGCGCGCTGGCGTTGCGTCCCACCGAAGACGCGAAAGCGGAGGCCTGGCGACGCGCCGTGCACAACGACGAGCTGCCGAACGCGATCAACGAGGCGATCATCACCGGCTTCTCGCACCCGGGTCAGAAGGAGCTCATCGCGTCCTACGCGACGAAGTACTTCGAGGACGTCGCCGACGTGTGGGACCGGCGGTCCAGTGAACGCGCCCAGGCGGTCGTGCTCGGCCTGTTCCCGGCTTGGCGGGTGGACAAGAGCACGGTGACGACCGCGGACACGTGGCTCGCCGAGGAACGCCCGCCCGCACTGCGGCGCCTGGTCTCCGAAGGCCGCGCCGGCATCGTCCGCGCACTCGCCGCCCGCGAGTTCGACCAGCACTCCTGACGCGAAAGGGGCGGCCCAGCGGGCCGCCCCTGTTCGGTCAACGTCTCTTAGTTGAGAGAGCCCGCCTGGTCGCACAGCATGCGCAGGCCACTCACCAGACCGCCGATCAGGTCGCCCTCCTTGAACGAGGCGACCATGCTCATCACGGCCAGCTTGCAGCCCCGGTCGGGCAGCCGCAGGCTGGCCTCCTGGCCCGTCACCAGCTCCACCTTCCGCAGTCCGGGGCAGAGAGCGATCAGCACGGCGTGGGTCGCGTTCGCACCGATCGAGGCGTGCAGCCGCTCGGCTTCGACCCGGGTGTCCTGCCCGAGGGCGCCGAGGAAGATGCTGAACTGAAGACCGGTCGACCGGCTCGCCAGCGTCAACGCCTCGTCCAGGCGAGACAGTTGAACGGCCGTGAACGGCAACTCCGGGGTGGCCAGCTCGTACGGCCGCGCCACCGACACCCGGCCGGTCGCGGTCACCACCGTGCCCATCGGCAGGTCCGACCGGTCGATGACCGACCCGGCCCTGACAAGATCACCAGCTGCCACGGGCACCTCCCCAAGCCGTCCGCAGCCCCATCGGCGCGGACTCCTCCGCCAGCGCGGACCGCGCGGCGCCGTCTGGGTTCGCCGTCCACCAGACCGGCGGGTACTCCCAGCTCTGCCCAGGTCGGTACCTGGGCGTCTTGGACGCGCGCACGCGCAGCGTCAGTAGGGCCACGATCCCGTAGATCCCACCGGGGATGGCCACGAAGACGAGAACAGTCTGGACCAGGCTCACACCGTCAACGGTAGCCGACACCTAGGTAGAAGGGGGCATCGGGAGGTGGGTGTCCGACCGGGAGAGACCCCTATGGGCCGTTATGCATCCCAATTGTGACCGTTCCGGCGTGCTCGGTAACCCTGTTGCGCCGTGCGCTGGCCATGTTTGTCCGGCGTGCGGGCGAATTTAACCCGGCGTTCGGTGGCTAGGGGCCGAAATTCAACGGTTGGACCGACTTGACGGCTTGTCAGTTTCCCGGAACGCTCTTAGCTTTCACCTGTACGGACCTTGCGGAACCCGCGCAAAGCACTACTGCTCACGTTTGAGTCACGAGGAGGCCCCGACATGACGACGATGCCGACCCCCGATCAGGCGACCATCGACAGTATGTTCACTGCTCTGTGTGATGGCCTGGCCGAGGGCACCCGTGTCACCGCCGGCACTCGGGTCACTCGTGGAACCCGCGTCACCCGCGGCACCCGGGTCACCGCCATCAAGGAAGGCACCCGCGTGACCTGTGGAACGCGCGTCACCCGCGGTACTCGTGTTACCCGCGGAACCCGCGTGACAAACGGTACTCGTGTCACGCGCGAGGGCACCCGGGTCACCAGCGGCACTCGCGTCACCCGTGAGGGAACTCGCGTCACCAGCGGCACCCGCGTTACGCGTGAAGGAACCCGCGTCACCAACGGCACCCGAGTTACCCGCGGGACTCGTGTCACCGCGGGTACTCGCGTCACTGCCTGAATCTGATCTGAATCCTGGCTCTGACAACCGTTCGCACTAAGCCGCCGGCTCGCCCAGGTAGGGCAGCCACAGCGGGTCCGCGTCAGCCACACCGGCGAGCAGTCGCCAGTGTGGCCCTCGTGGTGCCGCCGGCACCACTCGCAGCCGCCACCCCAGCTCGGACAGCAGCTTGTCCGCTTTGCGGTGGTTGCACTTCGCGCAACTGGCAACGCAGTTCTGCCAGGTGTGCGGGCCGCCACGGCTCCGCGGAACCACATGGTCGATCGTCTCGGCCCGGCCGCCGCAGTAGGCGCATCGGTATCTGTCACGGTGCATCAGGCCGGCCCGCGTCAACGGCACCCGGCCGCGATACGGAACGCGCACGTAGTTGCTCAGCCTGATCACCGACGGGATGGCGACACTCGACGTGGCCGAGTGCATGACGATCCCGGTCGGGTCTCCGTGCACGACTTCAGCCTTGCCACACACCACGAGCACGACCGCGCGCCGCATGGGCAGCGCGGTGAGTGGCTCGAACGTGGCGTTCAGCAACAGAACCCTGCGACGACCCCAGGGCACGGGCAGGCCTGTCGACGCCGCGTACTGTTCCGCCGCTGGATGCAGCGAGGACAGCACTACCAGCGACGCGGTCTCGGCGCCGGATGCGCCGAATCTCGCCTCGCTGGTCGGAGTCGGTTTTCGGTCGGGCACGCGACCACCTCCACCGGGGTGCAGGGCATAGTCGACCACACATGGCACCGGTAACGCACGTGTGTTGACGCACGTGTCACGTCTCGAGTTGCTGAAAGCCCGGTGAACAGAACGCCGTAACCTGGCCGAGACCTGATTCCTTCACACGAAGATCGGATCGATGAACCCCCTGCTCAACGAGGCGCCCAACTGCACCAACGACATGTGTAAGGCGGTGCTCGACATGACCGGGAACGCGTGGTTGTCGGCCGCCGTCGGGTGGCTGGCGAACGCGCCGCTGCGGATCCTGGTCATCCTGCTGGTGGCGTTCCTGGTGCGGCTGGTCGCCCGCCGGACCATCGACGGACTCGCCCGCGGCGCCACCAACGGCAAGACCCCGAAGCTGCTGCGGCCACTGAAGGAACGTGCCCCGCAGGCGGTCGGCGCGCTCATCTCGGAACGCCGCCAGCAGCGGGCCCAGACGATCGCGTCGGTGATGAAGTCGGTCGTGTCGTTCGTGGTGTGGGGACTGGCGTTCATGCTCATCCTCGGCGAGATCGGGATCGAGCTCGGTCCGATCATCGCGTCCGCCGGGATCGTCGGCGTCGCCCTGGGTTTCGGCGCGCAGAACCTGGTCAAGGACTTCCTGTCCGGGGTGTTCATGATGCTGGAGGACCAGTACGGCGTCGGCGACATCGTCGACCTCGGCCCGGCGACCGGCACGATCGAGTCGGTCGGCCTGCGGGTCACCACGTTGCGCGACGTCAACGGCACGGTCTGGTACGTGCGCAACGGCGAGATCAACCGGGTCGGCAACTCCAGCCAGGGCTTCGCGGTCGCGGTCGTGGACGTGCCGTTGGGGTACGGCGCGGACATCGAGACCGCGACCGAGGTGATCGGCCGGACCGCCACCGAAGCGGCCGGCGCCGAGCCGTTGAGCGAGGACGTGCTGGAGCCGCCGGACGTGCTGGGTGTGGACAAAGTCACACCGGAGAACATCACTGTGCGGCTGACCGTGAAAGTCCGCGCCGGCCGCCAGTGGGCGGTGCAACGGGCGCTGCGGGCGCGGATCATCCCCGCGCTGGAGGAAGCCGGGATCGAACCGCCCCTCAGCCGCTTCGGCGGCCCCCAGTAGCAGAATGGACATCGTGACCGAGGCACAGAGTTTCTATCAGGCCGTCGGCGGCGAGGAGACGTTCCGCCGGATAGTCGGACGGTTCTACGCCGAGGTGGCGGCCGACGAGGTGCTCCGGCCGCTGTATCCGGAGCAGGATCTCGGCCCAGCCGAGGAACGCCTGCGGCTGTTCCTGATGCAGTACTGGGGCGGGCCGCACACGTACTCCGACAACCGCGGGCACCCACGGTTGCGGATGCGGCACGCGCCGTTCCAGGTGGGTCCGCTGCAGCGGGACGCATGGCTGCGGTGCATGCGGATCGCCGTCGACGAGGCCGGACTGGCCGAGGAACACCGAGCGCAACTGTGGGACTACCTGGAGATGGCGGCCAACAGTCTGGTCAACAGCTGGGTGTGACGATCTTGCCGAAGAGATAGCGATAACTCGTCCTCGCTACGCCACATGGATGGCAGGATATCCATTCGTGCAAAGCGATGCCGACAGGCAGTGGTGGCAGGACGCGGTGTTCTACCAGGTGTACGTCCGGTCGTTCGCCGACGCGGACGGCGACGGGGTCGGTGACCTGGAAGGCATCCGGTCCCGGCTGGGGTACCTGGAGCTGCTGGGCATCGACGCGCTGTGGCTGACGCCGTTCTACCCGTCGCCGATGGCCGACCACGGCTACGACGTGGCCGACCCGCGCAACGTCGATCCGCTGTTCGGCGACCTGGCCGCCTTCGACCGGCTGCTCGCGGACGCGCACGAACGGGGCATCCGCGTGACGATCGACCTGGTGCCCAACCACACCAGCGACCAGCATCCCTGGTTCACCGCGGCGGTGGAGGCCGGGCCGGGCTCGCCGGAACGGGACCGCTACTGGTTCCGGTCGGGCGCGTACCCGCCGAACAACTGGACCAGCGTCTTCGGCGGCTCGGCCTGGAGCCAGTTGCCGGACGGCGACTGGTACCTGCACCTGTTCGCGCCCGAGCAGCCGGACCTGAACTGGGCGAATCCGGACGTCGCCGCGGACCTGGAACGGACCCTGCACTTCTGGCTGGACCGCGGGGTGGACGGCTTCCGCGTCGACGTGGCGCACGGCATGGCCAAGCCGGAGGCACTGCCGGACATGGACCCCTCGGTCGAACAGGGCTCGTCGAAACTGCACGACAACAGCATCGACCCGCGGTTCGACAACGACGGCGTGCACGAGATCCACCGGATGATCCGCAAGGTTATGGACGGCTACCCGAACACCATGGTGGTCGGCGAGATCTGGGTGAAGGAGGACGAACGTTTCGCCCGTTACGTCCGGCCCGACGAACTGCACCTGGGGTTCAACTTCCGGCTGCTGAACGCCGACTTCGACGCCGACGCGGTCCGCGCGGCCATCGAGGCGACCCTGCGCGCGGCCCCGGGCGGAACCCCCACCTGGACCCTGTCCAACCACGACGTGGTCCGGCACGTGACCCGCTACGGGGACGGCGAGTTAGGTCTGCGCCGCGCCCGCGCCATGGCCGTCGTCGAGCTGGCCCTGCCCGGCGCGGTGTACCTGTACAACGGCGAGGAACTCGGCCTGCCCACGGTGGAGCTGCCCGAATGGGCTCTGCAGGACCCGATCTGGGCCCGGTCCGGGCACACCGAACGCGGCCGGGACGGCAGCCGGATCCCGGTGCCCTGGGAAGGAGCTGAGCCGCCGTACGGTTTCTCCCCGGAAACGCAGAGCTGGCTGCCGATGCCGCTCGAATGGGCTCCGCTGACCGTGGAGGCCCAGCTGGAGGACGAGAACTCCATGCTGTCGCTGTACCGGCACGCCGTGGAGATCCGCAAGTCACACAGTTCGTTCGCCGGCACCGAGCTCGAATGGTACGGCGCTCCGGCCGGCTGTTTCGCCTTCCGCCGCAAGGGCGGCGGGCTCATCTGTGCGTTGAACACCTCACCGGCCCCGGTGCCCGTACCGCCGGGTGAGGTGCTCCTCGCCAGCATCCCCCTCGAAGACGGCCTACTGCCCCCGGACGCCGCCGCCTGGCTCGCCTGACCGCTTCTTCCGTTCCTCGACGAGGCGGTCATAGTGGGCCGTCAGCGTCGCCTCGGCCTTGGCGATCGCCTCGGCGCGTTGCTCCTCGGACAACGCCATGAAGCTCCGCACTCGCGGCAAGGCGGTCTCGCCGAACCGGCTGGCGACGCCTTTGGTCCGCAGAACGTCCCGCAGGTCCGCCTTGCCGGCGAGGACGTCGTCGATCAGTTTCTTGTTGTCCGGATTCTTGGCCTGGGCCGCCATCGACCGCAGCGACGTGGCGAGCGCGGTCGCGAGGCGTGGGTCGCCGGCCGCGTAGTCGAGCAGGGTCTTGTTCGGCTGTTGTTCGTCCACGGGGATCCTCACACCTGGGGGTTGTCGTAAGCGGCCGGGGGCAGCGGGGTCAGCGTCACCCGGCCGACAGCCGCGTCCGCCCCGAGGATGAACGCGGTGATCGAGCTGAGCACGCCGACGATCTTCGCGATCTTGTCGGCGACTTCCAGCCACCGGCCGATGATCGCGCCGCACACCACGGCGAACGCTCCACCGGCGAGCACCGGTCCGACACCGGTCTCCGCGGTCGCGCCGGCGACCCAGGCCGCCACGGCGGCGGCGATGACCAGATCGCCGAGGGATTCCAGAGCGGTGACGATGCCGGTCGTCAACGCCGATATGGCAACGCTGCTGGCGGCGAGACTGTTCGCCACCTTGGAGAGCTCCCCAGCGTTCATGCTGACCGCGGACTGCACCTTGTCGAAGTACCCTTTGGCCGCGTTCGCCGCGTTTCCGTGCCAATGCTCGAACATCGCGGTCTCCGCGGCAGTCAGGTTCTGGGCGACAAAGCGGTCACACTGGCCGATGTGCCCGAGCGCCACGCCCAACTTGAACAGCCCCTCGGTGTCACCGCCGATCTGGTCCTTCACCCACTTGACCGGGTCCTCAGTACCCAGCAACAGGGTGCAGATCGCACCGATCACCTCGGTCAGGTCGTACGTCGGCGACGAGTACTCGACGATCTCGTTCACCTCGCCGATGCCTTCGACACTTTCGGTGAGCTCAGGCTCGACGAGTGCGCCGGCCGGGTCCTCAGGCGAGCCCGCCATGAGACATCATCCTTTCCCGGGATCACTTGTTCGGGTAAATGGCGTCCATCTTCGCGGCCGCCGTGTTGTCCTGGTGCTGGTACAGGCTGATCACCTTGGCGATCTCGCCCTGGGAGACCTTGAAGATCGACTCGAGATGCGCGAGCGCGCCGCGCAAGGTGCCGACGAACTGCTCAGTCGCCGCGTAGAAGTCGGCCCAGAGGGCGCCCACTGCTTCGATCTTCGAATGCGCGTCCAGGTAACTGAGCGCGGCGGCCGCGGCCGCGCGATCCTTTTCGAGCACCGTGGCGAATGTCGCGAGCGCGTTCGTATCCACGTCGAAAGACATTGCTTTCCTTTCGTCAGACCGCTACTGGATGCCGAGGTTCTTGGCGGCGCCGTCCGTGTTGGCGCGGCTGCGCATGATCTCGACCCGGCGCTGCCAGCGGGTGCGCAGCTTCGCCGTGATGTCGTTCGCGCGGTCCTCGGTCTCCCGGCAGCCTTCGGTCATCTCAGCCAGGCGTGCCGCGGTGTCGGCGACCGCACTGTCCAAAGTGGCCTTGAGGGGGTCGGCTTCGTCGGTCACCAGATGTCCTCCTCGTCGCCGAAGGCAATGGGGTCAACGTCCCTCTCGGCCACGGCGTCGTCCTCCTCGTTGTAGACCGACGTGTCGTGCTCGCCGCCGATCACCAACGAGTTGTCGTCGGCGCGCGACTCACCTTCGGCGAAGACCTCCTCGCCAGCCAACGGAAGGCTTCGGGTCCGTTCCTTGTCGCCGCCGCCTTGTGCCCCGGCGAAGGGAACGCCGCCGAAGAAGCCGTAGCCGCCGTACCCGGCCGCGCCCGTCGCCGCGGTTGGTGCCGCGACAATGGGCGCGGGTGGCGGCATCGGGATCGCGACGCCCGTGGACGCCGGGGACATCAACTCGGCCTGCCCGGTCGAGTCGTCGTCCGGGCGGTCGGGCTTCCCAGTGGTCACCGCGGTGGCGTCCGCCGCGATGACCGTGGCCGCCTGGGCAGGCGCCGTGGTGGTTTGGGCGGGCGCCGTGAAGTGATCGGCGCGGACTTGGGACAAGGCGTTGCCGAGGCCGTTCCAGGCTGTGGTGATGGTGTCCTTGGCCGCCGAGCAGGCGGCGTCGAACTTGGCCAGGCGGGCTTCGTAGAACGGGACGAACACTTCGGCGAGCCAGCCGTTGACGTCCTCGGCGACCTTCTCGAAGATCTGCGGGGTCGCCCGGCACAACGCCGGCAGGATGTCCACGTCGCACAGGTCGGCGACCCGCTTCAACTCCTCGTCGGTGAAGTTTCCCGAAGCGCATCGCCGGCCGAAGTCGACCAGGAAATCCACGTCCGCCTTGGCACACGGGCCGATTCGGTCCGCGCACAGGCTTTTCACCGCCGACGCCTGTTCGAAGCAGATTCTGTCGGCCGTGTCCACCGCGACGGTGATTGTTGCCGCCAGACGCACGAACTGGTCTAGGGTTTGCTTGCCGCGCTGGAGGAAATCGTCGAAGTGGGCGTTCGCCGAACCGGCCGCGTCGCCGCGCCAGGCTTCGAAAACCGCGCTTCCGCTGTTTCGCACACCGGTCAACGCGTCGGCCACACGGGTCTGGATTTCGGCGTAGCGTTCGGCGTCCGCGCGCAGCCGGGCGAAGTTCAGCTCGCCTTGTTCCTGATAGCGCCGAACGACGTGCTGCTGGTAGTCGTGCGGGACACCGGTGAATTTCGCGTACGCCGGGCCGAACGCGGCGAAGAAGTCCAGGCCCGGCCGGCCGCCGTCCAGGATCGGTGTCGACGTCCGCTCGCCGGTGACCCCGGTCAGCTGGACCTTCGCTCCGAGTTCGTCCAGGTGGTCACCGGGCTCGCGGATCGGCTGTCCGGACGGCATCGGGTCGTCGGCGAACTGCGACTCGACGAACGACTGAAAGTCCACGTATCCCCCTCACAGATCGGACCGGAACAACCCGCTGTTGTCCTCGTCCACGCGCTGGTATTCGGCGAACGTGTCGAGCAGTTTGCGAATGACCCCTTCGCTGGCCGTTCCGAACGCGCTGAGCGAGTCCGCCAGCACACCATGGGTCACTTCCACGTACGAGGCGCCGATATCCGTGCCGACGCCGAAATCGGACGAGACGACTTCGCTGCGCCGGACCACGTCGGCCTGGCGACTGATGTCGTCGACCTCGCCGGCGACTTTCCGGCAGGTCGTTCTCACCTCGTCGATCGACAGGCCGTAGCCGTCCATGGGAAGTTCCCTCTCAGTGGGCGTGATGAACAACGGTGTGGTTACACCGTGGGCCAGATGGTCACGCACAATCCCGGAGAGGGGAACAACCTTTCGGCTGTGGGTGAAAGGTTCGTCCAATGCCTGCTGCATGCCCGTCTGACGGGGCCTGGTTCCAGGCGGTTTCGCGCGGGCGCGGCGCGTAAGAAGCCGTTAAGAATCGCCCTGATCGCTGCCGGAGTCGTCGGTCAGCGCGTCGTAGACGTACAGGCCGGCGGCCAGGGCCGCGGCGCCTTTCAGGCCGTCGGCCAGCCGCGAGTGCTTGGGTTGGACCACGTACACCTCAGGCACGGTCCGGTCCGCCTGACGCGGCTCCGGCCACGGCTCGGGCTGCGGGACAGCCTCGGCGAGGAACTCCTTGGCTGGGTCTTCTTCAGGCTCGGTCATGCCGTACAGCATGCCCCGCCCAACGCCCGGTTGTCCCTTACGGAAATCAGACGAGCAGCGGCAGCAGCGCGTGCCGCCTGCGGACCACCGCCCCGAACCGGGCGTCGATCCGCAGCCAGGCGTCGGTCGCCGTCACCCGGACCCGCTCGTCCGGGCTCTCGTTGCCCAGGAAACCCATGCCGGACATGGCGAACAGGCACCGCAGCGGCACCTTGATCTCCATCCCGTCAGCGCTGACCGTCAACACGGTCTGATCCAGCAGGGACGCGGGTGGCGTGCCGTGCGGACCCGGGTTCTCCCTGGCCACCGTCAACCCCCTGTCCGCCAGGGACGACACGACCTCGGCGGGCAACTGGTCGATCACCTGCCACCCCTGGCCGGGGGGCAACGCGGACCGCCACATCATGTCCTGTGGCCGGCCTGGGTCGACAGTGTCGCCGCGGACGATCGCGAGCGCGGCGAGCAACTCGTTGGCGGACACCGTCACGTCCCCCGGCTGCAGCGAGCCACGGACCGTGCGGGTCGCCAACACGTCGAACGGGGTGGCGACCCAGGCGTCGATGAACTCGCCGGCGCCGCGGGCACGCAACCGCACCACCGCGTCACCGTCGAGCCGGACGGCCCGGGCGACGAACGCGCCCAGATCGTCCCGCTCCTGCGGATCGCCGAAAGTCAGCTCAGGCACCGTTCTCGCTCTCCGAACGCCAGCCGGCGAGGAAGTCCCGCTCCTGCTCGGTCAGCCTGCGTGGCCGCTCGCCGTCCAGGTCGTAGGGCGCCAGCGTCACGTTCGCCACCACACCGACCTTGTCCGCCTCGGACGGTCCACAATGGACCTCCTGGTGCAGGGTGAAGTCCGCGACCCGCAGCTTGGTCACGGACACCCCGACCCGGAACGGGTTGCCGTTCACGAACAGCGGCGCCTTGTACTCCACCTCCAGCCGGGCGACGACCAGACCGCCGTCGACCAGGGCGCCCCCGTGCCGCGCGCCCTCGCCGTACAGCAGCTGCAGCCTGGCCTCCTCCAGCAACGTCACCGTCTGGGCATGGTTGACATGCCGGTAGGCGTCCATATCGGACCATCGAGGCCAGACCTCGGCGTAGTACACACCCAACGCTCGAACCTCCGTACTCAGCGGATCATGCTGCGAATCTGGCGCGCGGCCACGGACAGCGTGGCTAGGTCGAGCCGGCCGGCCATCTGCTTCAACTCGTCCAGCGCCAACCGGGCGCGACCCAGCCGGGAACTGTTCGCCTTCTCCCAGTTGTCGATCTTCTGCGCCGCGGTCTGACCGGGGTCGCTGTGCTGCAACGCGTCCAGCGTGATCGAGCGCAGCGACGAGTACACGTCGTCCCGCAACGCCAACCGCGCCAACGCGTGCCAGCGGTTGCCCCGTTCCAGGCCGCTGATGGACGTGAGCAGCTGGTCGACGTCCAGGTAGTCGGCCAGCGAGTAGTACAGCTCCGCGGTCTCCAGCGGGCTGCGCTCAGTATCCAGGCCGACCTCACGCTCGGCGAGCTCGGCGACCTCGGTGATGTCCAGCAGGCTGTACGCGCTGACCAGGGTGCCGACCCGACGAGCCAGGACAGGCGGCACGCCCGCCTCGATGTAGCGCTCGATCTGCTCGGCGATCAGCTGGGCGTCCGGGCCGGAGATCAGGTCGCCGACCATCGGCGCGATGTCGTGCACCACCTGGGAGAACCGGTTGATCTCGGCGCCGACCGCGAGCGGCTGCGGCCGGTTGGACAGCAGCCAGCGGGACGCCCGGTCCAGCAGCCGCCGGGTCTCCAGGACCATCTGGTCGGCGATGGCCGTGGGCACGTGGTTGTCCAGCTCGTCGATCTGCCGCCACACGTCGGGCAGGTCGTACACCCGTGCCACCACGGCGAACGCGCGCACGGCGTCGGTCCCGGTGGCGTTGATCTCCTCGGCCAGCCGGAACGCGTACGTGATGCCACCACCGTCGACCATCTCGTTGATCAGCAACGTCGTGGTGATCTCCCGGCTCAGCGGGTGCCGCGGGATCGCGTCGCCGAACCGTTCCCGCAACTGGCTGGGGAAGTACTCCGGCAGCCGGCCGGCGAACACGTTGTTGGCCGGCAGGTCACTGGTGAGCAGCTCCTCCTTCAGGCCCAGCTTGACGTGCGCCAGCAGAACCGCCAGCTCCGGCGACGTCAGGCCCTCGCAGGTCTTCTCCATCTCGGTGAACTTCGCCGGCGTCGGCAGCGCCTCCAGGGTGCGCTTGAGCCCGCCGTGCTCCTCCAGCCACGTCACCAGCCGCGCGTGCACCGACACCATCGGACCGGCGTGCGCCCGGCTGACACCCATCACCGCGTTCTGCCGGTAGTTGTCCGCCAGCACCAGGTCGCCGACCTCGTCGGTCATCTCGGCCAGCAGCTCGACCCGCCGCTCCTGGGTCAGCCGGCCCTCGGTGACCAGGTGGTCCAGCAGGATCTTGATGTTCACCTCGTGGTCGGAGCAGTCCACCCCGGCCGAGTTGTCCAGCGCGTCGGTGTTCACCTTGCCGCCCGCGTGCGCGAACTCGACCCGGCCGCGCTGGGTCAGGCCCAGGTTGCCGCCCTCGCCGACCACCTTCACGTTCAGCTCGGCGCCGTTCACCCGCAGCGCGTCGTTCGCCTTGTCCCCCACGTCCGCGTTGGACTCGGTGGACGCCTTCACGTACGTGCCGATGCCGCCGTTCCACAGCAGGTCCACCGGAGCCAGCAGGATCGCCCGCATCAACTCGGCCGGCGACAACTTCCCGGTGCCCTCCGGCAGGCCGAGTGCCTTGACCGCCTGCGGACTCAGCGGCACCGCCTTGAGCGTCCGCGGCCAGACCCCGCCGCCCTCGCTGATCAACGACTTGTCGTAGTCGTCCCACGACGAGCGCGGCAGGTCGAACAGGCGACGGCGCTCCGCGAACGAAGGGGCCGCGTCCGGGTCCGGGTCGATGAAGATGTGCCTGTGGTCGAACGCGGCGACCAGCCGGATGTGCTCGGACAGCAGCATGCCGTTGCCGAACACGTCACCCGACATGTCGCCGACCCCGACGACCGTGAAGTCCTGGGTCTGGGTGTCCACGTCCAGCTCGCGGAAGTAGCGCTTGACGCTCTCCCACGCGCCACGGGCCGTGATGCCCATGGCCTTGTGGTCGTAGCCGACCGAGCCGCCGGACGCGAACGCGTCGCCCAGCCAGAACCCGCGGCTCATCGCCACCTCGTTGGCGATGTCGGAGAACGTCGCCGTGCCCTTGTCGGCCGCGACCACGAGGTACGAGTCGTCGCCGTCGTACCGCACCACCTGGGGGGCCGGGATCGTGCTGCCGGCCGCCAGGTTGTCGGTCAGGTCCAGCAGGCCCGCGATGAACATCCGGTAGCAGGTCACGCCCTCGTTCTGCAGCGCCTGACGGTCCAGGCCGGGGTCACCGGTCGGCACCGGCGGCCGCTTGAGCACGAACCCGCCCTTGGCGCCCACCGGCACGATCACCGCGTTCTTCACCGCCTGCGCCTTGACCAGGCCGAGGATCTCGGTGCGGAAGTCCTCCCGGCGGTCGGACCACCGCAGCCCACCTCGGGCGACCGGCCCGAACCGCAGGTGCACGCCCTCGAAGCGAGGTGAGTACACGAAGATCTCGAACCGCGGCCGGGGCTGCGGCAACTCGGGAATCGCCTGCGGGTCGAGCTTGAACGCCAGATACGGCCGCGGCATGCCGTCCGCGTCCCGGACCGAGTAGTTCGTCCGCAACGTGGCGTTGATCAGCCGCAGCAGGCTGCGCAGGATGCGGTCCTCGTCCAGGCTCTTGACCTCGTCGATCATGGCCGTGATCTGCGTGACCTGCGCTTCGGCCTCGACGAGCCGCGTGTCCTCGTCCAGCTCCAGGTCGAACCGCGTCTCGAACAGCTTGACCAACGCCGTGGCCACGTCGGTGTGCTGGATCACCGTGTTGACGATGTACTCCTGGCTGTACGGCGTGCCTGCCTGACGCAGGTAGCGCGCGTACGCCCGCAGGACCGTGGACTGCCGCCAGTTGATGCCGGCCCGCAGAACCAGCGCGTTGTACCGGTCGACCTCCGCCTCACCGCGCCAGGCCGCGCCGAACGCGTCCTGGAACTGGGTGCGTGCGACCGCGATCTCCTCGTCGGTGCGGTGCGCCAAGGCCTTCGCGTCCAGGCGCAGGCCGAAGTCGTAGATCCACCAGTCCTCGCCGCCGTCGTTGCGCAACTCGTATGGACGCTCGTCGATCACCTCGACGTCCATCCGACTGAGCACCGGCAGCACCTGCGACAACGTGACGCCGTCACCGGCCAGGTACAGCTTGAACCGGCGCTCCCCCGGCCCGGCGTCGTCGGGGACGTAGAACTGCATGTCCATGTCGCCCTTGTTCGCCAGGCCCTGCAGCCGCCGCAGGTCCTTCAGGGCCTCGACCGCGGTGAAGTCCTCCTTGTAGGCCTCCGGGAACACGTTCGCCAGCCGCTGGCCCTGCTCGCTCGCGGACTCCGCGCCGATCATGGCGGGCCCGCCGGTCTCCTGGTGCTCGGCCATGATGGCCTCGGCCATCCGGTCCTCCCAGCTGCGGATCGCCAGCGTGAGGCGTTCCTGGATGCGCTGGATGTCCGGTTCGACCTGAACGGCCGGATCGGTGTGCACGGTGAAGTACACCTGCGCCAGCGCGAACTCGCCGATCCGGGCGCTGTACTCCAGGTTCGAGCCGCCCAACTCGGCCAGCAGCACCTCCTGCATGGCCAGGCGCGTGGTCGTGGTGTAGCGGTCGCGGGGCAGGAACACGAAGCACGAGAAGAACCGGCCGAACGGGTCGCGGCGCAGGAAGAACCGCAGCCTGCGACGGTCGGCCAACGCGATCACGCCGGTCGCGGTGCCGTACAACGTGTCCGTGGTCGACGAGAACAGCTCGGCCCGCGGCCAGTTCTGGATGACCTCCAGCATGCGCTGCCCGGAGTACGAGTCTAGCGGGAAGCCGGCGCGGTGGATGACGTCACGGACCCGGCGCGCCACAACGGGGATGTCCAACACGTTGTCGTGCACGGCCCGCGTGGTGAACACGCCGAGGAACCGGTGTTCACCGGTGACCTGGCCGTGCTCGTCGAACGTCTTCACCCCGACGTAGTAGGGGTACACCGATCGGTGCACAGTGGACGGCGCACTCGCCTCGGTGAGTACCAACAGCTTCGGTGCCAACGCGTGCGTCACCGAGTCCGGGCCGGCGGTGAGGCTGCGCGCGGCGAGACTGTCCTGGCGCAGAACCCCCAGGCCGGTGGCGAGCACCGCCCGCAACGCCGGATCGCCGTCACCCTTCATCAGTTCGTACTGGCGGTAACCCAAGAAGGTGAAATTGCCGTTCGCCAACCAGCGCAACAGCGCGGCACCCTCGCCCACCTCCTCGGGAGTCAGCGGCAACTGACCGGAGTCCAGCGAGTCGGCGATGGCCAACGCCTGGCCGCGCATCCGGTCCGCGTCCTCGACGACCTCACGGACGTCGTTCAGCACCGAGTACAGGCCGGTGGCGATCTCGCGGCCGCGGTCCGGGTCCGTGATCAGGTCGATCTCGATGTACATCCACGACTCGACCAGCGTGTCCGCCGGCGGGTTGCCGGGATCCTCGTTCGGCAGGACCTCCCGCAACGTGCCGGCCACGTCCCTGCGCACCACGACGATGGGGTGCACCACCCGCTGGACCTGCACACCGCTGCGCACCAGCTCAGCGGACACACTCTCGACCAGGTACGGCATGTCGTCCGTGACCACCTGGATCACCGTCGCCCGGGTGCTCCAGCCGTCCGCCTCCGCGGTCGGGTTCACCGCGCGCACCTCAGGCCGGCCCGGCACCCGCTGACCGGCCAGGTCGAGGTGCGAGCGGACGGCGCCGACCAGGTCGGTCGGGCTGAAGTCGACGACCTCCTCCGGCGGCACGTAGCGGTAGTACAGGCGGATCAGGTCGGCGATGTCCGTCGCTAACCCGGCTGCCTTGTCCACCAGCTCGTCCCGGCGCTGTTCGGGACTGGCCGAGGTGGTGGGCTGTGCTGCGGCTACGCCCGGGTGGGACTGGACTCCAGTCGAGGTCATGTTCGGCGGCTCCACGCTCGTCGGCACCGTGTGCGGCACGTCGTTGTGCCAGTGTTGTCGTGCCAGCTGCGGCCTAACCCTAGTTGGGCGGCGCTACCGGACATGCAACCACTGGCGCCACTTGAGAATCATTTAAGGCGTGGTAGTCGGTGGGTGGTGCCGCCCACTGTCCGGCAGATCATCATAGGACGACGGAACGTCTTCGCCGGACGTGTCCGAGTGCGACGACTGGTAAGCGGCAAGCGCCTCAGCGAGCAAATCGCCCAATCCCACAGCGGTGTTGTCCTTGCGGCGCAGCCGACTCGGCCGGTCAGCACTTTCGGGTGACTCATCCGGCCCCAACGGGTCAACTGGATCGGCCTGCTCCGGCGGCACCGCACCACCACGCCCAACTGATTCCCGGTCGGCCTCCCGCCGCGCGGCCAGCCGACGACGCCAAGCGGACCGGTCTTCGTCCCCTTCGGACGGAACCGATTCAGCCCGCTGCCGCACACTCCGCCGCCTCGCCGACCTCGCACCAACCGGCTCAACGTCCGGATTCGGCCTGGCCGGCACCGGCCGCCGATGCGGACCAGGCCCCACATCCGGGTCAGGAGAACCGGGCACATCAGGAGGATCCGGGACCCGCGGCACATCATCGGGCTCGGGAACCGGCGGAACATCAGGAGGATCGGGCACGCGGGGAACATCATCAGGCTCAGGGAACTGCGGAACGGAAGCCCTGGCAGCGGCGGCGAGCACCTCCTCACCGATCCCGGTGGCGGGACCGGACAAGTACATCGCCGAAGGCCTCCTGGAATCCAACGGCCGCCGCTCGGCTGACAGATCGAACCCGGAGCGCGACCCGGACGGCCCAGCATCGGACCGGGAACGAGAAACGGGCGGCTCGACATCAGACCGCGAACGGGACGCCAGAAGCCCGGCATCGGTCGAGGACCGGGACACCAGAGGCTCAGCGTCGGGCTGGGAGGCCAGAGACTCGGCATCAGACCGCGAACGAGACACCGGAGAGTCGGCATCGAGCCGGGAACGGGACGCCTGAGGCTCAACGTCGGACCGGGACGCCAGCGGCTCGGCATCGGGCTGGTACCGGTCGGTCTCGGACACGGCCTGGTCTCGGTCCAGGTGGCTCAGATCGAGGGCGATCCGGTTCCCGCCCTGGCCCTCGGCAGCACGCCGCCCGTCGAGCCGGTTCGACGAGGGTCGCTCCTCGGCCGCACGCCTCCCACCGGCCCGGTCCGACCCGGCTTGGTCCCGCGTGACCTGTTGCCCACCAGTCCGATCCGGCCCGGCTTGGTCCCGCGTGACCCGTTGCCCAGCGGCCCGATCCGGCCCGGCTTCGTCGTCCGCTGGCCGCCGGAGTCCAGCCCAATCCCAGGCAGGTGGGTTTTCCGCAGTCCCTTGCCCGCTCACCTGGTCCGGTCCGGCCTGGTTGTCCGTGGCTTGTCGGCTGCTGGATCGGTTCGGCCTGGCCTGGTCTTGGTCCGCGCCGCTTTGGCCCAGGGCGTTCGGTGCCGACGTCGGGTCAGATGGATCTTGCTCGGGGGCTCGCCTTCGGCCCGTTGGGGGGCGGTCGGGGTGGGACAGGTCGAAGGTGGTGAAGTCGAAGAGAGTGCGGGCTTCAAGGGCAGCCGAGCGGTTGGGGTCGGTGCGGGTGGGCAGGTGCGAGTCGTCGCTGAACAGGGCTTGGTCGAGTGCCCGTCCTACCTCGGAGTGGTCGGGGGACTCCGCGGCGCCGAGCAAGTCTGCCGGTGTGGTCCGGTCCGTTGGGTTACGGCCGGGTTGTTTGGGTTGGCTGGGTTCGGGCAGAGGTGAGCTGTGGGTGGCCGGTGGGTCAAGGTGAAACGGATCCAGGGCAGCGCCATGCCCGCCTAGTTCGGGCACGCGGGAGCCACCCGCGTCCGACAGATCGAGGTCGGGCGGGTCCGGGGCCCGACGACGGCCGCCTGGTTCCGGCAGGGTGTCGGCGCCGCGGGCGAGGTCGCTCAGGGTGAACGCGGTTCGAGTCTCCGGGTGGCCGGCGTGGTCGGGGTTGTCGAAATTGTCGAAGTTGTCGGAGTGACGGTCGAGGGAGCCGGAACGATCAGGGTGATCAGAGCGGTCAGGGCGGTCCGAGCTGCCGAGATAGTCAGGGCGGTCGAGGGAGTCGAAGCCGCGGGGATGGTCGGGGCGGCCGGGTTGGTCCGGGGGGTTGAGGTGGTCGGAGTAGTCAGAGCCGGGGTGGTCAGAGGCGGAGTAGCTGGAGGCGGAGTAGTCGGAGGCAGGGTGGTCGGAGATGGGGTGGTCGGAGGCGGGATGGTTGGAGGCGGTGTAGTTGGAGGCGGTGTAGTTGGAGGCGGTGTAGTTGGAGGCAGGGTGGTCGGAGGTGGAGTGGCTGGAGGCGGTGTAGTTGGAGGTGGGGTGTTTGAAGGCAGGGTGGTCGGCGGTGGAGTAGTTCGAGGCGGGATGGCCGGACGCGGGGTAGCTGGAGGCGGGATGGCCGGACGCGGGGTAGCTGGAGGCGGGATGGCCGGAGGCGGGGTTGTCAGCGGCGGGGTGGTCGTCGTCTGGGTCGGGTTTGGCGCGGCGGCGACGGCCGGTTTGTTGGTGGGAGGGGGTGGTGGGGGGTTGGTCTTGGGGGGGTCGGGTGGTGTCCAGTGAGTCGGGGGCGCGGCGACGGCCGCCGCCGCCGGATGGGGTGATTCCCAGCCGGTCGAGCACAGACCTGCCCTGATCACTGCCCTTGGCGGCGTCATGGCGGGCGGGCGGGTCGGCTGGAAACGGTTCCGGGTCGGGGGTGGCGACAGGTTCCTGGGGTTCCTGGGTGGACGACCACTGGCCGTATTCCGGTAACGAGAAGCCCGCCAGGTACGCCTCCAGTTCGGGATCACGGTCCTGCTGGTGGTCGTCGGTGGTGGAGGCGTACTCCTCGATGTAGGTGTAGCCGTCGGTGCGGGACTGGACGTCCGCGAACGACGCTTCGTTGTCCTCACCCGTGGGCACGTCGAAGACCGGCTCCACCGACTGCCAGGCTGGGCGTTCCATGTCCGTGTCCTGTTGGGTGCCGTCGTACTCTTGGCCGGTCAGGGCTTCGCGGGCGGCGCTCAGCAACGCGTCCTCCGATGTGCCCTCCTGGTACTGGGCGACGCCGGTGCTCAGGTGCATGCCCCAGGCCGGGTCCGCCGGGTCCCAGTCCGATGTGGACATTGTGGCCCGCAGGGACGCGGCGAACTCCTCCGCCTCGTCCCTGGTGGTGTCCGGCAACAGCACGGCCAGCTCGTCCTCCTCCGGGCGGACCAGCTCGGCCTGCTCCGGCGCCATGTCGCGGACATGGTCGACGAGCGAACTGAGCACGTCCGCGTCGACCTCCGGACTGGCCCGGCGGCCCGCCTTGTCCAAGCTGTCGATCAGGCTCGCACTGAACCTGTCGGTGCTGTCCGGGTCGTCGTTGTTCGGTTGTGGCTCGGGCTCCGCATCGCTGGTCGGCTCAAGGCGGACCAACGTCAACGCGGTCGGCCGGGACTGCCGGCGCGCTGCGGCCAGCCGCCGACGCAGGCCCTGCCGGTTCAGCAGGCCCGTCTCGGCGTCGCGGTCGTCGCCGTCCGGCCACCGCGGCTCGCCCACGGCCATCCCAGGCGCCTCCACCGGGTCCGTCATCGCCCGAGCCGGCGACCGGACCACGCGGCGCAGCAACGACTCCGTGTCGTCAGGCAGCCGAGTTCCCGCGCCGAGCTCCTCCAGCACGATCAGGCGCGCCATGGTGTCCTCGCGCAGCCGCCGGTGGTCGGCCGCCCGTGCCGAGCGCAACGACTCCAGCGCGCCAGTGAGGTCCCCGGCCGCCTCCTGTTCGTGCGCCAACGACGTCAACACGTCGGCCAGCAACGCGTCCTGGCCGTGCCGGCGGGCGATCCGCACGATCTCCGCGAACAAGGCATGTGCTTCGTCCACCCGGCCGTCCGGGATGTGCACCCGGGTCGCCAACACGAACATCAACCGGCCGATCGGGGCCGCCGTCGGTGCCCGCACCGGTTGGTCCAGGGTTTGGTCGGCCTGCCCGAGCGCGGCACCCACCTCGCCCGCGTCGAGCAACGCGGTGACCATCTCCAGACCCAGCTCGGCGCGTGCCTGGCCGGACTCCGCGCCCGGGTCGGCCAAGCCGTCGAGCAAGGCCATACCTTCGGTCGCGGACGCGACCGCACCCGTAGCGTTGCCCCAACGGCGCCGGAACGACGCGACCCGCGCGCACAACAGGGCACGTAGCACCCGCCGCACGTCGCCGCTCAGCGAGTCGTCAGCCGCGTAGAGACGGTCGGCCTCCGAGAGCACCTCGTCGACGACCGCGCGCCGCCCGGCCTGCGCCAGACCACCCACGATCTCCGCCAACGCACCGGCCCGCACCGCGGGCCGCGCATCACCACCTTCCAACAGTGGACGAACCAGTACCAAAGCACTGCCCGCCAAACCGACCGTGCGGGTGCTCGCGGCCAGGTCGACCCGGATCGGTCCGACGACCTCCCGAGCACCGGCCGACTCGGCCTCCCGAAGGGCCAGCACGGCCGGCTGGACGGCTTCCGCGTGTTTGCCCAGCCGGACGAGCGCGGCGACCACAAGGGCACTGGCGCGCAGCCGCAACGACCCGTCCCTCGAGTCGGCCCGGGTCGCGGCCTGCCGCGCGAACTCCAGGGCGAGCTCAGGAGCACGCCATCTCAACCGGTCGGCGGTGTCGACGAGCAGTTCGCCGTCTGATTCACCGCCGCCCGACCGAGATCCCTTCCGGCCCGCCGCCACTGGTGCTGCCGCCTAGTCCCGGGTCAGCTTGCGGTAGGTGACCCGATGCGGCCGCGCGGCCTCGGCACCGAGCCGGTCGACCTTGTTGCGCTCGTAACCCTCGAAGTTGCCCTCGAACCAGAACCAGCGGCCCGGGTTCTGGTCCGTGCCCTCCCAGGCCAGGATGTGCGTGGCCACCCGGTCAAGGAACCACCGGTCGTGGGAGATGACCACGGCGCAGCCGGGGAACTGCTCCAGCGCGTTCTCCAGCGAGCCGAGGGTCTCCACGTCCAGGTCGTTGGTGGGCTCGTCGAGCAGGATCAGGTTGCCGCCCTGCTTGAGGGTCATCGCCAGGTTGAGCCGGTTGCGCTCGCCGCCGGACAGCACCCCGGCCGGCTTCTGCTGGTCGGCCCCCTTGAACCCGAACGCGCTGACGTACGCCCGCGACGGCATCTCGACCTGGCCGACGTGGATGTAGTCCAGTCCCTCCGACACGACCTCCCAGACGTTCTTCTGCGGATCGATGCCGGCGCGGTTCTGGTCCACGTAGGACAGCTTGACCGTCTCGCCGATCTTGACGGTACCGCCGTCCGGTTCTTCCAGGCCGACGATGGTTTTGAACAGTGTTGTCTTACCCACGCCGTTCGGACCGATCACGCCGACGATGCCGTTGCGCGGCAGGTCGAACGACAGCCCGTCGATCAGCACCCGGTCGTCGAAGCCCTTCTTCAGGTCGGCGACCTGGACGACCACGTGGCCCAACCGCGGGCCGGGCGGGATCTGGATCTCCTCGAAGTCGAGCCTGCGGGTCTTCTCCGCTTCCGCGGCCATCTGCTCGTAGCGATCGAGCCGGGACTTGGACTTGGTCTGCCGGGCCTTGGCGTTCGACCGCACCCAGGCCAGCTCCTCCTTCAGCCGCTTCTGCAGCTTCTGGTCCTTCTTGCCCTGGACCTCAAGGCGCTCGGCCTTCTTCTCCAGATACGTGGAGTAGTTGCCCTCGTAGGGGTGCGTCCGGCCGCGGTCGAGCTCGAGGATCCACTGGGCCACGTTGTCGAGGAAGTACCGGTCGTGCGTGACGGCCAGGACCGCGCCCGCGTACTGCGAGAGGTGCTGCTCGAGCCAGAGCACGCTCTCCGCGTCCAGGTGGTTGGTGGGCTCGTCGAGCAGCAGCAGGTCGGGCTTGGACAGCAGCAGCTTGCACAACGCCACCCGACGCCGCTCGCCACCGGAGAGCACCTTGACGTCCGCGTCCGGCGGCGGGCACCGCAGCGCGTCCATGGCCTGCTCCAGCTGGGAGTCCACGTCCCACGCGTCGGCGTGTTCCAGCGCCTCCTGGAGCTTGCCCATCTCCTCCATCAGCTCGTCGGAGTAGTCCGTGGCGAGCTGCTCGGCGATCTGGGTGAACCGGTCCAGCTGCAGCTTGACCTCGCCAAGGCCCTCCTCGACGTTGCCGAGGACGGTCTTGTCCTCGTTCAGCGCCGGTTCCTGCATCAGGATGCCGACCGAGTAGCCGGGGGTCAGGAAGGCCTCGCCGTTGTTCGGCTGGTCCAGCCCCGCCATGATCTTGAGGACGGACGACTTGCCGGCCCCGTTCGGCCCGACCACGCCGATCTTGGCCCCCGGGTAGAACGCGATCGTCGCGTCGTCCAGGATGACCTTGTCCCCGTGCGCCTTGCGCACCTTCTTCATGGTGTAGATGAACTCCGCCATGCCCGCGATCGTAGAGCGGTCGGCACGCGCGATTCACCGCGACTGCCGCGAACGCACGCCTGACGGCCGTGAACCCCGGTATGTGGATCATGCCGCGGGCTCCAGCAGCGACGGCTTGCGCTCGATGACGACGTCGCAAAGGCTCAGGTCGGGGCCGATGCACTTGGCGTCCAGCGTCAGATCCGAGCGCGGCCCGCTGTCCGTTTCGTACTTGTCGGTGTAGACGCGGCCGGTCACCATCACCGGGTCCCGCACGGTGAGAGTGGCCGCCACTTTCTCGGCGAGCTTCCGGTAGCACTTCACCCGGAGGTAGAGGCTCTTGCCGGCGACCCACTCCTTGGTGTCCGGGTCGTACCGGCGTTCGTTGGCGGCCAGGGTGAAGTCGGCGTACAGGGTCCCGTCGGGGAGGGTGCGGGTCTTGACGTCGGTGATGATCCGACCGGTCGCGGTCAGTTTGGTCTCGTTCCATGCCATGGGGATCACTCCTTGGTTCGGCGGTCTTGCCTGTGCTTCCAGCGTGCCGACCGGGGGTGATCATGGCCAGGGGGTGGCGGCCGGGTGTGGACAACTCGGACCATGTGGATAACTCGGTGCTCGGCGCGGGGTGGGGCGCCGAAAGTGTCGGTGGGGTGTGCTAGCTCGTACCTACTTCGTTTCGTTCTGCTGTTCTGCCTGGTCGGAGGCTGTTTTGGCAGTCCTACCAGCACCGCCCATCTGGGCCAGCATCGCGTTGTAGGCGGTCAGTTCGGCCTCTCCGTCGGCGTCCGCGCGACGATCTCGGCGGCGGGCCTCGCGCTCGTCCTGGCGGGCCCACTGGACGAGCAGTGCGACCACCACGACCAGCAGCGGGACCTCACCGGCGGCCCACGCGATGCCGCCGCCGAGCCGCTGGTCGGACAGTGCGTCGGTGACCCACGGCAGCCCCAGTGACCGGTAGAACCGGTCGCCGATGATCTGCTGCATGCTCATCAGCACCACGCCGAAGAACGCGTGGAACGGCATGGACGCGAACACCATGGCGAGCCGGCCGACCGGGGGCAGCCGCCGCGGCGTCGGGTCGATCCCGATCACCGGCCAGTAGAAGACGTAGCCGGTCAGCAGGAAGTGGGCGTTCATGGCCAGGTGCGCCCAGTGCAGGTCGAGCGCGTAGTCGAACAGCCCGGAGAAATAGAGCACATAGAACGACCCGACGAACAACACAAGCGCCACAACGGGATGGGTCAACACACGGGCGACCGGCGACTGCACGAACGCGAGCAGCCATTCGCGTGGTCCGGGCGGGGCCTCCTTGCCCGCGGCCGGCAACGCCCGCAGCGCCAACGTGACCGCGCCGCCCAGCACCAGCAGGATCGGCGCGAGCATCGACAGCATCATGTGGCTGATCATGTGGACGCTGAACATCGCCGGGGAGTAGCGGCCGATCCCGGACGACGTCCCGAGCAGGATCACCGCGCAGCCGCTCAGCCAGGCCACGGTCCGGCCGACCGGCCACTTGTCGCCCCGGGCCTTCAGCCTTCGCACACCGAGCAGGTAGAGCACGGCGAGCGCGATCGCGGCGGTGCCGTAGATCAGGTCGAACCGCCAGTCCAGCATCAGTCGGACGAACGTCGGCGGCCCGTCGAGCGAGTACCCGATGCGGATCTCGATGGGTGTCGGCCGCAGGACTTCCTGTTGCGGCGGCGGGGTTCTGGCCAGCCCGGCGGCGATCCCGAAGGTCACCATCATGACCAGCACCTCGAACGCGGCCAGCTTCACCAGGGCCCGGCCGGACCCGGTTTCGACCACGTGCCTGACACCGCGTCGCCGTTGGAAGTAGCCGAAGACGCCGAGGCCGACCAGTGCCGTGGCCTTGGCGAGCACGAGCAGGCCGTAGTTGGTGGTGAACAGGGCGCCGAGCGGCAGCCGGACCCACGCGTTCACCAGGCCGGACGCGGCCATCGTGATCCAGCAGCACAGCGCCAGCCTGGAGAACCTGCTGGCCGCCAGCCCCAGGTACGCGCCCTTGCGACGGCCGTGCGCGAGCAACGCGACCAGCCCGCCGACCCACAGCGCGGCGGCGAGCAGGTGCAGCATCAGGCTGTTGGTCGCCAGGTCGTGCTGGCCGCCGCTGGACGAGTGCCCGCTGACCCCCAAGGGGAGCAGCCCGGTGAGTGCGATCAAGAACAGCACCGCGGTCCAGCCCCAGGTGAGCACCATGCGGCTGCCCAGTGCGGCGAGGAACGCCAGCGCGGCGGTGATCAGCCAGGCGTTGGTGGTGTCGACCTCCGACGACAGGTCCAGGAGCGTCCGGATGTCCAGCAGTTGCGTGACCGGCCGGCCGAACGTGTCCGCGGTGGCGAACGGAATCGACAGCAGCGCGCACGCGAACCACACCCAGCCCGCCCAGCTGGCCATCCGCACCGACGCGTAGCCGTCCGGCGCGAGCATGCCGGATTCGCGTGGCGGCACCATGAACGCGGCGAACAGTAGTGAGCCGACGCAGATCACGCTGGCGATCTCGGCGAGTACACGCACGATGATCTGGCCGTATGCGGTGAACGCGCCCGGGTTGGGCACGCCGGCCACGTACCGGTCGCTCACCAGGGCCAGCAGCCCGGCCGCCACGACCACGGCGAGGACGCCGCCCACCACTATCAGCGGGCCGATCCGAGCGCGAACTCGTTTCATCTCGGGCTTCGGCGGAGCGTCTGTGGAGGACACGTACTGAGCGTAGAACGCATCCTGTCGACTGATCTCCGGTGGGGATCAGCTGGCATGTGCTAACATTTATTTGCATGTGCTGGGTTCCACTATGGCTGACATGAGCCTGCCGACTGGGGACGAGTTACTGAAGGTGCTGGCGACCCTCGCCAACCCGCACCGGCTGCGGGTGGTCGCGGCGTTGACGGAGGAACGCAACTACGTCAGCCGGCTCGCGCGCGAGCTGGGCATCAGCCGCGCGCTGTTGCAGGTACACCTGCGGAAGCTCGAAGCCGCCGGGTTGGTGTCGGGGCACCTCGAACTGTCCGACGACGGCAAGGCGCTGAAGTACTACGAGGTCAACGGGTTCGCGTACGACCTCACGCCGGCCGCCATCGCGGCCGCGGTGCGCACCCTCAGCACGTCGGACGAGCAGAAGGGAACTTGAGCGTGAACTGGCACCAGTGGCAGGAGGTCATCGCGACCATCGGCGTGTTCGTACTGCTCACCGCGGTGCTCACGGTGACGGTCTGGCAGGTGGCGTCGACCCGGCGGGCGAAGGCAGCCGTCATCCGCGACCAGGAATTCCGCACGCTCGCCGAACGGGCAGTGACCAGTCAGGAGAGCACCGAGCGACGGCTGGCGGAGATCGAACGGATTCTCAAGGAGGTCGAATAGGGACTGGGTCGTCGAGCGGCCACTCGACGACCCAGATGAAGAAGTTCGCGACCACTCCTTCCCGTAAAGGACAACACTTCATGCCGCACAAAGGCAAATCGATGACGGCCGCGCTCGTGGCCGCCTTACTGTTGTCAGGCGCTCAGGCGGCCGATGCGACACCGCATGTCAGATGGCATCCGTGCCCTGAGGACGGCACGGCCGAATGCGGAACGCTCCGCCTCCCGGTCGACTGGTCGAACCCCTGGGGGGACACGTTTGATCTGGCCGTGGCCCGCCGAAAGGCAACAGGAGAGCGGATCGGCGTGCTGCTGACCAATCCGGGCGGCCCCGGCGACTCGGGCGTGGACTTCGTCCTGCGCGCCCCCACGTATTTCAGCCCGGACGTCCAGGCGCGGTTCGACATTGTTGGATTCGACCCGCGCGGGATCAAACGCACCCACCCGATCACCTGCTCGCCGGACGTGCTGGCCCGGCAGCCGTCGGCATACCCCCGCGACCAGGCCGAGTTCGACCGGATCGCGGCGTACAACCGGACGCTACGAAAGGACTGCCAGGCCCGCACCGGCCCGGTGTACGACCATCTCGACACGCTGTCCACCGTGCAGGACATGGACGCGATCCGACGGGCTCTGGGTGAACGGCGGATCAGCTACTTCGGCCACTCCTACGGCACGGTCATGGGCGAGCAGTACGCCGAACTGTTCGGCGACCGGGTCAGGGCGATGACGTTGACCGGCACCGTCGACCACAGCGCGGACACCACGAGCTTCTTCACCGACGTGGCGGGTGCCGCGGAGGACTCGTTCGACGAGTTCGTGAAGTGGTGTGCGGGCAATCCGGTATGTCCGCCCGATGTGGCTTCGGTGTGGGACAACGCGCTCGCCAAGCTGGACCCCGACTCCCAGGCTGCCGTGGCGTTCCGGGCGACGGGCATGCTCAAAGGCCCACAATGGCCTGAGCTGGCCAAGTGGATCCCGACGATCTCACCCATGAAGATGCCCGTGCCGCCGCAGTTCGTCGCGATCCTCTGCCAGGACTGGCAGGTCCGGCCGCAGTCCTATGTGGACCTAGCACGGCTGACCGCAGCTGAAACGCAGGCGGCACCCCATATGCGAGGCGCACCTGAACACTTCGCGGCCGTGGGCTGCATCGGGCTGCCGCCCGCGAACAACCCGCAGCACCGGCTGCACGTCACCCACGCGCCGACGATCCTGATCGCGCACTCGCGGCACGATCCCGTCAGCGCTTACCCGTGGGCGGTTAACGTCCGTCAACAGATAGGCAACTCCGTTCTCTTGACCTATGCGGGATGGGGACACCAGGTGTACACACGCAACTCGTGCACCCGATCCGCCGTGGACACATATCTCACGACATTGCGGGCACCAGCTGACGGAACTCGTTGCGCGCCATGAGGGTGGCGGCGTCAGGGAACGTGTGGGTGAGGCCGCCCGGCAGGCCCGGCACCGGTGTGCCCAACGTGGTCACCACCTCGGCCAACCGGCCGGCGCCGACCGTGGACCTGACGCCGTCCTCCACTTCGTTCCACTCCCCCGTGTCCAGCAGCCGGCCGATCCGGCCGACGATGTGGATCAGCCCCTCCCAGTACGGCAGATGCAGCCGCACCAACAGGTTCTCCTGGTCACCGGG
Source organism: Actinocrispum wychmicini (assembly GCF_004345645.1). Taxonomy (GTDB): domain Bacteria; phylum Actinomycetota; class Actinomycetes; order Mycobacteriales; family Pseudonocardiaceae; genus Kibdelosporangium; species Kibdelosporangium wychmicini. The sequence goes on along the minus strand of NZ_SLWS01000013.1, from coordinate 84,692 downwards.
GAAGATCTCGACCAGGCCGGGCGAGTCCCCGACCCTGATCGTGCGCCGGTACGTGTCCCCGTCGACCGACTCGACACCCGGAATCGCCCGCCCCGCAAGCGAAGCACGGACCGAATCCCAGTCGAACGCGGACACGACCGGATGACGTAACAAGAGGCCGCCGTCGGCGACAAGACGGTCCGCGCGCCGACGGCGGCCCCGCAGGTCCATCGGGGAGGCGCGGAACACCTCCTGCATGGTCCGGTTGAACTGGCGCAGGCTGCCGAAACCGGAGGCGAACGCGATGTCGGCCGCTGTGAGGTCCGTGTCGTCCAGCAGGCGACGGGCGAAGTGCGCCCGACGGGACCGCGCGAGCTGATCCGGGCTCGCGCCAAGGTGCTGGCGGAACATCCGGCGCAGATGCCGCGCCGACACGCCCACCCGGGCCGCGAGCCCGTCCTCGGTTCCCTCGTCCAGGGCGCCTTCGATGATCAGCTGGACGGCCTCGCACACCAGCTCCGGCGCGTCCGACCCGACCGGACCGGCCACCCGGTACGGACGGCACCGCAAGCACGCCCGGAACCCGGCGGCCTCGGCCGCCGCGGCGAGCTCGAACGTGCGTGTGTTCTTCGCCAACGGTTTCGCGCCACAGCCAGGTCGGCAGTAGATGCCGGTCGTGACGACTGCGGAGTACGTGGTCATGTCCGTAGTTGTACGCCATCGCACCGACATTTCCCGGCGGCATTCGGACAGGGACATCTTGTCCAGATATGGCCGGACTCCCGGCCCCCGCCACCGGAATCCTTCTCGTCGTCCACTCCCGCACGACTACAGGAGATCTCGTGCTCATCAAGGTGTTCCCCATCAAGCTCAAGGACGGCAAGCAGGCCGAGGCCGAGGCGGTCATCGAGGAGTACGCGCCGAAGGGGCCGGGCGCCGAGGCAGGGACACTGTCGTTCCGCGTCTACCGCGACCTCACCAAGCCGGACTACCTGCTGTTCGTCGAGCACTTCGCCTCACAGGACGCGTACGACGCGCACACCGGCTCCGCCGTGTACAAGGAGCTGATCGCCGGGCGGTTCTCCGACCTCGTCGTGGACTTCGTCGAGATCAACCACGAGCTGCTCGTCGCGCTGTGACCGGGGTGGGTCGTGTCCGAAAATGGCCAGACCGGACCCGGCCCACTCGCTACGTTCATGGTCATGAACGACTTCGCCAGCCTGCACAAGCCCGGTGACCCGCTGTTGCTGCCGAACGCGTGGGACGTCGCCTCCGCGGTGCTGATCGCCAACGCCGGCGCCAAGGCGGTCGCCACGACCAGCGCGGGAGTCGCCTGGTCGCTGGGTGTGCCGGACGCCGCCGACCTGGGCGCGGACCGGCTCGCGGCGGTCGTCGCACGGATCACCGCCGCGGTCGACGTCCCGGTCTCGGTGGACATCGAGGCAGGCTATGACGATGTGGCCGCGACCGTGACCGCGGTCGTCCAGGCTGGTGCGGTCGGGGTGAACATCGAGGACCGCGCCGACGGCGTGATGTTCACCCCGGCCGAGCAGGCCGATCGGCTCGTCGAGGCACGCGCCGCGGCGGACCGGCTCGGGGCGCCACTGTGGATAAACGCTAGGACAGACGTGTACCTCGCGGGTGTCGGCGGGCTCGCGGAGGCGCAGGAACGCGCGGCGGCGTACAGCGTCGCGGACAGCCTGTTCGTGCCTGGACTGATCGACCTGGACGCGATCGCTGAACTGGCCGAGGGGCCGTTGCCGATCGCCGTAATGGCGTGGGCAGGCGCGCCTTCCGTCGCCGACTTCGCCAAGGCCGGCACGGTGCGGATCAGCCTCGGGTCAGCGATCGCACAGGCCGCGTACGCCGTCGCCACGCGTGCGACGGTCGAGATGCTCACCCAGGGCACGTACGACACGACCGCAGGCGGCTCTGACTACGGCGCGGTGAACAAGGCTTTGTCGAAGTAAGGCGTCACCAGCCGCGGGCGATCCAGTCCGGAAGTGCCGGTTTCTCGGTGCCGACGGTGGTGTCCGGGCCGTGGCCGGGATGAATGACCGTGTCCTCGGGGAAGTCGAGCAGGCCGCGGACCGACTCGATGATCGTGCGAAAGTCGGACAACGGCCAGCCGGTCAGGCCCGGACCACCTGGGAACAACGTGTCTCCGGTGAACAGATGCCCTGGTAAGGCAAGCGTTACGCCGCCGGGCGTGTGCCCAGGGGTGTGCAATACCCGAACGTCCACCGGGCCGACGCGCACTGTGTCGGTCACGTACCGGTCGAAGGTTCCGTGCCAGAGGCTGGTGTTCGGGGTGAGCGGGACGCCTTCGGCGAGGAGCTTCGCGGTGTCCAGGCCGGCGTCGAAGTGGCCGTTCTCTTTCAAGAACGTCAGTTCGTGTCGCCACACGTCCTCCTCGGCGCGGTGGCCCAGCACTGGGACGTCCAGTGCCGTGGCCACCGCGTCGACCCCCATGACGTGGTCGAAGTGGGCGTGGGTGAGCAGGATCGCCGTGACATCGAGGTCCGCGACGGCTGCCAGCACGCGATCGGGGTCGTCGCCCGGGTCGACCAGGAGCGCGGCGCCGGAGCTGTGGAGAACCCAGCAGTTGGTGGCCAGCGGGCCGACCACGATCCGGCGGAACTCGATCATCCGACGGACTTGAGCAGGTTCTCGGCCCAGCCGGGGTCGGTGTCGCGGGCGATCGGATAGCCCGCCGCCCATGGGCCTTCCCAGCGGACGTCGATGCCCGGGTTGTGGACGCTGGATCCGTCCGGCAGGAACAAGTGTGGGCTGCCGGTGACGTCGTCGGTCTGCGCGACCTTGTGGTCGGCCATCACGTGCGACCGATACTTTCCCTCGTCGAGCGCCGTGGCCAGGGCTATGACGTCCACTGTGGATGTTTCGGCCGCCACGTCGAGGATCACCTGGCGGTGGCCGATGGACTTCGACTCCAGCCAGAACGCCTTGCGCAGCGCGCGATCCAGGTCCTCGGCCGGCCCCAGACCCTGGGCTTTGGCGGCGTGCACGGCCTCCGCCGCCAGCAGGACGGTCGACGGGTACAGCCAGTCGGCCGCGCTCCACAGCCGGAACCCGGCTTCGGGCGCGATCTGGCCGAGACCGACGGCTTCGCTGTCCGTGCCGGGCCGGGGATGCGGGCCGTTGAACAGTTCGAGCGCGAACGTGTGGTGGTCCAACCGGACGTCGAGGCCGAGTCGGTCGCGGGCGGCGGTGAGCCGGTGGATCGCGACATGGGCGAACGGGCACAACAGGTCCGACCAGACCTGGATCGTGCCTGGGGTGACAGTGATCATTCCTCGTGCTCCGTGCCTGGTGGGTTGGTGGCGAAACGGACCGGTGCCAGCAGGACGGCCGTCCGTCGCTCGGTGGCCATGACCCGGTCGTACTCGTCGAGGTCGTCGTGCCGGCCGCCGGCCGCGTGGTAGATGTCGCGCAGCAGCCGGGGAAGGTCGTCGACGGGTTCGTCCGGTCCGGCCAGCGTGACCGGGCCGGAGACCGCCACCCACTCCCAGCCGGCCCGGAAGACCAGCGTCGCCTCGGGATGGTGCCGCAGGTTCGTGAGCTTGGCCGTGGCGCCACGCGCGACGAACGCGACGACGGACTCACCGGTGTCAGGATGCGGCAGGATGCCCGCGTTCACGACGGACGTGGCAGGTCTTCCGTCGGGGCGCTGGGTCACCAGGACGGCGAGCCAGTTGTCGGCTCCACCGAGTTCGGCGACCAGGCGCAGTCCTTCGGCATGCTCGATCATGGAACCACCCAGAGAATCGGACTACGGTCCACATCACTGTATCGGACCGCGGTCCGTTTCAGCCAGTGACCGCCGCCACAAGTTGCACGACACCAGCCACGACGCGTTCCGCGGAGAAGGACGCCCTGGTCGCTTTACGCAGGTCCGCGGCGACCGCGGCGAGCAGGGCGTGCGCGAGGTACTCGGCATCCAGGTCCGGCCGTGCCTCGTTCAGCATGATCCGTACGTGCTGGTGCCAGAACCGGTACGCGCCCACCCGGTACCGCGCGCCCGGACTCGCCGTCTCCGACAGGTGCACCAGGTCGAGGTTCTCTTCGAGGAACAGGGCGTACGCGGCGAAGAACGCCACCAGCCGGTCATTCGCGGGCGCTCCCGGCCCCAGCGGCGGCGTGCCGCGGAGGATGGCCTGCTGCAGATCCTGCTCCCGCACGTCGAGCAAGGCCGCGGCCAGCCCGGACTTGTCCCCGAACCGGCGGAACAACGTGCCCTTGCCGACCTGCGCGGCGCTCGCGATCTGGTCCATCGACACGTCGGCGACGCCGTGTTCGGCGAACAGCCGGGCCGCGGCCTGCAGGATCTTGACCCGGTTGCGGGCGGCGTCCGCCCGTTCCCGGACGGGCGCCTGACCGAATTCCATGTCAGCCATAGGACCGGGACTCTACGGCCGCGGTACGCGCGAAGGCATGACGGGCCGAAGTCCCCCCGGCAGGACTTGAACCTGCGACCAAGAGATTAGAAGTCTCTCGCTCTATCCGCTGAGCTACGGGGGGTTAAGGCGGTGGTACCTGCCGGATGGGCAGGTTAGCCGTCTCACCGGATTTGATCGTTCGACAGGGCTCTGGTGTTTCTGAATCGCACCAGTCCGGGTGAACAAGATCACCGGGAGGGGACCGGGCCGCTCGACGATCTTGTCACGAGAGTGACACCGATGGTCACCGGGGGACCCGGTTGGTGGCCGCTGAGCAGGCGAAGGACCAGGTCACCGGTTCTTCTGCCCTTCTCAAGGAGGTCCTGGCGGACGGTGGTGAGGTCGGCCCAGGCGGCCGCCGGGGTGTCATCGAATCCGACGATGGTGAGGTCGGCGGGGACGGTGAGACCAAAGTCTCTCGCCGCGCGGATCGCCCCGAGGGCCAGTTCGTCGGACATGCACAGCAGCGCGGTCGGGCGGGGTTCTTGGCAGAGCAGCCATTCCGCGGCCGAACGGCCGTATTCCCTTCGGCTGTCCGGCGCCTCCCAGACTGCCGGCTCGACCGGCAGGACCGCCAGGTAGCCAGCCATTCTTTCGGCCGTCACCTGGAAGTCCGCCGATTTCATCCTTTGTGGACCCGCCGGTCCGGTGTGCCCGCCGGTGGCGAACTCGAGGCTGATCACTCCGATGTGCCGGTGACCCAGATCGACTACGTGTTGTGCGGCCGTTCGGGCGCCTTCCCGGTCGTCCACTCGCACCGTCGCGACGGTTTCGACGGTCGGCTGATCGACCACGACGAGGGGCAGGCCACGGTGTTGGACCGCGGTGATGGCCGGAGCGTTGTTCTGCAACGAATAGGCAACAACTACGTCGGCATGAACCGCGGCCACCGCGGACGGACGCGGCCCGCCGCCATTCGGCCCACCGGGCATCAGGACGAGCGACCGGTCGCCGGTGTCGACAGTGGACGCCAAGGTGTCCAGCGTGATCGACAGGGCCGGGTCGGAGAACGCCGCCGAGAGTCGCTTGTCGAGCATCACCGCGACCGCGCCGGCACGCTGTGTCGCCAGGCTGCGAGCCACCGGGTCGGGGCCCGCGTACCCCAGGCGCGCCGCGGTGCTCATGATCTTGGCGCGCAGCCGCTCGGACAGCTGGTCGGGCCGGTTGTAGGCGTTCGACACGGTGGCGCGGGACACGCCGACCTCGCGTGCCACCGTGTCCAGAGTCGGTCGCCGGCTGCTCACGCACTGAGCGTACGCAGCGCGGTCCGGAAGCCGGCCCACTGGATTTGCTGAAGCGCTTCAGATAGCGTGGGTGACCGATCCCGAGGAGGTCACGTGCGGTCTGCGGTCGTCGCCGTACTCGGCGTGTTCGCCCTGAACGGCGTGGTCTTCGGCTCGTGGGCGCCGCGGGTGCCCGCGCTCGCCGCCCAGGTCGGCGCGGCTGAAGGATCGCTGGGCCTGTCCCTGCTCGGCGGCAGCATCGGGATGATCGCGTCCGCGTCCGCCACGGGACGCCTGTGTGCGCGGTTCGGCGCGCGAGTAACGGTCGGCGTCACCGCGCTCGCCGGGTGCGCGATCCTGCCCGCGCTCGGACTGACGGCGTCACCGCTGCAACTCGGGCTCGTCCTCGTTGTGTTGGGCGCGGCTGTCGGCGGGCTCGATGTCGCGATGAACATCGCGGCCGTGACGGCCATCAGGCAGAGTGGTCGGGCGATCATGCCGATCTTTCACGCGGCCTTCAGCATCGGCGGCATGCTCGGCGCCGCAGGTGCCGCCATCGCCGCCGCAAACGACCTGAGCCCGCTACGGCACCTGAGCATCACGGCGGTCGTTGGCGCCTTGATCGCGCTCGCGTTCGTACGGTGGATCCCCGTCGAGACAAGGTCGGCGGAACGGTCCGAGCCGAACCGCTCGGTGGTCCGTCGCCCGGTGCTGTGGCTGCTCGGGCTCATCGCGTTGTGCTCCTCGATCGCCGAAGGCGCAAGCGTCGACTGGTCTGCCTTCTTCGGCGTTCACCAACGCGGGCTCGACGAGTCCGCGGCGGCGCTGGTCTACGCGGGCTTCTCCGTCGCCATGGCGGTCATGCGGCTCCTCGGCGAACGGATCGAAGGACGTTGGGGCTCGACACGGATGCTCGTCGTCGGCGCGGTGACAGGCGCGCTAGGACTGTTCGTCGCCGTGCTCGTACCGTTGCCCGTGTTCACGTACATAGGCTTCGCGCTCGCTGGACTGGGCCTTGCGTTCGGCTTCCCGGTCGCGCTCGAACTGGCGGGCGCGTCCGGGCGGCGGGCCGACGGTGGCGGTGGTGAACGGGAACTCGGTTTCGTGAGCACGATCGCCTACAGCGGCTTCCTGATCGGGCCACCGATGGTCGGCGGCATCGCGTCCGCGGTTGGCCTGCCGGTCGCGCTGGCCGTGGTCGCGGTGATCGCATGCGCCATGGCGCCGCTCGCCTTGGCGGCGCGCCGGGCCGGGCGCCGGGAAGCGCGTCACGAGACCCGATCGAGCGCTGCCGGAGCTCGATGACGTCGCACTACCGCCGCCGCAGGAACGCCTTCCGGATCTCCGACACCACCACAATGGACAGCGCGACGCCGACGCAGCCAAGCCACTGCGGGACTGTGAGCGAGGTCGTCTTGAGCAGGGCCTGGAGCGGGCCGAAGGTGGTGGCCAGCACAATGGCCACAATGGATATCGCGGTGGCGATGGTGAAGGGCTTGTCGGCGAACGTGTCCAGGGTGAAGACCGTTCTCAGCTCGTCCTTGGTGGTGATCGAGAAGAAGAGGTTGAACAGCGAGAACGTGACCAGGCCCATGGTGTGGGCCATCCCTTGGTCCGCCCAGGTGATCACGCCGAGTGTGCCGGCCGCCATGACCAGGCCGACGGTGACCAGCCAGACGAACAGTCCTCGGGGCAGGATCGGTTGGTCGGGCCGGCGGGGTTCGCGTTCCATCAGGCCGGCCGCGGGTTTGCCGTAGCCGAGGCCGACGGACTGGATCACGCCGGTGGTGAAGTTGACCCACAGTGTCTGCAGCGGCAGGAACGGGACGCCGCCGAGGATGTTGAACACGCTGGCGCCGAGGAAGGCGAAGATGAACCCGAACAGGGTTCCCATCTGGTAGCGGACGTACTTGACCAGGTTGTCGTAGAGTCCGCGGCCGAGCCGGACCGCCTTGACGATCGTGGCGAAGTCGTCGTCGGTCAGGATCATCACCGCGGCCTCTTTGGTGACCTCGGTGCCGGTGATGCCCATCGCGATCCCGATGTCGGCCTTCTTCAGGGCCGGCGCGTCGTTCACGCCGTCGCCGGTCATCGCGACGATGTGGCCTTGTCTGCGGAGCAGCTCGACCAGACGGACCTTGTGCTGCGGTGTCACGCGGGCGATCACGCCGATGTCCGAGAGCCTGCGTACGGCCTCGTCGTCGTCCATGGACTCGAACTCCGCGCCGGTGATCGCCTGGCCCTCGATGCCGAGTTGCCGCGCGATCGCCGTCGCGGTGACCACGTGATCGCCGGTGATCATCCGGACCCGGATGCCCGCGGTCTTCGCGGTCGCGATGGCCTGTTTGGCGGTGGGCCGCGGCGGGTCGACGATCCCGACCAGGGCGAGCAGTTCCAGGTCGTTGACCAGGGACAGCAGATCAGCGTCCGGGTCGAAGGAGTCCATCGCGAAGTCCTTACGGGCGGTGGCGAGCACCCGGAGGCCCTGTTCGGCCAGTGCCCGGTTCTCGGCCAGGTAGCGCTCGCCGTCGACCGGGCCGGCCCGCGCGAGCAGCTGGTCGGGGGCGCCTTTGACGAAGCACCGGATCACCTCGGTGCCCGATTCGTCGGTCATCCGATGGAACGTCGCCATCAGCTTGTAGGCCGCGTCGAACGGCAGCTCGGCGACGCGCGGGTAGGCCTGTCTCGTCGACGTGGCGTCCACGCCGCCCTTGGCCGCCAGGCACACCAGCGCGCCCTCTGTGGGGTCGCCGATCAGCTCGCCATCGCTGACCACCGCGTCCGACGCGAGCACCATCGGCATCAGGAACTGGTCGAGCGGGATCTCGGAATCCCCTGCCACCCGGGTGATGCGGCCGTCGGTGGCGTAACCCGTCCCCTCGATCGTGTACCGGCGGCCCACGACCGCCATCCGCACCGCGGTCATCTGATTGAGGGTGAGCGTGCCGGTTTTGTCCGAGTTGATCGCCGACGTCGAGCCGAGCGTCTCGGTCGAGCGGAGCTGCTTCATGATGGCGCCGGCCTGGGCCAGCCGTTCGGTGCCCCAGGCCAGGATCGTGGTGACCACCGCGGGCAGGCCGGTGGGGATGGCCGAGATCGAGAACGCCACCGCGGCGTTGAACACGGCCGTGAACGTGTTGCCGCGGGCCAGGTTGATCACCATCGAGACGACCAGGGCCACCCCGGCGATCCAGAGGATCTGCCGGGTCAGCTTGTCCAGCTGACGGGTCAGCGGGGTGGTCGCGGCCTTGTCCGCCTGCAGCATGCCGGAGATGTGGCCGACCTCGGTCGCCATCCCGGTCGCGGTCACCACGAACTCGCCGGTCCCCCGGGTGACGTTGGTGTTCATGTAGACCATGCCGGTCCGGTCGCCGAGTGGCGTGTCAACGGCCGCCACCGCTTCGGTGGTCTTCGACACCGGCACGCTTTCGCCGGTGAGCGCGGACTCCGCGATCTCCAGGGTCGCCGCTCTCAGCAGCCGTCCGTCCGCGGGGACGACGTCGCCCGCCTCGACGGAGACGAGGTCGCCAGGGACGAGTTCCGCCGCCGGGACCTCGATCAGCTGTCCGTCCCGGCGCACCTTGGCCTTGACGACCATCATCTTCCGCAGTGCCGCGACAGCCGCGGCCGCCTTGCCCTCCTGCCGTAGCCCCAGCACGGCGTTAACCAGTGTTAACACGATCAGCAACAACCCCGTGCCGAGTTGCTGGAGCGGGTAGAAGCTGGCGGCGCCGGCCACTACCAGCACGATCTGCATCGGATCGGCGTACTGGCGGAGGAACGCGCGCCAGCGCGGCTCGACCTTGGCCGCGGACACCGTGTTCGGGCCGAACCGTTCGGCCCGCGACGCCACGTCCGACGAGCTCAGGCCGGTCCGTCCGACCTGCTCGGTCTGGAGCACTTGGTCAGCGCTGAGGGTGTGCCATACCGGGGTCACCTGTTCTCCTTCCCGGCGACCACATTGGTGCCCGCGTTCCCCGCCACGACCCGCGCGATGTCGGTCAACGCGCCGATCGCGGCCCGACGGCCCGTTCCCGCCGTGAACCGGGCGGCGGCCGCCACCTTCGGGCCCATCGAGCCGGCCGCGAACTCGTAGCCGGTCAGCTCCTCCGGTGTCACCCAGTCCAACCGCCTCTGCTCGGGCGTTCCCCGGTGGACATAGACACCGTCCACATCGGTCGCCATCAGGAACAGGTCCGCGTGCACCTGCTCGGCGAGCAGGCCGGCCGCGAAGTCCTTGTCGATCACCGCCTCCACACCCGTCAGGCTGCCGACACCCATGGCCGTGGGGATACCGCCGCCACCGGCACAGATGACCACGGCGCCATGCGCGAGCAGCCACTTCACGGGCACGATCTCCACGATCTGCTGTGGCTTCGGCGACGGCACCACCCGGCGCCAGGCAAGGCCGTCCTGCCGGAACACCCAGCCGTGTTCCGCCGCCAGTTCAGTGGCGGTCTGCTTGTCGTAGATCGGGCCGACGAACTTCGCCGGCTCGGCGAACGCCGGATCGTCCGGGTCCACCGTGATCATGGTGAGCAGGGTGGCCACCTGGTGCCCCGGCGGCAGCAGGCTCCTGAGCTCCTGCTGGATCAGATAGCCGATCATGCCCTGGGTGCCGGCGTCCAGGACGTCCAGCGGATACGGTTCGGCATCCGGGTACGCCGACGCCTGCAGGGACAACAGCCCGACCTGTGGCCCGTTCCCATGGGCGACAACGACACTGTGCTCCTCGGCCAGCGGAGCGATCGCCTCGGCCGCCACCCGGATGTTCCGCCGCTGGACCTCGGTGGTCAACGGATCCGAACGACGCAGCAGCGCGTTGCCGCCCAACGCCAGCACGATCCGCATCCTCACTCCCCTCGCCGAGTGCGCGTGACGTAGACCGGAATGCCGAGCAGCAGCGCACCCCCGGCCAGGAAGAACGGCGCCCAGTACAGCCAGAAGCTGTGGCCGCCGTTGCGCGAGTACCAGATGAACAGAACCGAGAACACCAGCGACACCACGGCCACAGTCAGATCCCGGACGAACGTCGGCCGGTCGAGGGTCCGGCGGTCGGCCCAACGCCAGGTCAGCTGGGCCAATGCCGAGAACCCGTACGGAATCGCGGCGGTGATGCCCGTCATCAGGATCAGCGTGGTGAAGACGGTCGCGCCCGCCGAGCCCAGATAGTTGACGATCACCGCCACCGACCCCAGGACGGTCGACGCGACGATCCCGAACACGGGCACACCTCGGGCCGAAAGCCGTTGGAAACGCTCGGGAAACAGGGCGTCGTTCGCGGCGGCCAACGGCATCTCGGCGCAGATCATGGTCCAGCCGTTGAGCGCGCCCAGCCCGGAGACGATCACCGCCACGGCCATCACGTCACCCGCCACCGTGCCGCCGAAGATGGCGTTGACCGCGTCGGAAAACGGAGCGCTCGCCGAACCGAGTTGCGAGCTGGGCAGGATGCCGAACACCGCGGTGAGCGACATCAGGTAGACGACGGAGGTCGCGATCGTGCCCAGAACCGTGGCACGGGGGATGTTGCGATCTGGATCACGCACCTTGCCGGCGGCCACCGCGGCGGTCTCCACCCCGAGGTAGCTGAACAGGGCGATGGCCATGCCGCCGCCGATCGCGGTGATCGCGTTCTGCCCGCTGGCGTTCCAGGGGGTGAAGTTGGCGCTCTTGAGGAAGAACAGCCCGACCGTGGCCATGAACGCGAGGGCGGCGAACTTCAGCACAGTGGACGTCACCTGGACCCATCGCATGTTCCGGACACCGGAGAGGTTGACCGCCGCCGGCAGCCACAGTCCAATCAGGACCAGGATGACCGAGAACAGCTTGTTGTGGCCGGTGTTGACGAAGTGCTCGACGTAGAGCACCCAGCCAACTGCGATCGCGGCGTTCCCGGCCCACGCCGTGATCCAGTACGACCAGGCGTTGAGGAACCCGATCCGGTCTCCGAAGGCGGCCCGCGCGTACGCGTACGGCCCGCCGTCTGCCGGCATACGGCGGGACAACGCGGCGAACAGCATGGCGAGCGCGAGCGCACCCACTGTGGTGAGCGCCATCGAGACCAGGCTGATCGGGCCGTACGCCGCCAACGCGGTCGGGAGGTTGAAGATGCCGACACCGATGATGCTGCCCACGATCAGCGCCATCGCCGCGGTGAGCCCGAACTGCCGTTGCTTGGCTTCGCCTTCGACTGCGTTCTTCACCGTTCAAGCGTCCGGTCGTGGGGTGGCGGGCCACATCACCCACCGTGGGCGAATCGCCTGGCCACGTTCCGCGTGTTGCATGGAACCGGTTCACCCATCGTCCGTAAGGAGTCCACTATGGAGCTGGGAGTGCACTCGGAGGTCGGCCGGCTGCGCCGGGTCATGGTCCACCGGCCCGGCCTGGAACACACCCGGCTCACCCCGTCCAACGCGGAGGAGCTGCTCTTCGACGACGTCCTGTGGGTCCACCGGGCCAAGGTCGAGCACGACAGTTTCTGTGAGGTGATGCGCGAACACGGCGTGGATGTCCTGTACACCGAGCAACTGCTCGCCGAGGCACTGGTCAAGCCCGAGGTGAAGGACTGGGTCAGCGACCGCGTCCTGAACGAACGGGAAGTCGGCGTCACCGCCGCGGCACGGGCCCGTGAATGGCTCCAGACCGCGCGTCCGGACCAGGTCGCGGAGTTCCTGATCGGCGGCATCACCAAATCCGACGTGGCCCGTGACATCGGGCTCGGCTGGGAGTCCGCGGACCCGACCGGCATGCTGCTGCCGCCGTTGCCGAACTTCCTGTTCCAGCGCGACCCGTCCTGCTGGATCCACGAAGGTGTCACGATCAACCCGATGACCAAACCCGCCCGCAAGCCGGAGACCATGATCGTGGAGGCGATCTACCGCTTCCACCCGGCGTTCGCCACCGAGCGCTTCCCGATCTGGCTGGGCGGCAGCGACGAGAACTGGGGCCGGGCGCACGTGGAAGGCGGTGACGTGCAACCGATCGGCAACGGCACCGTCATGATCGGCATGGGTGAACGCACCACCCCGCAAGCCGTGCTGTGGATCGCCCGTTCGCTGTTCCGGGCCGGCTCCGCGCGGCGCGTACTCGCCGTGCTTCTACCGAAGTCACGCACGTACATGCATCTTGACACCGTCATCACCATGTGCGACCGGGATCTCGTCACCCTGTTCCCGCAGGTGATCGACGGCGCCCGGACCTGGGCGATCACTCCCGGTGAGTCCGCCGAGGACCTCGTGGTCGAACAGCAGCGCGGATCGTTGCCCGACCTGATGGCCAAAGCCCTTGGCGTGCCCAAGATGCGGACCATCGAGACCGGCGGGGACGCGTTCGGCGCCGAGCGCGAACAATGGGACGACGGCAACAACGTCGTCGCGCTCGAACCCGGTGTGGTGATCGCCTACGAGCGCAACACCGCCACCAACACCGCACTGCGCAAGGCCGGCGTCGAGGTCATCACCATCGAGGGGTTCGAGCTGGGCCGGGGCCGGGGCGGCTCGCACTGCATGACCTGTCCACTCCAGCGCGACCAAGCGTTCTGACCCGGGGAGCAGCCATGGCTTTCAACCTGAGGAACCGGCACTTTCTCAAGGAGGTCGACTTCACGCCGGACGAACTGCGTTACCTGCTACGCCTTTCCAAGGCGCTGAAGGTCGCCAAGTACGCCGGCATCGAGACCGAACTGCTGGCGGGCAAGGACATCGCCCTGCTGTTCGAGAAGACGTCGACCCGGACCCGGTCGGCGTTCGAGGTCGCCGCGCACGACCAGGGCGCCCACGTGACCTATTTGGACCCGTCCGGGTCCCAGCTGGGACACAAGGAGTCCGTCGCGGACACGGCCGCGGTCCTCGGCCGGATGTTCGACGCGATCGAGTTCCGCGGCAGCCAGCAGGCCGACATCGAGACTCTCGCCGCGCACGCCGGCATCCCTGTCTACAACGGACTGACCGACGACTGGCACCCGACCCAGATGCTCGCCGACTTCCTCACCATGCAGGAGGCCTGTCAGAAACCCTACGCGGACATCTCCTATGTGTTCGTCGGGGACTGCCGGTTCAACATGGGCCGCTCGTTGCTGGTCATGGGCGCGTTGATGGGCAGCGACGTCCGGATGGCCGGGCCGACCCCGCTGCTGCCGCCGAAGGACGTCACCGAACTCGCCACGGACATCGCCGCCAGCACCGGCGCGCGCATCACCATCACCGACAATCCCACAGCGGCCGTGCTCGGTGTCGACTTCGTCCACACCGACGTGTGGGTCTCCATGGGCGAGACCAAAGAGGCCTGGGCCGAACGCGTGCGGCTGCTCGAGCCGTATCAGGTCAACACCGAGCTGATGGTGAAGACCGGCAACCCGTCGGCCAGGTTCATGCACTGCCTGCCCGCGTTCCACGACACCAACACCACTGTCGGGGCGGAGATCATGACCCACACCGGGATGACCGCCGGCCTTGAGGTGACCGGCGAGGTCTTCGACTCCCCCGCCAGCATCGTGTTCGACCAGGCCGAGAACCGCCTGCACACGATCAAGGCGATCCTTGTCGCGACGTTGGGCTGAGCACGTGGAACTGCCACGGTCCGAGGGCGACGAACAGTCCGGGGTGGACGAGTTCGTCGCCGTCCCGGTCGAAGTCGGTGCCCGTGAGCAGGTCCGTGAGACACCACATCCGGCCGCGCAGGTCCGTCCAGGGGAGCGGGATCCGGGCCTGCGCGGGCTGCCCGGCGAAGTTGACCACGATCACGTGCCGGGCGCCGTCCGCAGCCGACCACGACCAGGCGAGCAGCGTGCGGTACGACGGGTTGTCCGGCCAGCCCTCGGGTCGCAGCTGCCGCCATGAGCCCCGGCGCATTCCTTCCTCCGCCACGACGGCCAGCAGTCCGCGGTACCACCCGGCGAGTTCCTCGTCAAGTGGTTCGTCCGGCCGCCGGGCCAGGAACACCGGCGGCCGGACCCGGCGGCCCTCGAACTGTCCCTCATGCCAGAGGGTCGCGCCGGGCAATGTGGCCATGGCGACCGCGGCGGCCCGTTCGGCGTCCTTGGGGAGGCGCTCCGCGATCCTCGGCTCGTCGTGGTTCTCCAGGAAACGCACCAGTCGGGACTGGTAGCCGGGAGCGGCGGCCAGATGGTCACGGATCGTCGGCACGTTCACGTCGACGACCCGGTCGTAGAGCCGTTTGTCGTAGCAGAAGGCGAATCCTTGTTGCTGCAGCGTGTACTCCTGATCCCAGTACGCTTCCGCGAACAGGACAGTCTCCGGATGCGAGGCGCGCAGGCCGCTGACGACCGTCGGCCAGAACTCGTCGTCCGGCGTGGACCCGACCCACTCGCCCCAGGTCTCGCCGAAGATCTCGTTGGTCATCAGCATCGCCATGTCGCAACGGATCCCGTCGCACTGGTCGGCGATGCCGGCCAGCGTCCGGATGGTCGCCGCGCGCAGGGCCGGCGAGTACGCGTCGAGTTGGACGACGTCGGGCCACGGCGGGAAATACGGGTCGCGACCGCGGGCGAGTACGTTCCCGTCCACCGCGATCCAGCCTTCTGGGAGCGCTCTCACGTCTTCGCCGTCCCCCTGCACGAACAGTTCCGGGCGACCGGTCACCCACGGATGGTCAGGGGCGACATGGTTGGGCACGTAGTCCAGGATCAGCCGCACGCCGCGACCGGCCAGCTCCGCCCGTGCCACCGCCAGCCCCTCGGGACCGCCGAAGGCCGCGTCCGCGACATAACGGCGAACGCAGTACGGCGACCCGATGACATCCTCGGCGCGCAGGTCCGGCAGCACCTGCTCGAACGACGCCCGCAGTTCGGCGTTCGCGTTCGCGATGGCCAGGCCGGCGGGGCTGCGTTCCCACACGCCCATCAGCCAGACCGCGTCGATCCCGACCGGGGTGATCGCGTCCCACTCCGACGCGGGCACGTCGGCCAACGTCACCCGTCGTCCGACGGCCCGCGCGACCGCGTTCAGCCAGACCGCCGTGTTGACCTCGTACACAACCGGCTGTCCCGGCCATCCGTTCACTGCCCCACTCCCTTGAACAACAACGGGAACAGTGCCACCAGCCCGGTCCACCCGGTCTGGTGGCTCGCCCCGATCCCGGCGCCGTCGTCTCCGTTGAAGTACTCGTAGAACAGCACGAGGTCACGCCAGTCGCGCAGGGTCGGTTGGCCGCCGTGCACCGGCCGCCGGCCTTCGGTGTCCGCCAGGAAGGTGCCTGTCAACCGGTCGGCGACCTCGCGGGCGACCTGGTAGAGGTTCATCCGCCGACCGGATCCGGTCGGGCATTCGACGGTGAAGTCGTCGCCGTGGAACTCGTACAGGTGCAGCAGCGCGCGGATGATCATCACGTTGATCGGGAACCACACCGGGCCGCGCCAGTTCGAGTTGCCGCCGAACATCCCGCTGTCCGACTCCGCCGCGGTGTAACGGACGCTGTACTCCTGACCGTCGACGGCGAGCACGTAAGGATTCTCCTTGTGCCATCGGGAAACCGAGCGAATCCCGTACGGCCCAAGGAATTCCTGCTCGTCCAGCATCCGCGTCAGGATCCGGCGCAGCCGATGTTCGTCGAACAACGCGAACAGCACCGGCCCAGCACCCGCCACCTGCCTGCCCTGGCCCGAAAGCGCCGCGGTGACCGCTGGATGACGATCGAGGAACGCGGTCGCGTCCCCGACCAGCTGGGGATACTTGTCGCGGACCGCGCCGCCGATCACGGTCGCCGCGGCCAACGGGATGAGTCCGACGATCGACCGGACCTTCAGCGGCGTGGCACAGCCGTCCGGTCGCCGGAGCACGTCGTAGAAGAACCCGTCCTGCTCGTCCCACAAACTCGTCCCGTCCGGGCCGACGTGGTTCGTGGCCGCGGCGATCCACGCGAGGTTCTCCAGCAACGCCTGCGCGTGCTCCAGGTACGTCGGGTTGTCGTGGGCGAGTTCGACCGCCATCTGGATGAGATTCTGGCAGTACAACGCCATCCAGGCGGTGCCGTCGGCCTGGTCGAGCCGCCCGCCGCCCGGTAGCGGCGCACTCCGGTCGAACACACCGATGTTGTCCAGGCCGAGAAACCCGCCCTGGAAGACGTTCCGGCCGTCCGGGTCCTTCCGGTTGAGCCACCAGCCGAAGTTCCGCATCAGCTTCTGGAACACGTTCTCCAGGAACGCCCGGTCACCGGTGCCGGTCGCGGTCCGGTCGAGCTCGTAGACGAACCACGCGGCCCACGCGTGCACAGGCGGGTTGACGTCGCCGAAGTTCCACTCGTACGCCGGCAACTGGCCGTTCGGATGCAGATAACGGCGGTTGAGCAACAGGTCGACCTGCCGCTTGGCGAAGACCGGGTCCACCGCCGCGTGGGCAACCGCATGGAAAGCCAGGTCCCACGCGGCGAACCAGGGGTACTCCCACTTGTCCGGCATCGCGATGACGTCCTCGGCGACCAGGTGTCGCCAGTCGTGGTTGCGCAGGCCCGCGTCGGCCGCGAGTGGGTCGGCGCCGCGCTCGGCCAGCCAGCGCTCCACGTCCAGCGCGTAGTACTGCTTCGACCAGATCAGCCCGGCCAACGCCTGGCGACACACCAGACGCTCGTCGTCGGAGAGGTTGACCGCGAGCAGACGGGTATGGAACTCGTCCGCCTCGTCACGACGGGTGCGCATCACCTCGTCGAAATCGCCGAACGGGTCGCTGTACTCGGTGTCGGACAGCCGTATCCGCACGGTCGCCGTCCCACCCGATCGGACCGAGAGCGTGTAGTGCATGGCTGCCTTGGTGCCCATGCCGTCTGGGTTGACCGCGGTCGTGTCGCCGCCCACGACCGCGCGGTCGATACCGTCCTTGACATAGGGATGATCGTTCGGCGAACCGAACACGCGCTCGTTGTTCGTCTCGTTCTCGGTGACGAGAATCGGGACCGGCTGATCGGCGTCGCACCACCGCACACCGAGTTCGGGATGCTCGGCGCGCACGGCACCCGCGACCGTGTGCAGGGAGGGTCGCGGCGCGTCGCCTGCCCACGACCACGTGTGCCGGAACCACAGTGTGGGCAGGACATGCAGGACCGCGTCCGCCGGGCCGCGATTGTCCACTGTGACCACCATGAGCAGGTCGTCCGGTGTGGACTTGGCGTACTCGACTGTGACGTCGAAGTACCGGTCGCCGTCGAAGACCCCGGTGTCCAGCAACTCGTACTCGGGTTCGGTCCGTCCTCGCTGTGCGTTGGTGGCGACCAGATCGGCGTACGGGAACTCGGCCTGCGGATACTTGTAGAGCATCTTCAGGTAGGACGCGGTCGGCGTGGCGTCAAGGTAGAAGTAGCACTCCTTGACGTCCTCGCCATGGTTGCCCTCGGGGTTCGTCAACCCGAACAGCCGCTCCTTGAGCATCGGATCGGCGCCGTTCCACAGCGCCAGCGACAGGCACAGCAGCTGGCGGTCGTCGCTGACACCGGCCAACCCGTCCTCGCCCCACCGGTACGCCCGGGAACGGGCCTGGTCGTGCGGGAACGACGCCCACGCGTCCCCCGCGCCGTAGTCCTCCCGCACGGTGCCCCACTGCCGTTCGCTGAGGTACGGTCCCCAACGACGCCAGGGGACACCGTTCGTGTCCGCCTCGGTCAGTCGCTTACGCTCCGCATCGCCCACACCGGCCAGCCTGTGCCACGCTGACCGGGCGGCACGTCACCCCCGACAGGTGAATTCAGGCAGCCGTCCCGGTCGCTTCGGCCAGCCGGCGCAGCAGGTCCACCTCGGTGTCCAGGTCCACCGACGCGTCGTTGGCGAACAGCACCTGGTCCACACCGGTACCGTCCAAAGTGGCCAGATCGTCGGCGATCTGCTCGGGCGAGCCGGCCAGGAACGGGCGGTCGGTGTCGATCGGCTTGTCGGTGATCGGCACGTTGGCGCGGGCGACGACGGTCAGTTCAGCCGGATCACGGCCGGCCTCCTTGGCGGCGTTCAGGAACGCGGTGGTGGCGCCGACCAACTGGTCGCGCGCGAACGCGATGGGGTTGAGGCCGTCGGCGATCCGGGCCGCCCGCTCGATTCCCTTCGGCGTCACCGCGCCGACCAGGACCGGCACCCTGCTCTGCACCGGTTTGGGATTGATCTCCGACGGCGCGATCTTGTAGAAACGCCCGTCGAACGACACCGGATCCGGCCCCCACGCCGCGCGCAACGCCGCGATGGACTCCTCGAAACCGGCGCCCTTGCGGCTGGTCGGCACGCCGACGGTCTCGAACTCCTCGCGCATCCACCCCTGGCCGAGGCCGGCGATCACCCGGCCACCACTGAACTGGTCCAGCGTGGCGAACCGGCGCGCCAGCACGACCGGCGGATGCATCAGCACGTCGATCACGCTCGTCCCCAGCTTGACCCGACTGGTCGACGCGGCCACCACGCTGAGCGTGACCAGCGGCTCGTACACACTCCGGTAGATCTCCGGCAGCTCCTGCGGCTCTTCGACACCGATCATGGCCACCTTGCCGACCGGCCGCAGCAGCCGCTCGAACGTCCACACCGCCGCGTACCCCAGCCGTTCCGCCTCCTGCGCGACGCGCACGATGGCGTCCGGCGAGGCGATCGCACCGGCCGTCGGCAGCCCTACCCCAAGTTCCACGACGATTCCCTCCAGTTGTCCGGATCAGTCCTCTGTGCAGTCCCCTGAGTCGTGCGTCGCGGCGACCTTCCGCAACAAATCCTCCAGCTGAGCCTGGTCAGCTTCGTCGAGCGCGGCGAACAGGTCCCGCTCGAACCCGCCCACGACCTGGTCGATCTCGGCACGTCCACCCTCAGTCAGCTCGACCACGTGCCGGCGCCGGTCGGCCGGCTCCCGCCGCCGAGTGGCCAGATCCCGGTCCTCCAGCTCGTTGAGGATCGACACCAGCACACTCGGGTCGACGCCGAGAACGCGGGCGAGATCCAGCTGGCTCATCCGGCCCGCGTCGGCCAACCAACGTTAACGCGTGTCGGTAATCGAAGCCAGTCATTGGTTGATGGACCTCAATGATTCAGGGGTACAAGCGGTGCCGGCCAACTCGATGGGACTCGAGGTGAACGACCGAAGGACTGGCCGTGATCAGCTCCCGGGTCGTGCGGTGAACGCACGTCACCCACGCGATGGCGATCGTCGACTTGCCGTGGACGCGGATGCGGCGGTAGTCCGACGGGACATGGGTGCGCAGTTGCTGGATGACTTCGTCGAAGTACCAGGAGGACACCACGATCCCGACGAGCACCGAGGAGGTGACCAGTTCCTTCTTGAACGCCGGGGCGTCGATGAGCCGAAACGCATGGACAAGGGCGGGTGCGCTGACGCCGTGCGCGTCGAAGGTGATCTCGCCGGCGTGCAGCGCCAGCCGCACTCTGATTCGTGCGGTCTCCGGATGCTCGGCGTTGTGGTGTGCGATCTCGGCGGCCAGAGCGCGGGGTAGCCGGGTGGCGAAGTACTCCTTGGGAATGTGCGGTGGAGCCAGGACAAGGACGCCGTCGCCGCGGTCTTCGTGGTAGCACTCGTTCCACAACACCCCGGCCTGGTGGAACGCGTGCTCCAACGCCTGGTAAAGGCCGGTTCGGATGACGAGCTGGTCGCGGTGTGTCCGGTACGGCTCGCTGAAGCCGACGATGTCCGTCACCACGACGGTCCGGTGGACCGCCGGAGGGTCCAGGTCTCGACGTGGCACTAGACGGCCCGCACTTCGTGGGGTGTGGCGCGAACACGGTCCGCCACGACGGACTCCGGGCCCGGCCGGCCGGTCAGGACCCCGTGATGGTGTGTGCCGCCGAACTTCCTGGCTTTCTCCCGCTGTTCGCGGGTGTCGACGCCAGGGATGGTGACCTGCAGCTTCAAGGTGGAGGCGAGTTCGATCAGGGTCTGGATCATGGGTTTGGTGGTCGCGTGGGCCGGATGGTCGGTCAGTTCGGGAGTGAGTTGGGGTGCGGTCACCACCCCGACGATCGGCAGGTCGCCCAGGAGCCGGATTCTGCGGACGCGGTCGCCGAAGCCGTTGAGCACCACCCGAGTCCCGGTGCCGGTGATGGCGATCAGCTCGGGGCGCGGGCTGCCGTTGCGGTCGAGCATGGTGGTCTCCTCCATGCCCAGTTGGAGCAGGTTGGCCGGGAATCGATAGGTGTCCAGGGCCTCGCTCACCTGACCGACCAAGCCGCTGGTGAGCGGCTGGTGTTCCGGCAGGTCGATCCGCAGGAACGGGCTCCGGTCACCGAACTCCTTCACCTCGCCGTCACCCTGCTCGTCGTCGGCCGGCATGCCGGCGACCGCACCGAACTCAGTGACGGAGCCGACATCCTCCGGCGGATCGGATCGAACCTGGTGGCCCGGTCCCGCCGGACCGTGCGGCGCTGGCTGGCCGGTGTCCACGCCGCAGGCGTCCCTGTCGACGTCGGGTTCACCCCCCAGCCACTCATCTCCGAAACCGGTCGGCTGTCCCTTGAGCACGCCGTCGTCCGCTACAGCCTTTAGGCGCGACCGACGGACCGGACGCTGGATGCGGGCAGGATGAACCCGTCAACGCTGTCCACCCGAGGAGCCCGCCTGATGCGTACCGCTGATCTCGTCCTGGTGAACGCCGATGTCGTCACCCTGGCCGATGGACCGGCCGTGTCCGCCGTCGCCATGGCTGACGGACGGGTCATCGCGGTCGGCGACGACGTCCGGCCGGTCTGCGACAGCCACACCGAGGTGGTGGACCTGCGCGGGGCGTGTGTCCTGCCTGGTTTCACCGACGGGCACACGCACCCGGTGTTCGGCCTGGAGCTCACCGCTGGAGTCGACCTCAGTGGCTGCACCACGTTGGAATCGTTACGTGCCGCTTTGGCGTCCGCGGCGCCGGTGCGCGGTTGGATTCTCGGGCACAGCTTGAATCCCAACGTTTTCGAGCACGGCAGGCCGCGATCCGACCTGCTGGTGGACGTGCTGGGCGACCGGCCCATGCTGCTGCGGTTGTTCGACGGGCACGCCGCCCTCGCGAGCCCGGCGGCGCTGCGGGCGGCTGGGATCGACGGGCCGCGTGAGTTCATCCAGCGGGCTCAGATTGTCTGCGACGAGGACGGTCGGCCTACCGGGCACCTGCTGGAGTTCGCGGCGATCGGACTGGTTGAGGCCGTGTTGCCGGCCGAGCCCGAGCGGGAACGTGCGGCGCGGTTGCGTGACCTGCTGGCCAGGATGGCGGCCACCGGGCTGACCGGCGGGCACGTCATGGACGGCGAGCCGGACACGCTCGCGCTGATGGACGCCGTGGAGCAGGCCGGGGACCTGCCGCTGCGGCTGCGGCTCGCGCCGTGGTGCCAACCGGAGACCGATCCGGACGGGCTGCGCGACATCCTGGACCGCCAGGCCAGGCATGGCCGGCGGTGGTCGATGGGCGGGGTGAAGTTCTTCCTGGACGGCACGATCGACGGCGGCACCGCGTGGCTGGACTCGCCGGACTGCTACGGCGAGTCCACCGGGCCGTTCTGGCCTGACCCGGGGGCGTACAGCGAGGCGATCCGATTCTTCGCCGACAACGGCGTGACCACCGCGACGCACGCGATCGGCGACGCCGCAGTACGGCACGTCCTGGACACGATGCAGGGGCTGACATCGGGTGTGCGGCACCGGGTGGAACACATCGAAACCCTTCCGGCGCGCGAGATTCCGCGGTTCGCGCGGCTCGGCGTGATCGCGTCCATGCAGCCCACCCACTGCACCGACTTCACCAGGGCCGATCACACCGACAACTGGTCCGTCCGGCTGTCCGACGAGCGGGCGTCCCGGGGCTGGCCGTGCGCGGACCTCCGGGCCACCGGCGCCACCCTGGTGCTCGGGTCGGACTGGCCGATCGCCCCCTTCGATCCCCGCGAGGTGCTGACCGCGGCGCAGCTGCGCCGGCCGGCCCGGGACGGCTCGGTGCCTCCGCACCACCCCGAGCAGGCGTTGACCGCGCTGCAGGCGATCGAGGGCTACACCACGCACGCCGCGATCGCCGCGGGGGAACAGGGCGGGATCACCGTGGGTGGTCGTGCCGATCTGACTGTGCTGGCCGCGAATCCACTACGGATCGCGGCGGTCGAGCTACCTGACGTGCCGGTGCGGATGACCATTGTGGATGGTCGAGTCGTCCATTCGGCCGAGTAGCGCGCGGATATGTGGGTCGCCCACACCTGGGACCAAGCTCGGGTGGTGCCTGGAGCCGTTGAGGACCGACCGGGTGGACGTGAGGATGGCGGACGTCGAGTTTCCCCTCGGAGGTGCTCAATGCCGCGCACGCTCATCGCCGTGATCCTCACGGTCGTCGCTTTCTTCACCACCGCTGTGGTCCCGGCGTCGGCCGATCCGTCGTATCTGAGCCTGGAGGCCACGTACCCGACAGTGAGCAACGGCTGGGCGAAGGTCGACCGGTACCGCGACACCACGGCCGGGTTCCACGACGAGCAGTACCCGCCGGACGGCCGCGGCGACCAGGACGGCCAGCGGCGCACGTTCTTCGGTGGCGTCGCACGGCCGTCGTCGTCCCGTTTCCTGCTCTACTCGGCGCCGGGGTGGAACACAGGCAGCCAGGCGACACCGGTCCTGTTGGTGCACGGCGCCAACGACAATCCCGACCGCGCCTGGGCGAACCCGAACGAGTCCGGCGGCTTCGGCTGTGGGTCGGCGAGCTGCCCGTCCACCGGGCTGATGCAGTACCTGAGCTCGCGCGGGTTCCGGGTGTTCGCCATCGGGTTCGCGCACAAGCAGGGCGACAACTACCAGCAGGCGCAACAGGTCGGTGACGCGATCGCGGTGATCAAGGCCCGGCTCGGGGTCGGTTCGGTCGACGTCGTCGGGTGGAGCAAGGGCATGATGTCCGCCCGGATGTACGTGGCGTCGGTGCGGCCGGCCTGGGGGCGGGCGTATGCCGGCGACGTCCGTCGGCTGGCGCTCCTCGGCGGCCCCAACGGCGGCTACGACTACCCGTTCGCGCACGGCTGGGCGCACGACTTCTCGATCTGGCCGGAGTGCGGCGGCAAGGTCAACGCCCCGAGCCCGCACACCAACATGACCTGCTACGGCCAGTACACCTCGCATCCGGAACTGTCCATCACGCCGACCGGCGGCTGGGACGCGTATCCCGGCCAGCGCCAGATGCTCGCCCGATGGGACGGTGTGTACGGTGTAAACACGTCCACTCAGGACTGGTACACCACGTACTACGGCGGCCAGGGCTTCTACACCAACGGACCCGGCATCCAGGCGGCCGTCAACGCCGGCTCGCTGATCGCCACCATCCAGGGCGCCCCCACCCCGTCGTCCGTCCCGGTGTACCTGCTCGCCGGCGGTTCGCCGACGATCGTCGGGATCTGGAACGAGACCCGCGGCCCGAGCGACGGCGTGGTGTTCGTCACCAGCGCGCTGGACACCACCGGGGTGACCACGGTCGGCGCCACCACCCTGGTGGGTTCGGTGAACCATCTGCAGCTCGGGTGGGCGTCGGCGGCGATGTCGACCGTCACCGGCTGGTTGTCGTAGAAGGGAAGTCGAGCATGATCACCGAACGTGTCGTGTCCACCGAGCGGCTCGCCGTGCACGTCCTGGAGATCCCGGAACGGACCGGCGCACCCGTGATCTTCGTGCACGGGAACCTGTCCTCCAGCGTGTTCTTCCGGCACACCATGGTCGACCTGCCGGACACCTACCGTCCGTTCGCCGTCGACCTGCGTGGTTTCGGTGACACAGAGCCGAAACCGGTGGACGCGACCCGTGGCCTGCGGGACTTCGCCGACGACGTCGCCGCCACGATCGGGGCGCTGGGCCTGGAATCCGCGCACCTGGTTGGCTGGAGCCTGGGTGGCGGCGTGGTGATGCAGGTCCTGCGGGACAACCCCGCGCTGGTCCGCACTCTCACCCTGATCAACCCCGTGTCGCCGTACGGCTACGGCGGAACCCGTGGCGCGTCAGGCGAACTGACCGACGCCGAAGGAGCGGGTACTGGCGCTGGCGCGGCGAATCCCGACTTCGTGCGGCTGTTGCGTTCGGGCGACCGGTCGGCCGATTCACCTTTGTCGCCGCGTCAGATCATGCTCACGTTCTACGTCAAACCTCCTTTCCAGCCCACGGACGCCGACTTGTTCGTGGACTCCATCCTCAGCACCCGCGTCGGCGAGGACAACTACCCGGGCGACACGGTGCCTACCGACGCGTGGCCCGGCGTCGCCCCCGGCCCGCGCGGTGTGCTGAACGCCATGTCCCCCAACCACTTCCGCATCGACGACCTGCACACCGTCGACCCCAAGCCGCCGATCCTGTGGATCCGCGGCACGGACGACCAGATCGTCTCCGACACCTCCATGTTCGACCTGGCCCACCTCGGCCAACTCGGCGCCGTCCCGGACTGGCCAGGCGCGGAAACCCATCCCCCACAGCCCATGGTCACCCAAACCCGGGCCGTGCTCGATCAGTACGCCTCAGCCGGCGGTACGTACGAGGAGGTCGCGATCGCCGACTGCGGCCACAGCCCACACCTGGAGAAACCCGCCGAGTTCATGGCCGCGCTCACCACAGTCCTCGGCAAAGGCTGAGACTCAACGCTGCCGGAGCGCCTGCCAGAGCTCACCCGCGGTCCGGTAGCCCCCGTTGATGTTCGGGTACAGCGCCTTGGACACGACGGTAGCCAGACCGGCGGGGAATCCCGGCGGTATCGGACGGTCGGCGGCAGGTCGGCGCCCGGTGACCAGTTCGACCAGGAGCAGGCCGGCGGCGTACACATCGGACCGAGTGTCCTGGCCGTCTCTTCGGCCGAGATTGAGGATCACAACGGCGTCATTCCGCATGAGCATCACATGGTCGGATGTGAGATCGCCGTGTCTGACACCTTGCGCGTGTGCCAATCCCAACGCGTCACAGATCTCGATCACGATCTCGACGGCTCGGTCCTCAGGCATCGGGCCGTCCGCCTGGAGTACCTCGGCCAAGGTCCGGCCGCTGAAATAGGGCAGGACCACGTGCGAGCCGAGGAGGGCCCGCATGAGCAAGATGGCGCGATGATGGACACCAAGCGTGTAGTTCGCCGGAAGCCGCTTGACCACAACGGTTTCCTGGGTCTGTGTGTCGGTGGCCAGGTGTACCTTCTCGGTGAGCCGCGTACCCAGCAGGTAGCGCTTGGCAAGCAGGACCGGTCCGGTGCTGGGCGGTGCCGTCTCGATGGATGGGCGTACTTCCGGTGTCGACTGGCTGTATGAGGCGTTGCGGATGAGGGCGAGTTCGCTCGCGGTGTTGTCGACACGGAGTTGGGGTTCGGGGCGGGCGTTGCGGCGTAACGCGTCGCGGACGTGCCGGTAGATCAGATCGAGTCGGAGGTGTTGCGGGCCGTCAGGCACGCCTTCGGTGAGCAGCCTGAGCAGGGCGCCGGTGAACGCCGTGTACGTCTCGCCAGGTGGGGACAGTGCCTGTTTGTTGGCGGGGGTGGCGGCCAGCAGGTAGGTGCCTTCGATGATGGCCTCGTTGGCGACGGTCGTCGTCGGGTCGGCCTGACCGCCCAGCGCCCGGCCGCTGAAACAGCAGTCGAGAATCACGACCTTGCGGGCCGCTGGCGAGTCGAGCACGTTCTCCCGCACTAGATCGTAGGGAACCGTTGTGTGGGTGCGCGTTGATGTGGACTCGACCACGGCCAGCAACAGGCCGAGCGTGCGGGGATGCACCAGGCCGTGACCGGCGTAGTAGACGACGAGGGTGTCCTCGGCTTCCTGGGCGGCGTCGTGAATGGGGTCGACCAGCGCGACGGGCGACTGTGGATCCGCCACGATCGTGCATCGGCCGACGTCGCGCAAGCACTCGGCGAGGCCGCGGAGGTTGTTGGCCACCGCGGGCAGGTCCGGCAGTTCGGGATCGGCGAACCGGCTGGCCCCGACCAGCACCACCCGGGACTTCGCCGGGTCAGGAAGCACTGGGTGGGCCCGGGTCGAGCTGTGGTGGCTCGGCGCCGGGCTTCGGCGCCACCACGTTGTCCGGGCCGATCTTGGGGGCGATCGCGTCGGCGGCCGGGCCGCTGGCGGTGATCTCCTGGGTGCTGCCGTCCGGGTTGACGATCTTCACCTTCAGCTTCGACCGGCGCTGGCGCAGCCACACCGCGACCGAGCCGGCGAGGACCGTCAACGCTCCCTTGTCGGACAGCGCGACCTGCAGGGCGTCGGCGACCACGCCCATCTGGTCGGGCTCGATCGGTGCCCGCTGGACCCGTACCCGGCCGCGGAACTCGTCCTCGGCCGTGAGCCATTGCCGCAATGAGGTCAGTTCGTCGGCGCCGCCGCTGACCGATACCCGTGCTTCCACACGTCACATTGTGCCGGTGAGGGACTGGAGACCAAGGCTGCTCCCGGCGACCAGGATCCACAGGAGGGCGCCGAGCAGCAGTGGCCGGTGGCCGGCTTTCCGCATATCGGCGAGCCGCAGGGAAAGGCCGATGCCGGACAGCGCGGTGGTGATCAGGAACGCGCCGAGGGTGGACAGGGCCGGGTGCCAGGCGGCGGGGATCAGGCCGAGGCTGTCCAGTCCGGCCGCGAGGACGAAGCCGACCAGGAACAGGGGCACGATCCGGCGCCACGGCAGCCGGGTGACGTCGGCTTTGCGGGCCCGCAGGTAGGCGAGGGCGATGACGATCGGGATGATCATCAGGGTGCGGGTCAGTTTCACCACGATGGCGTACGGGCCGGCGTCGCCGCCGTACGCGTAGGCGGCGGCGACCACCGAGGACGTGTCGTTGACGGCGGTGCCGCTCCACAGGCCGAAGGCGTGCGGGCTCATCCCGAGCATGTGCCCGATCGGCGGGAACAGCAGCACCGCGGCGATGTTGAACACGAAGATCGTGCCGATGGCGTAGGCGACTTCGGTGTCCTTCGGCTTGATCACGGCGGTGGTGGCCGCGATCGCCGACGCGCCGCAGATGCCCGTGCCGACACCGATCAACGTGCGGGTGTCACCGCCGACCTTCAGCAGACGCCCAAGCAGCCAGGCGCCGCCGAGCGCGACCGCCAACGTGCCGAGCATGACCGGCAGGGAGTCCACACCGACCTGCACCACCTGCCGTAGCGACAGCCCGGTCCCCAGCACGACGATGGACAGCTGGAGCACCTGCTTGGACGCGATGGCGTATCCCGCCGACAACGCCGGCCGCCGAAGCCAGGGGACGAACGCCGCGGCGACCGCCCCGAGCACGATGCCGAACACCGGGCCGCCCACGACCGGGAGCAGCGTGCCCAGCGCGGTGGCGACCGCCGCGATCACCAGCGCCACGGCGAGCCCAGGCGCGACGCGAAGGGGCGCCTGCTCCTGGGTTCTCAACGTCTCGGTCAGCACAGCATCCCCCTTCGGCGTCAAATGTACGTACATTTAAGCTACTATATGTACGCACATTTGGCGATGGGTAGCGTGACGTCCACCGGGACAAGGAGGACGTGTGGCGGCTCGGCAACTCGACCGAACGGGGCCGACCCCCCTGTGGCGGCAACTGCGGCAGGAGCTGATCGCCCGGTTGGACGCGGGCGAGTTCGCCGACCAGTTCCCGGGCGAGCTGGCGCTGACCGAGGAGTACGACGTCAGCCGGGCGACCGTGCGCCAAGCGCTACGCCAACTGCGGGCTGACGGCGTGATCGTCGCGGCCCGAGGCCGTCAGCCCAAGGTGTCGCCGACGCGCGAGATCCAACAGCCGGTCGGCGCCCTGTACAGCCTGTTCGCGTCCGTCGAAGCGGCCGGCCTGTCCCAGCACAGCGTCGTCCGCGCCCTGGACATCCGGGCCGACGGCGTGGTCGCCGACCGGATCGGGCTGGAGGGCTCCACTCCCCTGGTCTATCTGGAGCGGCTGCGCCTGGCCGGCGACGAGCCGCTCGCGCTCGACCGGGTGTGGCTGCCCGCCGACGTGGCCGCGCCGCTGCTCCAGGTCGACTTCACGCACACCGGCCTGTACACCGAACTCGCGGTACGCGCCGGAGTCCGGTTGGACAACGGCCACGAGAACATCCACGCGGTCGTGCCGACCCTCGCGGAACAGTCCCAGCTGCGCTGCCCGCCGCACACCGCCGCGTTCGCCATCAACCGCCTCGGCTACTCGCGGGGCAGGCCGATCGAATGGCGGCACACGTTGGTGCGCGGCGACCGGTTCGCCCTCACCGCCGAATTCGCCGCGCAGTTCGGGTACCGGCTCACCCAACGCACGCCTTAGCGCGGGCGTGCCTGCCGGACGACGGCAGCACGTGGCCCTACCATCTCGCGGGTGACCGCTTTCGACGATCCCGACGTGTTCGAGCACCTGGACGCCGCCGCCCTGCCGCTTCGTCAGCAGCAAATCCTCGCGACGATCCGGGACTGGGTGGTCCGGCACGGGTACCCGCCGAGCACCCGGGAGATCGGCGACGCGGTCGGCCTGCGGTCGTCATCATCCGTGTCGAAACACCTGGCGAGCCTGGAGGACAAGGGTTTCCTGCGGCGCGGCAGCGTGATGACCCGGCCGATCGACGTGCGCGTGTTCCTCCGGGAGCCGGCGGCTCGGGCGACCTCGGACGACTCGGTCGCGGTGCCCGTGGTCGGCGACATCGCCGCCGGAACGCCCATCTCGGCCGAGGAACACGTCGACGAACTGCTCACGCTGCCACGCGGACTTATCGGGCGGGGCAACGTTTTCGGTCTCCGGGTCCGCGGCGACTCGATGATCGACGCCGCCATCTGCGACGGCGACATCGTCGTGGTGCGGCAGCAGTCCGAGGCGCACTCCGGCCAGATCGTGGCCGCGATGATCGACGGCGAGGCCACCGTGAAGGTGTACCGCCGCCGCAACGGACACGTCTACCTGGAGCCGCGCAACGCCGACTACGAGGTGATCGACGGCGACGAGGCCGTGGTGTTGGGCACTGTCGTCTCGGTGCTGCGCAGCGTCTGATCTCAGCGGTTCAGCAAGGTGGCCAACCGCTCGCGGGGCAGCGCGGGTGACCGGTGTCCTTCGCGGCCGATCATGGTCTCGTTGGCGGTCAACGCGTTCAGCACCGCCTCTTCGACGGACTGGACCACCGCGGCGTAGAACGGGTCGATGTGCGACCACGGAATGAACCGCAGGTCTTCGAACTCCTTCTCCGGATGCGGGAACCCGCTGGTCAGCGCGCCCTCGTTGGCGGTGGAGAACGCCAGGAAGACGTCGCCGGAGAAGTGCGAGCCGGTGGTTCCGGTCCGCGCCAGGCCCAGCGGCACCCGTCGGGCCAGTGCGGTGCACTGGCCCGGCAGCAGCGGGGCGTCGGTCGCGATCACCACGATCACCGAACCCGCGCCCGGCCGGGCCACGGACCAGTCCTCCAACGGGTTGTCGTCGGCGAGGGCGTCGCCGACCGGGATCCCGGCGACCGTCAGCTCCCGCCGGGCACCGAAGTTGGCCTGCACGAACACGCCGACCGTGTACTCGTGCCGACCATGGGCGACGACCCGGGACGCGGTTCCGCTACCGCCTTTGAAGCCGTAGCAGTTCATCCCGGTGCCGCCGCCCACCGACCCCTCGTCCATTCCTCCCGGCTGGGCCGCCTCGATCGCGGCGATCGCGTGCCACGGCTGGATGTGCGAGCCGTTGATGTCGTTGAGGTAGCCGTCCCAGGTCTCGGCCACCACCGGCAGCAGCCACTCGTGCGCGCCGTCCGGCCGCTCGGTGGCCACCCAGTCGACCACACCGCGGTGGCACGGCCCGACCGCGTGCGTGTTGGTGATCAGCACCGGCAGGCTCAGCGCGCCGGACTCGGTGATCCACGTGGTGCCGGTCATCTCCCCGTTGCCGTTCAGCGAGTACCAGCCCGCCGCGCACGGGTGGGCCACGTCGGCGTGCGGCCGGGGCAGGATCGCGGTCACCCCGGTGCGGACGTGGTCGTCGATCACCAGCGTGGTGTAGCCGACCGCGACACCCGGCACGTCGGTGATCGCGTTGCCCGGCCCTGGCTGGCCGGGCAGCTTGACCCCGAGCGAGCGGAAGCGGGGTTTGCCGGTGGGGGTCGACAGGGTCATGTGAGATCTCCCAGTGTGCAGCCGGCGGCGGTTTCGGCATAGGCGATGATCTGCCGTTCCGCCGTCGCCGGTTCGTAGGTCGGCACTGCCATCGTGATGTGCAGTCCGTAGCCGTCTTCCAAGATCACCAGATTCCGGGCGATCGACAGCGCGTCGCCTGTCAGGCGGAACGCGCCGGTGGCCGAGCCCGCCTCAAGGATGCCCACGTAGATGCCCACCTGACGCTGGTACAGCTCGATGTAGCGGGCGGCGTACGCGGGGTCCTTGCGGGCGAACGCGCCGAGTTCGTAAAGCAGGAACGCCAGCTCGTCGCCGGCGCTCTCGGGCAGTCCGCTCCTGATCATCATCAGCAGTCGCCGCCGCGGGTCCGGCTCGCCGCGGACGGCGTCCTCCCTGGCCGCGCAGAACCGGCTGACGGCTTCCCGCTGCACCTCCTGGAGCAGCTCGGTCAGCGACGGGAAGTAGTAGAGCACCGAGCCGGGGGACATCCCGGCCTTCTCCGCCACGTCACCGAGCCGCAGGCCGATCAGCCCGCGTTCCACCACGGCCCGGCGAGCGGCTTCGGTGAGCTGCTCGCGACGGGCCTCCTGCCTTTTTGGCCGTGCCATGGTCTCAGTTTGTCGAAAGATCTTCAAAAAACCAAGAGGGTTCTTGACACGGCCTTAACGGAGTTCTTTGATACGTCTTCAACGAACCCGCGCGGCAGCCGGAGGTGCGCTGTGAGCGACACCGATCAATCCACCCCAACCGTCCCGAAGCCTGGTCTCAAGCGTGGCCTGCGAGTCCTCGGCGCCCTGCTGATCACCCTCTCGGCGGTCAGCCCGGCCTCGTCGGTCTTCATCATCGCCCCGGGCGTGATGAAGCAAGCCGGCACGGGAGCGATCTGGAGCTTCCTGGCCGCCGCCGTTGTCGGCGTGTTCATGGCTTTCGTCTACGCCGAGCTGGCGTCAGCGTTCCCGCTGACCGGCGGCGAGTACGCGATCGTCGGGCGCACCCTCGGCCGGCTGCCCGGCTTCATGATCATGGGCCTGATCCTGTTCACCCAGGTGATCATCATCGCGGTGATCGCGCTGGGTGTCGGCATCTACCTGTCGGCGGTGTTCCCCGGCCTGAACGGTCCCGTCGTCGCGGCGGTCACCGTGCTCGTCGCCGCCGTCTTCGGCGTGCTCGACGTGCGGCTGAACGCCTGGGTCACCGGCCTGTTCCTGGCTGTCGAGATCGTCGCCCTGGTGATCGTCTCCTCGCTCGGCCTGCTCCATGTGGAACGGCCGCTGCTCGCCGAACCGGTCGCGGGCAGCCCACCGTCCACCGCGACCCTCGCGATGATCGCCGCCGCCACCGCGATCGCGATCTTCGCCTACAACGGCTACGGCAGCGCGGTCGTCCTCGGCGAGGAGACCAGCGACGCCCCCCGCAAGATCGCCCGAACCATCCTGTGGGCGCTCGTCATCACGGTGATCGCCGAACTCATCCCGGTGATCGCGGTGGTCCTGGGCGCGCCGTCGCTGGACGGGTTGTTCGGCGCGGAGAACCTGATGGAGTACTTCATCACCTCGCGGTCCAGCTCGGGGTTGAACACCGTGATCAGCTTCGCCATCGCGTTGGCGATCATCAACGCGGTGCTCGCGATCCTGCTGCTCACCGCCCGGCTGTTCTTCAGCACCGGCCGCGACTCGGTGTGGCCCAAGGCCGCGAACCGGGCGCTGTCGTCGATCCACCCGCGCTTCAACACCCCGTGGATCGCCACGCTGATCGTCGGCGTGCTGTCGGCGGCCGTGTGCTTCGTCGACCTCGACACTTTGCTGGTGCTGACCGGTTCCTCGCTGATCATCGTGTACGCGGCCCTGTGCTTCGGCGCGATCGTCGGGCGCCGCAACGGATCCACCGCGCACGGCGCGTACAAGATGCCGCTGTATCCCCTGCCGCCGGTGCTCGCGATCATCGGCATGGGGTACGTGACCTACCAGACGGCGACGGACCCGACGGTCGGCCGCCCCAGCCTGTTCGTCACCCTCGGCGTCCTGGTCGCGGCGGCCATCTACTACGTGTTCCGCCGCCGTCACTGGACGCTCCGCGGCCCGGAGGACGAGTCCTAGACCCCTCCGGGAACCGGACCTCCGTCGCCCACGTCTGACATCCGAGCACGATGTTCAGTGGCAGAGGGGTGGACATGGATCGGGACCCTGGTGCGGAGCTGTCCGCGATCGAGTCGATGGTCGCCGACTGGGAGCACCGGGGTGCCGAACGGCTGGCGCGGGTCAAGGAGGTCACCGACCGGGTCGCCGAACTGAGCGCCACCGAGTCCTCCGCCGACGGTTCGGTCACCGTCACCGTCGGGGCCAACGGGTTGCCCACCGACATCAAGCTGGCGGAGTCGGCCAAGGACCGGCCGATGTCCGAACTGTCCGCCGACATCATGGCGACGCTACGGAAGGCGCAGTCGCGGATTCCCCGGCTGATGGCGGACGTGGCCGGCCAGGCGGGGCTCGCCGGCGACAGTGTCGTGGCACATCTGCTCACCAAAGCCGAAGAGTCGTTCCCGTCCCCGGAGCCGGACAAGCCGAAGACACCGGGGGCGGACGACGACTACTTCGACGACATGCGGATGTTCCGGGACAAGGGGGCGAAGTGAGCACCGGTGACGAGATGAAGGTGGTGGTCGACGAACTGACCACGCACGCCGGCCACCTGGGTGACATCGAAGGCCGGCTGGGCACGGCGTTGTCGGCCGCGCGGCAGGTCAGCATGGACAACGACGCCTACGGTGTGCTCGGCCAGCCGTTCGCGTGGATGCTGGACCCGTTCGAGCCGCTCGGTTCCGACATGATCTCCGCCGCGCAGGACGTCGTGACCAACCACATCGAGAGCCTCAAGAAGACCGCGCAGGCGTACACCACCACCGAAGGGGCCACCCGGGACACGTTCGCCAAGGGCGGTCCCGCATGAACAACCCGTTGGTGGCCGCGCCCCAGGACACGACCCGCGGGTACTCCGGCATTCCCCTCGCTGAGGACGCGGTCTCCTGCTACGAGGGACTTTCGTCCGGCAACTGGATCGAGGGCGGGCTCGGCGCGGTGGCCACCGCCGCGGACATCGCCGACACCGTCGCCAACCCGTTCGGCGCGTTGTTCGGTGCGGGCATCGGCTGGCTGATGGAGCACTTCGAGCCGCTGCGCCAGGCGTTGGACTGGCTGGCCGGCAAGCCCGAGGTGATCGAGTCCTACGGGCAGACCTGGGACAACGTCGCCAAGGAACTCGACCGGATCAAGGCCGACCACGAGACCATGGTCGGCAACGACCTGGCCGACTGGCAGGGCGCCGGCGCGGAGGCGTACCGCAACACCACCACCGAGGTCTCCGACGCGCTGGCCTCGGCGTCGTCGGTCGCGAGCGGGCTGTCCACCGGCACCACGATCATGGGCGGACTGGTCGCCGCCGTGCGCACCACGGTCCGCGACATCATCGCCCGCCTGGTCGGCGACGCCATCGAATGGGTGGCGGAGGAGGCGTTCAGCCTGGGCCTGGCCACGCCGGTGGTGATCGGGCAGGTCACCACGGCCGTGTCGAACGCGATGGCCAAGGTGTCCAAGCTGATCGCCAAGGTGACCAACGCGATCAAGAAGGTCACCCCGCTGCTGGAGAAGCTCAAAGGCCTGTTCGCCAAGATCGCCGAGAAGCTCAAGGGCCTGCGCCGCTCCGGCGAACCGCACACCGCCACCCCGCACGAGACACCTCGCCCCAAAGGTGAGCCGCGTTCGCCGACCGAACCGCACGACGTGAGCGACCCACGCACCACGTCCCAGTCCGCCGACCGGCCGTTCTGCAAGGACGACCCGATCGACGTGACCACCGGCGAGGTCGTGCTGTCCGAGGAAGACCTTGTGCTGCCCGGCGTACTGCCGTTGACGGTCAGCCGGCACCACATGTCCAACTACCGCACGGGCCGGCTGTTCGGGCCGTCCTGGGCGTCCACGCTGGATCAGCGGCTAGAGGTGAGCGCTGACACGATCCTCTTCGCCACCAGCGACGGCAGGCGGCTGCGCTACCCGCGGCCGACCGGCGACGAGGAGGTGCTGCCCGAGTTCGGGCCCCGGGTGCCGTTGCGCCGCGGCGCGTCCGGCTACTCGGTCCGGTATCCGCAGGACGGCACGGTACTGGAGTTCTCGGCGGTCGGTGCGGCGTGGGAGTCTGGCGCGGTTCAACCGGTGACCGCGATCCGACACCGGAACGGCGCCACGATCTCCATCGCGCACACACCCGACGGCCTGCCCGCCGAACTGGTCCACTCCGGCGGCCACCGGGTCGCACTGGACACAATGGACGGTCGAGTCACGGCGCTGCGAGTGGTCTCCGGTGGCGACTCGGTGACGGTCATGCACTACGGCTATGACGACGCCGGAAACCTTGCCGAGGCAACGAACTCCTCAGGTGTGGCGCAGCGGTTCACCTACGACGGTGACGGCCGGCTCACCTCGTGGACCGACCGCAACGGCCAGTGGTACCGGTATGTGTACGACTCCGCCGGCCGGGCGACGTCGACCATCGGCTCCGGCGGCGCCCTGAACGGCTCGCTGACCTACGACACCGCCACCCGGACCACCACGCACACCGACACGCTGGGCAACACCACCACCTATCAGATGAACGAACTCGGCCAGGTGGTCAGGGAGACCAACGCGCTCGGGGCGACGATCACCCGCGACTGGGACGCGTACGACCGTCTGCTGGCCGCCACCGACCCGCTCGGCGCCGTGACTCGGTACACCTACGACGACGTGGGCAACCTGGTCGGGGTCACGCGCCCGGACGGCGCCGTGATCAGCGCCCAGTACAACGAGTTCGGTGCGCCCACTTCGGTCACCGCCGCCGATGGCGCCAGGTCGGTGTGCGAGTACGACGAGCACGGGAACCTGACCGCGGAGATCGACCCGGTTGGGGCTGTCACCCGTTACACCTATGAAAACGGCCACCTGCGCACGGTCACCGACCCGCTGGGCGGCACGACCCACGTCCAGACGGACGCGGCGGGCCTGGTCACCGAGGTTCGGGACGCCCTCGGCGCGGTCACCCGGCACGAGCGGGACATGTTCGGCCGTCTGCTGGCCACCGTGGATCCGCTCGGCGGTGTAACGCGGTACGGCTGGACCGTGGAGGGCCGGCCGTTGTTCCGCACGCTGCCAGACGGCCAAACCGAACGATGGCGTTACGACGGCGAGAGCAACGAGGTCGAGTACGTCGACGCGGCGGGCGAGGT
This sequence comes from Actinocrispum wychmicini, assembly GCF_004345645.1. GTDB lineage: Bacteria > Actinomycetota > Actinomycetes > Mycobacteriales > Pseudonocardiaceae > Kibdelosporangium > Kibdelosporangium wychmicini. The sequence continues at coordinate 48,787 of NZ_SLWS01000013.1, read as the reverse complement.
CACGCGCACCGAGATCACGCATTTCGACCTGCCAGGCGCCCGGATCGCCCCGGACGGCACGCGCACCACGTACACCTACGACAGCGAACTTCGCGTCATCCGGATCACCAACCCGGCCGGTCTCGAATGGCGTCACGAGTACGACGGCGCCGGGAATCTCTTGCGCGAGACGGACTTCAACCAGCGCACGACGTCCTATGGGTACGACTCGGCCGGCCGCCTGACCGAGCGAACCAACAATCTGGGCGAAAGTGTCACGTTCGTCCGCGATGTTCTGGGCAATGTCGTGGAGAAGCACGTCGGCGGCCAGGTCACCAGGTTCACCTACGACCCGGCCGGCCGGCTGATGACCGCCACCGCCCCGGACGTCACGCTGGCCTATGAGCGCGACGCGGTCGGCCGCGTTGTGGCGGAGACCGTCAACGGACGCACCGTCCGGTCCGAGTTCGACCTGGCAGGGCAGCGAGTGCGGCGGGACACCCCGCACGGGGTCACATCGGCGTGGGACTACGACCCGGTGGGCAGCCCGACCGCGCTGCGTACCGCGAACCAGACCGTCCAGTTCGTCCACGACGAGCTCGGCCGGCAGGTTCGGCGTGGCCTTGGCGCGGTTTCGCTGAGCCAGGCATGGGATTCCGTCGGCCGGCTGACCTCGCAGGTGGTCGCCGGGCTGAATGGTCCGATCGCCGGCCGCGCCTACCACTACCGCTCTGGGGGCTATCTCGCGGCCGTCGAGGACCAGTTCACCGGCGCCCAGCGGTTCGACCTGGACCGGCTGGGCCGGGTGACCGCCCTGCACCGGCCGGACGGCGTCGAGCGGTACGGCTACGACCTCGCCGGCAACATCGCCGAGCCGTCGCGGGTCTACCAGGGAACCATGCTGCGGACGATCGGGCGCACGGTCTACGCCCATGACGCACAGGGCCGCGTGGTTCAGCGGAACGTTCGCACGCTGTCCGGGCAGAACCGGATCTGGCGCTACACCTGGGACGCGGAGGACCGGCTCACCTCGGCCACCACGCCCGACGGCGTCACCTGGCACTACCGCTACGACCCGCTGGGCCGTCGGGTCGCCAAGGAGGGCCGCACCTCGACCGGTGTGCTGCGCACCGAGTTCTTCTGGGACGGAACGCATCTCGTCGAGCAGGTCGACGCGACCGGCGCCACCACCTGGGAGTACCAGCCGGGGACGTTCACGCCGATCGCCCAGGTCGTGTCCGCGCCGCAGGACGAGATCGACGCCCGGTTCTACGCCATCATCGCCGACCAGATCGGTACCCCGACGGAACTGGTCGAGCCGGACGGCGACCTGGTGTGGCGCCGGCGGGCCACGCTGTGGGGTCGGTCGAACACGCAGGGCTCGGTCGTGTGCCCGCTGCGGTTCGCCGGCCAGTACCACGACGAGGAAACCGGCTGGGACTACAACCGGCACCGGTACTACGACCCGGAGATCGGCCAGTACACCAGCCCCGACCCGATGGGGTACGACGGTGGCGACAACCCGCACGCCTACGTCGCCAACCCGACCGACTTGACGGACCCGCACGGGTTGACACCGTGCGAGGACGCCGCGAACGCCGCCAACGGGGCCAAGCTCAACGACCACCTTCGGCAGGCGGAGAAGTACGGCAAGGCCGGATATCGGGAGATGCCGGATGGCCGGATCCGCTACTACGGCAACGTCGACCCGGCGCGCACCCCGGGCGAGATGGCCGGCCGTCGGGTCGTCCGCGAATGGGATCCGGCCACCGGCGAGAAACGGACGTGGCAGGAGACCGTGGACCACGACGGCAACGTCCGGATCGTCCGTCCGCAGGAGTCGATCACCGGCGGCCGGAAGGTCCACTACCATTTCGACGCCGACGGCAACTACCTCGGCAACGACCGCGGCCGGGTCAACGCCCGCCCAGGTCAGGACGGGTTCATCCCGGCACGGCGATAGGACGGTACGTGTTTCCCACTCGAGAGACGTTGATCGAGCGACTGCGCGCACTGCTCGCGGGCGCTGACCGCGCGGAGATCGCCAGCTGGGCGGAGCAGTACATGCTGGACGGCGAGGACGAACGCGTCACCGACGACGAAGCTTGGGACGTGCTGCAGGCCATGACCGGCGCCGACGCCCCGACCACCGACCGGGACTACCTGTACGGCCCGGTGGACTTCGAAGCCTGGCTGGCCCGCCTGACCTGACCCGCCGATTGACCGGCACAGTTCCTTGATCCATTTCTGGTATCGTCAATGTCGTCGATCACCGAACTTTCCGCACTTCGGCGCCACAATTCCCCTTATTGACATATCGCGTGTTCACCATGTCACGGACCGTGCGGACGCATTGGGCCGAACGCGTCCCCGGTCGGGTCGCGGTACGGGGGCACCCTGACTCAGCGCCGCTCGGGAAATGACCGGAAATGACATGAACTGCGGTTATCTTGACCCCACCTCTGGGTGTACTGAACCACCCGACCGGGATGCGGTTCGGCGGCTACGTTTTGTTCTGGCGCGGGGCGATGGATGCGCCACCGGCGAGCCGGACACGACTCGCTGAACCGAGGACAAGGAGCAATTCGGTGATCTTCAACCGATGGGCGGCACGGGCTGTTCTGATTGGCGCGTTGGCGATGCCCTTCATCACGGGGGTGGCGCAGGCCGCGGAGACTCCAGGGCACAACGACGTCTCAGTCAGCAATCTGGGCGACGCCAACCACACCACGGTCTCGAACCTGCTCGCCAGCGACAACGCGACCAAGATCGTCAACGCGCTCGCGGACCACAACAACACGGGCGTGTGGAACAAGGCCTCGGACGCGAACCTCACCTCGGTCGGCAACCACCACGCCAACCACAACAACACCGCGGTCGGCAACCACCACGCCAACGCCAACTCCACTGACGTCGCCAATCACCACGCGGACAACAACAACACCGCCGTCGGCAACGACCACTCCGACTTCAACGGCACCGCGGTGACCAACACGCACGCCGACAACAACAACACCGGCGTCGGCAACCACGACTCCCACCACAACGGCACCGCGGTGACCAACACCCATGCCAACAGCAACAACACCGGCGTCGGCAACGACAACTCCAACCACAACGGCGTTTCGGTCAGCAACACCAACGCGGACAACAACAACACCGCCGTCGGCAACTACGATTCCGACCACAACGCGGTGGCCGTGAGCAACACCGGTTCCGACAACAACCACAGCACCATCACCAACCACGACTCGGACCACACCACGTCGGTCGTCAGCAACGTGGGCAGCAACGGCAACAACACGTCGATCGCCAACAACCACGCGACCACGACCACGACTGTGGTCAGCAACAACTCCAGCAACCACAACGACACGGCGGTGAACAACACCGGCGCGGCGAACTCGACCACTGTGGTCGCCACGAACGGAAGTGATCACAACACGACCACAGTCGCCAACAACGGCAACGGCAACACCACCGTGGTGACCAACGACGGCTGACTTGCACGTCGGCGGGAAGGGCGGGGCCGGAGGGTTGTCCACCCTCCGGCCCCGCGCTGTTACCCGATCCGGTGATTGTTCTCCAGGGACCCGAACGCATTTCCCCAGAACAGTTGTCACGCAGTGTGCTGACAGTTTTCTCAGGCGGGTGAACATCCGGCCGGGATTTGGGGCCGACCGGCCGGAGTGGGTAATGTTTTTCCGCAGGCCGATCGTGAGTTCCCCCGATCCGGCCGAATCAGAGTTCACCTCACTTGTGTTTCGTCATGAAAGGTTCATCGTGCCCATCAGAAGGCAATTCGTCCTGACAGGCGTGGTCACGGCCGCGATGCTCTGCCTCGGCGGCCCGGCGTTCGCCGGCCAGGACAACGATCTGCTCGGCGGCGGCAGCGGTGACGCACCGCTGGTGAGCAATGTCAGTGTGCTGCCCATGCAGATGTGCGGCAGTGGGGTCTTCGTCAGCGGCCTCACGGCCGCGCCAGACGGGATGCAGACGGGCAACTGCACCAACGCCCCGACCGGCGACCCGCTCCAGGAACTGATCACCAACAGCGTCCTGCACTAGGTGTACTGACTGCTGGGAGGGGGAAGCGCGGCCTCCTCCCAGCCCGCCCGAACCGTTGTTCGCCGTACCGTCGCGAGCCACGCGCCGAGGAGCATGCACGCCGAACCGACGGCCTGGACCGGCGTGATCGACTCGTCCACCAGCAGCCACGAGCAGGCCAGACCGAACACGGGCACCAGGAACATGGCGGACGCGGCGGTCGCCGGCCCGACCTCGCGGATCGCGGCGTAGTACATGACATACGCGAGCGCAGTCGGCAACGCCGCCAGGTAGAGCTGGTTCACCCAGAACCCGGCGGTCAGCCCGGCCCAGTGGACGTCGCCGAACGACGGGATCGCGACCAGCGCCAGGGCGATGGCGCCGGCGGTGGACGCGAACGTGGTCACGGTGAACGCCGGCAGTCGTTTCAGCAGCGGCGCGCCGCAGATCGTGTACGCCACCCAGCATCCCGCCGCCCCCAGGAACAGCAGGTCGCCGACGAGCCGGCCGGACCCGCCCGCCGGGATGCCGGCGAAGAACACCACCGCGCCGGCAACGGCGGTCGCCAGTCCGAGCATCACCCGGGTCGACAGCCGCTGTCGGCCGGTCACCGCGGTGACCGCGACCGTGATCACCGGCGTCAGCACCGGGACGATCACGCTGCCGTCCGACGAAGGCGCGAGCGACAGCGCGAAGAAGAAGAACATGTTGTAGCCGAACACGCCGAGCATCCCGAGGCCGGCGACTTTCCCCAGGTCCCGCCGGGACACCCGGTGGCGGCTGAGCACGGTGTGCATGACGAGCAGGATCACGGCCCCGATGGCGAACCGCAGCGACGCGGCGACCTCGTGCGGGATCGCCTGCACCGCGATCTTCGACGACGCGAACGCGCTCCCCCAGAACGCCATGACCAGCACAAGCATCAGGTACGTACGCATGGCCGGCATCCTGCGACGGCCGGCCCGCGCGCGTATTGAACGCTCGTGCGGTTCAGAACCCCCAGCTTCGGACCGGTGTGATCCGGATGCCGACCGAGTAGGAGCGGTCGAAGCGGTCCCGGTCGAAGCCGATTCGGGCGTAGTGCCGTTCGTACTTGTCCAGGTAGCCGGGTGCGGTGGACGGGACGAGCGCGCTGTCCGTCTGCTCGGCGCGGCCGGAGATGACCAGGACGTCCTGTCCGTCGGGAGCGGAGTTGAAGTGCAGCGCCACGCGCGGGTTGGTCTCGATGTGCTTGAGCTTGGCCTTGCCGGCTTCGCTGAACACCAGGAAGTCCTCGCCGTCGAGGACGAACCACACCGGTCGGGGCGATGGGCGGCCGGTCGGGCTGGTCGTGGTCAGCCAGGCGACCGTGTCGGACAGGTGACGCTTCAACTGGTCTGTCATCTCAAGGCTCACGACTCCAGTATGGCCTGGCTCAGCCGTTCGGCGAGTCGGCGCGAGTACTCGCGGAGTTCCGGCGGCCCTTCGATGGTGTAGGGCACGCCGACCACGGCGAGCGTGATCGCGAGCCATTCCCATGAGTCCGCCGCGGTCACGTACCGGCACGTGGTCTCGTCGATCGCTTCGAGCGAACCTGCTTGCGGGACAAGGCGTTCGGACACCGTCGCCAATGGCGCTTCGAATCGGACCACGCCTTGGCGTCGGTCGTCAGGCCGCTGCACGAAGCTCACCGCGGGCGGCAACGGGACCGGCGTGAACGTCGTGCCCGGCACGTCGAGCTCGTCGATCCGGTCGAGCCGGAACGTCCGCCAGTCCTGCCGGTCGCGGTCCCAGCCGAGCAGGTACCACCGGCCGTCCATGAAGACCTGCCGGTACGGGTGCACCCGCCGCTCCGAACCCGCGCCGGCTCTGTTCGTGTAGCGGAACCGCACGTCCTGATGTGCGTACGCGGCCATGCTGAGCGTTCGGAGGGTGTTCGCGTCCAAAGTGGACCGTGAGACGGTGTCGACAGTCGCGGCCACGGCCTGTACACGGTGCCGCAGTCGCGACGGCAGAACCTGCTCGATCTTGCGCAGGGCGCCTGTCGTGCCTTCGACCTGGGCGGTCGCCGCGAACTGCAGGCCGACGACAGTCGCCACGGCCTCGTCGTCGGTCAGCGCCAGCGGCGGCATCGCCTGGCCCGCCACCAGCTGGTAGCCGCCGCCGGGGCCGCGGGACGACTCCACCGGGTAGCCGAGTTCACGGAGCCGGTCGATGTCCCGCCGCATGGTGCGTGGCGTCGTGTCGAGGCGTTCGGCCAGCTCGGCGGCCGGCCAAGCGCGTCCGTCCTGCAGCAGCGACAGCAGGGTCAGCATGCGGGTGCTGGGTGCGTTCATAGTTGTGGTCATTATATGTCCACAACCGGGCATAACGTGAGGTCATGGACCAGATACGAGTGACCGGAGCACGTCAGCACAACCTGCGGGGCCTCACCCTCACCGTGCCGCGCCGGGCCATCACGGTGTTCACCGGCGTGTCCGGTTCAGGCAAGACGTCACTGGTGTTCGACACCATCGCCGCCGAGGCCCAGCGGCAGCTCAACGAGACGTTCCCGGCGTTCGTGCGGCACCGGCTGCCCAGCTACGGCCGTCCTGACGTGGACGCGATCGAGAACCTGTCCCCCGTGGTCGTCATCAACCAGCGACGGCTCGGCGGCAACGCGCGGTCGACGGTCGGCACGATCACGGACATCCAGGCGTTGCTGCGGCTGTTGTTCTCCCGTGCCGGTGAACCGCGGATCGGCGAGTCGACGGCGTTCTCGTTCAACGACCCCGCCGGGATGTGTCCGCGGTGCAGCGGGATCGGACGCGTGGTGTCGCCCGACGTCGACTCGTTCGTCGACGTCGACCGGTCGCTGACCGGCGGCGCGATCCTGCTGCCGGGCTTCAGCGACGACAAGTACTGGTACCGCCAGATCAGCGACCGCTTCGACACCGGGACGCCGCTTCGTCGGTGGTCGGCGGCGAAGCGGCGGGAACTGGACGACGTGCTGCGCGAACACTTCACCCGGATCTACATTCGTACGAACAAGGAAGTGTCCACGCGCAAGCAGGCCGTGGTGGACAGGTTCACCACGTCGGTGCCGTGTCCCGACTGCGATGGCACGCGCCTCAATGAGATCGCGCGGTCGGTGCGCGTGAACGGATACACGATCGCCGAGTACGCGGCGATGCAGATCTCCTCGCTTGTCCCTCTGGTCAAGGAGATCGACGGGCCGGAGCCGGTCGTGACGGGCCTGGTGGAACGGCTGGACGCGATGGTGGCGGTCGGTCTCGGCTATCTCAGCCTTGATCGGGCCACCCCGACGCTCTCCGGCGGTGAGTCGCAGCGCGTGAAGATGGTGCGGCACCTGGGCAGCAGCCTCACGGAGATGCTGTACGTCTTCGACGAGCCGTCGACCGGGCTGCACCCGCGGGACGTCACGCGGCTGACCGGGATGCTGCGGCAGTTGCGGGACAAGGGGAACACCATCCTGGTCGTCGAGCACGACCCGGACATCGTGCAGATCGCGGACCACGTCGTCGACCTCGGTCCGGGCGCGGGCGCCGACGGCGGGCGGATCGTCTTCCAGGGCACCGTGACTGAGCTCGCGGACGCTCACACAGCGACCGCTTTGGCCGTGCGGAACCGGGCCGGCCTGAACACCCGTCCGCGTCGGCCGACTGGCGAGATCATCGTGGCCAACGCGTCCCGGAACAATCTCAGGGATGTCACCGTCGGCTTCCCGACCGAGGTGCTGACCGTGGTCACAGGGGTGGCTGGTTCGGGTAAGAGCAGTCTGGTCAGCGCGCTGGTGGACCAGTATCCGGGCACTACAGTCATCGATCAGAGCGCGGTTTCCACCAGCAGGCGGTCGAGTACGGCGACGTACACCGGGATCGCCGAACCGATCAGGCGGCTGTTCGCGCGTGTCAACGGGGTTAGTACGGCGTTGTTCAGCGCGAATTCGGCGGGCGCGTGCCCGGACTGCCGTGGGCTCGGTGTGGTCGACACAGACCTGGCGTTCATGGACGGCATCACCACGGTGTGCGGCACGTGCCACGGTCAACGCTTCACCGATGACGTGCTCAAGTACACAGTCGACGGTTATTCCATCGCGGACGTGTTGGACATGACCGTGGACAAGGCGCGTGCGGTGTTCGACGAGCCGGTGTTGACTCGGCTCGTCGACGTCGGGCTCGGTTACCTCACGTTGGGGCAGCCGTTGAGCACGTTGTCCGGCGGGGAGTGCCAGCGGCTCAAGCTGGCCGGTGAACTGGGCCGTGACGCCGCTGTTTACGTGCTCGACGAGCCCACCACCGGCCTGCATCCGGTGGATGTCGAACGGCTGCTGGGGATCCTCGACCGGCTCGTGCGGGCCGGGAACACCGTGATCGTGGTCGAGCACGACCTTGATGTGATCCGCCGGGCGGACTGGGTGATCGACCTCGGCCCGGACGCCGGGGACGGCGGCGGTCACGTGATCTTCACCGGGACACCCAGCGACTTGGTCCTTAGTAGACAGTCGATTACCGCGGCGTACGTCCGAGCAGATGCCTGAGCGCGGCTTTGAGCTGCGGGTGCCGGAACGTGTGGTCGGCCAACGTGTTCGCCTGGACGCGTTGGCCGGCCAACGCGAACTCGGCCGCTCCTTCGTCGCCGAGCAACAGCCTCGGCCCGAACTCCGGGACGCGCAGCAGAGCCGGCCGGTGCAGCACGCGCGCCAGAACCTTGGTGTAGTCGGTGTTGCGCACGGGATCGGGGGCGACCGCGTTCACCGGCCCACGCAGCCGCTCGTCCACCAACGCCCGCAGGTAGACGTCGGTGAGGTCGTCGATGCCGATCCACGACAGCCACTGCTCCCCTGACCCCAACGCCCCACCCAACCCGGCCGCGAACAACGGGTACAGCACCTTCAGCAACCCGCCTCTCGGCGTCTGCACAATGCCGGTGCGTATCCACACCACCCGTTGCCCGGCGGCGATCGCCGGCTCGGCGTCCGCCTCCCAGTCGGCCACAAGGTCGGCCAGAAACCCGTCGCCACGGTCACTTTCCTCGGTGAGGATCTCGTCGCCCCGGTCCGGCCCGTAGTACCCGACGGCCGACGCGCACACAAACACCCTCGGCCCAGCCAGCGCGGCCAGCCGCCCGGTCGGCCCAACCCGGCTGGCCCGGAGCGCCCGCTTGTGCGCGTCGGTGAACCGCCCGGCAATCGACGCCCCAGCAAGGTGCACCACGGCGTCCACATCAGACACAAGGTCCGGATCCGGCGCGTCCGGCCGCCACTCCCGCTCGTCCGCCCCTTGCGCGGGCCGCCGCACCAACCTGATCACCCGATGCCCGCCAGTGGTCAGCAACGCGGTCAACGCCGTCCCCACCAACCCACTCGCTCCCGTGACAGCCACCGTCATCGGTTCGGCGCGGTACCGCTGCTGAGCGGCCAGATCATCAGCGAGCTGCCGGTGCCGATACGCGAACATGGACCGCAGCACACCCCTCGGCACCCGACTGTCAACGGTGTCGGTGACCCGCGTATGCCTCGGATCGACAGCCATGAACTGATGCGTGTGCCGCCACCGCAACACCCCCGACAGCACCGGCGTGGTGAGCTCGTCCACAAACTGGTACGGCGGATCATAGCCGTCGGCAACGTGCTGGGCCGACCACCGAACTCCACCAGGCAACCCCAACACGGCCCGTCCATCCCGCAGCGACGCCGCCTCCTGCACAAGATGCGCGGGCTGCCACGGCGGCGCCAACCGCTGAAACGCCCCCGCCCGCGCATGCCAACCGAACACCTCATCGATCGGCGCGTCCACCACGCTGGAACAGCTCAGGCCCATACTTCGATTCTCGGCGATTTCCGCCGATCTGCCACTTGTGTCATCAGAACCTCATCTGGCTACGGCTACCATCACCGCGGCCAGAGTGCGAACAGACAAGGAGGAGGGGTGACTGGAGACGCTCCGGATCTGCCCGACATCCGCAGGCGATGGTCGGTCAACGCCACGCTGGCGTGCGTCGGGACCGGTGGTCTGGCGGGTGCCGTCGTGTTGTTCTGGGTTGGGGGCATCAGGCAACAACAGTGGCTGGACACCGTTCGGGCGGCGAAGTGCCGTGATGTCCCACCCTTGCCTGACCTGACCGCCACAGACTGGGGTGGGGTCGGGTTGTTCGCCCTGGCGACCGTGTGTCTCGCCTGCCTGGCATCCCTGCCCAGACGCGGGGCTCGACGCGTCTGGGCTCGAAGGACTGTTGCCGCCCTGCTGGCCGCGGCGGCGTTCGCCGGTCTCCTGGTGGGGGGAGTGGCCGCGGCGACCAGACCCACCAGTCCAAGCCAGGGTGTGGACGGCTCCGGACTGCCGTGCGGCGGCGGATGAACCTGCTGGGCAGTCAGGTTCGGCGGAGGCCGATGATGTTGTCCTGGGCTTCCTGGGGGAGGAGGCGGATCAGGCGCTGGTTCACCGCGTCCAGGGCCCTGGGGTCTCGGGCGGCCATCGCTTGTTTGCCTTCGCGGACCAGGGCGGTGGCTTCCCGGGACGCCGGGAGCATGTCCTGCAGGGCGTAGAACAGCTTGACCGGCCAGTCCGGGCTGCGGCGCTCCAGTTCGACCATGAACGTTCCCACGCGTTCGATCTGGGTACGGACCGCTGCCGGGTTGTTGGTGTCGATGGCGTCCTGGGCTCGGCGGCGCAGTTCGGCGAGGTCCTGGCGGTCTTGGGGCGTTCCGGCGTGGGTGGCGAGTTCCTCGCCTTCTTTGAGCATCGCACGCAGCTGATGGACGAGGGTGGGCAGTTGCACGGCGTCTTCGATGTCGTCGAGGTCGGCTTGCAGGTCGCGCAGGCGGTTCTCGGCGAAGGCCGCCGCGCCGACGTCCACTTTGGCGGCCAGCACGTGCTCGCGGGCGGTGGCGATCGCGTTCTCCTCGGCCAGCTTCGCCAACCGGCGCTCGGCTTCGGCCGAGTCGCTGTTCATGGCCGAGCCGCGCAGCGTCGCCAGGCGGCTCTCCGCTTCGTTCAGCTGGACCTGCAACGCCTGCGGCGGTGCGGTCCGCACGTTGTCCAGGTCGATCTCCGCTTCGAACTGGGCGTCCACCAGCGGCACGTCGGCGACCACGGTCACCAGGTTCGACGCGTCCACCTCGAACGTCACCTCGACGTCGGTGCCGGCCGGCAGGTCGACCCGGATGTCACGGGGACGGATCTCCAGCATCCCGACCTCGCGGTTGCGGTCGCCGCGACTGCGCTCCCCCTGCACGACCGGGATCCGCACCACCGCGTCAGAGTCGTTGCGCTGCAACGCACTCGACGTCTGGAACACCTCCCGCGCGCGCACCGGCACGGTCGTGCCCTTGCGCAGGATGGGCGCGAACCCGCGGTCGGCGAGCTGGATGCCCAACGAGTGGGTGAGCCGGACACCGCCGAACTCCACCTCCCGGTGGGTGATCGACAGCGTGTTCGGCGTGACCTTGCGGGGCACGCCGGTCGGGTCGGTCAGCTCGACCGTGAACCGGGACGTCCGGTGCTGGTCCACGCTGACCTCGGTGACGAACGCGCCCTTCGCGTTCAGGCTGATCTTCGGCGAACGGTACGCCGGCATGCCGGCCGGGTTCGACAGGATCACCGCGTACCCGGTCCAGTCTACTGTGGACTTGCTGGTGACCCGGCCGCCGACCGTGGGCGTGGTCGTGGTGACGCTGGGCTCGTACGCCAACTCCAGCAGGAACTCGTCGGGCGCGATGGTCGCGAGCGAGGTCGTCGCGGGACGGCGGATCGTGCTCGCGAAGATGGCCGCGCCCCGCGCCACCACCGTGGTCGGGTCCAGGCTGGTGTCCAGCTGGATGCCGATGCCAAGCCGGGGATCGGCCAGCCGCTCACGCAGTCCCGGGGTCAGCGTCGCGCCGCCGACCAGCAGCAGCCGGTCGATGTCCTCGGCGTCCAGCGATGCCTCGGTCAACGCCGCCTGGCAGAGGTTGATCGCCCTGGCGTAGAACGGTTCCGCCACCGCGTCGAGCTCGTCGCGGCGCAGCGTGTACTCGAACGTCTCCTCGGTGCCGTCGGGCCCGAAGAGATCGACCATCATGTCGATGGAGTCGTGCCGGGACAGCTGGATCTTGGCTTCCTCGGCGGCCGCCTTCAGCCGGCTGAACGCCGCCCGCCACGCCGGGTTGTCCCGCCGGAACTCCTTGAACCCCAACTCCCGGGACACGACCGGCACCAGCACCCGCTCGACCAGCGCCCAGTCGATGAGCTTCCCGCCCAGGTACGGGTCGCCCGAGTGGTTGAGCACCCGCAGGTCGCCATCGCGTTTGCTGACCACGGCCGCGTCGAACGTCCCGCCACCGAAGTCGAACACCATCCAGTACGCGCGATCGCCCGCGTCATGGAACCCGTACGCGAAAGCCGCGGCCGTCGGTTCCTGCACGAGCGGGCACGCCGGGTTGAACCCCGCCAGCGCGGCCGCCTCGGTAGTGGCCTTGTTCTGGTTCAACGCGAACGCGGCAGGCACCGTGATCACGGCGAACTCCGGCGCCGCGCCACAATGGTGGGCCGCGTCGGCGCGTAACGACTTGAGCACCTCGGCGGACAGCTGCTGCGGGCTGAGGTCCACGCCCGCCTTGACGAACTGGCGCCGCGCGTCGGCCAGGCCCATCTCCAGCTTGAACTCCGCGGCCGCGTTGTCCCGGTCGATCTCGACCCGTTCCCGGGCCCGCCGGCCCACGTGCACCACACCCGGTTTGGGCATCCACACCGCGGACGGGGTGATGTCCCAGCCGTCGTTGGTCTTGATCACCACGGCGGCGCCGTCCTCGACGGTCGCGATCGCGCTGTTGGTGGTACCCAGGTCGATGCCGAAGTCGATCGTGTCACTGTCCCGCATGGTCACTCCTCACATGATCACCCCACGGCGCCACAACAACAGCTTGGTCAGGTGGTGGTCGCGCAGCTGCGGCGACAGGTTCACGGCTTCTTCCAACAGATCTGCGGCCCGTTGCAGCTCACCGGGAACGCGCGCGAGCGCTAGCGCCTCGTCGGCCAGCCGCTGGGCACGTTCGGTCGGCGGCGCGGTCGCCGCGGTCTCGGTCCGCGGCACCGGACCACGCGCGATCGCCAGCTGCCGGTCCCGCAACGCCTCGAACAGCTCCCCTGCCGTGACGGGCCGGTTCTCCGGTTCCGTTTCGAGCGTGGCCATGATGATCCGGTCCAGGTCCGGGTCGACCGTCTCGTTGTACCTGCTCGGCGGCAGCAGCCTCTTCTTGAAGCGCGCCAACGAGTACGACGAGAACGGCTGACCGTCGTCGAACGGCAGGGAGTTGGTCAACAGCAGGTACGCGATCGTGCCCACCGACCACACGTCGGACGCCGACGAATATCCCTTGTTGCGCAACACCTCCGGCGCCATGAACGCGTACGTCCCCTGCGCGCTGGCCAGCAGCGTGTACGGGTCGGCCTTCTTCGCCAGGCCGAAGTCGCTCACCCGGATCCGCATCCCGGTGCCGTCGTAGCCGACAAGGATGTTCGCCAACGTGATGTCGCGGTGCACGATCGGCGGGTCCTGGCCGTGCGCGAGCGCGAGCCCGCTGGCGATCTGCGCCATCACCTCGGCCACCATCTCGGTCGGCACGTTCGGCCGGTGCGCCGCGTGCAGCCGCTCCAGGCTACCGCCCGCCACGTACTCCATGGTGAAGAAACCGCGCACCCCTTCAGGGGTTTGCACGGTGTTCGCCTCGAACAGCCGCACGATGTTGGGATGCCCCAACGTGGACAGCAGCCGCGCCTCGCCGAGCATGGCCCGCGTCTCCTCCTGCGACGCGACCTTCTTGAACAGTTTCATCGCCTGCCAGCCGAGATACTCGTGTTTCACCCGGTGTACCTCGGCGAACGCGCCCTCGCCCAACAGCCTGTCGATGACGAGCGTGTCACTGACCCGGTCGCCGCTTTGGAGCAACGTCATCCGTGCCCCCATTCCAACGCGACCACCGTGACGTCGTCGATCGCCCCGCCGTCCACCGCCGCGTCCACGAGCCGCTGGCAAGCGTGCTCAAGGTTCTCCGAGCTGAGCATGGCGCCTACCGCGCGATCGTCCACACTGTTCGTCAGGCCGTCCGTGCACAGCAGGATCCGGTCCCCCACAACGAGTTCGTGCACGGACACCCCCGGGAACACCTCACCCGGCATGCCCATGAACCTGGTGAGATGGCCGTCGTCGGTGTGGTCGTCCGTCAACCGCGCGAGCTTTCCGTTGCGCGACAGGTATATCCGGCTGTCACCGAGGTGCACGGCCAGCGCCCAGCCGTCCCGCACGAGCAGGCTGGCGACCGCCGCGCCGGTGGTGTCCGGGCCGGATCGCGCGCCGTCCCGGACCGCCGCGTTCAGCTCGGCCGTGAACCCGGTGACCACGTCCATCACGTCCGGCCCGGTCAACGCCGGCACGCGGGCGAACAGCGGGGGGAACCTGTCCACGACGATCTGCGCGGTCGCCGCCGCGTCGGCCAAGCCGCCCATCCCGTCCACGACGAGGAACATCCCGCGCTCGACGTCGGTCGCCACGCGGTCCTGGTTCTCGTCGTGCAGGACGCCGGTCTTGGTCCGGACGGCGCATCGGATCACGTGCCGCTCCCCGGACACACGTTCAAGCGATACCCGATCCCGGTGACCGTCTCAAGGATGCGCGGGTTCGACGGATCCGGCTCGATGCAACGCCGCACGGCCCGCACGACACCCGCGATGTCCATCCGGTTGTACGAGCGATGCGGCGCCCATTCGTCCCGCGCGCCCCACAACGCCGTGATCAACTCCGCGTGGTCACAAGCGACGGCGGCGCCGCCCGTGCTCCGGCCCGCCATGTACCGCAACAGCTGGTGCCCCTGCGGCCGCAGGCCGGTGATCAGCGACTCCTTGCCGCTGTCCGACCGGTACGCCTGCGCGCCGACCCAGTCGTACCGCAGGCACGGGCCGGTGTGCCGGACGTCGGTCGGTGCCCCGATCGGCGCCGGCCGGGTGGTGTGCGGGTCCAAAAAGGTCAGTTCCCAGTACATCGGGCTGCCGTCCGGCGTCATGTCGCCGAGGATCAGCAGCCGGTCGCCGTGCTGGATGCGTTTGCGACCCTGCAGCCGTTCGGTGGTCTCGCCGTGCCGCAGCAACGTCCCGTTCACGCTCGCGTTGTCCGTCACCGACCACATGCCGTCGGCGAAGTCCAGCGTGCAGTGCAACCGCCCGACCCACCGCTGCGGATCCGGCCCCAGTGCCACGTCCGGAGTGTGGTCCGGCGCGGCCCGCCCGATCGTGATCGGACCGCCGTCCAGTTCGACTCCGGTCTGCGCCCCTTCCGGCGAACAGATCCGCAGCGCCACCGCCCGAGCCACCACCACACCGACCCCTTTCAGTTCACCGGCGCGAACAGCGGCGACTCGTCAGTCAGGCTGACCGTGCACACCGCGTAGATCCGCTTGTCCGAAGCTGCATTGGTCCACGCGTCCTGTCCAGGCCACGTTACGTTGCTGTGCCAGCTGTCGACGTTCAGCCCGTGGTCACGCTGGATCTTCAGGCACGCGTCGCTGGCCGCGGCGTACACCGCGGTGTCCCCCGGCCACGGGTCCTTGTCGGCCTGGTACAGCACGGGATAGCCGAGGATCTGGCCCCAGTGCGGCCGCGTACAGTCCACAATGGCCACCGCGTGCCGGTCCTTGTCGTAGCTCTGTTTGTCCTGTGGGCATACGCCGATCGGCGGATCCGCGTAGATCGCACCGGCGTACATGTCCATGGTCACCGCGAAGTTCCGGTCGGTGCGGCTGGTGTCCGTCACCTGCCGAAACGGCATCACCAGGTTGTCCTTGCGGTGGATCACGCAGGTGGCGTAGTTCTCGTACGCCTTGCCGCCCGCGTTCCAGTCCTGCGGACCGGGATACGCGAAGTCGACGATGTAGTCCGACTGGGTCAACCCTTGCTGCGTCCGCGCGGACGCGCACTGGTAGTGGGCGAGCGCCTCGGTCTGGTCGGTCCCCGGGTACGGCGACGGCGCCGGACCGAGCGAGACGTAGCCGAGGATCTCACCCCAGTGGCTCTGCCGGCACGGCACCGACGCCACCTTCGTCTTGTCCCCGGCCCAAGCGTCCTTGGTGGCGATACAAGTACCCACAGCCGAGTTGTCCGCGATCCGCTCCGAGTAGACCCGGACAGGCACCGGATCGACGGGATCGGGGACGTTCACCGGCGTACCACCGGTGTCTGCCCCGCTGGGAGTAGGCGGGGTAGTACTAACGACGGTCCCGCCGGCGTCAGAATCGCCGCTGCCGTTGAAGAAAATCAGGAACACGCTGAGGCCGACCAGACCCCAGAACAGCAGCGCGGCCGCGATCCGGGTCACTGCCGACATCCGGCTGGGCCGCTGGAACGTCACCCGGGTCGGCCGGGTCGGCGCGGCCAGCCGGGCTTTGGCGCGCCGGTCACCCAGGTCGGCCAGCATCTTGTCGATCTCGTCGACGCCGGGCGCCGCACCCAGCCGCCGGCGCGCGTCCCGCAGCATCCGCCACGCCAGGTCGTTGCGGCCCATCCCAACCAGCTCGTCGACCCGCTCCCGGATGGTCCGGAACACGGTCATCATGTCGTCGAGCGTGGTCAGGTTGTGCTCGATCATGGCCTTGCCCTGCGGGTCGGCCGACAACTCGCCGGCCGTCCGCAGCCACAGTCGGGCCTGCTCGTCCGCGACCGGGCCGACCTGCTCCATGTAGACCGTGGCGCAGTTGTTGAGCAGCAAGGAGATGTCGTTGCGGACGCTGACCGTGCGCCGGTGCCGGGCGGCCGGGACGAGGGTCTCCAGCCGATCGAGCCTGGGCACGATCGCCATCCCGGCGGTGCCCGCCTGGACGGGTTCACCCGCGGTGAGCTGTTCCGCCGCCTCGGTCAGCTCGGCTCGGAGCTCCGCGTAGAGGGGCTCGGCGGCCTCCTCCCAGAGGTCGTCGACGGCCCCGGACGGCACCGGCCAGCCGCGAACGGACCCGGCCAGCCAGGTCCGTTCGGTCGGTGACCCGGCCACCAGCCGGATCATCGGCTTCACCAACGTCATCGGTAACTCTTCGCGCAGCACGCCGATCACGGACTCGTCGAGCTGCTTGTCATCGAGTACGGCGATGCGGTGGCTCACGTGGTGCCAGAACGAGTCGTGCCGTAACACCCGGCTCCACATCGAGGACGCCTCGGCCCATAACTTCTCGACCTCGTCCTGGTCCTGGAGAGTTAGACCGGCTACCTCTCTGTCCAACGCGGCGGAGTGGGCGCGCACTGCTTTGTCATGGGCCAGATGCAGCGTCTTGGGGCAGCCGCAGCTGGCGTTGGCCGTCTTCCACAGCCAGAACATCTCGTCGACCAGGCGCCGGCGCGGATCGCCGAGGATCCGTTCGAACGCGGCCCGCATCTCGTCCAGCTCGACCGGCACGTCCAGGTCGATGTCGACGCCGGCCTCCAGCGCGAGCACGACCTTCTGCTGCCGGTGCCGCACGGCCCGCCGGTCCGCGTCTGTGTCCAGCCCGGTGATCCGGAAGGCGTTGCGCCGGTACAGCTGCGGACCCGCGATCTCCCGAAGCCCAGCGGTCGTGGGATCCGTCACAGCACCTCCTCGTAGCCCTACCGGAATTCTCGCCGACCAACGCGCCCGCCTCCATGACAACGAGATGGAAACGAGATGGGCGCCCTAGGGTTCGACCACGCGCCGGACCGCCTCCACCACGGCCGCCCGCCGGGCGGCCGTGTTCATCATTCTGTGCACAGGTCCGGGCGTGGCGTCTGTGGCGAGTTGCACGATCAGGTGCAGCAGTTGTTCGGCGGCGAGGCGGGCCGAGACCCGGCCGGTGGCCTGGGCCGCGCGGATGGCCGCGACCTTGGCGATGGTGGCCTCCAGAACGGCGGGCCGGACCTGGCCCGGCCGTTCCAGCCGGTGCCATTCGACCAGCCGGACGACCTCGGGATCGGCCTGGCCGGCGTCGAACAGCCGGCCGGCGTATCCGGGCAGGTCGTCGGCGGTGATCGGGAACTCGGCGCGCTTGACGAAGGTGTCGAACACCGACTCGAACAGGTCTTCCTTGCCGGTGAAGTAGGTGTAGACGAGACCGGCGCTGAACCCGGCGCTCTTGGCGATCCGCTCCACCCGGGCGCCGGCGATGCCGTGCTCGGCGAACTCGCCCAGGCCGGCCGTGAGCAGCTTGCGGCGCGTGGCCTCCGGGTCCCGCTTCGACACGCCGCCACTGTACTGAACGATCATTCAACTAGGCTGATGCCGTGGCTGAGGAAGTGGAGATCTACACCGACGGCGCGTGCAGCGGGAACCCCGGCCCCGGTGGCTGGGGCGCGGTGCTCAAGTACGGCAGGCACGAGCGGGAGCTGTACGGCGGCGAACCCGGCAAGACCACGAACAACCGGATGGAGCTGATGGCCCCCATCCGCGCCCTCGAGTCCCTGAAGCGCCCGGTCACAGTGAACCTGTACACCGACAGCACGTACGTCCGGAACGGGATCCTGCAGTGGATGCCGCGGTGGAAGACCAACGGCTGGCAGACCAGTGACAAGAAACCGGTGAAGAACGCCGACCTGTGGCAACGTCTGGACGAGGCGGTCAAGCCGCACAAAGTGGAGTGGCACTGGGTGAAGGGCCACGCCGGCCACCCGGAGAACGAACGGGCGGACCGGCTGGCCGTGCGTGGCTGCGAAGAGGCTAAGTCGTCCTGAGGGTCCGCCTGGCCGCCCACGCCACCAGGACCAGTTCAAGTGCCGCGAACAACACCAGCGCGGTCGAACTCGGCAGCCACACCAGGGCGACACCGATGCCCAACACCGGCACCACGAGTCCGGCGTACGCGCCCAGGAACAGCGCGGCCAGTACCTCGCCGCGATGGGCGGGATCGGCGAGCCCGGACACCGTCGCCACCGCCGTCCGGAAGCCCAGCCCGGCGCCGGCACCGATGATCACGGTTCCCACGAAGAACATCGTCACGCTGCCCAGCAGCACTCCCGCCGGCACCACCACGAGCCCCACCACCGTGAGCGCGATGCCCGTCTTCGGCCGGTCGCCTCGGAGCACGATCTGCGCCACCGCTCCGGACGCCTGGGCGGCGAAGGCGGCCACGCCGCCCAGCAGCCGGGACGGCTCGTGCAACGCCCCGCTGAGCAAGGTGGGCGCGAGCGCGGTGAACAGGCCCATGATCGCGAACGACGCGAACGCGCCGGTGACCGCGCCGAAGAACACCGGCCGCGACGACCGTGGCAAGGAGATCCGCTGCGGCCGGTAGGCGGGACGTTCTTCCTGGCGTTCCACGGTTTCCGGCACCAGGCTGACCGCGAACGCGCTGGCGAGCAACAGCACGAGGAAGAGCACGTACGGCACGGTGAGCGGCGAGGTCACGTAGGTCGCCAGGACGCCGCCGATCAGCGGGCCGAGCGCCAGTCCGCCCAGGTTGACGATCGTGGCGACACGGCCGGCGCGCGGCCGTAGCTCCGACAGGTGAGCCGTGGCGGTCGCGGTGAGCGCGCCTATGCCGAAGCCGCCGATCAAGCGGGCGACGATGAGCCCCGGAACGTCGGGCCACAGCAGGAACAGCACGGCCGACATCGCCTCGGCGAGCAACGCCGAGATGATCACCGGACGGCGGCCGAGCCAGTCGCTGACGTGCCCGGCGAGGTACAGACTGGCCATCACGCCGACCGCGTACGCGGCGAAGATCACAGTGATCATGACCGTCGGGAAGCCGTCGCGTTGCTGGTACAGGCCGTAGAGCGGGGTCGGCACGGTGGAGAAGGCCATCGCCACGGTGAACGCGGCGGCGATCACCCCGAAACCCGCGCCGTGGCCGACGCGCGCCACAGCGCCGGCCGGGCGGGAAGCCAGGTTGGTGCTCATGGCTCCACGATGACTCGCCCGATGTATCAAGTCCAACGAAAGATCTTGGACTTAATTATCGCTAGTATCGATATATGGAGACCCGGCAGTTTGAATACTTCGTCACGGTCGCCGAGGAGCTGAGCTTCACCAAGGCCGCCCAACGGCTGCACGCCGTGCAGTCCACGGTGTCCGCCGCGATCAAGTCGCTGGAGGCCGAACTGGGCACGACCTTGTTCGACCGCTCCACCAGGACCGTGGCGTTGTCGCCGGCCGGGCTGGCGTTCCTGCCCGAGGCCAAGGCCGCGCTGGCCGCCGTCGAGAAGGCTGTGTCAGTCGTCCAGGAGGCGTCCGCCGGGGTGCGCGGCAGCCTCCGGATCGGCACGTTGACCAGCCTGCCCGCGCCGGACCTGCCGACCATGCTCGGCGAGTTCCACCGCCGGTACCCGCTGGTCGACATCCACGTCCGGATGTCGATGTCCGGATCCAGCGGAATGGCCGACGACCTGCGGCACGGCCGGCTCGACATCGCCCTGCTCGGCCTGCCCGACTCCGCCCTCGCCGGACTGAACGCCCGACTGGTGGAGACCCGGCCGCTGGTCGCGCTGCTGCCGCACACCCATCCGTTCGCCCGCAGCCGCCGGATCCACCTGCGCGACCTGGCCGGCGAGCAGTTCGTGGACGGGCCAGCCGGCTTCGGCAGCCGGATCACCATCGACCGCGCCTTCGAAGCCCTCGGCCGGCCGCGCCGAGTCGGCATCGAGGTGTCCGACTTCAAGACCATCCCGGAGTTCGTCCGCGCCGGCCTCGGCATCGCCATCGTCCCGGACTGGGGCTACACCGCGGCCGACACAGTCACACGCCCGCTCACCGGCACCGACATCCAGTGGCGGCTGACCATCGCGACCAGGGCCGGTGAACACCCAAGCCGCGCCCTGCGAACCCTGCTGGATCTGATCGACAGCCGGTAGGGAAATCTCGCTGTCCCGGAACGCGCGACACACCGTCCAAGAAGGCGCGACACGGCGCCATCTCCTCGCGTTATCGGCTGCAAGGCGCCACGGAATCCCGCCTGATCAGTTCCACCGGCAGGACCACCCGCTTGGCCGGCGAGGTGGGCGCGCTGATCCGCTCCAGCAGCAGCCTCGCCGACTCGAAACCCATGCCGTAGTGCGGGATTCGGACCGTGGTCAGTGCCGGCCGCTGCTGGTTGGCGAACGGGATGTCGTTGAATCCCACCACCGAGACGTCCCTGGGGCACTGCAGGCCGAACCGTTCCAGCGCCGAGTAGCAGCCGAGGGCGATCAGGTCGTTGCCGGCGATGATCGCGGTGATGTCGACGGGCAGCCGCTGGGCCGCGATGTGGCCGGCGTCCTCGGTGAAGGCGGTGGACATCTGGATCCGGTCCGGCGGGACTTCCAGGTCGAACGCGGCCATGGCGTCCAGGAACGCCCGGCGGCGTTCCCAGCCGGTGGACAGTTCCTGCGGGCCGGCCACGTGCGCGATCCGGCTGTGGCCCAGGTCGACGAGCAGGCGGACGGCGGAGAAGACCCCGGCTGTGTTGTCACACGTGACGGACGGGATGTCGCCGATGTCGGTGCGACGGTTCACCAGGACCGTGGGCACGCCGTCGGGTGGCGCCGGGTCGGCTCGACGCCCGGTGGCGAGGATGAACCCGTCGGTCTGCCGGCCACGCATCGCCAGTAACAGTTCGTTCTCCCGCTCGGTGTTGCCGTCCGTGTTGCCGAGCAGGGCCATGTAGCCGGCCTCGCGCAGCGCGTCCTCGATGCCGCGCACGATCGGCGGGAACACCGGGTTGCGCAGGTCCGGGATGATGACTCCAGCCACCGACGAGGTTTTGGTGCGTAGACTCCTCGCCGCCGAGTTGGGCGCGTAGCCGAGCGACTTCGCCGCCTCGAGGACACGGTTGGCCGTTCTCGCGCTGACCTTGTCGCGGGTCTGCGGGTTGAGCGCCCGACTCGCGGTGGCCGCGTGGACCTTCGCGAGGTCAGCCACGTCCTTGATGGTTGGAGGTTTTTTCACCGCGCCAGCATAGGGCCCACGGCGTTGTTGACCAGCCCGAATGCCTGACTGTAATCAACCGATCATCCGCAGTCAGTAAGGGTTGGCGATGAACAGGTCCTGGGCCGGGAACCTCGTCAACACCTCGGCGCCGCGATCGGTCACCACGACCTCCTCCTCGATCCGCGCGGCGGAGAACCCGTCCGTGGCCGGACAGTACGTCTCCAGGGCGAACACCATGCCGGTCTGGATCTCGGTCGGGTGGTCCAGGCTGTTGAGCCGGGAGATGATCGGCCGCTCGTGCAGGCCGAGCCCCAGGCCGTGGCCGAACTGCAGGCCGAACGCGGCCATCTCGTCGGCGAAGCCGAAGTCGGTGGCCGCCGGCCAGCCCAGCGCGATCTCGTCGGTGCCGACCCCGGGTTTGACCAGATGGATCGCCGCGTCCATCCATTCCCGGGCCCGGCGGTACGCGTCGCGTTGCGCGTCGGTCGCGCTGCCCACGCCGAACGTGCGGTAGTAGCAGGTGCGGTAACCGTTGTACGACTGGATGATGTCGAAGAACGCCTGGTCGCCGGGGCGGATCAACCGGTCGGAGAAGTTGTGCGGATGCGGGTTGCAGCGTTCGCCCGATACCGCGTTGATCGCCTCGACCTGGTCGGAACCCATTTCGTAGAGCCGTTTCGCGGCCAGCGCGACGATCTCGTTCTCCCGCACACCGGGTTTCAGCGCCTCGACGATGTCCTGGTAGACGCCGTCGACCATGGCGGCCGCCTGGGACAGCAGGATGATCTCGTCCACCGACTTGAACTGACGCGCGTCCAGCATCAACTGCTGCGCGTCCACCACAGTCAGCCCTTGGCGGCGCATCTCGAACAGGAACGGCGGCTCGACGATGTCGACGCCAACCGGCGCGCCGGCCAGACCGGCCTGGGCGAGCACGTCCTTGATCTCCGCGACCGCGGACACCATCAGGCCGGCGCTCGGTGATATCGCGCCGCGCAACCCAAGCATCCCGGCCCGGCAGTTGTCCGGGTCGAGCCACGGCGCGTACAGCTTGTGGTGGCGCGCGGCCGAACCGAAGTCCCACAGCATCGGTTCGCCGTCCCGGGTCAGCAGCGCGTAGCGGGTCATCTTGTCGCCGAGCGCGCCGCCGATCCACGTCTGCGTCGTGTAGCGGATGTTGTAGGAATCGAACAGGAGGAACGCGCCGCACTCACCGGACTCCAGCGCGGCGCGGGCCCGGCCGATCCGGTACGCGCGCAGCCGGTCGTAGTCGACCCGCTCCTCGAAGTCGACCGCGTTGTGGCCGGGCGCCGGGATCGGGCGAAGGGTGGACATCAGTCCTCCAGCCCGTCCGTGACCTCGGCCTCTTCCGCCTGCAGCAGCAGGCCGGACCGGCGGGCCTGCTCCTCGATCAGCGCGGCGAAGTCCTCGTCCACCTTGCCAGCGCCGACCGCGGACGCGACCACCTGCGCGGCCGCCGAGGCCACCGGCATCGGCACCTCCAACGCCCGCGCCGCGGCCAGCCCGAGGTCGAAGTCCTTGCGCAGCAACGACATCGTGAACGTCGGGGTGAAGTCGAGGTTGACCAGCGCGGGGGTCTTGTACCGGCTGAAGGTCGACCCCAGCACGGACTGGTTGAGGAACTCCAGGAAGTCGGCGCGGCTGACCCCACCCTTCTCGGCGAGCACGGTGATCTCGGCCAGCGACTGGATCACCACGCCGAGGAAGACGTTGTGGGCGATCTTCACCAACCGGGCGACCTCGTCCTCGCCGACGTACATCACCGCCCGGCCGAGGGTCTCCAGCACCGGCCGCACCCGGTCGAAGACCGCGCGCGGCCCGGACACGGCCAACGTGACCTTGCCCGCCTTGACCACCTTCGCGTTCCCGCTCACCGGGGCGGCGAGGAACTCCGTGTCCCGCTTGAGCGCCGCCACCCGGACCGACGCCGACGACGCCGCGGACACCGTCGACGAGTCGACCAGCACGCGCGGCGCGATGTCCGGCGCGGTCAGCAGGCCGCCGTCGCCCGACGTGACGTGCTCCAGGTCGGCCGACGTGGACACCATGGTGAACACGATGTCCCGGCCGGCCAGCTCGACCGGGCGGCCGACCATGATCGCGCCGTGTTCGACGAACGCCTCGGCCTTGCTGCGCGTACGGTTGTACAGCGCCACCTCATAGCCCGCGTCGAGCAACCGGCGGACGAGTGCCGCGCCCATCCGGCCGGCGCCGATCCAGCCGATACGAGGACGGTCTGCGGGATGGGACGCCATCGCTAACCTCGCTCCCAGGCGTTGCAATCGTTCGCATCAACTCTGCTCCCCACCCGCATTGCCGTCAAGAGCTTGACTCACCCACTGGAACTGCGAACGATTGCGATGTGGACACCCTGCGGATCAGCACGTTCAGCCCTTCAGTGCTGGTAGAGGTGGCCACGGACACCGGACTGCTGGCCGGTGCCGGCCTGAAAGTCGACGAAATCCCGGCCAGGTCGTCGCCCGCCCAGTTCGCCGCGCTGCTCGACGGCTCGCTCGACGCGGTGGTCACCAACCCGGACAACGTCGTCGCCTACCGGTGCGTGCCGGACAACCCGTTGGGCCGCAACGCGGACGTCCGCATCCTGGCCGCCGTCGACCAAGGCCTCGGCCTGGGTCTGTACGCCCGCAACCCCGAACCGCACACCAAGGTCCTCGGCGTCGACGTGCCCACGTCCGGGTTCGCGTTCGTGGCCTTCGAACTGCTCACCCGCCTCGGCCTGCGGCGCGACATCGACTACACGGTACGAGCCCTCGGCTCGACACCCCGCCGGGCCGAAGCGCTCCTATCCGGACAGTGCGACATCACGATCCTCAACGCCGGCAACGAACTGCGCGCCGAAACTGCGGGCGCGCGGCGGCTGGCCACGGCCACCACGCTAGGCCCGTACGTCGGTGCCGTACTCGCCGCGCGCGGCCAAGCCGTCCAGGAAAACCGCGATGTGCTCGCCGCCTTCATCCGCGTGCTGCTCACCACGTCGACGGATCTGGTGAGCGGCGAACTCGTCGACGTCGCCGTCGCGGCCGCGCGACGCCGGCTCGGCCTGGACGAGGAATCCGCGGCCCGGCACGTGCGAACGATGGTCGACCCCAACGAGGGCCTGGTCGCCGACGGCCAGATGACCCCGGACGCGCTGGCCACCGTCGTCCACCTCCGCAACCGCCATTCGCCTGGCGCCGCACAGCTTTCGGTGCAGTCCGTGGTGCGCAGCGGGATCATCGACAACGGCCTGCTGCCGTGCTCATAGCCGGCCGGCGGCCCGCCGCTGGTGTTCGGTGACGTCCAAAAGCATGGCCTTGAACTGGACGAACGTGTCCCGGCCGAGCCGGCGGGCGTGCCGCTCCTGGATGCCGGCCATGATCTTCTCGGCCGCGCGCAACTGGTCCATACCGCGTTCGGTCGGACAGACGAGCTTGGCGCGGCGGTCGTCCGGGTCCGGGTGGCGTTCCACGTAGCCGAGCCGTTCGAGCTCGTCCACCAGGGTCCCGATCACCTGCTTGTGCTGCCCGGACAGCCGGGACAGCTCGGTCGCCCGGACACCGCTCGGGTCCAGGTACGCCAGGACCGCGCCGTGCCGGGGGTGGATGTCGTCGAAGCCCTTGGCCGCCAACGCGGTGAACAGCTCGCCCTGCACCGCAAACAGCAGGCGGCCGGCGAGGACGCCCAGGTCCGGGTTGGTCCTGTTGCGCTCCGCCCGGGTCCCCATCCGCCGCCTCGCTCTCCCGATGAACCGCGCAAGTCTATCGCCGAGGTGGTCACCGGCTGAGTCGCTGGGCCACCCCGTCGAGCAGGAGTCGCAGGCCGTACTCGAACATCTCGTCCAGGTCCTGGTCGAAGTCGAGCGTGGTGATGTGCAGCATCACGGGATACCGGCCGGACGCGGCGACCTCGATGAACTCCGGCCCGATGGTCTCGAACCACTCCTCGGTCGTCAGGCCGGAGTCCTGGCGGGCCTGGTCCTCCATGGCGAGGGTCAGCGCCATGCCGCGGATGTGGCTGATCAGGTTGAGGTGGATGTACATCATGTCGTTGATCGGCAGCCCCAGTTCGAGGAGCACGCCCAGCACCCACTCGGAGTACATGAACAGGTTCGGCGCGGCCCGGGGCCGCGTCATCGAGAACACCTCGGACATCCAGTGGTGCCGGCGGCACACCTGCCACAGGTGTCGCGCGACGGTCTCCAGGCTGGCCCGCCAGCCGGCCGGGCGCGGCGGGAACGGCGCCTCGCCG
This sequence comes from Actinocrispum wychmicini, assembly GCF_004345645.1. Taxonomy (GTDB): domain Bacteria; phylum Actinomycetota; class Actinomycetes; order Mycobacteriales; family Pseudonocardiaceae; genus Kibdelosporangium; species Kibdelosporangium wychmicini. The sequence continues at coordinate 22,642 of NZ_SLWS01000013.1, read as the reverse complement.
ACGATCAGGTCTCCCATGTAGAGCACCAGTTCGTCCTTGCTGGACACGTGCCGGTACAGCGACATGGTGGACGCGCCGAGCTCCATGGCCACCCGCCGCATCGAGACCGCGGGCAGGCCCTCGGCGTCGGCGATCGCCGTGGCGACGCGGACGATCCGGTCGCGGGTCAGGTCCTGTTCCCCTGGCGCCCGGTGCACCATTGGATCGGCCGGCGCCGAACGGACGACAGTGCCGGCGCCGGGCCGCGTGTCGACCACACCTTCGTCGCGCAGGGTCGAGATCACCTTGGTGGCGGTCGCCATCGCGACCCCCCACTCCTGGGTGATCTGCCGGGTGGACGGGATCTTCTCGCCCGGCCGCAGCCGGCCCACGGCGATCCGCTCCCGAATCTCGGCCACGATCCGCAAATAGGGCGCTTCAGCCGGCAAGGCCCCTCCAGATGCACTAGTGCGCTCCACCTCTGAGGGCGGCTTGAGCACGGAGTATAGCGTATTCGCGTACTAGTGCACTAGATAATTCTGTACAGCGTACGCAAGTGCCATGTACGGTGTACGCATGCGCACTGTTCTGATCTCCGGCGCGAGCGTCGCCGGACTCTCCCTGGCTTACTGGCTGCGTCAGCGCGGCTTCCACACGACCCTGGTCGAGCGGGCGCCCGCGTTGCGCTCAGGCGGCCAGGCCATCGACATCCGCGGCACCGCCCGCGAGGTGGTCGAGCGAATGGGCATCATGGACGCCGTTCGCGCGCACCACACCGGCACGCACGGCATCGCCTGGCTGAACACCCGTGGCAAACAAGTGTGCCGGATGGGCAGCGACACGTTCGGCGCCTCCGGCAGTATCGTCGCCGAGATCGAGATCCTCCGCGACGACCTGGTCCGGATCCTGCACCAGACGGCCGGCCGCGACGTGGAGATCATGTACGACAACGTGATCACCGCCATGGCCGAGGGGCCCGACGGGGTCCAGGTCACGTTCGCCAAGGGCAAGCGGCGGACGTTCGACATCGTCGTCGGCGCCGACGGGCTGCGCTCCGGCGTCCGTGGGCTCGCGTTCGGCAAGGACACCCAGTTCGTGCACGACCTCGGCTACTACACGTCCATCTTCCCCGCCAAGTCCACACTGGACTTCGATGGCTGGGAGTTCATGTACAACATGCCCGCCGGCAACGGCGTCCAGGGCCGGATGGCCGTCGTGTACCCGGTGGGTGACACCGGGGCGGTCCGGGTGATGCTGGCGTTCGTGTCGCCGGAGCTGGCATACGACCGCAAGGACGTCCAGGCACAGAAACGGATCCTGGCCGACGTCTACGCCGGCGCCGGCTGGGAGGTCCCCGGCCTGATCGACCAGATGTGGCGGAGCGACGACCTCTACTTCGCGCGGGTCGGCGAGGTCCGGGTGGACGAGTGGTACCGAGGCCGGACCGTGCTGCTCGGCGACTCCGCGTTCGGCGGGTCGATGGGCATGGGCACGAGCATGGCCCTGGTCGGCGCGTACGTCCTCGCGGGTGAGCTGGCCGTCGCCAACGGCGACCACCGGGCCGCGTTCGCCCAGTACGACAAGGAGATGCGCGAGTACGTCGCCCGCAACATGAAGCGGCCCCCGGGTGGCCCAAGGGGCATGGCGCCGAAGACCAGGCACGGCATCTGGATGCGCAACAAGTTCATGTCGCTGATGCCGCACCTGCCCGGCGCCAGCAAGATGACAGGCGACGTCGAGGCAGCCGCGAACGCCATCACGCTCAAGCCGTACGTCGGTGGTGGTAGGCCTACCCAGGAAGGGCTGCGTAGCTCCCTGGGATGAGCGGCCGGCCGCCGCTACTTTCCAGGAATGCTGTTGATCGCGTTCACCACCTTGCGCCACCGCAGGATCTCCTTCGCCGCCGCCTTCGTGGCGCTCCTCGCGGGTGCGTCGATCGTCATGGCATGCGGCGGCATGTTGGAGAGCGGGTTGCGCGCCACTGGGGGTGACGCGCAGCGGCTGCGGATCCTGGCCGCGGTGTTCGGTGGGTGGACAACGCTCATCGTCGTGTCCGGCGTGTCGTCGATGATCGCGCTGACCGTCCAGCAACGGCACCGCGAGATCGCCCTGCTGCGGGCGATCGGCACAACACAGCGCCAGGCTCGGCGGATGATCCTGCTGGAGACCCTGGTCCTCGCGGTGCCAGCGACGGCCCTGGCGGTCGTCCCCGGCCACTTCCTCGGCCGGGCGCTGGTGACCCGGCTGGGCTCGGCCGAGTTCCGGCAGGGCTGGCTGCCGATGGTGGCCGGTGCCCTGGTCGCCCTGCTGGCAGCGGTGGGCGCCGGGTATATGGCCGGCCGGCGGGCCGGGAAGACGCCGGGCAGCGAACAGTTGGGCCGGGCGCGGATCGCCGTCGCGGTCGGGCTGATCGGGGTGGGGATCTCGCTCGGCGTGGTCACGGTTGTGGCGATGCGCGGCCCGTACACCGCGTCGACGGCAGGGCCGGCGTCGATCTGGGTCGCGCTGGGGCTTGCCCTGCTGGCACCGGGGATCGTGCGCCGGATCGCGGTCCTGCTGCCGGCCGACGGGTTGGTGGCGCAGCAGGCACGGACCCAGTTCCGGCAGCTGGCGTCGGTGGTCGCCCCGGTTGTTCTGGCCACCGGAATCGGCCTGGCGACGTTGTACATGCAGGCGACCGAGGACTCGGTGGGCCGGGCCGCGGACATGGGCCAGACCCTGGCGGTCGCCAACTACGCGGTCGTGTCGATGATCCTGGGGTTCGCCGCGCTCACGGTCGTGAACACGCTTGTGGCCGCGACCAGCCGGCGACGCGGCGAGTTCGGCCTGCTGCGGCTGGCCGGGTCGACGCGCAGTCAGGTGCTGCGGACTCTCGCGACGGAAGGCGTGCTGGTCGCGGTGGTCGGTGTGGCGTTGGGCGGCGTGGCGTCGCTGGCGACCGTGCTGCCGTTCAGCCTGGCGCGGGTGCAGTCGGTGGTACCCGCCGGGTCGCCGTGGATCCTGGTGGCCGTGATCGGCGCGGCCGGCGCGGTCACCCTCGGCGCCACGCTGTGGTCGACGTGGCTGGCCACGCGGACCCGCCCGATCACCGCCGTCGCGCGCGTGATCTAGTGAGTTTCGCCTGCTCATGCGACAGTTGTGGGCATGAGCGACGACCGCAACGTGCTGGGCGGCGACCTCGAGGAGTGCGGCACCGACCCGGTGACCGGCTTCTATCGGGACGGCTGCTGCAACACCGGGCCGGAGGACGTGGGCAGCCACACCGTGTGCGCCGTGGTGACCGGCGAGTTCCTGCAGCACCAGCGGGAGATCGGCAACGACCTGGCGACACCGCGGCCGGAGCTGGGATTCGCCGGGCTGCGGCCGGGCGACCGCTGGTGCGTGTGCGCGTCCCGGTGGATGCAGTCCTATGAGGCCGGGGTCGCCGCACCCGTCATCCTGGCCGCCACCCACTCGCGGGCGCTGGAGGTCGTCCCGATCGAGGCGCTGCGCGAGCACGCCGTCGACGTTCCAGCCGACCCCAGCTCACTGACCTAGTAGTTTGGCCTTCGTGGCCGCCCTGCTGACCGTCACCGACCTCGCCAAGTCCTACGGCGACGTCCCGATCCTGACCTCGGTGACCTTCGAACTCCACAGTGCACAGGCGCTGGCCCTGACCGGCCCGAACGGCTCGGGCAAGACCACACTGCTGAAATGCGTCGCCGGCGCCGACCTGCCCGACTCCGGCGAGGTCCGGCTGAACGGCGAACCGTTCACCGAGAGCGACCCCAAGGCACGGGCGGCAATCGCGTGCGCACTGGACGACGCCGACTTCTTCCCGGAGCTGTCCGTGGCCGAGCACCTGGAACTCTTCGCCCGCGCGCACGGCATGCCCGAGCCCAAAGCCGTGGTCGACGACGTGGTGGCCGAACTGGATTTGACGGACCAACGGGACCAACTGCCCGTCACCCTGTCCAGCGGCCAGCGGCGGCGCCTCACCCTGGGCGCGTGCCTGGTCCGGCCGCGCCGCCTGCTGATCCTGGACGAGCCCGAACAGCGCCTGGACAGCGCCGGCCGCGACTGGCTGGCCCGCCGCCTGACCGACGAGAAAGCCAACGGCACCGCGATCCTGCTGGCAACGCACAGCGAGGAGTTGACCGACGCGGTGGCCGACTACGAGATCGACCTCGGCGAGTGATAGCCACCGGGGCGCGATGCCCGCGTTCTCGGCGAGCGACAGCTACTGGAAGCCGACACCCCTGTTCTCGGCGAGCGACAGCCACCCGGGCCCAACACCCCCGCTCTCGGCAAATGACAGCCACTGGCGGCCGACGCCCGTGTTCTCGGCAAATGACAACTACCGGCGCCCGGCGCCCCCGTCCTCGACGACTGATAGCCACCGACGCCCGACACCCCCGCTCTCGACGACTGATAGCCACCGGGGCCCGACACCCGCGTTCTCGGCGAGGCACCGCTGCTGGCGCCCGATGCCCGCGTTGTCCACCGTCGCCACCCGCCAGCCGTTCCGGGGGCGGCCTCCGGCCCCCGGTTTCCACTGTACGCAAGGGGTCTGACAGTTTTGGTGTGGTGAGGGTGCGTTGTCCACAGGTCTCGATGTGAGTGTGCGGTCGGTTCGGGCGGAGATCCGGCGGATGCGGCGGGGGCATCGGTCGGGTCGGCGGCTGGCTCGGGCTGGCGACGTCTACATGGTCGCGCTGGGTGTTTTCATCTATGGCGGGATCGCGATCCAGGCTGTGCGCCGGTTGGTGGCGCGGCCGCCGACTGGGCCGGCGATCCACAACCTGCCTGTGGCGCAATGGCTTCTGCTTGGGTGCGCGGTGGTGGCGCTTGGGCTTGTCGTCCGCGGGTTGTTGGCGTTCGGGCCGGTGGTGGCGAGTGGGGCGTTCCATTTCTGGTTGCTGGCCACCCCGCTGAACCGTCGGGGGTTGCTGTCGCGGCGGTTCTGGTGGACGGCCATCGCCGGGACGTTGCTCGGCGCGCTTGTCGGTCTCGGCGCGGCCGCGTTGCTGCGGGCAGACCTGCCGGGCAAGCTGATCAGCACCGCGGGTGGTGCCGCGCTCGTCCTCGGGGCCGTCGCGTTGAGCGTGGCGTTGCAGGCCAAGGCGAAGAACGGGCGAGCGGTCTCGGCGGCGCTCGCGGTAGTTGGTCTGCTCGTGCTCACGATGGCCGTCTTCGTCACGCCGCCGCTGCTCGACCCGCCCGTCGCGGTCGTCGCCGCCGTCGTCATCCCTGTCTACGCGATCGCTCACACGTACCGCGCGCTCGGCACGTTGACGAGATCCGCGTTGGCGACGGGCGCCGAGATGCTGTCCGTCACCAAGGCGGCGATGTCGTGGATGGACATCACGATGTTCGCCGGCATCATGACCGTCCGCAAGTGGCGCGGTGTCGGCCGGGTGAGATCCCGTTCGCTCGGCGGAACACGTTACGGCGCAATGCTTTCCGCCGACGTACGCCGGCTTTCCCGGAACCGGGGCCGCATTCTGGCCTGGGCGGGGTTGTTGCTGGCGCCGTACGCGGCCGTGCGGGTGCTGCCCGACCTGATCGTTCCGGCCGTGCAACTGGTGGCGGCCACCGCCGCGGTGAGTCCCCTCGCCACTGGGTTGCGCAACGTCTGCCGCTCCCCCGGGCTGCGCCGGAGCCTCGGCGGAACGGACGCCGGCCTGCGGCTGGTGCACCTGGCGGTGCCCGCGGTGCTCGCACTCGTATGGACCGCATTGACGTTGCCGGCCGCTAGCACAGTGGCCACTGTGCTGGCGCCTGTGGGGGCAGTGGCGTACACGTATCGACGGGCCACGGCACCGCCCGTCGACTACGACTGGACGGCCGTTGACTCACCGTTCGGCTTGGTACCGCCCAACATGCTCCGGCAGCTTCTGCGTGGCCCGCTGCTGCTCGTGCTGTTGGTGGGGCTGCAGCTGAACCTGTAGCACCAACAGCAGCGCGACCAGCATCGCCGACGCGAGCACCCAGAAGGCGACGACTGTCCCCTCCCGCAAGAGAAAGGGCAGGTACGAGAACGCGGACGCGAACTGCACCAACACCGGCACCGGCCACAGTCGACGCGGATGGTAGAACGCGACGATCACGGAAAGCACATCGGCCAAGTAGAAATACCGCTCATGCATGGCAGGCAGGAAGAACGGGATCAGAATCGCGAACACGCATCCAAGCAGGACGACCCGCGACACTGTCAGCCTAGGCCGCCCCCAGACCGCGAACGCGATCAGCGCGACCACGAGCACGGCGGTGATCAGCACCCCGGCGGTCCGGATGGCGCCTGTGTCCGTGCCGAAGTCGAAGAACTGGTACACGTTGGCCGCGTTCAGCGTCAGCCGCGAGTACTCGCCGACCTGGTTGGTGTACACAGTCAACAGGTCAGCGGGGTTGGCTCCGACGAGCAGCGCTGGAATGTCGAGCGCGAGCACGACGCCTGGCACCGCCAGCAGAGCGGGCCAGGGTATCTTCCGTGCCAACGCCAGAACTGCTAGCACTGGCAGCAAAAATACAATCTGCAGCTTGACTGCCAGTGCCAGCCCGAAGAACACACACGCCAGCCACGGCCGGGACCGGACCGCGTAGTACAGGCCGCCAAGCCCGAACGCGGCGTAGATCGAGTCGCACTGGGCCCACATCGACCCATTCATCACGACCGTCGGCAGCAGCGCCACAACCGCCGCGGCGGCGAACGGGATCCAGCCGCGCGGATACTTCAACGCCACCAGCTTGTAGGTGTAGAACGCCAGGAGCAGGTCGAAGAGCACGGAGATCGTCTTGATCCCGGCGAGCGCGGGCACAGGCAGGTACGTGAGCAAGGCGATCAGGTACAGGTACGGCACGTTGTAGTCGGCGAACTGGTAGCGCAAGGCGCTGAAGCCGCCGTTGGCCTTGACGAAGTCGTACCACTGGGCGGAGAACGCCCGGTAGTCGCCGGACTGGAACGGATACAGCTCGACCCTGATCACCACGGCCAACACCACAACAGGGGCCGCAACCAGGATCTTGCCCGTCTTCGTCACGGCTCCACCTGACCAGCCGCAACCCAGCGCTGGCTGTGCGGCACCTGAAAGGTCGCTGAGTGCGCTATCGTGGTCGCACCGCCGCCACCGGACGTTCCCCAAGGAGAACGATGCCTGCCTCCGGTGCCCGCAAATGGCTGTTGTCCACCGCCGTCCTGTCCACCGCCGTCCTGATCGCGAGCAGTGCTCCCGCCGCTGCCGCTCCCGCCACCTTCACCCACCCCGGTGTGCTGGTCAGCCGCGCCCAGTTGGATTTCGTGCGCGGCCGCGTCAACGCCAACGCCCAGCCGTGGCTGGACGCGTACCACCAGATGATCGCCAGTCCGTACGCGTCGCTGAACCGGACGCCGTCCCCACGGGCCGTCGTCGAATGCGGTCCGGTGTCCAACCCGAACCTCGGCTGTACCGACGAGCGGGAAGACGCCATCGCCGCGTACACCGACGCGCTCGCCTGGTACATCACCAGGAACACGGCGTACGCCCAGAAGGCGATCCAGATCATGGACGCCTGGTCGGCGACGATCAGGGACCACACCAACTCCAACGCGCCCCTGCAGACCGGCTGGTCGGCGGCCTCATGGACGCGAGCGGCCGAGATCGTCAGGTACGCGTACGGCGCCTGGCCGAACGCCGGCCGGTTCGCGACCATGCTGCGGAACGTGTACCTGCCGAAGATCGTGAACGGCAGCACCAACAACGGCAACTGGGAACTGGTCATGCTGGAGGCCAGCCTCGGCATCGCCGTGTTCACTGAGGACCGCGCGACCTACGACAAGGTCGTCGCTCGCTACCGGCTGCGGGTGCCGGCGTACGTGTACCTGAACAGCGACGGCGGCCAGCCCAGGACCATCCCGGGCACCGGCCGCGACACGCGCGCCCAACTCGTCGCCTACTGGCAGGGGCAGAGCACGTTCAGCGGCTTCGAAGGCCTCACCCAGGAGACGTGCCGCGACTTCACGCACACCGGCTACGGCATCGCCTCGATCGCGGACTTCGCGGAGACCACCCGGATCCAGGGCCAGGACCTGTACCCGGAAATCGCGGACCGGCTGCGGACGGCACTGGGCTTCCAGGCCAAGTACGAGCTGGGCGCGGCGGTGCCGTCGAACCTGTGCGGCGGCACGGTTCACCGCGGCCTCGGCCCGGTCACCGAGGTCGGCTTCAACGAGCTGACCACGCGGATGGGCCTACAGATGCCGAGCACCCAGCAGTACACGACGTCCCATCGTCCACAAGGGACGAACAACCTGTTCGTGGCCTGGCAGACGTTGACGCACGCGCAGAACCAGTTCTAGGTCATTCGAAGGCGGTGTCGGGTCCGTTGCGGGCCAACGCGGCGAGCACGTCGACCGCGGCGGTCAGGACGTCGAGCGGTGGGGACGACAGCGCCAGCCGGACGGCGTTCGGCGCGTGTCCCGGCACGACCGCGAAGGCCGCCGCGGGGGTCAGCGCGATGCCCCGTCTTCCCGCGGCGGCCACGAAGGTCTCGGCGCGCCACGCCTCCGGCAGTTCCCACCACACGTGGTAGGCGCCCGGGTCGCCGATCAGTTCGGGGATCCGGGCGCGCGCGATCTCCTGCCGCGCGACGGCATCCGCGCGTTTCAGGGCGGCGATCCGGACGACTGTGCCGTCGGTGAACCAGGTGGTCCCGGCCTGGAGCGGGTAGTGCTGCGCAGCCCATCCCCCGGCCCGTACGGCGGCCGCCACTCTGTCTACAAGCGACGGTGGGGCGATGGCGAATCCCACGGTCAGCCCGGGAGCCAACCGTTTCGACAGACTGTCGACGACAATCGTGCGCGACGGATCCAGTGGCGACGTCTCCCGCAGGAAGCTGTAGATACCGTCCTCGATCGCGTGGATGTCCAGATCCCGCAACGCTTCCGCCAGCTCCGCCCGGCGAGTGTCGGACATCGTTGTGCCCAGCGGGTTGTGCAACGTCGGCTGCACGTACACCGCCTGCACTCTGGCCGTGCGCAGAGTGTCGACGATGAGCCCGTCTTCGTCCATCGGCAGCGGCACAAGCGTCACGCCGAGCCGCGCGGCGACGGCTTTCACCACGGGATACGTGATGGCCTCGACCCCAAGCCGGCCACCCACCGGCACCAGAGCCGCGACGGACGCGGCGACGGCCTGCCTTCCGTTGCCCGTGAACACGATCTGCTCCGGGCCCGGCTGCCACCCGCCGCGCGCGAGGCCCGTCGCGGCGGCTGCTCTCGCCGCCGGCGTCCCGGTGACGCCGACCGGCAGCAGCACCTCCGATGTCAGCCGCTGCAGGCTCGCCGCCTGCGCCGCCGCCTGGCCCGGCAGGACCGAGAAGTTGAGCTCCAGGTCGACCCGGGCCGACGCGGGCTCGGCCAGCGCCTGCTCCACGACCCGACCGGCGCGGATGAACGTGCCCCGGCCGACCTCGCCCACGGCCAGCCCGCGCCGGACCAGCTCGCTGTAGACGCGGGCGGCGGTCGAGTTGGCGATCCCGCGCTGGCGGGCGAACCGCCGCTGCGGCGGCAGCTGGTCGCCCGGCCGCAGCCGGCCGGCGGCGATGTCGGTCGCGAGACTGTCCGCGATCAGCCGGTAGTCGTCCAAGATTGCTCCGAGAGCATTGTTTCTATTGCACCGAGATAGTGCACTCGCTAGCGTCGGGGTGTCAAGAGGAGGCAGCATGCACATCGCCTACGACGACAAAGGCACAGGTCAGGCCCTTGTCCTCGTCCACGGGCACCCGTTCGACCGCACCATGTGGCGCCCGCAGCTGGACCGCTTCAGCCAGACGCACCGGGTGATCGTCCCCGACCTGCGCGGCTACGGCGAAAGCCCGGTGGTGCCCGGCACGTTCGACATGTTCGCCCGGGACATCAAGGACCTGCTGGACCGGCTCGGGGTCGACGAGGTCGTCATGGGCGGACTGTCCATGGGCGGCCAGATCGCCATGGAGTTCCACCGGCTGTTCCCCACCCGGCTGCGCGCCTGGCTGCTGGCGGATACGTTCCCCGGTGTGGACACCCCGGACGGCCGCCAGTTCCGCTACGACACGGCCGACCGCCTGGAGCAGGAAGGCATGGCCGGGTACGCGGACGAGGTGATCTGGAAGATGGTCTCACCCCGCAACGAGCACGCGGCTGCGCATGTGTTGCGCATGATGCGTGACGCGCCTCCGCTTGGTGCCGCGGCCGCGCTACGGGCAAGGGCGGAGCGGCCGGACTACGTGCACATGCTCACCCAGGTTCGCATCCCGACCTTGATCGTCGCGGGCTCGGAGGACTCGTACACGCCGGTCAGCGTGGCCGAGGAGATGCACGGGCTGATCGCCGGGTCCGAACTGGCGGTCATCGAAGGCGCCGCGCACCTGCCCAACCTGGAGCGGCAGACTGAGTTCGACCACAGGTTCCAGCGATTCCTCGACACGGTGGGATAGATGAGCAACGACAAGATCGCGTTCGTGACAGGGGCCAGCACCGGCTTCGGGGCGGCGATCGCCCGACGGTTCACGGCGGAAGGCATCCGCGTGGTCGCCCTGGCCCGGCGAGCCGACAAACTCCGCGAGCTGAAGTCCTCCCTCGGCGACCTCGTGCACGTCGTCGAACTGGACGTGCAGGACCGGGCCGCGGTCCAGTCGGCCGTCGACGGACTGCCGGCCGACTTCGCCGAGATCGACATCCTGGTGAACAACGCCGGCCTCGCGCTGGGCCTGGAACCGGCCCACCGGGCGGACCTGGACCAATGGCAGCAGATGATCGACACCAACTGCACCGGCCTGGTCTACTGCACCCACACCATCCTGCCCGGAATGGTGTCCCGGGGCCGAGGGCACGTGATCAACCTGGGCTCGGCGGCGGGCACGTACCCGTACCCTGGCGGGAACGTCTACGGCGCCACCAAGGCGTTCGTCCACCAGTTCAGCCTGAACCTGCGCAGTGACCTGCACGGCACGGGCGTGCGCGTGACCAACATCGAGCCAGGTCTCGCGGGCGGCACCGAGTTCTCCCTGGTCCGGTTCTCCGGCGACCAGGCGAAAGCGGACGCGGTGTACGGCGGTGTCCAGCCGTTGACCGCCGAGGACATCGCCGAATCGGTCTACTGGGTGACCGCGCAGCCGGCGCACGTGAACATCAACGTGATCGAGATGATGCCGGTCACCCAGAGCTTCGCCCCCTTCCAGATCGCGCGAGACTAGGCGGGGCAACGGGATCAGCCGAAAGGCCGCCGGAAGCCAGCCGTTGGCAGGCAAAATCGCCCCAGCCGGATCCACGCGTAGCGCCGGAGATGTGTTCGGCGATGCCCGGCAGGGGGACAGGACGGCTGTCCCGTCCGATGCCTTGGGAGGGCGGATGTCCCGGTTGTCCAGATGGGCGGCGGTCGTCGTCGCAGTCACCTTGACCGTGTTCGGCGCGCCGGCGGCCGTGGCGGATCCCCAGCCGTGGAGCGTGGTCAACTCGCCGACCGACGGCATGCGTGCCGAGGTGGGTGAGACGGTGCTGATCACTGGGTTCTCGTACCTGGGCGAGGGCACCCCGGCGGACAGGGCCGAGCTGACCTTCGACGACGGCGCGACCTGGATCGAGCTCGACGACGGGGGACAGTGGCGCTACCCGCTCACCCCGACCGAGCCCGGCGACATCACGTTCCGCGTCCGGGCCTGGTACCAGGGCATGGTCGGCGGCACGACTGCGCCACGCACTCTGCACGTCGGCACATCCGGCTCCCTGCCACCGGTCGAATGCCGGTTCGGGTGCACGTTCCACGTACTGCAGTCCCCGCAGGACGACACCGATACGCAGGCGGTGGAGCTGGGTGTGCGGTTCGCGGTCGACCGGCCAGGCCGCCTCAGCGAAGTCAGGTTCGAACGCGGGGCGTACCGCGGCCCGGTCACCGTCCGGATCTGGGGACCGGACGGCACGTTGCTGCACGAACAGGTCGAGCCGGTGCCGAACGGCGGCATCACGCTCGCGACGATCAACCCACCGCTGCCTGTGCAGCCAGGCGTCGACTACGTGGCCTCGTACTACACGCCCGCAGGCGGCTATCGCTCGCAGGAGAACTACTTCACCGGTTCCCTGCTGGAAGCACCGTTCATCGTGCACGCCGACGCGGGTGTCTACCACTACGGGGACGGCGGCGGGTTCCCCACCGACTCGTGGAACCACAGCACCTACACCGTGCAGCCGTTCTTCGTGTTCTGACGGGGCTTCAGCGCGGGATCGGGATCGTCGGGTCCCGATCCAGCGGGTAGTCGATCGCTTCGGCGAGGTCGTGCGGGAGTGAGTCGCGGTCGATGCCGACCCGGACCAGCAGTTCCCGAACCTGTTGGGGGCTGGTTCGGGCCAGCAGGTCCACGATGCCGGCGCGCAGTCGGCCGAGGCGGCGTGCGAAGCGGTCGACGTCCACCGGCCGCTTCGAGCGCATGTCGTGCCAGCTCTCCTTGTACGCGCGGGCCCAGGCGGTCACCTTGACCAGGTCGAGGAGTGTCGTGCCGGCGCTTTCCCGGTGGATGTCGACGAACTCGGTGCCGTCCAGCGGGTGCGGCCATTTCAGGTGGTAGTCCGCGCCGGAGGGGGTGGTGTAGACCCAGATGAAGACGTCTTGGTCGTCGTCCAGGGTGCGGATGACCACGGAGTTCCGGGGCAGTTCGTAGGCTTCCTCGATCTGCCGGACCGCGGCCATCACCTTGCTGGAGTGCCGGCCGTGGATGTGTCCGCACCAGCCCTGCGGCGTGACCAGCGGATCCAGGGACGTTCCGGGCAACGGGCCGTCTTCGGCCGCGATCGCGTAGTCCCACACGGCCCGCAGGTCGTCGCACATCCGTTGGTAACTGTCCGACACTCCTTGATTATGACGCGGCGACGACCTGGACATCGTGGGGCTGGTCGGGGGCGGCGAACTTCAGCAGCTGGGCGCCTTCCCGTTCCAGCGCCCTGGTGTCCTTTTTGGTCAACTTGCCGAACGGGTGGATCACCAGCGTGCCGCCGGTGACCGTCCACCTGCCGGCGGTGAACCCGTCGGTCAGGAAGAACCTGGGCAGGACGCCGTTCGCCGGCTTGGCCAGGTCGAGCCAGGCCCGGGTGACGACCCGGGTCCGGTCGTGGTGGGACAGCAGGAGGTTGTCGAAGTCGTACAGGAACCTCGGCGGCGCCGGGGTGTCCTGCGGCGGCCGGGGAGCGTCCGGCAGGTCGAACAGCTCGCGGCCGTCCTCGGCTTCGAACGTCACCAGCCGCGGCCGCAGCCGGGTGAACACCTCCCCGAGTTTGGTCAGGCCGGACCAGGTCTGGGCGTCCTTCACGGTCGCCGGGCCGAACGCGGCCAGGTAACGCAGGACCATCTCGTCGACGGACGGCGACGGGTCGACGGATTTGCCGAGCCAGTTCTCGACCGACGTGTGGGCCGCGAGCCCGCTGCCGCCCCACAGGCCGCGCGGCGGGACCTGGACGAGCGGCACATGCGCCCGGACGGCCTGCGCCAGGTTGGCGGGGTCGTGGGCGGGCCAACGTTCGGCCAGCTGACGACCCAGCTCACTGAAGATCATCGGCTTGGCGTCCAGCAGCGCCCGCCCGGCCGCGACCACGTCCGCCAGGTCGGCATCCGGCACCATCGGCCGCCGCACACCCACGACCTGCACGAGCGGCCGGAGAAACAGCGCGTCCCTGGCCGTGACCAGGTGGATCGTCGAACGCATCAACGACATCCGGACCACTGACCGGTCCTCAAGCAGCGCGGACAGCTCACGGGGATCGAAGCCGGCAAGACGGCTCCACATGCCGTGATACCAGGTGGTCGCGGTCTGCGCCTGCAGGCCGACCAGGCGCTCCAGCGCGTCCGTCAGTGTCATCTCGGACCGGCGCAGCAGGAGCTGACGGTCGAGGGTCGCGCGGTTGAGCGCCTTCAGGGAGATCTTCGCGGCCATGACCCGAACCCTACGGCGAATTCCGGCCGGTTCCTGGCCTCAATGCCGGAACCGTGGTAGACACTGTCTACAACGTGAACTCTAGGTTACCGGGATCTGAATGCGATACAAAGCTGAGCGCTTCGTCGCCCTGGGCGACAGCTGCACCGAAGGCATCGACGACCCCTACCCACAGGGCGGTGTCTACCGGGGCTGGGCCGACCTGGTCGCCGACCGCCTCGCCGCGGACAACCCCGACTTCCGGTACGCCAACCTGGGCATCCGGGGCCGTCGGCTGGACCAGATCATCGCCGAGCAGATCCCGGCCGCCACCGAGCTGCGGCCCGACCTGGTCGCGTTGTTCGGCGGCGGCAACGACATCATGTCGCGCGGCTGGACCGAGCGAACCGTGGCCCGGCGCGTCGACCACGCGATCAAGGCGCTGACCTCGCTCGCTCCCACGGTCGTCGTCTTCACGTTGAGCGACGTGTCCCAGCGGATGCCCTTCGGCTGGCGCATGCGTCCCCGCATCGAGGCGTTGAACGCGTCGATCCGTGAGGCGGCGGTCAGCTACGGCGCCGTGCTCGTGGACCTCTGGCCGGACCCCGCCGTGCAGGACCTGCGCTACTTCGGCCCGGACCGCCTGCACCTGGCCGAGCACGGCCACCGCCGGCTCGCCGCGCACCTGCTGGGCAGCTTGGGCGTCCCGCACGACGAGTCCTGGCTGGAGCCGTTGCCCGGCAAACCGGCGCCGCTGACCATGACCGCGCACGCCCGCTGGCTGTACCAGCAGGTGTGGCCGGTCGTCCGCGGCCGGATCCGCAACCGCCTCATCGGCCGTCAACCCGGCGACGGGATCCTGCCGAAACGCCCGGAGCTGCTGCCGGTATGCCAGACGGTACCCGGCAACGCCTGATCGCCCGCGCGCTCGCCCTGCTGGCCGACGAAGGCGTCGAGGCCGTCACCCTGCGGCGGGTGGCCAGGGATGTCGGTGTGTCGCACGGCGCGCCGTTGCGGCACTTCCCGAACCGGGCCGCCCTGCTGTCCGCCATGGCCGCGACCGGTTTCAGCATGCTGTCCGAACGGATGGCCGCGGGCGGGCTGCGGGCCACCTGTCAGTCCTATATGGACTTCGCACGGGCGGAACCGGCGTTGTACGCGCTGATGTTCCAGCTGGATCCGATGAACACGACAGTGTTCGGGCAGTTCCGGGCCAGGGTCCCCGCCGAGGTGGCCGCCGCGCCGCTGTGGGCGTCGCTGTACGGCCTGGTGCACATGCGCCTGGCGGACTCGCTGGACGACATGTTGGACGTCCACCTGCACTGATCGCTATCGTGTGCACGTGACGGCCGTACCCGAAACAGTGCAACCGCGGCATCTCATCGTGACCGTGTACGGCCTCTACGCACGGGAGACCGGCGGGTGGATGTCGGTCGCCCGGATCATCAGCCTGCTGGCCGACCTGAACGTCGACGAACCGGCCGTACGCAGCTCCATCTCGCGGCTCAAACGCCGGGGAATGCTTGAGCCGGTACGGAAGTCCGTGGCCGGGTACCAACTGTCCACTGAGGCCGAGGCGATCCTCCGCGAGGGCGACCACCGGATCTTCCAGCGGGACCGGGCCACGCTCGCCGACGGCTGGCTACTGGCCGTGTTCTCGGTGCCGGAGTCCGAACGCTACAAACGGCACCTGCTGCGCACGCAGCTCACCAGGCTCGGGTTCGGCACGACCACACCGGGCGTGTGGATCGCACCGGCCAACCTGCGGGACACCACCGAGGACATGTTGCGGCGCTTGGACTTGGCCCGGTACGCCGACCTGTTCCACAGTGATCACCTCGCGTTCGGCGACCTGCGGACGAAGATCCGGCTGTGGTGGGACCTGGACCAATTGGAACGGCTTTACGAGGACTTCGTGCGCGCGCACAGCAGGCGCAGGCCACGCACCGACCGCGAGGCGTTCGCCGACTACGTGCGTCTGCTCACCGACTGGCGCCGGCTGCCGTACCTGGATCCGGGGCTGCCCAAGGAAGTCCTGCCGCCGCGGTGGATCGGGATCCGGGCGGCGGACACGTTCTTCACGCTTCAGGCCCAGTTGGCCGAGCGGGCCAAACGACACGCCGTGATGACTTCGTGACGAACCCGGATGTATCTGACCGCCACAATCGTGCACCTGTGGTACAGCGACCCGAGTGGGGAGAAGCTACATGGTGGTCAAGTTCGTCCAGTGCGATGTCGAGCCCTTCGGCCCGGACGACGGGAGTGCGGCACCTGAGGTGCCCCAACATCTATTGGCCAGGCACGGCGCCCGGGTCCTGAACCCGATCGAGGCCGTGGTGGCGCCGACCGAACCGACGCCGCGGTCCACCGCGTACCGGATCGGCACGATCCTCGTCCCCCAGGACGTCGCGCGGGACCGGGACAAGGTCACCCGGATCAACAAGGTGCTCGCCGAGCAGCTGAACCTGGAACTGGTCGACGCGGAGAAGGAGCACTGCGTCAAGGGGCCACGCCCGGTGGCCGTCCGGACACGCAAAGACGCCGGCACACCGGTCAAGGTCGACGGCTGGCAGTGCCTGCAGGTGCTGCGCGCACACGACGCCACCAAGGACTTCGCCGGCGACCTTTCCGTGGAGCACCTGCTGTTCGGCACTGTCGACATCGGAGGGACGCCGTGGGAGGCCAGCGGCGCCCCGACCGGCGGCGGCTACGTCCGGACCGGCACGACCGGGCGGATCCCGGTGGCGCTGTTCACGCCCCCGCCGCCGCGCCAGGACCTGGACCGCCGCCCGGTGATCGCCATCCTGGACACCGGCATCGGCCCGAACGACTGGTTCGACCTGCCCGACCGGGAGAACCCGCCGGCGCCGGACGGGTTCCTGCAGGTGTTCCCCGAGGTGCAGGACGCCATCCGCACCCAGGAGGAGACGACCGCCGACATCACGCCGACACAGGTCCTGCGGGACTACTGGGACGCGCCGGTCACGGACAACCCGCTGGTCGGCGAGGTGGACAAGGACACCGGCCACGGCACGTTCATCGCCGGCATCATCCGCCAGGTCGCGCCGGACGCGAACGTGCTGTCGATCCGTGTCCTGCACAGCGACGGCGTGGCGTACGAAGGCGACGTGCTGCTCGCGTTGTGGCGCCTGGTCGAACGGGTCGAGAACGCGCAGAACGGCGGCGACCCGGAGGACATGGTCGACGTCGTGTCCCTGTCGCTGGGCTACTTCGACGAGACCGCGGACCCGCAGGGCTTCACGGGTCACCTGGTCGAGGTCATCGACCGGCTGCGGGAGCTGGGTGTCCTCGTCGTGGCCGCGGCCGGCAACGACGCCACCACGAGACGGTTCTACCCGGCCGCGCTGGCCGAACGGCCGGAGAACGGCCTGGGCGCGCAGGTGTTGAGCGTGGGCGCGTTGAACCCCAACACCACCAAGGCGGTGTTCTCCAACGAGGCGCCGTGGGTGCGGTCCTGGGCCACGGGAGCCGCGGTGGTCAGCACGTTCCCCAAGGACGTACAGGGTTCCGTGACCGCAGACCTGGAACCAGCCGCCGACCGGGCGTCGCTGGACGCGGACGACTACCGTGCCGGGTTCGCGGTCTGGGACGGCACGTCGTTCGCGGCGCCGCTGGCCGCCGCGGAGATCACCGCCGCGCTGATCCGCGTGGCCCGGAAGGACCCGTCGCTCGGGTTGAAGGCCGTGGACAGGACGACGGCGGCGCAGCGGGTGCGGATGGCGTTACAGGAAGCTGATGGGTGACATGCCGGACACCTCGCTGCACCACGCCCGGATCGCGGACCTGCTGGAAGCCGCGCGCGACGGTGACAACAAGAGCCTGGGTGAGCTGGTGGACGAGCTCACCCCGTTGCTCTGGCATATCGCCCGTGGGCAGGGACTGGACCGGGACACCAGCAGCGACATCGTGCAGACGGCCTGGCTGAAGCTGCTCGGGTCGCTGCGCGAGATCCGGACGCCGGTGGCGTTGACCAGCTGGCTGGTCACCGTCACCCGGCGGGAGGCGTGGCGGGTGCGCAACGCCGGCCGGATGGAGCTGCCCGCCAAGGACGTGCTGTTCGCCGACCTGCCGGACGCCGCGCCGACCCCGGAGGAGCAGCGGGTCACCCAGGAGCGCAGGCGGATGCTGTGGCACGCGGTCGGCCAGCTTTCCGAGCGCTGCCAGCAGTTGCTGCGGATCATCGCGTTCACCCGCCGGCCGGACTACGACGTGGTCAGTGTCGCCCTCGGCATGCCGCGGGGCAGCATCGGCCCGACCCGCGGCCGGTGCCTGGCCAAGCTCCGTGACGTCCTGCACCCGGACTTCCGCTGATGAGAGGGGAAGTGCTGTGACCTCGCCGGACGAGCCCATGGACGAGCTGGACACCGCCGTCCTGGCCGGCGTCAGGGACATGTGGACCGCGGTCGACCCGATGCCGTCGGCCTTGGTCGACCAGATCAAGTTCGCGGTCGAACTGGAGAACGTGG
Organism: Actinocrispum wychmicini; assembly: GCF_004345645.1. Lineage (GTDB taxonomy): Bacteria > Actinomycetota > Actinomycetes > Mycobacteriales > Pseudonocardiaceae > Kibdelosporangium > Kibdelosporangium wychmicini. The sequence goes on along the minus strand of NZ_SLWS01000013.1, from coordinate 4,283 downwards.
ACCTCGAGGTGATGCGGCTGACCGAGCTGAGCGAGCCCGCGTTGGCCAGGGGTGACGAACAGTCACGGCTGATCACGTTCGACAGCGAGTCGTTGACGATCATGGTGAGCATCCGGCAGAACCAGGACGGCACGATCCGGGTGGACGGCTGGCTGACCCCGGCCGGCTGCCACCCGATCGAGCTGCGCACCGAACGCACCGACGGCACCCAGATGGCCACAGTGTCCGATGAGGACGGCCGGTTCGTGCTGGACACGGTTCAGCCGGGGTTCGCGCAGCTGGTGGTCCGGCCGGACGGCACGACCAGGACCGTGACGACACCGGCCATCTCTCTCTGATCTACTTGGCGCGTGTCGCTCGACCGTGTCCTGGCCCTGCACCAGCGGGGCTTGGACGCGCTCAACCGCGGCCGGCCCCTGCTTGGTGCGCGTGCCCTGCGGGCCGGCCTGAAACTAGTGCCCGCCGACGAGCCGGCGATGGCCGTCCGGCTGCTGAACAGTCTCGCCGCCGCCGAGGCCGCGTTGGGCAACACCGAGCGTGGCTTCGCGTTGCTCGACGAGGCCGAAGCGAAGGCCACGCCGGCCACCAGGGGCTTGTTGTTGCAGCAACGTGGGTTGTTGCTGGTGCTCGTGGGCCGGATGGGCGACGCGTTGACGTGCCTGGACCAGGCGATCCCGTTGCTGCGCCGGGAACGCACTGTGCTGGCCAGGACGCTGCTGAACCGGGCGATGCTGCACCAGATCGCCGGGCGGGTGACGCCCGCGTTGGCCGATCTGGACCGGTGTGAACGGCTCGGCCGTGAGCTGGAGTTGCCGCGCCTGGTGGCCAAGGCGATCCACGGCCGCGGCTCGTGTGAGCTGCTGGCCGGGAACATTCCCGCCGCGCTGCGGGATTTCGACAGCGCACGCGCGCTGTACGAGAAGTACGCGGACGGCATGCTCGCCGTGGTCGCGGTCGAACGCGCCAGGGCGTTGCTGGCAGCGGGCCTGCATCGGGATGCAGCGACCGAGCTGGACTTCGCGTTGGACGCGTTCCCCCGGATCCGGATGGACCAGGAGCACGCCGAGGCCCAGCTGACCCGTGCCCACGCCGCCCTCGCCGCCGACGACCTGGCCGCGGCGCGGACCTGGGCCAACCGGGCGGAGGGGCGGTTTCGGCGGCGTGGCAACGAAACCTGGGCCGCGGTGGCCGCCGCGACCCGGGTCCGGGCGGAGTTCGCCGCCGGGAAACGCCTCGGTGCCGTCGCCACGCACGCGGCGGTGCTCGCCGAACGGTTGGGCAAGCTCGGCCTGGACAACGACGCCGAGGCCGCGGGTCTGGTGGCCGCGCGGGCGTACATCCAGCGTGACGACCTGGCCGCCGCCCGCGACCACATCCGAACCCGCAGCGGCTCAAAGTCGTTGCTGGAGACCAGGTTGATGCGGCACCTCGCGTTGGCCGAACTGGGCGCGGCCGCCGGCGACCGGACCGCGACTTTCACGCATGCCCGCGCCGGCCTGGCCGCGTTGCGGGACCATCGCAGCCGGATCGGCAGCCTGGACCTGCGGACCAGCACGACCGTACTCGGCCGTGAGCTGGCGACCGCCGGCCTGACGGCGGCGTTGGACCACGGTGGCCCGGCCGAGGTGTTCGGCTGGCTGGAACGGTCCCGCGCGCAGGCGTTCCGGTTCGAGCCGGTCCGCCCGCCCGCCGACTCCGCGACCGTCGAGGCCGTCGCCGAGCTGCGGCAGCTGGCCCACCAGGTCCGGGTGGCCGAACTCGGCGGCCGGCCGGACCCCGAGGCCCGGCGGCGATGTGCCCAACTGGAACGGGAGATCCGGGCGCGTGGCTGGCAGGCCGAAGGCACCGGAGTACACGACACCGAAGCGTCGTTCGCGAACGTCCGTGCCGCTCTCGGCACCGACACCGTCATGATCAGCTACGCGTCCGCGCACGGCCGGCTGTGCGCCCTCGTGGTCACGTCCCAACGGGCACGGTTGGTGCGACTTGGTTCGCTGGCAACGGTTTCCGAGTCGTTGGCGAAGTTGCACAGCGACCTGAACGCGTTGTGCGGCCGGACCCTGCCGACCGCCCTGGACCGGGTGATCCGGACCTCGGTGGGCCGTCAAGTGGCCGCGCTCACCTCCGAGTTGGTGGCGCCACTGCGGCCGTTGATCGGCGACTCGGACGTGGTGGTCGTGCCCACCGGGTCACTGTCGTCCGTGCCATGGAATCTGTTGCCGGACATGGCCGGCCGACCGGTCACCGTGTCACCGTCCGCCTCCACCTGGCTCGCGAGACGCGGAACCTCACTGGCATCACCCACCCGTTGGCTGCTTGTGGCCGGCCCGGACCTGGCGCACGCCCACGACGAAGTGCGTCAACTGGCAAAGGTGTACGGCGACGGCGCGGTCCTGATGGGTCCAAACGCGACAGTCCACTCCACACTGACGGCCCTGGACGGCTGCACCACAGCGCATTTCGCCACCCACGGCCACCACGAACGCGAGAACGTCCTGTTCTCCCGGCTGGACCTGATCGACGGCCCCCTGATGGCGTACGACATCCATCAACTGCACGCGGCGCCCACCCACGTCGTGCTGTCGTCGTGCGACGTCGGCCGGACCGTGGTCCGTAGCGGCGACGAAATCCTCGGCTTCACAGCCGCCCTGCTCTACAGCGGCACGAAGACCGTGGTGTCCAGCGTGGCGTCGGTCGACGACGACGCAGCCGTCGGCGTGATGACCGCGTACCACCGCGGCTTGGTCAATGGCCTACCCCCAGCCCGTGCCCTCGCGGATGCCACCACTACCCAGCCTTTGATGCCGTTCGTGTGCTTCGGCTCCTCCTAGTAGCGGAAGATGGCGAATGGCCGGTTGGTGACAACAGACCAGCTTCCCGGCACGGACCGCTTTGGACTCGTTACTCTGTCCGAGTGCGACGACGACAAGTCCTCCGACTCATCCAGACCGCCAGCGCCCTCGCGGTTGTCGCCGCATTGACCTCGGCGTGCACGCTGGCGGTTACCGGCAACGCGCTTGGGTCCGAAGTGGACCAAGGTTCCGCGACGTCCTATCGCAGCCAGATCGTAGACGACGTTGGTCCACCTGGAACGGCGGCCAAGATGCTGGGCGCCTTCGACCGTTACCGTCAGTACGATCCATGCGGCTTCCTCGACGAGGCGGCGATCAACGCGGTGGGCGTACCCGCTCACTTCGGCAATTCGTACCGTTCGATCAGCGAGTGCGAGGTCGATTTCGCGCCGGCAGCCACACCCAAGGGCATCAACCGGATCACCGCTTCGGTCGAACAAACCATCGGAGCGGACAAGTCGATACAGATCGCGGGCCACACCGGCACCGAGCATCCGGGTCTTCGGTGCGCGATCAGCTTGCCCATCGTGCCACTGGTCAGCGAAGTGTCGGTGGCGCTGGTCTACACCATCCATTCGAAGCAGGACGCCTGTGCGGAACTGGAGGCGATCGCCAACGCCTCCGTGCCCCACCTGGATCCGCCCATGCCACGCACCCCGTCAGGCAGGTCCCCACTGACCAAGGCGGCGAAGCTCGACCCCTGCGCCGCTTTGGGCATGTTCGTGCCGGGCCACAAGTTCCAGCCAGGCAACATGCAGATGTACAGCTGCGACGTGTCACTGGACAAGCGCGACAGCACCGACTCGACCCGCCAGGTCATCGACTTTCGTTACATTTCACGCAAATCCGCACGGGGCGACATGATGCCGGGTTCGCACGCCGTGACGATCGACGGTGTCCCCGGCAGCCAGCAGGACGACGATCCGAGCAACAACAACTACTGCACGATCGACGCGTTCGTCGGAATGGAGAACCCGGTCCCCGGCTACTCCGACGGACCGCTGCAGTTGATCGACGACATCCGCGTTTCCGGACAGCACTGCGCAACGTTGATGGCCACCGCCATCACCGCCGTAAAGGCTTACAAAGCCGGGTAGTGACGGCAACATCGCCGCGACACCTCCTGGCGGCCGCGTCGGGGATCGCGGTAGCGCCCCGGCCGAGCCGACGGAGTGCAGGCAGAGTGGTGGGGGTGCAGGTCGAGCGCAAGCGGGGTGTTGGTTGGGTGCGCGCGCCTAGCGCATAGGTGCGCCTGGCGTGTTCTCTCTCCCGACCGACCTGGGCGAAGCCCAACCACGCGTGTCAAGAGGTCCGCCTGCGCGACCCAACCCCGAGACAATGCCGCGTAGTTAGTGATTTTGCTGGTGGGGCAAGGCGGGTGAAGTTCAAGATCGACAGGACAGCGGGACTCCTTGTAGAACTGGTGATCTT
>NZ_SLWS01000012.1 GCF_004345645.1 Actinocrispum wychmicini | reverse complement strand
CCGCAGGAGGCACTCGACTGCGCCTGCGGGCTCTACCTCAACGACACCACCGCGTGGCTGAAACCCCCGACGAACTAACGGTCGTGACCACTAGTCGCGGGTTAGCGTCGAGGCTTCCTTGGCGAGGGCTTCGATCCGGCCGAAGTCCTTGGCCGCCACCGCGTTCTTCGGCGTCAGCCAGGAGCCGCCGACGCAGCCCACGTTCGGCAACGCCAGGTATCGGGGCGCGGTGGCGAGGCTGATCCCGCCGGTGGGACAGAACCGCAGGCCGGGCAACGGGCCGGCGACGGACTTGAGGTAGTCGACGCCGCCCGCGGCCTCCGCGGGGAAGAACTTCAACGCGGTCAGGCCGCGTTCAGCCAGCCGCATCGCCTCGGACACTGTGCCCGCGCCGGGCAGGAACGGCAGGCCGGTGGCGAAACACGCGTCCAGCACGTCTGGGGTCGTCCCAGGTGTCACCAGGAACGACGAGCCCGCTGACACGGCTTGTTCGGCCTGTTCGGGGGACGTGACGGTGCCCGCGCCCAGGACGATGTCCGGCACCGAGGCGTGGATGGCGGCGATGGCGTCCAGGGCGGCGGGCGTACGGAGGGTCACCTCGATCACCCGGATGCCGCCGGCCAGGAGAGCCTCGGCCAGCGGGGCGGCGTCCGCCACGTCCTCGATCACGACGACCGGGATGACCGGGGACAGGTCGAGCAGGTCCGAACCGGTGGTCACGCCATCTCCCAACTGCGGGTCGGCTGTACGCCGAACACGCTAGCGCCTTGCTCAGCCGGGCCGACCGCGTTGCGCAACGCGGTGAACAGTTCGCGGCCCATGCCCTGCCAAGCTGTGGGCACGTATTCGTCCACCACGGACCGGCTGGCGAATTCCTCGGGGTCCACGTGCACGTCCAGGGTGCCGCGTTCGGCGTCCAGCCGGATGACGTCACCGTCCCGCAGCCGCGCGATCGGCCCGCCGGTGACCGACTCAGGTGTGACCTGGATGGCGGCGGGCACCTTGCCGGACGCGCCGGACATCCGGCCGTCGGTGACCAGGGCGACCTTGTGGCCGTGGTCCATCAACGAGCCCAAGGCCGGTGTCAGGCCGTGCAGTTCCGGCATGCCGTTCGCGCGTGGCCCCTGGTTGCGGACCACTACGACGACGTCGTGGTTCAGTTCGCCGGCCTGGAACGCGGCGGTGAGCGCATCCTGGCTGGCGAACACCCGGGCCGGGGCCTCGACGACCCAGTTCTCGTGCTGCACCGCGCACACCTTGATCACGGCCCGGCCGAGGTTTCCGGTCAGCATCCGAAGGCCGCCGTCCGGCTCGAACGGGTCGGCCATCCCCCGCAGGACGTCCGTGTCCAGGCTGGTCACCGGCCCGTCCCGCCAGACGATCTTCCCGTCCTCGAGCACAGGTTCCTGCCGGTAGAGGTCCAGCCCGCCGCCCGCGACCGTGCGCACGTCCCGGTGCAGCAGCCCGGCGTCGAGCAGTTCGCCCACGAGGAACTGGACCCCACCGGCGGCGTGGAAGTGGTTGATGTCCGCCGAGCCGTTCGGGTACACGCGGGCCAGGAGCGGCACCACGGCCGAGATGTCGGCGAAGTCGTCCCAGGTCAGCTGGATGCCCGCGGCCGCGGCGATGGCGGGCAGGTGCATCGTGTGGTTCGTCGACCCGCCGGTGGCCAGCAGCGCGACCACGCCGTTGACGATCGACTTCTCGTCGACCACGTCCGAGATCGGGGTGTACTGGCCCCGGGTGCGGGTGAGTCGGACGACCTGCCTGCCGGCCTCCTCGGTCAGCGCGCGCCGCAGCGGGGTGTGCGGGTGGACGAAGCTGGTGCCTGGCAGGTGCAGGCCCATGACTTCGACGACCAGCTGGTTGGAGTTCGCGGTGCCGTAGAACGTGCATGTCCCGGGCCCGTGGTACGACGCGGACTCGGCCGCGAGGAGCTCCTCCCGGCTCGCCAGGCCCTCGGCGAACAGCTGCCGGATCCGGGCTTTCTCCTTGTTCGGCAGTCCCGAGGTCATCGGCCCGGCGGGAACCAGGATCGCCGGCAGGTGCCCGAACGCGAGAGCGCCCATCAGCAGGCCGGGCACGATCTTGTCGCACACGCCCAGCAGCAACGCGCCGTCGAACATCTCGTGCGTCAGTGCGATGGCCGTGGACATCGCGATGACCTCACGGCTGAACAGCGACAACTCCATGCCCGCACGACCCTGCGTGATGCCGTCGCACATGGCAGGCACGCCGCCCGCGAACTGCGCGACCCCGCCAGCTTCGCGCACGGACTCCTTGAGCCACTTCGGATACTCGTCGAGCGGCTGATGCGCGGACAGCAGGTCGTTGTACGAGGAGATGATCGCGACGCCGGGTTTGACGAGGGCGCGCACCGCGAGCCTGTCCGGCCCGTCGCATGCCGCGAAGCCGTGCGCGAGGTTGCTGCACGCCATCCCGGCTCGCGCTGGACCCTCGGTCGCCATGCCACGCACCCGATCCAGATACGCCTGCCGGCTGTCAGCGCTGCGATCGGCAATACGTTGAGTCACGTCGGCGATGACGCGGTGGAGCTTCGTGTGCACTGTTGCCTCCCGATGTGGTGATGACGGCAACGCTGTCGTCGCACACGGTGGTGACCAGGCTCAACGTACCCACCATGGTGGGTGTTTTCAAAATCGATTCAGGGGTGGTGGGGGCGGAACTGGGGTCATTGCGAGACTGCTGGCTTGACACTGAACGACGGCAGCGGTATCGATTCAGATCCGACTGGCGACGCGGAAGGGTTGGCTGAGCCCGCGTGGGTCGACCAGCAGTGCGCAACCCAGCGGTTCTGGGTCTGGGGAAGGCACCGAGGCCGCCGGCGACAATGTCCAGGACCGCGGGTGATGACGGATTTCGGCTCACGGTCCGCCGACACCAAGCCGATGCTGGGCACGGTCGAGGGCTGGTGTGCACCTGCGAGGCATCGGAAACCCGGACGCTCTGGCCGCCGAGACCCGGGCCGTGGAGTTGGCGGTCTTTCGCTACGGCACCAGGCGTGGGGCGAGTCGAGTTCGGTTACGCCCGTTTCTCTTCGCTTGGTAGAGCGCTTTGTCCGCGGCGTCGAGGAGTTGGTCGAGATCCTGTCCCTGGGTGGGGAAGGCGGCTGCGCCGATCGATACCGACAGCCCGTCGATGGTCTGCTGGTCGTCGCCGATTCTCGGGCGCACCACCAGTTGCTCGATGCCTCGGCGGATCCGTTCGGCGATCAGCATCATCTGGCCGATCGTGGTTTCGGGCAGCAGCACCACGAACTCCTCGCCGCCGAAGCGGCCCACCGCGTCCATTGACCGCACTCCGTGCTGGAACGACTCGGCGGCGTCCCGGAGCACCTCGTCACCGGCGAGGTGGCCGTAGGTGTCGTTGACCTTCTTGAACAGGTCCAGATCCATCAGCAGGACGCCGACGACCTCGCCGCGCCGGGTCGCGGCGGCGAGCCGTTCCCTGGCCAGGTCGGTCCACGCGGTCGCGTTCAGCAGGCCGGTCTTGGTGTCCCTGCGGGCGAGCTCTTCCAGTTGGTGGATCAGTTCGTTGCGGTGCAGCACCAGGATCAGCGGCAGGCCGATGAGCACCAGCAGCGCGTTGTAGTGCATGGCCATCGCCACGAACACCGCCAGGCACAGGGTGACGGCTTCCAGGGCGTTGTCTGCGGGTGTGCCCAGGCCTGTCTTGAATGGACGGTCGGCGAGGCGTGCGGTGGCGAGCCACGCGGTCAGCAGGCCGACGTTGACTGCGGAGTACGCCGCCGCGGCGACCAGAGCGGTGACCGCTCCGGGGATCGTGGCGAGCGCGCCGGGTCCGGCGAGTCCGAAGACTGCCTGGGCGGCGGCTGTGGCGAGGATGTACATGGCGACGTTGAACACGCGCTGAAAGGTCGGGGTGCGTTGGACGCGCAGCCACACGTGCAGGTAGATGACCACGATCATCGCCGCGGCGAGTGGCAGCGGCAGCACCAGGGCCGCCGCGAACGTCCAGGTCGAGTTCAGGTCGACGTGCGCGACAGCTTTCTGACGGCGACGGATCCGTTCGACGTTCCGCGCCGCTTCCGCGTGCAGCATCGCGACAGCTGTCAGGAGGATCGTTTGCCCTAGTTGGTATCCGCTTACCGGGCTGATGGACGTCCAGACAGCGGCCACCGCGGCCGCCAGCGCGCACCCGAAGTACGCGGCGCCGACCGGCCTGACGTCCCGCAAACGTTTTGCCCGCTGTTGGCTGTTCTCCGGCATTCCCCCGCCACCCCCTGGGCCCCCCGACCCACAGCCCCACGCTACGCGCGTCGACGTTCCTGCCTGGTTACGAACAGTCACCTTCACTCGAACAGACGAATCGGACTCCTAGGTGAGAGATCCGCCACAGAAATCGATTCACCGCGGGGTGCTGCGGTGTTGGCCCAGTCACAGCGCCGATCATGTCGTGTGGTACTTGTCACAAGGTCACCGGCGGGGCACAGTCGGCGGCAAGACGCCCGTTCACCAGCGATGGAGCGGCGTCACCACCACAGGCTTGCGACGGTGAAGGAGCCGGGTATGTCCACGACTGAGGTAGCGGCGCTACAGCGCGCGATCGGGCAGGTCAAACAGTGTGTCGGTGACCTGCGCGCCCGGTATGGCGACATCCCCGCGGTGCGCCGCCTGGTGAACGACGTGGAGCGGATGGACATCGACATTTCGGACTTCCGAGGGGAGCCGGAGGCACCCGCGCCCCGGCAGCCGGCCGTGTCGGAGCATGAGGTAGTTGTCGTGCCGGACACACCTTATGACCGTGAGATGTGGCGTGGCGCCGACGACGAGTACGTCAGGCACGACGACTAGACAACGAAGTCAAATACCGAACTGAGGACAGATGACCGCAGGAATCAGCGCGCCTGGCCGGGCCCGGATCCCGGAGCGCACGCTGCGCACCGACCGGTGGTGGATGCAGCCGCTGCTCACCACGCTCGGCCTCGCGACGTTCGTCGGGTACGCCACCATCCGGGCGTTCTCGGGTGTGTCGTACTGGGTGAACGACTACCACTACCTGTCGCCGTTCTTCTCCCCGTGCGTCAGCACGTCCTGCGCACCGGGCTCGACGCATTTCGGCGCGTGGTTCGGCGAACTGCCGGGCTGGATCCCGATGGGGTTCCTGGCCCTGCCGTTCCTGCTGGGGTTCCGGCTCACCTGTTACTACTACCGCAAGGCGTACTACCGGTCGATCTGGCAGTCGCCGACGGCCTGCGCGGTCGCCGAGCCGCACGGCAAGTACTCGGGTGAGACGAAGTTCCCGCTGATCCTGCAGAACGTCCACCGCTACTTCTTCTACGTGGCGGCCCTCGTCTCGGTGGTCAACACGATCGACGCCATCCTCGCGTTCCACGCGCCGTCCGGCGGCTTCGGCTTCGGCCTGGGCAACGTGATCCTGCTCGGCAACGTGATCCTGCTGTGGGCGTACACGCTGTCCTGCCACTCGTGCCGGCACATCGCCGGTGGCCGGCTCAAGCACTTCTCCGCCCACCCGGTCCGGTACCGGGCGTGGACGTTCGTGTCCAAGCTGAACGTCCGCCACCAGCAGCTGGCGTGGACCACGCTCGGCACTTTGGTGCTGACCGACCTGTACGTGATGCTTGTCGCCAGCGGGGCAATTTCCGACCTGCGCTTCGTGTGAGAAAGAGGAATTCATGACCCAGGTCGAGCGGCACACGTACGACGTCGTCGTGATCGGGGCCGGCGGCGCCGGCCTGCGAGCCGCCATCGAGGCCCGGCAGCACGGTCTGCGCACCGCCGTGGTCTGCAAGTCCCTGTTCGGCAAGGCCCACACCGTGATGGCCGAGGGCGGCATCGCCGCCTCGATGGGCAACGTGAACAGCAACGACAACTGGCAGGTGCACTTCCGCGACACCATGCGCGGCGGGAAGTTCCTGAACAACTGGCGGATGGCCGAGCTGCACGCCAAGGAGGCCCCGGACCGGGTCTGGGAGCTGGAGACCTACGGCGCGCTCTTCGACCGCACCAAGGACGGCCGGATCAGCCAGCGCAACTTCGGCGGCCACGAGTACCCGCGGCTGGCGCACGTCGGTGACCGGACCGGCCTCGAGCTGATCCGCACGCTGCAGCAGAAGATCGTGTCGCTGCAGCAGGAGGACAAGGCCGAGACCGGCGACTTCGAGGCGAAGATCAAGGTGTTCGCCGAGTGCACGGTCACCGAGCTGCTCAAGGACGGCGACCGGATCGCCGGCGCGTTCGGCTACTGGCGGGAGTCCGGCCGGTTCATCCAGTTCGACGCACCCGCCGTGGTGCTGGCGACCGGCGGCATCGGCAAGTCGTTCAAGGTCACGTCGAACTCCTGGGAGTACACAGGGGACGGTCACGCGCTCGCGCTGCGCGCCGGGGCGACGCTGATCAACATGGAGTTCATCCAGTTCCACCCGACCGGCATGGTCTGGCCGCCGAGCGTCAAGGGGATCCTGGTCACCGAAGGCGTCCGCGGCGACGGCGGCGTGCTGCGCAACTCCGACGGCAAGCGCTTCATGTTCGAGTACATCCCCGAGGTGTTCAAGGACAAGTACGCCGACAACGAGGACGAGGCCGACCGCTGGTACACCGACCCGGACGGCAACCGCCGCACCCCGGACCTGCTGCCCCGCGACGAGGTCGCCCGCGCGATCAACTCGGAGGTCAAGGCGGGCCGTGGATCCCCGCACGGCGGTGTGTTCCTGGACGTCTCCAGCCGGCTGCCGGCCGAGGAGATCCGCCGCCGGCTGCCGTCCATGCACCACCAGTTCAAGGAACTGGCCGATGTGGACATCACGGCTGAGCCGATGGAGGTCGGCCCCACCTGCCACTACGTGATGGGTGGCGTGGAGGTCGAGCCGGACACCGCGGCGGCGCGGGTGCCCGGCCTGTTCGCGGCCGGTGAGGTCGCCGGCGGCATGCACGGCTCGAACCGGCTAGGCGGCAACTCACTGTCCGACCTGCTGGTGTTCGGCCGGCGCGCCGGCCTGGGCGCGGCGAAGTACGTCGACGGTCTCGACAAGCGGCCGGCGGCGGCGCAGTCCGATGTGGACGCCGCGGCGGAGCGGGCGGTACGGCCGTTCGACCCGCGGGGCGGGGGAGTCGAGGAGAACCCGTACACCCTGCACTCCGAGCTGCAGCAGTCGATGAACGATCTGGTCGGCATCATCCGGAAGGCCGGCGAGATCCGTCAGGCGCTGGCGAAGATCGAGGAGATCAAGGGCCGGATCCCGAGCGTCGCGGTCGAGGGCCACCGGCAGTTCAACCCGGGCTGGCACCTGGCGATCGACCTGTACAACATGATCCTGGTCAGCGAGTGCGTGGCCAGGGCCGCGCTGCTGCGCGAGGAGAGCCGCGGCGGGCACACCCGCGACGACCATCCGGGCATGGCCGCGAACTGGCGCAACCGGCTGCTGGTGTGTTCGACTGACGGCAACGAAGTGTCCGTCGACGAACAGCCGCAGATCGCGATGCGCGAGGACTTGTTCGAGCTCTTCGAGATCGGTGAGCTGGAGAAGTACTACACCGACGACGAGCTCGCCGCGCACCCGGGAAGGAAAGCCTGAGATGGCGTACAAAGCACAGTTCCGGGTGTGGCGCGGGGACGACGAGTCCGGTGAGCTGCGGGACTACACCATCGAGGTGAACGAGGGCGAGGTCGTCCTCGACATCATCCACCGCCTGCAGGCCACCCAGGCGCCGGACCTGGCGGTTCGGTGGAACTGCAAGGCGGGCAAGTGCGGGTCCTGCTCGGCGGAGATCAACGGCCGGCCCCGCCTGCTCTGCATGACCCGGATGTCCACGTTCACCGAGGACGAGGTCATCACGGTGACGCCGATGCGGACCTTCCCGGTGATCCGGGACCTGGTGACGGACGTGTCGTTCAACTACACCAAGGCGCGTGAGGTCCAGTCGTTCACCCCGCCGGAAGGGCTGAAGCCGGGCGAGTACCGGATGCAGCAGGTGGACGTGGAACGGTCGCAGGAGTTCCGCAAGTGCATCGAGTGCTTCCTGTGCCAGAACACGTGTCACGTGATCCGCGACCACGAGGAGAACAAGGAGGCCTTCGCCGGCCCACGGTTCCTCATGCGGGTGGCCGAGCTGGAGATGCACCCGCTCGACACGGCCGACCGGCGTGACGTGGCACAGGAGGAGCACGGCCTGGGCTACTGCAACATCACGAAGTGCTGCACGGAAGTGTGCCCGGAGCACATCAAGATCACGGACAACGCGCTCATCCCGATGAAGGAGCGGGTCGCCGACCGGAAGTACGACCCGGTCGTGTGGCTGGGCAACAAGTTGTTCAAGCGCAACAAGGCATGACCGCGGTGCGGGGGATCGACACAGGTCGGTCCCCCGCGTTCCGCCGATCGAGGGACTCTCCAGACGCGCGGTAACGCGCCGGCCCGGTTCGCGAAATGCCCATCGCGAACGGGCAAGGGAGAGACCGTTGACGAAGATCGGATACGCCGTCGTCGACACCGAGACGACCGGCCTGCTCACCGCCTACCGGCATCGGATCGTGGAGATCGCGATCATCCAGCTCGATTCCGCCGGGCGGGTGACGGACGAGTGGACAACGCTGGTCAACCCGGACCGCGATCTCGGACCGCAGGCCATTCATGGCATCCGCGCCGCCGAGATCCGTCGGGCACCCTCGTTCGCCCAGATCGCGGGGGACGTGGTCGAACGCCTGCGTGGCCGGGTCGTGGTCGCTCACAACTGGTCGTTCGACGCCATGCACCTGCGCGCCGAGTTCGAGCGCATGGGCATGGAGACGCCGCTGTGGGCCGATGCGGGCCTGTGCACGATGCGCGCCGCCAGCAGAGTCATCCCCAGCGCCAGCCGGTCGCTTGTGGACTGTTGCACGGCGATCGGCCTCACCGGATTGGCTTGGCACACGGCGCGTGACGACGCGATGGCGGCCGCGGCTCTGCTGAGCCACATGTTGGCGTTCAGTCCAGCCGCGGTCCGGATCACCGCGGAACACAAGAAAGCGGCCGGTTGGGCGTGGCCTCAGATGGTCCGTGCGGCGGTGCCGCCCGTGCGCCGTCTGCCGGCTGATCACGTGGAGCCGCATTTCCTGGCACGCATGGTGGAACGCCTGCCCCGCGACGAAGAACCTGTCGTGGACGCCTACTTCGCGGTTCTGGACCAGGTCCTGCTCGACCGGCAGATCTCGGTCACCGAAGCCGACAGTCTGATCAAGGTGGCTGAGCAGTTCGGTCTCGGCCGAACCGACGCGATCGGCGTGCACCACACCTATCTGCGCGAGCTGGCGCGGGCCGCGTGGGTGGATGACGTTGTGACCGCGGAAGAACGTGCCGACATCGACGCCGTGGCCGCCCTCCTGGGCATCGAGGCCGACACCGCCCGACACACCATCGACGAGGCGCGGGCCGCGCGGTCACCCGCCCGCGTCACGGTCGGCGGCTTGGTGCTTCGGCCCGGCGACAAGATCGTGCTGACAGGCACGATGCATCGCGACCGTGAGGACATCCAACAACAGGCCGCGGCGGCGGGCCTGCGGGTGACTTCCGCGGTCAGCAGGAGGACGACCGTGGTGGTCGCGGCGGACCCGGACTCGTTGTCCGGCAAGGCGAAGGACGCTCGCACGCTGGGCGTGCCCGTCGTCGGCGAGGATGCGTTCCTGAGGGTACTCAGTGCGATGTGACGGCAGGGTGTTTCGTTGCCGGACGAACGCGACCGCCGGTGGACGTGGCGGGCCCGCAGCCTGGGGCACCCGCGGCGGGGGAGGTACTCGGCTCGGAGGGCCGGAGCGGCCTGTGGCTTGAGGCCGCCTGTGGCTGGGAGTGGCCTGCGGGGCCAGAAGTGCCCGGAGCGCGCCTGGGCGCAGGGATGGGTCCGCCGCGAGTGCGGCGATGGCGGCGGCGAGCTTGCTCACGTCGCCGGGCGGACACAGGAACCGCTGACGCCCTGGCGGTGGGGGCCAGTGCCCAGTGCCCTGCGGCCTGGAGGCGGCGGCTTTGGAGTGCCCGTGGCTGGATGCGACCTGCGGCGCGGAGTGGTCTGCAGGCCCCTCAGCGCCCGCGGCCTGCAATGCTCGTGCCTCGGAGGCCGAGGGTGCCCACGGCGTGAAGCGGCCCGTGCCGAGAGCGCTGGAGGCCCGGGAAGCTGGAGGCCCGGAGGCCCGGAGGCCCGGACGGCCTGCGGGTCGGTGCTTTGTCGGGCCGGTCGGAATGTGCGTGACAGACCACCTTCCGGGAGTTCTCGGGCAGCATGGTGAACACCGGGGCAGCCCAGCGGAGCGCTCCCGGTCCATTCGTTCTTCTGTTTGGTCGAGCGGCTGCATGGCGACGCCCCGCGTGGTCGCCCACAGGTGCATCCGCTGCCAGACCCGGCCTGCCTGGATGCGTTGCAATGGATCCAACGGGTCTCGCACCGCCAGAGTTCCCATCGCCGCCGCTGTGGGCAACTGGATGTCTTTGGTGGCTTGGTGCCAAGTGTCGTTGGTCAGGTTGTGGGATGCCGGCAGGATTTTCGCCACCGAACGAATCACTGGGGGCTGGCCCGAACTGTCCACTGTGATTCCGTCCTTCTTGGACTGGAGGGTGCTCCAGTCGCCGCGGTACCAGGAGAAGTCGTCCGTGGTCCGGGGTTCGCCGTGGCCCAGATGGACGACCGCGCCGTCGAGGGCCGGTTCCACTCGAGGTTCAGGCCGCGGTGCTGGGCGGCCAGGGTCAGGTTCTCCAGAGCGCAGCCGACGGAGATGTGCATCTCCCTGCGCAACGGGTCCATCGCACCGATGTTCCGCGTCGTGTCGGCGATCAATGAGACGCCAACGGCCGTCGAACTCCTGGGCGTACCTGGCGAACAGCGCGCGGATGATCGCCCGCTTGTCCTTGTCGTGGTAATGCAGGTTTCCTGGGCTGATCCCGGCCGCGGCTTAGAGCAGAAGCTCCAAACTTCGGCTACCGGGTCGCGGTCAGCACCGCGAAACTCGGGCTCACCCGCAGTTGGGCCCAGAACTCCTCGCCGTACGAGGCCACGGCGTCCTCGGGCACGACGGTCGGGTGTCTGGTGACGTTCGTCAGGCCGGCCCGCGACAGGGCCAGGTCGACCACGCCGGGCGGCCAGAAGAACGAGTCGAACGAGAACTCCGACTCGCCCAGCACGTGCACCACGACTCCTTGGCGGCCCAGCGAGGGTTCGCCCCTGCTCATGTAGTAGCCGTACTTCTGATAGTCCTCCAGGAGGTCGAAGTCCGCGTCCGGGTTGGGGAACAGCACCGCGAGCGTCCCACCCGGGGCGACGTTGGCGACCAGGTTGCCGACCATGGCGTCGAGCGCGGCCTCGCCTTCCGCGTAGCCCAGCAGCCACACCGCGGTCACCACGTCGAAGCTGCCCAACAGAGGCAACGTGACGGCGTCGTACTGCGCGTAGACGATGCCCTGCTGGTCGCGTTTCTCGACGTACTGGGCGTACGACACCATTTCCTGCGAGGAGTCCACGCCGACCACGCGCTCGGCACCGAGCGACACGAACTGCCGTGGGTAGAACCCCGTGCCGCAGGCGACGTCCAGGACCGACTTGCCGGTGAGGTCAGGCAGGGCGGACAGGAACGTGGCGCGCTCGCACAGGCCTGTGGGGATGTATTTGACGCGTTCGTATTCCTTGCCGAGCGCGTCGTACTGTTCGTCGGACTCCGCCATGATCGGACATTATGGCGGCCAGGACATTGATGGGTGTTTACGCCCACCCGGACGACGAGTCCACGTGCGCTGGTGGCGTGTTCGCGCACTACGCGGACCAAGGTGTGCGCGTCATCGTCGTCACGTGCACCAACGGCGAGTTCGGCGACGGCCCGAACGGCATCAAGCCTGGTCAGGATGGGCACGACATCGACGTGGTCGTCGCGACCCGTGCCGCCGAACTGGACGCCGCGTGCCGTCGGCTCGGGGTGTCCGTTGTCGAGCGGCTCGGGTATCACGACTCGGGCATGCCTGGCTGGGAGCGGCATGCACGCGGTGAGGTGTTCTCGACGGTCCCCGTCCAAGCGGTCGCGGCTCGGATCGTCGACCTGCTGAACCAGCATCGGCCGGATGTGGTCCTGACTCACAACGCGACCGCCGACCATGAGCACCGCGACCACAGGCACGCCGCGCGAGCCACGGCGCTGGCTGTCGCGGGCAGTGGGGCGAAGCTTTACTTCAGCGCGCACGGAGCCGCGCACTGGCAGCGACTGAGGCAGGCGCTGCCGCAGTTGGCTCGACCGAAGTCACAAAAACAGTGTGCGCTTGACCTGATCGACGCCCGGATCACCACTCGAATCGACATCCGGCACGTCGTGGCCAGGAAGCGGGCGGCCCTGTTCGAGCACGTCAGCCAACTCGGCAGCAGCTTGGCCGGGGAGCTCTCCCTCGACCAGTATGAAGCTGTTTTCGGGGTCGAGTCCTTTATTCGAGTCGATGGGGACACGACTGGCAACGATCTGTTTGACGGATGACCGGACACGCGCGGCCGAACTGTTGTATCTTCTTGTCGGTGCCGCGCTCCCGGTGACCCCCAGGCTGGTTGAGCGCGGCGCCGCTATGTTCGGACCACTTCGAGGAGCGGCGTGCCCCAGCCCTGGGCAGTGCGTGCCCGGCGCGTCTTCGACGGGGAGACCTTCTTCGACCAGCCGGGTCTCGTGGTCGTCCAGGACGGGACGGTCACGGCGGTGGACTTCGGCACCGGCCTGCCGTCGGCCGACCTGCCCGTGGTCGACCTTGGCGACGTGACGCTGCTGCCCGGCCTGGTCGACGCGCACACCCACCTGGTGTTCGACCCGCCCGCGAACGTCGCCGAGCAGATGGCGTCGGAGGACGACGACACGCTGCTGGGGCGCGCCCGGGAACACGCCCAGCAGGCCCTCCGGGCGGGGATCACCACTGTCCGGGACCTCGGTGACCGGAACTACCTGAGCCTCGCCGTACGGGCCGAGACGGCCGTTGATCCGCGGTCCGGCCCGGAGCTGCTCGTCGCCGGGCCGCCGATCACGTCCGTCGGCGGCCACTGCTGGTTCCTCGGCGGCGAGGCCGAAGGGGCCGGCGATCTGCGGGCCGCGGTCGCCGAACGGGCGCGTCGCGGGGTGGATGTGATCAAAGTCATGGCGACCGGCGGCAATGTGACGCCCGGCAGCGACATGCGGGACTCCCAGTACGACTTCGACGAGTTGCGCGTCGTCGTAGCGGCCGCGCACGAGGCGGGGCTGCGCGTCACCGCGCACGCACATGGGGGCAAGGGCATCGCGGACGCGGTACGCGCCGGGATCGACGGTATCGAGCACGGCACGTTCTTGACGCCCACAGGAGCCGAGCCGGACTGGGCGACCGTGCGCGCCCTCGGGGAGGCCGGCACGTACCTCGGGGTGACCGTCGGCGGGGCCACCTTGACACCGCGGCTGGCGGCCATCCGCCGGGGATACGCGCGGATGCGTCGCGAAGGCGTGCGCATGGTGTGCGCGTCGGACGCTGGTGTCGTGGCCCAGAAGCCGCACGACTGTCTGCCGCGGGTTCTCCCGGAGTTCGTGAGCTTCAGCGAGGCGACCACGATCGACGGGTTGCGTGCCGTGACGAGCCTCGCGGCACGGTCATGTGGCGTCGCGGACCGGAAAGGCCGGATCGCGCCTGGGTACGACGCGGACCTCCTCGCGGTGGCCGGTAACCCCGTGGACAGCCTTGCCGCCCTCAGCGACGTTCAGGCGGTGTTCCGACGCGGTCAGCGCGTCACGACGTGAGCTCGGGCGCCTTGACGTCGATCATGGCCGCGCACCTGGCCACCACCGGTGATGTCCACGACTTGGCGACCGCGGTCAGCCAGCACAGCTCGGTCTCGGTGTCCACGCCGCCCTGACCAGCGAGGTCGATCGGCTTGGCGACCCGCTCGACTCCGTTCGCGCGGACTCGCAGCGCGACCCGAACCCAGCAGGCCGTCACGGCGGCGTCCCGGTTCGGCAGGCGCTCGGCGGCGAGCGCCGCGACGATCCGGTCGTGGGTCGCTGGCGTGATCCACTCCCGCATGATCAGCAGGCCGTCACGGATCTCCACGAGCCGCCTGTGCAGCTGGTGCCGGTTGTCGCGCAGCGTCAGCGCGTCCCGCCACCGGCTCCGCGGCGGGGTCAGCGCGATGTGCGGCGACGCGTCGCACAGCGCCCGCCAGAGCGGGTAGAGCCGGTTCCGCCGCCACCAGCTGGCCACGCCTTGGCTCAACGGCAGGATGATCGCGAGCGAACACCCGACCGTGACGCTGATCGAGTAGATCGACGACACGTAGACCCCGAACGCCGGCAGCTGTGGCGACGCGGAGAACAGGGACGCCACACGGGTGCCGAGGAACACCAGGAACGTGGTCGTGCCCAGCGCCAGGGCCAGCAGCGCGAACTTCAGCACCTTGGCCGCGACGCGCCGGATCTGGCGCCAGAACAGCGACGTCGTCCACACGCTCACCACGATCATGTACGTCAGGTAGGCGATCCAGTAGACCGTGTGCGCGCTGAACTCGCCGATGACGGGCAGGAACCGGTCCCTGGTGGGGATGTGCCGCACGGTGACCACCGTGAACGTCGTCACCATGACGACCGCGGTGGCGCCGCAGTAGAGCGCCATCCGGCGGCTCCAGCGTGCGGACACCGTGTCGGACGACGAGATCCGCAGCGCGACCATCAACAGCAGCACCGCGACGACCGAGGCGAGCAGGCTCGAAATCAGGCTTTCGATTCGAGGGACCCCGGTCGTCCGCTGAATGCCGAGCATCACCGGGGTCTGCAGCACGGTCAGGCCAAGACCCTGCATCACCAACGTGAACCAGAGGAGACGCTGGTCCGCGACCCGGACCGCGGCGACCCGCAGCAGCACGACCGGCCAGCACAGACACAGCAGGACGACCCTGATCAGGTCGGGGTTCACTCGCCGAATCCCAGCGCCTTGCCGAGCCGGCGTTCGGACTCGCTCAGGCCGTTGATCTGCCTGCCGCGTTCCCGGATCAGCGTGGCTACCAGTTCTGCTTCACGTTCCTGCACGGTGTTGTAGCTGGCCCTGGTCAGCGCCTGCCGGACGATTTCGCCGGTGTCGTCCGACCCGACCGCGGCCGGGTCGAATCCGTCGCCGAGGCTCGCGATCGTATGCCCGCAGATCATGTGCCCGAGTTCGTGCAGAATGATGTGTTCCTGGTGGAAAGTGCTCGTCTGCTGTTCGAAGAAGACGTGGTCGGCCACGTCGGTGGCGACCCACATTCCGCACGGCATGTCGACCACGCCGTCCGGCTTGTCCAGCGGGTGCAGGTACAGCTTTCGGCCGCGTTGCGCGGCGATCGAGTCGCACAGGGCGGAAACGGAGAAGGGATCCGGAAGGCACAGCCGGCGGACCATGGCCGTGCAGCGCTTGCGTAGCCGGCTCGCGGGTCGCGGAACCACGCCACAGTCCTCAGAATCGTTCGGGTCTACCGGGGGGCACGAGGGAAAAACTAGTCGTCTTCCGCGGGGGCGTCCAGACGATCATTAACCGGAGAATCAATCCGTTCTATCTCCCTGGCCCGGTCGATCATGTCCAGAATGGCCTTCTGACTCTTTTCCGACAGGTCAGCGGACCGCAGCGCGATCGCGCGCACTCCCTTGTCGCGCAGAGCGACCGCGAGATTCATGTCGTCGGTGCTCGCCTCATGGTCCAGAAAATAGGCCATTGGCCGGCCGAAGAACGCGGCCAGCGCCTCCAGTCGGGAACCGGTGGGCACCTCGGTCTGGCCGGTGCGGAGTTTGTGCAGGGTTCCGGTGGAGATCCGAAAACCCGTCTGTTCCCGAATTTCCTTCGCGATCGCCGCGGTGCCCGGAACTTTGCGGCCGGCGTAGTGCTCCTGAATCAGCGCGTCGAGTTTCGCCGACAGCGCATCACGGCCGATCATCGGGCCATTACTCACTCCTGCCCCCTCAGGTCGGAGTATCCGTCTTACGTTCACCAATCTGAACGGAAGGGTGTCACCGTGTCCAGTCCTGTTCCCAGTGGGGGGTCATCTTACTTGACATCCGTGGGTCGGGACGAAAGAGTGGAGTCGTTCAAAAAGGTGAACAGTCGGGTCGGGAACCGGTGCGAGCTGGGCCCGCGTTGCAGGGGTGTGGCGTGGGCCGGCTCGCACATCACGACGCGCCGGGCCGGCGGGGTAGGTCAGCCGGTCACTGGGGGTGCCGATGTGCTCCCGCCGCCCGGATCGGCGTCCTTCATGACAGGAACACGCCTTGGGCCCGCCTTGCCGGGACAAGGCGGGCCAAAGCAGTTGTGACGGAGAAGAACGGCCTAACCATCAGCCCGGCCGGTGTCCGCGTCCGTACCGATGTGGACCAGGACGGGTTCGATCTTGTCCGCCTTGACGCCCCGCGCCGGCCGGTTTCGCCGGCGGGACAGGCGCCGTTCCATCGCGGATGCCAGCGTGGAGAGCAGCAGGTTCATCAGGATGTACAGGATGGCCACCACGATCAAGGTCGGGATGGTGTTGGCGAAGTTGCCGGTGATGCCGCCGGACGTCCTGATCAACTCCGTGTAGCCCACGGTGAGCTGGCCGGCGAGGGCAGTGTCTTTCAACGCCACCACGAGCTGGCTGACGATTGCCGGCAGCATCAGCGTGACCGCCTGCGGCAGCAACACACTGACCATGACCTGTGTCTTGCGCATGCCCAGCGCGTGTGCGGCTTCGGTCTGTCCCGTGGGCAGCGCGTTGATGCCTGCCCGGAACACCTCGGCCAGCACGGAGGCGTTGTACAGGACCAGTCCGGTGACAGCGGCGAACAGCGGCCGGACGTCCGCGTCGATGTCGGTGTAGATCGAGTACAGCTCGGCCCCGAACACCATCATCAGCAGGACCGGGATGGCCCGGAAGAACTCCACGACCGCGCCTGCCGGGATCCGCACCCATGGGTGCCGCGACAGCCGTCCGACGCCGAGCAGCGCGCCGACAGGCAGCGCGATCACGATCGAGATCGCGGCCGCCTTGAGCGTGTTCAGCAGGCCGGGAATCAGGAACTGGTCCCATGTGGACCACGTGATGAACGGCTTCCACAGCGCGCCCGCCCACTGCCCCTTCTCGTCGAATCCACTGTAGACGAGATAGACGACGTACAGCAGCAGGACGACGAACAGCGTGGTGATGACCGCGTTGCGCCTCTTCGCCCTTGGCCCTGGCGCGTCGTACAGCAGCGTCGTTGCGGCGCTCATCGCTTGACCTCGAGTTTCTTGGCGACCCGGCCGAGGAACAGGCCGAGGGGCAGGGTCAGGATCACGAACCCGACGGCGAAGACCAGGAACACCAGCAACAGGCTGTCGGACTCGTTCTCCACCATCTTGGACATCAGCAGGGCGGCTTCGGGGACGCCGATGACGGCCGCGACCGTAGTGTTCTTGATCAGGGCGATGAGCACGCTTGTCAGCGGAGCGAGTACCGAACGGAACGCCTGCGGCAGCACGATGATCCGCAGCACCTGGTTGAACGAAAGGCCCAGCGCGCGGGCCGCCTCGGCCTGGCCGGTCGGCACCGCGTTGATGCCCGAACGCATCGACTCGCAGACGAACGTCGACGTGTAGGCGATGAAGCCCATAAGCGCCAGCCGGAAGGAGTTGTCCGCCAACGACGTCGGTGAGTCCGGCGCGGACAGCTGCACGCCCAGCGTGTACGAGAGGCCGACGGATGTGAACAACAGCAGCACGGTCAGCGGGGTGTTGCGGAAGATGTTGACGTAGACCGTGCCGAAGCCGCGCATGATTGGGATGGGGCTGACCCGCATGGCGGCCAAGATCGTTCCCCAGATCAACGAGCCGATGGCCGAGTAGAAGACCAGCTTGATCGTGGTCCAGAACGCTCCGAGCAAGTCGTAGTTGCTGAGAAAGTCCACCCGAGCTCCTTTGCCGGCGAAGACGACCGGGGGCACCCGTGGGTGCCCCCGGGATCGGGTTACGGCACGTCTACGACTTCTCGGTGATCTCCGGCGGCGACGGGATCTTGTACGACGTTCCCATGGCGGCCTCGAGCGCCTTCTTCCACTCGCCGCTGGACTGCATGTCGGTGATCGCCTTGTTGATGGCGGCCTGGCCCTCGGTGTCGCCCTTCTTCAGGCCGATGCCGTACTTTTCGTCGGTGAAACCCTTGCCCACCAGCTTGAGCTGGCCGGAGTGCTGGGCGGCGTAGCCGGCGAGGATGATGTCGTCGGTGGTCATGGCGTCAAGGGCGCCGTTGAGCAGCGGGGTGATGCAGTCGGAGTACTTGCCGAACTCCTGCAGCTGCACCTTGTTGGCGTACTTGGTCTGGACGTTCTGGGCGGGCGTCGAGCCCTTGACCGAGCAGAGCTTCTTGTTGTTGTTCAGCGACTCCGGACCGGTGATGTCGTTGTTGGACGACTTCACCAGCAGGTCCTGGTGTGCCACGTAGTATGGGCCGGCGAAGCTCACGTCGTTCTTGCGCTTGTCGGTGATCGAGTAGGTGGCGACGATGAAGTCGACCTCGCCCTTCTTGATCAGGTTCTCGCGCTCCGCGGACTGCGCCTCTTTCCAGGTGATGTTGGCCGCGTCCACGCCGAGCTGCTTGGCCACATACGTGGCCACGTCGACGTCGAACCCGGTGTACTTGCCGTCCGGCGTCTTCAGGCCGAGGCCGGGCTGGTCGAACTTGATCCCGACGACCAGCTTCTTGTCGTTCTTGGCCTTGGCGACCAGGCCGGAACCACCGCTGGTCGTGCCACTGGTGCCTGAGCCTGTTCCGGTGTCGTTCTTCTTCCCGCCGCAGGCGGTGACGGCGAGAGCCAGCGCCGTCACCACGACGCCGGCACGCACAGTGCGACTGAATCGCATCAAACGTTCCTTCCAATTTCACGTACGGGAGCACACCACAGTGCGGGGAGCTCAGTGGGTGAGGATCTTGCCAAGGAAGTCTTTTGCCCGGTTGGATTTCGGCGCGGTGAAGAAGGCGTCCGGAGTGGAGTCCTCCACGACCTCGCCGTCGGACATGAAAATCACCCGATCGGCTGCCCGGCGCGCGAAACCCATCTCATGGGTCACGACGAGCATGGTCATGCCCTCCTTGGCGAGGTTGGTCATCACGTCCAGTACTTCCTGGACCATTTCGGGGTCCAAAGCGGACGTCGGCTCGTCGAACAGCATCACTTTGGGGCGCATCGCGAGCGCCCGGGCGATCGCGGCGCGCTGCTGCTGCCCGCCGGACAGCTGCGCCGGGTACTTCTCCGCCTGGTTGGCGATGCCGACGCGTTCCAGCAGTTCCATGCCGGTCCGGCGGGCCTCGTCCTTCGCCACCCTGCGCACCTTGACCGGCGCGAGCAGCACGTTCTCCACGATGGTCTTGTGCGCGAAGAGGTTGAACGACTGGAACACCATGCCCACGTCCGCGCGCAGCCGGGCAAGGTCCTTGCCCTCGGCGGGCAGCGGCCGGCCGTCGATCTCGATCACCCCGTTGTCGATCGGTTCGAGTCGGTTGATGGACCGGCACAGGGTCGACTTGCCGGATCCGGACGGGCCGAGCACGACGACGACTTCGCCCCTGGGGACCTCCAGCGTGACGTCCTTCAGGACGTGCAACGGCCCGAAGTGCTTGTTGACCGCGTGCATCCGGATCATCGGCACGACGGTGGCGGCTTCGGTCATGAATCCTCCCAGAAGGGACACGTGCGTTGGCGGAAACCTAGGGGGCTCGCCTGGCGACAGTCCAGCGACCTTGAGCAACACTTAGGGTCTCAACTCTGTCACATGGTCACGACATATGCGGAGGGACACGCGTGCGGGTGCTCCTTGTGGAGGACGACGACCGGGTGGCGCACGCGCTGGTCCCGGCCCTGGTCAAGCGCGGTCTGGCGGTCCGGCGGCTGGCCGCCGGACGCGGGGTGCTCGACCTCGTCGGGGAGGTCGACGTCATCCTGTTGGACCTGGGTCTGCCCGACATCGACGGGATGACGCTGTGTCGTCAGATCCGTGCGGTGAGCGACGTGGCGGTGATCGTCGTGTCCGCCCGCGGCGAGGTGGACGACCGGATCCAGGCCCTGCAGGCCGGCGCGGACGACTACCTGGTCAAGCCGTACGACGTCGGCGAGCTGGTGGCCCGGGTGCACGCGGTCCGCCGGCGCAGCGGCGACAAGGGCACGCAGGGCGAGCCGGTCACGTTCCGGGGCGTGACCCTGGACATCGGCCGGCATGAGGTCAGAGTGGATGGCGAACCGGTGAACCTGTCCCGCAAGGAGTTCCAGGTGCTGTCGATGATCATGGTCGCGCGCGGCGAGGTGGTCCGCCGCGAGCAGGTGCTGTCCGAGGTGTGGGGCCGCAACGGCGCCGCCGAGAACCGTTCGCTGGACGTCCACCTGGCCACCCTGCGGACCAAGCTGGGCCGCCCGGACCTGGTGGAGACCGTGCGCGGGGTCGGGTACCGGCTGTCCGGTCGGCCGGAGTGACGGCATGCGTGTCCGAGTCCTCGGGATCGTCATCTCCCTGGTCGCGCTGCTGGTGGTCGGCCTCGGGGTGCCACTGGCGCTGTCCGTGGCGTCCCGCGAGCAGCAACTGCTGTTCCTGGACCGGCTGACCGACACCAGCCGGTACGCCTCGCTGGCCCAGCGGCCGCTGCTGGAGAACCAGCCGACCGCCCTGTCCGACCAGCTGGCCGGTTACCACGACGTGTACTCGATCGACACGGTCGTGTTCGACCAGAACCGCAAGATCATCGCCAGCTCCGGCCCGGAGGACCGGCCGCCGTTCCGTGCCGCCGACCACGCCGACCAACTGGACAGCGCGCTGGGCGGCAAGCGCCCCGAGTCGGACACCCTGCTGATGCCGTGGGACGGCGGCGACCTGGTGATCGCCGAGCCGGTGCTGGCCGACGGCGAGGTGCGCGGCGCGGTGGTGACGGTGTCGCCGACCTCGCGGGCCCGCGGGCGGGTGCTGCTCTGGTGGGTGATCATCGTCGTCGGCGGGCTGCTCGCGCTGGGCCTTGCCGTCCTGGTGGCGTGGCCGGTCGTGGCGTGGACCCTGCGTCCGGTCCGCCGGCTGGACGAGGCGACCGGCAGCCTGGTGGCGGCGGTGGTGCGCGGCCAGCCGGTGCCCGCGGTCGACGACGGCCACGGCCCGTCCGAGCTGCGGCACCTGAGCCGTTCGTTCGACCAGATGGCGGCCAGCGTGAGCGACACCCTTGCCGCGCAACGCGCCTTCGTCGCCGACGCCTCCCACCAGCTGCGCAACCCGTTGACGGCGCTGCGGTTACGGCTGGGCAACCTGGAAGGGCACGTCGACGCCGAGGAGGCCGAGCACCACGCGGCGGCGATGGCGGAGACCGACCGGCTCAACCAGATCGTCGACGACCTGCTGTCCATGGCCCGCTCGGAGGGCCTGGGCGGCGAGCTCGTCCCGATCGACGCGATCGCCACGGTGTCCCAACGGATGACCGACTGGGAGGCGGTGGCCGACTCCCGGCACGTCTCGCTGGTGCTGACCGCGCCCACCCCGCCCGTGACCGCCCTGGCCCCGCCCCGGAGCGTCGAGACGATGCTGGACGCCTTGCTGGACAATGCGTTGAAGTTCACCGCCGAGGAGACCACCGTCGCGGTCGACGTGTCCACACAGGACAGCCGGGTCCGGATCACGGTCCGCGACCACGGCCCGGGGCTGCGCCCGGAGGAGCTCGAACGGGCGACGGACCGGTTCTGGCGCAGCGGTGTGCACCAGAACGTCACCGGCTCCGGCCTGGGCCTGTCGATCGTGCGCCGGCTCGCCGAACGGGCCGGCGGCTCGGTGCGGCTGGACCTGCCCGACGGCGGCGGCCTCCGGGTGACGGTCGACCTCCCGGCCGCCTAGATCTTGATCTCCCGGTAGTACTGCAGCGCGCCTTCGTGCAGGGGGACCGGGCGGGTCTCGATCGCCGAGCGCTGGTCGATGGAGTTCGCGGCGGTGTTCACCTTCGCCAGCTTCGGCTGGGCCTCGAAGACGCCCTGGGTGAGCACCTTCGCCGCGTCCGCCGACATGTCGTCGGTGACCAGCAGCAGGTTGGGCACGATCAGGGTGTTCACCGGGGTGGGGTCGGCCAGCGCATAGGTCGTGACCGGGATCGTGGCGGCGCTGTAGTAGCTGTACTTCTCGCGGATCCGGGGCATCACGTCGTTCATGTCGACCAGACGCAGCGGCATCGCGGTCGCCAGCTGCCTGATCTCCTTGGTGGGCAGGCCGCCGGACCAGAAGAACGCGTCGATGTTCCCTTTCTGCAGCTGGTCGGCCGAGGCGGCCAGGGTGAGGTGGGTGACCACGGGCGGATTCGGGCCCGCGGCCACGCCGGCCATGTCCAGTACCCGGTTGGCGATCACCTCGACCCCGGAGCTCGGCGCGCCGATCGCCACCCGCTTGCCGCGCAGGTCGCTGACGTGCTGGATCGACGAGTCCGCGCGGACCGCGATGTGCAGGTAGTCGTCGTAGATCCGGGCGAGCGCCCGCGGCTTGTGCACGGTGAAGTCGTTGAGCTGGTCCTTGGCCACGTCGGCGGCGCTGATCGCCACGTTGGCCTCGCCGGTCCGCAGCCGCTTGAGGTTGTCGGCCGAGCCGTTCGTCTTCAGCACGACCGGCTTCTCGATGCCGGTCTGGGCCGACCACTCGTTGGCCAGCGCGGAGCCGAGCGCGTAGTAGACGCCGCTCTCGAACCCGGTCGCGATGGTCAGGCGCAGGCCGGCTGTCGGGTTGGTGCAGGCCGCGAGCAGCAGCACCATGGCCGACAGCGCCGCGAGTTTGCGTGACACGCTGACGATGGTGCCAGACCGGGGGCCTACCCTGGGTACCGCGAAGCCCGTTTTTCGAGGAGCCAGTGTGACCCGCAGCTATCAGATCCGCACGTTCGGTTGCCAGATGAACGTGCACGACTCCGAGCGGCTCGCCGGCATGCTCGAGGAGGCCGGCTACGTCGTCGCGGCCGGTGACGACACCCCTGACCTGATGGTGCTCAACACCTGCGCGGTCCGGGAGAACGCGGACAACAAGCTGTACGGCAACCTCGGGCACCTGCTGCCGGCCAAGAAGGCGCACCCGGGCATGCAGATCGCGGTCGGCGGCTGCCTCGCGCAGAAGGACAAGGGCGAGATCGTCAAGCGGGCGCCGTGGGTGGACGTGGTGTTCGGCACCCACAACCTCGGCTCGCTGCCCACGCTGCTGGACCGGGCCCGGCACAACGCCGAGGCCCAGGTCGAGATCCTGGAGTCGCTCGAGGTCTTCCCGTCGTCGCTGCCCGCCCGGCGCGACTCCGCCTACTCCGGCTGGGTGTCGATCTCGGTCGGCTGCAACAACACGTGCACGTTCTGCATCGTGCCCGCGCTGCGCGGCAAGGAGAAGGACCGCCGGCCGGGGGAGATCCTCGCCGAGGTCCACGCGCTGGTGGCCGAGGGTGTGCTGGAGGTGACGCTGCTCGGCCAGAACGTCAACTCCTACGGCGTGGAGTTCGGTGACCGGCTGGCGTTCGGCAAGCTGCTGCGGTCCTGCGGGGACGTCGACGGGCTGGAGCGGGTCCGGTTCACCTCGCCGCACCCCAAGGACTTCACCGACGACGTGATCGCCGCGATGGCCGAGACCCCGAACGTGTGCCACCAGCTGCACATGCCGCTGCAGTCCGGCTCCGACCAGGTGCTCAGGGCGATGCGCCGGTCGTATCGGTCCGAGCGGTACCTGGGCATCATCGAGAAGGTCCGCGCGGCCATGCCGGACGCGGCCATCACCACCGACATCATCGTCGGCTTCCCCGGCGAGACCGAGGCGGACTTCCAGGGGACCCTGGACGTCGTCCGGGCCGCCCAGTTCTCGCAGGCGTTCACGTTCCAGTACTCCAAGCGCCCCGGCACCCCGGCCGCGGACATGGCCGACCAGGTGCCCAAGCAGGTCGTGCAGGAGCGCTACGACCGGCTTGTCGCGTTGCAGGAGCAGATCTCCTGGGACCTCAACAAGCGCTTGGTCGGCCAGACGGTGGAGGTCCTGGTGTCCAGCGGCGAGGGCCGCAAGGACACGGCCACGGACCGGATGAGCGGCCGCGGCCGCGACGGCCGGCTTGTGCACTTCGCGACCGGCGACAACAAAGTGCGGCCAGGCGACATCGTGCGGGCGACGGTCACGTACGCGGCGCCGCACCACTTGCTCGCCGACGGCCCGCTCGTCGACCATCGGCGGACCACGGCCGGCGACCACACCGAAGCTGGAGTTCGGCCGAAGACGAACGGGATAAGCTTGGGTCTGCCAGGGTTCGGCGCACCCCCGGCGGTCAGCACGAGCGACGAAGGGTGCGCGGTCTGATGGCGGACATCGATCACCTCAAGGACCAGATCGACGAGGTGGAGCGCAAAGCGGTCCGCACGGTCGACCTCGGCGGCCGCGCGATCGTCATCTCGGTCGCGGTCATGGCGCTCCTGGTCGGCCTGGTGTTGCCGTGGCTGCACGGCGACAGCGGCTGGGAGGTGCTGCTCGGCCGGGTCGAGGGTCGGGCGGGCATGGTGCCCCGGCTGTTCGCGGGGACGTCGGCCGGGTTCGGCGTGCTGGCGTCGATGATCGCGTTGATCACCCGCCGGTGGGGGATGACGTGGATCTGCGCGTTGGGCGGCTGGTTCGCCTGTGTGGACGGGGTTCTGGCGATCTGGTCGCGGCAGTCGTCGGAGGGCTCGCCGGGCGTCGGCCTGATCATCAGCGAGGTCGCGATGGTCGTCATCGCGGTGTGCTGGTTCCGGACCGCGTGGTCCCGGCCGGACCCGCGGGTGCTCGCATCCGAAGCGGCGCAACAGTAACGCCGTAATTCACCGGATCAGCCGACTTTCGGCCCTGATCCATATCGTCGTACGCGCATAGCCTCATCGCGCAGGGCTGTTCTTTCCCTGATCCCCGAAGGGAATGTCATGTCACCGTCGATGAGACGTTTGCTTTCGTTAACAACCGCGGTCGGTGTGGTCCTCGCTCTCGCGTCGGCGCCGGCCACCGCCCGCCCAAGACACTGGCCGTGGCCGACCAAGCAGCAGGTCCTCGCCCCGGTGGACCCGCAGAACTGGGAGAACCCCGACCACATGACGTGGGACGACCAGCGCGATGTCCCGGACATCAACTGGGCCGACCCGAACCGCAAGGGCTCGGCCCGCACCATCAGGGCCGCCCTGGTCACCGCCGACTTCCCGAACGAGCAGTTCGGCATCACCCGCCAGCCCGGCAGCGACATCTACGGCAACCCGCGGCTGGCCCTCGGCCTGGACCGCAGCCAGGTTCCCGGGTTCTACCGCGACTTCCTGAACAAGCCGCAGGCGATCAACCACGGCCGGACCATGCACGGCTACTGGATGGAGGACTCGAACGGCCGGATCGGCGTCAACCTGGACGCGTTCGGCGTGTATCGGGTGCCGGGCAAGAAACACGAGTACGGGCTGAACGAGTGGGGCGCCAACGGCAGCTGCCCGGCCGGTGACAACTGCAGCCGCGACCTGCGCACGGACATCAGCGCGTTGTGGCGGGCCGAGCAGGGGCAGGACATCGCGTCGAAGTACGACGTGATCTTCTACCAGACCGCGGGCAACGACGAATCCTCCACGTGGCAGGAGTTCGGCCCGATGAAGTTCACCGACTGCGACCACATCCCGGCCGAGTTCGGTCCGCCGGACCCCACCCAGCCGCGGTGCGCCAAGACCCGTTACGTGCCATGGACGTCGTGGGCGGCGGCGGCCAACCACTGGCCGAACGCCAGCGGCAACACCACCACCCAGGCGGAAAGTTCCGGCCTCGGCACGTTCTCCCATGAGCTGAGCCACGTCTTCGGCATCGGCGACAACTACAACAACCCGTACAGCACACCGGCTCGGCGCGCGGGCGCCGGACCGTGGAGCATGCTTGACCGCGGCACGTTCAACGGACCGGGCGGACCGCACACCCGTTACTACATCCCGGCCACCCAGGGCGGCGCGGTCGGTGTCGAACACACGTTGCGGGACAAGATGAAGCTCGGCATCGTCGACGAGGCGAACGTGTTGCGGCTGTCCCGTGAGGCGTTGACGACCTCGGGTCTGGTCGTGCTGCAGGTGACCTCGCGGGAGACCCCGATGGCCCCGGCCGGTCGGACCGGGCTGGTCGGCGCGAACATCACGATGAACGCGGACCGCGAAGCCAAGTGCAACACGCAGACCGACCCGCTGTGCGACGGCGGCGGCTACAACAACTACACCGTCGAGGTGATCGACCGGCAGGGCGCGGACTCGTTCACCCCGGACTCGGGCGTGATGCTCTCCAAGACGAGGAACCAGGACGCGGCGCCGTTCGTCTGGACGGTCGACGCCCACCCGGAGGACATCCACACCGTCGACTTCGTCCGTCCGGACGGGACACCGCAGTACATGACCATCGGCGACTACCGCCAGCTGGCGGACGCGCTGTTCCACGCCGGAACGGGCTCGGGCAGCCAGTTCGAGTACACCGACACCGCGAACCGGCTGCAGTTCTACATCATCGACGCCAACCGGGACGCCAAGGGCGTGCTGTCGTACAAGCTCGCCGTCCGGTCGCTGGACGGCGCCGGCCCGCACACCCGCGGTGTCTCCCTCGGCCGGGGGACCCCGAGCGGCCGGGTGCCGGCGGAGGTGGCGACCTGCCAGTTCCCGCTGACGAACACCGGCCAGGTCAAGCCGTTCACCAACGGCCACCCGGAGGACGTGTCGGCGTACGTCAACTCGGACGTCTACCGGCTGTCCGCGACGGTGGCCGGCACAGGCTGGTCGGTGCAGCTGCCGTCGCAGCTCGCGACCGCCAAGGACGGCGCCACGGTGACCGTCCCGGTGAACGTGGTGCGCTCGCAGACCGGCTCGTTCGCCGCGACGGTCACGCTCACCGCGAAGTCGGAGAGCAAGGCGTCGGCGACGTCGACGGCGACCTGTCAGCTGTCGATGTTCAACACCGTGCCGTTCCCGTTCTGACCCACTGACCCCACGGCCCCCTCTAACAGTGTTAGAGGGGGCCGTCGAACGTGGTCAGCGGGTGGCGACGGCCTGCTCGGCCGCGGCCAGCCACTCCCGCCACTGGGCCGCCTGGGCCTCGGCCTGCTCCGCGCGGCGGTTGTCGCCGGCGGCGCGGGCCTTGGCGGCCTTCGACTCGAACTCCTCGACCCGCTCGCGGAACTGGGCCGCGCGGGCCTGGGCCTCCGGGTCGGTCCGGCGCCACTGCTGGTCGGCGGCCTGCCGGACGCGGTCCTCGATCGCCCGCAGCTTGCCCTCCAGGTCACGCACCCGCTCGCGCGGGACCTTGCCGATGGCCTCCCAGCGTTCCTGGATCCGGTGCAGCTGCGCCCGCGCCGAGTCCAGGTCCGACGTGTTGATCTTCTCGGCCTCGGCCAGCAGGTCCTCCTTGGCCTTGGCGTTGTCGGTGAACTCCGCGTCCCGTTCGTTGAACGCCGACGACCGGCGCGCGAAGAACTTGTCCTGCGCCGCGCGGAACCGCTGCCACAGCGCGTCGTCCGAGTCCTTCGGGGCCCGGCCCGCCGCCTTCCACTCGGTCATCAGCTGCTTGTAGCGGCCGGCGGTGACGCCCCAGTCGTCCGACTCGGCCAGCTGCTCGGCCTCGTCCACCAGCTCCTGCTTGCGGGCCTTCGCGGTGGATCGCTGCCGGTCCAGGTCGGCGAAGTGCGAGCCGCGCCGCCGGTTGAACGTGTCCCTGGCCTTGGAGAACCGGCGCCAGAGCTGCTCGTCGGTCTTGCGGTCGACACCCCGGATGGTCTTCCACTCGTCCAGGATCGTGCGCAGCCGGTCGCCCGCGTGCTTCCACTGGGTCGACTCGGCCGCGATCTTCTCGGCCTCCTCGGCCAGCTCCTGCTTGCGGGCCACGGAGCCGGCCCGCGCCGCCTCCCTGGCCTGCTTGGCCGCCTCGATCGCCTGCTTGGCGTGCGCCAGCACGTACTCCACGCGGGCGCGCAGCGCGGCCAGGTCACCGACCACGGCCGCGTCCACCAGCGACTCCTTGATGTGCTTCGCGCTGGTCAGCGACTGCTTCGGGTCGCCGGCGCCGGACACGATCCGGGCTTCGAGCAGCTCCACCTCGGTCCGGATGTCGTCGAACCGGCGGGCGTAGTGCGAAAGGCCCTCCTCCGGTTCCCCCGCCTGCCACGAACCGACCGCCCGTTCGCCCGCCGCGGTGGTCACGAAGACCATGCCCTCGGCGTCGACCCGGCCCCACCGGCTCGGGTCGGTGGACGCCACCGGGACCGGCGCGGGGGGCTTGAGCAGGTCGAAGGCCGGCTCCGCCGCGGGTGCTTCGGTCTGCTCGTCGACGGGCTCTGCCGCGGGCGGTTCGGTCTGCTCGTCGACCGGCTGCGCCGCGGCCTCGATGGCTTCGGTCGCTGCGGTGGTCTCGGCGACGGCCCCGTTCGCCGTGGTGTCGCCCTCGGCGGCCACGACCACCTCGGTCACCTGCTCCTCGGTGCTGACGCTCGACTCCGCGTGCGGGTCCTCGGTATCGACGCTCGACCCCGCGAGCAGGTCCTCGGGCGTGCTCGGGGTTGCTTCCCTGTCCGTCATCGCCGGCTCCTCCTCGAACTGCGTGCCCGCGCCTCCCACGGGCGCCCCGTCGCCGGGGCCTGGCAACGTGGAATCAGTCGCGTCGGCGACTTGTTCCGCGCGCATTCAAACAGGTCAACGCCCCGGCCGGAACCACCAGGCTCACGCCGGACCATCCTAGTAACGTTCCACAGCGTGATCGTCCGTGCCGCCGTGGTGCCCCATCCGCCCCTGTTGGTGCCGGAACTGGTGGTCGCGGAGGTGCCCGAGGTGCGTGCGGTACGGGCGGCGTGCGTGGCCGCGGCACAGTCTCTCACGCGAGCTTCCCGCAGGTGGATCGCTGTGGCGCCCGGGTCGGGCGAGGTCGGGCCGCATGCCGCCGGCACCTTCCGGGGATACGGCGTGGACGTCCGCGTCACGCTCTCCGACAATACGCACGGTGACCCCGACCCCGCGATGCCATTGCCGGCATTGATCGCCGGGTGGTTGCGAGAGCAAGCAGGTGCACGGGGAGTGAAAGTCCATCTGGTCGATCCGGACGAGACTCCCGGCCAGTGCGCGGCCCTCGGTGAACGCCTCGCCGCCGAGGCGGACGAGCCAGTTGGACTGCTCGTCCTCGGCGACGGCTCGCACCGGCACGGCGACCGCGCGCCCGGCCGGCCGGACGAGCGCGCGCCCGCGTTCGAGGAGCAGGTCCACAAGGCTCTCGCGAGCGCCGACCCGGCCGCGTTGCTGGCCCTGGACTCGTCGCTGGCGCGCGAACTCGGCGCGGCCGGGCGAGTGGCCTGGCAGGTGCTCGCCGGGGCCGCAGCGGGCCGTACGTGGCGATCCCGCGACAGCGAGTTGATGGTGCCGTTCGGCGTCGGCTACCACGTCGCCGTCTGGGAACCTGTGCCGTGATCACTCCGCTGGCCGTCGTCGGCCCGACCGCGACCGGCAAGTCCGACCTGGCCATCGAGCTGGCCGTCCGGCTGGGCGGCGAGGTGGTGAACGCGGACGCCGCGCAGCTCTACCGCGGCATGGACATCGGCACCGCCAAGGTCACCGCCGAGCAGCGCGCCGCCGTCCCGCACCACCTGCTGGACGTCCTGGACGTGACCGAGACCGCCTCGGTCGCCGCCTACCAGAAACACGCCCGGCGCGTGGTCGAGGAGCTGATCGCGGTCGGACGCACGCCGGTCCTGGTCGGCGGGTCCGGCCTGTACGTCCAGGCCGTGCTCGACGACCTGGAGTTCCCCGGCACCGACCCGGCGATCCGGTCTCGCCTCCAGGACGAACTCGCGGTCGTCGGCGCGCCCCTGCTGCACGAGCGGCTGGCCGCGCTGGACCCGGTCGCGGCCGGCGCGATCCTGCCGACCAACGGCCGGCGCGTGGTCCGGGCGCTGGAGGTGATCGAGCTGACCGGCCGGCCGTTCTCGGCGACCATGCCCCGGCCCGGTCCGGCCCGGTATGCCACCGTGCTGATCGGACTGGACCGCGAGCCGCCCGAACTGGACGCCCGGATCGACGCTCGGGTGGCCGGGATGTTCGCGGGCGGGTTCGTCGACGAGGTCCGCGCGCTTGAGGCCCGCGGGCTGCGCGATGGCCGGACCGCATCCCGTGCCCTGGGGTACCAGCAGGTGCTGGCCGCGTTCGACGGCGAGTACTCCCTGGCCGAGGCCGAGACGGTGACCGCGCAGGGGCACCGGCGGTTCGTCCGGCGGCAGCGGTCGTGGTTCCGCCGGGACAAGCGGATCACCTGGCTGGACGCCGGCCGGCCGGACCTGGTCGACGCGGCCGGTCGGCTAGCCTGGTGACGTGCAGGGCATCGACTTCGTCAAAGGGCATGGCACCGAGAACGACTTCGTGGTGCTGCCCGACCCGGACGGCAAGCTGGACCTGACCCCGGCGCGGGTCCGGGCCCTCTGCGACCGCAACCGCGGCCTGGGCGCCGACGGGGTGCTCCGGGTGGTGCGGGCCGGACTGGTTGAGGACGTGCCGTCCGATGTGGACCCGGACGGCTGGTTCATGGACTACCGCAACGCCGACGGCTCGGTCGCCGAGATGTGCGGCAATGGGGTCCGGGTGTTCGCGGCCTACCTGCGGGAGGCCGGCCTGGCGGAGGCGGAGTTCGTGGTCGGCACCCGGTCCGGGCCGCGGCCGGTGGTCGCGCACGAGGACGGGCACGTGACCGTCCACATGGGACCGGTTCGGATCTTCGGCGAGTCGACGGCGACGGTCGGTGGTCGGGAGTTCGCCGGGGTCGCGGTGGACGTCGGCAACCCGCACCTGGCGTGCCTGATCGAGGACGATCCGTCGGAGTTGGACCTTACAGCGCTGGACCTGACCGTTCCGCCGGGCCACGATTCAGTGTTCTTCCCGCACGGTGTCAACGTGGAGTTCGCCCGGAAGCTGGCGCCGGACGCGATCCAGATGCGGGTGCACGAGCGCGGCGTGGGGGAGACGCGGTCCTGCGGCACCGGGACGGTCGCCGCCGTCGCCGCCATGCTGCACCTGGCCGGCAAGCGAACCGGCGAGTCCACTGTGGACATTCCGGGCGGCCGGGTCCGGGTCGGGATCACCGAGGACGGCAGCACTCTCACTGGGCCGGCGGTGCTGGTTGCGCGAGGTCGGCTGGATCCGGTGTGGTGGTCGGCGTACTGACCATCCGGCGCAGCGGCGAGAAGATCACCCACACCCCGGACAGCGACAGGCCGACCGCGGCGACCCACAGCGTGCCGCGCACCCCGATCACCTCGCCCAAGGCACCGCCCGCGAACGAGCCGAGCGGGAACGAACCCCAGATCATGAAGCGCATGGAGGCGTTCATCCGGCCGAGCAACCGGTCCGGGCAGATCGACTGACGGAAGCTCACCTGGGCGATGTTGTGCACGATCACGCCGTAGCCGACCCCGAGCATCCCCACCGCGGTCACCAGGACGCCCCACCCCGGCTGGCCCAACGGGATCAGTAGTTCGAACGGGACCATGGCCACGATCGCCACCCAGATCGCCCGCGCGTTGCCGATCCTGCGGTACCACCAGTTCGCCGTCGCCGCGGCGAGCGTGCCGCCCACACCGCCGGCCGCGAGCACCAACCCGACCAGGCCGCTGGTCAACCCGATGTCGCCGACCAGGAACAGCACCATGACCGCGGTCTCCATCATCAGGAAGAACCCGGCCGTGGTGCCGCACAACGCGATCGCCCGGATCGACTTGTTCCCGAACACGAACCGCAGCCCCTCGCCGATCTCCGTCCACAGGCGACGGTCCGCCGGCTGTGGTGGCCTCGGCTCGACCTTCTTGATCCGGAACAGGAAGAGGAACGAGGCGACGAAGCCCAGCCCGGTCACCAGGGTCGCGTTGGCCGCGCCGGCCAGCTGCGCCAGGCCGCCGCCGAGGGCGGGCCCGCTGACCTGCGCGACCGACTGGCTCGCCTGCAGTTTCGCGTTGCCGTCCAACAGTTGTTCGCGGCCCACCAAAGTAGGCAGGTACGACTGGTACGACACGTCGAAGAACACCGTGCAGATCCCCACCACGAACGCGACGGCGACCATGTGCGCCAACGTGAGCGCCCCGAACCACCACGCCACCGGGATGCTCAGCAACAACACCGCTCGCGCCGCGTCGGCGCGCAGCATCAACGGCCGCCGGCGCATCCGGTCGACCCACGCGCCCGCGGGCAGCCCGATCAGCAGGAACGCGGCGGTCTCGGCGGCGGTCAGCACGCCCATTTCGAACGGGGTCGCGGCGAGCACGGTGACCGCCAGCAACGGCAGCACGGTCTGCCCGACGAACGTGCCGAACTGGCTGATCGAGTCACTGGCCCAGAGCAGGCGGAAATCACGATGGCGCAGGAGAGACACCGGATGACCATACGTGGGAACGTCCACAGGTTCCCAGGCGTTGATACAGATGGACGCGTTAACCAGTCGGCGGATTCGCGCCGACGTGCGACCATGAGAAACGACAGCGGGACACAGAGTGAAAGGACAGGCCGACTCAATGACGGAAGACTACGCGGAGGACATGGTCTCGACTGGGGAGCTTGAACTCGAGGACCGTTCCGCGCTACGTCGAGTGGCCGGACTGTCCACCGAGCTCACCGACATCACCGAGGTCGAGTACCGACAGCTCCGGCTGGAACGGGTGGTCCTGGTCGGGGTGTGGACCGAGGGCTCGGCGACCGAGGCGGAGGCGTCGCTCACCGAGCTGGCCCGGCTGGCCGAGACCGCCGGGTCGGACGTGCTCGACGGGATGGTCCAGCGCCGGGAGCGGCCGGACCCGGCCACGTACGTGGGCTCCGGCAAGGTCGAGGAGCTGCGCCAGACCGTGATCGCGACCGGCGCGGACACCGTGATCTGCGACGGTGAGCTGTCGCCCGGCCAGCTGCGCCAGCTGGAGGAGCGGCTCAAGGTCAAGGTGATCGACCGGACCGCGCTGATCCTGGACATCTTCGCGCAGCACGCGCGGTCCAAGGAGGGCAAGGCCCAGGTCGAGCTGGCCCAGCTGCAGTACCTGCTGCCCCGGCTGCGGGGCTGGGGTGAGTCGCTGTCCCGGCAGGCCGGTGGCCGGGCGGGCGGCGGCAACGGCGGCGTGGGTCTGCGCGGTCCCGGTGAGACCAAGCTGGAGACCGACCGGCGGCGGATCCGGGCCAAGGTGGCCAAGCTGCGCCGGCAGATCGCGGCCATGTCGGACGTGCGGGACACCAAGCGCGGCCGGCGGCTGGCCAACGAGGTGCCCAGCGTGGCCATCGCCGGCTACACCAACGCCGGCAAGTCCAGCCTGCTCAACGCCGTCACCGGCGCGGGTGTGCTGGTCGAGGACGCGCTGTTCGCCACGTTGGACGCCACCACCCGGCGGTCGCAGACCCCGGACGGTCGCACGTACACCCTGACCGACACGGTCGGGTTCGTCCGGCACCTGCCGCACCAGCTGGTCGAGGCGTTCCGGTCCACGCTGGACGAGGTCGCCGACGCGGATCTGCTGCTGCATGTGGTGGACGGCGCGGACCCGAACCCGGAGTGGCAGGTCAACGCGGTGCACGAGGTGCTCGGCGAGATCTCGGAGCGCAACGGCGCGACCATGCCGCCTGAGGTCCTGGTGGTGAACAAGATCGACGCGGCGGACGAGCTGCAGCTCGCCCGGCTGCGGCACCTGCTGCCCGGTGCGGTGTTCGTCTCGGCGCACAGCGGCGAGGGGCTCGACGAGCTGCGTGACCGGCTCGCGGAGCTGTTGCCACGGCCGTCCACGGAGGTGGATGTCCTGGTGCCGTACGGCCGGGGCGAGCTGGTGGCCCGGGTGCACCGCGAGGGTGAGGTGCTCGCGGAGCGGCACACCGAGCACGGCACCCAGCTGCACGCACGGGTGAACGGTGACCTGGCCGGGGCATTGGGCCAGTTCACGAGCAACGGGGCCCCCGTCTGAGGCGTCTACCTCAGGGTTGGGGAGAGGTGCGCTCGCGGAGCGCGCTCGCCGGGAACCCTTCGGGCGTTTTCTGGGGGCGCAGCCCCCAGACCCCGCCCGGCGGGCTTCGCCCCCGGACCCCCGACACGGTTCTGCCGCCGACACGATAGGTCTGCCGATTGTGATCGACCAAAGGCGAGGCGCGGCCATGCTGGTGAGCGGCATGGCCGCGCTTCTCCTGTGCGCGCCCGCCGCGTCGGCCGCGCCCGATCCGGTGGACCGCTGCAAGGTCACGGACAAGAACATCAACGAGCTGTCCGGGCTGGCGTCGGACGGCACCCGGATGTACGCGATCAACGACGGCGGCACCAAGCTCACCGTGTTCGTGCTCGACAAGAACTGCAAGGTCGAGAAGACGATCACGAACAAGACCGACCCGTACGACGTGGAGGACCTGGCGCTCGCCCCGGACGGCACGCTGTGGCTTGAGGACGCGGGCGACAACAACAAGAACCGGGAAACCATCGCGCTGCACGCGCTGACCAAGGACGGCAAGGCGACCCTGTACCGCCTGACGTATCCGGACGGCGCCCACGACACGGAAGCGTTGCTGCTGGACAAGAAAGGCGTGCCGTACCTGGTGACGAAGACGCCGCTCGGGTCCGCCCAGGTCTTCCGGCCGGACGGCAACCTGACCAGCCCGGGACCCACCAAGCTGGTCCAGGTCGCCTCGGTGGACTTCCAGACCACGGAAACCCCAGGCGGCCCGACCAAGGTGCCGCATGCGATCGACACAGTCCTGGTCACCGGCGGCGCGGTCAGCGCGGACGGCACAGTCATCGCGTTGCGGACATACACCGACGCGTACCTGTACAGCGCGCCCGACGGCGACGTCGTGGCCGCGTTGAAACGACAGCCCGTACGCGTCCCGTTGCCCAACGAGCCGCAGGGCGAAGCCATCGCGTTCGAACCGGACGGCACATTGCTGTCCGCCTCCGAAGGCGTTGGCACCCCGATCCGCGCGATCGCCAACGCGACCGCGCTGGTCAACCCCGCGGCTGACAAGGCAGAGGACCGCGGCGGCACAGCTGCCGCGACGGAGAAGTCAGCTCTTCCGCTCTGGCCGATCGTCGGCGTGGGCGCCGCGGTGATCGTCGGTGGCTTCGTGCTTTACCGGCTGCTCAGCCGCCGTCGCAGCTAGGTCCGTTCACTCTTTTGGGCGACATGTGCCCAGTTGTGACGAAATCCGCGTAGCGGACCAGGCCGTTGGCGCGACCACCCGGCTATGCGGTTGTCTGGTCGGTCGTGGTGGGTCGCTGGTGGCGTGCTGCTCGCGGTGGCCGGCGGGACCTGGCGGCTGTGGGTCGAGGGCACGCGGGGCGCGGAGATCGCGAACGTGCTGGCGTTGCCGGTGTCGCTGCTGGGTCTGGCGATCGCGGCGATCGGCTTGTGGGCGGCGTTGGTCAGTCGACGGGATCAGGTCGGTGCCGCCGTGGCGGACCTGGCTGAGGAGCTGTCCAGGGAAGAAGCCGCGGCACTGGCCCAACTGCTGGGCGAGACGGGAGATCCCCAACCGGCGAACGTCGGGTTCGATCGGCTCGCCCTGGTCCGGTGGCGCAACGACGGCGGCGACAGGCAAGGCAACCTGGCCCAGATCGGCGCCTATTACGGCCGCCTCGACCGGGGTCGCTTGGTGGTTCTGGGCCGACCGGGCTCGGGCAAGACAGTGTTGGCCGTGCACCTGGTCCTGGACCTGCTCCGCACCCGGCCGACCGCACCCGGTCCGAAGGCGCGGGTGCCCGTGCGCCTGAGCCTGCCCGCGTTCGATTCCCTGCTCGGCGACGACGGCGAACAGGTCAGCGACCGGATTCTCAAGCAACGGCTGGACGACTGGCTGGCCGCTCAGTTGGTCCAAAGAGGACTGTCGCGTTCCAACGCTGAGGGCGCCGTGAAGCAGGGATGGATCCTGCCCGTACTGGACGGTCTGGACGAGATGGACCCCGACGACACCCCGCCACTGCGGGCGGCGGCGGTGATTCGTGCCCTCAACGCCACCGCCGATCCGGTCGTGCTGACGTGCCGCCGCGAGCGTTATGACCAACTACTGGGCACCGCGTCAGCGCAGGCGGTACAAGACGCCACCACCGTGATGCTGGAGCCGCTCTCCCCAGCCACGGTCCGCGAATACCTGACGTACCTGTTTCCCGATCCGACCCACCCGACCCGGATCGCCGCACACTGGCGGGCAACTGCCCGCGCCCTCGACCGCGCCACCCCGAGCCCTTTCATCACTGCGCTGTGCTCACCCTGGCAGCTCTACTTGTGCCGAACAGCCTTCGCCGACCCCAGCCAGGGCGACCCACACACTCAGTTGGCCGAACTCGCCCCGGACGAACTCAACACCGAACTACTGCGCCGTCTGATCCCCGCGGCGGTGGCCAACCATACGGGTCCGCGCGGCGAGAGACACGATGCCGACAGCGTCAAACGGTGGCTGATCACTCTCGCCCGCACCAGCCCGCAGTCCGGATCCAGCAGCGACATCCTGTTACATCAGCTCGGGACCGCGGTTGGATCCCGCGCACCCCGCTACATCATTGGCCTTGCGCTGGCAGTTCTTGTCACATTGCCGTTGCTGCTTCTGATAGGCCTGCCGTATCTCGAAGCTGTCGGCTTTCCTCCCGATACGCCGCAAGCTTGGTACGGGCTGTTCTCGTCGGTCCTGCTGGTCGGAGGGGTTGGCCTTCGAGCGTCGGCGTCGGCGCCCAGCTTGAACAGGATTGATCTCAGTACTCGACGCCGACGCCGTGACCTCGTGAGCCAAGTCGCGTTCTGGATCGTGGGCGGGCTGGTGGTCGGGCTGATGATCTGGCTGGCCTTCGGGTTGGCGTTCGGGCCCAGGTTCGGATTCAAGTTCGGGCTAACGGTCGGGATCGGGGCGGGGCTCGCGGTCGGGCTCGCGGTCGGGCTCGCATTGCGGCCGTCGTACATTCGCGCCCCTTCCGACCTGGCCCGGCAAGGGATCACCCATGACACTGTGGTGACAGTCGCCGTCGGGCTCCCGACCGGGCTTGCGGCCGGGCTCGTGATCGACCTCGCGACCGGGTTCGCGGCCGGGCTGGCGTTGGGGCCAGCGATCGGGCTCGCGCTCAGGCCATCGCCCTGGCCACGCTACTTTGTCGCTGTCCTGCTCGGACGAATCAACCGCACCCTCCCGCCCCGTCCCGCACGTTTCCTCGACTGGGCCTACACGGCCGGCCTGGTGCGACTGTCCGGGATCGGGATCCAGTTCCGGCACCGCGAATTCGAAACCTGGCTCGTCAACCAGAGCACAGATGACGCACTGTCGGCGCGTCCCCGTACACCGTGTACGTGACGAACCCGGCGAACAGGAACGCCAGCACGGCGAGCACAAGCAGCGTGATGACCCACCAGGCTCCGGCGCGTCGCCCGAGCACCAACAGCACCACGGCTACGAGCGCCGCAGCCACCGCCGTCCAGCCGAACACGTAGGCGGACGTCGGCATCGGCAGCAGGCCGTTGCACGTGCTGGAGCGTTGTTTGGTCAGGTCGGTGCTGACCTGGGTGGCCAGGACCGCCAGCACGATTCCGGCGACGGTCAGCACACCACCGACCGCGACGGCGGGGAGCCTGAGGGTCTTCACTTGCCTGTCAGGTCGTGCATGGCGAGGGTGAGCCGGTACTTCGCTTCCTGGTCGCTGCCGGCGATTTGACCGGCCGAGTCCTTCAGCGCGTCGGCGGCCGCCACGGTTTGCTGGATCAGCTTGCCGAACTGCTCCTGCCAGGCCGACTTCACGCCGGTCAACGCTCCGGCGGACGCCCAGCCGGGGTTGTCGCCCGCGGCCGTGTCACTGGACGTGAACAGGGATTTGGTGTGGTCATTGGCGGTGTTCGCGGTCTGGTACAGGTCCTCGCCGGCGGTGCTGACGCCGCCCGGTTCGATGTCCATCGAGTCCTCTTAGTAGTTCGGGTGCGGCCGGACGATCACGATGTTCTGGTCGCCTTCCTCGTTCTCGTTGTGCGGCAGGCGGCCGTTCAGGCTGACGTTGAGCCGGGAGTCGGTGTGCTGGGTGTAGTGGATGTCCCCGTCCGGCGTCACCGAGGTCACGATCGCGGCGTGGTGCACCTTGCCCGGGTCGGTCGGGCCACCCGGACCGGCCTGCTCGAGGTAGAGGATGTCGCCGGGGCGGGCCTGGTTCAGCGGGATCGTCTCACCGCCGTGGTTGACCATGAAGTTCCGGTTGTCGTTGGCGCTGGCCCAGCTCGCGGTGTGCGAGTGGTTGTGCCCGTCCACTGAGTCCAGGCCGGTCTGCCACCCGTGGCCCCAGCCGTTCGGGTCGAGCGTGCCGGACCAGAAGCTCATCTTCTGCTCCATGCCCGCGTGCTCCAGCCCGGTGGACACGAACTGGGTGCAGTTGTTGCCGAAGATGTCGATGTCCGAGTTGTTCCAGTTCTTCTCCGCCCAGCGGACCAGTTCGACCCGGTCGTAGCCGTAGTCGCCCTTGAGCTGGTCCTTGACGTTCTGCGGGATGCCGTTCAGGTCGTACAGCTGCACCGGCACGGCGCGGGCGAACTCGTCCTGCTGCAGCGGGGTCAGCCCGTTCCACCACGCCGCGACGGCCGCCGGGTCCTGCCCCTTGGGCAGGGCGTCCGCCATCAGCTTGACCTCGGTCTGCGACGCGGCCGCCCCGTCCTCGTTCATCGCC
Organism: Actinocrispum wychmicini; assembly: GCF_004345645.1. Taxonomy (GTDB): domain Bacteria; phylum Actinomycetota; class Actinomycetes; order Mycobacteriales; family Pseudonocardiaceae; genus Kibdelosporangium; species Kibdelosporangium wychmicini. The sequence continues at coordinate 382,136 of NZ_SLWS01000012.1, read as the reverse complement.
TTGCCCAGGTCGGTCTGGCCGACCGTGCCGGTCAGCCGGTCCAGCTCGGCGAAGGCGTCCTGGTCGATCCGGTTCGCCTCGGCGACCGCCTCGGCGATCAGCCGCTGCGACTCGCTATGCAGCTGCTGGGCGCCCGGGTCGTTGTGCATCGCCCGCGGATCGGACATGGTCAGTTGCCCGTCGGCGCCGACGACCATCCCGCTGCGCCGGGCGTAGTCGATGGCACTGTATAAGGACTGCTGGGCCAGCTTGGCCGCGTCGGCCAGCCCGTCCAGCGTGGACACCACCGACCGGATCTCCACGGCCGCGATCTCGAACGAGTTGGCCAGGTCCTTCAGCCGCTGGGCCGCGTGCTGGCCCACCTGGTCGGTCCAGTGCTCGTTCAGCGCGGCGGTGCCGTTCGCGTAGATGTCGTGCGCGGACTGCTCAGCCTCCTTGGCCAGTTTCAGCCAGTCGTCCGCGGCATGCTGCCAGCTTTCCGGTTTCGCGTCCCTCAGCTGGGCGAAATCGACCATCTCGGGCCCCTTTCGGTGGATCTTCGCCCGAAAGACGCACGCCAGGCCGCGAAGGTTCCCACCTTGGGCCAAGAAGTTGATGTTCAGAGTCGCCGCAGGACGGCCACCACCTTGCCGAGGATCGTCGCCTCGTCGCCGGGGATCGGTTCGTACGCGTCGTTCTGCGGCAGCAGCCAGACATGGCCCTCGCGCAGCTTGTACGTCTTCACCGTGGCCTCGCCGTCGATCATGGCCGCGACGATCTCGCCGTTGTCCGCCACCGACTGCTGGCGGACCACCACCCAGTCGTCGTCCGCGATCGCCGCGTTGATCATCGAGTCGCCCGCCACCTTCAGCAGGAACAGCGAGCCCTCGCCGACGATCTCCTTCGGCAGCGGGAACACGTCCTCGATCGCCTGCTCGGCCAGGATCGGCCCACCGGCCGCGATCCGGCCGAGGACCGGCACGTACGCCGGGGCCGGCACCCGGGTGTCCTCACCGCCCAGCTGCGAACCGGCCAACTGGGCCGCGTCCGCGTCCGGCGGGAGCACACCGATGGCTCTCGGGCGGTTGTGGTCGCGGCGCAGGTAGCCCTTCCGCTCCAGCGCCTTGAGCTGGTAGGCGACCGACGAGGTGCTGGTCAGGCCGACCGCCTCGCCGATCTCGCGGACACTCGGCGGGTATCCCACGCGCTCCACCCAGGCCCGGATCACCTCGAGCACGGCACGCTGCCGCGGGGGCAGGGTGCCCGAGTCCAAGTCTTCGGCCGTGTCGGGGAAGGGGCGGATGTTGTCGCCCGGTTCGCCCACCTTGCCGTTGTTGCGCTGCGGCACCGCTCCGCCTCCTGAAAATCCTCGCCCACCAGTGGACGAGCTCGATCATCTTCACAGACCGTAGCCCGCCTTGACCCGTAGATCAAACACCTGTTCGAGGGACACGCCGGGCGGGTCTCGATTTTTGTCGGTGGCATCTGATAGACAGTCGCACGAACGTTCGATCGAACCGGTGTTCGATCGGGAACCTCGTAAGGAGGATACGACATGGCGGCTCCGGTGCGCACCAACGTTGATCTTTCCGAACTGGACTCGCGGCCGGTGCTTCGGCTGGTCCCGCCGCTGGCGGCGGAACCCCAGGCCAGGCCCCGGCCGAAGCGCCGCGCGCCGCGGCGGTCGAATCAGCGCAGGCCGAGCGCGCGCCGCCTGCCGGACTGCCCGCCGCGGCGCCGCCGGCTGCGGCTGTCGGCGTCCTTTGTGATCGGCCTGACCGTGTTCCTCGGCGTGGTCCTCGTCGGGTTCGCGGCCGGTTCGATGGCGGGCGACCGGGTGCCCGACCGGGTGGCGGTCGTGTGGGTGCAGCCCGGCGAGACCCTCTGGGACGTCGCCACCAGGGTCGCGCCGGACTACGACACCGAGGCCGTGATGGCCCGCATCCGGGAGCTCAACGACGTGCCAGCCGACGGCGTGCTCGCCGGCCAGGCGCTGGAGGTCCCCGCTAGCCGCTGACGCTCGGGGCGCCGGTCTCGATGTGCCCGACGAACCGCCGCGACCAGGTGGAGTCGGTGGAGACCGCCACCGTGAAGTCGTACCAGCCGTTGAAGTAGGCCACGGCGTTGAAGTAATCGCTCGCAGTCTGGCCGGCCGCCACGGTGTACGTCCACGGGCCGTCGCCCCGGTAGTTGTTGGAGGTCACCGTGAAGGTCACCGGCGCACCGGAGCCGTTGACGAAGTCCAGCCACAGCGCGAGCTTGCCGGTGCTCGACGTGACGGCGATCCGCGAGCGAGTCTCGACGTTCTTGGCGGCGCCGGTGGCGTTGCCCTGGAACCGGCGCAGGAACCGGTTGGGGCCGACGACGGTCACGTCGTAGCGGCCGTCGCCGAAGCCGGGCCCGCAGTTGAAGAAGTCCGTTGTGGACGAATTGACCGTGTACTGCCAGGGGCCGCCCGTGCGGAAAGCGTTGACGTACGCGGAGAAGTGCGCGGCACGAGTGCCCGAATTGGACATCGTGACGTTGAGCTGGATGGAGCCGTCCGAGTTGTAGGTCCATGCGGAGATCGAAGTGTCCGTCTGGTACGGCAGCGGTCGAGCCGGCCGGGTACCGGGCTCCTGCGGCGGCAGGGCGTTGTTCTTCGGCGCCGGGTTGGGCAGGAGCGCGCATGTCGAGCCCGGGATCACGGCGCCGGGCGTGGGCAGCGACGGCAGGCCGTACACCGGGTTGGTGAAGTCGAACGCCGAGGTCAGGTCGCCGCAGACGGCCCGCCGCCAGGCGCTGATCACCTGGCAGCGGGCCGGCTTGCCGACCGCCGCCGACCAGGTCTCGATGAACCGGATCACCGACGTGTGGTCGAAGACCTCCGAGCAGACCCAGCCGCCGCGCGTCCACGGCGACATGATCAGCATCGGCACCCGGAATCCCAGTCCGACCGGGACGCCGTTGACGAACTCGTCCGCCGTGCCCGCGGCGGGCGAAGGCGGTGGCACGTGGTCGAAGAAGCCGTCGTTCTCGTCGTAGTTCAGGAACAGGACCGTGCTGTTGAACGTGTCCTGGTCGGCGGCGAGCGCCTGCAGCAGGCCGCTGACGAACCGTTCGCCGTTCACCGGCGGCCCGATCGGGTGCTCGGAGGTGATCTGGTCGGTCACCACCCAGGACACCTGTGGCAACGTCCCGGCCACCACGTCGGCCCTGACCGCGGCGAGGATGTCGTCCGGGGTCCGGCCGGTCTTCGCCGGGACACTGGCCATGCCGCGGTCGTACAGCGGCGAGCCCGGCTTGGCGGTGGTGAAGTTCTTGAAGTACGCCAACCCGTTGTCGCCGAAGTTGTCCTTCGCGTTCTGGTACACGCGCCAGGTGATGCCCGCGTTCTGCAGCACCTCCGCGTAGGTCTGCCAGGTCAGTCCGGACTCGTCGCCGCCGTCGTTCGCGGGCGAGCCGTACCTGCCGGCGGCGTCGATCATCCCGCTGAACAGGAACGTCCGGTTCGGACCGGTCGCGGTCAGGCCGGCGCAGTGGTAGGCGTCGCAGATCGTGTAGCTGTCGGCCAGCGCGTAGTGCAGCGGCAGGTCCTGGCGGTCCAGGTAACCCAGGCAGCCGATCTTGTTCTTGGCCGACATCCAGCTGTCCATTTTGCCCTTGTTCCAGGCCGCGTGCTGGTCGGACCACGAGTGCGCGATGTCGCCCTGGCACTGCGCGAGCGTCTCGGCGTTGCTCGCCATGCCACGCAGCGGGAAAGGGTACTGGCGCCCGCCGCCGTTCGGCTGGTTGAACACAGGGAGGCCGCCGTTGAGCACGATCGTGCTGCGGTCGGCGAACCCGCGCACGCCCTTGAGCGTGCCGAAGTAGTGGTCGAAACTGCGGTTCTCCTGCATCAGCACCACGATGTGCCTGACGTCGGTGATCGTCCCGCTGGCCTCGGCCGCCGCGGCACCCATCGTGGTCAGCGCCACCGCGCCGGTGCTCGCCAGAAACGTCCGTCGACTCAAGTCCGCCATCAACGCCTCCATATCGTGACCGACCCCAGCCGATCCAGTTGATCGAAGGCGTTACCTGGTGTCCAGAAACGAACGGCGGAACATCGGTGAACAAGGACGGTCAGGCAGACGGTTCCGGCGACCGTGTCATGGCGAGCAGGGTCAGCGCGTCGTGGTCGGGCGTGCCGGGCGTGGCCTGGTAGACGCACAGGCGCTGGCCGTCGTCACTGAGCCGGAGCACCTCGTGGGTGAGAGTCATGGTCCCGACCATCGGATGACCGAACCGCTTGACGTGGCTACGCCTGGGTTCCACGTCGTAGCGGCGCCACAGCCGGACGAATTCGGGGCTCTCGGCGGTGAGTTCGGCGACCAGGTCGGCCAGGCCGGGCGCCTCCGGGTCGTCGCCGAGAACCGCGCGCAGGTTGGCGACGCCCGTACTCGCCGCCTGTTCCCAGTCCAGGAACAGGTCGCGTGCCGCGGGATGCCGGAACACGTACCTGATGGTGTTCCGGCGTTCTGCCGGCCAGTCGCCCAGGCCGGCGAACAACGTGAAGGTTTCCGGGTTCGCGGCCAGCACGTCGCTGACGCGGTTGAGGACGTACGCCGGGAACGGCCGGATCGAGTCCAGGAGCAGGCGGACCGCGGGGCGCACGGACCGGTTCGGACTTCGCCGGGCCGGGCGGGTGCGCCGGGCAGCCTGGTTGGCCACCTTGTACAGATGGTCGTGGCTGTCCTCGTCGAGCCGCAGCGCGGCGGCGAGCGCGTCGAGCACCTCGCTGCTGGGGTTGGTCTCCTTGCCCTGTTCGATCCGGGTGTAGTAGTCGATGCTCACCCCGGACAGCGCGGCCAGCTCCTCCCGCCGCAGGCCTGGCGTGCGGCGCAGTCCGGGCCCGGCCGGCAGGCCGACGTCGCCCGGCCGCACCCGGGCACGCCGGGCCCGGAGGAACGCACCCAGTTCTTCGCCCGTGCTCATCAGTTCAGTGTGGTGGCTCGACGGGCCTAGTGGGTGGCCCTGTCACGGCTAGGAACGGCACGGTCTCGGACACCCGCGTGTCCGGCCTGAGGATCGCCGTATGAACCAGGAAGCGGACGAAATCATCGCCGGGCATGACCTGACGGGCAAGGAGACCATTGTGACCGGTGGCTACGGCGCCGTCGGGTACGAGACGGCGAAAGCGTTCGCGGGCGCGGGTGCGCGCGTGGTGCTCGCCGGCCGCGACCAGGGCAAGGGCGAGGCCGCGGCGGCGCAGCTGCGTGCCGCCACCGGCAACGACAAGGTCGTGTTCCGGCACCTGGACCTGGCGTCGCTGGAGTCGGTGACCACGTGGGCCCGCAAGCACGCCGCGACCGGCAGGCCGCTGCACGTGCTCGTGACCAACGCCGCTGTGATGGCCGGCCCGCTGACGCGGACCGCCGACGGGTTCGAGTCGCAGTTCGGCGTGAACCACCTGGCCCACTTCGCTTTCACGCTCGGCCTGCTGCCGTGCCTGCGGGCCGCGGGCAACGCGCGCGTGGTGTGCCTGACGTCCTCGGCACATCGGCGCGGCGACATCGACTACGACGACCCCAACTACGAGCGGCGGCCGTACGACCCCTGGCAGGCTTATGGCCAGTCGAAGACCGCGAACGCCTTGTTCTCAGTGGGGTTCACGGCGCGCCACGCCGGCGACGGTGTCACTGCGAACGCGGTGATGCCAGGGGCGATCAGCAGCGGCCTGCAACGTCATCTCAGTGCCGACGACATGCGCGCGCGTGGCTGGGACGACCGAAGCGGCTGGAAGACACCGAGCCAGGGAGCCGCCACCTCGGTCTGGGCCGCGGTGACGCCCGAACTGGCCGGTGTGGGCGGCAGGTATCTGGAGGACTGCGCGATCGCCACGCCGTGGACCCAGGACGGCTCGCCGCCGCGCGGCCACTACCTTCCGTACGCCCTTGACCCCGACAACGCCGAGCGTCTGTGGCGGCTGTCGGAGGAGCTCGTCGGCTGAGATTACGGCTCGGTGAACTCCGCTCTCCGTGTGCGCGCTGTTCGGGAATCGCCCGTCCTGGCGTTCCCTCGAATGGCTGATTGCGTACGGTGACCTGGTCGGTGCGAACACCGCGTGTGGCCCTCGACACGTCCGGTCTACGACCCGGGGGAGACACGCCGTGTCGACTTGCATCGCGTGGGCCTCGGGCATACTGTCACCCCTACATCTAGTAGTTACACCGCTGTGTTTAGTCCACAGGTTGGGGCTGGGTTGTCCACGCTCCATCCACAAGTTGATCACCAGTGCGGCTGTTGCGGTGACTGCCGGCTGTCGCGTGGTGACCGTCCGTGAGTTTGGAGGCTGTTCATGAGGTGCCCCTTCTGCCGGCACTCCGACTCCCGGGTGGTCGACTCGCGTGAGGTGGACGAGGGGCAGGTCATCCGCCGCAGGCGGTCGTGCTCGAACTGTGGACGCCGGTTCACCACCGTCGAGGAAGCGGTGTTGGCCGTCGTCAAGCGGTCCGGGGTGACCGAGCCCTTCAGCCGGGACAAGGTGGTCCGCGGGGTGGCGCGGGCGTGCCAGGGGCGTCCGGTCGACGAGGACGCGCTGCAGCAGCTGGCCCACCGGGTGGAGGAGTCGATCCGCTCGACCGGGTGCGCCGAGATCCCGAGCCACGAGGTGGGGCTCGCCATTCTCGGCCCGCTGCGGGAGTTGGACGAGGTGGCCTACCTGCGGTTCGCCAGCGTGTACCGGTCGTTCACCTCGGTGGAGGACTTCGAGAAGGAGATCGCGGACCTGCGCGCGGCGATCAGGGACAAGGAGAGTTCGTGAGCCGCCGCACGCGCCAACGCACCACAAAGCTCGGACCGGATCGGACGGTTTCCCCGGACGTGGCCGTGCCAGGACTAGCGAGTGAAGAGGGAGAGGGACTGGTCATGACGGAGACACCGGTGGCGCCGGGGAAACAGCGGGCGAAGGGCCTGCGGCTCGAGCGCGTGTACACAAAGGACGGTGTGCACCCGTACGACGAGGTCACCTGGGAAAAGCGCGACGTGGTGATGACCAACTGGCGCGACGGCTCGGTGAACTTCGAACAGCGCGGCGTGGAGTTCCCCGACTTCTGGTCGGTCAACGCGGTCAACATCGTGACCAGCAAGTACTTCCGCGGCGCGGTCGGCTCCGAGGTCCGGGAGTCGAGCCTCAGGCAGCTGATCGACCGCGTGGTGAAGACGTACGTCGCGGCCGGCGTGAAGTTCGGCTACTTCGCGTCCGGCAAGGACGCCGAGGTCTTCGAGCACGAGCTCACGTACATGCTGATGCACCAGGTGTTCAGCTTCAACTCGCCGGTGTGGTTCAACGTGGGAACCGCGTCACCGCAACAGGTCTCCGCGTGTTTCATCCTCGCCGTGGACGACACCATGGAGTCGATCCTCAACTGGTACAAGGAAGAGGGCCTGATCTTCAAGGGCGGGTCCGGCGCCGGCCTGAACCTGTCGCGGATCCGGTCGTCGAAGGAGCTGCTGTCCTCCGGCGGCACCGCGTCCGGCCCGGTGTCGTTCATGCGCGGCGCGGACGCGTCGGCGGGGACGATCAAGTCCGGTGGCGCCACCCGGCGCGCGGCCAAGATGGTCGTGCTCGACGTCGACCACCCGGACGTCGAGGAGTTCATCGAGACCAAGGCCCGCGAGGAGGAGAAGATCCGCGTCCTGCGCGACGGCGGCTTCGACATGGACCTCGGGGGCAAGGACATCACCTCGGTCCAGTACCAGAACGCGAACAACTCGATCCGGGTCTCCGACGACTTCATGCACGCGGTGGAGAACAACAGCCCGTTCGCCCTGCGCGCGCGGACGTCCGGCGAGGTGATCGACCAGGTCAACGCCAAGGACCTGTTCCGTAAGCTGGCCAAGGCCGCGTGGGAGTGCGCGGACCCGGGCATCCAGTACGACGGCACGATCAACGACTGGCACACCTGCCCGGAGTCGGGCCGGATCAACGCGTCCAACCCGTGCAGCGAGTACATGCACCTGGACAACTCCAGCTGCAACCTGGCGTCGCTGAACCTGATGAAGTTCCTGCGCGCGGACGGCACGTTCGACGCGGGGAAGTTCGTCAAGGCCGTCGAGTTCGTCATCACCGCGATGGACATCTCGATCTCGTTCGCCGACTTCCCGACCGAGCCGATCGCCGACACCACCCGCAAGTTCCGCCAGTTGGGCATCGGCTACGCCAACCTGGGCGCGCTGCTGATGGCGACCGGGCACGCGTACGACTCCGAAGGCGGCCGTTCGCTGGCTGCGGCGATCACGTCGCTGATGAACGGCGTCGCGTACCGGCGTTCCGCGGAACTGGCCGGTGTGGTCGGCCCGTACGAGGGTTACGCGCGGAACGCGGAGGCGCACACGCGGGTGATCCGCAAGCACTCCGCCGCCAACGACCTGATCCGGACGCTGGCCAAGGACGACGCCGCGATCCAGCGGGTGGCGTCCGAGGAATGGCGCAGCGGCCTGGACATCGGCGCCCGCAACGGCTGGCGCAACGCGCAGGCCTCGGTGTTGGCGCCGACCGGCACGATCGGCCTGATGATGGACTGCGACACCACCGGGGTCGAGCCGGACCTGGCGCTGGTGAAGTTCAAGAAGCTGGTCGGCGGCGGCTCGATGCAGATCGTCAACCAGACCGTGCCGCGCGCCCTGAAGTCCCTGGGGTATCAGGACGAGCAGATCGAGGCGATCGTCGAGTACATCTCCGAGCACGGCCACGTGGTGGACGCGCCCGGCCTGCGCCACGAGCACTACGGGGTGTTCGACTGCGCGATGGGCGAGCGGTCCATCGCCCCGATGGGGCACGTCCGGATGATGGCCGCGATCCAGCCGTTCATCTCCGGCGCGATCTCCAAGACGGTCAACATGCCCGAGTCGGCGACCGTCGAAGAGGTAGAGGAGATCTACTTCCAGGGCTGGAAGCTGGGCCTGAAGGCACTGGCGATCTACCGCGACAACTGCAAGGTCGGCCAGCCGCTGTCGGCCGGCAAGTCCGCGCGTAAGTCCGGTGAGCCGGAGAAGGAGACGGTGGTCGAGTACCGCCCGATCCGCAAGCGCCTGCCCAAGAAGCGCCCGTCCCAGACGGTGTCGTTCACGGTCGGCGGGGCCGAGGGCTACCTGCACGCGGGCTCGTACCCGGACGACGGCCTCGGCGAGATCTTCGTCAAGCTGGGCAAGCAGGGCTCCACCCTGTCCGGGGTGATGGACGCGTTCTCCATGTCCATCTCGGTCGGTCTGCAGTACGGGATCCCGCTGGAGTTCTACGTCTCGAAGTTCCAGAACCTCCGCTTCGAGCCGGCCGGCATGACCGACGACCCGGACGTCCGGATCGCCACCAGCGTCCTGGACTACCTGTTCCGCCGGCTGGCCCTGGACTACCTGCCCTTCGAGAAGCGGGCCCAACTCGGCATCTTCACCGCCGACGAACGCTCCGCCCAGGTCAACAACGACTACGGCGCCGGCGACGTGGACATCGAAGGCCTCCGCTCCACAGTGGACGCAACCGCCCAGACGGCCAGCCCCAAGGCGTTGCCGGACAAGTCCACCGCGCACAGCTCGACCGAACTGCTGGAACTGCACCTGGGCACGGTGGCCGACGCGCCACTGTGCATGACCTGCGGAACCAAGATGCGTCCGGCCGGCTCGTGCTACGTCTGCGAAGGCTGCGGCTCAACCTCCGGCTGCAGCTAGCACTGATCCCACGGGAGGGGAGCCGACCCGGTTCCCCTCCCGTGGTTCACGGTGTCAGCTCCAGCCGGTGCAGGTGGTGCCGGCGCACACCGCCACCTGGAAGTCCTTCACCAGGACATGTTTCGCGTTCGACACGTAGAAGCGGGTCTCGGCGGTGTTGCCTGAGGCCGTGGCGATGTGCTCGGACGACACCGTTTGCCAGTCCTCAATCGGATTTTCCCAGTACTGGTAGCGCAGGTACAGCTTGGCCGACTTGGAGTCGCGCGCGGTGTCGCGGACGGTTCCGATCAGATCCGCCTCGTACTGGCCGTTCCAGCAGACCCAGAATCCGGCCGACGCGCCGGTTACGGAGATCCCTTGCCACCGGCGGTGGGTCATGCCCGAGCTGCAGGTGTCGTCGGAACCGTTGATCGTCTTCACCAGTGGGCTGTCGGCGGCGGTCGCCGGAACAGCGGTCGCCATCATCAGGAAGGCGCTGAGGATGATGATGGCGGCTTTCATGCGGTCACCCATTGCCAACTCCCGCAGGTGTTCTCCAGGATCAGGCCGGAGCCGGATTCACCCGCGCACGTCTTGAACGCGATCCGGGTGCCCTCCGGGAAGTCGGTGTACTCGGTGGTGTAGCTGCCGAAACCGCTGGTGTTCCAGACGGTGCCGAAGTCACCGTTGTACTCGTTGTGCCAGAACGCGACCGTACTGTGTCCGTCCGCCCAGTCGTCCCGGACACGGAAGCTTTCGATCGCTCCGCCGGAGTTGAACTCCGTTCGCCCGCAACTGTGCCGCTGTCCGGAGCTGTTCTTCGTCTGGCCGCAGTACGCCGTGACCGGATCGGCGGCGTTCGCGCCCGGCGCGAAACCGGCGAGCAACCCGGCCGCCAGAGCCACCGCCACAGGGATTCTCATCACTGACAGCCCTTTCATGGCACGATGTAGCACGCGAAGATCGGGTCGTTGGACGTCGGCGCGTTGTAGTCCGACCGCAGGCACAGCTTGGACTTCGACTTGAAGTCACGGTTGACGTAGAACACCTTCAACTCGGTTTCCCCGTTTTCGCCATAGGTGTTCCGCACGTCGCACGCGCCGTAACCGGCTTGGGCGAACCGCTGACCGTTCTTCAGCGTGCCCGACAAGGTGAAGTGGACGAAGACGATGCCTGGCTCGTCCCTGAAACCGCCGCCGCAGTAGTTTGTCGGAAACTTCTTGTACCGGAACGTGGCTCGAGCCTTGGTCACCGACGCACCCGTGTTGTACGTCAGCAGGCACAGTTCGCCGTTGTCGTTGTCCCCGCACCGCAGCGCGTCGGCGTGTGCGGTGCCCGTGCCGACCAGCAAACCCGCCGCGCTCAGCACAGTCAGCGCCGCCGCTTTCAGTTTTCGCATTCCTGTCACCACTTCCACCAGTAGTAGATCGCGTTGTTCGCCACCCGGACCGGCGGTGCCCCCGCGGTCGTCCAGTTCCACTTGTTGTCGTAGTAGTTCCAGTACCACTGTCCATAGGAGCCGGTCGTGGTCTGGTGGACCGAGCCGTGCTCAATGCCCTGACCGGACTGGTAGGCGACCTTGTGCCCGGCTGACATGCCCAGCGCGGACTCGGTGCTGACGATGTCGTCATCGTCCGAGCCGATCAGTGTCCAGTCCGTGCCCTGCGCCGACTGCGGTGCGTCGTACAGGCTGTTGAGGAACGACGACCCCGGAATCATGTCCCTGCATTGCTGGAAACGCCCCAGGGTGTCGCACAGATCCGCCAAGTTGGTGCCGCGATGTGGCGTGTTGATCGTGGTGACGTCCTCGACGTACAGATAAGGCGGCCAGCCCTGGAGCTTTCGCGCCACGCCGGTCAGGGCCGCGCGGATCACCAGGCCACCCATCGAGTGGGCGATCACGTCGACCGAGATCCCGTTCTTCGAGTACGAGCTGTAGATGTTCCACGCCAGCAGCCGGCCGAGATCGTTGATGGGCGTGTTCCGGTCGCCGTTGTAGATCTTCGTGTTGCAGTTCGTGTCGGGGGCGTAGAAGCTCACCGTGTGGTACGACCCGGTCCAGCCGTAGGACCACATCGCCTCACCGGCCGCCTTCCAGTAGCCGAACCAGCAGTCGTGCGAACCTGACGTGCTGAATCCCGGGACGAAGTACACCGGCCGCGCGGAGCTGTTGTCCCGCACCGGCGGCGCGGCACCGGCCGAGCCCGCCGCGGGCACGATGACCGACAGGGCCAGCGCCAGCGCCACACCTAGTCGAATGGCCTTCCGTCTCATCTCGCTTTCCCTCCTCCAGGCCCGATGGCCCGGGTTGCGCCCGAGGCTGCCGGGCCTGGCCTGGGCAACCTTTGCGAGGACACTTGAATGGGCTGGTCAAGGCCGCTATATATGTCCTTGACCCTTGGGGGGCGCGAGTGACGGTCGAGTTCCGCCTGCTGGGCGACTTCGAAGTCATGCTGCACGGGAAGCCGGTGGACGTCGGCCATCGCCGGCAGCAGGGCGTACTGGTGGCGATGGTGGTCGACGCCAACCGGGTGGTGTCGGTGGACCAGCTGCTGTACCGGGTGTGGGGTGACGAGCTGCCGCATCGTGGCCGGGAGACGCTGTACAGCTACGTGTCGCGGCTACGCAAGGCCTTGGCGCCGGCCACCGGCGTCTCGATCGTCTGGCAGGCGGGCGGTTACGTGCTGGCCGTCGACGAGATGGCGGTCGACCTGTTCCGGTTTCGCCGTGGTGTCGCGAAAGCCAGAACCGGCCAGGACCGCGCCAGGGTGGCTCTGCTGGACGAAGCCCTGGCCCTCTGGCGGGACGAGCCGTTGCGTGGGTGGGACACGGCCTGGACGGACTCGTTGCGCCGGACGGTGCAGCGGGAACGGCTGGTCGCCGAGGCTGACCGCACTGATGTCGCGCTCAGGCTGGAGATGCACAACGAGGAACTCGTCGAACTGCCCGCGAGGGCGGCCCAGCGTCCGTTGGACGAACGAGTCGCCGGCCAGTACATGCTTGCCCTGTTCCGGGCCGGACGCCAGGCCGAGGCGCTCCGGCACTACCGCCTGCTGCGCGCGCGGCTCGCCGAAGATGTCGGGACGGAGCCCAGCGAGGAGGTGCGGGCCCTGCATCAGGCGATCCTCGCCAACGACCCGATGCTCACGGGTACCGTCTCGCACTTCGGCCGGGACCAGGTGCCACGCCAGTTGCCCGCGTCGCCGTGGTCGTTCACCGGCCGGGCGAGGGAACTCGCCCAACTGGACCAGGTGCCGGCTGGTCAGGTCGCGACGATCAGCGGCGCCGGCGGGGTCGGCAAGACCTGGCTCGCGCTGCGCTGGGCACACCAGGCGATCGACCGGTTCCCGGACGGCCAGCTGTACGTCGACCTGCACGGCTTCGACCCGGCCGCCGCCCCGGTCGCGGCCTCCGTGGTCGTCCGGGGATTCCTGGAGGCCCTGGGGGTCGGTCCGGCGGCCATGCCCGCCGACCCGGATGCCCAGTTCGGGTTCTACCGCAGCCTCGTGTCCCGGCGCCGGATGCTGATAGTGCTGGACAACGCCAGGGACAGCAGCCAGGTTCTGCCGTTCGTGCCGGGCGCGGGCAGCAGCCGGGTGTTGGCCACCAGTCGGCGTCAGCTGACCACAGTGGCCGCGAACCACAGCACCCACGCGGTCGCCCTGGACATGCTGACCCGGGCCGAAGCCGAGGACATGCTGGTCCGACGGCTCGGGCCGGACCGGTTGGCCGGCGCCCCCGGTGCGGTGGCCGAACTGCTCGACCACTGCGCCGGTCTGCCGCTGGCCCTCGGCGTCGTCGCCACCCGGGCCGGCGCCCGTCCTGACCTGCCGTTGGCCTCGTTCGCCGAAGACCTCAGCGACACCGCGACCCGGCTGGACGCCTTCGACAACGGTGAGTTGAACGGAACCCTTCGCGCTGTGCTGTCGTGTTCGTACGACGCGTTGCCCGCTGTGGAGGCGGAAACGCTCGGGCTGATCGGGGTGGCGCCCGGTCCGGACATCTCGCTGTGCGCGGCGGCCCACCTGATCGACCTGCCGGAATCCCGAACTCGGATCGTGCTGCGGCGGCTGTCCGAAGCGAGCCTCGTCCACCAACACAAGCCCAACCGGTACCGCCTGCACGACCTGGTGCGCTTGTGCGTGGCGGAACGCGTCAAGAACAGCGTCCCGGGGTTACGCAGGTTGGTCGCGTACTACGCGGACGCGGCCGAGCTACAACTGGACCCGCCGCTCGCCGCCGCTCTTGACTGGTTCGACACCGAGCACAGCTGCTTGCTGGCCGCGCGGGAACTGGCGGTGTGTCAGGGCTGGCACGAGTACGTGTGGCGGTTGGCGTGCAGCCTGGCCACCTTTCACCGGCGGCGCGGACACCGGGAGGTGGACGTTGACAGTCCACACAGGATCTGATCGACGCGGCGGGGTCACAGCCAGCGCGCCACTCCGCCGTGTCCGGAGCACGTGCCTGAGTGGTGTTGGCTGAAGCTGTAAGTGCCGTCTTTGCACTGTGCGGTCGCGCCGGCGGGGGCGCCAGGGGCGGCCACCGGGCGGTTGACGCACACGCCGTCCACATTGCGGTACTGGTCGGCGGTGCACTCGGTCTGGTGAGGTGTCGACGGCGCCGGTTTGGCGACGTGCGTGGTCGCGGGCGGCGGTGGCGGCTGAGTTGGCGGAGCCGGCGGTGCGGCGACGACCGTGCTCGAACTCGGTGTGACGACAGGGAGAGATGTCGATGGCGGGGCCTCTGACGACGAGGACGCCGGGATGGACGACGACATTGTCGTTGTCAGGTTTGATGTTTCGACCGGCTGTTGCGCGCCGCAACCGGTCAGCAGGCCTACTCCCAGCCATAACGCGGCTGTCGCACCGAGGACGGATGTGCGTCTCCACATGAGATGTGCCCTCTTTCCCTTGACTCCCTGGATGCCTCCTCGTCGACCGAACCCATAAGGGTGTTACACGGCGGATCCACTGTCGACCAATCGGGTGAACGCGGCCGGTACCCACCTCGTTGAGGCGGCCGAAAATCACTTGCTGTGCGCGGTGGGCTGCGGGACCGTGTGTCCATGACGTTCTGACTGAAAGCACCCGTCCGCCCGTACCGTTCAGGGAAGAGAGCGTCTGTGTCGCACCAGAACTCCCGGCCGGAGGCAGTGCCGCAGTCCACTGTGGCCACTGTCGCCGTGTTCGCCGCACCGACCAGTTGGATCGAGTCCGACGCCGTCGACCAATGCCACCAGGTGGCCGCCCTTGACGGCATGGTTCATGTCGCCGCCATGCCGGACCTGCATCCCGGCAAGGGCGCCCCGATCGGCGCCGCCATGGCGTCGACCGTGTTGTACCCGTTCCTTGTGGGCTCCGACATCGGTTGCGGCATCGCGGTGTTCCCCATCCGGCTCAAGCGCGCCGTGGCGGCCCGGATCGCCGCCCGATTGCCTGACCTCGACCGCGCGCCGGACTCCGACGACCCCGCCTGGGCGGTCGTGGACGGCGACATTCCCGCCGGCCACGTCGAGGGTCTCGGAACGGTCGGCCGGGGTAACCACTTCGTCGAACTGGCCCGCGTCGACACCGTCTTCGAGCCGGACCACGCGGACCGTCTCGGGCTTGTCGCCGGGGACCTCGTCCTCATCGTGCACAGCGGTTCCCGAGGGCTGGGCGAGCGGATCCTACGGGCGCACACCGAGGTCCACGGCGCGGGCCCGGCCGCTGACCCCGCCGCCTACCTGGCAGCGCATGACGAAGCCGTCCGTTGGGGATCGCTCAACCGGCGACTGATGGCCGCCCGGGTCGCCCACGCACTCGGCGCCGAGCCCACCGCGCCGATCGTCGACCAGTGCCACAACCTGGTCGAGATCCGCGACGGGGTCTACCTGCACCGCAAGGGCGCGGCGCCGGGCGACGGCAACGACGTGCTCATCGCCGGCACACGCGGCACCCCTTCGTACCTCGTGGCCGCGCACGCCGGACCGGACGCCAACCACTCCGTGGCGCACGGCGCGGGCCGCAAGATGTCGCGTGCCGACGCCCTACGCCGTGGCAAGGTCAAGCACACCGTCGAACAGTTGCGCCGGACGCCGGTGGGCTCGCTGGTGGTGTGCGGCGACCGCCAGTTGCTGTTCGAGGAGGCGCCATCGGCCTACAAACGCATCGAGCAGGTGATCGCGGACCTCGTCGACCACCAGCTGGCCACGCCGGTGGCCACCACGATCCCACTGGTCACCTACAAGACACCCGACCACAAACGAGGCCGGCCATGAGCCTGGTGGTCAGCGGTCGGCGAGGAGCTTCTCGGTGCCGACCAGGCGGACGCAGGTGGCGAGTCCGGTGATGGCCGCCTCCACTTCCGCCAGTTCGGGGTAGGTCGGCGCGATCCGGATCACGCTGTCGGTCGGGTCGTCGCCGTACGGGTGGGTCGCGCCGGCCGGGGTGAGGGCGATGCCCGCCTCCTTGGCCTTGGCGACCACCGCGCGGGCGCAGCCCTCAGGGACCTGCAGGCTGATGAAGTAGCCGCCGGCCGGGTTGGTCCACGAGGCCAGGCCGGTGCCGCCCAGCTCGGTGCTGAGGATCTTGTGGACCGCCTCGAACTTCGGCCGGATCAGGGCCGCGTGCCGGCGCATGTGCTCCCGCAGGCCGTCCTGGTCACGCAGGAACCGGACGTGCCGGAGCTGGTTGATCTTGTCGGGGCCGATGCTGCGTTTCGCGGTGTGGCCCAGCCACCACTCGACGTTCGCGGGGGAGGAGCCGAAGAAGCCGACCCCACCGCCGGCGAAGGTGATCTTCGAGGTGGAGCCGAAGACGAACGGCCGGTCCGGGTTGCCGTGCTCGGCGCACAACGCGAGCAGGTCGGCGATCTCCGCGGGCTCGTCGGTCAGGTGGT
This sequence comes from Actinocrispum wychmicini, assembly GCF_004345645.1. Taxonomy (GTDB): domain Bacteria; phylum Actinomycetota; class Actinomycetes; order Mycobacteriales; family Pseudonocardiaceae; genus Kibdelosporangium; species Kibdelosporangium wychmicini. The sequence goes on along the minus strand of NZ_SLWS01000012.1, from coordinate 365,615 downwards.
GCACCGCGTACGCGTTGTCCCAGAAGATCCGGAAGTCCGGGGCCGCCGTGGTCATCGCCGCCAGCCGGCGCACGGTCTCGTCGGCGTAGACGGCCCCGTCCGGGTTGCTGTACTTGGGCACGCACCAGATGCCCTTCACCTTCGGGTCCTCCGCGGCGAGCCGCTCGACCACGGCCATGTCCGGGCCGTCCGGAGTCATCGGCACCGGGATCAACGTGATGCCGAACCGCTCGCACAGCGCGAAGTGCCTGTCATACCCCGGGACCGGGCACAGGAACGCGACCTCCGGCTCGTCCACCCAGCGGCGCTCAGCACCCGGCACCGCCCCGAGCAGAGCGAACACCAACGCGTCGTGCATCAACTCCAGGCTGGAGTTCCCGGCCGCCAGCAACTGCGCCACCGGCACCTGCAAAGCACCGCTGAAGATCGCCCGCAACTCCGCCAGACCCTGCAGCCCGCCATAGTTGCGCAGGTCCGTGCCGTCCGCGGACACCACAGGCGCCCGCAGGTCCAACAGTTCGTCCGCGAGATCCAGCTGGCGTTGCGACGGCTTGCCCCGGGTGAGATCCAGTTTCAGCCCACGCGCCACCAGGTCCGCGTGGTCCTGGCGGGCGCGGTCGCGCTGGACGGTCAACTCTTCGATGCTTGCGGCTGGATCGGTCACCGGAGTCCCTTCACGTCAATCGTGCCCCCAGCCTAGTGACCTGCGGACGGGGTCCCAGCCTGGGCGTCGATGTAGTCGTCGAGGGTCCCGGACTGCAGGCCGTCGCCGGTCGTGGTGTGCACCGACAGCAGTTGGCCATATGGCTGCGTGGGGATCAACGTGATGGTGGCGGTGCCGTCCGGGCCGACCGGGATGGTGACCGGTTGGTCGTCCGACCAGGTGTACGTGAAGGTCACCGAGCCGGGCAGCACGGACCCCAGCTTCACCTGGACCGGCTGGCCGATCGTCGGGTTCGCGGTCAGCACCGCCGCGGTCGGTGTGCCCAGGTCGACGTCCAGGTGGTAGAAGCCGGCGGCGGTGAGATTCCCGTTGCCCAGTCTGGCTCGTACCTCAATGGATTGGGACAGCTCAGGCTGGGTGGGAACGATGGTGACGTGCGCGGTGCCGTCCGGCCCGGCCGGGACCTCCGTGCCCGGACCGCGGTTGACGCTGTACACATACCCGGCCACCGGTGACGGCGAGCTGAAGACACAGTCCCGGGGTACCCCGAGATACCCACTGGCCGGTGTGCACGAAGTCGGTGGTTCGTTGTTGACGACCCAGAAGTCGTACCGGGTGCTCTCCGAACGGTTGTCCGCGGCGTCGGCGCTCCGCACCACCAGGTTGTCCGGCCCTGGGCTGCTCGGCGTGTACCGGATGGTCGCCGAACCTCCCCGGTGGTCGGCGGGGACGAACGTGCGGGCCTCGAACTCGCCGTAGTAGAAGCCGACGACGTCCCTGACACCGTTGGCGTTGAAGGTGAACTGGCCGGGCACGCCCGTTCCGCCGGTGCCGGGGAAGGCGGGTGTCGGATAGTCCGCGGAGGACACCGTGGGTGCCTTGTCGGGCGCGGTGAAGTCGGTGCTGAACGTGCAGACCGCGCTCCACGGCCCGGTGTCCAGGGTGTCCTTGGCGTGCACCTGCCAGGCGTAGTCGGTGCCGTCCGTGAGGTCCTGGTACCAGATCGAGGCGACCGTCCGGGAGCCACTGACACCCGATGCGACCAGGGTCGTGCGCTGATCCGGGTGCTGTTTCGGCCAATAGACGAATTCGGCGGTCAACGAAAACGCGTCGTCCGGGTCCGACACGACGGCCGACAGCCGGATGGTGCCTGCGGCGACAGCCTGGTGCTGCCCGCAGTCCGTGGAGTTCACCGTCAGCCCAGTCGGTTTGCCAGGAGGCCGGTTGGCCTGGACGACCAGCGTGGCCTTCGGATTGTACGTTCGGCTGAACCGTTGGTCGGACTGTTGGTCCTCGGGCAGCCGCAGCTCGAAGGTGACGCTGGACCGACCGTCCTGCAACGCCTTGCCCAACGCCTCAGTGGCGTCCCACGCCAGGCTCGGCGCCGGGCAGCGGGGGAAGGTGCCGTTCAGGCTGGGGAGTGGCGACTGCTCCGCCGGCTGGTGTGCCCATGTGGGTTTGCGCGACGTCTCGGTGAGCCACGCCTGCGTGCTGAACTGGGTCGTGCAGTCGTTCACCGTTGTCTCGTTCGTGATCAGGCTCGCGGAGACCAGACGGGCGCCGCGCAGTGACGACAGGTTGAAGTTCACGTAGGACCTGAACACGTGCACGGTCCCGCTCGCGAAGACCTGCGCGCCGACCGGCGCGTCTCCGTCCTGGTTCGCGAAACTCGTCCGTGGCGCGGCCGAGTCGACGTACGCCCACGAGTCGCTGGTGATCGACGAGTAGTCGGTGGCGTTCGCCGGCACGACCGATCCCGTCAACGCGACTCCGACAACCATGACAACACCGGCAGCTTTGCGCGGCAGCCTGGACAGGCCAGAACTCATTGTCCCCCCTTGGTTCGGGCATCTCCATGTAACCGTATGGCCGCCGTCGGGCAAGTCAGCCATCCAGACACATCCGCTGGTCCGAACGACACACCCGTACAGTTGAACTGTGGCCGAGGTGGGTGTGTTCGAGGAGCAACGGCCTCGGCTGTTCGGGGTGGCCTACCGGATGCTGGGGTCGGCGGTCGAGGCCGAGGATGTGGTGCAGGACGCGTTTCTCCGCTGGCACAAGGCGGATCGGGTGGAAGTGCCGGCGGCGTGGCTGACGAAGGTGGTCACCAACCTGTGTCTGAACCGGTTGGCGTCGGCCCGGGTGACGCGGGAACGGTATGTGGGTGCGTGGTTGCCGGAGCCGGTGTTGACCGCCGGGGGTGTGTTGGGGCCACTTGAGACGGTCGAGCAGCGGGACCTGGTGTCGTTGGGTTTTCTCGTGGTGCTGGAGCGGCTCAGTCCGCCCGAGCGGGCGGTTTTCGTGCTGCGGGAGGCGTTCGGGCATCCGCATCGGGAGATCGCCGAGATCCTTGACGTCGACGAGGCGCACTCCCGTCAGCTGCACAGCCGGGCACGCAAGCACATCGCCGAGACGCGCCGGCGGTTCGCGGCCGACCAGGGGCAGCACCGGCGGATCGTGGACCGGTTTCTGGCCGCGACCCTCGACGGGGACATGGCCGGCCTGGAGCGGTTGCTGGCCGACGACGTGGTGTCCTGGGCGGACGGTGGCGGGACGACCACCGCGGCTCGGCGGCCGATCGTGGGGAAGACCAAGGTTCTGCGGTACCTCCTGGGGTTCCATGCCCGGCCGGAAGCCACGTTGGTCGCAGCCGAGGTCGCCGAGGTCAATGGGCAACCAGCCGCGTTGGTGCGGTTCGGCGACGGGTTGGCGGCGGTCTTCGCGCCCGAGATCCAGGACGGTCTCGTTGTCGCGCTACGGCTCGTGGTCAGCCCGGCCAAGCTCGCGTACGCCGACACCCAGGCGAAGTGACCGGCGTCACGTCACGGGCCGAGGCGCTGGCCGGTTCATATCGGCATGACCCACCGCATCGTGATCCTTGGTGCCGGGTACGCGGGCCGGACCGCCGCGAAACGCGCCACCCGGCTGCTGCGCCGTACCGACGTCGAGGTGACTCTGGTCAACCGGACCGACCGGTTCGTCGAACGGGTCCGGCTGCACCAGCTCGCCGCCGGCCAGGACCTGCCGGCCCGCCCGCTGCCGCCGGACGGGCTCGTCGTGGCCACGGTCACCGCCATCGACCTCGCCGCCAAGACCGTTCACCTCGGCCAGACCACACTGGACTACGACACTCTCGTGTACGCGTTGGGCAGCGGCCCTGACCTGGACTCCGTCCCGGGTGTCCGCGCGCACGCGTACGCCGTCGCCGACCTCGATCACGCGCTCAGGCTGCGTGACCGCGTGCCCAGCCTGGACACGGCGATCGTGGTCGGCGGCGGATTGACCGGCATCGAGACCGCGGCCGAACTCGCCGAAACCAACGTGCGCGTCACCTTGGCGTCCCACGGCCCGGTCGGCGGCTGGCTGAGCAAACGCGCGCAACGGCATCTGCACAGCTCGTTCGAGCGCATGGGAATCGACGTGTGCGAAGGCCGTGTCGTCAAAGTGGGCGCACACGACCTGTTGTTGGCGGACGGTAGGAACCTGCAGTGCGACGCCGTCGTCTGGGCGGCGGGATTCCGGGTGCCGCCGCTGGCCGCCGAAGCCGGACTCGCTGTCGACCGGCATGACCGGATCCAGGTGGACGACCGGCTCCGCTCGCTGTCCCACCCGGACGTGTACGCCATCGGGGACGCGGCGGTCGCCGGGGCGCGCATGGCATGCCAGACCGGGATGCCGATGGGGGCGTTCGTCGCGTCGGACATGGCCCGCGCGTTGGCCGGCCGCGAGTCGAAACCCGTTCGCTTCCGGTACGTCTGGCAGAACATCAGCCTCGGCCGCAGGGACGGCGTCACCCAGTTCACCCGGTTCGACGACACCCCGCGCCGGGCGGTGCTCACCGGCCGGGCCTCCGCCCGGTTCAAGGAGTTCGTCACCCGCGGCGCCGCATGGGCGGCCAACTAATCCGGTTGCGGCCCCGGCCGGTCGACCGGATCATCGGTCTGTGCTGGTGGAGACGGAACGGCTGGTGCTGCGCCCGGTCACCGAGTCCGATGTGGACTTCTTGGTCGAGCTGGACAGTGATCCGCGGGTGATGCGGTTCCTCACCGGAGGCGACCCGACCCCACGCGCCGAGGTCGTCCAGAAGATGCTGCGTCCCGGGCGCTGGGCCGCGATCGAACGAGCCACGGGGGAGTTCGTGGGCTGGTTCGCGCTGGTGTCCACCGGCGAAGGGGAAGCCGAGCTCGGGTACCGGCTGCGGGCCGCGAGCTGGGGCCGGGGATACGCCACCGAAGGCTCAAAAGCGTTGGTGGACAAGGGATTCGCTGACGGGTTACGCCGGGTGTGGGCGCAGACCATGGCGGTCAACACCGCGTCCCGTCGGGTGATGGAGAGGTCGGGCCTGGTCTACGTGCGAACGTTCCACCTGGACTGGGACGACCCGATCGACGGCACCGAGCACGGCGAGGTCGAGTACGCACTGACTGTCGATGCCTATTGGTCGGCGCGGGCGCGGTAACTGCGTACCTTGTTGCGGTTGCCGCAACGTTCCATCGAGCACCAGCGGCGGTTCCCCGATCGGGACGTGTCCAGGAACAGCAGGCGGCAGTCGTTCGCGGTGCATTCGTGCACGCGGGCCGCCAAGTCGGTGACCAGGTCCACGGCCTCCCTCGCCAGTGCGCCGCGGATCTGGGTGCCGGTGATCGGCGTGGACCAGCCGAGAACGCGGGTCTCCGGGACGACGCGGGGCCTCGGCGTGTCCGTGACCCACGCGTTCAAGTGTTCGAGATCCTCGGAATGTAGCGGTTCGTCGCGGGCGACCGCGGGGGCCACGCGATGCATCGTGTCCCGAAGATCCTTGACGGCGGCCAGCTCCCTGGTCGTGATCCTGAGATCGTCCTCGGTGAACGCGACAGCCAGCGCCAGTCGCGACTCGACGAGCCACGCCGCCAGATCCGCGGCGGAGTGCAGGATCTCGAAGTGGCCGTACGGGCCGGGGCCGCCGGTGAGCAGCAACTCCAGGCACAGGCTGCCGGGGTCGAACCGGTACGTCTCACCCGTGCGGCCGGTCAGCGTCCTTGTGCCCTTCGCCATGTAACCACTATAGTCGGTGTCGTTAACTGACTAAGGGGGTTACATGGTCGTCGGAGAGACCAAGGACGTCGGCTTCACCATCGGGGTGTCCAGGACGCTCCCGTACCCGGTGGACGTCGTGTGGGAGTTCCTGCTGAGTCCGGCCGGACTGTCGGTGTGGCTGGGCGACGGCGTCGAGCTGGCGCCGAAGCAGCCCTACCGGACCACCGGCGGAACTGTGGGTGAGGTGCGTAGCCTGCACGAACACGACCGCGTCCGGCTCACGTGGCGACCGAAGGACTGGGACCACGACACCACGGTCCAGGTGGCCATGCGGGGCGACGGCGCGAAGACGATGCTGCGGTTCCACCAGGAATGGCTCGCCGACGCCGACGAACGCAGCCGTCAGCGTGACCACTGGAAGGCCGTGATGGACAAGGTGATCGACGCCCTGGAGCGGTGAGCAGGACACGGCCCATCGGTGCCACGACTCTTCGGTCACTGGGCGTGACCGGCCAGGATGATTGCCGTGCGTTTCTTCCTTCTTCCCGCCGCGCCCGGAAGTGGACGATCGCCGGTCTGGTCACCGTGGTGGTGCTCGTCGCTTCGCTGTTCGGACTGCAGGCCATCACCAATGCCCGGTCGTTCCAGTTCTTCGGCGGTCTGACCGACCGGGTGGACACCTCGGCCAAGGTGGTCGCGGTGACGTTCGATGACGGCCCGGATCCCGCCGGGGCCGGGCAGCTGCTGGACGCACTCGCCCGCGCCCAGGTGCCGGCCACGTTCTACCTGATCGGCCGGGACATGGCGAACCATCCCGACCTGGCCAGGGCGATCGCCGCGGCCGGGCACGAGCTGGGCAACCACACGTACTCCCATGAGCGCATGGTGTTCGTGACACCCGGTTTCGTGGCCGAGGAGGTGGAGAAGACCGACGCGCTCATCCGGCAGGCCGGCTACCAGGGCGAGATCACGTTCCGGCCGCCGAACGGAAAGAAGCTGCTGGCGCTGCCGTACTACCTCGACCAGCACCACCGGAAGACGATCATGTGGGACGTCGAGCCGAACACCTATCCGGAAATCGACGCCAGCGCCCAGCGGATCGTGGACTTCACCGTCGAGCACACCCGGCCGGGGTCGATCATCCTGCTGCACGGCATGTACGCCGGACGGGAGCAGACCCGCCTCGCTGTCCCGCCGATCATCGACCGCCTGAAGGCCGCCGGATACCGCTTCGTCACGGTTTCGGACCTGTTGACGTATCAGGGGAAGTGAGCGACCACGCCGGCAACGGCTCACGGGCCGCCAGCCACTCCTCGGGGACCTCGCCGGTGTGCGCGGCGACGATCCCGCCGACGATCGCGGATGTGGTGTCGACGTCCCCGCCGGCCCGCACGCACGTGGTGATCGCCGCCGGGTAGTCGGTCAGGAAGTTCGCCGCGACCCACAACGTGAACGGGACAGTGTCCTGCGCGGTGACGCGGGAGCCGTTGCCGAGTTCGTACGCGGCCTCTTCGGCCGAATTCCGAAGCAGGGTCCGAGCGCGGGTGATCAGTCGTTTGGTCTGGCCGCCGTCGACGCGGTCCAGGACCGAGTCCAGGAGGTCACGTGGCGCGATGCTGGTGGATCGGGCTCGGGCCGCCTCGGCCGCCGCGACCGCGATCGCGACGCCGCCGACGATGCCCTCGGGGTGCTGGTGCGTCACCTCGGCGGAGAGTTTCGCCTGCGTGACGGCCTTGTCCGGATCGTCGGCGAAATACGCGCCCAGCGGGGCGATCCGCATCGCGGCGCCGTTCCCGCACGACCCCTGGCCGCCGAAAGCCGCGCCCGCCGCCGCCCGCCACGGGACGCCGTCGCGGATTTTGTGCAGGATGACCACCGCCCCGGCGCCGTAACCGCGGTATGTGTCGGACCTGTCCGCGAACGTCGCCGCCAGCCGGTCCTGGTCGATCTCGCCGTGATCCCGGAGTTCGGCGACCAGGTTGCACGCCATCTCGGTGTCGTCGGTCCACTCCCACGGTCCCGCCGGCGGTCGCCCGGCGGCCAGCGCCTCGACCGACCTGCCGACCATGAAGAACTGGGCGCCCAGCGCGTCCCCCACGGACAGGCCGGCCAGCGCGTCGTACATCAGATCCTGTCGCATCAGCGGCCAGCATAGTCCGCACATGGTGAAGCCCGGGGAAGTAGCCATTCCCCGGGCCTCGTTGTGCCGCCCATTTCACACGCCAACACGTTTAAGGGTGTGGATCATTCTTCAGTTCCGCTGTGTCTTTCCTTTAGACCACGGCCACCTGAAGCGTGGCCGGCCAGAATTGAACTGGCATCTCAGCGGCGGTCGTCCGTACCCGGTCGACCTGGCGTTCGGCGGCGAATACTGAAACTGGAGCGATAGTTTGACGTTCCTTGCGGGGTCCAGCTGCCTCTACCCGTTGGGCCACCCCGCCACGGAAATGGCGGGAGGAGGATTCGAACCTCCACTGTACTGGACGGGCACGTGGTGTGTGCCACACCCTATCAAACTGACATTCAGACTCAGCTTGCGCTCCTTGCGCCCGGGTAGTTTATCGTACGGATCGGCCGGATGGCAAAGGTTTTACGCGAACAGGTAGTCGAACACCTTCTTGCCGGCCTTCTGCTCGGTCACGTCGGTGTTGTTGGCCTCCTCACGGGCGAACTTCACCGCCAGCTGGAGCTTTTCCACCCGCTCGACCAGCTCGTTGATCCGCTTCGCCGGCATCGCGCCGGAGAACTTCACGGTCTTCCAGTAGCCGACCACCACGTCCTCGTAGTACACCTCGACCTGGGCCGGGTGCTTCTCGGTCGCCTCCGCCTTCACGTGGTTCCGCGGAATCTTCTTGGTGCGCACGGTCTGTACCGGCTCGGTCGCCCAGCAGTCGGCCGACGCGTCATACTCCCAGGTTTCCGCCGCGTCAAGGACAGGGAGTTTACGAACAAACGTCAGGAGGTCGACCAGTTGCTTCTCCAGGAACAGCAAATAGCTCACCGGAACGTCCGAGAGCAGCGGCTGACCGTCCACGACCACGTTCGCCTTGGCCGCGCAGTTCGTCCAGTCCTTCGTGGCGGTGACGTCGAACAGCTTGGTGAGGATCTCGGCGGTCTTCCCGATGACCTCGTCACCCTTCACCTGAACCTTGGTGGACTCCGGCGGTAACTGCTCGCCCTCTTCGTCCTTCGGTCGGTAGGTGCGCGAAATACCGGCCAGCATGCCGGCCTTCTGCAGCACGTGGTGTGCCTCGGTCAGTTCCTGGAACGAACGGCTCTTGATGCCTTTTTCGACCGCGACGATCTGGTTGAGACGTGTCATGACCCCTCTTTGATGTCTTAAGTTGGAGAGAGGTTACAACGCCGAGCGAGGAGCCGAGATGGGTTTTCCGCCAGCCGCCTACCAACCGAGGCCGGGCAGTGTCCTCGACGTCGACCGCGCGTTCTACGGCCGCCTCGCCGGCGGTGGGCGGGACCTGGTCGAGGAGTTCGTGGTCCCGATCCGGTCCGGGCGCGCGTGGCCGGTCCCGGCCGGCCACCTCTGCCGCCTGGTGATCACCCCGGCCGGACCCCAGGTCGGCGACCTGAACATCTGGAACCGCCACAACCCGCGCGAACGCCTGTGGGCCGCGCGGACCCGTCAGTTGCAGAGCGCGCATGTGTCCACCTACGACCGCCTGTGGTCGAACCTGCCGTATCTGCGGCCGTTGGTGACGATCACCAACGACACGTTGGCGTCGTACGGTGTCGACGCGGACGGCGGGCGTGTGCACGACCTGCTGGGTTCGCGGTGCGATCCGTACGTGAACCGGATGCTCAGCGACGAGGACTTCGACTTCCACTGCCACTCGAACCTGGTGCGCGCGGTCCTACCGTTCGGGCTGACCGAGTTCGACGTGCACGACGTGCTGAACGTGTTCCAGTGCACGGGGTTGAACGAGGAGGACAAGTACTTCATGAAGCCGTCACCGGCCCGGCCCGGGGACTTCTTCGAGTTCTTCGCCGAACTGGACCTGCTGTGCGCGCTGTCGACGTGCCCGGGCGGCGACCTGTCGATCCCGTTGTGGGGACCGGACGCCCGGGACCCCCTGGAGGTGTGCCGGCCGATCGCGGTGGAGGTGTACCGGCCGGACGAGGAACTCCTGTCCGGCTGGCAACCACCGAAAAGCCCGCGGTACCAGGGGATGCACGGCCTGCGGTCAGAGTCCTAGCGTTCTGCGGACCGCGCGTTTCGCGCGGGCGGTGGCCCGTTTGTCGCCGTGGAGTTGCACTGCCTGGTTCAGCGCCGGGCCGAACGCGAGCAGTTCGAACAACGCCTGGTCCACATCGACGTCCAGGTCCGCGCGCGTCAACTCGTGGCGCAACAGCCGGCGCCAGTCGTGCCACGACTTCGCCACCAGGTCGTGCACGTCGCCGGGTCGGGTGTCGAACTCGACCGCGGCCGACGTCAGCAGGCAGCCGCCGGGCAGGCCGCTGTCCGCGATGTAGCCGAACCAGTTGTCGCACAACGCGAGCAGCCGGTTCCGGCCTGGCTCCGAACTGAGCGCGGGCTGGACCACCCGGGCGGTGAACTGGGCGATCACCTCGGCCACGGCGGCCAGTTGCAGCGCCTCCTTGGTGCCGAAATGGCCGAGCACCCCGGACTTGCTCATCGCCAGGTCGCCGGCCAGCCGGCCGATGGTGACCCCGATCAGGCCGTTCCACCGACGCCACCTGGGTCGCCCTGGTGACGATCGTCGCCCGGGTGTGCCGCCGCTGTGGTCGTCGACCTGGTGGTCGACGCCGGTCCGTTCCGGTCCGCGTTACCGCCGGAAACCATGGTGGCGCCCCGGAACAAGGCGGCGGCCGCGATGGTCACGCACCTGCACGCGGACCACGCCGACCCGGACGCGATCGCCAAGGTGTTGACGGCCGACGGTGTCGTGCTGCGACCGAAAGCGCTTGCGGGGTCGCATTCCGAGCAGCGGTCGACGGGCTTGGCGACCCCATGTGAACTGGGTGGTGGCCGCCGACGGCAAGCGGATCTTCCACGGCGGGGACACGGTCTTCTACGGCTACTGGTGGCTGATCGCGAACCGGCTCGGCCCGTTCGACGCCGCGTTCCTGCCGATCAACGGCGCCGTGGTGGACTTCCCGCACCTGCGGCCGGCGAGCCCGCTCCCGGCCGACCTCACGCCGGAACAGGCCGTGGTCGCGGGCACGATTCTGCAGGCCCGGCAGGTGATCCCGATTCACTACGGAATCCGCGTGCCGCCGTTCTACGTCGAGGTCGACGACCCGGCCACGGCCTTCCAACAGGCCGCGAAGAAGTACGACATGGCCACGACCATGCTGGCGCCGGGCGAGGCGATCGACATCTGAGCCCTAGAGTTCGGCGATCCTGGGGACGGCCGGCGCGACCACGTCAGTGATCCACTTGGCCGGCGTGCCGGTCGGGGGCATCACGTGGACCTCGTCGAAGCCCAGCTTGGCCAAGGGTTCGCAGTGTTTCACGAAATCGTCCAGATCGCCGCTGGGCTGCCCGCGCATGATCACCGCGGTCTTCGTGATCTCCGCGTAGTCACGGCCGACTTCGTCGCAGTGCTTGCGCAGCACGTCGAGCTTGTGTGCCACGTCACCCGTAGCGAACAGGTTGCACGCGTCCGCGTACTGGGCGACCAGACGCAGGGTCTTCCGTTCGCCGCCACCGCCGATCAGGATCCGGGGCCGCGGTGAACTCACCGGCGGCGGGGACGTGATGGTCTCGGCCAGCCGGTAGTACTTGCCCTCGAACGGCCCGTTGTCGGTCGGGTCCCACATCCGCAGGCAGACGCGCAATGTTTCCTCAAGACGTTCGAACCGTTCCGCGATCGGTGGGAACGGCACGCCGAGACCGACATGTTCGCGCTCGTACCAAGCCGCGCCGATGCCAAGCGTCGCGCGGCCACCGGACAGCACGTCGAGCGTGGTCACGATCTTGGCCAGCAGCGCCGGATACCGGTAGCTCACGCCGGTCACGAGCGCGCCGAGCCGCACCGAGGACGTGTGCGCGGCGAGGAAGCTCAACGTCGTGTACGCCTCCATCATGGCGTCCTCGGCGCCGCCGTTGTGCTCTATCTGGAAATAGTGGTCCATCACCGAGAGCCAGGACACCCCGGCCGTTTCCGCCGCCTCGGCCATCGCCGCCAGTTCCGGCCCGATCGCTTTCGAACCCGCTGGGTTGTCGAACTTCGTCACGTGAACACCCAGTCGCACGTCGGCCTCTCTTTCCTCGCCCGGTCCGAAAAACGCTAGTACCTGGAGCGCGCTCCAGGTCAAGTGCGCGCAACGACGCCCGAAAGTGCACCCGTCCGAGACGGTGAGGTCGGCAGAATGACGGCGTGTTGGAGGCGATCATCGTGCTGTCGACCGTGGTCGGCCTGGTCGGCCGGCCACGGGTCCGGGTGCGCGAGGGCTGGGGACATCCGGGGATCTGGCTGCTCGGGGTGACCGCCGCGGTCTACGTCAACCAGGTGCTGTTCACGGTCTACGTGCTGCGCGTGCACGACGGCGATCCGGGATTCATCGCGAAGTACCTGCCGAGTGGCTGGTTCGCGGTGGCCGGCCACGACCCGGTGCTGCGCTGGCTGGCCGACAACTTCCCGGCCCCGGACGCGCTTTCCCTGAGCGTGCTGCGCGTTCAGGCATTTCTCGAACTGCCGTTCGTGGTGTTCGCCGTTCTCACGGTGTGCCGGTGGTACGGGCCGGAGCTGTACCGGCGGGCGGCCGGACTGGTGTTGCCGACCGTCGTGTTCTACACGGCGACGTTCTGCCTGATCGAGTACTCCTTGAAGAATCCGTACACCTGGGACGACATCGCGATCCGGATCGGGTCCGGAATCGTCGTCGGCCTGGTGGTGCCGAAACTCACCGGACCACCGCCGGAAAAACGCGTGACGAGCACGACGGACCTAGCGCTGTTCCTGCTTTCCGTCGGCGCCGTCGGTGTTCTCGTGTTGTCGGTGTACGACACCGCACTGCTTTACAACCTTGGGCACGTGCACGAAATGCTGCCGCTCGCGGCGCTCGCGGCGGCCGTGCTCATAGGAACCCGGCTCGCGGCACGGCGCACAGGCGCGGCTGCGACATCGGGCACGGCTGTGGGGCCGGGGATCGACATGCTGACGCGGACCGTCGGATGGTTCCTGGCGTACTTCTCAGTGCCCGCGCTCGCGATCCGCTACGGAATGATCTTCGGTGCGCCTCGGCTCGCCGTCGTCGCTGGCGTGGTCGTCACCGCGGCGGCCGTTATTCGGGCCGGACGCGAAACCCGGCGGGCGGTGTTCGCGGACGAGCCGGCCGGCGCGCTGGCCCAGGTCGCGGCCCGGCGGGTGTGGGCCGCGCAACTGGTGGGTTCGGCCGTGGCCGGGGTGGCCGCGGCTTTCCTGGCGTACCGGACCGCTGGCGGCTACCCGGAGTTCCGGCTGCTCGCCGCGGCCGCCGCGTTCGGTGTGGTCGTTGTCACCACATGCGCTGCCGTTGACCGTGCGTACTGGCTGCGCGCCTACTGGAGGTAGCCCTCGACCTGCTGCGCCGGCCGGGCCTGCGCGTCCTCCGGGTTCTCGCCGGCGCCGCGTCGGGCCCGCCGCTGCCGCAGCAGGTCCCAGCACTGGTCCAGGGCCTCTTCCAGGGACCGCAGCTGGGTCTGCTCCTCGGCCGAGTCGATCTCACCGGCCACGTTGTGGGTCCGCAGTTCGTGCTCCCGGTCGACCAGGGTTCGGATCTGGTCCAGGATGTCGCGTTCGGTCATGAGAGTGACCGTAACCCCCGTCGCGCCTCTCAGGACGGTTGGCTTAGCCTCGTGGCGTGGGGAATCTCCGCTCGCGCGTCAGGTCGTGGATCGCTCGGTGGTATTTCGCGCGCGCCCAGAAAAAGGGCTTCGACCTGGCGAAAATGCCGGTCCCGGAGCCCGCGTTGATGCCACTGCGGCGCGACGGCCTTGATCCGATTCCGGAACTGGGCGCCACCCGGGCGCAGGCGCCGGTGAGCAAGCTGTCGATCCCGTTCGGCATCAACCTCTGGCTGGTCAGCGGCTACGAAGAGGCCAAGGCCGTGCTCAGCGACACCAAGTCGTTCAGCAACGACTTCGCCAACCTGACCGGCGCCGGCATGACCGACCAGGAGAACCCCGGCGGGCTCGGCTTCGCCGACCCGCCCGTGCACAGCCGCCTGCGCAAACTGCTGACCCCCGAGTTCACCATGCGCCGGCTGAGCCGCCTCACGCCCGGGATCAAGGAGATCATCGAGCAGCGGCTGGCCGCGATGGCCGCCGCGGCCGGCCCGGTCGACCTGGTCCAGGAGTTCGCGCTGCCGATCCCGTCCCTGGTGATCTGCGAACTGCTCGGCGTGCCCTACGAGGACCGGGAGGCCTTCCAACATCTCGCCGTCTCCCGGTTCGACCTCTTCGGTGGCGCGGGCGCGTCCCTCGGTGCCATCTCGGACTCCCTGGAGTACCTGCTCGACGTCGTTCGGAAGCAACGCGAAAACCCAGGTGACGGGCTCCTTGGCATGATCATCAAGGAGCACGGCGACGAGGTGGGGGACCAGGAGTTGGCCGGTCTCGCCGACGGCGTGCTCACCGGCGGGTTCGAGACCACCGCCAGCATGCTCGCGCTCGGCGCCCTGGTGCTGCTGCGGGACCAGGAGACGTTCAAGCGGATCCACGACGACGACTCGGCCGCGAGCGGCTTCGTCGAGGAGATCCTCCGGTACCTGACCGTGGTCCAGGTCGCCTTCCCCCGGTTCGCCCGGGACGACGTGGAGGTCGCCGGGGTCAAGATGACCAAGGGTGACATGGTCGTGGTGTCGCTGAGCGGCGCCAACCGGGATCCCGCGCTCGGCCCGGACCTGGAGTGGGTGGACGCTACCCGGGCGCCCACCTCCCACCTGGCCTTCGGCTACGGGGTGCACAGGTGCATCGGCGCCGAACTGGCGCGGATGGAGCTGCGGGCCGCCTACCCGGCGCTGGTTCGGCGGTTCCCCGAAATGCGGCTGGCGAAGGCGCCGGAGGAACTGGTGTTCCGGAAGGTGTCCATCGTCTACGGCGTCGAGTCGCTCCCGGTGACCCTCGGCACCTGAGGTTCAGGTCGCAAGGCGGGGGCGGAGGAGACTGTCACGATTCCCAAGGTTGTCTCGTCAAGAGGGCATGACGAAGACGATTCTGGTGACCGGCGGTACCGGCAAGCTCGGCTCGCTCGTGGTGGGCATCCTGCGCGACGCGGGACATGACGTGCGGGTGGCCAGCAGGCGCAGCGGCGCCGGGCTGTCCACGGTGGACTGGAAGACGGGCGAGGGGCTGACGGCGGCGGTCAGCGGCGCGGACGTGATCGTGCACTGCGCGGCCGCGTTCGGGGACGTGGAACTGGACCGCAAGCTCGTCGCGGCGGCCGCCGAGGTGAAGGTGCCGCACCTGCTGTACATCTCGATCGTCGGCGTCGACAAGGTCCCGTTCAAGTACTACCGGACCAAGCTCGACGCCGAGCAGGTCATCGTGCGGTCGGGTGTGCCGTACACGATCCTGCGCACCACCCAGTTCCACGACCTGATCCGGGTGGTGTTCGCGGCCACCGCGAAAATCCACCTCATGCTGGTGCCCGCCTTCGGGTTCCAGCCGCTCGACGTGTCCGAGGTGGCCGAGCGGCTCACCGCGCTCGCCCTTGAGGGGCCGGCCGGGCGGGTGCCGGACATGGGCGGGCCGCAGGTGCTCTCGTCCAAGGAAATGGCGAGGATGTTCCTGAAGGCCACCGGACGGCGTCGGCTGATCGTGCCGTTCCGGCTGCCGGGCAAGGCCTTCCGCGCCTTCCGGGCGGGCCACCACCACACCCCGCGGCACGCCGACGGCCGGATCACGTTCGCCGAATACCTCCTCGAACACCCGGAGCGAACCGTTTCCTACCGGGGAAAGTCATGAGGGCGTGGACGCGCGGCCTCGTCATTCTGCTGGCGGTGACCCAGGGGATCATCGGGTTCTGGGCACAGTTCGGGCCGACGTCGTTCTTCGAGGACGGACCGATCCCGGGCGCGAACAGCGGATGGGTCGCGTTGTTCCCGCCGTACAACGAGCACCTCGTGCGGGACTACGGCGGCATGAACCTCGCGCTGGTCGTCGTGCTCGTCGTCGCCGCGGTCAAGCTGACACCGTTGTGGGTACGGACGAGCATGGTCGCCACGCTGGCGTTCGCCGTGCCGCACACCGTGTTCCACATCATCCACCTGGAGCACTTCTCGCGGTCCGCGGCGATCGGGCAGACCACGAGCCTGGTGCTGACCGTGCTGATCCCCCTGATCGTGATCATGATGGCCGGTCAACTCCGGCGGACCGAGGTCAAGGTGTGATTGCATAGTTTCCGTGGGGGAGGAAGAGAAACCACGCCGCTGGCCCCGGCGCGTCCGCCGGATCGCGGTGGTCGCCGTCGCGGTGCTCGCGGTGGTTATCGGCGGGAGCGTCGCGTGGGCGTACATCGCGTCGGGTGGGCACAGGTATGACGTCGCCGACGCGCCGAACGCGCCCGTGGTGATCGTGTTCGGCGCGAAAATCCAGGCCGACCAGCCGCTGCCGTTCCTCGCCGGGCGCCTCGACGTGACCGCCGACCTGGTCAAGCAGGGCAAGGCGGCGGCGGTCCTGGTGTCCGGGGACGAGAACGGCAGCTCCGGCAACGAGACCAGGGCGATGAGCGCGTACCTGGTCGGCAAGGGTGTCGACCCGGCCAAGATCGTCGTCGACCCGCACGGCGTGGACACGTACGACACATGCGCGCGGGCCATGCGGGTGTACGGGGTCAGCCGGGCCCTGCTCGTGACGCAGTCCTACCACCTGCCACGGGCCGTGACGCTCTGCCGGACCCTCGGATGGACGCCGACGGCGTGGCCGCGACCTGCGGCTGCAGCGACTTCAGCCTGATCAAGAACCGGGCGAGGGAATGGCTGGCCACGGTCGGGGCTGTCCGCAACGCGGTGTTCACCCCCGCGCCGGCCGTGTCGTCCCCACCGGACGAGTCCCTCCATCAACCACCCATGCGATGATGGCGCTGTTGAGCGTGAGGGGGATGAATGGACGACCCGGGGGACGCGTATCGGGCTCAGTCGCGTAATTCGCCACTGGCCCTGCTCGGGGTGATCGGCGCGTTACTGCTCGTCCTGCTGTTGATCTCGCTGCCCAGCCAGGGCACCCGGACCGTGGCCGGCATCCCGCTGGCCGCCCCCGAAACGGCCAAGGACACCAAGCCGAACGCGGCCGTCCCCCCGCAGTCCAGTGCCGCGCCGACGGCCAAGCCCGCGCTGGAGACCAACCAGCTGCTCACCCCCGGCATGTCGTTACCGGCGACCACGTGCCGGCTGCCCGGCTTCGGCAAGTCCGCCGACCAGCTGAAGGCGTACTACCAGGCCATGATCGACTGTCTGGACAGCGCCTGGAAACCCGTGCTCGCACAGGCCCACGCGCCGTTCGAGTCACCGACGCTGGTCGTGGACGACAACCCCACCAGCACGTGCGGCACGCCGTCGTCGGAGATCGCGGTCGCGTTCTACTGCCCCCGCGACGAGACGATCTTCATGCCCCGCGGCCGCGTGATCGACTCGATGGGTTCCAACCAGGGCAGCCACATCATGGTCCTGGCCCACGAGTACGGCCATCACGTGCAGCTGCTCAGCGGCATCAACCAGGGCCTCGGGCAGAAGATGCGCGGCATGGCCGAGGACTCGCCCGAGTACCTGGAGTTGACCCGCCGGATGGAGCTGCAGGCGGACTGCTTCTCCGGCATGTTCATCAGCACGGTCACCGGCCGCGGCTCGATCAGCAAGACCCTCGGCACCGCGGCCGGCACCTCCTTCCGCAGTTCGGTCACGGACAAGACGCACGGCACCGTGAAGCACCAGATCCAGTGGGGCAACGCCGGCGTGAAGAACAACAACACGTCCGCCTGCAACACGTGGCTGGCGCCGGCCGGCGACGTCAGCTGAGCGTCCGCCACAGGAACTCGAACACCAGCGCCCACTTGAACGCGAGCTGCTCGTTGTCCGCGGCGGCGCCGTGACCGCCCTCGATGTTCTCGTAGTACCGCACGTCGTGGCCCTGTTCCAGCATGCGGGCGACCATCTTGCGGGCATGCGCCGGGTGCACCCGGTCGTCCCTTGTGGACGTCACGAACAGCGTCGGCGGCACCTGCTGTCCCGCTTGGACGTTGTGGTACGGCGAGAACGGCTCGATGTACGCCCACTCCTCCGGTTCACGCGGGTCGCCGTACTCGGCCATCCAGGACGCGCCGGCCAGCAACTCGTGGTAGCGCCGCATGTCCAGCAACGGCACCTGGCTCACGATCGCGCCGAACAACTCCGGATAGCGGGTCAACATCACGCCCATCAGCAGGCCGCCGTTGCTGCCGCCCTGGATCCCCAGCCGGGCCGGGGTGGTGATGCCGCCCGCCACCAGGTCAGCCGCGACCGCGGCGAAATCCTCGTAAACCAGGTGCCGGTTCGCCTTGACCGCCTGGGAGTGCCACTCCGGGCCGTACTCGCCGCCGCCCCGTAGGTTCGCCACCACGTACGTGCCGCCGCGCGCCAGCCACCCGCGGCCGACATGCCCCAGGTAGCTCGGCGTCAGGGAGATCTCGAAGCCGCCGTACCCGGACAGCAGCGTCGGGCGGTCCCGTGGCTCCCCGCTGCCGACCACGAAGTACGGGATCCTGGTGCCGTCCTTGGACGTGGCGAACAGTTGACGGACCTCGATCCCGTCGGTGTCGAAGAACCCGGGGGCCTGCTTGAGGATTTCCGGCTCGTCGGTGAACACGCCGCGGCGCAAGGTCGCCGGTTCGGTGTAGCCGCTGGAGTTCAGCAGGTACTCGTTGTCCACGTCCGGGTTGGTGCCGATGATCCCGGACAGCTGGCCGGCCGGCACACCGGGCAGCGGCGCCCGGGTCCAGCCGGTCGCCTGGGTGAGCACCTCCAGGTGAGTCTGGACGTCCCGCAGGATGTCCAGGATCAGGTGGTCCCGGGTCCACGAATGGCTGCCCAGTGAGGAATGCGCGTCCGGCGTGAACAGGACGGTCAGGTCCCGTTCGCCGGCGATGAAGTCGTCGAACCGCGCGGCCAGCAGGGCACCGGCCGGGTACGTCGTGCCGCCGACGGTCCACGGGGTGCGCAGTTCGATCAGCAGCCACTCGCGCTCGACGTCGGTCTCGGCGTCCTCCGGCACGTCGATCCGGACCAGTTCGGCCGGCGTCCGGAAAAACCGTTCGGCCCGGTAGAACTCGATGTTGCGGGTGACGAAACTCCGCTCGAAGCCCGGTGTCCGGTCGTGCACGGCGCTGACCGACACGTCCTCCGGCTTGCCCTCGAACACCGTGGTCGCCTCGTCCAGCGGCGTGCCGCGCCGCCACTCCTTGACGATGCGCGGATACCCCGAAGCGGTCAACGATCCTGGGCCGAAGTCCGTTCCCACGTACACCAGGTCGGCGTCGATCCACCGCAGCCAGCACTTGGCCTCCGGCAGTTCGTACCCGCCCGTCACGAACTCGCGCGTCTCGATGTCGAACTCACGGATCACCGTCGCGTCCGCGCCACCGCGCGAGAGGCTGACCAACGCCTTGCGGTACTCCGGACGCAGCACGGTCGCGCCGTCCCACACCCAGTTCTCGCCCTCGCGCTCGGCCAGCGCGTCCAGGTCGAGAATCACCTGCCACTCCGGATCGGCCTGCCGGTACCGCTCCAGCGTGGTGCGCCGCCACAGCCCGCGCGGGTTCGTCGAGTCCTGCCAGTAGTTGTACAGGTACTCGCCCCGTCGACGGACGTACGGGATGCGGTCATCCGCGTCGAACACCGCGCGGATCTCGTCACGCATCTGCTCAAAACGGACGTTTCCGGTCAATTCGGCGACCGTTGTCGCGTTGCGTTCACGGACCCACGCCATGGCGTCGTCCCCGGTCACCTCCTCCAACCAGAGGTACGGGTCAACAGTCATACCTCCAGTGTCGCCTATCCGCGCCAGTGCTCCAGCACAGTGTCGATCTTGGTCCGGATCCGGTCCCTGGCCGCTTCGCGATCGACGCCGGACATCAGCAGCTCGTCGTACTCGGTGTCCTCGTGCCGGATGGACGCGATCACGGCCCGGGTGAGCGCCTCTTCGTCCAGGGCGCGGCCGGCGGCCGACCGGCCGACCCGGCCGCTGCCGCGCTGCCCGGTGTGCCGGGCGATGGCCGCCGCCCGATCCGGTGGGCAGCGCGGGAACAGCCTGCCGATCAGCTCCGCCATCCGTCCCTGCAGTTCGACGTCCTGGTGCGCCCGGCGTTCCCGGTCGCGCTCCCGCTGGCGCAGCCGGACTTCCTCGTCCGCCAGGCAGGACTCCTCGGCCGCCGCCAGGGCCGGTTCCTCGACCAGCAGGCCTTGGCGTTCGTAGCGTTTGCGGGACTTGTTGAACCGCACCACCACGGCGGACAGGCCGCTGGCCTTCTTCGCCCGCCGGGTGAGCGTGGCGTCGCCGGCCGGGAGGAGCACCAGATGGTCCATGTCCGCGCACGTCAGGCAGTTCGCGCCGGCGCTGTCCATGATCAGGTACGGTCCGGTGCCGCCGCAGCTCACGCACGTCCAGTCCGTGGTCGGCTCCACCACGACCAGGTCCGGCGCGGTGTTCTGCTTCTGGGTCAGCCGCTCGCGTTTCTTGTCCGAGACGTCCGACGCGATCCAGTGGGTGCGGTACGCCCGCTCAGTCTCCTCAGCGCCTTCGGCGGTGAACCGGAGTGGCCGGCGGTCGCGGTTCTGGCTGACGTACGTGCTCTCGCCCTCGGCCAGGCCCCTGTCTTCGGCCCAGGCCCGGAGGATCCCGCGCGCTTCGGCGAGTCTTCCCGGGTCGACCGCGGCGGTGTCCTCCAGGCAGGCGACCTGGGAGCGCTCCCAGTCGATCAGCCGGGGCAGCCACCCCATCCGCGCCAGGACCGCGACCGGCGTGACGACGGCGGTCTCCGCCAGCAACCGCTCCGCGGCGACGCAGACCCGGCGCTCCAGCTTGGTCCGTGGCTCGAACCCCATCAGGCCTCCTTCCGGTAGCGTGCCCGGACATGGTTCCAGTGGTCCGTCCGCCCGCGGTCACCGAGTTACCTCAGCTGGGGGAGATCGAACGGGCCGCGGACACGCTGTTCGAGCCGCTGGGGATCGTGTTCCAGCCCGGATCCGTGATCGACGAGGTGTCCGATCCCGGCAAGGTGCTGGTGGTCGGCGACCCGCCGGTCGCCTTCGCGTACGCCGACCGGCTGGACACCAGGCTGCACCTGCACCAGATCGCCGTTCACCCGGCGCACGTCCGAACGGGCATCGGATCCGCGCTGATGGCGGCGGTGATCGGCCGGGCCGGCAGCGCCGGGGTCACGCTCACGACGTTCCGGGACGTGCCGTGGAACGGACCCTGGTACGCCCGGCTCGGTTTCGTCGAACTGGCGGATCCCGGACCGGACCTCGCGGCGCTGGTCGCGGCCGAGCGTGACCTGGCCGAACTCGGGCCACGCGTGGTCCTGTACCGAACTGGAACATAACGGACAGGACCGCTGATCTTTTGCTGATCACGGCGAAGCGCCTAACCTGCTGTAAGCAAGGTCACACCGGCGGTTATAGATGGAGGCGCCCCATGCGGATCTCGGACGTGCTGCGCACCAAAGGCTCAACGGTGGCGACGGTCGAACCAGGGACGACAGTGACCGAACTGCTCGCCGCGCTGGCCGAGCACAACATCGGCGCCATGGTCGTACTGGCGGCGGACGGCACCGTGGCCGGAATCGTGTCCGAGCGGGACGTGGTCCGCCGGCTCAACGACCAGGGCGCGACGCTGCTCGACCGGTCGGTCGCGGACATCATGACGACCGAGGTCTTCACGTGCGACCGGGACGACTCCGTGGACAGCCTGACGGTCCTGATGACCGAGCGCCGGATCCGGCACGTGCCCGTGGTGGGCGACGGCCGCCTGATCGGCATCGTCAGCATCGGCGACGTGGTGAAGAGCCGGATCAAGAAACTGGAAGAGGACCAGCAGCAGCTCGAGGCCTACATCACCCAGGGCTGACCCCCGTCCGCCTGCCCCACCTCGGTCCGCACAGAGGTGGGGCAGGGCGGAGTCAGGGGAGGGGCAGGCGGGTCGTCTCGTCGTGGTTCAGCTCGATGCCGAAGTCCTTCGTCAGCGTGTCCAGGACTTCACCCCTGGTCAGGGTTCGCTGTTCGCGGACACCTTCCGGGCCGACCACGGTCAGTTCGTCGCCGCGCAGCATCCGGCGCTGCTCAGCTTCGGACCGTTGGGCCACCACGCCGTTCCGGAACGCCGACCTCGGCCAGGTCGACGTGTAATGGTTGGCCATCTCCAGGTCCGCCGGGTACGTCCGTTCGATCGCGAACTGGTACAGGCTCTGCCACCCGTCGGCGGTCTTGTCCTGCAGGATCCAGACGTCTTCGTCGCGGGTCAGGCGGTGCGTCCACACTCCGTGCCGGGTCTCGGTCTCCCGCAGCGGAACGGGTTCGAGGATGTTGCTGCCGCCCCAGCCCACGTCGGTCAGGTACCGCTCACCGTCCACTGTGGCCAGCAGGACCATGTGCGTGCGCGGCCGCATGGCCGTCGAGTTGACCAGGCTGCGCGCCAGCAGCCGGGTCACCGGGACCCCCACCCGCTCCAACGCGGCCGCGTACAGCGAGTTGTGCTCGTAGCAGTAGCCGCCACGCCGGCGGTCGACCATCTTCGCCTGCAGGCTCGGCAGGTCCAGTGCCGGGGTCTCGCCCAGCGTCACGGTGATGTTCTCGAACGGGATCGACCGCAGGTGTCCCGCGTGCATGTCCTTCAGCGTCGGTTCTTCAACACCGATCCTGGCCAGATAGGCGTCCAGGTCGAGCTGTTCGATTCCCCAGTCGGTCACTTGCGTCTACTCCCGCCAGCCGGTCATGTCCACACCACGTGCGACGTCCACCCGAAAGCCTACGTTGATCTCCGCGGTCCGGCCCGCGTCCATGGGCAGCTTCCAGGTGAGCTCGCCCAGGTCGGTGCGTTCGGCCGGATCCGGCTTGCAGGTGACGTCCTTGACCGTGATCCCGTCGTCCCGCGACACCGGGACCTGGTCGAGAACGGTGACCGTGGTGGCGCGCCGGCCGTAGTTGCCGACCTTGATCCGGTACGCCGCCTCCCGCCGGCGGGTGCTGCCGAGCACGGCCTTGGCGGCGGTGCGGCGGACGAGTTCGCGTTCGACCCGGATCCGGTCGTCGACGCCGAGGTTCAGTTCGACCTCCTCGCCCGGCGACCACACCTCCAGGTGCGTCGTGCCGACGAATTCCGACTCGTGGAACACCGACGCCCGGCCCGGCCGCAAGGTGTGTTCGGACGTGTTCACGGCGGTGGCCCGCAGATACGCCTCCGGGCCGAGGACCGGCGCCGCGATGTGGTCCAGGGCGGCACCGAGGTCGATCACGGCGACCGTGGTCCGATGGGCGGTCCCGTCGGACGGCACGGCGACCTGGCGGGCAGGTCGGTACGTGGTGGCCGCGGCGCCGTGTTCCACCTCCGGGACGGCGAACGACACCATGGCGGCGGCGGCCATCGGGGCGGGCGCGGCGGCGCCGTATCCGCCGCCGGCCTCGGCGGCGTCCATCGCGAACCGTGCCCGCACGGCCTGCGGCTGGTGCCGGTCCAGGAACCACGGGCTCAGTTCCGGAATCGTCGCGGTGCCGGCGGGGCGGGCGGTGGACAGCGCCAACTCGCACTCGGGCCAGTCCTCGCCGGTGCTCTGGGTGATCTCGGCGTGCCACGTCAACGACAGCGACTCGCCGGTCAGCCGGATGTCGTACGTCGAGCTCCACAGCGCCTGGTCGACCACATAGGACAGTTCGATCTCGACAGTGGCGGCCTCGCGCACGTCCATGTCCACGACGACCGCCTGCCGGTCGGGGGCCTGCTGGGTGCGGTAGGTGCCGAGGGTGCGCTGGACCAGGTCGCGTTCCTCGGTCGCCCGGATCCGTTGGTCGGCCAGTTCCCGTTTGCGGCCAAGCGCTTCCGCCAGTTGCACGCCCAGCGCGGCGGACACCTCGGCGATCCGGTCCGGCTCCACCGTGCGCTCCGCGAGGCCCTTGGCGAACGTGCCGCCCGCGCGCCGGCTCACCGCGGACAGCAGCTTCACCCGGTCGTCCGCCACGGCGACCGTGTCGGCCAGTTCGAGCAGCGCGTTCTCCAACTCCCGCAACCGGTCCTCCAGCTCACCGACCCGCTGGTCCGGCGTCTGCGCGTGCCGCTCCATGGTGACGTCCACCCCCAGCACGGTCGCCGGGCCACGGCCGTTGACCCGCACCGAATCCCGTTGCAGCCCAACGGGCAGGCCACCCACGGTCACCTGCCGCTGGCCCTTCTCAAGTGCCACCGACGTGCGGCGGGTCACCCGCGCCTGCCCGGGATACACGGTCACCGCGACGATCTGCGCTTCAGTGCTGGTCACGCCGCGAGATTACAGGCATACTGGCCCTCGTCATGACTCGCCGAAGGTCCGACGTGCCGAAAAGACGTCCTACCATGAACAAGGTTTGCGAGGTGCCGCCCGCGAAGCGCGGATGAGCGGCCCGATGTGGGTGCGGACAAGCACCGAGATCCGTCGTCAGCGCCGTCGTCGCGCGCACTCGTGCTGGGATCACCTTGTGGTCGCGCCACTGTGGCCGATGTACGGCGTCAACCTGGGAACGCTGTTGCGCACCTGCGACGCTGTCGGCGCGTGCCTGGCCGTGCCGCGACTGCCATGGGTGCCGCAGGCGTTGCGGACGGGAAACACGTTACGCCAACGGTCGTGTGTGCACTGGGTCGGTGATCCGGTGCGCTGGCTGGCCCAACAGCGTTCGGCGCGAAGCCGAATCGTGGGCGTGGAACTGACCGACGAGTCCGTTCGCCTGGCGGACCTGCCCGTGGCGCGTTGCCGGACGGTCGTGGTGCTCGGCCACGAACGGGAGGGCATCCCGGCCGAGGCCACCTCGCTGCTGGACGTCGCCGTGGAGATCCCGATGGTGGGCACCGGGATGAGCCTGAACGTGGCGGTGGCCGGGTCGCTCGTCGCGTACAAGCTCGCCGGACTGGTGTGACCGGGATACGGTCGGGACATGCGTTTTGGGATCTCGCTACCACAGGCCGGACTCGCTCCGGAAGCTTTCCGAAACTACGTGACCCGCGCCGAGGAACTGGGGTTCGACAGCGCGTGGACCCAAGAACAGGTCCTCGGTTCGAAACCACACCTGAGCCCCTTGGAGGTCATGACGTACGCGGCCGCGTACACCACACGGCTGCGGCTCGGATGCTCGGTGTTCGTCAGCAGCCTGCACAGTCCCGCGCACCTGGCGAAGAGCATCAGCACCGTGGACCAGCTCAGCCAAGGCCGGGTGGAGGTCGGTTTCGGCGTCGGCGGCCGCACCCGGATGCTGTCCGCGTTCGGTGTTTCGCCGGACGGGCTGGTCAGCCGGTTCACCGAGGGCGTCCGGCTGATGAAGGAATGCTGGACCGCGCCGAAGATCGACTTCGACGGCCGGTTCTGGCAGGTGCACGGCACCCAGATGGAACCCAAGCCGGTGCAGAAGCCGTACCCGCCGATCTGGTTCGGCGGCGGCCACCCCAACGCGGTGCGTCGCGCCGTCCAGTACGCGGATGGCTTCTTCGGCGCCGGGTTGTCCACCACCGAGGACTTCGCCGCCCAGGTGAAGGTCCTGCGGGAGGAACTGCGCGGCCGCGAGTTCCCGATCGCCAAGCGGGTCTACGTCACGGTGGACGACGACCCGGACCGGGCCCGCCAGACCATGTCCGACAGTTTGGACGACCAGTACGGGCTGCTCGGCTCGCAGGGCAAGCTGCTGCCGATCGCGGTCACCGGCACGCCCGAGGACTGCGTTCGGGGGGTGCGCGCGGTCGTGGCCGCGGGCGCGGAACTGGTCCTGCTGAGCCCACTCCGGAACGAGCACGAACAGATGGAACGCCTTGCCGCGGAAGTGATTCCGAACATCTGAACGGGCACCTGGCGGTGCCACCTCCACCGTGTCGGGGTGGCACCGCCAGGACTGCCTAGTCCGCCTGGATGGTGATCGTGGTCCAGGCGCCGACGTGGACTCGGTCGCCGTCGGCCAACGGGCGCGGGGTGTTGGGTCGCAGGGGGTCCTTGCGGTAGTTGAGGGTGGTCCCGTTCGCGGAGTTGATGTCCACGATGGCCCAGCCGCCGTCCGCGTGGGACACCAGCAGGGCGTGCAGGCGGGACACCCCCGGGTCCTCCGGCGGGCCGGTCAGGTCGATGTCCGGCAGGATGCCGCGGGTGACGCTGCGGCGGCCGATGCTGACCTGGTCGCCGCGCAGCGGGAAGTGCCTGTCCGGGCAGTAGGGCGGGAAGACGATGGTGTCCGCGTCCGGACCGCCGTCCGACTTCACGCTCTCGTAGTACTTCCGGTCCGCGGACACCACCACCGACCAGGCCTGGGTCCTGACCGCGGGGGTGGCGGGCTGCTCGGCGACGTCCGGGCTGGGCTCGGACACGGCGACGGGCTCCGCGGCGGGCTCGGCGACGACGATGGGCTCGGTGACGGCAACCGGCTTCGGTGGGGGAGGGGCGAGGGAGTCCGCGCCGCAGTCCTCGCAGAAGCGGTCGGCCAAGGGCGCGCCGCACGCTGGGCACGTGCGGGCACCGGTCTGTTCCGGGATGGCCACCGTGGCCGGCGCTGGGGTGGGTTTGTCGAAGGCCAGGCCGCAGACGTCACAGAACTCGTCGTCCGCCGAGTCGTGGCCTTGGGCGCAGGTGGGCATCAGCTCTCACCGGACTTCTTGCCGACCCGTTTGGTCACCTGGGACCGGCTCTCCAGGGTCATCGAGTCGACCACGTCGACGTTGCGCTTGAGCCGGACCGTGCCGTGCACCGGATCCACCACGTCCACCACCTTGGCCAGCAGTTTGGCGGTGTCCTCGTGCCCGGACTCGTGCGCCAGCGCCACCGCGCGGCCGAGCTTGGCGGTCGCGGTCTCGATGTTGCCGGCGCGCTGGGCCTCCAGGCCCTCCTCGATCGCGGACGCCAACTCGGCCTGGCCGGTGTAGTGCGCGACCTCAGGGTTGATCTTGGTGGACAGCGCCGTGTCGTCCGTCCACACCGCGACCACCTGGCCCTTGCCCAGGACGTCACCGCTGCCGGACGCGACCAGGCTGACCCGGGCGGCGAGCATCTTGTCGCCGACCGCGGCCGGCGCGACCTGGATGCACACGTGGTAGTCCCGGCTTTCCGAACCCCACGCCCCGGTCGGGTAGTCGCCGCTGCGCGGTGCCGAGTCCACCCGCCGGTCGGTCAGGTCGCTCAGGTTCGGCTCGACCTGCTTGACGAACTTCAGGGTCGCGCCCTGCGGTGTCCACAGTCGCAACGCGACGTCCGCGACCTCCTTGTCCATCGCGGTGGACATCATCGCCCGGAAGTCCGCCTCAAGGCCGCCCGGGTCCGCCACGATGTCCACGGTGCCGAGCATCGTGTCCGAGATCCGCCGGAGTTCCTTGACCTCCCAGTCGGTTCCGACGCCACGGCAGTCGCACACGAACAGCCCGTTGACGTTCGAGAGGATGCGTTCCAGCTTCTTCGGCCGCTCGTGCACGTTCTGTCCGTCGGTCAACAGGATCGCGTGCCGCAGTTGACCCGCCTGGGTCGCGAACAGCTCCTTGGCCAACAGCAGCCACTCGCCCATCGCGGTGCCGCCGTCCGCGCGCAGCGCGTTCACCGCGCGCTTGGCCTCCTCGCGGGTGATCGAGCTCGCCGCGCGCATGCCCAGCTTCGGCGGGTACACCAGTTCCGCGATGTCCGTCCCGGCGACCACGGCGAACAGCGTGCCGTCGCGCAACGTGTCGATGGCCGCGGCGGTCGCCCGTTTCGCCTCGGCCAGCTTCGTCGGCGGATGGTGCATCGACCCCGAGGTGTCGATGATGATCACCTCGGCGGCGGGCTGGCCGGTGGTCGCGACCGAGGCGCCCGACGAGCCGCTGCCGGTGGACGTCACGGTGACGATCGCGTTGACCTCGGCCGCGCCCTGCGGCAGGTACTCGTTCTGGTAGACCTCGACCTGGAAGTCTGGATACCCGGACATTGTTGCTCCCCACAAACAGATCTACGCGAACGGGAACGGCACGACGACGGTGGTGATGTTGTCGTGGCCGCCGAGTTCGAGTGCGACGCTCGTCAGTTCGGCGGCGAGTTTCAACGGCGGCGCGTCGGACGTCTTGGCCGCTAACTCGTCCGCCTCGGACAGGTAGTTCCACAGCCCGTCACTGCACACGACAAGTCGCCCGGGACCTTCGGGGCGTAACGGGAAGATGTGCGGCGGACCCGGTTCGGCGTCCGCGCCGACCCAGCGCGCGAGCGCGTGCGCGTTGAGGTGTTTGGCCGCGTCCTCGGCCGGCATGCCGGCCGCGATCAGCTGCGCCACCAGGGTGTCGTCGGTGGTGAGCCGGGCCGTCGGGGTCCCCGCACCTGGCTCGGAGTCCGACACCCAGTACGCCCTGCTGTCGCCGATCCAGCCGACGATGACCTCCTCGGCGGTCACCACTCCGCAGACGAACGTGCAGGACGGCGCGGTCGCCACCGAGTTCGGCAGGGCCAGCTCGCCCACGGCGGTGTACGCCGCCGCGGCGCCGCTCTCGATCGCCTCCTGGGCGCTCTTCCCGGCCAGCAGTTCGTCCACAATGGACTCGAAGGAGGCGTCCACGGCGGCCTGCGAGGCCGAGTCGGCGCGTTCGGTCGAACCGACCCCGTCGCACACGATCGCCACCACCGCGGTCGGCGCGTCCGGCGGGCCGACCACGCCGAACGCCATCGAGTCCTCGTTTCGCGCCCGCTGTCTGCCCCGGTCGCTCACCCCGGCGACCAGTTCGAGGTCGTACTCCATCCGGTCGCGTCCCGTCGGCTGCGCGCGCCCGCACTGCTCACAGAACCCGTCCGCGCCCAGCTGCGTGCTGCCGCAGGCGACGCAGGCGTCCGCCTCGACGCGCCCGATCGGGCCGCCGGTGGGTGTTCTGCGCAGCTGCAAGCTGCCGCCGCAGTTCTCGCAGTAGCGGTCGGTCGCCTCGGCTGGCTCACCGCAGTCAGGGCATTTCAACACTGTGCTCGTTTCCGCTAGATCCATGTCCTGGGGCGGACCCGGTTGGCTTGGTCAACCAACGCGATCCGCTCCCGCCGGGTTCCCGCCTGTCGCGCGAGCGCCCGATACCACCCTTCCAGACCACGCCGCAGATCGTCCTCCACCAGCCGACAACCCAACACCGTGCCAGGCGACCCGTTCGGCCCGCCACGCACCCACGCGAACGCCGACTCCAGCAGCTCACGGGACGCGACCGCGCGCCGCGCGTCGTCCAGTTCCAGACCGGCCAGCTGGCTGCCGGCGAGCACCAGATCCTCCGCGGAAAGACCCGCCGACCTGGGGATTCCGGTCCTGGCCCGAACCGCGGCCAGTTGCGCGGCGAGGTGATGGCTGGACGTGTCCGGCACGGAGTTGAGCACGTCCACGGCCTCCATCCGGCCGCCCTTGCCCAACAGAGCCCGCGCGAGCCCGAACGCCGCACTGATGTACGTCCGATCGGTCCGCCAGACCATCCGGTAGTACTTGTCGGCGTCGGCCAAGTCGCCGGACGCCTCCGCGCACACCGCGATCCCCAGCTTCGGCGCGGCCTCGCCCGGCAGCGCGTCGTACACGCTCTCGAACGCCATCCGCGCGTTGCCGGGCTTGTTCTCCGCCAGCGACGCCAGGCCGCGGTGCCACGCCACACGCCAGTCGCCGTGCTCGGTCTTGGTGGAGTTCAACGTCTTCGCGGCGTTCGCGTGGTCGCCCAGTTCGATGTAGGCCCGCGCCAGCCGGAGCTTGATCTCCACGCTGGCCAGCTTGGTCGCCTTGAGCTCGGCCACCAGCTCCTTCGGGTCGGTCGCGTGCACGCCGGCCAGGAACGCGGCACCCGGGTCGGCGGCGTCCACCCGCGGGATCGGCAGCGACTGGGCGACCACCGCGAGGGTGGGCGTGCTCGGCACCGAGGTGGTCGGGATGCCGAAGCTGCGGCGTTCCGGCGTGAACTCGACCGACACACCCGGCCGGGGCTGACCGTCCTCGGCCGCGGCGACCTCGCGGAACACCCCTTCCAGCTGGTCGCGCATCTCCTCGGCGGAGCCGAACCGCTGGGCCGGGTCGCTGTGCGTGGCCCGCGTCAGCAGCCGGTGGTACGACTCGAACTCGGCCAGCAGCGCCTGTTCGGCCGGACCGGGCAGCGAGGTCTTGTACGTGTTGTGGAAGTCGAACGGGAACGACATCACCGCGAGCGCGCGGCCGACGGTGTACACGTCGGACACCGGGCTGGGCAGTTCCTTGCCGATCTCCGGGGCCTGGTAGCCGGTGGTCCCGTAGATCGCACTGTCCTCATCGGACACATGGCGGACCGCGCCGAGGTCGATCAGCTTGAGCTGCTCCTCGACCTGGATCACGTTGTCCGGCTTGAAGTCGCAGTACACCAGGCCGATGCCGTGCAGGTACCCCATGGCCGGCAGGACTTCCAGGGTGTACGCGATCGCCTGGGTCAGCGGCAGGCACGCGGTCTGGTCGCCGGACTTCTGCCGGACCTCCTTGATCATGTCCTTGATGGACGTGCCGCCGACGTACTCCATCACGATGTACCCGGTCGTGATGCCGTCGTGCGCGTGCTCGACGAAGTTGAAGATCTTCACGATGGTCGGGTGCTCGACCTGCGCCAGGAACCGGCGTTCGGCCACGGCCGCGGCCATCGCGTCGGCGTCCCCGGTGTCCAGCAGGCCCTTCAGCACCACCCAGCGGTCGGCGACCGCGTGGTCCAGCGCCAGGTAGATCCAGCCGAGACCGCCGTGCGCGATGCACCCGAGCACCTCGTACTGGCCGACCAGCTGGCCGGGCTGGAGTTTCGGGGTGAAGTCGAAATGGTGCCCGCACTTGGCGCAGAACCCCTCGACCCGGCCCGGCCGGCCCTCCCGGCCGCGGCCGACCTTGGTCCCGCACTTGCTGCAGAACCGCTTGTTCTCCGGCACTTCCGGGTTGGTGAGCACGGCCTCGCGCGGGTCGCGTTTCGGCACCGGCGCGATGTCCACGATGCCGCGCCCCAGCAGGCCGCGGTTGGTCGACCGGGTGGAACCGCGGCGCGACCGGGACGTCACGGCGCTTGTCGTCGGCGTGGTCCACGACGTGACCGCCGTCGGCCGGCTGGACGTGCGCGACGACATGGACGGCGGGGCCGTCGAACTGCTCAGCGGTGCGGGCGGCTCCAGACCGCAGACGTCACAGAAACCGTCCTCGATCTTCCCGCCACACCCGGTACGGGGACATTTGTCCATCTAAGCGCCCCTCTTGTCGTGCAGTGCCTGCTGATAGCGGTTGACCGCCCGCGTCGCCGCGGCCAGGTCACATGGCCTGGTGTAGAGCACGGTGTGGGCCGCGCGGTGCAGTTCGGACAGTTCCCGGTCCTCGGCGTGGCCGAGCCGGTTGGCTTTGGCGCGGTACGCGTCCAGCCGGCCGCGCAGCTCCAGCCTGCGGTCCAGCAGCCCGGTGACCAGCCGCAGCTGGGTGCGGGCCTCGGCCAGCGCGGTGCTGGCGTCCCGCTCCAGGCCGTCCAGGCCAGCGGCCAGTTCCCGCCACTGCCCGGACCGCCACAGCTCCGGCAGCTCGCGCTGGCGGGCGCGCAGCACCGGCAGCGAGTCGGTCAGCCTGGGCAGCGCCGGGGACGCGATCTTCTCCAGCACGGTCGCGTACGCCACCTGCGTCTCCTGCTGTGCCGCGACGATCTCCGCGAACAACGCCACGATCCGGGCCTGGCGTTCGTCGAACGTGTCCTTCGCGGACGCCAGCCGCGCCAGCCGGGCCCGCGCGTCGACCAGTTCGCCCGCCACCCCGTCCGGGGACTGGACGCTGCCCATGGACATCGGGTCGGACAGCGCCAGCCGGCGGATCTCGGACAGCTCGCCGTCGATCCGGGTCAGTTCCGGGTCGGTCACGCCGAGCGAGGTGGCCAGCGCGGTCACCGATCGTAGTTCCGTTTCCAGTGGGTCGAGCCGGTCGACCGTGGCCGACCACGCGGTGTCCGCCGCGGCCAGCACCTCGGTGACCGACGCGTACAGCACCTTCATCCGGTCCACCAGCTGGGCCAGGGTCACCCGCTCGCTGACGATCGCCGGGCCGGTCAGGCTGCGCTGCTCGATCGGCACCTGCTTGGCGTTCAGCTCGACGACCATGCCGGTCAGCAACCCGGTCAGCTCGCGCAGCTCCGTCTGCCCCGGCCGGGACCGGCGGGCCAGGATCTCCTTGGCCTGCTCCAGGAGCCTGTGGTGCACGTTGAACTGCTCCCACAGCACGGCCATGGCCGCGCTCGCCTCCGCCCAGCGCACCTTGGTCACGCCGGTCAGCGTGGCGTGCCGCAGCAGCTGGTGGCCGGCGTGCGAGTCCATCGCCACCAGCGCGTCCGCCATCTGGTCGCTCTCCGCACTGAGCCGTTCCAGGGCACGTTCGGCCCCGTCCTGGCTCAACATGACGGTCAACTTTCGTACTGCGGCACAGGCGGCACCGGTGTCGCACCCGGGATCAACCCACCCAGCCACTTCTGGTAGGAGCTCGTCCAGCGACCGCTGCCGCGGACCTGCTCGATCACGCCGTTGACGAACCGGAGGAAATCCTTGTCCGGGGTCTTGGCGACCGCCATGCCGTACGGTTCCGCGCCCAGCGACGGGCCGACCATCTCGGTGTACCGGTCCTGCGCGGCCATCCCGGCCAGGATCACGTCGTCGGTGGACACCGCGTCCACCTCGTTCTGCTGCAGCATCACCAGGCAGTCGGTCCAGTCCGACACCTGCACCGGGACCGGCTTGGGATCCCACTGGTTCGCGATCTTGCTCAACGACGTCGACCCCTTGTTGGCGCACACCCGCTTGCCGCCCAACTGTTCCGCGCCGGTGATGCCGGAGTTCTTCTTCACCAGCACCCGTTGCGTGGCCTGGTAGTAGACGGCCGAGAAGTCCACGTCGTTCTTGCGGTCACAGGTGATGCTCATGGTCCGCACCACGATGTCCACGTCGCCGCTCTTGAGGAACGGGATGCGCTGATCGGACGTGACCGCGCGGAGCTGGATCGCGTTCGGGTCACCGAAGATGGCCTGCGCGATGGCCTTGGCCATGTCGATGTCGAAACCCTGGATCTCCCCGGTGAACGGGTCCCGGAAACCCACGTTGAACGTGTTCTGGTCGACGCCGACGATCAGCTTCCCGCGCGCCACGATCTTGGCCATGCCGGCCGGCATCGCCCCCGGCTTCGGCAACGGGCTCAGCGGCGACTTGCTGGCGAGCAGGTTGCCGCAGTTCTGCTGGCCCGGCGGCGGCACCGCGGCCGCGTCCTGCGCCGCGCCCGGTTTCGGAACGGCCGCGGACACGGTCGGGATCGTCGTGCCGCCCGAGCTGGTCGAACACCCCGCGACCAACGCCGCGGCCAAGCCCAGCCCGGCTGCCAGTAGCCGCCTGTTCATCGGTACTCCTTCAGGCGCTGCCAGATACCCACGGTCGACGCGACCGCCACGATGACGGCCAACAGGGCCACCCCCACCACTGTCCCACCGAGCGCGCCGCTCGCGGCGCTGATCTCGTCGTTGAACGCCGAGCGGGTGCGGTCGATCGCGGTGTTGAGCGCCTTGTCCACGTCGTCGAACTCGGTGGCGGCGCTGTCCGTCGGGCCGATGGCCAGGTTGACCGCGGTGGTGTAGTCGCCGTTCTGGTCGGCGAGGTGGAGCTTGTCATGGGTGGCGAACC
This sequence comes from Actinocrispum wychmicini, assembly GCF_004345645.1. Classification (GTDB taxonomy): domain Bacteria; phylum Actinomycetota; class Actinomycetes; order Mycobacteriales; family Pseudonocardiaceae; genus Kibdelosporangium; species Kibdelosporangium wychmicini. The sequence goes on along the minus strand of NZ_SLWS01000012.1, from coordinate 332,126 downwards.
AGGCCGAGGCACTCGTCCGCGCCTTGTCGACCGCGTCCCGCACCGCCTGGTCGGTGGCTCTCGACCGGGCGCTGTCCAGCAGCGCGCTCAGTTGCGGCTTCTGCGTCTTGGCGTAGTCGTCCTCGTACGTCTGGCCGGTGCCGCGGGCCACCAGGGTCAGCGTCTCGTCGGCCCGGCCCTGCAGCGTCGCGATCCGGGCCTGGGCGAGCACGTCGACCTGCGCCGATCCCTGAATCCTGCTGTCGTCCACGTCCCCGATCACACCAAACGTCGCGATGACCACCCATAGCAACGAGATGACAGCCGCGGCGGTTCCGGACAGCAGCCCGATGTTGAACACCCGGTTGGTGCGCCGCCGGACGTACGCCTGGGCGACGATCAGCACGGCCAGCAGCACCAGCCCGACGAAGATCTCCAGGATCGGGAACGAGCCGGCCCGGTCCTGGTCGGCGGCCACCTGCGTGACCTCCTCCTTGTAGAGGTTCTTCGCCGCGGGCAGCAGCTGGGTGCTCATCAGCGACGACGCCTCACGCTGGTACGCGATGCCCAGGGGGAGGCCCTGCCGGTTGTTGGCCCGCGCGGTCTCGACCAGGCCGGTGTACACCGGAAGCTGCTGGGACAGCGTCGCCAGCGAGCTACCCCGCGCGGTCACGTCCCCGGGCTCGCGCGCGGCGACGGCGATCGCCAAGGCGTTGCTCGCCTGGGCGATGTCGTTCTCGTACCGCTTGCGCACCGGGCTGGGTTCCAGCCCGCCGGCCAGGAACGCGCCCGCCGCGGTCGCGTCGGCGTCCGACAGCGAGCGGTAGATCTCCTGCGCGGCCACGCTCAACGGCCCGCTGCGCGCGGCCAGATCGTCCAGCGCCTGCGCCCGGCGCTGGACGCTCACCGCGCTGAAGACGCCGGCCGCGAGGCCCACCACGACCACCAGCAGGGCCAGCACGCCCAACACGCCGGGGGTGGTCCTGGCCAGGGACGTGACCTGGCGTAACGACCCGTTCGTGGTCTCTCGTTGACTGGTGATCGTCATCCCTGGTCACCCGCTGACATGCCGCAGTCCCACCCCTCAGTCCCGCCTTGACTCCCCGTCGCCGGTGATGATCCCCACACTAGCTCGCTGTCGGTAACCGCTGAGCCCGGATCGCAGCAACACCGGTGCTCACGCGTAATCGGAGTTTTGGGCATTCTTGATGTCGTCCATGAGGGACTTTTTCACATCGGCCGGGGCGTACGCCGCGCGCACTCCGTTTTCGGCCAGTTGGACGAGCTTTTCCGCATCGAATCCGAACACTTCGTGAGCGATCAGATACTCCTGGTTGAGCGTGGTGTGGAACATTCCCGGATCGTCGGTCGCGAGTGTGACCGGTACACCCGCCTCGACCAGTCTAGGCAGCGGATGCCGGGCCAATGTGTCAACTGCCCTTGTCCGGATATTCGACGTGGGACATACCTCCACCGGAATGCCGTGTTCCGCCAGATGGGCTACCAGTCTCGGATCTTCGGCCGCGGTGGTGCCATGGCCGACGCGTTCGGCGTGCAGGTCGTTCACCGCGGCCCACACCGATTCGGGACCGGTCGTCTCGCCGGCGTGCGGCAGGCAGCGCAGGCCGGCGTCCCGGGCCCGCGTGAACTGCTCGGCGAACCATTCCCGCGGCACACCGATCTCCGGCCCGCCCAAGCCGAGCCCCACCGTGCCCTCCGGGGCGTGCCGCAGCACCCAGTCCATGGTTCGCGGAGCGTCGTCCCGGCCGAGGTACCCGTTGATGTCGAACACCCAGCCGAACCGCACACCGTGGTCCGCCAAGGCGATCCGCCGCGCGTCGACCAGCGCCTCGGCCAGCTCGTCCGGCTCGATCCCGACGTCCAGGTGCGACGTGGCGGTCACCGTGACCTCGGCGTACTTCACGTTGTTGGCCGCTTGGTCGCGGGCCAGGCCGACCAGCAGCGCGGTCACGTCCTCGCCTGAGGAGACCAGGCTGTTCACCGCGGCGTAGACCTTGATGAAATGGGCGAAGTCGGTGAACTCGTAGAAGTCACGCAACGCCTGTTCGTCGGTGGGCACACCGCGGTCCGGGTGCCGGCGGGCCAGTTCGAGGACCGTCGGGACGGACGCCGAGCCGACCAGGTGCACGTGCAGCTCGACCTTGGGCAGAGCTTCGATGAACTCACGCATGGTGGCCATGTAACCAGACCGGGCGGGTGTCCTCTCAGGACTTGACGGACGCGGCGGGCGTACTGGAATGCCCTGGCGGAATACCCAGGAACTCGCCCTGACCGCGACCGCGTTCGGCGTGTTCTTCGTCGGATATCTGAAATGGGAAGTGCCCAGCAATCCGGCACCGCACAGGTTCGGCGCCCGCCAGAACAGTGATTCCGCGTTTCCTGCTCGGCCGCGCTGCGGGCCCGGCTGGTCGCGTGGTGCATGGTCGCGATGCCGATCTCCACCGCGTTCACGATCGTCCAACGTGGACTGATCGCGGCGGTACCGTACGTCCTCGGCGCGCTCGCGTTGGCACTCAGGGCGGCACCGGGGAAGGATCCGACTTCCGGCGCCTTGACATCGGACTCCGTCGCCCGCGAAGGTTCGGGCTGACCTGGCTTCTCAAGTGCATTGGGGGTTCCCGTGCGGCGCGTTGTGACCGTGCTGGCCGCGGTTGTCCTTGCCCTACCACTTACGTCCGTTATGTCCTTCGCCGCCGTGCAGGGCCCGGTGTTCAAGGACGGCCAAGCCCAGCCGGTGTTCGACCCCACCGACATCGTGCGCGACAACCTGTGGGTGACCGCGCCGGTGGACAGCGACCGGGACGGCAAACCCGACCTCGTGCACGTCGAGGTCGTCCGGCCGCGGGCCACCGAGCAGGGCCTGCGCGTGCCTGTCGTGTACCAGGCGAGCCCCTACTACGCCCCGCTCAACGACGTGCAGAACCACGACGTGGACGTGGAGCTGAACGTCCCCGGCCGCGGCCATCACGGCCACCACACCGACGACCCGCGGGTCGCGGCGGCGGTCGGCCCCAACGACGCCGCCGCGCCGATCACGTGGCGGTACGAGTCGTACTTCGTGGCCCGCGGCTTCGCCGTGGTGTACGGGGAATCGCTCGGCACCGGCGAGTCCACCGGCTGCCCGACGTCCGGCGGCCGCAACGAGACCATCGGCGCGAAGTCCGTTGTGGACTGGCTGAACGGCCGCGCCAAGGGCCAGGACGCGGCCGGCGCGCCCGTGCGGGCCAGGTGGGCCACTGGCAAGGTCGGCATGATGGGCGTGTCCTACAACGGAACGCTGCCCAACGCCGTCGCCTCCACCGGCGTGGAGGGCCTGGACGCGATCGTGCCGATCGCGGCGATCTCCAGCTGGTACGACTACTACCGCGCGGACGGTGCCGTGGTCGCGCCGGGCACGTTCCAGGGCGAGGACCTGGACATCCTGGCGGAGTTCGTCTACACCCGCGCGGACCGGGAGATCTGCAAGCCGGTCATCGCCGACCTGGCGAAGCGCCAGGACCGGGTGACCGGCGACTACAGCGCGTTCTGGAACGAGCGCAACTATCTCAAGGACGTGGGCAACGTCCGCGCCGCGGTGCTCGAGGTGCACGGCCTGAACGACTGGAACGTGAAGGACACTCACTTCGCCCAGTGGTACGAGGGGGTCAAGCGCCAAGGCGTGCCGCACCAGCTGTGGCTGCACCAGTTCGGCCACGCGGACCCGTTCTCGATCCGCCACGACGAGTGGCTGGTCGCGCTGAACCGCTGGTTCACCCGGTTCCTCTACAAGGTCCAGAACGGCGTGGAGAACGAGCCGCACCTGACGATCCAGCGTGAGGACAAGACCTGGCACAACGAGGCCGAGTGGCCGGTGCCCGGCACGTCCGACGGCTCGCTGTTCCTCGGCGCCGGCGGCAACGCGCGGGGCAGCCTCGGCGTCTCACCGTCGCACGGCCGGGTCGTGGAATCGCTGACCGACGACTCGTCGAAGACGGCCGAGTCCCTGGCGGACGCCGCGTCGTCACCGAACCGGCTGTCCTACACGACGGGCGTGACGAAGGCGCCGCTGCGACTGAGCGGCGGGGCAACGGTCGACCTGCGGGTGTCGTTCAGCCGGCCGGCCGCGAACGTGACGGCTCTGCTGGTCGACCGGGCCCCGAACGGCCTCAGCAAGATCGTCACCCGGGGCTGGACCGACCCGACGAACCGGATCAGCCCGTGGTTCACCACACCCATCACCCCCGGCCGTGAGTACTCGATCCAGGTGCCCATGGTGCCCAAGGACTACGTGTTCGCGGCCGGCCACACCATCGAGTTCGTGCTGCTGTCGAGTGACTTCGACTACACCCTGCGACCCAAGCCCGGCGCCGGGATCTCGTTGAACGTCACCCGCACCGACCTGCGGCTGCCGGTGCTCGGTGGCCAGCGCGCGCTGCGGGCCGCGCTGTAACCACAGGTAGTCCCTAAGCGGTCCTCAGCTGATCCACAGCTGAGGACCGCACTCTGGGTTATGGGAGCGGTGGCTGACGACGCCGCGAGGCAGAACCTGGAGGGCGCCATGCTGCGCGACGTGATCACCTGGGACACAGCCAGCCGCCAAGGCGGACGGACCTTCAACGCGGACGCCGTCGGCGCCTCCCGGGACATGGTGTTCGCCCTCGCCGACGGGATCGGGGACACGATGTGGGCCGCCGAAGCTGCCCGCGTCGCCTCCGACGTCGCCGTCCGCACACCAGCCCTGGCCGGCCCGGTCGAAGCCGTACTGGCCGCCCAACGCGCCCTGCGCGCCCTGAACACGGGAGCGGACTGCGTCCTCGTGGTCGCCATGCCCAGCGCGACCGGATACGACGTGGCCTGGGTGGGCGACGTCCGCGCCTACGGCTGGGACGGCACCCAACTCGTCCAACTCACCTCGGACCAGACCATGGCCGAGTACTTCCGCACCCACAACGCGATCCCGTCACCCCGGATGGAACACGTGGTGACCAACTCCCTGCGAACCACCCGCGCGGACCAGATCGGCGTGGCCCACGCCCACAACTGCACCAAGATCCTGCTAACCAGCGACGGCCTCCACAAGACCCTGTCGCCCGAGACCATGGGCGCGATCCTGGCCGAACCCGAGTCCACGGCCCTGACCCAGGTATCGACCCTGGTCGACACGGCCGTGCTGCTCGGCGCGAGGGACAACGCGACAGCCTGCCTCGTCACGCTGCCCGCCAGTACGGCACTCCGCGTCGAACCCGAACTCCGCGTCGACCCTGAAACCGTCGCGATGCCCACCCAACCGGACTGCCGCGCCGCGTAGTGGTGGTCACCAGACCTTCAGCAGCTGGGTGCCGTGGCTGGGGATGGTCGCCTGGTAGCCGTCGGTGAACCGGCCGAGATCGCGGTCCGCCCACACGTCCCGGACCTGTTTGCGCCCGCCGAACCCGAAATCGCTCCAGTTCGCGCGAACCGTCGCCGCGGCCGGCCCCAGGTTGAACAACGCGACCGTGTAGGAACCGTCGCGGTTCCGGGTCCACCACACCTGCTGGTCCCCACCGGCCCGCACCGGTTTCGCCGGGCGGCCCTGCTGGTCGATCGCGATCACTTCGCGGTTCGTCAGGAGTTTCCGGCCGAGGTCGTCGAGCTGGGTCACGTCGTCGCCGGTGTACAGCGGCGCGGAGGTGATCGCCCACAGCGTCATGTAGCTGTAGCGCTCGTCCGGTGTGATGCCGTCCATCTTCGCGTTGCCGACGTCCAGCGAGTCGAGGTCGTGCCAGCCGCCGGGACCGGAGTACCGGAGCCACGCCGGTAGGTCGTTCCACCGGCCCTTCACCGAGTTGTCCCACGTCACCAAACTGTCGCAGTAGCACTCGACATCCGTGTCGATCCGCCAGCCCTGGGAGTGCTTGCGCCAGTCGGCGATGTAGTCGATGTCCAAGGCCCAGGACAGTTCGATGTGCACATCCCGGCCGGTCTTCCGGAACGACTTGTCGTACGCGGCGATCTCGTCCCGGTTGTCGTACTGCGGCCCGCTCTTCCATGAGCCCGGTCCGACGCCGTCGATCTTCAGGAAGTCGTAGCCCCAGCCGGCGAACATCGACGCGATCGAGTCGATGTACTTCTGCGCGCACGGTTTCGAGAAGTCAATCTTGTACGAGCTGTCCCACCCGTTCGTGGTCCGCAGATCCGGGTACACGACGTCGTGCGTGCCGCACCCAGGTGCGCCGGCCACTGGGAAGTCGCCGTTGTCGTACACGGCTTTCGCGAGTCCGACCGGGATGTAGATGCCCGCCTTGAGGCCCTCGCGGTGGATGTGGTCCGCGACGTACTTCATCCCGTGCGGGAACCGTTCCGGGTTCGGTGCCGGCCGGCCGTTCCGGTCGTATCCGAAGTTCCAGCTCCAGTCGGCCCACCAGCCGGCGTCGATGTTGATGTACTGGTACCCGTACCTTTTCAGGTTCGCCGCGACCGCGTCCGCCTGCTTGAGTACGTTCGCCTCGGTCAGGTAGCTGTAGCTGCCTTTGTCGTTCAGGCCCGGATACTTGCTGGACTGCATGCTCCAACTGCTCCAGCCCATGTACGGCGCTTCGCCCCAGCGGTCCGGGGACGCCGAAGCCGGGACCGCGGCGGTCGCCGTGAGCATGGCGCCGAGCAACACCGTGAGCGATCTTTTCAGCATGGCGCTCCTTTGCGCTTTCGGTCAGGAGAGGAACAGCGTCCGCACCGCGATGGCCGCCGCACCGCGCGCCCACTCCTCGAACGGCAGCGGACGCAGGATGAGCTCGCATTCCGCCGCGGCGCCGAACGCGTGCGTGGCAAACGTTTCCCTGATCTCGTCGGCGAACAGGTCGTACGCGTCCAGCCCCTCGCCGGACACGATGATCCGTTCGGGCCCGGTCAGGTTCGCCATCGCGGCCAGGCCGCGGCCGATGGCCACGCCAGCCCTGGCGAACACCCGCCGCAGCGCCACATCGCCGAGCCGGGCGCCGGTGATCACCTCGGCCATGGTCAGGCCGGGTTCACCGGTCGCCGTCCTGGCCTGCGCGACGATCGCGTCCGTTGACGCGATCGCCTCGACGCATCCGGTGGCGCCGCAGTGGCACAGTGGCCCGTCGCCGCTCACCGGGATGTGCCCGATCTCGCCGGCCACGCCGTGGCTCCCGGTGACGACGTCCCCGTTGATCACCAGCCCGCAGCCGATCCCCGTGCCGAGAGTGACCAGCGCGAACGACGGCGCCCCCACACCAGCGCCGAACCACTGCTCGGCGACCGTGATCGCTTTGACGTCGTTGCCGACCGTCGCCTCCAGGCCGGTCACCTCGGCGACCAGCTCGGCCAGCGGCACGTCGCGCCAGTGCAGGAAGGGGGAGTACCTGACGTGACCGGAGGCGGGATCGACGTCCCCGGCGACGGTGACGCCCACGGTCGAGGTGCGTTCGCGGTATCTCGGCGCCTTAAGCAGTTCGGTGACGAGTTCGCCGACGTTCGACACGACCGCGTCGACCTTGCGCGAGGTCAGCGGCAGGTGTCCGGACACCCGGATCCGCGCGCGCAGATCGGTGACGACGCCGATCAGCTCGTCGTGAGTGATCTTGACGCCGACGAAGAACTCCCGGTCGGCCACGACCTCCAGCGGGCTCGCCGGCCGGCCGACACCGGTGGTCGCCGAGTCCAGCTCGGTCAGGTAACCGGCCTCGATCAGCGGCCGCGCCGCCTTGGTTACCGCCGCTGAGGACAACCCGGTGCGTCGGGCGACGTCCACCCGCGACACGGGTCCCTCGGTGAGGACCGTGGTGAACACCGTGGCGGCCGCCGGGCTGGTGACGGGCACCCGGGGCGTCTGGCGGCGGGGTGTCATGGTCGGCTAGCGTAGGGTGAATAAATTAACTTCGTCAAGAAATTAAGGATTCGGCATGGCTGACGTGCTGTTCGACGCCGACTCGCGGCTCTGGCTGCTGACCACGGACACCACGTCGTACACCGTAAGGCTGGACGCCTCGGACAGCCCGCGGCACGTCTACTGGGGTCCGGCGTTGACCCTCGGGCAGGCGCTGACGGTCCGTCGGCCGGTCCTGCCGATGATCACCAGCTTCGACGGCACCACGGACGAGGAACTCGTGGTGGAGGGCGGCGCCCGGTTCGACACGCCGTCACTTCAGGTCCGGTTCGTTGACGGGGTCCGTGCGTTCGAATGGCGATACGTCGACCACACGGTCGACGAAGGCCATCTGGCGATCCGTTTCGTCGACCGGCACTACCCGCTCGAGGTCGTGTTGCACTACCGGGTCCGGTCCGGAACGGACGTGATCGAGCGCTGGACAACCTTGCGCCACACAGCCACTTCGGACCCGATCACGCTGCTCCGGACCGACTCGGCGTCGTGGTCCCTGCCGTTTCGCGTCGGCTACGAAATGACGTACACGGTTGGCAGATGGTCGTCGGAGTTCCGACTGCAGTCGACACCAGTTCCGTACGGTGAAACGGTTTTCGGGTCACGCCGCGGCACGTCCAGCCACCAGGCCAACCCGTGGCTGATGGTGTCCGACGGGGACGAGGTGTGGAGCGGCGCGTTGGCGTGGAGCGGAAGCCACCGGATCACGTTGCGGCACACCCCGGCCGGGCAGACGAGTTTCTCCGGCGGGTTCGGCCACGAAGGCGTCAGCTGGCGGCTCAACCCGGGGGAGGACTGGGAAACCCCGGTGTTCGCGGGCCTGTACGCCGCCGACGGGATCGAAGCGGCGAGCCGGCGGTGGCACACGTATGTGCGTGACCACGTCCTGCCGCGTTCCGAAGAGACCCGGCCGGTCGTGTACAACTCGTGGGAGGCCACCGGGTTCGACGTGACTGCGGACAACCAGAAACGCCTGGCGGCCCGCGCCGCGGCCCTCGGCTGCGAACTGTTCGTGATGGACGACGGCTGGTTCGGCGCCCGCACCCACGACGCCGCCGGCCTGGGCGACTGGACCGTGAACCCCACCAAGTTCCCCGGCGGCCTGGATCCCCTGATCGCCGAGGTGCGCCGGCTGGGGATGCGGTTCGGGCTCTGGGTGGAGCCGGAAATGGTGAACCCGGACAGCGAACTGTACCGCCGGCACCCGGACTGGGTGCTGCACATGCCCAACCGTTCCCGCACGACCCTGCGCAACCAGCTGGTGCTGAACTTCGCCCGCCCGGACGTCGCCGACTGGGCCCACAACTGGCTGGACAACCTGGTGGGGCAGCATGGGATCGACTTCCTGAAATGGGACATGAACCGGTCCTTCAGCGAAGCCGGCTGGCCCGGCGAACCCGACCAGGACCGGCTCTGGATCGACCACGTCCGCAACGTCCACGCGATCATCGACCGCCTCCGCCAGAACCACCCCGACCTGCGGATCGAGGCCTGCTCAGGCGGCGGCGGCCGAATCGACCTGGGCATGCTTGCCCGAACCGACCAGGCCTGGACCTCGGACAACACCGACGCCCTGGACCGACTGGCGATCCACCACGGCTACACCCACATCTACCCGGCCAGAACAATGTCCGCCTGGGTCACCGACAGCCCCAACCCACTCACCGGCCGGAACGTCCCCCTCGCCTTCCGGTTCCACGTGGCGATGGCCGGAATCCTCGGCATCGGCGGAAACCTCCTCACCTGGACCGCCCCGGAACTGGCCGAGGCCCGCGAACACCTGGCCGCCTACAAATCGATCCGCCACATCGTCCAACACGGCGTCCAGTACAACCTGACCGCCGGCCCCATCACCGCGGTCCAGTACGTCCTGGAGAACGAAACCGTCGTCCTCGTCTGGCGCCCAACGGCGAACTTCGGCCTCCCCCCACTGCCCCTGCGCCTCAAAGCCCTCGACCCCACAGCCGAATACCGGACATCCTCCGCCGTCTACGAAGGCGCAGTCCTCCTGCACCACGGCCTCGAACCCACCCTCCCCCCAGGCGACTACGCCAGCACCATGATCCACCTGACCAGGAAGTCCTAAGGCTGAACGAGGCCGGTCCGGTACGCGTAACTCACGGCCTGCGCGCGATCACGCAGACCCAACTTGGCGAACAAGTGGTTCACATGTGTCTTGACGGTCGCCTCGCTCACCACGAGGTGTTTCGCGATCTCCCCATTGGACAGTCCAGCGGCGATCAACTGGAGCACGTCCACCTCACGCGGCGTCAACCCGTCATCCGGCCGCTCAACGGGATGCCGAGTGCCCACCGACGCCACCAACCGCTCCTGCAAGTCACCGTCGACAATGGACAACCCAGCGGCGGCGGACCGCAGCGCGTGCGCAATGGACTCCGCGTCCGCGTCCTTGGTGAGGAAACCCCGCGCGCCGGCCCGCAAAGCGGCGAGCAACGACTCGTCATCGGCGTACGTGGTCAGCACGACCACCTCGGTGTCCGGGAAACCCGCCCGGACCGCGGAAGTGGTCGACACCCCATCCCGGTTGGGCATCTTCAGATCGACGAGCAGCACATTCGGCTGCTGCGCGGCGACGAGCCGTAGCGCCTCATCCCCGTCAGCGGCCGCCCCGACCACCTCGATGCCCGGCAGCAGGCCAAGAAGCGTCACCAGCCCCTCCCGCACAACGGACTGGTCATCGGCGAGCACAACCCGAACCATGCCACTCCCTGCCACCATCACCCCACCCCACCCTCAACACCCACCCGAGTGAACCCCGAACGAAAGGACCGTTCATCCGGACTCACAGCCAACAAACCCATATTGATCATGAACCCCCGATACGATTGTCCCATCGGGGTGCCCCCGGAGAGGGTGGGGGCTGTCACGCGCGCGTGGAGGCGGCGCCCGTGTGGCAACGCAATAGGTCTACGACGTGGCGTGTGGGCGACGGCGTGCATGATCATCGAGGTACCGTCAGGTGCACGCGCCATCCGTCCTCCACCGGTCCGGCTTCGAACGTGCCGCCAAGCAGTTGGGCACGTTCCCGCATCCCGGTCAGACCGTATCCCGGGTCCCTGCTCGGCGCCGCTCGCCTGCCTCCGTGATTGGTCACCGTGAGCGCCACCTCGTGGTCTCCGTGTTCAAGCCGGATTTCGACCTTCGCACCCGGCGCGTGCTTGCGGACGTTGGTCAACGTCTCCTGAGCCGCCCGGTACAGCGTGTCCTCGGCATCTTCCGGCAGGTCGCCCGCGTCCCCGATGACCTGCAGGTTCGCATCTGGTCCGTACTGCGCCGCGAGGTCCTTGACGGACCGTTGCCGATCCGACCGCAGGGCCGCGACCGCTCGACGGGCCTCGGCGAGCCCGTCGGTGGCGAGCCGCTGGGCCCGTTCGACCTGCTGGATGGCCTCCTCGCTGGCGCCGTCGCGCACCAGGACCAGGCGCGCGCCTTGCAGGTTCAAGGCCAGCCCGGCGAGGGAGTGGGCCAGGACGTCGTGCATCTCCCGCGCGATCCGGGCTCGTTCGGCGAGAGCGGCGGCTCTGGCGTGCTCCTCACGCGCCGTCTGGGCACGGGCCAGGGCCAGTTCGGTCTGTTCGATCCGGGCGTTGCGTTGCCGTCTGGCCACGCCGGCGAGCACTACCGCGGCCAACCCGGCGGCGGCAGCGACAAGGTCCAGCCAACTCTGGTCGCGGGCCAGGTTGCTGGCCAGGATCGCCGCGAAACTGACCGGGAGCACGATGACCGCGGTCAGCTTGTTGGTCGTGCGAACGGCGAACCATGCGGCCACGAACGACAGGGCGATCCCGAACCCGTTCGGGAACTCGATCGACATCGCCAGACCGGCCAACGTGAGGAGCACCAGCCCGGTCGTGACGATCCATGTCGGCATCCAGCTCAGCCAGACAAGTGGCAACGTGCCGACGACCGCGGCTAGCGCGAGACCTGCCGACCACAGCGACCTGTGGTCGCCGGCAGCGAACAACGCCACGACCAGGATGGCGGTGGGAGCCAGGCGCAACCATCCTCGTCGCATGGCTTCATCATCCCCCGGAGCGGCTGGCCGCGACAGGGATGCCGAGCCGCCGGGTCCGTGTGAAGATCATCCAGTTCTGCGCGCCGAGGGTGACGCCCAAGGTGGCGGCGAATGTGGAGTTGGCGAGCGCGGGATCCATACCGAGCGCATGGTCGGCGATGATCAAGGCGACCCGTGCCCCGATGGTGGCGATCCAGAGCACGAGTGTCCACTTCGTACCTTTCTGGAACGCGCCACCGTCCTTTTCGGTCACGGTCACGCTCGCGCCGCGCGCGGCACCCAGTGCGGCGAGCAGAACGAGGTCGAGCAGAAGCAGTACGAGGTCACGCGAGCTGACGGCGGTGATGACGTCCTTCGCGCCCAGCAGACCGACAACCAGCAGGATGAGCGGTACCAGGGCAAGCCCGCGCACAGTGACGGTGCTGCCTTTGATCTGCTTGGTGATCACCCGCAGCACCAGTAGGAACGCGCCGATGGCGATCAGCAGGGTGGTGGACAGCGACATCGTGACTCCTTCGGTGTTTCTCCTGAGAACCAGGATGCGGCGCGGGCCAGCGATTCGCCTCAGCGGACGGGTTGAATCTCCCCTCAACCCACGGGTGGAGCGCCCAGTACCAGACCCCACCGACAATCTCGGCGCCCAACCCCCGTCCTGACCCCGAGTTGTCCACATCCCCCCAACTTGTCCACACCCGACACCGAACACCTGGCCCCAACCGAACCCGCCCGACAAAGTCGAACCATGCAAGCGACACAGCACCCCAACATCCGACTCCGCGACCCAGGCGAACTGATCGCGGCGGTCCCACACATCCTCGGCTACCGACCCGCCGAATCCGTCGTCATCTGTGTGCACGCCGGCAAGAACGGCAAGCAGATCACCGTCTGCGCCAGAACCGACCTGCCGCCGCCGAATCACCATTGGGACGTGGCCGAACAACTCAAACACCTCATGACGCGCGCGAAAGCCAAGGCGGTCAGCGTGATCATCGTCGGTGAGGCCGAGGAGACGCCGCCACCATTGCCGCATCTGACCTTCGTACAAGCGATCGCGACTGTCTTCACCTCAGCTGGGCTGACCATCAACCACGCCATGTGGACGTCCACGATCCGCCACGGCGCGGACTGGCACTGCTACGACGACGTGGGCTGCAAAGGCCTGCTCCCCGACCCGAACGGCACCGAACTGGCCGCGGCCGCGGCGGTGGACGGGATGATCACCTATGAGAGCCGGGCCGACCTGCGCCGGTCCCTCGAACCGGCCACCCCTCGGGTGCTCAAACGCCGGGAGCGACGGATACGAGAGGCGTTGGACCAGCGTCCTGACGAAGGCCACGCCGTGAAGCTCGTGGAGGACGTGTTCGCCGACCTCGCGGAAGGCCGGTTCACGCTGGACGACGACAGAGTGGTGGACTTGGCGGTCGCGTTGTCGCACCGGAAGGCCCGGGACGCGTGCCTCAGGCCGGATCGGCTCACCCAGGGGTCGAAAGCGCAGCAGATGTGGACCGACCTGACCAGGGAGATGCCGTCGCCATACCGGGCGGAGCCTGCCTGCCTACTCGCCCTGTGCGCCTTCGTCCGCGGCAACGGTGTGGTGGCAGGGATAGCCCTTGAGATAGCTCAGGAGGCTGTACCTGACCATGTTGTCGCCGGTCTCGTGCGTACCGTCATGGACGTCGGAATGACTCCGAAAGACCTGATCAAGGGGCTCGCCGCCGCAGCGGCCAAGGAGACCCATGACAGCTGACCGGACAGGGGCGCGCCCCAGCGCGCCCTCCACGTCACCATCGCGAACTGGACGACAAGAGGGGCTGTCCCGGCCGGGCCTCCCACGTAGCTCCGTGCCGGCACGAGACTGCCCCGTCCGGTGAACCCAAGGTCTGCCACAACCACACGTGTCCGGCGTGACTCGGCGAGCAATCGTGGATCTGGAACATCCGCTTCTGACCAGGTGCCAGCCGGCGACGCACTGGAACGTTGGGCGCGATCCGTTCGGCACCGTCGCGCCGACTTGATGCCTACGTGCGAGGACTGTTCGTGCTCAGGCTGCCAGTGGGCTGGGCTCAGGTGGCAGCCGGGACCCTTCGCGCGTCGCGCTGCCGCCCGAGGTCGCCCGTCAGCTGCTCGAACTGCCCCGGCCACTGGACGAGACTTGCCTGCGCGTGCGGCTCGCGGCCCCAGAAGCCCGGTGGATCGGGACAGCATCGTCGTGATGCTCTCGGCCATCCCAAACGATCCCGGTGCGTGTACCGGTGGCGGGCGCCTCTTGGCATCCAGTCTCCGGTATGCGCGTTGCCCTTGCTGTCATTCATCGTCGCGTTCGACCTGGCGCACTTCGTTTGCGGGCCAGGCCCCGCCATGGCGGGGAGCAAGGTGCTGCGCTTCGCCGACGAGGCGTAGCACCTTCCAGACCACCGCAGGGCACTTTCGTGCTGTGCCACGGACATACCGGAACCCCTTGATTTGGGTACATCGCTGTCATCACATGCCCACACCGGCGACATGCCCCCGGCGGCGCTGCCATCGCCCGACGCGCGAGAAAGATCGTTGTGTCCCCGAATCGGTAAGCGATCGCCCGCTGACTGACCTACCCGCCATCCGGTCTGATGCGTGTTTTCGTGAACTCTGAGAGCTGGCCACGATCAGCAGCTTCCTCCGATGGAGCAAGCCAGCAACCATCGCCAAAGGCAGTCCGTAGTCAGGACGGAAGGCTGGACGATGTCACCTCCGAGGTGTCCGTACAGCGTTTCTCCGTGTGTGCGACTCAGAAGAATTCCGAACAGCCCATTTCGAACGGCTCCACTCCGCGCTGACGCGTTCCGCGTAGGAAATCCAAGCCGCCATTGGTGCACAGTCAGCGATCACCGTTGTTGTCGGCGAGGACGGCTGGTCCACTCAGATGGATCGTCCCCTCCGTAGCCAGCTCGATCCGGCCTGAGCCAGAAGCTGGTGATCAGCCACCGTGGCCCGCTGATTGGCCGTCGGACTGATGTCAACCGCAGGCGCGCAACGCGATGTGCGCTATACCTGCGCTCGCGACAATTGGCGACGAACCCAGAAGATCATCTTGGTCAGGGTTGCCCGGCGTTGCCATCAAGCCCGAGCCGACAGCGACCAGATTTCGCTGCGACCTCCACCGCCCGCGGCCCGGCTTCACTCAGCCCATGAACAACAGCTGCGACCTCACGGCCCACCCTGTATACGGGCAAGACAGCACGGAGCATCGTTCCGCACTCGACCGCAAGCGGCCACATCCAACCCGCTGGCCAGATCAAACCGGGGCCTCGTTCACGCTGTTAGTCGCAGTTCGCCTGCCCAGGGCCCAATCCGGTGATACGCCGAAATCAGCCACGACTGACTCAACCTCTGCCGACCGACACCCGACCCTGCCGTCCGGCCGAGCATCGACCAGACCGCCGCCCACTGGCCGCTCGTTGACCGATGGGCGGCGGTCTGAGTTACCGAGACTGGGTAAATGTCCAGGCGTCGCGCACGATCGTGGCGATGTCCGGGCGCTCAGGCTTCCAGCCGAGTTCGGTGCGGGCCTGGTCGCTGGACGCCACCAGGACTGCTGGGTCGCCGGCGCGTCGAGGGGCCACCTGCGCCGGGATTTCGTGGCCGGTGGCCTCGCGACACGCCTCGATGACCTGCCGAACGGAGAAACCGGTGCCGTTACCGAGGTTGTAGATCGCGTGCCGCCCCGGGGTGGCGCTCTCGACTGCCAACAAGTGGGCGTCAGCCAGGTCGGTGACGTGGATGTAGTCGCGGATGCAGGTGCCGTCCTCGGTCGGCCAGTCGTCGCCGTAAATTTGGACCTGATCCCGGTGACCGGTCGCGACCTGCAGGACAATCGGGATCAGGTGGGTCTCGGTGGCGTGCCGTTCGCCGAACCGGCCGTAGGCGCCGGCGACGTTGAAGTAGCGCAGGCTGACCGCGGCCAGGTCGTGTGCCGCCGCGTACGACGTGATCATGTGGTCCACCGCGAGCTTGGTGGCACCGTAGGTGTTCGTCGGGTGGGTGGGAGCCGACTCGGGGATGGGGACCTCGTCGGGTTCGCCGTACACCGCCGCCGTCGAGGAGAACACCAGGCGGGGTGTGCCGTGCTCACGCATGGCGTCGAGCAGGCGCAGCGTGGTGAGCACGTTGCCGTACCAGTACTTGGTCGGGTCCTGCATGGACTCACCGACCAGGGACTTGGCCGCGAAGTGGAGCACACCGTCGAAGCCTTCGCCCAGCAGAGCGCTCGCCACGTCCGCGACGTCCGCCTGGACGAGCCGGCAGCCGTCGGGCACTGCGTCGGCGTGCCCGGTGGACAGGTCGTCCACCACGACAACCTCATGGCCGGCCTCGACGAGCCGAGCGGAGCAAGCGCTTCCGACGTACCCCGCACCGCCCGTCACGAGCAGCTTCACGTTGCGTCCCCTTTCACCGATCCTGCCCGGCACCCGCCGAGGGCACCGCCGTGAACATCCGTGGCGCGGTGAACGACCGCGCCACATACGCCGCCTTCACCGCCGCTTCGACCTCCGCGCGCGCGTCGCTGTGCACCAGGGCGATCGCGGAACCGCCGAACCCGCCTCCGATCATCCTCGCACCGAGCGCGCCGGCGCCCTCAGCCGCCTCCGCGGCCACATTCAGCTCATCGCACGACACGCGGTAGTCGTCGCGCAGGCTGGCGTGCGAGTCGCTGAGCAGAGGTCCGATCGCCGTGTACTTGTCCGTACGTAGCAGTTCCACGGTACGCAGGACACGGTCGTTCTCTGTGACCACGTGCTTGACCAGGGGCCGGAGCTCTTCCGGCAGCGACGAGACCGCGGAGTCGAGCCCGGACAATGACACGTCCCGCAGCGCGGGAACACCCAGGATCTCTGCCGCGCGTTCACAGCCGCGACGGCGATCGCCGTACCCGGAGGCGGTGTTCGAATGGCTGGCCCGCGTGTCGATCACGAGGACTTCGAGACCGCGCCGAACGGAGTCGAACGGCACCTGGTCGCTTTCGCCCGACCTGACATCGAGGAACAGCACGTGCGCCGCCGTGCAGCACAACGAAGCGGTCTGGTCGAGCAGCCCTGTCGGCGCTCCGACGAAGTCGTTCTCGGCGTGCTGGATCCACTTGGCGATGTCGCTCGTGGACTGCTGCGAACCGGCCAACCCCAGCAGCGCCAGGGCGGTCGCGCATTCCAGCGAATGCGACGACGACAAACCCGCGCCGGCCGGCACGTCACCGGCGATCACGAGGTCTGCGCCGCGGTCGACGCCTTGTTCGCGAAGTACCCACGCGACACCGGACGGGTACGCGGCCCAACCGGTGACCGTGCCCGGTGCGAGGTCCGCGATGCGCACCGGATCCGCGGTTTCCGGTCGACCACGGTCGTGCAGCGTTGTCACGGTCAGGATGTCGTCGTCGCGGGCTGAGGCGGCGACAGCGGTCCGATGCGGTAACGCGAACGGCAGCACGAAGCCGTCGTTGTAGTCGGTGTGCTCCCCGATGAGGTTCACGCGGCCAGGCGCCGACCACACGCCGGCCGGGGCTCGGCCGTGCAGTCGTTGGAAAGCCTCGGCCGCTCGCGCGGCCTGGCTCACAGGGCCCGCGCCAGAACTGCGTGCAGCACGGCCGGCGCCAGCTGAGCCGACGTGCCCGCGCCACTGACCTCGATGGTGTTGCCGTCGCCTTTGGACGGGCCGACGTGCACGGTCTGGCCGGGCAGCAGGCCGACCTCTTTGAGCTCCGCCATCAGGTCCGGGTCCATCTGGACGTGTTCGGCGATTCGGCGGACCTCGATTTTGCCTCCGCCACGACGGGCGACCTCGTCCACCCGGACCAGGTCAGCCTCGGCCGGCGGGGCGGGCTCGCCGGCACCCAACTTGTCCAGCCCGGGGATCGGGTTGCCGTACGGCGACGTGGTTGGGTGCCCGAGCAGCTTGACGAGTTTGCGCTCGACCGCCTCGCTCATCACGTGCTCCCAGCGGCACGCCTCACTGTGCACGTGCTCCCACTCGAGGCCGATGACGTCCACCAGCAGCCGTTCGGCCAGCCGGTGCTTGCGCATGACCGCGATCGCCAGGTCCCGGCCGTGGGTGGTCAGCTGCAGGTGCCGGTCGTCGGCGACCACGAGCAACCCGTCGCGCTCCATCCTGCCGACGGTCTGGCTCACCGTCGGCCCGCTCTGGCCCAGTCGTTCCGCGATCCGGGCGCGCAGCGGGATCACGCCCTCCTCTTCCAGCTCGTAGATGGTGCGCAGGTACATCTCTGTGGTGTCGATGAGATCGTTCACGCCGCTACCCCTTCGTCGGCGTCCATGGTAGTCGCCCGGTCCGACAGTCCCGGTCGTGATCACATCTGTGGCGGCCCCACGCGGGAGCGCGAGAGGATGTCGGCCGTGCGCACACTCGTCTCCTCTTCGGAACTCGCCGCGGCACTGCTGGATTCCCCGCCACCGGTACTGCTGGACGTCCGGTGGGCGCTCGGCGGCCCACCCGGACGTGAGTCCTACCTGGCCGGTCACCTGCCCGGCGCGGTGTACATCGACCTGGACACCGAGCTCGCGGCCACACCAGGTTCGGGCGGCCGGCACCCGTTGCCCACCCCGGAGGATCTGCAGCGGGTGTTTCGCGCGGCCGGCGTCAACGCGGACTCGTCCGTGGTGGTGTACGACGCGGGCAACGGATCGATCGCGGCCCGCGCCTGGTGGCTTCTGCGATGGGCCGGCCACCGGGACGTCTCGGTGCTCGACGGCGGTTACGCGGGATGGCTGAAGGAAGGTCGCGAGGTCACCACCGAGCTACCAACTCCCGAACCCGGTGACATCGAGGTACGACCAGGTGCCATGCCGACCGTGGACGCCGACGGCGCGGCGCGCCTCGCGCAAGGCGGACTCCTCCTCGACGCCCGCGCTCCTGAGCGCTACCGCGGTGACGTGGAGCCGGTCGACCCCCGCGCCGGCCACATCCCCGGAGCCGTGAACGCCCCCTTCACCGGTCATCTCGACGCCGAAGGCCACTGGCTGCCAGCGGCCGACCTCGCGGACCGATTCCGAAAGCTTGGTGTACACGACGACACTCAGGTCGGCGCCTACTGCGGCTCCGGAGTCACGGCGTCCTCAGTCATCCTGGCGCTCGAAGCCGCCGGCATCACGGACTCGGACCACCCAGCAGTCCTCTACCCGGGCTCCTGGTCGCAATGGTCCTCGGACCCGGACCGTCCAGTGGCCCCGTCCTGACCGACGAGTCCCTGGTCCGGGGCGCTTTCCGCAAACCCAGCGAACCTGCCTCCTGCCCAGCCCCAGGGCCCGTTCAGGATTCCGCCGGATACCGCCCCAGGCCCTCTGCCGACACGGGACGTGCGCCGTCGTCGACCGACCGGACGCGAAATGTTCACCAGGACAAGGGCCGTTTTCAGGTGATTCGCGGAGACGGTCTCAGCCGTTGGGGAGCTTGTCGAAGACGATCTTCGCGAGCTTGTCCACGGTCGGGCAGGTGGATTCGGTGGCGGTGTTCAGCACGAGTGTCACCCACAACGCACGGAACGGCGCGCTTTGATCGTCGGTGAGCGCGATTCTCAGGTCACAGGTGCTCGCCGCGCTCGTCGTGCGGTACGCGGTGTTGCCTTCGAAGCTGGTGACCTCAGGGCTCTGCGCGTCCGCGCGCTGCGTGTCGGCCGACGGCGTCAGCACGACCATCGCGACTCCTGCGGCGTTACCGCCAGTCGCGAGATCGAATCCGCAGTACCCCTGGTCGGCCGGTTCCGCTGCGGCCGTCGTGCCGGTCAGCCGCGCCACTTCGGCGCCGGTGATGAGCGTGGCGCAGGCGGGCGCGGTGGCGACTGTTTTGCGTTTGGCGATGGTCACCGACCATGGCGGCTGCCGCGAACTCGAGGTGGTCAGTGATGTCGGCGGAAACATGCTGGTCGTCGACGATTCCGTGGATGTGGCGGACTCGGTGTCGGCCGGCTCACTCGAGGGCGTTTCCGGGATCGTGGTCTGGGGCGCCGCGGCCGGCGAACCCGCTACGGACCCGATCCGAATTCGGCTTGCGAGCAGGGCGGCGACAGTGGCGACGGCCAAGCCCACCACAGCGAGCGCGAGCAAGCGAAAACGACCGTGCATGGCCGTCAGACTAGTGTTAAGCCATGGGCACGCCAGCCGCCGTCGTGTGGGATCCCGCTCTGCTCGGGTACGACCTGGGCGGGGATCACCCGTTCAACCCAGTGCGCCTCGAGTTGACGATCGCGCTCGCGACTCAACTCGGCGTGCTGGACGAAGTGGAACTGCTTCACCCTGAGCCCGCGAGCGACGCGGACATCAAACGCGTACACGACGTTTCCTACATGGACGCCGTCCGTGAGGCACCCATGGTGGGCTGGGATGTCGGCCATGGCCTCGGCACCCCGGACAATCCCGTGTTCGCCGAGATGCACGAGGCCTCTTCCCTGGTCGTCGGCGCTTCACTGCTGGCGGCCAGCCGGATCGCGTCCGGAGCGACGAACCGGGCGGTGAACATCGCCGGCGGTCTGCACCACGCGATGCGCGATCACGCAGCCGGATTCTGCGTGTACAACGACTGCGCGGTCGCGATCTCCTGGCTGTTGGACAACGGCGCCGACCGCGTCGCGTACATAGATGTCGACGTCCATCACGGCGACGGCGTTCAGGCCGCGTTCTACGACGACCCCAGGGTCCTGACTATCTCGTTGCACCAGAGTCCGATGACGCTCTGGCCGGGCACCGGCCGGGTGACCGAATTGGGTGGTCCGGGCGCCGAGGGCACGTCGGTGAACGTCCCGTTGCCGCCGCACACCCGCGACCCGGCCTGGCTGCGGGCGTTTCACGCGGTCGTGCCGTCACTGTTGCGCGAGTTCCGGCCGGACGTGCTGGTCACGCAGTGCGGGGTGGACACCCATGAGGAGGATCCGCTGGCCAACCTGTGGCTGAGCGTGGACGGCCATCGGGAGATCTACCGGGTACTCCGGAATCTGGCTGAACAGCACGCCGGGGGCAAATGGCTCGCGATGGGCGGCGGCGGATACCAGTTGCTTCGGGTCGTGCCGCGGTCGTGGACTCACCTGATCGCCACCGTTCTTGACCGGGACGTTGACCCTGAGACGCCGTTGCCGCACGAGTGGGTGAACGACGTGCTGCGTCGCGCGCCAGGCGCACAGTTGCCGCGCACCATGGGTGAAGGCAAGGACACCACCTTCGTGCCCTGGGACGGCACCATGCAGGAACCGGTCGACTCGGTGATCCGGGACGTCCGGGGTGCCGTGTTCCCACTGCACGGAATGGATCCGGACGACCCGCGGGACTGAGCGTGAGCGATTTCGACCCGTACGACTATCCGCGTCGCTGGGAGGCGGACGTGGTGTTGGCCGACGGCGGCACCGTCCATCTGAGACCGATCACGCCGGACGACGCCGACCGGCTGGTCGCGTTCCACGGGAGGCTGTCCGACCGGACCCGGTACTTCCGGTACTTCGGCGCGTATCCGCGGATACCCCCGCGGGACCTGGCACGGTTCGTCACGGTCGACCACCACGACCGGGTCGCGTTCGTGGCGATGCTGGGCGACGACATCATCGCCGTCGGCCGCTACGAGCGACTTCGGGAGAACGGCGAACTCACCGACCAGGCCGAGGTCGCGTTCGTCGTCGAGGACGACCACCAAGGCCGGGGGATTGGCTCGATCCTGCTGGAGCACCTGGCCGCGGCGGCCCAGGAGAGTGGCCTGAACCGGTTCGTCGCCGAGGTGCTGGGGGAGAACGGCCAGATGGTCCGGGTGTTCCGGGACGCCGGCTACCAGATCAGCCGGGTTCTGGAGGACGGCGTCCTGCACTTGGAGTTCGCGATCGACCCGACGGACGAATTGGTGGCCGTGGCGAGGGCACGTGAACAGGCCGCCGAGGCCCGGAGCGTCCACAACCTGCTGCATCCCACATCGGTCGCGGTGATCGGTGCCTCGACGGACCCGACGAAGGTCGGCTACGCCGTACTGACCAACCTGCTGTCCGCGAACTTCACCGGCCCGGTGTTCCCGGTGAACGCGGAACGTCGGTCGGTTCGCGGTGTCCGTGCCTATCGGCGCGTGCTGGACATCCCTGATCCGGTGGACCTCGCGGTCGTCGCGGTACCGGCGGCCAGCGTCGACGAGGTGATGGACGACTGCCTGGCCAAGGGCGTGAAAGCGCTTGTCGTGCTGTCGTCCGGATTCGGCGAGACCGGGGACGAAGGGCGAAGTGTCGAGCGGCGGCTTGCGGAGGAAGCGCGGAAGCATGGCATGCGCGTGGTCGGGCCGAACGCGCTCGGCGTCGTGAACATGGATCGGAACGTCAGGCTGAACGCGAGCCTCGCCCCGAAGCTTCCGGGTTTGGGCCGAACCGGCTTCTTCTGCCAGTCCGGCGCGCTCGGCACCGCGATCCTCGCCAGCGCCGCTGCCCGCGGACTCGGCCTGTCCACGTTCGTCTCGGCCGGCAACCGGGCGGACGTCTCCGGCAACGACATGCTCCAGTACTGGATGACCGACCCGGCAACGGACGTCGTGCTGCTGTATCTGGAGTCGTTCGGAAATCCTCGGAAGTTCGCCCGCCTGGCTCGCCGCCTGGGGCGCACCAAGCCGATTGTCGCGGTCAAGTCCGGCCGCAACGCCTTGCTGCCGGCGCTCGCCGCGACCTCCGTCCGGGTCGACGAGCCGAGCGTGCAGGCAGTGTTCGAGCAAGCCGGCGTGATCCGCGTGGAATCGTTGGCGCAACTGTTCGACACGGCGCTGTTGCTGGCGCACCAGCCGTTGCCCGGGGGCAGCCGGATCGCGGTGGTCGGAAACTCGACCGCGATCGGCGTGCTCGCCGCGGATGCCGCGTTGGCCGAGGGGCTTGAGCTCGCCGGGGAACCGGTCGATGTGGGAGTCCAGGCTGGACCTGCCGAGTTCGCCGCCGCGGTCCGCGAGACGCTCCTGAGCGACGACGTGGACGCCTTGATCGTCGTCTTCGTGCCGCCCTTGGCAGTGCCGGACACGGCGTACGCCCGCGAGTTGCGTGAGGCCGTCTCGGGCTTGGCGCCGGGTGAGGGCAAACCGATCGTCTCGACGTTCCTGGCGGCCGAAGGCGTCCCGGACGAGCTCGCCGTTCCTGGTCCGGACGGATCGCCGGGGCGCGGCTCGATTCCGTCGTATTCCAGTCCCGAACGCGCGGCCCTCGCCTTGGCGCGCGTCACCCGTTACGCCCGGTGGCGTTCGGCACCACGCGGCATGCTGGTCCGGCCGGACCGGATCGACCCTGTCGCCGCGCGTGACCTGATCTTCGCCGCCGAGGACACCCGTGAGCATTGGCTGACCGACCAGCAAGCGGTCGAACTGCTGACCTGCTACGGAATCCAGATCGCCCCGTTCCGGATCGTCAACAGCGCTGAAGAGGCCGTACACGCCGCGGAGGACCTCGGGTTCCCGGTCGCGGCGAAGGCGGCGAACTCGTTACTGCGACACAGGTTCGATCTTGTCGGCGTCCGGCTGGACATCAGCGGGCCGGAGGCGATGCGAGCGGCCTATGTGGACCTCTGCTCGGTGTCCGGAGTGGATACCGTATACGTGCAGCGGATGGTCGACAGAGGCACCTCGTGCGTGATCGGCCTCCAAGACGACCCGTCATTCGGCACGTTGGTGTCGTTCGGACTGTCCGGTGTGGTCAACGACCTGCTGGGCGACCGCGCCTACCGGGCCATCCCGATGACCGACGTGGACGCGGCCGGCCTGGTCCGCGCGCCGAAAGCGGCACCGTTGTTGGCGGGATACGGCGGGGCGCCGGTCGCCGACCTGGCCGCCCTTGAGGATCTCGTGCTTCGCGTCGCGGCACTGGCGGAAGACGTTCCCGAGGTGCGGTCACTCGAACTCGACCCGGTCGTGGCGTCCGACAAGGGCGCGAACGTCGTCTACGCCCGGATACTCGTGGGGAAACCACCGTCCCGCCACGACACAGGCCCCCGCCGACTGCGCACCCTGCCCAGCGAGGGATGATTCCATCGTTTCGGCGAACTCAGCGTGGACTCCGTCATGCCTCCGCCGAACCGGCATACCCACCGAATCTGGTCGCACACTGCCGGACCGGCGTTACGTGCCGTCAGACCCCGGTCGTGCCGCGCCGTGCCCCTCACATCATGGCCGCGCGTACGTTCGAGCCGCCCTGATGTCAGCCACATGTGGTCAGCGGGTCGGCAGAAGCCACTGCGTGATTTCGTGTTCTCTGTCGGAAACCCGTGTGGGTGCTTCGTCCAGCAGAAGGACGAAGCACCCACACGGGCAGGGCGCGGTATCTTGTTAGGTGGGGGCTCGCTCCCGCCGCCAGACTGAGCGAGCCCCCGGTCTCGGGGCGGAGGCGCAGTTGGTCGCATCTGCGACATATGCTGGGCCCCGCCGGCGCCGTCATCGTGTTGTCAGCTGAGTAGAATCTCTTCTCATTCGCTGACTGGGCGGAGGCGCCCCCGCCGCCTTCCTCCGATCGCGGATTCGATGTGCCGCAGGCGAACAAGCTGTTCCGGACCGGCCTCGGACAGAACGGGGCGTACGTGCAAGCAGTCGCAACCCGACGGCATCGCGGAGACTCCAGTTACCCGGACTCCATTTGCCCACGTTGTCGTCGACGATGTGGCCGCCGCCCGCCAGACCGTCCAGGTGGTTGGCGGAATGATCGCCACGCATCCTGAACTGGTTGAACTTGTCGCTGATCAGATGGTGCCAGGCAGCGCTCTCCGCCACCTGGCGGGCAGCGTTCGCCCTTGCCTCGGACGTCTCAGCCACCCAATCCGTCCCGACCCTGTCCAAGATCGCCAGACAATGGGTGCCGTGCACCTCGAGCGCGAAGTCGCGCACGCCGACCACGGGCAGGCCCGTCCGTTCGCAGGTGTTCCGAAATCCAAAGGACGTTGAGCCCGGCGCCGGACACGAACCGTGCCGCGGTTCATCGGTTCCGTACGACCCTATCTGCCTGCACGAGGCACGTACGCTCGACGAGAAGATCGAGCGGACCGTGGTCGATCTGGCCGGGTTCGGGCGGACTGACCCCATGCGGCCGATCAAGAACGAGGCGCGACGGCCGTCGATGCTGTCGACATCCGCCCTGGGCTGGTCGCTCATCGCGATCCATGTTGCGGATACGCTGCTGGTCAGAGCGGCAAAAGCGCCGTTCGCGGCGAACGTGAACAGGCACCAGAGGCAGACGGCCGTCAGCGCCGCGGCCAGCGTGACCGACGAGGTTGGAATCCTGATCGCCATCGTCGCGGTCGCCATGGTGCTGATGAGAACACCCGCACTGATCAGACCAGCGACAGTGGCAGTCGCTGGCAAGACACGCTTGCGTGTGCGCATCAGGCTCCTCCTCATCGAGGACCGTGGCGGGCTGAGCAGGGTGAGTGAAAGCTATGACACCCATCCACCTCTGGTCAAGAATGTGATTAGAGTTCATGCATGTGAACCATCTGGCCGCTCCCAGCGTCCTTTGAGCTTCCGCACAGGTCGCTGCTATCTCCACCCGGCATACCTGAGGCATGACTGGCACCCGTGCCCCGGCCGACCCGGCGGCGGTCACCGCCGCGGTGTCGAAAACCGTGACGGTCGACGTGGTTGTCCCTGTACACAACGAAGAACGAGCGCTGCGTGGCTGTATCGACGTGCTGCGATCCTATTTGGACAAGACATTCCCGTTCGAGTGGACCCTCACCATTGTCGACAACGCCAGCAGCGACGGCACCATGTCGGTCGCCAACGAGTTGGCAGAGCGCGACCCCCAGGTCCGCGTCCTGCATCTGGACCAGAAAGGCCGGGGTCGGGCCTTACGCGCGGCATGGCAGCGCAGCGACGCGGACGTCGTCGCCTACATGGACGTCGACCTCTCCACCGGTTTGGACGCCCTGCTGCCCCTGATCGCCCCCCTCGTGAACGGTCACTCGGACATCTCGATCGGCTCGCGCCTGGCACCCGGCGCGAGAACCGTCCGCGGCCCCAAACGCGAGCTGATCTCGCGGTGTTACAACGCACTCATCCGGCTGAGCCACGGAGCCCGGTTCTCCGACGCCCAGTGCGGCTTCAAAGCCGCGCGCACCGACGTGATCCGCCCACTTCTCGAACACGTCAAGGACGACAACTGGTTTTTCGACACCGAACTGTTGCTGCTCGCCGAACACAACGGACTGAGAGTGCACGAAGTTCCCGTCGACTGGGTCGAGGACGTCGACACACGAGTCCAGGTGGCGTCGACCGCCATCGAGGACGTCCGAGGCCTGATCAGAGTCGCCCGTGCGAAAGCGACCGGGTCAGCGACGGTGACCGGACTTCCGAAACGACCGGAACCGAGTCCGGTACATCCAGACGCGGTCGTGGGCCGCCGTGACACCGGCCTGATGTGGCAGCTTACGTCGTTCGCGGTGATCGGCGTCCTGTCCACAGCCGCCACCTTGCTGCTGTACGCACTCTTCCGGTCCGCGATGAATCCGTTGCTGGCGAACCTGCTCGCACTGGTAGTGACCACGCTGATCAACACCGAGGCCAACCGGCGGTTCACGTTCCTCGGCGCACGCGGATCCTCAGGTCGGGTGCATCTGCAAGGCCTGATCGTGTTCGGTCTCTACTACGCCTTCACCTCAGTCGCATTGCTCGCGCTGCACTCGTCCGTCGTCGAACCGTCACGTTGGCTGGAGTTGGTCGTGCTCCTTGGCGCCTCCATGGTCGGCACAGCTGGGCGGTTCGTGCTCCTGCGTACTTGGATCTTCAAGACAGGAAGGGGGAATACATGACCGCCGCCGCCCGGCAAGCGGAAGCGAAGCGACGACAGAGTCCACTGTGGCGGAGAAGCCCCGATCAGTGGAAGGTTCTGGACTATGCCAAAGCCCACTCCAACGGTGCCCAGATCACCCTCGCGATCGAGGGCGGATCTCAGGCGGCTGTCAGCTACATCGCGGCAACAGACGACACGGTCGTCGGAATGGGCGGCTTCGGCGGCGGCGACCCAGCTCCCTCGTTGGACCAACTGAGCACATGGGTGCGCGAGGGCAAGCTCCGGTTTGTCCTCGAAGGTGCCGGACGCGGGAGTCGCGGCGGCATTGGCGGGCGGGGGACAGAGGCAAACGGTTCAGTCGGCTCCGCGCCCCGTAGGCAGCCTTGATGAGACACAACCTGGCTCTGGCACTCCACATGGCATTGGCATACCACCGGGTGACAGCACCGCTACTGGTGGCGCCACTACCGGTACAGGCACGTCGTCCGGCGCACGCACTTCACTCGGCGCATCCAACGCATCCAGGGCACTTGGTGCGGGCGACCCACCCGGTCGCGGAGTGTTGCCGGGGACTGGTCCCAATGGTGGTGATGGCTTGAACCGTCAAGCGGCCGGTGAGCGCACCGGATGGGTCGAACAAAACTGCAAGTCGGTGCTCACTGTCGGCTCCCAGCGCCTGTACGAATGCACTGACGGGTGAATCTGTGCAAATCCCCCGTGATGGTCTCAGCGTGTTCCCAGGAAGTTCCCAGGTTCGTCGTCGACCCTGACCAGGTGGATCAGCGTGGCGCGGAAGCGACTGTTCTCGTAGTGGACGACGAGCCGAACATCCTGGAGTTGCTGTCGGCGGCGCTTCGGCTGAGCGGGTTCGTGGTGCATGCGGCGGACTGCGGGGCCGAGGCGCTGGCCGCCGCGCGGCGCGTCCGGCCGGACATCGTGATCCTCGATGTGATGCTGCCTGACTGCGACGGCTTCAGCCTGGCGCGTAGCCTCCGCGCCACGCATGAACTGCTGCCCGTGCTGTTCCTGACGGCCCGTGACGCGGTTGAAGACCGTATCGCTGGCCTCACGGCGGGCGGGGACGACTACGTGACCAAACCGTTCAGCCTGGAAGAGGTCGTCCTTCGGCTGCGCGCGATCCTCCGCCGAACCAATGGCGCGAGCGAAACGCCGCGTGACGACGGCACCTTCAGGTACGCCGACCTTGTCTTGGACGAGGACGCTCATGAAGTCTACCGCGGCGGACGCCTCGTCCAACTCTCACCGACCGAGTTCAACCTGCTGCGTTACCTGATGGTCAACGCCGAGCGGGTGGTCAGCAAACCGCAGATTCTGGATCGGGTGTGGAACTACGATTTCGGCGGTGACGGCCGGATCGTCGAGTCCTACATCAGCTACCTGCGTCGAAAGATCGACTCAGTGGAACCGGCTTTGATCCACACGATCCGCGGCGTGGGGTACTCGCTTCGATTGCCGCGTGACGAACGGACAGGCTGATGACCACGGTCGGCCGAACCTCTGATGCGGGAACCACTCTGGCGCGCAACGTTGCCGCGACCGGCAGGAATACCCAGATGGCCACGCCCAGACTCCGCAGGCCGTGGACCCTGCGCACCCGGCTGATTGTGGTCGTGCTGCTGCTCGCCACTGTCGGACTCACCGTGTTCGGCGTCGCGAGTGTTCTGCTGATCCAAAGGTCGATGATCAACCGAGTGGACCAGCAGTTGGACGAGTTCAGTCACCGGGGTCAAGGGTTCCCGCGGATCCCCCAGGGCGAAGGTCCAAACCGCCGCAACGGTCAGGACCTGCCCACGGACTTCGCGGTGCGCTCGTTCTTTCCGGACGGAACCGTGAACCTCAGCAGCAACGTCACCTCCACCACCGGGCCCAACCTGCCTGCCGTCAGCGCGGTGACATATCCCCAGCTCCGCGGTCACGCGTTCACGGTCGACGACCAGGAAGGGAAAGCGGCCTGGCGGGTGCTGGTCGTTCAGCGGAGTTTCGGACCGGCCGGTGTTTTCTACGTCGCTGTCGCCCAGTCGTTGGACACGGTTGAGCAGACGGTTTCGCGGCTCGTCTGGATCGAGGTCCTTGTCGGTGTCTCCGCGCTGGTCACGCTCGGCGCTATCGCGTTCTGGGTCGTCCGGCTCGGGCTCCGACCATTGACCAAGATCGAGCACACCGCGGGCTCGATCGCCAGGGGACACCTCTACCTACGGGTGCCGTCCGACTCACGAACCGAGGTCGGCCGGATGGGCGCAGTCCTGAACACGATGGTCGGCCGACTCTCGTCGGCATTGCTGCAACGGGAACGCTCCGAAGCCCGCCTGCGCAGGTTCGTCGCCGACGCTTCGCACGAACTCCGAACGCCGTTGACCTCCATTCGCGGTTTCGCCGAACTGCATCGTCGGGGCGGCGCGCCGGAACGCGCGGACGTCGACAAGCTCATGGGCCGCATCGAAGACGAAGCGATCCGGATGGGCCTGCTCGTCGAAGACTTGCTGTTGCTCGCCCGCTTGGACCAGGAACGCGCCCTGGACCTGACCGAGCTCGACCTTCGCACTCTCGTCGAAGACGCAGTGCACGATGCCCGCGCCCGCGACCCCGACCGCTCAGTGAACCTGACGAGTCCGAGCACGCCAGTACGGGTGACTGCCGACGAACACCGAATGCGCCAGGTGATCACGAACCTGGTCAGCAACGCAGTGATCCACACGCCGCCGGGTACCCCGGTGCACGTGTACGTCGGCACATCGTCCACATCAGACGCCCGCGCGCCCATCGCGGTAGCGGGCGCTGTGGACGCCTCCGCGCGTGTCGTTCTGGACGTCCTCGACGAAGGTCCGGGCGTCCCATTGGAGGCCGCGCCGAACATCTTCGACCGCTTCTACCGTGTCGACTCTGCCCGATCCCGTCGTCGCGGTGGAACCGGCCTGGGCCTGGCCATCACAGCAGCGATCCTGGAAGCTCACGGTGGCCGAGTGGAACTGCGAACCACCCCCGCCCAGGGTGCCCGTTTCACCGTTCTGCTCCCGCTGCTGTGAAACATGCGACATGAGGGTGGCGTGCGCGCCCTCCCGCCTTCAGCGGTCAACGCCGACTGCCGTCCACATTGCACATTCGAGCACGACATCACGCCCCACCAAGGCCTGGTGAAGCTCGAGTCACACCGTTCGTTGGCCAGTCGGCCCGCTTTGCTGACGGACGCTGGCTAGAAGAGACGAGCCGGGTGCATACCAGCACCAGAGCCGTTGCCTTCGCCACACGTTCCACACCAACCAAACAGGTACTCCCTTCGTCGTCGTTCCACGCATTACCAACCTGGCCATAATGTAGCGGCGGGGTCTGACATTTTCGGTCGAGCGCCTTCGGGCTGAGGCAACGGGGAACTAGGCGGGGCTGAACCTCGCCGCGGCCATGGGCCGCTGGTGGTTCGTGTAGGTAGTGGCGGGCGAGGAGTTCACGCTCCAGCGATACCGCGACAGTTCACCGGTCGATGTGGACACATACAGCATCATGTGCCCGAAACCCACGCCTTCGCGGTCGTTCACTCCGTCGATCAGCCGGGTGTCGGGGTACGCGATGTAGTCACCGACACCGAGCAAGCCGTGCGGATCTGACGTACAGTCGATGATCTCGACGGCGTACTGCGTCTCGCCGGGAAAGTTCAACGCGGGGTTCGGCGACACATAGATATCCTTGATCTGCCGGACCAGCACTACATGGCCGGTCTGGTTGCGCAGACCGTTCTGATAGTCGATGGCGAGCACATCGCCATGCCGAAGATTGAGCAGCTTGGTGACGGGCTGCCAGTGAGGTGCGGCCGCGTCGGCAAAAGCCCGTCGATAGTCCCGCGAGTTGGGGTTGACTGCCCCGAAGTGCGTCCGGAAATGCTCCGCGGTGGCGATGTCAGGGTACGTGCGATGCAGCAGGCCGGTGATGAACGACGCGCACCGACTCTGGTTGACCCAGGTCGCCGGCTGCCCCGGTGTGCCCCATGTCAGGATTGTTGGCGCGCGGTCGTCGTCCTTGTACTTGTTGTTGCCACGGGGGCACTCCGGCAAGTTCAGATGATTCGCGAACACCTCCGCCGCGTGCGAATGCGGAGCCGTCGGATGGTGCGGATCGGGGCTGAGCTCGGTCGCGGGATCGCTGGGCCGCACAGCACCGGACGACGGGCCACCGACGATGAGGTCCGGCGAGAGCCCTCGGGATAAGCCACTCATACCCCGATCCAACCAAACATCAGTGCTTGTCGAGGACCCCATCACGCCGACGTGTAATTCCCAAAGGATTGGCGTCTTGCAACTCCGGTGGCAGCAGCGCGTCCGGCCAAGTCTGGTACGTGACCGGCGCGAGCCAGCGGTAGATCCCCGGAACACCGATCGACGTGTGGCTGGTGTTCGTGGTCGCCGGCCACGGTCCACCGTGCTGCATCGCCCAAGCCAGCGCGATGCCTGTCGGCCAGCCGTTGTAGATCAGCCGTCCGGCGATCTTCTGTAGCTCCACCGCGGTTCGGCTGGCGAGTTCGTGTTCTGAGTCGGACGCGTGCACGGTCCCGGTCAGCGTTCCGGGCAACCGAGGGATCAGGGCCAGCACGGCAGCGGGGTCGTCGTAGGTGACCACCAACCCGGCAGGACCGAAGTTCTCCTCGGTCAGCTTTTCCAGATTTGACTCGAAAACGTCCAGTGACGTGCGGAAAAGGTTGGGTGCGCCGACCCATGCCTCGTCTGGGGCGGCGCCCGTGGCGACCAGTTCGACCAAGTCGCTGTTCGACATGGCGTCGACGGTGGAGCGGTACGAATCGCACATGCGCTCGTTCAGCATGGCCCCACCAGTCGCCTGTTTCACCGCGCCCGCCAGGGCGACCACGATCGAAGGCGGGGCGAACACCAGTCCGGGGTTGGTGCAGAACTGACCGACACCCATGGTCACCGATTGCGCGAAACCCTTGGCGATCTCCTCCGGCCGGTCGGCGGCGGCGTCGGGCAGGATAACCGTCGGGTTGACACTGCCCAGTTCACCGTAGAACGGGATTGGGTCGGGGCGTGAGTTCGCCAAGTCGTACAGCGCCCTCCCACCACCTATCGAGCCGGTGAATCCGGCCGCCTTAACGTGCGGATGCTGAACGAGCCGTACACCGGACTGGGTGCCATAGATGACGGCGAACAAGCCGTCGGGCGCACCACCTTCCGCCAACGCGGCGGACACGACCCTGCCTGTTTCGCGCGTGGTGTTCGGATGCGCCGAATGCGCCTTGACCACGACGGCGCAGCCGGCGGCGAGCGCGGACGCGGTGTCCGAGCCGACTGTCGACAACGCGAACGGGAAGTTGCTGGCCGAGTAGACGGCGACCACGCCGAGGGGACGCAGCACACGGCGCAGGTCCGGCCGCGGCGGGATGATGTCCGGACTCGGCGAGTCGAGCATGGCTTCGACGTAGCTGCCCTCACGCAGCACGTCGGCGAACAGGCGAAGCTGGTTGGTGGTGCGCTTGAGCTCAGTGGTCAGCCGTGGGATGCCCAGAGCGGTCTCCGCGTCGGCCGTGTCGATCAGCAGCACGGATTCGTCGTCCAGACGGTCGGCGACGAGATCGAGCACAGTCGCTCGGTCCGCGTCCAGCCATCCGGACCAGACCCGGAACGACCGTGCGGCCGCTTCGCAGAGCTGGTCCACCTCGGTGTCCGAGGTGGCCTCGACCGGCTCACCGTACGGCTTGCCCGTCCTGGGGTTGTAGCCCTGCACACTCACCGTCCGGCCTCCTTGGCTTCCTTCACCGCTGTGTCGAAGTCAGGTCCGCACCACACGCCACCCAGGTTGCGGTGGGCCACCGAGCCAAGGTCGGGCTCGCCGTGCTCGGCGATCACCTCGGCGGCGAAACTCTCCGAGTCGTCCTGCGACTCGTAACCGAGCTTGCGGGCCTCGTCGAGGGAGAACCATCGTCGAGAGTTGTCCGAGATTCCCCATACGACCCGGAATCCGGGAGTGGGTGTGGTCAGGCACGCCTCGAACAGGCGCGCGGCGTCCGCTGGCGACAACCACGTGGACAGCATCCGAGTGTCCTTGGGGCGTTCGAAACATGATCCGATCCGCACGCAGATCACATCCATGTCATACCGGTCGGCGAACATGCTGCCCAGTGCTTCCATCGCGACCTTGCTGACCCCGTAGTTCGTGTCGGGTCGCGGAAACAGGTAGTCGCCCGCTTCACCATCCGCTTTCGGGAAGAATCCGACAGCGTGGTTGGAGCTGGCCAGCACAACCCGTTTGACACCCTGCCGCCGCGCGGCCTCGATCACTGTGTACGTGCCGTTGATGTTGACCTCAAGGATCTGCGACCACACCTGCTCCAGGCTGTGACCGCCAAGGTGGATGACGGCTGACACGCCGTCACAGGCCTGTTCCATCGCGGCCATGTCGGTAACCGACGCCTGCACGATCTCGACGCGTTCCCCGGTGGCGGCGGCCGCCTGGTCAGCGATGTCCAGCAGCCGCAGGATCCGGCCATCGGCGGCCAGCCGGGGCCGCATCAACGTCCCGACTCCACCCGCCGCGCCGGTGATCAGGATGCGTTCGGTCACGTTCGCGTTCCCCTTCGGTTGTTCGTCAAACGCCTGCTTGTCAGCGACCGAACTGCCGCAGCAGTTCGGTGATCGTCTTCGCGCCCTCCAACAGTGCCGTGACGACCTGGTTCTCGTGGTCGGCGTCCAGCCGGCCGAGCGGTACCGAGCAGCTGATGGCGTCGATCACCGGGGTGCGGTAGGGCAGTGCGACCGCGAAACACCCGAGTCCAGGCGTGTTCTCCTCGCGTTCGTGCGCGTAACCGGCGACCCGGAACCGTGCCAGCTGTTCGTGCAGTGCGACCCGGCCGACCACCGTGTTCGGAGTCAACGATTCCAGGTTTTCTGGCAGGATGGAGTCGACCTCCGCCGCCGGTCGTTCCGCGAGCAATGCCTTGCCGAGGGAGGTGGAGTGCGCAGGCAATCTCCTGCCGACGCGGGAGACCACTCGGAGATGGTGTTCGGACTCTCGGCTGGCCAGGTACACGACGTCGGCGCCGTCCAAGCGCGCCAGGTGAACTGTCTCGTTCACCTCGCGGCGGACGTGTTCCATCACCCTTATCGCCACCTGCACCACCGGGTCGTGGTCCAAATAGGACGTGCCGACGAGCAGTGCGCGGACTCCGATGCCGTAGGTGCCGCTGGCCGGCTCGACCTCCACCCAGCCACGTGCCACGAGTGTTTGCAGCAGCATGTAAAGACTGGACTTCGGATAGCTCAGCGTGTGGTGCAGCTCGGTCAGCGTGAGCCTGCGCTCCGAGGACGCCAGCGCCTCCAGCAGCTCCACGGTCCGGTCGGCCGACTTCACCGCGGTGGGTCGGGCTTGGTCAACCGCCACGTGCGTCCTCCTTTGGCAACAACCCCGTCACACGTCCTTGACAGTAGTCCTGACGATTCTTACAGTCCGGCTGCGGGTTCACAAGTACGATCGGACTTCGCATATGTGAAAAATAGCCACCACCAGTAGCTGGAGTGGTCCTATGCCGGACACCGCAGTCTCGCGCTTATCCCGCAGGTCAGTCATGTCTTCGCTGTCGGCCGTCGCCCTCGCGGGCGTGGTGCTGGCTGGATGTGGCACATCGACGTCCTCCTCCACGCCGCAGGGTGACCCGAACGCGCCGCTGGAGGTCTGGACGCGCAGCCAGGACTCTTCTGCAAAGGTTTACACCAGGATCTTCGACACCTTTACCCAGAAGACCGGGATCAAGGTCGACTACAAGGCTGTCTACACCGACTTCGACAAGCAGATCCAGCAGCGGGCGACGGCGAAGAACCTGCCTGACGCGGTGGTGACCGACACCGGCTCACTGGGCGTGTACACACAACAGGGCTTGGTTCCGGAAATCGACCGGACCTCGATCGCGGGCTCGGGTGATGTCACCGACCGCGCCTGGGGCAACGCGCAGACATCCGATGGCAAATACCACGCGATCCCCTGGTCGTCGCAGGCGATGGTGACGCTGATCCGGAAGGACTGGCGCGAGAAACTCGGCAAGCCCGTGCCGACCACGTGGGATCAGTTGGCCGACCTGGCCAAGGCGTTCACCACCCAGGACCCCGACGGCGACGGCAAGGCCGACACATACGGCATGCTCGCGCCGGCGACCACCGACCGCGGCTACACCTACTGGTGGGCCTCCAGCTACATCTGGCAAGGCGGAGGCGATGTGCTTGCCAACGCGGGCACCGGCAAGTTCACAGTCGGCGTGGACTCTCCCGACACTGTCAGCTCCGTGGAGTGGCTTCGCGGGCTGTTCTGCGACAGCAAGGTCATGAACCCGAACGCGCTCACCCTCAGTACGAACGACGCGCACCCGCTGTTTGAGACCGGCAAGGTCGGGATCTACATGACCGGCCCGTACCTGTTCAGCCGGTTCGACAAGAGTCTAGGTAAAGACAAGTACGAGGTCATCCCGGCGCCCAAAGGCCCGAGGGGCGACACCGTGCTCGGCGAGGGCGACGACCTGTACCTCATGGCCGGCTCCAAGAACCCCGCAGGTCAGAAGAAGCTCGCCGAGTTCATGCTCAGCGCGGAAACCCAGAAGATGGGCATGACTGTGCAGTCCGGTGAGACACCGGTTGTCCGTTTGCCGGTCAACAAGACCGTCGACGTCAAGGATGTGCTCAAGGACGACCGCTGGGCGACAACCGCGCAGGTCTACGCCACCAGTGGGCGACCGTTCCCCGGAGTACCGAACTTCCAGCCGTTCCGCCAGCAGACGTCAGAGTCACTGAGCAAGATCTTCGCCTGCGGTACGGACACCCGGACTGAATTGACCAAGCTGGCAGGAAACCTGAAGAAGGAACTCACCAACCAGGGCATCGCGCAGTGACGGTTGCCCGCGAAGCCACCGCCATCCCGGGCACGACCACGTCCACCCGGGATGGCGGCGTGTCAACCTCCCGAACCCGCCGGCGCCGCCGCGGATGGACGCCGGCATTGGTTCCGTGGCTGTTCCTGGCTCCCGCGTTGCTGCTGTTCCTGTACTTCAAGTTCATTCCGATGGCTGAGGGCATTCGGCTGAGCCTGTACAAGGTGCAGCCGTTTCTTGGCGACATCTTCGTCGGGATGAAGAACTACGCGACGGTGCTGAACGACGCCGCCTTCCAGGACTCTGCTGTCCACACCCTGGTCCTGGCGTTCGGTCAGACTCTCGGGTCGATGGTCGTCGGCTTCTTCCTGGCACTGTTGCTGGAAGGCCAAGCGCGTTCGCTGTGGTTCGTGCGATCCGCGGTGTTCCTGCCCGTGGTCGCCGCCACCGCCGTGATCGGCGAGATCTGGCGGGTGCTGTACTTCCCCGACCCCAACGGCTTCGCCAACCACGTGCTGTCCTGGATCGGGCTGGGTCCGTCGCAGTTTCTGGACAGCCCGAACAGCGCGCTGATCTCGGTCATGCTCGTGGGCATCTGGAAGAACGCGCCGTACGACATGGTGCTGATCCTGGCCGGTCTGGCCAGCATCCCTCGTGAGCAGTACGAAGCCGCAGCCATCGACGGCACGAACGTTTTCCAACGTCTCTGGTATGTGACCCTGCCGGCCTTGCGGCCGGTAGTGACCATTCTGCTGACTCTGGCCGCCATCCGGGGCCTGCGAGTCTTCACCGAGGTCTACGTACTGACCGGAGGCGGTCCCGCGGGTGCCACCTCGGTGTGGATGACCACGGTGTTCTCTCGAGGATTCGAGAAGAACGACATCGGAGTGGCGTCCGCGGCTTCCGTCATGCTGTTCTTGGTGACGTTCGCCCTCACCGTCATCGTGCAGGTGTGGCGTCGGGCAAGGGAGGCGAGATGAGCCGCTCCGCCGGTGTGTCGTCCCGACTGGACACTGCCCTGGGCTGGTCGACCGCGCGTAACGCCTGGGCCAGCCGGACCGCTCGGATCGTGCTGTGCGCGATCGTGATCCTGTTGTTCACCGGTCCGCTGATCACGATCTTCTCCGGTGCGTTCGACGTGAATCGTGACCCGACACAGCTGGCCGTCATCCCGCATCACCCGACCGTGCAGAACTTCATCGAAGGCAACCACAAGAACATCTGGGGCTACTTCGCCAACTCTCTGTTCATCGCCGGTGGTGGGCTCCTGCTGCAGTTGCTCGTGAGCGTGTTCGCGGCGTACGCCATGGCTCGCAAACGTTTCCGCGGTCAGGCCATCGTGTTGCTCCTGATCCTGACCACCATGATGCTTCCAGAGGAAGTCATCGCCATACCACTGTCCCTGGTGGTCGGCGACCTGCCAGTGGTCCACCTCAACCTCAGGGGAACCCTCCTGGGGGTGATCCTCCCGCTGGGCGCCTGGGGTTTCTCCATCTTCGTGATGACCGAATTCATGAAGGAGATTCCAGTGGAGCTCGAGGAGGCGGCCAGAGTGGACGGCGCCGGCGAACTACGCACCTTCGCCCGCATCATCCTGCCGCTTTGCCGACCGGCGCTGGCTGTGATCGCGGTGTTCGGTTTCACCATGATCTGGGACCAGTACCTCTTGCCTCGGATCGTCGCCGACGATCCGTCCGACTACACGCTCACCGTCGCGTTGGCGGACCTGCGGTCGGACTTCGAGGTGGGGCCGGGCATCGTGTTGGCGGGGGCGTTGCTCGCGTTGGTACCGAGCCTGGTCGTGTACCTGTCCCTGCAGAAGTCGTTCCTCCGTGGGATAACCACAGGCGCGGTCACGGGTTGATCGCCGGTCGAGATTGAGGTCAGGTATGCAACTGGATGGAGTGCTGTTCTTCCCGGTGACTCCCTTCGACTCCGTCGGCGCGGTCGCCAAGGACGTGCTGGCCGAGCATGTCAAGCATGGCGTCTCCGCCGGACCAGGCGGGGTCTTCGTGGCGTGCGGTACTGGCGAGTTCAACGCGCTCGACGTCGACGAGTTCGAGGGCGTCGTAAAGGTGGCCGTCGAGGCGACCGCGGGCCGGGTACCTGTGTTCGCGGGCGTTGGCGGAGCGCTGCCGATCACCAAACGGTTCGCCATCGCGGCCGAACGAGCAGGAGCGGATGGCCTGCTGCTGATGCCGCCCTATCTGGTGTCCTCGCCAGGAACCGGTCTGGTCCGTTTCGTCGAAGAAGTGGCAGCTGCGACCGACCTGCCGATGATCGTCTATCAGCGCAACAACGCCATCCTGACGCCGGACTCTGCCGTGCAGGTGGCCCACCTGCCGAAGGTGATCGGACTCAAAGACGGCCTCGGCGACATCGACCACATGCAGCGCATAGTACTGGCGATCCGGTCCCGTGTGGACAAGCCGTTCCAGTTCTTCAACGGCCTACCGACAGCGGAACTGACGGTGCCCGCATACCGCGGAATCGGCGTGGAGCTGTACTCATCGGCAGTGTTCTGCTTCGCACCTGACATCTCGCTCGGCTTCTACAACGCAGTCCAATCGGGCGACGCCGAACTGACCACCCGTCTGCTGACCGACTTCTACCTGCCGCTGGTGGAGCTGCGCGACAAGGTTCCCGGCTACGCGGTGTCATTGGTGAAAGCCGCCGTAGTTCGCTCCGGCCTGGACGTCGGCGGGGTGCGCCCGCCACTGGTCGACCCCACGCCCGAGCACTTGGCCGAGCTGGACCGGATCATCGCAGCCGGACGTGCGACGCTGGAGGCATGAAGTGATGTCCGAGGCAAGCAACTCAAGCAACCCGCTCGCGCCGACTGAACCGCTCGCGCCGACTGAACCGACTGAACTGACCGCCAATGTGGCGCCGGCCTCAACATCCGGACGTTCCAGACTGAAGATCACGGATGTCGTCCTCACACCTATTGCCTTCCGTGACCCACCGCTGCTGAACTCGGCCGGCGTGCACGAACCATGGGCGCTACGCACAATCGTCGAAATACACACCGATGAGGGCATCTGCGGTATCGGCGAAACATACGGCGACATCGGGCACCTTGAACGTCTGCGAACCGTTGCGCCCGCACTTGTCGGACTGGACGCCTATGAACTCGGCCCGATGCATCAGCGTGTCGCGGCGGCGCTCCGTGGCCAAACTGGCGACGACAAGCACGGACTGACCGGTAAGATCTCCGCCCCCGGCACAGTCGACCGAGTGTATTCGGCGTTCGAAGTCGCCTGTCTGGACATCCAGGGTCGAGCCGTCGGTCGCCCGGTGGTGGACTTGCTGGGCGGTGCGGTCCGCGATGCCGTCCCCTACAGTGCCTATCTGTTCTACAAGTGGGCCGGGCACCCGGGTACGGAGCCCGACCAGTGGGGCGAGGCCCTCGACCCTGTTGGTGTCGTCAGCCAGGCAAGGCAACTGATTGACCAGTACGGTTTCGGTTCGATCAAACTGAAGGGCGGAGTATTCCCGCCCGAGCAAGAGGTCGACGCAGTCCGCGCGCTTCGGGACGCGTTCCCGAACACGCCTCTGCGTTTGGACCCGAACGCTGCCTGGACACCAGGGACTTCGCTCAAGGTCGCCGAAGACCTCGACGGTGTACTGGAGTACCTGGAAGATCCAACGCCGGAGATCGCGGGGATGGCTGAGGTCGCCGCGAAGGCGCCGATGCCGTTGGCCACCAACATGTGTGTCGTGTCTTTCGAACATGTCGCGCCGTCGGTCGCGGTGAACGCGGTGCAGGTCATCTTGTCCGACCATCATTACTGGGGTGGCCTAAGAAGATCGGCACATCTGGCCTCGATCTGCGAAGCCTTCGACATCGGCCTGTCCATGCATTCCAACTCGCACCTGGGCATCAGCCTGGCCGCGATGACGCACTTGGCCGCAGCGACGCCGAACCTGAACTACGCCTGCGACACTCACTACCCCTGGAACGCGGCCGACGATGTGGTGGTACCCGGTGTTCTGTCCTTCGTCGACGGATCGGTCGCTGTGCCGGCCGGGCCTGGGCTGGGCATCGAGCTTGACCGAGATGTACTGGGCCGGCTGGCTGAGAACTACCGCACGTGCGGCCTCGTTCAGCGAGACGACACGGGGTACATGAGGAAGTTCGAGCCTACGTACGAAAGGAAGCGTCCTCGGTGGTGAACACGGTCGCTCATGTCTACCCATGGGATGTGGTCGGGGATCCGGATGCGCCGGAGCGCATCGCGGGACTGGGTGTCGACGCTGTCGCTTTGGCCGCTTCGTATCACACCGTCAGGGCTGTTACGCCGGCTCATCCCGAACATCGACTGATCGATGCCCGCCATGCTGCGTTCTATCTGCCGATACGGGAGGAAGCATGGCGGGGAAGGCGGTTGAGACCAGCCTCGCCATCGTGGGTAGGCGATTCGTCGTTTGTGGTGGCTCGCGACTCCCTCCGTGCGGCCGGGTTGCCCGTGTATGCGTGGACAGTGCTCACCCATTCCAGTCTGTTGGGCGACAGACATCCTGACCTCACTGTGGTCAACGCCTTTGGTGACAGGTACCCGTATGCGCTGTGCCCGGCCAATGCCGACGTGGCAGAGTACTGCCAGACACTGGTGGAAGAGATCGTGGAAGTGGGCAAGCCTGACGGCATCGTGCTTGAGG
The DNA here is from genome assembly GCF_004345645.1 of Actinocrispum wychmicini. Taxonomy (GTDB): domain Bacteria; phylum Actinomycetota; class Actinomycetes; order Mycobacteriales; family Pseudonocardiaceae; genus Kibdelosporangium; species Kibdelosporangium wychmicini. The sequence goes on along the minus strand of NZ_SLWS01000012.1, from coordinate 291,949 downwards.
CTTGTGGTCCGCTTGGCTTCGTACATGGCGGTCATCATGAGAAGACCGAAGGCGGCGACTGGGGGTTGGTACGGCAACAACTCCTTTCACTCTGCTTCTGCGATGGATGTGTGGATCGGTATTCCGACGCGCCGGCATTGCGTGCCCGGATCAGGGCGGCTGTCGACGCGTCGGAGCCGGAGAGTGTGATTTCTGTGCTGGGGCCGTTGGCTGACTGGGTGATGGAAGCACGCACAAGTGTCGCAAGTGACCTGCGCAAGCTTCTCGTCGGACGGATTCGGTCGCTGGCGCCTGAAACTCGTGTGATCGTGCATGCGACGGCGGATCCATGGGGGACAGGGCCCTTCGCAACCGTCGCTCCCGAGGTTGGTGTGGAGGTTGATGCGTTGGTGGCGATGTGCTGGCCCGGTCCGGCCGCGAGCGCTCCCAACATCCGTGCCCTGCGCAAGCTCGCGCCAGAGACACGGATTGCCGGATACGTGTTGGCACTACCTCCTAAACCCGTTGATGGACAGGCGATACTCGCTGAAATGCGTACTCTTGCCGAAGAAGGCGTGGAGGAGTTCCATCTCTATCACGCCGGTCTGGCGTCCGCCGCTCGGCTCGATGCGATTCGCGATGCGATCGCTGGGCTCCACTCGCGGTGATCAGTGTGACTTGGAATGGAGAGGTTCGCTGGTGTCGCGCGATCTCAGCCCAGGTGTTCCGCGCGTTGGACGACGTGTCGGCCGGGATCTGGTCGATGGAGCGATGGGCCCACATGGCCGGCTGGTCAGGCAGCCGCCCCATGAGCTGGTTCTGGAACGGTAGGTAGGCGTGCAGCGGCATTGGTTCGAACAGAGACGGTGTCGTGCTCCTGAGTCACTACGACGGCATACCTGTCGGGCCGATCGAGCGTTCGAATGTGGTGCACACACACCGGAAGTCGATCGACGGCCCCCGTCTCGTTCGGCTCCGGCACAGGCAGGCCGCAACCGGTTACCCGGCACAACCGGTTGCGGGCCTGGACGAATTCCTGCAAGAACGGTGAGAAGTAGCCGCGCGAGTTGATCTCCACGATTCGCCCGACGGAGTCCGTGATGAACCGCCGCCACACGGCGTTCTGAGCCAGTTCGCGAACATGCTCGGAGGTGATGGGGCCGTAGCCCGCCAGCTCGCCTGGCTGCTCATTTAGGCCCATCAACGTGGTCATCGGGACCGTGACGTTCATCGCCACGTGGACGTCGGGCCCGGTCTCTTTCTCCTTGCCGAGGATCAGATCCATCAGAGCGTCGGCACGGCATTGCGCGAGCGTTCGCTCTGGCGTTTGCAAGGTCCGGGCGAGTGCCGTGATCCGCCGGTGTGCGGCGAGGGTCTCGTCGCTCGTCAAATACGCGGTCAGCTGGGCCATGCCGTCGGGATTCGGTCGGAACGTGACGTTTCGCTGCTGACGAGCCTGCGCGCGACGCCGCTCCGCGGCCTCCGGATCGGCTTTGATGACCTGGTATCGGACCGCGTCTCGGAACTTGGTCGGGTTGGATCGTCGGCCGCCCGCCAACACGCGCTCCTCAACTGCGTGAGTGTCCTCGTCGGACATTCCACTGGTGAGATCGTCGATGGTCAGCGCCCGTCGATAGTCGATCCTTCCGGTCCGCAGGGCTGCCATGGTGGTCGGCAGACGCTTGACAAGGCTCTGCGCCTGCAGGATCTGCGCGGCCGCGGCCTGTGGAGTGACACCGACTTCGATGGCGACTTCCTCTCGTGCTCCATCGGCGAGAGCGACTCCAGGCCTGGAGGATGGGCGAAGTTCGGCGAAGCGGGCGAGTGCAGCTGCCTTCTTACTGTCGTAGTAAGACTTCATACTCTCGGCATGGGTGATGACCTCCAGACATTGCTCGGCGGTCATGTCCGTGACCGGGAGGTCGGCGTGGGGTTCGGGTTTTTGGGGTGGGTTGGTTTCGCACATGCGTTCAAGTTATCTTTGTGGGGGTGGGTTGAGTAGGGGTTTTGTTGGGTTTCACTCGAAGGTGGATCTTGTTGCTGTCTGTGGCCGGGTGCTGATTCGGGTGGTCTGGCGGGATCATGCAACCTGCGGGTGCGCTGGCGCCGTCCCAGTCACATGAGCCGTCTAGCCACTCTCGGAGCCGGGGTTTTGCTCGCATTGAGCGCCGCGTGTGGGGTTACGAACGGGGCCGGCTCGAGCCCGTCGCGATCGGAACTGCCCTCTGAGGCGCCCTCGGCCGCACAGCCGTCGTCCGGCGAACTGCCCAGCGGGGCCAAGTTGGTGACGAAGCTCGATGTCACGAAGCTGCCCGAGGAGTATCCGAGAAAAGTGTGGACAGAGGGAAACGGCACTCGGATTGGCCTGGTCGCGCAGGAAGGCGGCTGTAGTAAGGCCAGTGTGGAGATCGCCGCGCAGACTGATCAGCAGGTCGCGCTCACCATGGTCGAGTCAACCCCGGCCAAGCAGCAAATGTGCACGATGGACATTCGTTACCCGTCGTTCATCGTGACGCTCAACGCTCCGCTCGGCGAGCGGACCGTCGTGCTGGACTACCAGAAGCGGACCTACTAGAAGCCGGCCCGGTCGGTCTGCCCCACCGGCCGGGCTCTCCATTGGGCCGAACGGGTGACGTCCCTAACCAAAGTGCCGCGCGGCCGATACGTCCGAGTACAGGGGAGTATCAGCCGAGGGAGAGTCACCATGGCCATGCTGGTGATCGAAGGCACTTATCGCATAGTCGGGGCCAGTCCGGACGGGGACTCGGTCCGCTTCTACCCGAACGATCCAGCCGAGTGGGACCGCGTTGGTGGTCCGCACAAGGTCCAGCGGAACGCGAGCGGAGGGGCCCAGCTTCGATTGGACGCCATCGACGCGTTGGAGACCCATTTCCTGACCAAAGCCGGCGAACAGCACCAGCCGCGTCGGTTCGGGGAGGCGGCCGCGAGTGAGCTGCTGGAATGGCTCGGCTTCACGAAGGTGGTTCGCAACGACCACGGTACGGTGACAGGAAGTGACCCCGAGCAGGTTACGGGATACATCCTGACTCGCACCGCGGACGTCTACGGCCGTTGTGTTTCCTTTGCGGGCAAGGGCCATGCGCCTGTCAAGAGTGGCACGAACATCTTTGTCGACGCCGCGCTCCTTCAACGGACCGTGAACTACCACCAGCTCGCGCGTGGGTTGGCGTATCCCACCTTCTACCGGAAGCTGTTCCCTGATCTGCGGACCGCGTTGACGGAGGCGGCCAAGACGGCCCGAGCAGAGGATCTCGGCCTGTGGCCGGACGATCGGACGCAGAGCGGAGCCGCTGTCGCGACCGCCCGTTCGTTGTTCGACGACGTGGTGGTGCTACCGAAGCTGTTCCGTCGCCTGGCCGACTATCTGGCGCTGAATGACGGTGACCTGTCGCTCGCGGGGTTCCCTGCCTTCCTGGCCCAACGAGACGACCGACTGTTCATTGTGTCCACCGGGCATTCGACCGGCCTTGACACCGTTGTTCAGGTGATCGATGACAACACGGTGCGGATGACGGTGCCGCCGGAGGACATCGTTTTCGACGAACGGTGAGGTTGAGCTGTTGTGGTCGTGCGCAGGGAAGCCGGAGCGCAGTTGGCCCAGTGGTGACAACAGGGAGACGACTTGTTGCCGCACGACGCGACGTGAACCTTTCTGGCTAGATGATCACGACGATTCGTCTGGAAGGTCGAGATGCCCCGGGAACGTTTTGAGGTCTCCTGGGGCCAGTTCGCGTATTGGGATGCCGACTCAGGTGATCCTGTGGATCTCGGTGCAGTTCTGGACACTCGGGTCATCAGGGCGAATCCCCTCAGCGGCCGCCGGGAGCGCAGGTTGGTGATGTACCTCCAAGGTGGTTCCAGGGGAGGCACCGGGCAGGCTGCTGAGTGGTGGAGGGCCTCGCCGGGCCACGGTCGAGGCCAGTCCACCTGAACGCCGGGCTCAGGGCGGCGATTGAGCCTGCGGTCGCCTTCGCCCATCCGCTTGTTCAGGGAACGTGGATGTAGCCGTTTTGGAGAAGCAGCTGGATCAGTACGTGGGCGTAGACGGCGGCGAGCGGTTACTTGCGGAAGGAGATCTGTAGCGTCGGGGCGGAGGTTTCCGCGAAGAAGTCGTTGCCTTTGTCGTCAACGACGATGAACGCGGGGAAGTCTTCGACCTCGATCGTCCAGACCGCTTCCATCCCCAGTTCCGGATACTCCAGGACGTCGACCTTGCGGATGCAGTCCTTGGCCAATCGAGCCGCCGGCCCACCGATGGAGCCGAGATAGAAGCCGCCGTGAGATTGGCAGGCGTCGGTCACTTGGCGTGACCGGTTTCCTTTGGCGAGCATGACGAGTGAGCCGCCGGCGGCCTGGAACTGGGCCACGTAGGAGTCCATCCGCCCGGCAGTGGTCGGGCCGAAGGAGCCGGAGGCGTATCCCTCGGGGGTTTTGGCTGGGCCGGCGTAGTACACAGGGTGGTCACGCATGTACTGCGGCATGGGTTCGCCCGCGTCGAGGCGTTCTTTGATCTTGGCGTGAGCGATGTCGCGGGCGACGACGAGTGGACCGGTCAAGGACAGGCGTGTTTTCACCGGGAGCGCGGACAGGGTGGAGCGGATCTCGGCCATCGGTCGGGTGAGGTCGATCCGGACGACCTCTTCGGAGAGGTCTTCGCCCTGGATTTCAGGGAGGAAGCGGGCTGGGTCTCGTTCCAGTTGTTCCAAGAACAGCCCGTCCGCGGTGATCTTGCCTTTGGCCTGGCGGTCGGCTGAGCAGGAAACGGCGATGCCGACCGGGCACGAGGCGCCGTGGCGGGGAAGCCGGATGACGCGTACGTCGTGGCAGAAGTACTTGCCGCCGAACTGGGCGCCGATGCCGAACTGCCTGGTCATTTCCAGGACCTGCTGTTCCAGGTCGACGTCACGGAAGCCGTGACCGAGGGCAGAGCCTTCGAGCGGCAGATTGTCGAGATACCGGGCGGAGGCGAGCTTGGCGGTCTTGAGGTTCTGTTCGGCGGACAGACCGCCGACGACGATGGCGAGATGGTACGGCGGGCAGGCGGCGGTGCCGAGGCTGCGCAACTTCTCGTCAAGGAACTTGGCTAGGCGGTTGGGGTTCAGAACCGCTTTGGTCTCCTGATAGAGGAAGGTCTTGTTGGCACTGCCGCCACCCTTCGCCATGAACAGGAGGTCATAGCGGGGGTCTGTGCCTGGAGCGTTGTACAGCTCGATCTGAGCTGGCAGGTTCGTGCCGGTGTTGCGCTCGTCCCAGAAATTCACCGGGGCCATCTGGGAGTACCGCAGGTTCAGTTGCTGGTAGGCATCGAAGATCCCCAGGGACAAAGCCTCTTCGTCGGTGCCGCCGGTGAGGACTCCCTCGGTGCGCTTCCCGATGACGATCGCGGTTCCGGTGTCCTGGCACATCGGCAGCACGCCACCGGCGGAGATGCAGGCGTTGCGCAGCAGGTCCATCGCGACGAAACGGTCGTTGCCGGAAGCCTCGGGGTCGTCGACGATCGCGCGCAGTTGAGCGAGGTGGGAGGGACGCAACAGGTGTTGAATGTCCTTGATCGCTTCGCGGGCGAGCAGGGTCAGGACCGCTGGGTCGACCTCCAGGAAGCGGCGTCCAGCGGCCTCGACGACTCGCATACCGTCCGCGGTCACCAACCGATATTCGGTGTGGTTGTCCGGGGTGAGCGGGAGCACGTCGGTGTACTGGAACGTGGTGGCGGTCACGCGGGCTCCTTTGCGCGCGGGTGGGAACAAGGTTTGACGTTACCGCCCGACGGAGAACCGCCTGATGTGAGCCCCGCACGAGGAACCGCGCGTCACGAGGCGGCGAGAATCGCACCCCTATGATCCCGCCACCTGTGACGTGCGGAGCATGTCGGAAGGCCGCGCCAGCCCCCGACCGCCGCGACCTTCCGGGGAGAGCGACTACGCACTGTTTCTCTTCGTACGCGCCGCGTAGCTATCGATTGTTCCGCCTAAGTATCGTGACCCATGTCACGTCATGACAGTGCCAATTGGGTGACCTGTGTCACGATCAGCTCGCGTAAGCGCGGAGCTTCTCGGCTCGTTCACCCTGGCGCAGCTTCGACATGACCTCACGCTCGATCTGCCGCACCCGTTCCCGGGACAACCCGAACCGCTTGCCGATCTGGTCGAGCGTGCGCGGCTGGCCGTCATCGATCCCGTACCGGAGCCGGATGACATGCTGCTCGCGCTCGTCCAACGTCGAGAGGACACGACGGAGGTCGTCCTGCAGCAGGCCGGAGATCACCGCTCCCTCGGCGTCGGTGGCCTCGGAGTCCTCGATGAAGTCACCCAGCGGGGCGTCCTCCTCGGCGCCCACCGGCATGTCCAGGCTGACTGGGTCCCGGGCGTGGTCGAGCAGGTCGGCCACCTTGTTCGGGCTCAGTCCGGACTCCTTGGCGAGTTCGTCCGTGGTGGCCTCGCGACCGAGCTGCTGGTGCAGGTCGCGCTTGATCCGGGCCAGCTTGTTCACCTGCTCGACCAGGTGGACGGGCAGCCGGATGGTGCGACCCTGGTCGGCCATTCCCCGGGTGATGGCCTGCCGGATCCACCACGTGGCGTACGTGGAGAACTTGAACCCCTTGGTGTAGTCGAACTTCTCCACCGCGCGGATCAGGCCAAGGTTGCCTTCCTGAATCAGGTCGAGCAACGGCATGCCGCGGCCGGTGTAACGCTTGGCCAGCGACACGACCAGGCGCAGGTTCGCTTCCAACAGGTGGTTCTTGGCGACATGCCCGTCGCCGACAAGTGACTTCAGCTCGAGTTTGCGCTGCGCCGGAAGCTGTGGGTTGCTCTCCAGCATGTGCTGCGCGAAGACCCCCGCCTCGATACGCTTGGCCAGCTCCACCTCTTGGGCCGCCGTCAGCAGCGCCGTCTTGCCGATTCCGTTGAGGTAGACGCGGACCAGGTCCGCCGCCGGCCCCTGCGCGTCGAGATCCAGTTCCATGGTGGCGTCAGGAACCTCCTGGTCCACCGTCTGCGGGACGGTCATCGGACTCCCTCCCCCTGTCTCGGGCTGGCTGTAATCGCGTCACACCCACGCGACCTCGGTCCGGGTGGGACCCTGCAGCCCGTTGGTTGGACACTAGGGAAAACGTGGCCGAGTCGAGATTCGTTCCCGCTTTCCCCAACTGGATGACGTCACACCTCAACGGGCGGTTGCGTGCCAGCACCTGAGGTTTTCCTGAGAGACTGGGATGTCCGGTGACACACTGTCCACAGTGTCCGGCTGAGAACGTCCTCAGATTTCAACCAGCACCGTGAACGGCCCGTCGTTGACGCTGGCGACCGACATCATCGCGCCGAATTCGCCGGTTTCCACGTGCGCACCACGACCGCGCAGCTCGACCACCACCGCCTCGACCAGCGGTTCGGCGTGTTCCGGTCGGGCGGCATTGGTCCACGAGGGCCGACGACCCTTACGGGGTTCCCCGTAGAGAGTGAACTGGCTCACGACAAGAAGTGGTGCGCCAGATGACGCACATGACTCCTCGTCCCGAAGAATCCGGAGTTCGTGCAGTTTCCGGGCCATTGTGGCTGCCTTTTCGGGCGTATCACTCACATGTACGCCGAGTAATACCAACAGCCCCGGATCTTTGATGGCGCCGACGACCCGTCCGTCCACAGTTACGCTCGCGCTCGTGACGCGCGCCGCGACCGCCCTCACGCCGGCTCCAGCATCCCGTGCCGGACGAGTTCGTCGACCAATGGCAAGGCGGCGATGATGAGCGCGTCGGTCGGCACACCATGCGCGGCGGCCAAAAGGTCCAACAGGTCGGCCAACGGCAGTACCCCACGGCAGCCGGCGAGCAACGACTTGACCAGTTCGTCCACCTCGTGCTGCCAACCGGGTCCGTTGGTCAGGTGCAGGCGCCGAACGATCGCCTCCCAGCCTTCGTCATCGGGACCGGAAACCTCTTCCAGCACCACGGAGTCCGCGACCTTCAGCCGGGCGCCGAGCAACGCGTCCGGCGACGAGTGGGCCCGCAGCCAGTCGATCCGGTCCAGCCAGCCGGCGGCCTCGAGCCCGAGCGGGTCGTCGAACGCGTGTCGCAGGTCCTCGCACACGATCCGGGGCTCGCCGTCGGTTCGCCGGATGGTGACGAACCCGAAGCCGACCCCTTCGACCTTGTTCTCCGCGAACCAGTCCAGCCACGCCGACGCCCGAGCGGATCCCGCGGCCGAGCGTGGGTCGATTCCGGCGTCTTTCAGCCATGTTCCGACGTACAAGTCCGGCTCTGCCACGTCCCGTTGTACGAACCAGGCGTCCACGCCGCCCGGCAGCCAGGACGACACGCGTTCGGCCCAATCCTGGCCGGGCAGGTGCAGCCAGGAGGCCAGGAGCTGGCCGATTCCTCCCTTGGTGAGGTATTCGGGCAGTGCGCCGACCACGAGCGCGCTCGCGTCATCACCGGCGAGCCCGGAATCGCGGTACGTGTAGTCGATCCTTGACGGCCCGACCACGAACGGCGGATTGCAGATGACCTGGTCGAAGCGTCGCCCGACGACCGGATCGAACCACGAGCCCTGCCGGGTCTCCACATCGAGTTCATTGATGCGGAACGTCGCCGAAGCCAGGGCGAGCGCCCGCGCGGACACATCCGTCGCTGTGATCCTGGTCGCGTGCCTGCTGGCGTGCAGGGCCTGGACTCCCGAACCGGTGCCGAGGTCGAGCACCGTACCCACGGTGCGTCGGATGGTTGCGCGGGCGAGGCTCAGCGACGCGTGTCCGATCCCCAGGACATGGTCGGCGCGCACCTCACCGCCCAACTCGGCGTCCAGGTCGGCGAACACCCACCAGGAACCCTGGTGGTCACCGAAAGGTCGCACGTCGAGACCCGCACGCACCCGGTCGCCGTCGACCCGGACGAGCCCGGCCGCCACCGAGGACGGCCACGGAAGGGCGGCACGCACCTCCCGTTCGGGCAGTTCGTCTGCGGTCAGAAACAACCTGACCAATGTGCCGAGCGGGCCGGCATCCCTGCTCGCACGGCGCGCGGGCTCAGGCTCGCCGCGACCGAGGGCCGCGTGGGCGGACTCGCCGAGCAGCCGAAGAACGCTGTCGGCGTCGTAGCCGGCGCGTTCGAACGCCTCGCGGAGCGCGGCACAGAATTCCGGGGAGAGATCGTCGGCCACGTGGGAATACTTTCACGACCAATGGGTACTGTCCTGTCGGGTACGGCGTGGCAAGATGGTCATGTGGAGGTGGTGTCGTGAAGGGTCCCGAACCACACGAGCGGGACGACACCCCGGTTCTCATCACCGAGGCTGCGCCGTCGTTCGAAGAACAGCACGCCGCACGTAAACGCAAGTACATCACCATGATGGCGCTGCGTCTGCCGTGCATCCTGCTGGCGTTGATTTTCCAACAGACATGGTGGCTGGCACTGGGATTCCTGCTGCTGTCGGTGCCGTTGCCGTGGGTGGCGGTGCTGATCGCGAACGACCGTCCGCCGCGGAAGGCGGAGCGGGTCAGCAGGTATCGCTACCGGCAGGGCGAGCTGTCGCCGCAAGCGATCGAGCGGACCAACCAACAGATCATCGAGGGGTAGCGCCCACTGAACCGACGGCTCGGGTCGCCGCGCCGACCCCTGAGCGCAGAGCGGATTCCGGCTGTTCGCCTGAAAGCCAGGCGAGCAGCAGGCCGGCGTTGAACGCGTCTCCGCCGCCAGTGGAGTCCACACAGGACACCTGCTCTGCCGGTACGGAAACCGTTGTGACGTGGTCGACCCAGCTGGCTCCGTGGGCGCCGGACGTCACCGCGATCGCCCCGACGAAGTCCAGCGGGTCGTGCGCGCCGGACAGCAATGAGAGCTCGTCCTTGTTGGGCAGCAGCAGATCCACTCCTCGGATCCACTCCAGAAATGCCGCCGGGTCCGTGAGCAACACGGCCGACTGAGGATCCACGGACGTCGTCAGACCCGCGTCCCTGGCCATGTCGAGCATGGCCAACCCGGTGTCTCGCGACTGTGGATCCAACAGGACATAGCCGGAAAGGTGAAGATGTCGACTGGTCCGGACCAGTTCCGGAGTCAGGTCTTCCGGCCGCAGCAACGCGCCGGCGCCGTGGTCGGGCAGCATGGTCCGTTGTCCGTCCGGGCCGACGAGGACGACCACGCAACAAGTGGCGGCGTTCGGATCGACGGTGAAGACGCACCGAACGCCGGCCATCGTCAACTCCGTGAGCACCTGTTGGCCTGCTGTGTCGTCGCCAACACGGGTGACGAGCGCCACTTCCGCGCCAAGTGCGGCCAGCCAGGACGCGGTGTTCGCGCCCGCCCCGCCCGTGGTGATCCGGATTTGAGCCCTGGTGTCGTCGCCGTAAGTGATCGCCTTGTCATGCATGGCGATTACGTCCAGTCCGGCATCGCCGACGACCAGGATGGTCATCTCTTGGCCAACTCGACGGCGACCTGAGCGGCAAGCGTCACGTTCGAGACCACGAGTTCCTCGTTCGCGTCCAGACTGACGCCTTCGCTGGCGGTGTGGAAGTGCTCGAGCAGCACGGGGGTCACGTCCCGGCCCTGGACCCCGCGTTCGGCCAGCAACCGGATACCGTCAGCGAGCAGCCGGTCGTGGGTCGCGCGGTCCATTTCGTACTCGATGGGAACGGGTTTGGCCAGTAGCACCCCGGACCGACCCGGCGTTGCTTGGTGTGCGACGACAACATCAGCGGCCTGCTCAGCCGAGTCCACCCGCCATGGCACCGAATAGGGCGATTCGCGAAGGTAGAACGCGGGGAACATGTCCGTTTGATAGCCGAGAACCGGTACCGACCGGGTCTCCAACAGCTCCAACGTCGCCTCGATGTCCAGCACCGACTTCACGCCGGAGCACACCACGAGGACCGGTGTGTCCGCCAATGCGTCCAGGTCGGCCGACACGTCCCAGGACGCGCTCCTGCTGGGGAGCGGAAAGTGCACTCCGCCGAGCCCACCGGTCCCGAAGACCCGGATTCCGGCCGCGTCGGCCAGGGCCACCGTGCTGGCGACGGTGGTCGCGCCGTTCTTGCCCAAAGCGATCGCCGGTCCCAAGTCCCGGCGAGACAGCTTGACCAGACCGGCCGCGGGGTCACATACCCGATCCAACTGGTGCGCGTTCAGGCCGACCAACGGCTGGCCGTCGAGCACCGCGATGGTGGCCGGGACCGCACCCGCCTCCCGAACGACTGCCTCCAGCCGTTCAGCGACCTTCCGGTTGCGGCCGGGTGGCAGTCCATGCGAGAGCAGTGTGCTTTCCAGGGCGACGACGGCCTGTCCCTCGACGAGGGCGGCACGTACTTCCTCAGCTACGGCGATACTGGTCACGAACGGCCATCGTGCCAGGTCCATCTGGTGGGCGAGCCGCTGAAGTCGTCCTCAGTGAGCCCGAACACCCATCGGGGCGTGACCTCGACCGTCGCGTTCGTCGCCGGATCGACCAGTTCAGGGCCGTAGCTCGTGCCGTACTTCGCGTTCATGACCTCGAGAAACCGCAGCAAGGAGGCGTTTTCGGTCTCGATCCGAACGGTGCCTTCGAGCACCACCGGGTTCAGTGCGTCCTCGGTCGCGATCGACACGTCCGATCCAGCCAGGATGTTGCGAACCTTCCGGGACCGCAGCCCGCTGGAGAACCACAGTGTGCTGTCCTGCCACACGGCCCACACCGGCATGACATGCGGTCGGCGGTTCGGCTGCACTGTGGTCAGCCAGTAGTTTCGCGAACTCCGCAACCGCTCCGAAGCCCACGACCACGGCAGCAGTCCACTGCCTTTGTCGGCGGGAAGCGTGCCGTACCCAGGCATGTGCGGGCGGTCTGCGGCCGGCTCGGACATCAGCGAACTCCTCGAACGCGGGCGGCGCTGATCGATGACGCAAGTATGGACTCGCTCACCGACGCGAACTGCGTTCGTTGAGCCGGCGTTGTCGAGTCGGCTGGGTGGCTTTCCGCGGCTGGCGCGATCGCCGGGCCTGACGACTCCCATGGTCCGATCATTCGGCTGACCTTCTCCCACAGCTGTCCGCGAACACGTCGGGGTTCGCGGTGCAAGCCAGCGAGGACCTCGTCACGGTCAGTGATCGCCAGGTGGCCGCCAGTCGAAGCCGGCGCTTGCGAGCACGTGGGGAGGCGTTGATGACCCGAAGGCCACCGCCGGTGGCCAGGTGCAGGCACGTTCGCGATTCAGTCGAAAATCGCCCGTGGCCTGGCGACTTCTCGTAGCCAACCGTCGATCTGCTGCTCCCAGTTGGTGGCACCCAGCCGTGCGTACTCCACGGGGAACGCGCCGATGAAGGAGCGGCTCTGGACGTTCAACCCGCCGGCTTTGCTCACCCGGACATGCTTGTCCACGTCCAGGACGACCTGCATGGACGACGATGTCGCCAGGAACGTGACGGCGAGTTCATTGAACACGGGCGTGTACGCCTGGTTCGGGCCGAACCTGATCTCCTGGAAGAAAGGCAGCTGCTGGTCCAAGCCGGTGATCTTGCTCTTCTCCAGAGCGGCGGTCCGGAAGGTGAAGCCGAGGCGGCTGATGGCGTCGAGAATCCGGTGCTGCGGCGGCAGCGGCTCGACCGCCACCGCGTCGATGTCCTGCGGATCCACGACGGAACCGGACAGGTTCAGATTGGTCTGCAGGCCGATCGCCATCCCGGTCAGGTGCTTGCCGAGCACGGTGGTGATCGGCGCCTCCCACGGCAGGTGGATCTCGAACGGCACGGTCAGCTGCTGGCCGGCTCGCACAACGGCGTTGCTGGCCAGGTTCACGTTCTGGAACGGCAGGTCGACCAGTTCGACTTCGCCACGCTCGTCGGTCTGCTCCACCCGGGCGAGCAGAGTGACCCCCAGTCCTTCGACCTCCTGGTCGACATGGCCGCCGGCCAGCATGACCTGGCCGCGCAGGGGACCACCCGGCCGGACGCTGCGGTCCGTCAACTGGGCGTCGACCTTGGCCCCTCCCTGGCCGAAGCTGGCCAGCACCTTCTGGAACATGGGGCGCATCCTGCCAGGCGGGCGTGGGATTCGGGCGGCTTTGATGCATCATTGGTGCCGTGAGTACAGCCACCCAGACTCTGCCTGACGTAGACACCAGGGACTCGACTGGCGACGACACGCCGAAGATGTTCCACTACGTGCAGAAGAACAAGATCGCCGAGAGCGCCGTGCTGGGCAACATGGTGGTGGCCTTGTGCGGCGAGGTGTTCCCGGTGACCCGGTCGCCCAAGCCCGGCTCGCCCGTCTGTCCGGAGTGCAAGCGCATCTTCGACAACCTGCCGCCCGGCAAGGACTGATCTTTCTCGGCTTGGGGACGCGGAAGCCGCCGCCGGGCGGCTTTCGGGGTCACCGTGAAATCGTGTCCTGACCTGCGGGCGAAGGCTCGTCCTTCACCGACCGGATCGTCTCGGCGACACGTTCCATCTCCAGGCGGCGCCATCTGCGACGCTGCCGGCGGGTCATCCTGGCCGGCCACATCTCCTGGATGGCGGCGTTGAAGTGTGCACCGAGCACGATCGCGAATCCGATGAAGAACGTGAAGAGCAGCAGGGCGATGGGCGTGGCGAGCGCGCCGTACGTGTAACCGGTCGTGGTCACCCACGTGATGTACAGCCGCAGCAAGCCGCTTGACAGCATGAACACGACGACCGCGAGTGCGGCACCTGGGAGTCCGCGGTGCCAGGGAAGTTTCCGAGGCAGCGCCAGTTTGTACAGCGCGGACACGGCGAACAGCGCCAGCAAGCCCAGTGTGGGGTAGTACAACAGGTTCACGTACATCGTGACCTGCCCGCGCCACGAAGTGGGGAAGAAGTTCGGCAGGATGTCCGGGCCGAGCGCGAGCAGCGGCAGCCCGATGATCAGCCCGATCAGGCTCACCACGTACAGCAGCAGCGCGAAAATTCGTTGCCATACTGGATTGCGAACGCTGTACTGGTCATGCGCTGCGGTGATCGCGTCCACGAAGGACGACATCGCCGACGAACCTGCCCACAGTGAGATGAGGAACCCGATCGACACGAGCTCGCCGCGGCCGGTTCGCAGAATGTCGTTGACGGTAGGCGAGATGATGTCGTTGACCACGTTGTCACTGAAGATCGTGTGCGAGAACCGCACGATCCGGTCGTGCACGGTCTCCAGCAGGGTCGTGCCGAACCAGCCGGACACGTAGCCCAAGCTGCCGAGCAGTCCGAGCAACAGCGGTGGCAGTGACAGCGTCTGCCAGAAGGCGGCCTCCGCGGCCTCGGAAAAGATGCTGCCGTCCCACGCCTTCTTGAGCGTGCGGACGATGAGCCGGCGCGGCCCGCGGCGCGCGGCCTGCTCGTCCTGGGTCGGGTGCCGGTCGCTCATGACGGCACCAAGCATGGTCCATGGGACGTGATCTGGCTGACTCGACCCGCCCGAGGGATGCCGTAGGCGCCGCGCGCGGGCGGTCCGGACGGTAAGCTGCAGAGCGCCCTCACCGAGTGGATCCGCGTCCCGCGGGCACACACCATGAGGGCATTCGTGTGCGAAAGGAGCCGAGAGTTTCGTGGTAGCGCCTGACTACGCACCCCCGGCTCAACCAGCGTCGCCCGCCCAACGGCCGCTGCGCGCCTGGCAGCGCCGCGCGATCACGAAGTACCTCGCGTCCGCGCCGAAGGACTTCCTGGCGGTGGCGACCCCGGGTGCCGGCAAGACGGTCTTCGGACTTCGGCTGGCTGCCGAACTGCTCGCCGACCGAACGGTCGAGGCGGTCACGATCGTGACTCCGACCGAACACCTCAAACACCAGTGGGCCGGGGCAGCGAACTCCTTCGGCATCCCGATCGACTCCGAATTCCGCAACACGACCGGCGCGACCTCTCGGGACTACCGCGGTGTCGCGGTGACGTATGCCCAGGTCGCGGCCCATCCGACGCTGCACCGGGTGCGTACCGAGAACCGCAGGACGCTCGTGATCCTGGACGAGATCCACCACGGTGGAGACGCCAAGGCGTGGGGGGACGCGATCCAGGAGGCGTTCACGCCCGCGGTCCGCCGGATCGCGTTGACCGGAACGCCGTTTCGCAGCGATGACTCGCCGATCCCGTTCGTGAACTACGAGCCCGACGGTTCGGGTGCGATGCGAAGCGTCGCCGACCACACGTACGGCTACGCGGACGCATTGCGTGACAGTGTGGTTCGACCGGTCATCTTCATGGCGTATTCCGGTGAGGCTTCGTGGCGGACGAACGCGGGGGAGGAGTTCACAGCGCGACTGGGCGAACCGCTGACGCAGGAGCAGACCGCGCGCGCTTGGCGCACCGCGCTGGACCCGACGGGCGAGTGGATGCCGGCGGTGTTGGGCGCCGCTGACATTCGACTACGGCAGTTGCGCGAAGGTGGCGTGCCCGACGCCGGCGGGTTGGTGATCGCGTCCGACCAGACCAGCGCCCGCGAGTACGCGAAGATCCTGCACAAGGTCAGCGGCGAGGAGCCCACGGTCGTGTTGTCGGACGACCCGAAGGCGTCCGGAAACATCGCGAAGTTCGCCGAGTCGAACGACCGTTGGCTGGTAGCTGTTCGGATGGTGAGTGAAGGCGTCGACGTGCCGCGACTGGCTGTCGGTGTGTATGCCACCAGTGCGTCGACTCCGCTGTACTTCGCTCAGGCGGTCGGCCGATTCGTTCGAGCTCGGCGGCCGGGCGAGACTGCGAGTGTGTTCCTGCCGAGCGTGCCTGTGCTGCTGGAGCTCGCCAGTCAGATGGAGGCCCAGCGGGACCACGTTCTGGGCAAGCCGCACCGGGAGAAGGACGGGTGGGACGACGAACTGCTCGCGGCCGCCAACCGGACCGAGGACGAACCCGGTGAGGACGAGAAGCCGTTCACGTCCCTGGGGGCGTCGGCCGAACTCGACCAGGTCATCTACGAGGGTTCCTCGTTCGGGACCGCGGCCGACGTCGGTTCCGAGGAGGAACAGGAATACCTCGGCTTGCCTGGGCTGCTCGAGCCTGACCAGGTGCGGACCTTGCTCCAGCAGCGGCAGGAACGCCAGTTGGCATCGCGAACCGCGGCGCGTCGTGCGAGGAAGCAACAAGATCACGATCAGGTGGCGGAGACTCGTCCGCAGACCGTGCAGGAACGGCTCAACGGACTGCGCAAGGAGCTGAACACCCTGGTGGCGATGTTTCACCATCGGACCGGGAAGCCACACGGTGTGATCCACGGCGACCTGCGGCGCCAGTGCGGCGGTCCACCCACGGCGATGGCGTCCGCCGAGCAGCTTGAGGAACGGATCGCCACGCTTCGGTCGTGGTGACTCGAGCTCGAGTTCGTTGTCGCATACTGGCCGAGCAGGCCTCTATTCGTCGTAGTTGACCTGTGCGCTTGCCACTCGGGCGGCATATCGGCTGGTCAGTAGGGGTGCTTGGTTTGTTGGAGGTGGCGTGACAAACCTCGTTCTGGCTCGTCTCACCGTGGCGACGCGGCCCGGCGGCCAGTCACTGACCAGGCGTTTTCCCAGGTGCGACCCCTCTCCCTCTGCCTGCAACAAATTCGCCACCCCAGCGGTCCAACGAGACTGCGAATCACCGTTATCGATGACCTGGTTGCTCACCACTCGTGACCAGGGCATCACTACTCGCTGAGTCGAGGCTCGACGGTTACGTCGTCGTTGCCACTTCGTGTCCCACGAACGGCCCTGAATCGATTGAGTGTGCTTCCGGTCACTAGGGTGCCGGGCATATGTTGTGGCGCACAACTTTTTCGAGTCCCACTGGAAGGACGACGAATGCGTAGCAAGACCCTTACCCTCGCCGCCGTGGGTGCGGGTGTCGCCCTCGCCCTCTCGGCTTGCGGGGCCAACTCAGCGGCTCCTCCGGCTGGCGGCGGCGGTACCTCAGCTGGTTCGACGTCGGCGGCCGCCAGTGGCGGTGGCGTCAAGGTGGGCGTGATCCTCCCGGAGACCGCGACTTCCGCCCGTTGGGAGGGCTTCGACAAACCGATGCTCCTCGATGCGATGAAGGCCCAAGGACTCGACGCGGATGTGCAGAACGCCCAGGGTGACACCGGCAAGTTCGCCCAGCTGGCTGACGGGATGATCACCCAAGGTGTGAAGGTCCTGGTCATCGCCTCGATCAACAGCGATCTCGGCAAGACCGTCGCGGCCAAGGCCGCCAACGCGGGCATCCCGGTCATCGACTACGACCGGCTGAACCTCGGCGGCACCTCGAAGTACTACGTGTCGTTCAACAACACGAAGGTCGGCGAGCTGCAGGGTCAGGCTTTCGCCGACGCGCTGAAGTCGAAGCAGGGCGCCCAGGTCATCGAGATCGAGGGCGCGCCGACCGATAACAACGCGACGCTGTTCTACAACGGCCAGCAGAACATCCTCAAGCCGCTGTACGCCTCGGGCGCGCTGAAGCTGGTCAAGTCGCAGCCGATCGACGGCTGGGACAACCAGAAGGGCGGCAACACCTTCGAACAGATCCTGACCCAGAATGGCGGCAAGGTCGACGGTGTCGTCGCCGCCAACGACGGGTTGGCGGGCGCGGTCATCACCATTCTGAAGAAGAACGGACTGAAGGTCCCGGTCACCGGCCAGGACGCCACCGCCGCCGGCCTGCAGGCGATCCTGCGTGGCGACCAGTACATGTCAGTGTTCAAACCGATCAAGCAGGAAGCCGAGGCGGCCGCGAAGCTCGCCGCAGCGCTGGCCAAGGGCGACACCGCCACGGCGGACTCGATCGCCACGCAGAAGGAGCACGACCCGACCGGCAACCGTGATGTGCCGTCGGTGCTGTTGGAGCCGCAGACGATCACCAAGGCCAACGTCAAGCTCGTCGTTGACCAGAAGTACGTCACCGCCGCCGAACTGTGCGTTGGCGACGTACAGTCGCTCTGCCAGGCAGCGGGCATCTCCTAGTTTCCCCATCTCCGGGGTGGGTGCCTGCCCCCGACTGGCACCCACCCCGGTTCCATCACGGAGTACAGACATGAATGATCCGATCCTCGAGATCAAGGGTCTCAACAAGAGCTTCGGCCCGGTCCACGTCCTGCACGACGTGGACCTCACTGTGCGCGCGGGGGAAGTGACCGCGCTCGTCGGTGACAACGGTGCCGGCAAGTCCACTTTGGTCAAATGTGTCGCCGGGATCTACGGCCATGACTCCGGAACTGTCACCTTCCAGGGGCGGGAAGTGCACATCCGGGGACCGAAAGACGCAGCCGCGCTGGGCATCGAGGTCGTCTACCAGGACCTCGCGCTGGCCGACAACCTGGACATCGTGCAGAACATGTTCCTGGGCCGGGAGCGCGGTTCGCAGTGGCTGCTCGACGAAGCGAGCATGGAGAAGGCGGCTCGCGAGACCCTTGCCTCCCTTTCCGTTCGCACGGTCAAGTCGGTACGCACACCGGTCGCCTCGCTGTCCGGTGGCCAGCGGCAGACGGTCGCGATCGCGAAGGCCGTGCTGTGGAACAGCAAGGTCGTGCTTCTCGACGAGCCGACCGCCGCGTTGGGGGTCGCCCAGACCCGCCAGGTGCTCGACCTGGTCCGGCGGTTGGCCGAACAGGGCCTGGGAGTCGTGCTGATCAGCCACAACATGGCCGATGTCTTCGAGGTCGCCGACCGGATCGCCACGCTTTACCTGGGCCGCATGGTGGCGCAGGTGCCGACCAAGGAAGTGACCAACACCCAGGTGGTCGAGCTGATCACCGCCGGACGGTCCGGTGAGCTGGGCCTCGCCCGCCCCGACACCGTGACCATCTGACGACCATTTGACACATGGACTGGACCCTCGCATGACTGAAAAGCCTTCCGCCACAGGGACGCACACCGCGCCGGAGGAAGCCAAACGCCTCAGCGCGATTTCCGACTTCGGCATCGACACCACCTCGAAGACCACCGGCGAGGCGTTGGCTGATTACTTCGCCCGGCTGCGTGGCGGCGAACTCGGCACGTTGCCCGCGCTGGCAGGCCTTGTCGTGTTGGTGATCTACTTCGCGTCGCAGTCGGAATTCTTCCTGTCGCTGCGCAACGTCGCCAACCTGTTCGCGCAGGGCGCCGGCGTCACGATCATCGCGATGGGCCTGGTGTTCGTGTTGCTGCTCGGCGAGATCGACTTGTCGGCCGGTACCGCCTCGGGTGTGTGCGCCTCGATCATGGCTTTGCACCTGGTGCGAAACGGCAACCTGCTCGGCGGCATGGGCTCGACTGTCTTCTACGTGTTCTGCGCTCTGCTCGTGATCGGCGCCGGGCTCGCCGCGCTGCTTCGGATCTGGGTGGGAACCGCGCTCTCGCTGGTGGCGTTGGTCATCGCGCTGTCCGGAGCGAGTCCGAACCCGTGGCTGGAGATGCTGCTCGCGCTGTGCGTCGGCACGGCGATCGGCTGCATCACCGGATTCCTCGTCTCCAAGATCGGCATGCCTTCGTTTGTGGTCACGCTGGCGTTGTTCATCACCTGGCAGGGTGTGATCCTCAAGCTGATCGGGCAGGGCGGCACGTTGCTGATCAGCCCGGACCCGGTGCTCAACGGCGTTGCCAACGGCAACCTCACGGTGTTCGGTAGCTGGGTGTTCTTCGTGATCTTCGCGGGTGGGTACGCGGCGACGGCCCTCGGACAGCACTACCGCCGGCTCAACCGCGGCCTGGTCACGCAGCCGACGGTGTTGGTGTTGGTCAAAGTGGGAGCCATCGCTGTCCTGGGCGCGGTCGGCACGTACCTTATGACGCTGAACAGGTCCGCGACCGCTCTGGAGATCTCTGGTGTTCCGTACGTGGTGCCGATCGCGCTCGGCTTGATGGTGGTCGGGATGTACACACTCAACCGCACCCGCTATGGCCGGCACATCTACGCGGTCGGCGGCAACACCGAGGCCGCCCGCCGCGCCGGGATCAACGTGCCGAAGCTCCGGGCCAGCGTGTTCGTGATCTCTTCGTCGCTCGCCGCGATCGGCGCGATCGTGTACTCGTCCAAGGTCGGTTCGGTCGACCCGCAGGCCGGCGGTCTGAACACACTGCTGTTCGCGGTCGGCTCAGCGGTCATCGGTGGCACTTCGCTGTTCGGAGGCAAAGGCAAGATCACTGACGCCGTCATCGGTGGCACCGTGATCGCGGTCGTGCAGAACGGCCTCGGCCTGCTGAACTACGGTGCGGCCGAGGTCAACATCATCACCGGCATCGTGCTCCTGATCGCGGCCTCGGTGGACGCGTTGTCGCGCCGTCGTGCGGCGGCTGCCAAGTCCTGATCGCCGTGACCATTCCGCCGATCGCCGGGGCTCGGCCCGACGAGGTTCGCAGGCACAATCGCACCGCCTTGCTGCGACGTCTGCACATCGACGGGCCGTGCACCCGCGCGGCGCTCACGTCCGAGTTGGGACTCAACCGCAGCACGATCAAGGCGCTGGTGGACGGCCTGGCCGAATCCGGCGTAGTGGAGGAACGGGTGCCGCTGCAGCGCAGCGGCGCCGGTAGGCCGTCTCTGTTGGTGTTGCCCCAGCCACACGCCGCGGTGGTGCTGGCGATCGACATCCGGGTCGAGGGCGTCGCCATCGCTCTGGTCGGTCTCGGCGGCCAGATTCTGGGCCGCAACAGTTGGAACCTTTACGGTCGCAGCAGCCAGCCCGATGAGGTCGTCAACCACGTCGTCGAGTCCACGAGATGGCTCGTGGGAGAGTTGCAGGTGGAGACTGCGGCTGTGGGGGTGTCCGTGCCCGGCGTCGTTCGGCGTTCGGACGGACTCGTGCATGAAGCCCCCAACCTGCACTGGACCGACATCCCGTTGGGCGAATGGCTCTCCACGGGCTTGGGCATGCCGGTGCGTCTCGGCAACGACGCCGAACTCGGCGCGTTGGCGGAGCACGTCCGGGGCGCGGCCAGGGGAGCGTCGGACGCGGTGTACGTGTCCGCTGACGTCGGTGTTGGTGGCGGCGTGATCTCCGCCAGTTCGCTGATGCGCGGAACGAGCGGGTACTTCGCGGAAATCGGGCACATGGTGGTCAAGCCCGGCGGTCGCCCGTGCTACTGCGGTAGTCACGGCTGTTGGGAGACCGAGATCGGCGAAGCCGCCCTCTGCAGAGCGCTGGATCTGCCCGAAGGCTCGCCACGCGGCGCGATAGTCGCCGCGTTGAAGGAGCTGTCCGCGCATCCGTCCCTGGCGCGCGACCAGTTGGCGGAGTTCATCGACTGGCTGTCCCTGGGACTGGTGAACGTGGTGAACATGCTCGGTCCCGAACTGGTCGTGCTCGGTGACCTCTTCACTTCGTTGCCCGCGGCCATCATCGCCGACATCGGCAGAGAGGTCCGGACTCGCAGCCTGGTCAGCAGGGCGGTCGGCGGAACGCGCATCGTTCCATCCGTGCTGGGCGGCGACGCCAAACTCATTGGTGCCGCTGAACTGGCCTTCGAGCCCGTCCTCGGCACTATGTGACGGTAAGTGCTTGAGTAGGTCGCCCACGGTAGCCGAAATCGCTGACGACTGACCGTTCTGCCTCAACTCGTACTCGTCCGGCTGCGTCAGCGAGCTGCGAAATGCCAGTTGAAAGTCATGGAGGACATCGAGTCGGCGCCTGTTGCCGGTGGGCCAGGCGCGATTTGGGCGAATAGTCCTTTTACTGTACAGGACGGGTAGTCGAGGCCTGGAGGCCGGCCATATCACAAGCGGCGTCGCATACAGCAAGGGCGGGGACCCGTTCAAGGTCCCCGCCCGCTGAAGTATGGCTGGTGATCTCAGCCCTTCTGCAGCTCTGCCTCCAACTCCTTCAGGCGCGCCTCGTGCTCACGCGCGTGGTGACCGCAGAACAGCAGTTCTCCTCCTGAGGGCAGGATCGCTCGAACCTGTGCGGCTGCCCCGCAGCGGTCGCAGCGATCGGCGGCTGTCAGTTCGGGGCGGGTGAGCGTGGTGTTCATGGTAAATCTCCCTCCGTCCCGGCACCGATGATCGGTGCCCTCGTCAGGCTGCGATCACATGGTTCCCGCGTCGACTGCCTCGCGGTCACCCGATGTTCGCTCCCTCTACTCTTGCAGACGTTTCGGCGATCGTCAGTGTTCCCGCGCCCGAGAGAGACTCCCGTAACAGTTGATTAGCCCGGTTGCCGCAGTGGTCGTCTCGCCATGCAGGATCATGTGGTGTTTTCCGTGCGACGCATGGTAAAAGCACGTTCAGTGCCCGTCCCGATGCTGTTCGTGATCGGCGGGCTGTCGATGTATCTGGGGGCGGCGCTGGCCGTCGTACTCTTCGCCCAGCTCAGCCCGGCATCTGTCGCGTGGCTGCGGATCATGGGTGCGGCGGTCGTGTTCGTGGCGTGGCGGCGGCCGTGGCGGACCGCTTGGCGGCGGCGCACGCTTGTGCTCGCTGGCGCCTTTGGTTTGGTGACAGGTGTGATGAACATCGCTTTTTACGAAGCGATCGGCCATCTGCCGCTGGGGACGGCCGTCGCGCTTGAGTTCGTGGGACCCGTCACAGTTGCCGCGTTCGGATCGCAGTCGCGGCGAGACGTGTTCGCCTTGCTGTTCGTTGTGGGTGGGGTCGCGTTGATCGCGGACGTCCGATGGGCAGGAAGCCCGCAGGGTGTCTTGTTCGCGCTCACGGCAGCCGCGTGCTGGGCCGGCTACATCCTGTTGGGCAAGCGAGTCGCGACAGACGCCGGGGGCATAGACGGCCTCGCGATCGGGTTCGCTGTGGCGACCGTTGTCCTGTCGCCGTTCGCGTTGGGGACAGGGCCGGCATGGACATCGCCGAAGCTGCTGGGAATGGGCGTCGGTATCGGCGTTGTGTCCACTGTTGTGCCGTACGTGCTTGACCAGGTCGTGTTGCGACGGATCGGGCAGGCCCGGTTCGCCCTGCTGTTGGCGTTGCTGCCGGTCAGCGCGGCCGTCATGGGCTTCCTGGTGTTGC
Organism: Actinocrispum wychmicini; assembly: GCF_004345645.1. Classification (GTDB taxonomy): domain Bacteria; phylum Actinomycetota; class Actinomycetes; order Mycobacteriales; family Pseudonocardiaceae; genus Kibdelosporangium; species Kibdelosporangium wychmicini. The sequence continues at coordinate 269,109 of NZ_SLWS01000012.1, read as the reverse complement.
GGCAGATTCCGGCGATTCCGGAGGCACTCGGGATTCTGGCGGTGGTCGGTGGGCTCGGCCTCCGCAGCCGAGACCCCACCGAGCCGCCTGTCTAGCGCCTTCCGGACACTTGCGAGTGCTCAGCGCACGCCGAGCAGGTCGACCACGAAGACCAGGGTTTCGTTCGGCTTGATCGCGGCACCCGCGCCGCGGCTGCCGTAGCCCAGATGCGGTGGGATGGTCAGCTTGCGTCGGCCGCCCACCTTCATGCCGGCAACGCCCCGATCCCAGCCCTGGATCACGTGCCCGGCGCCGAGCGCGAACTCGAACGTGTCACCACGGTCCCAGGAAGCGTCGAACTGCTTGCCGGTCGAAAACGAGACGCCGACATAATGGACGGTCACATCTTGGCCCGATGCGGCCTCCGGACCGTCACCGACGGTGATGTCCTCGATCTGCAGGTCCGCCGGTGGGTTCCCGTCGATCGGGCCGATCTCGGGTTTCTGCGTCGCCACTGAATGGTCCTCCGATGAGTCAGGCGGTGAGTGAGTACGGAGGACAACGTACCCACGGAGCCCTGAGCGCTGCTGAACGGGATCACAAAGGCGCCGCGTACGGCGACCACAACAGTCACGAAAGTGGGGGATAGGGCGCCGCTGTAAAGATGGGACTTCCACCGGACCCGCCAGGTGAGCCTCGGTGGCTTGTCGCATCGACAGATGCCGGGCGTGCCCGGACTACCCGATGCGGTGTTCGGCTTTGCCATGAAAACGCCCCTGACCTGCCGGCCAGGGGCGTCCTTCAGGTTTGTCGGATCATTCCAAGTAGTCCCGCAGCACCTGCGAGCGCGATGGGTGGCGCAACTTCGACATGGTCTTGGACTCGATCTGCCGGATGCGTTCCCGGGTCACGCCGTAGACCTGGCCGATCTCGTCCAGAGTGCGCGGCTGGCCGTCGGTGAGGCCGAACCGGAGCCGGACCACGCCAGCCTCGCGCTCGGACAGCGTGGCCAACACGGACTGCAACTGGTCCTGCAGCAACGTGAAAGACACCGCGTCCACCGCGACCACGGCCTCGGAGTCCTCGATGAAGTCGCCGAGCTGGCTGTCGCCCTCGTCGCCGATGGTCTGGTCAAGCGAGATCGGCTCCCGGGCGTACTGCTGGATCTCCAGCACCTTCTCCGGGGTGATGTCCATCTCCTTGGCCAGCTCTTCCGGCGTCGGCTCACGGCCGAGGTCCTGGAGCAGCTCGCGCTGGATCCGGCCGAGCTTGTTGATCACCTCGACCATGTGGACCGGGATCCGGATCGTCCGCGCCTGGTCAGCCATGGCGCGGGTGATGGCCTGGCGGATCCACCACGTGGCGTAGGTGGAGAACTTGTAGCCCTTGGTGTAGTCGAACTTCTCGACCGCACGGATCAGGCCGAGGTTGCCTTCCTGGATCAGGTCGAGGAACGCCATGCCGCGGCCGGTGTAGCGCTTGGCCAACGAGACCACCAGACGGAGGTTGGCCTCCAACAGGTGATTCTTGGCGCGCTCCCCGTCGCGCACGATCCAGCGCAGGTCGCGTCGCATCTGCGGGGTGAGCTTCTCGCTCTCCTCCTCAGCCTTGCGCACCCGCTCAGCGGCGTAGAGGCCGGCTTCGATCCGCTTGGCGAGCTCGACCTCCTCCTCCGCGTTGAGCAGGGCGACCTTGCCGATCTGCTTGAGGTAGGCGCGGACCGAGTCGGCCGACGCGGTGAGCTCGGCGTCCTTGCGGGCCTGCCGGAGCGCCTCGGACTCCTCCTCGTCCCAGACGAAGTCGCTGCCCTCGGTCTTGGCCTCCTTGCCGAGGTCCTTCTCCTCCTCGTCCGGCTCGTCGACCACCGGCTCGTCGACCAGTTCGGCGTCGTCCGCCTCAAGGTCCTCGAGATCTTCCAGCTGGACGTCCTCGAGGTCGCCCGGCTCGTCCGGTTCGCCCTCGGCGCCCGGCTTCTTCGCGGTGGCCGGCGCCACCTTGACCGCCGGGTTCGTCGCGGTCTTCTTGGCGGCGCGAGGCTTGGCGGCTGCGGGCTTGCGTCCCGCTGACGACTTCGCCGCCGGTGTGGCTCCCGCGGTCGCGAGTTCGTCCGCGTCGGCCTTCGTGGCCGAGGCGGTCTTGGTCGTCTTCGCCGCGCTCGCGGTGCTCGGGGAGCGTCGGGTTGCGGTCTCTGCGGCTGCCACGTACGCCCTTTCGAAACGGTCGACAACGGCAACATCGGCGGGGGTCGAGTTGCCGGGAGTTCGGGGAGGTCCTCCGGGCTCTCGCCGAAGGCACCGTTCCATTGTAACGACGCCCACCGAGTGCGGTGACCCAACAAGCCGTTTCGGATCGTTCCCACGTCCCGGAATGAACCGCGAACTCAGTGCTGCACCCCGATATCGGCGGCCACCGCGGCCCCGACAATCCCGGCGTCGTTACGCAATTCGGCTGGGACGACCCTGGTCCGCACGTCCAGCAGGGGCAGCCACTTGTCCGCTTTCTTGCTGACGCCGCCGCCCGCGATGATCAGGTCCGGCCAGATGAGGTCCTCGAGTCTGCGCAGGTAGCGGGTCACACGTTTGGCCCACTCCTCCCATGACAGGTCGTGTTCCTCCTTGACCGACGCGGCGGCCTTGGTCTCCGCGTCGTGCCCGTCCACCTCGAGGTGGCCGAACTCGGTGTTGGGGACCAGTTCGCCGTCGAGGAACACGGCGCTGCCGATCCCGGTGCCGAAAGTCAACAGAACGACTACGCCGGAACGGTCGATATCCGATCCATAACGAATCTCGGCCATGCCGGCGGCGTCGGCGTCGTTCAGCACGACGATCTGGTCGGCCTGCCGGCCGAGCCGCTCGGCGAACAACGCGTGCGCGTCGGTGCCGATCCACTTCTTGTCGATGTTCGCCGCCGACAGGGCGACGCCGTGCTTCACCACGGTCGGCAGGGTCACCCCCACCGACCCCTGCCAGCCGAACTGTTCCACTGTCTTGGCGACCACGTCGGCTATGGCGTCTGGATCGGACGGGTGCGGCGTGTTCGTACGAACGCGTTCACCGACGAGTTGACCATTCTGAAGGTCGACCACGCATCCCTTGATCCCGGAGCCGCCGATGTCCACCCCGAAGCCGCGGGTTCCAGCCATCGCCGTGGTCCTTTCCTTCACGATTCAGTTCCTGGTGACCGCGACCATATCCGATGTGGTCGGATGTACCCATGGTCCATCTGCGGGACAGCTTGCGCGAGGTCGCCGTCCGGGTGGCCGCGGAGGCCGCCGAACTGGTGGAGTCCATCCGGCGGTCAGCGGTACGGGATGTGTCCACCAAGTCGAGCACGACCGATCCGGTCACGGCGGGGGACCGCGCCGCCGAGCGTCTCGTCCGCCAACGGCTCGCCGAGTTGCGGCCCGGCGAGGCTGTGCTGGGTGAGGAGGAAGGGGGCGGCGCGGGCGACGGTGACGGTGTGTGCTGGGTGGTGGACCCGATCGATGGGACCGTCAACTATCTGTACGGTCTTCCGTGGTACTCGGTGTCCGTGGCAGCTCAGTTGGACGGTGTGTCGGTGGCCGGGGCGGTGGTCGAGCCGTCGAGCGGTCGGTGCTGGTCAGCCGCCCGAGGCTCGGGGGCGACCTTGGACGGGACGCCGTTGCGGGTGACGTCCACCGATCGGCTGGATCTGGCGCTGCTCGCGACCGGGTTTGCGTACCGTCCGGAAACCCGGACGCGGCAGGCCGCGTTGATCGGCCGGCTGCTCGGCCGCGTCCGGGACATCCGCCGGGCAGGTTCGGCCGCGTTGGATCTGTGCATGGTGGCGGCCGGGTGGGTGGACGCATACGTGGAGCACGGCCTGAATCCTTGGGATTGGGCGGCCGGTTCGCTCATCGCTGAAGAAGCGGGTGCGGTGGTGTCGTTGCCGGACTCAGGCACGTTGGGCGGTGCGACGTTCGCCGCCGCACCAGGGATTTCGGAGGAGCTGCGGACCACGCTCGAGGAGTTGGGTGTGGTCGACGTCCTGTGACCGGTGTGGCGGTGTCGAACCGGTCAACGTGTAGTTCGGCATCGCTCCGAACAAACTCAGTCGTGGGGTTCGGCCGGCATCGACAGATCAGCACCCGGGCTTCGTGAGTCGCGCGGCGACGTGGTTCGGCGGTCGCCTCGGTGGGACGTGGTTCGGCTTGTGGCAGCGCGGCCTGTCGCCGGACAGTCGGTGCCGGTCGTTCGCGTCGGACGCGGACAGTTCGATGCTCCGGTGTTGGTCAGCAGGCGGTCTTGCGGATCGAGTCGACCAGCGCCTGGTCGATCTGTTGCCCGGCGGAACCCTGCACCGACTGCAGTCCGCCGGTCTGCGGCGGATGCTGTGCGCTCCAGTCGACTATCTGCTTGAGGACCTGCTGGGTTTCGGTCCTGACCTGCAGGTCGTCGAATTTCTTGCCGATCACGAAATCCACGGTCGCGTCCTGCCGGCCGTCCTTGATCAGTTCGGCGCACGGCTCGAGCAGGCTCATCGTGCGCGCGGCCGGGGCGCCCTGAGCGCCGAACCGGATCTGGGAACGGCACGTCATGCTGCCCTGGGGGTACACCGGGTCGTCGTCCGGCTTCCCGACCTGGCTGAACCCGAGTTGCTTCAGGTTCTCGGTGACCAGGGCCGCCTCACCGCGCTGCTTGCTGGCGTTGAGGACCCGGATCTGTATCTGGTCCGGAGTGGCCGCCAGGGTCTGGTCGAGGCCGTTCTGATCGACGTGCTGGCCGAGCGGTGGTGCGGGCGGTGGGGCCGGTTGGCCTGGTTCGGCGGTCGCCGGCGTCGGCGGGTCGCAGTGCACGCTGGCCGTGGCGTCCTTCGTGTGGTTGTCGATCACCTTCAGCCAGACGATCGTCGCGCCAAGGCCGAGTAACACCAGCATGACCAGCGCGGGAATCGGACGTCGCCTGCGGTATCTCGGGGCCCGCCCACCCCCGCTCAAGCTCCCCGCCGTCACGTGCCCGCCCTCCGTCGCCGGCCTGCTTTTCCTGTAGTTGGTTGCTGCTGATCAGCCTAGGCGTTTCCGGCCAACCGGGGGCACCGGGGCGAGCGAACGTGTCGCGGTCGCCCGATGCGACCCGATGGTCGCGGACAGTGAGTCACCGCAGGTATCGGACCATGGCGGGCCAGTTCCGGCAAGAGCCCACACCGGGTGACACCTGTTCGGATGTGACTTGGAGCGGTCGGGAACACACCCGGTTGGGTGATGCGTTAACTGAACTGGCGCGCGATGGGCTACCCTCTGCGCGCTCCGGTCGCTGAAGACTCCTGGCCGAATCGATTCGGTTGGCCAGATTCTCAGTGCGACCAGGCGAGACGCCCGTCACTCCATCGGCGGGCACAAAACTCGGCCCTGGAACGTTGACCAGCGGCACGAGCGCTTACCAGAGATTTGACCGCAGGGGTGAAAAGAAGATGGCGACCGACTACGACGCTCCTCGCCGCAGCGAGGCCGACGACCTCGCCGAGGACTCCCTCGAGGAGTTGAAGGCGCGCCGAAACGAGACGCAGTCCGGTGTTGTCGACGTCGACGAGTCGGATACCGCTGAGAATTTCGAACTCCCCGGTGCCGACCTGTCCGGACTCTCCGGCGAGGACCTGACCGTCAAAGTGATCCCGAAGCAGGCGGACGAGTTCACCTGTTCGCACTGCTTCCTGGTACACCACCGAAGCAGGCTCGCGGAGGAGCGGGACGGCCTGTACGTCTGCCGCGACTGCGCCTGACCGACAACCGAACGAAGCCCTGTCCGATTCCCGGGTATCTGGCCGCTGGTCAGGTACCCGGCGCCGTCTGTGACGAACCCTGGGTCGAGCGCGCCCTCAGCAGCTCGGCCAGTTTCTCGGGTGAGCGGGTGCTGAAGATCCAGTACGGTGTCGGATCGTCCGGATCGGTGAGTTCCACGCGCAGCGCCATGGGTATCCACCCCCGGTGCTGCACGTACGCCGCCGGATCCAGGTCTCGGCCGAGTGCCGGTCGCTTCTCGTGCGCGTTCAGCACCTGGATCTCGCCCACGAACCGAAACGGCAGATGTGCGTCGCCGACCCACAGTTCGTCGTCGGTGACACGCACCCGTGCGCGTCCCATCCAGAACATCACGAACGCGGTGAACGGCAGGAGGACGACATAAGGCAGCCAAGCCCGGACACCTGGGTAACCCATGTGGATCTCGGCGGCCAGCAGGCCGGCTGCGACGAGCGGCAGGATCCATCCCCACCAGGTGACGGACAGTCGCTCGGAGTGGGCGTTCGAGATGTCGGGCACCGCTCCAGGGTAGTCTCGCCGCTCGTGCCCAGCGTGCAGGTCCTGATTTCCCGGCTCGACCCCGGTGTACCGCTCCCGTCCTACGCCCGGCCGGGTGACGCCGGCGCCGACCTCGTGACCACGATGGACGCCGACATCGCGCCCGGCGAACGCGTCATAGTGGGAACCGGCGTCGCGATCGCGTTGCCCGACGGTTACGCGGCGTTCGTGCACCCGCGCTCGGGGTTGGCCGCGCGGGCCGGGCTCAGCGTGGTGAACACGCCAGGCACCATCGACTCCGGCTACCGCGGTGAGATCAAGATTTGCCTGATCAACCACGACCTTCGGGAGCCGATCCGGTTGCGACGCGGCGATCGGATCGCCCAACTGGTCGTCCAGCGGGTGGAACATGCGGTATTCCAGGAAGTGGACGAGCTGGACGAGTCACCGCGCGGCGCGGGCGGCTACGGCTCGACCGGCGGGCACGCGGTGCTCGCGGCCACAGCACGTGACACGGAGGAATAGGTGGCACTTTTCGGGCGACGCCGGAACAAGCGCCCGGCCGAGCAGCCGGATGAACAGGACTACTCGGACTACTCGGACGAAGGCGACGAGTTCGAACCCAACCAGGGCGACCTGGAGGAGTTGGCCGGGCCGTTCGACGGCGACGTGCCCGACGACGGCATCGCGCGGCTGGACTTGGGCTCACTGCTGCTGCCTGTGCCCGAAGGCGCTCAACTGCAGGTCAAGATGGCCCAGCAGGGCGTGGTCGAGGCGATCTTCGTGATCACGCCCAGTGGCCAGTTCACCGTGCAGGCGTACGCCGCGCCGCGCTCAGGAGGCCTGTGGGAGGGCGCCTGCGGCCAACTCGCCGAACAGCTGAAGGCCGACGGCGCGAATGTCCGCAGCACCTCCGGCGAATGGGGACAGGAGTTGATGGCGTCGATCGGCGACATGGCCATGCGGGTGATCGGGGTCGACGGGCCGCGCTGGATGCTGCGTGCCCACGTCGCTGGTCCACAGGACCAAGCGGCTCAGGCGGCACACAGCCTGCGCACCATGGTCCGCGGCACGGTTGTGGTTCGCGGATCGCAGCCGTGGCCGGTCAGCGAGCCGTTGCCGATCCAACTGCCGCCGGAGATCGCCCAGCACATCGAGGCCCAGGGCGGCTGACTTCGTTCGTCTAGGTCGAAGCACATTTCGGCCTGGCGGTGAACGGCATGCGCGGCGGACAAGCGACGCCCGCTCGGGCCTTGGGCGAAGCGGTCAAGGTGTTCGGGGTGAATCCGAACCTGGACACCGAGGCGTGTCACATGGGTCTCGGTCGGAAAGCCTGGATCGACACGCCAGAGCGGATCTTCATATACCGGAGCGGTACGGACTCCGGGTCCGGGCCGGACCGGTTTCCGGGCGTGTCGGACGTCGCCGCGGCAGGTATCGGATATCGCCGACCGCTGTGTCGCAGATCCTGCATAGTCAGGTCGGAAGTCGACGAGCACAGTGCGGCGTTGCCGAGTCGTGGCCTGGAGTCAGGCTGATTCCGGGTTCGTGCCGAACCGGGCGGTGAGGAAGCCGGTGGTGGACGTCTGACGACCGTAATGGACGTCGCTGTGGATCTCGACCTGCCAGCCGCGTGCCGCCAGCCAGGCTGAAGCGTCCTCGTTGAGACCGCCTTTCCACAGACTCGTGAACTCGGCCATGGCCGGCATGGTGCGTGCCAAGGCCGCCATCGGGTTGTTCTCTCCGTGCTCGAAGGCCAAGTGGCTGCCTCTCGCGGACAAGTCGGCGACGGCGGTGAGCATGGTCGAGGCTTCGTCCGCGGACAGGTAGATCATGATTCCCTCAGCAAGCCACGCGGTGCGGATGTCCGGGTCGAAGCCCGCCGCGATCAGGTCCTTCGCCCAGTTCGCCCGCAGGTCGTCCGGCAGGGTGACGCGGTGACACGCGGGCGCGTTGCCGGTGAGAACGGTGTCCTTGAAGGTCAGCACGTCGGGCAGGTCCAGTTCGAACAACCGGGTGTCGCTCGGCCAGGTCAGCCGGAACGCTCGAGTGTCCAGCCCGGCCGCCAGCAGCACGACCTGGCGGCAGTCAGAACGCCGCAGGTAGTCGTCGAAGAACCGGGTGCGGATCGAGCCGTGGCTCGCGAACATCCCGCCCAGATCCGAACTCGCAGCAGGCCTGGTGATCGGCATCGCGTCCAGAAAGAGTTGGGCGTACGGGTCGTCGAACAACCTGTCGTCGCGGCGGCTCTCCACCGCCCGTACCGCGGCCATTCCGAGCGCTGTCATTCCCAAGGTATCCATATCTGTGACGATACATCTGTAGCGATGTATCGTCACAGATATGGATGGTGGACAGCTGTATCGGCTCGGTCGACGGCTGGTCGAGTTGTCCCGTGCGGCGGCCGGTCAGTCCGGGGATCTCGTGCTGACCGCGGGCCAGACGGTGGTGCTCGAGGACGTGATCAAGCACCCGGGCGGCTCGGTGGGCGAGATCCAGGAACGAACCGGCTTGGTGCAGAGCCATGTGTCCGTGTCCGTTGCGAAACTCAGGCAACACGGTCTGGTGCGGACGACGGCGGATCCGGACGACGGGCGAAAGGTTCGGGTCTGGGTCACCGAGGACACGATGCGGGCGATCACACGTCGCGCGACCCGGGGCGTCGACGAGTCGATCACCAGTGCGGTGGGCGATCCGGAACGGGCGCGAAGGGTGATCGCCTTGCTTGACGAACTGGCCGATCTCCTGGCGTGACGCCGGTATTGTCGGGTGATGCCCACCAGTGCCGAATGGCTCGTCTTCCTGGGAACGGCCACGCTGTTCGCGATCATGCCCGGTCCAGGCGTGTTCTATGTCCTCGCGCGGAGCCTGAAGGGCGGCCGTTCGGAAGGAATCCGATCGGTGATCGGCAACGGGATCGGTGCGTGCGTGCACGTGGTGGCTGCGGCGTTCGGGCTGTCAGCCGTGCTCGCGACGTCGGCGACCGCGTTCACGGTCGTGAAACTGGCTGGCGCGGCGTACCTGATCTACCTGGGAGTCAAGACGCTGTTCGGTAAGGACAGGCACGACATCGATCAGATTCGACCGACCGCGTCCTCCGGTGGGCGGCGTTCGGTCATTCTTCAAGGTGTGGTGTCGGAGGTCCTGAACCCGAAGACCGCGCTGTACTTTCTCGCGCTGCTGCCGCATTTCGTACACGTGGACCGGGATCCGGCCCCGCTGGTGTTCACGCTCCTCGGGCTCATCGCGGTGGCCATGGCCGTCGTGGTCGACGTGCTCGTCGCGATCTTCGCCGGATACGTGGGCGCCAAGTTGCGTGGCAACCCAAGGTGGCAGGTCCGGCAACGAATCGGCACAGGACTGACCATGATCGGTCTCGGTGGAGTGCTCGCGTTGGCCGAACAGAACTAACCGGTCTCGGCGTTCGGGCGGGCGGCGTTACGCCCCAAAGGGGCAGCTCTTTGATACTCGTCCGATTGTACGACGATCGTCGTGATAGGACTCCGGGCATGACCGCTCGTGAGTTCGCGGAGTCCACCGCGGACACCGACCAGCAGTCCGACACCGTCCGTCGAGGTGGCCCAGTCAGGTCGATCACCGACGTGCTTGCCTTGCAGGGGAGCGCGGGCAACCATGCGGTGGCCCGGATGCTGACTGTCCAACGTGAACCTGCTGGCGACGCCAATTCATCGAGTCCGCCCACATTGGACGGTCGAGCCTTGGGCGTGACCGTGGAACCTCAACTCCGGGCCGAACGCGAAAAGCTCCTCGCCGAGTACCAGCCGACGACACAGCGGTGGCAGGAACTCAAGACGGCCGCGATCGCCAAGGAGATCACCCCGGAAGGCGCGGCCGAACTCGCCGATCTGGAGAAGGAGCAGAAGCGCCTGGGGGCGCTGCTCGACCAGAACGACAAGGACATGCGCTTGCTCAGTGCGCCGGGGGCGTCCGACCAAGCGCTGAACGAGATGCTTGCCCGTCGGAACCAGAACGTCTCCCTGGGCAGAACCACGGACACGACCACCGGCGGCTGGCAGATCGGCACGAACGGCCTTACGTCCACCAACACGGCCGTCACCAGCAGGATCGACGACGGCGCGTCCTGGACTACGACGAACACGTCGACCACCACGGTCGACACGACCGGTGTCGCGAACCGCAAAACCGAGGTCACGACGAACAAGGAGGGCGAGAGCACCTCGGCCTGGACCACCACCTCGGACCGCAAGGTCGACGTGTCCGGCGGAAACGTGAACTACAACTGGGGGACGTCGAACAAGGCGGAGTACAAGGGCGCGGACAACAGCACGTCGGAGATGACAGGTACAAGTCGCTCGCTCGGCACGAGCGGGTATAGCACGACCGCGGAGAACACCACCACGAACGGAGGCACGGTCGACTCGACCAAGTCGACGTCGTCGGTCACGCGCGGCGACGGAAAGCTCGGCTACACCGCGAGTACGACCAAGAAGTCGGGCACCCAGGACGACAGGGGCGGGCTCACGAAGGGCACGGAGAACACGACCTCGGGCAGCGGCGGTGTGATCGCCGGACCGGACGGTGTCGGTGTGTTCGGCTCCGGAAACCGGAGCTTCTCCCAATCCCGTGAGAGTGGTCTGAAGACCGGACAGACAGTGGGGTTGGACGGCAAAGTCGTCACCAATGTCTCCCAGGTTCCCGGCAGTGACCCGGCGCGGTACCAGATCAGCGTCACGGTCAACCTCACTGGCAAGGTCGGCGGAAGCGCCGGCGGTGAACAAGCATCGGAGGACCAGGGCGGGAAGGCCTCTGTCGGTGCGACGGCGTCCGGATCCGCGGCGATGACCGGAACGTTCGTGCACGTGTTCACCGAGGCCGAAGCTCAGCAGTACCTGGCGGCGGTCAACTCGAAGGGCGCCGGCAGCGGTCCCAAGGAGTTGCAGATCGTCGAACTGCTGGCGAAGGGCAAGATCAGCGGTGCCAGGGCGCTGCTGAACGACGTCCGGGCGACCTGGTTGTCCGCCGACGGCGCCGCGGCCATGAAGGACAGCGACAGCGGGGAGGTCACCGCTGACCTCAAGGGCGAACTCGGCGCCACCGCTGGCGGAGACATGTCCGGATTCGGCGGGAAACTCAACGTCAGCGTGACCAAGGGCCGGACACTCAAGCGCTCTGTCTCCCGAAAGGGCGGCAAAGTGGTCGTCACCGTGTCCGTGACTGACACCGACGGCGGTGCCATCGGCGGATCGGCCTCGTTCGAGGCCGCCGGCGGTGGATACCAAAGCAGCTCGTCCGGCACGAAGTCCCAGTCGGTCACGTTCACCCTGGATCCGGAAACCGCCGCGTACCAGCAACAGTTCGATCTGATCGCGAAAGCCGGCTCGGTCGAGGAACTGCACCACATCGCCCTCGTCCACGCCGACCTGGTGAGCGCCGACACCACCAGTGAGGGCTACGCCAAGACCGGCACGACCACCGCCACCGTGGGGCCTGTCGGCCTCGAACTGAGCGACACGAGCAGCTTCGACCACAGCCGTTCATCGGATGCCAATGGCAGCTCCGACACGTACACCGGCAGCAAGGGCGGTGGCGCGGCGATCACCGGGCCTGGCGGGTTCAAGGTGGCGCACACCGAGAAAGACACTGTTTCGGTGACCGTCGGTTCGGACGGCAAAGGTTCCGGCGACGTCAACACGTCCACTTCGAATACTGATCTCGGCGGGTCCTGGGCCGCTCTGAAGAAGGCGGCGTCGGACGACAAGACCGGTCTGCTGACCGGGGGCGCGAAGATCATGCAGGACAAGACCGAGGTCTGCGGCATGACTCTGTCCGACGGGGACTTCGCAACGATCGCCGCGATGGCCGAGGACATCGACCGATGGAAGAAGGTCGAACAGAACCCGAACGTCTACAGCGCTTGGATCCGTACCCGTCTCGTGGTCGTCGGGGCGAACGGGGACCGGCAGAAGATCGCTAGGGCCCTGGCCGAGTATGGCGCGCGCAACGACGGCGCGACCCACGCGATCGAACGGATAGTGCGCGGCGTCGGGTCGGCCGATGGTGGTGCGTTGTACGACTGGCCGGGCGAACTGTCCACAGAGAAGTCCTCGTACTCGTCGCTCATCACCGGTGATCCGTTGGCGACCGTCAAGGTGCAGGAGAAGGCGGGGAACAACGCTGTCGCGCTGGAGTCTGCGAAGGGTGCCCTGGCCAAGATCGACGCGCTGATCACGGCCATGCAGACCAAACAGGACAAGTTCAGCAACGCCGCGGCACTCGGCGAGATGCTGGCCGCCGCAGCCGCCCAACGCGGCCAGGTCGCGAAGGAGATCGCGGTCCTCTCCCATCGGCTGGGCGGTGTCAACGCGGGCAATGTTGAGCTGACGGCATCGAACGTCACCGCGGTACCGACCGCCGAGCAGGCCGCGCAGATGGACATCAACCAGGCCGCCGCCAAGGGTGAGCTCACCGGATACGCCAGCGCGCTCGGGGTGTTCGAGAGAAAGCAGCGTGAGGCGTTCGAGTACGTACAACGGGAACAGGCGAAGGAGACCGCGGTCTTCGCCAGCCCAGACACCGAAGGGATCGTGAAGGCGCTCAACAACCTGCACGACAACGTCTACCCTGACTGGGAGAAAACGCTTGTGCAGGCGCGGGACGCGGCGACCCGTGGCGGACTCGACCCGTGGTCGGTCCAGCCGACACCCGGAAAGGGCTTCTTCAACGTCCTGTTCAAGCACAACTTTGGCAGAGAGGTCTACGAATGGCCGCCGAAGCCCAAGGCTGAGTAGGTCTTGCCGCCAACTTCGGCAGTGATTTGGATCCAGGCCGAACGTGCTCCGGCATCGTCAGCGGGACCCCACGAATGCCCCGTAGCATCAACGTACGGGCGTGTGTGCGGGTTCCGTTGGTCAGTGGTAGTCCGGCAGGAACAGGTTTGGTTGCGTGGACGGGCCACTATCGGTGGCGATTCCGGACGGTCGCGCCGACCGCGGCGCCTCCGCCGAGAACCAGGACCAAGGTGGTCAGCGCCCACCGCCGTTTCTTAGGGGTGTCCGGCTGTACAGGCGCGGCGACCGGTCGGCGAGATGGCGGCGGCGGTTTGTGAGGTGTCGTCGCGGGCGGGGACTGGCTCGGCTGGGTGACCGGTTGGGCGCTCGGGGGTGGAGTCGTGGATGGCGTGGTCGGGAGAGGTTTTCGGACCGGAGCCGGAAGCTTCGGCGGGGCCGGGGCGGGTGGTGGCGGTTGAGTCGGTGTAGGCGGGTTCGAAGTCGGTGGTTCGATCACCGGCGGTGGCGGCAGGCAGCCTGCCGCATCGGTGGCGTCCGCGGCCGGGAAGGACGCCACCTCACTGGCGGCCTGTGGGTCGGCCAGAGGGATTCGGTAGAGCCGGCTGCTAGATCCGACTCGGTTGTTGATCGCGTAGAGGATTCGACCGGGTGCCATGAGAATCGCGCCATAGGTCCCGTTCGGCAGGGCTTTCGGCCTGGCGACCGTGTGGACCGTGCCGTGCAGGGGGTCGATGGTGACCACCGTCGCGCTGCTGGTCACGCCGTACAGCAACCCGTCCGAGCCGAAGTCGAAGTCGTCCACGTCGGCGAACCAGGACAGCCACTTCACGTGGATGATCCTCAGGTAGGTCGGGCTTTTCGGATCGATGTCCAACGACAGCAGCCGACCACCGTCCCGCAGGAACAGCGTCGAACCCGAAATGGCACCCGCGGTGGCGTCGCCGACATCGAACACCTTGCCCCGGTCGACCACGGCCCCGCCCGGGTTGATGGTGACCACGTGCGACTTCGTGGAAATTCCGTACAACAGGTTTTGGCTTGCCGCGTAACCGATTCCATTCAGTTCGTCGGCGAAGGTCCGCACGTCACGTGCCTGGCCGGACGGCAGGTCCAGCCGGACCAGAGTGGACGAGGAGCCGTGTCGTGGGGTGTAAACCTCGAACGCGTCGCATGCCCCATCCGCCGCCGCGGCCGGGGTCGAGCCCACGAGTCCGGATCCCATCAGGAGCACGGCGGCGAGGGTGACGTTGGACCAGCGTCGAACGGTCAACTCAACCGGTCCAGCACCGCGCTGAACGCGTCCGGCCCGACCGCCGCGCCACCGCTGAACGGGTTCTGTAGCTGGTAGATCGCGAACAGCAGCAACGTGATCGCGGCCGCGAGGGTTCCGGAGATGAGCGCGTGCGAGATCATCTTCGGACCGCCGTGCAAGTACACCAGGGCCATGGACATCACGCTGCCGAGGATGAGCGCGAACCATACGACCGTGCTCACGCCGTTGTTCGCCGCGTCGTTCAGTCGTGACTGCCTGGCCTGGTACGCGTCCCACAGTTGATCTGTCGCGGCCTGTTTTCTGCTGGTCTGCCAGTCGTCGCCGTCGGCGGTCTGTGTGTTGGCGATCGTGTTGCGAAGTTCGTCGAGCTGCTGCCAGCCGGCCGCCGAATCCACCTTGCCGGTTTCCCGCATCTGCGGCCATTCCTTGGTGACCACAGTGTCGGAGTAGGCGGACACTAGTTGTTTGACCTTGGTGTGCGCCGGCTCCGGCAACGAGTCCGCCGCCCACGACACCGCCACCAGGTCGTTCGCCTCTGTCGTCGAGTTCGTGCGCGCCGTGCTTACCCCGTCGAACAAGGAGATCAGCACGAATGCCAGGAGCACGGCGTGCAGACCCGCGACGATGGTGAACACCTGGCCGGCCACATCGTTGTTGTCACCACGGCTCCCGCTCGAGGACAGCTTGTGGATCAGTACTGCGATCAGGATCGCCGCCACAGCGGCGCCGCCCACCCACAGCAGGCCGGTCAAATAGATGCTCACGCAGCGAGACGGTCACGGAACGCGCTTGGCCGAACAAGGGAAACCCTCGGATCCCACTCTTCGACCACACCGGTTTCGCCGGTTCGGAGCAACGAGGATTCCCACTATTGCTCCAAATGCGTGACCCCACTGGACCGCAGCCAAGCCAGCACGGTGGCCCGTCCGAGGGACTCACGATCCCTGCCCAACGCGCTCAACGTCGTCGTGCAGATCCGAGCCCCGGGGATTGTGTCCGCCCACAGTTCGGCGACCGCCCGCGGATGTACCGGGTCGTCTGAGCAGGCCGCGATCCCGGTCGGCACCGTGATCCGGCTCAGGTCCGAAATCACCGGTGCCGGTCTGGTCGCGGCGATCTCCAACGCCTCGGCGAGCCCGTCGCCGGTCCGCCTCCATGATCGTTCCAGTTCAGCGGCGAACCACGGTTCGCCGTCAACCGTGGCGAGCGTGGCGTCCAGCCCGTATGTACGGACGGCCGCCGCGCTCATCCGAGCCGAGACGGCCGCGGGTGCGTCACCAGGTGGCCCAGTGAACGCCGGCAGCGCCAGTAGCAGCCCGGCGCACCGGTCGGGGTCCGCCAGCGCCCATTCGACGGCGAGATGGGCGCCGAGTGAGACGCCGCCGGCCAGAACCGGGCCGGCCTCCGACTGTTCCGCCAAAATCGCGAAATGGGCTCTGACCAGGTCAGACGCCGATTCGGGACGAGGTGTGACCGCCTGGACGCCGACGGCGCGAAGCGGACCTTCGAACACCGATCGGATGAAAACCTCATCCGATGCGGTACCGGGCAGCAGCACGGCCCGCCGAACCGCCGCCGAACGGGAACGACCAACCTTCACCGGACGTTCCTGGAGTGACACGGTTCTGCCTGCCTTTCAACGGTTACGCTGATTGTGCACGGATCGGAGTCGGGGCCGGTCTCACCATCGAGGAGCGGGCATGGGTGGCGACAAGGGGGACGGTTATTGGCGCCGTCTCGTTCGCAGGTTGACCAGCGAGGTCGAAGACCTCGACGCGGACGACCTGTCCGAACAGGCCGAGGCCAGCGGGGCGCAGCGTGCCTGTGACTGCCGGTCCGGTCAGGAGGTCACCGTGCTCGGCCGGCTGCGCAGCGTGGAGCTGTCCCCGCGGGACGCGGCCGCCACGCTTGAGGCCGAGCTGTTCGACGGGACCGAGGGCGTCACACTAGTCTGGCTCGGTCGGCGCCGGATTCCCGGCATCGAGCCGGGACGTACGGTGAAGGCGAAAGGCCGGATCGCGGTGCGGGACGGCCGCAAGGTCCTCTACAACCCCTACTACGAGCTGCAGACGACTACATGACTGATGCCACCCAGCCCCAGCCGGAGAACAGCGGCGAGGCCGAGGAGACCGAGAAACCGACACCGACGCTCTGGGAGCAGATGGGCGGAATAGTCGGATTCATTTCGGCCTCCATCCCGGTCGTCGTGTTCGTGATCGTCAACCTGGCCACCGGCCTGGGCCCGGCGATCTGGAGCGCGGTCGGGATGGCCGTGCTGATCGCCGTCTGGCGGATCGTCCGCAAGGAGCAGCTGCTGCCGGCCGTCTCGGGCATCTTCGGCGTGGCCATCGCGGCGTTCATCGCCTACCGGCTGGACACGGCCAAGGGATTCTTCCTGTACGGCATCTGGGTGAGTGCCGCTCTCGGCCTTGTCTGTCTGGTGTCGTTGTTCGTGCGCTGGCCGATCATGGGCGTGCTCTGGGGCACGCTGAACGGCCACGGCATGGGCTGGCGATCAGATCCGAAATCGCGGCGTGACTACGACATCGCGACCCTCGCGTGGCTGCTTGTCTTCGCCGCGCGTGTGATCGTCCAGCAGTGGTTGTACAACGTGGACGCGACCACTCTGCTCGGCATCGCCCGGATCGCCATGGGCTACCCGCTGACCGCGATCGCCCTGCTGGTCACCGTGTGGGCGGTGCGCCGTTCGGATCGACGGGACAAACTCCGCGAGGAAGTCGAACGCGTCGCCGCCGAGCAAGCGAAGGCCGAGGACGCCGCCATCGAGCAGCAACTGCGCACCAAATACGACACCGCCGCACAGGAGCCTTCGTAGAATCCGCGGATCTACGTCGGGCTGTTTCGGATGTCGGCTTCCTAATTGCGGACGCTGACCGTCAAGGAGACAGCCTTGAGTCAGTGGCGCGTGATGTCACGTTGTGTGAATCCGGTCTGGCCGGCGTCGCCCAGGCGGGTGAAATGCGTCGATCTTCGACGTGTGCCGCCTGGGCGACGGTCACATCGCGAAACAGATGTGAAACACAGGCGTCTGATCCGCGCGATCCCGGATCTGTAGGACGTGGCTGACCTGAGCGAATGGGGCTGACCTGTGCGAACGTGAATGGGCTACAGGAACGCGGCGCGGTTCTGTTCGGCCCACGCCTTGAACGTGCCCGGCGGGCGGCCCAGGGCGCGCTCTACATCGCCCGTGAGGACCGCGTTGCCGCCTTGGCGCACGAATTCGTAGCCCTTGAGGACGAAGCCCACGAACTCTTCGTCGGCGCCAAGAGCGAGTAGGTCGGCCCGCAGTTGGTCGTCGGTGCCCGGGATGACCTTCAGTGGCCGGCCGATCACCGCCGCGAGCTGCGCCACCTGCTCAGGCATGCTCAGCAACTCCGGTCCGGTCAACGTGTAGACCTGTCCGTCATGGTTGTCCGTAAGCAGTGCGTCGACGGCC
Organism: Actinocrispum wychmicini; assembly: GCF_004345645.1. GTDB lineage: Bacteria > Actinomycetota > Actinomycetes > Mycobacteriales > Pseudonocardiaceae > Kibdelosporangium > Kibdelosporangium wychmicini. Next base: position 251,374 of record NZ_SLWS01000012.1, on the reverse strand, counting down.
ACAGCGGCGATGTCCCGTGGGGCGACGACGCCGTTCGTGCCGGTTCCGAAATGGTTCAGGAGCGGCTCGCCGGCCTGGATCTGTGGCGCCCAGCTCAATGCGTTGGACGCGAACGAGGATGGCCGCAGAATTGTCCATGCCAGGCCACTGGCCCGAATCGCCTCCTCCCCGGGCTGATGCCAGCCGCTGGTCGTCTCGTATCCCTGTTCGCCGGTCCCGATCGCGGACACCTTGACGATCTTGCGGACACCCGTGCCGAGCGCGGCATCCACCAGCGCCAGATCGTGCGTCGCGACATGCCCACCAGGAGACGACAGCAGGAAGACTGCCTCGACGCCCTTTACTGCTGCTCGCAACGACGCGGCGTCCTCGAAGTCACCTCGCACGACCTCGAAGCCGGCCGGAACTCGGCCAGGATCGCGGGCCATCGCCCGTGCTGCGGCGCCCTTTTCGGCAAGGTTCCGAAGGACGATGCTGCCTGTGGTGCCGGTGGCACCGGTAACCAGAATCATGGCCACAACCGTGCCGGCCGGTCGCCGCCGCACATAGGAAGATTCGGCACAGTTCGGGCCGGACCCGTGCTGACGAGGTCTTTCCGCGGTTAACGTGAAATCGTGAACCACTGGGAGACCCGGGTGACCACGGACATGCTGGATGACCGGCGCACGCAGACACGGATGCCTGACGGCGCGACGTCGTTGATCTTCTGCCTGCTGCCCGATGGCGAGAGCCACCTCGTTGTCCTCGGGCCGCGCACACGAGCCTCCTACTATCCAGGTAAGGACGTGCCGCTCACGGTGACCGTTCGGTTCCGGCCCGGAAGCGCCCGGCTGCTGACGGGGGTGCCGGTGAGCGAGATCGTGGGGCGCACACTGCCGCTGAGTGACCTATGGGGACCGCCGGCGACCCGCCTCCATCACGACTTGCTCGCTGACCCCACACACGCGTCGCACCGGATCGAGCAGGCGCTCCGGGAACGCCTCGCGGCCCAGCCGAAGGTCGTCGCGTCCAGCCGTGCGCTCGTGTCCGCGGCTACCCTGATGTTGGCCAGCGAACGCGTTCAGGACACCGCGCGGAAGCTGTCCGTCAGCGAACGGCACCTGCGGAACCTGTTCACCGACATGATCGGCCTGTCGCCGAAACAGTTGGCCCGCGTGAACCGTATCCGTACCGTCCTGTCTCGCGCCGAACGTGAACGCGGCACCCGGTTGGCGACTGACATCGGGTACTACGACCAGTCCCACATGGGAGCCGAATTCCGGTCCGCCATGGGAGTACCTCTCGGCGCGTTCATGGCCGGTCAGCTCCCGCCCGGGGAATGCTGTTAGGCAGTCCACCCCAGGAGTGGTTCCACTCGGGGGTAGTTCCAGCCAGTTCCGCACAGAGAGGGGCCGCCAGCCGGTTCCACCCGGGCGCTACCTTCTGGCGGTTCCGCTTGGGAGCACTTCAGTCAGGACCACGGGGACGCCCTCAGGCGGTCCACTCTCGGATTAGGATCGCGTACTCGATCTCGTCGGTCCATTCGTCCTTGACGAACTCGTTCTCCCGCAAATGCGCTTCCTTGCGCATTCCGAGCTTTTCCAGAACACGGGCTGACGCCGTGTTGCGGGCGTCCAACCGGCCGCGGACCCGATGCGCGTTGAGATCCTCGAACGCTATCCACAGCAGCGGCTGGCATGCCTCGGTGGCGAACCCCTGCCCGTAGTGATCGGGATGCAGCACGTAACCGATCTCGGCCTGACGATGGTCGCCGGGGAGCCAGGCCAGTGACACGTCGCCGATCAGCACGCCGGTGTCCTTGCGGACGATCGCGAGCAGCAGGGAATCGCCGGGCTCGGTCAGTTTCGAGAACTTGGCGATCCGTTCGTCCAGCTTCGCCTGGACCTCAGCCCTCGACATCGCCTCGGAGTACAGGTAGGTGTTCACATCCGGCCGGGACCTGATCTCGTACAGCGAGTCGATGTCTTCCGGGACGTGCACGCGCAGCACAAGCCGTTCGGTCTCGATCGGCGAGGTGGGGTGGAACACCCCACCGACACTAGCCGGTCAAGATCCGAGCGCTGTGCGGATTTCGTGCTCCACGTTCGCGGCGGCCACGAACAACAATTCGTCTCCTGGCTCCAGGGCGTCCTCAGGCTGCGGCACGATCACCCGGCCACCTCGAAGGATAGTCACGAGCGCGGCGTCCCTGGGCAGCGTGATGTCCTGGACCGGGGTTCCGGCCAACGGTGTGTCCTCCGGCAGGGTCATCTCGACCAGGTTGGCCTGGCCCTGCCGCAACGTCAGCAGTTGGACCAGCCCGCCGACACTGACCGCCTCCTCGACCATCGCGGCCAGGATCCGCGGGGTCGACACGGCGACGTCCACCCCCCAGCTCTCGGTGAACAGCCACTCGTTGGCCGGGTCGTTCACCCTGGCCACCACGCGGCGCACCGCGAACTCGGTCTTGGCCAGCAGGGACACCACCAGGTTGACCTTGTCGTCGCCGGTGGCGGCGATAACGCAGTCACACAACTGCAGCCCGGCGTCCTCCAGCGAGGACAGCTCACACGCGTCGGCCAGGACCCATTCGGCCTGCTCGACCGTGTGCGGCTCGAACTGGGCGGCCTGCCGCTCGATCAGCATCACCTGGTGGCCACCGGCCACCAGTTCGGCGGCGATGGACCGGCCGACGGCACCCGCGCCCGCGATCGCGACCCGCATCAGTGGTCCTTCCCCATGTCAGGCGTTCCTGGCATCAGTGGTCCTCCTCGGGTGGCTGGCCGGCCGCGTTGGTCGCGTCGCTGACAGTGCCCGACAGGGCCGCCACATAGATCACATCGTCAGCTTGCACGACAGTTTTGCCGTCCGGTAGCACACCTGTGCCGAAGCGCATGACGAAGGCGACCCGGCAGCCTGTCGCCTCTTCCAGCGCGCTGACCTTCTTGCCGGCCCAGCCGTCGTGCACCGGCAGTTGAACGACCGCGACCTTGCCGGACGGCTCGCGCCACACCGACGCGACACCGTCGGGCAGCAATGTCCGCAGGAACCGGTCGGTGGTCCACGGCACGGTCGCGACCGTCGGGATCCCCAGCCGTTCGTAAACCGCGGCGCGTTTGTGGTCGTAGATCCTGGCGACGACGTGCTCGACGCCGAACGTCTCCCTGGCCACCCTGGCCGAGATGATGTTCGAGTTGTCGCCGCTGGACACCGCCGCGAACGCCCCGGCCCGCTCGATTCCGGCCTTGATCAGGACGGTCCGGTCGAAGCCGACCCCGACCACCTGCGAGCCGTGGAAGTCCTGGCCCAACCGCCGGAACGCCTGCACGTCCTTGTCGATCACGGCGACCGTGTGACCAAGCCGTTCCAGCGCGGCCGCGAGCGACGACCCGACCCGGCCGCACCCCATGATCACCACGTGCACGACCCTGCCTCCTCGCCCGAAGACTCCCGCTGTCCGCCAAGAACCTACCGGTCTTTGCTCCACCTGGGTGACGCAACCGCTCCGATTACGCAGCGACACGTCGACCGGAACGTACTCGGTGCGGGCGCGTTCGGTCAGCGCGCGAAAGTGCGATCGACCTGCTCCCGGACGGCCCGAGCCCAGGCAGGTGCCGATCCAGGGGCAGGACGCGAGCATGGTGCACGACGAGTCGGCCGATGACGCGGTGGCGGGACCGCCCTGCTCGTGACCGGTTTCCGCGGTTCGGGCGAAGCGGTCCGCACCTGGACTTCGCCCGCTGACCGGGTGGTCGGGCGTGTTGTGCTCGACCGAGATCCATGCGACATGACGGAGCGCTTAGGCTGTGATCTCGTGTCGAAGTTCTCAACTGTCGCGAAGCGTCTCCTGGTCGGGCGTCCGTTTCGCAGTGACAGCCTGGGGCACACGTTGCTGCCCAAACGGGTCGCGCTGCCGGTGTTCGCCTCGGACGCCCTGTCGAGCGTGGCGTACGCGCCCGAAGAGATCTTTCTGACGCTCAGCGTCGCCGGGATCGCGGGGTTCGTCTACGCGCCGTGGGTCGGCCTGGTGGTCGTCATCGTCCTGCTCGCGGTTGTCGCGAGTTACCGGCAGAACGTGCACGCCTACCCCAGCGGCGGTGGTGACTACGAGGTCGCCACGACCAACCTCGGTCCCCGGTCCGGACTGACCGTCGCCAGCGCCCTGCTTGTCGACTACGTCCTGACTGTGGCGGTGTCCATTTCGTCCGCCGCCGCGAACCTGGGCGCTTTGGTCCCGTTCATCTCCGACAACAAGGTGACGTTCGCGGTGGTCGCCATCGTCGTGCTCACCGCCATCAACCTGCGGGGGATCCGCGAGTCCGGCACCGCTTTCGCGATTCCCACGTACGCGTTCATTGTCGGCATCTTCCTGATGATTCTGTGGGGATTGATCCGGTCGCTCGTCATCGGCGACGAGGTGCACGCGGCCAGCGCCGGAATCGAACTCCAGGCGGATCCGAACAGCCAACTGGCCGGTATCGGGTTCATCTACATGGTGCTGCGGGCGTTCACGCAGGGTTGCGCCGCGTTGACCGGGGTCGAGGCGATCAGCAACGGGGTACCGGCGTTCCGGAAGCCAAAGTCCAAGAACGCGGCCTCCACGCTGCTGATGCTCGGCGTCATCGCGGTGACCATGTTCATGGGCGTGATCTGGCTCGCCAAGATCACCGGCTTGGTGATGGCGGAGAATCCCGGGACACAGCTGAAGAACGCGCCGCTCGGTTACGAGCAGCACACCGTTATCGCGCAGCTGTCGCAGGCGGTGTTCTCGGACTTCGCGCCTGGCTACTTCTTCGTTATCGTGGTCACCGCGCTCATCCTCGTGCTGGCCGCGAACACCGCGTTCAACGGGTTCCCGGTGCTCGGATCGATCCTGGCGCAGGACCGGTACCTGCCGCGCCAGCTGCACACCCGCGGTGACCGGCTGGCGTTCTCCAACGGCATCCTGTTCCTGGCCGGATTCGCCATATTGCTGGTCGTGGCGTTCGACGCCGATCCGACCAAGCTGATCCCGCTGTACACCGTGGGCGTGTTCGTGTCGTTCACGTGCAGCCAGACCGGCATGATCAGACACTGGAACCGGTTGCTGCGGAACGAGACCAACCCGTCCGAACGGCGCCGAATGCGGCGATCTCAGGGCATCAACGCGTTCGGCCTGGTGATGACCGGGACAGTGCTCGTGATCGTGCTCATCACGAAGTTCGTCGCGGGCGCGTGGATCGCGATCGCCGCGATGGCCGCGATCTTCGCGCTGATGACCGGCATCCGGAAGCACTACGACCGGGTGGCGGACGAACTCCGTTTCGCTGAGGAGGGCGGCAACCCCGGTGTCATGCCGTCCCGCAACCACGCGATCGTCCTGGTGTCCAAACTGCACCTGCCGACTCGTCGCGCCCTCGCGTACGCCAAGGCGACCCGGCCGGACATCCTGGAAGCCGTGACGGTGAACGTCGACGACGCCGACACGCGTGCCCTGGTTGCCGACTGGGAGTCCAACGGCTTCAAAGTCCCGCTCAAGGTCGTCGAGTCGCCGTACCGAGAAATCACGAAACCGGTCCTGGACTACGTGAAACGTGTCCGCACCACCAACCCGCGGGACGTGGTGACCGTGTTCATCCCAGAGTATGTCGTCGGCCGCTGGTGGGAGCACTTCCTGCACAACCAGAGCGCGCTTCGTCTCAAGGGGCGCTTGCTGTTCCAGCCCGGTGTGATGGTCACGAGCGTCCCGTGGCAGCTCGCGTCGTCGGCGAAGGTGCACGACAAGACCGTGATCGCGCCCGGTGCGGTTCGGCGTGGCCTGCACGGCGAGGACGACAAGTGACGACCAGGGCCAAGGTGGATTGGAAAGGCCGCCGGCTCGACGTCGAGGTCGGCCCGGTCGCCCACGGTGGGCATTGCGTAGCCCGTTTCGAAGGGCGTGTCGTGTTCGTACGGCACGCGTTGCCCGGGGAACAGGTCACTGTCGAGGTGACTGAGGACAAGGGCGGCTCGTTCTGCCGGGCGGACGCAGTGGAGATCATCACGCCGTCGCCCGACCGCGTGACCCCGCCATGCGAGCTCGCCGTACCTGGCGGGTGCGGCGGCTGCGACTGGCAGCACGCGTCCGCGGACGCACAGCGCGAACTGAAGGCCTCGGTCGTCGCCGAGCACCTGCTGAAGGCCACCGGGCGGGACATTCCGGTTCTGGTCGAGGAACTTCCCGGCGGCCTCCTGGAATGGCGCACCCGCGTGCGGATGGCCGTCGGCCGCGACGGTGTGGCCGGCTTCCGCGGGCACCGCAGTCACGACGTCGTGCCGGTCGCGCACTGCCCGATCACGGTTCCGGATCTCGTGGAGACGGTGGCGGGCAAGGAATGGACAGCCGACGCCGAACTCGAACTGGTCCGCGACGGAGCCGGACGGTTCAGCTCACGACGGCTCGGCCCGATGCGGATGGTCGGCGGACGCAGACAGTTCCCTCGTCAGTCGATCGACGGCACCGGGGTGGCCGTCGAGTTCGCCGCCGGACGGCACTGGGAGATGGACCCCTTCACCTTCTGGCAGGTCCACCCGGCCGCCGCGGACACGCTCGCGAGCGTCGTCGCGGAATGGGCAGAAGCGTCCCCAGGCGCGTGCGCATGGGACCTGTACAGCGGCGTGGGGCTGTTCGCGTCCGTGCTGGCCACTCAGGTCGGACCAGAGGGACTCGTCCGCGCCGTCGAGCAGAGTTCAGCCGCGTTCGACAGCATCCGGATCTTGGCGGACCTCCCACAGATCGAGGTCATCGCCCGGAAAGTCGAATCGGCCTTCGCGGGCCCCCTCGATGGCCCGACGCCCGAAGTCGTCGTGCTGGATCCGCCCCGCAAAGGCGCTGGACACGACGTGGTGGACCAGATCGCCGCCCGCCGTCCCGCCCGGGTCATCTACGTCGCGTGCGACCCGGCGGCGCTTGGCCGTGACGTGGCCAGGTTCGAGACCCACTCGTACCGCCTTGAACTGGTACGGGCGTTCGACGCGTTCCCGATGACGCACCACGTCGAGGCCGTCGCGTTGCTCACCCCAGGGGAGTGAGCGGGATCAGACTGGCTCGTAGCGTGTCCGCGGGAGCCGTTCCCACGTCTCCTCGTCCGCCGGCGTGTACACCTGCATCCGAGTATCGGGTGTGGCCGAAACGACCAGCTCGTTGGCCACGAACGCCAGCACACCGGCGTCAGGGTGCACGAACCTTCGGGTGCGGACCTCAGGCTGGGCGACCTCATGCCGGGACCACAGCGCTTCGAACTCAGGGCTCAGGGACGCGAGCCTGGTGATGTCCTCCTCCCATTCCGGCTCGCCGATGTGTCTGCCGTACTCGGTGCGTAATCGCGCGACCAGGTGGGGCACCTCCTCGTCGTAGTTGAGGAGCTGCTTGCGGGCGCTGGGCTCGGTGAGACAACACCACAACTGGTTGTGGTGGACACACGGCATCGAGTGCCAATGCCGGAACAGCCCTTGGTACGCCTCGTTCGAGGCGATGACGTCGAACCGGGTGTTCATCAACACGGCCGGCAGTGGTTCGAGCGACTGGACCACGTGCAGCATCGAGTCAGGCACGTCACTCGGCGTCACTGACCACCGCGTCGGCGTCGCCTCGGCGAGCTGGTACAGGTGTTCCCGCTCGGTACGGTCGAGCTGCAGCGTCCGCGCAACCGCGTCGAGCACCTGGACGCTCACATTGATCGGCCGGCCCTGTTCTAACCACGTGTACCACGTGATTCCGACGCCGGCGAGCAGCGCCACCTCCTCCCGGCGCAGCCCAGCGGTACGGCGGCGACTCCCCGGGGGCAGCCCGACATCGCGCGGGGCCAGCCGGGCCCGGCGCGCCTTGAGGAACTCCGCCAGCTCGACGCGTCGGCGGCGCATCCCCGACCCCGACGACTCCGCGAGCTGTGAGTCCACTGATTCGAGTGTCGTCACACAGTCATGCTCTCAGGCTCCACCGACAATTTCCGGTCTCGCTGATCCTGGTGCTGGCAGTAACAGCATCAGCGGGCTCTCGGCGTCGCCTTCCCCACGCCCTGATGGTTACTCTCATGACCACGAACCTCCAGCCCACATCGACCCGGACGGAGCAGCCGACCGGCCGGTGGGCGACCCTGGCCGTGCTGCTGCTCGGCCAGTTCATGGCATTGCTCGACGTAACCATCGTTAACGTGGCAATGCCGACGATCCGGACCGACCTGCACGCGTCCGGCGCCGCGCTGCAGCTCGTCGTCTCCATGTACACGATCAGCTACGCGATGCTGCTGATCACCGGCGCACGTCTCGGCGACCTGTTCGGACGTAGGCGGATATTCGTCGGAGGCGTGGCCGCGTTCACCATCAGCTCGCTCCTGTGCGGTCTCGCGCCGGATCCCACGATGCTGATCGCCGCACGGTTCGTGCAAGGTGCGGGCGCCGCGCTCATGATGCCGCAGATCATCAGCGTCATTCAGCTCGGATTCAGTGGCGCCGCACGGACGAAGGCACTGAGCGCGTACTCGGCGGTGATCTCGGTCGGCGGGGTGGCCGGAATGGTGATCGGCGGAGTCCTGGTGCACGCGGACCTGTTCGGCGCGGGCTGGCGGCCGGTGTTCCTGATCAACGTGCCGATCGGGCTGGTCGTGATCGCGTTGGTACCGCGGTTCGTCCCGGCCGACCAGCCATCCACCGGACGGCGGCTGGATCTGGCCGGATTGGTGGTACTCCTGCCGGCCACGTTCCTCATCGTTCTCCCGCTCGTCCTCGGTCACGAACAGAACTGGCCGGCCTGGATGTTCCCCAGCATCGCGGTGGGACTCGTGCTCGTGGCGGTGTTCGTTCGCGTTGAACGTCGAGTGGCGGCACGCGGCGGAGACCCGCTGTTGAACCTCGACGTCCTAAGGGCCCGAGGTTTCGGGCGTGGCCTGGTAGCCCTTGCCACCGCCATGATCACCTACGGCGGGATGCTGTTCGTCCTCGCCCTGCACCTCCAGTCCGGCCTGGGAGAGAGCACGCTGCAGGCGAGCTTGGTCTTCGCACCGGCCGGCGCCGCGTTCGGGATATTCGGCTACTACTGGCGGAGGCTGCCGGCCCGCACTCAACCCATGCTCATTCCGGTCGGATTCCTGTTGACCGGTGCGGCGTATGTTCTTCTCGCCTTCGCGTTGCGCGACGGATCGCAAGGCAGTGTGGGGATGTACGCGGGACTGGTGCTGTTCGGTGCCGCGATGGGATGCGCGTTCGGATCCTTGACGAACCGCGTACTGGCCGATGTGCCACCTGGAGAGGCCGCGGACGCGAGCGGATTGCTGACCACCACGTTCCAGTTCGGTCAGGTACTCGGTGTGGCCACGTTCGGCAGTGCGTTCCTTTCGTTGGCGGACGGACACTCCTCTGCCGTGGCACTGTCGACCGCGTTCTTCGGGATGGCCGTCGTAGTCCTGGCGGGATTCGTCACGACTGTCGCGCGTCGCCGGTAGACGCCCCGGAAGCGAACCAGTACTGCGGACCCGGTCGCAGGTTGTGGTAGATGTGCTTCGCCTCCTGGTACTCCGCCAGACCGGCCAGGCCCAGTTCGCGGCCGACCCCGGACCGCTTGAAGCCGCCCCACTCCGCCTGCGGCAGGTACGGGTGGTAGTCGTTGATCCAGATCGTGCCGTGCCGCAGGCGGGCCGCGACCCGCTGGGCCCTGTCACCGTCCTTTGTGAACACGCCGCCGGCCAGGCCGTAGTGGGTGTCGTTGGCGATCCGGACCGCGTCGTCCTCGTCGGTGAAGCGTTCCACAGTCAGCACAGGGCCGAATGCCTCTTCTCGTACCGCGTACGTACCCTGTTTCACCTCGTCAAGCACGGTCGGCAGATAGTAGTGACCACCAGCGAGCCGCTCGTCCTGTGGACGCCAGCCGCCCGTACGGAGCACGGCCCCTTCGGTCATCGCCATCGCCACGTAGTGCTCCACTTTTTCCAGATGTGCCGCGGAGATCAACGGGCCGGTCTCCGCGTCCGGATCGAACGGACCGCCCAGACGGATCCGTTCGGCCCGCCGCACGATCTCGTGGACCAGCGCGTCATGCAGTTCGTCCTGCACGATCAGGCGCGCGCCTGCGGAGCACACCTGGCCGGAGTGCAGGAACACCGCGGTCAGTGCGTAGTCCACAGCGGTTTCGAAGTCCGCGTCGGCGAACACGATGTTCGGATTCTTGCCGCCCAGTTCAAGCGCGACTTTCTTGACTGTCGCCGCCGCGGCCGCCGCGATTCGAGTCCCTGTGGCCAGACCGCCCGTGAAGGACACCAGGTCCACGTCCGGATGTTCGGCGAGCGGCGCACCTGCCTCGGCGCCCGCACCGAGGATCAGGTTGGCGACGCCGTCAGGAAGGCCAGCCTCCTGCAAGGTGCGCATGAGCATGATCGCCGTGCTCGGCGTCAGCTCACTTGGTTTGAGGACGAACGTGTTACCGGCAGCCAGTGCGGGCGCGACCTTCCAAACGGCTTGCAGGAGCGGATAGTTCCACGGAGTGATCAGTCCACACACGCCGACGGGTTCGTACACGATCCTGCTGGCCACATCGGGGCGACCTGGATCGACGACGCGACCTGGGTCGTTCGCCGCGAGCTTCCCGAAGTAACGCAGGCAGGCCGCCACGTCGGCCATGTCGTATTCGCTTTCCACCAAACGCTTCCCGGTGTCCAGCGACTCCGCCCGCGCGTACGCGTCGACGTCACGCGTGACCAGTTCCGCCACGCGCAACAACAGATCGCCGCGTTCCACCGCCGGGGTTCCCGGCCAGGGCCCTGAATCGAAGGCGATCCGTGCCGCCTCGATGGCCGCCTCGGTGTCGATACCGTCCGCCTCATCGACCGTCGCCACCGGCTTGCCGTCGGCCGGGCAGCGGATCTCCCTGGTCCCGCCGCCGAGCGCGGACACCCATTCGCCAGCGATGAACAGCTCGGCCATCGGCCCTCCGATCCGGTACGAGGCAAGGCCCCAACCCTACGTGACATGGCCGTTCCCGCGCCGATCCAAAACTGTCGGTGCCCCATGCGACGATCCAGTCATGGAAATCCTCACGAACTTCGACCGGGCCGTCACCGCCGCCAACGCGGTGCTCGACAAGATCGAACCGAACCAGTACTCGATCCCGACACCGTGTGACAAGTGGACAGTGTGGGATGTGATCAACCATGTCACGGCTGGAAACCTGAAAGGCGTGGCCATGCTGACCGGTACCGAACCACCGGACCGCGACGCCGACCTGCTGGGCGACGACGCCCGCGGCGCCTTCGACCGCTCGGTCTCCTCAGTGCGTGCGGCGATGAGCGCGCCAGGCGCGCTGGAGAAGAAGGTGGCCACACCGCTCGGGGAGCAGCCGGGCGCCTTCGTCGTGCACATGCGGGTGAACGAGTTGATCGTGCACTCCTGGGATCTGGCGAAGGCGACCGGCCAGTCGACCGACATCGAACCTGAGTTGGCCGCAGGCGCCCTGTCCCAGTGGAGAGCGCGAATGGGCGACCGGCCGCGACCGGCCGACGGCCCGTTCGGTCCGGAGCAGGAGGCGTTACCCGGGGCGACCGCGGCGGACCGCTTGGCGGCGTTCCTCGGCCGCGCGCAGAACTAAGCAGTGTTCAGCAGTGTTCAGCTGTCCAGTGCGGGCGCTGTTGAACGCACGAATGTGGGTGGGGCCGAACCTGTCTTCCAGGCATCGTTCGGACTTGCTTTGGAGGCGTCGTGGCGATGCAGCGTCTCTTCGCTTCTGTTCGAGGCGGGTCAACCTTGAAGGCGGAAGCCCCGTCGGCGGGTCGGGTGTTGAGGGTCCGCGTCGGACCAGGATGGAGGTAGAACGCAAGGGAGCAACGTCGTCGCGCCTTGTCTGAGGTGTCCGGACACGGCTCATCCCACGGGATAGCGGTCGACGGGATTTTCTTCTGGGTCGGAGGGGAGGTCGCGTCACGGAGAGGTGTTCCTCGAGCACTCGGGATCGCCCATGGATTGGGCGTCATGGCGATCCTGTGATGACTCTTGGCACGCGTCGCTGAACCGGGAACCCGTGGTTGTCGGCGAGATGGGCGAGCTGTTCATCGGAGGTGTCCAGGTCGCGGGTAGCTATCTGCGCCGCCCGAGCTGGCCGCGGACCGGCTCAGGTCCACCCCTCGGCTATCGCGTGACAGGCCGTGGCTGACTCGCGTGGGGGGATCCTGGCCGCCAGTTCTTCGTCGAGCCCGTTCAGGCTGGGTCGGCGTCCGGTCGCTGGCTGTAACCGAATTCGGCTTCGTGGAAGATCTCGCTGTTCGGGCTGGCCTCCTCGGCGACTCCGCACTCCTGGCTGAGCACGGCGTGCGCGAGGTTCGCCAACGTCAGCCAGGCGGTCACCAACCCGCCGATCAACAGAAAGGTGCCGAGAGTTCCGTCTCCAGCCCGGAAAGCCCACGCGACCAGCAGTAGGAGCGCGAATGTGATCGTGGCGGTGAGCACCGCACGGATCAGGTACGTCCGGCGCTCCCTGGCGACATCTGCGTGTGAAGCCGCGTAGATGGCGACGGTCGCTCCACACTGCCAGCACTTCACGGCCACCACTGCCGGCTCGTCGTGATGCCGTTTGAGCGAGTAGACGTCACCGCCGGCAGCCCGGACATGCGTCACCCGTGCAGAGACATGCGTCGCGATCCGGAACAACCGCTCTCCCGACTCTCCCCGAATCCTGGAGGTATCGAACGATCCTGCGTCACATGCATAGCCGAGGCAAGCACCTACCACCGGCCGGTCTAAATCTCTCGACCATCCAGCAGCCAAACTCCTCGAGGAGGACATCGCGGTAACTGACCTGTGCTCATCAACTGAATAGACGCCTGGTGGAGTTTGGCCTGGTGCCCTGGCATCTGGTGCCCAGCGACGTGGGCGAGCCTGTCGGGGACGGTCACAACCGTGCTGTGCGCAACCGCGTTCGCGTCCGGTCCTGGTGAGTTCGCGTCGAACGGCGTAGCCGTTCAGCCTCTGTCTGTGGTCGTCCAGCCACAGGTGGAACGGCCCTTTGCACGTTCCGCATGATCGGGCGGGCACAGGTGCACATGGATTCACGCCGCGGACTGAGGGGCGCTGCCCGGTCGGTGCGAGTCACTGACCTGACTGGCTGAACGTATCCACGGCTCTCCATCCGACTCGATCGACGACGGAGCTGGCGACGGGATAGACAGGCCGCGGCTGTTGAGAGTTGCCGTGGGTTACCGGCCTGGAGGAGCTCAGCTTGGCGGAGTGTCCTCGCTCGGTTGGTCTGCGACGGGCGGGCTGGTGGCGGATTGGCCAGGAGCCGGTTGGCCAGTCGCGGGTTGGCCAGTTGACTGCGGCCCGGTTGGCGATTGACCTGGGACGGGGGGAGCAGAGCCGGCCTGCCCAGCTGGTGGCCGGCCGTACGACGGCTGGCTCTGAGCCGAGGTACCCGGGGTCGACTGGCCCATAGGCTGGCCCTCGGTCGGCTGACCGGCTGCCGAGTGACTGGCTGCCGAGCGACCGGCGACTGCTTGTCCCGCGGAGGAGTTGAACCACGACTGGCTAGTGGGTGGTTCGCCTGGGGGTGGGGTGAACGTTGCCTGGCCGGATGGCGGTGCCGGCTGTCCGGTGGCGAGTTGGTCCAGGGGACGGCTGGCGGGTGGCTGACCCGTCGGCGGTGATGGCGGGGGACCGGGTGCTTCGTGGGCGGTGGGTGGCTGGCCAGGCGGAACGTGCCTCGATGCCGGTTGTCCGCTGTGGGGCTGGTTCAGGATGGGGTGACCGGGCACCTGTGTCTGTGCGGGTTGGCCGGATGCCTGGCTGGGTCCGGTTTGGCTGGGTGGCTGGCTGCTGGCGGTTCGGCTGGGCGGCTGGCTGGGGGTGGTTTGGCTGGGTGGCTGGTTGGGGGCGTTTTCGCTGGGCGCCTGGCGGGGTGCGGGCTGGTCAGGTGCCTGGCTGGGGGTGGGTTGGCTGGGTGCCTGGCTCGGGAGGGGGTGGCCGGGCGTTGGGGCGGAGGTGTGCGGGCGGGGTTCGGGCACGGGCTGGTGTTCGGGTTGGCGTTCGCGTTGCCCGAGTTGTTGGCCGGGTGGCTGGGTGGGTGTCGCTTGGCCTGGTGTTGGGGTGGGGGAGGGGTGGCCGGGCTGTGGTGGGCCCGGCGTTTGGCCTGGTTGAGGAGGCATTCCGGCTCGCGCCCTGAACCAGTCCGGGATGTGGTTGTCGTCGCGGGGGAACTGGCGCAGTTCGTCCTGGAACCCGATGGGTGGCGGCACTCGGCGCCAGCGGGGCTCCACGTCGGGTTCGAACTCCGCGCTGTACTTCGACGGGTAGTCGAGCAGGTACACGCCGGACAGCCAGGTGCCTCGGCCTGGTTGGTACATGTGGGTGCGCAGGTCGCCGAGCATCTCCACGACGTCCATTGGGGGGCGGATCGGGTGGGTTTGGCCGTCGTCGCCGGTGATCGCCACGTCCACCTCGATGTGCCGGCCGGCGGAACGGTATTCGGCGCGGATTTGGCGCCAGTTCGGTGGTGCCGCCCCCAGCAGCGCCCGGCCGATGCGCCGGATCAGCTGCTGCTGATCTTCCCCTGACAGGCTCATGTCCCCCGGTCCCCTCACTGACCCCGTGCTTTCGTCAGGACCCTACAACTTTCGATGTCCTCGGACAGGGAGATCCGGTGGAGGAACGGTGCCTGGCGGGGTTGCCGACCGGGAGCGTCCGTAGACTGGCGGGAAGCCGGTTGGGGCGGGAAGCCGGGGTGGACGAGTACGGAGTGGAGCGAGTCAGACGAGGTGGAAGCAGTGACTCTGCTGGAGAACCTGCACGGACCGACCGACTTGAAGCGCCTCACCGAGGAGGAGGTGACCCGGCTCGCGGCTGAGATCCGCGCGTTCCTGGTGGACAGGGTCGCGAGGACCGGCGGGCACCTAGGGCCCAACCTCGGCGTGGTGGAGTTGACCCTGGCGGTGCACAGGGTGTTCGACTCCCCGGGGGACGCGATCGTGTTCGACACCGGGCACCAGAGCTATGTGCACAAGATCGTGACCGGGCGGGCCGCCGGCTTTGACCGACTGCGGCAGCACGGTGGCATGTCAGGCTACCCTTCGCGGGCCGAGAGCGAACATGACCTGGTGGAGAACAGCCACGCGTCCACGGCACTGTCCTATGCCGACGGGCTGGCGAAGGCGTTCCAGCTGCGCGGGCAGCGTCGTCATGTGGTCGCCGTCGTGGGTGACGGGGCTCTCACCGGGGGTATGTGCTGGGAGGCGTTGAACAACATCGCCGCCGACCGCACGCGTCCGATCGTGATCGTCGTCAACGACAATGGTCGCTCGTACGCGCCGACCATCGGCGGTCTGGCCGACCATCTGGCGTCGCTGCGGCTTCAGCCTGGGTACGAAAAGGCTTTGGAGGGCGGCAAGCGGGTGCTGCAGAGCACCCCGGTTGTGGGTAAGCCGATCTACGCCGCCTTGCATGCGGCCAAGCGTGGGATCAAGGACGCGCTGAGCCCGCAGATGATGTTCGAGGACCTCGGCCTGAAGTACGTCGGCCCGGTCGACGGCCACGATCTGCATGCCATGGAGGCCGCGCTGCGCCGGGCGAAGGAGTACGGCGGCCCGGTCGTGCTGCACGCTGTGACCCGGAAGGGCAACGGCTACGCGCCGGCCGAGAACCATGAAGCCGACCAGATGCACGGCGTCGACGTGATGGATCCGATCACCGGTGAGCCGGTCAAGCCGAAGAAGGCGACCTGGTCTTCAGTGTTCTCCGACGAGCTCGTTCGGCTCGGCGCGGATCGTGAGGACATCGTCGCCATCACCGCGGCCATGCTCGGTCCTACCGGCCTGGACAAGTTCGCGGCCCGGTTCCCGGCCCGTTGTTTCGACGTGGGCATCGCCGAGCAGCACGCGCTGACGTCGGCCGCGGGCCTCGCCATGGCCGGTATGCATCCGGTGGTCGCGATGTACGCGACGTTCCTGAACCGGGCCTTCGACCAGTTGCTCATGGACGTGGCGCTGCACCGCCAGCCGGTGACAGTCGTGCTCGACCGGGCGGGCATCACCGGTCCAGACGGCGCGAGCCATCACGGCATGTGGGACATCTCGATCCTCGGCACCATCCCGGGTATCCGGGTCGCCGCGCCGCGGGACGCGAAGTCGCTGTCCGAGCTGTTGCGTGAAGCGACCGACGTGGACGACGGCCCGACTGTGCTGCGGTTCCCGAAAGCCGCTGTCGGGCCGGACATTCCGACGTTGGAGCGAACCGGCACGGTGGATGTGCTGCGCCGCCCCGCCGACGGCGACGACAACGACATCTTGCTGGTGGCCGTCGGCGTGTTCGGCGAGTTGGGGATCGCGGCCGCGGAACGCCTGTCGGATCAGGGGATCGGTGTGACCGTCGTCGACCCACGGTGGATCACGCCAGTGCCCGCCGAGTTGGTGGAACTCGCTGCGCGGCACAGGCTTGTGGTCACAGTCGAGGATGGTGGCCGGCACGGCGGCTTCGGTTGGGCACTCGCCGCCGCGATGCGTGACGCCGAAGTTGACGTGCCCCTGCGCGATCTCGGTGTGCCGCAGCAGTTCCATGACCATGGCACGCGCAGCGAGGTATTGGCCGACCTGGGACTGACCGCGCAGGACGTGGCAAGGCGAGTCACAGAATGGGCAGCGGGCCGCCTCGGCGAGCCAGCCGATGCTCAGGTGCAGGCGTCCACCAAGGACTGACAAGGGTGCATGCGGTCGCCGTACGAGACAAAGACACCAGTGCCGTGGGCAAGATCAGCCGGCGCGAAGCGCAGGTTGACCTGCCGACGCTGAAGGACCGCAGCCGGCCGCCAAAGATCGGCTGGCGCATCTGGTCGGTCCTGCGTCGGCAGACGAACGACGCGAGACAACCTGAATCTCGCGGTGGCGGAGGCTGCGGTCGGCGGCGGAACGCTTGGCGCCCATTGGCAACGGACGTCCTCGCGCTTCCTGAAGAGGGACGCGCGGGGAGTCCGTTGTGCGTTGAGGGCGTGCGGAAGGCTTCGGTCGGCCTTGACGAGGGGTGCGTAGGCCAGGGCGTATGTGGCCTCGGACGCGCTGGTGGTCAGGTGCGGAGTACGGGCTACGCCGACGATGAGGCGGCCGCGGGTGGTCACGTCGATGGTGATGAGGGCGCGCGCGAGCAGGATGGGTGGGTGGGTGTTACCGAGGTCGCTTGGGATGTGTCGCGCACAGTGTGGAGTATTGGACACCGTGTGGACGGGTCGCTGCGGTCTGGGGTGGATCGGTGGGGTGTGCGTGGGCGGGGGCGGTCTGGCCTGAGGAGGGGCGGCGTCGGGCTGGTTGTGGGACGGAGCTGTCGATGTTTGACATGTGGGGTGTTGTTCGCGGCCGTTGGTGGGCTTTATCTGGTAGAAGTCGAGGACAGAGAGGCGCTCCCCGTGGCGGCTGGCGTCCGGGATCGGGTGTCCACGAAGGACTGATGACGTGCGAGTTCTGGTAGTCGAGGACGAGGCGGCGCTGGCTGAGGCGATCGCCCGCGGCCTCCGTCGGGAAGGCATGGCCGTTGACGTCGCCCTGGATGGGGACGCCGGCCATGAGAAGTCGACGATCACACGTTACGACGTGATCGTTCTGGACCGTGACCTGCCGGGAATGTCCGGTGACGAGCTGTGCCGGGAGATTGTGGCGTCCGGTGCGCTCACCCGGGTGCTGATGCTGACCGCGAGCGGGACGGTTGAGGACCGGGTCGAGGGGCTCTCCCTCGGCGCGGACGACTACCTGGCGAAGCCCTTCGCGTTTCCCGAGTTGGTGGCGCGGGTGCGGGCGCTGGCCCGACGGGCGACACCGGCCACGCCGCCGGTGCTCACTGTCGGTGACCTCGAGCTCGACCCGGCCAGGCGTACGGTGAGCCGGGCCGGTCGGCCGGTGGAACTGACCCGCAAGGAGTTCGGGGTGCTCGAAGTGCTGCTGGCCGCGGGCGGTTCGGTGGTCAGCAGCGAAGAGCTCCTCGAACGCGTCTGGGACGAGAACGCGGACCCGTTCACCACCACGGTCCGGGTGACCGTCATGACGTTGCGTAAGAAGCTGGGGGAGCCAGGGCTGATCGACACCGTGGTCGGATCCGGTTACCGGGTGCCGGTGGCCGGCGCCGAGGAGGGGTGACCACCCGTCGCGGGCCCGGCCTGCGGGTCCGCATCACGCTGCTGGCCACCGGCCTCGCCGCCGCGGTCAGCGCGATGCTGCTGTGGCTGGGCTGGCTGCTGGTCGGCAACGTTGTCGGCGCGGTCCCGACCCTGCCGGGTGACACGACCGTCGTGGTGGGCGGGAAGCAGGTCGACGCGTCCGCGCTGGGCGCGGTGATGCGCGACGACGCCCGGGAGCGCATCCTGGCCTCTGGTGCGATCGCGTTCGGATGCGTGGTCGTCGCGGCAGCTCTCCTCTCATGGACGTTGACCGGCCGTATCCTGCGCCCGTTGCGGGAGATCACGGGGACCGCACGGAGGTTGTCAGCCGAGTCGCTGAGTGAGCGGATCGCGTACGACGGGCCCCGCGACGAACTCGCCGAACTCGCCGACACGTTCGACGGCATGCTGGCCAGGCTGCAGGCCGCGTTCGACTCACAACGCAGATTCGTGGCGAACGCCAGCCACGAACTGCGCACGCCGTTGTCCGTGATCCGCACGGAACTCGACGTCACGCTGACCGACCCGGACGCGGACGCGGCGGAACTGCGTCGAATGGCAGGCGTGGTACGTGCGGCGACCCTCCGGTCAAGTCAACTCGTCGAAGCCCTCCTCCTGCTCGCCCGGACCGACGGGATCGGCCTGGCCACGCGTGAACCGGTCGACCTGGCCAGCACGGTCGCCGCGGCGTGGCACGGTGTCAAGGCCGAAGCCGAGCCGCGGGGTATCACTCCTTCGTTCCACGTGGCCCCGGCTCCGGCGGTCGGTGATCCCTCGCTGCTGGAACGTGTCGCCGGCAACTTGCTCGAGAACGCCGTGCGGCACAACGTCGACGGCGGCTGGATCGACGTACGCACCTCGGCGACCCCGGAATGGGCGACGTTGCGGGTGAGTTCGTCGGGTGCGCACATCGATGCCGGCCGCGTCGGCGAGCTGTTCGAGCCGTTCCGGCGCGGGGGAGTGGACCGGACCGCGCGGACCGGCAGCGGGCTGGGACTCTCGATCGTGCGCGCGGTGGTGCTCGCCCACCACGGCCAGGTCACCGCGACCCCGATTCCCGACGGCGGACTGTCGGTCACGGTCCATCTCCCCGTCAAGCCCTGAGGCTATTGCCAGACCTGGATGGCACGGACCACGAACCGCGCCGACGGGACATAGCTGCCGCCGCCGGGATACGTGGTGAAATCCGCCTCGGTCGAGCACGTTTCCCCTTGGTACACGGTCACTTCCTTGGTAAGCCGGTTCGCGAACGAGTGCGCGACGAGCCCGTTCAACGGCACACACTCACCTGGGTTCGCGGTCTCCAGCGTGAACCGCACGGCTTTGCCGGTATAGCTTTCCTTGGCCCACGCGCAGAACTCGCCCTGGTCGCACTTCGGTCCCGTGTCGGCAGACGCGACGGTGACGGTGCTGAACGCGGCCGTGGTGGTGAGCGCGGCCACCACAAGGCCGCGCCGAATCGACTTTCCCACTGGGATTCCCCTCTGTCCTGAGCGATCGCCCCTTCGATCGCTGACTCCAGGTTCCCTGTTTTGGGACCCGTTGTCCGCTGATTCGGAGTTGATCACTCGATCGTGGCGACGGTTGCCTCTCACGGGTGACCGAGGCGTTCGGCGAGCGCCAACGCGTCACCAGGCGCCTTGACGGCCTACGCGGATGTGAGACCTCGGAGGAGATGACAGCGATGTCCCAACCGGCGTGGCAGGTGGATCCTGGATGAGCTGATCAGATATCTGGCGCATCCGAAGTCGGGTGCGATGGCCTTCGACGACAGGGGGTCATCCTGGGTGACTGTTCGTGACTCGGTTCGTTCCGGGACGTTGCGGGCCACCGACGCTCCGGTCGCGGCAGGAAAGGGCTGATCCGCAGATCCGGTTGCCGGCCCAGGTCGCCCAATCGGCGGACACTGGGACGCTCACCGCCGCGATCCGGATACCGGACACGGTGGGCGCCTTGAATGTCACCGCGGATCTGCGGGCGAACCAGATCATCGGTCACATTGATGTGGAGTCGCCCAGGGAAGGACGTGCGACGACCCGCGTTGAGCCGGCCGAGCCCAGTTTGGTGTCGTCGGCGCTGTCTTCGCAGGACGGCGCCGAGGTCGACGAGCCGGCTTCCGAAGTGACGGTGTCACATGTCGATGAAGATCGGGTTGGTGTAGCACCAGAGGTCCTGGAAGGGATCTGACTGGCCGACGATGTCGGCGATTGGTTCGATGCCGTTGGGGGTGTGGCGGTTTCCGTCGGTTCCGCGCAGGCGCACGTAGAACGGCGCGCGGACGTTGCGGAAGGTGTGTTTGAAGAACACGGTGTTTCCTGGCCACCAGCGTGGTTCGAAGGATTCCGCCACTGTCACACCGTCCACATGGGCCGCGTCGGGTGTGGACGGGCCGGTTACCGGGCCTTGGATGAGGTCCAGGCGGCGCAGCCGGGGGATCGAGCCGCTCGCGTTCGGGCAGGACGCGAGCCGGGCGGCCAGCACGACCGTCACGTTCGCGCCTCGGCGGACGCGGAGCCGGCCGCCGATCGTGGCGGTGCGCCCTTCCGAGGAGTATGCCGAGAACTCCAGGTTGTCGGCGAGGCCGCCGTGGGTGATCCATACGCGGCCTGATCGGAGTCCTTCGGTGACGCCGGTGAATGTCCGGTGGGTGGCGCCGACGACCGTTCGGCTGAACTGGGCGGGGAAGAAGTCCGCGTATGGTGCCAGGATCTGCGGTGTGTCCACATGGATCGGGTCGGGGTACTTGCCGGTCTGGTCGTAGTAGCCGTCGGGCACCGCGGGCCGGACCAGGTGGTCGCCGCGGCTGTAGTGGGCGTCCGAGTTGCTGGTGATCCAGAAGCCTTTGCCGTCCGCCAGCAGGGAATCCCAGACGCCGCCGAGGGTCGCGGTCATCCAGTCGAAGCCGCCGTAGGTCCGGTACGCCTCAACGGGGAAGCCGGGCCACGAGTCGGCGCCGGGGGAGTTGCCGTAGCCGCCGCGGTGGCCGCCGTTCCCGTTGGGCTGGGGGAATCCATCGGCCTGGGCGCCGGGGGCTCCTTCCATGCCGATGACGATTCCGGTGTCCCGCAACGCACGCAGCTCATGTGGGGCGACGCGGCCGTTGCGCGTCGGGTGGTTCACCACGACGATCGGGTCACGCGTGTTCGCCTTCAACCACTGTACCGCGTCCACCGCGCGAGTCTCGTTCGCTGGCGAGTTGGAACCGTCGTTCTGCAGGCGGGAGTCGTGATCGTGCTCGAACGTACGCAGCAATGACGCCTCGTTCGCGCCTGGCGCGAAGAACACCGTGGCGTGCTCGGCGCTGGGGACGTTCCACTCCATGCCGTGCCAGAGCAGGATTCCCGGGTGCCTGCGGCGGGCCGCGCGGATGTCCGCGTTGGTGGCCTCCACTGAGGACTTCTCGTGTGCCGGGTAGCCGTGGTCGGTGATCACCAGCCAGTCGGCGCCGTACCGCAGCGCGTTGCCCACCACTTCGTCCACTGTGTACATCGCGTCGTACGAGTACTGGGTGTGCGTGTGGTGGTCGCCTGCCAGCCACCGGAACCGGTCGCGGCCGAGCAACCGGCCCAGGTCCACGTCGATGTCCAGGTCCAGTGGCGCCGCCACGGCAGGAGTGGTGCCGCCCAGTGCCACGGCCGCGCCAAGCATGCCCGCGCGCTTGAGGAATCGTCTCCGGTCGCTCATGCGGCGGACGCTAAGGGCCCAAAGTGGCCGGCAGGTGGCCGGCTGATGTCCGGTGGCCCGCACGTGGTGTGGACCACCGGACAAAAGATCAGACAGGGACGCTGGCGACACCCGGAGTGAGGAAACGCTTACCCGTCACCCGTTCCGACACGCCCGCCCGGTCGAGGTACGGGGTGACGCCGCCGAGCCAGAACGGCCAGCCGGCGCCCAGGATCAGGCACAGGTCGATGTCCTGCGCCTCGGCCACGACACCTTCGTCGAGCATCCGCCGGATCTCGTCGGCCAACGCGTCCAGCGTGCGGTCCAAGAGCTGCTGGCCGGTCGACGGCGACGAGCCGGCCTGCCACAGTGCGGCTACCTCCGGGTCCAGGGTCTGGTTGCCCTGCGCGTCCCACTGCCACACCGCGGTCTTGCCCGCCTCGACGAACCGCTTCATGTTCTCGCTGACGCCGAACCGGTCCGGGAACGCGTTGTGCATGATCTCCGCGACATGCAGGCCGACCGCCGGGCCGACGAGCTGCAGCAGGACCATCGGCGTCATCGGCAGGCCGAGCGGGTCGAGCGCGTGGTCGGCCACCTCGAACGGGGTGCCCTCGTCGAGCGCCGCGGTGACCTCGCCGAGGAACCGGGTCAGCAGCCGGTTGACGACGAACGCGGGCGCGTCCTTGACCAGCACCGAGGACTTCTTCAGTGCTTTGCCCACCGCGAACGCCGTCGCCAGTGTGGTGTCGTCGGTCTCGGCGGCCCGGACGATCTCCAGCAGCGGCATGACCGCGACCGGGTTGAAGAAGTGGAACCCGACGACCCGCGAAGGGTGCCGCAGCTTGGCGGCCATCTCGGTGACCGACAGCGAGGACGTGTTGGTCGCGAGCACGCACTCGGCCGACACGTACTCCTCGACCTCGGCGAACACCTGCTGCTTGACCGACAGGTCCTCGAACACGGCCTCGATCACGAAGTCGGCGTCCGCGAACGCGGCCTTGTCCAGTGAACCGGACACCAGGGCCTTGAGCCGGTTCGCCTCGTCCGGCGAGATCCGCTTGCGGCCCAGCAGCTTGTCGACCTCGCCGTGCACGTACCCGACGCCTTTGTCCACCCGGGCCTGGTCGATGTCGGTCAGCACGACCGGCACGTGCAGCCGCCGCGCGAACAGCAGGGCCATCTGGGACGCCATCAGGCCGGCGCCGACGATGCCGACCTTGGTGACCGGCCGGGCCAAGGACTTGTCCGGTGCCCCGGCCGGGCGCCGCGCTCGCTTCTGCACCAGGTTGAACGAGTACAGCCCGGCTCGCAGCTCGTCGCCCATCACGACGTCGGCCAGGGCCGTCGTCTCGGCGTCGTAGCCACGGTCGAGATCGTTGTGCCGAGCCAGGTCCAACAACTCGACCGCACGAGTGGCACCGGGCGAGGCGCCGTGGGTCTTGGCGTCCACAAAGGCCTGGGCGCGGGCGATCGCCGCGTCCCACGCCTCGCCACGGTCGATCGACGGGCGCGCGACCGTGGTGTCGCCGTTCACGACGTCGGCCAGCCAGAGCAGCGACTGTTCGAGGTAGTCCGCGGAGTCGAACAGCACGTCCGCGATGCCGAGCTCGAACGCCTGCGCCGGCTTCAGCATCTTGTTCTGGTTCAACGCGTTCTCGATGATCACGGTCACCGCGCGGTCCACGCCGATCAGGTTCGGCAGCAGCTGCGTGCCGCCCCAGCCCGGGAAGAGGCCCAGGAAACACTCGGGGAACGCGATCGCGGCCGCGTTCGACGCCAGCGTCCGGTAGTGGCACGACAGGGCCAGCTCCAGCCCGCCGCCCATGACCGCGCCGTTGACGAACGCGAACGTCGGGATCGGCGAGTCGGTGAACCGGCGGAACACGTCGTGCCCCTGCTTGCCGATCTGCAGCGCGGTCGCCCGGTCGGTGACCTGCTCGACGCCGGTGAGGTCGGCGCCGACGGCGAAGATGAACGGCTTGCCGGTGACCGCGATCGCGGCCGGGGAGGCCTCGACCGCGGCGGTGAACGCGGCGTCCAGGCTGGCCAGCCCGGCCTGGCCGAACGTGTTCGGCCGGGTGTGGTCGTGGCCGTTGTCCAAGGTGATCACCGCGACCGGCTTGACCAGCCCCGGAACGTGGACCAGTCGGGTGACCGCGTGTGTCACGACCTCGTCAGTCATTGCCCCTCCAGTGCGGGTTCTCCCAGATCACAGTGCCGCCCATGCCGATGCCGATACACATCGTGGTGATGCCGTACCGCACGTCGGGCCGTTCCGCGAACTGGTGGGACAGCTGCGTCATCAGCCGTACGCCGGAGGACGCCAGCGGGTGGCCGGTGGCGATCGCGCCGCCCCACTGGTTCACCCGCGGGTCGTCGTCCGCGATGCCGAAGTGGTCCAGGAAGGCCAGGACCTGCACGGCGAACGCCTCGTTGATCTCGAACAGGCCGATGTCGTCGATGCTCAACCCGGTCCGGGCGAGCGCCTTCTCCGTGGCCGGCACCGGCCCGACGCCCATCACCTCGGGCTCGACGCCGGCGAACGCGTACCCGACCAGCCGCATGCCGACCGGCAGCCCCAGTTCGCGGGCGGTCTCCTCGTCGGCGAGCAGTGCTCCGGTGGCTCCGTCGTTCAGGCCGGCAGCGTTGCCTGCGGTGACCCGGCCGTGCGGCCGGAACGGGGTCTTGAGCGCGGCCAGGGCCTCGACTGTGGTGCCTGGCCGGGGTGGCTCGTCCTCGGTCGCCAGGCCCCAGCTCAACTCGGCGGACCGGGTGGCGACGGGCACGAACTCCGGTCCGATCTTGCCGGCCTTCACCGCGTTCGCGTACTTCTCCTGGGACGCGGCGGCGAAGGCGTCCGCGCGTTCCTTGGTCAGGTGTGGGAACCGGTCGTGCAGGTTCTCCGCGGTCTGGCCCATCACCAGGGCGGACGTGTCGACGAGCTGGTCCGCCAGGAACCGTGGGTTCGGGTCCACGCCCTCACCCATGGGGTGGCGGCCCATGTGCTCGACGCCGCCGGCGATGGCCACGTCGTACGCGCCGAAGGCGATGCCACTGGCCGTCGTGGTGACGGCCGTCATCGCGCCCGCGCACATCCGGTCGATGGCGAAGCCGGGCACGGACTTGGGCAGCCCGGCCAGGAGGGCGGCGGTGCGGCCGATGGTCAGGCCCTGGTCGCCGATCTGGGTGGTGGCCGCGATGGCGACCTCGTCCACCCGCTCCGGCGGCAGTTCCGGGTGCCTGCGCAGCAGTTCCCTGATCACCTTGACGATCAGGTCGTCGGCCCGGGTCTCGGCGTAGATGCCCTTCTTGCCGGCCTTGCCGAACGGCGTCCGCACGCCGTCGACGAAGACCACTGTGCGCAGGGCGCGCGCGGCGGCTGGTGGGGCGGCAGAGGCCACAGCCATGTCCTCCTTCTGTTACCGGTTACCCGCCGGTAGGGCGGCCGTGGCTCTACTCTAGTCGAGGTTACCGGCGGGTAACTACCTCAGTCCCCTGGTCGTGTCGTGGTGGTGTGCGCCACTCTGAGTGGTGAGACGCCGGTTCGCCCGAGGGAGGGGCCGTGTCGGGCACGCACTGGGAGCGACAGGTCGCCGAGACCGCGCAGCGCTATCAGGACATGCGGAACCGGGTCGCCCAGCTGTCGGTCACCGAGGTGTCGCGCGACGGCATGGTCCAGGTCACGGTGTCCGCCAGCGGTCACCTGACCGACCTGACCCTCAAGGAACGCTGGCGACCGACACCGGCGACGCGGATCGCAGTAGAGATCATGCAATGCGTACGCCGCGCGCAGGCCAGGATTCCGGATCTGTTGCAGCAGGCCATGATCGAGACCGTCGGTCCGCGTGACCCGGCCGCGCACCTGATCGTGGCGGAGGCACGCGAGCGATTTCCACAGCCACCCGAGCTGGAACCGACTCCACCAGCGCCACGGACCGGCATCGCCGGCGGCGAGGACGACTGGGATGGGCGCCCGGTCATGGAGGACATCCAATGAGCGAGTCCTACGAGGTCGTCACGGACGCGTTGACCAAGCACGCGAGCAAGCTGAGTGGGCTCGCGGGCGAGTTACGGGCGGCGTTGGACACCGCGAGCCAGGTGACGATCACCGGCGACGCGTACGGCGAGACGGGCCAGGAGATCGCGTCAACCCTGGACGGACTGGGCGGTGCCGGTCAGGAGACGTTGCGGGCCGCGGTCGACGCGCTGGAGTCGGCCACCGCGGGACTCCGCGAATCCGTTGGCACGTATGACAGTCGGGAAGCCACGGAGGCGGCCAGACTGGGCGGGCTCGCGTGAGTGCCCCGGCGACGGACGTCGGTGGCCAGGCGCAGGCGGTGCGGGCGGCGATCGTCGGTGGCGGCTGGATTCCGGGTGGATTGTCGGCCGGCGGGAGTATGTTCGCGTTGGACGCCTCGACGCGGCCGATCGACCAGCTGCCCGGCGCCGGGCTGGCGGCGCTGGTGCCGTACGTCCAGCCGTTGCAGGACGCGCTGGACCGGTTGACCGGCAGGGCCGCTGTGGTTCAGTCCTATTCGGACTCGTGGCAGCAGGTGTCGGCGGCGGTCGGCCAGGTGCGCGACGAGCTCGCCCGATCGGCACCCGCCGACACCGCGTCGTGGGTGGGCGACGCGGCGGACTCGTACCGGAGTCACGCCGCTGACCTCGCCGCGTCCCTGGGCGGAGCCGCGACGTTGTTCGCGACCATGGGGACGGCCGCCACGCTGGTCGGCAGTGTGGTCGCCGACGCCAAGACCAAGGTGACCGACCTGCTCACCGGGCTCGTGCGGGAGCTGATCTCGTATACGACACAGGCGAAAGCGGCCGAAGGCGGGCTCACGCCGAACGTGCTGGCCCAGGCGACGAGGATGATCAACGCCTACGCGACGCCCATCGGCGACCTGGAACGCCAGCTGCGACAGGCGATGACGAACCTCAAGCCGCATCTGGGGTCCGACGACGGCGGCGGGGCGACGCTGGTCCGGGTCGCCTCCTTGGACAGGTCGATCGGCCCGACCGAGGCCAATGCCGGCGCTGGGGCGGCGGTGCTCTGGTGGCTCTTGAGGCTGCTGCTCCGGGAGCTCCTCAAGCGTGTTCCGCTGCCCGAGCCACAGCCCATCCCGCCTGTTCCTTTCCCCGCTCCGCCGCGACCTCTGCCCCCACTGCCGCGCCCGCCGCAGAAGCCGCCCGAGCCGGGCACGCCGCCACGGACCGAGCCCGGGACACCGCCCGTGCCGCCGATCGGCACCCCGCCGATCCCGCAGCCAGGGACGCCACCGGACGGCCCGCCACCGGAGAAGCCACCGGACACCGGCACCCCGCCACAAGCCGTGCCTCCGCTGGGCACGCCGCCGCAGCAACAGCCCGGTTCACCTCCGGCGCAGCAGCCGGGCACGGTGCCGCAGGAAACGCCGCCGGGGACCGCGCCCTCGGGCACACCCCCGACCGGGACACCGCCGGAGAAGCCGCCTCAGAACGTCCCGCCGGGCGCGGTTCCTCCCCCGCCGTCGCCGCAGACCCCGCCGGCCACGCCACCGACGCTGGGCGACCCCCCGAAGGACACGCCCAAGTCGTTCGACGACCTCCCACCGGACAAGCAGGAGGAACTCGTCCACGACCTGACCGAGGACTCCAGCAAGGGCCAGCCGTTGAGCCAGGTGAACGCCGAGGCAATGCTCCGCGACGGACCGGCGGGGACCACGCCGACCGTCGCCCGCAAGGGCGGTGAGGGAGCGGACGTCCAGTTCAAGGACGCGGACGGGAACGTGGTCCTCCGCCGGGAGGGCAAGTCCGTCATCGGCGGCCCGAACAGCTTCAACTCGAGGCTGTCCGACGGCGCGGCCCAGGTGCGCTACGACGGCGAGGTGTGGGTGCAGCTGCCCGACGGAACCACCCGCCAGGACGCGGCGGACCTGACCCGCTACTTTCAGGACCGGCGGACCGACCAGCGGCTCGGCGACTACGCCGGGGTCGACGTGGTGATCCGGGACGAGAGCGGACAGCAGCTGGGACGCCACAACCTGGGCACCCGCCTCCCGACGAGGTGAGAGGATCGGCCGTGAGCGACGACGCGTATCTGGTGTGCCCGCCCTGTCAGGTCCTGCTGCCGCTGGGCAAGCCGCTCGTGGGCGACGACGGGTCCGTGGTCCGGTTCCACCGGGGCGCCGAGGACGCCCCGCCGAACTCCGGACAGCCGGACCTGACCAGGGCGCTGTGGAAGTTCCTGGCGGAGCACGCCGGCCATCCGATGCGGGTCAAGTTCAGCTACGAACCGGACTTCGACGTGATCGCCGGGTTCCGCCGGGTCGGCGGCGACACCGTCGACGACGTCCCCTTCGACGAGTACCTCCGGGACTGGCCCGGCTGATCGGCTGGTCAGCCGGTGGGTGGCGGGGTGTGCAACGCCTTGCTGAGCGGCTCGGCCACCAGGCCGATCTGCCAGTTCCTGGCGTGGCCCGCGCGCAGTGCCGCGGTCGTCCCGTCCACCGAGATGTCGGCGGGCGGCTGCCAGCAGATCCGGCGGACCAGATCCGGCTGGATCATGTTCTCCACCGGCATCCGCAGCGACTCGGCGAGCGCGCCCAGGCTGGCCCGGGCGGCCGACAGGCGAGCCGCCGCGGCCGGGTCCTTGTCCGCCCAGCGGTTCGGCGGGGGAGGCCCGTCCTGCTGCGGAGACGGGTCGGGGAGCTCGTTGCGTGGCAACTCGGCGGCGGTGCGCAACGCGCGCGCCCACGTGCCGGCTAGCCGCCGCTGCGCACGTCCTCGGAAAACCGGCAGCTTGACCAGGCCGACCTCGTCGATCGGCGCGGCCACGGCGGCGTCCACGATCGCACTGTCCGGCAGGACCCGGCCGGGGGCGACGTCCCGTTCGCGGGCGATCGAGTCCCGTACCTCCCAGAGGGCACGGACGAACGCCAGCGCACGAGCGCCACGGGCCCGATGGATGCCCGAGGTACGCCGCCAGGGTTCCTTGCGGGGTTCCGGTGTCGGGGCGTCCCGCAACGCGTCGAACTCCTCCAGCGCCCACTCGAGCTTGCCCTGGGACGCCAGCTCGGCTTCCAGGGCGTCCCGCAGCGGCACGAGCAGTTCCACGTCCAGGGCCGCGTAGTTCAACCATTCCCGGGGCAGCGGCCGGCGGGACCAGTCGGCGGCGCCGTGGCCCTTCTCCAGCCGGTAGCCCAGCACGCGTTCGACCAGGGTGCCCAGCGCGACGCGTTCGTACCCGGCCAGCCGCCCGGCCAGCTCGGTGTCGAACAGCTTGCTCGGCCGCATCCCCAGTTCGGCCAGGCATGGCAGGTCCTGGGAGGCGGCGTGCAGCACCCACTCGGTGCCCGCCAACGCTTCGATGAGGACGTCCACCTCATCGTTCAGCGCGACCGGATCCACCAGAACCGTGCCGGCGCCCTCACGGCGCAA
The DNA here is from genome assembly GCF_004345645.1 of Actinocrispum wychmicini. Classification (GTDB taxonomy): domain Bacteria; phylum Actinomycetota; class Actinomycetes; order Mycobacteriales; family Pseudonocardiaceae; genus Kibdelosporangium; species Kibdelosporangium wychmicini. The sequence continues at coordinate 222,189 of NZ_SLWS01000012.1, read as the reverse complement.
CTGCACCAGGTACGCCCGCTGTGAGTACCGGTAACCGGACGCGCGCTCGGTGTCGACCGCGACCGGTCCGGAGCCCGCCGCCAGAGCTGCGGCCGCGCGCCGCAGCTCTGCCGGCATGGTCACCACGGGTGGCGTACCACCCGCCGGTTCGACCAGTGGAACCGCTTCGGGCTCCGGCTGATCTGTTGTGGGAGATCCGGGTGTGCTCACGGCGGGAGACCCTACGTCACGGCCACCCGCCGATCGCACGTTTTCGGGCGATGAGCGAGTCAGCGGATCACGCCGGCACGCATTGCCAGCGCGACCATCTGAGCCCGGTCCCCGGTGCCGAGCTTCCTGCCGATGCGCGACAGGTGGCTCTTCACCGTGAGTGCGGACAGGTTGAGCGCTTCGCCGATCTCCTTGTTGGACTGGCCATCGGCGACCAGCTGCAGCACCTCAACCTCGCGGGCGGACAGCTCACGCGGTGTGTTGTCGGTCCCCGGGACCCGGGTGCCCGTCGCGAGCACCGGAGCGACGCTCGGGTCGGCGTACACGCCGCCCTCGAGGACGCGCCGGACTCCGTCGGTCACCACCACCGGCGATGCGGACTTCAGCAGGTAGGCCTGGGCCCCTGCCTGGAAGGCCGAACGCACGGCGTACGGGTCGTCGGACGACGCCAGCACCACGATCCTGGGCCACCCGTGGCTACGGAGTTCCGTAACCAGTTCGATACCCGAGCCGTCGGGCAGACCGAGATCGAGGATCGCCAGGTCGCATGGCCCAGTGGCCAACGCCCGTGCCCTCGCCTCGGCCACCGAAGCGGCCTCGTGCACCGTGCCCGCGCCCATCTGGGTCAACCGGGCAGCTATCGCCTCCCTCAACAACGGATGGTCATCGACCACCAACACCGAGAACAACTCTTCCCGCGGGTGCGGGACCATGTTCGCCGGCAACGCGCCGGCTGGCGTGGTTCGAACGGCCTGACCTAAGCCGACGGCAGCCACGTCACTACCTCCCTGGAGTCGGTCGTGCCCCCCGACCGGCACCGGGACTTTCCGCCAATCAGCCGCGCCGCTGATGGACCGAAAGTGGTGTCGACGAAGGCAGCCTAGCCGCCCAAGCGGGTCAACGGGACGATCAATCGGGTATGTATCCGATCGGGTTGTGACTTTCTGGGCCTCGTGTCACACGATCGGATGACTCCACAAAAGGTGACGTAACGACGCCTCGTGCCGAGACGATTGAATGGGGTCATGGGTATGAACACCGCAGGCTACGACCGGGCTACCGCTCTCCTCGGGGCCGTCCAATTGGCCGACGGCCACAACGATCTCCCGTGGGCGCTGCGCCTCCTGGCGGGGCCTGATCCGGCCGCCGCCGTTGGGTCGGCCGATCTGACAACCACGCAACCCGGGTTGCACACAGACATCCCCAGGCTTCGTCGGGGTGGCGTAGGTCTGCAGTTCTGGTCGGTGTACGTACCGTGCCAGTTCGAAGGGCACGCGGCGGTCACCGCGGTCCTCGAACAGATCGAGGTGGTGTACCAACTAGCGGAACGTTACCCCCAGGATCTCGCTTTGGCGACCACCGCCGACGAGGCCGAGGCGGCCTTCCGAGCAGGCAAGATCGCTTCCATGCTGGGCGCCGAAGGCGGGCACTGCATCGCCGAGTCGCTCGGCGTGTTGCGGGCCCTGCGGCGGCTCGGCGTCCGGTACATGACGCTCACGCACAACCTGAACACCCCGTGGGCGGACTCCGCGACGGATGAGCCGGCGCACGACGGCCTGACCGACTTCGGGCGGGACGTCGTCCGGGAGATGAACCGGATCGGGATGCTCGTGGACCTGTCCCACGTGGCGCCGTCGACCATGCGGGACGCGCTGGCGACCACGTCCGCCCCGGTGGTCTTCACCCACTCGTCGTGCCGCGCGGTGAACGACCACCCACGCAACGTGCCCGACGACGTCCTCGCCCGGCTCGCCGGCAACGGCGGCGTGTGCATGATCACATTCGTCCCACGGTTCGTTTCACCGGCGTTGGCCGAGTGGGATCTGGGCGTCCAAGCCGCGATGGACGAGGCCGGCCTGGACCACCGGGACCTGGCGGTGCGGAGCAAGTTCGTCGAGTCGTGGGACGGCCCCGCGGAGCCCACGACCACCGTGGACGAGGTGGTGGCGCACGTGGAGCACGCTCGCGAGGTCGCCGGGATCGACCACATCGGGATCGGCGGCGACTACGACGGGGTGCCGTCGCTGCCGGCCGGCCTCGAGGACGTGTCGAAGTACCCGAACCTGTTCGGGCTGTTGCTGGACCGCGGGTGGAGCGAGGAGGACTGCGCGAAACTCGCCGGCAGGAACGTGCTGCGGGTGTTGCGGGCCGCTGAGGACGTTTCCGCTACGCCTTGAAGAGTGTGACGCCGACCGGCGGCAGTCCGACGACGCTGGCCAGCAGATCGCAGAACGCCTCCCCGTGCGGCCCGATGTCGGTCGTGCGGGGAGTCCACGAGGCCCGCAGCTCCAGGTCGTCCGTGCGAGCCGGGCCGGCGATGTCCCCGAACCGGGCCGAAGAGGTCTCGGTGACGGTCCCGCCCAACGCCGCGAACTGGGCCCCGGACGCCTCCAACGCGTCCGTCAACCACGACCAGCCCACCGCGGGCAACAGCGGATCGGCCGCCAGCTCGGCATCCAGCTCGGCCCGGACATAAGCGACAACGCGCAGGTCACCGTCCCAGGCGACCTGCCCCTCCGGGTCGTGCAGCAACACCAGCCGCCCGGTCGCCAACACCTCGGCGGGCCCGTTGACCTCCGCGGTGATCGCGAACGCCCACGGCGCCAGCCGCTGCGGCGGCCGAACCTCCTCCAGGAGCACCTCGGGACGGGGCCGTAGCGACCGCAGCGCCACGATGGCCTGACGAAAGACCTCGGGAGCTTCGGGCGTTCTGGTCACGACTGGTAACTGTAGGACCACCCGAGACGGTGAGCCGGGACGGCGCGCCGAGCGACTTCGGATCCGACACCCCCACGACGCACACAGTCAGTGGGCGGAATGATCATCAAGCACCCCGAACGGGCCGGGTCGACGTCCGCTCCGAACAGGGTGCGCGGATAAAGCGGAGCGACGCTCCGGGCGGGGATGGGACGGCGGCGGTTCGTCGGCCGAACGGATGGTGGGCAGCGGGCAGCGGGTGGTGATCGCAGCCGATGGCGCGGCCCGGTGGCGGGGTGGCTGGTGCCGGTGGGGTGTCGGCTGGGCGGCTGCTGGGTGGTGACTGTGGGCTGGGGGTGTTGGGCGGGTGGCCGTCGGTTGGGGCGGTGATGTGACTGGGATGAGTGTTGGGTGGGCTGGAGTGTCTGGGCGGGTGGCTGCCGGGTGGGTTCGGATGGGGAGGTGTCGGGGTGGGTGCTGGGGGTGGGTGGGTGGTGCCGGTGGCCGGGATTTGATCGTGGGGTCGGCGGAAGGCGGTTCCGGCCTGGGGATCGCGGCTTAACATTCAGCAATGGCGCGGTATGTGCAGGAGTCGTCGGCGAAGTTGGGTGGGCGGTTCGGGCCGGGTTCGCGGGTGACGCTGTATGTGATGGCCGTGGTTGTCTGGCTGACTGGGCCGATCGTGTTGGCGTTCGCCGTGGTCGTCGAGGGGAACCGGTGGGTTCCGCTGGTGGTGGGTTGTGTGGTGGCGGTGGGGACGATTCCGTTGGGGTGGGTCATCTGGGGGTCGACTTCGCGGCGGGTCGCGGAGACGCGGCGGCTGGAGCGGGAGGGGGTGTTGGCGACCGCGGAGATCGTGGCGGTCCGCGACACCGACATGAGTGGGATGGTGGGGGTCGAGTTGCGGCTGCGGATCAGTGGGGAGGGGTTCGCGCCGTTCGAGGCGACCGTCGAGTGCACCGACGAGCCCGACCTACGGGTGGGCACCCAGTTGACCGCCAGGGTCGACCCGGCCGACCGGCTGTTCATGATCGTGCGCTGAGGGATTCGACTCAGGCCGAACCGTGGACCGGGCGGTCGGGCGTTGTGGAATCATCGGGGGCATCATGACCATGACTTCGCCGGTCCGTCGGGACCTTGTCGACGCTCCTTTGTTGGTGGCTGCCCGTGGCCAGGCTCCGGCGCGCACTCCGGTGTGGTTCATGCGCCAGGCCGGCCGTTCGTTGCCGGAGTACCGGGCGTTGCGGGAGGGCACGCCCATGCTCCAGGCGTGTTTCACCCCGGAGATGGTGGCCGAGGTCACCCTGCAACCGGTTCGCCGGCACGGGGTGGACGCGGCCATCCTGTTCAGCGACATCGTCGTCCCGTTGGCCGCGGCCGGGATCGACCTGGACATCGTCCCGGGCACCGGGCCCGTGGTGGCCCAGCCCGTGCGGGACCTGGCCGGGGTCGGCGCGTTGCCGGAGCTGGATCCCGCGCGGCTGCGGCCGGTCGCCGACGCCATCGGGATCCTTCTCGGGGAGTTGGGGCCGACACCGCTGATCGGGTTCGCCGGGGCGCCGTTCACGCTCGCGTCGTACCTGATCGAGGGCGGGCCGAGCCGCAACCACGAACGCACCAAGGCCATGATGATGTCCGCGCCCGACGTGTGGCACGCGCTGCTCGGCCGGATCGCGGACTACACCCTCGCCTTCCTGAACGTCCAGATCGCCGCCGGTGTCGACGCCGTCCAGCTGTTCGACTCGTGGGCCGGCGCACTGTCCGAAAAGGACTATCGGGAGTTCGTGTTCCCGCACTCGCGGAAGGTTCTCGACGGGCTCGCCCAGGCCGGCGTCCCCCGGATCCACTTCGGTGTCGGCACGGCCGAGTTGCTGCCGGCCATGCGGGAGGCCGGGGCGGACGTGGTCGGTGTCGACTGGCGGCTGCCGTTGGACGTGGCTGTGCGGCGGCTTGAGCGGGCCGCGCCGGACGCGCCGAAACCCGTCGTGCAGGGCAATCTTGACCCCGCCGTGCTGTTCGCCGGGTGGGGCGTCGTCGAGCGGGAGGTGCGGCGGATCGTGCGGGAAGGCAAAGCCGCCGCGGGTCACGTGTTCAACCTCGGTCACGGCGTGCTGCCGGAGACCGACCCGACCGTGCTGACCAGGGTGGTCGAACTGGTCCACAGCATTCCCTGATGCCCGCCTCGGTCGTCGTCATCGGCGGCGGGATCGCCGGCCTCGCCGCCGCGCACGAGCTGCGGCGGCGGCTCGGCGACCGCGCGGACATCACGGTCGTCGAATCGACGACAAAGCTTGGCGGCAAGCTGCGCACCACGGAAGTCGCCGGGCGCGCGGTCGACGTCGGCGCCGAGGCGTTCGTCACCCGCAACCCGACCGCTCTCACCCTCGTCGACGACCTGGGCTTGAGCGATCTGCTGGTCCACCCTGTGCTGTCCGCGGCCACCGTGCGCGCCGCCGGCCGCACGGTCTCCTTGCCACGTCGGACCTTCCTGGGGCTGCCCGCAGGTCCGGCCGAGGTCGACCAGGTGCTGTCGGCCGACGGCGTCGCGAAGGTCGCCGCGGAACAACACCTGCCGCCACTGGACCTGGCGCGCGACCCCGAGGCGCCGGACGTGTCCGTGGGACAGGTGATCGGCGAACGGTTCGGCCGGGAACTGGTCGACCGGTTGGTCGAACCGCTGCTCGGCGGGGTGTACGCCGGTCGCGCCGACCTTCTGGGCCTCCGGGCGACCATGCCCGCGCTCGCCGGCGTCGCCACATCCCTCACCGACGCGGTGAGCCGCGTCCTCGGCCCGCCGCCCCCGACTGACCAGCCGCGCAAGCCCGTGTTCGGCGCCATCCAGGGCGGGATGGCCGTCCTCACAAGCGCTTTGGCGCGGCAGTCCGGTGCGACGATCCGGCTGGGTCTGCCGGTACGCGGGTTGCGGCGCGTCCAGAACGGCTGGCGGCTGGAGATCGGCAGCGCGGCCGCGCCCGAGTTCATCACCGCCGACGCCGTCGTGGTCGCTGTGCCCGCGCCGGCCGCGCGCCGGCTGCTCGCGGACGAGGTGCCGGCGGCCTCGGCGGCGTACGAGAAGATCGATGTGGCGTCGTCGGCCCTGGTGAGCATGGCCCTGCCGCCGGACGTCGAACTGCCCCAGGCGAGCGGTGTGCTGCTGGCCGTGGGGGAGCGGCACGCGGACGGAACCCCGTTCACCGCCAAGGCGTTCACATTCACCAGCCGCAAGTGGGGACGGGCCGCCGGCGAGCCCGTCCAGTTGCGGGCGTCGGTCGGCCGGTACGGCGAAGCTGAGACGCTGCAACGAGACGACGACGACCTGGTCGCCGCGATCCGGGCAGACCTGCGGGAACTCACCGGAGTCGACGTTGCTCCGGTCGAGCGAATCGTGACCCGTTGGGGTGGCGGCCTGCCGCAGTACGGCACCGAGCACACCGCCGCGGTCGCCGCGATCGAGCGAGCGGTCGGGAAAATGCCTGGTCTCGCCGTTGCCGGCGCCAGTCTGCACGGCGTCGGGATACCTGCGGCCATCGACACCGCATACGCCGCGGCGGCGGCGATCAGCGGTTACCTCGCTTCGCGATCGGACGAAATTGGTGCGCCGAGTGGCCTAGTGGGTGACTAACCGGCTGTGCTACAGTCCGGGCCCGATGTGGTCGTTTCTCCAGTGATTCACAATAGGGTATCGAGGCCGACGGTCTCTTGCGGACGCGCAATTCGGGTCCGGGAGCATTCGACACCGGTGGAGTATCGTGGGAATTCTGGGTGACCGGCGTCGGGGCCGCGGCTCCATCCGGACAAGGCTCACTGCCGTCGTTGTGGTTTCCGCGGTCGCGCTCGTGGCCATGTGGGTCGCGGTGAGCATGCCCCGGTTGTACGACGCGATCTATCTTCGTGGCGTCACTGACGCGATGCAGGACGTGATGCCGCGCGCTGTCAAGGCGCTCACGTCGATCGAACAGGAGCGCGCGCAGAGCCTGCTGCAGGTCGCGTCGGGCACGGCCGGGCCAGGCGACCGGCGGGCGCAGACCGACCAGGCCGTCCGCGGGGTCCGCGAGCTCGTGGAGCCGGTGCTGGCCCAGTCGCCACGGTTCGTGCAGGACAAGTACGCCGAGTTCACCCGGACGCTCGACCAACTCGGTGCGGTCCGCGGCCGGCTGGACGCCAAGTCGATCTCCCGGTCGGAATTGTACGATTTCTACAACCGGCTGGCCGATGCGAGTATCACCGTTTTCGATGCCATGGCGCACGCCGTCCCCGACCAGGAGACCGCGTTCAGCGGGATCGAGGTGAACTCGCTGTTCCGGGCCGCCGAAGAGATGTCCCGGTCCAGCACGATCATCTCGGCGGCGATTACCACCGGTGCGTTGAATTCCGCCGATCACGCCGAATTCGCGCGGCTCTCCGGCGCCTATCGGCAGCAGTTGGAAATGTCCATACAAAACAGTTCGACCGAGGTGAAGGCCCGCTACCAGGACCTTCGCGCGAGTGATCCGTGGAAACGGCTCACCGCGGCCGAGGACAAGCTGATCGCCACCGGCCCGTGGACCGTGGTGACGACCCGCAACCGGGGCGACGGGCAGCTCGCCGCGCCTCCCGTGAGTGACCAGGAATGGCAGGACGTCACCGGGAAGGTGTACGGCGACGTGGAGCAGCTCGGCGTCCACCAGTTCGCCGAGTCCAGCCGGCTGGCCGGGCAGAAAGCCAGCAAGGGACTGACAGTCGCGATCGTGGGCAGCGTGATCGCGTTGCTTGTCGCGATCGCCACGATCATCGCCGCGTTGCGGATCATGCGAACCACCACGCGCCGCCTGACGAGGCTGCGTTACGAGACGCTCGACCTGGCCGTGGAGAAGCTGCCGCCGATCGTGCAACGCCTGCGCGCCGGCGAGGAGGTCGACGTCGCCACCGAGCTGCCCGCGCTGGACTTCGGGCGGGACGAGATCGGGCAGGTCGCCCGCGCGTTCAACGCCGCGCACACCACGGCCGTGGAGGCCGCCGTCCAGGAATCTCAAGCCAGGACCGGTGTCCGCAACGTGTTCCTCGGCATCGCCCACCGCAGCCAGGCCCTGGTGCACCGGCAGCTGAAGATCCTCGACCGGCTGGAACGCGAGGAAGAGGATCCCCAGCAGCTGGACGAGCTGTTCCACCTCGACCACCTCGCCACCCGGGCCCGCCGCAACGCCGAGAACCTGATCATCCTCGGCGGCCAGCAGCCCGGTCGGATCTGGCGCAGACCCGTTCTGCTGGTGGACATCCTGCGTGGCGCGGTCGCGGAGACCACCCAGTACAAGCGCGTCCGGCTGCAAGGCGTGCCGCGCGTGTACATCGTCGGGTCCGCGGTCGCCGACACCATGCACCTGCTGGCCGAACTGCTCGACAACGCGACTTCGTTCTCGCCCCCGCAGGCGCAGGTCCGGCTGTCCGGCGAACCGGCCGCCCGCGGGATCCTGCTGGAGGTCGAGGACAACGGGCTCGGCATGGAGGACACGGACCGCGACCGGCACAACGCCGTGCTCGCCGACCCGCCGGACTTCGACGCCATGGCCCTGAAAGGCGACCCGCGCCTCGGCCTGTTCGTGGTCGCGCGGTTGGCCGCCCGGCACGGCATCCGGGTGGAGCTGCGGTCGTCGTCCTACGGCGGCACCCGTGCGATCGTGCTGATCCCGGCGACGTTGCTGGCGGAGGACGAACAGGAGTCCACGGCGGTGCTGGACCCGGTGACGGTCGGCCCGCCGGGATCCGACTTCGTGGGCGACGTGCTGCCGTTCCGGATCCCGCAGGCCCAGTCGGGCGCGTCGGCCACCGCCATCCAGGTCGAGGAACGGCCCGCATGGCCCCCACAGGACGTACCCGACGAGGTCTCACCGGAAGTGGCCGCACAGCCGACCGAACCCGAGATAGCCAAACCGCGCGCGGCCGAACCGCCCGGCGGTGTCGCCGACGACAAGCGACCCGCCGCCGGGCTCACCGCCGTCGACGACAGGCGGCCCGCCCTTGACGACCAGGGCCGGCCGGCGTTGCCGCGCCGCCGGCGGCAGGCGAGCCTCGCCCCCCAGCTGCGGGAGGCCGCGTTCACGCCGGAGGAGCCTGAGATCGACCCGGCCGACGGCCGGTCGCCCGACGAGATCCGGAACATCATGTCCGCGTTCCATCGCGAGTCGCGGCGGGCCCGCGCGGACGGCACGGGCGAAAACGAGTAGGGGAGATTCGTCATGAAGAAGGCCAACACCAGACCTGACCTGGACTGGCTGCTCGACGACCTGGTCGCCCGGGTGGTCGGGGCCCGGCACGCGGTCGTGCTGTCCGCGGACGGCCTGCTGGTCGGCCGGTCCACCGAACTGTCCAAAGAGGACGCCGAGCACCTGTCCGCGGTGGCGTCGGCGTTCCAGAGCCTGGCCAGGGGCACCGGCCGGCAGTTCGGCGGCGGCCGGGTCCGGCAGACGATCGTGGAGATGGAGCACGCGTTCCTGTTCGTCACCGCGGCCGGCCAGGGCACGTGCCTGGCCGTGCTCGGCGCGGAGGACGCGGACGTGGGCCTGATCGCGTACGAGATGAACATGCTGGTCAAGCAGGTCGGGTCGGTGCTCAGCACGCCGCCGCGGGTGGACGTCGCGACGCCATGACCGCCGGCCGCGAGAACTGGGTGGACGACGAGGCCGGGCCACTGGTCCGCCCGTACGCGATGACGCGCGGGCGCACCAAACCGGCGAACCGTGACCTGGACATGATCACCCTCGTGGTCGCGGCCAAGGACGAGATCGACCCGGTGGCCCTGGACGCGGACTACGTCACGATTCTCGAACTGTGCCACAGGCCGTTGTCGGTCGCGGAGATCTCCGCGCACATGGACGTGCCGATCGTGGTGGTCAAGGTGCTGGTGTCGGACCTGATGGAACGCGGTGAGGTGATCGCGCGCACCCCCGCGCGCAACGTGAAGGCCCCCGACTTGAACCTACTGCAGGCGGTGCTCGATGGTGTCCGACGGCTTTGACGAGATCCCGAACGCCGTCAAGATCCTGATCGCCGGCGGGTTCGGCGCCGGGAAGACCACGATGGTCGGCGCGGTCAGCGAGATCGCGCCGCTGCTCACCGAGGAGCTGCTGACCGAGGCCGGGGTCGGCGTGGACGACCTGGCCGGCATCGAGGAGAAGACCACCACCACGGTCGCGCTCGACTTCGGCCGGATCACGCTGTCGCCGCGGATCATCCTGTACCTGTTCGGCACCCCTGGGCAGGGCCGGTTCTGGTTCATGTGGGACGAGTTGGCGCACGGGGCGCTCGGCGCGGTCGTGCTGGCGGACACCCGCCGGTTGGACACGTGTTTCCCGTCGATCGACTTCTTCGAGCGGCGCGGCATTCCGTTCGTGATCGCGGTGAACTGCTTCGACGACGCCGCGCGCTACACGGCACGCGAAGTCAGGGAGGCGCTGGACGTCGGCGAGGACGTGCCGATCGCGTTATGCGACGCGCGGGTCCGGGACTCGGCCAAAGAGGTTCTGGTCACACTGGTGGAGTACGTGGTAAACACCCAGCCCTCGGTTCGTGCCACCATATGAGGTATGGCTCGCCTGAACTACACCGAACTCAACGACTCGATCCGGTACACGATGTGGTCGGTGTTCCACATCGAGCCAGGGCGGCTGCCCGACGACCGCGGCCCGGCTGCGACCGAGGCCGAGGACTACCTCGACGCGCTCGAGGGCAAAGGCGTCACCGTCCGCGGCGTGTACGACCTCGCCGGCCTGCGTGCCGACGCGGACTACATGGTCTGGTGGCACGCGCAGGAGATCGAACAGCTCCAGGCCGCGTACACCGGGCTGCGGCGCACCGCGCTCGGCCGGGTGTCCACGCCCGTGTGGAGCCAGGTCGCGTTGCACCGGCCGGCGGAGTTCAACAAGAGCCACATCCCGGCGTTCCTCGCCGGTGAGGAGGCTCGCAAGTACGTGTGCGTGTACCCGTTCGTGCGGTCCTACGAGTGGTACCTGCTGCCGGACGAGGAACGTCGCCGGATGCTCGCGCAGCACGGCCACCAGGCGCGGGACTACCCGGACGTGCGCGCCAACACCGTGGCGTCGTTCGCCCTCGGCGACTACGAGTGGATTCTCGCGTTCGAAGCCGACGAACTGCACCGGATCGTCGACCTGATGCGGCACCTGCGGGCCAGTGACGCGCGCCGGCACGTGCGTGAGGAGATCCCGTTCTACACCGGGACCCGCCTGCCCGCCGCCGAACTGGTCACCAACCTGCCGTGACCGAACCGGACCCGGTCCTGCCCGGCCGGTTCCGGATCGGGGCGGCAGCCGCTTCGATCGTGTCGCGAACGACCGAGGCCGCGGGGGAGATGCTGCGTGCGCGCGGCACGGATCCCGGCGCGGTCCGAGTGGATCCGCGGCACGCTGCCGTGGCGTTCCGCAGCGAGCGGTACCTGAAGCTGGACCCCGCTGATCTTGCCGAGCCGGTTTTGTCGGTGCCCAACGGTAACGTTGATTCGGGGGACCTTCGCCCTCCCTCCCTTCAGGGGTGCGCGGAAACGGCGACGGGGCGCGGCAGGGGCGCTTCGCCTGTGGGCGCTTCGCCTGTGGGCGCTGCGGCTGTGGGCGCTGCGGGCTTTGTGGCGGAGATGTTGGCGAAGATCGCGAGTGGGGCTGTTCAGGATCCGCTGACCGGGGACTACCGCGCCAAGGACGGCTGGGTTCGGCTGCACTGCAACTATCCCCACCATGCCGCCGCGGTGGCGACCGCGTTGGGAACGGCGGTCGACCGGGACGAGGTCGTGGCTGCGGTGGCGCGGCGGGGTGCGATCGAGGTGGAGGAGGCGGTGGTCGCCGCGGGTGGTGCGGCGGCCGCGCAGCGCGGGCGCGACGAGTGGTTGGCGCATCCGCAGGGGGTCGCGTTGCGGAAGCTTCCGCTGGTGTTGGTCGAGCGGATCGGGGACGCGCCGCCGGTCCGACCGTCCACTGCGGACAGACCGCTCGCGGGGATGCGGGTGGTGGAGTTGACGCACGTCATCGCCGGTCCGGTCGCCGGTCGGACGCTCGCGGCCCATGGGGCTGACGTGGTGCATGTGGGCGCCAGGCATTTGCCTGTGGTGGCGCCGCTGTTGCTGGACACCCAGTTCGGCAAGCGGTCCACGTACTTGGACCTGCGGGACGACGAGGACGCAGGGAAGCTGCGGGAGTTGGTGCGGGACGCGGATGTGTTCGTCCAGTCGTATCGGCCGGATTCGTTGGCGGCGCGCGGTTTCGGGCCGGCGGACCTGGCCGCGCTCCGGCCGGGCATCGTGGTCGTGGACATCTCCGCTTGGGGCTGGGCAGGGCCGTGGCGGACCAGGCGCGGGTTCGACAGCCTCGCGCAGATGGCCACGGGTATCGCGGCTGGTGACCCGCCGTTGCCGTTGCCGCTGCAGTTCCTGGACCACGGCACGGGATGGCTGGCGGCCGCCGCCGCGATCGAGGCGCTGACCAGGCGGATCACCGAGGGCGGATCGTGGCGGGTGCGGGTGTCGCTGGCCAGGACCGGAATGTGGCTGGACGAGATGGGCCGCACCGAGACCGCGGGCACCGAGCCGGAAGTGGACGACCTGCTGGCCGAAACGGACACTTCGTTCGGCCGGATTACGCATATCCGAATTCCAGGTGAACTGCCCGGTTCGCCGCCTTACTGGGATCGCGGACCGGGTATTCCAGGCGCTGACCCGCCCGAATGGCGGTGACCATTCGGGCGGGACGCCGAAATTGATCTAGTCGTAGCCCATGCTGTCGGTGTGGATCACGTCATACCCCATGCTGGCGGTGTGCGCGCAGTCGTAACCCATGCTGTCCTGGCACAACGAGTCGTAGCCCATGCTGTCGGTACCGACGGTCAACACGACCGCGGCGACGGCGGCCGCGCCGGCGAACAACACTGCGATGCGGCTTTGTGTCCGCATTGAATTCCTCCGTGAGCCCACGTGTGGAGATCGGACGGAAACGCGCCACCACTGTTTCAGTGGATCAGTGAGCGGCGGAGGAGCACACCGTAAATACTTGGCCAACGATGGGTGGCCGCAAAGAATTGCGTCACCGGCGATTGTTTCAGTGATTTTTCTCGTGATTTCTGAGTGTTGTTCAACTTCTGTTCACGTAGTATTCTTCTTCCTGTGGCGCGGTCAGGCTCGGTCTCGCTGATCGGTCGGGACCCGGAGCTGGGCCGGCTGGTCGGCTGGCTGCGTGACCTGCGCACCGGCCGTGGCCACGCGATCCTGGTCGAGGGCGAGCCTGGGATAGGCAAGTCCATCCTCGTCAAAACCGCCTGCGCCGAAACGACTTTCCCGGTCTTCTGGGGCTGCGGCGACGAACTCGGCCAGGACATCCCGCTGGTGCCGCTGCTGGACGGCCTGCGCGTGCACAGTGTCAATGAGCCGAGGGTCAATGAGCCGAGGCCCACCGAGTCGAGCGCCGGCACCGACGCCCGCCGGGACACCATCGCCCGGCTGATGCGCGGCGAGGTCCAGATCGCCCCAGGCATGGACGTGTCCACCGCGGTCGCCGAGCATCTCCTTGCCCTGCTGGAGGAACTGTGCGCGGCCGGACCCGTCGTCCTGGTCGTCGACGACCTGCAGTGGGCGGACCGGCACACGATCGCGCTGTGCGGCCGGCTGGCCCGGCTGGTGCGGCAGCTTCCGTTGCTGTTCATCGGGATCACGCGCCCGGTGCCCAGGCAGGCTGATCTGGTCGCGTTACGCCGGTCGATGCCGTCGCGGATGCGCCTCACCCGGCTCGGCGACGCTGACGTCCTGAAGCTGGTGACCGTGCTGGCGGGCGGCACGCCGAGCGACCGGCTGCTGCGGCTGTCCACGGGCGCGGCGGGCAACCCGTTGTACGTCACCGAACTCGTCGGATCATTGGCCCGCGGCGGTCGGCTGTTCGTCACCGAGTCGGGCATGGTGGAGACGACAACCGGACGCACACCTCGGTCGCTGTCCGCGGCGATCGCGGAGAGACTGGGGTTTCTGCCCGAACCCGTGCTGGACGTGTTGCGCACGGCGGCCTTGTTGGGCGCCGACTTCTCCGTGCAGGACCTGGCGATCGTGTCCGGCCAGGCGACCGCGACGCTGATCCCGTCGATCGAGGAGGCTCGCGCGGCGGGGATCCTGACCGAGTCCGCGGACGGCATGGCGTTCCGGCACCCGTTGATCAGAATGGCGCTGTACGAACAGCTTCCGGTGTCGGTGCGGGCCGCCTGGCACGCGGAGGCGGGCCGTGCGCTGGCGGCGGCCGGAGCGTCGGTGGATCGGGTCGCCCGCCAGCTGTTGCCGGCAGGGGACGCCGGCGCGGAATGGATGGCGCAGTGGCTCGTCGATGCCGCGCCCACGCTCGTCGGACACGCACCGAAGGTCGCGGTCGAGCTGCTGCGGCGCGCGTTGGCCACCGGACCGCATGACGAGTTGTCCTGGCGTCTCGCCGACGCCCTGTACCAGACGGGGGAGCCGGCTGAGGCCGAGCTGGTGGCCAGCCGGGCGCTACTCGGCGCCCCACCGCCGGACCTGTTCGTCGAGCTGCACCGGATCATGGCCCAGTGCCGGTCACTGGCCGGGAAGTCCGTCGAGGCGCTGCCGGCGTTGAAGGACGCGCTGGACACGCCAGGGCTCACCACCGCGCACCGGGCAAGACTGCTCGTGCTGACCGCTCGTACGCATCGGGCGCTCGGCCAGGTCGACGACGCTGAGGCGCTTGCGACCGCCGCGCTGGAACAGACGGACGACCGGTTCGCCACCGGCTGGGCGCTGCACGTCTTGACGCTCGTGGCGATGATGCGCGGCGCCATGGTAGAGGCGCTGCCGTTGTTCGAACGAGCCCTCGCCGTGTCCGCCGGTGACCCTGAGCTGACGGACCTGCGGCTGCTGCTGCGGATCAACCAGGCGGTCACGTTCGGCGATCTCGACCGGTACGCCGAAGCCGTCGCCGCGGTCGGCCAGGTACGGCAGGAGGCGGAACGCACCGGCAGCCTGGTCCGGCTGTCGCAGGCGCAGAGCGCGATGGGGCAGCTGCTGCTGGACACTGGCGGCTGGGACGGCGCACTGGCCGAAGTGGACGTTCTGCCCAACGAGGTCAAGGACCCCAGCGTGGTCTGCTGCGACCGCGGGGTGGCGGCCGTCATCTCGTTCCACCGCGGCGACCCGGAGACCGCGCGCACGAATCTCGACGCGGCGGCGCCCTACGAGTCGCAGATGGGGCAGCGGGTGGTCTGGGCGTTGAGCCTGGCCCGCAGCCTGGACGCCGAGTACACGGGCGACCCGCGGGCGGCGTTCGCGGAACTGGTCACCGGCCTGGACGACAAGGCCGACATCGAGGACCTGCTGCCGGACGCGGTCCGGCTGGCCGTGCAGGTCGGCGACCTCACCATGGCCAGCTCGATCACCGCCCGGGTCGAGTCCAATGTGGACTCTGGGCCGCGCAGGCGGGCGGCGGCGCTGTACTGCCGTGGGCTGCTCGACCAGAACCCCGCCCAGCTGCTGGAGGCCGCCGCTCAGTACTCGACCGCGGGCCGGCCGTTACCGCGCGCGAAAGCCCTTGAGGCCGCGGCGATCGCGTTCGTCGCGGTCGGCGACCGGACCTCCGCGCGGGCCGCGTTCACGTTGGCGGGCAACGTGTACGAGGACCTGGCGGCCACATGGGACATCGCCCGGCTCGCCGCGATCCAGCGGTCGGCCGGGATCCGGCGCGGGCCACGGGTCGCGCACCGCAAGGCCAGCCACGGCTGGGAGTCGTTGACACCCACCGAGTCGACGATCGCCGCGCTGGTCGTGTCCGGAATGACGAACCGGCAGATCGCCGCCCGGCTGTTCCTGTCCCCGCGAACAGTGGGCACGCACGTCTCGCACATTCTCACCAAACTCGGCGTGGGCTCCCGCACGGACATCGCCAGGGAGGCCGCCAGTCGGGCATCGGGCTAACTAACGGCGGTGCTAACTAACGGCGGTGCCGCAGCCGCGTCCACAATGGCAAGACGTACCAGAAGAACACGAACCACGCCAACGCGCAACCGGTGACCCACGTTCCGAGGTTGGTGCCGAGCACCACCGTCAGGATCAGCAACAGCGCGGACGTCAACGCCAGCATCAGCAGGCCCAGTCCACAGAGGGCGAACCGGTTGGACATCCGCACGAGCACGCTTTTGAGCCGCCGCCGGAACACCATCCGGTGGAACGCGGCCGGCGCGATCAGCAGGCAGTTCGCCGCCGCGCCCAAGACCAGGCTGGCGACATAGGTGTTTCGCTGGAAATCCGTGAACGTGGCGAACCTCGGCGTGAAGGCCACCGTCAGCAGGAACGCCAGCAGCAGCTGCACTCCCGTCTGCGCCACCCGGAGTTCCTGCAGGATCTCGTTGTAGTTGCGGTCAAGGCGCTGGATGGGGCTCTCACCGCGGACCGCGTAGTTCCAGCGGTCATGCTGATCAACGCGGTGATCGACTGGGTCGTCACGGACTATGGGCTGCATACACCCACGGTCCCTCGCCGATCACGCGGAGACATCGGTCGGGTGACGTAGGTGCGAAGAGGCGGCTCCCGTCGATCATGAGAGCCGCCTCCGTCATCGGTCAGCGCAGCTTGTACGCGTTGATCAGACTTTCCTCCACAGTGTTCCCGGCGCGGTCAGATGCCTTGGCGCGCAAGGACACCGTGGTCGCGTCGTTCGGATGCTGAACCACCGCCAACACGTTCGCCACCACAGTGGTCGGTGACCAGGTGAGGCCGCCGTCGAAGGACGCCTCCACCGTCAACGTCTTCGCCACCGTGCCCGTGCCGGTCGCCTGTTGCGCGAACGTGATCGGGATGATCAGCGACTCGCCGGCCGGGGCCGAGTTGGCCGGGTCCAGTGCCGGCGTGAACCGGACCGTGGACAGCGGCAGGCGGACCGGGCCCGCGCCGGTGTTGGCGGACTTGAACGTCCACGCCGCCCGGACCGTGGTGGACACGTCCGAAACCCCACTGCGGACCGCTTCCGTGGCCAGCGTGTAGTTCCCGGCGCCGGCGGGGACGTCGAACGAGCCGAAGCCCGGCCGGGCGGTCTGGCCGACCACCAGGCCGTCCTTGGTCAGGACCGTGCTCGCCTTGTCCGTCGCCGACGTTCCGGCGTTCCCGGACGCGTCACCGAACAGCGGGATGTCCGCCAGGATCGTGTCCCCGGACCGGGTCAGGTAGTCGAAGTCGAACTTCGTCTGGGGCAGCGCTGGCGCGAACACCCCGCGGTTGAACGACGCCTCGTAGTTCTTCCCCGACTCGAACGTCCGCACCGGAGCGGTCAGCGTCGCCTCGATGGCGAAGTCGCCCTGGCCCATCTGCCACAGCGAGGGTGCCCACATCGCCTCAGGCGAGTAGTACTCGGTCCGCTCGCCCGGCAGGCCCACCGGCAACAGCACGGCCCAGCCGCCCACCGCCGGACCGAACTTCGGGTACGGGAACGCCGACGCCAGACCCGAGCGACCGGCGACGGGCGCCGCGTACGACGTGTGCACGTGCCCGAGGGTTTCCTTCTTCTCGGTCCGGACGAAACCGGTCGGCATGATGCCGTTGGCGTAGTAGCCGAGGCCGAAGAAGTCGTTGTTCTGGCCGGACCACTGGGTGTTGTACTGGGCGAGCAGGTCGCCCGGCGGCAACTGCGGGCCCAGGCCCGCGGTCCACAGGTCGCCGAGGTCGCCGCCGAGGAACACCCAGCCGAAACCGGTCGGGAACTTCCCGCTGGTCAAGGTGTACGAGATATCCCCGATTCGGAGGGCCGCACCGTCCGGCGGGGTGATCTGGGTCTGTTTGGCGGTGCGGAAGTCCAGATCGACCGTGGTGTCGTCGGTCAGGTTCAGCGCCGGGTACGACAGCCACGAGATCCGGTCGCCGACCAGCGAGCTGTCCAGCACGTACCGGCCCTTGGGCAGCCGGACCGTGACCCGCCCGTCCGGGCTGTACGCGCCGGTGAACTGGCCCGTCTCCAGGTTGATCAGCGCGGTGCCGTAGTCGACCGCGGGCCGGCCGTCCAGGCCGATGTGGTTGATGGTCAGGGTGTAGCTCTCCGGCTCCCGGTTGACCGCCACCGGCGTGAGCACCTGCGTGTCCCGCGATGTCGCCGTGACATTGCCGGAGTACACGCCATCCAGGCCGTCCACCTTGGTGTCCGCGGTGACGTTCACCGACGCCGAGCCGCCAGCCGGCACGGTCACGGTGGCCGGGGAGGCGGTCAGCATGCCCGCCGGGGCCGCCTTGCCGTCCGGGCCGACGCCGTTCACGCTGACGTCCAGCGCCACGTCCTTGGTGCCGGAGTTGTGGTACGTGACGGACTTCGTCACCGGCTGGTCGTCGTCGTGCGGCCAGATCTGGGTGCCGATGGAGACGTTGGTCGGGTCGCTGGTGACGGTCTGGCCGATCGCGCGGGCCACGTCGACCCGGCCGGAGCCCTGGGCGAAGCTGTTCAGCGCCGGGTTCGGCTTGGCGGACGCGGTCAGCGTCGCCTTGATCTGCTGACCGGTCCAGTCCGGGTGTTGCTGCGCGAGCAGCACGGCCGAGCCCGCCACGTGCGGGGTGGCCATGGACGTGCCCGACAGCGCGACGTAACCGTCCGCGGCGGGCGTGCCGATCTTGCCCTGCGCGGCCTTCGCGGCGACGATGCCGACGCCGGGCGCGGTGATGTCCGGCTTGATCGCGGAATCACCGACACGCGGGCCACGGCTGGAGAACGGCGCCAGGGCGTCGTTTCGGTCCACGGCGCCAACGGTCAACGCGGCGTCCGCGCTGCCCGGCGACTGGATGGACTCGTCCGCGCCGCTGTTGCCCGCGGCGATCACGAACAGCGTGCCCGTCTTCGACAGATCGTTCACGGCCTGCTCAAGCGGGTCGACACCGGGCGAGTCCGGGCCGCCGACGCTCAGGTTGACGACCTTCGCGCCCTGGTCGACCGCCCACTGCATGCCGGCGATGATCCACGACTCCAGGCCGCCGCCGTTGTCGTCGAGCACCTTGCCGTCCAGGATCTGCGCGTCGTACGCGACCCCCTTGTACTTGCCGCCGGACTTCGCCCCGTTGCCGGCGATGGTGGACGCGACGTGCGTGCCGTGGCCGAACCGGTCCACGTTGTCCGCGGCGTCGCTGAAGTTCTGTTCCGCGAGCTGGCGGCCGGCCAGGTCGGGGTGGGTCTCGTCGACACCGGTGTCCAGGATGGCGACCTTCACGCCTTTCCCGGTGTAGCCGGCCTTCCACGCCTCCGGGCCGCCGATCTGCGGCACGCTCCGGTCGAGCGACGCCTGCACCTTGCCGTCCAGCCACACCTTCCGGACGCTGCCGTTCCTGACCGACTGCCACACCGCGCCGGTCTTGTCCGCGGCGACCGCGGCCGAGTTGATGGCCGTCAGGTTCGCGGTCTGCTTGACCCCGGCCACCTGCGCCCGCGCCACACCGGGCGCGTAGCTGACGATCAGGGGCAGGGTGGACCGGCTCCTGTCGTCGTAGCCGGACTGCACCAGGGTGGTGACGTCGAACAGGCGCTCGTCGAGTTTCCCTTGTGCGACAAGCGAAACGGCGTCCTTCGGCACCACGTACCGGTGCCCGTTACGCTGATATGTCGAGAAGGCGACCTTGTCCCTGCCCTTGCCGGGGATGATGGACCTGGCGTCGCGGGTCGAATCCACCATGACGACCCGGTCGCCGGTGATCAGGGTGACGGAACGGTCGCCCGTGCCAAGGGAACCGCCTTGCGGAGCCGCGTCGGCGACCACCTGTGTCGCTCCGAACGCGACTCCCACCGCGACCGAGCCGACAGCCACCCGTCTGAACCACTTATTTCTTGCAGAACGCACCGAAAAACCTCCCGATCGGGTTTTCGCGCATGCCCCAGGCATCGACTGTCCGCAGTCGATGAACCACAGTCCGTGGTCATGGCAAGCTATCGAGGGTCACTAGTACGTGACAAGACTTCGAACCAAAGATGCTGACGGTAATTTTCCCCACCAGTGTTACGGAAGGTTCACCGCCGCTCGCTGACGGTTCCGTCCTTGCTGACGATGATCCCCGCTTGCCGCTGGTCACCGGCGCACTGCGGAGCGACGTTCGCGGTCCTGGGCGTGACGGTCAGGTGCTGGTCCTGTGGCGGGGTCATCCGCGGCCCGGCCAGCGACAAAGTGATGTCAATTGGCTTGCCCGGCAGGTTCCGCACCTCCGCGAACGTGTACTTCCCGCCAGTCGGGACAGCTTGCGCGCCGCAGACATCCGTGGGCGAGTTCCCGGTGCAGGGGAGCGCGCTGGCGGCGGTGGACGCCTCCAGCTTGAGGTCGAACGTCCGGCAATCGCCGTCCCAGCAGGCTTTCATCGCGGCCGAGTCGACCCGCGGCGCGAACGCCGGGTCGATGTCCACGCCGATTCCCGGCCGCAGCGCGACGTTCAGGCACTCGACGGCGCCGGGGCTGTTGCCGCATGCGGACAGCAGGGAAACAGCGGCGACAGTGCTGAGAGCAAGCGGAATCCGGCGCATGACACCCGGACGGATCAACGGCCCAGTCTGGTTGCACGCGGGAGGTCGGTGCTTTCGCTGCACGCCCGAAGGAGCCGCTGATCCGTCAGCGTCCGTTTCCGGTCGCCCGCCGGAATGTCCACCACCGCGTCCGGGGCCGTTCCAGACGCCCCTGCCCGCGCGCCCATTCCACGAACCCGGCCGCGTCCTCTCGCGCCCGTGTGCCGACCTGCCGTGGGTTCGTCCGCGCGTATTCGTTGAACAGCTGAACAAAGTCGTCGTCGAGTTCAGCGCGTGCGTCCGGTTCGAGCATCGCGACGACCCGCCGCCGCTTCGCCAGCAACGCGTCAGCCTCCACCCGCAGCCGTTCCGGATCGAATCCGGACGGCGTGGGGCCGCCCGCCAGCAACGCGCGCAACAGTTCCGCCTGCGCTTCGGCGAGTTGCTCGCGCTGCGGTTCGGTCATGTCAATACCGCTCGGATCGCGGCCAACTCCGCGGCGAGTTCGCCGTCGGTGGGGTAGTCGTCGTCGCGTTCCAACAGCACACCCGGTGGTGACGTCCGGGACACCAGCTCCGCCAACAGGTCCAGGACGTCCTGCGGCACGGGATGCGCGTGCGTGTCGTGATAGACGCCGTTGGTCTCGATTCCGCCCGCGACATGCACGTACGCCAGACGTTCCAACGGCAGTCCGTCCAGCAGCCGGACCGGGTCGTGGCCGAGGTTGCGGGCGTTGGCGTACAGGTTGGCGACGTCCACGAGCAGCAGGCACCCGGTCCGGTCGGTCAGTTCGGTGAGGAACTGGGCCTCGGTCAGCTCGGCGTCCGGCCATTCCAGCAGTGCCGCGATGTTCTCCAGCGCGAACGGCACGCCCAGGCCGGACTGGACGGTCCGCACGTTGGCGACGAGCACGTCCAGCGCCGCGCGGGTGCGGGGGACGGGCATCAGGTGCCCGGAGTCCAGTCCACCCGCGCGCACGAAACAGACGTGGTCGCTGGCCAAGGGCGCGTCCAGCGCGTCGGCCAGTTCGGCCAGATGCTGAACTCGCCGCGGGTCAACGGGTTCCGCGCCGCCGACGGACAGCGACACGGCGTGCGGGAGCACCGGGACACCGCGTTCCCGCAGCACCACAATGGACTCGGGCAGGTGCTCGGCGTGCAGGTTCTCGGCGACCACCTCGACCCAGTCGACGCCGGGCAGGCGTTCCACGGTCAGGTCGATCTCCGACCGCCAGCCGATGCCCACCCCCAGTTCGCGAACGGTGTCAGCCCCCACAGCCACTGCTCCCTCCTCCGCATGAGGAGCCACCCCCGCACGACGACCCGCTGCTGCACGACGAACTGCTGCCACACGAGGACCCGCTGCTCGACGTGTTCGCGACCGTTCGGAACGAGCGGGCGATCTCGTTGTCCGGGAACGCCATCAACCCGCCGACGGCCACCAGCGCGGCCGCGCCCGCGATCGGGACCAACGGGATGCCCTCGGACGCGGACGTGGTCTGCCCACCGGTGACGGCGGCCAGTACCCGGTCGCCCGCCCGGGTCCGCTTGGTGGTCATCGGGCGCAGGAGCAGCAGGAGCACGATGCCGGACACCACGAGCATCCCGGTGAGCGTCCCGGTCGGCCGGTGCAGGTTGACGCCGTTGACCAACCGGATCAGCCCGACCAGGCAGACGACGGCGAACGGCACGGCGGCGAGCAGGACCTTACCGAAGCTGCTGCCGACGATCAGCCCGCGGCGGGTCAGTTCCTCCCGCATCCGGTCGTACGACCGACCACGGCCCACCACCCGCCGCACTCGCTGGACCGTGCAGCCGGGCTGGCGTCGGACGGCTCCGAGGACCGCTGACTCGGTGGCCGTCTCCGACTTCCTGTCGTCGATGAGATACAGCTTGCCGCCGCGTGCGGTCCGGATCGCCTGCCGTTCGACCAGAGCCGCGATGGCGACGTCGACCGCGCGGTCCGGGCCGCCGGCCAGAAAGGCGATCTGGTCGACGGTCAGCGGACGTTGCCCGCGGGCCGCCGGAACCGACCGGATGTGACTGCGCAGCCACAGGCCCGCGATGAACGCGACCAGGGCGGCGATCACGTAGATCCAGATGAACGTCGGGCCTGAGATGCCCCAAGGGTCGGCCATTGTCCCCTCCCGCCAACGGGTTGCCTGACCTTCGACGCCGGCCCGCGCGAGGCGGGTTGGCGTCGAAGGCCGGAAACTGGATGAGCTGTCATCTCACCAGCCGGCCGGCCCGGGACTCCCCGCTGGATCCGGTGGGCGAATCCGCGATGTTCCCGGGTCGACCTGCTGGCCGCGACAGCCGCCTCCCATGCGGCTGCCGCCCCCTTCCCCCTGGAGCCTCAGCCCCCAGTGCTGCGGCCCCGGCCCACGGTCCGGTCCGCCGGCGAGACCCCTGGATGTCGACGGTGTGTCCGGTCCGGCAGTTCGTCGGTGAGCTCGCGGGCGACGTGGTCGCCGATGAAGGTTCGTGGGCCGATCTCGTGCCGGCCCATGACGTAGCCGACCACCCCGGCGGCGGCCACCACCATGGTGAGCTGACCGATCGGCCGGTCGTTGACGAGTTCGGCGAACCAGCGGGCCACGCCGACAGCCAGGACGGTCACCATCGGGACCACACCGATCGCCCGGCGCCGCGCGGCCAGTCCGGCGTCGACCAGGAAACCCGTCCTGACCAGCCGCTCGGTCACCTCGGTGACGGCGTCCGACGCGGCCAGCCGGTCGGTGAGGATGGAGGTGGACCGGCGGCCGTACCGCCGGACGTCCGCTATCACGGTCCGTTCCACCGGGTTCGTGCCGTCCGCGTGCGCGGCCGCCTGCACGTATCCGGCGCTGACCGGGCGCAGCTGGCCGGTGTCGACCAGCTGCGCCACCGCGGCCTCAACCACTCGCCGCGGACCCCCGGTCAGGCACGCCACCTCGGATCGGGTGAGTGCCCCCGGCGCGGGTGTGGAGTGGGCCGCGCCGGTACGGGTGTGAATTCGAATGGCGAACAAGAACAGCAGTGAGATCAGAAACGCGATCGCGTAAAGCCCCAAGAACTCAGGTCCCGGTATTCCCCACGTGTCTTTCATTGTTCCCCCTCTCTACCGAGAGCAAGAATCCAAGTGGAGACACCACTTTCTGCCTGCGGGGGACACCGGGCAAGACACCTTGAGCAACATTTAGGGTTGTGTTGGGGACAACTTAGGCTTGGTCGTCCGGCGACAACGTCAGCGAAATACTGTTGATGCAGTACCGCTGGTCGGTCGGCGTGTCGTAGCCTTCGCCCTCGAACACGTGACCCAGATGGCTGTGGCAGGTCGCGCACAGCACCTCGGTGCGGGCCATGCCCATGGTGCTGTCGTCGCGAAGGATAACGGCGTCACCGGCGAGCGGGGAGAAGAACGACGGCCAGCCGCAGTGCGACTCGAATTTCGTCGAGCTGCGGAAAAGCTCGGCGCCACACGCCCGGCAGGCATAGACGCCCACGGTGCTGGTGTCGGTGTACTCCCCGGTGAAGGCGCGCTCGGTACCGGCCTGGCGCAGCACCCGGTACTCGTCCGGGGTGAGCTGCTGACGCCACTCCTGGTCCGACTTCACTACCTTCGGCGCGGCACCCACAACGGGTTTCATGGGCCTACCTTCCAAGTGTCGAGAAGATGAACACGAGTGCGTCCCAGACGGCGACCGCCACCCCGCCGAGAATCAGCGTGATGAGGATCAGCGCGGTCAACCGGCGGTGGCCGCCCAACCGGTTGGCGGAGTCCGCGAAGTCCGAGATGCCCCCGACGTATCCCTCGACGGTGTATCCCGAGCGGATGTGGTGCTCCATCCGGTCGAGATGGGCGGCGAACTCGCGGGCCTCCGGATCCCCGGGATCGAGGCCGATCAGCTCCTCCTCGAACCGCCTTGACGACCGCTCGCCTGGAGACTCGTTCACACCCATGTGAACACCGTAGCGGCTCAGCTTGTTTCCCGGACCGCCAAAGGTCGTACTTCGGTAATATCCCCCGGTTTGACGTGCACGAACGACGTGTAGCCCCACTCCTGAAGCCGGCCGAGCTGGGCGCCGAACTTGCCTCGGCGCCGGATGGTCGTGACCTGCCGGCCGCCGGCCCGAAGCTCCCGCGCGACCGCCAACACCTCGGCCGTGGGGACGTCAGACTCGTGCAGGACGGCGAGCGCGTCGTTTTTCGGTGCGTTGTCCAGCAGGTCGACGATCCGTTCGAACCCGATGGAGAACCCGCAGGCCGGCACGTCCTTGCCGAGCGACCGGCCGATCAACTGGTCGTACCGGCCGCCGCCGGCCACCGACGAGGCCGACCCGGGGTGGCTCAGCTCGAAGATCTGGCCGGTGTAGTAGCCCATGCCACGAACCAGGGTCGGGTCGAACTCCCAGGCCAGGTCGCCAATCGCGGCCAACGCGCCGGTGGTGGCGGCCAGGTCGGCGGCCACGTCCTCGGGCAGCGCGGGGAGCGCGTCGGTCAGTTGGTCGGCCAGCTTGGCCGGGTCCAGGCCCTGGGCGGTCGAGATCGCCTGCTGCACACCGTCCACCTGATCCTCGGTGAATCCCCTGCCCAACAGCTCTTTCCGGACCCCGTCCCAACCGATCTTGTCGAGCTTGTCCAAGGTGATGAAGAACCCGCCCTGCGCCTCAGGCGCGACCCCGGCGCTCTCGGCCAGCGCGGACAGGAACCGCCGGTCGGACAGCCGGACCGTGACCCCGGGCAGGCCGGCCGCGGCCAGCGCCTCGGTGGTCGCCTCGATCAGCTCGATCTCGGCCAGCACGCTCTCCTCGCCGATCAGGTCGATGTCGCACTGCACGAACTGGCGGTAGCGGCCCTTCTGCGGCCGTTCGGCCCGCCACACCGGCCCGAACTGGAACGACCGAAACGGCACCGGCAGTTGGGCGTGGTTGTTGCCGTAGAACCGGGTCAGCGGCACCGTCAGGTCGAACCGGAGGCCGAGATCGACCAGGTCGTCGAGGTTTTCCGGGATTTCGGCGAGCCCGCGGCGGAGGATCTTGAAGATCAGTTTCTCGTTCTCGCCGCCCTGGCCGCCCGTGAGCCGCTCGATGTTCTCCAGCGCGGGCGTCTCGATCCGCTGGTAGCCGTACCGGTGGTAGACCTCGGTGATCCGGGCCAGCACGTGGTCGCGCACGGCCACGGTCGCGGGCAGCAGGTCACGGGTGCCCCTGGCGGGGCTCAAGTCCATCTTCACCGGGATTCCTCGGTCACGTGGGCCAACAGTCCGTACAACGCTACCCGGCGCGCGCCATCCCTTTTACTAAGGTGGCCGCATGGCCTCGAAGGCGATCGAACTGACTGTCGGCGAACGCACTGTGCGCGTGTCCAATCCGGACAAGATGTACTTCCCCGATCGGGGGATCACCAAGCGTCAGGTCGTCGAGTACTACATCGCCGTGGCGGAGCCGCTGCTCGGCGTGCTGCGCGACCGGCCGACCACGTTGAAGCGGTTCGTCGACGGGGTGACAGGGGAGGCGTTCTACCAGAAACGGCTGCCCAAGGGCGCGCCGGACTGGGTGGAGACCGCCCGGATCACGTTCCCGTCCGGACGGCCGGCGGACGAGGTCTGCCCGACCGAGCCCGCGGTGCTCGCCTGGGCCGCGAACCTGGGCACGTTCGACTTCCACCCGTGGCCGGTGCGGCGGCCGGACGTGGACCACCCGGACGAACTGCGGGTGGATCTCGATCCCCAGCCTGGCACGGACTTCACCGACGCGGTGAAGGTCGCGGGCGTCCTGCGCGAGGTCCTGGCGGACGCCGGTCTCACCGGATACCCGAAGACGTCCGGCGGCCGGGGGATCCACGTGCTGGTTCGGATCCGGTCCGAATGGGACTTCATCCAGGTGCGGCACGCGGTGATCGGCCTGGCCCGCGAGGTGGAGAACCGGATCCCGGACCTGGCGACCACCGCGTGGTGGAAGGAGGAACGCGGTGAGCGCGTCTTCCTGGACTTCAACCAGGCGGCCAGGGACCGCACGATCGCCTCGGCCTGGTCGGTGCGCGGCACCCCGCGGGCCACGGTGTCGATGCCGTTGACCTGGGCCCAGCTGTCCGATGTGGACCCTGATGACTTCGACGTGCTGACGGTGCCGGACCTGCTCGCCGCGCACGGGGACGCGCATTCCGGAATCGACCAGGAGGCCTTCGGCCTGGAGACCCTCCTTGAGTGGTACGAGAAGGACGGCCGCGGGGAGATGCCGTACCCACCGGACTACCCGAAGATGCCGGGGGAACCCAAGCGCGTCCAACCCTCCCGCGCCCGCCCGGACACCGAATAGCGCTACGCGCCTTGGCTCTGTGCGTCGTACGCCCTGCGCGCGGCCGCGATCGACGCTTTGTGCCTGTCCGCCCACGCGGTCAGGCCGATGAAGGTGTCGTGCAGCTCATGGGCGATCTCCGTGAGCGTGTACTCCACTTTCGGCGGCACAGTCGGATGGACCGTGCGGATCAGCAGGCCGTCGCGTTCCAACTTGCGCAGGGTCAACGTGAGCATGCGCCGGCTGATGCCCTGGACCTCGCGTTCCAGTTCGGTGAACCGGATCGGGCCGGCCATCGCCGCCATGATGATCCCGATGTTCCACTTGCCCGACACCTGTTCGAGGACCTCGCCCAGCGAGCAGGTCTCCCCAGGCACAGTGTCCTCGGGAACAGTGCGGTCGGGAACAGTGTCGTTGGGAACACCGGTGTGACTCTGTGACAAGAAAGTGCCTCCTTCCGGCCCCCGCCACCTTCCCACATGATGTCGGCATGACCGCATATCCACCTGGTTCCGGCCCGCCACCCCGCGTCTTCACCGAACCGGAAGCCCTCGCCGTGGTCGCGGCGAACCGCCAAGGTGTCCTGGCGACCCTGAAGAGCGACGGCCACCCCCACCTGAGCAACATGCTGTACGTGTGGGACCCGGACCGGCGGGCACTGCTGATGTCCACGAAAGCGCCCCGGATCAAGGTGCGCCACCTGCGTGCCAACCCCAGGACCGCCCTGCAGGTGGCCGGCCCGGACTTCTTCACCTACGCGGTGGCCGAAGGAGAAGCGGACGTCTCCGAGCCCACCACCGTCCCGGGCGACGAGGTGGGCCGAGCCCTGCGCCCGCTGTACCCGGACGTCCCGGACGACGACATCCAGGCGTTGTACGAACAACTGGTGAAGGACGAGCGCGTGCTGATCACGGTGCGGGTGACCAAGGCCTACGGGATGACCATCGAGTTCGACTGACCGGAGTCGCTCAGCCCTTCCGGCCCAGTCCGGCGAGGAACAGCCGTTGCGGCCGAACGAGGGGTTTCATCCTGGGGCCGTCCGGCCACCACTCCGAAGGCGTCACCAGTCCGGGCTCGACGAGCTCGCAGCCGCTGAAGAAGGACGCTATCTCCGCCCGGGTCCGGAAGTAGCCGCTGCCCATGGGGCCACCGGCCATCAGGCGTTCCATCTGGTCGGCCGCCTCACTGTCCTCGCCGGTTCCCGGATTGTGGAAGTGGCTGATCGCGATGTACGAGCCGGGCGCCAGGCTGTCCGCGTACGTGCGCATGAACGCCTGGATCCCGGCGGTGTCCGCGC
The DNA here is from genome assembly GCF_004345645.1 of Actinocrispum wychmicini. Taxonomy (GTDB): domain Bacteria; phylum Actinomycetota; class Actinomycetes; order Mycobacteriales; family Pseudonocardiaceae; genus Kibdelosporangium; species Kibdelosporangium wychmicini. The sequence goes on along the minus strand of NZ_SLWS01000012.1, from coordinate 194,236 downwards.
TGTGGTGCAGCGTCCCGATCTGGAACAGCGCGATCGGCTGGCTGAAGTCCAGGAAACGGCGCACGTCCGGGTGGGCGAGCAGATCCTCCGGTTTGGCCAGGTCGGCCGCGACGAGGTGGGTGCGGTCGTTCTCAGCGAGGATCGCCCGACCGTGCGCGAGCACGATCGGGTCGTTGTCGACGTACACGACGGTCGCCTCGGGGTTGATCCGTTGCGCGACCTGGTGGGTGTTCTCCGCCGTCGGCAGGCCGGACCCGCAGTCCAGGAACTGGCTGATCCGGGCTTCCCTGGCCAGGAACCGGGTGATCCGGATCAGCCATTCCCGGTTGTCCCGTGCGGACACCATCGCGTCCGGCGCGGCGGTCAGGATGGCCCGCAACACCGCGCGGTCGATCTCGTAGTTGTCCTTGCCGCCCAGCGCGGCGTCGTACACACGGGCCACACTCGGCTTGGTGATGTCGACCTGCCGCGGATCCACCGGCACATCCTGCCATCAGCCGGGCAGCGCGCCAACAGTGTCCCGGATCTGGGTGCCGAGCGGCGTCGCGCCCTGCCTGGCACAGTGCGCGCAGCAGAAGAACCTGCCCTCGACCTCGACGCCGTGCCCGAGGATCCGGCATTCGCAGTGTTCGCAACGCGGCGCGAGTTTCTGGACCGCGCACTCGAAGCTGTCGAACGTGTACACGTCTCCGGTGACCGTCCGGACCTCGAAGGCCATCCAGTAGTCGTTGCCGCACACATCGCACGTCTGGTTCATGGGCCGAGCGTGCGGGGTGGCCGCGGGGACGGCAACTCAGGACACGATCGAGGGAACTTGGTATATCCAATTTGATATACCGTGACTGTCCTGGTCGGACACTACGACATTTGGCTGTATCGCACCCCATCCGGTACCGCTAACCTACGGCAATCTTGATCGCTGAGCTCTTTGCGATCGGAGCCACAGGCGAGACCGCCGCTCTAGCCGTTAATGAGAGGACAACTTCACATGCGTCCGAAACGTCGCGTCTACGCTGGCCTGCTTACCGCGGCCATGCTGGCGACGCTGGGTGGATGCGGACTTTTCGGGAAAGCGTCCGGAAATCCGGCTCCGACGGGGGGACTTGAGAAGTCGACCATCAAGGTCGCGGAATTGAAGATCATCGACTGCACGCCTATTCACATGGCCATCGACGCCGGTTATTTCAAGGCGGAAGGCCTGACTGTCGAACTGTCCACGGGCACCAAGGGCTCGGCGAACCTCGACAACGTGATGGGCGGATCGGCCGACATCGTCACGACCAGCTACCCGCCCGCGATCCAGGCGCAGGCGAAGAAGGTGTCCGAGCTGAAAATCGTCTTCGACGCCGTGGCGACCACCGAGAACCTCTTCCTGCTGGTGGTGAAGAAGGACTCGCCGATCAAGGATCTCAGTGCCCTGGTCGGCAAGAAGATCGCCGTGTCGTCGCCGGGTGGCATCGGTGAGTTGGCGCTGCGCGCCCAGTTCAAGCAGCACAACCTGACCGTCGCCAAGGAATCGTTCCTGCCGATGTCCTTCTCCGACATGCCCACCGCGCTGGAGCGGGGCAATGTGGACGCGGCGATCATGAACGAGCCGTTCATCACCCAGGCCCTGCAGCAGAACGGGGTCACCAAGCTGCTGACGCCGTTCACCGGGGCGACCGCGGACTTCCCCACCTCGGGCTGGGTGGCGACGAAGAAGTTCGTCGACGCGAACCCGAAGACGGTGGCCGCGTTCCAACGGGCGATGACCAAGGCCTACGCCGACACGCAGGACCGCAAGAAGGTCGAAGAGGCGACCACCAAGTACTACGGCGTCACCGCGAACGTCGCGTCGCTGATGACGCTGCCGGTGTACCCGACCACCACCGACCCGACCCGCTTCCAGCGCGTCGTCGACCTGATGCACCAGGTGGGCGAGCTGGATCCGAAGTTGAACGTCGACATGCACGACATGGTGATCGAGTCGGCACCGAAGTGACCTGACAACCGCGAAGTAGGGGGCCGCCGGAATCTCCGGCGGCCCCCTACTCGTGAGTAATCCTCAGCCGGTTCGGCTGGCCCGGTAGAGCGTGGCGAAGAACGGCACTTCCAGGGTCTCCGTGCCGTTTTCCACGGCCCTCGCCCGCAGGTGCACCAGGAACCTGCCGATCAGCGACTTCCGTTCCTCGTCGGGCAACGTGATGACGGCGCTGTAGGTCGTGAACAGTCCGCAGATCTCCTCGGGCGTCATCTGCCGCGCGGCGGTCACCACGCGCTTCTCGACCGGCCCGAAAGGCAGGTCTTCCGGCAGGTGGAATTGATGGACCGGCCGGTCGGTCCGATGCGCGGACATAACCATCCGCTGCAGTTCCGGCAGCCACAGGTCGGACTGCCCGCGGTCATACCAGCAAACGCCGAGAACACCGCCTGGTTTGAGGCAGCGCGCCGCCTCCGTGCCCGCCGCGCGCGGATCGAACCAGTGCCAGGCGCTACTCGCGAACACGCCGTCGGCCGTTCCGGTTTCGACCGGCAGCGCCTCGGCTGTGCCTTCCATCACAGTGGCCGTCGGCAACTGTTCGGCCAGCCAGGCGCGCATTCCGGGATCCGGATCAGTGGCCACCACCCGGGCCGCCCGGTCGACCAGAATTCGCGTGAAATGGCCTGTTCCTGAGCCCATTTCGACTGCCAGGCCGCAATTCGGTGGGATCAGCCACTCGGCCAGCTCGGCCGGGATGGCCGGCCGGTGGACGTCATAGTTGGCGGCGTTGACCCCGAAAACCAGACCGGGCTGCGCGGACATGAAGAGAATCCTCCAGTTAGCGTTGGCAACTAATCAGGAGGCTAGCCGGACCGACCCGGCCGTGGATACGGCCGGTCGCAGCAGTCGGTCACCGCCCGTTCGGGTCAGCACGGGTGTTGATGACCCGCTCGGCCGGAACCTCGCAGGCCTCGGCCCGCTCGCAGCCGTGCGGCAACCAGTCCAGCTGACCGGGCGCGTGCGCGTCGCTGTCGATCGAGAACTCGCAACCGACCTGCAGCGCGAGCTTGATCAGCCGCAACGGCGGGTCCAGCCGCTCCGGCCGGGAGTTGATCTCCACCGCGACCCCGTTGTCCCGGCACGCCTCGAACACCGCCTTCGCGTCGAACGTGGACTCGGGCCGGTCCCGGCGAGCGGTCTTCATCCGCCCGGTGCAGTGGCCGAGGATGTCGACGTGCGGGTTGCCGACCGCCCTGATCATCCGCCGGGTCATCTCGGCCGCCGGCATCCGCAGTTTGGAGTGCACGCTGGCGACCACGACGTCCAGTCCCGCCAACAACTCCTCCTCCTGATCCAGGGTGCCGTCCAGCAGGATGTCGACCTCGATCCCGGTCAGGATCCGGAACGGCGCCAGCTCCTCGTTCAGCTCGGCCACCACGTCCAACTGCCGCCGCAGCCGGTCCGGGCTCAGTCCGTTGGCCACGGTCAGGCTGGGCGAGTGGTCGGTCAGCACCATCCACTCGTGCCCCAGATCCCGCGCGGCCTCGGCCATCTCGCGGATCGTGCTGCCACCGTCGGACCATTCGGAATGCGTGTGGCAGTCGCCTTTCAGCGCCGCGCGCATCGCGTCCCCGCCCGCGACGGGCAGCTTCGCCTCCTCGGTCAGCCGGGTGAGGTACTCCGGCTCACGTCCGTTGACCGCGTCGGTGATCACGCCAGCGGTCGTCTTGCCGATCCCGGGAAGCCGCGTCAGCGTGCCGCGTTTCGCCCGCAGCTCAACGTCTTCCGGCGGTAGTTCGTCCATCAGGGCCGCGGCCTTGCGGAACGCCTGCACCTTGAACGTGGGCTCGCCGGCGCGTTCCAGGTAGAAGCCGATCAGCCGGAGTGCCTTCGCGGGATCCATGCGGACATCATCCCCCTTAGTACCATGGACGGCAGTCTGCCTTTCGCGGGAAGGAGGTTCGCCGGTGTCGCCACAGGACTACCTGGTTCGGTACGTCGGCGGGCCGCTCGACGGCCGAGTGGACACCCTGCCGTCGTCCCCGGAGTCGTTGAAGGAGACGGTCACCCACGTCCACCTGCACGGCGGTCCCAAGATCGTGCACCACTACGACCTGCACTACGCGGTCGAGTACGGGTGTGAATACCGGTTGCGTACAGACTGACGGGGATCCGGCGGAACTGTCGTACCCCTGCGGCACCATACGTCCATGCTTTCCGAACAGGACATCCGCACCCTGCGTTCCGCCCTTGACGCCGGCAAGCCGGCCACGGTCTGGTTCACCGCCAAGGCGGTCGGGGTGGATCCGGGGAAGTCCGGGAAGGTGCTGTCCTTCGCCGAACCGGCCCAGGGCGACTTCATCGAGGTCCGGCCGACCGGCTCCCAGGACACCCTGTCCTTCTCCGTCGCGGAGCTCACCATGACCCGTCCCAAACCGCGCCCGACGCCCAAGAAGCCGGCCGCGCCCGCCAAGGAGGCCGAGCCCGCCGTGCCCACCCCGCCGGCGGAGGTCGAGATCTACCAGCCCGCGCCGGTCGAGAAACCGGCCGCCGCCAAGGCGAAACCGGCCTCCCGTCGGGTGAAGGTGCCCGCGGAGGTCACGGTCACCCTGCACGCCACCGCCCGCGGCGAGTGGACCGTGGAGGTCGTCGTCGGCACCAAGCGCACGATCCGGGCCCGCGCCGTGCCGGCGGTCGCCATCGCCAAAGCGGCCAAGGAACTCCCGGACGACGTGGAGAGCGCGATCAGCGCGGTGCTGGACTCGGCCCGGGACCAGCACCGCGAAAGAATCGCGCTCCTGCAAGCGGAACTGGACGCGGCCCGCCGCGCCCTCGACGACCTGAACTAGAGCCGTGTCGCGCGTTCCCGGACGGTGTGTCGCGCGTTCCGGGACCACGAAACGCGCCTTGCCAGGCCGCAACGAGGGTGATGGGGCGGCGGCTTGCCCGGGAACGGCGAACTCACGGTCCCGGAACGCGCGACACGCCCGGGGTCAGGGTGGGCAGGCTGTGCCGGCGGCGGGGACTTTGCCGTCGACCAGGAAGGTTTTGGCCGTGTCGGCCACGCAGCTCGAGTTCTGGATCGAGCCGTGGCCGGCGCCCTGCCAGGAGATCATGACCGCGCTCGGCAGTTGCTGTGCCGCGCGTTGGGTGCCCGCCTCGGGGGTCACCGGGTCCGCGGCCGTGGTGATGACGACCAACGGCGGCAGTCCGCGCCCGCTCAGCGACAGCGGCGGCCGGGCCGCCACGGACCACGCACTGCACAGCACCAGGCCTTCCGCCATCACGCCGCCGAACAACGGGTAGCGGGTCCGCCAGTCCTTGGCGGTGGCGTTGAGCCGTTCCAGCGCCAGTCGGGTCTTGGTGTCGTTGCACTCGGTCACCAGCGCGATGTCGAGACTCGCCGGCTGGTCCCGCGTGTCCAGCAGCATCGGTTTGACCCACGAGAACAGTTGGTCGCCCTGGCCGCTCTTGGCCAACGCGATGTGGTCGGCGAGCATCGGCCAGTTACGGCGGTCCGACAGGCCGATGAGCACCGCGCGGGCCGCGACACCCGCGGTCAGCCGGGACGAGTCCGTCGTGGTCAACGGGGTGGTCCGCAACTGGTTGAGCAGGTCGAGGAACGCCTGTTTGGGGTCTGTGCCGAGGCTGCACTTGCGGGCCACGCAGTCCTTCGCGAACTCGCCGAACGCGGCCTCGGCGCCGGTCGCCTCGCCTTCCATGGTGACGAGGGTGTCGTCGCTGGGGTCCGGCAAGCCGTCGTACACCATGCGGCCGACGCGCTCGGGGTATCGGTCCGCGTACACCCCGAGGACACGGGAGCCCTCGCCGAACCCGATCGCGTTCAGGTGCTGGACGCCGAGCACCTCCCGGATCCGGTCGAGATCCGCGGACGTCCGCCAGGTGTCCATGGCGTACAGCCGGTTCTCCAGCGTGACCACGCACTGCTGGCCGGCTTTCCGGACCGAGTCCAGCAGGTCCTCCATGTCCGGCGCGGCCGGGTCGATGCTGATCATCTCGGTCCGGATGTCGTCCGGAACGCAGCGGACCGCCTCGGAGCCGCCGGACCCGCGGCGGTCCACGCCGACGAGGTAGAACGTCTTCAGAAGGTCCGCCGGCAGGCTGGTGGCCAGTTCCGCGGCCCGGACCGCGCCGGACTGGCCGTCGATGTCGTTCACCACGACCAACGGGACCGTGCCCGTGCCGACCTTCAATACGTTGATCCGCAGCGGCCCGCGACCGGGCAGGCTGGGGGAGTCGAGCACGCTGGGCACCCGGGCGCACTGCGGGCCGAGTGCCTGCGCGGCCGTTGTCAGCCGAGCCTTCATCGAGTCGTCGCAGTCGGTCCAGTTGATCATGGACCGGCCGGGCGGGTCCAACGGCGGCAACGGTGTGGCCGACGGCGTGGGTGACGGGGGTGCCTGCGGCGCCAGGGGGCCGTCGTTGACGACCATGGCCGGGCGGTTGGACGGGCCGGCGGTACAGGCTGAGGTGATCAGGACGGCGGTGACCAGGGCGATGGTCGCGAGCGGCAGTGTTCTCCAACGCGACCCGGTACCCATGCGATGCAGCCTGGCATGTGCCAGGTGTGACCGGTGTTTGATTCCTTCTGGCACGGCTGTCCCAGATTCTGGAAACGGATGTGACCGCCGGGGCCCTCGTCACGCACTATCCGGGACATGGCCACCATGCACGTCGACCGGGCAGGACGCGGTCTGCCGAGGTTCGGCTTCGCCGCGCTCGCCGGACGGACCCTCGGCGCGATCCCCCCGCCCGCCCAGGTCCTCTTCGGCATCCTCAGCGTCCAGGTCGGCGCGGCCGTCGCCAAGCAACTTTTCGGCGCCGTGGGCAGTGTGGGCACCGTCGCGTTGCGAATCTTCTTCGCGGCGGCGGTGTTGCTGCTGATCTGGCGTCCGTCGCTGCGCATGGACCGACGAACGTGGAGCGTGGTGCTCGGTTTCGGCGTCGTGCTCGGCGTCATGAACCTGTGCTTCTACCTGGCGTTGTCCCACATTCCCCTGGGCGTCGCGGTGACCATCGAGTTCATCGGCCCCCTGACGGTCGCGCTGATCGGGTCACGGCGGCTGGTGGACGGCCTGTGGGTGCTGCTCGCCGCCGGCGGTGTGGTGCTGCTCACCGAGGGACGCGGCGACCTGCATCTGGTGGGGATCCTGCTCGCGCTCGCCGCCGGCGCGTGCTGGGGCCTGTACATCCTGCTGGGTGGCGCGTTGGGACGGCACACGTCCGAGGGCACCGGCCTGGCGGTCGGGATGGGTGTCGCCGCTCTGGTCACCGTGCCTTTCGGGGTGATCAACTCGGGGACGGCGTTGTTCTCACCGTCCATCCTGATCCTCGGGGCACTCGTGGCCCTGTTGTCGTCCGTCGTGCCGTACTCGCTCGAACTGGAGGCACTGCGCCGGATCCCGCCGCGCGTGTTCGGCATCCTGATGAGCATGGAGCCCGCGGTGGCCGCGGTCGTCGGGTTGTTCGTGCTGCACGAGAACCTGGGCGTCTGGCAGTGGGTCGCGATCCTGTGCGTGGTCGGCGCGTCAGTCGGCGCCACTCGAACCGCGAAGCCGCGCGACAAGTGAGAACGAGTGCTTCCGCGCCGCCGGGTCGTGCGTCATGGTCACCACCATCAGCTCGTCGGCCTCGGTCTCACCCAGCAGCTTCTCGATGCCCCGCTCGACCGTCTCCGGGCTGCCGATGATCTGGTTGGCCAGCCGGTCGTCGACGAACTTCCGCTCAAGCGGGCTGTAGTCGTACGCCGCCGCCTCCTCCGGCGTGGGCACCAGCCCGGGGCGGCCGGACCGCAGCCGCAGGAACGACAACGCTCCGGATCCGGCCAGGAATCGGGCCTCCTCGTCGGTGTCCGCGGCCAGCACGGAGGCCGCGACCAGTGCGTAAGGCTTGGCCAGTTCGGCTGACGGACGGAAGTTCTGCCGGTAGAGCCGAAGCGCCGGCAGGGTGTTCTCGGCGCTGAAGTGGTGCGCGAACGCGAACGGCAGGCCGAGCATGCCAGCCAGTTGCGCGCTGTACCCGCTCGACCCGAGCAGCCACACCGGCGGCCGGTTGCCCGCGGCCGGCACGGCCGTGATCGGGCGGCGCTGTCCCGGCGTGAAGTAGTCGACCAGTTCGTTGAGCTGCTCGGGGAAGTCGTCGGCGGACAGCGGCGCCGGGGACCGGCGCAGGGCGTGCGCGGTGACCGGGTCGGTGCCGGGTGCCCGGCCGAGCCCCAGGTCGATCCGGCCGGGATGCAGTGCCTCCAGCATGCCGAACTGTTCGGCGACCACCAGCGGCGCGTGGTTGGGCAGCATCACGCCGCCGGAGCCGACCCGGATGTGCTCGGTGGCGGTCGCGACGTGGCCGATCAGGACCGCGGGCGCCGAGCTGGCGACGCCGGGCATGTTGTGGTGCTCGGCCACCCAGAACCGGTGGTAGCCGAGACTTTCCACGTGCCGCGCCAAATCCAGGGTGTTCCGCAGGGCCTCGCGCGACGTGGATCCCTCGGAGACCGTCGCGAGGTCGAGAACGGACAGCGGTACCGGTGCGATCGCCATGCCCCGGTCAAGCGGCGACTCACTCCGCTTTATTCCCGAAGGTCGGCTGTGATCCACAACGCAGGTCCGCGTTGACGGAAACCGTCACCAGATCTGCCCTGCTGACGATTTCCGTCATTCGGTCGCGTCTCGGGCGAGCGCGGTCAGCCGGCTGATCGACCGCAGGTACTTCTTCCGGTACCCGCCCCGCAGCATCTCGTCGGTGAACAGCGCGGACAGCGGTTCGCCGGACACCGCCACAGGCACCGCGCGGTCGTACAGCCGGTCCGCGAACGCCACCACGCGCAGCCCCACGTCCTGGTCCGGGACCGCGTGCAGTCCCTTGATGTGCACCGCCGGGACGCCCGCGACCAACTTCCCGTATCTGGACGGATGCAGCTTCGCCAGGTGCCCGCACAACGCGTCGAAGTCGTCCACAGTGGACCCCGGCAGCGCGGCCGCGTGCCCGTCGATCTCCGCGTCGGTCCACGGGTCCGGGGCGTCCGGCAGGCCGCGGTGGCGGTAGTCGGGGCCGTCCACCCGGACGACCGTGAACCGCGCCGCCAGCGACTGGATCTCCCGGATGAACTCGTCCGCCGCGAACCTGCCCTCGCCGAGCTTGTCGGGCAACGTGTTCGACGTCGTGGCCACGTGCACGCCCGCGTCGGTCAGTTCCCTGAGCAGTCGGGAGACGAGCGTGGTGTCGCCGGGGTCGTCGAGTTCGAACTCGTCGATGGCGAGGAGTTTGTGTTCGGACAGTCGGCGAACCGACTCGGCGAACCCCAAGGCGCCCACCAGGTGCGTGATCTCCACGAACGTCCCGTACGCCTTCGGTCCGGTCACCGCGTGCCAGATCGACGCGAGCAGGTGGGTCTTGCCGACGCCGAACCCGCCGTCGAGATACAGGCCGGGCGCCGGCTCCTGCGGACGGCGTCCGAACATGCCCTTGCGACGTCGAGGCACCGCGACCCGTGCCGCGAACTCACGGCCCGCCGTCACCGCCGCGGCCTGGGTGGGCTCGTCCGGATTCGGAACGTACGTCTCGAAGCGGACGCCCGTGAACCGGGGCGGCGGCGCCAGCTCGGCGACCAGCTCCGCCGGCGCCAGCACCGGATGGCGGTCTACCAGGCGTGGAGCGGACATGGGCCGCATGCTCTCATTGACGCCGTGCACACACTGTGGCCGGACCCCACCGCGGCCGAGGCGACCGACCAGGCCCTCGAGTCGGTCTATGCCTACCCGGAGAACCTGGACCGTCCCTGGGTCCAGGTGAATTTCGTGACCAGCCTGGACGGCGCGGTGTCCGTGGGCGGCCGGTCCTCGGGCCTGTCCGGCCCGGGGGACCAGCGGGTGTTCCACATCCACCGGGACATCTGTGACGTGATCCTGGTCGGCGCCGCGACCGCGCTGATCGAGCGCTATCGGGGGCTGAAGCGCAACGAGGTCCGGGCCGAGCGCCGGGCCCGGCTCGGGCTGGCCGAGCTGCCGCCGGTCGCCGTGGTCACCGCGAAGGCGTCGATCACCCCGGACTCCCTGCTGGTCTCGGACACGATCGTGCCGCCGATCATCCTGACGTGCGAGTCCGCGCCGCCGGACCGGCGGAAGGCGCTGGCCGACGCGGGTGCCGACGTGGTGGTCGTCGGGGACGAGGACGTCGACCTGGTCGCCGCCATGACCGAGCTGAACCGGCGCGGGCTTCGCCGGGTCGACTGCGAGGGCGGGCCACGGCTGTTCGGGCACATGATCGTCGCCGAACTGGTTGACCAGCTGTGCCTGACGCTGTCGCCGCTGCTCACGGCGTGTGACGCCGGTCGGATCGTCGGTGGGCCCACGCTGACCGCGCCACGCGGGATGAAGTTGCACGCGGTCCTGCGGGACGGGGATTTCCTGATGCTGACGTATCGCCGTTGAGGCAGGATGCGGGAGTGCTGACTCCCCCGGTGAAGCCCATGCTGGCCAAAGCGGCCGGCACCATCCCGGACGGCGCCGACCTGATCTTCGAGCCGAAGTGGGACGGGTTCCGCTGCCTGGTGTTCCGCGACGGATCCGAAGTGGTCCTGCAGTCCCGCTCCGCGAAGCCGCTGAACAGGTACTTCCCCGAGATGGTCGCCCGGCTGGCGGCCGGCCTGCCGGACCGGGTCGTGCTGGACGGCGAGCTGGTGGTCGGCAAGGCCGGCCGGCTCGACTTCGACGCCCTGTCCGAACGCATCCACCCCGCGGCCAGCCGCGTGAACCTGCTCGCCGAGCAGACGCCGGCCACGTTCGTGGCGTTCGACGTGCTGCAGCTGCCGTCCGGACCGGTGCTGGAATCGCCCGGGATCGAGCGGCGGGAGATGCTGGTGAAGCTGGTCGCGGACACCGACAGTGTCAGCCTGACCCCGGCGACCCAGGACGTGGAGCTGGCCCGCCAGTGGTTCACCCTGTTCGAGGGCGCCGGTCTGGACGGCGTGATCGGCAAGCCGGCTCAGGGGCCGTACACACCGGACAAGCGGACCATGCTGAAGTTCAAGCACTCCCGCACCGCGGACTGCGTCGTGGCGGGGCTGCGCTGGTACAAGGACACCGAACCCGGCACGTCGGTCGGGTCGCTGCTGCTCGGTCTGTACGACGAGAAGGGCGTGTTGCACAACGTGGGCGTGGTCGGGTCGTTCCCGGCCGAACGGCGCCGAGAACTGGCCGTGGAGCTGGCCGAGCTGATGCCCGGCGGCGAGGACGACCACCCGTGGCTCGGCGAGGTCGCCGAGGGCACGCGCGTTCCTGGGGAGATCAACCGGTGGCGGAGCGCGCAGGCCGCGTGGGTGCCGCTGCGGCGGGAACGTGTGGTCGAAGTCGCCTACGAGCACACCGAGGGCGGGCATCCAGGACGGTTCCGGCACACCGCGCAGTTCATCCGGTGGCGTCCGGACCGGGAGGCCGCGTCGTGCGGCTACGAACAACTTGAGGAACCCGCCCGGTACGACCTGGACGCGGTGCTCAAGGGCGAGGTCCGCGGCCGCTAGATCCCCTGCGTCCGGAACGAATTGGTGTTTCGGTGACTTACGACGCACGGCGGCAGAAGTACCCACCGTTTTTTGCGCGCAATGTGCGTACGGTAACGAACCGGTATTCGTGCGTATTTAGAATTGATCACGAAAATCGTTCCTTTGTGTTCGTCCGGTTACCCAAATGGACAGGCCAGTTGACTGTTCCTGCAGTGCTTCGCGACCTGGAAAATTACTCACCGCCCGGCGCCGACCTGCCTACCTGTGACAACGTGATTCTGTTGCGCCTACTGGGGTTCCTGTGTTAGGACGGACGGGGCAGCATGAGTGAGCCGCATGGCCCCGGCCGAAGGTAGGTTTCGACAAGATAGCCTGTCGTTTAGGGTCCGACCACGCACGCGGGGAGCGTGCATTAGCGGGGGCAGCGGGAAAATGAGGACTGTGTGTTGAATCGTCCCATGGAATCAGTACGGGATTCGGTGTTGCGGCGGCGCACGCTGCTCGCGGGTATGGGCGCGTTCGCGTTGAGCGCGTGCAGCAGCAAGCCCGCGCAACCCACCACTCCGGCTGTGGAGCAGCCGGGGATCCGGTTAGGTGTCCTGCAGGTGACCGACACCGCCCCGCTGTTCGTGGCGCAGCGCGAGGGGATCTTCGAGAAGCACGGCCTGCAGCCGAAGTTCGTCACCATGGAACTCACCGGTGACCAGCGGATCGACCTGGAACACGGGGTCGCGGACGTCACGTTCGACAGCTGGGTGACCATCTTCCTGAACGTCGCCGACGGCGCCGACTGGGTGGTGCTCGGCGAGGCGTACCAGGCCGGCCCACGCTCGACCGGCCTGCTGGTGTCGCCCAGCTCCCGGCTGCGGTCGGTGAACGATCTCGCCGGCAAGCGCATCGGCGTGAACAACCTTCGTGGCCTCGGTGTGCTGCTCACCAACAGCGTGCTGGCCACCAACGGCATGAAACCCAGTGACGTGCAGTACGTCGAGATGCCGTTCGACAAGATCGCGGACTCGGTCCGGAAAGGCGAGGTCAGCGCGGGCTGGCTGGTCGAGCCGTACCTGACGCGGGCCCAGCTGGACGTCGGCTGCGTGTTGCTGGCGGACACCGCGGTGGGCGCGACCGCCGACTTCCCCCAGTCCGGCTACGCGTGCGCGCGCAGCTTCGCCCGTAAGTACCCGGGCACGGTTCGTGCGTTCCAGCGCGTCCTCGCCGAGGCTCAGTCCCGTGCGCTGGACCGGTCGACGGTCGAAGCCGTGCTGCCGGACTACGTGCAGGTGAGCAAGAGCGTCGCGCAGCTGATGAACCTGGGCACGTACCCGACCACGACACTGGCGATCCGACCGCAGCGCGTGGTGGACCTGATGTACACGCAGCAGTTCCTGAAATCCAGGATCAACGTCGAGGAGCGGATGGCCGCCGGCACGACGTAGTCCAAAACACCCGTAGTCCCAGACACCGTAGTCCTAGGACTTGTTCCGGCGGTTGGCGTTCACCAGGGTCCACACCGAGACGGGCTGCCGTGTGTCGGAGGTCTCCGGCGCGCGCTCGGCCGCGCGCGGCTTCTCCGCAGCGCGGGCCCGTGGCCTGGGCGCAGCGTCCTGAGGCTCGCGTTGCGAACTGAGTTCAAGGCGTAGTTGGTCGTAGATCGGTGTATCGGTCACCGCCACCCCTTCCGTCGCCGTATCGCTGCACGGGACAGATTACGCATGGTGTGCGAGCGGGCTCACAGCGCCACCCCGGAAACCACGGTCTTCCGCGACCGTTGTCGCTTCGTGGCACCCCAGTCGATGGCCAACGCGGTGGCGAGCACCGTCGCGACAGCCAGACACGCGCCGCCGATGACGTCCGTCACGTAGTGGTACTTCATGCCGATGAGCCCGGTCGCGGCGACGACGGCGACACCGAACGCGCCGACGATCGTCAGCGCCATCAACGACTTGTGCGTACCGCTCGTGACCACCGTGAGCACGAACACGGTCAATACGGCGACCATGCTCGTGGTGTGGCCGCTGGGGAACGCCAGGTTGTTGGCGTTGTTGATGGTCCGGTCGATCATCGGCTTCAGCACACCGCTCACCCCGACGGCGAGCAACGGCGCGACGACCGCGAGTATCGCCACTCGCGGTCGGCGTCGCGCGATCATGAGCATGACGAACAACGCGACCACGACGACGAGCAGTATGGGGTCGGTCGGCATGAGCATGGTCTCCAGCAGCTCGCGCTCCCCGACGAAGCGCTTGTAGACCTCGCCGTACACGGCCTGGTCGAACGGGGTGCCCACGCGCTGCTGGTGGAACATGAGGCCGAGCGTGACGACCACGAGCGCGCAGACCGCCGAGACCACCGCGACCGGACGGACCTTTCCCGACGGGACGAGTCGTGTTCCGGCTGTCTGCACACCTTCCACTATGCATCAGGAAATCGTTCGCCGATCACTGCACGTGTCCGGCACCATCGCTCAGGTGGGATTCCTGGACGCGAGCGGACTCGCCTACAAGCTGCCCGACGGGCGGGAACTGTTCCGTGACGTGACGTTCCGGGTGGGCGCCGGCGCCGTCGTGGCACTCGTCGGAACGAACGGTGTCGGGAAGACCACACTGCTGCGCATCCTCGGCGGCGAGCTGGCGGCGTCCGACGGCGGCGTGCGGGTCGAGGGCAGGTTCGCGGTGATGCCGCAGTTCGTCGGTTCGGTTCGGGACGACCGCACGGTCCGCGACCTGCTGCTGGCGGCCGCGTCCCCGGCTTTGCGGGCCGCGGCGGCCGACGTGGAAGCGGCGGAACTGCGGATGATGGACGACGACAGCGAGCCCGCACAGATGCAGTACGCGTCCGCGCTGGCCACCTGGGGCGAGGCCGGCGGGTACACCGCTGAGGTCCTATGGGACACCGTCACGGTCGCGGCGCTCGGGATTCCGTACGAACGCGCGCAGTACCGCGGCGCGGCCTCGTTGTCCGGCGGTGAGCAGAAGCGGCTCGTCCTGGAGGCGCTGCTGCGCGGCCCGGAACAGGTGCTGCTGCTCGACGAGCCGGACAACTACCTGGACGTGCCCGGAAAACGGTGGCTGGAGGACCGGCTGCGGGACTCGGCCAAGGCGATCCTGCTGGTCAGCCACGACCGGGAACTCCTCGCCCAGGCGGCCACCCACGTCGTCACGATCGAAGGCGGGACGACGTGGACCCACCACGGCGGCTTCTCGTCGTGGTCGGACGCCCGGGAAGCCCGCTGGGACCGGTTCGCCGAGCTGCGGCGGCGCTGGGACGAGAAGCACGAACAGCTGCGCCAGCTGGTGCTGACGCTCCGCCAGCAGGCCAGCGTCAACGACGGGATGGCCTCCCGTTATCACGCCGCCGTCACCCGGCTGAAGAAGTTCGAGGAGACCGGCGCGCCGCCGTTGCCCCCGAAGACGGAGAAAGTCAAGCCGCGACTGCGCGGCGGCCGGACCGCGCTACGGGCGGTGACGTGCTCGTCGCTCGAACTCACCGGCCTGATGAAACCGTTCGACCTGGAGGTCTTCTTCGGCGACCGGGTCTGCGTGCTCGGCTCGAACGGCTCCGGCAAAAGCCACATCCTCCGGCTCGTCAACAGCGAACCGGTCGCCCACACCGGCACGTGCCGACTGGGTGCCCGAGTCGTGCCCGGCCTGTTCGCCCAAACCCACCACCACCCGGAATGGGTCGGCCGGACCCTCGTGGACATCCTGTGGCACGGCTCGGAAGGCCGCGCAGGCGTCGACCGCGGCACGGCCATGTCCGCGTTGTCCCGCTACGGCCTGGCCGCCGCCGGCGACCAGCGTTTCGAAACCCTCTCCGGCGGCCAGCAGGCCCGCTTCCAGGTCCTCCTCCTGGAGGCCTCCGGAGCGACCCTGCTGTTGCTGGACGAACCCACCGACAACCTGGACCTGGTGTCCAGCCAGGCCCTGCAGGCGGCGCTCGACCAGTTCACCGGCACGGTGATCGCGGTGACCCACGACCGCTGGTTCGCCAGCAGGCGCTCCTTCGACCGCTACCTGGTGTTCCGGTCGGACGGCCAAGTGTCCGAAGTGGACGAGCCGGTCTGGGAAGAGGGCCGGGTCCAACGCGCCCGGTGACCATACCCAGGACTGCGGCTGGCAGACTCCAGAGATGGGCCAACCGGACGCCGCCGGCGTAGTGCGACGGCATGTGGACGCGTTCAACTCGCGTGACCTGGACGGTTTGATGGCCGGGTTCACTGATGACGCGCTGTGGGTCACCGGCACCACGGTGGTCCGCGGGCGCGTCGAACTGGCCGAGTTCTTCGCCGCCGCGATGGCCGGCCTCCTGCCGACGCTCGTGATCGAGAGCCTGCTCGCCGTGGACGACCGCGCCGCCTGCCAGCTGACCGAGACGCTGACCACGGAAGGCCAGCAACGGACCTTCGCCATCGCGGGGTTCTACGAGGTGCGTGACGGTCGCATCGCGTCGGCGAAGATCTACCGCGAAGGCAGCGCCGACGTCGCCTGACCCGCTGCTCGGCCATTGACACGCGATGGCTGCGGCGGTTGAGGTGGAGGCGGCGAAGGAGGGTGTCGGATGGCTTGGGATGTCGTTGTCGTCGGTGGCGGGCACAACGGGTTGGTGGCGGCCGCGTATCTGGCGCGGGCCGGATTGTCCGTGGTGGTGCTGGAACGACGTGCGGAGCCGGGCGGGGCCGCGGTGTCCTTCCGGGCGTTTCCCGGAGTGGATGTGCGGCTTTCGCGTTACTCGTACCTGGTGAGCCTGCTGCCCCGGAAGATCGTCGCGGACCTGGGGTTGGCCGTCGATGTCCGGCGGCGGCGGATCTCGTCGTACACGCCCGTGGGGGCCGACGGGTTGCTTGTGGACACAGGCGATTCCGTGCGTACCGCGGAGTCGTTCGCTCGCATCACCGGTGGATCGGGTGAGTTCGAGGCGTGGCAACGATTCTACGGGATGACCGCGCGGGTTGCCGAGCGGATTTTCCCGATGTTGACGGAACCGTTGCCCAGCAAGGAGTCTGTGCGTGCGGCGGTGGGGGAGGAGGCTTGGCGGACGTTCTTCGTCGAGCCGCTCGGGGTTGCGGTGGAGCGCGAATTCCGGGACGATCACGTCAGAGGGGTCGTCCTGACGGACGGTCTCATTGGAACGTTCGCCGCGGCCGACGACGTTGAGCTGCGGCAGAACCGGTGTTTCCTGTACCACGTGATCGGGAACTCCACCGGCGACTGGGACGTTCCTGTAGGTGGAATGGGTGTGGTGAGCGGGGAACTGGCTCGGGCGGCGCGGGAAGCCGGGGCCTCGATCATCACCGGTGCCGAGGTGACGTCCATCGATCCTGATGGTCAGGTTCGTTATCGGGTCGGCGATGACGATCGGACTGTCTCCTGTGGACGAATCCTGGCGAACGTGTCGCCGGTGACGTTGTCGGAGCTGCTGGGCGAGGCTCCGGGCGCGGCACCGGAAGGCGCGCAGCTCAAAGTGAATATGGTGCTCCGCAGGCTGCCGAGACTGCGGGACGGTGTTGACCCACGGGACGCGTTCGCCGGCACGTTCCACGTCAACGAGTCCTACCAACAGTTGTCGGTTGCCTACGAGGAGGCCGCCGCGGGACGGATTCCGCGGTTGCCGCCGTGCGAGATCTACTGTCACTCGCTCACCGACCCCTCGATCCTGGGGCCGGCCGAGCGAGCGGCCGGCGCGCACACCCTCACCCTGTTCGGATTGCACATGCCAGCACGGCTTTTCCGCTCGGACAACGAAAAAGCCCGTGCCGAGGCGCTTAGGGCGACGATCATGTCGCTCGACAGCGTCCTGGCCGAGTCCATTGAGGACTGTGTGTGGCGAGGCCCGAACGGTGAGCCGTGCGTGGAGGCCAAGACACCGATCGACCTGGAAACCGAACTGGGTATGCCGGCCGGACACATCTTCCACCGCGACCTGTCCTGGCCCTACGCGGAAGACCCAGCCAACGAAGGCACCTGGGGAGTGGAGACCGAGCACCAGCGCGTGCTCCTGTGCGGCGCCGGAGCACAACGAGGCGGCGGCGTAAGCGGAATCCCCGGCCACAACGCAGCCATGGCAGTCCTCAGCCAGCACTGACAACGCCCACTGAGAACGCACCCTGAGAACGGCCGTGAGGGCTGGCCCCGCGCGGCCAGACGCTCGGGCTGGAACGCATGAGGGCTGACCCTGGGTCCACACACTCGGCCGAGGACCTGAAGGCTGACCCACGCGGCACCCCCTCAGCCGGGCGCTGAGGGGCAGGCCCCGGGCGGCTGGGTGTCGGCTGGGGTGCTGACGGGCGGGGGCCGGGTGGCGGTGGGCTCATGGGGGTGCTGAGGGCGAGCTCTGTGCGGTGGAGGGACTCGGCCAGTCGCGCTGAGGGTGGACCCGGCGGCAGTGTGCTGGGCTGGGCGCCGGGTTCAAGGTTGGGCGCTGGCTGTGGTGTCGGGAACGAGGTACTGGGCGCAGGTTGTGGCTCATGCTGATGCCTGGCCGCCCAGTGATGCCTGACGCCCTGTGATGTCCGGCGCCCGGCGATGTTGGCCGCCCGCCACAGGCCACCACCGAAACGACCCAGCGTCGCGGCCCAGATGCAGGGAGGTGGTAAGGAGCGACATCTTGGGGACGAGGTGCGAACTGGGTTGAAGCGGGACGGCAGCCCGAGCGACCTCGGGGTGAGGTGCGAGCGCGGGGAGCGATACCGCGGGCGTGGGGCGGGATCGAGAGGCAATGAGGCCTCGGGTTGAGGAGTGGGGTGCGGCCCCGCGTGGGAGAGCGGGCGACGGGGTGAGGCCTCGTGGGAGAGCGGGTGAAGGGTGGGGGAACGGGAGAGGAGCGAAGAGGAGAGCGGGAGTGGGAGAGCGGGACGAGTGGGAGAGAGGTGCGGCCTCGGGGTGGAGGAGCGGGTGAAGGGGCTCGGGGTGGCGAGCGATATCGCGGCGGTCGAGTGTGAGTGCGAGTGCGAGTGGGTGGGGTGGCGGCCGGTGAGGTGGGCATGGGCTGAGGTGGCGGCCCGGGTGAGGCGTGGGGTGGGGGTGGTGGTTCGGGATGAGGTGGGCGTGGGATTGGGGTGACGGTTCGGGGTGAGATGGGCGTGGGGTGAGGGTGGCGGCCCGGGTGAGGTGAGCGTGGGGTGAGGGTGGCGGTTCGCGGTGAGGGTGGCGGTTCGGGTGGGGTGACGGTTTGGGTGGGGTGGTGGTTGTCGGGTTGGCGTGATACATCGTGTTCGTGCTGACTGTGCCGGGTGTCGACTACATCGACAATTACTGTGAGCGGACGGATGGGTCGTTTTGGAGTGAGCCGCTCAACGCGGTGAGCAATGTGTCGTTCTTGGTCGCGGCGGTGGCTGCTTGGGTGCTGGTTCGGCGGGCTTCGAGGGGGGTTGGGCGGCCTGCGGGGGAGTTGTACGCGTTGCCGGCGATGATCTTTTTGATCTTTGCCGGCAGCAGTGCGTTTCACACCACGGCCACGCGGTGGGGACTGGTGGCGGACAGTGGGTCCATTGGTGTGTACATGGTGTACTTCATCGCCTTGTGGCCCAGGCTTTACTGGGGGCTGCCGTGGCGTCGGGCCTGGTTGGGGGCGCCTGTCTTTCTCGCGTTCACCGCTTTGGTCAGCTTGATACCCGGGTTGCCGGGGATGTACCTGTCCGCGTTGATCGGGTTGTTGGTGCTGGCCGGGTTGCTGTTCTACTCCGACCACGCGGAGAGGCGGCCGCACTGGCGTTGGTACGTGACGGCCGCCTTGATCTTCGCTGTGTCACTCACCGCGCGGACGCTCGATGAGCCGATGTGTGCCCAGATGCCGATCGGGTCGCACTACATCTGGCACCTGCTCAACGGGCTGGTGCTCTATGTGGTGACGTACGCCGCGGTCAGCCGTTGGCGCCAAGTACTTCAGCCAGTGCCGTGACACCCAGGTCGATCTCGTCGCGGGTGATCACCAGCGGCGGGGCGACCCGCAGGGTGGTGTCCTGCGTTTCCTTGCACAGCACACCGCGTTCGGCGAGGGCCTCGGAGGCCTGCCTGCCGGTCAGGCCGCCCGGGGCGATCTCGACACCGGCCCACAGCCCACGGCCACGCACCGAAGTGACGCCGTCGAGCTCGTTGAGCCGGCTGTGCAGGTACTTGCCGAGCTCGCGGGACCTTTCCTGGAACTCGCCGGTCGCCAGGAGTTTGATGACCGCCCGGCCGATCGCGCACGCCAGGGGGTTGCCGCCGAAGGTGGAGCCGTGCTCGCCGGGACGCAGCACGCCGAGCACGTCCCGTCGGCCGACCACCGCCGACACCGGCATGATGCCGCCGCCGAGCGCTTTGCCCAGCGTGTACAGGTCGGCGCGGACACCCTCGTGGTCGCTCGCGAGCAACTCGCCGGTACGGGCCAGGCCGGACTGGATCTCGTCGGCGATGAACAGCACCTGGTTGTCGTCGCAGATCTGGCGGATCGCCCGCAGGTAGCCGTCCGGTGGCACGATCACGCCGGCCTCGCCCTGGATCGGCTCGATCAGCACGGCCGCGGTCCGGTCGGTGACCGCGTTCCGGATCGCGTCCGCGTCGCCGTACTCCACCACCCGGAAACCCGGGGTGAACGGGCCGAAGTCCCGGCGGGCCACCTCGTCGGTGGAGAACGACACGATCGTGGTGGTGCGGCCGTGGAAGTTCGAGCCGGCGACCACGATCTCCGCCGTCCCGGCGGGGACACCTTTCACCTGGTAGGCCCACTTGCGGGCGACCTTCACCGCGGACTCGACGGCTTCGGCGCCGGAGTTCATCGGCAGCACCATCTCGGTGCCGGTCAGCTCGGCCAGCTCACGGCAGAACAGGCCCATCTGGTCGTGGTGGAACGCGCGGCTGGTCAACGTCAGCCGGTCCAGCTGGGCGTGCGCGGCCGCGACCAGGTCCGGGTGGCGGTGGCCGAAGTTCAGCGCCGAGTACCCGGCCAGGAAGTCCAGGTAGCGGCGTCCGCGCACGTCGGTCACCCAGGCGCCCTCGGCCTCGGCGATGACCACCGGCAGCGGATGGTAGTTGTGCGTGCTCCAGCGCTCGTCGAGCGCGATGTACTCGGCCGATGTGGTGGCGGCGTCCGCGGTCAGCGTCATACCCGATAGGTTAAATGCTGAAGGACGTCGATTTCATCCGCTGGGTATTGCGTACTGTGTCGATTCATTGCGTGATCAGGGCATTGGGCATTCGATTGTTGTCCAACCGCGTGTTCGATCATCTACAGTGGACCTCGATCGATAGGCTCAGCTGATGGGCCACGATCGCGTACGGGAGGCGCTGCGGGTGCGCCAGGGTCTCGACCCGGCCACCAAGCCGACCAAGGTGTTCAGCGACAAACCGGACGACCTGCCGGTCGGTCCGCGTTCCAAGTCCAACGCGGCCAAACAGCTGGTCAGCACCGGCCAGAAGCTCGACGCCCTGCAGGAGACCCTGTACGCGGGCGCGTCCCACCGGGTGCTGCTGGTCCTGCAGGGCATGGACACGTCAGGCAAGGGCGGCACCATTCGGCACGCCTGCGGCCTGGTGAACCCGCAGGGACTGCACATCCACTCGTTCAAGAAGCCGACCCGGGCCGAGCTGCGGCACGACTTCCTCTGGCGGGTCCGCCGCGCACTGCCCGGACCGGGCATGATCGGCGTGTTCGACCGGTCGCACTACGAGGACGTGTTGGTCGCCCGGGTCGACGAGCTCGTGCCAGAGGACGTGTGGCGGGAGCGGTACAACCAGATCAACGCCTTCGAGGCGGAACTCACGGCCTCCGGCACCGCGGTCGTCAAGTGCTTCCTGCACATCTCGCCCGAGGAACAGCTCAACCGGCTGGCGGCCCGGCTGCAGCGGCCGGAGAAGACCTGGAAGTACAACCCCGGCGACCTGGACGCGCGGGCCAAATGGGACGACTACCAGAAGGCGTACGCCGAGGCCCTCGTCCGTACGGACAGTGACGCGGCGCCCTGGTACGTGGTGCCGTCCGACCACAAGTGGTACCGCAACTGGGCGGTGTCCGAGATCCTGCTGGAAACCCTGCAGGACCTCGATCTGTCCTACCCGGAACCGGACTTCGACGTCGCCGCCGAACTGGCCCGGCTACGCTCCTGACCGTCCTACCTGGACTGGCCGCTGTCCAGGAAGCCCCGCCAGGCAGCCGGTCCGAAGTGGACGATCGGGCCTGGCCGGTTCTTCGAGTCGCGCACGTGGACACCCGTGCCGGTGAACCGCACCTCGACGCAGTTGGCCCCTGCGGTGCCGCTGTACGAACTCTTCCGCCACCCCATGCCATCCCCCTGTCCGCGCATCAGCCCACCTCTGTCGTGCCACCGGATGTGACGACCCAGTAGCAGAACGTTGCGTACCACCGGCGGATCGTTGCGTGGACGATACCGGACTGCCGCTGACCTGTTCGACGCGCGGTCCACATCCGCGGTGGGTCAGGGCGCCGCCCCGAATTCGTCGGCGGCGTGACCGGGCACAATCGACACGAAGCCCGACCAGGCACCGGCTCCAAATTGGACCTGGGGGCCGCCGCGGTTCTTCGAGTCGCGCACCTGGACATCCGTGCCGGTGAACCGCACCTCGACGCAGTTGGCGCCGCTGGACCCGCTGAACGAACTGGTGAACCACGTGCCGGACGCGGCTGCGCGCATCTCAGACCGCCTCTGCGATGGAACCGATCAGTCGTGCGGACTCTATCGGGTCCAGTGCCAGTTGGTCGCTCAGCCGGGCGAAGGCGCGCCGCAGAGACGCGGTGTCACTTGGCTCGTCGAAGTACAGTTCCGATCCGAACACGACGGAGTAGACGCCGACTGGGGGCGCTGCGCCGGCGAAGTCGAACAAGGTGAAGGCGCCGCCGCGGATCGGGTTGCTCGGCGTGCCCTGTGGCAGGACCTGGACGGTGAGATCCGGGCGTTCGTCACAGAGTTTCTGGATGTGCCGGAGCTGTTCCCGCATCACGTCCGGGCCGGCCACGTTGGCGCGTAACGCCTCCTCGCCGATCACGAACCAGAAGCTCTTGTGGGTGTCGCCGTACAGCGTTTTCTCCTGGCGGTCCATTCGGAACGAGATCCGCTCGTCCGGCTCCGGATCCGATGGCTCCCACCAGATGCCGTCGCCGTCCTCGATGATCGCCCGGACGTACGCGGGGCTCTGCAACAGGCCGGGAACGAGACTCGACTCGTAGCACCGGATCTCGGTGGCGCTCACCTCGAGGTCGGCGAACCGGAGATGGGAGTCCGGCAGCAGGTCGGTGTACGGCCGGCTGCGCTGCCGCCTGCGGGCCTTGGCGCCCAACGCGAGTACGGTCTCGCGGGCGGCCGGGGAGACCCCGTAGAAGTCGAGCAGCCTCGCCAGGTCCTCCTGGTTGAGGGTGCCCTTGCCCTCTTCCAGTTCGACGATCCGGGAGCGGACCCGGCCGATCGCGTCGGCCGCCGCCTGCTGGGTCTCGGTGGCCTGGTCGCGCAGGCGGCGGAGGGTGAGGCCCAGTTGTCGACGCTCGAACGTCTGGCGGGCTCGCCCCATCCCGGGACGCCTCCATTCTCCAGGCTCGACGAGGACAGGTCTCACTCGAAAGGGTCAAGGCTCTAGGGCGACTGTCGCGCTACTCTACCTCTAGCGCGACCGTCGCCCTAGAGGGACCACCATACGTGATCGAGGGGTCGGGACCATGGCCTTGAATTCGAGCGGCGTGTCCGTCGAGTCCTGGGTGGAGCTGGGACAGGACGTGACCATGCGCCAGGAGACGGATCTGCTGAACCAGCAAGCGATGCTGTACTTCGGCAACGCCGACGAGTACGTGCTCATCCTGGGCCGGGAGAACCTCCGCCAGGTCATCTCGCTGGCCACCAAGGCCTTGTCCGAACTGGACGCCAAGCCGGAGTGAACGGGTCGCGGCCGCCCGGGGGAGCCCGGTCGGCCACGACCCCCGGATGGTTCAGATCTTGGCCACGATCTGCCCGTACGCGTTCAGGGTCTCCTCGCGCTGGTCGTGCATCAGATAGAGGGAGAACTGGTCCACCCCGAGTTCTTTCAGCTCCTGCAGGCGGTCGATGTGGGCCGACGCCGGGCCCACCAGGCAGAACCGGTCCACGATCTGGTCGGGCACGAAGTCCGTGGACGGATTCCCCGCCCGGCCGTGGTGCGAGTAGTCGTACGCCTGCCGGCCCTTGATGTAGTCGGTCAGCTCGTGCGGCACCGGACCCGAGTCGCCGTACCGGCCCACCAGGTCCGCGACGTGGTTGCCGACCATTCCGCCGAACCACCGGAGCTGGTCGCGCTGGTGCGCGACGTCGTCGCCGACGTAGGCCGGGGCGGCCACGCAGATCGTGATCGACGCCGGGTCACGGCCCGCCTCCTCGGCCGCCTGCCGGACCGAGCCGATCGTCCACCGGGTGATCGCCGGGTCCGCGGTCTGCAGGATGAAGCCGTCGGCGTGTTCGCCGACCAGCTTCAACGCCTTCGGACCGTACGCGGCCATCCAGACCGGCAGCCGCCCGTCCTGCACCCACGGGATCCGCACCGGGGTGCCGTGGTGCTCCACCTCGCGGCCCTCGGCCAGTTCCCGGATCACGTGCATGGCGTCCCGCAGGTACGCCAGGTTCGCCGGCTGCTGGCCGATCACCCGCCGGGCCGAGTCGCCGCGGCCGATCCCGCACACCGTCCGGTTGCCGAACATGTCGTTCAGCGTGGCGAACAGGGACGCGGTGACCGACCAGTCGCGGGTGCTCGGGTTGGTCACCATCGGCCCCACGGTCAGGCCCGTGGTGTTCGCCAGGATCTGCGAGTAGATGACGAACGGCTCCTGCCACAGCACCACCGAGTCGAACGTCCAGCCGTAGGTGAAGCCCTTGTCCTCGGCCACCTTCATCAGCCGGACGACCTCGCCGGCCGGCGGGTCGGTCTGCAGCACAACGCCGAAATCCATCGATCGCTCCTAGGTCAGGTACTGGCAGAGGTCACGGGTCAGGAACCGCCCGTGTCCGGTCGCGCCGTGGAAGGCGTTGTCCGCCACCACGACCCGGCCCCGGGACAGCACGGTGTCCACCTTGCCGGTGATCGCCAGCCCCTCGTACGCCGAGTAGTCCACGTTCATGTGATGGGTGGCCGCCGACAACGTCTGGGTCGCCGTCGGGTCGTAGACCACGATGTCCGCGTCCGAGCCCGGCGCGATCACCCCCTTGCGAGGGTAGAGGCCGAACATCCGGGCCGGCGTGGTCGAGGTGATCTCCACCCATCTGGCCAGCGAGATCTCCCCGGCGACCACCCCTTGGTGCAGCAGGTCCATCCGGTGCTCCACGCCGGGGATGCCGTTCGGGATCTTCGAGAAGTCGTCCCGGCCCAGCTCCTTCTGCTCGTTGAAGCAGAACGGGCAGTGGTCGGTCGACACCACCGACAGGTCGTTGGTCCGCAGCCCCCGCCACAGCGAGGCCTGGTGTTCGCGAGGACGCAACGGCGGCGAGGCCACGTACTTGGCGCCCTCGAAGTCCGGCCTGGCCAGGTCCTCAATGGACAGGTAGAGGTACTGCGGGCACGTCTCGGCGAACACGTTCTGACCGGTGTCGCGGGCGTTCGCCACCGCGGCGAGCGCCTCGGCGGCCGACAGGTGCACGATGTACAGCGGCGAACCCGTGACCTTCGCCAGGGTGATCGCGCGAGAGGTCGCCTCGCCCTCCAACTCGGCCGGGCGGGTCAGGCCGTGCTGCACCGGGTCGGTCTTCCCGGCCGCCAACGCCTGCGCGACCAGCTCGTCGATCGCGATGCCGTTCTCGGCGTGCATCATGACCAGGCCGCCGGTGTCCGCCGCGCGCTGCATCGCCCGCAGGATCTCGCCGTCGGTCGCGTAGAACACGCCGGGATACGCCATGAACATCTTGAAGCTGTTCACGCCCGCGTCGATGCACGTCCGCATCTCCTTCAACGACGTGTCGTTGACGTCGGACACGATCATGTGGAACGCGTAGTCGATCGCGCAGTTGCCGTCCGCCTTGCTGTGCCACTTGTCCAAAGTAGACTGCAAGGTGGTGCCCTTGACCTGCACGGCGAAGTCGATGATCGTGGTCGTGCCACCCCACGCCGCCGCGGTCGTGCCGGTGGCGAACGTGTCGTGGGACGACGTCCCGCCGAACGGCATTTCCATGTGGGTGTGCGCGTCGATACCGCCGGGCAGCACGTACTTGCCCGCGGCGTCGATGACCTTGTCCGCCTCCCACGCGATCCCGGGGGCGGACAGCGCCGCGATCCGCTCATCGGAGACCAGGACGTCCGCCACGACCGCGCCCGTCGACGACAGCACGGTCCCGCCCTTGATGAGGGTCCGCATCACGGCTTCACCAGGCCCTCGTACGTGTCCGGCCGGCGGTCGCGGTAGAACGCCCACAGATCGCGGACCTCGGCGAGCCGGTCCATGTCCAGGTCACGGACGACGACCTCCTCCTCGGTGTCCGACGCCGCGTCGCCGACCAGCTGCCCACGCGGGTCCACGAAGTACGACTGCCCGTAGAAGTCGTTGTCGCCCAGCGGTTCCACACCGACGCGGTTGATCGTGCCCACGTAGTACTCGTTCGCGACGGCCGCCGCCGGCTGCTCCAGCCGCCACAGGTACTCCGACAGGCCACGGCTCGTCGCCGACGGGTTGAACACGATCTCCGCCCCCGCCAGGCCGAGCGCCCGCCAGCCCTCCGGGAAGTGCCGCTCGTAGCAGATGTACACGCCGATCCGGCCGACCGCGGTGTCGAACACCGGGTACCCGAGGTTGCCCGGCCGGAAGTAGAACTTCTCCCAGAAGCCCTTCACCTGCGGGATGTGGTTCTTGCGGTGCATGCCGAGGTACGTGCCGTCGGCGTCGATCACGGCGGCGGTGTTGAAGTACACCCCGGGCTGCTCCACCTCGTACATCGGCACGACGAGCACGACCCCGTGGCTCTTGGCGACCTCCTGCATCAGCTTGGTGGTCGGCCCGTCCGGGATCTGCTCGGTGTAGGAGTAGTAGTCCGCGTCCTGCACCTGACAGAAGTACGGGCCGTAGAACAACTCCTGCAGGCAGACCACCTGGGCGCCCTGGGACGCGGCCGACGCGATCGCGGTGACCGCGTTCGCGGTCATCGACTCCTTGTCACCCGTCCACCGCTGCTGCACCAAGCCGGCTCGAACTGTCCGCGGCACTTGTCGCCTCCTCTTTGGTACTGATCGAAAGGGCCAGATAGACCAGGAAGGCGGCGATCAGGCCGACCACCCAGCTGAAGTCGTACAGTGGCTTGAGGAACGGGATCAACCCGCCGGTGGGGAACGGTCCGCCGTACGCGCCGCCCACACCGAGCACGGCACCCACGACGGTCGCCACGATCGCCCGCCAGTTCCAGCCACCCTTGAACCAGTACGCCCCACCCCCGTCTTTGTACAGGTCCGCCAGGTTGAGCCGGGTCCGCAGCACCGACCAGTACCCGGCGATCAGCACGCCCGCGATCGCGGCCAGCACACCGCCGTAGAACCCGAGCCACGTGAAGATGTAGACGCCCGGGTCGGAAATGAGCCGCCACGGCTGGATCAGGACCCCGATCACGCCGGTGATCAGGCCGCCGACCGCGAACGTGATCTTCCTGGGGAACGCGTTGGAGAAGTCGTACGACGGGCTCACCACGTTCGCCGCCAGGTTCGCCGACACAGTGGCAAGCACCAGCGCGATCAGCGCCACCACGACCAGGACCGGGCTGGAGAACTTGCTCGCCAGGTACGCCGGGTCCCACAGCTTGTCGTCGTCGCCGTACAGCGCGGTCGCGCCGGACGTGGTCAGGATGGCCACGATCGCGATGAACGACATCGTCGTCGGCAGGCCCAGGATCTGGCCCTTCACCTGCTGGCGCTGGCCGCCGCCGAACCGGGTGAAGTCCGGCATGTTCAACGACAGCGTGGACCAGAACGCGATCATCGCCATCAGCGACGGGAAGAACGTGGTCCAGAACTGCGAGCCCCAGCCGAGCTTGGACGGCTCGGACAGGATCGGCCCGAACCCGCCCGCCTTGACCACCACGTAGATGAGCAGGATCAGGAACCCGATCGAGACCAGCGGCGCGGTCCAGTTCTCGAACCGGCGGATCGCCTCCATGCCGCGCCAGATGATGAGCATCTGCACGACCCAGAACAGCGCGAAGCACAGCCACAGCGTCCACGGCTGGTCGCCGATCTTGCCCGCGCCAGTCCAGCCGTCGCCGGCGAGCTTGCCGATGATGACGAACAGCGCCTCGCCGCCGACCCAGGTCTGGATACCGAACCACGCGCACGCGATGAACGCACGCAGCAACGCGGCCAGGTTCGCGCCGCGTACGCCGTAGAACGCGCGGGCGAACACCGGGAACGGGATGCCGTACTTCGTGCCCGCGTGGCTGTTGAACAGCATCGGGACGAGCACGATCAGGTTGCCCAGGGTGATCGTGAGGAACGCCTGCACCCAGTTCATCCCGAGAATGATGAGCGAGGACGCCAGGGTGTAGCTGGGGATGTTGTGGGCCATCCCCATCCACAGCGCGAAGTAGTTGTACGTGGTCCAGCGCCGGCGTTCGATCGGCACCGGCGCCAGCTCGGGGTTGTAGAACCGGCTACCGGCGATCGCCGAGCTGTCGACCAGCTCGACACGGCCGTCGGGCTGGGTCACCTGCGCTGGTCGGGCCATCGGGTACTCCGCTCGTGCCGGGGTCCATCCGGGCATCCTGGGTGGCCAGTGATCCGCACGGCAGAGTCACAGTGTCAATTCTTCGCGGTCATGGTGAACACTGTGTAAGTTGCGGGCTTCAGAAGTCGAAGACCAGGTCGGTCTGCGAGCCGGCGGCGCAGTCGTTCGGGAACATCGCCGTCCAGTCGACCGGCCGGCCTCGCCAGGTGCCGTGGGCCGAGGCGCGCACCGGGGCGTAGTTCAGGGTGCACATCCGGTGCAGCGGTTCGATCCGGTTGAAGTCGCCGCCCGCCTTGGCCAGCACCGCGCAGGCGTCGTCCCTGGTGGGGTGGGTGCCGCCGGTCGGCTCGCACGCCAAGGTTATGAGCTTGGGCAGCAGGCCGGTGACCGGGTCGACCCCGGGGCCGTCCTTGGTCAGCAACAGGGACGTGTCCGCGGGCGCCGCGTTCGCGGGCACGGCGTTGGCAAGTACGGGGACGAGCAGGAACGCGGCGGCGCTGACCAGGGCGGCGGTGGTACGCAACGGAGAAAGCATGGCTTAGAGATCGGCCTCGACGCCGTCGAGCTGAGCTACTCGGTCGTGTGATGGGCTTGCACGTCCAGGGTCAACAAGGCCACGTAGAGCGACAGCATCGACTCCGGGTCCTCCAGTGACACGCCCAGTACCTGCTCGATCCGGGAAAGCTGTTGGTAGTAGGCGGTTCTGGACATGTGCGCGGCCTCGGCGGCGGCCGACTTGTTGCCGCCCTTGCGGCAGTAGTGGCGCAGGATGTCGACCAGCCGGCTGCCGTTGGTCGCGTCCCTGGCCAGCAGCGCGCCGAGCTCGCGGTCGCTGAACGCGGTCACTCGCTCGTCGTTGGCCAGCAGGTGCAGCAGGCCGCGCAGGCGGACGTCGTCGAGCCGGTGGTACAGGCGGTCCGATGTGGACCGAAGCGCGGCGTCGGCGACGTGCGCGGCTTCGACCAGGCTGCGCCGCACCCCGGTCAGCCGGTCCACGGTCGTGCCGACCGCGAGCACGACGGGCAGCGCCCGTTGCGTGGCGCCAGCCGCTTGGTGCACCTCCTTGGCCAGTTTGCGCAGCGCGTTGTCCACTTCGGCCTGCGGCGGCAACGACAGCAGGGCGCGGACGCTGGTGTCGTCGACCACGCCGACCAGCGCGGCGACCTGGGCCCGGCGGCCGGCCAGCGCGGTGGCCTCGGCGAGGTCGCGCAGGACCTCCTGGGTGGCCATGGCCGGCGCCGGGTTCGCCGATGTTCTGGGCCGGACCGCGATCCCGACCAGCCGCCGGTGCTCCAGCGGCACGCCGAGGGCGGCGGCGCGGGCGTTCAGGTTCCCGGCCGGCCCGCTCGTCGCCAGCATCTCCGTGAGCAGCGTGCGGTGCGCGTGCCGTTCGAGCCCTTCACGGTCACGGGCCACGAGCCGGTGCACGGCCAGCGCGGAGGCGGCTCGTTCGGCGACCACGATGTACCTGTGCGGCGGGGCGTCCGGGCACAGCATCACCAGCCGGCCCCAGTCGTTGCCGCGCGCGCCGACGACCGTGATCAGCCAGCCCGCGTCCGGGTCATAGCTGGTCCGTTCGGTGACGTGCACCGCCCGGGACCGCCTCGCCCAGTCCCGTAGCACCTCGCCGGGGTCGGCCTTGGCCGTGTCGTAGGCGAGCACATCGTGCGACAGCGTCTCCAACACGACAGGGCAGCCCGCGGTCCTCGCCACCTCACGCAGCACCTCGGCCGGTTCGGCGCCCGCGACCGTCAACGCCGTGAACGTCTCGTGCACCTGCTCGGCCGCCCGCAGCTCGGCGACCTGCGCGTCCACGATGAGGCCGACGATCGCCTCGGTCACCGTCACGAACCGGGTCTCCTCTGACAACGTCACCAGCGGCAGGCCACGCCGTTCGGCCGCGCCGACGAACGCGGACGGCAGCTTGTCGCTCCAGTGCCGCCGCAGCTCGACCACGACCCCGGCGGCGCCGACGTCGGCCAGCTCGTCGACGTACCTGGCCAGCCCGGCCGGGTCGTCCGGCAGCGCGATCCCGGTGGTCAGCACCAGTTCGCCGCCGCGCAACAATTGCGCCACGTCCGGGACCTCGGCCGCGTGCACCCAGCGGACCCGTTTCGACAGGCCGCCGTGCCCGGCGACGACCCGCGGCCGGGCCTCCTGCACGACCGGCAGGGCCAACGTTTCCGAGACGGTCGGATACACCGACACACTGTAAATCGAATACCCGGTTTCCGGTACATGTTGCGTGTGGTGGCGCGCGGCGGTTCCCAGCAGACTCACCACCCAGAGACCCCCACGCTGGAGGATGCTGTGGCCGACGACCTGCTGAGCCGACACCGTGCCGTCCTGCCGGACTGGCTGGCACTGTTCTACCAGGAGCCGATCGAGATCGTCAGCGGTGACGGCAGGCGTGTCACCGACTCGCTGGGACGCACCTACCTGGACTTCTTCGCCGGGATCCTGACCAACGCGGTCGGCTACGACATCGCCGAGATCAGCGACGCGGTCCGGGCCCAGCTCGACTCCGGCGTGCTGCACACGTCCACCCTGTACCTGATCCGCAACCAGGTGGAGCTGGCCGAACGGATCGCCAAGCTGTCCGGGATCAAGGACGCCAAGGTCTTCTTCACCAACTCCGGCACCGAGGCCAACGAGACCGCGCTGATGCTGGCCACCCAGTTCCGGCACAGCGACCAGGTGATCGCGCTGCGCAACTCGTACCACGGCCGGGCGTTCGCCACGGTTGGCATCACCGGCAACCGGGGCTGGAAGGCCAGCTCGCTGTCGCCGGTCAAGGTGAGCTACGTGCACGGTGGCTACCGCTCGCGCGGCCCGTTCGCGTCGTTCTCCGACCAGGACTACGTGGCCGCGTGCGTCGACGACCTGCGGGACGTGCTCAACGTGACCACGTCCGGCGATGTCGCGTGCATGATCGCCGAGCCGATCCAGGGCGTCGGCGGGTTCAACGTGCCCCCGGACGGGATGCTCGGCGCTTTCAAGGAGGTCCTGGACGAGTACGGGATCCTGTTCGTCGCCGACGAGGTGCAGACCGGGTGGGGCCGGACCGGCGAACACTTCTGGGGCATCCAGGCGCACGGGTTCGTGCCGGACATGATGACCTTCGCCAAGGGCCTGGGCAACGGCCTGGCGATCGGCGGCGTGGTGGCCCGGCCGGACGTGATGGACTGCCTCGGCGCCAGTTCGATCTCCACGTTCGGCGGCAACCCGATCTCCACCGCCGGCGCGAAGGCCGCCCTTGACTACATCCTGGAGAAGGACCTGCAGGCCAACGCGGCCAAGGTGGGCAGCCAGCTGATCAACGGGCTGCGGGACGTCTCCGAGGAGCACCCGGTCGTGGCGGACGTGCGTGGCAAGGGCCTGATGATCGGGATCGAACTGGTCGGCCCGGATGGGCGGACGCCCAGCCCGGAGGCGGCCGCCCGGTTCATGGAGCACACCAAGGCGCGCGGCCTGCTCGTCGGCAAGGGCGGCCTGTACGGGAACGTGATCCGGCTGGCGCCGCCGATGACGTTGACCGAGGAGGAGGCCGAAGAGGGCCTCGGCATTCTGACCGAGTCGATCGTCGCTGTGGACAAGGAGATCGCTGGATGAGCCGGATCACCCACTGGATCAACGGCAAGCCGTGGGACGGCGTCGTGGACCGCACCGGCGAGGTGTTCGACCCGGCCACCGGTGCCCTCAGCGGGACCGTCGACTTCGCCGGCCAGTCCGAAGTGGACGCCGCGGTCGCGGCGGCGGCCACGGCCTTCCCGGCGTGGCGAGACGCTTCGTTGGCCAAACGGTCCAACGTGCTCTTCAAGTTCCGGGAGCTGCTGGCGGCCCGGCGCGGCGAGCTGGCCGCGATCGTGACCGCCGAGCACGGCAAGGTCCTGGACGACGCGGGCGGCGAGGTACAGCGCGCGCTTGAGGCGGTCGAGTTCGCCTGCGGCATCCCGCACCTGCTCAAGGGCGGGTTCAGCGAGAACGTCTCGACCAGGGTGGACGTGTACTCGATCCAGCAGCCGCTCGGGGTGGTCGGGGTGATCTCGCCGTTCAACTTCCCCGCGATGGTCCCGTTGTGGTTCGTGCCGAACGCGATCGCGTGCGGCAACACCGTGGTGTTGAAGCCGTCCGAAAAGGACCCTTCGGCGTCGGTGTTCATCGCCGAGCTGTGGGCGGAGGCCGGGCTGCCGGACGGCGTGCTGAACGTGCTGCACGGCGACAAGGTCGCGGTGGACGGGCTGCTGGAACACCCCACGGTCAAGGCGATCTCGTTCGTCGGGTCGACGCCCATCGCCCGGTACGTGTACGAGACCGGGACCCGGCACGGCAAACGCGTGCAGGCGTTGGGCGGGGCGAAGAACCACATGGTCGTCCTGCCGGACGCCGACCTGGACCTGGCCGCGGACGCGGCGGTGTCCGCCGGGTTCGGCTCGGCGGGGGAGCGGTGCATGGCCATCTCGGTGGTGGTCGCGGTCGACCCGGTCGGCGACGACCTGGTGGCCAAGATCGCCGACCGGATGGCCGGTCTGCACATCGGCGACGGCAGGCGGACCGGCTGTGAGATGGGACCGCTCGTCACCCGGGCCCACCGGGACCGGGTCGAGTCCTATGTGGACGCAGGTGTCGAGTCAGGAGCGACGCTGGCGGTGGACGGCCGCGGGCACCCGGTGGACGGCGCCGCCGAGGGGTTCTGGCTCGGCCCGACCCTGTTCGACAACGTGACCACCGGCATGTCCGTCTACACCGACGAGATCTTCGGCCCGGTGCTGTCGGTGGTCCGGGTGCCGAGCTACGACGCCGCGATGGACCTGGTGAACGGCAACCCGTACGGCAACGGCACGGCGATCTTCACCAACGACGGCGGCGCGGCCCGGCGGTTCCAGAACGAGGTCGAAGTCGGCATGGTCGGCGTGAACGTGCCGATCCCGGTGCCGGTGGGCTACTACTCGTTCGGCGGCTGGAAGGACTCCCTGTTCGGCGACACGCACGCCTACGGCCCACACGGGATCCACTTCTTCACGCGGTCCAAAGTGGTCACCAACAGGTGGCTCGACCCGTCGCACGGAGGCGTGAACCTGGGCTTCCCCCGCAATGTCTAGGTGATCCGGACCGGGTTCACGATGTCGGCGGTGATCGTCAGCAGCACGAAGGCGCCGCCGATCACGACGAGGACCAGGGTCACGGTCGCGAGGCGGCTGAAGTCCACCGGACCAGCCGCTTCGCGGCCGCGAAGCTTGCGGATCCAGTCGCGGATCCGTTCGTAGAAGATGATCGCGATGTGCCCGCCGTCCATCGGCAGCAGCGGAAGCAGGTTGAACACGCCGAGGAAGAGGTTCAGGCCGGCGACCATGAGGATGAACGTCGACCACAGGCCGGCCTGAACCGCCTCGCCGCCGATCCGGCTCGCGCCGACCACGCTCACCGGGGTGTCCGGGTCGCGTTCGCCGCCCATGATCGCGTTCACCAGGGCCGGCACCCGCTCCGGGAACCTGATCAGCTTCTCCCAGGTCTGGGCGAACAGCTGGCCGGTGTACGAGGTGGTGGCGCCGAACGCCTCGATCGGTCCGTACGCCAGGGCGGCGGCGGGAGTGGCGCCGATGGCCCCGACCCGGCCGGCGCCTTTTCGTTCCACCCGGGGGATGTCCACGGTGAACCGCAGCGTGCTGTCGCCACGCCGCACCTCCACCGGGGTGGGGCCGGCGGACGCGCGGACCGCGGTGACCATGTCCGCCCAGGTCGGCGTCGACTTGCCGGCCACCGACAGGACGGTGTCGCCCGAGCGGATGCCGGCGGCCTCGGCCGGGCCGAGTTGGCCGGGCGCGCAGTTCTGCCCGTCGTCCACGACACACCCGGCGACCGAGTCGATGGTGGGCTTCTCCTGCGTGTTCGGGAGTCCCATGGTGACCGACATGACGTACAGCACGAGAAAACCCAACAGGAAATGCGAAACGGGGCCGGTCGCCATGACGACCGTGCGCTTCCACGCCTTCTGCCGGTACATCGCCCGGCTTTCCTCGTCCGGGGTCAGCTCGTCCAAGGTGGTCATGCCGGCGATGTCGCAGAAACCGCCGAGCGGGACCGCCTTGAGCCCGTACTCGGTGCCGCCGCGGCGGAAGGAGAACAGCTTCGGCCCGTACCCGACGAAGAACCGCCGCACCTTCATCCCGAACGCCTTCGCGGTCAGCAGGTGCCCGGCCTCGTGCAACCCGAGCGACAGCCCGATGCACAGGGCGAAAAGGATGACTCCGAAGGCGTAGGCCATGCGCGGACTCTTGCAGCTATGACGTGAAGACGGCGTTCAGGGCCGCCTGGGTGCTGGCCGCGTCGGGCTCGCCGGCGGCGAGGTACACCGCTGCTTCGCAGGTCCGAGGTCCGGGACTTGACACGGCGAGCGTGAGAGCGCTCTCATAGAGTCCCGTGCGTGTGACAAGGAGGTCGCCCGTGTCCCCACGACGTATCCGATCCACGATGGCCGCCGCAGCCTCGGCGCTCGTCGTCCTGGCCGGAGCGCTGATGTCGACCGACAGCGCGTCCGGCGTGGTGCCACCACCGCCCGCCGGCTGGACCCAGGTGTTCGCCGACGACTTCACCGGTCCCGCCGACACCCTGCCGTCCGGCGCCAACTGGATCATCGACACCGGGCACTCGTATCCCGGCGGGCCGGGCAACTGGGGCACCGGCGAGATCCAGAACTACACCGCGAACCCGTCGAACGTGTCCCTGGACGGCGCCGGGAACCTGCGGATCACCCCGTTGCGGGACGGCGCGGGCACCTGGACGTCGGCCCGGATCGAGACCCAGCGGACCGACTTCAAGCCCCCGGACAACGGGGTGCTGCGGATCGAGGCCCGGATCCAGATGCCGAACGTCACCGGGTCGGCGGCGCTCGGCTACTGGCCGGCGTTCTGGGCGCTGGGCGGCCCGTACCGGGGCAACTGGTGGAACTGGCCGGGCATCGGCGAGTTCGACATCATGGAGAACGTCAACGGGATCAACGCCGTGTGGGGCGTGCTGCACTGCGGCGTCAACCCGGGTGGCCCGTGCAACGAGACCACCGGCATCGCGGCCAACCGCGCGTGTCCCGGCGCCAGCTGCCAGTCCGCGTTCCACACGTACCGGTTCGAATGGGACCGGAGCGTGGCCCCCAACCAGCTCCGCTGGTACGTCGACGGCACCCAGTTCCACCAGGTCGGCCAGAACCAGGTGGACGCCGGCACGTGGACCGCGATGACCGGCCACGGCGGCTACTTCGTGCTGCTGAACCTGGCGATCGGCGGCGCGTTCCCGAACGCGCTCGGCGGCCAGACACCCACCGCGGCGACAGTGCCCGGTCGGCCCCTGCTGGCCGACTATGTGGCGGTGTGGTCCCGGGGCGGAGGGACCACACCGCCGTCGTCGACGACGACCACCCCGCCGACCGGCGGTGGCGGTGACGCCTACTCGACCCTGCAGGCCGAGGCGTTCCAGGCGCAGAACGGCGTCTCAGTCGAAGCCACCACGGACTCCGGCGGCGGCCAGGACATCGGCAGCCTGGCCAACGGCGACTGGGCGCTGTACCGGGGCATCGACTTCGGCACGTCGGCCGCGCACCAGTTCGTGGCGCGGGCCGCGTCAGGCGCCGCGGGCGGGGTGAGCGGCCTGGTGGAGGTCCGTCTCGACAGCGTGTCGAACGCCCCGATCGGCAGTTTCGCGGTCGCCAACACCGGCGGCTGGCAGTCGTGGCGGACGATCCCGGCCAACATCTCGGCGGTGACCGGCACGCACGACGTGTACGTGACGTTCACCAGCGGTCAGCCGGCCGACTTCGTCAACCTCAACTGGTTCACCTTCGGGCACTAGGGATCGCGGCCACCGCGTCGATCTCGACCAGGGCGCCCGGCCGGGCCGGAGCGGCGGAGATGACGGTGATGGCCGTGCGGTGAGCACCCCACACGGAAACTGCCGCCGCGTACCCCTCGGCGATGTCGACACCGGCGGCCAGGTAGATCGTCAGTTTGGCGACGTGCTCGGCGTCGGTGCCGGCTTCGGCGAGGACGGCGAGCACGTTGCGCATGGCTTGCTGTGTCTGTGCTTCCAGTCCGTCGAGCAGATCGCCGGTCTGGTTCGTCCCGTTCTGCCCGCCGACGTAGAGCGTCTGCCCGGCGGGAACGATCATGCCCTGCGCGAAGGCCGGGCTGGTGGGCAGCTGAGGCGGGTCGACCGGGGTGGGTTGCGTGTTCATGGCGCCAGCCTTGCGGCTATCGCGGACAGGATCGTTCCGTGATTCGTGCGACGATCACCAGGTGAAAGTCGAAGCGACGACTGAGCGGGTGCTGCGGCTGCTGGCGCTGCTGCAGCGCAGGCCGTCGTGGACCGCCGTCGAACTGGCCACCGAGCTGGGGGTCACCGACCGCTCGGTGCGTCGTGACGTGGAGCGGCTGCGCACGCTCGGCTATCCCGTGCACGCGACGGCCGGTGTCGGCGGCGGCTACCAGCTCGGCGCAGGCACCCGGCTGCCGCCGCTGCTCCTCGACGACGAGGAGGCGATCGCGACCGCGGTGTCCCTACGGCTGGCGGCTGGCGGCACGGTCGCCGGGGCGAGCGAGGCGGCCCTGCGCGCGCTCGCCAAGCTCGACCAGGTGATGCCGCCCCGGCTGCGCGCCGAGGTGCGGGCGGTGCACGACGCCACCGAAACCCTTGTCGGCCCTGGGATCGAGATCGATGCCGAGCTGCTGGTGACGCTCGCGCGCGCCTGCCGTGACGCCGTGCGCGTGCGGTTCCGGTACGCCGATCGCGAGCGCACGGTCGAGCCGGTACGGATGGTCACCACAGGCCGCCGCTGGTATCTGATGGCCTGGGACGTCGACCGCGACGACTGGCGCACCTTCCGGCTCGACCGGATGCGCGAGGTGGCCGCGACGACCTGGCGTTTTCGGGTGCGGGACCATCCGGACCCGGTCGCCTACGTGCAGCGGTCCGTGACCGAGGCGTCGTACGGGTATCTGGCCCGGGTGCGGGTGCGCGCCGAGCCTGATGAGGTGCGGGAGTTGGTGCCGCCCCAGGTGGGACGCGTCGAGGACGATCGCGACGGGTGGTGCGTGCTCGTCGTCGGTGGGGAGGACCTGGACTGGCTCGCGGTGCAGATCGCCCGGCTGGGCTTTGACACGAAGGTGTTGGAACCGCCCGAGCTACGGGAGGCTGCCGCGCATCTCGCCCGCCGCGCCGCGGCCATGGCGGAGACCTAGGTTCTACCGCCAGGCCACTGGCCTCGTCGTCGGGAACGAAGTCAGGGCCTGGAATGGATGCTCAGCCGTTCGCCACGATCCGGTCGATGACTGTCTTGGCCGTGTTGATCGGGATCGCGAAGCCGATGCCGACACTGCCCGCGCGACCGTCCGATGTGGACACCGGGGAGTACATTGCCGAGTTGATGCCGACCACGTTCCCGTTCTTGTCCACCAACGGGCCGCCGGAGTTGCCCTGGTTGATCGACGCGTCGGTCTGGATCGCCTGGTACGTGGTCTGGTCGCCGCCGCTGCTTCCGTCGCGAGCGTACGGGTTCTGCGGCTGGCCGTCGTCTTCGGACACGGTCACCGGCCGGTTCAGCGCGCTGACGATGCCGGTGGTCACGGTGCCCTGCAGGCCGCCGGGCGAGCCGATCGCGACCACCTCGTCGCCGATCTTCACCGACGAGGAGTCACCGAGCGTGGCCGGGGTCAGGCCGCTCGCGCCCTGCAGCTGGATCACGGCGAGGTCGCTGGCCGGGTCGGTGCCGACTACCTTCGCGGTGAACTTGCGGCCGTCGTTCAGCACGACCTGGATCTGTTGGGCGCCGCCGACGACGTGGTTGTTGGTCAGGACGCGGCCGTCGGCGGTGAGGATCACGCCGGAGCCGATGCCCTGCTGGTTGCCCGCCTGCACGTTCACCTGGACCGTGCTCGGCAGGACCTTGCTGGCCACGTTGCTGACGTCGGTAGCGGAGTTGCTGACGTTCTGGGCGACCGGGGTCGCGCTGTTGTAGTTCGGGGACTGGGCCGGCGAACCGCCGACCAGCGCGCCGGTCACGCCGCCGACCGCACCTGCGGCCAGGACCCCGGCGATGGTCAGTGCCACGGCGCCCTTACGGAACCGAGGCGGCCGACGGCCTGGTCCGGCCAGCGCGGGCGGCACCGGCCCGCCGGTGGGCGGTGGGCCGCCGCCGTACATCGGAGGCGGTGGCGCGGCGGGCGGGTAGTAGGCGGGCCCGTACTGCGGAGGTTCTTGTGTGGCGGTCATGGCACCCACTGTGCGAGCCGACCATGAGAACAGCCTGAGGAACTGCAGTGGGGATCCCAAGAAAGGTTAGGGTTCGGCTGTGACCCGTGAGACATCCTTCCTTCGCATGCAGTCCCGCACCCAGCGCTTCACCCTCGGCACGGCCAAGGAGATCCGGGTGGCGCCGGACGGGACCAGGCTGGTGTTCCTGCGTTCGGCTTCCGGTGAGGACCCCCGGCACCAGCTGTGGCAGCGGGACCTGGCCACCGGCGTCGAGTCGGTGCTGGCCGACCCGGCCGAACTGCTGGCCGACGGCGACGAGGAACTGTCCGACGAGGAACGTGCCCGCCGGGAACGCAGCCGGCTGCAGGCCAGCGGAATTGTCGGTGACGCGTGCGACGATGCCGTCCGGATCGTCGCGTTCGCGTTGTCCGGGAAGCTGTACGTCACGGACGTTCGGACCGGGGAGACGCGCCAGTTGGCCACGGCCACGCCGATCGTGGATCCGCGCCCGGATCCGACCGGCCGGCGCGTCGCGTACGTCGCGGACAACGCGCTGCGAGTGGTGAATGTGGACGGTAGCGACGATCGTGCGCTGGCCGAGCCGGCGAACGACGAGCAGGCGTACGGCCTTGCCGAGTTCATCGCGGCCGAGGAGATGTCGCGGTCCCGTGGTTTCTGGTGGTCACCGGACGGGGAACGGCTGCTGGTCGCGCACACCGACCGCACCGGCGTGCGGGAGTGGCACATCTCCGACCCCGCCAACCCGGCCACGAAACCCGCGGTCGTGCACTACCCGGCCGCCGGCACCGCCAACGTCAAGGTCGAACTCTTCGTAATCGGGCTTGACGGCTCGCGGGTGCCGGTCGAGTTCGAGGAGGAGTACCTCGCGACCGTGCACTGGTCGGCCGGCGGCCGCCCGCTGATCGGCGTCGAGCCACGCGACCAGCGGGCGATGCGGATC
This sequence comes from Actinocrispum wychmicini, assembly GCF_004345645.1. Taxonomy (GTDB): domain Bacteria; phylum Actinomycetota; class Actinomycetes; order Mycobacteriales; family Pseudonocardiaceae; genus Kibdelosporangium; species Kibdelosporangium wychmicini. The sequence continues at coordinate 154,915 of NZ_SLWS01000012.1, read as the reverse complement.
TACGCGGTGAACCCGGACAACGGCTCGACCGAGCTGCTGCACGAGGAGACCGACGAGCACTGGGTGGACATCGTCGCGGGCGTTCCGGCGTGGACACCGGACGGCCGGCTGGTGCGGGTCGGCGTGTCCGACGGCGCGTACCGGCTTGTGGTGGACGGCAAGGCGGTGACCGATCCGTCCCTGCAGGTCCGGTCCGTGCTGCAGGTCGGCGACGAGGACGTGTTGTTTACCGCGTCCGCCGAGGACCCGACTCAGGTGCACGTGTACCGCGCGGGCGCCAGCGTCACTCAAGTGTCCACTGTGGACGGCGTGCATTCGGCGACCCGGTCGGGCGATGTGACTGTGTTGACGACGTGGCGGATGAACGTGGCCGGTCCGGCGATGACAGTGTTGCGTGCCGGCCAACAGGTCGGCGAGATCGCGTCGTTCGCCGTCACGCCACCGTTGGAGCCGGTGGTGATTCCGTTGACGCTCGGTGAGCGCGGGCTGCGGGCGGCGCTGCTGCTCCCGACCGGCCACGAACTGGGCAGCGGCAAGCTTCCCGTGCTGCTCGACCCGTACGGCGGCCCGCACGCGCAGCGCGTGTTGGCCAGCCGCAACGCCTACCTGATGTCACAGTGGTTGGCGGACCAGGGTTTCGCGGTGCTCATCGCCGACGGGCGCGGCACGCCCGGCCGCGGTCCCGCGTGGGAACGCCAGGTCGCGTTCGACTTCGCCGACGTCACCCTGATCGACCAGGTGGACGCGCTGCACGCGGCCGCCGAGAGGTACCCGGACCTGGATCTGTCCCGAGTGGCCATCCGCGGTTGGTCATACGGCGGCTACCTGTCCGCGCTGGCCGTGCTGCGCCGTCCGGACGTGTTCCACGCGGCCATCGCGGGCGCGCCCGTCACCGACTGGCGGCTGTACGACACGCACTACACCGAGCGTTATCTCGGCCATCCGGACGTTCACTCAGAGGTGTACGAGCGGAACTCGCTCGCGCCGGACGCGGCCAACCTGGAGCGACCGCTCATGATCATCCACGGGCTCGCGGATGACAACGTCGTCGTGGCGCACTCGCTGCGACTTTCCGCGGCGCTCGTGGCCGCCGGCCGCCCGCACACCCTCCTGCCGTTGCCGGGAGTCACGCACATGACGCCGCAGGACGGCGCGACTGCCGAGAACTTCCAACTGTTGCAGGTCTCCTGGCTGAAGCACGCCCTGGGTATGGTCGGCTGATAACTCCTGTGGGCGCGAAGGAGATACGCATGGGACGCTGGGGCATCACGCTGCCCTTGACCGGAGTTCCCCTCGCCGAGCACCGTGAGCTGGTCAGGGAACTGCCCGATCTGGGATACACCGACGCGTGGTCGGCCGAGACCGCCGGGACGGACGCCTTCACCCCCCTCGCGCTGGCCGCGGAATGGGCGCCTGAGCTGCGGCTGGGCACGGCGATAGCGCCGGTGTACACGCGCGGCCCCGCCCTGCTGGCGATGTCCGCGGCCACGATCGCCGAGCTGGCGCCGGGCCGGTTCGTGCTGGGGATCGGCACGTCTTCGCCGGTCATCGTCGAGGCGTGGAACTCCGTGCCGTTCGCCGAGCCGTACGCGAAAACCCGGGACACGCTGCGGTTCCTGCGGTCCGCGCTGGCCGGCGAGAAGGTCTCGGCGACGTACCCGACGTTCACCGTGTCGAAGTTCCGGCTGGAACGCGCGCCGGAGCCACCGCCCAAGATCATGCTCGCCGCCCTGCGGCCGGGCATGCTCCGGCTGGCCCGGCGCGAGGCCGACGGCGCGATCACCAACTGGCTCGCGCCCACCGACGTGCCGCGGGTCCGAGCCGAGGTCGGCGCGGACTTCGAACTGGTGGCGCGGGTGTTCGTGTGCCCCACCGAGGACGAGAACGCCGCGCGCGGCCTCGGTCGACTGCTGATCAGCAGTTACCTGACCGTGCCGGTGTACAAGGCGTTCCACGACTGGCTGGGCCGCGAGGACATCCTGCGGCCGATGCACGAGGCGTGGGCCGCGGGTGACCGTAAAGCGGCCAACGAGGCCATTCCGGACTCGGTCGTGGACGACCTGATCGTGTACGGCAGCGCGGCCCGATGCCGTGAGCGCGTCGCCCAGTACGTCGAGTCCGGGCTGGACACGCCCGTGATCAGCCTGCTGCCGACCGGCGAGGACCCGGGCAAGCTGGTCCGCGCCCTGGCTGTCAACAATTGAGCCGCGGGAAATGACCGAGCCGTCGATCGAGTCGACCGTCGCGCGACTGTGTTTTCCCCGTGGTGATCCCGGCGGCGTGACCACCGCGGGCGGCACCGAGTCCACGTTGCTGGGCATGCTGCTGGCGAAGAAGGACGCGGCCGGTGCGCCCGTGCAGACGGTCTGCACTCGCGGCAGCCGACCCGAGGTGGCCCGGGTGGTCGGCCAACTCGGCATGCCGGCGCCGGTGATGCTGGACACGTTCGACGCCCTGCCCGCGGTCCTCGGCCGGATCACCGCGGCGACCGTGGTCGTGATGACCGTCGGCACGGCGGACACCGGGGCGATCGACCCGTTACGCGAGGTCGCCCGGGTCTGCCGGCTGCGCGGCACCTGGGTGCACGTGGACGCCGCCGATGGGGGAGTGGCGCTGTTCTCCGACCGGCTCCGGCCGTTGCTCGCGGGGGTGGAGCTCGCGGACTCGGTGGCGTTCGAGTTTCCCTCGCTGGAGGCGGGAATAGTGGTGGTACGCACGGCCGAGTCGCTGCTGACCGTCCGGCCACCCGCGGTGCCGGACATCTCGGCGGTGTTCCGCGCCAAGCGGCACCGGCTGGCGGCCGACCTGGAGGACCGCTGCGACCTGGCCGCCGAGGTCGCCGACGAGATCGCGGCGCGGCCCCGGCTGCGGCTGCTCGCCCGGCCCGAACTGTCCACTGTGGTCTTCCGGCCGGCCGGCGCGGACGACGCCACGGTGGCCGAACTCTGCCGCGGCCTGCCCGGGTTCACCGGCCTCGGCCGGGTGAACGTGGCCGGCCGGACCTGGCTGCGACTCGCCGTGTCGGACCGGGCCGAACACCTGCGGCTGCTGGATCTGTGCTCACTCTCAGCGACCGCGCTCACTCCGAACGACTAGTGCTTCGTCGAGGTCTCTCAAGTAGCCTGACAAGGCATTACGCAGTTCCGTCGGGCCTCTTACCGTCGAATGCGAGGTAGCACATGGAGAACACCGCCCCCGTCAGCGGCCTGCTGATCGAGGTCGAGCCCCTGACCACCGCCGTGGACCGCGGCAAGGCCAACGGCGCCGTCACCGACAACGACGGCAACGACTGAGTGTCCACTCCGCTTGGCCTGGCTGACCTCGTGGCACCGCTCGAGGTCAGCCAGTTTCTTTCCTCGGTGCAGGGCCAGGCCCACCACCGGTTCCCCGGAACCGCCGGCCGGTTCGCCGCCTTGATGCCGTGGTCCACGCTCAACACGGTGCTCCGCCACCACCGGCTGGAGTTCCCGCGGCTGCGCCTGGCCATGGCCGGCGACGTCGTCCCCACCCACACGTACACCGAGATGGCGCCGGCCAAGCGCGGCGGCCCCATCCCCCGTCTGCTGTCCGCGCCCTTCGGCGAACATCTGCGCAACGGCGCCACTCTGGTGCTGGACGCGGTGCAGGAGTTCGTCGACCCGGTCGCCGACCTGGCCGCGCGGCTCGAACACGACCTGCGCGAACGTGTCCAGGTCAACCTGTACGCGGGCTGGGGCAAGACGCACGGCTTCGACGTCCACTGGGACGACCACGACGCGTTCATCCTGCAGATCTCCGGCCGGAAACGCTGGCGGGTCCACGGCACGACCCGCCCGGCACCGCTGTACCGGGACGTCGAGCCGCCGCAGCAGCCACCGGCCGAGCCGGTCGCCGACTTCATGCTGGAGGACGGCGACGCGTTGTACGTGCCGCGCGGCTGCTGGCATGACGTGTCCGCGGTCGGCGAGGAGTCGCTGCACCTGACGTTGGGCTTCAACCCGGCGAACGGGATCGACCTGGTCAACTGGCTTGCCGACCAGCTGCGGGTGAACGAGGCGTTCCGCCGTGACCTGCCTCGGTTCGGCTCTTCTGAGGACCGCTTTCAGCGGGCGGCGGAACTGCGGGCCGGGATCAACGAGCTGCTGACACCCGAGGTGGTCGACCGGTTCCTGGCTGACCGGGACGCGCAGGCGCCCGCGTTGCCCAGGCTCGGGCTGCCGTGGGTGGCGACGTCGGACCTGTTGCCGCCGGACGACACCGCGGAAGTCCGGTTGCTGACGCCTCGGGCACTGTTGGACCGGGCCGACCGGACTGTGACGCTGCTCGCTGCGGGCAGCAGGTTCGTGTTCGCTCTGGCGGCCGAGCCGGTGCTGTCCGCGCTGCTCCCGGGCCGGTCAGTGCCGGTCTCGGCACTGGTCGAGGCGGCCGCCCCGGCGGTCGACAGGGTCACCGTGCGCGCGTTGCTCGGCGAACTGATCACCCAGGGACTGCTGTCGCTGGCCTGATCGGGTAAGATTAGGTATGCCTAAGGTAAGTTCCACTCGCGGCGGGTGCACGGTCCGATGACCGTGGACTCCGCCGCGACCCAGGCGTCCGGCGCTCTGCCGGGCTGTGCCGTGGTGACACGGCTGCTTGGTGGCAGCCCGGCAGGCACGGCCGCGTTCATGACCTCCTGGTTGCTGATCGAGTACCCGGGACCGTGGCCGTCGGACGCCCTGGAAACCGCGCTTGCCGAGGCATTCACCGCACCCCAGCTGCGTCAGTTGGACGAGCTGCGCAACGCCGGACTGCGCACCCTGCTGATCCGCCACCCCGGCCGTCACCTCCGCGAGCCACACCTGGCCCAACGCCGGGTCTTCTTCGGCGGCACCGGCCCGCACGGCCGCTGGCTGGAGTCGATCCGCATCGACGACATGGCCGCCCTGAAGTCCCTGGACCTCACCGCCATCGCCGCAGGTGTCGGCGGCGTCGGCACCCCAGTCCCTGGCCCGCTCTTCCTGGTGTGCACGCACGGCACCAAGGACATGTGCTGCGCGCTGCTCGGCCGCCCGCTCGCGGCGTCCCTGGACGCCGCCTACCCGGACCAGGTGTGGGAAGTCAGCCACGTGGGCGGCGACCGCTGGGCAGGCAACCTCATGGTGGTCCCGGACGGCTACCTGCACGGCCAGCTGGCCCCGGCCGAAGCCGAAGTCGTAGCCCGCGCGGCCATCAACGGCGAAGTCGACCCAGAACACCTCCGCGGCCGAACCGGCGCCCCCACCCAGTGGATGCAGTACGCCGAGATCGCCGTCCGTAAGCACACCGGCCTGCGCGGCTTGGACGATGTGATCGCGCTCCGCGAGGACATCGTGGAGACGGACCTGGAGTCGGAGGCGCGCTCGGTGCTTGTGCAGGCCGGAACGGAGACCTTCGCGGTAGTCGTGAGCCGCCGGACCTCCATCGGCCGCGGCCCAAGCCGCTGCAACGCGATGGTCTCGCCCTCTGGTTACATCACGGAGTCCATTCAGGCTGTTTCTTGATACGGGCCTACTTCTGATCGACTCGCATTCCGAAACTCCGATACGGCTCGATCGCCTGGGCGGACAGGCGCACTTCGGAGTTGCCCGCGCTGTTCACCCCCTTCTTAAGTTCGTAAGTGTCCTCGGCGCGCAGGCCCACCGGGTCGACCGAGACCTTGGTGCCCACGGGCAGGATGATCGTCCACGTCGCCTTCTCGATCCGCTGGGTGAAACGCATCACGAACTCGTCGGGCTCGCCGAGCATCAGCGGCTGGCATTTGCCTGGCCACTCGATCTCGAAGTCGACGTTGAATATGTCGTTCTTTTCCATCGACAGGCTGAAATGGACGAGAATCTCCAGCCGCCCATCGGGGAGCCACGCGAGCGTTGTGTCCAGACGGGTGCCGCCGAGTCCGTCGAGCTCTGGACTGCGGGCTTTCACCGAGACATGTCTCTGGTGCTTTGTTGACTGCTTCCATCGGCTACCCAGCCGGATACGGAAGAAGTCGAGATCATCGCTCGTGACAACGGCCCGCGCGGTGATGCGCTGACGCGAGTTTCCGCGTTCGTCCACCACCACAGTCTCGTCCCATTCCAGAATTTGCCAGTAGTTGAAGTGGTCCTGGACGAGTCTGCGGTAGTGGCCCAGCAGTCGCTGGTTCTGTCTGGCGCGGTGCTGCCACTGTCTTCGGCTGGTGGCGAGGGCGGTGAACGTGCCGAGGACGGTGAGGATCGTCGCGACAAAAGCTGTTGCCCGGATGCCGGTGTCGCCGAAGATTGTGCTGAGTGTGCCGCCGAAGGCGAGAATTCCTGTTACGGCGCCGATGAGGGTGATGGCGCCGACGTCGGCGAGGTAGTCCTCAAACCAGGTCAGAAAGCGCCTAAGCATGGCGCCACCGCGACCGGGGAAAATGGGTGAGATCAACTTGGTTCGGGTACGCGGGCACGGCTCCTCCTCCGTGCCGCAGCCCCTCCCAATATGATCACGATCCGTAAAGATCTGATCCGCTGTGAGTGTAACATCGCGCCCCGCGTTATTGTTGTGGCGTTTCCGGCGGGTGATCACGGAGGACTTATGGGGGCACGGCCGCTGCGCGACGACGATCCGGTCGTGATCGACGATTATCGCCTTCAGGGTCGGTTGGGCGCGGGTGGGATGGGCGTGGTGTACCTCGCGGAGGGGCCGGAGGGGCTGGTGGCCGTCAAGCGGTTACGTCAGGAGTACGCCGACGACTTCGCGTTCCGGGAGCGGTTCCGGCGGGAGGGTGCCGCGTTGACGCTCGTCGGAAGCGAGTTCACGGCACGTGTCCTCGAGGTGCAGGTGGACGTGCCGAACCCGTATCTGGTGATGGAGTACGTGGACGGTCCTTCGCTGTCCGCCCGGGTGGCTGAGGCGGGGCCGTTGCCGCCGGGGCAGGTCCGTGCGCTGGGCGCGGGGCTGGCCGCGGCGTTGATGGCGATCCATCGCGCCGGCATTGTGCACCGCGATCTCAAGCCCGGCAACGTGTTGCTGTCCGAGCGTGGGCCCAAGGTGATCGACTTCGGCATCGCGCAGCTGGCCGACGCGACGTCGCTGACGGAGACCGGGGTCGCGGTCGGCTCTCCGGTGTACATGGCCCCGGAACAGGTCGCCGGCCGGCCGGGGCCACCCGCTGACGTGTTCAGCTGGGCTCTCACGTTGGTCTATGCCGCGACAGGTCGGCTCGCGTTTGGCAGCGGCGTGACGCAGGCGGTCATGTTCCGGATCATGTACGGCGAGCCGGACCTGGCCGGCGTGCCCGACGATCTCAAGCCCATCCTCACGGCGGCCTTGGCGAAGGACCCCGCGCGGCGACCGGCGCCGGATCAGCTTGTCGCCGCGTTGTCGGAGAACGACGAGACGACCGTGGCGCGGCGGCCGGACGAGATAGCGACCACCCTGATGGCCGGCAACTGGCCGGCGCCACCCAGGGCAGCCGGCCGGACCGCGTTGTTGCCGGCACATCGGCCCAACCGCAAGCGCGTGTTGGCCATCGGTGGGATCGCCGCGGGGGTGGTCGCGGCAGGTGCGGCGGTGGCGCTTGTCCTCGCCAACTCCGGTGGGCAGTCCGCTGGCTCGGGCGGACCTGCCACGGGCTCAGGTCAGCCTTCGGCGGCGTCCGGCCGACCAGCCACCGCGGTCACCCCGTCGGTATCCGCCCCGCCAGGGCCGTGCACGGCCGACGACATCAAGGTCGCGGGGGGCGACGGGCAGAAGCCGACGATCACCCTCCCCGACACCTGCACGGTACCCACCCAGCTCGTCGTCAAGGATCTGCGGACGGGAACCGGGCTGGCGGCGAAGCGCGGCGACGACATCACGGTGAACTACACATTGATGACCTGGTCGGACAAGCTGACCCTGGACAACTCCTACGACCGTGGGTGGCCGCTCACAGTGACGGGTCTCGGCAACGGTGGCATCATCGCCGGCTGGGAGCAGGGCCTGGTCGGGATCCGGAAGGGTGACAGGCGGCTGCTGGTCGTGCCGCCCGCCTTGGCGTACGGCACGAACGGGCAGTCACCGGTGAAACCGAACGAGACACTGGTGTTCGTGGTCGACGCGACAGCGGTCGTCAGCAACTGACGGTCCGCCAGAAACAAGCATGCGTGCTTGATTTTGCCGTGGGTTCGTGCGACCGTGTCCGGTGTGACCGACGTCTTCCGGACGGCTGAACGGGTCGCGCTGCGGGAGACTGTGCGGCGCTTCGCCGAGAGTGCGGTCCTGCCTCGGCTGGACGAGTGGGAGCGGGCCGGTGAGCTGCCGCGCGACCTGCACCGGAAGGCCGGGGCGGTCGGGTTGCTCGGGGTCGCGTTCCCGGAGAGCGCCGGCGGTGGCGGCGGGAACTTCCTGGACGCGCTGACCGTCACCGAGGAGATGCTGTACGCCGGCGTCTCCGGCGGGGTGATCGCGTCGCTGTTCACGTGTGGGATCGCGGTGCCGCACATCGTCGGCGCGGGCGATTCCGCGCAGATCGAGCGGTGGGTGCGGCCGACTCTCGCCGGGGACCTGATCGGGGCGCTGGCGGTGACCGAGCCCGATGGAGGATCGGATGTGGCCAACGTCCGGACCACCGCGAAGCGGGACGGCGACGAGTACGTCGTCAACGGCGCCAAGACCTTCATCACGTCCGGGTGCCGGGCGGACTTCGTGACCACGGTCGTTCGGACCGGCGAGGCCGGCGCGCATGGGATCTCGTTGCTGGTCGTCGAGAAGGGCACCCCTGGGTTCACAGTGTCCCGGCGGCTGGACAAGATGGGGTGGCTGTGTTCGGACACCGCCGAGTTATCCTTTGTGGACTGCCGGGTGCCGGTGGGGAACCTGGTCGGCGCCGAGAACTCCGGGTTCATCCAGGTGGCGCAGCAGTTCGTCACCGAGCGGCTTTCGTTGGCCGCGCAGGCGTACGCGGCCGCGCAACGCGCGCTGGACGTCACTGTTGAGTGGTGCCGGATGCGGAACACGTTCGGCCGGCCGTTGATCTCGCGGCAACTTGTGCAGCACACGTTGACCGACATGGCGCGGAAGGTCGACGTCGCCCGTGCGTACACCAGGCACGTCGCCCAACGGTTCGAGGACGGCGAGGACGTCATCGCCGAGGCGTGCTTCGCCAAGAACTCCGCGGTCGAGGCGGGGGAGTGGGTGGCCGACAAGGCCGTCCAGCTGCACGGCGGGCTCGGCTACATGCGCGAGTCCGAGGTGGAACGGCAGTATCGGGACATGCGGATCCTGGGGATCGGTGGCGGCACCTCGGAGATCCTCACCGGCTTGGCCGCGAAGCGATTGGGGTACACGGGATGAACTTCGTCGAGTCCGACGAGCGGCAGGCGCTCCGCAAGGCCGTCCACGACCTCGGCAAACGGTACGGCCACGAGTACTACAGCAAGAAGGCGCGCGAGGGCGGCCACACCACCGAGCTGTGGCAGGAGGCCGGCAAGCTCGGCTATCTCGGCGTGAACGTGCCGGAGGAGTACGGCGGCGGGGGCGGCGGCATCGGCGACCTGGCCGCGGTGTGCGAGGAGCTGGCCGCGACCGGCTCGCCGTTGCTGATGATGGTGGTGTCGCCGGCGATCTGCGCCACGATCATCGCCCGGTTCGGCACCGACGGGCAGAAGCGGGACTGGCTGCCCCGGTTCGCCGACGGCACGGTCACCATGGCGTTCGGCATCACCGAACCGGACGCCGGCTCCAACTCGCACAAGATCATCACCACCGGCCGGCGGGACGGCGGCGACTGGGTGCTCACCGGGCAGAAGGTGTTCATCTCCGGGGTGGACGCGGCGGACGCCGTGCTCATCGTCGGCCGCACCGAGGACGCCAAGACCGGCAAGCTCAAGCCGGCCCTGTACATCGTGCCGACGGACGCGCCCGGGTTCACCTACCAGAAGATCGAGATGGACATGGTGTCCCCGGACCGCCAGTTCACCCTGTTCCTCGACGACGTCCGGCTGCCCGGCAACGCCCTGGTCGGCTCCGAGGACGCGGCGTTGGCGCAGCTGTTCGCGGGCCTGAACCCGGAGCGGATCATGGCCGCGTCGTTCTCCACCGGCATCGGCCGGCTCGCCCTGGACAAGGCGGTCGCCTACGCCAGGACCCGGAACGTCTGGGGTACCCCGATCGGTGCCCACCAGGGTGTGGCGCACCCGCTGGCCGAGGCCCGGATCAACGTCGAACTGGCCCGCCTGATGACCCAGAAGGCCGCCGCGCTGTACGACGCGGGCCAGGACATGGCCGCCGGCGAGGCCGCCAACATGGCCAAGTTCGCCGCCGGCGAGGCCGCCGTGCAAGCCGCTGACCACGCGTTGCAGACCCACGGCGGCAACGGGATGGCCAGCGAGTACGGGCTGGGCGCGATCGCGTTGTCGGCTCGGGTGGGGCGGATCGCGCCGGTCAGCCGTGAGATGATCCTGAACTTCGTGGCCCAGCACACGTTGGGCTTGCCGAAGTCGTACTAGGAGCCCAGGGTGCGCGAGCCGCAGCAGGACAGGAGCCGAGCGACCCGGCAGCGGCTGCTCGAGGCCGCCATCGAATGCCTGGCCGACGTCGGCTGGGCCGGGAGCACGGTCGCCGTGGTCGCCGAGCGGGCGGGCGTGTCCCGCGGTGCCGCGCAGCATCACTTCCCGACCCGCGAGGACCTGTTCGCGGCCGCGGTCGACTACGTCTCGGACGTGCGGACCGAGTGGATCCGTGAGCACAGCGCGGATCTGCCGTCCGGCCGGGAACGGACCAAGGCGGTCGTGGATCTCGTGGTCCGGATGTACACCGGCCAGGTCTTCCGGGCGGCACTGCATCTGTGGGTGGCCGCCAGCTCCGATCCGCAGCTGCGGGAACTGGTGGTCCCGCTGGAGGCGCACGTCGGCCGCGCGGCGCATCAGCTGGCGTTGGACCTGCTTGGTGTGGACGAGAGTACGCCAGGTGTGCGGGAGACCGTACAGGCCACTTTGGACCTCGCGCGCGGCCTCGGCCTGGCGAACCTGTTGACGGACGACGGCAAACGCCGCGCCCGGATCGTGGAACGCTGGGCGGAGATGCTCGACGCCAGCCTCAACACGTTGGCGTAGTGGGGATCGCGGCACGGGCCCTGTTGCCGCGACCCACTGGACTACGCCAGGGCGAGGCTCATCCGAAGCCGGTCCAGATCAGTCTGTACGATCCGAACCCGCACCGCGGAGCCCTCCGCCGGCTGCTCGTCGAAGAGCAGGCCGACAACCCCTTCGGCCACCTCGACGAAGGCACCGAAGGGAACGACCTGGACGACGCGTCCATCCAGGACAGTGTTCGGCCGGTACGACCCAACAAAGCTGGAGAACGCCTGTTCACGGGAATCTGTCATGTATTCACCTCCTCTCCCACCGCGACAACGGCGGGAGGCGGGCCACGGGCCCGCGAGGTGGTCACGACAAAGCCGGGTTACCTGTCTGTGATTGGCTCTTGGCCGACCCGGTAGTCACGGAAGAGACGGTAGCAGAGGACCACCGGCAGGATCCAGCCCGCCACCGATACTCCGCACGAGTGACACGAACCCGTACATCCAATCGTGACGTGCGCGGAGAGTAACGCACCCAAGATCCTCGGGGACACAGTGGACACAACGCGTACCGAGGAGGCCGCCATGACCGAACCGAACCGGCCGGTAACCAACCAGGCGGCGGATCAGACTGAGCTGCGGTGGCCGAACCGGGTGGTGGCGAACGAAGGCGGCTCCGGCGAAGCGGTGTCCAGCCAGGTGGTGCCGGACCAAGCTGAGTCGCCGTGGCCGAACCGGGCCGAGTCGGGCGAAGGCGTGCCGGGCCAAGCGGTGTCCGGCCGGGTGGCGGCGGGTCAAGCCGAGTCGCGGTGGTCGCCGTCCAACGAAGGGGCTGAGTTGCCTTGGCCGAACCGGGCGGCGCCGGGCGAAGACGTGCCGAACCAGGCCGCGCCGCGCCGAGCAGCGTCGAACAGGGCGGCTGCGATCGTGGCCGCGGTCATCTTCGGTACGGCCGCTGTGGCCGCTGGGATCGTGCTCGTCTTCTCGTCCGGTCACGACCCGGTCAAGCAGCCGACCGGAAGTCCGGACGGCCTGGTGAAGCCCACGTCGTTCGCCGCGACGGTCTACATGGAGGTGCACGTCGGCGCCTACGGCAGGTGCGAAGGCGGCGGATACAGCGACATCAGTGCCGGCTCGCAGGTCGAGATCGTCAACCAGAAGAACGAGGTCCTCGCGCACGGCACCCTCGCAAGGTCGTCGGAGACGACCAAATGCGCGTTCAGCGCTTCGGTCACGGACATCCCGGCCGGCGAGAAGATGTACGGCGCCAAGATGGGCAACGCGAACCGAGGCGTCATCTGGAAGAACGAAACCGAGGCCCGCAACGGCTGGGCACTGTCCCTTGGGGACTGATCACAACCGTTCCAGCACAACGGGAAGCCCGTCCGCTGGTGCCGGCAAGGCCGTCGAGTCCCAGCGGACTCGGTAGTCCGTCGGCACCGACCACTGGTAGCGTGTCAGCATCTGGTGCAGCAGGGTTTTCACTTCGAGCATGCCGAAGTGCATGCCGATGCACTTGTGGGCGCCGCCGCCGAAGGGCATCCAGGCGTAGCGGTGGGATTTCTCCTCGTGGCGGATGTCGTTGAAGCGGTCGGGGTCGAACCGGTCCGGTTCGGTCCAGAACTCGGGGATCATCTGGTTCACCCACGGGCTCAGCGCGACCATGGTGTTCGCCGGGATGTAGTGGCCGAGGACTTCGGTGTCCCGCACGGTTTTGCGGGCCATCGACGGGACCGGGGCGACCAGGCGCAGCGACTCCTTGATGACGAGTTCCAGGTCGCGCAGGCCTTCCAGGGCGTCGATGTCCAGTGGGCCGGGGCCGGCGGCCGCGCATTCCCGCCGGACGCGGTCCTGCCATTCGGGATGCTGGCCGAGGTAGTAGGCGGCCGCGGTGGTGGTGATGGTCGACGTGTCGTGCGCGGCCATCATCAGGAAGATCATGTGGTTGACCACGTCGTCGTCGGTGAAGCTGTCCCCGTTGTCGTCGCGGGCGTGGCAGAGGCCGGCGAAGAGGTCGTTGGAGTCGCTGGAGCGCTTGGCCGGCACGTTGCGGCGGAAGAAGTCCTCCAGCACCTGACGCCCGCGCAGGCCGGCGTTCCACCGGCCGCCGGGCATGGCGAAGCGGATCATGGACGTGCCCGCGCGGACCGTGTCGACGAAGGCCTTGTTCAGGGCGGCTTGTTGGCCGTCGAGTTCGGAGGCCATGAACACGCGGCTGGCGATGTCCAACGTGAGTCGTTTCATGGCCGGGTAGACGAGGAACGTTCCCGGCTGCCACGAGCGGACGCCGTCGCCCGCGGCCGAGCCGACGTGCTCAAGGTAGCCGGTCAGCCGCGGGCGCGTGAACGCCTGCTGCATCAGGCGACGGTGGAACATGTGCTCGTCGAAGTCCAGCAACATCAGGCCACGCCGGAAGAACGGGCCGATGAAGTACGTCCAGCCCTGCTGTGCGAACGTCTTGTCCTTGTTGGCCAACACGACCTGGGTCGCGTCGCCGCCCGCGACGCCGACGATCCGCACGCCGAACGCCCGCATCCACGACACCGGCCCGTACGTCTCGTACCGCTTCAGGCCGAAGTCCAGGCCGAGCCGCAACGCTTCCAACGAGTGCCCGATCAGCGGGATGCCGCCGTCGCCGGGGACAGCCGAGAGCCTGGAGCCCGCCGGCGGCGCGGCCAGTGTGGTTCTGCGCCAGTGCTTGTTGAGCAGCCACTCGTCGAACCGGGTGGCGCCCGGCATGTGCGCCGCTGTCGACGTTGACATCGGACCTCCTAAAGGGCAACGGCCTCGTCCAGGACAGCCATGGCGAGTCCGGACAGCTCGGCCACCAGCCCGGGGCGGGCGGTGATCCGCGGTGTCCTGGTCAGGTCGTTGACGATGGTCAGCGCCGCGTGCACGGCGATTCGAGCTTCCGGCTCCGGCAGTCGCGGCGCAACCGTCCTGAGCAACGTCACCCATTCGGCGACGTACGCCCGCTGGACCCGCACGATCTCCTTGCGGTCCCGGTCGGGCAGCTGCTGGTTCTCGTTGGCGAACACCGACAGCAGGTCCTCCGAGCGCCATACGATGTCCACATAGGACCGGACCAGTCCGGTCAGCGCCTGGTGCGGCGACCCCGCCTCGTCGACGGCCTGCCGGGCGGCCATCATCAGCCGGTCCGCCATCCGGTAACCGGCGGCGGCCAGCAGTTCGGCCTTGCCGGCGAAGTGCCGGTACACGCTCGGCCCGGCGATGCCGGCGGCGGCGCCGATGTCCTCCATGCTCACGTCCCGGTACCCGCGTTCCCGGAACAGCCTGGTCGCGGCGGTCAACAGCTCCTCGCGACGGGTCGGTGGCGTCGCTGGAGGCCGTTGCCACGACCGGGCCGCGGCCGGCGGGGACGACAGCAACGTGCTGCCGAGCACCGAGCAGGCCAACCGTCCGAGCAGCTGCTCGAACCGGCGTTTCGGCAGGGTCACGTGGTGGTCGGCGACGCTCCCGAAGACGCTCAACGCCGCCCAGCACAGCAGTTCCGCGTCGTCGTGCATGAGCGTCGGCCGGGCGTCCAGGAGCGCCGACACCCAGTGGTCCATCAGTTCGGCGCCGGCCTTGCGGATCTTGGCGCGGTCCGCCCGGTCCAGGTGACGGCCCTGCCAGCGCCACAGCGCGGTCACCTCACGCCGTTCGACCGCGAGCGCGGACACCGCCTCCACCAGGGCGTGCAGTGGCTTGTCCCGGGCCAGCGCCTGGTCGGTGACCAGGCCGAACCGGTCAAGGCCAGTGAGCAGCACGTGTGCCAGGACATCCTGCTTGCCGCGGAAGTGCCGGTACACGGCTGGGCCGGTCACGCCGGCCGCGGCGGCGATGTCGTTCACGCTCACGCCGTGGTAGCCGTGCCGGCGGAACAACTCGGCAGCAGCGTCGGTGAGCTGCTCCTTGCGATTGCGCGGCCGGCTTGTCACGGGTCCTGTGACCTCCATCTCGTAATTCACTCCTTGCGACGGTAAATGACCGACATGTCCTTGACAAGCAGCGGATTCGTTCCATTATGTGAATGAGAATTAGCACCAGTGCGGGTGAGAGGAACGGCGGCGTGAGCACAGAAGCGTTCATCTACGAGGCGATCCGAACGCCTCGCGGCCGTGGCAAGAAGAACGGCTCGCTGCATGGCGTGAAGCCGATCTCGCTGGTGGTGGGGCTGATCGACGAGTTGCGCGGCCGCCACCCCAACCTGGACACCGACCGGGTGAGCGACCTGGTCCTGGGCATCGTCAGCCCCGTGGGCGACCAGGGCTCGGTCCTCCCGCGCAGCGCCGCCGTCCTCGCCGGCCTGCCGGACACCGTGGCCGGCCTGCAGGTCAACCGGTTCTGCGCGTCCGGCCTTGAGGCGGTCAACCAGGCCGCGCAGAAGGTCCGGGCCGGCTGGGACGAGCTGGTCATCGCCGGCGGCGTCGAGTCGATGTCCCGCGTGGCCATGGGGTCGGACGGCGGCGCGTGGGCGATGGACCCGGAGACCAACTACGACACGTACTTCGTGCCGCAGGGCATCGGCGCGGACCTGATCGCCACCATCGAGGGCTTCTCCCGGGACGACGTGGACGCCTACGCCGTCCGGTCGCAGGAGCTGGCGGCCAAGGCATGGGCGGGCGGCTACTTCGCCAAGTCCGTCGTGCCGGTCAAGGACCGCAACGGCGTGACGGTCCTTGACCACGACGAGCACATGCGGCCGGACACCACGGTCGAAGGTCTGAGCAAGCTCGGCCCGTCCTTCGAGGGCATCGGCGAGATGGGCGGTTTCGACGCGGTGGCGCTGCAGAAGTACCACTGGGTCGAGAAGATCAACCACGTGCACCACGCGGGCAACTCGTCCGGCATCGTCGACGGCGCCGCGCTGGTGCTCGTCGGCAACGAGCAGGTCGGCAAGGACCTCGGGCTGACCCCGCGGGCCAGGATCGCGGCCACCGCGGTCACCGGCTCGGACCCGACGATCATGCTGACCGGCCCCACTCCGGCGACCCGCAAGCTGCTGCACACCGCCGGGCTCACCGTGGACGACATCGACCTGTTCGAGCTGAACGAGGCGTTCGCGTCGGTGGTGTTGAAGTTCCAGAAGGACCTGGGCGTCCCGGACGAGAAGCTGAACGTCAACGGCGGCGCGATCGCCATGGGCCACCCGCTGGGCGCGACCGGCGCGATGATCACCGGCACCATGGTGGACGAGCTGGAACGTCGCGGCGCCCGCCGGGCCGTGGTCACCCTGTGCATCGGTGGCGGCATGGGCCTGGCCACCCTGATCGAGCGGGTCTGAGGAGCGAGATGACCGAGAACATGATCCGCTGGGAGCAGGACGCGGACGGCATCGTCACGTTGACGATGGACGACCCGAACCAGTCCGCGAACACGATGAACGACACGTACCGCGAGTCGATGCACGAGACTGTGGAGCGTTTGGCCGCCGAACAGGAGTCGATCACCGGGGTGATCCTCACGTCCGCCAAGAAGACGTTCTTCGCCGGCGGCGACCTGAAGCTGATGAGCAAGACCCGCAAGACGGACGCGGCCGAGATCACCAAGCGCGTCAACGACATGAAGGCCGACCTGCGCAAGCTGGAGCAGCTGCCGAAGCCGGTGGTGGCGGCGATCAACGGCGCCGCGCTGGGCGGCGGCCTGGAGATCGCGCTGGCGTGCAAGCACCGGATCGCGCTGGACGACCCACGCTCCGAGATCGGCCTGCCCGAGGTCACTCTGGGCCTGCTGCCGGGCGGCGGTGGCGTGGTGCGGACCGTGCGCCTGCTCGGCATCCAGAACGCGTTGCTGAACGTGCTCCTGCAGGGCCAGCGGCACAAGCCGGCCAAGGCCCTGGAGGTCGGCCTGGTGCACGAGGTGGTGGCGACGCCGGCGGAGATGCTGGCGAACGCCCGTGCCTGGATCAAGGCCAACCCGGACGCGGTGCAGCCGTGGGACGTCAAGGGCTACAAGATCCCCGGTGGCACGCCGACGAACCCGTCGTTCGCGGCCAACCTGCCGGCGTTCCCGGCGAACCTGCGCAAGCAGCTCAAGGGCGCGAACATGCCGGCGCCGAAGAACATCATGGCGGCGGCCGTGGAAGGCGCGCAGGTCGACGTGGACACGGCGACCCAGATCGAGTCGCGCTACTTCGTCGAGCTGCTGACCAGTCAGGTCGCGAAGAACATGATCAAGGCGTTCTTCTTCGACCTGCAGCACATCAACTCCGGCGGTAGCCGTCCTGAGGGGTACGAAAAGTTCACCGCGCAGAAGGTGCTGGTGTTGGGCGCGGGGATGATGGGCGCGGGTATCGCGTACTCGTGCGCCCGCGCGGGCATCGACGTCGTGCTGAAGGACGTTTCCCTTGCGGCGGCGGAGAAGGGCAAGGCGTACTCGGTCAAGCTGCTGGAGAAGGCCGTGTCCCGCGGCCGGACGACCCGGGAGAAGGCCGACGCGGTGCTCGCCCGGATCACGCCGACCGAGCGCGCCGAGGACGCCGCCGGCTGTGACCTGGTGATCGAGGCGGTGTTCGAGGACCCGACCCTGAAGCACAAGGTGTTCCAGGAGATCGAGGGCTTCGTCAACCCGGACGCGGTGCTCGGCTCCAACACGTCCACGCTGCCGATCACCGGCCTCGCGGACGGTGTGCAGCGCCAGGAGGACTTCATCGGCCTCCACTTCTTCTCGCCGGTCGACAAGATGCCGCTGCTGGAGATCATCCGCGGCGCGCGGACCAGCGACGCCACCCTGGCCAAGGCGATCGACGTGGCCCAGCAGATCCGCAAGACCCCGATCGTGGTCAACGACAGCCGTGGCTTCTTCACCAGCCGGGTGATCGGCACGTTCCTCAACGAGGCGGTGGCCATGGTCGGCGAGGGCCTGCCGATCCCGTCCATCGAACAGGCCGGCAGCCAGGCCGGCTACCCGGCGCCGCCGCTGCAGCTGATGGACGAGCTGACCCTGACCCTGCCCCGCAAGATCCGTGAGGAGACCAAGGCCGGCGTCGAGGCGGCCGGCGGCACCTGGGTGGCGCACCCGTCCGAGGCCGTGATCGACAAGCTGGTGCTCCAGTTCGACCGGAAGGGGCGGTCCGCGGGAGCCGGTTTCTACTCCTATGTGGACGGAAAGCGCACGCATCTGTGGGAGGGCCTGGCGGAGGCGTTCGGCTCGGGCAGCGCGGAGATCCCGTTCGAGGACATGAAGGAGCGGATGCTCTTCGCCGAAGCCCTGGAAACGGTGAAGTGCTTCGACGAGGGTGTGCTCACGTCGATCCCGGACGCGAACATCGGCTCGATCATGGGTATCGGCTTCCCGCCGTGGACCGGTGGCGTGATCCAGTACATCAACGGCTACTCCGGCGGGCTCGCCGGTTTCGTGGCCAGGGCCCGTGAGCTGGCCGAACGCTACGGCGCCCGGTTCGAGCCGCCCGCCTCCCTGGTCGAGAAGGCCGCGAACGGCGAGATCTACAAGTAACCCCCCGGATGACGGTGTGATGGCCTCCGGCGACGCCGGGGGCCATCACTCGTTGATGCGGCGGCGGGCTTCGGCGATCCAGCCGAGCATCGCCGCCAGCATCCGGGCCCGCAGGTCCAGTCCCAGCGCCTTCGGGTCGGTCGGCGCCTCCACCTCGGCGAGTTCGATCAGGTACGCCCTGAGTTGGCGGAGTTCGGTGCCGAGGACCTCTTCTTCGCGGTCCAGCACGGCCAGCGCGTCTTCTTTGTCCAAAGTGGACACAAGAAAGGCCCTGAGCATGGTCTCGTCCCGGCCGGTCCGATCCGGCTCCGCGTCCACCAGCCAACGGCGCAACTCGGCGCGCCCGGCCGGCGTGACCACGTAGACCCGCCGGCCCCTGGCCCCTTCGGCGACCTCTTCGGCGAAGCCCGCCTCGGTGAGCTTGGCCAGTTCGCCGTACATCTGGTTGCGCCGGGCGTACCAGACCGGGCGCATCACGTCGTCGAACTTCTTGGCCAGGTCGTAGCCACTCTGTGGGCCCGGCAGGAGGGTGGCGAGGACGGCGTGCCGCAGTGACATGACGCCTATCTTTGACAGGTCTGATCTTACCGGTCAAACTTGACCTATGGATGACCGACGGAAGCTCCTGATCCTGCTGGCGACCATGGGCGGTGTGCTGCTCAGCGCGTTGGACGGCACGGCCACCGGCACGTCCATGCCGCGCATCGTCGAACAGCTGCACGGCGAACAGAGCCTGACCTGGGTCGTCACCGCCTACCTGCTGGCGTCGACCATCACCATCCCGGTCTACGGCCGGCTCGCCGACCTGCACGGCCGCAAGATCCCGCTGCTCACCGGGATGACCCTGTTCCTCGTCGGGTCGGCACTCTGCGGCCTGGCCCAGGACATGGCCCAACTCATCGCGTTCCGGGTGGTGCAGGGCGTCGGCGCGGGCGCGTTGATGACCGTCGGCATGACACTCGTCCGTGACCTGTACCCGCCACACGAGTCCACGGGCCTGATCCGGATGCAGACACTGATGGCCGGGCTGATGCTGATCAGCTTCGTCGGCGGGCCGCTGGAAGGCGGCCTGCTCACCGACCACCTCGGCTGGCGGTGGATCTTCCTGGTCAACCTGCCCATCGGCGCCGCCGCGATCGCCGTCTTGGCCGTACTCGTCCCTGGTGGTCGCCCGCCGGGCCGGGACGTCGGCCGCTTCGACGTCGCCGGAGTGCTCCTGCTCAGCGCCGGGATCGCACTGGTCCTGGTGGCGCTGAACAACTCCCAAGGAGTCCTCATGCTGCTGGCCGGGCTGGCGGTACTCGCGTCCTTCATCTTCGTGGAACGACGCGCCGCCGTACCCATCGTCCCTTTGCGACTGTTCAGCAACCGGACCTACAGTGCCGTCAGCCTGGCCGGATTCCTGTTCACGGTGGCCACCATGCCAGCCGGACTGTTCATCGGCCTGTACTTCCAACAGGTACGTGGCCTGAGCGCAACCCAGTCCGCGCTCACGGTGATCCCACTGATGGTGGGCATGCTGATCGGAAACCGCGGCACGGCTATGATCGTCCTGCGAACCGGCCGGGTCAAAGGACTGCTGGCGGCCGGCGCGATCCTGGTGGCAGCCGCATCGGCCACCCTGGCGATGATCGACATACTTCCGTTGTGGCTGACCATTTCCTGCGCGGCACTGGTCGGCATCGGAACCGCCCCAGCAATGGGCGGCATCGCCATCGTCGCGCAGACAGCAGTCAACCGCCGAGACATAGGCTCAGCCACCGCCGGCCTCAACCTCATGAAACAACTCGGCGGCAGCACCGGCCTCGCCATCACCCAAACCCTGTTCACCGCAGGCACCCACAACGGTATCGCAGAAGCGATCGGCACAACAATCGCGGTCGTCGGCGTCACCGGCGGCCTCTTGGCCCTTGGCGCAGTCCTTGCCATGGAAGACTTGGACCTGTTGCCTGCCCGTCAGACGGTTTGATAACGCCTGGTGTCAAAGAGTTCGCTCGCCGCTTGGGCAGGCCGCCAAGAGGGAGCCTGTTGTCATATTTTGCTGCTGTGATTAGGTTGTTTGGTCGCGGCGCCTCCCTCCCGTGTGGCCTGCCCAAGGGAATCGCATCTGCCAGGTGGGGTCCAGCTTGGTCTTCCGGTCCGTATCGCTACCGCTTCTTGTTGGGTCTCGTAGGCGGACCTCCGGTTGGGCTCCGTGGGCTTGGACCCCACCTGCCAGATGCGATTGGCTTCGCCCAGGCCACACGGGAGGGAGTCACCACTCGGGCCAGGTTTGCTGCGCGGGCAAGCGCTTCGCGCTCCGACTGTGCTGTGTGGACACGCGGATTGCAGGGCTTGCCCCCCAGTGCGGCCGGTCATGCCGCACTGGGGATGGGCGCGTGGATGTGATTGCGTCTTGGTGTTCGTGACGCGTCCACATAGGTTGGCGGGATGAACCATGGTCTCTCGTCGATCATCTTCACCGCCCAGTCACTGTTGTGCACCAACCGATGGTGCTGGGGGCACAGTAGCGCCATGTTGTCCATTGTGGTCGGTCCACCTTGTGCCCAATGCGCGACATGGTGGGCGTCGCAGACGCTGCCTGGTCGTTCGCATCCAGGGAAGGCGCATCCTTTGTCTCGTAGGTAGAGTCCGCGTCGGATGTGGGCTGGGGCGGCATAGGCGGGGACGGCCACATCCAACGGTTTCGAATCACCGTCGAGGACGGCGGGCAGGATGTGCGCATCGCAGGCGAGGCGGCGGGCTTCTCGGGCGGTCATCCGTGGGTCGCTGGAGAGCAGCACGTCGTCCAGGGACTGTTGTAGTTGTTCGAAGGAGATGGTGACGGCGACTTCGGTGCGTGCGCCGTTGTGGGTGGGCAGGTCCGGGCAGTTGGCCGCCATCCGCAGCACGTCTGCGAAGGCGTCCCCAGCCCGTTCGGCGTACCCTCGGGTGTCGTTGCCTTCGGGGTGTGGCTTCTCGAAGGGTTTGAGTAGGTTTTCGAAGAGTTGGGCTGATTCGAGGTCGAGGTGGCCTTTGAACTCCATGCTGCCGTCTCGGCGGGTGTGCCGACGCAGCATCCGCTCTGGCCGGATCGGCTCTTCCTCTGGTGGTGGCGGCCCATCCGGGTCGACGATGTCGCGGACTCGGGTGCCGAATCGGAGTAGGGCTTTCGGGTCGTCTTCGGCGGCGCGGGTCAGCATGACTTGCTCGGCGGTGGCGCGTTGTTCGGCGTCCAGGTGGGGCAAGTCAGCGAGGGTTGTGCGGATGGCGTCCACGTGTTCGGAGTCGACTTCGCCGCGCGCCAACGCTTCAGCGGTCTGGGGCAGCGCTGGGTCGATCACCGACCCGGTGGGGGTGGTGGCGGCGTGCAGGTCGTGGGCTTGGGCGAGTTGGTGGCGGGCTTCGGTGCGACTGAGCCGAGCAGTGTGCATGAGCAATGCGGGGGTGTTGCTGTAGCCGAGTTTGGTGGCGATGCCACGGTTTTCCATTTCGGCCACCAGGCGGAGTTCTTCGGCGTATAGTTGACGGCGGCGTTGGACCACAGCGGTGTGGGCGTTGACCAGCTCGGTGTCGCTGGTTCGCCATAGTGGCGCTGTGATGTCCATAAGGCAATTCTATCGAACGCAGAGAATGAATGTAGTGAAAGACGAGACATTCGGCTATCGGCGAACAAAGAAACCGCGTCGCGAGAAGGGTGTTTTCATTCTCGGAAGCCGGGGACCGGGGAAATGCGAAACCGGGAACCGTGAAGCCAAGGACGGGGAACAAGGGCCGCGAAACCGGCCATCGGGGAAACAGGAACCGCGAAGCCTGCCACCGGGAAATGGGATCGGGGGAACGGAGAACCAGAGAAGCGGAGACCAGCGAAACGGGGACCGGGGAAACGGCGAAATGGGTTTGAAAGCGCGTGCCCGTGCAGCACACCAGGCCCGGAGTGGTGTCTCCCTCCCGTGTGGCCTGGGCGAAGCCAATCACATCTGGCATGTGGTGTCCGAACGACGGTAGCCATCCGGTCCGCCCACGCAAACCGGCAGACAGCGGGAGCGATACGGACCGAGACCCAAGCCGGACACCACATGCCAGATGTGATTCCCTTGGGCAGGCCACACGGGAGGGAGGCGCCGCGACCAAACAACCTAACCACACCAGCAATGCCTAGGACAAGGGCTCCCTCTTGGCGGCCTGCCCGAGCGGCGAGCGAACAGTCTTTGACAGCCTGCCCGAACAGCGGCGATCGGTGCTGGGTGCGCAGACTTTTGGAATTGTGGGTACGCGAGGGTCAGAGAGCGGCGCGTTTGGTTAGCTCGATGACTACTCGATAGCCGCCGGGGATTTGTTCTATCCGGGTTTTCGCTGTGTCGGTTAGGGTGGTGAGGACCCGCCAGCCGAACAGGGCTGACGGGTCCGGTAGTAAGTCTACTGTGGACAGTGCGGTGGCCTGCAGGGTGATCGAGTCGGTGCCGACCCGGAACCGGCAGCGCAGTTCGGAGCCGGGCCAGGCGGACGCGGCCAGCATGGCGCCGGCCTCGTCCACCGCGAGGCGGAAGTCCTCCACGAAGTCGGTGGTGAAGTCCGCGCGCGTCGCGATGGTGGCGGCGAGTGACCGGATGAACGGCAGGCACCGGACGTCCGCCGGGACCCGCAGCTCGATGTCGCCCATGCCGACTGCTGTGTCCACATAGGACTCTTCAACCACCGTCATGACCTGCCCCTCCGCGGGTGACCTGTGACCTGTTGGCAACGCGGACCGGGTTTCCCCGAACGGTCACCGCGTAAACACACAACTACTCTGTGTCACTACAACCGGGTGTGGGTGAAATTACCGGGGGCAAATCGTGGCGAACGGGGGAACTGCGGAAACGACGAGGGGTTGTCGGCCGATCACATAGTCGAACCGTAAGCCTGGGGAGGTGGACGAAGTGAGGGACGAGTGTCCGCTGGCGCACGTTCGCGCACGTGCCAGAGCCCTCGTGGCCATGGCACGTGACGGCGACACCGCCGGCCTGGTGGACGCGCTCGACCAGCTGACCAAGGAACGCGTGGACGGCGGTCCGGGTGCCCATCTGATCGTCGGCGAGCTCATCTCGGCGGCCGTCCAGATGGTGTCGCTGCGGGCCGGGCCGATGTCCGCGCGGACCTTGTTCGCCGTTGACATCCGGGACGACGTGGACCGGGCGGTCGCCATCGACCACCTGGACCCGCCGCTGCGTGCCACGGTCCGCGCGTTGCTGGCCGAGCTGAACGGCCACCAGGACGACGCCCGCTTCCAGCTGGAGCTGGCGTTGCGGGACATCGACATGGAGGCCACCCTCGAGGTGGTCGTGCACGCTCTACTGTGGACGATCGGGATGCTGGAGTGGTGCGAGGACGAGGGGGTCGACGCGCCGGACTGGCTCAAGGGTGCCGGGATGGCCGCGTAACGGCGATACTGTGGGCGTGCCGGGTGATCTGACTGCCTACCGCCGGAAACGTGACCCGGCGCGCACACCCGAGCCCATGCCCGACGGCGAGGTCCTGCCGCACGGTGCCGACGACACGTACGTCATCCAGGAGCACCACGCCCGCCAGCTGCACTGGGACGTCCGGTTCGAGCGCGGCGGCGTGCTCGTGTCGTTCGCCGTGCCGAAAGGCCTGCCGCCGGAGCCGAACGTGATCCGGATGGCCGTGCACACCGAGGACCATCCCCTCCAGTACGCCACCTTCGAGGGCGAGATCCCCAAGGGCGAGTACGGCGCCGGCAAGATGACCATCTGGGACCGGGGCACGTACGAGACCCTCAAGTGGATGGACACCGAGGTCGACGTCGTCCTGCACGGCGAGCGGGTCCAGGGCCGGTTCACGTTCTTCCAGCGCGGCGAGGGCTGGATGGTCCGCCGCCGCGGCGGGCCGCAGGACCCGGACTGGCAGTCGCTGCCGGAGCACCTGGAGCCGATGCTGGCGACCATCGGATCCATGCCGGAGCAGCCGGACAAGTGGGCGTACGAGTTCAAATGGGACGGCGTCCGCGCGCTGGTCCGGGTGGAGGGCGGCCGGCTGCAGATCTTCAGTCGCGCCGGTAACGACGTCACCGCGACCTACCCGGACTTCGCCGACCTCGGCCGGCAGCTGGGCAGCGCGCAGGCGTGGCTGGACGGCGAGATCGTGGCGTTCGCCGGCGGCAAGCCGAGCTTCGCCGAGCTGCAGAAACGGATGCACGTCGGCAACGCCGCCCAGGCCCGCCGGCTCGCCGGCCAGGTCCCGGTCAGCCTGCTGCTGTTCGACCTGCTGCACTTCGAGGGCCGGTCGCTGCTGCGGCTGCCCTTCTCGGAACGCCGGGCGCTGTTGGAGCGACTCGAGCTGCGCGGCCGGAACTGGTACACGTCGCCGTCCTATCCAGGCGCCGGCGAGGCGGTCCTGGCCGCCAGCCGGGAGCAGGGCCTGGAGGGGGTGATCGCGAAACGGGTCGACTCGCGTTACCAGCCCGGCCGGTCCACCGCGTGGATCAAGGTCGCCGACGTACGGCCGCAGGAGGTGGTGATCGGCGGGTGGCGGCCGGGTGAGGGGCGCCGCGAAGGGGTGGTGGGCGCGCTGCTGCTGGGTATTCCGGACGAGGGCGGGCTGCGGTTCGTCGGGTCGGTCGGGACCGGTTTCAGCGACACGGACCTGGAGAACCTGACCGAGCTGCTGCGGCCGCTCGCCCGCAGGACGTCACCGTTCAACGGCAAACTGCCGCCGGAACGGGCCAGGGGCGCGCTGTGGGTCGAACCGGAACTCGTCGGCGAGGTCGTGTTCCGGATCTGGACACCGGACGGCCGGATGCGCGCGCCGGTGTGGCGGGGGCTGCGGACCGACAAGACTCCGGACGAGGTGCGACTCGATGGGTGACCAAGTGGTCGAGGTCGAGGGCCGGCGCCTCAAGATCACCAACCTGGACAAGGTGCTCTACCCGGAGACCGGGTTCACCAAGGGCCAGGTGATCGACTACTACGCCCGGATCGCACCCGTGCTGCTGCCGCACCTGAAGGACCGGCCGTGCACGTTGCGCCGCTACCCGAACGGCGTCGACGGGCAGTCGTTCTTCGAGAAGAACGTCGCCCGGCACGCGCCCGACTGGGTCCGGACCGAGCGATTGGCGACCCCGGGCAGCTCACAGGGCAACGAGTACCTGGACTTCGTGATCATCGACGACCTGCCGACCCTCGCCTGGGTGGCCAACCTGGCCGCGCTGGAGCTGCACGTTCCGCAATGGACCGTCGGTAACGACCCTGACCTGCTCGTCTTCGACCTTGATCCGGGCGCGCCGGCCACGGTCGTGGAGTGCTGCCAGGTCGCGCTGTGGCTGCGCGAGGAGCTGGCCGAGGGCGGCTACCCGGCGTGGGCGAAGACCAGTGGCGCCAAGGGCATGCAGCTGTACGTGCCGGTCGAGCCCGAGGAGATGGACACCTGGGAGTACGCCCGCGAGCTCGCCGAACGGCTGGCGAAGCAGCACCCCCGGCATGTTGTCGCGACAATGGCGAAGGCGCAGCGCGGCGGGAAGATCTTCATCGACTGGAGCCAGAACAAGCCCGCCAAGACCACCGTCGCGCCCTACTCGCTGCGTGCGCGGCCACGTCCAACTGTCTCGACGCCGATCACGTGGCAGGAGGTGGAGGACTGCGACGACGTGCAGGACCTCACCTTTACAGCGGACGAAGTACGTGCCCGAGTGGCGGAGTTCGGCGACCTGCTTGATTATCGCGGTTAAGGTTTGTCGCACGGGGAATTCCACCGGGTGTGCGGACTGTTGCGCCGACTCGCCTACGAAACCGTGGGTTAACACTGGCCCACACGTTGGAGCTAAGGGCGCGGTTGGTGGGTACCACATGCGGAAAACAGGGGTAATCTGCCCAACGGGGACCGGCGTGGAGGGAGTGGTTCACCGTGTCACGTCAAGGATCGGCCGCGGCACCAGTGATAAGTAACGTCAAGCCTAGGACGTCGCCCGAGCAGCGCCGCGTCCACACCGAACGACCTCGGAGCGAGCTGCCAAGGCCGACTGTGGCACTGATTCCCGGGGTCCAGCTGCGGCGCGCGGTGGACACCGCCCTGCTCGACCTGCAGAACGTTTCGTCAGCCGATCGGTCCGAAATGCTCGGTGCGATGCGCCGGGTGAACGACAACCTGCACGGCGCGCTGGCGCATACCGCCGCGATCGGCGAGACGTGCATGATCGCCGCTGCGGTCCAGGCCGTGCACACGGCCGAGAGCCATCTGGCGGCGTCCGAGCTGAGCCAGGCCAGGGTCGCCCTGACCACCGCCCGTGACCGGTTGACCCGGCCGAAGGATCTCCACTGAGCGAGCCGGTTGACGAAGACCTGGCAGCGCTCGCTGCCGCGCACGGGGTCGCGACCTGGTACAAGGACGCGGACCAACGCCGGGTCGAGGTGGATCGCACGGTCGTTCTCGAGATTCTCGAACAGCTCGAGGTCGACCCGGGGGCAGGTGCGCAGGGTCATGGCCGGCCGGACACCATCGTGGTACGGCAGGGAAGCCAGTACGAGACGGGCCGGGGTGTGGTGCGGGCAGAGGACGGCACGCGCCATCCGGTGACCGACGTGTTGCCGCCGGATCTCCCGCTCGGCTGGCACGTCCTGGAGGCCGACGGCCGGGAGATCCCGCTCGCCGTGACGCCGGCGCGGCTGCCGGACGTGCCGCGGGCGTGGGGCTGGATGCTGCAGTTGTACGCCATGCATTCCCGTTCCTCTTGGGGGATGGGGGATTTCGGCGACCTGGCGACGTTCGCGCGGGCGGCGACCGGGGCCGGGGTGATCCTGGTGAACCCGGTGCAGGCGATCGTGCCGACCCTGCCGGTGGGGCGGTCACCGTATTCGCCGTCCAGCCGTCGCTTCGCCAATCCGTTGTACATCAACGTTCTCGGCACCCGTGAGTTCCTCGGCGCCGAGCCGGGGACCCGGGACGAGATCCGGGCGATGGCGCCGGCACTGGGCGACTTGATCGATTACGACACCGTGTGGACGGCCAAACGGGCGGCCCTGGAACTGTTGTGGCCGGGGCACGTCACCGAGCTGGAGCCCGGCCTGCGCGACTTCGCCACGTTCTGCGCGTTGGCCGAACGGCACGGCGGCGACTGGCGGACCTGGCCGGCGGGACTGCGTCGCCCGGACGGCCCCGATGTGGCGGCCGCACGCCGGGAACTCGCGCCCCGCATCGCGTTCCACGCATGGTTGCAGGAGTTGTGCGAGCAGCAGCTGACCGAGGCCCGGCAGGCCGCGAGCGGCATGTCCGTGGGGATCGTGCACGACCTCCCGGTCGGCGTGGACCCGGGCGGCGCGGACGCGTGGGCGCTGCAGGACGTCCTGGCGTCCCAGGTGACCGTGGGGGCGCCGCCGGACGCGTTCAGCCAGCAGGGACAGGACTGGCGGCTGCCGCCGTGGCGGCCGGACCGGCTCGCGGCCTCGGGTTACGCACCTTTCATCGAGGTGATACGCAGCGTCCTGCGGCACGCGGACGGCATCCGGGTGGACCACGTCGCCGGCCTGTGGCGGCTGTGGTGGATCCCGCCTGGCGAGCCGCCCAACCGCGGCACGTACGTGCACTACGACGCCGAGGCGATGCTCGGCATTCTCGCGCTCGAAGCACACCGTCACTCGGCCGTGGTCGTCGGCGAGGACCTTGGCACGGTCCAGCCGCACGTCACCACGACGCTGCACGAGCGGGGCATGCTCAGTTCCGCGGTCCTGTACTTCCAGCGTGACTACAAGGCCGATGGTCACCCGTTCGTGCCTATCCGAAAGTGGGAACCCCACTCGATGGCCAGCATCTCCACCCATGACCTGCCCACGGCCGCCGGGTTCCTGCGGGCCGAGAACGTGCGCGTCCGGGCGGATCTCGGCCTGGTCGACGACCCGGCGGCCGAGTTCGCGCGGGCCGCGACCGAGCACCGGGACCTGGTGGAGTTCCTCGTCAAGGAAGGTGTCCTGGAGAGCTTGGACGCCTCAGATGAGGACCTGGTCGTGGCCATGCACGCCTTGTTGACGCGCGCTCACAGTGCGTTGCGGCTGACGTCCCCGCCGGACGCGCTCGGCGAGACCCGGCAACCGAACCTGCCCGGCACCGTGGACGAGTACCCGAACTGGCGCATCCCGCTGCCCGTTCCGCTCGAAGAACTGTTTTCGCAGGCCAGCGTCCAGCGGGTGGTGCACGCGCTGACAGGGGACGCGAACGCTGGGTGACATCGCGCGTGCCCCTGACGGGGAGCGGGGTCCCTTCTCTAGGGTCGTACTGCAAGCAACACGAGGAGCGAGCGTGCGGCCTTGGCCCGGATCCCCCTACCCGCTCGGCGCCACCTATGACGGCGCCGGCACCAACTTCGCCCTGTTCTCGGAGGTGGCCGACCACGTCGAGCTGTGCCTGGTGGACGACGGTGTGGAGACACGGATCAGACTGCCCGAGGTGGACGGGTTCGTACACCACGGCTACCTCGCCAACATCGGTCCAGGCCAGCTGTACGGCTACCGGGTGCACGGCCCGTACGACCCGGCGAACGGCATGCGCTGCAACCCGCGGAAGCTGCTGCTCGACCCGTACGCCAAGGCGGTGGCGGGCAGCAACATCGACTGGCACGAGTCGCTGTTCGGCTACCCCTTCGGCGACCCGGACGGCCGCAGCGACCAGGACTCGGCCGGGCACGTGCCGATGGGGGTCGTGGTCAGCCCGTACTTCGACTGGGGCAACGACCGGCACCCGAAGACGCCGTACAACGAGTCGGTCATCTACGAGGCGCACGTCCGCGGCCTGACGTTGCAGCACCCGTTCGTCCCCGAGGACATCCGGGGCACGTACGCCGGCCTCGCGCACCCGGTGATCATCGAGCATCTCACCAAGCTCGGCGTGACCGCGGTCGAGCTGATGCCCGTACACCAGTTCATCACCGACCACGGCCTGCACGACCGCGGCATGCGCAACTACTGGGGCTACAACACGATCGGGTTCTTCGCGCCGCACTCGGCGTACTCGGCGACCGGCCGCGGCAACCAGGTGCAGGAGTTCAAGGCCATGGTCCGTGACCTGCACGAGGCCAACATCGAGGTGATCCTGGACGTCGTGTACAACCACACGGCCGAGGGCAACCACCTCGGCCCGACGTTGTCCATGCGCGGCATCGACAACGACGCGTACTACCGCGTGGTCGAGGACGACCGGCGGTATTACATGGACTACACCGGCACAGGCAACTCGCTGAACGTGCGCAACCCGCACACCCTGCAGCTGATCATGGACTCGTTGCGGTACTGGGTGTCCGAGATGCACGTGGACGGGTTCCGGTTCGACCTGGCCGCGACCCTGGCCCGCGAGTTCTACGACGTGGACCGGCTGAGCGCGTTCTTCGACATCGTCCAGCAGGACCCGGTGGTGAGCCAGGTGAAGCTGATCGCCGAGCCGTGGGACGTCGGTCCCGGTGGCTACCAGGTCGGCAACTTCCCGCCACTGTGGACGGAGTGGAACGGGCAGTTCCGGGACACCGTCCGGGACTTCTGGCGCGGCGAGCCGGCCACCCTGGGCGAGTTCGCGTCCCGGATCACCGGTTCGTCGGACCTGTACCAGGACGACGGCCGGCGACCGTTCGCGTCGATCAACTTCGTCACCGCGCACGACGGGTTCACGTTGAACGACCTGGTGTCGTACAACGAGAAGCACAACACGGACAACGGCGAGGACAACCGCGACGGCGCCGACGACAACCGCTCGTGGAACTGCGGTGTCGAAGGCCCGGCCGAAGACCACGACGTGCTCGCGTTGCGGGCCCGGCAGGTGCGCAACATGCTCGCGACGACCCTGCTGTCCCAGGGCACACCGATGTTGCTGCACGGCGACGAGATCGGCCGCACCCAGCGGGGCAACAACAACGCCTACTGCCAGGACAACGAACTGTCCTGGGTGGACTGGGAACGCGCCGAGGAGTTCGGCGACCTCAAGGCGTTCACCGCGGCGCTGGCCAGGCTGCGCCGGGACCACCCGGTGTTCCGCCGGCGCCGGTTCTTCGCCGGCCGGCCGATCCGCAAGGACGACGAGCTGCGCGACATCGCGTGGTTCACCCCGGGCGGGCAGGAGATGACCGAGCAGGACTGGGAGTCCGGGTTCGGCCGGTGCATCGTGGTGTTCCTGAACGGCGAGGGCATCGCCGACCGGGACCAGCGCGGCGACCAGGTGGTGGACAACTCGTTCCTGTTGTGCTTCAACGCGCACCACGAGGACATCGAGGTGATCCTGCCGAACGGCGACTACGCCGAGAAATGGACCGTGGTGGTGGACACCACGACGGGTGAGGTCGGTGGTGGGCCGACTGTCCCGGCGAAGTCCACGCTGACCGTGGCCGCACGATCCCTGGTCGTACTCGAACGCGCCGAGGAAGAGGAATGATCCCGAGCTCGACGTACCGTATCCAGCTTGGCCCGACCATGACGTTCGCGGACGTCGCCGAGATCGCCGACTACCTCGCGGCGCTGGGTGTCGGGGCGGTGTACACGTCCCCGATCCTGGCCGCCACCCCTGGTTCGACGCACGGCTACGACGTGGTCGACCCCAGCCGGGCCAGCGACGCCCTTGGCGGCGAGGACGGCCGGATGCGGCTGGCCGGCGAGCTGCAGGAGCTGGAACTGGGCTTGGTGGTGGACATCGTGCCCAACCACATGGGCATCGCCGACCCGAAGGCGAACCCGTGGTGGTGGGACGTGCTCACGCACGGCCGGGAGGCCGAGCACGCCCGGTTCTTCGACGTCGACTGGGCGGGCGGACCGGTCCTGGTGCCCGTCCTCGCATCCGACTCGGTCGACGATCTGTCCATTGAGGACGGTGAGCTGCGGTACTTCGAGCACCGGTTCCCGATCGCGCCCGGAACTGACGGCGGGACGCCGCAGGAGGTGCACGAGCGGCAGCACTACCGGCTGGTGAACTGGCGGCGGGCCAATTCCGAGCTGAACTACCGGCGGTTCTTCGACATCACCACGCTCGCCGCCGTCCGGATGGAGGATCCGGCGGTGTTCGACGCGACTCATGAGGCGCTGCTGCGGTGGATCGGCAACAGGGAGATCACCGGGCTGCGCGTGGACCACCCGGACGGCCTGACCCATCCCGGTGAATACCTGCGGCGGCTGCGGGAAAAGGCGCCGGACACGTGGATCGTGGTGGAGAAGATCCTCGGACCGGACGAGCGGCTGCCCACGTCCTGGCCGGTCGACGGCACCACCGGGTACGACGCGCTGCGCCTGGTGTGCGGGGTGTTCGTCGACCCGGCCGGTGAGCCGGTGCTGAGCGAGCTGGCCGGGAACCAGGACCTGCACGGGATGGAGACCGAGCGGAAGCGCTGGGTCGCGGAGCACCTGCTGCGGGCCGAGATCCGCCGGATCTCCCGGCTCGACGTGCCCGAAGAGGCCCTGCTGGAGTACCTGCCGCGGTACTCGGTGTACCGGTCGTACCTGGCTGACGGCGAGGTGTCCGCGTTGCCGTCCGGCGAGGTGGGGGAGCGGATGCTGGCCCACCCGGACAGCGAGCTGACCGGCCGGGTCGAGCAGACCGCGGCCGCCGTGATGGCCAAAGGCGTTGAGGACACGACGTTCTACCGCTACAACAGGTTCGTCGCGCTGAACGAGGTCGGGTCCGACCCTGGCCGGTTCGGCGTGCCGGTCGACGAGTTCCACACCCGGCTCGCGGCGGCCGTCGAGTCGAGCATGACCACACTGTCCACTCACGACACCAAACGGTCCGAGGACGTCCGGGCGCGGCTCGCGGTGCTGTCCGAGATCGCGGGCGAGTTCGCCGACACCGTCCACCGGTGGACGGCCAAGGCGCCGCTGCCCGAGCCGACGCTGAACCTGTTGGCGTGGCAGACGATCGTGGGCGCGTGGCCGATCAGCGTGGACCGGCTGCGGGCGTACCTGGAGAAGGCGTCCCGCGAGGCGAAGATCTCCACCAGTTGGTCCGACCGGAACGCGGACTTCGACGACGCGGTCGCCGCCTGGCCGGCCACGGTGATCGAGACGCTCGGCGGCGAGATCGCCGACTTCGTGGTCAACCGGCTGGAAGGGCCGGGTTGGTCGAACTCGCTGGGCCAGAAGCTGATCCAGCTGACCATGCCCGGGGTCCCGGACGTCTACCAGGGCACCGAGCTGTGGGACTACTCGCTGGTCGACCCGGACAACCGGCGGCCGGTGGACTTCGAGGCGCGCCGGGAGATCCTGGCGTCGGTGGAGGACGCGGCGCCGCCGATCGACTCGACCGGCGCGGCGAAACTCCGGGTGGTGTCGCAGGTGTTGCGGCTGCGGTGGGAACGTCCGGAGCTGTTCACCGGCTACGCGCCACTGTCCGCCACCGGAGTGGCCGCCGCGAATGTGGTGGCGTTCTCGCGAGGCGAGGGTGACCTGGTCGCGGTGGCCACCCGGTTGCCGGTGGGGCTCGCGCGGGCCGGCGGCTGGCGGGACACCACGCTGCCGTTGACCGGCTCGTTCACTGATGTACTCAGCGGCCAGACTCACGAGTCGTTCGCCTTGGCCGACGTGTTCTCCCGGTATCCGGTGGCGCTGCTTGTGCGGAGTGGACAGTGACGTTCTCGGTGTGGGCACCCGGTCACGAACGGGTCCGGATCCAGGTCGACGGCGTGACGCATGCGATGACCGCCGCTGATGGCGGCTGGTGGCACACTGAGGTATCCGGGGACTCGTACTGCTTCTTCGTGGACGACGACGAAACGCCGCTGCCGGATCCGCGTTCGCTGCGCCAGCCCGCGGGTGTTTTCGGTCCGTCACAACGTTATTCGCATGACTTCGCCTGGACCGACTCGGGTTGGGCTGGCCGGGTCCTGGCCGGAGGCGTGCTCTACGAGCTGCACATCGGCACGTTCACCGCTGAGGGCACGTTCGACGCGGCCATTTCCCGGCTGGACCACCTGGTGTCGCTGGGTGTCGACTTCGTCGAAGTGATGCCGGTCAACTCCTTCGACGGGGTCGCCGGCTGGGGATATGACGGTGTGTTGTGGGGCGCTGTGCATGAGCCGTACGGCGGGCCGGACGGGTTCAAACGGTTCGTCGACGCGGCGCACGCGCGTGGCCTCGGTGTGATCCTTGACGTGGTGTACAACCACATGGGGCCGTCCGGTGCCTTCCTGGACCGGTTCGGGCCGTACTTCGCCGGGCAGAACATCTGGGGTCCGGCGCTGAACGTGTATGGTCCGGGATCGGACGAGGTCCGCCGGTACGTGATCGACAACGCTCTCGGCTGGTTGCGGGACTTCCACGTCGACGCGCTGCGCCTGGACGCCATTCACGCCATTGTGGACCATCGCGCCAAGCACATCCTCGAAGAGCTCGCCGAAGAGGTCGACGCTTTGTCCGCCGGCCTGCGCCGGCCGTTGACCCTGATCGCCGAGTCGGACCTGAACGACCCGCGGCACGTCACCGGCCGCGAGTCCGGCGGCTACGGGCTGGGCGCGCAGTGGTGCGACGACATCCACCACGCGCTGCACGTGTTCCTGACCGGTGAGGAACAGGGCTACTACAAGGACTTCGCTGCCCCGCAGGCATTGAAGACGACGCTGGAGAACGCGTTCTTCCACGCCGGCACCTGGTCGTCGTTCCGCGAACGCACCCACGGCCGGTCGATCGACAAGGCGCACACACCGGGCCACCGGTTCGTTGCGTTTCTCCAGAACCACGACCAGATCGGCAACCGCGCCGCCGGCGACCGGATGTCTGCCACAGTGTCGCCCGGTGTGCTGGCCTGCGGCGCGGCCATCCTCATGTGTACACCGTACACACCGATGATCTTCATGGGCGAGGAGTGGGCGGCGAGCACCCCGTGGCAGTTCTTCGCGTCCTTCCCCGATCCTGACCTGGCCAACGCCGTCCGCACCGGCCGGCGCCGTGAGTTCGCCGAACACGGCTGGGGCGAGTCCGAAGTCCCCGACCCGATGGACCCGGCCACCGTCCAGAACTCCACAGTGGACTGGTCCGAACTGGACGATGCCAAGCACCGCGAGATGTTCACGACCTACCAGGCCCTGATCAGGCTGCGCCGGACGTACCCGGAGTTGGCGGACCCACGGCTGGACCGGTTCAAGGTCGATCAGGACGGCCGTGTGGTGACGTTGCACCGCGGTTCCATCAAGGTCGTGTGCAACCTGGGCTCGACCGAAGTTCAGCGGCCGGCGGGCGAGATTCTCCTTGCCTCGCCCGGAGTCGACGTGGTCATTCCGCCGGAGAGTTTCGCCGTTGTCCGGTGAACGTCAGCGCCATGACGACCGCGAGCATGCCGACGGCGAGCCACAGTGGCAGTTGCGGGCCGCTGTGGAAGAAGACGGCGCCGAGTACGGCCACGCCGACCGTTGAGCCGAACTGCTGGACGGCGTTGAGGAGGCCCGCCGCGGATCCGGTCTCGTGCGGCCGGACCTGGGACAGGGCGTTGGTGAAGAACGGCGGCGTGAACGTGCCGAGCCCAAGCCCGGCGACGAACAGCGGCACCAGCAGTCGCCAGGCCAGACCAGGCCCCGGCGTCGTGATGAGCAAGGCGGTGGCGACCAGGCCCAGCACCAGGACGACGACGCCCAGGCGCATTACCTTCGCGCCGAAGCGCGGCACCAGCACCATTCCCGCGGTCAGCGAACCGACCGCGAGCCCGGCCGACCACGGCGACATCGCGAGGCCCGCGTCGAACGCGCTGGCACCCAGCCCGATCTGGAAGAAGACGACGAGAACGAACATCAGGCCGTTCATTACCGCGAAGAACAGCAACGACATCAGCATCGACGCGGGGAACACGGCGTCACGGAACAGTCCAGGTTCGACGAGCGGGCTGCGGGTCCTGCCGATCTGGTGGCGGACGAACACCCCGAGCGTCCCGAGCCCGAGCAGCAGGCAGATCCACGTCCACAGTGGCCATCCGGCGTCGTTGCCCTGCACCAGCGGGTAGATCAGCAGGCCGGTTCCGGCCGCGACGAGGACGGTCCCGGTCACGTCGAGCCGCGGGTTCGCGGCCGAGCGGTCCTCCCGGATCAGGGACGACACCAGCAGGACCGCCAGCCCGAGCGGCACGTTGATCAGGAACACCGAACGCCATCCCGTCCCCAGCACGTCCGCGTCGGTGAGCACGCCGCCGAGGACCGGCCCGCTCACCGCGGCGAGCGCCATGACCGGCCCGATCGCCCCGAACGCCTTGGCCCGCTCGGGTCCGTCGAACATGGTCCGGATCAGCCCGATGGTCTGCGGAATGATCAACGCGGCACCGGCGCCTTGCAGCGCCCGGGTCACGATGAGCACGAGAATGTTCGGTGCGAGCGCGCAAAGAGCCGAGCACAGCACGAACGTGACCACGCCTATGACGAAGACGCGCCTGCGTCCGAGGATGTCACCGAGCCGTCCGCCGGTGATCAGCAGGACGGCGAACGGCAACGTGTATCCCGCAGTCAGCCACTGGGTCTGTCCGTCGGTGGCGGTGAGGTCGGCGCGGATAGCCGGTGACGCCACCTGAACGATCGTGGTGTCGAGCAGGTTCATCGCCTCGGCGACCAGCAACGCCGCCAACGCGAGCCACCGCCATCGGTGCGGTGTCGTGACGTCGGCAAGGGTGTCTGTCATGTCCACGAAGGTAGGCACACCTGTATCTGAGATCCATTCAGACGGCTGATTGAGTCGAATAGTTCCACCCAGGCCGTCCTACGATACGGAATATGACACTGGACGAGCTCGACCGGGCCCTGCTGCACGCGCTGCACCTGGACGGCCGGGTGCCGTTCAACCACGTGGCCACGGTGGTGGGGGCGTCTCCGCAGACAGTGGCTCGCCGGTATCGCCGGTTGCGCGCCGACGGCGTCCTGCGGGTCGTCGGGATGACCGATCCCCGGCGCCTGGGCCAGGTCCAGTGGTTCGTCCGGTTGCGCTGCACCCCGGACGCGGTGCTCAAAGTGGCCGGGGCGCTCGCCCGCCGGGCCGACACCTCGTGGGTCCAGCTCATGTCCGGCGGCACTGAGATCTTCTGCATCACCCGCGGCGCCGACGCGCCGGACTCGTTGCTGCTCCAGGAACTTCCCAAGACGCCACGCGTGGTCTCAGTGTCGGCGCACTGTCTGCTGCGGAGTTTCGTCGGTGGTCCGGTGGGTTGGCATGGGCGGGCGACCGCGCTGACCGAAGAACAGATCGCGCAGCTGACACTCGAAGACAAGGAACCGTCGGGCGAGCCCGTGGACCTCGCTGGCGACGACCGCCTGCTCGCTCTGTTGCAGCAGGACGGCCGGGCCGCTTTCGCCGATCTCGCCGAGGCGCTCGGTACCGGGGAAGCGTCGGTCCGCCGTCGCGTCGGGCAGCTTCGCCGCGCCGGCGTGCTGTACTTCGACATCGACCTGGACCCGACGATGCTCGGGATGAAGGCCCAGGCGGTGCTGTGGATGTCCGTCCGGCCGGCCCAGTTGCGGACCGTGGCCGAGATCCTGGCCCGGCACCCGGAGGTCGCGCTGGTCGCCGCGACGACCGGGGCCACCAACCTGCTCGCCAAGGTTCTCTGTCGGGACGTCGACAGCCTGTACACCTACCTCGCCGACAGCGTGGGCGGGATCGACGCCGTCGGGCACGTCGAAACAGCGCCGGTGATCCGCACCCTCAAACGCGCCGCGACACAGTCTTGCTCTCGAATGTAGTAGGTGTGCTACATTCTGTCCGACGAGTTAGATGGGGAGGGGAGCGATGGCTGGGGACGAAGCCGTTCTCGACGTCCGCGGTCTACGGATGCGGTACGGCACCAACGACGTGCTGAAAGGCGTCGACTTTCAGGCCCGCCGCGGCGAGGTGCTGGCCCTGCTCGGGCCGAACGGTGCCGGCAAGACCACAACGATCGAGATCCTTGAAGGGTTCCGGATGCGGTCCGCCGGTGACGTGTCCGTGCTCGGCGTGGATCCCGCGCGCGGCGACGAGGCGTGGCGCGCGCGGCTCGGGGTCGTTTTGCAGTCGTGGCGGGACCACGGCAAGTGGAAGGTCCGTGATCTCCTGGAGTACCAGGCGATGCACTACGCGCAGTACCGCGAGCCGTGGGACATCGACGCGCTGGTCGACGTGGTCGGCTTGGCCGAGCACGCGGAGAAGCGGGTGAGCAGGCTGTCCGGTGGGCAGCGGCGGCGGCTGGACGTGGCCATCGGCATCGTGGGCCGGCCGGAACTGCTGATCCTGGACGAGCCGACGGTGGGGTTCGACCCGGCCGTGCGGCGCGAGTTCCACGACCTGGTGCACCAGCTGTCCGATGAGGACGCCACGGTCCTGCTGACCACGCACGACCTGGCCGAGGCGGAGAAGCTGGCCGACCGGATCCTGATCCTGGCCGGCGGCAACGTGATCGCCGACGGCTCGGCCGACCAGCTGTCGCTGCGGATGGCCACCGAGGCGGAGATCAAGTGGACGCTGCACGGCCAACGGTTCGTGCACACCACCACCGAGGCCACGAAGTTCGTGCACGACTTGTTCAAGCAGCACGGCGACGACGTGGCGGACCTCGAAGTGCGCCGGGGCTCGTTGGAGGACACGTACATGGCGATGGTCCGCGAGTTCGAGTCGGGCAACCGGGACACCGCGGCCCGGGACTTCCTGGAGGTGACGCGATGAACGCCGCCCGGATCGGGATGCGTCGCGGGTGGATCGAGTTCAAGCAGACCCTGACCACCCCGCAGGACGTCTTCGCGATGATCTTCCCGTCGGCCATCCTGTTGACCGTCATGGTGTTCATGAAGGGCTCGACGATCGGGAACACCGGGTTCTCCCTCGGTGCCGCGACCCTGCCGAGCAGCCTGGGGATGAGCGTCGCGTTCGCCGGGATGACCACGGTGATGCAGCAGTTGGCGGTGGAGCGCGAGGACGGCACCTTGTTGCGTGCCAAGGCGACCCCGAACGGCATGCTGACGTACCTGATCGGCAAGATCGCGTCGGTCTCGATGGGCGCCGTTCTCGGTGTGCTGCTGCTTCTGATACCAGGGGCGTTCCTGTTCGACGGTCTCGAACTCGGCTCGGTCGGGGCATGGGTGACACTGGCCTGGGTGCTCGCGTTCGGGCTGGTGGCGTCCCTGCCGATCGGCGCGGTCCTCGGTTCGCTGTTCTCCAACCCGCGCAGCGTCGGCGTGATGATGCTGCCGATCATGGGCCTGGTGGCGATCTCCGGGATCTTCTACCCGCTCGCCGAGGCCGACGCCTGGATGCGGGACATCGCGCAGGTGTTCCCGATCTACTGGCTGGGCCTGGGGATGCGGTCGGCGCTGTTGCCGGACAACCTGGCCGCCGTCGAGATCGGCGGCTCCTGGCGGCACCTGGAGACGATAGGTGTGCTCGGTGTGTGGGCGATCGTCGGTATCGTCGTCGCACCGATCGTGCTTCGCCGGATGGCCCGTCGGGAGTCGGGCTCGGCGATGACGGAACGCCGGGAGAAAGCGATGCAGCGGATCACATGACCGGGTCCACATCGGCGCAAGCCCGGTCGTTCAGGGTGGGGATGGCCGATCCTGATTTGTCCGGCCCGCTCCGTGGGCGGTCATGCCGGGCGGTGCTGATTCTCGGCGTGTTGGTGGATGATCGACGGTGGAGCGCCGTGCTCGGTGAGATGGGCTCCGAAGTCCCGCGCAGCAGCCATAGGCCGATACGACATAATGATCTTCGTGCGGGTCAGGTATCGCTATCGGGTCGAGCCCACCGAGGCTCAACGGGTGATGCTGGCGCGCACGTTCGGGTGTGCCCGGGTGGTGTTCAACGACGCCCTCCGATGCCGGACCGACGCCTACCACGCTGGGGAGAAGATCAGCCCGACCGAGGTGCAGCGCCGGGTGATCACCGAGGCGAAGGCGACACCCGAGCGAGCATGGTTGTCCGAGGTCGCCAGTGTGGCGCTGGTCCAGTCTGTGCGGGACGCGCACCGCGCCTACCAGAACTTCTTCGACTCGATCACGGGCAAGCGGCGTGGCGGGCCGGTCGGACGGCCGAGGTTCAAGTCCCGCAAGGACAACCGGCAGTCATTCCGGCTGACTCGCAACGGATTCAGCCTCTGCCCGAACGAGACGCTGTATCTGGCCAAGATCGGGGATGTGAAGGTACGGTGGTCGCGCGAACTGCCGTGCGAGCCCAGCTCGGTCACGATCATCCGCGAGCCGGACGGACACTACTACGCCTCGTTCGTGGTCGATGTCGCCCCGACGCCGTTCTCGCCGGTCGGCCAGGAGGCGGGTGTGGATCTGGGCATCTCGCGCCTGGCGACGATCGTGGCGACCACCGGTCGGCGAGTGGATGTTGCCAACCCGAAACACCTTGCTCGCGGACAGCGCAGGCTGGCCCGGCTGCAGCGGGAACACGCACGCCGCACTCAGGGCGGCGAAAACCGGGCCAAGACCCGCCGCAAACTCGCCGTCCAGCACGGCAAGGTGGCTCGTGCCCGGCGGGACCACCACCACAAACAGGCCCTCACTCTGGTCCGCGACAACCAAGTGGTCCACATCGAGGACCTGAACATTGCGGGAATGGTTCGCAACCGCCGCCTGGCGCGGGCCATCCACGATGCCGGGTGGGCGCAGTTCGTCCGACTGGTGGAGGAGAAAGCCGAACGCTACGGCCGCACGGTGCACAAGGTCGATCGCTGGCTGCCCAGCTCGAAAACCTGTTCGGTTTGCGGGCATGTCATGGATGCCATGCCGTTGCGGGTGCGTGTGTGGACCTGCCCCGGGTGCGGTGTCGGGCACGATCGCGACCACAACGCCGCCAAGAACATCCTCGCCGCCGGGCAGGCGGAGAGGCGAAACGCCGGTGGAGCCCGTGTCAGTCCGTCCGCGAGGGTGGCGATGGGTGATGAAACAGGAACCACCCCAGACACGGCATAGCCGCGTGGGAGTCCCCGGCCTGCAGACCGGGGAGGATGTCAAATGAGTGAGGTCATCTACAACCGCATCGCAATGTTGCGGGCCGAGCGCGGCATCTCCCGCCGCCAGCTGGCCGACGCCCTGGGCGTGCACTACCAGACCGTCGGCTACCTGGAACGTGGCGAGTACAGCCCGAGCCTCTTCCTCGCCCTGAAGATCGCGGAGTACTTCGAGGTGGCCGTGGAGGTGATCTTCTCCACGGCCCCGTTCCCCCGGATCGGCACCGAACGCACAGCGTGACGTCCAGTTCGGGGGGAACCGGCCTCGCTCGTGGTGCATCTGAGGACGTGACGTGCGCCACGAGCGAGGAGACTCTGATGGGTTTCAAGGTCACGCCCGATCAGTTGCGCCAGGCCGGTACCGACATCGTCGGCACCGCGGACGCGCTGAACGCCGACATCGACGCCCATTCCGGCGCTCAGGACGCCGACGCGAGCGCCAACGCCAACCTGGCCACAGCGAAAGCGCTCGCGCAGTGCGAGACCGGCTGGGAACAGGCGCTGACCGTCGTCGGCACGAAGATGGCGGTCGCGGGGGACAAGCTCGTGGTCAACGCCCAGCAGTACGCGGCGAACGAACAGGCCACCACCGCGTCGCTGGCGAGTCGCTGATGCTGACCGTTCCCGAACTACGAGACGCCGAGCCGGGCGTCTTCACCCGTGCCGCCGCGAAATGGCAGACGTTGGCGCAGCAGGTCGCCAGTCGCGGCGACGACCTGGCCAAGCACGTTTCCGTGTTGGACCAGTGGGCGGGGCCGGCCGGTGAGGCCGCCAAACAGGACCTGGGGGACCAGCGCAAACGGTTGGCGGACGCGGCACAGCGGCTCGGCCAGTTCCCGCCTGTGCTGTCCCGGGTCGGCGGTTCGCTGACGAACATCCAGAACCAGTTGCGGACCGCGATGGGGACCGCGCGGGACAACTCGTTGGTGATCGAGCCGGACGGCGCGGTGTTCACCGCCGACAAGGCACCGCCGTCCGCGACGCCGAGGCCGATGCCCGGTCCGTCACCGCAGCTCGACATGCCTGACCCGAAACAGCTCGCGGCCTCGTTGACCACCACGATCCAGTCCTTGTTACGGCAGGCGACCGCCGCTGACGAGGAGGCCGCGGCCGCGTTGCGCGGTCTCACCGCCGAGGCGTCCGGCCTGGCTCCGGCGGCGGACGACAGCACGTTGCTCGCCGGTGCCACGGCGGTCCCGACCAACGCGTCGCCCGCCGACGTGAAGAAATGGTGGGATTCCCTGACCCCGCAACAACAGGAGTCGCTGCTGTTCATGCACGGCGACACCATCGGCTCGTTGGACGGGATCCCGGCGCAGGTCCGGGACCGGGCGAACCGGGCACTGCTCGCCGAGGAGAAGGCCAACCTGGTCGAGCAGCGCGACCGGCACCCGAGTGACGCGCTGAACGGCAAGATCCACGGCCTGGAAGCCATCGAGCACCGGCTGACGGTGACCCCCAGCGCCGAGCACCCCCAGCCGTTCCTGCTCAAGGTCAGCACGGACGGCACCGGCCGGGCGATCGTGGCGATGGGCAATCCGGACACGGCCGCGAACGTCGCCACCTATGTGCCGGGCACGGGCGCCGCGTTGGCCAAGATCAACGGCGACCTGGACCGGTCCGACCGGATGGCGATGTCCGCGCTGAAGGCCGGATCCCCGTCCACCTCGGTGATCACATGGCTCGGTTACGAGGCACCGCACAACATCGTGCCCGACGCCGCCGAGGACAAGTGGGCCGACAACGGGAAAGGCGCTCTGAACCGGTTCCAGGACGGCCTGCGCGCGACGCATTCGGGCTCGCCGTCACACAACACCGTCATCGGGCACAGCTACGGCACCACGCTCGTCGGCCACGCGGCCAGGGACGGCTCCCTCAACGCCAACGAAGTCGTGTTCGTCGCCAGCCCCGGCGTCGGCGTCACGCACGCCAAGGACCTGCACCTCACCGGTGTCACGGACGTCTCGCAGCACGTCCACTCGACGGTCGCCCGGCACGACCCGATCCAGCTGGCCGCCGGCATCCACGGCCCGTCCCCGACCGGCCTGTCCTTCGGCGGCACCACCTTCAAGTCCGATCCGGGCGCCGCCGGCCCGTGGTACGAACTCGGCTGGAACGCGGCGGTGCACAGCCAGTACTGGGATCCTGGCAACGCGGCCCTGGTCAACATGGGCAACGTCATCGCCGGCAAACCCACCTTCTGAGAGGCCCCCGTGATCACCCTGACCGAGGCCACCGGCCATGTGGACGAGCTGGTGGCCGCCGCACTGGCCCAACTGCCCCCCGCGCGCGCCGACAAGATCGCCGGTGATCCCGCGCCCTGCGACGACCCCACCGACGGCGGGCCGCCCGGCCGGGTCACCGCGGTCGCCGAGTACCAGGTCCAAGGCTTGGACGAACAGGACTATCCGCAGTATCTGGACACGCTGTACGAGTGGTGGACCGGCCACGGCTTCCAGGTCCTCGCCGACGCCCGCCCCGGCGGCCAGTACATCTGGGTCGAGCACAAGGCCGACGGCTACCGGATGGCCGT
Organism: Actinocrispum wychmicini; assembly: GCF_004345645.1. Lineage (GTDB taxonomy): Bacteria > Actinomycetota > Actinomycetes > Mycobacteriales > Pseudonocardiaceae > Kibdelosporangium > Kibdelosporangium wychmicini. Next base: position 112,022 of record NZ_SLWS01000012.1, on the reverse strand, counting down.
GCAGGCCAACGACCTCGGCGCCCTTTACCTCACCGCCACCTCCCCATGCGTCTGGCCCTAGAAGTGCACAAAGGACAGTGAGCGCGCGGGTTCGGTGTGCTGGCCGTAGCGATAGGGACGGTAGTTGTTCCAGTCGTCCTCGAAGTTGTAGTCCTCGACCGTGACTGTGTTCTGGGTCGAGGACAGCACGATGGCGACGTGGCCGTACCCGCCGGCTCCCGCCACACCCGGCGGGAACACCGCGACGGCACCTTTGGTGGGGGTGCTGTCCACTCGCAGTCCGATCCGGCGGGCGTTCGCCGCCCAGTTGCGTGCGTCGCCGAAGTGGCCGCCCCGGTAGTGGTTGGTGAAGTCGGTGACACCCAGGTCGACGTGGACCCGCCAGGCCACGAACGAGGTGCATTCGCGGGTCAGGAAGCCCCACGCGTCGCCCCGGTCCACCGCGGCCGCCCGGTACGGGTAGTCGTCCGTGCCGAACGTTGCCGCTGCGGTACCGCCCGTGACCAGCCCGAGCAGCACTACCGACACCACTGCCAGCCATCGCATGGTCGGATTATGCGAACTGGGCCGCGTACTCCGCTCGTTCGGCCGCCACGAACGAGGGATGATCGTTGCGCCTGTGCAGCCAGTAACCGCAGAAGTAGATCTGCTTCTTCGGCACGCCCCGGCTGACCAGATGCCGGCGCACGGCCTTGACCAGGCCGGACTCGCCGGCCACCCACACGTACAGCCCTTCGGGTGACAGCGGCAGCGACGCCAGGCACGCCAGCATCCGCTCGCCGGTGCCCGACGGGTCATGGCCGCGGTGCACCCAGGTGACCGGGGCCGCCAGGTCGAGCTCGTCCTCGGGGCCGCCGACCTCGGCGAGCACCCGGACCGGCGAGGGAACCACTTCGGCGATCGCACCGGCCGCGGGCAGGGCCGTCTCGTCGGCCACCAGCAGCCGGGACGTGGTGCCCGCCGGCTCGTCGTAGCCGTGGCCGTCGGTCAGCAGGCCGACGACGTCACCCGGCCGGGCGGTGCCGGCCCAGCGGGAGGCGGGGCCGCTGTCGCCGTGCAGGACGAAGTCGAGATAAACCTCGCGACTTTCTGGAAGGAACCGACGTATCGTGTAGTTACGAACGACAGGGCGGATGTCCTCGGGCATCCGCTGACACTCCGGCCACCAGTCGTCACTCACCGGAACCACCGGTGCCGTCTGGTGGGCGAGCGGGAAGAACGTGCGGACTAGTTGGTCGGGCCCGGTGGGCTCGAAGCCGGCCGACTTGTCCAAGTGCAGGGTGATTCTGCTCATGTTCGGCGTGAGTCGCTGGACCGCGCGGACCTCGGCGAGTACAACCCTGCTGCGGGGCGGCACGAGCATTCCTCCTGTTCAGAGCGACGAACTAAGGTAAGGCTTACCTTAGCGTAACTCGAACGTGTGATGCCGCGTACACCCGCGTCACGGGCCCGTGTGTCCATCGTCGCATGAGTGGAATACGAACCGGCCAGGTAACGTTGAACGCTGCGTAACCGGAAATCCGGTGCCCATCGTTCGAGCCCCACTGCCTCGCTCCTGGCGTGGGGAGAGACCTGCGCGCCCTTGAAAGGGGGAGACCATGTCCGTCGAGACGACCAAAGCCGTGCAGCGCCCTAGGGAAGACGCCGATCTGGTTGGATACTACCTGGCCGAGGTCGGAGCGACACCACTGCTCACCGCTTCGGAAGAGGTCGAAATCTCCAAGCAGATCGAAGCCGGGTTGTACGCGGCCGAACTGCTGCGCCGCGCCGACGAGGGCGAAGAGATCCCGCACGACCCCCGCGAGCTGAAGATCCTCGCGCGCGAGGGCGCCCGCGCCAAGGACCACATGATCCGCGCGAACCTGCGGCTGGTCGTGTCCCAGGCGCGCAAGCGTTCGCAGGCCGGCCTGCCGATGCTCGACATCATCCAGGAAGGCAACCTCGGGCTGATCCGCGCGGTGGAGAAGTTCGACTACGCCAAGGGCTTCAAGTTCTCCACGTACGCCATGGCGTGGATCAAGCAGGCCATCGGCCGTGGCCTGGCCGAGCAGACCCGTACCGTCCGCCTGCCGGTGCACGTGGTCGAGGAGCTGGCCAAGTTCCGGCGAGTGGAGCGCAAGCTGGAGACCAAGCTCAACCGCGACCCGACCCCGGCGGAGATCGCCGAAGAGGTCGGCACCACCGCCGAGCGCATCGTCGAACTGCGCCGGGCCGGCCGCGACGCGGTCAGCCTGGACACCCCGGTCGGCGAGGACGGCGACTCCAAGATCGCCGACCTGGTCCCCGACATGGAAGCCGAGAACGCCGCCGAAACCCTGGAACGCGAGGAGCTCTACGGCGAACTGCGCCGGCAGATCGACATGCTGCCGCAGCGCGAAGCCCTGATCATCTCCCTGCGGTTCGGCCTGCACGACGGCCACGAGTACACCCTGCAGCAGGTGGCCGACCGGATCGGCCTGACCCGCGAGCGGATCCGCCAGCTGGAGAAGCACGCGTTGGCCGAACTGCGACACCCCGGCCGGACCCAGAACCTGCTGGCCCTGGCCGGCTGACCCGGAAACAACGAAGACACAGCGAGATCGGCGGCAGCGCGGCCGCCGATCTTTTGGTGTCCGGGGTCAGCTCACCACCCGGTCGAGCACCGCAGCCAGGGCGTGCTTGTCGACCTTGTTCGGGTCCTTGGCGAGCCAGCCGCCGATGTCCCGGACGAAGTCCGCCGGGGTCAGCGGGGGGATCCGTGCGCCGGTCGGGTCGGTGGTGATCTCGCCCGGCCGGGTCGGGTAGAGCAGGAGGGCGCCGCGGACTTCCAGGTCCGGCCACAGGTCCTCGAACTTCGCCAGGTGGTCCGCCAGACGGATCGAGCCGCCGCGGAACGGGTGGTCGTTGCGCCAGATCTCGCCGTCCTCGTCGATGTCGTAGTGGCCGGGCAGCCACATCTTCGACTCGACGAGCACCAGCCGGCGGCCGCACAGCACGGCGTGGTCCACGTCCGCGAACACCGAACCCGGTTCGGCCAGGCCGTGGAAGATCCGGGCCGCCGGCAGCCTGGTCAGATACTGCGAAAGCAGCTTCGCGGTCAGTCGCTGAGCGCGGTGCTCGCTGCCGGCGCCCGGGTCGCCGAACACCTTGTGGCCGGCGAAGACGCCGGACCTCGGGCCGGCCAGGTGGGCGCGGACGAGGGCCGCGCCGGTGCCCGCCAGCACCAAGGCCCAGACGACGAACAGCGGTGCCGGCGGCGAGACCAGGATCAACGCCAGCAGCAGCACCGCCCACAAGGTGGCGGCGCCGAGGATGACCTCGCGTTCGTGTCCGCCCGACGACAGCACCACGGTGGCGTCCAGCTGATACCACCACGGGATGCTGTCCAGCGGGATGTCTGGTAGTGCCGGTAGGTAGTCGGGGTCGTCCCGGATGATGCGTGGCTGCGCCCGCCGAACCGCGACGGGAGCCGGTGGTTCGTCTTCTTCGTCGTCGCCGTGGTCGTAGTCGGCGCGGCGCTCGGGGTCGGTGAGGGTCTCGTACGCCTCGCGGAGCAGCCGGAACGTGCCCGCGGTGCCACCGGCGTCGGGGTGCATGACCTTGGCGAGCGCCCGGTAGGCCGTCCTGATCTCGCTGGTCGACGCCGTCGGCGGCACGCCGAGCAGCTCGTAGTAGTCGACCCGGTGCACCCCGATACGATATTCGGTGGTGTCGTGCACGTCGGCGAGTGGGCGGCCGTCCGAGGCCGGTGGCCGCCGTTGTATACGCGGCGCTCGCCGTAACGCCGTGCCGCGAGTCCACAGTGGATATTCAGGGGGATGGTCCAGGGAACTGTGGGCCGGTCCGTGTCACGGGCCGGCCCGTTCTCGACTCGCCAGCCGGAATCGAACCGACGTCCTCTCCTGACTCGTGAGCCGGAGTGCTCTCCCACTTGAGCTATGGCGAGAGCCATATTTTCACTCGACACCGAGTCGATTAGCTACGCCCTTTCGAGTGCATCCCTTTACAACGCCTGCCACCATCCGTTGACAATCGGTGGGTCGTCAACGTCGACCCGTTCACCCGGTTTGGGTACGGCCAAGCGCACATCCTGGGCTTTTGCCTCGCGCCACAACCGATCCACCGGTTCCGACCAGCTGTGCAGCGCCAGGGTGAACGTCGCCCAATGCACGGGAATCAGCACGTGCGCATGCACGTCCTGGTGGGTGGCAACACCTTCCTCCGGCGTCATGTGGATGTCCGGCCACATCGGGTCGTACGCGCCGATCTGCACCAGGGCGGCGTCAAATGGCCCATGTTGTTCGCCAATGGCGGCAAATCCGTCAAAATATCCGGTGTCACCGGAGTAGAACACCCGCCGGGTCGGCCCGGTCAGCACCCACGACGCCCAAAGCGTTCCGTTGCGCGAGAACCCCCGGCCGGAAAAGTGTTGTGCCGCAGTGGCGGTGAACCGCAGCGGACCGACTTCCGCGCTCTGGCCCCAGTCCAGCTCGACGACCCGGTCGGCCGGCACGCCCCAGCGCTCCAGGTGTGCGCCGATCCCCAGCGGGACAAGGAAAGGTGCCGTGGTCGTGCGCAGCAGCGTGCGGACCGACGGCAGGTCCAGGTGGTCGTAGTGGTCGTGGGAGATGACGATCGCGTCGACCGGCGCCAGATCCTCGAGCGGCACGGGCACGGGGTGCAGCCGCTTCGGGCCGACGAGCGCCGACGGCGACACCCGCTCGCTCCACACTGGATCGATCAGCACCCGGGCGCCGTCCATCTCGACGAGCACGGACGCGTGCCCGTACCACGTGATGTGCAGGCCGTCCGGGCTGTCGCCGGAAGTCGGCGTCACCACCGGGATCGGCCCACGCGGCCGGGACGGCTCACGGTTGGTGATCATCCGGCGGAACAACTCGGGCACGTCGCCGGCCCGGACCACTTGGCTCGGGGCCGCGTTGCGGAACTGCCCGTCCCGGAACTGCGGGGACTGCCGGACGCGCCTGCGCCGCTCGCCTCTCGGCGCCGCGCCCATCGCCGCCGGAACACCCCACGCCGCCCGCGCGACCAGGCCCGCCAAGGCCAGGCCGACCGCGGCGCCCACCATCCTTTTTGCTCCTGCCACAGACCAAGCCTACGCGCGTCCGCGTGTAGCGTGACCGTGGTGAGCTCGTTACTCCTGTGTGACGTTCGGCTGGGCCTGCGAGGCCCGGCGGTGGACGTGGCGGTGACCGACGGCCGGGTCACGGCGATCGGCCCCAGCTTGGCCCGGGACCGGGACGTGGTGGGGTGCGGTGGCGGCACGCTGCTGCCCGGTCTGGTGGACGCACACGTGCACGCGACCCAGTGGGCGGTCTCCCGGCGGCGAATTCCGTTGGCGCAGGCCAATTCCGCAGCCGACGCGGTCGCCGCCGTGGTCGAGGCGCTCGCGGAACGGCCGGCTGCGGACGGCGAACTCGTGATGGGGCACGGGTTTCGAGACGGCGCTTGGCCCGACGCCCCACACAAGGACATGTTGGAGCGGGCGTTGCCGGGCAAACCGGTCGCTTTGTTCAGCAACGACCTGCACACGTTGTGGCTCAGCGCGGCGGCGTTGCGGATGATCGGACGCTCGCACCCGACCGGGGTGTTGCTGGAGAACGACTGTATGGCGGCCACTGCCGCGCTGCCGGCCGCGTCCCAGGAGATGACGGACGCGTGGGTACTGGCCGCCATGGACGCGGCGGCCGCGCGAGGCGTGACCGGGATCGTCGACTACGAGTACGCGGACACCGTCACGGACTGGTTGCGGCGCTTGGATTTGCGGGATCCGTCGGTGCGCGTGTCGGCGGTGGTCGCACGGCCGTTGCTCGACACCGCGATCGAACGCGGGCACCGGACCGGCGACGTGGTCGCCGAGATGCTGGTTGTCGGACCGTACAAGCTGTTCGTGGACGGTTCGCTCAACACCCGGACCGCGTACTGCCACGACCGGTATCCCGGGCAGGACGCCCATGGGCTGCTGGAGTTGCCGTTCGATGAGCTGGTTCCGTTGATGGCCAAGGCTTCCGGCAACGGGATCAGCCCGGCGGTGCACGCCATCGGCGACCACGCGAACACGATCGCGCTGGACGCTTTCGCCGAAGTCGGCTGTGCCGGCCGGATCGAGCACGCCCAGCTCGTGCGCCCCGAGGACCTGCCGCGCTTCGCCGAACTGGGGGTGGTGGCCGGCGTGCAGCCCGCGCATCAGCCGGACGACCGGGACGTCGCCGACCAGCACTGGTCCGGCCGCACAGCGGACGCGTTCCCGTACGCCGCACTGCTCGCGGCGGGCGCGACCCTGGAGATCGGGTCGGACGCGCCGGTCTCACCGCTCGACCCGTGGGACGGCATCGCCTCGGCAGTCACCCGGACGGATGACACTCGCCCGCCATGGCACCCGGAACAGGCGATCCCGTTGACGGTCGCCCTGGCGGCGGCCAGCAAGGGACGTTCCGAGGTGCGAGTCGGTGACGTGGCGGACCTGATGGTCGTCGCCGTCGACCCGAGCGCGGTGGCGCCCCACGAACTACGCGAGATACCCGTGACAGCGACGATCCTGGCCGGCCGGGTGACGCATCTGACAAGCTAGGAGGTCGCCGCGCGTTCGGCGTTGCTGCGCTCGACACAGAACTCGTTGCCCTCTGGGTCCCGCAGGACCGCCCAGCCTGTGCCGTCCGGCTTGCGGTGGTCGTCGTGCAGGGTCGCGCCGAGCGCCAGGAGGCGTTCGACTTCCTGGTCCCGGGTGCCGTCCGGCTGCAGGCAGACGTGCACCCGGTTCTTGATCGTCTTGGACTCCGGCACGCGCTGGAAGAACAGGCGCATGCCGTGGTCGAGGTCGACCACGGTCTCTTCGTCGCCGGGCCGCACGTCGTCGTGCACCGGCCGGCCGGTGACCTCGCTCCAGAACTGGGCGAGCCGGTACGGGTCGGCGGCGTCGAACGAGACGTTGTGAATCATGGAGGCCATGGCCGAATCCAAGGCAGCCCGGCCACGGTCGTCAAACCGATATTTACTTACCAACCCGGGAGGTCGTCCACGGGTTTGGCGTTGGCCTCGTGCCGGGCGATCGCGCCGTCCACGGCGGACGTCAGGTCGACGCCGGTCTGGTCGGCCAGGTTGACCGTGGTGAACACCACGTCGGCCAGCCGCTGCTCCCAGCTCTCGGTCGGCCGGAACGGGCGCCGGCCGCCGCTGGTCGCGGCGAGCACCTCGTCGGCCAGCCGGCCGACCTCGGCGAGCATGGTCAGGGTCAGCGTGGGGACGTTCGCGTGCAGGCCGAGTTTGTCCGCGGCCTGGGCGACCTTCGTTTGAACTTCGCGCACGGGCCTACCCTATGACGGGTCCGTCCAGTCCCGGTTCATCGCCTCCTCGATCAACGTGGCGACGATCTGGCTCTCCGGCACGGTCCGGACCACCTCGCCGCGAACGAAGATCTGGCCCTTCCCGTTGCCGGACGACACGCCCAGGTCGGCCTCGCGGGCCTCGCCGGGGCCGTTGACCACGCAGCCCATCACCGCCACCCGCAGCGGCACCGGGAAGCCGTCGAACGCGGCCGTGACCTCCTCGGCCAGCTTGTAGACGTCCACCTGGGCCCGGCCGCACGACGGGCACGACACGATCTCCAGCTGCCGGGGCCGCAGCCCGAGCGACTCCAGGATCTGGGCGCCGACCTTGACCTCTTCCACCGGCGGCGCGGACAGCGACACCCGGATCGTGTCGCCGATGCCGCCGGCCAGCAGCACGCCGAACGCCACCGCGGACTTGACCGTGCCCTGGAACCGCGGCCCGGCCTCGGTCACGCCCAGGTGCAGCGGGTAGTCGCAGCGGTCCGCCAGCTGCCGGTAGGCCGCGATCATCACGACCGGGTCGTGGTGCTTCACCGAGATCTTGATGTCCCGGAAGCCGTGCTCCTCGAACAGCGAGCACTCCCACAGTGCCGACTCGACCAGCGCTTCCGGCGTGGCGCGACCGTATTTGACAAGCAAGCGCTTGTCCAAGGAGCCAGCGTTGACCCCGATCCGGATCGGCACGCCCGCGTTCCGCGCGGCGTCCGCGATCTCCTTGACCTTGTCGTCGAACTGGCGGATGTTGCCGGGGTTGACGCGGACCGCCGCGCAGCCCGCGTCGATCGCGGCGAACACGTACCTCGGCTGGAAGTGGATGTCGGCGATGACCGGGATCTTCGAGCTGCGGGCGATCCGGGGGAGCGCGTCGGCGTCGTCCTGCGATGGCACGGCCACCCGCACGATCTGGCAGCCGGCCGCGGTCAGCTCGGCGATCTGCCGCAGTGTCGCGTCCACATCGGACGTCAGCGTGGTGGTCATGGACTGCACGCTGATCGGGGCGTCACCGCCGACCGGCACCGTGCCGACCATCACCTGTCGGCATTTGCGGCGCAGCCGCGGCGGGCCCAGCTGAACCAGGGTCACGACAGTGCCTCCAGGCGTTTGAGAACGGTGGTGGTGATACCGGCCGCGTCCAGGCCGTGCGCGCGCAGGATCTCCGCGCGGGAGGCGTGCGGTACGAACGTCGGTGGCAGTGCGAACGTCGCCGCGCAGGTCTCGGATCCGATCGCCGCGAGCGCTTGCGCGATTCGTCCGCCGAGCGCGCCGGGTGTGGTCGTGTCCTCGACGGCGACGACGAGCCGGTGCGCGCACGCGAGCTTGATCAGCGCCGGATCCACCGGGGCCACCCACCTCGGGTCCACCACCGTGACCGGCACGTCCAGGTCGTCGGCCGCGGTCAGGCACGCCTCAGCCAACGGGCCCACGGCGACCAGCAGCACGTCCGCGTCGGGGTCCTCGCGCAGGACGTCACAGTGGCCGGTCCGGCGCAGCGCCGGGATGTCCGGGCCCGCGCTCGCCTTGGGATACCGAACGACTGTCGGCCCGTCGCTGACCTCGACCGCCTCCCGGAGCAGCTCCCGCAGCCGGATCGGGTCCCGTGGGCACGCTAACCGCAGGCCGGGAACCACGGGCAGGATCGACGCGTCCCACATGCCGTGGTGGCTCGGCCCGTCCGGCCCGGTGATCCCGGCCCGGTCGAGCACGAACGTCACCGGCAGCCGGTGCAGCGCCACGTCCATCAGCAGCTGGTCGACGGCCCGGTTCAGGAACGTCGCGTAGATCGCCACCACCGGGTGCATGCCACCGATGGCCAGGCCGGCCGCGCTCGTCACCGCGTGCTGCTCGGCGATGCCGACGTCGAAGACCCGGCCGGGGAACTCGGCCGCGAACCGGGCCAGCCCGGCCGGCTCGGCCATCGCGGCGGTCACACACACCACGTCCGGCCGGTCCGCGCCGATGGCGGCGATCTCGTCGGCGAACACCGCGGTCCACGTCGGCTGTCTCGACCCATCCCGTGGGCTGACGGCGTGCAGCCGGTCGGCCTCGTCCCGTTCGGCGGCCGGGTAGCCCTTTCCCTTGTGGGTCAAGCAATGCAGTAAGACCGGGCAGCCTCGTCGGGCGGCCTGCCGCAGCGCGTGTTCGAGGGCGGGGATGTCGTGCCCGTCCACCGGGCCCAGGTAGGCGATGCCGATGTCCTCGAACAGGTTGCGGGTCCCGGAGAACCGCAGCTCGGCCAGGTGGCTGGCGATGCCGCCCACGGTCGGCGCGTACGACCGTCCGTTGTCGTTCAGCACGATGATCACCGGCCGGTCCGGCGCGGCGGCGATGTTGTTCAACGCCTCCCAGCACATCCCACCGGTCAACGCGCCGTCGCCGACGACCGCCACCACCCGGCGGTCCTCCCGCCGCAGGGCAAACGCCTTCGCCAGTCCGTCCGCATAGGACAGAGCGGTGGACGCGTGCGAGTTCTCGATGACGTCGTGCTCCGACTCGGACCGCGACGGATACCCGGACAACCCACCGGCCTGCCGTAACGTGTCGAACTCCGTGGCCCGCCCGGTGAGGATCTTGTGGACGTACGCCTGGTGCCCGGTGTCGAACAAGAGGACGTCCCGCGGCGAGGAGAACACCCGGTGCAGCGCGATGGTCAACTCGACCGTGCCCAGATTGGGCCCGAGATGCCCGCCGGTCCTGGACACCTTGTCGACCAGGAAGTCCCGGATCCGCCCGGCCAGTGCGGTGAGCTCGGGGAAGGACAGCCGGGCGAGGTCGGCGGGGCCGGCGACGAAGGGAACACCGCCGGTCATGGCCGCCTCGCGGCTGGGGGAAGGGTGAAGTGGATGGTTTCGCGGGCGGTGATCCGCTCCTCCACCGTGGCCGGGGCGAGTGCCGCGACCACCTCGTCGACCAGGCCGGGTGGGGCTGAGGCGCCCGCGGTCACGCCCACCACGTCCACGTCCGCCAGCCACTCGGGCCGGATCCCGCCGACGTCGTCGATCAGGTACGAGGGGGTGCCGTGCCGGTGGGCGAGTTCGACCAGGCGGACCGAGTTCGACGAGTTGGCCGAGCCGACCACCAGGACCAGGTCGGCCTCGTCGGCGATGGCGCGCAGGGCGTCCTGCCGGTTCGTCGTGGCGTAACAGATGTCATCGGTGGCCGGGCCGCGCAGGGCGGGGAACCGGTCCTGCAGGCCGGCGACCACTTCGGCGGCCTCGTCGACCGCGAGGGTGGTCTGCAGGAGGTACGACACGTTGTCCGGGTCGGGGACCGGGAGGTCTTCGATGTCGGCCGTGGTCTCGACCAGCACGGTCTGGTCCGGGGCCTCGCCCATGGTGCCCTCGACCTCTTCGTGGCCGGCGTGGCCGACCAGGATCACGGTGTCGCCGCGGGCGGCGAACCGGCGGGCCTCGGCGTGCACCTTGGTCACCAAGGGACACGTCGCGTCGATCACGTCCAAGCCCCGGCGATCGGCCTCGGCGCGGACCGCCGGGGACACGCCGTGCGCGGAGAAGACCACGGTGGCCCCGTCCGGGATCTCGGCCAGTTCGTCGACGAACACCACGCCGCGGTCTTCGAGGGCGGCGACCACGTGCTTGTTGTGCACGATCTGCTTGCGGACGTAGATGGGTGGCTGCCGGGTCAGGATGGCCTGCTCGACGATCTCGATGGCGCGTTCCACCCCGGCGCAGAACGACCGGGGCGACGCGAGCAACACCTTCATGACACAAGCCCTTTCAGTGGTCGCGGCGGGTCGCCAGCCGGGCCAGCGCGGACAGTTCCGCCGCGGCCCGCGCGTCCGGGTGCGCCGCCCGCAGCCGCCGCAGTGCCCGGTCCAGCCGGTCGTCGGCCTGCTGCTGGCTCCACGTCCGCCCGCCCGCCTGGTCGACCAACTCGGCGGCGCGCACCGCCTCGGCCGGCGACAACGGCTGATCGCCCTGGTACAGCTCGAAAAGCTCCTTCCCGGCCGCGGTCGCCGAGGTGAGGGCGAGCACCACGGGCAGCGACTTCTTCCGGTTGCGCAGGTCCGAGTGCACCGGTTTGCCGGTGACCGCCGGGTCGCCCCAGATCCCCAGCAGGTCGTCGGCCAACTGGAACGCCAGCCCCATCTCGTGGCCGTACGCACGCAGGTGATCCACCTGCACGGGCCGGCCGCCGCCGAACAACGCGCCCAGCGCGCTCGCGCACCCGATCAACGCCGCCGTCTTGCCGTGCGCCATGCCGAGGCAGTCCGTGAGGTCGACGTTCACCCGGTCCTCGAAGTCCACGTCCAGGCTCTGACCGTCCACAAGCGCCTGCACGGCCGAGCTGAGAATCCGCATGCCCTCCTTGGCTTCCGGATGCGCGGACGTGGCGAGCACCTCGAACGACAGCGTCAACAACGCGTCCCCGGCCAGGATCGCCGGGTTGCGGCCGAAGACGCTCCACGCGGTCGGCCGGTGCCGCCGGGTGGCGTCCCCGTCGATCACGTCGTCGTGCAGCAGCGAGAACTCGTGCACCAGCTCGACGGCGACGGCCGCGGGCAGAGCGGCCGTCGCGTCGCCGCCGACCGCCTCGGCCGCCAGCAGCGCCAGGGTGGGCCGCAACGACTTGCCCCGGTCGGCGTCGGTCGGTTCGCCCTGCTCGTCCCACCAGCCGAAGTGGTAGCCGGCGATCAGCCGCATCGTCCCGGACAGCGAGTCCGCCGCCGCGCGCATCGCCGGTTCGAGCAGGTCACGGCTCCACGCCAGCACCTCCTGCGGCCGGCGGCCGGTCACCTCACGGATCACCATCGCTCAGCGTCCGAGCTCGACGCTCTCCAGGACCCCGAGCGCGTCCGGGACCAGGATCGCCACCGAGTAGTACACACTGACCACATAGGACGCGACGGCCTTGTCGTTGATGCCGACGAACCGGACGTTCAGGCTGGGCTCGCGCTCGTCCGGCAGTCCGGCGTGGTGCAGGCCGATCACGCCCTGGTTCTTCTCGCCGGTGCGCATCGCGATGATGGAGGTCCGGCCGGAGTCGCTGACCGGGATCTTGTCGCACGGCAGGATCGGGATGTTGCGCCACGCCTGCGCCCGTTTGCCCTGGACCGTGGTCGTGTCCGGGTAGAGGCCCTGGCGGGTGCATTCCCGGCCGAACGCGGCGATCGCCCGCGGATGCGCCAGGATGAACTGGGTCTTGCGCCGCCGGCTGATCAGCTCGTCCAGGTCGTACGGGGTGGGCGGGCCGCTGCGGGTGTGGATCCGCTGCTTGAGGTCGGCGTTGGCGAGCAGGCCGTACACCGGGTTGTTGACCATGTCGTGTTCCTGGCGTTCCCGTACCGCCTCGACGGTGAGCCGGAGCTGCTGCTCGGTCTGGTCCATCGGCTCGTTGTACAGGTCCGAGACCCGGGTGTGGATCCGCAGGACCGTCTGCGCGACGTTCAGCTCGTACTCCCGCGGCCGCAGTTCGTAGTCGACGAACGTGTGCGCCAGCGGGATCTCCCCGTCGTGTCCGGAACTGAGTTCGATCTCCGCCTCGCCCTTGGTGTTGCTCGGCGGTTTCGGCCTGGCCAGCACCGCGTCGACGTGGGCGCGCAACCCCTCCGCCTGGTCGGCCACGCGGTCGAACTCCTGACGCGGCAACGTCATCACGATGACCCGGGTGTTCGCCCGGACCGAGAAGGACCAGTCACGGGCGTCGCCGAACAACGCGGCCTCGCCGAAGAACGCGCCGCCGTCCGAGACCTCCAGCACCGTCTCGTCGCCGAACTCACCGACGCCGAGCCGGCTCACCTTCCCGAACGCCACCAGGAACACCGCGTCCGCCGGCTGTCCCCTGTGGACGATGGTGTCGCCGGGCTGGTACTCCCGCTGGACGAACCGGTCGGCCAGCGCGGCCAGCACGTCGTCGTCGGCGAAGTCCCGCAGCAGCGGCAGTTCCCGCAGCTCCGGCGGGACGACCCGGATGGTCGTGCCCACGTTGGTGAAGCTCACCCGGCCGTCGCCGACGGCGTACGTCAGCCGCCTGTTGACCCGGTAGACGGCGCCCTCCGCCTGCACCCACGGCAACACCTGCAGCAGCCAGCGCGGTGTGATCCCCTGCATCTGCGGCACGGACTTGGTCGTGGTCGCGAGATTTCGCGCGGCCGCGGTACCGAGGCTCTGCTGCGGCTGCCTGTTCTCGACCTGTGTCACGTTGTGAACCGCCCATCTGTGCTTGATCTTGCGCGGGTTGTTTTCGACGCTGGCCGATGCACCTTCGTTGGGCCCCACCCCGGCATGGCGGGCGCGGTGGGAGGCCCGGCATCGGCCAGCGCCCACTCGACCGACCTGACCGGTGGGGGCACCACGGGGATGGCCCGGCCCGGTGGGAGCAGCACGGGAGACCGGCCGGGCGACGCCGTGGCATCGGCGAGGTCGAACTGGCCGAGCAGGTCGTCCCTCGTGAGTACTTTTGTGCGTGCGAACAAACAAAAGTACCCACGAGGGTTTCAGGGGTCAGCTGTCGGCGCGGCCCAGTTCGACGTTCTCCAGGACGCCCAACGCGTCGGGCACCAGGATGGCGGCCGAGTAGTAGGCGCTCACCAGGTACGAGATGACCGCCTTCTCGTTGATCCCCATGAACCGCACGGACAGGCCGGGCTGGTACTCGTCCGGCAGGCCGGTCTGGTGCAGGCCGATCACGCCCTGGTTCTGCTCGCCGACCCGCATCAGCATGATCTGCGTGGTGCGCTTGTCGGTCACCGGGATCTTGTTGCACGGCAGGATCGGGATGCCGCGCCACGACACGATCTGGTTGCCGTTGAGGTCCACACTGGCCGGATAGATGCCGCGTTTGCTGCACTCCTGGCCGAACGCGGCGATCGCCCGCGGGTGCGCGAGGATGTAGCCGGGGTCCTTCCACACCGTGGCGATGAGCTCGTCCATGTCGTCCGGGGTGGGCGGGCCGGTCCTGGTCGGGATGCGCTGCTTGAGGTCGGCGTTGGCGAGCAGGCCGAACTGGCGGTTGTTGACCAGCTCGTGCTCCTGGCGTTCGCGCAGGGCCTCGATGGTCAGCCGCAACTGCTGCTCGGTCTGGTTCATCGGCTGGTTGTAGAGGTCGGCGACCCTGGTGTGCACCCGCAGCACGGTCTGGGCGACGCTCAACTCGTATTCCCGCGGTGCCAGCTCATAGTCGACGAACGTGCCGGGCAGATCCGGTTCGCCGTCGTGACCGGACGCCAGCTCGATCTCGGCTTCGCCGTGCGCGTTCTGCGGTTTTGTCGGATTCGCCAGGTACGCCTGCACATGGGCGCGCAATTCGTCGGACTGGTCCACCAATTCCTGGAACGAACGCCTCGGCAACGCGAGAATGGTGGTCGGGGTGACCGCTTTCGCGGTGAACTCCCAGATGCTTTGTTCCTGCACAAGGGATTGGTCACCGATGAAGTCGCCGTCGACAAGGGTGCCGAGCACGGTCTGGTCGCCGTACTCGCCGGTGCCGATCTTGTTCACCTTGCCGTGCGCGATCACGACCACCTGGTCGGCCTCGTGGCCGAACTCGGCGATCACGGCGCCCGGCTCGTACTCGCGTTGCTCGAACCGGCCGGCGAGCGCGCTCAGCACGGTCAGCTCCTCGTCCGCAAAGCCGCGCAGCACAGGCAGTTCCACCAGATCCGGGGCCACCACCTGGCACTGCGCGCCGATGTTCGACACCGAGATCCGGCCGTCCCCGACGAGGTAGCTCAGCCGCCGGTTCACCCGGTACACGCCGCCCTGCGCCTGCACCCACGGCAGGATCCGCAGCAGCCACCTTGACGTGATGCTCTGCATCTGCGGGACGGATTTGGTGGTCGTCGCCAAATTCCGCGCCGCCGCGGTCGCCAGGCTCTGTTGTTGAGGGTTCTCGGCGCCAACATTCGACTCCACCGTGTCGGTCACGACAACCGCCATTCCTTATTCGTATGTGATTGGGTCAGGGTGGTTAAAAAGGCATGGGAGTACTCGAACAAGGTCTTCAGGAACGTCTTCCGAGTCTCGTCATCTGGACGGTGATCTTTTTCTGGACACTGCCTCACGGAGGCTAGCACCGGGTTTCGTGAGGACGCAGTCACCCAAAAGCGTGCCCAGCCTCAGAAAACCAGTCATGGGATGACCCGTGATTTCGCGCCGGTGGGGGCGAATGCTGAACCGAAAGTAGATGCCGTGGTTAGCCGTTCACTCGGGTGCACCAAGGCGTTACGACATAAGTGTGTACAGCGTGGGGCGGTCGCGGCCCGTTACTACTCCATTCAGGTCAGCTTTGTTTGGTGCGGTTCGGGTCGCGATCAGTCGGCCAACAAGGCCAAAACGGTGTTCGCCATCGCGGCCGGGTCGCCGTCGGTCGGCCGCAGTACCAGCTCTGGAGTATGGGGCTGTTCGTACGGATCGTCCACCCCGGTGAACCCCGAGATTTCACCGGCCCGTGCCTTGGCGTACATCCCTTTCGGATCGCGCGCCTCGCACACCTCGATCGGAGTGTCCACGAACACCTCGACGAACGGCAGTCCCGCCTGGTCGTGCTTGGCCCGCACCCCGTCCCGGTCGGCCCGGTACGGGCTGATCAACGACACCACGGCCACCACACCGGCGTCCGCGAACAGCCGGGCGACCTCGCCGACCCGGCGCACGTTCTCGGCCCGGTCGGCCGCGCTGAAGCCAAGATCCGCGTTCAGGCCGTGCCGCAGGTTGTCCCCGTCGAGCAGGTACGCCGGCCGTCCGGCCGCGACCAGCCGGCGCTCGATCTCCACGGCCACCGTCGACTTGCCGGACGCGGACAGGCCGGTCAGCCAGATCGTCATGCCGCGGGTGCCGCGTTCCTCGCGGCGGACCGCGGTGGAATGCCAGACGACAGGCAGGCTCGGCCCGGTGATCATGCCGGCCGCGACGGTGTTGTTGGTCTGCTCGTCGACGAGCACGAAGCTGCCGGAGTTGCGGTTGCGCTGGTACGCGTCGAACAGCAGCGGCTGCTGGGTGCGTAGCTTGACGCGGCCGATCTCGTTGAGCCGCAAGGACTGTGCGTCCTCGACCCGGTGCAGGGTGTTGACGTCGAGGCGGTAGTCCAGTTTCCGCACGTGCGCCTTGGTGGACCGGGTCGTGTGCAGGATCGTGTACCGGCTGTCCGGGGTCAGCTCGGACCGTTCGGTGAGCCAGCAGACCATCGCGTCGACGTCCTGGCCGGCGTGCGGCCGGTTGCCGGGCCGGCAGATCAGGTCGCCACGGCCGACGTCCAGCTCGTCGGTGAGCTGGATGGTCACCGCCTGCGGCGGGAACGCCTCGTCCACCCGGTCGCCGCCGGGTCCCCAGATGGCCCGGATCGACGACGTGAACCCGGACGGCAGCACCAGAACCTCGTCACCGGGCTTGAACACGCCGCCCGCGACCGTCCCCGCGTAACTGCGGTGATCGCCGCCGCGGATCACGTACTGCACGGGAAACCGTGCGTCGATCAGGTTGCGGTCCGAGCTGATGTGCACCTCTTCGAGGTGGTGCAACAGGGAAGTGCCCTCGTACCAAGGCATCGCTGCGCCGCGGTGGACGATGTTGTCGCCGTGCAGCGCGGACATCGGCACGAACGCCAGGTCCGGCACGGTCAGCTTCATCGCGAACCGCCGGAACTCCTCGCGGATCTCGTCGAACCGTTCCCGCGACCAGTCGACCAGGTCCATCTTGTTGACGCACAGGACGATGTGCGGGATGCCGAGCAGGCTGGCGATGAACGCGTGCCGCCGGGACTGCTCCAGCAGGCCCTTGCGCGCGTCCACGAGAATGAGGGCGAGGTCGGCGGTGGACGCGCCGGTGACCATGTTGCGGGTGTACTGGACGTGTCCCGGCGTGTCCGCGATCACGAACTTCCGGCGTGGGGTGGCGAAGTATCGGTACGCCACGTCGATCGTGATGCCCTGCTCGCGTTCCGCCCGCAGGCCGTCGGTGAGCAGCGCCAGGTTCGGGTACTGCTCGCCCGAGTCCAGGCTGGCGCGTTCGATCGCGGCCAGCTGGTCGGCGAAGATCGTCTTGGTGTCGAACAGCAACCGGCCGATCAGCGTGGACTTGCCGTCGTCGACACTGCCCGCGGTGGCCAGGCGAAGCAGGTGCGGCATCAGAAGTACCCTTCCTTCTTGCGGTCCTCCATACCGGTCTCGGAGATCCGGTCGTCCGCGCGGGTGGCGCCGCGTTCGGTGACCCTGGTCGCGGCGACCTCGGCCACCACCTGCTCCGGCGTGGCCGCGGTGGACTCGACGCACCCGGTGCAGGTCGCGTCGCCGACCGTACGGAAGCGTACGGTGGCTTCGAAGGGCTCGTCGTCGGGTGTCACGAACCTGGTGTGCGCCAACAACATCCCGTCCCGATGGAACACCGTGCGGCGGTGCGCGTAGTAGATCGAGGGCAGCTCGACGTCCTCGTCCGCGATGTACTGCCAGATGTCCAGTTCGGTCCAGTTCGACAGCGGGAACACCCGGATGTGCTCGCCTTTGCGGTGCCGGCCGTTGTACAGGTTCCACAGTTCCGGGCGTTGGTTGCGCGGGTCCCACTGGCCGAACTCGTCGCGGAAGCTGAACACGCGCTCCTTGGCGCGGGCCTTCTCCTCGTCCCGCCGGGCGCCGCCGAAGACAGCGTCGAAGCCGCCCTCGGTGATCGCGCGTAACAATGTCGTTGTCTGCAAACGGTTTCGGCTCGGCTCGTCGGCGACGCGGCCGGCGTCGATGTCGTCCTGGACGCGCGCGACCACCAAGCGGACGTGGTAGCGGCGGACCATCCGGTCACGGAACTCGATGACCTCGTCGAAGTTGTGGCCCGTGTCCACGTGCAGCACCGGGAACGGCACCGGCGCCGGCCAGAACGCCCTGGCGGCCAGGTGAAGCATGACCATCGAGTCCTTGCCGCCGGAGAACAGCAGCGCTGGCCGGTCGAACGTGGCCGCGACCTCGCGCAGCACATGGACGGACTCGGCTTCCAGGGCACGCAGGTGCGACAGCTCGTACATGGTGGCCACCTGATGAAATTAGAACATGTTCTTGCCTGTGGTCAACCGGCGCGGGAAGCTGAGGTCCATGGACGTGATCGAAGCCCGCCTCACCGACTTTCTCGCCGTCGAGGACATCCGCCGGACCAAGTACCGCTACCTGCGCGCGGTCGACCAGAAGAACTGGGAGGAACTGGAACGCGTACTCACTCCGGACGTGGTCGCGGACTATGGCACGCCGGCGATGGGCCGGCCGCTGGTGCTGACCGGCCGGGACGCGATCCTGAAGTTCATGCGGGACAACCTGAGCGGCCAGGACATCGTTACGTTTCACTTCGCCGGCCAGCCGGAGATCGAGGTGGACGGCGCGCGGGCGACCGGGACGTGGGCGTTCGAGGACACGGTGATCGTCCAGTCGGCCCGGCTGGTGATCAAGGGCGCCGCGTACTACGAGGAGGAGTACGCGTGCGACCCCTCGGCCGGCTGGCGGATCTCGCGCGTCAAATACGTACGCACGTACGAGATGACCCACTCGCTCGACGACCTGCCGAGCCTGCGATTGACCACAGGTTAGAACACGTTCTAGTGTGTGGTGTGCTCACCGAGTCATTCGCCGCCGCGATCGCCGAGGCCGAGGGGATCGTCGCCGGCGCGCCGCACGTACGGACCGAAGCGGACAGATGCGAAGGCTACGACTACCTCGCCGGCAGCATCCGCGCGTCGCTGCAGATGGCGTGGGCGTACCAACGGGACTTCCCGTACTTCACCCAGTCGACCGGCCCGTACACCAAGATGGGCCTGGACAACCCGGACACGCTGTACTTCCACTCCTATCTCCGCGAGGACGCGGAGTACGTGGTGTCCGGGCGGCGGGGGAGCACCGCCGACCTGAGCTTCCAGGTGCTCAACGGGGACTACTCGCCGGTGGCGGTGCCGGACAGCCTGACCGCGTTCGACGACCGGGCGTTCGACATCGCCGACGACGGCACGTTCGAGATCCGGTTCGGACCCGGCCAGGCCAGGCGGAACTACTTCACCCTCGGCCCCGGCTCGGCCATGCTGATCGTGCGCGAGGTGTACAGCGATTGGACGCGGGAACAGCGCGGCACGATCCGGATCCGCCGCGCGGACACCACAGGCACGGCACCGCCGCCGTTGACCCAGGACACGTTGGCCAAGCGGTACGGCGTCGCCGGCAAGATCCTGGTCAACCGGATCCGGACGTTCCTGGCGTTCCCCGAGTGGTTCTACCTGAAGCTGCCGGTGAACACGATGACCGAGCCACGCTCCACCCCAGGCGGCCTCACCACCCAGTTCTCGTCGGTCGGCCACTACGACCTGGCCGACGACCAGGCGATGATCATCTCGGTGCCGGTGTCCGAGGCGCCGTACCAGGGATTCCAGCTGGGCAGCATGTGGTACGTGTCGCTGGACTACATCAACCACCAGACCAGTCTCACCGCCGCGCAGGCCCGCCCCGACCCGGACGGCCGGATCCGGTACGTGGTCAGCGAACGGGACCCCGGCGTGGCGAACTGGGTCGAACGCACCGGACACGCCCGCGGCTACCTGCAGATCCGGTGGCAGCGGCTGACCCGTGACCTGAAACCGTCGGACGGGCCGCAACTGGAGGTGGTCCCGGTGGACCTGCTGGACCGCAGGCTGCCGTTCTACGACCGCGCCCGGATCACGCGCGAGGAGTACGCCGAGCGGATCGCGGCAAGGCAGGCCGCGGTCGCGACCAGGATGGTGGGCTGATGGTGCTGCGGGACAAGGTTGTCGTGGTTTCCGGGGTCGGGCCGGGGTTGGGGCGGGCCATCGCGGTGCAGTGCGCCAAGGCAGGTGCGGACGTGGTGGTGGCGGCTCGGACCGAGTCGCGGCTGGTCGAGGTCGCCAAGGAGGTCACCGACCTGGGCCGGCGCGCGGTGACCGTGCCGACCGACCTCACGGACGCCGCGGCTGTTGACCGGTTGGCGGAGGCCGCCGTTGCGGCGTTCGGCCGGGTGGACACGTTGGTGCACAACGCTTTCGCCACACCTCCGTTGGCGGACCTGACCGAGGTGGATCCGGAGGGGATCCGCGCCGGGTTCGAGACGAACGTGCTGGCCGCGTTGCGCCTCACCACGTTGCTCAAACCGGCGCTGGTCGCCGCGCGTGGGTCGGTGGTGATGGTGAACTCCATGGTGTTGCGGCACACCCAGCGCACTTTCGGGCCGTACCGGATGGCGAAGGCGGCCCTGCTCGCCATGGCGCAGAGCCTGGCCACCGAGCTGGGGCCGGAGGGGGTGCGGGTGAATTCCATCGCGCCCGGGTACATCTGGGCGGACAACGTCAAGTTCTACTTCGCGTACCTCGCACAGCAGCGCGGGGTGACGCCGGAGCAGGTCTACGACGAGACCGCGGCCAAGATCGACCTGCGCAAGCTGCCCGAACCGGACGAGGTCGCCGACACCGTCGTGTTCCTCGCGTCGGACCTGGCGCGGGCGGTCACCGGGCAGTGTCTTGACGTCAACGGCGGCGAGTACCACCACTGAGGGAGTCTGTTGTGGACGGTGTCGGCACGGTCGAGTCGCTGCGCGCGTCGGCCACGAAGATCACGGGCCTGACCGACTTCGGCGCGGACGACTACGTTGCGGGACTTGAGGTTCTCCTCGACTCCTATCGGCGTGAGGCCGGGTTGACCCCGTTCGGGGTGCGGGTCAAACGAGCCGGGTTGCGCGGAGCTTTGGTGGCGCGTGCGCTCAGTGAGGAGGCGTGGCGGCGGTTGCCGGAGCACACGGACGTGCCGATCGAACGGCCGATCTTCGTCACCGGACTGCCCCGGACCGGGACGACCGCGTTGCACCGGCTGCTCGCGGAAGACCCGACGCACCAAGGGCTTGACCTGTGGCTCACGGACTTCCCGCAGCCGAGGCCGCCCCGGGAGACCTGGGCGGACAATCCGGTTTTCCAACGGATTCAGGCGGGATACGAACAACACCACGTCGAACACCCCGAATTCATGGGCCTGCACTACATCGCGGCCGACCAGGCGGAGGAATGCTGGCGGCTGCTGCGGCAGTCGATGATGTCCATTTCCTTCGAGTGCCTCGCGTACATTCCCACGTACTCGGAGTGGCTCGCCGGTCAGGACTGGACGACGGCGTACCGGCGACACCGCCGCAACCTCCAGCTCATCGGCCTGCCGGACCGCGGAAAACGCTGGGTGCTGAAGAACCCGAGCCACCTTTTCGGCCTGGACGCGTTGATGGCCGCGTATCCGGACGCGCTGGTCATCCAGACCCACCGGGCGCCGCGCACGATCATCGCGTCCATGTGCAGCCTCGCCGAACAGGCCTCGGCCGGCTGGTCGGACGTGTTCCACGGCGACGTGATCGGCCGCACCCAGCTCGATCTCTGGGCCCGTGGCCTGGCGGCGTTCACCGCCGACCGGCGCCACCACGACCCGGCCCAGTTCTACGACGTGGACTACGCGGACTTCGTCGCCGACCCACTCGCCGTGGTTGCCGACATCTACCGGCATTTCGGGCTGACGCTCACCGACGAGACCCGCGCGGCGATGGCGGAGATCCACTCCACCGGCGACCGGCGCCGCGCCCACCGGTACGACCTCGCCGACTTCGGCCTCACCGCCGAACAGGCCGACACGAGGTTCGCCACCTTGTCGTAGTAGGCCAGTTGGCTTGATAGTCACCGTGGGTGACATTTTACCCAGGTGGACCGGTCCTTTGATTACCTTGAGTGACGTACTCCTTGAGGATGATTGTGGCGTACACCTGCGCCCCGTGATGATGCATGCGGGCAGGGTCGAGCAATTCTCTGGGGGTGGATTGCTCGACCCCCGCCTTTCGAACAACGCGGGAACTGGGGAGGACAACCGCGTCCCGGTGGCTATCCTGATCAGCAGGTACGTCTGGGGGCGACACTATGGGACTGGTCATTCACTTCACCGGGGAGGACCTGGCGAAGACGACCTTCGCCACCGCGCCGGACCCGTTCTGGGAGATCCTGCTCAGTCTGCACGCGCTGCAGGACCGGTCCGGTCCACCGGCCATCCGTACCTGGCGGACGGATGTCACGGTGGACCAGACCGTGCGGCGACTGCTGGCGGTCGCCCCGAACAAGGGCTACTCGCCGGACTTCCTGACCCCGGCCGAAGGCGCCGAGGGGTTCGCCGCCGGGCTCGACGCGTTACGGCGCACGCCCGCCGCCCGCCGGCACAGCGAGGTGGCCCGGCTGACCGGCACCCGGCGGATGCCGGCGTGGCTGCGGCGGGTCGTCGCCGACCCGCCGGCCTTCGAGGAGTTCACCACGGCGTGGGCCGGATACCACCGAACCGCAATCTGTCCACAATGGATAAAGATCGAGGCGGGCTTCCGCCGGGACCGCGCCCAGCGCGCCCGGCACATTGTCGACAACGGCATCGAAGGCGCGTTGACCACGATCAGCCCGTGGATGCGGTGGTCCGACATGACCCTGGAGGTGGCGGGCGAACACGTCACCGGGAACCTGCACCTGAGCGGCCGCGGGCTGCGGCTCATCCCGTCCTACTTCTGCACCGGCGCGCCGACCCTGCTGGCCGACCCGACTCTGCCCCCGGTGCTGGTGTACCCGGTGGCGCACAACGACGAGCACCCGCAAGGCGGCCTGTCCGCCCTGCTGGGCGCCACCCGCGCCCGGATCCTGATGGCCGCGGCGCAGGGCTGCACCACGACCGAGCTGGGCACCGTCGCCGAGTGTTCACCGGCGTCGGCCAGCTACCACGCCTCCGTGCTCCGCGCCGCCGGGCTCATCCTGACCTGGCGCAACGGCGGCGCGGTCCAGCACTCACTGACCCCGCTGGGCGAGAACCTGCTGGCCGGCGCCGCCACCTGATCAGGCCTGCTTGTTCGCGATCAGGTCGCGGGCCAGCGAGGCGACCTCGTCGACCACGTCCGGCACGGCCAACACCAGGCGGCACAGCGACTCCAGGATGGTCACCTCGCGCGTCCGGTACGCCTGGGCCGCGTCGAACATCCGGCGAGCCACCAACTCCTGCACGTCCCGTCGAGTGGCCGGGTCGACCCAGGCGGTGACGACCAGCGCGAACGCGGCCGCCTCACACACCCAGTCCTCCGGCCCGTTGAGCAGGTCGATGAGTACCCCGCGGCGGTAGGACGTCGGCCACGGCTCATCCGACCGGTGGTGGGCCAAGCCGAGGCACGCCCACGCCTGCACAGCCCGGATCCACAGGTGCGGCGCGTGCCGGGCGAGGGCACGGCCCAGTTCGTCGTCCGGCGGGACGGGCGGGTGGACCAGGACGGCCAGCAGGTCATGCGGGGCGGCGCTGGACAGGACAACCGCACTGTCGTAGGCGTCCGGAATCGAACGCCAACGGAACTGTGCGACGTGCCGGACGGCCTCGCTGGCCTCCTGGGACGGCGGCGGGCCCGCTGGGCGCGCTTCGGTGCCGTCGAACTGCCAGACGTAGGTCCGCACCGGGTGTGCGGTGACGCGTAGATCAGGCTCCGGGATCGACCCGACGGTGACTTCGATCGACGGGTACACCCGCCGGAGGGTCATCATCGCGCTCGGCGGCTCAAGCGCCGACACGGTCATCGCGAGGGCCGCCTCCGGGCCGGGCTCGGTGTTCTCCAGC
Source organism: Actinocrispum wychmicini (assembly GCF_004345645.1). GTDB lineage: Bacteria > Actinomycetota > Actinomycetes > Mycobacteriales > Pseudonocardiaceae > Kibdelosporangium > Kibdelosporangium wychmicini. Next base: position 88,112 of record NZ_SLWS01000012.1, on the reverse strand, counting down.
ACCTGCTGCATGACGTTGATCACCGATTCGGTCGCCTGCGCCACCTGGCCGAGCCACGGCCGTTGATGGCTGTACCGGCCAAGCACCACGGCCGAGTACGTGTTGTCCGGCTGGGCCCGCACGTCGTCGGCGAGCGCGACCAGATGCCGGACGTCCTCCGTGATGGCGTACTGCAGGCCGTGGACGGTCGCGACAGCCTTCTCGTTGCCGGGCTCCCGCGCGACCACGCGCTGCGCCCACGCCAAGGCCTCGGGGAACCGTTCCATGTCGGCCAGCAGATCCGACACGTCGAGATACACACTCAGCTCGTCGGGCGTCCGCTGCGCCTCCTGGATCCACGCGGCGAGGGCCTCTTCCAGCCTGCCGGCCGTGCGCAGCGCGTACCCCTTCATCACCGCGGCATAGTGCGACGGCTCCAGCGCGAACGACCGGTCCGTCCATGCCACGGCCTCGTCGAACGCGCCGAGGCGACGCGCCAGCATCGATCCGGACCACAACAGCGCCGCGTGCCGCGGGTTCCGGGCGACGGTCCCGCGCAGCACCTCCAGAGCGGGCAGCAGCGGTGCGCGTTCGTCCTCGTCGACCGGGTCGTCCAGGTGACTTGCCAGCCGGGCCACCGCGCTGGCCATCAACTCTGGGCTCACAGGCAGGTCCGGGCGCAGCCAGGCCACGTCCAGCCACGTCCGCTGCGGCTCGTACGCGGCCACGTTGAACAACATCTGGACGGCGTCGTCCCACCGCCCGGCCATCGCACAGACGTGCGCGTGCGCCGCGACCGTCCCGGTGAACCCCTGCCCTTCCACCGCCTCGAAGTGTTTCAGCGCGACCTCCGGCCCACCCGCGCGGCTCACGAACTCGGCCAACACCTCGTGCGCGTCAGGCAGCTGCGGGTCCATCGCCAAACTGTCGGCGATGTGCCGCAGCGCGTGCGTCAGGTCGCCGCCGTCGATGATCAACCGAGCGACGGCGACCTCACCCTCCGCGTTCAGCCGTTCGTCCGAACAGTGGTCGTGCGCCATGGGACCCCCTCCAGTTGACCAGCACCCTATCCGGCCAACCGGGGGCGCAGGTCAGGGCAGGGTCCAGCGTTGGGCCGCGGTGCCGTTGCAGTCCCAGATCTGTAGCTGGGTGCTGTTCGCTGTGGACGCACTCGGGTCGTCCAGGCAACGGCCGGAGTTCGGGTTACGCAACGAGCCGTTCGGCTGCGGCTGCCAGACCTGCGCGCCCGTTCCGTTGCAGTCCCACAGTTGCACCTTCGTGCCGTTGGCGGTGCCCGCGCCCGTCACGTCCATACACTTGCCAAGCGCTTGCAGGGTGCCGCCGCCGGCCACGGTCCAGGTCTGCGCGTTCGTGCCGTTGCACTGGTAGATCTGCACAGGCGTGCCGTTCGCGGAGGACGCGCTGCGAACGTCCACACACAGGCCCGCGGAGACACCGGCGACAATGGGTCCGAAGTGGCCACCGCCGCCGGACGTCGCCGTCCACACGAACGTCGTCGAGCCGGACGCACCTGTGCCGTCCGTCGCCGTCACGGTGACCGTGGTCGTGCCGGGCGTCGTCGCGGTCCCGGAGATCACGCCCGCGGAGCCGTTGATGCCGAGGCCAGCGGGCAGGCCGGTCGCGCTCCACGTCAAGGTCTGCCCGGTGGCCTGGAGCGGCAGGCTCACCGCGGTGCCGACCGGGCTGCTCATGCCCTGCGGGTTGGTCACGGTCACCGTGTTGCCGGTGGTCGTCGAGGTCACGGCCAGGGTCCCGGACAGCTGCGGGTTCGCGGACGTGTCGCCGACCATGATCCGGTACGTGCCGGTGGACGTGGTCCAGCCGTTGTCCCAGTGCGCCAGGTCACGCATGGTCAGCGGGAACGAAACCGTTGTGCTGGCACCAGGTTGCAGCGTGACCCGGGTGAATCCCTTGAGCTGCGAAGGAGGTTCGCCCGCCGCGGCCGGCGCACCGACGTACAGCTGGGCCACCTCGGAGCCGGCGCGGGTGCCTGTGTTCGTGACGGTCGCGGTCACCGTGGAGACGCCGTGCGCGTCCGGGCCGGACACCTGCAGGCCGCTGAAGCCGAACGTGGTGTAGGACAGGCCGAACCCGAACGGGAACAGCGGCGTGACGTTCTTGGCCTGGTACCAGCGATAACCGACGTTGAGGCCTTCGGAGTACTGCACGGTCCCGTTCGTGCCCGGCCACTGCGCCGCGGTCGACGCGGGTACGTCCGCGAGGCTGCGCGGGAACGTGACCGGCAGCTTGCCGGACGGGTTGACGTCGCCGAACAGCAACGCGGCGATGGCGTTGCCGTCCTCCTGGCCCGGGTACCAGCTTTCCAGCACGGCCGCGACCGAGTTCACCCACGGCATCGTCACGGCGGAACCGGTGTTCAGCACCACGACAGTGTTCGGGTTGGCCGCGGCGACCGACGTGATCAGCTGGTTTTGGGCGCTGGTCAGGTCGATCCCGGACCGGTCGCCGCCCTCGGACTCGTTGTAGCTCACGAACACCACGGCCGCGGACGAGGTTCGCGCGAGGTTCGCGGCCTGCGTGATGCCGCTGCTGGTGTCGCCGGGCGCGTACTGTACGGACACCCCGGCGCCGGCCCGATTCGTGATGCCCTGCAACGGAGTCACCGTGCCAGAGGACTGTACGGCCGCGCTGCCACCGCCGGCGGTCTGCGGCGCGGTGCTCGCGTCCGTGCCGATCACGGCGATGGACCTCGTGCCGGATGTGTTCCACGGCAAAACATTGTTGTTGCGCAACAGAACCGTGCCCTCTTCGGCGATTGCGCGCGCGGTGGCGACGTGCGCGGCCGACGTGACCGTGGCGCTGGGGGAGCCGTGCGGCGCGTTGTCGAACAGGCCGAACGTGAACATCTCGGTGAGGATCCGGCCCACCATGGTGTTCAACGTGGCCGACGAGACCTGTCCATTCTGGACGGCGGTGGCGAGCGCGTTGCCGAAGAAGTCGCCGCCGGGCATCTCCTGGTCCATCCCGGCGTTGGCGGACGCGGCGGTGGAATGCGTGCCACCCCAGTCGGACGTGACGTACCCGGCGAACCCGAACTGCCCGCGCAGCGCGGAGTTCAGCATCGTCGGGTTCTGACAGGCGTACGCGCCGTTGACCGTGCTGTACGCGCACATCACCGAAGACGCGGCGCCCTCCTGCACGGCGGCCTGGAACTGGGGAAGGTAGATCTCCTGTTCGGTGCGCGCGTCGATGATCGCGTTGTCCGACGGCGTGTTCCGGTTCGTCTCCTGGTTGTAGACGCCCAGGTGCTTCACCTGCGCCAGCACACCCGTGTTCTGCACGCCGACGATCTCGGCGGCGGCGAGCTTGCCGTCCAGGTATGGATCCTCGGACATCGACTCGAACGCCCGGCCCCAGCGGGGATCCCGGATGATGTTCACGGTCGGTCCGAGGTCGACGGCCGCGCCCTTACCGCCCTCCTCACTGCCGACCACCGCGCCGTACTGCCGCTCGGCGGCCGTGTCCCAGGTCGCGGCCGCGGCCACCGGCGCGGGCAGTTGGGTCACCCCACCCAAGCCCTCACCGACCCCGGCGGGACCGTCCTCCAACCCCATGCCCGGCACACACAGCGACGGGATGGCGGGCGTGTTGCCGACGAACGCGCCACCCGTGCCGTGCAGCAGGGAGATCTTCTGATCCTGGGACATCTGGGCGAGCACCTGCGCCACTCGTTGCGGCACGGGCGCGGTCGACCGCACCCACGGGCAAGACGCGGCGGAAGCCGGGGGAGAACCGACAGTGGACAGGGCGGCGAAGGCCAGGGGCATGATGCCGACGATGGCCAGCCAACGGCGACTCAACACGAGTGTCTCCTTGGGCGGGTACACACGGATCAACCGAAGCGGTGGCGACGCTGCTGGCAAGCGTGACATATGTTGCGGTCCGCAACAATCCCCGGTTCAGCCCTTCGGGGATCCGGACAAGGTACGTTCGGGATCCATGACCGCGACTTTCGCCGTGACATGGGACTACCGGTGTCCCTTCGCCCGCAACGCCCATGAGCACCTGCTGACCGGGTTGGCCGCGGGCGCCGACTGGAAGGTCGGGTTCCTCCCGTTCTCCCTCGGCCAGGCCCACGTCGTGGAAGGGCAGCCCAGCGTCTGGGAGAAACCCGAGCAGGACAGGGGAATCCTCGCCCTGCAGGTGGGCGTGGTCGTCCGGGACGAGTTCGCCGACCGGTTCCCCGCCGTGCACCGGGCGTTGTTCGCCGTCCGGCACGACGAAGGCCTGCACCTGGAGGACCGGGCCGTGATCGAACGCGTGCTCGGCGAGCACGCAGTGCCCGCCGGCGCGGTGTTCGAGCGGATCGAGTCCGGTGCGGCGCTGGCGACCGTTCAGGCCGAACACGAGCAGTACGTGGAGTCCCACGACGTGTGGGGTGTCCCGACGTTCATCGCGGGGGAGCGGGCGGTGTTCGTCCGGTTGATGGACCGCTCACCGGCCGGCGCGGACGCGGACGCGTCCATTCGGACTGTTGAGCGGACCATGGACCTGCTGACCGGGTGGACCGAGCTCAACGAGTTCAAGCACACCACGCTCCCGCGCTGAGGCCGCCTTACTCGGCGGCAGGGATCTGGGCGCGGCCGTGGTCGACGAGGGCCGCGCCCAACGCCAGCAGGCCGAGGGTGGTGGCGACGGTGCGGACCGCGTTCATCGAGTTCCAGGCTGGTTCGTTGAACGCCGCCCGAGCGCCGGCCAGGTCGGCGATCTTGGCCGGGTCACCGAACTGGTCCAGCTTGTTGTTCAACGGGATGTTGCCGCCGATCGTGACCGCGAGCGCCACGATGTACAGCAGCAGCGCCGCGAAGATCCAGCGGGCCGCGGCTCTGCGGCCCATCCGTTGGTGAACGATGGCCGCCGCGCCGGTGAAGATGAAGGCGCCGAAGAACCCGAACGCGAAGCCGCCGGACTTCACCCCCCGGTTGATCTCCTGGAAGCCCGCCACGAACGTGCGGTCGTCGGCGTTCTTCAGGGACGGCATGACCAGGACGGAGAACGCCCAGAAGAAACCGGCCATCAGGCCCATGGTCAACGTGCTCAACCACAACAACGGGGTCGCGGCCTTGCTGCGGGGACGGGCGGTGGCGTTCGGCATCAGAGCCTGCTCCTTCACGTCGGCGATGTCTCTAGTGTCCTTTATGCCACTTCTTCGTGTCTCGCGGTTCGCCAACCGCGGGTGATGGCCGAGATGTTCTTGCCTTCGAAGTGGCCTTGCTGGTCGCGGGCGCCGGTGTCGACGTCGATGCCGAGGAACTGGGGGTGGGCGGCGACGGTGGCGTAGTCGGCGCTGTTGTGTGCGGAGATGCCGCCGGCCAGGAGGAAGGGTTTGGTGAAGCTGGGCACCAGTTCGACGACGGCTTTGGGGTGTAGGCGTTGTCCGGTGGAGCCGATCTGGCCGTCTTCGGTGACCACGTCCAGCAGGAACAGGTCGGTGCCGGCTTTCTCGTAGGCTTTGATCAGGGGTTTTTCCAGGCAGGTGCCGGCCCGTAGGTGCAGCACCTTGACGATCGTCACGTCGTGCGGGACCCGGGCCCGCAGGGCCCTGATCATCTGCGGCATCTGGTAGGCGTGCAGTTGGATCCAGCGGATGCCGGTGCGTTCGACGATCTGGCGTAGCAGGTCGACGTCGGACAGGAAGGTGACCAGCATCGGTTCGAGCTGGCCGGTGGCGCGGGCGGCCTCGGCCAGCAGGGCGACCTGGTCGACTGACACCTCGGACGGTCCGTTGGGCACGCCGTGCCAGAGGCCGACCAGGTCGGCCCCGGAGTCGGCGAGCAGTTCCACGTCGTCGCGGGTCTTGGCACCGCAGACCTTGAGAAGTTTCTTGGTCATCATCATGGTCATTAGAGCCCCAGCATGGATGCGATGCGGTTGTACTGGATCTCGTTGGTGCCGGAGTAGATGGTGCCGGCGACGGCGTTGCGGACGTCCTTCTCCAGGCCGTATTCGGCCATGTAGCCGTTGCCGCCGAAGATCTGCACCGCGGCCAGGCTGGAGGCCAGGTTCGCCTCGCTGGTGAGCAGTTTGGCGACGGCCATGTCGGTGGTGACGTTCTGGCCTCTCAGCAGCCGTTCGGCGGTGTCGTAGAGCCATTTCCTGGAGGTTTCCAGGCGGATCTTCATGTCCACGATCTTGTTGGCGATCGACTGGTAGGTGCTGATCGGCTTGCCGAACTGGGTGCGTTTGGTGGCGTAGTCGATGCACCGGTCCAGCCGGTGCTGCATCTCGCCGACGTTCACGATGAACGAGAACAGGATCTCCCGTTTCATCACGTGGTCCAGCACCAGGAACCCGCCGCCGACCCGGCCGACGACCTGGGTGGCCGGGATGCGGCACTCGTCGAAGAACAGCTCCGAGAGCGGGGAGGTGCGCAGGCCCATCTTCTTGATCGGGTTGCCGATCTCGAAGCCGGGGGTGTCGCGTTCGACCAGGAACGCGGTCACCCCGAGCGGGCCACCGTCCGGGTGGGTCCGGGCGTAGACCATGAACAGGTCGGCGATCGGGCCGTTGGACACGAAGGTCTTGCTGCCGTGCAACACGAACTCGTCGCCGTCCCGGTCGGCCCGGGTCTTCATCTGCAACGCCGCGGATCCGCCTGAGGGCTCGGAGATGGCGTGCGCGCCGATCGCGTCGCCGGAGGTGATCCGGGGCAGGTACTTGTCCTTCAGCGCGGCGGATCCGAACTTCTCCAGCGGGATGCCCAGGCTGCAGATGCTGGTGGTGACCGAGAAGCACAGCCCACCGTCGCGGCAGCCCTCACCGAGACCTTCGAGGACGTACATGGTGGTCAGCAGGTCCTGACCGAGGCCGCCCCAGCGCTCGTCGAACGGCAGCGACAGGATGCCGGACTCGGCGACGAGCTTCCACTTCTCCCAGGAGAAGGTGCCGTCGGCATCGTTCTCGACGTGGTCGGCGGACAGGGCCTCGTGCCACGCGCCCAGGCCCTCCCGCAACGCGATCTGGTCTTCGTTCCATTCGATCATGTCGTCCGGCCTCCTTTCCCTCGTGAGTGGTTTCGCGCGTGGGAACGCACGAAACCACTCACGACAGACACGCTGGCCTAGTACTCGGAGAACTCGTCGGTGTCCAGGTTGTGGGACTCGTCGCCGCGCAACGCCGGGGTGAACATGCACACCAGCCGCAGGTCCTCGTCCGGGCTCGCGATCAGATAGTGCGGGTCGTGCTTGTCCAACGCGTAGATCACACCCGGCGTGATCGGGAAGGAGTTGCCGTCCATGTCCACGACCTCACCCGAACCGGAGATGCAATAGCACGCCTCCAGGTGGTTGCGGTACTCCAGATGCGACTTCGTCCCCGCCCGCACCAACGTGTCGGTCACGGTGTAACCCATCCCGTCGGACTCCAACAGGAAACGACGGCTCAGACCGTTGCCCCACTCCACGGTCTTCACATCGTCAATGTGACGGATGATCATGGCCAGCTCCTCTCTCCACTGGTCCATGTCTACCGGCCGACCCGCAAACATCGCGCAACACGGACAATGCGAAGCGGCCCGGGGAGCCGTCCCCGGGCCGCCTGTGAGAAGTCCCTTACAGAGCGCCGTATTCGATCAGCGCCCAGCACAGCGCGCCGAAGCCGGCGATCGCCAGGAGACCGCGGATGTGGTTCCAGCGGTTCCAGGGGGCCTCGAACGCCTTGCGGGCGCCGGCCAGATCCTTGGCCTTGTCCGGGTCGCCCACCCGGTCGATCGCGTTGTTCATCGGGATGGAGATGCGGAACGTGATGAGCAGGCTGAGCACGTACAGCACCAACGCCACGATGATCGGTACGTAGACCGTGCTCTTGCCGATGGCGATGAACAGCACCAGGCTGATGCCGGAGAAGATCACGGTCCCGACGAAGCTGAGCGCGAACAAGCCGTTCTCGATGGCCCGGTTCATCTTCTGGCACACGAGGACGAACGTGCGGTCGTCGACCCTGGCAAGGGCGCGTACCACGGCAACCGAGAAGCCGTAGAACAGGCCGCCGACCAACCCCATCGTGATGGTGGAGATCACCAGCAGCGCGACCCTGACCGTTTCCATTGTCCTTGTCCTCCCTGACCTGTTTGACGTGTCTGATCCACATACAACACTGTCGTGACGAGACGGTCCATATTTGAGGACGTCTCGTCCATAAGCGAGCGTCTAACTGCTGGTCACAGCGATGCCTGGATTGTCCCGGATGACTGGTCCAGGGTACAACTCTCTGTCCATCTGCGGTCGCCCAATGTAGGTGAATCCCCCCTGAAAAGACCAATGGCGCGGTGGAGGTCCACCGCGCCAGGAAATACCCCTCAGTTGGTCATCACGCAGCTACCAGGTTGGTCTGCTTGGCCGCGGTGAGGAACGCCTCGGCCGCGAAGTCGATGTCGGCGGTGGTGTGCCGGGCCGTGATCGCGATGCGCAGCCGGGCGAGACCGGTCGGCACCGCCGGCGAGACCACCGGGAGACCGACGATGCCCGCCTTCTTGCACGCCGTGGCGTAGTCGTAGGCGTTCTCGTCCGAGCCGCAGATGATCGGGATCACCGCGGTCTCACTGTCCCCCACGTTGATGCCGGCGCCCACCAGGATCGACCGCAGCCGGGCCGACTCCCGCTGGATGTGCTCGACGCGCTCGGGCTCCTGCTGCATGATGCGCAGCGCCGCCAAAGCGGCACCGGTCTGAGCCGGCCCGAGCGACGCCGAGAACAGGAACGGCCTTGCGTGGTAACGCAAGTACAGCAGGAGCTTCTTCGAGGCGACCACCCAGCCACCCATCGACGGGATGCCCTTGGACAGGGTGCCGACCTTGAGGTCGACCAGGTCGAACGAGCCGAAGTGCTCCTCGATGCCCCGACCGGTCTTGCCGATCACGCCGAGCGCGTGCGCCTCGTCGGACATGATCAGCGCGCCGTACCGGTCGCAGACCTCACGGATCTCCGGCAGCGGCGCGATGTCACCGTCCATTGAGTACACACTGTCGATGATGACCACGCGCATCCCGTCCGGGCTCGACATCTGCAGCCGGCGTTCGAGGTGCTCGGGGTCGTTGTGCCGCCACCGGGTCACGGTCGCGCCACTGAGCTTGCAACCGTCCACCAGGCTCGCGTGGACGTACTTGTCGATCAGGAGGGTGTCACCCGGGCCGACCATGCCGCCGACCACACCGGTGTTGACGGCGTAGCCCGAGCCGAAGACCAGCGCGGCCTCTCGCTGCATCACCTGCGCGATCTCGGCTTCCAGCTCGTGGTGCAGGGGGATGGTTCCGGCGAGCGCGCGGACACCCTGGTTGCCCGTGCCGTACTTGTCCAGAGCTGCCTTCGCGGCTTCGGTGACCCGCGGATCGCCCAGCAGTCCCAGGTAGCTGTACCCCGACATCATCAGGTAGCGCTCGCCGTCGTCCGCCCGCACGTACGCACTGTCGGTCTCGATCTCGTACGGGACAAAGCTGTTGCGTCGGCTAGGGTCCCACTCGAGCGACCGCACGCGCCGGGCCATCGCCTCCAGCTTCGGCTCGAGACGTTCCCATCCTGTTGATGAATTCACGTGCGTCTCCTCATCCACGTTCCAGGCCCGGCTTCCACTGCTACGAGCCAATACCGGTACCCCTAAGACAAACACCGGTACCCCTACAGGTGGCAACGGCTTCTAGTTGGGGAGGTCTGTTCAAGCGGGCCGGGCCCGCTTGAACTCCTGGGCTGTCCGCAACGCGTCAGTTGGCTGCCGTGGCCAGTGCGACGAGCTTGGCGTGCACCGACCGCAGGGTCGTCTGGTCGTCGATGTCGGCGAACAGGGACTCGTCGGCGGGGATGTGCGGGTACTTGTTCTGGAACCCGTACAGCCACTCCATCAGGTCCAGCGAGTCGACGTCGGAGATCTGCTGGATGGCGTCGTCCGGACCGACCTCGGCGGCACCAGACACGGCCTTGAGCTGCTCAGCCAGGTCCTCGACGGTAGGGATTTCCATCGCGTTGCTCCTCTCGATTGCCCTGGGACAGGGGGATCCGGGCGCCCAGGACTGCCGTTCCGGCATGGACTTAACCTGGCCCGGCGCAACGAAGCCGCAAGCGCGGCCGCCGCGCCGCCGTGGTGGCAGGTGTCGGGGCGAACCCGTCCACCGTGGCTTGTCGGGCCGTCGAGAAGTCACGGTATCGGACTCGTCACTCCTCCGGCGCGCGCCGGCGGCTCGTCCAACCGCGTGTTGCGCATGTGTTGCTGCTCGCGCGATTTTGTCTCCACCGACATCCGCGCGCTTGAAGAGCCGGTGGATTCGAGAAACTGGAATGGGGTCGAGAATGACGACGGTCGAGAACACGCCGGCGCGTCCTGCGGTCGAGGCGATCAGGCACCATTACGAGATCAGCAACGACGTGTACCGCATCATCCTGGGTCCGCCGATGATGTACTCCGGCGGGTACTGGAACGAGGGCGAGGACCTGCGCGAAGGGCACGACGAGGCCCAGTACCGCAAGCTCGACGCCTTCATCGAGCTGGCGAAGGCCAAGGGCGCCAACAAGGTTCTGGACATCGGCAGCGGCTGGGGCACCATGCTCGACCGGGTCACCCGGCTGCACGGCGCCAAGAAGGCCGTGGGTGTCACGCTGAGTCGCACCCAGAAGGAGTTCGTGGACTCCCTGGGCAACCCCGATGTCGAGATCATCGTGGAGAGCTGGGCGGACCACACCGCCGAGGAGAAGTACGACGCGGCGTTCTGCGTCAACGCGCTGGAGCACTTCGTGCTCTCCAGCCTGCCGCCCAAGGAGCGGATCAACAGCTTCCGCCACTTCTTCGGCCACGTGCACTCGCTGCTGAAGGAGGACGGCCGGTTCGTCCTGCACATGATGACGATCGAGCCGCCGCCCCTGCAGCGCAAGCTGCTCGACGACCTGAAGTTCCTGCAGCGCGAGGAGTTCGAGGGCTGCTACATCCCGCACACCCACGAGCTGATCCAGGCCATCGGCAACAAGTTCGAGATCATCGAGATCAAGAACGAGCGCGAGACGTTCTCCGAGGCCTGCCGGGCGTGGCTGCTCAACCTGGCCGACGAGCGCGAGCGCGCCGTCGCGCTGTCCAGCGAGGAGGTCGTCCAGCGGTTCGAGCGCTACCTGGACATCTTCGCGTACACGCTGGAGGACAAGGTCTTCAACAACTTCCGCATCGTGCTGCAGCGCAACCCCTGACGAAGGAGGTACGCCGTGACGAGCACCGAGATCAACAAGAGCGAACGGACCGGCACTGGTGGGCGGCCGACCCCGCACGTCCAGGTGGCCGTCATCGGCACCGGGTTCTCCGGGCTCGGCGTCGCCATCAAGTTGCTGGCCAACAACGTTGATGACTTCGTGGTGCTCGAACGCGCGGACGAGGTCGGCGGCACCTGGCGCGACAACACCTACCCCGGTTGTGCGTGTGACGTGATGGCGTTGCTTTACGTCTACTCGTTCGCGCAGAAGTCCGACTGGGGCAGCACGTTCGGTACGCGCCAGGAGCTGTTCGACTATCTGCGGGATGTGACCGACCGCTTCGGTGTCCGGCCCCACATCCGGTTCAACCACGAGGTACTCGGCGCGCAGTGGGACGAGAAGCTGCGTCGCTGGAACATCCAGACCAGCCAGGGCGACTACACCGCCCAGCTGCTGGTCTCCGGGAGCGGATACCTCTCCGACCCGGTGATCCCGAACATCCCTGGTTTCGAGAACTTCCAGGGCAAGGTCATGCACTCGTCGAAGTGGGACCACGACTACGATCTCAAGGGCCGCAAGGTCGCGGTGATCGGCACCGGCGCGTCGGCGATCCAGTTCGTGCCGGCGATCCAGTCCGAGGTCGGCCACATGGACCTGTACCAACGCAGCGCGCCCTGGGTGATGCCGAAGCCCGACAAGCCCAACACGGGCCTACACGGCTGGGCGTTGAAGAACTTCCCCGGCTACCGCGCGTTCCGCCGTGGTTTCAACAAGCGGGGCAGGGAGATTCTCTCGTTCATCTTCTCCAACCCGGACATCGCCGCGAAGACCGTGCAGGGCAACGCGGCGAAGCACCTCAAGAAGAGCGTGCCGGACCCGGCGCTGCGGGCCCGGCTGACCCCGAACTTCTCGGTGGCCTGCAAGCGGTTGCTGTTCTCCAACAAGTGGTATCCGGCCATCCAGGCGGACAACGTCGAGATCATCGACGGCGAGGTCGGTGGCGTCACGCCGACCGGGATCATCGGTTCGGACGGCAAGGAGCGCCAGGTCGACACGATCATCCTGGGCACCGGATTCCTCGCCACCAAGCGGCCGATCGCCGCGCGGATCACCGGCCGTGGCGGCGTCAAGCTCGAGGAGCAGTGGGACCGGATCGGGATGAAAGCCTACCGTGGCACCACGGTCGCCAACTTCCCGAACCTGTTCCTGATGCTGGGTCCGAACACGACGCTCGGTCACTCGTCGCAGACGCTGATGATCGAGTCGCAGATGAACTACGTGATCGAGGCCGTGAAGACGATCCGCGGCCGCGGTCTGGCGAGTGTGGAGGTCCGGGCGGACGCCCAGGAGCTCTACAACCGGATGGTCGAGCAGGCCATCGAGGGCACGGTCTGGGACCCGGCGACCTGCACCAGCTGGTACGTCGACTCGACCGGCCGCAACCCGTCGCTCTGGCCCATGAAGACCAGCAAGTTCGCCAAGAGCACCAAGAAGTTCGACGTTAGCGCCTACCAGGTCGCCACGCTCGCGGCGGCCGAACATCACACCGACGTGAAGGCGTAACTGAAAGTTCAACTGGAGGGGATCGATGAGCGACAGCGCACACTCCCGGCGGAATCTCCTGAAGGGGATCGGCGTCGGTGCGGTTGTGGTCGGCTGGAGTGCTTTGGACGGTTCCTGGGTCACAGCGGAGGCCGCCCCTGCGGCCTCCGCGGTGGTTTCTGGGGCGGTGCCGCCGTTGGACGGCACCTTGGAGACCTCACCCGAGGTTCTCGCCAACTTCGCCGGAGACTTCGGGGGACTGGTCACCGGCGCGCCATGGGCCGTGCTGCGGCCGGGTTCGACGCAGGACATCGTGAAGATGGTGCGGTTCGCGCGCTGCAACGGCCTGAAGATAGCGGTCAGCGGCCGCGGCGGCTCAGGCACGGACATCGAGTCGCACTCGTCGTACGGACAGGCGGAGGTGCCTGGGGGCATCGCGGTTGACGCCCGCGCACTGGGGAAGATCTACAGCATCGGCAACGGGTACGCGGTGGTCGGCGCGGGCGTGACCCTGTGGCAGCTGTCGGACGCGGCACTGAAGGTGGGCCAGATCCCGCCGTCGATGACCGACTACCTGCCGCTGTCCGTCGGCGGCGTGGCCAGCCTGGGCGGCTTCGGCGGCACCGTGTTCAAATACGGCCTGTTCAACGACAACGTGCTGGAGATGGACGTGGTCACCGGCGAGGGCACCCTGGTGACGGGTGTGTCCGCGACCAACCGGCCCGAGCTGTTCCACGCCGTGCTCGGCGGCGCCGGCCAGGTCGCCATCATCGTGAAAGCCAAGGTGCGCCTCATTCCCGCCCCCAGCCGCGCCAAGGTGTACAACCTGTACTACCAGGACGTGGCCACCTACCAGGCCGACCAGGAGAAGTTGTTGGCGGACGGCCGGTTCCACCACCAGTCCGGCACGATCCAGCGCAAGCCGGACAACTCCGGCTGGTGGTACGCGATCGAGGCCGCCACCTTCTACAACCCGCCGGCCACGCCCAACGACAACGCCCTCCTGAGGGGCCTGCACGACGACCGTGCCTCAATGACAACGGGCGACCAGACGTTCCGCGAGTGGACCTTCCGGGTGGACCCGTTCGAGCAGTTCTGGAAGGACGGCGGCTACTGGGCGATGCCACACCCGTGGCTGAGCCTGTTCATCCCGGCGTCCGCGGTGAAACCGTTGGTGACCGCGGTGGTGGCCGAGCTGACCCCCGAAGACCTCGGCGGCGGCTTCGGGATCGTGCTCCCCGTGAAGACGTCCAAGCTGACCCACCCCCTGGTGGCCCGCCCCAACGAGCCGGTCGCCTATCTGTTCGACCTGCTGCGGATGCCCAACCCAGGCGACCCCAACGTCCAGACATACCTGCAGCGCAACCGGAAGATCTACGACCTGGCGCTGACCTTGGGCGCCAAGCGGTACCTGGTCGGCGCCATCCCCGGCATGACCCAGGACGAGTGGCGCAGGCACTTCGGATCCGCCTGGCCCTTCCTGGTGGCGATGAAGCGCCGTTACGACCCGGACTCCGTCCTGACCCCAGGCCAGGGCTTCTTCGGCTGAGACCCGCTCACGGGGGAGACCGCCGGAGTGCTTTTGTGGCGCTCCGGCGGTTTTCTGCGGCCTCGTTGTTCAGTGGGTGAGTTCGGTCAGGATCCGTTCGGTGTGGTCGAGTGCGGCGAAATGGCCGCCGGGCACGAACTCGGCGGTCGCGCCTGGGATTCGGTCGGCGAGCCGGTGACCCATCGCGACCGGCACCTTGGGGTCGTTGAGGCCGTGCCAGATGTGGACCGGCACAGTGATGTCCGCGATGTCGAAGTCCCACGGCCGCGAGTACGACAGGAGGTCGTCGGCCATGGCGGCGCCGCCCTGCCGGCAGCTTTCGGCTACGTCCGCGACGAAAGCAGTGCGTGCGTCTTCATTCGACAGAGCACGCTGGAACACTTCCAGGTCCGCACTGGGCAGTTGGCGTTCCACCCGGCCGAGTGGCCTGTCCGGAGTGGACTTGGCCATCGCCGACGCCGACATGGCGCACATTCGACGCAACAGCCAGGGAAAGTGACGCGCCAAGCGCCAGTAGAGCGCGTCACCGCGGCTGGCCGGCGCGAACCGTTCACGTTCGTCCAGGGGCGCCATCCCGCCCAGAACCGTCACGTCGGCGACAAGCGAGGGACACTTGGCGGCCAACGCCAAGGCCGGGCCTGTGCCCATCGACAACGCGATCACTGAGACGCGCCCGAGGCTGAGGTGATCGATGAGCGCCACGGCGTCCGAGGCCCACGCGGTGAAGCCGGCGCCGGGGTGAGGTGTCGACAGGCCGTAGCCCGGCCGGTCGACGGCCACCAGGCGGATGCCGTGCCGGCGTAGGTCCGCACCTGGGAAGGCCCAGCCGGCGGTCTGGCGGGACGCCGAGTATCCGGGCACGACCAGGCACGGCTGTCCGGCCGGGGCACCGAAAACCGCGTAACCCATCCGCCGGCCGTCCGGCAGTGCCACGGTGTTGTCCACCAAACCACGGTATGTGCTTGATGATCACGGCCGGCAGTCGTTGAAGGACGGCCCGCGGGTCGTTGGTGACGGCCCGATCGGGCAGTGAAAGACGCGGGCCGACCGGGGAGGAGGTCGGCCCGCGGCAGGTCAGTGGAGGTCAGTAGCGGTAGTGCTCCGGCTTGTACGGGCCGTTGACGTCCACGCCGATGTATTCGGCCTGGGCCTTGGTCAGGACGGTGAGTTCGCCGCCGAGGGCTTCCACGTGGATCTTGGCGACCTTCTCGTCGAGTTCCTTGGGCAGGCGGTAGACCTGGCGCTCGTACTGGCTGTTCTTGGTGAACAGCTCGATCTGGGCGATGGTCTGGTTGGAGAAGGAGTTCGACATCACGAAGCTGGGGTGGCCGGTGGCGTTGCCCAGGTTCAGCAGGCGACCTTCGGACAGCACGATGATGGAGTGGCCGTCCGGGAAGACCCACTCGTCCACCTGCGGCTTGATGTTCACCAGCTTGACACCCGGGTACTTGGCCAGGCCGGCCATGTCGATCTCGTTGTCGAAGTGGCCGACGTTGCCGAGGATGGCCTGGTGCTTCATCTTCGCCATGTGGTCGACCATCACGATGTTGAAGTTGCCGGTCGTGGTGATCACGAGGTCGGCGATCTCCAGCACCGACTCCAGGGTGGCGACCTGGTAGCCGTCCATCTGGGCCTGCAGCGCGCAGATCGGGTCGATCTCGGTCACGATCACCCGGGCGCCCTGGCCGCGCAGTGAGTCCGCCGAGCCCTTGCCGACGTCGCCGTAGCCGCAGACGACCGCGACCTTGCCGCCGATCAGCACGTCCGTGCCGCGGTTGATGCCGTCGACGAGGGAGTGCCGGATGCCGTACTTGTTGTCGAACTTGGACTTGGTGACCGAGTCGTTCACGTTGATGGCCGGGAAGAGCAGTTCGCCCGCGTCCGCCATCTGGTTGAGCCGCAGCACACCGGTCGTGGTCTCCTCGGTGACGCCGAGCACGCCCGCGCCGACCGCGGTCCACTTGCCGAGCGTCTTGCGCAGCAGGCCCAGCACGACCTTCCACTCCTCGGAGTCGTCGTCGGACGCCTCCGGCACCACACCGGTCTTCTCGTACTCAGTGCCCTTGTGGACGAGCAGGGTCGCGTCGCCGCCGTCGTCCAGGATCATGTTCGGCTGCCGCCCCGCGGGCCACGTGAGCATCTGCTCGGTGCACCACCAGTACTCGTCCAGCGTCTCGCCCTTCCAGGCGAACACCGGGACACCGCTGGGGTTCTCGACCGTCCCGTTAGGACCGACGACCACCGCGGCGGCCGCGTGGTCCTGCGTGGAGAACACGTTGCACGACGCCCACCGGACCTCGGCACCCAACGCGACCAGCGTCTCGATCAGCACCGCTGTCTGGATGGTCATGTGCAGCGAACCTGAGATCCGGGCACCGGCGAGCGGCTGGGCCTCGCCGTACTCGTGGCGCAGCGCCATCAGGCCGGGCATCTCGTGCTCGGCCAGCCTGATCTCCTTGCGGCCGAACTCGGCGAGCGAAAGGTCGGCGACCGTGTAGTCCAAAGCGGACGATGTCGATGACGAACGGGTGGACATTGGCTGGTCTCCTATGTGTTGACGTACTTTCGCTCTGCACATGGCCTTGACCACCACCCATGGTATCCAACGACGTCGGTGTCAACGACGTTGTCCATGTGCGGCTTATGCTTGAGGCCGGCACGAAGTGCCGGCCTCGCAAGGGTCCACCAACGGTCACGCGCTAGGGGTCAGGTGGGGTTCGACCTCGTTGGCCGCCTCGGTCCCGTA
Organism: Actinocrispum wychmicini; assembly: GCF_004345645.1. Classification (GTDB taxonomy): domain Bacteria; phylum Actinomycetota; class Actinomycetes; order Mycobacteriales; family Pseudonocardiaceae; genus Kibdelosporangium; species Kibdelosporangium wychmicini. Next base: position 71,092 of record NZ_SLWS01000012.1, on the reverse strand, counting down.
GGTGTCCCGGATCCGGTCGAGCAGCAGCTCCGGGGTGAGCTTGTACTCCTGCGGCCCGGCGACCTCCAGCACGAACGCGGCGAGCGAGCAACCGACCTGCGCGGCGCGTTCGAACCCGAAGCCCCACTGCCGGGCCGCGATGAACCCGGCCCGGAAGGCGTCGCCGACCCCGGTCGGGTCGACCGGGTTGAGCACGGTCCCGGCGGGCACCACGACCGGCTCGGCACCGGCGGAGTCGATGCGGACGCCGTTCTCGCCGAGGGTGACGACCCACGAACCGACCCGGTCGAGCACCTCCTCGCGGCTCCACCCGGTCTTCTGCAGCAGCAGTGCCGACTCGTACTCGTTGGTGAACAACAGGGTCGCGCCGTCCACCAGTTCGCGGATCTGCTCGCCGCCCATCCACGCCAGCTGCTGGGACGGGTCGGCCGCGAACGGGTAGCCGGCGTCGCGGCACTCCTGGGTGTGCCTGAGCATCGCGCCCGGGTCGTTCGGGCTGACCAGCACCAGCTCGGCGCCGCCGACCCGCTGCACGATCGGCCGCAGCTCGATCCGGGCCGCCTCGCTCATCGCGCCCGGGTAGAACGACGCGATCTGGGCCTGCACCTGGTCGGTGGTGCAGACGAACCGGGCGGTGTGCTGGCTGGCGGACACCAGCACGCTGCTGGTGTCCACGCCGTCGGAGTCCAGCTCGGACCGGTACTCGGCGAAGTCCTTGCCGACCGCGCCGACCAGGGTGCCGGCCACGCCGAGCCGGGCCAGGCCGACGCAGATGTTCGCGGCGACCCCGCCGCGCCGCACTTCCAGCCCGTCCACCAGGAACGACAGGGAGACCCGGTCGAGCTGGTCGGCGAGGAACTGGTCGGCGAACCGGCCGGGGAACACCATCAGGTGGTCGGTCGCGATCGACCCGGTGATCAGGACACCCATCGTGGGACCTACTTTCCTCCGGTCAGGCGGGTCAGACGCCGATGATCTGCTTGAGGGCCTCGGCGCGGTCGGTGCGCTCCCAGGGCAGGTCCACATCGGTGCGGCCGAAGTGGCCGTACGCGGCGGTGGGGGCGTAGATCGGGCGCAGCAGGTCCAGGTCGCGGATGATGGCGGCCGGGCGCAGGTCGAAGACCTCGGCGATGGCCAGCTGGATCTTGGTGGGGTCGACGGTCTCGGTGCCGAACGTCTCGACGAACAGGCCGACCGGGGCGGCCTTGCCGATCGCGTACGCGACCTGAACCTCGACGCGGGACGCGAGACCGGCGGCGACGGCGTTCTTGGCGACCCAGCGCATCGCGTACGCGGCCGAGCGGTCCACCTTCGACGGGTCCTTGCCGGAGAACGCGCCGCCACCGTGGCGGGCCATGCCGCCGTACGTGTCGACGATGATCTTGCGGCCGGTCAGCCCGGCGTCACCCATCGGGCCACCGACCACGAACCGGCCGGTCGGGTTCACCAGCAGCCGCACGTCGGCGGTGTCCAGGGTCAGCTCGGCCAGCTCCGGCAGCACGACGTGGTCACGGACGTCCACACCGAGCAGCTTCTCCAGGTCGACGCCCTCGGCGTGCTGCGACGACAGCACCACGGTGTCCAGGCGGACCGGCTGGTCGCCGGCGTACTCGATGGTGACCTGCGTCTTGCCGTCCGGCCGCAGGTAGGGCAGCGTGCCGTCCTTGCGGACCTGGGTCAGCCGGCGGGACAGGCGGTGCGCCAACGCGATCGGCAGCGGCATCAACTCGGGCGTGTCCGAGCAGGCGTAACCGAACATCAGGCCCTGGTCGCCGGCGCCCTGCTTGTCGATGTCGTCCTCGTGCTGCTCCACGCGGGACTCGTACGCGTCGTCGACGCCCTGCGCGATGTCCGGGGACTGCGAGCCGATGGCGACGTTCACACCGCAGGACTCACCACAGAAGCCCTTGACCGAGGAGTCGTAGCCGATCTCCAGGATCTTCTCCCGGACGACCTTCGGAATGTCCACGTACGCCTCGGTGGTGACCTCACCGGCGACGTGCACCTGACCGGTGGTGATCAGGGTCTCCACCGCGACCCGGCTGCGGGGGTCCTGCGCGAGCAGCGCGTCCAGCACGGTGTCGCTGATGGCGTCGCAGATCTTGTCGGGATGCCCTTCGGTCACCGACTCGGACGTGAACAGGCGACGTGACATGACTATCTCCTTCAGTTGCTGCCGGTGAAGAGGGCGGTGAAATCCGCTCCGGCCCCGGCCGAACCGGGGACCGGTCGGTGCACCTGGCGCAGGACCCCGGCCGGGCTGATGACCTGCCCGTCCGGCCGGACCTGCACCAGCGCCGAGCCGCGGTGCCGGGCGGCTCGGGACAACACCTCGGTGAGGGCGGCCAGGTCGCTGTCGGCGGCCCGGCCGAGGAACGTGATCTCGCAGCCGACCGCCAGCGGGTCCGGCTGGGTGTCGTACAACAGGACCTTGACGTTCACGTTGCTGCGCAGGGAGTCGATCAGGTGGTTGCCGCCCGCGGTCATGGTGTGGCCGTCGCGGATGACGACCCAGACCGACAGGTCCAGCCGGCTCGTGGCCAGCTCACTGACCACCGCCGGGCCCTGGCCGTGCACCACGTGCATCCCGTCGATGATCCGGTGGTGCGTGAACCGGGTGCAGCCGATTCCGGAGAACAGCACGATCTTGTCCCGCTCCAGCCCAAGCGTGGGCAGCACCGCCTGGACGGTGTCAAGCGCCGCGAAGTCCCCGCAGCCAGGACACCAGTGCGTGTCCCCGTCGATGCGGGTTCCGGCCAGGCCGATGTGGGTCGCGGTCACGAATCCTCCTCCGCCGAGGTGAACGTGGTTCTCTGGGATCCGAAGGTAGGTTCGCCGCGCAACACAGCCGCAATCCCGGCCGGCGTCGATCAACGCCGGCCGGGATCGCGATCATGTGTCCTTTATGGATTTTCCGGGCAGAACGTGTCCGCCGCGGGCAGCGGCCCGCCGGTCAGGAACCGGTTGCCGGCGGCGTTGGCGCACGTGTTCTTCGTGTACAGGTAGCTGCCGTGTCCGCCGCCGTCGACGGTCACCAGACGCGCCCGGTCCGCGAAGGCGGCCCGCAGTTCGACCGCGTTCGCCATCGGCGTGGACGGATCACGCGTGTTGTTGAGGATCAGGATGTTGCGTTGCGCACGCGGGTTGACCCTGACCTGCTCGTCCACCGGATACGGCCAGAACGCGCACGGCCAGATGTTCGAGCCCGCGCCCGCCGACAGCGGGTACCTGGCCGCGTCCGCCCGCGTCTCGGGCTCGTAGACCGCCGGTGACCGGGGCCAGGAGGCGTCGTCGCAGGACACACCCAACAACCGCGCGGGCATCTGCCCGGTGGGGTCGACGGCCCACGTGCCGACCTGCCGGGCGGCGTCCGCGGCGGTGCCCGCGTCCCGGGCCAGTACGGCGCGGGCGAGTCGGGCCAGGGTCGGGAACATCGAGTCGTCCTTCATGGCCGCGTAGGTCGCCATCCGGAACTCGTTGCCGCCCAGAACGCCCGCCGGGGTCGGCAGCGGCGTATGGTCCAGGTCCGCCGCGATCGCGATGAACCGGTCCCGTACCTCCGCCGGGCTGTGTCCCAGGTCGGTGGCGAACCGGCCGAAGTCCGGGAACCGGATCTCCAGGCCGTCGCCGAGGCTGCGCTGCCACAGCCCGCGCCACATCCGTGTCGGCGACGCCACGTCCGCGAGCACCACCCGGTCCGTGTGCTCGGGGAACAGTGAGGCGTAGGCCGTGCCGGGGTAGCTGCCGTACGACAGACCGAGGTAGCTGATCTTGTCCTCGCCGATCGCCTTTCGCAGCAACTCCATGTCCCGAGCCACGTACGCGGTGCCCATGTGCGCGAGCACCGGACCGTTCTGTTCCACGCACGTCTTGGCTATGTCCTGGGCCACGCGCACGTCCTCGGCGAACCCGCCCGGTCGAGGCCAGGGGATGAGCACCTGCCGGTCCGCGGGGACCTGGCAAGCCACGGGCGCGCTGTGGCCGAACCCGCGCTGGTCGAAGCTGATCACGTCGTACGACTTCGCCAACTCCGGCGCTGTGTGGTCGAACCCCATGGTGTCGCCCAGGTGCGGCGCCGGACCGCCCTGGTTGACGACCAACACACCCCGCCGCGCCGAAGAGGTGGTCTTCAACCGGGACACCGCGATGCCGATCGTCCCGGCCCGCGGGTCGTGGTAGTCCACCGGCACAGTGAGTGTCGCGCACTCCACCCCGCGGTAACCGTCCGGGCACAGGTCCGCGGACCAGATGAGCCGGTCACATGCTTGTGCCGACGCGGTGCACACCGACACCCCGACGGCCATCGTGACCGCGACCGCGGCCAAATGTCGAAATCCCATGCGCCCGAACGTATGGACGGCGCCGGCGTACGGCGTCGGGCCGCGGACGGACATTCCGGTCGACCCAAGTTGACCCGGCAAATCAACTTCTCCGCCCTGTCAAACTGGAACCATGACGACGAGCGGTCGGACGGCGTCCCCGTGGGCGCCGGAACATCCCGTGCGGCAGGTGATTCAGGCCCGACGTGCCACCGGAAGCACACCGGGCCACCGGGATGACGGGTACAAGGTGGGCCTGGCCGTCGAAGGCGGGGGCATGCGGGGAGTGGTGTCCGGGGCGATGATCACCGCCCTGGAGGACCTCGGTTACGCCGACTGTTTCGACGACGTGTACTCGTGCTCCTCGGGCGCGGTCAACGGCGCCTACTTCGTGACCAGGGGCACGTGGTTCCCGTTGTCCATCTACTTCGACGACCTGACCACGGCCGACTTCCTGGACTACCGCCGGGTGCTGCGGGGGGACGGGCCGATGAGCCTGGACTACCTGTTCGACGTGGTGCTCGGTTCGCGGAAACCGCTGGACTACTCGTCGATCGTGGCGGCGCCACAACGGTTGCACGTGCTGGTCACCGACGTGGACACCCTGGAACCGTTGGACGTCAGCGACTTCGAGTCCACCACCGACCTGCGGTCCGCCCTGCGGGCCAGCGTGTGGCTGCCGATCGCCGGGCGAGGAACGACGACCTTCCGTGGTCATCGCGCGATGGACGGCGGCATGCTGCGGCCCCACCCGTACCGCGCGGCCGTGCTCGACGGGTGCACCCACATCCTGTCGTTGAGCACCAAGCCAATGGGGACCATGCGCACCGAGCCGCGATGGACAACCCGGCTGCTGGCCCGGCATCTCGACCGCCTACGGCCCGGCCTCGGCACCGGGTTCCTCGTGTCGACGCGTGAGTACCTGGGCACCGGCCGGCCGTACCTGACCCGGAGCATTCGCCAGCCGGGCGCACCGGCCGTCCTGGACCTGGCGCCGTTACCCGGGACACCGGAGGTGCATCGGCTCGAACGCGACCGGGGCAAAGTGCTCGACGGCGCCCGTTCGGCCTATCGTGCGGCCCACTTGGCCCTGGAGCATGACGACGTCCTGGTCGTGCCCAGGCTCACCGTAGCCGCCGGACATCGTTGACAGTGTCGGATACCGCGTGTCTCGGGTTCTCGTACGGCGTGTCTCGCGTTCCCGTCGCCGTGGGATGTCGGTAACGGTGTCGGGGGCAGGGTCGACACGTCTGGATGTGAAGCGCATGGGGCTGGCGTTGGCGGTTGTCGTCGCGATGGTCGTCGCGGTTGTGGCCGTCAGCGGCTGTGGCGGAACCACTGTGCGGGGCGTCGCGCTGGCTGCCACCAGTTCGCGTCAGAGCCCCGCGCTGCCGTCCATTTCCAACGTCGGCAGCGCTCCCAACCCCACGACGTCGACACTGTCACCGTCAACGTCGACAGTGTCACCGTCACCATCGAGTGACGCTGACACTGTCACGGTCACCACCCCACCGGGCGTGCCGCCCCCTGATGACCCCCAAGCCGTGGTCCAGGCGTACTTCGACGCCATCAACAACCGGGACTACCAGCGGGCGTGGGACCTGGGCGGCAAGAACGTCGGCCAGTCCTACTCCGCGTTCGCCGCGGGCTTCGCCACCACCGACCATGACACTGTCACCATCGTGGCGGTCGACGGTAACACTGTCACGGCAGACCTCATGGCGCAGCAGACCGACGGGACCAACCGCAGCTACCACGGCACGTACACAGTCAAAGGCGGCACGATCACCCACTTCTCGGTGCGCGCGACGGGCTGACCCACCAGGACCTGCCGGCCACCAGATCTGCCGCGGCTGTCGGATCTGTCGACCCGCTGGGTCTGCCGGCCCTGCCGGCCCTGCCGGCCCTGCCGGCCCTGCCGGCCCTGCCGGGCGTGTCGACCTGCCGGCCGCTGGGTCTGTCGAGCGTGCCGACCTGCGTGCCTACCGACCTGCTGGCCTGCCGGGTCTGGTCCCGCCGCTCGCCCTGGAGTTTCGGGTTTGGCCAGGCCGAGCCCGGTGGCCGTCCCGTCCGCGGTGGTCTTCGGGCTGGCTGAGGCTTGCCCTCGTCCCCGCCTACCTCTATAGTCAACGTATCGGTTGATAAAGAGATGAGTTGACCAACATGACTGTTGATGAGGTGGACGACAGGCTGGATCGGGCGTTCACCGCGTTGGGGGATCCGGTTCGGCGGGCGATGATCGCGCGGCTGTCCCGTGGTGAGGCGACCGTCAACGAACTCGCCGAACCGTTCCCCATCACCAAGCAGGCAGTCTCACGGCACATCCAGGTGCTGGAGGCGGCTGGGCTGATCACCCGGAGCCGGGACGCCCAGCGTCGCCCCTGTCACCTGAACGCGGCCGCCCTGGAGGAGTTGACCAGCTGGATCGACACCTACCGGCTGGCGGTCGAGCAGCGGCACCGCCGCCTTGACGCGGTTCTGGACATCATGAAGGAGCAGGAGACATGAACGAGACCACGATCACCGCCCAGCCGAACACGCCGTTCATCGACGTCGTCCGCGAGTTCGACGCGACCCCGGCGCAGGTGTACCGGGCGTGGACCGACCCGGACCTCATTCCGCAGTGGCTGGGCCCGCACGGGGGCACGATGGAGCTGATCGAGTACGACGTGACGCCCGGCGGTCGTTACCGCTATATCCACCGTGACACCGACGGCGAGCACGGCTTCCGCGGCGTGTTCCACACGGTCGAGACGAACAAGCAGATCGTGCAGACCTTCCAGTACGACGGTTGGCCGAACGACGTCAGCCTGGAGACGTTGACCTTCGAGGACCTCGGCGGACGGACCCGCGTGCACACCCACGCCGTCTACCCGTCGGTGGAGAGCCGGGACGGGATGATCGCCAGCGGCATGGAGACCGGCGTGCGGGACTCGATGGCGCGGCTGGACGAGGTGTTGGCCCGGTGAGCGGCCAGGTGATCGTGGACATCACCATGTCCCTCGACGGATACGTGACGGCGCCCGGCGCGGGCGTGGAGCACGGGCTGGGTGTGGACGGCGAACCGTTGCACGAGTGGGTGTTCAACGGGGCGCCGGCCAACCAGAAGGTCCTGGACGACATGGTTGCCCGGAGCGGTGCCGTGGTCATGGGCCGCCGCCTGTTCGATGTCATCGACGCCCCCGGTGGTTGGAGCGACGACATGGGCTATGGCGCGGAACGTGACCAGACCGTCGCGCCGCCACCGGTGTTCGTGGTGACCCACGAGGCACCGGAGACATGGCGGCTCGGCGACCGGTTCACGTTCGTCACCGACGGCGTGCACAGCGCGGTGGCCAAAGCCCGTGCCGCGGCAGGGGACAGGGACGTCGTGGTCATGGGCGGCGGCGAGACGTGCCACGCGGTCCTGGCGGCGGGCTTGGTGGACCTGCTGCACATCCACCTCGCTCCCTTGGTCCTCGGCGGGGGCACCCGGCTGTTCCCGGCCGAGGAGTCGACGCGGATCCGGCTGGAGCTGGTGGCGTCGGTCTCCGCGCCGGCCGCGGAACACTTGTCCTACAAGGTGATCACTCAGGGTTGACGGTCTCCAGGCAGCATCGCACGAAGTCCCGCACGACCGGGTTGGCGTCGGCCGCCGGTGGCCAGGCGATCCCGACCTGGCTGGGGCTGACCCCGGTGACCGGACGGTAGGTGATGCCGGGACGGGCGTAGAACCGGGCTGCCGACTCGGGGGCGAGGGCGACGCCGTAGCCGTTGGCGATGGCCTCCAGCCAGTCATAGGGCTGGTCGGTGGTCGCGCCGATCCGTACCGGGTGGCCGTCGCGTTCATCGGCTGCCAGCCACTGGTCACGCCACCAGCCGGTTTCCGCCGGGGCGGCGACGAACGGCTCGTCCCACAGTTCCCGGAAAGCGATCTCGTCCCGGGCCGCGAGTGGGTGGGCCGAGGGCAACGCGACCCACCGGGGCTCGGTGAGCAGTACCGCCACCCGGAGGGTGTCCTGGCCGGGGAAGGGCAGGCGGAGCAGGGCGGCGTCGACTTTTCCGTCGGCCAGTCCGGCGGACGGGTCCGACCACGTCGCCTGTCGCATGTCCACCCGCCAGCCCGGCCGGACCTGGCTGAACCGGGCGATGATGTCCTGGGTGGCCTCGTTGGCGGCGCTGGCGAGGAAACCGACGCGCAGGACACGGGCGGCGAGGCTGGCCGCGGCCTTCGTGTCCCGCAGCACCTCGTCGGACAAGGCCAACAGCGCCGGCGCTCGTTCAGCCAGGGCCTGGCCCGCCTCGGTGAGCGCCATCCCGGTGCGTGAGCGGGTGAACAACCGCACGCCGAGCAGGTCTTCCAGGTGCTTGATCTGCTTGGTCAGTGCCGGCTGGGACACGTACAGCCGTTGGGCGGCCCGAGTGAGGCTGCCTTCGGCGGCGACCGCGGCGAAGGACCGCACCAACCGAGTGTCCACATCCATTCCAACAGGTTATAGAAGCAGGTATTGGACGCCAAGCGGGGCTCCACGACAGGGTCTGGGACAGACCCCGGTCCGTTGAAAGGAGTCCCAGGTGTTCACCGCCTACGTCGCCGTGGCGGCCGTGACCGCGGCCGTCAACATCGCGGCAGCCATCGCGAACTTCGTCCGTGCCAAGTCGATTCTCGAGAACATGACCAGCTACGGGGTACCGCGGTCGTGGCTGTTCTGGCTGGGCATGGCGAAAGCGGCCGGCGCGGCAGGGATCCTCGTGGGGTTCGCCGTCCCCGCGATCGGGATCGCGGCCGCCGCCGGCCTCGTGCTGTTCTTCATCGGCGCGGTCATCACCGTGATTCGTGCCCAGTGGTACAAGCACGTGCCTTTCCCAGGCACGTTCCTGCTGCTAGCCGCCGGAACGCTCGCGCTGACGGTTCACGGGTAGTCCGTGACGTCCACCGGGACACCGATCTTCGTGGTGTCAGCGGGACCGCCGACGCCGTTCACGACATGGTCGACCGTGCCCGCGCTGAGGTTGACGGTCATGATGTGGTGCAGCCGCACACCAGGTTGTGACGGGACCTCGAAGCCGTTCTCCGTGTGGATCGTCGGGTTGTTGTGGTTGAACACGTACACACCGGCGCCGTACAGGTGATGCGTTCGCACCCGGTCGCCCACCTTGTAACCCGCCCAGCCGTTGACACCGTTGTGCGTCCAGTCCGCCTGTGTCGGCGGATCGTACGGCAGTTCGTTCTGGTAGAGGACCGTCGTGCCGTCCTGGCCGTTCCACACGGTGTTGTACTGCTGGAAATGCTCCACGAACAGGCCGGTCGCGGTCACGTGGTCGCCGTTGACGACAACGCCGTTGCGGCCGATGTTCGTCCGCCAGCGTTCGGTGTCGGTGAGGCCCTCGACGCCGTGGTCCGCCCGCCACACCCAGGTGTGGTCGACGATCACGTTGTCACTGTTCACCTCCAGCGCGGTGGTGGCGCTGCCGACGTGCGGCCCGCCGACCCGGAAGTACACATCGGACAGTGTGGTCGGGTCGGCCGGCGCACTCCACCGAAGGCCGAACCGTTGGCCGACCCGCAGCAGCACCGGTGACTCCTGCGGGCCCGCGTCCAGCGTCACACCCGCGACCATGACACCGGGCACACCAGCGATGTCCAGCGGGATCGAACCGTGGCTCGCGGTGAGCGTGGCGTGCCCGATACCCAAGACGACTGTGTCCGGCCGCGTGACACGGATGCTGCTTGCGACGGAGTACACGCCTGGTGTGAGCAACAGGTTCTTGCCGGACGCGAGTTCCGCGTTGATGAGCCACACCGGGGTGGACGGCTTCGCCACGAAGAAGTCGGAAAGCGGCAGCGTGCGGCCGGGTGTCATGCCGTTCGCCCAGGACACGCCACGGCTGTCGGCCCGAACGGACGGCACGCGGACGTTGAACCGACCATGCGGGTCGACGAACAGGTACGGCTTCTCCCGGCTCACCGGCGTGGTGTCGAGCGTCGTGTACGGCGGGTTCGGGAACCCCGTCTCGGCCGGCGCGCCGACGACACCGGCGAACACCTGGTTCCACACGCCGTTGGACCAACCGGCGAGCTCGCTGTTACGCGTCAACCACTGCTGCTGCGACCCGTTGACCACCGAAGGCAGCCGGGAGTCGGCGATGAAGCCGCCGCTGGCGAACTGCGGGCCGGCCGTGCAGTAGTCCATCAGCGAGAGCGTGCCGCCGCTGATGTTCATGCGCCGCAACGACACCGCCTGCGACACCGCCCAGAAGTCCGCCGAGGCGCGGCACCCGTCCTGGCCGGCGCTGCTGATGGTGAGCGAGAGGTTGGCCAGGGTACGCCAGAAGTTCACCAGCGCCAGGCAGTTGCCGGTGCCGGCGTCGAGACACCGGTTGTACGTCTCGATCTTGCCGTTGACGACCACGTCGGTGGGGGAGGCGCCCAGGCCGGCGATCTCGGTGTAGTAGCCGACCTTGATCCGTAACGGGTGGTCGGCCGTGCCGTACGTGCCCGGCTTGAAGAAGAACGCGTACCGCTGGCTCCCCATCTCGTTGTCGACCTGCGTGGTGTGCACCGCGTCCAGAGCGGCCTGGATCTGGTCGACCGGGGTGGCGGGATCGAACACGGTGACGTTGCCACCAAGATCGGGTTGCTTGTCGGGGGCGGCGGTCGCGGGTGTCGTGGCGGCGGTCAGCAGGGCAAGGCCGAGCACGAGTACCGTGCCGAATCCGTGTCGGGTGCGCATAGGTCCCTCCAGGGTGAGAGCGCTCTCCCGGCTAGGTTTACCCCGAGGACCGGCCTGACACCATGGGTACGCGCTCAGCGGACCGTTCCGGGATACGTGCGGACCCCGTCAGCGCAGTAACACGGCGAGGTGTCCCCGTACGACGGTTGTTGCGATCCCGGGTCGGACTTCTGGCCAGCGAAGTACAGGGCGACGCCGATCGCGACCACCGCGACCGCGATCAGCACCAGGACCGTCCACACGATGTTCTTGCCGGTGTCGGCCGCGGAGTCGAACGCCGGCCGCGGGGGTGGGGGAGCGGGCGACCGAGCCGGCGGCGCCTGCCGGGTGTGGCCGGTGGCGTAGCGCCTGGACAGTTCCGCCTGCACCGACCGGAAGTCGGTGGCGGACAGTCCCGGACGGTGCAACAGGTCTTCGAGGTCTACAGTGGACAGATGGCCGTACCGGCCGGCGTCAGTGTTCATCGCGGGGCCCTACATTCCGAGTAGCCGGCGGACACGGGACGACGTGCGCGGCGCCAGCTGGAACCCGGCCAGCGCCTCCGCCGCGCCCCGAATGGATCGCTCGTTCTCGGACGATCAGCGAAATCGGATCGAACACCGTGACACTCCCCGGATCAGCGTGGCCGTGCTGATTACCTTTATCGCGACAAACCGCACGGACGCTACCCGGAAATGAATACACATCGCCGGCCGTGAAGAGGTGAAAACCGAACAGAGATCGCTGATGCGGGCCTGTGACCAGGGCTGAGCGGATGGTCGGATGAAATAGTCCGGGCGGACTGAAATGAAAGGGGGTCTCCGTATTCGGGAAAAGAATTCAGATATCGGGGTCGCGCGCTACCCGGGAATGACCTGGGACATGATCGCCGTGGTGTGCCCGTCGGGGTCGGTGAAGAACGCCATCCACTCCTCGATCCCGGACTCGTGCCGGAAGATCAGGTGCGGTGCGCCCAGGAAATCGACACCGCGCTCGCGGAGGTCGTCGTAGGCGGCACCGATGTCCGAAACGCGGAAATACAACACCGATTCCGATCCGGGCTCGCCGCGTTGCAGGTACAGCCGGACGCCGTCGCAGTCGAAGAACGCCAGATCGTCGAACGTGTAGAGGTGCTTGAGCCCCAGCACGTCGCCGTAGAACTCCTTGGCCCGGCCGAGATCCGCCACCGTGCGCGAAACCTGTCCGACTGGTCCCAACATCAGTTCCTCCTCTGGCCGCGTTCTCGCCGCGAGCGCGCTGTCGGCAGGGACGCCGGGCCACTGCCGCAACGCCGCGCGGTTCGCCAGGCCGAGCTTGGCCACCGCGTTGGCGACGTGGAACTTCACGGCGTCCAGGCTGACGCCGCGGCGACGCGCGATCTCGCTGTTGGTGAGTCCGTGCCGGACCGCGTCGGCCACCCGCCATTCGGCGGGGGTCAACTGGTCGGGGTGCCGCGGCCGCCCGCGCCGGCTCACGACGTGAGGCTAGCCCGGGAGGCGTCGATTTACCCTCCCCCGGCCGCTCAGGCCGGGAAGTCGAACTGGTAGCCGCGCGACACCAGCCACGGCAACACGATCCGCAGCGCCGCGACGGTCTGCCCGCGGTCACCGCCCGCGTCGTGCATCAACACGACGTCGTTCCGGCCGGCCTTCTGGACCGCGGCCACGATCGCCTGCGTGCCCGGCTTCGTCCAGTCCCGCGTGTCGATGGACCACGCCAGCGACTCCATCCCCAGGCTCTTGGCGATCCGCTGCACCGAGTCCGGGTCCTGGTCGCCGGCCGGGGAGAAGTTGCCCGCCGGGGCACGGAAGTACGACACCTGCGCACCCGGGGCCGCCGCCAGGATCGCCTGCCGCGCGTCCGCGATCTCGGCCCGCCGCGCGTCCGGCGGCAACTTCCGCAGGCCTTCGTTGTGGTGCATGGTGTGGTTGCACAGCGCGTGCCCGCCGGCGACGATCGCCCGCACCAGGTCGGGATGGGCCTGCGCGTTCACGCCGACCAGACAGAACGTGGCCTTGACGTGGTACTGCGCCAGCAGGTCGAGCACCTGCGGGGTCCAGGTCGGGTCGGGGCCGTCGTCGAACGTCAGCGCGACGTGCAGGCCCGGCTGCGGCTTGGTGTGCCCCACCACGGGATCCTGGCGGGGGATCGGCTGGCTGGTCGAGGTGTCCGGCGGGCCGCTGGACGTCGAACTGGTCTGGCTCGTGGTCGGATTCGTCGTCGTCGGGTCCGTGGTGGTGGCATCGGGAGCGGTCTTGCTGGTGGTCGGGTTGTCGGTGTGCGCGGGCGCGTTCCCCGCCGGTCCCTCGGCGTCCGGTTGGCTGGCGGTGGACGTTCGCGCGCTGCCGTTGGCGAGGGCCATGCCGTTGACCGGCGTCGTCCCGCACGCCGCCAACAGAATGGTGAGCGTCCCGACCAGTCCCGCCGCGACCGTCCGCATCCTCATCGTCCCAACCCCCTCGTGATCCGCTGTCATAGAGGGAGACGCGTCGACAGCCGACTGGTTGATCACACCTGTCGCGACGAGAGTCACGTCGGTTTTCGGACAACCCGCGTCGTGTGCCGCGCGTCTCCTCATCAGGTGCGACGACTCAGAATGTAAGCCCTCTGGGTCTCCACCTCGTGCGCGTAATTCGTCCGCTGCATGCGCATCTCGATTGAGAACCCCGTGCTCTCAAGGAGATCCACGATGTGCTCGGGATCGAGGAAGCGGAAGTCGACGTCCACGTCGTGCCCCCACCACTCGTCCAGATGCCGCACCTCGTCGCCGACGTGGAACGACACCAGGAACAAACCGGACGGCCGCAGGACCCGTCGAACCTCCTCGAACACCCCGGCCAGCTCGTCCGGTCCGACGTGGATGATCGAGTAAAGCGCGACCGCGGCGGCGAACTCGCCGTCGTTCGCGGGCAACGCCACCAGGTCACCGACGCGGAACTCCACCGACGGGAAACCGGCCCGGCCGGCCGCGACCATGCCCGGCGACAGGTCCACGCCGACCGTGGTCGCGCCCTGCTCGGTCAGCCAGGCGGCCACATGCCCGGGTCCGCAGCCGAGGTCCGCGACCACCCCGCCGGGTTCGGTCTGTTCCAGCACGGCCGTGAGCAACGCCCGGTCCAGCGGCTTGCCAGCCAGTTCGTCCCGCAGCCGGGCCAGGTATTCCTCGGCGACGGTGTCGTAGCTGCCGCGCACGGAGTCGTGATCCCCCATGCGCGACAGCATGCCATCACCGTGTCGTCACCGAAACCGAGGCCGGTGCGCCCACACCGGTGCCGGTGATCGCGGCGATGGTGAACGTGTACTTCGTCGCCGGCGCGAACCCGCCCATGGTCCGGGTCATGGTCTTGGTCGTCGGCTGGGTGACCAGGGCGTCCCGGCCGGTGACGGTGATGGTCCGGCCGTCGGACCCGGTGACCTGGTAGCCGATCACCGGGGTGTCGCCGGTGGCCGTCGGCGGGTTCCAGCGCAGGCTCACCGCGGACCCGTCGGCACGTGCCTTCAGGCTCGTCGGCGCCGCCGCGCTGACACCCGCCAACGGGCCGGGCGTAACCGGTGCCGCGGGCAGGGACTGCTCGCTGGTGCCGAACCGGTTGGTCGCCGCGACGGTGACTGTGTACGCGGATCCGTTGGCCAGTCCGGGAACCACCGCGTACCCGGTCTTGGCGAAGTCGTCCGCGCTGATTGTCGTGGTGACGCCGTTGGCGGTGACGACGTACGAAGTCAACGCGGAACCGTTGTCCGCGAACGTGGGGTTCCAGGTGACGTACAGCTTCCCGTCCGCGGCGAACGTGCCGACCCGCGACGGCGCCTCAGGCACCGAAGGCAGCGTGACCGGCTTCTGGAGCAGGTGACGGTACGGCGCTTCGAGACCGGCCGCGGCGATCACATCGGCGGGCGGGTTGCCTGCGAGGATGTGGTTGCCGCTGGTCACCACGCCTTTGTTGGTGCCGTCCGCGTCGCCTTGCTCCCAGTAGTTGCCCTGGATCAACGTCGGGTCGTTGTTGCGCAGGTCGTCCCGGTAGTCGACGTGCGTGGAGCCGACGCTGGCGTACGCGGCGTTGTACAGCACGTTGCCCTGCACGGTTTCGTACGTGCACCCGTTGTCGGTGTAGACGTTCTTGCCGAGTCCCCACTGGTCGTGGATGACGTTGCCGGTGACCTTCTCGCCGTCCGCCAGCGAGGTGCCGGTGATGCCCTGGGTGTAGACGCCGCCGCCGTCGTCGAGCATCAGCATGTAGTCGAAGATCAGGTTGTTCGACACGGCGTTGTCGTGCGACACGTTCGGCGTGGCCGGGCTGCCGATCTTGTCCGGCCACCCGCCCCAGCCCATCGAGATCGCCGAGTACGCGACATGGTCGATCTGGTTGTGCGTGATCGTGTCGTGCTGGCTGTACCCGTTGATGATCGCGACACCGCCGTGGAACTCGCGCGGCAGCGCGTACAGGTGGTTGTCGGCGACCGTGACGTTCCGGGTGATGTCCGCGTCGGTGCCCGGCTGCGGCTGGTCGACCCCGCCGATCGCGACGCCGTTGCCGGAGATGTCGGTGAAGACGTTGCCTTTGACGACGGCGTCCTGGCTGCCGTCGCCGAGGTCGAGCCCGGTCGCGCCGAGGTGCGTGAACACGCTGTCGCTGAACTCCACCCGCTGCCCGTGCTCGACGGAGACGTTGCCGGGTTCCTTGGTCCACGAGGCGTACGGGCACGTGCCGCCGTCGACGAACTGACACAGGCCCTGGGTGGCGTAGCCGGTCGGGCCGGTGATCGTGTAGCCGGCCTGGATCTCCGAGAACCCTTCCGGCGACGACGGCGTCAGCCAGGTCGCGTACTCGAAGTTGATGCCCCGGAAGGCGATGTCATGCACGGGGTTCCGCGCGGTGCCCTGCCCGTCGACGAGCTTCTCCAACGCGGGCATCTCGACGTCCCACAACGGCTCGCCGGGCCGCGGCATGTAGTAGACGGTGTGCTCGGACCGGTCGAGATACCACTCGCCGGGCTGGTCGAGCAGCTCGAAGCCGTTCTCCAGGTACGCGGGCCTGCGGTGGCTGGTCAGGTCGCCCGGCCCGACCATGTTCACGGTCCGGCCCGGGATGTTCGGGAAGACAACGCGTTTCGTGCTGTTGTCCCAACAAGGCTGGGCCATCGTGACCGTGGTGCCGTCGACCTTGCCGACCGGGCAGCGCGGCTCGGTCCACTGGCCGAGGCCGTACCGTTCGATGTTCCAGAGCACCTCGCCCGCGGTGTAGACCATCTCGATGTCACCGGGATTGCGCCAGTGCGCGAGGGTGTCCGCGGACGCGACGTAACCGGTGTCGGTGGCGGTCAACGTGACCGGTGACGTGCCACGGGCGCGTTGGGCCCGGATTCCGTTGACGTACAGCTGACGCGTGTTGTCCAGCCCTTGGGGCGCGGGGGCCGCGAACAATCCGGGCCTGCCGGCCACCGGACGCCAGCCGGTGACCTGCCTGCCGCCGCTGAGCACAGCCGCACCGGCGCCCTGCCAGATCACCTTGTGCCCGTTGACACCGGAGTCCCGCGCGTCCAACACCAGTGGCTCTTTCAGCCGGTACACCCCGGGCGCGAGGTGCACGGTCACGTCGCCGGTCATCCCCCTGCTGCGGGCGCGCACCAGGTCGCGAGCCCGCTGCGGAGTCCGCGCGGGCAGCAACGCCGAACCCGGCCCCTGATCGGTGCCCCACGGCGCGACGTACACGTCCTGGCTGAAGCGACCCTCCGCCGCGCCCGCACTCCCGGAGAAGACGGCGAGAGCGGCCACAGTGACCACCGCCGACCACGTCGCGAACTGCCGGTAACGCATCACGAGCCCTCCCGCAGTGGAGTGAACCGGCCCCAAACATAGGATCTCTTGCCGGTTCAGTCCACCTCCACTCGGGGGAACCTCGTGAATCAAGCCGGATTCATACGATGTCTGACGAGTGGGCGCTCGCAGGCGCTGGCATTTCAGACCGCTGCGGACGGGCCGTGGCGAATGGCACGGATGTCCCGTGTGCTGGCCGCCAGGGATGCCGTGCGGCTGGCCGCTGGTCGCCGTGCGGCCGGGGGCGCTGGGTTGCTGCCGTGTGGCTGGGGCGCTGGGTCGCCGTGCGGCTGGTCGCTGGGGATGTCGTGCGGCTGGTCGCTGGGCTTTGCCGTGCGGCGACGGCCGGGATCACACGTCCGCTACCCGCACCAGCAGTTCCGCGGCCAGTCCGAGCAGTTGCCGCTCGGTCGGGCTGAGTGCGCGTTCGAGCGCGCCGGACAGCCAGCGTTCCCGGCTGCTGGTGTACTGCCGCATCACCGCGCGTCCGGCCGGGGTGATGTCGATCAGGGACCGCCGTCCGTCGGCCGGGTCCGGGGCTCGGGTGATCAACCCCCGCTCGGTCAGGGACGCCAGGATCCGGGTCAGCGACTGCGGCTGGATCCGTTCGGCGTCGGCCAACTCCTTCGGGGTGTGCGTGCCGGCCCGGATCAGCCGGCTCAGCACGGCCAGCACCGTCGGGCCGGGGCTGCCGGCGTCGCATTCGGCCCGCATCCGCCAGTTCAACCGCCCGACACCCTCCCGCACGGCCCGCGAGAGCCGGGCGAGTTCGGCGTCCGCGCTCAGCTCACGGGCCGCCTCGCGTACCTCGTCGGACTGGCCGGCCAGGATGTCGGGTTCGGTCATTCCGTCAGACTATGGGGTGTCCCCGTGGACCAGGCGGGTGTAGCGCCCGTCGAGCGCCAGGAGTTCCTCGTGGGTGCCGCGTTCGGCCACTCGACCCTCGTGCAGCACCACGATCTGGTCCGCGCGCTCCACCGTGGACAGCCGGTGCGCGATGGTCAGCGTGGTCCGCCCGGCGGCCAGCCGGTCCAACTCGGCCTGCACCGACCGTTCGGTGCGGGTGTCGAGCGCGCTGGTCGCCTCGTCGAGGATGAGGACCGGCGGGTTGCGCAGCAGGATCCGGGCGATCGCGATGCGCTGCTTCTCGCCACCGGAGAAGCGGTACCCGCGCTGGCCGACAACGGTGTCGTAGCCCTCCGGCAGCTTCGCGATCGTGTCGTGGATGTGCGCCGCCTTCGCCGCCTCCTCGATGTCCTCGTCCGTGGCGTCCGGCTTCGCGAACCGCAGGTTCTCCCGCACGGTGTCGTGGAAGAGGTACGTCTCCTGCGACACCATCCCGACCCCGTTGGCCAGTGACGCGAGCGTCACGTCACGGACGTCGGTGCCGTCGATGCACACCTGGCCTTCGGTCACCTCGTACAGCCGCGCCACCAGGTACGCCAACGTCGTCTTCCCAGACCCCGTCGAACCCACCAGTGCCGTCGTGGTGCCCGCACGGACGTCCAGATCGATGCCCTGCAACGTCCACGGCCCGTCCTCGTCGTAACGGAACGAGACGTCCCGCATCGACACCGCACCGCCGCGCACAGTCAGTTCGCCAGCGCCCGGCCGGTCCGCGATCTCCACCCGCAGGTCCAACACCTCGAAGATGCGCGCGAACAGCGCCTTCGACGTCGCGACGTTCTGCCCGATCGACTGCATCGCGCTGGCCGGCGCGATCAACCGGTTCATCATGCTGGTGAACGCGACCACAGTGCCCAACGAGATCGCCGACGCGCCGCCGGCCAGCGCCAGCCCGGCGATCCAGTACACCAGGGCCGGGATCACGGTGAGGCTCATCGTCCGTGATGCGATCTGCCACCGTCCGGCCATCGCGGCACTGCGCTCGAGCGCGGCGATCTCCCGCGACTCGGCGCCGAACCGGTCGCGCATCAACTTCTCGTTGCCCATCGTCTTGGCCAACAGCACACCGGTGACCGACAACGACTCCTCGACCATCGTGGTCAGCCGCGCCATCCGCCGCGTGCGGCCGCGGGCCAGCGTCCGCCGTTTCTTGCCCAGCCGCAGCGTGAACAGCAGGAAGAGCGGGACGATCACCAGGCAAAGCAGAGCCAGCTGCCAGTCCAGGATGAGGATCGCGGTCGCGATGGCGACGGTCGTGGTCGCGTTCTGCACGATCGACCCAGCGGTGGTGGTGATCACGTTGTCGACACCGCCGATGTCGTTGAAAACCCGCGACAGCACCTCGCCGCTCTTCGTCCGGGTGAAGAACGCGAGCGACATCCGCTGCAGATGGCCGTACACCGACACACGCAGGTCGTTCATCACGCGCTGGCCGATGGTGTTGGACAACCCGGTGGTCGCGACACCGAGCGCCGCGCTGCCGACCGCGGCCACAATCATCCCGCCGGCCAGCAAACTGACCAGGACGGGATCCCGATGGGGGAGCGCGTCGTCGAGGATCGCGCGTAACAGGAACGGCGACACAACGCCAAGCCCGGCCTGCACCACCAACAGCCCGAACAGCCCAGCCATCGGACCGCGATGCGGCCGGAACAACCCAGCGATCCGGCGCAACGGGACCGGCGAGTCGGTGTCGGTGTCCGGCTCGGCGAGCGTCGGCCGGGCCGCGGTGGCAGAAGTCATACGCATATGTTTACTTGTTTCGCGAACCATGGCGAACGCTTTTCGCCACCAGCGGGAATGCGGCGATGCCCAGCCCGTGATGTAGTACGCATATGCGCACTAATCGCCCATTGAGGGCGAGTGGGTCGACAACTTGCGAGCTGGGAAGCCGCCGTGTACTTTCCTAGTAGGAAAGTACTGTCGAGGAGGGAACATGAACGACCAGATCGATCCGGAAGACGCCGCGCGCGCACTCAGCGAGATCGGCCGGCGGCGCGAGCAGGTGATCCGACGGCGGGCCATCCCCGGCTGGTACTGGTGGGCCAATGCCGTCCTGATGATCGCGCTCACCGCGGCCGTCGAGTCCCGGAGCGGCGTGATCCTCGGGATCGGCATCACCCTGTTCGTGGCCGGCTCGCTCGTCATCCACAGGCCGGTGTCCCGCGCGGCCCGTAGTGCCCCGCTGCGTCGCGGCCTTGTCGGCCCGGGGTCCGTCCGAAGGTCGCTGGTCGGGTTAGCGACCTTGTTGGTGGTCCTGGCCGGCGTGTCGCTGGCGACCCTGCTCAGCCTGAAGGCGGCCGGAGTGCCCTATCCGGCGACAATCGCCGTCGCGGTCACCGCGGTGGTGTACGCGGTCGGCTGGCAGATGCTCATGCGGTACGAGACGGCCATCCTGGTGCGCCGGTCCAGGAGCCAGGGATGATCACGCCCAGGTTCGACGAGCTGATCCACGCGCCCACCCGGCTGTCACTGGTCGCTTTCCTCGCCGCGACCGAATGGGCGGACTTCGCGGTCCTGCGCGACAGCGTGGGCCTGTCCGACTCCGCCCTGTCCAAACAACTCACCACGCTGGCGGACACCGGCTATGTCGAGATCCGTAAGGCGTTCGTCGGGAAGCGACCGCGCACGTCGGCCCGGCTCACCGCCGACGGCCGGACCGCCTTCGACCGGCATGTGTTGGCGCTCCAGGAGATCGTCGCCGGCGCCGGCGGGTCGGTGGTCCCATCCAGCCGGTCGTCCGAGCAGCCGTAGCGCGGCGTCCGACAGTGAACCGGTCGCTGGCGCGTTCACCCGGCAGTGCCTTTTCGGTGTCGCTTGACCGGGTTGAGGTGTAGGCTGGCTACAGGTCGTCTGGGCTGCTCAGCGGCTCGGGAACTCAGGTGGGAATCGCAGGTGGGGGTTATGGCACAGCGATCACCGGTGAAGAAGATGGCGGCGGGGGCGGCGGACTGGGCTGACCAGCGGTACCGGCTCGCCGGGGGTCTGCGTCGACAGTTGAACAAGGTGTTCCCGACGCACTGGTCGTTCCTGCTCGGCGAGATCGCGCTGTACAGCTTCATCGTGCTGTTGCTGTCCGGTGTGTACCTGTCGTTGTTCTTCGACCCCTCCATGCAGGAAGTCACGTACAACGGGTCGTTCCAGAACATGCGCGGGGTGTCCATGTCCCGCGCGTATGAGTCCGCGCTGAACCTCTCGTTCGAGGTGCGCGGCGGGCTGTTCGTGCGTCAGGTGCACCACTGGGCCGCATTGCTGTTCATGGCGGCCATCGTGCTGCACATGCTGCGCGTCTTCTTCACCGGCGCGTTCCGGCGGCCGCGGGAGACCAACTGGGTGCTGGGCATCCTCATCTTCTTGCTCGGCTGCATCGAGGGGTTGTTCGGGTACTCGTTGCCGGACGACCTGTTGTCCGGCGGCGGCCTGCGGGTCACGTCGTCGCTGATCATGTCGATACCCGTGATCGGCACGTGGGCGCACTGGTTGTTCTTCGGCGGCGAGTTTCCCGGGACCGACGTGATCCCACGCATCTACTCCCTGCACGTTCTGCTGATACCTGGGATTCTGCTGGCGTTGATCGGGGTGCACGTCGGGTTGGTGTGGTACCAGAAACACACCCAGTTCCCGGGGGTGCGGCGCAAGGAGGCGAACGTTGTCGGCGTGCGGATCATGCCGTACTTCGCGCTCAAGGCCGGTGGGTTCATGGCGGTGGTCGTCGCTGTGTGCGCGTTGCTCGGCGGGCTGTTCCAGATCAACCCGATCTGGAACTTCGGGCCGTTCAACCCGGCGCACATCTCCGCGGGCACCGTGCCGGACTGGTACATGGCGTGGACCGACGGCCTGCTGCGACTCTGGCCGGCCTGGGAGGTCTACATCGGACCGTACACGATCCCGGCGCCCTTCTTCCCCTTCATGGCGGGACTGCCGCTGCTGACCGGGATCGCCGCGGTCTATCCGTGGATCGAACGCCGGTTCACCCGGGACCGCGCGCACCACAACCTGTTGCAGCGGCCCAGGGACGTGCCGGTACGAACGAGTCTCGGCGCGATGGCCGTCACGTACTTCATGGTGGCGCTGTTGGCCGCGGGCAACGACGTGATCGCGGACAAGTTCGACATCTCACTCAACGCCACCACGTGGATGGGCCGGATCGGCCTGCTCCTGTTGCCGCCTTTGGTGTACGCCGTCACCTATCGGATCTGCCTTGGCCTGCAACGATCCGACCGGGAGGTGCTGGCGCACGGCATCGAGACCGGGATCGTCAAACGGTTGCCGCACGGCGAGTTCATCGAGCTGCACCAGCCGCTCGCCGACGGCCCGCTGCCGTACCAGGGCGCCAGAGTGCCCAAGAAGATGAACAAGCTCGGCGCCGCGGGCGAACCGCGCCAGGGTTCGCTGCTGTCCCCGGACCCGGCCGAGGAGATCCGCGCGTAGTCACGGCCGGTTCTCCACAGTGGCGCGGTAGGCGCTGGTGATCGCCCGGAGCACGGCGGCCTTGTCGCCGGCCGAACGGCCGGCGACGTGCCGCTGGTCGTTGTGCATCTTCCGGTTGGCCAGCACGACCTCGGTGGTGACCGGACGCCGGACAGCCTCGTAACGCGCCAACGCCGCCGCCACGCCGTCACCCTTGTCCAGTTCGGCGGCGAGGGTGACGGCGTCCACGATCGCCTGGGAGGCGCCGTTCGCGCCGATCGGGTACATCAGGTGTGCGGCGTCGCCGAGCAGGGTGACCCGGCCCTTGCCCCACGTGGCCAGCGGGTCGCGGTCGACCATCGGGTAGTACAGGATCTCGCGGCTGCCGGCGAGCATCGCCCGGATGTCGAGCACACCGAGGTCCCAGTGCCCGTAGTACGGCAGCACGTCGTCGATCCGGCCCGGCCGCTCCCAGTCGACGTCCCCGGCCGGCCCGACCTCCGCCGGCACCAGGCACACCCAGTTCACCAAGGCCGTGCCCTGCTCGGCGTGCCGGGCGGAGATCGGGTACGCGACCAGCCGGGTGGTCTGCTCGTCGTTGGCCAGCATCATCGTGCGCCCGTCCAGGAACCCTTGGGGCATCTCGGTCAGCCCACGCCACATGTGCGTCCCCGCCGCGGACAGCCGAGCCTGGTGCGGATGCAGCCGGGCACGGACGGCCGAATGCAGCCCGTCGGCGCCGACGAGCGCGGCGGCCTCGAACTCGCCGACGTCACTGACGACCCGGACGCCGTCGTCGGTCTGCTCGAACGACCGAACGCGAGCACCGGTCCGGACCGCGTCGGGACCGAGGCGCTCGCGAACCGCGTCCAACAGCAGCAGTTGCAGCTCACCACGATGGATCGAGTACTGCGGGTGCTCATGCCCGGCGTCCAACCCGCGCGCTTCCGTCCAGAGGGTGGCGCCGGCCTGGTCCAGGTACAGGTGCTCGCGGGTGCGTATCCCGGTGGCGTTGAGCGCGTCGCCGAGCCCGAGCGCGGTCAGTTCGGCGATCGCGCCCGGTTGGACGTTGATCCCCACCCCGAGCGGCTTGATCTGGCCGACCGCCTCCAGCACGGTCACCCGCATGCCACGGGCATGCAGCGCCAAAGCCGTGGTCAGGCCACCGATCCCGCCCCCAGCGACCACGATGTCCATGTCGGTGCGCCCCCTCGATGTCAGTCAGACCGGCAGCACAAGGGAATCACGTCGACCACCGGAACCCCTTAAGGACTTCGGTGTGACAGTTGGACGTCCTTGACCGTCCTCAATGGAGGACATCAGGGTCAACGCGACGTTGGGGTCCGTTTGCCGGAGGACAGTGGCGTGGGCCGCGCCGCCGACCATGGCGACGGCGAGTACTGCGGCCTCGATCTGGAGCAGTACGCGCAGCCATCGGCCTCGTGGGCGGCATACCGTGAACCAGGACAGGCTCACCAGCGCGAACACCGTTCCGGTGTAGACGATCGCGGCCGCGTCCCGACCGCCGGTCAGCCAGCCGCGGGCGAACTCGGTGAACGCGAACCCGGCCGCGACAGACACCGGCCACGGCGCGAGAGCGCTGGCCCGACGAACAGCGGCCGCGAAACGCTCGTCCCTGGACAGGATCACGAACAGCGGGCCGGCGGACGCGGCGAGCAGAAGCACCACGACCTGCGCGGGGACGTCGACCCCATCGGTCAGCATGAGCGTCAGGACCACGCTGACCGCGGCGGTCGCCGCGATGGCAGCGGTGGCAGTTCGCCCAGTTGGGGGCATGTACGCGCGGAGCATCGCGAACCCGGCGACAACGGGTACAGCCACCAGGAACGCGATCCGCAACACCAGCGGACCGATGTTGATCGGGACGGTCAGGATGTGGCTGTGTTGGGCGGAAAAACCCAGCATGGTCACGCGTGGGCGAGCGCGCACGTACACCGCATCCGCGCTCGTTCCTCGGCCCGGGGCCGCAGATGCAGGACCATCGCGATCACCATCGGGATGAACACAATGGTGTTGTAGAACAGATGTAGTTCGACCCGCGGGAACAGCAGCTGGGCGATGCTGGTGGGCACCGGCTTACCCAGGAGGTAGCTGTGGGTGATCGCCTGCACCAGCAACAAAAGGTGTTCGACGTGATGCCACACCTGAATCCACAGCGCCACGTTCCACCAGGTCCGAGCCCGTCCGACAAAGCCGCCGCGCAGCGTCCACAGGCCGATCAACATCAGGATCGCGTAGCCGTAGTGCAACCACTCGGACGTCACCAGCCACGGGTAGGCGAGCCCCAACAAGCCGCCGGCCTGCGGGCGCGGCCAACCCAGCACCCAGATCTGGATCGCCTGGGCCATGTGCTCCGCCCAATGGGCCAACACAATGAACGAGAAGACGTACAGCGCCGGCCGGTGCCATCGGGTGTTGCCCAGTTCGAGTAAGTGTCCGCGACCTGACGTGAGTTCCGCTGTCATGGCGCCTCCCCAGGCTCGCCGATGAGCACCTCGCACCGAAGGTAGTTGTCCCCTTAGATCGACACAAGCGCCCCAACACCATTGGGCAATCCGGGAGAAGTCCGGCCACAGCGCCTTGGGGTTCAGTCGGGGTTCCCGGCCGTTGCCGGCAGGCGCTTGAGATTGGACCGGGCCGTCTTCCGGTTGTGCGACGGCCGTCACAGGGGCGCGATGTGGGGTTGAAATGTCTTGATCGCGAGGATTTCGCACGGCATCGCATACTTTAGTCGGTGGCGAGATAACGTACTCGGAAATCAATCTGTTATGTGTCCACTGGAGATGGCCGATCGGAACGGCCGGCTCCAGACCCTGCATATCATCGAGGACACGTATGACAGTTCGGAAAAACTATGTGGTAATCACCGCGCTTTCCGCCGCGGCTGTGGTCGCCGGGGTGTGCGCCCCGACGGCGTCGGCGGATCCGTTGATCGCCGCCCGAGCCCAGCGGGCCGCCCTCAGCCAGGCCGTCCAGGTCGCCGGTGGGTTGGGTGCCGCGTTCGGCGGGATCCACCTGGAACACGGAAAAGCCGTGGTCAACGTCCTTGACGACGCGGGCGCGCAACGCGTCCGGGCCGCCGGTCTGACCGCGCGAAAGGTGAAACACAGCTACACCCACCTGACCGGCGTCAAGAAGGCGCTGGACGGCGTCCACAATGTCCCCCAGACCGCCTGGGGCATTGACACAAGGAACAACCAGGTCGTGGTCACCGTCTACTCGGCGGCCACCCAGGCGGTTACCGACACGGTCACCCAGGCCGCCGCGAAATACGGCGACAGTGTGCGGGTCGAACACCGGACCGGCAAGCTGGAATTGCACATCGCCGGTGGTGACGCGATCGAGAACGACCAGGGCCGCTGCTCACTCGGGTTCAACGTCGTGCGCGACGGACAGCCCTACCTGCTCACCGCGGGCCACTGCACCAACCTCGGCGGCACCTGGTTCGGCGGCGACGTCGACGGCGCCGAGGTCGTGGCGAGCGACTGCCCCGGCGCCGACTCCGGCCTGCTGACCCGCCCGAACGGCACCGGTCCCGGCGAGATCAACACCGGCCAGCCGATCACCGACGCCCGCGACCCGTTCGTCGGCGAACAGATCCAGAAGATGGGTTCCACCACCGGTGGTGGCGGCGGCGAGGTCACCTCGGTCGACCAGTCGGTGAACTTCGACGTCGGCGTCCTGGACCACGAGTTCGGCACCACGGCCCACACCGACCACGGTGACTCGGGCGGTCCGGCGTACGACGGCGAGATCGGCCTCGGCACCCTCTCCGGCGGCGACACCGAGACCAGCTTCTTCTACCCGTTGACCCTGGAACTGCAGTCCTACGGCCTCAGCCTCGCCTGAGCCGTTCCCCCAGACCGGGAGCCCGGCGTTGTCCGGGCTCCCGGTCGATCTCACCGGACGGCATGGCACCGCTGTCGGTTCGAGTATCGTGCGGTGTGATCAGGGACTTGGATTCCTCTTTGGACGCAGATGTGACCCGACAGGTGTTCGGTGAGCCGTACGAACGGCCGGACGGGACCGTCGTCATCCCGGTCGCCCGAGCCGCCGGCACCCGGTGGGGCACGGCCAGGGCGATCGGGGTGTTCGTGATCCACGACGGCAAGGCCACATGGGTGCCCGCGGTCGACACGACCCGGGTGACGTCGCTGGCACTGTCGATCGGGCTGGTGGCCGCGTTCTTCTCGACGATCGCCATGGTCCGCCGGCCACCGTGGCCGAACGTGTCGATCCGGATGACCCGGCACGAGTCCTAGCGGTCAGCGTCCGGCGGAAACCGCTCGCCGAGGAAATAGTCGTTTCCGATGATCGGATCCGGATGTTCCCGTAGGATGCCCCGCGAGGTCGGGAGAGGGGCCAGTGCTGTGCGACGTCACGTTGCTTCGGGGCTAAGGCGGATCTTCGGCAGGCGCGGGTCGGCGAGCTTCGGAGCCGCCGCGCTTGGGGTGGTGTTACTCGCGGGTGCTGCGCTCGGCAGCGGTCTGGCGCGTACGGCGGTCGACGTGACCGACGGGCTGACTTGGCTGCCTGACAACCCGCGTGGCGAGGTCGTCCAGGTCAACCCTGGGTCCGGCCGGCCGGAGACCCGATTACAGGTCAGCGGCGGCGACGCGCAGCTCGACATCACCCAGAAGGACGGCCTGCTGGTCGTCCTCGACCGGCGGACCGGTCAGATCACCAGCATCGACCTGGCCACCCTGTTGGCCAGCGGCCGGCGCTCCGGCACACCGGGCGCCACCAGCAAGGTTCTCGTGTCCGACGGCCGTGTGTACATTGTAGACCGGGCCGTTGGGGCCATTCACAACGCCGACCCGACGACCCTGGTCGACGTCGGCCCGCCGTGGCAGGCCGGTGGGCCACTGGCCGACGCGGTGGTCGACGACAAAGGCGTGTTGTGGGCCGTGGACCAGGATGGCACCCTGCACGCGCTCACCTGGTCGGACCCAGATTCGCGGTTCGTCGAACAGTCCAGCCGGCGCATCACCGGCGCCGGACCGCACACAGTGCTTGTGCCGCACCACAATGGCGTGACCCTGCTGGATCTCGGCAGTGGCGTGGTCGTCCAGGAAGGCACCGGACAGGACGTCAACACCACGACCCTGCAGCTGCCAGGTGACGTGCTGGGCGCGCGGACCAGCCCGGCCGCGCTGGTTCCGGCCGCGGTGCCGGACTCCGCCACGGTGGTGATCGTCACCGGGGACCGGGTCATCCAGGTGGACGTCGGCGCGCTCGGCTGCGCCAAGCCGGGGCGCCCGGTTGTCTTCCGTGACAAGGTCTACGTGCCGTGCCTCGGCGAGAACCGGGTGGTCCTGATCGACCGGTCCGGCCAACGCGCCGGGCCCGACGTGCGCACCTCCGGCTCCGGCGACCCCGAGCTGACCGTGGACGGCGGGCAGTTGTTCATCAACACGCCCGGCGGTGACCAGGGTGTGCTCGTCGACGCGGACGGCAACACCAGCCAGATCACCGTGCGCAGCCCCGATCTTCCTGTGGTGAACCCCGACCGTCCGCCTTCGCCCACCGTGCCCGTCCCACCGCCACCGCGGCCGCCACGGCAGCAACCGGACAGCGGCGGCGGCACCACCAGCGTTGCCCAACCGACCACCGGGCCGTCGAGTCCGCCGCCGTCCAGTTCGGGGCCGGGGCTGACGAACCAGTTGCCGTCGGCGCCGCCCGGCGTCACGGTCGCCTTGCAGGGCCGCACCACGGCCGAGTTGACGCTCACCGTCAGTTGGGGCGCCGCCGCGGACAACGGCAACCGGGTCACCGGCTACAGCGTCGTCGCTTCCGGCGGGTTCCCTGGTGGCAGTCGCAGCACTCAGACGACCGGCACCAGCGCCCAACTGACCGTGCCGTGCGGCGGTTCCTTCTGTTCCTCCGGCCGTCTCGATGTTTCGGTGACCGCGGCCAACAACGCCGGAACCGGCCCGCCCGGAACCGGTTCGTGGACCGTGCCGCCGCAGGGGACCACTCCACCGCCTCCGCCGTCCAGCAGTCAGCCACCTCCGCCGCCATCGACGACGCAGCAGCCACCGCCGCCGCCTCCGCCATCGTCGACCACACCGCCGCCGCCACCTCCGGCGACGGTGCCGACCGCCGGCTCGGTGGTGATCACTGGTGTGGCGAACACAGGCGCGTACAGCAGGAAGCTGGCGCTGACACCGCCGTCGGACTGGGCCACCCACAACGGTTCCTGCGAAGTGGTCAACAAGACGTTCGCGTACCAGTACTCGATCGCGTGCTCGGCGACGTCCGTCGATGTCGACGTGGACGTCGGCGTCAACCAGTTCGTCGTCCGGGCGCACGCGCGCGACGGCAGCCGGTCGGTGGACTCCGCGGTCCGCTCGGTCCGGGTGATCGACCGGGACCCGATGTGCGGCAAGGTGCAGTGCTTCCGGTCCGACGTGCCGGCGCCGAGCCCGGTCGGACCGGCGGACGCGGGCCTCGGCCTGCTTGCCGCCGCCGCGCTGTTCGGCATCCGCGACCGTTGGCGTAGCAAGGGAAACTCGACGACATGACGATGACGACCGGCGCGGCGATCGGCGAACACGAGATCGCCGCGTTCCGGCAGCTGCACTCGCAGGTGGCCGACGCGGTGGAGACCGCGTTGATCGGCAAACGGGACATCGTCGACCTGGTGCTGGTGGCGATGTTCGCCGGCGGCCACGTGCTGCTCGAAGACGTGCCGGGCACCGGGAAGACGACGTTGGCGCGGGCGGTCGCGAGCGCGCTCGGCGGCCAGTCCCGGCGCGTGCAGTTCACGCCGGACCTGCTGCCGTCGGACGTCACCGGGACCTCGGTGTACGACCCGCGCAGCGGCGAGGTCCGGTTCCGGCCGGGACCGGTGTTCGCGAACGTCGTGCTGGCCGACGAGATCAACCGCGCGGCGGCGAAGACCCAGTCCGCTTTGCTTGAGGTGATGGAGGAACGGACCGTCACCGTCGACGGGGTGGCGCACCCGGTGGGCGAGCCGTTCCTGGTGGTCGGCACCCAGAACCCGATCGACCTGGACGGCACGTACCGGCTGCCCGAGGCGCAGCTCGACCGGTTCATGCTGCGGACGTCCATCGGATACCCCGCGCAGTCCCATGAGCTGGACGTGCTGCGACCGGGCAGCGGCGCCGGACGCGTCGCGTTCGTGCCGACCGTGACCAGCCCGCAGATCGTTGTCCAGTACGGGAAGTTGCTGTCCACTTTGCACGTGGCCGAGCCGATCCTGCGTTATGTGGCCGAAATCGGCGCCGCCACTCGGGAAGCGGCCAGGCTACGGCTCGGCGCGAGCACCCGTGGGTTGCGCGCGCTCGTTCGCTGCGGCCAGGTTTACGCGGCCGCGCAGGGCAGGCATTTCGTTGTGCCCAGCGACATCCAGCGCCTGGCCGGGCCGGTGCTCGCGCACCGGCTGGTGCTCACCAGGGAGGCGGTGCTCACCGGTGTCTCCGGCACAGAGGTGCTCGAGGACGCCGTCAGCACCGTGCCGGTGCCCCGGCCGGAACCGTGACTTCCCGGCGGACTTCCCGGGGTGGGGGTGGGCTCGCGGCTGTGATGTCGCGGTCGACTTCCCGAGGTACGCGTGGGCTCGCGGCTGTGGCTTCGCGGTCGACTTCCCGGGGCGCGGGTGGGCTCGCGGCCGTCACTTCCCGGCTGACCTTTCGGGGGGTGGGCACGCTCGTTCTCGGCGTGTCGCTGGGCGGGTTGGGGATCTGGTCCGGGTACCCGGGGCTGACAGGTTTCGGAGCGGCGCTGGTTGTGCTAGCAGTGACAGGATTCTGCTCGGTGCTCCGGCCGATACCGGTGACCGCCCGGCGTGATGTGCGGCCGCGGACCGTGCCTCGGCTCGGCATGTGCGTCGGAACCCTGGAGCTGACCTGCACCAGCCGTCGGTTCGCGGTCCAGGTGGACGCGGTCGACTCGGTGGCCGGCCACCCGGTCGCGGTGGCCACCCGGATGCTTGAGCCGGGCGAGCGGGCGGAGGCGGAGTACCGGATTCCCACCGAACGCCGTGGCATCTCCCGGGTCGGCCCCCTTGTGTTGCGGCGCAAGGGTTTCGCTGGCATGGCGACCTCGCGGGCAGTGCTGGCGGACACAGTCGACGTCCGGGTCGTACCCCGGGTGCTGCCGGTCCGCGGCCTGCCCTCAGGTGTCCGACGCGGCCACGTCGGCGCCGACGAACGCGTCGAGCACGGCGGCACAGACCTGGTGGGGCTGCGCGAGTACGTGCCCGGCGACGACCTCCGAAGACTGCACTGGGCAACGAGCGCACGCACCGGAACCCTGATGGTCCGCGAGGACGCCGACCCAGCGCGTCCCCACCTGGCCGTCCTGCTCGACGACCGCCCCGACCCCGTCGCCTTCGAGGACGCGGTGGAGGTCGCCGCCTCCCTGCTGACCGCCGCGATGGCCGCCGGACACCCCGTGCGGCTCATGTCCACCTCCGGGTCCGTGGACCTGGAAGCACCCGCCGGGGCACCGGGGATCGGCGGCTCGACCGCCGACCCGCTCCTGGCCGCGCTCGCCGACCTGCAACCCCTTGGCGGGTCGGCGAGCGCACCCAACCACCTGCCCACCCGGGACCTCGACGTGGTGGCGGCGATCGCCGGCTCGACCGCGGACCTGGCGCCCCTCCTGCTCGACGCGGGCCGGGCAGCGGTGGGAGTG
The DNA here is from genome assembly GCF_004345645.1 of Actinocrispum wychmicini. Lineage (GTDB taxonomy): Bacteria > Actinomycetota > Actinomycetes > Mycobacteriales > Pseudonocardiaceae > Kibdelosporangium > Kibdelosporangium wychmicini. The sequence goes on along the minus strand of NZ_SLWS01000012.1, from coordinate 40,268 downwards.
GTGCTGGTGGTGGACCCGACCGCGAAAGTCTCGACCTCGGCGATGGGCTCGGTGCTGGTGCTGCGCGCACCGAAGGCGGAAGACCTGTTGGCGGCCTGGGACACGGCGGTGGCACGGTGAACGAGGGTGGCCAAGCTGAGGTGAGTGAGTGGCGGTGCGGTCGGGTGGGGTTGTCGGTGGTCTTTGTGACTGGTTGGTGTGGTCGGGTGGGCGCGGGTGTTCGGGCGCTTGAGGTCGTGGGGTTGGCGGTGGTTTTGTGAGTGGGTTCCGGATCGGGTGGTCCTTCGTTGTCCTCGCGGTGGGGGCTGTTCAGCTTGCCCGGGCTTGGGTTGGTGTTCTTCCGGTCGTGGTTTTCCTCGGCGCGATCGTGGTCACCTTCGGGTGTGTGCTGTCGGCTCGGGCGTTGAGGATTCCGGCTGGGTACACGGTTCTCGGTGTCCTGACGTTCGCTGTGGGCGGCGCGTACTTCGCGAGTGGGAGCCCTCCTGGGCAGAAGTTGAGCCTTCTGGACACGTTGAGTGGCACGATTCCGCGGCTACTCACCGCGCCTCGCCCCGCGCCGGCCACACCCATGTTGCTTACTCCGGGCGTTCTGCTTGTTGTCGTTGTGTCGCTTGTGGCTGCGTTGTCGGTTCGGGGACGGTCGTTGTTGGCTCCCGCGGTGGGGGCGGCTGCTTTGTATACGGCTGCTGCCTTGCTGACCGCTGGTGAGGCTGATCGGCGTGGGTTGGTCGCGGTCGCGTTGCTCGTTGTCATCGGGGTTGGGTGGGTGGTCGTTGACCGGGCTCGGAATGCCAAGCGGGTCCACCTGGTGCCGTCGGTGGCGTTGGTGGCCGCGATCGCTGGGTTCGCGGTGGCGATCGGGACGCTTCCGGCCACAGATGCCTTTGAGCCGCGGAAACTCGTCAAGCCACCGGTCACCGACTTGTCTTTCGCCAGTCCGCTGCCGCACCTGGCGGTGTGGGGGACGGCAGGCGGCGCCGACCTGTTCCAGGTGCGTGGCCCGCAGGTGCCGTTGCGGCTGGTCGCGCTCGCCGACTACACCGGCTCCACGTGGCGGGCCGCGTCGCTCTACGGGCCGGTCGGCGCGGTCCCACCGCCTGACCTGCCAACCGGTTCGCGCACGTCGAGCACTGACGTCGACATCACCATCGACGGGCTGGCCGGCCCATGGCTGCCCACGGCCGGCCGGACCACCGCGACCGACACCGACGCCGTCGTCGACCCGGACTCCGGGTCGCTGATCCTGCCCACTGGTGTCGCACCCGGCCTGCGTTACCATGTTACGTCCACTGTGGACGCACCGGACGACGACAGCCTGCGCACCGCCACCGTTCCCTCGGATGCCCGCCGCTACCTCGCCTTGCCGGAACTGCCGTACGCCCTCGCTGAATACGCCCGGCGCACAGTGGCAAACGCGCGCTCTCCCTTCGAACAGGCAGTGGCGCTCGAAGAAGTGGTCCGCAACGGACGCAGTCCCAGCGCGGACGCGCCTGTCGGATCCTCGTACGCCAGGCTCCAGACGTTCTTGTTCGGCACCGGCGCGGGCGCAAACGTCGGCACGGCTGAACAATTCGCGTCCGCGTTCGCGGTCCTCGCCCGCGCGGTCGGGCTGCCGACGCGGGTCGTGGTCGGCTTCCGGCCGGTGGCGCCAGGACCGGACGGCGTCGCGACCGTCCACGGCCGCGACGCCACCGCGTGGCCCGAGGTGTACTTCGACAGATGGGGATGGGTGCCGTTCGATCCGGTGTCCGGCAACGAAAGCGGCCCGAGCTCGGCGGCCCGCCGAGACGTGCTCAACCGGCTGGCCGCGATGCCGCCCGCTCCCGTGTCGTCGGCCCCACCCGGCCCACCACCGCCCGGTCGCCGTCCGCCGGTGCAGGCGGCGCCTGCCCAACCAGGCAGCGGATGGATTCTGCTCCTGCTCGGCGCCGTCCCAGCGGCAGCACTGGTCCTGCTCGGCGCGCTAAGAGCCGGGAGACGGTCCCGGCTGCGTCGCGCGGGCGCGACCGGCGCATGGGCGTACGTGTTGGACGCCATGCTGCTGGCGGGCCGTGCCCCGGCCCGGCACATCGCGGCGCCGGACATCGCGCACGCGCTGGACGATCCCGCCGCGACACGCCTCGCCGAACTCGCCGATCGGGCGGCCTTCGCACTCGGGCCGCCGCCGGCCACCCGGGACGCCTGGCGGCTCGCGGTCACGGTCCGCTCCGGCGTGCGTCGGAGAATTCCCTGGTATCGCAGGATGTTCTGGCCCGTGGACCCACGTCCGCTGTGGCGCCGCTGACCTAACGGGTCGTGCAGGACTTCGGGGACGCGCCGCGTTGTGTGCTCGGATCGGCCAACCCGATGGCGAGCACCTGGAAACAGTACTGCTTCGCGCTGTCCAGACCGTCTACAGTATACGAAGTGGTGCCGGCGGCGACCGTGCCCAGCGGCTGTGGCTTCGCGGCCGTCACGTCGATCACCACGAACTGGGCGTGGCCGCCGGTCGGGTCGGACCACGTCAACCGGACGTTGGTTCCCTTGTCCGCCAATGAGGTGATCGTCGGTGCGAACGCCGGATCGTTGCCCGCGGGTGACGATGAAGTGACCGTGGGCGGCGGGGGAGTAGCCGGGCGGTCCGGTCTATTGAGGACGACCAAGCCGACACCGACGGCCACGCCAACCGACAACGCCAACACGGTGAGCAACACCGCGCGGCCGCGGCGACGTTTCGGCGCCAGCGGTTCGACCGGCGGCGGGAACACCGGCATGGTGAGCGGCTCAGGCGAAACTGAAACCACAGGCGCCTCGTGACCCAACGGCCCGAAGGACGGGATCACGGTGTCCTCGTCCGGCAGGCGCTCAGTCACGTCCGACGGCGGCTCGCCGGCCGGCTCGCCGACCTCTTGGGGCAGCGCCGGAGCCCAACCGTGCGTCCCGGACTGGATCGCCGCGAGTGCCGACCGGAGCGACGCGGCGTCCGGATACCGGTCCGCACGCTCCTTCCGTAAACACGTGAAGATCACGTCGGTCAGATCGGCCGGGACGTCCGGGCGGAGCAGGGGCCGCGGCTCGGCGGACCGGAGCCGGCCGAGGTACGACAACATCGTGTCCTCGTCCGGGTTGTCCGACGCGAACGGCGCCGTGCCCGCCAACAGCGTGAACAGGGTCGACCCGAGCGACCAGACGTCGTCGACCACGGACGGCGGCTCGCCGTCGATCATCTGCGGCGCGGCGTGCCGGTAGCTGACCATCCGCAACGACGTGGTCTGTCCGGCGTCGGCCAGCCGCGCCACCCCGAAGTCCGCCAGCACGTAGGACGTCGGCAGGCGCAGGATGTTCTGCGGCTTCACGTCCCGGTGCAGGAAGCCTTGCCCGTGCGCGAAAGCGAGCGCGTCGGCCACGGCGACACCGGATGCGACCACGTCGTCCACCGGCAGCGGCCCGTGTTCCCGCAGCCGGTCATGCAACGAGCCCAGCTCGTAGTACTCCATCACGATGCACGGCCGGCCGTCCGGCGTGACACCGGTGTCCAGGACCGTGACGATATGTGGGTGCTGACGGCCGAGTTCGACCGTGATCTCCAGCTCCCGGCGGAACCGCGCGACCCGCGCCGGGTCGTTCACGTTGATCACCTTGACGGCCACGAACCGGTCCAGCCCGTCCTGCCTGGCCCGGTACACCATGCCCTCGCCGCCCTCGGCGACCAGCTGGAAACCGCTGTACCCGGGCAGCCGGACCTCGGCGGCGCCGGGCGCGGGTTTCGGGGCCCACGCGCGTAACTCGGCGTCCGACAGGCTCGGCTGGTCTGCCCCGGTCACCCCGGCATGGTATTCCGGGCACTTCTCATCCTGTTCATCGGCTGTTCTGGCCGTACTCTCAGGTAACGAAGGGTCTACTGGAGGGTGGTGCGAAGGAGGCCGGACATGCCGGAGTACGACCCGACGTTCGACCCGCGGCAAGAACCCTGGCCGCCTCCGCCGATGCCGCCCCCGTACCCGTATCCGCCGCCGCAGTGGCCGCCGCCGCGCCGCCGCCAGTCGGGGCTGGCCGTGCTGCTCAGCGTGTTCGGCCTGATCGTGCTCGCGGCGATCGGCGTCGCGGGCTGGAGCATCGGCCACCGGTCGACTAGAACGCCGGAGATCTCGTACTTCTCGCCTGACCGAGGGCAGTCGTCGGCGGACATCGACTCGCAGGCGGTCGGCGCCAAGGTCGCGCCCGGCCTGGTGGACGTCAACACCGAACTCGGCTTCCGGGGCGGCCAGGCGGCGGGCACCGGGATCGTGCTCACCGCGGACGGCGAGGTGCTCACCAACAACCACGTGGTCGCGGGCGCGACCCGGATCCAGGTCACCGACATCGGCAACGGACGGACGTACCAGGCCAGCGTGGTCGGCTACGCCCGAGGCGAGGACATCGCCGTGCTGAAGTTGAAGAACGCGGCCGGCCTGGCCACCGCGCCGCTCGGTGACTCGGACAAGGTCGCGGTCGGCGACGCGATCGTCGGCATCGGCAACGCCGGTGGGGTCGGCGGCGCGCCGAGCCTCGCCCCGGGCACGGTGACCGCGTTGAACCAGTCGATCACCGCGTCCGACGAGTCCGGTGGCAGCACCGAGCAGCTCTCCGGGCTGATCCAGGTCAACGCGAACATCCAGGGCGGCGACTCGGGCGGCGCCCTCGCGGACGGCTCCGGCCAGGTGATCGGGGTCGACACCGCGGCGTCGGCCGGCTACCGGCTGGGCCGGCGGGGCGGTGGCCAGGTCACCGCCACCCAGGGGTACGCCATCCCGATCAACCAGGCAGTGGCCATCGCCCGACAGATCCAGTCCGGCGCCGGGTCCGCGACCGTCCACATCGGAGAGACCGCGATCATCGGGGTGTCCGTCGGCGGCTCCACCGGAGCGACGGTGAGCGAGGTCGTCGCGGGCGGCCCCGCCGCGCAGGCCGGGCTGGCCGCCGGCGACGTGATCACGTCGATCGGCGACACAGCCATCGACTCGGCCACCACCCTCACCCACCTACTGGACCAGCACCATCCCGGGGACACCGTCCAGGTGACCTGGGTCGACCGCGTGGAGCAACAGCACACCGCCACGGTCCGATTGGCGACCGGCCCAGTCGGCTGAACATCCATCGGATGGAGTAAGGGGTTGCCCGCTTGACCACGCCAACGCCAGCCCCGGCTTGGCCGCGCCGGTCATTTTGTCCGTGACGTGGGACGGCTCAGTGCGCAAACGTATCCGGGTGGCGCCGTTGGACTGGCGGCTGCGGCTGCCGGCGGACTGACGAAGGGCCTATCGTGGGGGCAGGGGTTCGTCGGACCGCGTGGACGGGGTGGACATGGTCAACCTGAGCCTGGAACACATGCTGATCCTGCTCTTGGCCGCGCTGTTCATCCTCGGCCCGGACCGGCTGCCCGGCGCGGCCCGCACCATCGGCCGCACGATCCGGAAGGTCCGCGAGTACGCCACCACCACACGGGACCAACTGAAGTCGGAGATGGGGCCTGAGTTCGACGAGCTGCGCCGCCCGTTGCAGGACCTGGCCGCCCTCCGCTCGTTCAACCCGCGCTCGGCGGTCACCAACTACTTGTTCGACGACACCACCGCGAAGACCCCCACCGTCCCGCAGCCCACCGCTCCGAGCGAGCGGGCCCCGGTCGATCTTGAGGCCACCTGACCGTTACGGCCCTACCAGGTTGGTTGACCGTCGCCGACGGCTGCGGCCAGGCCGGCGAGCGTGCACAGCAGGTCGGTTCGCCGCAACGGGTTCACGCTCACCCAGCCGTCGACCCGGTCCACCCGGAGCCGGCCACGTGGACCGTCCAACCAGGACAGCTCGGTACGGACCCCGGTGTGGCCGGTCGCGCCCAACTGGCCGCGGCCGGTGACGGTCGGCAGCAGCTCGGCGAGTCGGTCGAGCACGTCGGGATCGCCGCCGCTTTCCCGTACGGCGGCGCGCAGCCGGCGCTCGTCCGGGGTGTCGTCGGCCGACTCCACCACGCTTGGCGGCAGCGCGATCGGCATCGAGACGGCCGCTGGGACGGCAGGCACGATGCCGAGCAACTCGCGGGTGAGCGACGCGTCAGTGACGCGCCGGACCCGTACCGAGCCTGTTCGGCCGTTGCCAAGGCGTTGGGAGCAGATCAAAGCCGACGTGTTGTGCGGCAGCGCTACCGCGCCGACCGTGCCTTGGGGGTCGATCAGCACGAGGTCCACCGCGCTTCGGTGGTTGCGGAGGGCGGTGGCGAGTTCGGCCGCCGCGCCGACCGGGCCGGAGTCGTCCGCCAGGCCGCGCGCCCGCAGCATCGACCCGGCCGCGGCTGGCTCGAACGACGGCGCGCGCAACGGATACGGGACACGCACACCGGCGTGGGTGGCCAGCAGACCCAGCTCAATCAGTCCGAAATGGACTTCGTCGGGCCGGGTGCCGGCCGGATCGGTCGGGTCGAAGCGTTCCACCACGCGAACCGCTTCGGCTTCCGGGTACATGCTGGCGGACGCGGCGACCACGGCACCGATGGCGAACCCCAACACGCCCGGCAACGGCAGCTCCCTCCTGACGTCGACGAGCGTGGCGTCGGGCGGGCGCCGGCAGCCAGGACACCGACCGGCAGTTTGTGTCCGGTGCGGCCGTGACCTGCTAACTCAGGTGCGTCAGGTGGTTCTGCAGCCGGGCGTGCCGGAACTGGTACACGGGGCCGGCTTGGCGCAGGACACCTCGCCGGCAGGCGTCGTCCAGGAACGCGACCACCGCCCATGGCAGCCGTCCGGTCAGCGGCAGCCAGATCCGCGCGAACAGCACCCACTGGCCCCACGCGGTCAAACCGAGCCCGTACGCGAGGCCGCCCATGAGCCCGACGACCATGCCCCACCACAGCGGGATCGCGGTCAGCCCGACCGCGAGCCCCATGGCCAGGCTGTTCGCGAGCGCGGCCACCAGCCCGAACACGAGCCCGAACGCGAGGAGTTGGCCGACGACGGTCCGCCGGTTGCCGCGGAGCAGGCCGGCCGGGCTGGCGGCGGTCGCCACGTCGAGCGGGGCTTCGAGCCCGGCCATCAGCCCGAACACCAGGCCGACCGCGACACCGAACACCAGCCCGGTCGCCAGCCCGGTGACCAGCGCGTACTCCAGCCAGCGCGGTGAGGCGAACACGAACCAGTTGATCAGCCCGACCACTGCCGTGTACGCGAGGCCGAACATGAATCCGCCGACGAACGCGAGTCCGATCTGCGAGACCAACGGCGGCCGCGGCCTGCGCACACGTAGTCGTACCCGGGACGGTTCGAACGCCGGGCCGCGAAGATTGCTCATCACGCGGTGCGCGATCGCGAACGTGCATCCGAGCGCGAGCGCCACGGCGAACCCGTCGACAACGCCGAAGACGAGGCTGTTCGCCAGCCCGGCGACGTGCGCGTCCCGGAACGCGACCGCGAACCAGTCGATCAAACCGACCAGCAGCCCGGTCACGATCCCGACGAGCAGTGTCCGGGACGAGCGCGGCATCGTGCTGCCCAGCTCCCACCAGGCCAGGTCGGGTTTGCCGAGGCCGTGCAGGTGCACGGCGAGATAACGCAGCCAGCGGTGCGCCCGGTGTGGATCCCAGCCGCGGCGGTCCGGTTGGTGCCGGTACATCGTGGGGATGAACGTGCCCAGCAGGTGGTCCTCGATCGCCTCGGGGGTGCTGAACTCCAGTAGCACGGCCGGGTCACGGCCGGGGACGTCGCTGTAGATCGCGCGGGCCAGCGCGACCATCAGGGGAGTGGTCAGGACCGTGGCGAGGTTGACGCTGGCCAGGCTGTCCGGGCGGTCGCGCAGCTCGGCCAGCACGGGGTCCCAGACCGTGCCGTCGGACGTCGACCTGCGGGTCGTCCGGGGCAGGTAGTCGACCAGGTCGGCGCGGGTGATGGCGGCCAGTTCGACGCCGGCCGCGGCGGTCAGCACGTCGGTGGCCGCCACGGCCGCGTACTCGTCCGGGCGACTCGTCAGGATCAGCGGCATTGGGCTCGCGTTCAGCGCGTTCACCGCGGCCCGGTGCAGCCCGGCAGCGATCTCGTCGAACCCGTCCAGCACAGGCAGGATGCGGCCGGTGCCGACCAACGCGGCGGCGAGCGTCGAGCCGCCGGGGCCGGGCGCGGCCAGCCCGGGGTAGTCCCGGGTCAGCTGCCTGGTCAGCCAGTCCCGCAGGGTGACGGTGGCCGGGTTCCACGAGCCGAGGCTGAAGATCACCGGCACGGCGTCCCCGGGACCGCGGGTCTTGAGCGAGTCCAGGACGAACCGCAGGGTCAGTACCGTCTTGCCGGATCCGGCCCGGCCGAGTACGAGCAGCCGCCCGGACGGGATCCGCTGGTAGACGGCGGCGATCTCGTCCAACCGGCCGGTCAGGTCCAGCGACCCGGACACGCCCCCGGCCGGTGCGCGGCAGATGTTCTCCCAGTGGTCGGTCAGGTGCTCGGCGGCCGGCCGCCAACGCACCGGCAGCGGAAACGGGTCCTGGATCTTGCGCAACTCCTCCTCGCGCTGCCAGTGCGCCCGGACCGCCTCCGCGAGCTGCTCGGCGGTGTCATCCAAGGCGTCTCGCGGCACCGGTCTCGGCTGGTCGACGAGGTCCGGCAGGGCCTGCCCGGTGATCGCGGCCAACAGGTCGTCCCGTTCGCCGGGCGCCAGCTCCAACGCGTCGGCCAGCATCCGGACCGTGCTCATCCGTGGGTCGGTGCGCTCGCCTGTCTCGAACCCACGGATGGTCCGGACGGACACACCGGACCGTTCGGACAAACTCTCCTGCGTCATCTCGGCCCTGAGCCGCAGCCGCCGCAGCTGCGTGCTGAACTGGCTGGTCAAGTCGGCGCCTCCGGGCTGGTTGCCGTCCCCCGACACCGACTGTAGCGGGACGGACCGGCCCAGTGACCATGATCCGGTCATGGGGGCACCGGGTTCACCCGATGCCCCCACTTCCTGCCGACCGCGCGCTCTACCGAGCGGTCACGACCACGTTGGCCGGTGCCGTGAACGTGCCGCTCGCCACCTGGTAGAACTGGTTGACGGTGAGCGAACCGCCCGCCGGGATGGCGTTCTGGCCGGTGATCACGACGTGCCCGGTCCGGCCGTTGGCGGTGCCGGGGTTGGTGAGCGCCAGCGACTCGGACGCCGGGATGTCGAACGCCAGCTGCCAGCCGGACACCCCGCTCGACCCGGTGTTGGTGATGGTGAAGTGCGCGAACGCGCCGGTGCTGAACAGGAAGTCGGTGGTGAAGGTCGCGTTCAGGGTGCTCCCCGGCGCGGTCACCGTCCAGCGGAACTGTGCCTGCGAGGTCGCGCCGGTCGCGTCCGTCACCGTGACGGTCACCTGACTGGTGCCTGCCGTCGTCGGCGACCCGGTGATCTTGCCGGTCTTGCTGTCGATGCTCAGCCCGGCCGGCAGGCCCTGCGCCGCGAAGCTGTACGGCGTGGTGCCGCCGGTCGCGGTGATCTGCAGGTTCACCGGCTGGCCGACGGTGGAGGTCTGGTCACCCGGGTTGGTGACGGTCACGGTGCCGCTGTTGCCACCGGGGGTGAGACCGGCGGTGCCGTTCGGGGTGCCGAGCCCGGTCGGGCCGTCCCAGCCCTGGCCGGCGTTGCAGATGACCGTGCCGCAGCTGCCGTTGCTGCCCGAGGTGACGTCGAAGAAGTTGCCCGGGTGCGCGTACGGGTAGGAGGCGGGGTTGTCGCCGGAGTTCGGCGTCCCGGCCAGTGCCCAGATGCCCGCGACGATCGGGGTGGCCAGGCTGGTGCCGCCGAACTGGGACGTGGCGCCGTTGACGAAGATGGTGATGCCGGTGTTCGGGTCGGCGTCCGCCGAGATGTCGGACGTGGCCCGCTTGGCGCAGGTCGTGGTCACGTTCTGGTACGCGGGCTTGGCGAACAGGCTGGAGCAGCCGCTGCCGGTGCCGTTCCAGACGGTCTCGGTGAAGCCGCGCCCGCCGCTGGACGCGGTGAGCGTGGTGCCGCCGACCGCGACCACCTCGGGTGAGCTGGCCGGGAACTCGGCCTGGGCGCCGCTCTCGCTGCCGTTGTCACCGGTCGCGGCCAGCACCGCCACGCCGGGGTGGTTGTAGTGCGTGTCCGCGCCGGACGGGATGGCGTTCTCGTGGTCGGTGTAGCTGTTGGAGACGATCTTCGCGCCCAGCCGGACCGCGCTGTCGACCGCGGCGGCCAGGTCGTTGTCGTCGTTGGTGTTCCCTTCGACGAGCAGGATCTTGCAGTCTGGGCACACCGCGCTGACCGCGTCCACGTCGATCGCCATCTCGGTGGCCCAGCCGGAGTCCGTGCCGGTCGGCAGGGTGCTGGTGCCGTCCTGGCCGACGACCGTCAGGCAGCCGTTGGCCTTCGTGCACGCCGGCAGGCTCCAGTGCGACCGGAAGTCGCCGAGGTCCCGTTCGATGTGCGGGTCGTTGAACGCGTCCACGATCGCGACGGTGGTCCCGCCGCTCTTGCGGCCCGTGACCCCGTACGCCTTCTGCAGGTCGGTCGGGCTCATGGCGGCCGCTGGCCGGGCGCCGGCGGGCAGGACCAGCTGCATCGCCTGGCATTTCGCCTTGCCGGCCGGCGCGGTGGCACACGACGCCGGCACCAGCTGGGGGCCGCTCGCCGCCGCGGCCGGGGCCAGGCTCACGCCCAGCCCAAGGCCGAGCGCGACGAGTCCTAACGCAACACGCATGGTGTTGGTCCTTCCGTGAATGGGCCCCGGCAGCAGGGAGACCGCCGCGACCCTGCGGGGCCCGACCCGCGGCGGTGCCGGCCACCCGTTCGCGTCCCGGGTGGAAGGCAGGCGTCCCACAGTGGATTCGACGAGCTCGCGCGGCCAGGAACAACCGGCACAACCGGTCTTCGTTCCACCCGAACAACCGCTCTGGACCCGACGATCGACGGATGTCGGACAGTCGGGCGCAGGTGACGATGTGGGGGTGCCAGTGTCCGACGCGGGGCCGCAGAGTTTCGGCACGGTCCTGACCAGGCTGCGCCGCGCCGCCGGCCTCACCCAGGAGGAGCTGGCCGAACGGGCCGGCCTGAGCGCGCGCGGCATCGGGAACCTGGAACGGGGGGTGCGGCGGCCCCGCCGGTTCACCGTGCAGCTGCTCGTGGACGGTCTGGCGCTGGCCGAGCCGGACCGTGACGAGCTGGTGGCCGCGTCCCGGCGCGCGCACCAAGACTCAGACGCGGGCGAACCGTCCGTCGTTCCCGGTCCGCACTTGGTCGGCAGGGGCGAGGAACGCGCGCTGATCGAGGCACACCTCGGCGCTTCGGACAGCCCGATGCTGCTGTTGACCGGGCAGACCGGCATCGGCAAGACCCGGCTGCTGGCCGAGGCCGCGCGGCTCGCGCAAGCCCGCCGGATGACCGTCCTTTCCGGGGCGTGCCAACGGTTCGGCGGCGAGCCCTACGCCCCGGTCGTGGACGCGCTCGCTGGTTATGTGCGCGGCGCGTCCCCGCTCGCTCTTCGTCGTCACCTCAACGACTGCGCCGGTCTCGAACGGCTGCTGCCGGAGGTGGGCGGCGAGCTGGCGCCCGGCCCGTCCCGGACTCGACGGCTGATGTTCGGCGCGGCTGCCCGGTTTGTCGGTTCGCTCGCCGCACGGCACGGGGTTCTGCTGGTGCTGGACGACTTGCAGTGGGCCGGCGCGGACGGCCTGACGTTGCTCGCGTCGCTCGTCCGGGCGGTCCGGCCGGACCGGGTCCGGATCCTGGCGGCCTACCGCGACACCGAGGTCCCGCCGTCCGGTCCGGTCGCCGAGACCGTCCTTGACCTGGCCCGCCTGCACTTGGTCACGCACCGCCCGTTGAGCCCACTCGCCGAGCCGGACGCCGCCACCCTGTTGCGCCGTAGCGCCGGTGTGGACGTGCGGGACGACGTGCGGGAGCGGGTGCTGCGGTTGGCCGGCGGGCTGCCGCTGTTCCTGGTCCAACTCGGACACGCGCTGGGCGGCGGCGACACCGTCCTGTCGGTGCCGTGGGGGCTCACCCACGCGGTCCGGCAGCAACTGGGCGCGTTGCCCACCGCGACCGTCGAAGTCCTCACGCTGCTCGCGGTCGGCCAACGCCGCCTGGACGTCGATGCCCTGGCCACCGCCGCCGGGCTGGACCCGGACGACCTGCCGGACGTGCTCGCCCCAGCGCACGCGGCCCGGTTGCTCGACGAGACCTCGGCTGGCGTCCGGCTGACCCACGAACTGGTGGCCGAGGTGATCAACGCCGATCTCAACCCCGGTCACCGCCACCTGCTGCACCGCAGGCTGGCCGACGCGCTCCGCCCGGCCGGCGCGGCGGCCTACCACTACACGCACGCCCAGGATCCCGAGCGGGCCGCGCAAACCCTGCGCCGAGCAGCCGAACAGGCCGCACGGCAAGCCGCGCACGACACGGCCGCGCGTTATCTCGGTGATCTCGTCGACCTACTCGACCGCGCGGGCCCACAGTCGGCCGTCGCCGAAGCAGCCGAGGAATGGGCGGGTGAACTCGCCGCGGCCGGGCGTTACGACGCTGCCCTCGCCGCCGCGGAACGGGCGTTGTTGGTGTACCGCAAGGAAGGCGATGACGAACGGCAACGGCTCGTCATCGCGCGCATCGGGTATCTGCACTACCAGCGCGGAACCCCGCGTGAGGGCCTGGCTCGGATCGCGACCGCTGACCAGCCGGAAAGCGGTGCCGCCGTTCAGCTTCACCTCGCGCGTGCGGCGAACCTGTACCAGAGCACGCGATACCAGGACGCCGTCGAAACGTGCACCGCTGCCATCGCTGCGGCCACGGCGGCGGGCGACGAACGCGGCATCGCGGGCGGGCATCTGCGTCGTGGGCTTGCTGCCCGACTGCTCGGCGACAACCGTGTCGCGTTGGCCGACCTGCACGCCGCCGCGTCCACGGCCGAGCTGTGCGGCGACCGGAACACCGTGCTCCGCGCCCTCACCGGAATCGCTGTCCTGCACCACTATCGGGGCGAGCTGAGCCGCGCGGACCGCCAGTTCACGCGCATCCTGCAGCTCGCCGAGGAACTGGGGGACCGCGAGGTGCTCAGCCGCGCGGTGTGCAACGTCGGCGCGAGCGCTGTCTACTTAGGACATTGGCGGCTCGCGCTGCGCCGGTTCGAACAGGCGCTGGACCTGGCCGGCGCGGACAGTTCACCGATGTGCGCCTCAATGGCGTTGATCGGCCGTGGGTCGTTGCTGAGCGCGTGTGGACGTCACGACGAGGCCCGAGCCGACCTGCTCACCGTGGTCCGGCTCGGCGTCGACAGCGACAACATCGACCTGGTGCGCAACGCCAGCGCGCAACTGGCGGAGACCGATGTGCGCCTGGGGCGTCCGGATGAGGGCGCGGCGCGTCTGCTGCCGTTGCTTGACCGTCCCGGACTGCACGAGTGGCAGGTGACCGACTCGCTGCCGTTCCTGGCCCAGGCCCAGCTCGCCGCCGGTGACCCGGATGCCGCCACTCGCACGGCAGCGGAGGCGGCCGGTCGAGCACAGGACATCGAGCACGCGATAGCGCGGACCGATGCGTTGCGCGTACACGGAATGGCGGCGGCCGAGCTTGGCGAAACGAGCGTGGCGACGGCCAGCGTGCGGGAGGCGCTGTCCCTTGCGAACGCCACGGGCTCGCCGTACCTGGAGGCGCGGGTGCGTTCGGCGTGGGCGACCGTGGCTCGCCGATGCGGCGACCCCGACCGTGCCGCCCATGAACAGGAACTCGCCGACGGTTTGTTCGTGGCACTGCGGCAGGAGGTCATGGCCTAGGGCTACGTTTCATCCATTAATTGTCCACATCCGTACATGGGCACGTGCGGTCCAGTTCCCGCGGGGTGAAGCACGTTCGGAGCAGACGGTCATGTCGCCGCCGCCACATACTTGAGTGGGTATCCAGAACGGCGTCTCGTTACCATTCATCAGACTGTTCGGCGAAACGAGGTACAGGCATGTCCGAAGATCTGCTCGAAATCGGCCGGAACTTCTTCTACAGCATGATCGGCCAGGACTGGCCGACGGTTCGAGCCCTCATCACCGACGACATCGTGTGGACGATGCCCGGCACCAGCCGGATATCAGGGACCGTCCAAGGTAAGGACGCGGTCGTCGAGCGGGTCAAGCGGGTCGCCGCGGCCGGGGTGCGCCTGCCGAGAATCGAATTGCGACATATGCTCGTCGGCGAGACCACGGTGATGGTGTTCCTGTACAACAAGGCGGTGGCCGACGACGGCCGAGAGATCGACGAACACCTGGCCAGTATTTACCACATCCGGAATGACAAGGTCGTGGCCATCGACACGCTTGTCACCGATGTGGACGGCATCAACGCCTTCTTCATCTGACGTCAGCGTTTCCTCTTCTTCTTGACGGGCAGTGAACGCGCGTAGCCGACACCGCGGTCGACCCACGTCCGCAGCTGTTCGTCGGTGCGGACGACCGACGGGTCGACGTAGAGCCAGCCGACCATCTCCCGGCCGCCCATCACCATCGGCTGGACCCGCTCGTCGATCAACGTGCCGGCCTCGGCCGGGTCCACCCGCACCAGCAGGCCGCCCTGCCGGCTCGCCGCCACCGACATGTTCCCGTTGACCATGAACGCCAGTCCGCCGAACATCCGCTGTTCGGTGACCCGCTGCTCGCCGGCGACCAGTTCACGGACGCGTTCGGCCAGTTCCTCGTCGTACGCCACCGGCTGATCATGCCCCGGTCCGCACAGGTGTTCAACTCGGGGTCACCCGGCGATGTCGACCTTCCAGTTGCCGTTCTCGCGGACCATGTGGTCCTGCTCGGTGACGCTCTGGCCGCTGATCGTCGCCGTGATCGAGATCTCGGCGCGGGCGCCGGTCTGGGACAGCACCTTGATCTCGTTGATGGTGATGCCGCCGAAGGATTCCAGTGCCTGGAAGGACTGCTGGCAGTTGCTGAGGCTTTCGGCGCTGTTGAGGCCGAGTTGGGTGATGGCTCGCGCGCTCATCAGGTCGAACAGGCCTTTGCAGTCCTTGTTGCGGACCGCGTCGGTCAGCCGGCGGACGGCTTTGTCCAACGCTTCGGCGTCCGCGGGGGTGGCTTGCGGGCCTGGGCCGCCGCAGTTCGTTGTCACGGCCAGGATTCCGCAGGCGGGGTCGCCGCGGCCGATCGGCGCGTCGCGTCCGTTCGAGCCGACTCCTCGTTGGTACGCCTGGCCGTCGTCCAGATCCACCAGGACGAACCGGTCCACGTGGGTGCCTCCGGTGAACGTGACCACCTGTCCCGGGTCGAACCGGTCCCAGGCGTCCTGCGGGTTCTTGGCGTAGCCGGCCACGCTGCCCTTGTCGGCCGGCCCGTTGGGTTCCATCAACGGGTTGCCGCAGTTGCATTTCATCCGCGGGACGCCCTGGTCGTCGACCAGCACCGCCGTCCCGGCCTGCAACGCCGCCTGGAATCCGTCGGCGTGTCCGTCCTTGTAGTCGTAGTTCGTGACGCGCGTGTCGAAGCGCAGGCGGACAGGGGTGAGCCTGTTGACGTATCCGGGGATGTCGGCGGGTTGGATCCCGATCACTCCCGCCCACGCGGCGGCCGCTGCCGCGTGGGCGGGATCGGTGAGGTACTTCAAGTGCGCGGAGACGTCGCACGAAACGCCGTCGCCGCTGCGGCCGTGCCCGCCGGGTTCGCCGCCCGGGATTCGCTGCCTGTTGTTCGGGTCTCTCGGCGGAACGTCCGGAAGTGGCGGCACCACCCCAGGGCCCGGTACGCTGGGATCATGGTTTCCTGGGACGAAAGGATTCCCTTGGGTTTTGTCCACACCGATCAGGACGACGTCACCGGAACTCTTCACGAGCAGGAAGACGCCACCGATCAATGCGGACACGAGCGCGCCCGCGACGCTGGTGAGCAGCGGATGTCGCCACAACCAGCCACGCCGTCGCGGCGCGTTCGGTAACTCGGCCTGACAGTTCGCACATGTCCCGGCACGATCCAGATTGGCCGAACCGCATCTCGGACAGTCCACCGCGCTCGCCTCCTCGCCGTGATGGCAAGAATGCCGTTGCGACACCGCGGTTTCCAGTCAGGCGAGCCGGTTCACTCAATCAGCCGAAATCTTCGCCGAACTGCGAACCGATCCGCGATTCGCGAGCCACTGCCGGATCCATTGGAGAACGGGTACGCCGACCAGGATCACCACCGCGATCTCGACCGCGACACTGATCGCGGCCTCCGGCGCGGGTTGCCAGCCCTGTTCGATGAACCCGAAAATGCCGACCGTCCTGGACAACAGGAAACCACCGAGCGCACCGACCGCCAACGCGCCCGCGACCACCTGCATCAGCAGTGGTGCGCCCGCGGCGACCAGGATCGCGACCGCGAACGAAGCCGCCGCCAGCCACAGAAACGACGGCCCGACAACAGGAATCACCCGATAGCCGTGCGCGTAGAGATCCGCGTGGATGTAGCCGCTCACGGCCAGACAGATCGCGGCGGCGAACCGTAGCAACAGTTTCATGCGAGCTTCACGTCCTTCACCGCGAGCCCCGGATCGCCCTTTCGGTAACTGACCTCCCGGATCCCCAACGCGTCCCGCAGTTTCCCGGCGGGCAACGTCACCGGGGTGGGCGCCGGGCCCTGACCTGGTTGCGGCAACGGATACGCCGTGGTCGTCGCGCTGTGGAACGTCACGTTCCCCTCGGTCTTGGTGAACAGTTGGTGCACATGGCCGTTGAGGCACGTGACGGACGCGAACCGCTTCAGGTAGCTCAACGCCTGCACGGCGTCGTCGGTACCCCAGCCCCACGCCTCGTACATGGCGAACAGCGGGATGTGGCTGAACACCACGATCGGGGTGTCCGACGGCAGCCCGGCGACGTCCTTGCGGACGAACTCCAGCTGGTCGGTGCCGAGGTGGCCGAGTTTCTCCAGGCTCAACGTGTTGACCAGGTTGATGAAGTGCACGCCGGCGACGTCAAAGCTGTACCAACCGTCACCCTTGGTGCCGGCGCCGAACGCCTGCCGGTACTTCTGGCCGTGGTCGTCCACTGAGTCGTGCTCACCAGGGACGGTGAACACCTGGCCGGTGCGCAGCCCGGACATCATCTGCTTCACCTGGTCGAACTGGGCCGCTGTGGACAGATGGGTCAGGTCGCCGGTGTGCATCACGAACTCCGGCCGGTACGGCAGGGCGTTGACCTGCTGGATGGCGTGCGCGAACGAGTCCTCCACCGCGGTGTTGGCCGTCCCCTTGAAGCCGAGGTGGCTGTCGCTGATCTGCACGAACCGTAACGCCCGCGCGTCCTGCACGGCGCTTGCCTGGCCGGGACGGGCGATCTCGCTGATCACCTCGCCACCGGCCACGGTCAGCACCACCGCCGCGCCGAACCACGCGGTGTGCCGCATCAACTGCCTGCGGGTCATGCCCTCGGGGTCGTGGTCGTCGGTCATGGGGTCACCACCACCGACGCGGTCATGAACGGGTGGATCGTGCACAGGTAGTCGAACTTGCCGGGTGTCGTGAACGTGTACTTGTAGGTGTCGTTGGTCTGCATCGTCGGCGACTTCAGCGGACCGCCCGACCCCATGCTGGTCACGGTGTGCGGGTCCTGGTCGGAGTTCTTCCAGGTGACCGTCGTGCCGACCTTGACCGTCACGGTCCCTGGTGCGAACGCGAAGTCCTTGATGGACACTTCGTCGGTGGCGACCGGAGCGGTGTCGCCGGTACTGGCCGGCGGGGCGCCGGTCATGCCGGGCATGCCGGTCGTCTGGTCCGCCGACGACGCCGATGGGGCGGCGGGAGCGGCCTGGCCGCACGCGGCGAGCGCGACCAGGCAGGCTCCGGCCACTAGGGCCCTTTGCAGGATTCGGGAGTGCCTCATGCCCGTCTATACGGGGCGGGGTTACGCTCCCACCGCAGGTCAGCGGCCAAGCACGTAAAGCTCGCCGTTGTTCTGGGCGTAGACCCGGCCGCGGGTGTCCAACGACACGGGTGAATACGCGGCCGCGACTGTCTTGGACAGGAACACTTTCTCGCGGGCGTGGCCCTGGGGGTCGACGACGTAGAGGTTGCCGTCCTCGGCCAGGCCGTACACGTTTCCGTCGCGGTCGACCGCTGGCGCGCTGACGCACCACTCGAATCCGTTGGGGTGCTGGCCGTCGTCGACACAGGTGACCGTGCCGTCCGGGGCCCGCTGGCAGGTCCTGGTCTCGGTGTTGGTGTACGACCATTCCTTGGTCAGGTTCGGGCTGAGCCTTGTGAGGTCGAACGGCCCTTCGGTGCGGTAGTGGTTGTCCTTGATGACGATCGAGTATGTGCCGTCGTGGCGGTACACGGCCGGCGTGATGTCCCAGCCGAAGTCGAAGTACGTCTGGAACCGCCCCTTGCCGTCGAACTTCATCAGGTGCCCGCGGAAGCCGTTGTAAAAGGTGTGTGCCCCATACAGGACAGTGCCGTCGGGCAGGATCACCGGTGACGCGGAGCTCTGGTCGGACACGCCAGCGGCCGGCGGCATGTTCGTGAGCGGGTCGACGCCGAGCGCGGTGCCGGGCCGGCAGTCGAAGAAACCGTTGCCGTACGGGGTGAGCACGCCGCAACCGTCGTTGAGCAGGCCGCGAAGCGACGAGGCCCACTTGAGGCTCAGGTCGGGGTTCAACGCGACCAGGTAGCCGTAGCCGTCCAGGGCGTTGCCGCTCGCCCTGGTGACGGTGACGATCGTGCCGTCCGGGCCGATCGCCGGAGCCACCCCGACCCCGGCCCGCTGCGACCCGCACGGGCGCTGCGGCGGCAGCGTTGGCGAGCCGTCGGGTTGCGGTGGCGGCGGCAGCGGGCGTTGCGCCGCGACGACCTGGAACGTCTGGTAGCACAGGTCGGTCGGCTG
Source organism: Actinocrispum wychmicini (assembly GCF_004345645.1). Taxonomy (GTDB): domain Bacteria; phylum Actinomycetota; class Actinomycetes; order Mycobacteriales; family Pseudonocardiaceae; genus Kibdelosporangium; species Kibdelosporangium wychmicini. Next base: position 21,448 of record NZ_SLWS01000012.1, on the reverse strand, counting down.
GGGCGCGCTGGGAATGAGCGTGCGGTAGTCGACCATGCTGGTGCGGTTCCGCGTGACGCGGACCAGCCAACTGTGCGTGTCCGTGCCCTCTTTCCTGATCACGTTGTAGAACAGGGTGCCGTGCGCGTCCAAGGTGAGCCCGCCCGCGACGAACGCCTGCGGATCGACGGTGTCGCCGAGCGGGTTGATCCGCCGGATCACCCGGCCGCTGTCCTTGGCGAGTTGGAAGACCGTCCCGCCGGCGCCCGGCACGTACACCGAGTCGTCGGTCATCGCGGACTGGACCATCGCCTCGAAGAACATCTGCGTGGGCTTCCAGTCGGACGTGAACGTCCAGGTGGGGACGAGCTGGTCGTGGCGCCAGTGGTACGCCTGCAACGACCACGTCATCCGGTTCAGGTTCGCCGGATCCATCCCGCACGGCTCGGGCGTCCCGGACCCCGGCGGGTCGCAACTGACGTACGAGCCGCCCTTCTTCAGCGCGAACACGTTCCCGGCAGTGTCGACCAGCGGCACTGGATAGTGCACGGAGATGCCGCCGTTCTCGGTGTTCTCCTGGTCGGCGAACGGATCGACCACGAACCTGGACAGCAGCCGCAGGTCGTGCTGCCCGCGGGCGCAGGTCCGCCCGTTGTGCGCGGCACTCTGCCCCCACTGCGTCCAGTCACAGCCGCCGGACCAGTCGTCGGCGGACGCGGCCGTCGCCGTCCCGCCGACCATCAGCACCGCGGCTGCCAGGGCGAGACCAATGCGTAAGCGCATGGCGAGTTCCTCCCCAGAAATCGTCCCCAGCCGCGACAAGTAGAGCAGCCGTTGGTCGCGACCGGGTCACGGAACCCGCCTACGCCGGCACTTCCTGCCCGGCGTCGCTCAGGAACGCTTCTGACGCCGAAGCGGGGGTGCCTGCCGGCACCCCCGCTTCAGTTGGCCGATATCAGGGGTAGTACACGCCGTTGTACCACTGGCCGCCGGCGTCGTCGGAGTAGACGTCGACGTTGAAGTTGTAGTTGCCGTGCTTTCCTTCCCACAGGTATCCGGGCAGCCCGGAGGACGCGTCGATGTCGCAGATGATGTCGTCCGTGCACAGCGTCAGGGTGGGCAGGTTGCCGAAGAAGTTGTCGGTGTAGGCGAGGGGGAAGCCGATCCACGGCGCCACCGCCGGATGTCCCGCGGCGCCCGCGTTACCCGGGCCGGCGGCCCGCTTCGGGTCCGCGATCAGCACCGCGTTGGTGTTGTCGATGGTCTGCCAGTTCTCGGTGACCCAGGTGTGCACCACGGCGGCGCCGAGGGAGAACCCGATCGCTTTGACATGTTGGCCCGGACACGCGTTGCGCTGATCTCGAATCAACCGGTTCACTTCGTTGACGCCCTGCCGCGCGTTGTAACCAATGGGCTGGGCCGGGTATCCGACGCGTTGGCTGATGTTGCCACCCCAGTACGGCGCGTTGGAATCATTGTCGCCGGTGCCGCCGACAATGATCGTGTACGTGCCGTCGCACGACGCTGCGTGCGCCGCGGGCGACGTCGCCAGAAAGACTCCCGTTGTCACCAGAAGGCCACCCAGCAATGCCGAAATCTTTCTCATTTCCTTCTCCGATTCATTCGGGCGAGTGCCGGGGCCGATCATGGTGTTCCGGCCGTTCGCACTGCTAGGTCAGCCACCCGGCCATCCGTGGCCGGTCCGCTGTGACCGGCGGTAACGCTGAGTAGATCACTCGACCGGGTGATCGACTCGCCTGGTGACACCCAGTCCGAGGTAGGTGAGGACGGCACCGGCGGCCGACAGGACGGCCAGAACGAGACCCAGAACGTGAAAGGCGTGCGTGAATCCGGCCGCCAACGCTTCGCGGTGAACCGCGGCGACATGCCCCTGAATTGCCTGCCCGGCGACGGCGGTGTCGCCGGATATTCCGGCAGCGGTAATCGTCGTGAGTAACGCCGCGGCGCCGGCGACCGCGACAGATTCGCCAGTGATGCGCATTGTGTTGAAGATTCCCGCGGCCGTGCCCGCTTTCTGAATGGGCACTGTGCTGACTGCCGCGTTGTCCATCACACCGAAAGCCAGACCCACACCGGCGCCGAACGGCAGCAGCGGAACTGCGAGGTCGAGCCACGACCCGGCACTGCTCAATGTGGTCAGGAGCAGGGCGCCTACCGCGATGAGTACGGACGCGCTGGTGAGCTGGTGGGCCTCAGCATCGACTACTACGTGCGACTGGAACAAGGCCGTGCCGCGCGGCCGTCGGACGAGGTGCTGGAGGCGTTGAGTCGAGCGTTGCGGCTCGGTCCCGCGGAACGCGCCCACCTCTTTGACCTGGCGCGGCCACCGCGCCGATCCGCTCCGGCGGCCCCGAACCCCGACCTGAGCCGGGCCCCGCGGCGGAGGCGCTGAACTTGTTGGGCAGTCTGATCGCAAGCGGTCAATCAGCTGATCAACCACTACGAGTCCGGTGACAGCTAAGGAATCCGTAGTCAACCGACTGCGCGGAGGGCCGTCCCGGTGGCCAGGTTCGCGGCGGCTTTGCGTAGGTTTCGGGGGTTTCGGCCGCAGTGGCAGAGGAGTTCGGCGACCACGCGGGGTTCGGCTTCGGCTTGCTGGGCGTTGAGCATTCCGATGACCAGGGCACGGGCTTCGGCTGGGTGCAACGGGTTCAGGTGCACTGTGTGGCCGCTGTGGGAGGCGGTCAGTGAGGTCAGGTCGGCGGTGCTGGTGACCAGGACGGCGTTGCCGGCTGTGCCGGGCAGCAGGGGGCGGATCTGGTCGGCGCTGTAGGCGTCGTCGAACAGCAGCAGCACTCGTTTGTCGGCCAGGGCGGCTCGGAGGGCCGCGGCTCGTTGGTCGAGGCCGGTGGGGATCGCCGCGGGTTCGGTGCCGGCGGTGGTGAGCAGGTCGGCCAGGATGTCGGTGGGGTCGCGGTCGGTCAGCCGGGTGTACCACTGTCCATCTGGGAATGACGGGCGCAGGGCGTGGGCGACCCGGATGGCCGTGGCCGTCTTGCCGAGACCAGGTGCGCCGCAGATCGCCACGATCGGGACGGTGTCGGACGAGGTGAGCAGGGCGCGGGTTCGGTCCAGTTCGTCGGTCCGGCCGATGAAGTCGCCGATCGCCGGTGGCAGTTGACACTGTGGACGCCAGATCCGGGTGGCCGTGTTGGCGGTCAGGATCGACTGGTGCAGGTTCCGCAGCCGGGCGCCGGGGTCGATGCCGAGTTCGTCGGCCAGTTTCCGGGACACCGTCCGGTACGCCGCCAGCGCCTCGGCCCGCCGGCCACTGCCGTGCAGCGCGAGAATCAGCTGTTCCCAGAACCGTTCGCGCAACGGGTGTTCGTGGCTGAGGCGGGTGAGGTCGGCGATGGCTTCGGTGTGCCGGCCGAGCCGCAGTCTGGCTTCGTTCACCAGTTCCAACACGTGCAGCCGTTCTTCAATCAGCACAGGCAGTTCCGCGTTGACCAACGACTCGGGGCCGCAGTCGACCAGCGGACGGCCGCGCCACAACGTCATCGCCTCGGTCAGCGACACGACTCGTTCGGCCGGCTGGTCGGTGGCCGTCGCGGCCCGCACCAGCCGCCGGAACCGGGTCAGGTCCAGCTGGTCCGGATCGAGGTCGATCACGTACCCGGTCGACGTGGTCCGCACCAACCGGGCGCCGTCCGGGCCGAGCGCGTGCCGCAGCCGGCTCACGTAGATCGGCACGGCCGACGGCCGCAGCGCCCGCGCCGAACCCTCGCCCAGGTACTCGGCCAGTTCCCGGGCGGTGGTCACTTGGTTGGCCCGCAACAGAAGCACGGCCAACACCGTCTGGACCCGGCCGGCGGGCACCGGCACCTCCCGTGGCCCGTCGAGCACCTGGATCGGCCCCAACAGCCGGAACTCCACCCCGCTCACCCTTCGGGGCTTCCGGTCGGCGGCGGGACGGCCCGGGTCGCGCCGAGCGTGAGCCCGAGCTGGAAACGGTTGTCCACGCCGACGCGGTCCATCAGCGCGCGGAGCGTGTAGGCGATCGTCCGCTGGCTGATGCCGAGGTGTTTGGCCGCGGAGCTGTCCGTGTGCCCGTCGGCGAGCAGGCCGAGGATGACCTTCTCCCGTGGGCTCAGCTCGATCGTTGGCACACCGCTCCTTCGTGGCTCGATCCCGGTGGACCACAGGTGTTCGAACAGGTTCACCAACGCGCCGACCGCGTCCGGGTCGTCGATCTCGTACGTGCCCGCGTCAAGGTCGAGCGGGTCGACCGGGGGCAACGCGACGCGCCGGTCGATCACCATCAGTTTGGCGGGCACCTCAGGGCATTCGCGGTACTCCGTGCCCACGATCGCGTACGACAGCTCCGGGGGCATGCCCTCGCCGTTCCCCGACGGGACCCCGCAGGCCCGTAACTGGACGCCCCGGGCGACGAGCTGGCGGTCCAACGGCAGGGCGGCCGCGACCGCTTCCGGTGTGAACGTCCGTTCGGTACTGACCGTCAGGTGCTCCCAGCGTTCCACCGCGCTGATCTCCGCGATCCGGCGCCGGGTGGTGGCGCGGTCGGCAAGATGGTTCGCCCGCAGGCCACCCGCGGGAGCCAACGTGTCCAGCAGGCGGCGGTGCCGGCGGGCGTACCCGCCCAGGTCGACCACGCCGGCCTTCCGTCTGCGCAGCTCCGGGACCAGCTCGGCCGCGGCGGCCGGACGCCAGGACGGCAGCCGCCGCCTGCGGTCCGGTGCGTTCGGCTCCGGGCTGGCGGCACCGGCGGCGGCCAGCTCCTCGATCGCCGCCTGCGCCCGGCGGCCCGAGATCGCCAGGTCACGGGCCAGCTCACCGGTCGTGCGCGGCCCGAACGCGACCAGGTCGCGGTAGGCCAGGTCGGCGTCCGCCGACAAGCCCCACTTGACCAACGACGGAACCGCCGCGCCGCGCGGCATCCCAGCACTCACAGGTATCCCCCCTTGAGTCCGTAGGCGCCACTCAACCTGTAAGGACTCCGGTGGGCAAGGCCATAGCCGCGATTGCACAAATACGCAAAGGGCGTTTCAGCGGCCGTAGAGCTGTTTGGCGGCCGAGGGGGTCACGGTTTGCGGATATGGCGGGGGAGTGCGACGCAGATGTTGCCTCGCGATTCGGTACGTGGCGGGGGTGGCGTCACGCAGCAACGTCAGGAACGTACGGCCGTCGCGCGCATTGAGAACACGGAAAGCGGCGCGGCCGGCCGGGACGACCATGCCGTCGATCGTAGCGGGCTGGTCGAATCCGCCGACCGTACGCATCCATTTCGGGAGTGTGGCGATGGTCGCGGGCGCCATCAGCCTGCTGATCGCGCTGATCCTGCGGTTGCCTTTCGCACTGGGCGTTCGCAACAGGTAGTGCATGGCCCGGTGGGCCCGGTCCGAGCTGCACAGCCTGGGCCGGACGTCGGCGAAGTACTGGCGGACCTCCTCGCGGGACCGCGGCACGTCAGCGGGCTTGCAGGTCTGCAGTTCGGCGGCGGTGACGCATTCGGCCCAGTACCGCGACTCCTGTGCCGCGGTCAGCGGCCCGGGACCGAACATCTCATAGCACTTGAGTACGGAATGCCAGCCGGTGACGTGGATCCACAGCTGCGAGGCGGGATTGTTGGCGCTGTAGCGGGTGCCGGTGATCGGTTCGATACCGGTGGCCTTGGCGTGCACCCGCATGAGGATCTCGGCGGTCTCCACCGCGGTGCGCGCGTCGGCGACGGCCACGGTGAGGAAGTACGCGAGGGTACGGTCCAACCTGCCGAGCGGGTCGCGGTAGATGCCTTGCATGTCGGCGACCGCGGCGGTCAGGAACGGGTCGAAGTGTTCAAGGACGACGGACCGCTGGAAGCCCAGCAACGCGGTCGGGCTGGCCCACACTTTCCACGTCGGCGAGTCCGGGCCGAAGAACCCGTAGTCCTGCCACTCCCGTGGCCGGCTCGGTGTCGCCTGGCCGGCCCGCGACCGCTGTTCGGGTCGAATGGCCACGTCGTCCTCCGTCCGACAAATGCTACTGCCGAGTAGTAATATCCTACGGTACAGTAGTTTTGTCCAGACCCAGGGAGCAGCGGTGGCGACGGCGGCCGGACCGAAGCGGAAACGTCGTGCGTACGCGGCCCGTGTACCCGCCGAACAGCGCCGTGCCCAACTGCTCGACGCGGCGCTGCACCTGGTCGTGACCCAAGGCCACAACGGGGCGACCATGGACGCCGTGGCCGAGCAGGCCGGCGTCACCAAACCCGTGATCTACAGCCAGTTCCGCCGTCGGGACGAGCTGCTCGCCGAGCTGCTGCGCCGCGAACACGACGCCGCACTGCGGCAACTGCTCGCGATCCTGCCCGACCAGGTGGCCCCCGCACCCGAGTTCCTGGCCGGCCTGCTCGCCGACTTCCTGCGGGTCGTCCAGGACGCGCCGGACCGCTGGTACTGCATCGTGATGCCGATGGCAGACATGCCACCCCAGTTCCACGCCGCCCGCGAGTCCGCCCGCGCCCTGGTGCTCCAGCAGGCCGAGGAGATCACCCGTCGCCTCCCCGACACCCCGCTCGACACCGAGATCGTCGCGCACACCGCGGTGACCCTCTTCGAGATGGCCGCGCGACTCGTGCTGACCGACCCCGAACACTTCCGGCCCGAACGGTTCGTCACCGCCCTCCAGGCGGCCATCAGCTCATGATCGCGGCCGCGTCGGCGCGGAAGACCTCGCGAGGTTCGGGGAAGAGCTTGGTGAGCAACGGGTACGCGACCGCGGCGGTCAGCAGCGTGACCACCAGGCTGAGGTCCACACCGCCGGCTATGTCGTGCAGTGGGCCGGTGATCATCGGGGTGTTCGCGCACAGCAGGCCGAGGACGGTCGCCGGGATCCAGGCCGCCATGGCGCGCCAGTTCACGCCGTGGGTGAACCAGTAACGGCCGCCTTTCCGGCCTTCGTTGAAGACCTGGAGGTCGGCGACGTCGTAGTAGCCGCGGCGTTGCACGAAGCCGATCATCATGATCACCATCCACGGTGACGTGCACAGCACGATCAGGGTGGCGAAGGCGTTGATGCTGGAGACCATGTCGAGCACGAAGTTGCCGACGAAGATGAACACCACGCTGAGGGTGCCGATCAGCAGGGTGGCCTGGACGCGGGACAGCCGGGGGAAGATCGAGCTGAAGTCGAGGCCGGTGCCGTACAGCGACGTCGTCCCGGTGGACAGGCCGCCGATCAGGGCCACCGCGATGAGCGGGATCGCGTACCAGAGCGGGGAGATCGCGGTCAGGCCGGTGATGTAGTCCGCCGGGTCGGCGACCAGGGTGGCGGTCGCGATGCCGAAACCGAACGGCAGCAGAGTGGCCACCTGCGCGAGGAACGGCGCCGCCAGCAGCGAACGGCGGCTGTGCCGGGCGGGGATGTACCGGGCCCAGTCGCCGAGGAACGCGCCGAACGAGATCGGGTTCGCCAACACCGTCAGCGCGGCGAGGATCCACGTCGGCCAGAACGAGCCGAGCGCGTACGTCCCCGTGCCGGCGAACGCCGAGTTGAACGTGCCGCCGTACGCCAAGATCCCGAGCAGCATGATCGCCGTGCCCAGGACCACCGCGACCCGGTTCACCAGCAGCATGAACCGGTAGCCGTAGATGCACACCACGAGCGTGGCGATCGCGATCAGCCCGTACGCGACCGCTCGCAGCGCCGGGCCGCCGTCGAAGCCGAACAGTCGTTGTGCCGCACCGGCCACGGCGTCCCCGCTGACCCAGACCGAGATGGCGAAGAACGTGATCGCGGTCAGCAGCGACAGGAACGAGCCGACACAGCGGCCGACCACACCGAAATGCGCGCCCGACGACACGGCGTTGTTCGTGCGCGTCAGTGGCGCGAACAACGCCATCGGGGCGAGGACGAGCGCGCCGACGACCACGCCGGTGACGGTCGCGGCCACCGCGGCCCAGAAGCTCAGGCCGAACGCGATCGGGAGGGTGCCGAGGATGATGGTGGCGAACGTGTTGGCGCCGCCGAACGCCAGCCGGAACAGGTCACGCGGGCGCGAAGTCTGTTCCTCGGGCGGGATCGGCGCGATTCCGTGCTGTTCGACCTCGGTGACCCTGTCGCTCACTCGGCACCTCCGCGCAAACCCCCGGCTTGGTTCCGGTCACCGTAGGGTGGGCGTTGCGCGGATCGCCATTGGACGAATCGTCCTGGCGGGGCCCGGTCCGGGACGAAACGACCTCAGACCGGCCGGGTGCACGTCCAGACCACTTTGGCCCAGTAGATGTCACCAAACGACCACGTCTCGACGCACTGGTGGTCGGGGTCGCTGAAGCCGTCCGCGACCGCCTGGCTGCGGGCGTCCCACCGCGCGTACATCCACGCGAAGCCGAAGCTGCTGGATCCCTCGCCGGTGAACTGCTTGGTGTACGTGCCCGCGGTGGCGGTTCCGGTGCCCGCCAGCGTCATTCCCACGGTGAGCAGGCCGGCGACCGTGGCGCGGCGTATCGCTGTCGAAGTCACCTGTCCGACCGTAGGTGGGATGTCCGGACATCCGCGACAGCCACCCAGCGGCTCGCGTGCCACGCGGTTGTCACGACGCGGCGGATGACGAGCGTCATGCCGGCCCGGCCGCGTCGATCAGTCGCTGCCCGAGCATCCGCGCGGCCTGTCGCAGTTCGGGGCACCGCACGATCCGGTAGGACGCCGGCAGCCGGACGAGTTGCTCGGCGTACCACTTTGGGTTGCTGGTGGTGCCGGTCAGGCGCGTGGTGTCGGCGTCGAGCGGTTCGAGCCGGCCGACGGTGCGGGGCAGACAGCGGTACGCGGTGTCGACGGGCGCGTCGATCACGACCTCGGCCTCGTACTCCCACCCGGCGGCGAGGTGCTCTTCGAGCATGGCGATCGGGTCGAGGCCGGCCGGCGGGACGAAGGCGTCGTCGAGCATCCGCACGGCCTGGACCCGGTCGATCCGGTAGGCCCGTCGGGTGTCCGCGGGGTGGGTGCGGCACAGCAGGTACCACCGGCCGTGCCGGATGACGACCGCCCACGGGTCGACGTCGCTTTCCCATGCCGACCCGGCCTCGGAGCGGTAGCCGAGCCGCACCCGCCGATGGTCGCCGCACGCCTGGACGAGCGTGGTCGTGGTGTCGGGGTCGGGCCGGGCGGCCGCGCGGTCGGGAATCGGCGCGGCGGTCCGGCGGACGGCTTCGGCCTGGGCGGCCACCGGCTCCGGCAGGGCCTGCACGATCTTGCCCAACGCGCTGCCGACCAGCGTGCTGGGATCGCTCGCGTCGTGGTGGCCGTCGAGTACGGCCATGACTAGGCCGAGCGCCTCGGCGGCGCCGAACGTCAGCGGAGGCAGCCGCAGGCCACGGCCGACCCGGTATCCGCCGTAGGGCCCCCGGGCGGACTCGACCGGAATGCCGGCCTCGCGGAGGATCCCGATGTACCGCCGCGCGGCTCGTTCGGTGACACCGAGCCGGTCGGCCAGCCGGTCCGCGGTGATCCCTGGGCTGGCCTGGAGGAGTTCCAGGGTCAGCAACGCCCGCGCGGTGGGGCTCACGTCGTGCGGCATTGCGAAACTCCATGATCCGGAAGTAGAACGTCCGGATTGAAACCCTAGCTCGGATGACCATGATGGGTCCATGGATCTTGAGGACCTTCGCCTGGCGGTCTACCGCGCGTTCGCCGACACCGGCCGCCCACCCACCACCGAGGACCTGACCGAACGTTTCGGACAATCACCCGAAACCGTCCAGCTTGGCCTTCGGCGGCTGGCCGACACCCGGCATCTGGCGCTCGGCGCGGACGGCCGAATCCTGATGGCGCACCCGTTCTCCGCCATCCCACTGGGATTCGCGGTGATGGGCGCGCGGACCCTGTGGTGGGGAGGCTGCGCGTGGGACGCGTTCGCCCTGCCCAACCTCCTGTCCACCGAGGTCCTCGTCTCGACGCGGTGTCCCGCCTGTTCCCGCGCGCACGCCTGGAACGTCGGCGACCAGGAACCACCTGAGGGCGACCAGGTCGCCCACTTCCTGGTCCCCGCGGCCCGGATGTGGGACGACGTCGTGCGCACCTGCGGGAACCAGAGAATCTTCTGCGGTCCCGAATGTGTGGACAGGTGGCTTGCCACGACAGGCGATCCGCGCGGGTACGTGATGGACCTGGCCACCCTGTGGCGACTGGCCCAGCACTGGTACGACGGCCGCCTGGACCGTGGGTACGTCCGCCGTGAGCCGGCCGAGGCCGCCGAATACCTGTCCGGAGTGGGGCTCTCCGGCCCGTTCTGGGGACACTGAGCCTGACCGGGCTGCAATCGTTTGTTGAGATACTATGCTCCGAGTTCTTGCCTGAACGAGGAGGTTCGGTGGCAATCGATATTCACGCCCACTGTGTGCCGGATGGCCTGGTGTCCGCGCTGGCGGCGGGCGGTCGGCGGCTGGGGGTCGAGGTGCTACGGGCCGGCGAGACCACGCGGGTCCAGTTCGCCGAGACGGTGACCGCGCCGCTGGAGCCGTCGTTGTCGGACCTGCCGGCGCGACTGGCGGCCATGGACCGCACCGGGGTGACGCGCCAGGTCCTTTCGCCGTTCATCGACCTGACCGGGTACTGGCTGGACGAGGCGGCCGGCAGTGCGTACTGCCGGTTGTTCAACGAGCACATGGCCGGCACAGTGGCCCAGGCGCCCGACCGGCTGAGCGCGCTCGCGACCGTGCCACTGCAGTCCGGTCCGGCCGCGGCCAAGGAACTCGCGTACGCGGTCGCCGAACTCGGCATGGTGGGCGCGGAGATCGGCACGGACACCGGCCGCGGACAGCTCGACGACAAGGAGCTGGAGCCGTTCTGGGCGGCCGCGGCCGAGCTCGGCTGCCTGGTGTTCATCCACCCGAACGCGGCCGCCCGCACCCGCTTTCCTTACTTCCTGGGCAACTTCGTCGGCAACCCGTCGGACACCACGGTGGCGGCGGCCCGCCTGATGTTCGGCGGAGTGCTCGACCGGCACCCGGGTCTGCGGATCTGCCTGGCGCACGGCGGCGGGTTCCTGCCGTACCAGATCGGCCGCCTGGACCGTGGCTTCCACGCCTACGGAACCGACTGGGGCGCCGAACTGACGTCCGCGCCGCGCGACCTGGCCACCCGGTTGCACTACGACACGGTTCTCCACTCGATCGAGTCGACCCGGCTGCTGATCGACCTGGTCGGTGCCGAACAGTTGTTGCTCGGCACCGACTATCCGTTCGAGATGGGCGACCTGGACCCACTGTCCACAGTGGCCGCGATCCCGGGCCTGGACGAACGGGAGCGCAGCCTGATCACCCACGGAAATGCTGAATTTCTGCTGGGTCTTTGATTGTCGTACCCGGCTAGTGGAGGTCAGTCTCTTTCTGGCCGTCCGCGCTGTAGAACTGGGAACGCTCCACCGGCACGGTCTCGGGCACCATATGGCCTGTGGTTCGGTCCGCCACCAGTCGGTACCCCGGCGCCACGTTGTCATTCATGCTGCCGGACGCCTTCAATTGAGCTCTCCGGTCACATTGTGGGCGCGACTTCGAACTCCAGTACGGTCCGACCGTCCGCTATCGGACCCCAGTCGAGGAGCTTGAGTCCACTGTCGGCGGCCAGGTCGGCCAGCTCGTCGACTGTGCGTTCCCGGCCGGCGAAGCACATCAGCATGAACAGGTCGATCGCGGTGCTGGCGCCCTGCCCGCGCACCGACTCGATCACGATCACCCGGCCGCTCGGTGCGGCGGCGCGGCGGCACTCGGTGAGGATCTTGCGGGCGTGGTCGTCGTCCCAGTCGTGCAGGATGTCGGACAGGACGTAGGCGTCGGCTCCCGAGGGCAGGGGGTCGAAGAAGCTGCCTGCGACGGCACTTGCCCGATCGGAGAGCCCGGCTGCCGCGAACCGTTCGGTCGCGGCGGTGGCGGTCGGCGCCAGGTCGACGACCTGGCCGCGAACGTTGGGGTGGGCGTGCAGGATCGTGGCGAGCACCAACCCGTCGCCCCCGCCGACGTCGACGATGTGGGCGTAACGGCTCCAGTCGAAGCGTTCCGCGATCTGCGGCGCCTGCACCTGGAATCGCCAGTTCATCTGGGCGTCGAACGAGCGCCGCAGCTCCGGATGGGCGTCCAGGTCCGCCCAGAAGTCGCGGCCGTACCGGTGCGGGTAGGCGGGCGCGCCGGTGGTGATCGTGCCCAGCAGGTCGACGAAGGCGAGTTCGGCACGCCCACCAGCGCGGTTGATGTCAAGCAGGGGTTTGATCCCGGCCGGGGCGTCCTCGCGCATCTGGGCGCCGAGGTCCGTGGGCCGGTAGCGGCTGGACGCCGTGTCCAGGTCGAAGACGCCGACCGCGACCAGGTGGTCAAGCATGCAGCGCAGAGCGGGCGCGGAGGTCTCGGTCTCGGCGGCGAGTTGCTCCGCCGTCGCGCCCGCGTCCCCCGCGCGCTCCACGAGACTCAGTGTCGCTGCCACCCGGATGGACATCGGGGTGACCAGATCGGCCATGGCCATGATCGACGGTGGGAGATCCATTGCCCCAGGCTAGCCAAGGGGCTTGGCCATGACGTGCGCCCGGCTCGCTGTGACCAGCTGGGACACCTGAGCGGAGTCCACCCTCAGGAGTTCACCGGCGCGTTTGCGGACCTCGCCCGCCACCAGCACTGTGTCGACGTCCTGAGTGCCGGACTGGAAGACGATGTGCGCGGCCGGGTCGCACAACGAGGTGCCGAACGGGCCGGAGCGCAGCAGCACGATGTCGGCCTCCTTGCCCGGCGTGAGACTGCCGGTCCGGTCACCCAGACCGAGCGCCGTGGCTCCGCCCAAAGTGGCTCCGTACAGCGCTTTGCGTGGCGTGAGCAGGGGAAGGCCCTGGTCCCGTGATGGTGTCCGGCCGTTCAGGCGTTCCCGTTGGGCGTCCAGGAATCCCTGGACGTGCACGATCAGCCGGAGTTGGGCGAACAGGTCGCCGTTGACCATCGTCGGGATGTCACAGCCCCAGGTGATCGGGATGTCCCGGCGCAGTGCCCGACCCAACACCGTGCACGGCGCGCCGTAGACCTCCACCGACGGTGTGAACGATATCGGCGTGCCGTGCCCGGCGAGGAGGTCCAACTCGTTGTCGTTCATCAGGTTTCCGTGCACCGGCAGGAGATCCGGGCCTAGCAGGCCGGCCTGGTCCATCGCGGTGACCTGATGTTCGAAGTTGGAGTGGATGGTCATCCGGAGGCCCAGGTCACGCGCGAACGACGTTTCCCGCACGCAGGTCTCGATGTCCACGGTCTCCAGGTCGGACAACGCCACCATCAGCGACAGCCGGCCGTCGAGCCCGGCCAGGACCCGTTCGAGGTCACGGAAACGTTCGTCCTGCGAACGGAACACGCCCGGTGGGGTCTCCTTCACGCTGTAGCCGAACACGCCGCGCAGCCCAGAGGCGCGCAGACCGTCCAGTGCCGCGTCCACGTGGTCCGGTGAGCTGATCGCGTGACAGAAGTCCAGCGCGGTCGTGGTTCCGTTGCTCAGCAGCTCAAGGCCGCCGACGTAACCACCGGCGTACATGTCCTCCGGCCGGAAGCGATCGCGGTACGGCAGGACGTGCGTGAAGTACTCGCCCTTCCACAAGTCGGCGGCCAGCCCCCGCAGGACCGTCTGCCACAGGTGGATGTGGGTGTCCACGAGTCCCGGGAGGACGAACATGCCGTCCGCGTCGATCACCTCGTCGGCCGGGTCGTCGATCCGCTCGGCCACTCGAACGATCTTGCCGCCGCTCACCAGGACGTCGCCGGCCGGCAGGTCGCCGAGCCGGTCGTCCATGGTCAGCACGTGGCCATGTCGGATCAGGATGCTGTGGGCTGCCAAGAGAACTCCTCCAGATCGGTCCGGCGCTCCGCGCGCCTCCGCCGCTGCAAGGCCGGATCCGGCAGCGGCACCGAATCCAGCAACATCCGGGTGTAGGGGTGGGTCGGCGCGGAATAGACCTGTTCGCCGGGGCCCGTCTCCACGAGCTCGCCGCGGTACATCACGCCGATCTCGTGGCTCATGTGCCGGACCACGGCCAGGTCGTGCGCCACGAACAGGTAGCTCAGCCCGAGGTCCCGCTGCAACTGGACGAGCAGGTTGATGACCTGGGCCTGGGTGGAGACGTCCAGCGCGCTGACCGGCTCGTCGCAGATGATCAGCCGGGGCCGCACCGCGAGCGCCCGCGCGATGGCCACCCGCTGGCGTTGCCCGCCGGACAGTTCGCGGGGCAGGCTGCGCGCGTGATGCGCGGCCAGCCCGACCTGGTCCAGCAGTTCCCGCAGCGCCGCCGGCCGTTCGGCATGGGGGAGGGCTTCGTTCTGGGCCAGCGCCTGGGTCAGGGTGGTGGCCACGACCTGGTTGGGATTCAAGGAGGACAACGGATCCTGGAACACGACCTGCACCGCCCGGCGATACCAGCGCGGGGTTCGCCGGCCGAACGCGGTCACTTCCTTGCCGTCGAACACGATCGTGCCGCCGGTGGGCCGCAGCAGCCGCAGCACCGCCCGGCCGACTGTGCTCTTGCCCGACCCGGACTCGCCGACCAGGCCGAACGTCCGGCCTGCCGGGATGTCGAACGACACTCCGCGGACCGCGTCGAACCGCTGTGGCCGCAACGATATCCCGGCCCGGCCGCGCTGGAAGCTGACCCGCAGGCCGTCCACTTTCAACAGTGGTTCAGACACGCGCACCTCCCAGCGTCAGTTCGCCGCTACGCTTGCACCGACTGCCTTCGACCAGCGGAATGATCGCCTCCCGGCAACTGTCCACCGCGTACTCACACCGTGGGTTGAACCGACACCCGGTCGGCCATTCCCATGGCGGGGGAACGGTTCCGGGGATCGTCGGGAGCGTCTCGCCGGCGTCCCGCACGGTCGGCATGGCGTCGAGCAGTGCCGCCGTGTACGGATGCCGTGGAGCCTGGAAGAGCGTGTCGACGTCCGCGGTCTCCACGATCTGCCCGGCGTACATCACCGACACCCGGTCGCACACGTCCGCGATCACCCCGAGGTCGTGGGTGATCAGCAGGATCGACATCGAGAACCGGTCACGCAGGTCCAACAGCAGATCGAGCACCTGCCGCTGGACGGACACGTCCAACGCGGTGGTCGGCTCGTCGGCGATCAGCAGCTTCGGCTCGCACGCCAACGCCGCGGCGATGGCGACCCGTTGCGCCATGCCGCCGGAGAACTGGAACGGGTAGTCGCCGAGCCGGCGCCGCGCGTCCGGCACGCCGACCAGGTTCAGCAGTTCACCCGCGCGGTCCAGCGCGTCCCGCCGGGACATGCCGCGGTGGGCCCGCAGTGGCTCGCCGATCTGCCGGCCGATCGTGTGCACCGGGGACAGCGAGGCGATCGGGTCCTGGAAGATCAGCGAGATCTCGTTGCCCCGGATGCCGGACAGCGCCCGCTCGTCCAGCCCGGCCAGTTCCCGGCCGCCCAGCCGCACCGAGCCCGCGGTGAGCCGGGCGGGCGGCGGCACCAGGCCCATCAACGCCAGCGCGGTCATCGACTTCCCGCACCCGGACTCGCCGACCAGGCCGTACACCTCGCCCTTCGCGATCTCCAGCGCCACATCGTCCACAACGGACACATTGCCGCCCGGTCCGGGCACCTGCACGGTCAGTCCGGAAACCGAGAGCACTGCTCTCGTTTCTTTCGTGGGCACGGCGACCTTCGGCTTGCGTGACTTCGCCGTGGTCCAGGTGATCCGCTCGGCCGACTGGCTGCTCACCGAGTCGCGCAGCGCGTCGCCGATCACGTTGAACGCCAACACGGTCAGCGTGATGGCGATGCCGGGGAACACCGGCAGCAGCGGCTGCGTACTGGAATACGTGCGGGACAGGTCCAGCATCTCACCCCAGCTGGTCTGGTCCGCGCCCGCGCCGAGGCCGAGGAAGCTCAGCATCGCCTCGAACAGCTGGCCGACGCCCAGCATGATGGAGAACTGCACCACGATCGGGCCGGCGATGTTCGGCAGGATCTGGCCGAACATGATCCGCGGCGTCGACAAGCCGAGCACCCGCGCGGCGTCCACGTACAGCCGTTCTCGTTCGACCAGCACCAACGCCCTGGTCAGGCGCATGAAGTTGATGGCGAACACGATCGACGCGGCGATCATCGCGTTGGTGAGCCCGCGGCCGAGCACGGCGATCACGCCGAAGGCGAACAGCAGCGCGGGAATCGAGCCCATCACGTCGGCCAGCCGCATGGCCACCCGGTCCCACCAGCCGCCGAGGTACGCCACGGTCAGGCCGAGCGCGACCCCCACGATCAGCGCCGGCACCACCGCCTGGAAGGACGCGATGAGCGCCACCCTGGTGCCGTAGATGATCCGGGACAGCTGGTCGCGGCCGAGTTCGTCGGTGCCGAGCCAGTGCGTCCCGCCCGGCCCGGCCAACTTGTTCGGCACGTCCACGGCATTGGGGTCGTACGGCGCGATCACGTCCGCGCCGACGGCCAGCACCACCAACAGGCCGAGGTAGCCCAACGCGAGCAGGGGAGCGGGCCGGAGCAGCCCCTTGAGCCTGCCAGTCGCGGGTTTCGTCGCCGCGGGTTTGGTCACTGCGGCCTCGCCTTCGGGTCAAGAATCCCGTATCCGATGTCCACCAACAGGTTCACCAGCACCACCGCACCCGCGAAGAACATCACGCCGCCCTGCACCACCGGCATGTCGTTGCGTACCACCGCGTCGATCAGCAGTGTCCCGGTGCCGGGGAAGCCGAACACCCGCTCCACCACGAAGCTGACCGCCATCATCACGGCCAGCTCCCAACCGATCGTGGTGAGCACCGGAACCATCGAGTTACGCAGGCCGTACCGGTAGATGATCCGGTTGCGAGGCGTTCCCCTGGCCCGCAACGCCTGTGTGTACGGCGCCCGCAACGCGCCGGCCAACGCGCCACGCAGCTGTCTGGCGATCGTCGCGGACGCTGGCAGACCGAGAGCCAGACACGGCAGCACCATCCCGCGGAACCACGCGACCGGATCCTCGTCGATCGGGGTGTAGCCCAACGCAGGCAGCAACGGCAACAGCACCGCGAACACCAACGCGAGCAACATGGCCAACCAGAAGCTCGGGATGGCCAGGCCGATCGCGATCAGCAGCGACACCGCCCGGTCCCCGACCGAACCGGGCCGCACCGCGCTGACGATCCCGGCCGGGATCCCGATCACCACGGCCACGAACAAGCCGCCGACCACCAACGACATCGTCATCGGCAGTCGGTCCACAATAGACTGAAGGACGTTGTCCTGGGTGAACAGCGACTGGCCGAAGTCGCCGCGCACCGCGGAACCGAGCCAGGAGCCGAACTGCGCCAGCAACGGCCTGTCATAGCCGAGCTGCGCGGCGAGCGCGGCCCGCTGGTCCTCTGTGGAGCCGGGCCCGAGCAGCTGGCGCACCGGATCGATCGGGGTCAGGTGCACCAACAGGAAGACGAACCCGGCGACCAACGCCAGCAACGGAATCGTGGACAGCACCCGGAGCGCGATCAGTCGCCGCATCGCCGCCACCACCCTGTCGTGGACTGCGCCGGCGCGCACCTAGCCATTGGCCTTGGCTTCGGCGTAGCGGAACACCGAGGGCTGGAACCGGGTCGGCACCACGTTCGTGACCTTCTTGGTGTTCCAGGCGAACACGATGGTGAGGCTCATGTAGCCGCAGTCCAGCGCGTCATCGTGGATGATCTTGGTCATCTTCTGCCAGAGCTCGTTCTGCTTGGCCGGATCCGTCTCGGTCAGGCTCTGCTGCGCCACGCTGTCCAGGTCCGGGTGCGCCACCTTGTACTTGTTGTCCGGCGCGTTCGGGGCGAGGTGGTAGCGGTAGTAGTCCAGCGGTCCGGTGTCCTCTTCGGTGCTGGTGTTGTACGCCGCCGGGTACTTCCCCGAGTCGTAGGTGGTGAAGTACTGCGCCGTGGACATCCGTTCCACCGTCACCTGGATCCCCGCGGCGCCGAGCTGGCTGCGGACCAGTTCGCCGAGGTTCGCCTGGCTGGTGAAGATCGGGAAGTTGATGGCGATGTTCGGGTTCCCGGCCTGGGCGAGCAGCTCCTTGGCCTTGGCCACGTCGTGCTGGTAGCCCTTGACGTCCGGGTTGTAGCCGGGCTGGCCCTCACTGAACCGCTGGGTGTACGTCTCGCCGAGGTTCTCGTACTGGGCCGCGACGATGGCCTTCGGGTCAAGCGCGTAGCACACCGCCTGCCGCACCTTGGTGTCCGCGAACGTCTTCGCCTGGTCGAAGAACAGGAAGTGGTAGCGCAACGCGGGGTACCACAACGTCTTGAAACCGGCGCTCTCCACCCGTTTCTGCGCCGCCGCGGCGACGGTGGCCACGTCCACCTGACCCGTGGTCAGCGCGTTCACCATCGAGTCGTCGTCGCCGATGTACTGCAGCACAAGCGAATGCGGGCCAACTGCGGCGTTGTCCCAGTAGCGCGGGAAGAGGTCGTAGACGACCTTCGCGCCCTTCACCGACTTCTGTTCGTTGAACATGTACGGGCCGGTGCCCGCCGGCCGGGTCTTGTACGTGCCGTCCTTGATGGACTTCGCGCTGAGCATCAGCCCGCCGCGCCGGGCCAGCTGCTGGACCAGCGTCGGCGCCTGGTGCTTGAGCTTGAGCGTCACGTGCGTCGGGTCGACCACGTCCACCGAGGACACCGGTTCCATCAGCGGCTGCAGGCCGCTCGGGGTGTCCCGGACGCGTTCCAGGTTCACCTTCACCGCTTCGGCGTCGAACGGGGTGCCGTCGTGGAAGACCACGCCGGGCCGGAGGGTGAACTTGAGCTCGGTCGGGGTCTGGGTCCACTCGGTGGCCAGCCGCGGCGCGACCTTGATCCCGTCGGCCTCCAGTGCCACCAGGCCCTCGAAGACACCTTCGAGGTACGTGGTGTTGGGCTTGTCCAGGGTCTCCCAGCTGTCCAACGCGAACGCGACGCCGACCTTCAGCGTCCCGTGCCCGTCGCCGCCCGCGGCCGACCCGCCGGATCCGGTCGACCCGCCGCCGCACGCCGTGCTGGCCAGGCCAAGCAAGGCCGCCATCGCTGTCAGCCGTACGAAACGTCGCTGTCTCATTCTGCTTCCGCCTCGGTGAGGAAGGGGTACTGCAAACGTTAGTTGTGGGAGGCTAGAGCCATCCCAGCAGGACATCAAGGGTGTGGTAGCCCCGTAATGACCGCCGATGCCGGATTGCAATCACCATCGTTTGCAATTAACCGGGCAACGCGCCCTGGAAAGCCGGCGATGTCCAGGTGGGACGGCCGCTGACCAGGGTGAGCTCGGATCGCACCGACGGGATTTCCGCCGTCGAAACGGTGAAATAGTCACGGTCCAGCACGGCCAGGTCGGCGAGCATGCCGGGCCGCAACCGGCCCCGGCTGTGCTCCTCGAAACTGAACCAGGCCGCGTCGTGGGTGTACGACCGCAATGCCTCGGTGCGGGTGAGCAGGTTGGTCTCGTCCAGCACCTGCCGACCGGACACGGTCCGTCCGGTGACGTAGTAGTGCAACGCGGCGAACGGGTGGTACGAGGCCACGCGCATCGCGTCCGTGCCGCCGCCGAGCCGCACCCCGGCGTCGAGCAGGCCGCGCAACGGCGGCGTGAACCCGGCGCGCTCGGTGGCCCAGTCCGTGGCGAGATCCTCGCCCTCGCCCTCGAACCGCAGCATGGCCGGGGCGAGCACTCCCGCGCCGAGCCGCGCCAGCCGGGCCACTTGCGCGCTGTCGAGTCCCTCGCCGTGCACCAGGCTCCACCGCAGCCGCCTGATCAGCTCGTGATCGAGGCCCTCCCACAGCCCGAGCACCAGCTCGATGGTGTCCGGCCGAATGGTGTGGATCTGCAGCGGCCATCGTTCCCGCAGGCACGCCTGGAAGATCTCGGTCAGCTCGGCGACCGTGTCCGCGGACGGCTGTGGGTCGCGGACAAAGCCGTCGTGCACGCCGTAGTGCACGACCTCGCCCATGCCGAGCACCCGCAGCAGGTCGTCCCCCAACCCGGCCGGCAGATACCGCAGCAGCCCGGCTAGCTCCTCCCGTTCGGCCCCGGGTTTGGACGAGTGCACCAACAGTCGCGTTCGGACAGTGAGCTGCCCACGCCGCCACGTCTCGTACACGGCCCGGTAGATGTCCGGGCCGGCGTTGGATCCGCCGCCGTCGATCACCCCGGTCAGGCCCAGCCGGCTCAGCTCGGCCGAAGCCGCGGCGGTGGAGTGGACCTGCTGCTCCAGCGTCGGCACCGGAAGCTGCCAGTAAAGCCACCGCAGCGCCGCCATCCCGCGGACAAGGTGGGCCGGCACGTCCACACTCGCCGGGTCCACCCCGTCGGCGACCGCGCGGCGCAGGTCGACGCGTTCGGCCGCGCGCGTGTTGAGCATGCCCCAGTCGTACGTGCACTGCAGGAACACCGGATGGTTCGGCGCGACCTTGTCCAGCTCGGCCACGGTCGGACCGCGCCCCTCGGCAAGCTGGCCAGGATGCCACCCACCGATCACCCGGATCCAGTCACCAGCGGGTACCTGGCGGGCGGCCTCCTCGATCCGGGCCAGGCCGGTACCCAGGTCCGGGATGCCCTCCCAGCGCACCTCGTCGTTCCAGGTCAGCCCGGCCCGAACGAAGTGGATGTGCGAGTCGATCAGACCCGGGATGACCCGCCGCCCGCCCAGGTCGACCACGGTCGTGTTGGCCGTGACGTGGCCATCGGCGTCCCGCTCGTCGCCCGCGAACACCACCCGCCCGCCACGGACAGCCAGCGCGCCCACCTCAGGCGGCGTGCCGCCGTCGGCCAACGTGGTGATCCTGCCGTTGACGAGCAGCACGTCTGCTTCCAAGGCCATGAAGTCGTCTCCTCCCGGGGGCACCGAGCCCAATCGTTTGCGCTGAGCCTCCGCTCAGTCAAGCAGAGTGGCCGGTCTCGTGTTTCGCAAACGATTGCACAACCAGGGCAGGATGGCCAGGCCTTCGCCGCCCGTGATCGTTTCAGCAGCGGGGTCCCAGCCACGTGCCCGGCGAGCGGCGCTGGGTGACCTGGCGCCGTCGGCATCGCCGACACCCGGCTCATTGGCGGCAGGTGTTCTTTTTAAGCCGCGCCTAAAAGATTGTTCGCTCGCCGCGAGGGCAGGCCGCCAAGAGGGAGCCTTTTGCTGGGTGTTGCTGGTTGTTTTAGTTGTTTGGTCGTGGCGCCTCCCTCCCGTATGGCCTGCCCAAGGGAATCATATCTGGCACGTGGTGTCCGGCTTGGGTTTCGGTCCGTATCGCTCCCGCTTGTTGCTGATTCGCGTAGGCGGACCGGACGGCTATCGAGGGTTCGGACACCACGTGCCAAATATGATTGGCTGCGCCCAGGCCATACGGGAGGGAGACCCCACTCCGGGCCAGTTGTGTTGCGCGGGCACGCGCTTCATGCCGAGCTCGGGAGGGGGCCGTGGATGTGGTTGCGTCTGGGTGTGCGTGACGGGTCCACATATGGTGGGGGAATGAATTGGGGTCTGCCGTTGACCATTT
>NZ_SLWS01000011.1:233254-431271 GCF_004345645.1 Actinocrispum wychmicini | reverse complement strand
CAACTGCTCAACAGAATCAGCCGTCACGATCGCCACGCACCTCAACCACTGGCAGCATGATCAACCCCCGACGAACTAACGGTCGTGACCACTAGATGAGACGCGCTGGGCGGCCACGCTGAGCGGCGCGCGCTGAGTGCGCGCACTGGGTGCGACCCAGCTGGGTGCAACCCGCTGGGCGGGGCACGCTGGGCGGCACGCTGACTGCGACCCGCTGGGCGGGCACGCTGGGTGAGGCACGCTGTGTCCGCGCACTGGGCGGGGCCGCCGGATGTGACGGGCTGGGCGGGCACCCTGGGTGTGCGCATTTGGTGGGGCGCGATGGGTGGGGCGTGCTGGGTTTCGGGTTAGCGGCCGGTGGTGCCGTCTAGTTGTTCCCGGAGTATGTCCGCGTGCCCGGCGTGCCTGGCGGTCTCGCTTGTCATGTGGGCTATGACCCACCGGAGTGTGTGCCAGGTGCCTTCCACCGGGATGGCGACGGGTTGGTCCGGATTGCCGGCGGCTCGGATGGCGCGGTCGCTCTCCTCGATCGCCGCCTGGTAGTCCCGCAGCACCTCGGTGACAGCGCGGTCAGGCGGGACTGCCATGCCGAACTCGCGATCCGCTTCCCAGTCGCCGCCGGCAAGGTGATGGCCGAACCAGTATCGCTCCGCTTCGGTCAAGTGCTGCACCAGCCCCAAAATTGACGTACCGCTGTCGACCAGGGCGCGCCGCACCTGGGTGTCGGACAGTCCGTCGGCTTTCTTCAGCACGCAATGCCGGGCGAAGGACAGAAACGCCAGGGCAGTGTCGAGCTCGCCAGTGTCGACGCGTGGCACGGACTCCCGCTGTGTCTCCACCATGCCCCACGGTAACCCGATGACCGAATGCACAGGCGCACGATCAGCAGGGTCGGGCGTTATTGACGGGACTAACATTTATATATACGCTAGGAGTGCGCATAAGTCAGAGTGGAGATGGCCGTGATCACTGGACGGCGGCGGGTTGCCAACACCACTGAGGTGGGGCGGTGGAATGCCGAGCTGGTGTTGGAGCACCTGTACAGCCGGGAGTCGAGGACCAACGCTGATTTGGCGCGGGTGACCGGGCTGTCGCGGTCGACCGTGGAACGGACGCTCGACGTTCTGGTGGAGCGTGGGGTGGTGAGCAAGTCCGAGCCGGCGGCTCTGGTGAGTGGGCGGCCGGCGGCGTTCTACCAGTTGCGCCCTGAGTTCGGGTATTTGCTGGCGATTGATGTCGGTGCCCATACGGTTCGGGTTCGCGTTGATGATCTCGCCGGGCCGGGCCGGGCCGACCACGAACCAGAGCCCGTGCGGGTCGGCGTCGAGGACACCTCTGACAAGCGGCTGGCGGCCGTTGAGGGCGTTGTGGATCGTGCTCTTGCTGGTGTGGGTGTGACGCGAGGGCAGGTGCGGGCGGTGACTGTTGCGACGCCGGGCATCGTTGATTCCGCTGGGGTGATCAAGGTTTGCCGGGTGATCCGATCTGGGGACTGGGTTGGGGACCGGCTTCGGGGCTGGGTGAGTGAACGGTTTCCGGGGGCTGCGGTGGCTGTGGACAACGACGCGAACTTGGCCGCGCTGGGGGAGCAGCGGTTCGGGGTTGCCGGAGACGCCGCGGATGTGGTCGCCGTGGTTGCCGGGCGGCGGATCGGGTTCGGCATCCTGCGGGGCGGCGTCCTCCATCGCGGCACTCACCACCAAGCGGGTGAGGCGGCCAACATTCGTGGCTCGTCGTGGGAGCGGGCCAGCAAGTGGCTACATGAGCATGACGACGCGGGCCGCCTGTTCCAGGCGGCCGAAGCGGGGGATCCGGCGGCACGAGTGGCTGTCGGCAAATTCGCTCAGTTGTTGGGCACGGCGTTCGCGGAGGTGGTCCACACCATCGACCCCGAGTTGATCGTGCTCGGCGGCGCGATCTCCCTGTCCGGGCCGATGATCCTCGACCTCGTCGCCGAACGGTTCAAGCGGGCCTGTCGGGACACCGAGGCCCCGGATCTGCTGTTGTCCACGCTCGGCCGGCGGGCCGTGCTGCTCGGTGCCGCCGAACACGCCCGGCGCCAAGCGTTCGGCCACCTCCTCGACGACGCGCGGCCGCACCCCGCTGTGTCCATCGCCGACCCACCCACCCCCACTGTGTCCATCACCGACCCCCTACCGGGGTCGCCCACCCCCACCGGACCCCGGAGTCGACAATGAGCGCCTATCCCGTACGGGTCGCGATCCTCGGCGCAGGAGTTCGCGGCCAGGGCCACAGTCAGCACATCCGCCGGCACGGCGGGCGGATCACGGCGATCGCCGAACCTGACGACCAACGCCGCCAACGCTTGGCGGCCGAACACGATGTGCCACCCGAGGCATGTTTCACCGACTGGCGCGCACTGGCGGAACACCCTGAACTCGCTGACGCGGTCGTCATCACGACCCAGGACAACGATCACGCCGAACCCTGTGTGCGGTTCGCCGACCTCGGCCGGCACATCCTGTGTGAGAAGCCGATGGCCACCACCGAGCCGGACGCGGCGCGCATGGTCGCCGCGGTCGAACGCACCGGGGTGATCTTCGCGGTGGTCCATCCGCTGCGCTACATGCCGTACACCGACACGATCAGGAACCTGGTGGACGAGGGCCACATCGGGCACATCGTGAACGTCCAGCACCTCGAACCGGTCGGCGCCTGGCATTTCGCCCACTCGTACGTCCGCGGCCACTGGCGGCGCGAAGACCTGTCCAGCTCCCTGCTGATGGCCAAGTGCTGCCACGACCTGGACTGGCTGTCCTACATCATCCAGGCCCACCCGGTGCGGGTCGCCTCGTTCGGCCGGCTCACCCACTTCCGGTCGGACAACCATCCGCCGGGCGCGGCGCACCGGTGCCTGGACTGCGCCATCGAACCCGACTGCCCGTTCTCCGCGCCCCGCCTTTACCGGTCCTGCCTCGGCGACCCTGCCCGGGAACGCTGGCCGCTCAGTGTCGTCACCGACACGCCTGCCGAGGACGCACTCACGCACGCCCTCACCCACGGCCCGTACGGCCGCTGCGTCTACACCTGCGACAACGACGTCGTCGACCATCAGGTTGTCGCGCTTGACTTCGCCAACGGCGTGACGGCCACCCACACCGTCACCGCCTTCACGGACATGGCCCGCCGGCAAACCCGGATCTTCGGCACCCACGGCAGCATCGACAGTGACGGCCACCAGATCACCCTGCAGGACTTCCGGGCCCATCCCGCCACCAGGACCACCACGATCCACCCCGACAGGGAACGCCAGGGCACGGCGAGCCACGGCGACGGCGATCAGGCCGCCGTCGCCGCCTTTCTGACCGCCGTCGCGACCGGCGATACCAGCCACATCCGCTCCGGCCCCCAGGAATCCCTGGACAGCCACCGAGCCGTCTGGGCCGCCGAACACGCCCGCCGCACCAACACGACCGTCACGATGCTCAGGGGGTGAGAGTCACCGGAGGGTCGCGCCGAAGCGGTCGGCCAGGACCGCCACCGCCGCTTCCTTGGCCGTCGTGGCTTCTTCCACCGTGAGAGTCCGGTCCGCGGCACGGAAACGCAGGGAGTAGGCGAGCGAGCGCTTGCCCTCGCCGATCTGCTCCCCGGTGTAGACGTCGAAGAGTTGCACGTCTTCCAGCAGGTCCCCGCCGCCGGAGCGGAGCGTGGCCGCGACTTCGGCGACCGGCACGCTCACGTCGACCACCAGGGCCACGTCGAGAAGGACCGGCGGGTACGGCGAGACGGCCGGGGCCGGGCGCCGCCGCACGATCGGCAGGGCGTCCAGGTCCAGTTCCATCGCGCACGTCCGCCGGGGCAGCCCCAGCGCCTCGACGACCTTGGGGTGCAGTTCGCCCGCGTGCCCCACCGGCCAGCCACCGACCCGCAACTCGGCGCACCGGCCCGGGTGCCAGGGCAACAGGTCGCCGGCCTGCACGGTCAGGTCGACGCCGGCTGCGGCGGCGACGTCCCGGGCGGCCTGGACGGCGTCCGCCCAGGTCGCGGGCTCGCCTTTGCCCCACCAGCCGGCGCGTTCGCGGTTGCCGGCGAGCACGACCGCCACGTGCACCGGTTGCTGCGGCAGACCGGCGTTGAGGGCGGCGATCTCGTCGTCGGTCGGGCGGTGGTCGACCGAGACCGTCGGCATCGGCACCGGTTCGGCCCGCGGCAGGAAGACCTGTCCTATGTAGAACAACGACACGTCCCGCGCGCCGCGGGACACGTTGCGCGCCAACATTTCGAGCAAGCCGGGCAGGAGCGTCGTGGTCAGCTCGGCGCGCTCGGCGTCGAGCGGGTTGAGCACCTTCATGGTCCGGCGGCGGATGTCTTCGGCGTCCAGGCCGAAGGCGTCCCACGCGGCGGACGAGACGAACGGTGACGGCGTGACCTCGACGTAGCCGGCGTCCGCCAACGTGCGGGACACTGCCCGGCGACGGCGCTGGACCGGGGTGAGACCGCGACCTGCCGGCGCGGTGGGCAGCACCGACGGGATCGTGTCGTAGCCCTCCAGCCGCAGCACCTCTTCGACCAGGTCCGCCGGCCGGGTGAGGTCCGGGCGCCAGGTCGGCGGCACGACCAGCACCGCCGGCCGGCCCGCGTCGGTCGTGGTGACCTCCACGTGACAGCCGATCTGGCTCAGCCGGTGCGCGGTCACCCCACGGGCGTAGTTGATGCCGGCGACCCGGTCGGGCAGGTCGATCGCCATGATCACCGAGCCGGGCAGCTCCGGGCGACCGACGTCGGTGCGGCCCGGCTGGATCCGGGCTTCGCCGTGCTCACGCAGCAGTTGCGCGGCGCGCTCGGCGGCGAACGGCGGGAGCGCGGGGTCGACCGAGCGTTCGAAGCGCTTGGACGCCTCGCTGGGCAGCTTGTGCCGGCGGACCGTCCGGCTGATCGACCTCGGGTCCCAGACGGCCGCCTCCAGGAGGATGTCCGTGCTGTCCGGGCGGACCTCGGTGCTCGCGCCGCCCATCACGCCGGCGAGCGAGATCGGACCGGTGTCGTCGCAGATGACGATGTCGTCCGGGTCGAGCGAGCGCTCCGCGTCGTCCAAAGTGGACAGCTTCTCGCCCGGGTTGGCCTTGCGGACCACCAGGTTGCCCTTGATGGACGAGGTGTCGAAACTGTGCATCGGCTGGCCGGTCTCGAGCATCACGTAGTTCGTGACGTCGACGGCCAGCGAGATGCTGCGGATACCGGCCAGCATCAGGCGGCGGCGCATGAACCACGGCGTCGGCGACGTCGGGTCCAGGCCCGTCACGCGCCGGGCCACGAACCGCGGGCACCCCAGCTGGTCCTCGATGTGCACGCCGTGCGCGTCGCCTTCGGCACCGGGCACGGACAGCGCGGCCGGGTCCATCAACGTGGTCCCGTACTTGCACGCCAGCTCGCGGGCCAAGCCGCGGATGGACATCGCGTAGCCGCGGTCGGTGGTGATCTCCAGGTCGAGCACGGTGTCGTCCAGGCCGAGCAGCGGGCCGGCGTCGTCACCGGGGCTGGCCTCGCCGCTGGGCAGCACCAGGATCCCGGTGTGGTCCTCGCCGAGGCCCAGCTCGCGGACCGAGCAGATCATGCCGTTGCTGGTCCGGCCGTACGTCTTGCGCGCGGTGATCTCGAACCCACCGGGCAGCACCGCGCCTGGGAGCGCGACCACGACGAGGTCACCTTCGTCGAAGTTGGTGGCGCCGCAGATGATCCCGCGCGTCTCCGGCGGGACCACGTTGCCGTCGTCGTCTTCCTCGTCGTTGTCGCCGACGTC
This sequence comes from Actinocrispum wychmicini, assembly GCF_004345645.1. GTDB lineage: Bacteria > Actinomycetota > Actinomycetes > Mycobacteriales > Pseudonocardiaceae > Kibdelosporangium > Kibdelosporangium wychmicini. The sequence goes on along the minus strand of NZ_SLWS01000011.1, from coordinate 425,510 downwards.
GACCTGGCAGTAGCGGATCGGCTTCTTGAACTCGGTCAGCTCCTCGATCCGCACCACCCGGCCGATCACGAGCGGACCGGTGACGTCGTCCAGCGCGCGCAGCTCGTCGACCTCCACGCCGAGCGACACCAACGAAGCCGCGATCTCTTGCGGCGTCAGCGATTCCGGCAGGTCGACGTGCGACTTCAGCCAGCTGAGCGGGATCCTCACTCCGCCTCCGTTCCGAACGCCGTGGTGAAGCGGACGTCTCCCTCAACCATGTCGCGCATGTCCGGGATGCCGTTTCGGAACTGCAGCGTGCGGTCGATGCCCATGCCGAACGCGAACCCGGAGTACACGTCGGTGTCGACGCCGCACGCTTGCAGCACGTTCGGGTCGACCATGCCGCACCCGCCCCACTCGACCCAGCCCGCGCCGCCCTTCTTCTCCGGGAACCACACGTCCACCTCGGCGGACGGCTCGGTGAACGGGAAGAAGTGCGGCCGGAACCGGGTCCTGGACTCCGGTCCGAACATGGCGCGGGCGAAGCTGTCCAGGGTGCCCTTGAGGTGGGCCATGGTGATGCCCTTGTCCACCGCGAGGCCCTCCACCTGGTGGAACACCGGCAGGTGGGTGGCGTCGATCTCGTCTGTCCGGTACGTGCGACCCGGGCACACCACGTAGACCGGCAGCGCACGGTCGAGCAGCGACCGCACTTGCACGGGTGACGTGTGGGTCCGCAGCACCATGCCGGAGCCGGCGGGCGCCACGTAGAAGGTGTCCGACGTGGTGCGGGCCGGGTGGTCGGGCAGGAAGTTGAGACTGTCGAAGTTGAACCACTCGGCGTCGAGCTCGGGGCCTTCGGCCACCTCGTAGCCCATGCCGACGAACACGTCCGAGATCAGCTCGGACAGCGTGGTCACCGGGTGACGCGCGCCACGGGGTACCCGGTCCCACGGCATCGTGACGTCGACGGCCTCGTCGAGCAGGACGCGCTCGTCGCGTTCCACCTCCAGCCGCGCGCGACGCTCGTCGAACTCCGTCTTGATCAGGGACTGTGCCTCGTTCACCCGCTTGCCCGCCTCGGAGCGGGCCTGGGGTGGCAGCGCGCCAATCTCCCGGCGGGCGGTCAACAGCGGTGAGCGGTCGCCCAGGTGCGCGGGTTTCACCGCGGCGAGGGCGTCGAGGCTGTCAGCTGCCGCAAACTCGGCCTTGGCCTTGTCGACCGCCTGCTGCAGTGTCTCCGGCGCGAGCGCGGCGACCTCTTTGGGGTCGTACGGGTCGTTGGCTCCGGACATCGGTGCTGGACATCTCCTCGGATCCGCGAGAATGTGGCTGTGGGCGTCCGGCTTCATGGTCTTCACGGTCGAAGCTCGGGGCGCGCCGGTAGCTCAACGATCGTAGGTGACCCGTACCTGGTGCAACTCATTAGGGCCGCTCACGCCAGCACACGCACAGTCCGGTAACGACCCGACTACTCACCCGATAGAGTGACACGCGCGAAGTTCGTGCGGTTCAGCCAGCACCTCGAGGTCAGCCAGCGCTCATGTCCCGTTCCTTCGGCGTCGATCTACGCGGCATTATCGAGCTGCTCAGCCAGCACCTGTACGGCAGCCCCCGGGTTTACGTACGGGAACTGCTGCAGAACGCGGTCGACGCGACCACCGCGCGCGGCGCCGGGATCGGGCCCCGGGTGCTGGTCGAGACGCCCGACGTGACCGGCGACGGGACCCTGCGGGTGTCGGACAACGGGATCGGCCTGACCGAGGACGAGGTGCACACGCTGCTGTCCACCCTCGGCCGGACCTCCAAGCGGGACGAGCTGGGCTTCGCCCGCCAGGACTTCCTCGGCCAGTTCGGGGTGGGCCTGCTGTCGTGTTTCCTGGTGGCCACCGAGATCAGGCTGGTCAGCAGGTCCGTGCACGGCGGCCCGGCGGTGCGCTGGGTGGCCCGGTACGACGGCCAGTACGACGTGACAGTCGATAATGACGCCCGCGCGGAGGTGGGCACGACGGTGACGTTGGTCCCCGGCCCGGACACCCGGCACTGGCTGGAGCACGGCATGGTGGCCGCGCTGGCCAGGGAGTTCGGCGAGTTGTTGCCGGCCGAGATCCAGGTGGACGGCGAGGTGCTGACCGTGCCGGAGCTGCCGTGGTCGCGGCGGCCCGGCGAGTCGACGGCAGACCTGCGTGAACGGCTGAGCGGGTATTGCGAACGGACGTTCGGATTCCCGCCGTTCGAGGTGCTGCCGCTGGACATGCCCGCGGTCGGCCTCACCGGCGCGGCGTTCGTCACGGCGGACGCGGCGCACCCGGGCGCGCGGCAGGCGCACCGGATCTACCTCAAGCGGATGCTCGTCGGCGACTCGGTGGAAGGACTTCTGCCGGACTGGGCGTATTTCGTGCGCTGCGTGGTGAATTCGTCCGCGCTGCGGCCCACGGCGAGTCGGGAGGCGCTGTACCAGGACGAGACGTTGCTGGCGATCCGGGACGAGCTGGGTGCGGTGATCAAGGACTGGCTGGTGCGGCTGGGCGCCACCCAGCCGGACCGGGCGTCCGCGCTGTTGGCCCGCCACCAGCTGGGGATGAAGTCCGTGGCGTTGGTGGACGACGAACTGCTGCGGCTGGTCGAGCACTGGCTGCCGTTCGAGACGACCGACGGAAACGTGACGCTGCGGCAGTTCCGGCGTAGACATTCCACTGTGCTCTACACCCCGGACGTGGACGAGTTCCGTCAGCTCGCCCCGGTCGCCCAGGCTCAGGGGCTCGGCCTGCTCAACGCCGGGTACGCGTACGACTCGGACCTGTTGAAGCGTTTGGTGGAGGTGGACGGCCAGTCGGCCGCGCGACGCGTCGTCGCCCGTGAGTTGCTCGCGGCCATGGACGCCCCGGAACCGTTGGCGGAGAAGGAGCTGCTTGCGAGCGTGCGGCTCGCCGAAGCCGTGCTGCAGCGGCACGAGTGCGAGGTCGTTCCGCGCGCGTTCGACCCCGTCTCGTTGCCCGCGTTGCTGATCACCGACGCGGACAACGAACGCCACCGCGACGCCGAACGCGTCGGCGAGGACAGCGACCCGTTGTGGGCGGAGTTGTTGGGCCAGCTCACCTCTTCGACGTCGACAGCGAGCCGACAGCTGGTGCTCAACACCCGCAACCCGCTCGTGCGGCGGCTCAGCGAGCTGACCGACCGGTCGCTGGCGGAACTGACCGTGGAGTCGCTGTACGTGCATGCCCTGTTGCAGTCCCGGCGGCCGATGCGGCCCAGGGACACCGCCGCGCTCAACCGGTCGTTCCTCGATCTGCTCGACCGGGCGGTTCGTCGATGACCGACGAACGCGCGCGGGCCGAGGAGCTGTTCAGCGAGGCGGCCGCGATGCCGACCGGGATGCCCAGGCATGAGGCGTTGGAGCGCGCCGCGCGGACGGCCGACAGCTGCGGCCACGACAAGCTCGCGGCCACGTGCCGGATCGCGTTGATCGACTCGTGCTACTGGCTCAACCGATACGACCTGATCCTCACGCCGATCGCGTGGTGCCGGGCGGCGGAGCAGCGGGACGCGTCGGTGTTCAGCGACCACGAGGCGCACAGTCTCAACTGGGCGCACAAGTGGGTGCCGGTCGGGCTGCGGCGTGATCCGCGGTTCAGTCTCGCGCAGATCGAGTCGGTTCTGGACGACCTGGAGGCGCGGTACCGGCGGCTCGGGCTCTCGTTGCAGCCGGTGCACGGCCAGCGTGTGCTGACCGCGGCGCACATCGGCGACTTCGCGTCGGCGGACGAGCATTTCGCGCGGTTCCTGGCGACCGAACGCGACGACATGAGCGACTGCGCGGGGTGTGTGCTGGAGGAACAGGTCGATCATCTCGTCGCGCGGGGCCGTTACGAGGAGGCGCTGCGGCACGCGGAGCCCGCGTTGGCGGGGACGTTCACGTGCAGCATGCAGCCGCAAGGTGTGCTCACGGCGTTGCTGCCCGCGTTGACCGCGTTGGACGAGGTGGAACGCGCGCGGGACGCTCATCTGAGCGCGTACCGCAGGTCACGTGAGCAGGCCGGGCACGGCTATGTCGGGCCGCATCTGGAGTTCTGCGCGTTGACCGGCAACGTCCCGCGGGGCATGGAGTTGTTGCGGCAGCATCTGGACCAGGTCCATCACGCGACCAGCCCAATCGGGACGATGAACTTCGCGGCCTCGGCGGCGTTGCTGCTCGGCCGGCTCGACGCGCCGCACAACGTGCAGCTGGCGGTGCCGAAGCCCGGTGGTGGCACCGCGAACGTGACCGCTCACCAACTGGGCACGTTGCTGCGGGTGTCGGCGTTGACGATCGCGGCGGACTTCGACCGGCGCAACGGGACCACCCGCCAGTCCGACCGGGTGCAGTCCATTTTGGACGCCGAGGACACCGTGCCGGTGCCGCTGGCGGTGCCGAACGCGATGCCGCCCCGCGAACCGGAACCGGTCACCGCGGACCCGGTCGAGCTCGCCCGGCAGGCGCATCAGGCGTACGAGAACAACGACTTCCTCACTGGATTCCAGCTGCTGCGGTCGCTGCCGGCGGACCTGGACCCGTTGCTGCCCGCCGATCTCGCCGCCCGGTTGGCCGCGCGGCGGATCATGGTGTTCGACTCCTACACACCGTCGCCGACCGTGCTCCGCGACCTCGAAGCGGCGATCCAGCGGCTGCGTGCGGTCGGCGACGAGGACCAGGCGGTCCGGTTCCAGGCCAGGCTCGGCCTGCTCACCGCCGAACTCGGCGACCTGGACGCGGGCCTGGAGATCGCCACGCGGGCGCTCGCGGACGTGGACGCGCTCGCGCCGGCGACGGGTCGGATCCTGGTCCGGTTGATCCTGTGCGAGCTGCTGGATCTCCGCCACGAGTACGCCGAGGCAGGCGCGCTGCTCGCGGAGGCGACGCGGCTGGCCGAGGAGACCGAGCCGACGTGGGTGCCGTCGGTGTTGGTGGAGGCCGCCGAACACGAGGGGCGGCAACGCAACCTGGACGCCGCCGACGAGGTGCTCGCCCGGATGCTGGCCATGCCGGATCTCCAGTCCGGCCAACGGTTCGAGGGCCTGCGGATCCGCGCGTGGGTCGCCGAGCTGCGTGGCGACGTCGGCATGGCGCTGGCGACGGCGGCGGACGTGGTCGAGTACGCCAAGCGTTTCCCCGGCCCGTGGCAGGCAGACATGCTGCTGTACCGCGCTGCTCTGCTGGACCGTTCCGGTCACGCCGGACAGCACCTCGCCGAACTCGCCGAAACCGTTGCCGTGTGCCGCGCCGAAGGCACCGCCGGCGACACGGCACGGGCGTGTTTCCTGTTGTCGTCCGGGTACCTGGCCAGGAATCGGCTGGTCGAAGCCGCCGAGGCGCTTGAGGAAGCGGTACGGCTGCTCCCGCCCGAGGAGTCGGACCACAAGCCGCCGGTCTGGTACCGGCTGGCCACGGTCTGCGCCGAACTCGGCGAGCACGCCGAGGCCAAGCGGCTGTTCACCACGATGCTCGACATGGTCGCCGACGCCCCGCTGCCGACGCGGGCGTTGGTCTGGTCCGGTCTCGGCGCCGCGAACTACGCGTTGTCCGACAGCGACCAGGCCGAAGACTGCCATCGCCGGTCCGCGGAACTCTGGGAACAGGCCGGGCTGCCGGTCGAGGCGTGCCAGGCGTGGGTCAAGGCCGCCGCCGTCCTGGCCGACACCCGGACGGATGCCGCGTTCGTCGCCATCGAGCGGGCCATGGCACAGATCCCGGCGGACAACGACGAACTCGCCGACCGGCTCACCGCGGAAGTCCTCGAACTGCGCGCCTACACCCACGCGCAGGCCGGCCAGCACGCCGAATCGCTCGCGGACAACACCCACGCGGTTTCGCTCGTGTCGAAGCTGGACGAGCCGGACTGGCAGGTCTTCCTGATGGTCCGCGCGGCCCGCGCGCATGTGGCGTTGGGTGCCCCGGAATCGGCGGAAAGACTCGCCAGGGAGTCGGTCGAACTGCTGTCCGAGGACACACCGCGCAGCATCGTCGCCCGTGTGCTGGACGTACTCACCCGAGCTCTGGACGCGCAGGGCAGCACGGTCCATCAGGACACGACCGCTCGGGCTCTTACCGCCCGGCTGCGAGGATAGCGGTGGCGTACAGGCACACCGCGGCGGCCGCGGCCAGGTTGAGGCTCTCGGCTTTGCCGTAGATCGGCACCTTCACGGCTTCGTCGACACCGGTGAGAATCTCGTCGTCCAGGCCGTGCGCCTCGCTGCCGAACACCCACGCGGTGGGTTCGGACAGGTCCGCTTCGGTGAGGTCCTTGGTGGCGTAACCGTCGGCGGCGACCAACCGGAGGCCGGCGGCGCGGCACGCGTCGAACACGGCCGTGGTGTTGCGGGCGCGAGACAGCGGCAGATGGAAGACGCTTCCGGTGGAGGCACGGACACACTTGCCGTTGTGCGGATCCACGGTGTCGCCCGCGAAGACCACCGCCGAGGCGCCAGCGGCGTCCGCCACCCTGGTCACCGTTCCGGCGTTGCCCGGATCGGACACGCCCACCAGGACGGCGACCAACCGGGCACCGGCCAGCGCCTCGTCCAGGCTGACGTCCAGCAGCTCACAGACCGCGACAATGCCTTGGGGCGTCACGGTTTCGGACAGGCCGTCGGCGGCCTTGTCGGTCACAGTGGACACTGGAACGTCTACTATGGACAACCAGTCGGCGTTGCGGGCGGCCGCGGTCTCGGTGACGAACACCTCGTGCACCTGGCCGTACCGCAGGGCTTCACGAACCGCCTGCGCGCCTTCGACCAGGAACCGGCCGGCGCGTTCCCGCCCGGCCCGCCGGGTCAGCTGCCTTGCGGCCGCGACCCGGGGCGTGCGCTCGGTGAACAGCGGTGTCGCCCCGGGCCGGGAGTGCTCGCTCAGGCCTTCTCCTGCGCCGGCACGTTCGCGCGGGACACCTCGACCAGCGCGGTGAACGCGGCCGGGTCACTCACCGCGAGCTCCGCGAGGATCTTGCGGTCCACCTCGACCCCAGCGACCTTCAGGCCCTGGATGAAGCGGTTGTAGGTCATGCCGTTCTGTCGTGCCGCGGCGTTGATGCGGGTGATCCAGAGCTGCCGGAAGTCACCCTTGCGGGCGCGGCGGTCCCGGTAGGCGTAGTTCAGCGAGTGGAGCACCTGCTCCTTGGCCTTGCGGTACAGCCGCGAACGCTGGCCGCGGTAACCACTGGCCAGCTCGAGGGTCGTGCGGCGCTTCTTTTGGGCGTTGACCGCCCGCTTGACGCGTGCCACGGGTCCATCCTGTCGATCTCAAGGGGCGGGGTGTCCGCCCGGTGGGCAAGGGGGGCTTCAGATGCCGAGCAGGCGCTTGACCCGCGGAACGTCGGTCGGGGCGACGTCGGTGGTGCCTTCGAGGCTGCGGGTCTTCTTGCTGGACTTCTTCTCCAGAATGTGCCGGCGACCGGCGCGCTCGCGCTTCAGCTTGCCGCCGCCGGTCACCCGGAAGCGCTTGGCGGTGCCCTTGTGCGTCTTGTTCTTCGGCATGTCGTCCTCATCTCGTGCCGCCGCCCGCGCTAGTGGCGGGCGGTCGGCAGCTCTACGTCGGGGACCCCGACTACTCGGGGTCGGGCGCGTCCGGTGCGTCCGGAGTGGTCGCCTTCGCCCGCGGTTTGGCGTTCTTGTGGGGCGCCAACACCATGATCATGTTGCGGCCGTCCTGCTTCGGTGAGGACTCGATGACCCCCAACTCGGCCACGTCGTCGGCCAACCGCTGCAACAACCGGAACCCCAGCTCCGGGCGGGACTGCTCCCGGCCGCGGAACATGATGGTGACCTTGACCTTGTTCCCGTGTTCGAGGAAACGCACGACGTTGCGCTTCTTGGTCTCGTAGTCGTGGGAGTCGATCTTCGGCCGGAGCTTCTGCTCCTTGATCACCGTGAGTACCTGGTTGCGCCGGGACTCGCGGGCCTTCTGCGCGCTCTCGTACTTGTACTTGCCGTAGTCCATGAGCTTGCAGACAGGCGGGCGAGCCTGCGGGGCGACCTCAACGAGGTCGAGATCCGCCTCCTGAGCGAGGCGGAGCGCGTCCTCGATGCGGACGATCCCCACCTGCTCGCCGTTCGGTCCGACCAAGCGGACCTCCGGCACCCGGATGCGGTCGTTGATACGTGTCTCGGAGCTGATGGTGCCTCCTTTGTCCGAGCTAGGTTCGTAAGCGCGTCTCTGGGCGACGCTGCGGCCGGCGGTGGCCCCAGTAACGCGTCGAGCCCCGCCGCCACAATGGCGTACGGGGCCCGCTGCCTTCACCGATCCACGGCACAGCTGCCCTTGCGGGCGGTCGCACCGAACCACGGCCGCCCGCGAGGGCTGCCGCGATTGACCGGACCCGGCCACCTGGACGAACACGGCGGTGACAGGGTGGGAGCGGGGCTCCACTTGCCGCCCCTGTAGCTACAGGGGCTGGTCGCACGTGGAAGGGTACCAGAACGTGACTGACCCCGTGTTTTCCGGCCCCGATGAGACGAACGTCCGTGACCTGGCCGAGATTCCCAGCGTCGAGGTGATCAGCCGGGCCGCGGTGATGCTGATGTCCGCGGCGGCCGAACGCCTCGGCCTGGCCGACCCCGAGCCGGACGACAGCCCCCGCCGCGACCTGGACGAGGCCCGTCGCCTGATCACCGCCCTCGCCGGCCTGGTCACGGCGTCCGTCGAATACCTCGGACCGCACGCCGGACCGCTCCGCGAGGGTCTGCAGTCCCTGCAGCGGGCGTTCCGGGAGGCTTCGGCGGTGCCGGACGAGCCGGGGCAGGGACCGGGCGAGAAGCTCACCGGTCCGGTGTACTGACGCGGAACGTCCGCCGATACGTGAGCGGCGAGACGCCGATCGTGTTGCGCAGGTGCTGCCGCAGTGACGTGCCGGTGGCGAAGCCGACCTGGCCGGCGATCCGGTCGACCGGCAGGTCGCTCGATTCGAGCAGCTCACGGGCCCGGGCCACGCGCTGCTGGATGAGCCAGCGCCCCGGGCTGGTGCCGACCTCGTCGCGGAACCTGCGGGCGAAGGTGCGCAGGCTCATCCGCGCGTGGTCGGCGAGGTCGGCCTGGGTCAGCGGCAGGTGCAGCCGCTCAAGCGCCCACTGTCTCGTGGATGAGGTGCTGGTGGCGGCCGGTTCGGGCACCGGCAGGTCGATGTACTGGGCCTGACCGCCGTCCCGCCACGGCGGGATCACGCACATCCGGGCCACCTCGTTGGCCACCCGGCTGCCGTGGTCCCGGCGGACCAGGTGCAGGCACACGTCCACGCCGGACGCGGCACCGGCGGACGTGAGCACGTCACCGTCGTCGACGAACAGCACGTCCTGGTCAAGGCGCACGGTCGGGTAGCGGTGCCGGAACTCCGCACTCAACTGCCAGTGGGTGGTGGCCGGCCGGCCGTCGAGGAGTCCGGCGGCGGCGAGCAGGACGGCTCCCGTGCAGATGGACACCATGCGCGTCGCCGGCCGGATCCGGGCCAGCGCGGCGGCCACCGCTTCAGGCACGCCGTCGTCGACGATCGAGACGTCGAAGGGCGGGATCACGACGGTGTCGGCGCTCGCCAGGGCTTCGGGCCCGTGCTCGACCGCGATGGTGAAGTCGGCGTTCGTGGCGACCGGCCGGCCGTCGACCGTGCAGGTCACGACGTCGTAGCGGGCCGGGAGGACGCCGAAGATCCGCCTGGGCATGCCCAACTCGAACGCGTACACCCCGGGCAACGCGAGCACCACGACTCGATGCATGGCACGATCATATCGAAGAGTGGCAATCGTGCCATTTTCTCCTCGTCGGGCCGCTGCCAGCATCGGGTCCATGACTATGCGTGCCATCAGCCAGGACACCCTGGGCGGACCTGAAGTTCTGACCGAGGTCGAACTCCCCCGGCCAGTGCCCGGACCGAGCCAAGTGCTCGTCCGGGTGCACGCCGCCGCGCTCAACCCGACCGACTACGGGCACCGCGCCAAGGGCATGTTCCTCGGCGAGCCGCCGTTCGTCCTGGGCTGGGACGTGTCCGGCGTGGTCGAGTCGGTGGGCCTCGGCGTGACGCTGTACAAGCCAGGCGACGAGGTGTTCGGCATGCTGCCGTACCCGTTCGGCGCGGGCGCCTTCGCGGAGTACGTCACCGGGCCCGCGCGGGCGTTCGCGCACAAGCCGGCGGCGCTGGACCACGTGGCCGCGGCGGCGATCCCGCTCGCCGGGCTGACCGCGTGGCAGGCGTTGGTGGACACCGCGGACGTCCAAGCCGGGCAACGGGTCCTGATCCACGCGGCGGCCGGCGGGGTCGGGCACCTCGCGGTGCAGATCGCGAAGGCACGCGGCGCGTACGTGATCGGCACCGCGACCGCGGGCAAACACGAGTACCTGCGCGGTATCGGCGCGGACGAACTGATCGACTACCGCGAAGTGGACTTCGCCGAAGCGGTCCGGGACGTGGACGTCGTACTCGACGCGCTGGGCGGCGAGTACAGCACGCGATCATTGCGCACCCTGCGCAAGGGCGGCCTGCTGGTGACCATCAAGCCACGGGCGCAGGAGAACCTCGCGGCCGAAGCGCAAGCACTGGGCGTTCGGGCGGAAGCGCTGCTGGTGGAGGCCGACCACGCCGGTATGACCGCGCTCGCCGACCTGGTGACCCGGGGCGAACTCCGCCCGACGATCGCGGCCACGTTCCCGCTGGCGGAGGCCGCGAAAGCGCACGCGCTCGGCGAGACCGGCCGGACCGTCGGCAAGCTCGTGCTCGTGGTCCGGCCGTAGCTCCACTCAACCGATCGGTGGAGTGAGTCGGCCGCTCGGTGGGGTGGCGGGTTCAGCCCGAGCAGGGGCCGTTCTGGCTGGTCAGTCGATTCACCGGCGGGCTGATCGTTGCGAGGCTTGGGCCATCGCAACGACGACCCGAACCCAGGAGAACGACATGACCGTCACCGCACCGACCGCCACGAAGGCACTGCGGAACGCGAAGCTGTTGGTGGGCGGCTACCTTGGCCTCAGTGTGGCGACGCTCCTGGCCGCCTTCTTCTTACGCAACAACACCTCGATCGTCAACGAGGCAGTGTGGATCCGGGGCGGCGCGGTCGTCCTGAGCGCGCTGCTGTCGTTCCTCTTCGCCGCGAAGGCGGTTCAGGGGTCGCGGCGGGCCTTTGTCCGGCTGCGGATCATCTCGACCGTCATGGTCGTGGTGATCACGGTGATCATCGCGCTGCCCGGACCGTTCCCGACCTGGCTGAAGATCGAGCAGGGCGTGTGCGGCCTGCTGCTGCTAGGTGTGGTCGTGCTGGTCAGCGGCAGGCATGTGCGGTCGCTGTTCAGCACCAAGTAGCTACAGTCTCCGCACGTGAGGGCGCAACCGGAGGACATGGGGCCGCGGTGGTCCGTGGTGATCACCGTCGGCCCGTACGTGCTGCTGGCCATCATGGTGCTCTTCACGGTGATCAGCGACCGGGCCGGCGGGATGCTGGTCCTGGATCTGAGCCTGTGCGCCGTGGTCGCGGGGTGGATGCTGTGGTTCTTCACGTTGCACCCGGCGTGGCGGGACGACACCCGGATGCTGGCCGTGCTCGTCGGTGGGCTGGTCGTGATCCTGATGGTCCTGGTGTTCCGGGACCCGTGGTTCGGGGCGTTCACACCCGCCGCCTACCTGTACGCGTTCCGGCTGAAGTGGCCGTGGCGGCTCGCCAGCGTCGCCTCGGTGGCCGTGGTCGCCGGTACCGCGCAGGCGTACACCGTGGAAAAGGACGACTTCGGCGGCGTGCTGATCTACGTCGCGATCGTCGCCGCGAACATGATCCCCATGGGTGGGGCCGCCTGGTTCAGTTGGCGCAACGCCCAGCAGAACGACGCACGCGTCGCCACACTCGACGAGCTGAGCGCGGCGAACCGCAAGTTGGAAGCCACACTGCACGAGAACGCGGGATTGCAGGAGCAGCTGATGACACAGGCACGTGAAGCGGGAGTGCTCGACGAGCGGCAGCGGATGGCCCGGGAGATCCACGACACGCTCGCCCAGGGGCTCACCGGGATCATCACCCAGCTCCAGGCCGCGGTACAGGCCAGCCAGGACCCGGCGGGATGGCGGCGGCACGTCGACGCCGCGGTGTCCCTCGCCCGCGAGAGCCTGACCGAGGCACGCCGGTCCGTGCACGCGTTGCGGCCCGAGTCGCTGGACACCGGGCGGTTGAGCGAGGCACTGGCCGATGTCGCCGACCGGTGGTCGAACCTGCACGGGATCACGGTCCAGGTGACGACCACAGGCGATGTGCGGCCGATGCGGTCGGAGGCCGAGGTCGCGTTGTTGCGGACCGCGCAGGAGGCGTTGGCGAACGTCGCCAAGTACGCGGGGGCGAGCCGGGTCGGGGTCACGTTGTCGTTCCTGGCCGACGAGGTCGCCCTGGACGTCCGCGACGACGGCGCCGGCTTCGACCCGACCGCGCTCGTCGAGACCGAGACCGGCGGCTTCGGCCTGACCGCCATGCGGCAACGGATCGAAGGCCTGCGCGGCACACTGCAGATCGAGTCGGAACCGGGCGCGGGCACGGCGATCTCCGCCCGCGTCCCGGCAGCGTCGACAGGAGCGTCACTGTCATGAACCTGTGGCGGAAGGACCGGACTTGCCGCCTGCCCCTCACGTCCATCAGGTCCACCGATAGGTTTGCTGCTGCCGCCCTAGCTGGCTGCCAGGGTGGGCGCTGCGTCTGGACGCATGACTTCGCCCCAGCACACGACACCGCGTTGAGCGATGTTGAGTGCCGCGTTGTAGTCGGCGTGCCCAACGAAGCCACACCGGCCACAGACAAACGACGCCTGGGAGCGCCGGTTCTTCTTGTCGACATGCCCGCACAGGTGACAGGTTTGCGACGTATAAGCCGGATCGACCTGCACGAACGCCACCCCCACCCGGCGAGCCTTGTACCGCAGGAACTGTCCGAGCTGGGCGAAGGACCAGGAGTGCAGCGTGGCCCGTTGGGGCTTGCGAAGCCGTACCCGTGCGCGGATGCCCGTCAGGTCCTCGACGGCGATACCACGCCCGGTGCGTTCAGCCTCGGCCACGATGTTCTTGCTGATCCGGTGGTTCATGTCAGCCGCGAACCGAGCCTCGGCGCGACGGCGCTTACGCAGCAGGCGTCGTGCGGAGGACGTCTTCTTGGCTTGCAGCCGTCTGCGAATGCGGTGCTGACGCTTGCGGTAACGGTTCAGGTGCGCCCCGGACATACGGTCACCGTCGCTGGTGGTGGCGATATTCACGATGCCCAGGTCCACGCCGAGGAACCCGTCCGGGTCGTTGCGCAACGCTGCTTCGGGCGTGTCGACGACCGCGTGCAGCAGCCACTGCCCGCCCCGGTGGACAAGGTCAGACTCACCTACCACTCCGGCGTGCCGCAGAAGCGTCAGGTGCGCGGGGTTGCCGACCAGCCGCAGGTTGCGCATCCGCCCGGCGACCGTCCAGATCGACACTGTGCCATCGCGACCCAGCTCGGGCAGTTGCCAGGACAGACATCGCAGGTCGAACGGCTGTGCGGCATCCGGGCGGAATCGGATCGGGGTGTCCTCGACCGTGCGCCGACGGACGGAACCGGGCTGCCCGTAGTTCCCGGCCCGCAGGTTCGCGCGCAGCGTTGTGTAGGCGTCGGCGACCTTGCCGATGACCCGGATCGCAGGCTGGGCCGACAGGCCGAACCGGTCCCGCAGTTCGCCGTACCAGTGTTTCTGCGCGTCGTGCTTGCGCCAGACCTGACCGGAGTGCATCCGCGCCGACAACCACGACGCGGCCTCATTGCAGGTACGCAGGGTCGCGTGCAGCGCCGACGCCTGCTCAGCCGTCGGCAGCAACCGGACCTTCACCACCTGCTTCACAATGATCATCCTACGTGTGCGGAGTTTTCGGCGCACAGCTGCGCGAGTTCACCGGCGAGACCGACCATGCGCACGTGCACTACCCGCCGAACGTGGCCTTGTCCCGGTTGGTCAATAGCCTCAACGGGATGTCCTCACGAAGGTTCCGTCAGGAGTACGCCACCCACCTGCGCCGCTACCTGCCACGCGAGTACTTCTGGTCGCCGTCCTACTTCGCCGGTCCTGCGGCGGCGCCCCACTATCGATCAACGAGTACATCGAACAGCAGAAACGTCCCGGTTGACGGCCCGCAGGCCAGACATGCGGGATCGGCTCCTCCTGGCCGCGCACGACCAGGCTTCCTTCCACCGATTGGAGTTCAGGTGAACCCCATCAGGTTGCTGATCGCCGACGACCACCCTGTCGTGCGGGACGGGCTGAGCGGGATGTTCGCCGCCGACCCCGGGTTCGAGGTGCTCGGCGAGGCGTCCGACGGCGCCGAGGCGGTCCGGCTCGCCCAGGCGTTGCGGCCGGACGTGATCCTGATGGACCTGCGGATGCCGGGCACGGACGGGCTGGCCGCGATCACCGAGCTGGCGAAGCTCAAAGTCGCCGCCCGGGTGCTGGTGCTGACCACGTACGACACCGACAGCTACGTGCTGCCCGCGATCGAGGCGGGCGCCACCGGCTATCTCCTCAAGGACGCTCCCCGCGACGAACTGCTGCGCGCGGTCCGGGCCGCGGCTGAAGGGCAGTCCGTGCTGTCCCCTGCCGTGGCGAGCCGGTTGATGACGCGGATGCGGACGCCGGACGCCGGGCCGCTCAGCCAACGTGAGCTGGAAGTGCTGGAACTGGTCGCGGCCGGCACCACGAACCGGGAGGCCGCCGCGAAGCTGTTCATCAGCGAGGCGACGGTCAAGACGCACCTGTTGAACATCTACGGCAAGCTCGGTGTGAGCGACCGGGCCGCGGCCGTCGCCGAGGGGTTCAAACGGGGCCTGTTGGGAAAGTCTGGTACATAAGGAAAGGGCCTCGCGAGCGAAGCTCACGAGGCCCTCACGGTGTTGGGGTTCGGACCCAACAACTGTGACCCGGCACCGGTGAGGCGCAGGAGGGGAGGCCAGCGCCGGGTCACATGACCGGTGTCACTTGGCGATCTTGTCCTTGGCCTTCTTGCCGTCCGGCGAGGCCACGAACCAGATCCCGCCGACGCCTTCGCCGTTGGTCTGGCAGACCTTGGTGTCCTTGATGTAGCGGTACATCGGCCAGCCGCCCAGGGTGAGCTGCTTGGTGCCGTCGGCGCGGGTGATCGAACCGACGAGGGACTTGTCGATGCCCTCGGCGACGATGTTGTCCTCGGCCTTGATGATCGGCCAGGTCTTGGCGCAGTCACCGTTGCAGTTGGACACTGACGGGTTCACGGTGTCCTTGTCGAAGCGGTACAGGGTGAAGCCGTTCGCGTCGGTCGCGATCTTGCCGAACGGCTTGACGTCCATCGCGCGGATGACCGTGGTGCCCGGCGCGGCCGGCTTGATCTTGTCCTTGGCGCGGGTGCCGTTCGGGGCCGCGGACCACCAGGTGCCGCCGACCGCCTCGCCCATGGTGTCCCCGGCTTTGGCGTCCTTGGAGTACATGTACATCGGCCAGCCGGAGATGGTGAGCTGCTTGATGCCGTCCGGGCGGTCGATCGACCCGATCAGCGACTTGTCGACGCCTTCGAGGGCGGCGTCGTCGGTGAGGGTCGCGGCCGGCCAGGTCTTCGCGCAGGCTTCGACGCACGCGGACGTCGGCGGCTTGTTGGAGTCCTTGTCGAAGCGGTACAGGGTCATGCCGTTCGCGGTGGTCACGATCGTGCCCAACGCGCCCGCGTCCGCGGTCTTCAGGCCCGCGTTCTGGGCGCCCGCCGCGGGAGGTGCGTCGTCAATGGCCACCGTTCCGGTCGGCGCGGCGGCAGGCTCAGCCAGTGCCTTCGCGTTGGCCGCGTTGGTCGTCGCCGGGCTGGCGCCGCACGCGGCGGTGACGAGCACCGCGCCCAGTGCCACCGCGCCCGCAATGGCGTGCCTCAGACGTGTTGCCATGACTACGTTCCTTTCTCCCGCTGATGCCCCGGTGCATCTGCGGGGCCGTGGTTGTTCACCTGCAACACGAGCGCGTCCCAGGGGCGGTTCAGCGGGATCCGGGAAAATTTCTACGACGGCCGCAGACCAGCGAAAACAATGGCGAGAGTGCGTTCCCGCAGGTCCTGCGACCAGCCCGAGTGCAGGGCGGCGTGGCTGGTCGCGGTCAGCAGCGCCATCACCTCGTCGAGCTGGACGTCCGGCCGGATGACGCCGCCCTGTTGGGCGCACGCGAGCAGCTCCGCGATCGCCGACCGCATCTGCTGTAGGGGCGGGCCCATCTGCAGGTCCACTTCCAACAACGCGACCACGGTCTTGTGCGCCGAGGCCTGTTCGACCAGGCGGCTGAAGAACGCGAAGAGAGCCGCGGGATCTTCTTGCTGCGCAAGCTCTTCCACTTCGGCGGCCAGCCGGGCGGCGACCTCCTTCATGATGGCCGCGAGCAGGTCGTACTTGGTCGGGAAGTGCCGGAAGACCGTGCCTATCGCGACCCCGGCCCGGCGCGCGACCTCCTCTGTGGACGCGGACGCGCCCTGCGCGGCGAAGACCTCCTCGGCCGCGGCCAGGATCTTGGCGCGGTTGCGCTGGGCGTCCGCACGCATTCGGTCCCTCCTCGTTGACAAAATGAGTCGCCACTCATTATCTTCGAACCTGAGTTGCCACTCACTTTATCTGGGAGGACCTGATGACACCACATGAGGTGTACACGCGCATGGGCGCGGACTGGCTGGCCGGCGGACCGGGACTCTGGGCCGAGGACGTCGTGGTCGAGTCGCCGTTCGCCCGGCCGGGACGGCCGAAACGGATCGAAGGGCGGGAGACGTTCCGCAAATACGCCGAAGAGGGCCGCGCCGCCATGCCGGTGACGTTCGAGGAGCACAACACCATCGCCATCCACGACACGGCCGATCCGAACACGATCGTCGTGGAGTACGAACTGGTCGCGACCCTGAACGCCACCGGCACGCGGCACTCGGCCCGGTTCATCGGCGTGCTGACCACGCGCGACGACGAAGTCGTGCTCTGGCGCGAATATCAGGACACGGCCGCCATCGACGCGGTACTGGCGAGTGCCTAGGGCTCGATCGACTGGCGGTGGCGGAAGGTGTTACGCGGGTCGTAGCGGTCCTTCACCTGACGCAGCCGCGGATAGTTGCCCTTGTAGTACAAAGTGGACCACGGCACGCCGGACCTGTTGAACGACGGGTCCTGCAGGTCGATGTCCGGGTAGTTGACGTAACACCCGTCGGTCACCGCGTTCGGGACCGGCACGCCTCCTGTTGAGGCGTACACCTCGGAGTAGAAGTTGCGGAACCAGTTCAGGTGCTGGGCGTCCTCCGCCGGATCCTCCCAGTACACCTGGTACTGCAGCTTCAACACCGAATCCCGTTGCGGCACAGCGGTGTCGGCCGATCCTACCGCGTTCACGCGGCAGCCGTACGAGTCGATCTGCACCAACGCGTTGCCGTTGTTGTAATCCGGTGTGGCGAGCCACTTGTACGTCGCCGCGATCTGCTCGGCGGTGTGTCCCTTGCGGAGGTACGCGGACTTGTAGTCGCTCCGCAACGTCCACGAGGGACCGCCGCTGAGTTCGAACGTGCCGTGCAGCCAAGGCAATCGCTGCGTCTTGAACAGGTGCGGCATGGCCGCGTGTTCGCCGGAACGCACGGACATGGGCACCCGTGGCGCGTCCACGCCGTCGAACACCGCCGCCAGGTAGGTGTCCAGCAACTGCTGGGCGTTGGGCCGGGACGCGTCCGCCTGGGTCAGCAGCACGATCTGACCGGTCACGTTCCGGTCGGCGTCCCACGTCTTCTTGTTCAGCTTCAGCAGGCCGAAGATGCCGTCGTACGGCGAGTCGGGCGCGCTGTTGCGCTCGTGCCACTTGCCGTAGTTGTCGACCAGCCGGGTGAAGTTCTCCTCGGTGACGTCCTTCCAGTCCAGCGCGACCGAGTTGATGAACAGTTCGGCCGGTGGCCTGGGCAGGAACGTCGACGGGTCGGTGCCGGTGGCGGTCGTCGCCTTCAGCAGGAACCGGGTGACCACGCCGAAGTTCCCGCCGCCACCACCCGTGTGTGCCCACCACAGGTCGCGGTCGGAACCGTCCCGCGTGGCCACGATGACCTTCGCCTTGCCGGCCGCGTCGACCGTGACCACCTCGACGCCGTAGAGGTAGTCGACGGTCAGGCCGAACTGGCGGGAGTTCAGGCCGTAGCCACCGCCGGTGATGTGCCCGCCCGCGCCGACCGTGCCGCACGACCCGCCGGGGATGATGACTCCCCAGACGCGGTACAACGCGTCGTATACCTGAAAAAGATTCGCACCGGCACCCACCGAGATGGCGTTGCGAACCGGGTCGTAGCCGACCTGGTCCAACTCGGAGACGTCGATGACCACCTGGGTGGCCTCGTAGACGAAGTTCTCGTAACAGTGGCCACCACTACGCACGCCGATCCGTTTACCGGCGTTCACCGCGTCCTGCACCGCGGCCACGACCTGGTCAGTGCTGTTGCACACCCGGATCACGTCCGGGTTGCCGACCCACCTCTGGTTGCTCCCCCGGACCATGTCGACATACCGCGCGTCGCCCGACTTCACAGTTGTCGCGGGCAGCCCCAGCGACTGTTCGTCCGCCTGTGCTGTTCCGGCCAGCACCCCCGTGCCCGACACAGCCCCCACGGCGACCGCGGCCCCAGCGCCGGCGAGAAAGCGCCGGCGTCCAACGTCATTCATTGACAGATCACCCCGAAATCACTTAAAACCCCAGCGCTTTCCACCCGACCACCGATCACCCCGGGCGTGCCACATGCTGATCACGTTGTTGTGCAGTGCAAAATGTCGTATTGACCCGGTAACAGGTTCAGACCACGTGTCATGCTTCACATCGTGTCCAGTCAGCCCAGTTCGCGTAACCAGTCATCATCGTTACGTCGCGCGCTCTCGGTTCTGCACTACGTGTCGGACCGGGCGGGCGAGACCCGAGGCGTTCCGCTGTCACGGATCGCCGAGGATCTGAAGATCAGCAAGAGCAGCGTGCTGCGCCTGACAACTCCCCTGCTCGACACAAACTTGCTGATCCGGGACCGGCAAACCGGCTGGTTCCGCCTCGGCCACGGCGCGCTGCGCCTTGGCCAGGCTTACCTTGCCTCGCTCGACCTGCGGACCGTGGCCGCGGAACCGTTACGGCGCATGCAACGCAGTCTCGGCGAGACCTGCCACCTGGTGGTCTACGAGCCACCGGACGTGGTGTACATCGACAAGGTCGAGAACGACCACCAGGTGCGGATGGCGTCGCGGATCGGAAACCGCGTTCCCGCCTACCGCACGGCGGTCGGCAAGGCCATCCTGGCGTGGCTTCCGGAGCACGCCGTGCAGGACGCGATCGACCGTGGTCTGCTCCCCGTGACCGACCGGACCCTGATCGACGCGGACAGCCTGCGGGCCGACCTCGACCGGATCCGCCGCCGTGGCTACGCCATCGACGACCGGGAGAACGAAGAGGAGGTGAGATGTATCGCCGCCCCCATCTTCGACCACGCCGATGACGTCATCGGCGCGCTTTCGGTGTCCGCGCTGGCATCCCGCATGAAACCGGCGCGGATCCGCGAGGTCGGTCCGGTGGTGATGCGGTACGCCATCGAGATCTCCCGCGTGTTCGGCTCCACCAAACTGCCCGCGGAGGTGCCCCGCGAGTAACGGGCCTCGCGTCGCCGGTGGGGGATGCGTTCAGGCCCATCCCCCATCCGGCAGGTCGCCCGAATTCAGTCCAGCACGGCGAGTGCGTCGATCTCCACCAGCAGGCCGGGCGGCAGGCCGACGTACACCGTGGTGCGGGCCGGGTAGTCGCCGCCGAGGACCTCCGCGTACACCTCGTTGAACTCCCCGAAGTGGGCGACGTCGGTGAGGTACGCGCGGAGCATCAGCACGTCGTCGAAGGTGGCGCCGCCGGCTTCGAGCACCGCCTTGACGTTGCTCAGCACCTGCCTGGTCTGCTCGGCGACGGTGGTGCCCACCACGTTGCCGCTCTGGTCGAAGGCGACCTGGCCGGCCACCTGGAGGATGTTGCCCTTCCGGACGCCGGCCGACAACGGTACGGCCGGCTTGGCTGCGCCTTCCGGGTGGACGAAGGTCCTGGCCATCTCGGTGTTCCCTTCCTAACGGTGGTACCCGCACTCGACGGACGCTTTCTCCGCCGCGCGCAACAGGTCCGGCACGAGCCCCAGCAGCCCGTCAAGATCCAACAGTACCTGCGGCACCGACAGTGACATGGCCGCGAGCACCTCGCCGCGCGCGCCGCGGATGGGTGCGGCGATGCAGTGGATGAAGTCCTCGTGTTCGGCGTTGTCGATGGCATACCCGCGTTCCGCTACGCGGACCAACTCGGCGAGATAGCCCTCGGCAGTGGTGATCGTGTTGTCGGTGAGTTTCGGGTACTGCAGCGTCGCCGCGATCTCCTGGCGTCGCGTCAGGGGCAGCGCGCCGACGA
This sequence comes from Actinocrispum wychmicini, assembly GCF_004345645.1. Lineage (GTDB taxonomy): Bacteria > Actinomycetota > Actinomycetes > Mycobacteriales > Pseudonocardiaceae > Kibdelosporangium > Kibdelosporangium wychmicini. The sequence goes on along the minus strand of NZ_SLWS01000011.1, from coordinate 405,100 downwards.
GGATCTTGGCGACCGCCGTGCAGTGCAGGGGCGCGCGTTTGCCGATCCGCGAGTACATCCGGACCTGGTGGCGGGACTCGTACTTGTCGATGTAGACGACCTCGCCGTCCTCATAGGAGGCGAGGTGGACGGTGTGGCCGGTGAGGCTGTTCAGCTCCCGCAGCGCCGGTTCGACACTGCGCCGGACGTCGCGGTCCTCCAGCGAGCGGTTGGCCAGGTCGAACAGGGCGGTGCCGAGCCGGTAGTACCGGACTCCGTCGCGTTGCACGAACCGGTGGGATTCCAGGGTGCGCAGCAGCCGCAGCACGGTCGACTTGTGCACGCCGACGGCCCCGGCCAGGTCGTCGAGGGTTTTCGGGCCTTCGGCGAGCCCGGCCAGCAACGTCAGGGCCCGGTCGACACTCTGACTCATGTCTCCCCCAGGTGCGTGGCGGCCCATGTCTCGTCGTCCGCGTCGAGCAACGAGCGCACAAGAGTAGCCGGCAAAGGTGTCCCGACATCGTCGTGCGTACGCAGTGCGACAGCGGCCTGCAGGTGTCCGGAACGCAGTCGCCGCAGCAGCGACTCGCCAGCCAGTGTCGCGGCGAGGAAACCGGCGGCGAACGCGTCACCCGCGCCGACCGGCTCGACGACGTCCACCCGCAACGCCGGCGCGAACAGCGTGCTGTCGCCCTCGATCAGGGTGGCGCCGCGTTCGCCGTGCTTCACCACCAGGGTCCGTGGGTCGGGCAGGATCTTGCGGATCGCCGCGGGCTCGCCCGTCCCCCAGACCAGTTCCGCCTCGTCGTCGCCGGCGAACACGATGTCGGCGGCGTTCGCCAGCTCGCGCAGGACCGACGGGTCACGATCCGACCACAGTTTCGGCCGCCAGTTCAGGTCGAACGACAGCCGGTGGGTGCTCCGGGGCGCCTCCGTCAGCGCCCACATCAGTGCCAGGCACGAGTCCGAAAGGGCGGCGTTGATCCCACTTACGTGCACGATCCGCACGCCGTCGAGGCGCAGTCCGGCAACCACCGACGGGCCCAGGCCGGACGCGGCGGACCCACACCGGTAGTACCGCACGGGACTGCCGGACGCGCTGCTTTCCTTGACGTACAAGCCTGTCGGCCGCGCCGGGTCCACCAGGACACCGGACACGTCGACGCCTTTCGCGGCCACGGCCGTCACCACCGCCCGGCCGAACGCGTCCGCGCCGACCGCGCTCACCCACGCCGAGCGCAGGCCGAGCATGGCCAGGTTGCAGGCCACATTGGACTCCGCGCCGCCGACCGTGCGGATCCACGTGCGGACCTCGTCCACCGGTCCGGGCTCGCCGGGAACGAACAGTGCCATCGACTCGCCGAGGCACAGCACATCCGTGTCCACCATCCATCCTTTCGAGCCCGTCGGCGGCGGGGCTCACTCGAGTCACCAACGTTGACCTGGCGGCGATGGGGATGCTACACACCTCCGCATCACATCGCGCAATAGCCGTTGCACGATACGCAATGGAGGGGAAATGGTCGGCATCGATGCCGCTGCCGTGGCGAGCCTCGGCGAGGACCGGATCGACTGGCGCTGCAAGGGCATGCCGTCGGCACTGTTCGGCCGGACCGTGGCCGAGGCGCTCGCGACCAGGCCGAACCTGTTCTCCGACGGCTTCGTCGGTCCGCTGGTCGTGCTGGACGACGAAGCCGTCGACCACAACATCGCGACCATGGCCCGCTGGTGCGCGGCCAAGGGGGTCGAGCTGGCCCCGCACGGCAAGACCACCATGGCTCCGCAGCTGTTCCAGCGCCAGCTGGACCGCGGGTCGTGGGCGATCACCACGGCCAACGCCAGCCAGCTGCGCGTCTACCGGGCGTTCGGGGTGAACCGGATCCTGATGGCCAACCAGCTCGTCGACCCGGCCGCACTGCGCTGGCTCGCCGCGGAGCTGGAAGCGCACCCGGAGTTCGAGTTCTGCTGCTGGGTCGACTCGGTCCGCGGGGTCGAGCTGATGACCGAAGGGCTCGCCGACGCCAAGCGCAAAGTCGACGTGCTGGTGGAGCTGGGCGCGGCCGGTGGCCGGACCGGCGCCCGGGACCTGCCGACCGCGGTCGCCGTAGCGGACGCGGTCGCGACGAGCCCGGCGCTGCGGCTGGTCGGCGTCGGCGGATACGAGGGCGCGCTCGCCCATGACGCCTCAGCCGAGGCGTTCGCCACGGTCGACGCGTACATGCAGGCTATCCGGGAGCTGACGATCACGCTGACCGGGCATTTCGACGATCTCGATCGGGTGATCGTGACGGTCGGCGGCAGCGCGTACTTCGATCACGTGGCGGACGCCTTGACCCAGCCGTGGCCGACGGGTCTGCCTGTGCTGCCGGTGCTGCGCAGCGGCGCGTACGTCACCCACGACGACGGCTTCTACCGAGGCGTCTCACCGCTCGGCGAGCACGCCCGGATCGGCGGCGTCCCGGCGTTCCGGCCCGCTTTGCGGGCGTGGGCGCAGGTGACGTCCAAACCCCAGCCGGACCTGGCATTGCTCACGATCGGCAAGCGGGACGCGTCGTTCGACGAGGGCCTGCCCGAGCCGCAGCTGATCCGGACCGGCGACGGAACCAAACCATTGACCGGCTGTGTGGTCACGGCCATGAACGACCAGCACTCGTTCATGGCGGTGGACGGTGCCGACGTGCGGGTCGGCGACTGGATCGGGCTGGGGCTGTCGCATCCGTGCACGGTGTTCGACAAGTGGCAGCTGCTGCCGGCGGTCGGCGCGGACGGCGAGACCGTGGTCGACTTGATCCGCACGTACTTCTGAGGAGTCCACTATGGACATCGTGGTCCGGGGCGCGACGGTCGTCGACGGCACGGGTGCCCCTCGCTATCAGGCCGACGTCGGCGTCCAGGCCGGGCGGATCGCCGAGATCGCCACCGGCCGGCGGCTGGCCGGCACGCGGGTGATCGACGCGCACGGCCTCGTGCTCGCGCCTGGCTTCATCGACATGCACTCCCACTCCGACATCCAGATCCTGGCGAAACCTGACCACCTCGCCAAGGTCTCCCAGGGCGTGACCTGCGAGGTCCTCGGCCAGGACGGCCTGTCGTACGCGCCCGTCGACGACGCCACCCTGGCCGGGCTGCGGGCCCAGCTCGCGGGCTGGAACGACGACCCGGTGGGCTTCGACTGGAACTGGCGCGGTGTCCGCGAGTACCTGGACCGGCTGGACGAGGGCATCGCGGTCAACGCCGCGTACCTGTTGCCGCAGGGCACGATCCGGATGCTCGTGGTCGGCTGGGACGACCGGCCGGCGCGCGAGGACGAGCTGGACCGGATGCGTGAGGTCGTCCTGCAGGGCCTGCGCGAAGGCGCCATGGGCATGTCGTCCGGCCTGACGTACACGCCAGGGATGTACGCGGACACCGCTGAGCTGGTGGCGTTGTGCGAGGTCGTGGGCAGGAACGGCGGCTACTACAGCCCGCACCACCGCAGCTACGGCGCGGGTGCCGTCGAGGCGTATGCCGAGATGGTCGACGTGTCCAAGCGTTCCGGCTGCCCGCTGCATCTGGCGCACGCCACGATGAACTTCCCGGTGAACAAAGGCCGCGCGGGCGAGCTGCTGTCGTTGTTGGACAACGCCATCGCCGACGGCTGCGACATCACGTTGGACACGTACCCGTACCTGCCGGGCGCGACCTACCTGTCGGCGCTGCTGCCGAGCTGGTCGGCGGAGGGCGGCCCGGACGAGACGCTCAGGCGACTGTCCGACCAGGACACCCGGGAGCGGATCCGGCGGGACCTTGAGGAAACCGGCTCGGACGGCTGCCACGGCGTCCCGGTGGACTGGGACACGATCGAGATCAACGGCGTCCGCCGCGAGGAGAACAGCCGGTTCGTCGGCCATTCGGTGGCCGAGTCGGCGCGCCGGGCCGGCCGGCCACCGGCCGAGCTGTACTTCGATGTTCTGGTGGCCGAGCGGCTGGGTACCTCGTGCCTGATGCACGTCGGCCACGAGGACAACGTCCAGGCGATCATGAAGCACCCGGCGCACACCGGCGGGAGCGACGGGTTGCTCGTCGGCGAACGCCCGCACCCGCGCGCGTGGGGCACGTTCCCGCGTTACCTCGCCCGGTACGTCCGCGAGCTGGGCGTGCTGGACCTGGAGGAGTGCGTCGCGCACCTGACCGGCCGCGCAGCCAACCGGCTGCGGCTGGCTGACCGCGGCCTTCTCCGCGAGGGCTACACGGCCGACCTTGTGCTGTTCGACCCGGACACAGTGGCCGACACCGCCACGTTCGACGAGCCGCGGCAGGCCGCGACCGGCATCCCGTACGTCCTGGTCAACGGCACGCCGGTGATCGACGACGGCACGCACACGGGCGCGTTGCCCGGTCACTCGATCCGCAACCAGGGAGCCTGAATGGATCTCCTCAGCGAGCTCGCCGCGTGGCGGGCCCTGTGCATCATCCGCGCGCCCGAGATCCCCGACCCGGTCGGCCTCGGCCAGACCCTGGTCGACGCCGGCATGCCGATTGTCGAGTTCTCGTTCACCACCCCGAACGCGCCGGCGCTGATGGCCCAGGCGGCCAAAGTGGACGGATTGATTCTCGGCGCGGGCACGGTGATGACCGAGCAGGACGCGCGGGACGCCATCAACGCGGGCGCGCAGTTCCTGCTGACACCGGGCCTGCGGCCGAAAGTGGCGGCGGAGGCCATCCGGCAGGGTGTGCCGATCGTGCTCGGCGCGATGACCCCGACCGAGGTGGCGGACGCCGTGGAGCTGGGCGCCACAGCGGTGAAGGTGTTCCCGGCGGCCAGGTTGGGTCCGGAGTACTTCAAGGACCTGCACGGCCCGTACCCGGGCACGTCATTGGTGGCGACCGGCGGCCTGCACGCCGGCAACGCCACGGAGTACCTGGAAGCCGGCGCGCTCGCGGTCACCGCGGGCAGCGGCGTGGTCTCCCCCGCGCTGGCCGCGGAGTCGCGGCTGAAGGAAATCGCCCTGCGGGCGCGTGAGTTCGTCGACGCCACACTGAATCTGAACCCCTGAGGGAGCCGTCCCCTTGAACTGGTTGCAAACTTCGACGGGCGGGCTGCTGCTGCTCGCCGTCGTCGGCATCGCGCTGCTGCTGGCGCTGATCATCGCGGTCAAGGTCGAACCGTTCATCGCGCTGCTGATCGTCGGCCTGCTCACCGCGCTCGCCCAAGGCATGCCGGTGGCCAAGCTGGTGGGCACCGCGCAGGGCGCCGCCAACTCGATCCTGGAACTCGGGTTCGGCGGGATCCTCGGCCACATCACCATCATCATCGGCCTGGGCACGTTCCTCGGCGCCATCCTGGAGGCCTCCGGCGGCGCACAGGTGCTCACCCGGGCGCTGCTGCGCGCGGTCGGCGAGAACCGGGCGCCGCTGGCGATGGGTCTGGCCGGGCTGATCTTCGGCATCCCGGTGTTCTTCGACGTCGGCATCTTCGTGCTCGCGCCGCTGGTTTACGTGGCCGCGCAACAAGGCAAGAAGTCGATCCTGCTGTACTGCCTGCCGTTGATCGCCGGCCTGTCGGTGACGCACGCGTTCCTGCCGCCGCACCCGGGTCCGGTGGCCGCGGCCGGCCTGCTGCACGTCGAGCTAGGCTGGATGATCCTGATGGGCGCGGCGTGCGCGATCCCCGCTTGGTTCGTGGGCGGGATCCTGTTCTCGTCCTGGATCGGCAAGCGGATCCACATCCCGGTGCCAGCGGAGATGCTGGCCGCGTCGAAGGTGACCACCGGCGGAGGCGACGGCACGGGCGACGGCGACGACGCCGTTGACGAGCCCCGGAACGAGCCGTCGCTGCAGCTGGTCGCGTGGATCATCGCCATTCCGTTGCTGCTGATCCTCGCCGGCACGTTCGGCAGCATCTGGCTGACCGGCAACAAGACCCTGGCCGGGATCGCGAACTTCTTCGGCACGCCGGCGGTCGCCCTCACGATCGCCGTGCTGCTGGCGTTCTGGCTGCTGGGCTACCGGCGGGGGATGTCCAAGTCGAAGGTGTCCGAACTGGCCAACGCCTCGCTGCGGCCGGTCGCGATGATCCTGCTCGTCGTGGGCGCCGGCGCGTTCTACGGCAAGGTGCTGACCGAGACCGGCATCGGCACGGCCGTCAAACACACGCTCGACGGCTGGGGCCTGCCCGTGCTGGTCGCCGCGTACGTGATCTCCTGCGGCCTGCGGATCGCGCAGGGTTCGGCGACGGCAGCGATCGCCGCGTCCGCGGCCATCATCGGCCCGACCATCGTCAACGCGGGCTATTCACAAGCACAGCTGGCGTTGATCGTCGCCGCCATCTGCGCCGGCTCGATCATCGCCTCGCACGTCAACGACGGCGGCTTCTGGATCGTGTCCCGGTACTTCGGCATCTCGGTGAAGGACACGCTGAAGACCTGGACCGTGCTGGAGACGATCCTGTCGCTCGTCGGCTTCGCCATGGCGGCCATCCTGATGGCCATCGTCAGTTAGTGTCCCGCGCCGGGGACCGTTCATCGCACAAAGAAGGGGATTCCTGGTGGCAAACGAACTCAACAGGCGCGGATTCCTGGGGGCGGTCGGGGCCGGCGGCGTGCTGCTGGCCGCCGGACTGCCCGCCGAGGCGGCCAGAAGGGGTGGGTCCACTGTGTACATCGGCAGCTACACGCCGGCCGGACCGGGACTGCAGGTCGGCAGCGTCGACCCGGAATCGGGGACGCTGACGGTCGGGCACACGGTCAACGGGATCGCCAACCCGTCGTGGTTCGCGTTCTCCTGTGACCGCCGGACTCTGTTCACCACCAACGAGAACGACCCCGACGGCGGGGTCACCTCGTTCAGCCTCGGCAACCCGACCCGGCCGCGCGTGCTGAACTCCCAGCCCGCCAACGGGTCCGTCACCACGCACGTCAGCGTGCACGCCAGCGAACGCTATCTGCTGGCGTCCAACTACGGCAGCGGCTCGGTGTCCGTGCTGCCGGTGGACGAGGACGGCCGCATCGGGCCGGTGACCGATGTGGTGCAGCACACCGGCGACACCCGCGACCCGCACGCCCACCAGACCGTCAACGACCCCACCGGACAATGGGTGCTGTCGGTCGACCTCGGCGCCGACTCGGTGTACGTGTACAGCCTGGACGTCGACTCCGGGAAGCTCGCCCTGAACCAGCAGTTGAAGCTGCCGGTCGGGGCCGGGCCGCGGCACCTGGCGTTCCACCCGAACGGCCGGCACGTGTACATCCTCGGCGAACTGCGCTCGGAGATCACGGTCGCGACCTGGGATCCGGGCGCGGGCAGGCTCACCGCTGGCCAGGTGGTCGGGACGCTCGGCGGCGCCACACCGCCGCAGAACTTCCCGGCGGAGGTCCAGGTGTCCGCGGACGGGCGGTTCGTGTACGCCTCGAACCGCGGCCACGACAGCATCGCCACGTTCAGCGTGGCCAGGTCGGGTGAGCTGGCGTTCGTCGAGACCACGCCGTGCGGTGGGCACTGGCCGCGACACTTCACGCTCGACCCGACCGGCAGATGGGTGTACGTGTCCAACCAGTTGGCGAACACCGTGAGTTGGTTGTCCCGCAACCCGTCCACTGGAAAGCTCGGTGCGGTCGCGGGTTCGGTCGCGGTGACCTCGGTGGGGATCGCACTGTTCAGGTAGGCCCGAATCCGGACACATCGGGATTGGTTTAGACCCTTGTGCCGGTAGGTGCACAGCCCTACCCTCTGTCACATTGTTGCATGTGAAACATTCGTTGCGTCAGACGCAACCGGAGGAATGATGAGAATCAGAGGTGTGCTGGCCGCAGCCGCTGTCGGGGCGCTCGTCGTCGGTTGCGGCCCGCCCCAGGCCAACACCCAGCCGCAGCCGTCCGCCGCCGCCGGCCAGCCGGTCGGCGACATGACCGGCGAACTGCGGGTGTGGCTGTTCCAGGAAGCCAGCAACGCCCCCAAGGAAGCCACGATCGCGGACGCCAAGAAAGAGTTCGAGGCGGCGCATCCCGGGGTGACGGTCACTTTGGAGTACCTGCCGGTGGACGGCCGGGCCAACCGGTTCAACGGCGCGTTCAACGACAAGAACTCGTCGCCGGACGTGGCCGAGTTCGGCAACACCGACCTGGCCGGCTACGCCGCGTCCAACGGGTTCGCGGACCTGACGACCGACCTCGCGGCCTGGCCGGACGGCAAGGAACTGATCCCGTCGGTGCTGGACACCGCGAAGGTCGCCGGCAAGACGTACGGCATCCCGTGGTTCACGGGCACCCGCGCGCTGTACTACCGCACGGACGTCTTCAAGGAGCTGAACCTGCAGCCGCCGAAGACGCTCGCCGAACTGGCCGACACGGCCCGCAGGATCCACGCGGCCAAGCCGGACCTGTACGGCATCTCGGTCGGCGGCAAGTACACGTACGGCGCCCTGCCGTTCGTCTGGGCCAATGGCGGTGACGTGGCCAAACAGGACGGCGACAAGTGGTCGTCCACGATCAACAGCACCCAGGCCAAGGCCGGCCTCAAGCAGTACGCCGATCTGATCAAGGACGACAACTGCCCGCCGGCCGCGTGCGCCCAGTTCACCGGCACCCAGTCGGTCGCGGCGTTCGCCGGCGGCAAGGCCGGCATGACCATCGGCGGCGACTTCAACCGCAAGGCGGTCGACGCCGGCACGGTCAAGGGGAACTACGCCGTGGTCCCGTTGCCCGGCACCGAGGTGGGCAAGATCGCCCCGGCGTTCGCGGGCGGCAACCTGCTCGGCGTGTTCCGCGGCAGCAAGCACTACACGCTGTCGCTGCAGTTCATCCAGCTGCTGGCGGGCAAGAAGTACCAGCAGAAGATGTACGGCTCCATGGGCAACCTGCCGACACTCAAGGACGTGCAGCAGCAGATCGCCGGCAACGACAAGTTCCTTGAGCCGTTCGTGCAGACCGTGCAGGCGGGCACGAAGTTCGTGCCGACCACCCCGGCGTGGACGAAGATCGACGCGCAGGGCGTGATCCCGACCGCGATCCAGCAGGTCGCGACCGGCGCCAAGAACGTCGACGCGGCAACGGAAGCCGCCGCGGGCGAGATGAACAAGGCGTTCGGCGGCTGATGGCTCTGCCAATGCTCGATCCCGCAAGCGGATCTTCGGGCAAAGTGGCCGCCGCGGCACCGGAGATCGAAGTTCCGGTGCCGCGTCGGCCCGTTCGAAAGAGGCGTGACGGCCGCGCGGCGATGTTGTACCTGCTGCCTGCCGGGATTCTGCTGATCGGCCTGATGGCGTACCCGCTGTACCAGCTCCTCCAGATCTCCCTGTACAAGTACGGCCAGGCGCAGGCCAGTGGCGCCGCGCCCCTGGTGTTCATCGGTTTGCAGAACTACTCGAACCTGTTCGGCGACCCGCAGTTCTGGTCGGTGCTGCTGGCGACGATCCTGTTCGCCGCGGTGTGCGTGATCGGCAGCCTCCTGGTGGGAACCGCCCTGGCGGTACTGGCGAGCCGGGTCCGTGCGGTACCGCGCATGCTGCTCTTCCTCGCCGCACTGGGGGCGTGGGCGACACCGGCGATGGCCGGGTCGTACGTGTGGCTGTTCCTGTTCGACCGCGACTTCGGACTGGTCAACGAGATGCTGGGCACCCACGGCCACTCCTGGACCTACGGCCAGATTTCCACGTTCGCGCTGGTCGCGGCCGAGGTGATCTGGTGCTCGTTCCCGTTCGTGATGGTCACGCTGTACGCCGGGATCAAGTCGATCCCGGGTGAGGTGGTCGAAGCGGCCCAGCTGGACGGCGCGTCCTGGTGGGGCACGGCGACCAGGGTGATCCTGCCCATTCTGCGGCCGTTGCTGGTGATCGCCACGATCCAGTCGATCATCTGGGACTTCAAGATCTTCACCCAGGTCTACGTGATGACCAACGGCGGCGGGATCGCCGGGCGGAACCTGGTGCTGAACGTGTACGCGTACCAGCAGGCGTTCGCGGGTGAGGACTACGGTCTCGGCTCGGCGATCGGTGTGGTGATGACGGTGTTGCTGCTGCTCATCACCGTGCTGTACCTGCGGACGCAGCGGAGGTCCGGATGGCAGCCGTAAAACGGCCGGGCCGGCTCGTCGCCGAGGTTGTCTGCTGCGTGATCGCCGCGGTGGTGGCGATTCCGCTGTACTGGATGGTGTTGTCGGCGTTCAAACCGGCCGGCGAGATCCAGTCCGCGAACCCGCGGCCGTGGACGCTGGCGCCCACTTTGGACAGTTTCAAGCGGGTGTTGGGGCTCAACGGGTTCGGCCAGTACTTCCTGAACAGCACGATCGTCGCGGTGTGCGTGGTCGGCCTGTCGATCCTGCTGGCGTTCCTGTCGGCGGTGGCGTTGACCAGGTTCCGGTTCCGTGGCCGGACGGTACTGCTGGTGATGCTGTTGGTCGCGCAGATGATCCCGGTTGAAGCGCTGACCATCCCGTTGTTCTTCATGGTGCGGTCGGTCCAGGACACGGCACCCGCGTTCGGACTGAACCAGCTCGCTCCGCTGGTGCTCGTGAACCTCGCGTTCAGCCTGCCGTTCGCGATCTGGATGCTGCGTGGCTTCGTCGCGGCCGTGCCCGTGGAACTGGAGGAGGCGGCGGCACTGGACGGCGCCAGCCGGTTCCGGTTCACGTGGCAGGTGTTGTTCCCGCTGGTGGCACCCGGGTTGGTGGCGACGAGCGTGCTGTCGTTCATCCACGCGTGGAACGACTTCCTGTTCGCGCAGACGCTGATATATTCGGACGTGCACAACCGGACGCTGCCGCAGGCGCTGCGCGTGTTCTACAACCCTGAGAACCTGGACTGGGGCGGGATCATGGCGGGATCCACGCTGATGACCATCCCCGTCCTCATTTTCTTCGTATTCGTGCAACGACACCTGGTGTCGGGACTTTCCGGAGCGGTCAAAGGATGACGTTACTTCCCCGGCCGGTATCGGCCACTTTCACCGGCGAGATCCACGTCGGCGACGAGCCGCCAGCCGTGTCGTTCAACGCGGACCTGCCGGCGGAAGGCTACCGGATCCGGATCACGCCAGCCGCGGTCGCCATCGAGGCGGCGGACGAAGCCGGCGCTTTCTATGCCGCGCAAACGCTTCGCCAGCTGTACGGTCCGGACGCGTTCCGGGCCGCGTCGATCGAACCGGCGCGGACGTTGCCGTGCGGCGAGATCGTGGACCACCCGCGGTTCGGCTGGCGTGGCGTGCTGCTGGACGTGGCCCGGCATTTCATGCCCAAGTACGAGGTGTTCCGGTTCCTCGACCAGCTCGCCGCGCACAAGTTGAATGTGCTGCACCTGCACCTGACCGACGACCAGGGCTGGCGGATCGAGGTCCCGGAGTTCCCCGGGCTGACGTCGGTCGGGTCGTGGCGCACGGGATCGTGGGTCGGCCGGCAGCCGGACGGCACCACCGAGCACGACGGCCGCCCGCACGGCGGCTACTACACGACCGAGGACATGCGCGAGATCGTGGCGTACGCCAAGGAAAGACACATCACGGTCGTGCCCGAAGTGGACATTCCCGGGCACAGCCAGGCCGCGATCGCCGCGTACCCCGAACTGGGCAACACCGGCGAGTCCCTGCCGGTGCTGCGCAACTGGGGGATCAACGAGAACGTGCTCAACGTCTCGGACCGTACGATCGCGTTCTACCGCAAGGTTCTCGACCATGTCGTGACGGTCTTCGACAGTCCGGTGATCTGCGTCGGCGGCGATGAGGTCCCCACTGTGCAGTGGGAGGACAACCTGGTCGCCAAGGAACGGATGCACGCCGAGGGGTTCACCGAGGCCCGGCAGTTGCACGGCTGGTTCGTCGGGCAGATGGCCGCCCACCTGGCGAATCTCGGCCGGCGAACGCTGGGCTGGGACGAGATCCTGGAGGCGGGATCGTTGCCGCCGGCGGCGATCGTCGCGTCGTGGCGGGGTGAGGAGGCCGGGGTCGCGGCGGCGTCCGCCGGGCACGACGTCGTGATGTGCCCGGAGCAGTACGTGTATCTCGACCACCGCCAGGCCGACCATCCCGACGAGCCGGTTCCAGTCGGCTACCTGCACACGCTCGCGGATGTCTACGCCTACGAACCCGTCCCGGCCGCACTGCCGGAAGAGTTTCACGAGCGGGTGTTGGGCGCGCAGGCGCAGGTCTGGACCGAGCACCTGGACAACGCCCGGCGCGTGGACTACGCGACCTTCCCTCGGCTCGCCGCGTTCGCCGAAGTCGTTTGGAGCTCCGGGGAACGGTCGTACGAGGAGTTCGAGCAGCGGCTCGTCACCCACCACCTGCCCAGGCTGGACGCGATGGGCGTGGAATATCGACCGTTGACGGGACCGCGGCCGTGGCAGACCCGGCCCGGGGTGCCGGGCCGGATCCGCTGAGCTACTTCACGGCGACCAGCACGGTGTCGTCGCCGACCTGCCACACCGGGGCCGCGCTGCGGAATCCGGCCGTCCGCAGCAGTCTGGTGTGGTCGTTGACGGTCAGCTCGTTGCCGTTGTGGCCGTCGTCCTTCTGGCGTTCGGCCACCCGCCGAGCCCGAACTTCGGCCTGGTGTTCGAAGTTCGGGTCGGCCAGGATCGCGTCCCACCACGGCCACCACTCCTCGTTGGTGTCCACGCCGACGCGGGTGGCGCGGCGGGCGCGCACAGTTTCGGCGAGCGCGTCGATCCGTTCGTCGCCGTTCTTCAGGTGGTCGCCGTTGACCAGCACACCGCCAGGAGCCATCCGGGTCGCAAGACCGCGGTAGAGCTCAGCCAGCCGACTCCCCGGCATCCAGTGCAACGCCGTCGTGGACACCGCCGCGTGAATGGTGTTCGGTACGTGTTTCGGCCATTCCGTGCCGTTGAGGTCCGTGTCGACCCATTCGATCGTGTCGCCGTAGTGCGTACGCGCCAGGCTGAGCAGCAGCGGGTCGTAGTCCAGCCCGATGATCCGGGCTTGGGGCAGTCGCGCGAGCAGTCGGGCGGCGAGCGACCCCGGCCCGCACCCCAGGTCCAGCACGACCGGCGCGGCCACGGTCGCCAGGCTGCTCTCGACGATGTCGCAGAGGACGGCGAACCGCTCTTCCCGGTCCGCGACATAGCGTTCCTGCTGCGCGTCCCACCGGTTCACCCAGGCCGCGGCCACAGTTGACGCCACCATGATCCACCCTCCAGTAACTGTCGATGTACTGTTCAACAGTGACGAACCTACAATCGAGAGGGTAACTGGTCAAGTGAACTTCGACAGTCACACCAGTGACGTGGTGGCCGCCGCTGTCCGCGCGATCAACCTCCTCACCCCAGGTCACACCCGTGGACGCGAATACACAGCCACCGGCTACGACGACTACGCCGACCGTTCCCCCGAAGAGGTCGAGGAACTCCGCGCGTACGCCATGGGCCTTCGCTCGGTGTTCGCCGCCGTCGACGACGGCCGAGTCGACGACGCCTGCACAACCGTCAACACCATCCTTCGCGACTTCCAGGCAGCGCCGTTCCTGACGAGGCACGACGGCGAGCCGTGGCACCTGCACTTCCACGCGCCGGACGCTTCTTGGGCACGCAGCCACATCGCCTCCATGGCCACCGGACTCGCCGTCGTCCTAGGCAACCCCATGCACGACCGCCTCGGCGTCTGCACCGCGCCCGCGTGCGACCGCGTGTTCGTTGACGTCACGCGTAACGGCACCAAACGTTTCTGTTCCACGGCGTGCCAGAACCGCGTCAAGACCGCGGCCTTCCGCGCCCGTCACCGCGACTAGGACAGGCTGTACACCAACTCCGGGCGGCCGACCTGGCCGTACTGCGGTCGGCGGGCGACAACTCCTTTGTCCGCCAAGTGTTCCAGGTAACGGCGAGCCGTCACGCGGGAGATCCCCACGGCTCCCGCGGCACCCACCGCGGAGAGTCCACCGGGCGCTTCGCGCAGAGCTGAGACCACCGCGCTGAGCGTGTCCGCGCTCATTCCCTTGGGCAACGCGATGCCGTCGGTTCCGCGCAGGGTTGCGAGCGCGCGGTCCACCTCGTCCTGCCCCGTCGCTTCTCCGGTCACGGTGTCCCGGAAGCGCGCGTAGCGCTCCAGCTTGTCCCGCAATGTCGCGAACGTGAAGGGTTTCAGCAGGTACTGGACGACGCCCGCGGACACCGCCGCCCGGACCATGGCCAGGTCACGGGCGGAGGTGACCGCGATGACGTCCGCGGTGTGGTTGGCGGTGCGCAGGGCACGGGCGATCTGCAGGCCGTGCGCGTCGGGCAGGTAGAAGTCGAGCAGCAGCAGGTCGACCGGGTGCTGCTCGACGAACCGCATCGCCTCGGCGCCGGTGTGGGCCACCCCGACCACCTCGAAGTCCGCGACACGCTGTACGTAAAGCCGATGCGCGTCGGCGGCGACGAGGTCGTCTTCGACCACCAGCACCCTGATCACGCTCGGGAGTCTAGGCGGGCACGAGCCGGCGGTGGACCGCCTCCTTGATCTTCTCGGCGACGTCCAGGTAGGCCGACTCGGTCTGGTCGTGCGGGTCGGGGATGTCCCCGGTCGCGTCCAGCCGGACGATCTTGCGCGAAGCCCCGGGCACCATCGCCAGGACCGCGTCGCGTTGGGCGTCGGTCATCACGTACACCGTGGTGGCCTTGTTGATCAGGGCGGAATTGAGGCGCTGCGCCTGGTGGCCGTTCACCGGGATGCCTAGTTCACGCAGTGCCGTCACGGCCTGCGTGGCCATGGGCGCGCCTTCCTTCGCGTCCATGCCGGCGCTCAGCACCTGGCGGCGTCCGCCGGCCGCCATCGCGATCGCGGCGGCCATCGCGGACCGGCACGTGTTGCCGCCGCAGACGAACAGCAGCACCGGGCGGCCGAACAACGCGGGATAGCTCAGTGCCAGGATCGCCAACCCGATGAACCCGGTCGCGATCAGCTGGCCGGTGCCAGGTGCGGCGATGCCGGTCAGCCAGGTCAGCCCGAACGACGCCACCAGCCCGGAAAGCAGGCTGGCGCACCGGTTCGCGGGCACACACCAGGTGTACTCACGGTGGTCCAGGTAGATCAACGTGCCGTACACGTACAGCGCGGCGTACAGCAGTCCGACGCCGAACGCCGGGATCACGGCCGGCGTGATCAGGAACGTGGTGAACCCTTCCCGCAACGCGCTCGACACCTCACCGAGCGGCAGCACCGCGAGCACGACGCACAGCCCGACCTGCCACACCGCCGACGTGACCGACTCCTCGGCGAAGTACCGGCGGTCGACCTCCTCGATCCCGGTCTTCGCGACCCGGCTCATGATCCGGAACCGGCCAATGTACCCGGTGTAGTAGATCGCCAGGCTCGCCACCGCGCCGAACGTGAGCACGTAGCTGTTGACGTCGAACAGTGCCGTGGCCACCGCGAGCAGGCTGAAACCGAGCGCCACCCACGAGAAGACGCGCACCTTCCGCCGGCGGACGGCGTCCACGATCGGCGACAGGATCAGCACCCCGGCCCGCATCATCAGCAGCATGAACAGGATCGAGACGCCGGCGAACGTGTAGTTCAGCGTCGTTGCCGCGATCAGCAGCGCGGTGAAGAATCCCGCGACGATCATGGTGTTGCTGGGAAATCGTTTACCGCCGCGGACGCCGATGTACCGCCACCATCCGGTGAACGCCAGGAACAGCGGCGCGCCCACCAGCGTGCCCAACGCCGCCGCCGGTAACAGCACCAGGCCACCGACATGTTTGTCCATTCCGGGCAGCAGACCGGACGACAGGGCCTTGGTCAGCCCGGCGTAAGGCGTGTACCAGAAGAAATACCCGAAGGCGAGGCCGAGCATGCCGCCGGCCAGCCACCACGGTCGGGTCGATGTCCGGGGGGATTCGCGCGTGATCGCCACGGAGGTCTCCAATCAGTCCGTCCCCCTGGTACGGCGAACGGGCACCCTCACCCGCACGGTGCCCGTTCCCCGCTGTGATCGCCTTACTGTGAATGCCCTGCCGTCATGGTGATCGGCAGATTCCAGCTAACGTCGCTACTGGCGAGTAACAGCCCCGCGTGGTGGTGGACCCCAGCACCACGCCCTGTGTCGCCGTCCCTGCGGGTGGCACTCACCTAAGGGCGGAAAAGTCACCTAGGTGGCTTTGACTAACGCAGAACGCCGATCCGGTCGGCGAGCGGCCGCAACTCGGAGCGGGTGACCATGTTCTCGCGGCGCAGCAGTTCCCGGACCATCGCGCGGACCTCCACGTTGAACCGCAGCTCTTCCGCGGATTCCTGTTCCGCGCGCAGCAACATGTGCACGGCGGCAACGTCCTCGGTGCGGATGCTGTACGCGCGCGCCAGCTCCACGTAGTACGAGAAACGCCGTTCCACACTGGGCAGGACGGTCACGTCGTAGCGTTGGGCGGTCCGGATCGCCTCGCCCGGTTTGGACAGCTCGACCGCGAGCCACACCCGGTAGATCCCCACGTTCGTCGGCCCGAAGACGGTACGGAAGTCGTTGCGATCACCCAGCGTGGACGCCACCTTGTCGGCCGTTTCGAGCGCGCACACCACGCCGTGCTCGTCGCCGAGACGGGCGAACTGCATGGCACGTAACAGATGCAGCGCGCCGAAGACGCTCATCCGTTCCACCGGGCCGTCCGGCAGGGTCGGTTCGAGTTCCGCGGCCGCGTCGGTGGCGAGTTCGAGGACCACGTCGGTGTGACCCTGCTCGGCCAGGATCATGCCGGAGTTCCAGGCCGCCGCCGCGCGGTAGTCCAGGTCGTCCGCCTTGATCGCGGCGGCCATCGCCCGGTCCGCCGCAAGCAGCGAAACGTCTTGCGCGCCAACGCGTTTGGTGAACGCCCTGGTGAGGAAGTAGAGCATCGACGCGGTGCGCAGCAGCTGGTCCCGGTCCGGGCCGCCGACCAGCGGGATGGTCGCCCGGACCTCGGTGATCAGGCCCGGCAGCATCGAGCCGATCTGGGTGAACGGCCGGCGTTCCTGCCAGATCGCCCACGCCGTCGCCACCGCCTTGTCCAGCCGGGAGACGTCCGGCTCGTCGGTCAGCCGTGGGTCGAACGACAGCATCGCGGCCCGGATGGCCGGCACGGTGTCGTGTTCGGTCGGGTCCTCGGGCAGCTCGCCGACCGGCAGCCCGGTGAGTTTGTACAGGTCACGGACGCGCAGGATGCGGGCGATCTCGATCCAGTCGGAGAACGCGGCCACCTGCCGTTCGCCGGACTCCCACTTCCGCCACGCGGACACCGTGCACCCCTTGAGCTGCGCACACTGCTCCTGGGTGAGCCCCGCCCGCCTGCGGTACAGGCGAATCCGCTCACCGGGCGGCAGACCCGGGTCGATCACCAACACAGCACACCTCACCCATCCCCTGGCGTGGACCATTCTCACCCACGCCCCGGCGGGAAGCACCTATTCTTCCGGAATTCGCACGGTGAACACCGCGCCGCCGTCGTGTCCGACCTCAATGGTCCCGCCGTAGCGGCGGACGGTCTGACCCACCAGCGCCAGCCCCAGGCCACGATTTCCGTCCTTTGTGGACCATCCGCGTTCGAAAGCGGCCTGGGATGCTTCCAGACCACGTCCGGTGTCGGCGACCCGCAGCACCACCGACGACGCCGACTTCCGGACGGTCACGAAGACCTTGGCCGGTTCGTCGCCGTCCAGCGCGGCGTCCATGGCGTTGTCGATCAGGTTGCCCAGCACGGTCACCAGGTCCCGGCCGGGCAACGAGGTCTCGTCGATCTGCGTGTCCGGCGTGACCACCAGCTCGATCCCGCGTTCCGACGCCGACGCCATCTTCCCCAGCAGCAACGCGGCCAGCACCGGCTCGTGCACCGCGCCCACGACCCGGTCGGTCAACCGTTGCGCGACCTGGAGTTCGTCGGTGGCGAAGCGGATCGCCTCGGCGGTCCGGTCCAGCTCGATCAGCGACACCACGGTGTGCAACCGGTTCGCCGCCTCATGGGCCTGCGAGCGCAACGACTCGGCGAACCCCTTCACCGAGTCCAGTTCGCCGGTCAGCACCTGCAGGTCGGTGTGGTCCCGCAGAGTCACCACCGACCCCTGGCTCCAGACCAGGGACTTGTTCACCACCAGCACCCGCCGGTCGGTCACGTGGATCTCGTCGCGCACCGGGCCTTCGGACAGCAGACTGTCCACAAGAGACAACGGCAGGCCGAGCGACGCCAGCGGCCGTCCGTCGGCGTCCTCGGGCACGCCCAGCAGGTCCCGGGCGGCGTCGTTGCACAAGGTCACGGTCCCGACCCGGTCCAGCAGCAGGAGCCCCTCACGCACGGCGTGCAGGATCGACTCGTGGTAGTCGATCATCCGGCGCAGCCGCGCCGGCCCCATCCCCCGGGTCTGCCGCCGCAGCCGGGCACTCACCAGGTACGTCCCGGCCAGCCCGACGGCCAGCGCCGCCACCCCCACCAGCACGACCGCGAACAGCCGCGACCGCAGTTCCTCGGCGATGGCGGTGACCGTGATCCCGACCGACACCAGGGCCACCACCTGCCGCGATGACGAGAACACCGGGACGACGGCCCGGATCGAGGGCCCGAGCGTGCCGGTGTACGTCTCGGTGACGATGCCGCCCGCGAGCGCTCCCTCGGTGTGCCCGAGGAAGTGCTGGCCGATCGCGGCCGGGTTCGGATGGCTGAACCTGATGCCGTCCGGGCTCATGATCGTCACGAAGTCGACGTCCGTGTCCTTCCGGACCTGCTCGGCGAACGGCTGCAACGCGTCGGACGGTCGCGGCGTGCTCAGCGCGGCCTGCACGCTCGGCGCGGCGGCCACCGAGTACGCGACCGCGAGGACTTCTCGCCGTGCCGCGTCGTCCGTGTTCCGGGCGGCGTCCAGGTAGGCCAGGATCGACCCGCCGCCCACGATCACCCCGACGATCACCACCTGCAACACCAGCAGCTGGCGGGCCAGGCTCCACTCACGCACTGTCACCTCCGCGGCACGCGACCGATATGAACACAACAGTGACCCACGTCATATGGACACGGATAGTCGGCACCGCCCACGGCCACGTTCAGCCTGCACAGGAGGCCAGCTTTGTCCACAGTTGAACAGCGCTCCCGCCGGGACCGCACGCACGTGCTGTACATCGCGGTCATCGTGGCGGTCGTCCTCGGTGTCATCGTCGGCTTGCTGTTCCCGAAGACCGGGGTCGCGCTCAAGCCGGTCGGCGACGGGTTCATCGCCCTGATCAAGATGATGATCAGCCCGATCATCTTCTGCACCCTGGTCCTCGGCATCGGGTCGATCGCCAAGGCGGCCCGGGTGGGCAAGGTCGGTGGCCTGACCATCGCGTACTTCCTCGTCATGTCGACGGTCGCGCTGGTGATCGGCCTGATCGTCGGCAACATCATCGAGCCGGGCGCCGGGCTGCACCTGACCGACTCGATCAAGCAGGCCGGGCAGAAGCAGGTCGGCCAGCCGCAGGACACGACCGCGTTCATCCTCGGCATCATCCCGACCACCTTGCTGTCGTCGTTGACCAGCGGTCAGGTCCTGCAGACGCTGCTGGTGGCGCTCCTGGTCGGCTTCGCGCTGCAGGGCCTGGGCGAGCGGGGCAAGCCGGTGCTGCGCGGCATCGAGCACATCCAGCGGCTGGTGTTCAAGGTCCTGACGATGATCATGTGGGCGGCCCCGCTCGGCGCGTTCGGCGCGATCGCGGCAGTGGTCGGCGCGACCGGCTGGGCCGCGTTGAAGAGCCTGCTGGTGATCATGCTCGGCTTCTACCTCACGTGCGTCCTGTTCATCGCCGTGGTGCTCGGGCTGGTCCTGTGGAGTGTGGCCAGGGTCAACATCTTCCAGCTGATGCGCTACCTCGGCCGGGAGTACCTGCTGATCTTCTCCACGTCGTCCTCGGAGAGCGCGCTGCCGCGGCTGATCGCGAAGATGGAGCACGTCGGGGTGAGCCGCCAGACGGTCGGCATCACGGTCCCGACCGGCTACTCGTTCAACCTGGACGGCACCGCCATCTACCTCACGATGGCCACCCTGTTCATCGCCGACGCCATGGACCAGCCACTCGCGTTCGGCGAGCAGATCAGCCTGCTGCTGTTCATGATCATCGCGTCGAAGGGCGCCGCCGGCGTCTCCGGCGCCGGCCTGGCCACCCTGGCCGGTGGCCTGCAGTCACACCGGCCGGACCTGGTCGGCGGCGTCGGCTTCATCATCGGCATCGACAAGTTCATGTCCGAGGCCCGCGCGCTCACGAACTTCACCGGCAACGCCGTCGCCACCATCCTGATCGGCAAGTGGACCGGCGAGTTCGACCCCGACCAGGCCCGCCGCGCGCTGTCCGGCCAGGACCCGTTCAACGAGGCGACCATGGTCGACGAACGAGAACCGGTGCCGTCACCGGCCTAGGAAACGACGCAGTCCGCGCTGGCCACGCCACATCATGACGGCGTGGTTGGCGCGGAACGCGGGTTCGGCGACGGGCGCCAGCACCTGAAGCAAACGCTTGTTCACCACAACGTCCTGGGTGATCTCCAGGTGGACGCCGTGCGGTCGGGTCACCAGTGTCCCCCTGCTGACGCCTTCCAAGTCCCCGGTCAGGCCGATCACCATCCGGCCGGCCTCGAAATCCTGCTCGCCCCGGTGCATCCGGAACGTCAACGCGTACGGCAGGACCGAGCGGCAGATCACCTCGGCCGTGTCGTCGTCCACCCGGCTGACCCCGTAGATGTCCGGCCACCACAGCGGATACGTCCCCGGGTCGGTCACCACCTCGAATACCTGCGCTACCGGCACTCGCAGCGTCCACACGCTGCGGAACCGGTAGCGACGGGTCATAGGGTGACCGGCACCGAGACGAGCTTGCGGTTGTCGAACGTGATCACGTCGACCGACTTCACGTCCTGC
Source organism: Actinocrispum wychmicini (assembly GCF_004345645.1). Lineage (GTDB taxonomy): Bacteria > Actinomycetota > Actinomycetes > Mycobacteriales > Pseudonocardiaceae > Kibdelosporangium > Kibdelosporangium wychmicini. The sequence goes on along the minus strand of NZ_SLWS01000011.1, from coordinate 384,320 downwards.
GGGGCGACCATGGCGGCACCCTGCAACTTCGTGCCGTCACTCTCGGCGTTCGACGACACCAGCCAGCTGCCCGCGATCCGCTGGGTGCCGTCCTTCGCGGTCACCACGAGCTGGCACGGCTCACCGGCCTTGATCCCGCTGGCGGTCGCGGCCACCTTCACCCAGCCTTTCAGCGGCTGGACCTGCACGTCCAGTTTGGCGTGCGTGGCCTGGTCGATCCCGGAGAACTTCGGTCCCTCGACCGCGGCCTGCTGAGTACCGCCGTCGGCGCCCTGGCCGATGAAGATGCCACCCACGAGCGCGCCGCCCGCGATCACCACGGCCGCGGCTACCGCGACCAGCCGGCGGGCGCCGCCGGACGACTGCCTTACGGGCGCCGCCACCTCGGCCGACCTGACCTTGCGCAGCGTGCGCTGCAGCAGCAGGTCGCCGTCGGGAGGCGGGCCGTCGATGAACGCCTCGGGCGGCACCGAGTCCAGTGCCTCTCGCAGGCCCACCAGTTCGGCCACCTCGCGTCGACCGTCGGGACAGGCCGCCAGGTGGGCCTCGACCTCGGTGGCTTCATGCGGGGTCAGCACGCCGAGGGCATACGCCCCAAGCGAGGAGTGGTCATGCGTTGGCCTGCTCACCGGGGCACCTCCATCCCTTTGTCGCCGCTGGACATCACGGCCCGCAGGGCACGCAATGCATAATAAGAGCGTGATTTCACGGTACCCGCGGCGATGCCCAAAGCCTGAGCGGCTTCGGTGACCGTGCGGCCCCGGTAGTAGATCTCCACGAGCACCTCGCGGTGCTCAGGAGACAAGCCTTCCAGCGCGCCGAGCATGGCCATCGAGTCGACGACCTGGTCGGCGTGGTCCCGTTCGACCGACGGTGACTCGGTCACCTCGGCCACCTCGGGCGGTCGGACCGCACGCGCCCTGGCCCGGTCGGTCACGATGTTCCTGGCCACCGTGAGCAACCAGCCGCGCACCGACCCCTTCTCGTCGGTGAGCACGTCCGCGTGCTTCCAAGCACGCAGCAGCGTCTCCTGGACTACGTCCTCCGCAGCCGCCCTGTCGTTGGTGAGCCGCGTCGCGTACGCGAGCAGGCTCGCGCCGTGCTCGTTGTACAGCGACCGAACCAAGTCCTCGCCACGTACGCGCCGCGATCTCCGCGGCCACCAGCCTGGAGTCGTCACCAGGTTCCTCTCCGCTGGGGATCGGGTCGACGCGGAGGTTACTGGACGTGGCAGGGCGTATGGCGCTCGCGGGCCACCAGCGACGGCGACTGAGGCGTTCACGCGGGTGGCTCCCTCCGCTCGCGTGGTCAGGTCAGTAGCCAGTGCCAGTGTCATTGCCACTGTTGCCATTCGCGGGCGGGGCCGAGGTCACCGGCTTCGGCGACTGCGGCGGCTGGGATCCGGCCGGGGCGGTGCCCTGTGCCTTCTTGCCCTCGGGGGTGGCGGCGAACCACGTGCCACCCTGACCCTGGCCGTTGAACTGGCCCGGCGCGGTGTCCTTGGCGAACGTGTACATCGGCCACCCGTTGACGGTCACCTGCTTGGTGCCGTCCTTGCGGGTGACGGTGCCGATCGCCTTCTCGTCCACCCCGGTGAACGTGAGCTGCTTGCCCGCCGCCAGCAGCGGCGGCCATTTCTGGGCGCAGTCGCCGTAGCAGTTGGAGACGGCCGGCTTGGCGGTGTCCTTGTCGAACCGGTAGAGCGTTCTGCCCTCCTGGTCGGTCAGCACCACGCCGAGCGTGCCGACCTCCTGCGCGACCAGATTGGGACGCGGCCCGGCGGCCTGCGCCTTCTCCTGGTCGGGCGGTGGAGCCGACACCGATCCGGAACTGCTGCCGCTGCCGCACGCGGTCAAGCCCAGTAGCCCCAGAGCGGCGATGGCACTCAGCACGCCGACACGAGCGCCCCTCATGACAAGACCTCCTGGTATGCGGTGCCGCTCCGACGCGGCCTCCGTCTGCCCACACACACGAGGAGAGGCGCCTGACGGTTCAACCAATTTCGAGGCGGACACCCAGAAGGATTGGTCATTCCTCAGGGGTGTGCGTCACCTTCAGTCCCCTCGCGGTCAACGCGTCGGCCTCGTCGAAGAACAGGACACCGTTGACCTGCTCGGCTTCGGAGAAGATCCGTTCGAGGTTCTTCTCCGTCTCGCCGACGTACTTGTCCACCACCGTGGCTATGTCCACTGTGTACAGATCGAAACCGAGGTCGTGCGCGAGCACCTCGGCCGACAGGGTCTTCCCGGTGCCCGGCGGCCCGGTGAACAACGCCGCGATGCCCGTTCCACGGCCGGTGCCACGCATCTGCCACCCGTCCAGCACCTGGTCGCGGTGCCGGGCCCGGAGCCCGAGTTCGCGGAGCATGCTCAGCTGCGCCGGCGGCAGCACCTGGTCGTCCCAACCGGCCTGGGGATCCACCCGGCGGGCCAGCTGTTCGAGGCCGGCCGCGTTCTGCGACCGGATACCGACCCGCAGCTCCTCCGCGCCGATCCGACGTTCGGCGTGCGCCGCCTGCCACCACGTCGCGTTCGCCGCGCGCCGCACCTGGCCCGGGTCCATGTTGAGCGCGTGCGTGCTCGCGGTCACGTCCATGTCCGGGTCGACCTCACCGGCCAGCAGGCTGTTCCACAGCTCGGCCATGTCCGTGGCCGCGACCGGCGGCGCGTCCACCACCAACGGTACATCCGGCGACCACCGTGGATCCCACGAACGCCGTCCATGCAGCACGACCGGCCAACCGGTCGCGCACAGCTCCGCCACCACCGACCCGACCTGGTCGCCGAGCGCCTCCACCGGTCCCGCCACCAGACCAGCCCCACGCAATCGGGCCTCCCGGCAGGCGACGCGGACCCCATCGCGCGGATCGGTCCTTCCCCAACGGGCGAGATCCAGCACCAACGCGGGCAGGCCCAACTCGGTGAACGCGGCCGCGCCGAGCGACTCGGCCGAACTGCCCCGCCGCGCCCGCAGGTAGCACGGCGTCGCCCCACGCCGCAGCGCCGCACCCAATGCGATCGGATCCCCGGCCAGGCACGGCATGGGCGTGACGATCAGCCCGTCCAGGGCCGGATCGGGCGTGTCGTCACCGAGCAGGTGCATGGTCACCCGGTCCGGAACCCGCAGGCCACGCGTGAGAAACGTCCGGTCCGGGTCAGTCACCTCGATCAGACCACCGGCGACAAGTGGCGCGCCGGGCAGCAACCGCGACCGGGCCTAGGCCGACCGCGAAGACACCCCGGCAAGCTCCAGCGCGAGCCCCACACTGACCCGCCGCCGCGTCAGGTCATCGTGTAGGTAGCCGTACAACTGGTTGAACCGGACATCGACATCCGGCGCGAGCGCCGCCAGCAACAGGTCCACGTCCAGCCCACTAAGGCCGAACGTGCGGATCACACCGAGCAGCCTCGACTCGCCATCCACACAATCCGCGCCGTCGCCCGCAACAGCGACGTCCGCCCCATCGCCGCTCACAGCGACGGCGTCCAGATGGCTGGCCGTGGCCGGCGAAGCGAGCAGCCGGTCGACCTCGCCCGCACTGAGGTAAAGACCCCCGAACGGCTTGTCCTTGTGGCTGTCCCTGCGCACATCCACGGCCACGCGGACCCGCGCCTCGATCACGTCAGCCTGGCCAGCAGATAGGTACAGTCCACACCGCGAGGCTACGGACGCGCGATTGCCCGCTTCCTGCCCGAAAAGGCGGTGTAGAGGGCTATTTCGTCAGCCAACGTACCTTTGCCGGACTGTCCTCAATGGTCTTATTCGGTTGTCAGACGTTCAGCACGTGCTGCAGGAACTGTCCGGTGTAGCTCTCCTCCACCTCCACCAGGTCCTCCGGGGTGCCCTCGGCCACGATTGTGCCGCCGCCCGAGCCGCCTTCCGGCCCCATGTCGACGACCCAGTCCGAACTCTTGATCACGTCCAGGTTGTGCTCGATGACGATCACCGTGTTCCCCTTGTCCACCAAGCCGTTGATCACGCCGAGGAGTTTGCGGATGTCCTCGAAGTGCAGGCCCGTGGTGGGCTCGTCCAGGACGTACACGGTCTTGCCCGTCGACCGCTTCTGCAGCTCGCTGGCCAGCTTCACGCGCTGCGCCTCACCACCGGACAGCGTCGGCGCCGGCTGGCCCAGCCGCACGTACCCCAACCCCACGTCCACCAGGGTCTTGAGGTGCCGGTAGATGCTGTTGATCGGCTCGAAGAACCCGGCGGCCTCCTCGATCGGCATGTCCAGGATCTCCGAGATGGTCTTCGCCTTGTAGTGCACCTCAAGGGTTTCCCGGTTGTACCGGGCGCCCTTGCAGACCTCGCACGGCACGTACACGTCCGGCAGGAAGTTCATCTCGATCTTGATCGTGCCGTCGCCCGCGCACGCCTCGCAGCGGCCGCCCTTGACGTTGAACGAGAACCGGCCCGGCTGGTAGCCGCGGACCTTCGCCTCGGTGGTGGCCGCGAACAGCTTGCGGATGTGGTCGAACACGCCGGTGTACGTCGCCGGGTTGGACCGCGGCGTGCGGCCGATCGGCGACTGGTCCACCCGCACCAGCTTGTCCAGGTGGTCGAGGCCCTTCACCCGGGTGTGCCGGCCGGGCACCTGGCGGGCACCGTTGAGCTTGTTCGCCAGCACGGTCGCCAGGATGTCGTTGACCAGAGTGGACTTGCCGGAACCGGACACACCGGTCACGGACACCAGGCACCCCAACGGGAACGACACGTCCAGGCCGCGCAGGTTGTGCTCGCGCGCGCCGACGACCGTCAACTGCCGCTTGCGGTCGATCGGCCGGCGGATCTCCGGGATCGGGATCTCCTTGCGCCCGGACAGGTACGCGCCGGTCATCGACTCCTTGTTCTTCAACAGCTTCGCGACCGGCCCGGAGTGCACGACCTTCCCGCCGTGCTCGCCCGCGCCCGGCCCGATGTCCACCACCCAGTCCGACGTTCGGATGGTGTCCTCGTCGTGCTCCACCACGATGAGCGTGTTGCCGAGGTCGCGCAGCCGGGTCAGGGTCTCGATCAGCCGGTGGTTGTCCCGTTGGTGCAGGCCGATCGACGGCTCGTCCAGCACGTACAGCACGCCGACCAGGCCCGAGCCGATCTGGGTGGCCAGCCGGATCCGCTGCGCCTCGCCGCCGGACAGGGTCGCCGAGCCGCGGTCCAGCGACAGGTAGTCCAGGCCGACGTCGAGCAGGAACCGCAGCCGCGCCTGGATCTCCTTGAGCACGGCGCCGGCGATCATCTGCTCGCGCTTGCCCAACACCAGGTCTTCCAGGAAGTCCGCGCAGTCGCGCACGCTCATCGCGCACACGTCCGCGATCGACTGGTCGCCCTGCACCTTGTGTTCCAGCGTGACCGCGAGGATCTCGGGCTTCAGGCGCGTACCCTGGCAGGCGGGGCAGGGCACCTCCCGCATGTAGCCCTCGTACTTCTCGCGCATCGCCTCGGACTCGGTCTGCTCCTGGCGCCGCTCCAGGAACGGGATCACGCCCTCGTAGTTCGCGTAGTACGAACGCTCACGGCCGTACCGGTTGCGGTACCGCACGTGGACCTGGTCGGCCGTGCCGTGCAGGACCGCTTTCTGCGCCTTGGCCGGCAGCCGCTTCCACGGCGTGTCCATCCGGAAGCCGACGGCCTCGGCCAACGAGGTGAGCAGCCGGACGAAGTACTCGGCCGACTGGCCGCCCGCCCACGGCGCGATCGCGCCCTCGGCCAGCGACATCTCGTCGTCCGGCACGACCAGCTCCGGGTCGACCTCCATCCGGACACCCAGCCCGGAACACGACTGGCACGCGCCGTACGGCGAGTTGAAGGAGAACGACCGGGGCTCCAGATCCTCGATCGCCAGCGGGTGGCCGTTCGGGCAGGCCAGGTTCTCCGAGAAGCCGCGGGTGCGGTGCGGGTCGTGCTCCTCCAGGTCGACGAACTCCAGCTCGACCAGGCCGTCGGCCAGCCGGAGCGCGGTCTCCACCGAGTCGGTCAGGCGCTGCTTGGCGCTCTTCTTCACGGTCAGCCGGTCGATCACGACCGCGATGTCGTGCTTCTCCTGCTTCTTCAGCTTCGGGACCTCGCCCAGCGGGTACACCGCGCCGTCCACCCGGGCGCGCGAGTACCCCTGCGACTGCAGCTGGGCGAACAGGTCGACGTACTCGCCTTTGCGGCCGCGGATGACCGGCGCGAGGACCTGGAACCGGACCCCCTCCGTCATGGCCAGCACCTGGTCGACGATCTGCTGCGGCGTCTGCTTGCTGATCAGCTCGCCACACTGCGGGCAGTGCGCCTTGCCCGCGCGGGCGTACAGCAGACGCAGGTAGTCGTACACCTCGGTGACCGTGCCGACCGTGGACCGCGGGTTGCGGCTGGTGGACTTCTGGTCGATCGACACCGCCGGCGACAGGCCCTCGATGAAGTCGACGTCGGGCTTGTCCATCTGGCCGAGGAACTGGCGGGCGTAGGCCGACAGCGACTCGACGTACCGCCGCTGGCCCTCGGCGAAGATCGTGTCGAACGCGAGGCTCGACTTACCTGACCCGGACAGGCCGGTGAACACGATCAGGCTGTCGCGCGGCAGGTCGAGGTCCACGCTGCGCAGGTTGTGCTCGCGGGCGCCGCGAACCACGAGACGGTCGGCCACTAGGGGTCCCTCCAGGATGGCTGTGCTAGATCCACGGGCGTTGATCCACTCGAATATGCGTTCGAGGGGCATCGCCGGCACCCATGTTAGGACGGGCCACCGACAAAACCGATTCGGCTCTCCCCCACATGAGCTGATCTACCCGTACGCTGGGCACCATCAGCTCATCGTGAGCGCGACGTAGCGCAACGAAGTCGGGATTGCCACCTATGACTGGACGTATATCGCAACGCACAGCCGTGTCGCACGATTCCTTCCCGGAGCCTCGCACCCAGCCGACCGCCGCGGAGTACGCGGAGCTGGGCAGAACAGCCGCCAAGCAGTTGACCGCGCTGGTGACCACCGCCGTCGAGGGGCTCGACGACGTGGCGATGCGGCGGCCGAGCCTGCTGCCCGGCTGGACGCGCGCACACGTCGTATCGCACCTGGCCCGAAACGCCGACGGGCTGGTCAACCTGCTCCTGTGGGCGAGGACAGGGGTGGAACACCCGATGTACGCGAGCAAGGCGGACCGCGACGCGGACATCGAGGAAGGCTCGCACCGGATGGCGGCCATCCTCCGCGAGGACCTCGTCGCCGCGTGTGAACGTTTCGAGGACGCGCTGTCGCGTACTCCCGCGGAGGCGTGGGACGCGCAAGTCGCGTTGGCGAGCGGTCGGCAGATCGCCGCGCGCACCGTGCCGTGGCTGCGCTGGCAGGAGGTGTCCGTGCACCTGGTCGACCTCGACGTCGGCGTCGGGTTCGGGGACCTGCCCGACGGGCACGAGGAACGCCTGCTCGAGTGGGTGGTCGAGGACTTCGCCGCCCGCCAGGACGTGCCGGCGGTCCGGTTGCGGGTGGATCTCGCCGACGGCCGTCAACGGGACTGGGAGTTGGCCGGCAGCATGCTCGGCAGCGACTCGCCCGACGTGGGCGGGCCGGCGACGACGGTGCTGGCCTGGCTGACCGGCCGGGGCGACGGCACCGGTCTGGCGGGTGACGTGCCCAGCCTGCCCGCGTGGATCTGAGCACGACGGATCCACGCCACCATCCGGGGCCCGGCGTCGCTGAGGAATCGGTGCGCCGGGCGTTCGACGAGTCTGGTCATCAGCCACCCCAGGACCACCGCGGCGATGAGCGACGCCACCAGCCGTTCCCACGGTCTCGCGCCGATGTCCAGCAGGGCCCGGGACAGGATGTACCCGAGCACCTGATGGGTCAGGTATACACCGTAAGAAATACCGGCCAGCCAGGTGATCGTCGGCGTCATCCTGCGCACGACGGGAATGTTCCAGTCCGGGCCGCCGGCGGCGAACACCACGAAGATCAGCACGATCCCGACCGCGATGGTCGACGACGTGTCCGTCCAGTACGTGTGCCAGTCGAGGCTGACCAGCGCGGCGAGGATGTACCCGGCCAGGTGCCAGAACCGCATCCGCCGTTTGCTCCACAGCCAGATGGCGATGCCCACACCGAACAGGGCGACCCGGTTCAACGCGAGCCCGTCGAAGATCGACTTGATCCACTGCGGGCCCGGGTCGCGGACGAAGAACCGCAGGAAGATCGGCATGATCACGAGCGACCAGAGCAGCACGGGCACGCGCCTGCTGGTCATCAGCTTGTGGCGGGCCAGGAACGCGGCGCACGCGAACGCGACCAGCTGGATGGGGAGCGTCCAGTAGGACGGGTCGACCCAGTGCAGGCTGGGATCCCACGCCTGGACCATCAGCAGGTTGCCGAGCAGGTCCTGGCCGGTGGGCAGGTTCCACGTGTTGAACAGCCACGGGTTGCTGGCGGTGGGGGTGCCGAACAACCAGTCGCCGTCACTGAAGTGCAGTCCGTTGAACGCGGTGACCGCCAGCCGCGTAATCACGTACGTGACCAGGACCGCGACGAAGTATGCGGGCAACAACCGGGCGATCCGGTTCCACAGCCAGGAACCTGGCCGCCCCTTGCCGACGGTGACACACACGAAGAAGGCGGAGATGACCAGCATGGTGCTGGCGCCGAACTGGAACGGCAGGACGAACGGATAGCCGGCCAACTCGGGATGGTTGACGGCGGACTGATGGGTCACGTGTTCGACCACGACACAGAAGACCGCGAACACCCGGAGGATGTCCCAACTGATCCGGCGCGCGGACCGCGCCGGCGCCGGTTTGGTGGCAGAGAGTGTAGTAGTCACGAGCTCTCAGTGGTCGTCGGGCACGGGCACCTTCGTGACCGGAGCGTAATCAGGCAACCTGTGAAGACACTGAGCAGGTCCTGAAGGACTACTGTCAGCCACTGTGGATGTTGCCTCGAACTACACCGGTCACGTGGACCCAGGCGGCGCGGCGGCCCGCCGAGAACTGACCAACCTGACGATCAGCAAACTGTCGGTCGGCCCGATGGACAACAACGCCTACCTACTGGTCTGTAACACGACCAGGGATGCCCTGTTGGTGGACGCGGCAAACGACCCCGAGCGGATCGAGGACCTGATCGGCCACGACCGAAACCGCCCCCGCCTGCGCACGATAGTGACAACGCACCAACACCCGGACCACTGGCAGGCCCTCGGCGCGGTCGCCGGAGCCAACGGCGCCAACACCATCGCCCACCCCGACGACGCCGAACCCCTCCCCGTCCCCCCGGACACCCTGGTCAACCACGGCGACAAGATCCCGGTCGGCGAGTGCGAACTGGAAGTGATCCACCTCCGCGGCCACACCCCCGGCTCAATCGCCCTCCTCTACCGAGACCCCACCGGCCACCCCCACCTCTTCACCGGCGACTCCCTCTTCCCCGGCGGTGTGGGGCGTACGACATCCCCGGAGGACTTCACCTCGTTGATCAACGACGTGTCTTCCCGGATCTTCGACGTCCTCCCTGACGACACCTGGTTCTACCCGGGCCACGGCGACGACTCGACCTTGGGCGAGCAGAAGCCACACATCGACGAATGGCGCTCCCGCGGCTGGTGACGACGAACGGGGCTGCCTGACATGTAGGCGGCCCCGTTTGCAGTAGTGCAGCAAACGGTCCTCGGCGGGAGGACACCCGCCTTGAGTCACGATTGTCTCGCAGACTTCGTCTACGACGAGCCGAACGGCTGGCGCTCGCCTCCGTCCCAATTGCGTTGACCGTGCCGCCGTCGAACGCATGTGCGACGCCGCCAACCTGCTTTCCGCCCCATCCGCAGCCGCACGACGCACGAAAAGTGCGGATCGCGTTCACTGGTCGGACAAATCGCTCAACAATGTCTCCAACAGGGATTCTTCGTGGACGGCGATCTGGTGTGATCGCATGGCGTGGGCGAGGAAAGGGCTCCATGGGGTGTCGGGGACTGTGCCGGTGATGGGGAGGCTGGAGCCAGTGGACCGCACTGCGGCGAGGTAGTCATCTCCACTGAAGCGCCAGGGGTGGGCGCCCTGAGAGAACAGCCGCGCGGCGATGGTAACGCCGGCGATGTCGAAGTCGCCGTGATAGAAGACCTTGACACCTGCTTGGACGAGGCTGGTGAGGGCCAGAGTGGCTACTGTGGCTGGATTTCCCGATGTGCAGAGCATTGGGTGGGATACGCCGGCGCGGGCTGCGGCTTGCAGGACTTGGGGGTTCTCGCAGACGAACAGTCTGTCACCGGTGGCGGCCCAGGGTTGGTTGGCGCCGGCGTGCCATTCCTGAAGAGTGATGTGAGTGGCCAGGCCGAGGTCGGCGCGGGTGTGCATCATCATCGCCCAGGGATCGGCTCTTGGTGGGCGTAAGCCCCATGTCAATACCGTGCCGGATACTGTGTCGGGATTGATTCCGGCCATGGCCCAGAGGTCGCGTCGGCGGGCGGCGGTGGACGGGAGGGGTTCGCCTGATGCGACTGCGATGGCGCGCAGAACCAATACCGTGACGAGGCGGCCGTCATCCAGGGCGTGGGCGTCGCCGCATGCGCGGCTCGCGAGTTCAGCCAGTTCGAAGGAAGGCGGGAGCGGCAGAGCGACACGCATCGCGTCGTGACTACGGTCCGCCAACGGCGTGGTCTCGGACATTGTTCGCAGGACGGCCATTGTTTGCTGGATCACGGTTTCCGCGGCTTCGCCGGCGCGACCCAGAAGGCCGGCACGGCGAATGCCGTGCTGCCACTCCACGACCCACGGTGCCGCAGCCAGTCCAGCGTTGGCGAGTGAGTTCTCCCAGTACTCCCAGAGGTTATACCGAGAGGTTCGGCGGGCTTCGCTCACTGCCTTCCGGTCCGTGAGGCTGCCCCCGGTAAGTTCGGCTGTGACGGTCACAAGCCCCTGAGCGACGGCAGAAGAACGCAGTGCGGCATCGAGCTCCGCCAGCCGGAGGCGGGCGCGACCCGGTGGCACGGCACGTTTGAGCAGGCCGGACAGGTCTTCGGCCGCTTGATAATCCAGGTCCAGGGTGACAACTCCCGTCACTGTGAGGCCATTGCGTTCCAGCCGATCCCGGATGGTTTGCCACAGCGGCGTCAACCCTGGCGTTGTCAAGTAGGCACGAGCCGCTGACGAAATCATGTGCTAGCCAGCCGATCGCAGGTAGTGCCTGGCACGGCCGTCCCAATGCACGTGTGTCGCGACAGCGGCTGTTCCTTCAGCTCGCCGGATCTCGTAGACGTCCACGCCCGGAACTTGCGAATAGGTCCCCCACAACGCGTGGCCGGTCATGCAGAAGTCCACATCAAGGCGAACCAACAGACCCATCAGCTCCGCGATGGTCCTATCATCCACCTTGGCGAACGCGTCGTCCAGCAAGATCAAGCGGAGGGCCTGGCTGGTGTCCGGCAGCCCGGAAAGGTAGGCGTCCGCCGCCGCGAACAGCGCCACGTACGAAACGAAACGGGTTTCGCCCTGCGAGAGCCGCGCCCGACGGCTGATCTTGCGCTCCTGTCCGGGCGCCGGACCGAGGATGAACACTTCGACGCGATGCCACTGCCGGTAGTCCAGAGCGGAGCGCAGATGCGCGCTGTAGCCACCGTCGGGATCTTCCTTGAAACGATCGTCCACTCGGTCTTTCAGCAGCCGAATCAGTTCGTCGGTCTCCTCTGTCGAGCGGATCGCGGCGCTTGACTGGACAAGTTCGCGGATACGACCTATCGGACTGTCCTTGGGCTCCACGAGCTCCCACTTGAGCCGCACACCGATTCCGTGGCTGGTCCGGATATCACGCAGGCTCGTGTTCATCGCGGTCACCAGTCCCTCGGCCTGGCCAAGCCGGCGCCGCAACTCTTCGCCGACACCACCGATGACGAAGTCCGTGAAGACTTTGTGTTCGCGGTCCGTCAACGCTGAAGCGCCGCGTTCTGCTTGTTCACGGAGCCTGGCCGCGGCAACGGCAACCGGGTAGCGCCCGGTGGCGTCCGTGAGGTCGATCAGCCACACGTCCAACGTCCGGGTCTGCGAGAGGTCGAACGTGTTGGACAACCCGGCGCTCACCGCCTGCAGAGCACGCATCAGAGCGTTCTCGTCGGCCGCCTTGCCTTTCCGTTCAAGTGCTCGTTGAACGGTAACCGCAGCCTGCTCGACATCCGTACTCGTCGGCACTTCCGGCATGGCGGGTAGATCAAAACGGCCGCCTCCAGTAGCTGCCTCGGCCACCCCTGCCAGGCTGGACCTGTCCGTCAACAATGTCAACGCGGTACGCATGGCGTTCTCACCGTTCCTGGTATCCACGCGTGCTCCCTGCATCCTCAGTTCGGCGGCTGTGGATTTCTTGTCGAGTTCTCGTTCCTTGTCGGTGAGGCCATCGATCAGCAGACCGACCTTCCGATGGGCGGTCTTGGCGGTCTTCAGGCGCTCTCGGACCTCCTTCGCCTCCGTGCCGACGGCCTCCTGCAAGGCGGCGAACTTCGCGTGGGCAGAATGCCATTCACGCCAGGATTCCTCCGCGACGAACTCGGCTTGCCGTCGTTCGTCGATGGCCTTGCCGAGTTCCTGCAGTTCGGTCAAGCGAGTCGATCGGCGGCGGCGCAGTGCGTCGAGCCGGTCAGCCAATCCCCGGCAGTTCTCTTTCGCCTGGTTGGCCTTTGCCGCGACGTCCGCGAGTCCCGCTTGATCATAAGGCAGGCCCAGCCGGGAACACTGTTGCTCGTGCGCCGAGCTGTCCTCCGTCAACTCCCGGCGCCTACGTACTGCCTCACTGTGGGCCGTCGTCGCGTCACGCAGCGATCTGGCCGCTGTCGCCGCCGCGATACTGGCGGTCGTTCGTGCCCGGTCCAGTTCAGTTGTTCTCGGTGCGGCACGGACATGCTTCTTGAGCGTAGCTTCAGCCTCAGTCAGCCGCGCCAGCTGGCGCGTCCGCTCGTCGGATCGCAGCTGGATCTTCGCAAGTTCCTCGTCAATCTCAGCAAGTCGTTCAGCACGAGCGGCAGCGCGAGCAGCAGCGCCGACATACCGAGCTCGATCAGCGCTGTTCTTGCCCTGCAACGGACCTGAACCCCAGCGACCGTCCACATCGACCCAGGTGCCGTGCCCTGGCCCGCTGCCCACTCTGGACAGTACGGCTGTGACAAGCTCACGAGGCAGACCACTTGCTGGATCCCATTGCAGGACTGTGGTCAAGGAGCAAACTGCTTCTGGCGCGTCCAGGGTCAGCAGGACCTGCCCGTCCTCTGCGCGAACGGTACCGTCTGTGCTCAACGCCGCGGACAGCAATCCCGCGGACAACAGTGCCGCCTCCAGTCCGGCACGGTCGACCTCATTCAGGTCCGCACCGAACTCGACGGTGCGCCACAGCGGCACAGATCCAGGGGGGCCGGTTCGCATCCATGGCGCGGCAGGTGGTTCGGAATCTCGATCAGCCCGCAGGCCGTTCTGCTCATCCAGCAAATGCTCGCGAGCTGCTTTGTCGTCCAGGTCTTCACGTCGCAGGGTGGCGCGAGAGTCGGCAATCGCATTTCGAGCAGACGACGAACTCTCGCTGGCAGCCTCGTCGAGTTGCGTGAGGTCATCGCCGGCCGGCTCACCGGTAAGCGCGTCCGCGTCGATCAACAACGGCCCTACTGCGGTGCTTGCCCAGTCGATGTCGCCGAGAAGCGAACGAGTCTGGTCGTCCGCGGTCCACCGTCTCCACGCCGTCGCCAGCGCTCGGGCTCTATCGTCGCGGTCATCCGCTGTATCCTGAGCTTGCGCGGCGTTTTCCGCAGCGCGTTCGCTCAACTCCTCCGCACGGTCCTCCGCGATCGAAACCTCATTCTCGCGGTTGTCCAATGCTTTGGCGGTAGCCAGTCTGCTCGTGGCTTCCGTGGATCGTCTGCTCATCGCCTGAGCAGCGTCCACAACCGTCCGGTGAGCCTCGTCCACATCGTCTGGAACAACTTCGAGCCGCGTCGGACTAGGACGTGAGAACAGTTCTGGAGCATCGGTCAAGGTTGACCTGACCAGCTCCTGCGGAGGCTCTTGTGGAGTCAGGTCCACCGCCACGGTGGCCGGAAGAGTCGTGATCGGCATTCGAGCACCGGACGCTGCCTGCCTGACTTCGTTGAGCACTGCGCACGCCCGCTTCGCTTCGGCAGCGATCTCCTCTGCCTGAGTGTCTATGCGGCGCACCGCAGCGCTCTCCTCCTGGCGTCGGGCGACGGCAGCGGACAGGTCACTGCCTGCGGCCCTGCCGAGTGAACTGACGCTCTGAGCCAGATTCTCGATGTTCAGGCCCGCTTTGTAGGCGTCGGAGTCCTTGATCCCCTCGATAGTCGACTGCAGCACCACATCCTGTGCCCTGGCCTCAGCGAGCCGCCGCAAGATCTCCGAGTGATCCAGGACCAGCGCCGCATGGGCATGCTCGGCCTTCTGCTCGTTGTCAGCGAAGTCCTTCGCTGCTATCGCGGCCACCCGAGCCTGCTCAGCTGTGTCGAACAGCGCCCGCACGGTGTATCTGCGGTAGACGTCGAGAAACGTGTCGATATGTTCGACCGCTTCGACCAGTCGTCGCTGCTCTTCCCGCGAGTCGGAGAGCGAGTCAAGACGCTCGCCGGCTTCCCGCAACGTGTTCTCCGACAGGGGCGGAAGCGCGTCGGAAAGAATCTTCGGCAGGTTGCCCTCGTCGATCCGGTTGCCCATGTCGGGCGCACGCAACGTATGCAGCAACTGCAGGAGACCGCCGTAGCGTTCTTTCCCGCTGTTGCCCGAAAGTCCGAACACCGTCGCGCCGACTCGCTCGCGGTGGACGTCGGCTTTCTCGGTGATCCTGTCGGCACCGATGAGTTCGCCCAGGTGCTCCCGTGACAGCGGTTGCCGTCGATCGTCCATCAACGGCAGGTCCACGCCGACCCGCAGCGGCGTCGTGAAGTACCAGGGCTTGGCCTCGCCCGTACTCACTGAAAAGCGGACGAGCGCGCCGATGGTCAGGAACTGCTCGGCCTGGTCGTCTTCCTGGCGGGCCAGCTCCAGCCAGAGATAGCCCAGCCGGTTCTGGCCGTGCGCGCCGTGGCGCATCAGATCCTCGAGACGGACCTTGCCCGATCCGGTCGCGTCCATTTTGCGCCGGTCGGCGTCCAGCAGGAACGGCAGCAGCATCTCCAGCGCCCGACTCTTGCCAGAACCGTTGGTACCGCGCAGGATCATCCGTCCGCCGGTGAACTGGAAGGTCGTGTCGTAGTAGTACCAGACGTTGACCACACCGGCTCTGGCCAGCCGCCAACGGTGCGGGTGGTGTTTCGGTCGGGCCGCGAGCAGAGTGTCCGGATCGACGTCGACCGTCATGAGATCCCCTCCGGGAAAAGGCTTTCTTGATCCTGCCCGCGAACCGTTTGGGTACGCGCTGGGGCGCGCTGCGGTTCTGGGCGGTAACGAGCACAAGCCGGATGCAGGATCAGTCCGTCCACTGAGTTTCGTGCCAGACTCACGGACTCCAGTAGCCGCACAACTTCGGCCTGCAGCAGAACGGGATCCTCGGTGTACTTCTTGCTGAACGTGCTTCCGTACTGCTCGACCAGCAACTCGATGTTCGACTGCACCAACCGCATCGGCGCCAGGACTCCAGGGACTGGGCGGCCATTGGCGAGCACAGTGTCCGTTGCCGACGCATTGAGATCGTCGGTGAGCGCGTTGACTACCAGCAAGGCAGCGTGTGGGACGGTCCCGATGCCAGGGAATGTGACGTCACTGAACGTCTCCTCGGTGTCGTAGGCAAGGACTCCTTCGGCCCGGGCCTCCAGGGTGAGTCCGAACGACTCGTCGAGGACTCTCGTCAGTTCGCGCCGTTCACGCGACAGCACGTCCCGCTCAGCATCGGTGAGGTCTTCTCGTCGGATCAGGGGATTCTCGACGAGCTTGCGGCGAAGGCTGCGCCTCGGCTGTTCCAGCTCTGCTGGATCGATGTACGAGCCGTCGACCAGAGACCCAGGGTCCGCGATGTCCTGCAGGGAACGCGCCAGCAGATTCGGCAGCAGCGGCCGGTGGACGTCGAGCAACGCCTCGTCCTGTCGTGTCTCCCAGCCGGCGACAGTGCCGTCGGTCTCAATCAGGACACCCCATTCGACCAGCAGCATGATCGCATACACGAGGTGCCTGCGTTCGGCCCCTGTGTCCTCAATGGTCACACCGGCTGTCACAGCGTCGGCCCGGATCTGCTCGACCAGGGTACTCATCAGAACCTGATCACCTGTACTTGACGACAACAGGCTCGCACACACCAATGACAGGTATGTGTACGTCTTTGCTGTGAAAGGTCTTTCGCTGCGGGCGAGTACCGGTCGGGCGGGCGTGTCCTGACTCAGCGGAGACTTCAGCAATCTTGCGAAGGTCGACTCGACGACCAGCTGGTACCCGAGCGTCGTCATGAACATCTTCTTGAGCTGTGTGGCGTGTTTGCGAACCAGGACGAGTTGATCCGGCTGAGCAGCCGCCGTGATGATGGGCTTCATCAGCAACGTCCGTGCTGCGAGTCTGCGCTCGTTCGCGTCGTGCTCTTCTGTGCCAGCGGGCCCTGTGTTCATCCGGTTCTCCCCGCACGTCCGACGGATTGACCAGAGTGTCTGCTCGCGGTGAGGCGCAGTTCATGGACCAGGACCACACCGTCGTCCGCATGGATCACGGTTCGCCCGCCCGCCACGGTTTCAGCAGTGATCTCCAGGTCGAGGTCGGTGTCGGCTTCACGGACCGGTCTGCTGAGATCCTGGTTCTTGCTCAGCAGCAATCCCAGCAACGCGAGGAGCAGGTCACGCGACGCCGGGCTGACACGGGCACCGTCGAGCACTCCGGCCGCGACCAGCTCGTCGGCCGCCATCTGGCGATCCCGTGCCTCCAGCTCGGCCTGGCGCAGCAGGCGCTCCTGGTCCTTGCCCGGGTCAGGGACAGCCGCGGAACGACCACGCGCCGTACGATCACCACGATCACGCATGCTGATGGGGACATCGATCGGTGTCGCGTCCCACCACGACGTGTTCACGCCATCGCGGACACCAGGTTCCTCTGGCCCGCCGAAGAGATGCCGCGACGGATAGGCGCCGAATGTCGCGGCGTAGAGCCGGTGTACGTCGATATCGCCTGACCTGTCGAACCAGGCCGCCAGTTTGAGCAGGTCGGCCCGTCTGCTCACGCCGGTTCCGGCGGCAGCGAGCATCCGCCTGGCGTTGGCCAGCAGCTGGCGTAGGGCTTGATCGGCGGCCACGCGCAGGGTCTCGGGCCCGGAGCGGCCGTCTTGCTCGCTGTACCAGTCGCGTAGCTGGTCCCAGTCCGCGCGACTACGACCGGGCAGGCGGTCCACGGGCGTGCCATCCGGCATGATCAGCAACGGCAAGCTGTCGAGGATCTCCAGGATCTGACTCACCCGGGGCTTCAACAAGTCACAGCGTGCCGCGATGGCCGGCGCGTGCCGGGACACGTCGGCCGTGATCAAGTCGATGTATTCGAGCAGCAGTTCCTTGAAACGGCGATACTCATCGCCGACGAGGTCATAGCGCGACAAAACCGCGTTCAGATAGGCATAGAAGTCTCGAACGCTTTCGTTGAACAACCGCTGGTTGTTGAAAACCGTGGTCACGTCGCCGGCCAGTGCCTCGGCGTCCGGCGACGGCTCATCGAGGCGTGCGATTATCCGGTCCAATACCTGCACCGTCGCGCCGAGCAACTCCCGGGCGACCTCCTGTGCCCCATCGCCTGCCGCGAGGATAGCTTCCACGTCTCGATGGACCCGGCCACCTAGTTTCGAGGCCTGGTAGCGGCTACGAGATCTCAGGAAATCGCGCACGCTCGGCACCCTGGCGTCACGCATTCCGCGTACCAGGTTGCCCCACACACGCAACTGCTCGCAGCGGTTGGTCGCCTCGTCGACAGACAGGGAGACTCCGTGTTCCAAGAGCTGGTGAGCCACTTCGGACGCGGACAAGTCGACGAGCAGCGGGCCAGTGAAGAGATTCATGACGGCCCGGTACTCGTTGGCGTATTCTGTGGTCAGGTAAACGAACAAGCTGGCGCGCTCAGCACTCATGCTGTTGTTGTCCTCACCCACGCCGACCCTCCCGCCAGGACTCGCTCACAGAGGCACATCGGCGACGCGGCGGTCCTCGTAACACTCCCATCGCCGTTCTGTTCATCCAACAGCTCCGGGCCTGCGACGAACCTCGAAAGTTCACTAGATCGAGTGATTGCTGGTTCCTTCTCCATGAGCGGTGACAACTTCGACCGAGCAGCTCCAGGCGATGAAACCGACCATGGCGAGCAGGACCAGGTTCACCACCAACCCGGATGACGTCAAAGGGCTTCACGACCTGCCGACCGTCGTGCCGGTCACTCGCCCCGCGAGTACCTCACGAGTCGACCTGACTCGTGTTGCGCCGCCTGTTCACCGCTGACGCGATACTCTGTTCCCATGAGGCGTGGGGCGGACGACGTCTCCGGAGGACTTCACGTCGTTGATCAACGACGTGTCGTCGCGGATCTTCGACGTATTGCCGGACGACACGTGGTTCTACCCCGGCCACAGCGACGACTCGACGCTCGGTGAGCAGAAGCCGCACATCGACGAATGACGCGCCCGCGGCTGGTGACCTCCGCACGCGTGGAGTTCCACACTTGACGTGGTTGCTCCACGCGTGCCGCACCTGTTCCTTGACGCCACACACGAACGGGTTGGTCTCACATTCGACGGGAAACCGAGCTGAGGCTCCGCGGTGGCCTCCAACCGGACAGCACGAAGTTCTCGCGATGGTTGCCCCACGGCATTGGGGTCATTGGCATCTCGCCACAACGTGTACTTCGTGCCGATGACGAAGTGGAGCTTGCTCTCCCTGTCGCCGTAGGCCGAGGCGGTGTCCAGGACATCGCCGCCCGCGTCGGCACTCTCGCGCGCTACCGCATGCTCACACGCCCTTCGATGTCGGCAGGGATGCCACATCACGGGCCGAGAACTCAAAGGACGAGCCCTCGATTCCCCAGGACACGATCCGTCGCGGTGACACCCGGATCCACGCGGCGTCGAAGGCGAAGGCACTCCCGAGCCGCTCCCCGATCTCGGCGCCGCCGGTGGTGTGCGCCTCGGCACGGCCCCGGATCTCGATCCCTCGCGGTGTCCACGGATCGATGTTCGCGACATCGTCGACGACCAGCGCGACGTCCGGGTTCGCCTCGACGTCGCGGAATTTCTTGCTCGCGGCCATGCCACTGCCGACGTAGCCGCCGATGACGAACTCGTCGGTGGCGAAGTCCACCAGGAACCCCACCGGCTTGACCCCCGGCCTGCCGTCCACACCGACCGTCGCGAGTCGGGCCAGGAGCTGACTGCGCAGGTACTCGATCTCTGCTTCGGTGAACACACTCATGCCCACAGCCTGGGCTGATGCGCTCGACGGAGGGAGACCGTGCCAGGGCCCCTCTGCGCGCGGCGCGGCCTTAGAGTCGGGACCATGCCTGACAACGCACTGGGAGGATTCCTGAGGGCCCGGCGGGAGGCGATCGCCCCGTCCGAAGTCGGCCTCCCGGCCGGCGCCCGCCGACGCACACCCGGACTGCGCCGCAGCGAACTGGCCTCACTCGCGGGGATCAGCGTGGAGTACCTGACACGCCTGGAGCGGGGACGCGACCGCCATCCGTCAGGCCAGGTACTTGGTGCGCTCGCCGATGCCCTTCGCCTCTCGCCTGAGGAACGCGTGCACCTGCATCGCCTGCTCAAGGCAGACAACGGCGAGACATGCGCGCAGTCGACTCGCCCGATGCAGCCACTGCGCCCTACGGTGCGGACGCTGCTCGACCGGCTCGAGTCAACTCCCGCACTCGTCGTCGATCCGCAGGGAGACGTGCTCGCCTGCACCGTCGGATTCCGGTGGCTCGCGGCCCCGGTCGGCCTCCTCGACGCCGACCAGCCCAACCTCACCCGCTTCGTGTTCACCGACACCAGGTCGCGCGCGGCATTCCCGGACTGGGAACAGGTTGCGGACCAACGCGCCGCCGCCCTGCGGGCCTCGGCCGACCTCGGCAGCCACCCCGCAGCCGCACTCGCCGAAGAGCTGTCCATCACGGCCGGCACCGAGTTCGGCCGCCGGTTCGCGGCCTCCGCCGTCCTGCCCACCTGGACCGGCGTCGAGCGGTGGGAGCACCCAACGGCCGGTGCACTGCGCCTCGCCTACGAGAGCCTCCTTCTGCCCGGCGCGGAGGAGTATCGCCTTGTCGCCTACCTCCCGGGCGATGCCGACACGTCCAAAGCCCTCGCCGCGCTCAACTGGCCAGCTGAAAGCGGGTCGAGATCCACTGTCCGATCGGTGGCCACCTCTGAGGGAAGCTGGGCATAGCCACCCGCAAGTTTGTTCCCCGGAGGACTCGACTCTCGGGAGCAGCGACCGCACCCCGTTTTGCTGGGCCACGCTCACGAGCCATCGTAATCTGCCCGGACATATTTGAAGATCCAGATTCCGTCTCGCCCCCTGCCATCGAGCTCATAGACCAACGACGGGCACCACGGAATCTCCGGAACCGGCCACGACATGGGCGAAAAGGGCCTACCACCCGGCCCCAACGGAACGGAAACCTCTTTGCCGTCCCACATACCCCCGACAAGCTTTGCCTCACCAACCCTCATGGCACGCAGGCTATAGCCAACCCCAGCTCCAACAAAATAACTCAGCCGAATGAATTTTCGACAAGATTCAGCAATTCCTGAAGGCGAAATTCCAGATTCGCAGCTCGGCCATGCTCGGCAGCCAGCGCAAGATTGGTGAGGTCAATCGAGAGCCGAATAGAGGAGTGGAATCGCTCAAGATCGGTGTCCACTTCTGATGTCTGACTCAACGGAACGTTGACCAGACATGTCGACGACACGATCTCCCTGACGGCCACGCCGCTCCCACAGCACCGGATGACACAGGGAGTCACTCTCCGCTTTGCGGCCAGGGAGGACACCCACTTCGACAAAGCACCGGTGTAGAGGATGACTGCGGTCGCCAAGCCTGTTTCTCAGGGCTCGGATCCCCCGCAGATCCTCACCATGGATACGGGCTCCTGCCTTGATCTCAAACGCGAGAACCGCGCCGTCATCACGCTCAAGGACAAGGTCGACCTCGTCTGCTGTGGCGGTGCGAAAGTGCCCGACCGCGACAGGCGCATCCCACCAGCTGACCTGCTTGAGGATCTCACCCATGTGCCCGTACTCGGTCAGCACAGCGGGATCACTTGGGCGATCTTCGCCGGAGTCAGGCTGAGCAGCCAAGCCATGATCCCGGCGTCGACAAGATGAACCTGGGGTGACGTGATATCCGCGATCCCAGGGTTGTCCCCCAAGTAGGCAGGCGTTGAATGAGGAATACCGCTTCAAGGAGGCGCAGGTAGTTCTCCGCACTGCTCTTCTCCATCCCGATGGACTGAGCAGCCGAGGCGATGGTCAACACCTGTCCAGACCTGGCGGCCAGTTGGTTGAGGAGTTGGGGCAGCATCTCGCGTTGCCGGACTCGGCTCAACTCGATCACATCGCGCTCGACAATGAGATCGAGATAGTTGCTGAACCAGCGAGAACGTGAACGCCCAGGAGGCCGCCGCAAAGCCACCGGCATACCTCCTGATGTCACGCGTCGGGCGTACTCGTCTCGAGTCGTTAGGGACGGCTCAACAACGGGCGGCGATGTCATGCCCTGAAGCAGCCGATGAACCAGTGGCTCGCTCGTGTTCCCGTCGATTTCCATCTGGGCGAATGGCAACACGTCGAGAATGTCGACCCTGCCCGTCAGCGACTGCCCAGCTCACAGGCGTGGCCCTCGAACGAGATGACGCCAGATCGTCTGCATCGAGCCCAAGGCAAGGGACACAGTCACAGCCGAGGACTTCGAGGGCCTTGCAGCGCTACGGGAGCTGGTCGGAGACCAGTTTCGCCAGGGCATCGTTCCGCACAGCCAAGCGCGGCGGCACCAACCTCGGCACATTGGTCGCCAATTCCCGCATCATCCACGTCAACCCGGCGACTTCAACGTCCACAGTCACGGTCACGAACCATCGTAGTCTGCCCGGACGTATTTGAAGATCCAGATTCCGTCTCGACCCCTGCCGTCGAGCTCATAGACCAATGACGGGCACCATGGAATCTCCGGAACCGGCCACGACATGGGCGAAAAAGGCCTACCACCCGGCCCCAACGGAACGGAAACCTCTTTGCCGTCCCACATACCCCCGACAAGCTTTGCTTCACCAACCCTCATGGCACGCAGGTTATAACCAACCGCAGCTCCAACAAAATAACTCAACTGAATGATTTTTCGGCAGGGTTCAGTAATTCCTGAAGGCGAAATTCCGGATTCGCAGCTCGGCCGAATCGCTCGTCGTCGATCTCGTCGGGCTCGGTGCCGCTTTGAGTGCCGCTGCGGATGGCCTCTACGCCCATCTCGCCGCGCCGGGTCGGCGGGGCGGCCTCAGGAGGGGCGGCCTTGGAGCGCTCAGACGGGCTCGCCGCGGCGCGAGCGGCCGTCTCCCTGTTCACAACCTTGCCGTCCGCCAATTCGTCGAACCAACTGGAGCAAAGATGTGCGCGGCAAGGATCCACCCAGCGGGGCGAACGAATGTTCGAAGGCCGTCGTGGCGTTGGGACGTTCGAGTGGTTGTCGTGTTTTTCTCCCCACCACCGCACAGACAGCCTTACGTTGATCTTCTTGGACGACAGGGTGGAGAGCTGAATGGGTCTGAGCAACCACTCGCGACGACAGGTGGAGAAACGGGCTGGCGAAATGATCGCCCGGTCGACGTCGGAGCTGCGGCCGCTGGAACGTCGAGTGCTGACGGCGCTGCTGGCGCGTACTGCCGAAGGCTGGCACTTGTTCGTCCGTCAACGTATGGGTGATCCGAACGCGGCCGTTGCGTTCCTCATCGGGCCCGGTGGGATGTTCGCGGTGCTGATCAAGGATGAGCCGCCGGACACGCCAACCGCACGAGCCACGCTTTGGCAGGCCGAACAGCGGTATTCGGGGGTGCGGGGGCCGGGTGGTCGGGTACTGCCGGAATCAGCGGTCAACCTGCTCGTCATCTGTGCCGGCGACCACCGGGGTGCGCAGCCGAGTGAGCTTTACCTGCTGCTGGGCGAGTCGGAGCTGCCGTCTTTCTTTGGCCGCCGCGACCAGCGGCTGGATCGTCGTGCGACTACCTTGTTCGCGAATGAGGCCGCCAAACGGCTCGTGGAGTACGAGCGGCTGCAGGTGCCCTTGCCTGAGCGGACCACAGACGCGGTGGGGTTGTTGGCTGAGGGGGATCTCACCGCTGATCAGGTCGACGCCGCTCAACAGCGTTCTTTCGAATCCTGGCTCACGTTCCTGCACCCTCACCAACGGGCGGTGGTGACCCGTGACTACAGCGGCCCTGCCCGGATCAGCGGCCCTGCGGGCACCGGAAAAACTGTCGTTGCTCTACACCGGCTCCGATACCTGGCGCGGCGCACAACCGGCCCGTTGTTGTTCACGACATTTGTCCGCACGCTACCGACCGTGCACGAGTCTTCGTTCCACCGACTGGCTCCCGAGTTCATTGACCGGGTCGAGTTCGTCAATCTGCACGCGTGGGTTCGGTCCTTTCTCGGCAATCGCGGCCACGACGTACATGTCCAGCAGGGCAAGGTGGACAACGCCTTCAGCCGGGCGTGGCTGGCCCACCGGGACCGGCTTGAGCCCCTCGAACAGCACAGCTACTGGCGAACCGAGATCGACCGGGTCATCAAGGGCCGAGGCATTCCCAGCCTGGACAGCTACCTCCGTACGCTCAGGCGAGGGCGAACCCTTCGGCTGGACGGCGGGGTAAGGACAGTTGTATGGCAACTGTACGAGTCGTACCAGCGAAATCTCAGCGAGAAGAACCTTTGTGACTTCAACGACCTGATCAGCCTCGCGCTCGCCGAACTGACCGAGCAGCCGCTCGACAAACCTTACGAGGCCGTGGTTGTGGACGAAGTACAGGACATCACGCTGGTTGGCCTACGTCTTCTCAAAACACTGGCAGGTGTGGGCAGAAACCGGCTTCTTCTCGTCGGAGACGGTCAGCAACAGGTGTATCCCGGTGGCTGGCGGCTCTCCGACGCCGACATCCCTGTTCAGGGCCGGGGTGAAGTGCTTCGGGTGAACTATCGGAACCGGGCCGAGGTGCTCAGGTTCGCCCAGCGATTCGACGCGAAGAACCAGGTGGACGACCTGGATGGGGGTTCGGGTGTCGCGCTGCGGGACGTGGAGCTCGCCAACTCCGGCGGTAAGACGCTGTACTGGAAAGGCTCACCACGTGACCTTTCCACCGCTCTCGTGACCGCGGTACATAACCTGCCAGTCCCCCGTGGACAGTCGGCGTTGATCGTGTTTCATCACCGCGACCTCGCCATGTGCGCGAAGATACTGAACAACGCGGGAATCGGGACGCTGCATCTGGACAACTACCGAGGCGACACCGACGACGTGTTGAAGATCGGCACTGTGCATCGCGCGAAGGGCCTGGACTTTCAGGGAGTGTTGGTTGTGCAGTCCGACTCGGACGTGACCGAGGAGACGGCCGGCGACCAGGAAAACCGCGACTTGCGGGGGAGGCAGCACCTGGTGGCCGCCACCCGGGCACGGGACTTCCTCTGGTGGGGCAGGGTCGTGCCAGATCAGTCGTGAACGGCGTCAAGGTTTCAGAGCGTCCAGGATGTCGAGATATCCGTCCGCGGCACGCCAGAGCGCGTCGGAAACCGGGGTCATTTTGCCTGGTTTCCAGCGTTGGTCGTCGTAGGTGCGAGTGTGGTCACGCAGGGAGTGGAGGCTGATGATCAGCTCGTCTTCGAGGCGTTTACGCATTTCTTCGGGGCTCGGTGGGGGCAGGCGGACTTCGCTGCCTTGGCCGTCGCGGATCGCGGTGAGTGCCGGTTCGGCTGTGCCGTCCTTGGCGGTCCAGATCAGGGCAGGGCGGTCGATGTGATGGTTCCAGACGGGTGCGTTCGCTGACCGCCACAGTCCGCTGATCGGGTTCTGCTTCATCCGGGTCGCGTTCGCCCAGTGTTCGGCCCCGACTGGCTCGCTCAGCCAGGGCACTTCAGATATGTCGACCACCACGGCGACTTTCACCCGCTGGAGCTCCCGCGGCTCGCCGAGAATGTCGCCGAACGCCCACAGGCCGACCACTCGCAGCCCACCGAACGTCGCCGGCAATGCCGCTCGCTCCGCGCATTTCTGCGCCAGGTCCGCCAGATGACGCACCGCACTTGCCCATTTCACGCCGCCACAGTACGCGTGCGGCCTGGCGCTAACGCAGGTCGAGTGCCCTGCGGAGGCGGTCCGGGTTCATGGCTCCCGGGGTGTCGGGGTCGTCGGGGAACGAGTCGAGGAGGCGGATCAGGTCGCCGCGGCGGGTCGGGTCGGCGGCTGCCTCGCGCGGTGTGTGGCCGGCCAGCGCCGGAATGGGCTCGTCGAGCCACTTCCGCTCGTAGTCACGGATGAACTGGTCGAGTGCGGCGGCGACGTCGCGGGGAGGGCTGGACGGGCTTGTGGGGGCGGAAGTGGTTGCCTCCCAAGGAGGTTGGCGGTCCTCGTGCACGATGGTGAGCGTCTTGTCGAGTGCGCGGAGCGTGTTCAGCACGCTATCGGCATGGGCTTCGCTGTTGGTGCGCACAGTCAGTTCGACCAACGGTTCCGCTGGAGCGAAGCGTCGTGACAGGGAGGAGACCAGGCTGACCGGATCGGGCTCGGCGTCCAGCAACGCGATGAGCTCGTCACGCTCCTTCAGCTCGATGGGTTCGATGCCACCGAAGATCTGCATGGTGGCACCGGCTGGCACCACGCGCGCGCAGATCAGGGCACCCTCCTTCAGTTGTTGGTCCTGGACATCGTGAACGTCGCCGGTCCGCAGGTCGCGCACTGTGCAGCCCGCGCCGCGGCGGACCTGCTCGACCTCGTACACCGACCGGTCGACGAGCATCCACTGATCCGCCAGGAGCCTCTCGTCCTCAGGGAGCAATGCGCCTCGTATCCGCACGAACTCGGCGAACACACCGCCTTCGAACAGGACCGCGTCGGTGACCAGCGGGTCCTCGTCCATCAGGTCGAGCAGGTCGAACCGGTCGCCGGAATGCTGCGACCGCGCGGCGGCCACGTCCAGCAACTCGCCGCCCCACGGCCCGTCCACCAGGAATGTGGCCGCTTTCTCGTACAGCCACATCGCCCGCTCTTCCAGCGGGGACTGTTCGCGGTTCAGGTGGCACTTCTTGTACTTGCGACCGGATCCGCACCAGCACGGGTCGTTGCGGCCGACGTCCTGCCGTGGCTCGACCTGGAATCGTTCGAGCAGCTGGACCAGGACGTCCTCCGGCTGGGCTCCGGCGCGGCGCAGCAGCGCGAGCCCGCGGGCCGCGTCACCGCGATCGCTGGCATAGCGGGCGAGGTCGACCAGCGCCAACGGCCACTCCGGGTCCAACTCCTCCGCTGCCTGGTAGTGGGCCTCGGCCTGCGCCACGTCACCGAGCCGCTCGTGTGCCTTGCCACGCAACCACCGCAATGCCGGGCGGGCGGCGCGCGGCGCGAGCGGCTCCAGCGACTCGACGAACAGCCCTAGTGCCGCGGCTCCCTCGCTGCTGGCATCGATCGTCTCGGCGAGGATCGCGTCGGCGACGGCGGGCTCGGCCAGCACCGGCAGGACAGCGCGGACCGCGGCGGCGGTTTCGTTGTCAGGGTTGGAATCCGCGCTCAGGCCGCTGATGAACTCGGCCAGCGCGGCGTCATTGCCGTCCTCGGCGTCTTCGTGCAGTTCCGCGACTTGCTCGTACAACACGACGATGGCGAGGACCGCGAGAGCCTCGTCGTCATCGAGATCGTTCCGCTGCGCGATCGCCGCCTGCCGATCGTTCACGCGCCACCGTTCGAGTTCGAACCCGCTGGGGGCCAGCATCTCGCCGTCGTACGCCAGCCCGTAGCCGTCCAGCACGTCCCCCAACGGAGGCAGCGGCTCGGCGAACAACCCGGGATCGTCCGCGCACGCGGTCCAGACCACCATGTCCAACGACAGCGGCTCGCCGGCTCCGGCGTCCAGCACCGCGCTCAGCCGTTCGCCCACACCGGTCGCCCGCGCCAGCATCGCCGCCTCGTCCGGGACGACCTCCAGCGTCACCCCGTCGCCCGTGATCCCCAGCGCGATCACGTCACCCTCGGCCAGTCCCTTCCCCGCGAGACAGCCGGGTGGCAGGAGGAACGCGCCGAGCTCACCCACCCCCTCCAGCGGGATGCCGCGCTCGACCAGCAGGTCGATGTCGAGCGGCACGAACGCCACGACCACCGGCGAACCGTCGGGCGACAACCTCTGGTACTCGGCACGCTCGACCAACGTGCTGACCGCGTCCAGATCCGGCCCGGCGTCGAGGAAGTCATGCTCGACCTCCAGTCCCGTCAACCGATGCGTGAACATCCGGCCGGTCAGCAGAGCCGGCAACGACGCCCACCGTTCGTCGACGAGCAGAGTCACCAGACCGTCCGCGTCGTCCAGTACGTCCGTCAGCATGTCGTCGACGTCGTCCCCCAATACGACGCCACGCTGGGCCAGGAGGGCGACGAGCCGCTCCTCGGTCATCGGCCCGTGCTCGGCCAGCACACCGGCGACCAGGTCGACAAGGTCAGAGGTCACAGAACGGGAAGAGTCGGCCACGGCCGACCACGGTACCTTCTGCCACCGGACGGGTAGCCGCCGGCGGGACGTCCACTGAGACGGCCGCGCTCACCGTGCCCGGAACAGGACTTCCGGGTAGGCCGGGACGGGGCCGTCGAGCAGGTGTCCGCGGCGGCGGAAGTGCAGGTCGTAGAACGCGAGTGGGTATGCGCGTTGGACGGCCATGGCGCGGTGCGGTTCTATCGTGCCGACTTGTCCCTCAAGTTCTTGCTGGGGCATGTTGAGCAGGCCGGCCAGGCGCCGGTACAGGATCTCGAGGTCGCCGTAGGAGTAGTGCGCCGATTCGCGCATTGTCAGGGCCAGGCGCCAGGCGCGGAGATGGGAGAAGAACTCCCGCAACGCCGGATCGTTGTTCATCCCGCCCTTGCCCGGGGTGTCCATGACCAGGTAGGGACGGTCCAGTCCGGCCGCGGCGACGGCACCGATTGCTGAGCCGTCCAGGCTGACACCGGCTTTGACCCGCTGGTCGGCGTACATTGTGGACGCTGTGGTGGCGCCGCCGAGTGAATGGCCGAACATGCCGACGCGGCCGAGGTCGAAGGCGCCATGGAGGCCGGCGGGCAGGGGGTGCTGGTGGACGTCGGGGTTGCCGCCCCGGTCCAGGTCGGCGATCCGGTCGAGCACGAACCGGAAGTCGGCGACGCGGATGTCCACCGCCTTGGCGAACACCGGCCGGTCGCCCTCCGGGACCTGACTCGTCACGACCCTGCCGTCGGGGAACTCGACCATCAGGGCCTCGTAGGTGTGGTCGACGGTGACGACCAGATATCCGTTGCTCGCCAGGTCTTCCACCACGGCGGTGTTGAAGACCCGGGAGGCGTTGAAGCCGGGCGAGTACAGCACGACCGGCAGACGCCCGGTGCGAGCGACCGGGACACCTTCCGCGGCGTGCGTGTCCGGCAGTGTCACCTGGGTGCTGTTCAGTCTGACACCGGCCAGGAACGTCGTCGCGGCGCCGGGCGTCAGCCAGGGCACGGCTCGGCACGGGCCATGGACCGCTGGGTACCAGATGCTGATCATGAGTTCCCGGGTGGGAACCGAGGACACCCAGGGTGCCGGCCGCGACCGGTCCTCCAGGTGCAGCGACACGGTTCCCACTGGGTGCGGGCCGGTGGGTCGCGGCAGTGTGACGCGGAGGGGACGCGTGGCGGCCGAAGCGGTTGGGGTTCCGAGCGTTCCAGCGACCGCCATGAGCGCGGCGCCGGTCAACACTGTTCGTCGAGAGGGCATGATTTTGACTCCTTGGGCTATGCGGTGGCGATCGCGGTAACGGGGTCCATGCGCGCCGCGCGGCGGGCAGGTGCGATGGCGGCGACGAGACCAGCGACGACGCCCGCGAGGACGATCGCGCCGACGACGAGCCAGGGAACTGCGAGAATCTCCATGCCACGGGACGACATCGCCTGCTGGGCACCCACTCCCCAGCCGAGGCCCAGCAGCAGGCCGAGGGCCGTCCCGGTGAGCGCGATGACAGTCGACTCGATCCCGATCATGTGGGTGACCTGGCGACGGGTCAGGCCGACCGCGCGCAGCATGCCGATCTCACGGAACCGTTCCAGGACGGACAACGCGAGCGTGTTGATCACACCAAGGATCGCGATGAGCACCGCGAGGCCGAGCATCGCGTACACCAGCATCAGGACCGTTGTCGCCTGAGTCTGTGCGAACTCCTTGTACGCGGCCTGATCGCGGACACTCGCCTGTGGGAACCCGGCCAGTGCCTTGGTGAGCGCGGCGCCGACGGCGGTCTTGTCCTTGCCAGGCGCGGCGTTCACCATGATCAACGCGTCCTGCGCGGCTGGCGCGATCCGGGTCAGCAGTTCCATGGTGACGAACGGGGCGTCACTCCGGCCGAGGGACATGCCCGGCGGGTCGGGCGCCCTGATCGCTCCCACTTGGACGGTCGCGCTGCCGGCCGGTCCACGCAGGTCGATCCGGTCGCCCACGGCCAACCCGAAGTCCTGGGCGTAGGACTGGCTGAGCACGATCTTTCCGCTCGCCAAACTGTCCGTCGGCGACCCGGAGACGTAGTTCTGGCGGAACACCGCGGGGAAGTCCGGGTCGACACCCTGCACCCAGCCGCCCTTCGTCAACCGGCTCCCGCCGACGATGTCCACCCGGCTCTCGCGCTGCCGCACGACTTGGCCGACACCCGGCACCGTCCGAACCGCCGCGGCCACGTCACCGGTGAGCGGCGGCTGTCCCTTGCCGGATCGCACGATGGTGAAATCCGCGCCGAGGGTACGGTCGATCCGGTCCGCCATCGACGAGCTCATCGACGCGGACACCACGGACAGTGCCGCGGCCACCGCGACTCCGATCATCAGCGCGGCAGCGGTCGCGGCTGTCCGTCGGGTACTGCGCAGTGTGTTGCGGGTGCCAAGTCTGCCGACGGCCCCGAACAGCCGGACGGCCACCGCACCGAGCACGGGCAGCGCGACCCGGACCAGCACTGGCCCAAGAACCACCAGGCCGATCAGGGATGCCGCGACACCGAAGACGAGCGCGCCGGCCGACCGGGTTGCCAGCGCCGCCACCCCGAGCACCACCAGCGCCCCGCCGACCAAGGTCCGCGGGCGTGACCGGGGATCCGCCGGGAGGTCGGCCACACGCAGCGCCGCGATCGGCGTGGTCCGACCCGCCCGACGTGCGGGGAGCAGCGCCGACGCGACCGTCACGATCGTGCCGACCAGGTACGACACGATCGGCGCCAGCGGTGTGACCTCAAGAGCGACGCTCGACAGGTCGAGCCCGAACCCGGCCGCGGCGCCACGCAACGCCGCCGCGGCACCGATCCCGAGCGCGAGACCGACGGTGCTCCCGACAAGACCGAGGACGAACGCCTCGGTGACGACGGCGCGCCGCACCTGCCGACCGGTCGCCCCGACCGCTCGCAGCAGGCCCAACTCCCTGGTCCGCGCCGCGATGAGCATCGAGAACGTGTTGAAGATCAGGAACGTGCCGACCAGGACCGCGATCCCCGCGAACCCGAGCATCACGTACGTGACCAGGTCGACGCTGTCGTCGACACCGGACTCGGCGACGATCTGGGTCTTCGTCAGCACGTCGAACGAGCTACCGAGGGCCGACCGAATCCGTTGCCGCAGCACTTCCTCGGACACACCGGAGGCGGCGTACGCCTTGATGGCCGTGACACCGTCGGGAACGCCCAGCAGTCGCGTCGCCGCGGTGCGGTCGTCAAGGAAGACCAGGTTCTTCCCGGGGTTGGGGGTGGTGTACTCGGCAAGCCCGACCACGGTGCCGTCGAACCCGCCTGGGGTGGCGGCGACGCGCACCTGGTCGCCGATCCGGACCCCCGAGTTGGCGGCGGAGTCCTTGTCGATCATCACCTCGCCGTCCCC
Organism: Actinocrispum wychmicini; assembly: GCF_004345645.1. Lineage (GTDB taxonomy): Bacteria > Actinomycetota > Actinomycetes > Mycobacteriales > Pseudonocardiaceae > Kibdelosporangium > Kibdelosporangium wychmicini. The sequence continues at coordinate 353,286 of NZ_SLWS01000011.1, read as the reverse complement.
GGCCGGCGCACGACCGGCCGCGAGCCGCACCGGCGCCCGGCCGGTCGTCTGCCAGTTCCCGGCTTCCGTCGGCGCGTTCTTGACCACCGTGACGGCTTGGTTCCGGCGGTCCAGGACGCTGACATCGGAAACGTCGATCTCGGCGAACACCGCGTCGACACCGTCGACCCGGCGTACGCGTTCGGCCTGCGCGGCGGTCAAGGTCTCCGTTTCGCTGGACGGCCGTACCGTCACGTCCGCGGCGCCGGCTTCGGCGGCCGCGCGTGTCACGGTCATGATCGTGTCGCGCAGGACCAGAGTGCCCGCCACAAAGGCGACTGACAGCGCTATCGCCAGCAGAGACAGAAGGAGCCGGACCTTGGTGCCGGCGAGATTGCGGAGACTCACCTTCAGCATGGCGTCCCCGCCCGGTCAAGGCGCTTCAGGACGTCGTGCACCAGGCCAGGTGTCGGGTCGGCGATCTCGTGCACGATCCGCCCGTCGGCCAGCATGAGCACCCGGTCCGCGTAGGACGCGGCCACAGGGTCGTGCGTCACCATGACGATGGTCTGGTCGAGCGTGTCGACGCCGCGTCGCAGCAGGCGCAGGATGTCCGTACCCGATCTGGAGTCCAGGTTCCCGGTGGGTTCGTCCGCGAAGATGATCGCGGGACGGGTCGCCAGCGCCCGTGCGCAGGCCACCCGTTGCCGCTGCCCGCCGGACAGCTCCGCCGGCCGGTGGGCGAGCCGGTCGGCCAGGCCGACCGTGGTGATCACCTCGTCGACCCACGACCGGTCCACGGCCGCCCCGGCGATGTCCAGCGGCAGCGTGATGTTCTCCAGCACGGACAGCGTCGGCACGAGGTTGAACGCCTGGAACACGAACCCGACGCGCTCCCGGCGCAGCAGCGTGAGCTTGTCGTCGGGCAGGCCGGTGATCTCGGTGTCCCCGATCCACGCCTGCCCGCTGGTGGGGGTGTCCAGTCCGGCGAGACAGTGCATCAGGGTGGACTTGCCCGACCCGGACGGGCCCATGATCGCCGTGAACGTGCCTGTCGCGATCCGGATGGCGACCGAGTCCAGCGCGACGACCTGTGTTACGCCCTCGCCGTACGTCTTGGACAGGTTGCTCGCGCTGGCGGCTGTCGACGTCTTCATGGCGTTGAACGGTGCCGCGAACGCCTCGCTGTCCGCGTCGGGCCATGGCGCCCACTTGCCGGCCGGAATGTCGGTCCACAGACCGACGTGCGGGCGACGTGCGGTGATCTATCGTCCGAGCGTGGATGAGCATCCGCGGGCCCCGTTCACCCACCGGCTGACGTTCGCCCATCTGGTGGCGGTGGACGTCGTGTTCGCGGTCCTGGTCGGCCTCAACGGATGGGCGGCGCCCGACCAGCTCAAGCGGCACGACCTGGCCGTCGAGCTGTTCGTGGTGCTGCTGGTCGGAGTGTGTTCGGCCGTCGCGATCCGGCGGTGGCGGCCCATGGTGGCGCTCGCACTGACGCTGATCGGGTACGTGGCGTTCGCCGCGGCCGATTTCACCAAGGCGCCGGAGTTGCCGATCGTGTTGGTGCTGTACGTCGTCGCGCTGGTCGAGCCGATGCGGGTCGCGCTTGCCGGGTTGGCCGCCGCGATCGTGATGACCATAGCCGGCCTGGTCGTGGCCAACGTCGTCGCGGCCGGTGTGTGGTTCGGTTCGTGGGACGACTGGAGTCTGCTGACGGCGAGCAGGGTCAGTCCATTGCTGGCGGGCTGGGCGGTGGGGCTGGCGGTCCGGCGGCACCGCGGCTACCAGGAATCACAGCGGGAACAGGCGGACAGGCAGGCCCAGCACCGGGTCGACCAGGCACACCGGACGGTCGCGGAAGAACGGTTGCGGATCGCGAGGGAGCTGCATGACGTGGTCGCCCACAGCATGAGCGTGATCGCCGTCCAGGCCGGGATGGGCAGTCACGTGATCGCCTCCCAGCCCGATGCGGCCGCCAAGGCGCTGGCCGCGATCGAGACGACCAGCCGAGCGACACTGCGTGAGATGCGTGCCCTGCTCGGAGTACTGCGCGACGACACGCCGGACTCCGATGAGCTTCCGCCGACGCCTGGTCTCGCGGACCTGCCCCGCATGGTCGCCCGGACCGAGCGGGCCGGGCTGCGGGTCGAGTTCAGCGTGCGGGGCAACGCCCGCGAACTGCCGCCTGGCGTGGACCTGGCGGCGTACCGGATCATCCAGGAGGCGTTGACCAACGTGGTGAAACACGCTCGCACCGACCGCGGCCGGGTACTCGTGCACTACGGCGAGAACGACGTACGGATCGAGGTGACCGACGACGGCGCCGGTCCGACCGGCAGCACCGACACCGGCCACGGCCTGATCGGCATGCGTGAACGGACCGCGCTCTACGGCGGCGAGTTCAGCGCCGGTCCGCTGCCGCTCGGCGGGTTCCGGGTCGCGGCCCGGCTGCCGACCGAGGTCCCGGGATGACCGTCAAGGTCGTCGTCGCCGATGACCAGGCGCTGGTCCGGGGCGGTTTTCGGATCCTGGTCGACTCGGCACCGGACCTCACGGTCGTCGGCGAGGCAGGCGACGGCGCCGAAGCGGTGGACGTGATCCGCCGCGAACGTCCCGACGTCGCGCTGATGGACATCAGGATGCCTGTACTCGACGGGATCGAAGCCACCCGGCGGCTGCTCACCGGCACCGCCGACCTCAAGATCATCATCCTGACCACGTTCGACCTCGACAAGTACGTCTTCGCCGCCCTGCGCGCGGGCGCCAGCGGGTTCCTGCTCAAGGACACCCCACCCGCGGACCTGCTGACCGCCATCAGGGTCGTCGCGGCGGGCGACGCCCTGCTGTCGCCCACGGTCACCAGGCGGCTCATCGAGGAGTTCACCCGGCGGCCCGAACCCGTCATCCAGCGTCTTGACGGGATCACCGCCCGGGAACGCGAAGTCCTCCAATTGGTCGGCCGTGGACTCACCAACGCCGAGATCACCGCCGCCCTGCACCTGTCGATGTCGACGGTGAAAACCCACGTCAGCCGCCTGCTGGCGAAACTCCACGCCAGGGACCGCACCCAACTGGTGATCGCCGCCTACGAGTCCGGCCTAATGACGGCGCGAGCCGACTGAGACGCTGCTACGTTGCGACGGGTGCCCACCAACGAGGAGATCACCCGACACCACGACGCCGACCCGAACGAGAATCCCTGGGTCAACGGGCCGCCTCCGCCCGAGGCGGTCGTGATCGTCCCGTACGACCCGCAGTGGCCCGCCCGCTACGAGGCTTTCGCGGCGCAGATCCGCGCGGCGCTCGGTGACGCGGTCCTCGGCATCGAGCACGTCGGGTCCACGTCCGTCGAGGGGCTCGCGGCGAAGGACGTCATCGACATCGACCTCACCGTGCCCGACCCCCGGGACGAGGACCTGTACGTTCCTCCGCTCGAGCGCCTCGGCTACCGCCTGACGATCCGGGAGCCGTCGTTCCACCAGCACCGGTGCTTCCGGCTCGCCGAGCCTCGGGTCAACCTGCACGTGTTCGGCCCGGACTGTGCGGAGACCATACGGCACCGTATGTTCCGCGACTGGTTGCGCACTCACGATGACGATCGGGCGCTCTACCAGGAGGCGAAACAGGCGGCGGTGCCCGGCGGTGGGACCGTGATGGACTACAACGGACGCAAGCAGCAGACGATCCGCGACATCTATGACCGGCTGTTCCGGGCCGCGGGGATGCGCTGAGACAACACTCTCCCGGTTGCCGGACAAGTACGGGGTATGACGACTGACATGGCCGACGACGTGGCCGCCAGGGTCGACGACCAACGGCGGATGGCGACCTTGCTGGCGGCGGTGAACCGGTTGCCGCGCAACGAACGTGTGGCGCTGGCGATGTGCGTGTGGTCCGAAGTGTCCTATTCGGACGCCGCAGCGGTGCTGGGCATCACCGAGGGCAGCGTACGAGCCAGGGTGAGCAAGGCCAAGGCCCGGCTCACGAAGCTGCTCGACGGTGCCCCCGCCGAACGCCAGGTCGTCCCGCTGACCACGCAACCGGAGGACCGATGAACACGACCTTGCCCACCCCCCGTGACCTGCCGCCGCACCGGCAGGCCGAGATCCGGGCCGACCTGCTGCGGGCCGCCGCCGGCGAACAACGACGCACCCGGTACGCGCCGATCATCACCGGTGTCGCCGCGCTCGGCGCACTCGCCGTGATCGCGGTCGTGCTGCTCGTGCCTACCAAGCGGGACACCACTCCGGCCACTCCATCGCTGAGCAGTACCACCGCGTCAACGCCGTTGCTCAGCGGCACTCCGTCGATCACGCCGCAGCACGCGCCCGGCTCGCGGCCGGACCCGCTGATTCCCGGGCTGCCAGCGGAGCAGCGGGCCGCCATCGAGAAAGGCTGTGGGCATTCCGCGAGCCAGACCGGGCCGGTCCGGCTCTACAACTTCGTCACCGATTCCGCCGGGCAGTTCGCCCTGCTGTACGGCGACGTCGCGGCACTGACCTGCACACTCGGCGACGCAGACATGCCGTACAACTCCGGATTCAGCGCGTCGCCGTTCATGGACTGGCTGACGGGGCCGTTGTCCGTGGACGTCCAGAGTTCCTCGGTCATCGCGGGGCGGGTCGACGCCCAGGTCGCGAAGGTCACGTACACCAACGACAACAAGACTGTCGACGCGGTGCTGGCGAACCGGACATTTGTCGTGCGGAGCACACGGCAGCTTCCCGGCGCTGGGACACTGCAGGCGTACGACGCCAATGGACGACTGCTGAGCACAACATCGCTCAACGCTCAAACAGGCGAATGCTATACGACCCCCGACGGCGTCCTCATCGATCCGGGCGGCCGGGATGCACCAGATCCCATGGCCTGCAAGACCGCGACACCGTGGCGCTAGGTGACCGCGGGAGAAGCGGCGTTCCGGACCAGCAGGCGCGGGCTACCGGTGCCGTCGGCCGGGACAGCCCAGACCGCGCTGTCGAGTCCATAGAGGATGGTTGAGTCGTCCTGCCAGAGGGCCTGGTCGTCGACGCTGCGGGACTCCGTGAGTTCGGTTTCCCGCAGTGTCGCCAGGTCGAGAACGGCAAGGCGCCAGACCCCGTCCGCGACTTTCTTCTTGAACGCGATCCTTGTGCCGTCGGGGGACAAGGAGGGGCATTCGACGTTGTCGCGGATCGCCTTTCCGCGGTAGTGCGGGTAGTCTGCTTCGATCAGGTACGTCTTTCCCTTGCTGCCAAGGGATGCGTAGAAGCGGTTGCCGTCCGCGAACGTGATTCCCCAGTAGTTGACGTCCGAGGCGAAGTAGCGGCGGTCGTCGACGAACACCGCCAACTCCTCGATCGTCTTGACCAGGCGCCCGGTGTCGACCTCGAACAGCCCGGCCCTGGTGGAGAACCCCGTTGCGGCATAGGAGTCCCCGGTCACGAACAGGGTCCACGCGACGAGCTTGCCGTCCGGGGACACCCGGGCCCGGCTCGGCACCCCCGGCAGGGTCTCCCGGTGGCGGACGGCCAGGTTCCCGTCGAGAATCAGGATGTCCGTCACCGGTGGGAGCACGCCGGGCTGTGCGATCAGGCACACCGCAGTCTGTTGGGCCACCGTCTGCCGCGCCACGGCGAACCGATCGCACCTCACGCCGCTCACCCGGCGCGCCCCACCCGGATCGGTCAGTGACACAGCCGCGACCTGACCGGAGTCGGTGTCCCGGAACAACAGCTGACCTGATGTCAGCGCCAGTCGTTCGGCGGCCGGCGCCGCCATCGTGACATCCTGACGCTCTTTTACAATGTAAAACAACGCGGCGCCGATCAGCACCAACGACCCGGCCAAGGCGACGAAGACGCGTCTCATGGCCGCGCCATGGCGGCGGCGAGAACAGTGACGACGAGCACGCCGGCGGACACCAACACCGCGGGACGCAGATCCCAGAGCGTCCAGGCCAGTCCGAAGAGGACGGACGAGAACATCCTCGCGACCGACTGTCCGGTTTGGACCACAGCGAGTCCGGTCGCGCGCACGCCGGCCGGGACCAACGGGCCGGCCGCGGCCATCAACACCCCGTCGGTGGCCGCGTAGAACACCCCGTGCAGGCCGAGCGCCAGCACCGCGAGCCACAGCCCGGCCACCGGGCCGCCTAGCAGGACCAGCGCCACGGCGAGCGCGGCGTGTCCGCCGAGGAACACCGGCCACCTGCCCACCCGGTCGGCCAACCGGCCGAGCGGGACGGCCAGCAGCAGGTAGATCCCGGCCGTACCGAGCGGCAGGAGCGGGAAGAACGTCGCCGCGACGTCCCAACGGCGTTGCAGCACCAAGTACACGAACGAGTCGCCGACGGTCACCAGCCCCAGCAGCGCCGCCCACAGCGTCACTCTGCGAAATCCACTGTCCCGCAACAGGTTAACGGCTGTTCGCAACGATACCGTGGCCCGGTCCACGGCTCCTGGCCTGTCCCGCACGAACAGCACCAGGATGAGCACAGCGACCGCCGCGATACAGAAACTGGTGAAGAACACCGACGGGTAGCTGCCCAGGCTCAACGCCAACACCGCCATCGCGGCCAACGGACCGAGGAACGCGCCGACAGTATCCAACGCGCGGTGCACGCCGAACGACCTGCCGAGTGCGGCCGGCTCGCTGCTGAGCGAGATCAACGCGTCGCGCGGCCCGGTGCGCAGGCCTTTGCCTGTTCGGTCGACAGCCAGCACGACACCGATGGCGGCGACCGACGAACCCGCCGCCATCAGGCCAAGCTTGCACATCGCGGACAAGCCGTAGCCGAACCCGGCGACCGCTTTGAGCCGCCGCCACCGGTCCGCGAGATGCGCGCCGAACACGCGCACCAGAGCGGTGGCGCCCGCGTAGAGCCCATCCAACAGCCCGAACTGCAACGGGTTCAGGCCAAGGACGAGCACCAGGTACAACGGGAGCACAGCGGTGACCATCTCCGACGAGATGTCGGTGACCAGGCTGACCATGCCGAGCGCCACGACATTGGCCGGCACCCGGCGCGGCGCCGGTCCACGTTCGATGGACGGGGTCGAGCTACGGCTTGCCGCGATGTACATGCGTGCCCCTCCCTCAGTGGCAGGTGTACGTCGGGCTGCTGTCCAGGACCGACCCGTCCAGGCCGATCAGCTGCGACGAGAACGTCGTGTCGGTCATCGACAGCTTGAGCACGCCGAACGTCCGCAGCAGTTTCGCTGTCGTGGGGTGCGCCGCGTGGATGTCGTACAGCGGGGCGCCGCCGGTGCCGCCCACGATCGCGACCGGGCCGTTCGGGTCGGCCTTGCCGTCGACGTTCTGCGGCACGAACCGTTCGTAGTCGTGGTCATGGCCGTTGAGCACGAGGTCGGCCTTGTTGTCGACCAGGACCTGCCACAGCGCGACAGCGTCCGGGTTGTCGCCGTGGTCGCCGGAACTGAACCGCGGGTGGTGGTAGTAGGCGGCGACGCAGCCCTTGGTGTTCTTCGCGAGATCCTGCTTCAGCCAGGCCACCTGCGGCGGATCGGCGAGGGCGGTGAGATCGTCGTGCACGAAGTCGTTGGAGTCCAGCACGATGAAGTGCCAGTTGCCCTGTTCCCAGCTGTAGTAGTTCTTGCCCTGCGGGGTGGCGATCGCGCCGAAGTAGTCGTGGTAGCCCTGGTACGGCGTGTCGTCGTAGGTCTCGTGGTTGCCGGGCGCCGGGTGGGTGATGCTCTTGAACTTGCCCCACGTCTTGTCGTAGTAGTTCTGGAAGTCCGAGAGGTGCGCGTCGTCGTACTGGTTGTCGCCCATGGTGATCACGGCCGTCGGATGCATGGCTTCGACGAGTTTCGCCGTCTTCGGGTGGACGCAGTTCGGGTCGCTCGCGGTGCACCGGTCGGCGATGTCCCCCGCCGCGGCCAGGACGAAAGCGCCCGTGCCACCAGGTTTCGTCCGCGCGGTGACCGCGCTGCTGAGCGACGAGGTGTTTCCGGCGCCGTCGCGGGCTCGGACTGTGTACGCGTAGCTCTTGTCCGAGGCGAGGCCCGTGTCGTTGTAGGACGTGGTCGCGCTGGTGGCGACCTGCTGGCCATCGCGCAGGACGTCGTAGCCGGTTACGCCGACGTTGTCGGTCGACGGCGACCAGGTCAGCGCGACGCTGTTCGTGGTGATCGCGCCGGTGGTGAGCCCGGTCGGGGTGGTCGGCGGCTGGGTGTCCCCGGTCGAGTCCGTGCTGCCGAAGGCCTGGATCTCCCAGAAGGAGTAGCCGTACTTCGTGGCGCGCGTGGTACCCACGAACCGGAGGTATCGGCCGTGCGCGTTGAGACCAGTCAGGTCGTCGGTCTTGCCGTCACCGTTGTCGACGGTGGTGACCGTGCTGAAGTGGACGCCGTCGTCGGAGATCTCCAGCCGGTACTTCTTGGCGTAGGCGGCCTCCCAGTCCAGCTTCACCCGGTGCACTGTGGACGGCTCGCCGAGGTCGACACGCAACCACTGCGGGTCGGCGCTGACGGCGCTGGCCCAGCGGGTCTTGGCGTTGCCGTCCACGGCCTTGTCGCCGTTGAGCGAGGAACTCTCCACGGTGGACGTGGCCACCGGCTTCCCCTGGGACAGCAGGACGTCGGCCGCGGCCGCGGGAATCGCGACAGCCGACGACAGGAGGAGACCGGCAGCGGTGACGGTCACGAGCGTGAGCAGGCTGCGGCGGTGGGGTGGGTGCACGTCGCGCTCCTTCGGGCCGGGGCGGCTCGGGTGTTCGTGAACGGCGGCTAAACAGTTAGGAAACTTTCCTAACTAAACCCCACTGTATCGGCACGGTCGTCCGGCAGGCAAGGGTTGAACGATCCAGAGGTTACCGCGCGAAGATCTTCCCCAGCTCGGCGTGCGGGATGGCGTCGGCGGCGAAGCCGAAGGTGCCGTGGTCGCGCATCTCGGTCGCGGCGGCGACGAAACTGCCCAGTGCCGCGCGGGACAGCGCGCTGCCCACACTCACCCGCCGCACACCGAGCTCTTCCAGCTCCTTCAGCGGGATGGGTTCGCCGACCAGACCCATGACCACGTTCACCGGCCGGTCGACCGCGGCGACGACTTCGCGGATCTGCTCCTTGGTCGTCAGTCCCGGGGCGTAGAGGCAGTCGGCGCCGGCTTCCTGGTAGGCCCGCAGCCGGCCGATCGTGTCGGCCAGGTCGGGCTTGCCGATCAGGAAGTTCTCGCAACGAGCGGTGAGGGTGAACCGGAAGGGCAGGGCACGCGCCGCCTCAGCGGCCACCCGGATCCGCTCGGCCGCGAACTCCTTTTCGTACCGCTCGCCGGCCGGCCGGTCACCTCGGCCGTAGCTCCGGTCCTCGATCGAGCCACCCACGATGCCGGTCTCCGCCGCGGCGAGGATGAACTCTGCCACGGCGTCCGGGTCGTCCCCGAAGCCGTCCTCCAAGTCGGCGCTCACGGGCAGGTCCGTGGCGGCGGCGATCGACCCGACGTACGCCAGCATCTCGTCCCGGGTGCTCGCGCCGTCCGGCCGGCCGAGCGAGAACGCCAGACCGGCGCCAGTGGTGGCGATGGCCTCGAAACCCACGTGGGCCAGCAGCCGGGCGGTCCCGGCGTCCCACGGGTTCGGGATGATGAACGCGCGCTCCCGCGCGTGCAGTGCGGCGAACTGGTCGGCTTTGTCCTGCTGTGTGGTCACCAGGCGAACCTAATAACTCGCCTGTCCATGTGTCCAATGCATAGGATTGATGCTCCTCATACAGGAGTTGCATATGGACGAGGAGCAGCTGCGTACGTTCGTCGCGATCAAGCAGAGCGGCACGATCACCGGCGCCACCGCCGCAGTGCATCGAACCCAACCCGCGGTCAGCCGACGCCTCGCGCAGCTTGAGACGGACGTCGGCGCGTCCCTGTTCGACCGCACCACGGACGGGATGCGCCTGAGCGCGGCCGGACACGCCTTCCTCCCTTTCGCGGAGGCCGCGCTGGCCGCGATCGAGGACGGCCGACGCGCCGTACGCGGCCTGCACGCCGAGGACCGCGGTCCGCTCCGAGTCGCCATCGTCGGCACCCTCGCCGGCAGTTGGCTGACCGCAGCCCTACGCGACTTCGCGAGCGCGCACCCAGCAGTCGACCTGCTGCTGGAAACCGCCAACAGCCTCGAAGTCCTCGAACTCGTCCGCCGAGGCGACGCGACATTCGGAATCGGCTACGCCCACGCCACCGATCCCACACTCGCCAGCGAAGTGCTGTTCCACGAACAGCTCGTGGTGGCCTGCGCCCCAGACCACCCCCGCGCCGACACTCACGGCATCACCCTCGACGACCTGCGCGACGAACGATGGCTGGCGTTCCCCGACCGCCCACCCAGATCCGAAGCCTCCGCCCACTACATCGGCGGCCATCTCGCGGCCGCCCGAATCCCTCGGACCGCACTGCGGGCCGTGGATAGCCTGACCGCCCAGAAACGCCTCGTCGAAGCCGGTTTCGGCATCGCGCTGATGCCGTTGAGCAGCATCGCCGAAGAACTGGCCACCGGCGCCATCGCCACCATCCCAGCCAGCCACCTGACCTCAGAAGTGACCATCACCGTGCGCAGACACGCCTACCTCACCCACGCCGCCCGAACCCTGCACACCGAACTGACCCGCGCGGCAAGTAGTCAGCCGTAGGTGGCCAGGACCGCGTCGCTCACCTCGGTCTGGTGCGGGGAGCCTTCGAAGCCGCCGTCCCGCTTGTTGGTGAGGTACGCGAAGGCCAGGCCGCGGTCCGGGTCCGCCCAGCCGAGGCAGCAGTTGGACCCGTTGTGGCCGAAGGTGTTCGGGCTGCTGGCGCGGCCCATCGGGCGGGGATTCGCCGATGCCGGGTCGCCGAGCTGGAATCCTTGGGACCAGCGGATCGGCACGCGGAGGAGGTTGTCGGTCTCACCGTCGCTGGACGGATGGCGGGCTTGGGCGATGGTGGCCGGTGCTAGGACGCGAACGCCGTCGAGTTCGCCGCCGGCCACGAGCATCTGGTAGAAGCGGGCCAGGTCGCGGGCTGTGGTGGAGATGGTGGCCGCGGGGATGACGGCCTGGCGGAACAGGCGGGTGTTGAACACCATTCGGCGGACGATGTCGGCGCGGATCGGGATGTGCTGTGGCCACAACGCTTTGGGGGTGCCGAGGTGGGTGTTCGTCAGGTTCAGGGGTTCGAGGAGCTCGGCGCGCAGCACGTCCCGCAGTGGTTTCCCGGTGACCCGCTGGACGAGTTCGCCGAGGATGAAGCCGTAGCTGATCACGTGGTACGCGGGGACCTTTGTGGACGGTCGCGCGGTTTCCAGTGCCCGCACGGACATCCGCCAGCTGGGGGCCATCAGGGCGTCCTGGGCCAGGCCGCGCGCCACATGCAGACCCGAACGGTGTTGCAGCACCTGACGGATCGTGATCGTTTCCTTGCCGCGCCGGCCGAACTCCGGCCAGTGCCGGGCAACCGGGTCGGCCAGGGACACCTGCCCGCGCTCGGCGAGCAGGTGCACCAGCATCGCGACGAACGGTTTGCCCGCCGAGAAGATCAGGAACGGGGTGTCCGGCCCACATCCGACCGACGAGTCGAGCACCACCTGTCCCTCGCGCATCACACAGATCTGCGCGCGGGCGTCGCGGGCGCGGATGAGATCAAGGACCACAGCCGCAAGGTATCAGTCCCCCGACAGTGCCTGCTGGCCCACGTTCCAGCCGGACAGCGTCACCACCGGCCGTGCTCCCTTCAGCGCGGATCCGTGGTAGCGAGCCGTGATCGTCTGGCTTTCGCCTGGCCACAGGGTGAGGTCGTTCTGGCTCCACAGGATCGGCAGCACCTGGTTGTCACCGGGCAGTGGGCGGCCGTTCGCGCCCCGGCGCACGTCCGCGCGGAGCATGAAGCCGACCGTCGGCCGGTCGGAGACGTTGCGGACGGTGACCGTGGTGACCAGGTCGTCGCCGTCGCGCTGGGTGTGCGCGGCGGTCTGGATCCGGGCCGGGGCCAGGCTCTGCAGGCCGGTCAGGTCCGCGTAGCCACCTGGCACGAACTCCGCGCCGCTGCCCTCGCCGATCGTCCTGGCGTAGTCGACCTGGTCGGCCTTGGTGGACAGCCAGTAGACGTTCCGGCTGACCTCGTGACCGCCCTGGCTGAGGGTGAGTTTCAGGAAGTACGTTGACGAGATGCCCGCCGGCACGGCCGGCCGCAGCACGGTCTGTACGTCCTGAGTGGACAGCGTGGGCACGGCGACCTGCTGGCTGCCGCGGACGGTCCCGTTGACGTCGACGAACTGCACCGAGGCTCGCAGATCGGACTGGCGCTGGTTGGTCAGGTTCGTCACCTTGATCGAACCGTCGTCGTACGCGTACATGATGTGCACGGGTTCGTTCGCCTGCTTGGCGCCGAAGAACACGCCTGGCTGGTCGAGGTCGTATCCGTACAGCTCCCACTGCAGCGACGGCCACGCCTTGTTCATCTGCCAGTAGATGAGCCCGGTGCTCGGGTTGACCGGGTCCTTGGCGTGCCCGAGGTACGCCTCGAACTGCGCCCGGGTGACCTCGTAGCCGCCGGCCTGCGCGATCCGTTGGTAGGACGCCATGTCCGTCCAGTGGCCGTACCGGTTCCACAGTGGAGTGTTGTACCGGCCCAGCCGGGCGATCGCGGTGTAGTCGTTGTACCCGCTGGTGTGGAAGATGTTCGGCCCGGTGCCCTTGCCGTTGGTTGAGGTGACGTCCCAGATCTGGTTCTGGTCGGCCGGGGTGAGGAACCGGTTCAGCGAGTCGACGGTCGGGATGGTGTTGCCAGGGCTGGATTCGGTGTCGTAGCCGAACGCGCCGCCCGCGTTGGTGAAGTCGCCGCCCTCGTTCATCACCGGGCCGTTGTTCCACCAGTAGTTCGGCGGGGCGTAGTTGTACGGGCCTTCCTTCGCGCCGGACGGGCCGAGCTGCGCGGACGACTTGTACTCGGCGGACGACACCTGCGGGGTCGACCAGTTGGCGGCCTTGAACTCGGCCAGGAAGATGGCTTCCTTGGCCGGGTCGGGCTCGTTGTCGCTGCCCTGGTAGAACGTGAACACGCTCGGGTGGTCACGCAGCCACTGGGCGACGTTCCGCGCCTGGTTCGCGGCGCTGGCCTTGATGTCGTCGCTCCACCGCGACGACGGCTGCTCCCACTTGTTGCAGCACTGCCAGCCGGGCATGGCCAGCACGCCCATCCGGTCCATCTGCCGGAACATGTCGTCCGGCGGCAGGTTGCCCTCGAACCGGATGCTGTTGAGGCCCATGTTCTTGATGTAGCTGAGCTGGTCGTGGATGTTCTGCGCGGAGTACCGCAGGAACATGTCCTGCGACCAGCCGCCGCCGCGGACCACGAACGGGACGCCGTTGATCGAGTACTGCCGGTATCCGCTCTGGCCGTGCGTCTGGCCAGGCGTGACGGGTGTCAGCGTGGACGTCACGGTGCGGATCGCGAAGTCCTCCGACTGCTGGTCACCGGCCGCGCGCACGTCCAGGTGGTACATGGGCTGGTCACCCATCTGGTACGGCCACCAGACCGCGGGGTGCCGCAGTTTCGTCGGTGCGAGCGACACGGTCTTCGTCGCGTTGGCCGGCACGGTGACGCGCTGATGGACGTCGATGAAGGTGCCTTGCCGCGTGATTGTGCCGTTGACGTCCACGGTCTGCGGGGTGCCGGTGTTGTTGCGGACATCGGCCTTGACCGTCAGTTCGGAGCTGCTCAGGTCGGAAGCGTTGTTCTGCAGCACATGCGCGTTGCGGACCGAGACGGCCCCGTCCTGCCGCAGCTGCGGGGCGAACTGCAGGCCGGTCCAGTTGTCCGGCGCCTTCGGGTTCCAGTCGACCATGTCCACGGAGAGCTGCCCGGACTTCTCCGTGGTGTCGTTGCGGAACACGTCGAGCGCGATCGCGTTCGACCCGTCCTTCAGCAGTGGCGTGATGTCGTACTCCAGCCGGGAGTACGCGCCCTGCAACTGGGCCTGGTCGGCGACCTTGGTGCCGTTGACCCACAGGTTGGCCCGGCCCAGCACCCCGTTCATCACCAGGAACTGGTGCTGGCCGGGGCGCGGCCGCAGCCACAGGTCGTCCCGGTACCACCAGTTGACCTTGAACTGGTCGGCCGGCACCTTCGACAGGTTGTTCGACTGGAAGATGTCCGGGAAACGGCCGTTCTCCAGCAGCCCGGCCATCAGCGTCTCCGGTTGCGAGATCGGGAGCCAGCCGGCGGTCGGATACCCGGGCTGGGAGACCACCGCTCCGGAGTCGGTGGCCACGGCAGACGACTGGATGCGCCACCCGTGCACCAGGTCACCCGACCGGCCGCCGCCGAAGTCCTCCTCGGCGGCGCCGGCCGAACCGGCCAGCAGCGCGGCTCCAGTGACCACCGCGGTGAAGAAAGCCAGGTATCTACGCGACGGTGACATCACAACGCTCCGTCCAGCCGGCGAGGAGAATAGATAAGAAACCTTACTAATAGATCACGCCGGGTCAATAGGTCCGGACAACCCCAGTACGTCCGCGGCGGTGCCGTCCAGGACGGCGGTGACGTCTTTGTCCGTAAGGCCGGCCTGCCGCACGTACGTCACCGCCTCCTGGAACGCTTCGCCTGTCTGGTAAGGGAAGTCGGTGCCCAGGACGAGCCGGTCCGCGCCGAAGGAGTCGGCCGCGGCACGCAGGGCGGGCGTGTGGGCGTGGGCGACGGTGTCGAACCACAGCCGGCGGGCGGCCAGGCTCGGCCGTTCCGGGGTGTTCGGCGCTTCCCAGGTGTACTGCCGGTCCATCCGCGTGAGCAGCATGGGCAGCGCGCCGCCGAGATGGCCGCCGATGATCTTCATGTTCGGGAACCTGCTCGGGATTCCGGCCAGGATCAGGCGCGTGATCGCCACGGTGTCCTCGATCGGCGCACCCGCCGACCAGGTCATGGTCGAGTCGATCAGCGGCGACGCGGCGCCGACGCCGGCCGGGTGGACGAACAGAGCGGCGCCACGGCGGTCGAGCTCGGCATAGACCGGCAGGAACTCCGGCGCGTCCACGGGACGTCCGAGCACCGACGTGGTGATCGCCGCGCCGAGCATGCCCAGGTCGTCCAGGCCACGGCCAAGCTCCACGAGCGCGGCATCGGTATGCGGCAACGGCAACGACACGAACGCTCGGAACCTGTCGGGATGACGTCGTACGGTCTCGGCGTACTCGTCGTTGACTCGCTGTGCGGCTTCGACCGCGTGCGCCTCGTTGTCGAAGTGCGGCGACGCTGGAGCCGTCGAAAGCACCTGCAGGTCGATGCCCGCCCGGTCCATCAACGCGAACCGGGCGTCCAGCCCCTCCGGACCGGCGCCGAGGCCGCGGTGCACGGCGGTGGTCGTGTTGCCGAACCGCTCCAGCAGGTCCAGGTACACCTCGCTCCACAAGTGGGCGTGCACGTCGATACGCATGTCAAGCTCCTCTCCGGCCAAGTAGCTAACACAACATTAGATAGCTAGTTAGATATTCCGTACACTCGACCGGTGACCGATTTCGACGAGCAGGAGTTCGAGGCGTTCGTCGCCGCGACGCACGACCTGTTCACGGCGATGCGCCGCAACCGCGGCCGGCTCGCCCGGACCGAGTCGAACCTGTCGTTGTCCCAGCTCGGCCTGCTGGACGCGGTCGCGACCCACGGGCCGATGCTGGTCGGCCAGATCGCCGGGCACGCGGGCGTGTCCGGCCCGAGCGCCACCCGGATGCTCAAACAGCTCGAACAGAACGGGGTCGTCGTCCGGCAGCGGTCCACCCAGGACGAACGCAAAGTGCTCGTCGACCTCACCGACCAAGGCCGTGACCTGGTCGAACGCCAGCGCAACGCGTTACGGGCCGGGCAACGCGCGCACTTCGCGGCGCTCAGCCCGGAGCAGCGCGCGAACTTCGTCGACGTGCTACAGCAGATGGCCACGATGATCGGTCAGTGGAGCGAGTTTCTGATTGAGGACGGAACCTGGCCGGAATAGCTCATAGAGTTTGCCTCAACCGCGAAAGAGAGAAGGCCAGTCATGGAGATGAAGCTCGAGCTCGTGTACGTGCCGGTGTCGGACGTGGACCGCGCGAAGGCGTTCTACGTCGACAAGGTCGGGTTCAACGACGACGTGGACGTGGCGGTCAGCGAGGAGATCCGGTTCGTCCAGCTCACCCCGCCCGGCTCGGCGTGCTCGATCGCACTCGGCACCGGCCTGACCGACAGCGAACCGGGTTCCGTCCAGGGTCTGCAGATGGTGATCGCCGACGCCGACGCCGCGCACAAGGAGCTTCTCGGGCGCGGCGTGGACGTCAGCGATGTCGACGAGCAGCCGTGGGGCAGGTTCGTGCGGTTCAGCGACCCGGACGGCAACACCTGGTCGCTGCAGCAGATCCCGCCCGGGCACCAGCGTTAGGCGACGGTCAACGACTGGCCAGCGGCAGCCAGGCCGCCGAGGTGCCGAGGCCGGTCGGCAGCAGCGAAGCCGTCGGGAACCGGCTGCGCCGCAGCTCGGCCTCGGCGTACCGGTTGGTGCGGCGGTGCCACGCCAGGATGCCGGACATCCAGTCCTTGAAGTTGTGGGCGTACCAGGTCAGCGCGTCCCGGGCGGCGTCGTCCAGGTCGAACTCGTCGAACAGGACGGGCAGGTCGTTGGCGAGGATGTGTTCGTACTGGCGCATCCTGGCCTTCATCAGGTCGGCGGTGACGTCCCGGGCCTGCCAGCGGTCCACGTTCAGGAACTTCTCGATGACCAGGACGATGTTGTGGACGTCGCCGTCGAACTCGATCTCCTTCTGGTACGAGAACAGGTCGTTGGTGAAGCACGCGTAGTCGTGCGCGGCCGTCTCCAGCTCGCGGACCACTCGATGCTGGAGGATCTCCTGGGGCATGGCTGCCCACCGCGTCAACCGGGCCAGGGCGGCGGTCATCTCCGAGCCGAAGGACTTCCGGCGCATCTCCACGTAGTCGATCGGGTCGGGAACGCGGTTCTGGGCAATATTCGCCAGCTCCCACAACCACGAGCCGGTCATGTCCGTGACCGTCGCCCGGAACTCGGCCCGCCCGGTCTCGCTCATCGACTCCACGGTCCGGCGCCACACGTCGGCCAGGCCGCGTTCGACCGCGTTCGCCGGCTCAGGCGTCTCCCCGAGGTCCAGGGGCATGAAGAGAACAAGCCGGTCGTTGGCGATCTTCGCGGCGGCCAGGTTCCTGCCGTAGACCGCCGGAAAGTAGTCGTCCGCGTAGGTGCCCCAGGTGAGCCACGCCGAACTCAGCTTGAGTTGATCGGCGTCGGCGTCCGCGTGGATCTTTGCCGCGCAGTACGCGAACTCGAAGCCGCGCAACCGGCGTTCGTCCCAGAGACCGCCGCCTTCCATGCCGGGCACGGAGTCGCAGAACCCCATCTCCCTGGCCCAGCCGACCACATACTCCGTGGCCTCCGCCAGGTGCGGGCTGGTGTGCACCGGGAACGGCATGTACAGCTCGGGCAACGGCAAGTGCCCCACCGGTTTGTACCGCGTATGCGAGTGCTGCGCGGCCCGGCGACGCAGGCCGAACCGTTCCACGAGACTCGCGGTGCCCAGCCCGGTCGGCCCGCTGAACGAGTCGGCGGTGCCCGGGACGACACCTTCGTTCATGTACCGGCTGGAGCGCGCGTGCCACTCGTGCCCGCCGGCCTGCCAGTCCTGCAAACCCTTGGCGTACGCGGCAACCCGCGCCTGTTCGTCCGGTTGCAACTGGTGCTCGACGACCACGGCGGGGACTTCGGTCAACGCGGTGTTCTCGAACTGCTGCACGCGGGATGTCAACAGGTCGTTGACCATCTCCGCGGCTTCCTGCGTGCCGATGCCGAAGAACTTCTCGAACACCAGCACCGCGTTGGCGTTCTCGCCCTCCTCGCGCACCTCCCGTTGGTACGAGAACAGGTCGTTGCGCAGGTGCACGGCGTCGGAGAACGTGTCCGCCAGGACCTTCAGCGGACGCGTGTGCGCCACCCGGTCCGGGATCTCCGCGTTCGCCGCGAACTCCACCAGGTTCGCCGACCACGGCGCCCCGCCGACCCGGCGGCGCATCTGGACGTACTCGATCGGGTTGGCGATCCGGCCGAGGGTGATGTTGGTCAGCTCCCACATCGACTCGATCATCAGGTTGTGGGTGCTGGTGACGAACCGCCGCCGCCAGCCCGCGGACATCGACGGGATCGTGCGGGCCCACAGGTCCGTCAGACCCAGCTCGGCCGGGTTGGTCGGCTCGGGCGGGTCGTCGCTCATGAACAGCTCGAGGTGGTCGAGATACTCCTTGCCGCCCTTCAGGTCCCGGGTGTGCTTGAAGTGGTCGAGGAAGTGGTCGTCGAAGAAGAAGACCCAGACGTACCAGTCGGTGATCGCGTCGAGCATCGGCCCGTCGCAGTCCGGGTGCGTGTACGCGCACAACAGCGCGTAGTCCATCCTCGCGAGCTGAGCTGGCGTCCACACCACCCCGCCGTCCGGCTTGGGCGTGTCGAGCATTCCCATGTCCTTGGCCCACGCCATGCTGTGCGCGCGGGTCCGCTCCAGGTGGGGATTGAGCCGGGCCGGATACGGCATGTAGAACTCGGGCAACGTGAATGCCTGCATGTTCCCCTCGCGAGTCGTCAGTGGCACCGCCGTGCAGACGGTGTCACTCTCGACCGCTTGGCGGTACAGCCAGCCGGGCGGATGTCGGATCCGATGGGATGAATTCGCCTAGCCGGCGTTACTCCGTTCGAGGAAGTTGATCAGCTTCCGCAACACCCGGGACCGCCAGCCGCCGTTCATGATCCGGCGCACCAGCTCCTCGTCCGGCCCGAACCCGTCGTGGGTGAGTATCAGCCGGGTGCCCCGGCCTTCGGGCGCCAGCCGCCACGTGATGGTCCAGTGGTCGCCCCAGGCGAACTTGATCAGCCGCTCGGGTTCGATCTCCAGCACCTCGCACGCCACCGGCCCGCCGGCGAAGTTCACCGCCGGCACCGGCTCGGCGTGCAGATGGAACCGGTGCCCGACAACGGGTTTGATGTCGTTCGGCATCAGCCACCTGGCCAGCAGGTCGGGTTCGGTCAGCGCCCGCCACACCTTGGCGGGCGGGTGGCCGAGGAACTGGTCGACCTCGATCGCCTCGGTCACAGGTCGTCCTCGTCGAGCAGGTCACGCAGCTTGGCGAGCTTCGCCCGCCAGAACCGTTCGTACGGTGTCAGCCAGTCCGACACCTGCCGCAACGGTTCGGGTTCCAGTGAGTAGTACCGGAACCGGCCTTCTTTGCGCTCGCTGACCAGACCGGCGTCCTTGAGCACCTTGAGATGCTCCGACAGGCTGGGCCGGCGCATGTCGAAGTGGTCCGCCAACTCCTGCACCGGCCTGGGCCCGTCCAGCAGGATCCGCAGCACATCCCGGCGGACCGGGCTGGCAAGCGCGGCGAAGACCTCGTCAGTCACTCGATCGAGAATAGATAGGAGATATCCTACGCGTCAAGCCCGGTGGGTGAGGACGTTCACGATCGTCCCGTTCGGATCGCGCACGAAGAACCGGCGCACACCCCACGGCTCGTCGCGCAGTGAGTAAACGATTTCCCGACCGGCTGCCACCAGGTCCTCGTGGACGGAGTCCACATCGTCCACTTCGACCGAGATGGCCGGGTGCAGTCCGGACGGGTCCGGCCCGATCAGACCGACCTGCGCGGTCGGGTTGCTGGGTGACGCCATCGTCGCCACCCAGCCGATGTTCATCGCCTCGTCGAAGCCCAGGCCGCGGTAGAAGTCCGCGCTCGCCTCGATGTCCTCAGTGCTCACGTTCGGTACCACGCGACGGATTGTCATGTGGCCCAGCCTACCGAGGACGATTGCGGCAGCAGATCACCGGACACGCAACCACATGTTCGTCACTGTCGGGGTCACCGTGTACTTGATCCGTTCCAGGTGGACGTTCGTGCCGCCGGGGTGGTCGAACAACCTGGTGCCGTCGCCGATCAGGACGGGCGCGATGTGCACCAGGATTTCGTCGAGCAGTCCGGCTTCCAGGCACTTGCGGGCCGTGGCGGCGCCGAGAATCACGACGTACTTGTCGCCGGCGGCCGCCGACGCGGCCACCACCGCGGCTTTGAGGTCGGACACCGGGGTGAAGCCGTCAGCGAGCCCTGTTTCGGTGGTGTGGACGTACATCGGCCCGGTCCACACGCCACCGTACGGCTTGCCCTCGGCGCCGGTGGCCGGGAAGTACGTGCGGTGGCCGGGAAGTACGTGCGGTGGCCGATCAGCAGCGCGCCGATCTGCGGCAGGACCTCGTCAACCGTCTCGTTCGGCCCGGCGTTCCCGGCGAGCCAGGACATGTCGTCGTTCGGGCCGGCGATGAAACCGTCCAGGGACATCGTGACGTGATACAGAACCTTGCTCATGCCCGTACCGACCTGGCCGGGCCGGAAAACTCATCGCGCGATGCCGAGCGTGCTCTTCGACGGCAGCAGGCCGGACTCGACGATCTTCATCATCACGGGCATCACCAACTGGGCCAGCCGACCCATGGCCGGGCCGATCGCCTGCCACGGCGCCGCGGCGAGCCGGTCGGTGACCCGCTCGACCTCGTCCCGCCCCGCCTTGCCCTGTGGTGTGGCGGTGCCGTCCGCGTTCACCCAGCCTCGCTCGACCAGGCGGGCCTGGGTGGCGGCCCATTCCTCGTCGCTCCACTGGCGGCTGGCGAAGACCTCCACCGGCGCGGCCCCGATCGCGGCGAACGACACCAGCGCCTCACACGGGTCCAAGCCCGCGGTCAGCAGGGCGGCGATGTGGCCGTCACCGCGGTGTTCCCTGATGACCGTGGCGGCGTGCCACAGCACCAGGTGCGGCTCCCGCGGCCACGGCAGGGCCGCGTTGGCGGCGGCGAGCGGCCTCCCAGCGGTGTTGGCCGCCAGCGCGACCGTCTTGGCCAGGTCCGCGGCCTCGGCCAACTCGGGGCTGTCCACCAGGTCGCCGAGGATCCGGCGTAACGCCCGGTCGACACCGGTCAGCCGGGCCCGCAGGATCGCGGCCTGGTCGGCAACGGTCGGGATGTGCTCGGCGACCATCTTCGGGTTGAAGCTGTGGAACGTGGCCGCGACCAGCTCCTTCGTCGGCGTGCCCAACGGCGCCGACCGCAGCGCGAAGTACGTGGGCCAGCGGGTGTCGGTCTGGTACCCGAGCCTGGCGAACTCCTCGAACACCTCCGGGGCGTAGTAGACGATCGCGTGCACCGGCTCCAGCAACTGCCACATCTGTCGTTCCATCACTGCCTCCACCTGAATCTTGTCGGTGACTAGATTCAACCTCGGTATCCAAATCTTGTCAATGACTAGATTCACGGTATGGTGCTGGCATGGCCTACCACCACGGCGACCTCCGCCGCGCCGTCCTGGACGCCGCCCTCGAGGTGATCGAGGCATCCGGGCCGGGCGCGATCAGCCTCCGCGACCTCGCCCGCCGCGCCGGCGTCTCGCACGCCGCCCCCGCCCATCATTTCAAGGACAAAGCCGGCCTGCTCACCGCCATCGCCGTGGAAGGCAACGAGATGCTGGCGGACTCACTGGCCGAAGCGCTGGCCGAGGACCGCGCCAGCATGATCGACCTGGGCGTCCGGTACGTCCGCTTCGCCCTGGAACACCCCGCCCACTTCGAAGTGATGTACCGCCCCGACCTCTACCACCGCAAGGCCCCAGAACTGATCGCGGCCCGCGAACGCACCGGCAAGATGCTGCGCGGAACCGTCCAGGCCATGCCCGAATCGTTCCGCGGCCCGGACGCCAGCCTGGCCCAACTCGCGGCCTGGTCCGCCGCCCACGGCTTCGCCAACCTCGTCCAAGGCGGCAACCTGGACCGGACGATCGGTGATCGGGATCCCGCGGATGTATTCCGCGCTTTGGCCACTCTCCTTTTCGGCTCTCGGCCCACATTGGACAATCTGTGAGGTTGCGAGCGTTGGTGGGGTGTCGCTTGCTGCTTGAGGACTGAAAGAATGTTCGCTCGCCGCTCGGGCAGGCCGCCGAGAGGGAGTCTTCTGGCCGGGTTTTGCTGCTGTGGTTGGGTTGTCTACGGTGGCGGCGCCCCCCTCCCGTATGGCCCGCCCAAGGGAAACACATCTGCCAGGTGGGGTCCAGCTTGGTCTTCCGGTCCGTAGGGCTTTCGCCTTTTGTTGGGATTCGTAGGCGGACCTCCGGTTGGGTTTCGTGGGCTTGGACCCCACCTGACAGATGTGTTTGGCTTCGCCCAGGCCATACGGGAGGGAGACACCGCTCTGGGCGAAGTGTGTTGCACTGCAAGCGCTTTCTCGCTCTGGGTTGCTATGCTGCGCGCTCCAAACGGGCCAGGTGGGATCCAACCCAACCACAGCAGCAAAACCCGGCCAGCGACTCCCTCTTGGCGGCCTGCCCAAGCGGCGAGCGAACATTCTCTTCGGGCCCCCGCCAGAGGCTAGAGCTTCACGGGATAGACCGGTTCGGGGACGGCCGGCTTGATGCTGTGCTCGACGAAGATTCCGTGCCACAACATGAACACCAGCAGGGCCCAGAGTTGGCGGCTGCGGTCGTGGGCGCCTGCTTTGTGTTCGCGTAGGAGGGACAGGATTGCGTTCTTGTCGAGGAGGTAGTCGGTTTTCGAGTCGGTGATGATGTTTTGGGCCCAGTCGTACATCTCGTTGCGCAGCCATACTCGGATGGGTACGGGGAAGCCTAGTTTGCGGCGGTTCAGTACGTGTGGGGGGATGATCTTGGCTAGTGCTCGGCGCAGTGCGTACTTTGTTGTTCCGCCGGCGAGTTTCTGGTCCAGGGGGATGCTGGCGGCGACGTTGAAGACTTCGGTGTCCAGGAAGGGCACGCGCAGTTCCAGTGAGTTGGCCATGGTTACTTTGTCGGCTTTTACGAGGATGTCGCCGCGTAGCCAGGTGTACAGGTCGACGTGTTGCATCCGGGCTACTGGGTCCCAGCCTTGTGACTGGGCGTACCAGGGTGCGGTGATTTCCTTGAAGCCGATGGTGGGGTCGTAGGTTCGGAGCACCGCGCGCAGTTGTTCGTCGCGGAAGTTGCGGGCGTTTCCGTAGTAACGGTCCTCAAGGGACAGTGCGCCTCGGCGGAGGAGGTCTTTGCCGCGGATGCCTTCCGGGATCTTCGTGGAGACCTTGCCGATCATCCTGCGGACGCCGCCAGGGATCTTTTCGAACGGCGCCAACGAGATCGGCTCGTTGTAGATGGTGTAACCGCCGAACAGCTCGTCCGCGCCCTCGCCGGACAGGACCGCTTTCACGTGCTTACGTGCCTCGCGCGCGATGAACCACAACGGCACCAGGGCTGGGTCGGCGACCGGGTCGTCGAGATACCAGACGATGAGCGGCAGTGCCTCCATCATCTCGGCCGCGGACACCATCCGGACCACGTGCCGCACGCCGATCGCCTCGGCGGTCTCCGCGGCGACGTCCACTTCGGAGTAACCTTCGCGCTCGAACCCGCTGGTGAACGCGATCAGGTTCGGGTTGAACTCCTTGGCCAGCGTCGCGGTCGCGGTGGAGTCGATCCCGCCGGACAGGAACGCGCCGACCGTGACGTCCGGGTCGGAGATCATGTGCTTGGCCACCGAGTCGCGCATGACGTCGGCGATCTGGTCGTACAGCGCCGAAGGCGACACCGGCCGCGCGGCGAACTGAGGGTGGAAGTACCGGGTGAACTCGACCTGGCCGCCTGGGGCGACGCGGAAGGAAGTGCCGGACTCGACGCGGCGGATCCCGGTGTGCAGCGACTCGGGCTCCGGCACGTACTGCAGGACGAGGTAGTGCTGCAGCGCGGTCTTGTCCAGTTCCTCGGCGACGCCGAGCGTCCCGGACAGCTCAAGGAGGCTCTTCTTCTCGCTGGCGAACGCGACCCCGCCCGGCCCGGCAGAGTAGAAGAGCGGTTTGATGCCGAACGGGTCGCGGGCGCCGAACACAACCTTCTCCTGCGCGTCCCAGATCATGAACGCGAACATGCCGCGCAGCCGCTTGACCGCGTCCGGCCCGAGGTGGTGGTACGCGGCGACGACCGCCTCGCCGTCGCCTTCGGTGTTGAACTTCGCGCCGAAGCGTTCGGTCAGCTCGGCGCGAAGTTCGAGGTAGTTGTAGACCTCGCCGTTGAAGTTGAGCGTGTAGCGGGCCGGCGCCTCGGGCGGTCCCCAGGTCAGTGGCTGGTGCGACCGTTCCAGGTCGATGAACCCGAGCCGGTTGAACCCGTAGACGACCTCGGCGTCCGCCCACGTGTCGGTCTCGTCCGGCCCACGGTGACGCTGGCACCGCAACGCGCCTTGGACGGCGCCGCGGGCAGCCGTCGCTTCGCTCTCAGTCGCACAGATCAGTCCAAGTAGGCCGCACACCGCAGCCACTATGCCGTATCGAGGTCGACCGCGATCACCTGCCCACTACCAGGGCGGACCAGCTCCTTCTCGGTCATCCCCTGCCACTCGGCGGCCACGACGAACAACGTCGACCCGTTCAGGGCACACGCGAACGCGCCCCGGTCCACGTCGACGGTATCCAGCACCTTGCCGCCAGAAGCGACCCGAACACACCGCTTGTGCGGAACGTCGGCGTACCAGACGGCGCCCGAGCGGTCCACGCAGATGCCGTCCGGGACGTCGGAGCCCAGGTCGGCCCAGATTCGGCGGTTCGCGAGATCCCCGTTCGGCTGAATGTCGAACGCCACCAGGGCGTGCCCGTACGAGTCGGCCACGATCAGCACGTCGTCGACCACTGCCATGCCGTTGGGAAACGCGATGTCGTCGGCCACCTGCCGACAACCGTCCGGGTTCGCGAGGTACACCCCGCCGGGTTTGAACTCCTCGCCGGCCATCGGGTTGAAGCCGGCGCAGTTCACGTACGCGTTGCCGCGCCCGTCCACGACGATATCGTTCCAGCCTGGTTTGCCCAGGTCAGCACGGGTGACCAGAGTGCCGTCCTGGTCCCGGCGCAGCAGCCGGCCGTTCGGCGAGTCGACGATCAGCAGATGACCGTCCGGGAGCCAGTCGATGCACAGCGGCAACGAGTCGACCCGGGCGACGACCTCGTGGTTGCCGTCCAGGTCGACCGTGATAACTTCACCGGCTGACCAGTCGGCGAACCACAGCAGGCCGTCGCGCCAGCGCGGCGACTCAACCAGTCCAAGTCCCGTGAGCAGCGTCTTCATAGCGTTCATGCTCTATGTACGAACCACGGCCCGCCAGATCGACACTTCGAGTCGCGGCACGGACGAACGCGGCCACCGCACGCGACCGGGAACGCTCCGGCCATGCCACGACCGTCGTGGTGACGGGCCCGTCCAGCACGGGGACGGTGACCAGGTCGTCCCGCAAATGGGCCCGGACCGACTCCGGCAGCACCGCGATGGTCCGTCCCAACGCGACCAGCAACAGCAACTGCGCGCTGTCCCGCACCAATGGCCCGGATCCCGGCTTCCCCGGCCAGCGTGGGAACGTCTCCCCCGCCATGTCCGCCATGATCAGGTGGTCACAGTCCGCCAGCCGATGGCCACGCGGCAACACCGCCACCGAGTCCTCGGAGTGCAACTCCTCGGTGTCGAAACCGGACATATCGTCGTACGGCGCGTGCAGCAACGCCACGTCGGCGCGGCCGTCGCGCAGGATCCCGGACTGTTCGCCGATCCCACAGACCGACAGCTCGACCGGGATCGAGTCGGCGTCCTCCGCGTACGCCGCGAGGATCGAGTCGAGCAGCGCGGAGTCCCCGGCGGGCTTCATCACCAGGACCAGCCGGGGTCGGGGCTCGCCGGCTCGCTGGGTTCGCAGGGTCGCGGCGGACAGGGCGTCCAACGCCTTCCGTCCCTCGTGGAACAGCACCTCGCCCGCGGCGGTGAGGACCACCTTGCGGCTGGTGCGTTCGAACAACGCGACCCCCAGCCGGTGTTCCAGCTGCTTGATCGCCCGGGACAGCGGCGGCTGGGCGATGCCGAGCCGTTCGGCGGCGCGGCCGAAGTGCAGCTCCTCGGCGACCGCCACGAAATATCCGAGCTCCCGCGAATCCATACCTTGAGGGTATCGCTCCGGATCAAGCCGGTCATGGTGTTCCTGGTCAGCCGGTGCTGGAGTCAACCTCATGAGTGAGACAGTTGCCCTGGTGACCGGGGCGAACAAAGGACTCGGGTACGAGACCGTCAAGCAGCTGCGCGACCTGGGCATGACGGTGCTGCTCGCGGCCCGTGACCCGGAGCGCGGCACCGAGGCCGCCAAGTCCCTGGGCGTCGACTTCGTCCGGCTCGACGTCACCGACCCGGCGAGCGCCCAGGCCGCGGCGGCCGTCGTCGGCGAGCGGTTCGGCCGGCTGGACGTGCTCGTCAACAACGCCGGCATCACCGGCGGCGAGTCCGGACTGATCCGGAACGCCGACCTGGCCACGATCCGGGCCGTGTTCGACACCAACTACTTCGGCATCATCCACGTCACCCAGGCGATGCTGCCGCTGCTGCTGAAGTCCACGGCTCCACGGATCGTCAACGTGTCCAGCGGCGTCGGTTCGCTCGCCAAGATGAGCGACCCGGACAGCCCGATGGCGGCCATGCCCGGCGGCCTCGCGTACGTCCCCACCAAGACCGCGGTGAACTCGCTGACCGTCCAGTACACCAGGGAACTCCGCAAGGACGGCGTCCTGGTCAACGCGGCCGACCCCGGCTACTGCGCCACGGATCTCAACAACCACAGCGGTTTCCGTACGGCGGCGCAGGGCGCGGCGGTGTCCGTCCACCTGGCGACCCTGCCGCCGGACGGCCCGACCGGCGGGTTCTTCACCGACGACGGCGCCGTTGTGCCGTGGTAGTAGTGGAGTCATGCAGCGGATCGACCTGGGTGCGGTTCCGTACGCCAAAGCCATCGCGGACATGGCCGAATGGGTGCGGCAACGCCAGGAGGGGCTGATCGGGGACCGGCTGGTCCTGCTCACCCACCCGCCGGTCATCACGTACGGCGCGCGCACCCCACCGGCCGAGCTGCCGCGGCACGGCAAGATTCCCCTCGTGCCGGTGGATCGCGGCGGGCAGGCCACGTACCACGGGCCCGGCCAGCTGATCGGCTACCTGGTGATGAACCTGCGCGAGCGCGGGCCCGGCGATGTCGTCCGGTGGCTGGAGGACGGGCTCATCGAGGCGCTGGACTCGTTGGGGTTCAAGACGATCCGCCGGGACACCCCGCCGCGGTCGCAGAGCCTGGTGGGGGTGTGGACTCCGGAGCACCGCAAGCTGGTGTCCATCGGGATGCGCATCCGGCGCGGTGTCACCAGCCACGGGTTCGCGTTGAACATCGACCCGGACCTGAGTGTGTTCGCCGCGTTCACCGCGTGCGGCCTGCCTGACGTGGCCATGACGTCGCTCGCCGAAATGGGGCGGCCCGCACCCTCGGAAGGAGAGGTGCGGACCGCCGTCGCAGCCGCCTTGGGCGCGGCCTAACGGGTTCCGTACACCTGCATCTCGTACAGCGAGTACCCGTACGAGGTGCCGCGAACAGTCCCGTTCATCCGGACGTACCTGCCGGTGCCGGTGAGACCGGTCAGGTCGTCCGTGCCCCCGTTTCCGGTGGTGGTCGAGTAGATCGTGGTCCACGTCGAGCCGTCCGGGGACGTCTGGATCGTGTACGACTTGCCGTACGCGGCCTCCCAGGTCAGCTTCACGTGGCTGACCGTGGCGGTGCCGCCGAGGTCGATCCGCACCCACTGCGGATCGGCGCCTTCCTTGCTGGCCCAACGGGTCTTCGTGAGGTCGCCGTCGAACGCCTTCGCGGCCGAGTAGGTCGAGGACTCCGTCGATGACGCGGTCGCCGGCTGCCCCTGCGACAGCAGCACCGGCTCCCCCGGACCGGATCCGCCGACCGTCAAGGTGTACGTGGCCGTGTGCGAGATCCCGGCGGACGTTCCGGTCACCGTGATCGGGAACGTTCCGGCTGGGGCGTCAGCGGTGGTGGCCACCTTCAGGGTGGACGTGCCGCCCGCGGTCACCGTCGCGGGACTGAAGGTCACGGTCGCGCCCGCAGGCACGTTCGACGCGGACAACGCGATCGACCCGGCACCGGTCGTGTTCACAGTGGACGTCACCGAACCGCCGCCGGTGATCGACCCCGACGCCGGGCTGACGCCGACCGTGAAGTCGTTGGTACCGCCGGAAGCGGTGAAGTCCCACTGGCTCGCCGCGCCGGAGCAGCTGCCGGCCGTCACCGCGCCGCTCGCCTCGCGGAAGCACTTCTTGGACGTCTGGATGTCCGAGATGGTCTTGTTGCTCGGGTTCACCGACCACTGCTGGTTCGGCCCGGCCGTGCACGTCTGCAACACGATCTTGCTGCTGGACATGCCGAGGCACAGGTTGTTCTTCACGAAGAACGCGCCGTGGAACGTGAACTCCTGGGCGGCCGAGCCCGTGCACGGCGCCGTCTTCATCTGGGTACCGGAGGTCGAGCTGTTGTTCGGGTCCTCCATGCACATGCCTGTGGACACGTTCTTGTACGAGCCGACGGTCTTGTTCGGCTGCGCGCCGCCATAGCACTCGCCTGTGCTGGTGTTGAAGATCGGTGCGGGGTCGTAGTTCTCGTTC
Source organism: Actinocrispum wychmicini (assembly GCF_004345645.1). GTDB lineage: Bacteria > Actinomycetota > Actinomycetes > Mycobacteriales > Pseudonocardiaceae > Kibdelosporangium > Kibdelosporangium wychmicini. The sequence continues at coordinate 324,771 of NZ_SLWS01000011.1, read as the reverse complement.
GACGGCGGGTCCACCACGACCGGCTCCATCACCGGCGTGCCGTTGTCGTTGTAGTGGGTCAGCGCGTCCTCGCAGTCGATGGCGTCCATGGCGCTGCCGCCTTTGCCGCCGAGCCACAGGTCGATGTGCCGCAAGCCTGGACCGCCGTTGGGGCCGTGGCCGCTCCAGTCCTGACCGCACTCGTCGCAGCCGTCCTCCATGATGAAGTACTTGCGCACCCGGGGAACCCACACCTTGGTGCCGGCCTTCAGCTCGGCGGTGGCGGTGGCGAACGTGATCGGGTCCGCGAACGTGCCCGTGCCACCCGCGGTGGAGTGGATCTGGGGATACGAGATGTCGCCGCCGGGCGGCGTGTTGTCCCACCAGCCGTAGAACGTGAGGAACGTCGGCTGAGTGGTCTCGGCGTTCGCCGGTGCGTTGGCGAACGCGGACATCAGGACAAGGACGAGGGTCACGACCGCGCCGAGCGCACGCCGTCTCATGATGCCTCCGGAAGTCACTTCGGGGGATCCTGTGGCGGCTGGACTACAGCCTGACGCCCCGCGTGCACTCCCGTCAAGGTTTATTAGGAAAGTTTGTTAACAATTAGCCCCGCGGCACGGGGCCCGGCACCTCACGCCGCCTCCAGCAGTGCCTCCCCGGTCGGCGTGAGTCTGGCCGGGCCGTCGGCCGCGGCGATCAGGCCGGCCTGGGTCAGGCGCAGCCCGGCGAACTGGTCGCAGCACCCGATGCCGTCGACGCGCAGGCACTCGCCCGCGAGCTCGCATCGACCCGCGGCCACGGCGCGCAGGACGGCTCGGTCCCGGTAGCTGATGCTGATGGTGTTCATCGTGGGTCTCCTCCCGCTCTCTACCAACACGTCGAACCAGGCCGGCTCGGATCGACACCGCTCTGACGTAATAGAGGCGCGAAAGTATCCACCGAATACAAAATTCACCCGGAGTGATGAGGCGGACACGAGACGTGTTCCCGCATCCATTCCTCGGCCTCCGGGTACACACCGGACGCCGCCCACGGCTGCCCCTCGATGTCCAGCACCAGAAGCTGGTCACCGAGTTCGAGCTGGGCCGCGAGAATGTCCCGTACCTCGTCGAGGTGATAGCCGGTGGACACCAGCCAGACGTTCTCCGCCGGGTGCCACCAGCGGCCCAACGAAGTGATCATGCGAGCCAGGCTCGCGCCGGGACTCGCGACCCCCACCCGGGACACTGAATAGCAGATCAGCAGGGTGCCCACTGAATCCATCATTCCGTACTGGTGCCGGTCCAGTCGCCACCCACATGGAGCAGCGTGCGGGTTAACAGCCGCCGCAGTTGTAGAAGGTCACGTCCCAGTGGCTCGATTCGTCAAAGTAGATGTTGCCCGCGCCGGACTGCCATTTGCCGCCGCCGATGGACGTGAAGGTGTTGTGGATGTAGTTGGTCAGGCAGGTGGACTTGCCGAAGTCCAGCTTGTACCCGTTCCAGTGGCTGTACGTGCCGCTCGCGTGGCCGGTCTCGGTGCCGCCGGTGATGTTCAACGCGCATCCGCTGGCGCGCTTGAGGGTTTCCGCGCCCTGGATGGTCGTCAGGTTGACCTGGTCGAACGACGTGCAGGTCGCGTTGTCGCGGTCGCTGCAGTTGCCACTGGACGACCAGGTGATGCCGGCCGCGCGTAACCGGGCGGTGGCTTGGGCGTGGGTCAGTTTCGCGACCTGGACGGTGACCGTGCCGTGGGCGACCGGGTCGTTCTCGGTCGTCGCCTGCGCGGTGGCGTCGGCCAGGAAAACCCCGACGGCGGCGACCGCGAACGTGATCATGCCGCGCAGCAGTGAAAGCCGCATCCTGTTGCTCTCCTCGTTCGGCAGGGTCGAACGGATGGAGCGTAATAGTTATTGACTGGATATCACAGAGCGCTGGGACAAATTTTCGTCGACGGAACAGCGGCGACGCCCGCGAAACTCCCGAATGGCCAGCGCGAGGGCGATCGAAATGATCACCACCGCGGCGCCCATCGCGATCGCCAGCCCGGCCTGGTAGTCACCGGAATCCGCGCCACTGTGGAATGCCGCGACCAGAAGTGCCGCCCCCACCGCGGTTCCGACGCGTTGCCCGGTCTGCAGGGCGCCACCCGCCGCGCCGGCCATCCGGGTGGGCACGTTCTCCAGGGTCAACGTGATGTTCGGGGAGATCACCGCGCCGCCGCCGATTCCGGCCAGCAGCAACGGAACCGCCATCCACAGGCCGGCGCTGCGGCCGGGCGCCAGCAGACCGGCCACACCCGACAGAGCGAAGCCCAGGATCACCAGACCCAGCGCGCCGACCGTGAGCCGTCGGCCCCACCGGGACACCAGCCGGCCGGCGATCGCCGACGACACCGCCGATCCCAACGCGAACGACGTCACGGCGAAGCCGGATTCCAGCGCGGTGTAGTGCAGTCCGGTCTGGAAGAACATGGCCATCACCACGAACAGCCCGGCGAAGCCGCAGAAGTACACCATGCCGATGGTCGCGCCGGACGAGAAGCCGGCCGTGTTCGTGAACAGGCGAACGTCCAGCAGCGGCGCGCGGCCCTGCCGGACAGTCCGGTGTTCCCACCGGACGAACAGGTACCCCAGGGCGACCGCGACCGGCAGGAGCCACCACCACGTGCCGAAGTTGCCGCTCTCCACCTGCACCACCGGGAACAGCACACACACCACGGCCAAGCCGAGCAGGGCCGCGCCGAGGAAGTCGATCTCGGTGCGGATCCGGATCTTGCGCCGCTCCTCACCGGGCAGCAGCCGCGCGGCGAAGATCAGCGCGACCACGCCGATCGGGACGTTCACGTAGAACACCCACCGCCAGCCGGTGTCCGTGCCGAACAGGGCGATGATCAGGCCACCCAGGACCGGGCCGACCGCCGTGGAGAACCCGATGGTCGCGCCGAGCAGCCCGAACGCCCGGCCACGTTCCGCGCCCTGGAACATGGTCTGGATCAGTCCGGAGCTCTGCGGGGTCAGCAGACCGGCGGACGCGCCCTGCAGCAGCCGCGCGACGACCAGCCACGCCATCGACGACGCGGCGCCCGCGAGCGCGCTCATCAGCACGAAGCCGGCGAGGGCGAACATGAAGATCCGGCGACGGCCGAGCGCGTCCCCCAGCCGCCCACCAGCGACGAGCGTCAACCCGTACGCCAACGCGTACCCCGACACGACCCACTGGACCGCGCCCGCCGACGCGCGCAGCCCGGACTGCATGGACGGCAGGGCCACGTTGACGATGCTCACGTCGAGCAGGCTCATGAAGCCCGCGCCCAACGTGACGGCCAGCGCACGCCATCGCCGCGGATCTGGTTCGTTCGTCACGGTGTCCATAGTCGTCCCCGGCCCGCGCTGGGTCAGCTGGCGCGGTACGGCGCACCCCCAGATCGCCGTACCGCACACCGAGTACACACGGTCACTGCCGGTGCAGTCCAGTGTTCGAGTGCTCCCATCATGGGTCCTTTCAGTCCGGATCGGACAATCCCGGTCATTCCGGATGATCGCCCGCGGCGCCGTCGATGAGCTCCCGCAGGATGTCCATGTGCCCGGCGTGCCGGGCGGTCTCCTCGATCATGTGGATCAACACCCAGCGCATCGACACAGCGTCACCGAACCAGGCAGTGCCCTCGTCCGTCACCTCGACCTCGGCGATCACCTGGTCCGCCGCGGCCCGCGCCCGCCGGTAGTAGCCCAGCACGTCCTCGGTGGACTCGTGCGGCTCGATCCGCAGGTCCTCCTCGGGATCGTCGGGATCCTGGACGACCTTCACGGGCGGCCGCCCGAACGTCTCCAGGAACCAGCCGGACTCCACGTACGCCAGGTGCTTGACCAGGCCGAGCAGACTCGTCCCGCTGGGTGTCATCCGTCTGCGCAGCTGCTCGTCGTCCAGCCCTTCGAGCTTCCACAGCACGACGTCCCGGTGGCGATCCAGGCTCGCCTGCAGACTTTCCTTCTCGTCGCCGGTGAACGGCACTCGCTTCGACATAACGGCAAGGTAGCGGGCACCACCGACAGTATCGATGGTCCTCGCTTCGCTCGGACGGCTTGGCCGCCTTCAGCCGGCCATTTCCACCGCGCCCCACGCCACCGACATCTTCGCTCTGAGCTGGCCGCCGCTGTGCTTGGGGCGATGTCGGGCGTGTTGCGCGGCGTAAATGACCGGCGCGGCCAAGCATCAGGACAGCGCGCGGCCCACCGGCTCGCCGATCTGGCGTTTGGCCAGGTAGAAGGTGGCGTCGTGGGGCTTGGCGCCGTTGTCCACGGTGTAGCCGCCTGCCAGGACGCCGGCCGGGTCGGCGAACAGTGGGGTCAGGTCCGGCCGGGCCGCGACGAGATCGTCCCGGTCGGCGATGTTCACCCAGCTCAGGACCGACTTCGGCACCATCGGGGGCTGCGGTCGCAGTCGTTCGTAGACGACCGCCCGCAGGCCGAGGGGCGAGCCCATGGTCACCAGGAGCGGCAGTGGATGGCCCAGTTGGTGGGCGACCTCGTACGCGACGACCGACCCGAGTGAGTGGGCCACGATCACCTTGGTGTTCTCGTCGACCAGGTCGAGGACGCGCCGCTGGATCCGCGCACGGGTCTCCTCGTCGGTGAGATACCGCGTCACCTGGGCCAACGACTTCACCACGACCCGTCCCGCGAGGGCCACCCCCAGCCGGGCGAACGGCCGCAGCCTGGTCAGGCTGTTGATGACCGGTCGGAGCGCGGCCCGTGCACCCTGTGTCTCGCCGCGCTGCGTCAAGTAATCGATTTCCCGACGGGCGGCCTGCCGGTCCGACTCGTCCGTGGCGTCCTCGGCGGCACGCGTCAGCCACGCCATCGCGATCGCCTCGGCGAGCTCGGGTGCGGGCAGGTCGTCGCTGGTGCCCTGCTGGTCCGTGGGCAGGAAGAGGTCGCCGTAGAAGGCCATCCGCGCGTCCCCTGGCTGGCCGGACCGCCACAGCCGGTCCGCGACCGACGGGTGGCCCGCGGTCCGCACCCCGCCGGCCAGGCTCGGCAGCCACGCGGCCTCAAGCCCGTCGGCTGACTTCTGTTCCTGCGCGATCCCGTGGACGAGCACGACCTCCGCCATGCGACGCAGCGTATTCCCCGCCGGGCTACTGTGTCCCGCGTGGGAGAACGCCGGCTGCTGGTCATCGCTTCGCAGTGCGCGGAGCTGAACCAACTGTCGTTCTTGCCGTCGGCGGCCCAGGACATGGCTGCCAGCCTGCTCGATCCCGCGGTCGGCGGATGTGTGCCCGCGGTCGGTGACGGCCTCCTCGTCGACCCGACGATCACCGAGGTCGACGACGCCGTCACCGCGGCCTTCGAACGTGCCTCGGCGGACGAGGCCACGTTGATCATCGCGCTGGTCGGGCATGGCGACTACGTCTCGGACGACTTCTACTACCTGGTCCGCGACACCGCGCTGCCGCCGTCCAGCCGGACCGCCTTCCTGCTCGCGCAACGGATCCGCGAGCTCCTGGGGCTCTACTCGTCGGTCGACGGCCTGGTGTTGCTGCTGGACACGTGCCACGCCGGGATCGCGGCGGAACAGGCGGCCGCCCGGTGGGTGCACATCGTCGGCCAGGCCGGCCGCCGGTTCGAGGTGCTGACCGCGTCGGACGACCGGGTCGCCGCGAACGGCTGCTTCAGCCGGCAACTCGCGCGCGTGCTGCGCTCCGGGCACGACCGTCTGGGTGAGCGGCTGCGGTGCCCGGACATGAAGACCGTGCTCGCCGGCCTGTGTCCGGCGCAGACCGCGGTCCACCTGGCCTTTGACGGACGTCGCCAGATCGCCGCCGGTGATGAGGGACTCTGGCTGGCGGTGAACAACTCGCCGATGTGGATCGACTCGGTCGCGGCCGGCAATCCGGCGTCCGCCGCCATCGAACGGCTGGCCCGCCGGTTCACCCCGTCACCAGCGTTGGCTGAGGTCGTCGGCAAGCTCTTGATGGGAACGGGATATCTGGCCGTTGTCGGCCCGCAGCGGTCCGAACTGGTCGCGGCGCTCGCCCGGCCGGCGGTGGCGCCCGAGACGATTCCGCCGAAGATGCTGCACGGCCTGCTGATGCTGGCCGCGACGGACACCGCCGAGGGGATCGCGGCGGAACTCGCCCGGCAACTGGACAAGAACGTGCCGGGATTCGCCGCCGCCCACGCCTCGCTGCGCAAGTCCATGGACGACAACGCATGGCAGGCGGCCGACGCGTTCGAACGGCACGTTTCCGGCCCGCTTCGATCGGTGTCCGAGGCGATCCGGATCGCCGTGGACGGCGTGGACGGCCTCCCGCAACCGCTGCGAACCCGGGTCCTGGCACACCTCGAATCGCTGCTTCCCTCGGTTCAGCTCGTCATCTCCTGCGAAACCGCGCCGCCGGACGCGGTCGCCGTCGCCAGCGGACCCCCACTACCGGACGGGGTCTTCGGCGCCGATGGCCCCGGTGTCGAGGCGCGGTCCACAGGACCCGAGGTCGAGGATCCGGTCTGGGCGGTGCTCGCCGCGGCCGGCGGCGCCATTCCGATCGGCGTCCTTGTCGCCGCCAGCTCATTGCTCGGCGGACTGTCGACGATCCCGGACGTGCACGACGAACTGGTGGCACACCGCGAAAAGGTCGACCGCGGCGACCCGGGCACAGCGGCGGAACTTGTCACCTACCTCCCCGAGGCCACCTTCTCCGACCGTGCCGCACATGACGCCATCGCCCGGGTGTTGGCCTCGCTGGCGCCGATTGACCAACGGGATTCCGGTGGCCCCGAACAGGTCTACGCCGACCAGACCGAGCCCGCCCATCTCTGGCGGGCCGGTCGCCAGCTCGAAGCGCTGGCCAGCCTGTGGGCGCGTGGCTCGGTCATCCCGGCCGAGCAGTGCGCGACCTGGCTGGAATGGAGCGAACGTGTGGCGTTCGCGGAAGGCGCCCGCAGCGAACCCGCGATCATCGCCCGCGCACGATACGCCACCGCACTGGGCAAGCTCGGGAACCGCACCGAGGCCCTGGCGCTGTTCCAGAAGCTCCTGCCGATCGCCCTGGCCGAACTCGCCCCGGGCCACGAGGAAATCTTCAGTATTCGCAACAACATCGGATATCTGCTCTTCGAACTGGAGCGGTACGAGGAGTCCAGGGATGTACTGGAACCCCTTGTCGCCGACGCGACCGCCGCGCTGTCCACCCGGCACCCAGAGACGTTGCATGCCAGGCACATGCGAGCGGTACTGACGGGCAAGCTGGGCAACGGCGACGAATCCGCCCGGCTCTCCCTGGAAATGCTGCCGGACGCCGAGGAAACGCTCGGTTCCCGGCATGAGGTCACCACCAACGCGCGACTGAACTTCGTTTTCTGGACCCGGCGTCAAGAAGCCCCCCCCCCGTTGTTTTTCGAGCAGGTTCGGCTGCTCCACCAGCGAGTCGAGGAGCTGAAGTATGACGACCCCTGGGCTTTGGACATTCTTTTCGTCCTCGCCGACGGCGAGGCGGACAAGTTGGCGTCGTTGTACGAACGTTCGGTCGCGGTCCGCGGCGAGAACCATCCGGAGACGGTCAAGATCGGGCGGGCGCTCGGCAGGTGAGCGGTGAGCCTGCGGGTCGCACTCCTGTCGTACCGCGGCAAGGCGCACTGCGGCGGGCAAGGTGTCTACATCAGACACTTGAGCCGGGAGCTGACCGCGCTCGGCCATTATGTCGAAGTGATCGCCGGGCCGCCTTATCCGGTTCTCGACCCCGGTGTTCCCTTGGTCAGAACACCGAGTCTCGACCTGTACGCCGAGCCGAACCCGTTTCGCACGCCCAAGCTGGCCGAGCTGCGCCGGATTCCGGACTGGATCGAGTTCGTGACCATGCGGCGCGGCGGTTTCCCGGAACCGCTGACGTTCAGCCTGCGCGTCCGGCGATACCTGGCCACGCACCGGTTCGACATCGTGCACGACAACCAGAGCCTCGGATACGGCCTGCTCGGCCTGCGAACACCGGTGATCGCGACCGTCCATCACCCGGTCGTCATCGATCGGGACATGAAGCCGCCGTCCGCCGGGACACGGCGTTGGTACGCGTTCACGCGCATGCAGCACCGGGTCGCCCGGCGGCTGCCCATGCTGCTCACTGTTTCCGAAGCGGCCAAGTCGGCCATCACTTCGCGGATGGGTGTGCCCGGTTCCCGGATTCGGGTCGTGCCGTTGAGCGCGGACACCCGGATGTTCACGCCTGACCGTGTGCCGCGCGTGCCCGGCCGGGTCGTGTGTGTGGCGAGCGCGGACGAGCCGATCAAGGGGCTGCGGCATTTGCTGGCCGCGGTCAAGGACGTGCACTGCGAACTTGTCGTCATCGGGAAGCCGAAGCCGGTTCCTGGTGTCACGTTCGTCAGCGGCCTGACAGACGACGAGTACGCGGACCTGATCTGCGGCGCCGAGATCGTCTGTGTGCCGTCGTTGTTCGAGGGATTCTCGTTGCCCGCGATCGAGGCGATGGCCTGCGGGGTCCCTGTCGTCGCCACGTCCGGCGGCGCGCTTCCCGAAGTCGTCGGCGACGCCGGAGTCATTGTCCCACCGGGCTCTCCGGAGGCGCTGGCGCGGGCGCTGCGTGATCTCCTCGCCGATCCGGTCAGGCGGAAACGGCTCGGCGAAGCGGGAACCGCCCGAGCGGCAAGGCTGAGCTGGCGGCGGACCGCCGAGCGGACCGCCGCGTGTTACGAGGAAGTCGTCAGGAGCGTGCGACCTTGTTGACCGTCCATTTCGGTCGGTTTCCGGTCGGCGCGGGCGACCGGGTGCTCGATCTCGGCTGCGGTGCCGGACGACACGCCTTCGAGGCGCACAAACGAGGCGCCCACGTGGTGGCGGTCGACATCGACTCGGCGGTGCTCAAGGACGTGCGGGACATGTTCAGCGCGTTGGTCGAAGCGGGCGAGGCGGACACCCCCGCGCTCGCCGTCCGGGCCAGCGGGTCCTTCCTGCCCTTTCCGGACAACACGTTCTCGCATGTAATCGTCGCCGAGACGCTGGAGCACGTACTGGACGACCGGGCGATGATCGCCGAAGCCGTCCGGGTCCTGAAACCGGGCGGTCTGATCGCGGTGACCGTGCCGCGATGGTGGCCGGAACGGATCTGCTGGGCGCTTTCCGACGCGTATCACGAGGTCGAAGGCGGCCATGTCCGGATCTACCGGCGGAGTCACCTGCTTCGCCGGCTACGCGGAGCGGGCTTGCGAACGGTGCGTACGCATCACGCACACGCGCTGCATTCCCCTTTCTGGTGGCTGCAATGCCTTCTGGGCCAAGAGAACACCGTTGTCAAGCGTTACCACGACTTCCTGGTCTGGGAGATCATCGCGGCACCCCGCCTGGTCCGGCTGCTCGACCGAGCGCTGAATCCGGTGCTGGGCAAGAGTCTCGTGGTGTACGCACGGAAAGCGACGTGACCGCGGCCTGGATCGCCGGCGTCCAGCGTTCCGATGGAGCGATCCCCTGGTACGACGACGGCCCGCTGGACGCCTGGAACCATGTCGAAGCCGCGATGGGGCTCGATGTGGCCGGCCGGCACGCGGAGGCCGAGGCCGCGTACCTCTGGCTCGCGGAGAGCCAGAACCCGGACGGCTCCTGGTATTCGTATCCAGAGCTCGCCAAAGACGCCAACTTCACGGCCTACGCGGCAGTCGGCGTCCTGCACCACGCGCTGATCGCTGACATGTCGTTCCTGGAACGCCTGTGGCCGACAATCGACGCGGCCATGCAGTTCGTGCTGTCGCTGCGCCGGCCCGACGGCGCGATTCGTTGGCGGACAGGGTCATCCGAGTGCTTGTTGGCCGGCAACTCGAGTATCCATCTCGCGTTGCGCTGCGCGACGGACATCGCCTCCCGGCTGGGACGGTCCCGGCCGGAGTGGGTCGCCGCCGCCGACGGGCTGCGTGCCGTGATCGTCAACCGGCCCGAGGTGTTCACGCCGAAACCGCATTCGATGGACTGGTACTACCCGGTTCTCTGTTCGGTGGTCGGCGAGAACGGGCTCGCGTCGAAGTGGGAGACGTTCGTCGTGCCGGATCTGGGCGTGCGTTGTGTCCACGACCAGCCCTGGGTCACCGGCGGCGAGACTGCCGAACTCGCGCTCACCTTGGCCGTGCGCGGCGACAAGGACCGTGCTCGGCAACTGCTCGCCGACATTGCATTCCTGCGCCACACCGACGGTTCCTACTGGACCGGCTACCAGTTCGCGAACCAGGTCATCTGGCCCGCGGAACGGACCACCTGGACGGCCGGCGCGATGCTACTGGCCGCCGCGGCCATCGACGACGAACCTGCGACGCACACTGTCTTCAGCCAAGCAGCGGTCTAGCGCAACGGCATCCAGGCTTTCTGCGCCAGATCGCCGAGTCCGTTCGCCATCACGCCGCTGTCCGACACCGTCCACAGTTCGTCGCCGATCACCAGCGAGCGCCTGATCATGCCGTTCGGGTGGGTGATGCGGCCGACCTCGGTGATGCTGCCGCTGTCCAGCCGCAACACCAGGGCGTAGCTGCCACCTGCCGCCTTGTCCCGGGACAGGCCCATGACCGGGACGACGACCATGTTGCGCGCCGGCCAGTACAGGAACGCGTGCGCGTCGTAGCCGACCTCGGACGAGGTGCCTTGGATCTGGTACGCGGCGGCGCGGTTCGGCGCGGCTGGGTTGCCGACGTCGAACAGGGACACCTGGACGGACATCGGGCCGTCCACGCCGACCCCGAGGATCTTGCCGTCGCCGACCGGATGCAGGTAGGCGGAGTAGCCGGGGATCTTCAGTTCGCCGACCAGGCGTGGTCGGGTCGGCTGCGAAAGATCCAATGTGTACAGTGGGTCCGTCTGGCGGAACGTGACGACGTAGCCGACCGCGTCGAGGAACCGGACCGCGTAGATCCGCTCGCCGACGCCAAGGCCGTCGATCCTGCCGACGACGTCGAGCGAGTTGTCCTTACGTGCCAACACTGTCACCACGCTCTGCGATTGGCCGTCCGCTCGCGTGGCGAACTGGTTGACGGTGGTCGCGACCCGCAGATTCCCCTGGTACTCGGACATCGAGTACTGGTTCAGCAGCGCGCCGTCGACCTCGCCGGAGCCGGCGTACCGCGGTGGCCCGGCGCCGGTGATGTCGAAGCGGTGGATCTGGGTCCGCTGTGGCGCCACCGGGATGTCCGGTGTGCCCTTGACCTTGCCGCCGCTGTACACCATCGGGGCCACGCTGTTGCGGTGGTCGTCGGCGACGTAGAGGCTCTTGTCCGTGCCGTAGACGGTGTTCCCGTCGGCGACGACGGTGACCGGGTCGCCTGTTCCCAGGTTCTTGGTCAGGTCGACGGTGAGCACGGTCAGCATCGACGTCCCTGAGTAGGCCTGCGCGTGGCTGACCCGGTCACAGCTGACGAAGGTGCCTTCGGTCTGCGCGTCCCCGGTGTTCAGCTTGAAGTACGGCAGCCAGTCGTTGATCGTCGACCGGGCCGCGATCTCCCGGTTCTGGTCCAACGCGGAACTGTAGGCCTGTGCCCGGTTCGGGTGGACGAAGTTCAGCCGTGGCCGGGAACTCAACACGACCCGGGCGACCGAGCCGATCTGGCGGGCGTCGACGTACTCGCCGTTGGTCATCGCCAAGGTGCCCAGGGTGCGCGGCGCCCCGGACAGGTCGACGAGGACCAGAGTCTGCTCGGGACTCGTGGGAATCGGCGGGTCGATCGGGACAAGCGGCGGCGCCGGCTTGGTTTCGCCACTGGACGGCGGATGGGTCTCGAATGAGCTGGTGAGCGGCGGCGGCACGGTGGAGTTCGGCACAGGGGAACTCACCGGCGGACGTGGCCCGCTGGAAGTCGACAGCGGCGGAGGTGGCGGACTGGACGTTGTGGACCCCGGCGGGCGGGGCACGCTGGAAGTCGTTGGCACCGGGGACGAAGCAGGCGGCAGGGACTCCTCGGGAGTCAGCGGCACGTACCGCGGTGACCTGTTGGCCACGAGCAGCGCGCGGTCGCCGGCGAGGAGGATCTGCGAGACGGTCATGTCCGGCAGGTCCAGGGTCCCGGTCACCTTGTGGGACGCGACATCGATCACCTTGAACTGCCCGTTCACCGCGGACACCAGGCGTTTCCCGTCGGTCTTCACCAGGTCGGGCTCGTCGATGCCGACCTCGTGGTTGTTCGTGGACGAGTGCTGGTCGGTCGCGCCCGGTTGTTCGGCCGACGAGGCGCTCTTCGGCGCCTGCGGCGCTGGTGCCCCGGCCCGCGCCGCGCCGTCCTCGGCCATCGGCGCGTCGGCGATGGCGCCGCCGCCTTCCATGGCGACCGCCGTCGGGCCGCCGAAGCCGTACGGTCCGATGTACGGCCACGCGGCCTGCCGCAAACCGCTCAACGCCTTGTCACACGTGTTGAACGAGACCAGCGAGACAGCGCCCGGTGAGGTGTTCACCACATCCGGCGGCTGAGCCGCCAGGTTGGCGGGTGCGGCCGCGGCGAGACCGCCGACGACCAGCACGGTTCCCACCCCCACCACGATCTTCCGCCAGTCAACTCTCGGTAACCCCGCTGTCGGTGCCATATACCCAAGACGGTGACTCCGGCCGAATCCGTTGCCGCCGACTTTGATAACGGTTAGATTGCGCCGGTGACCGAACCCGTGGATCCCGCGGACGCCGAGGACTTCCTCCGGCTCTTCTACACGGAACATCCGAACGAGGGCGACGCGGACCGACGGGTCGCGTGGGTCCGGGCGGAGATCGACCTGACGGGCACGTACCACCACACCACCGCGGAGTTGACGTTCGGCGCGCAAGTGGCGTGGCGCAACAGCGCGCGCTGCATCGGACGGCTGTACTGGCGAAGCCTGCGCGTCCGTGACCTGCGCGCGGTCCGTACGGCGGATGACGTGGCCGAGCACTGCGTGCAGCACTTACGCCAGGCGTGGAACGGCGGCAAACTCCGACCGCTCATGTCGGTGTTCGCCCCGGAGGCACCGAACCGGCCGGCGCCACGGATCTGGAACGAACTACTCATCCGGTACGCCGGTTATCCCACCGAAGACGGTGGTGTCCTGGGCGATCCCCGTTACCTGGGCTTCACCGACCGCGTGACCACCTTGGGCTGGCGCCCCACCGAGCCACGCGGCGCGTTCGACGTGCTCCCGCTGGTGGTCGAGACGCCCGAGGAAGGCCCTCGGCTGTACGACTTACCGGCGGACGCCGTCCGGGAAGTGCCCATCACGCACCCCGAACTGCCCTGGCTCACCGAACTCGGCCTGCGCTGGCACGCCGTTCCGGCGATCAGCAACATACGCATGGTGATCGGCGGCGTCTCCTACCCGGCCGCGCCCTTCAACGGCTGGTACATGGGCACGGAGATCGGCGCGCGGAACCTCGCCGACACCGAACGGTACAACCTGTTGCCCGAGGTCGCCCGCAGACTCGGGCTGGACACAAGCAGCGAAACGACGTTGTGGCGCGACCGTGCGCTGGTGGAGTTGAACCGCGCGGTGCTGCATTCGTTCGCGGCGGCCGGGGTCACGATCACCGACCACCACACCGAGTCGGACCGGTTCCTGAAGCACGTGGCGAAGGAGCAACGCGCGGGCCGGACCTGTCCGGCGGACTGGAGTTGGATCGTCCCGCCGATGTCCGGTTCCCAGACCCCGGTGTTCCACCGGTACTACGACACCGAGCACCTCCGGCCGGAGTTCGTGCTGGACGACGACGCCGCCCACCGAGGCACCCACGGCGGCCCCTCGACGCCACGGCGGGAACGGCCGGGCACCGAGTGTCCTATGTGGAGTTATCTGCACTGATGTCAGCCCGAGGACCGCTGTTGTTCGGCGAGGAAGTGCATGGTGTCCCGGGTCGCCGGGTAAAGGTTTCGGTAGTGGCCGTAGTACTTGTCGTACCTCGCGGTGTTCGCCGGGATCGGCGTGACGGTCTGGGCGATCGGGTTCCATTCGGCCGCGGTCACGGTGGCGCCGGTGGCGATGGCCGCCAGCAAGGCGTCACCGAGCGAGGCGCCGATGGTCTCGGTGGGGATCTGCTGGTCGATTCCGGCGACGTCCGAGACGATCTGGGTCCACAGGCCGCCCTGGGTACCGCCGCCGACCGCCACGACCCGCTTCGGAATGCCGCCGGACTCGCGCATCGCCTCCAGGTTGTGCCGCAGTCCGTAGGCGGTCGCCTCAAGAGCCGCCCGGTAGAGCTCGGGTTGGCCGTGACTGAGCGTCAGACCGGCGACGAGTCCTCGGGCATTCGTGTCAAAAATCGGTGTTCGCTCACCGGCGAAGTACGGCAGCATCAACAGTCCTCGGCTGCCCGGCGGGACTTCCGAGGCGCGCGCCACCAAGGTGGCGAAATCACCGGCGAACAAGCGCCGTAGCCAGTCAGTCACCGCCCCCGAGGTGGCCATGCCGGCGGCCAACGAGTACGAGTCGGGCAGCACCCCTCGGGTCACCCACAGGCCAGGGTGCGGCGTCGGGTCGGTCAGGCCCTGGATCACGAACATCGTGGTGCCGTACATGACCATCACGTCGCCCGGCGCGGTGACGCCGACGCTGGTCGCCTCGGCCCACGCGTCGACTGTCCCCGCGGTCACCGGCAGTCCTCGGGGCAGACCGGTTTCGACGGCCGCCGCCGCGGTCACCGTGCCGACGATCTCGGTCGGCCAGTGCAGGTCCGGCAGCCGCAGGTTCGGCGCGATCCGGGCGCACCAGTCCGTGGCCCAGGTGGCGGTATGCAGGTCGTACATGGGGTCGCACTGGCTGGCCGAGTGGTGGTCCAGCACGTACCGGCCGGTCAGCCGGAACACCAGGTAGGAGCTGGCCATCAGGAGCATCTCGGTCCGGGCGAACACCTCCGGCTCGTGCCGGGCCAGCCAGCGCAGCTTCGGACCCACCGCCTGGCTGGACAACGGCGTCCCACCGCGGGACAGGATCGCGTCCGCGCCGAACTCCGCTGTCATCTCGGCGATCTCGACCGACGCGCGAGTGTCCACTCCGTACAGAATGGCCGGGCGCAGCGGGGCGCCGTCGAAGGACGCGGGCAGCAGGCACGGGCCGATCCCGCTGACCCCAAGCGCGGTGATGGGGCCGTCGGCCGCGTCGACAAGGGCCCGGGCGATCGCCACGAAATCCATCCACCACACGCTGACCGGGTCGTGCTCGACCCAGCCCGGATGCGGTGTGGCGACCTCGTGCGGCCGCTCGAACCGGGCCGCGATCGTCCCGTTAGGACGGACCAGCACGCCTTTCGAGCTGGACGTGCCGATATCAATGCCGATGTACAAGGACGTCATCCTCGGGTGAACTCGTCGAGCGTGATCCCCAGCAGTTCGCACGCCGCGCGGACCGTGGCGCGGTGGTCGCCGGGGACCGCGTGGATGTGGTTGGCGCCGAAGCGGGACAGGAACACGTCCGCCGGCGCGTCCAGCCGGGCGAACGCGTGCGGCCACTCCGGCGTCGACTGCGCCATCAGCTCCTGGTTGACCTCGTCCGAGTACGTCTCGAACGAGCCGAGCATCAGTTGCATCCGGTACTGGCCGTCCTTGCGGGTCAGCCGGCCGAGCGTCATCTCGCCCGGCGCCGCGAGGTGGTGCACGGAGGCGCCGCCGGCCGGGAAGAAGAACACCTCGGGGTAGAGGTGCACCTTGGCCAGGTTCTCGGCCGGGTCGTCGCTGCGGGCCGCGTACCAGGTGGCGTGCTGGCCCGAGTTGCACAGGTCCCAGATGTCCCGGTCGCCGTGGTAGTGCCGCACGTCGGCGAACAGTACCGGGGTCGCCGCGATGTGCTTGAACAACTGCATGGTCAGTGCGCCGTCCATGTCCGCCTCGGTGGCGCACACGTGCGGTTCCTTCGGGCCGTTCCAGTCGTAGGGGTCGTTCAGGAACGCCTCGGCGATGTCCATGGTGGCGAAGTACTGGGTCAGCTCGGGCTGGCCCTTGATACCGGTGAAGTCCAGGTTCCACTCGTCGATCAGCTCCCGCATCGCCAGGTACGAGCCGATCTGACGCTCCAACAGCGCCGGGGTGAGCTTGTTCCCGTCGTAGTGGACGTGCGCGTGCCGCTCCAGCCACTCACGGGCCTTCGCCTTCTCGTCGGCCGGGGCGGCCTCGGCGCGGCGGACGATCTCCCACTGGTCGATCTCCTCCACGTCGACGCCGAACAGCCGCTGCCACTGGTCGGTGTTGGCGACCGCGGTGTTCATCCCCATCGGCCGGCCACCGATC
Source organism: Actinocrispum wychmicini (assembly GCF_004345645.1). Classification (GTDB taxonomy): domain Bacteria; phylum Actinomycetota; class Actinomycetes; order Mycobacteriales; family Pseudonocardiaceae; genus Kibdelosporangium; species Kibdelosporangium wychmicini. Next base: position 308,594 of record NZ_SLWS01000011.1, on the reverse strand, counting down.
CGGCCGAACGTGCTGCCACGCAACCGGGCCACCGCCGCCGCGGCGGCCGCGTGCACGCCGATCGCGCCGGCCACCGCCGCGGGCTCGCCCCACAGCCGCGTGTGGGCGCGTCCTATCTGGTCGAGCGCGCCGCCCGCGGCCAGCATGCCGACCATCCCGGGCTGGACCGGATCGATGTTGGACAACAGCAGCAACGGCCCCCGGATCGCGCCGGCCGCGAGCATCGTGAAGTGCGGGAACGCCCACACCGCGTAGTGCAGCACGGTCAGGTCGACCCCGGCCGCCTCGATCTCGCGGGCCACGGACGTGGCCAGCGAGTTGGTGCTGACCGGCGCCGAGCCCCGGACCACGGTGTGGCCGGCCGCCGCCAGCTCGGCGACCAGCTTGTCCTCGGTGGTCCGAATGTGCTCGGCGATGCCGCTGTGTACGTAGTCCCGACCGTCGGAAACACTGATCACGCCGATCCGTGCCACGGTTCCTCCAGCTCTTTCGGGCGACCCTGCCCCTCGAACCGAGTAATCGATTACTCATCACGCTATTCTGGGGATCGAGCAGTGTCAACATCGTGGCGGCCTCGCTGAGTGCCGCCATCGTTTCGCAGAGTGAGGCCGTGTGGCGACCATCAACGACGTGGCGACGAAGGCCGGTGTCTCCACCGCGACCGTGTCAAGGGCGCTGAACGGGAAGTCCACAGTGGACCCCAACCTGGTCAGCCGGGTGCTCGACGCCGCCGCCGAACTGGGCTACCAGCCCAACGGCCCGGCCCGCAACCTGCGCCGCCAGGAGACCGCGGTGCTCGCCCTGATCATCTCGGACGTGGAGAACCCGTTCTTCACCAGCATCGCCCGCGGCGTGGAGGACGTGGCCCACGCCGTCGGCTACTCGGTGGTGCTGTGCAATTCGGACGAGAACCCGGACAAGGAGCGGCGGTACATCGACGTCGCCATCCAGGAACGGGTCGCCGGCGTGGTCCTGTCCACCACCGGCGCGTCGACCAATGTGGACCTGTTGACCGACCGCGGCATGCCGATGGTCGCGGTGGACCGGCCGCTACCCGACGTCGCGGCGGACAACGACACCGTCCTGGTGGACACCCGGCAGGCGGCCAAGGAGGCGACCGCGCACCTGATCACGCAGGGCTACCACCACGTCGGCTGCGTGACCGGCCCGGCCGGCATCCGGACCGCCGACGACCGGCTCGCCGGATACCGGGACGCGCTGCGCGCCGCGCGCCGCAAGTACTCGGCCAAGCTGGTCCGCCGCACCGAGTACCGGTCGGACGGCGCCCATCAGGCCACTGTCGACCTGCTCAGCCAGGACGAACGCCCGGACGCCCTGCTCGTCGCGAACAGCACGATGGCGATCGGCGTGTTGGCCGCTTTGACCGAACTGGGCCTGAAGTCAGGCAAGGACGTCGGCGTGGTCGCGTTCGACGACGCGCCATGGGCGCCGCTGGTGAACCCTCCTCTCTCCGTGGTGTCCCAGCCCGCCTACGAGATCGGGACGGTGGCCGCCCAACTCCTGCTGGACCGGATCACGGACGGAACCAGGGTCCCGACCACGACCACGTTGAGCGCCACCTTGATCCCACGAGGCAGTTCGACAAAGCACTGACGGCTTGGTCGCGCCGGTCATTTACGCCCCGCAACACGCCCGGCATCGCCCCGAGCACAGCGGAAGCCGGTCCGAGCGAAGATGTCGGCCGCGTGGGGCGGGGTGGACCGGTGGGGGTGGGCGGCCCCGTAGGGGTCGGCTATGGGCACAGTCCGGCTGAAGGCGACCAAGCCCGCCCGAGCGGAGCGAGGCAATCAAACACAGCCAGACACTAAGTCCTGGTGAGCACCCGGTATCGGGCCGCCGACCAGGCCGGCGGCGACGTCGGCACGAGCTGGACGGTCACGCTTGTCTTGCCCGCCACCAGACTCTGCGGCAGGTCGAACGAATCCTCCAGCCACTTCGACGAAGCGTTGCCCAACGGCTGGACCCACTCACCGGCCTGGACTCCGTCGACCACTACCGTCGCCCGCTGGTACGCCACGGACTGGTCGCCCATCCGCAGCAGGCGCGCGCCCGTGCCGTCCGGTCCGAGCTTGGCGGTGAACGTGATCGGCCCGGTCGTCGACGCCACGCCCCGGGCCACCGTGACCTTGTCGTCCTTGCCTTCGAAAGTCGACGACAACGTGCCGCGGGTTTCCCCGGTCGCCTGGTAGGTGTGGGCGGTGCGGCTGGCGTCGTCCGTCACGTCGACCATGTCGGTCTCGGTGAGGGCGACGGTCGGCTGGCCGTACCAGAACGCCGTGGAGCTGTAGGTCGCGGGCGCGTCGTCCACCGGGCCGTGCTGGATGTCGAAACGCAGGTTTGACGAGAACGAAACGGCATCGCCGAGCATCATCCGGTACGCGCCGGTGCAGTCGTTGACGCAGCCGTCCGCGTTGAGTTCCCACGAAGGGTTGCCCGCGAGCGGCATGGAGTACGTGGTCCCGTCGCGGAAGTACCAGCCGGCTTCGTAGAAGTCCTCGGTTCCGGTGCCGTACTGGATCGGGGACGCGGCGCCGTCGGTGTACACGCGCTCGTCGCCTTCGAGGTACAGGCGCATGTTCCCGTTGGGGATGTCGCCGCGCATGGTGTGCGTGACCCCGTAGAACACTCCGCTGCCGGCCGTGTCGAGGAACGTGTAGTCCTTGCCGGTCACGGTGTGCCCGGACTGACGGGTCGCGTGGAAGTAGCCGATCTTGCCCGACCTCAGCGCCGGCCCGACCGACGGGTCGTCGACCTGGTCGGTCTCCACGGTCAGGTCACCGAGCGCCACACCGCTCTCGTTGACCAGCACCACGGTCGCGTTCGAGCTGTACGGCATCGGCCACCACGAGGTGTACCAACCGTCCTGCGCGTGGTCCATGGCCGACATCAGGGTCCGGGTGTCGTACTCGCCCAGCCCCGAGCCGAAGAACTCGCCGAGCGGGGCGTCCACAGTGGTCTTCCCGTCGAACGAGATCACCAGCCGGACACCGGTGAGCAAACTGTCGGACTGGGTGACCGTGGCCGCGTCGACCGGGTAGCGGAACACGCGGTAGCCCTGCCAGCTCATGCCTTTGATGGCGTAGCCGTGCGCCTGTTCGTCACCTGGGTGGTTCGGGCCGACGTCGACGACATCCGTCCGCCGCCAGTCGCCGTCGACGTTGCTGTGCACGTCGAAGCGGAACTCGTTGACGTCCAAATCGGACGCGATGTACTCGTTCAGTACGGTCACCGAGGACTTGCCCGCGGTCAGCGAGGCCGGGACGGGCATGGACTGGTCCCGCCACTGGCCGTTGGGCAGCGGCGCGCCACTGTCCCAGAAGCCGATCTGGGTGCCGTCGACTGACACCCTGGCTCGTTGGTGGCCGATCTCCGGGTCGTACCGGCGGGTCAGCCGCACACCCTGGTTGGCCGGATCGACGGCGACCTTGAAGGTGGACGAGCCGCCGACCGCGAACGCCCGGCCGTCGTCGCCGACCCGCGGACTGGCCGCGATCTGCGGGATCCGCACGCGCAGTTGGCTGATGTACCCGGATCCGCTCGTGGTGGCGATCTTGCGGGACCTGCCGGCCGCGACAGTGGCATTGACGACCGGGAGCCGGTTGGCCGCGACATTCTGCTTCGGGTCGCGGATCCCGTAGCCGCGCAACTTGGCGATCACGTCGAGCGCCTTGTCCGTCGGATCGAAGGTCCGCACGCCGTCAGCGTCCGAAAAGGACCGGTAGTCGACGTGGTAGAAGCGCGGGTTGGCCTGGATGGTCACCCGCATCGACTCGCGGTACGGCATCGGGACCTTGATCACCGAACCACCGGACGTGTCCTCGCCGTTGCCCACCAACGGCCACACGAACGGCGCGCCGAGCTTGCCGTTGACCACGTCCTGCAGCAACTGGTCGAGCACGACCGTGCCGTCCAGTTCGATCTTGATCCGGCCGTTGTTGACCATCGACCCGAAGTCGCGGGTGAACCACATCGAGTCGATCTGGCCCGCGCCGGTCCGTTCCGCGATCACACAGCCGGTCGCTGTGGTCCGCAGGCACGAATAGGTACCGTTGAAACCGTCGTCGTTTCCGCCGGTACGGTCGAAACTGGAGAACTGGCGCATGATCGCGCCTGGTCTCAACCGGGACAACTGGTTGAGATCGCGATAGACCTGCCATCCGATCGGACCCTTGTCACCGGTGTCCGCCAGCCGCGGCGCGGCCGAGGCCGCGCCGGGCGCGAACGCGATGACGAGGACAGGGACTACGGTGGATGCGAGCAGGGATCGAATACGCATCCTGGCCTCCTCATGTTCTGTTGTGGCGCGCTGGGGTTCTCAGCCGCCGTTGGCTTTCGCGTACACCTCCGTGGCGTTCTCCTTGGTGATCAACTGGGTTTGCAGCGTCTGCGTCTTCGGCACCTGCTGGCAGTCGACGAGGATCTGCTTGGCCGCGGCCACCGCCTCCTTGCCCGCGGTCGGGTAGACGAAGGTGGCGGACAGCCGCCCCGCCTCCACGGCCTTGATCCCGCCGGACGGGATCGGCAGGGCGTCGATGCCGATGAACTTCAGGCTGTCCTGCTTGCCGGCGGCCTTCGCGGCCAGGTAGGCGCCTTCGGCCATCGGGTCGTTGTGCGCGTAGATCACCTGGACGTCCGGATTGGACTTCAGGATGGCGTCCGCCTTCTCCTGGCCCTTGTCGCGCAGCCAGTCGCCGTCCTGGCTGACCGCGATGTCGATGTTCTTGCCCTTGATGGCGTCCCGGAAGCCGTCCCCGCGTTCCTGGGCCGGGGTCGACCCGGCCAGGCCGCGGATCTCAGCGATCTTTCCGCCGGAAGGCAGCAGTTTCTCGGCCACGTACTTGCCCGCCTGCCGGCCGATCTCGGTGTTGTCCGCGCCGATCCACTCGGTGTACGCGTCGCCCTCCACCTTGCGGTCCAGCACGAGCACCGGGATACCCTTGTCGTAGGCGGACTTCACCACCGCGGTCAGCGGCTTCGCCTCGTTCGGGCTGATGATCAGCAGGTCGATCTGCTGGGTGACAAAGTTCTCCACATCGGACACCTGACGCGCGTTGTCCTGTTGGGCGTCGGTGAACCGGACCTCGAACTGCGGCACACCCTTGGCGGCCGCCTTGATGTCGTCGTCCATCCGTTGCCGGTAGGGCTCGGCGACGTTGGCCTGGCTCATGCCGATGACGTACTTCCCGCCCGTGCCCTTGCATTTCGTGGACGCGCCGGTGGTCTGCCCGCCACCACCGCCGCTGTTCTCGGAGGTGGTGCCGCAGGCCGTGAGCACGACACAGGCGGCGAGCAGGATGGTGCCGCTACGCAGCGATGACATGTTCCCTCCAGTCAGGCCGCCGGCCGGAGCCGTTGCAGCCCGGCCACGACCACGATGACGAATCCCGTGATGAGCAACTGGATGTCGCTGTTGACCCCGTTGAGGGACAGGATGTTGTTCAGCACCCCGATGAGCAGGGCGCCGGCGACCGTGCCGCCGACCGATCCCCGGCCGCCGGCCAGGCTCGTGCCGCCGATCACCACCGCCGCGATGGCGTCCAGCTCGTAGCCGAGGCCGTCGTTGGGGCTGCCCTGGTTGAGCTGCCCGGCGTGGATGATCCCGGCCAGCGCGGTCAGCAGTCCGCAGATCCCGAAGACGATGATCTTGACCTTGGTCACCGGGATACCGGACAGGCGCGCGGCCTTCTCGTTGCCGCCAATGGCGTACACGTGTCTGGAGAAGGCGCTGCTCCGCAGGAACAACGTCGCCAACACCGCGATGACGACGAAGATCAGCGCAGGAATCGGGACCAGGCCGTTGAACGTCCGCTCGCCCAGCAGCGAGAACGCGACCGGGGCCTCGCCGGGGTCGGTGCCGTACGAGATGGCGATGCCCTGCCCGCCGGACCAGATCCGGGCCAGGCCGCGCGCGATCTGCAGGCCGGCGAGGGTGACGATGAACGCCTGGATCCGGAACGCGGTGGACGCGACACCTTGCAGCAGGCCGAAAACCAGGCCCACGACCAGCACCAGCAGGACCGTGGGCACGACACCCCAGTCGTTGTTCACCATCAGGTCGGCCGACGCGACCGCGGTGAGCCCGAGGACCGCGCCGACCGACAGGTCGATGCCGCCGATGAGAATCACGAACGTCATGCCGACCGCGATGATCCCCTTCTCGGAGATGGCGCGGACGACGTTGAACAGGTTGCCGCTGGAGAGGAAGACGAGTTCGCCGTTGCGGCTCGGCGAGAACAGGATCGCCGCCACGAACACCGCCACCAGCCCGAACAGGCTCTGGAAGCGGAAGACCGTGGTCCGGATGGTGTGCCGGCGGACGCCTACCACCTCAGCTGTCACAGCGGAACCACCTCTCCCATCGACGCGGCCAGCAACTCCGCTTCCCCGGCGTGCGCGGTCGGCAGCTCGGCCACGTTCTGGCCGCCGCGCAGGACGATCACCCGGTCGCAGACCCCCACCAGCTCGGCCAGTTCCGAGGACGCCAGCAGCACCCCCATGCCGCCCTCGGCGAGCCGGCCGAGCAGCTGGTAGATCTCGGCCTTCGCGCCGACGTCCACCCCGCGCGTGGGTTCGTCGAGCAGCAACAGGCTCGGCTCGGTCAGCAGCATCCGGCCGAACACGACCTTCTGCTGGTTCCCGCCGGACAGGGCGCTGACCGGGTCACGCACCGAGCCGAGCTTCACCCGCAGGTCGTGCACCATCCGCGTGGTCTCGGACATCTCCTGGCGCCGGGAGACCACCCCGAACCGCGCGATTCTGTCCACAATCGACAGAACGGTGTTGGCCAGCACCGAGTGGTCGAGCGCGAGCCCGGAGATCCGGCGGTCCTCGGGAACGAACGCCAGGCCGAGCCGGACCGCGTGCCGGGGGCTGCGGGGCCGGATCGGTTTCCCGTCGAGGCGGATCGACCCACGCCACGAGCCGCCCGCGCCGAACAGCGTCTCCAACAGCTCCGTACGGCCCGATCCGAGCAGGCCGGCCAGCCCGACGATCTCGCCGTGCCGGACGGTCAGGCTGATCCCGGCCGGGTCGCGGCGGCCGGACCGGTGCCGGGGCACCACCAGGCCGTCGACCTCGAGCAGGGTGGCGCCCTGGGCGGCCGGGTCGTGCGCGAACATGGTCTGCACCGGCCGGCCGATCATGGCCTCGGCGGCCCCCTCGGCGGTCATCTCCCTGGCGTCGAACTGGGCCACCACGGACCCGTTGCGCAAGACCGTCGCGCGGTCGGCGATCCGGCCGATCTCGTCCATCCGGTGGGAGATGTAGACGATCCCGGCGCCGGCCCGCCTGAGCTCGGTGATCACCGTGAACATCCGGTCCACCTCGGCCACCGACAGCGCCGACGTGGGCTCGTCCATGATCAGGACCTTGGCGTCGAGCGACAGCGCTTTGGCGATGCTGACCAGTTGCTGCTCACCGGTCCGCAGGTCACCGACCGGCCGCCGGGGATCCAGGTCGATTCCGGTGCGGCGCAACAGGTTCCGCGTCTCCCTGAGCATGGCGCGGCGGTCCAGGGTGCGCAGCCGGGTGCGTGGCTCGCGGCCGAGGAAGATGTTGTCCGCCACCGAGAGGCCGGGGACCAGGTCGAGCTCCTGGTGGATCATGGCGATGCCGGCGCGTTGGGCGTCGGCCGGTCCGTGGAACCGGACCGGTTGGCCGTCGACCGTGACAGTGCCCTCGTAGTCGGCGAGGTCGCCGGACAGCACCCGCATCAGGGTCGACTTGCCCGCGCCGTTCTCGCCGAGCAGCGCGTGCACCTCGCCCGCCCGTACGGCGAAGTCAACGTTCCGGCACGCCCTGACCCCTCCGTAGGACTTGCTGATCGCGGCCAACTCCACCAGGACGACACTGTCCATCCGCACCTCGCCGACCGGCTTCAGTAAACGATTACCCGAGACGCTAGGGTCGGCCGCGCGCACATGTCAAGGTTCGACGCGATGAATGACTGATCGGTTGTTATCTGTCTCCGCCGTCAGCTGACGACCGCATGGCCGCGTGCGGACAGCTGGTATCCGATCTGCAGGCTTTCGGTCAGGCCCAGTTCCTTGAGCTTGCGAACGTCCGCTTTGAACGTCCGCGTCTCCCGGCCGAGCTCGGCCGCGAGGTCTGAGGCGCGCGCACCGGGCTTGGCCGCGATCATGTGGAGAACCTGTCGGGTCCACGGACCATGGGGACTGCGTTCGTCCATTTGGCGCAGTCTGGCGCGGATCTCTTCCATCTCGTCGTCGGACGGGACCGACGAGCGCAGGGAGATCCGCGGGTCCTCGCCGACAAAGCGGAGCGCGATCCGGTAGACGTCGCCGTCGCGGGTGGACAGCGTGGCTTTGAGCGCCGCGAGATCGGGGTACCCGGCACGCATGGCCTCGTCGGCGGTGACGGCGTCCGGGTCGATTCGGTCGACCGCGTCGATCGCGAGCACGCCGACCAGCGTTCGTAGAGTCCCACCAGCACGGACCGTGGGTTTGCGCCATCTGCGGAACGCGAGCGTCACCTCGCCCCGCTGGATCCGCTCGAGCACGTCGACCCTGATGAGCATGGACATACCGTACTTCGGCGGGCATAGTGGGTGAGGCCTGTACGCACAGTGTTGGACTATGTGCGATTTGTAGTCTTTTTCGTGAAAACATTCACAAAGGCGCACGAACCCGCACACGCGCGCTACTCTAGGCGAATGAGCATCGCGTTGGAGACGGTTCTGGCCAAAGCGGGCCTTCGATCCAGCCCGGACGAGTTCCTCGGCCTGGTGGAGGACGCGGCCAGACGGCTGTCCCCGCCGAACCCCAACCCGGCCGAGTACTTCTCCGCCGACCAGCGGGAGACGCTCACCGAAGTGGGCCTTGACCTGCGCCCCCGCCAGCCCCACGAACCGGACTCACGGGCCCGTGCCGTGGCCGCGCAGGCGGTGCTGCGGGACTCGGCACTGACCGTGTCCGACGCGGCTGACACGCTCAAGGTGGACACCAGCCGTGTCCGGCACCGCCTCGCCGCCGGCCGACTGGTGGGCTGGAAGGACCGCGGTGGCTGGCGGCTGCCGGCCTGGCAGTTCACCGGCTCCGGCGTGCTGCCCGGCCTGGAGATCGTCCTGGCCGCCCTGCCCAACGACCAGCCGCCGCTGGTGGTGGCCGCGTTCATGACCACCCCGCAAGAAGACCTGCAGATCGGCGGCGCCCCCGGCACCCCACGCCAGTGGCTGCTCGCCGGCGGAGACCCGGACCGGGTCGCCGCGCTCGCGGCCGTCCTAGGCACCCCCGCGTAACACAGAGATCGGACGACACGCTAAGTCTCAACGTATGTCCCGGCTACCCCAGCCGCCGCCCCCGGCTGCGCTGAAATCGCTGCTGCGGATCGACGAGGACATCGTCGCCGTGCACACAGCCACCCGTCTTGTCCGCGTCTTCGCAGCGGGCGGCGCCCACAGACAACGCTGGAACTCCTTCCGCTACACCGGCCCCCTCCCCCACGGCCGGTTCGACCCACACCCACCCGGTCCGGAAGGACGGCCGGCGGACAGCCCCGGCAACGGCGTGCTGTACTTCGGCCTCTCGGTGCGCACCAGCATCGCCGAAGTCTTCCAGTCCACCTCCATAGTGGACAGAACAACCCGCCGTCCCCACCTCGTGGTCTTCCGCCCCCAACGCACCCTCCGTCTCCTCGACCTGGCCGGCCTCTGGCCCACCAGAGCAGGCGCCTCCCAAGAAATCAGCAGCGGAGCCAAAGCAGTCACCCAAACCTGGGCCCGCGCCATCCGCTCGGCCCACCCAGACCTCGACGGAGTCTGGTACAGGTCCTCAATGGACGGCGGAGAACCAGCGATCTGCCTCTTCGATCCCCCATCAGGAACAGCGATCCCCCCGGCCCCGGACATGCTCCTCCCCCTGGACCACCCAGGCCTGGACCTCCCCCTAGGCCGAATCTGCGAAGACCTGAACTACACCCTCCTCAGCTAAAAATTCCGAACAAAGCTCCCACACAGGCGAGCGAACCGAAAACAATTGCCCACCCTCACCATCAGCGAACAATTACCAACTATCGACTCAACATAATGGCGAACCTGGGCTTTGTGACGCTCATGGTTGCCCATGCGTAGCTCCTGTTCCTGCGGTGCCGATTCGCCGGCGTCTCCTGCGAGCATCCTAAGCGAGCGCGATTTGACCACCTACATCAGCGACCGAGTTGAGGCAGAGAAATGACTTCACCACAGTTCGCGACGTGTGGTGGTGCTCGCCGTAAACGGGCTGTCCTGCAGTCGCCTGCCCGTGGGCGTGTCAAAAAGATCTTTTGTCCAACGCACCTGGATAGCGGATGCTGTCGATCTCCCTGCTGTTTGACACTCAACAGATGCCTCGTTGCCGCGCCCGCACCAAGACCAACACACTCTGTCAGAACCGCGTGGCCAAAGCTGGGCAACGCTGTCAACTCCACAGAGGGCAACCCGAAGCCGGCCCGCGGCATCCCAAGGCGCAACGGCAGAAGAGATCGACAACGACGTCGACCCGCGCGATGGGGCGGCAACACAGCACGGCTCCGACACGGCCGACGTCGGCTCACTCGACACGGGAAGCCGCGCAGGCGCGACGGCGGCAGAAGCGCATCGACGAGGCCACCGAGCTGTGCCGCGAGATCCTGACCGACGGCTGGCAGGAGACAGTTGCGAGCCGCGCAACGAACTACGTCACCAAGGAAACCTGGCGGGCACTGTTTGGCAGTCGACGGACCAAGCATTGCAAGGTACTCGCTGATCTCGCGAACTCCATCCTGTCGGGCAAGCAGAAACTTCACAATCTCTTGGGTTCGCTCGTGAAATGGATCATGTCACGTCTGGGAGCAGGCAAGGTTGAGCAGAAACTCGTCCAGGAACTCGCCGCGCGCCTCCCGTTGCCCTGGGATGCCAAGCTGGTGGCAGTGGCTCGGGGCGTTCAGGTCACGGGCATTCTGCTGTGCCTGGCTGACGGTCGAGACCTCAGTCGATGCCAATGCTTCATCGAACTGGCATTGACCGAGACCAAGACGCGCGTCAAGAAGATGCTTTCAGCGGCAATAGAGGACTGGGCAAATCTGGCGGCGTTTCCGTCGAGTACGGCGGCGAGTATGTAGAGGGATTCGTCTGCCGGCGCGGCTTTGGTGCTCATTACCTTACCACCAGTACAGAAAGCTTCTCCCACCGGCGCGTCGTTCCGAGCTAAGCAAACTTCCCGTGAGACGATGTGCTCGTAGCAGGCAGTTATATTCAAGGGGATGCACGCCAATGACCGACGAAGCAGAAACTACGAGTGCCGAGTTTGATCGGTCCATTTTGGCCTGGCTCGAAGAAGATATTGGCGCGAGGCTACTCGCCTACCTGCTTGGCAATGATCTCGACTCCATTCCCTCGTTGATCTCAGGCGAAACTCAACTCAGCGCCGAGCAGGCTGCTATTCTTGCGGAACTCGCCCAGTTTCGAGATCAGATACCTGACAACCTTGGTGATACTTCAGTCAAGGACGTTGTGAGTTTTGTTCTTACTCGGCTCGATCAAGTCAGGAGAGATCCCCGCCAGAACTTTGCGGAACGCGCGGTGGGCGCTGAACAGATACCTGCGGGACAGGATGACCTAGAGCGCACGCTGGAGCCCGATGAATATCCACTTTGCCAAGAGGCACTCGACGTTGCCGTTCGCGCTGTGAAAGTCCTCGCAGTTGATCGCCTAGATATCCTTGCTCTGCCTGACGGGGCACGCCGGAGTGCAACTTTTCTTCTCGGGGCCTAACAATCTACACACCGCCGAGCTGACTGTTTCCAACTAGCTGTCAGCAGCAATCCGTTCTACCGCCGCCAACCCCACCCCCCACGGATAATCCGCCAAGTTCTTCGAGCCGTGGTGCGGCACATGCGGCTCGTACCCGCCTGGCCCCAGGAGCACCCGCACGTCAGCCTCCCGGAGTTCCTTGACACTGCGCCCAAAAGCCGGATGCGCGGCTTGGGCGGCATTCAAGAAAGGCAGGGCAACCAAGGGTATTCCCAGCCCAATGCCTTCGGTCAGGAGCCCGAGGGCCAAGGTATCGGCAATCCCGGCCGCCCACTTGTTCAAGGTATTGAAACTCGCCCCACCAACCAATATGGCACTGGCCGGCGGCAAAACGTCCGGCGTGCCGGGGTCTTTGTACTCCGATCGGACTGGGTAACCGGTTTGCTGTTCCAAGGCGACCGCATCAATGAACTTCAGCGCTTGCGGCGTGGCAATAACACAGACGGTCCAGCCACGCTGCTGGGCCAAGTCAACAAGCGTGCCAACTTTGCGAGCGGCTGGCGTAGCGCAGGTAATCACGTACAGCACGCGTTCGGGCGTATTTTCGGTCATACCGCGACTCCCACAGCGCGGGCAATGTTCGCAAGCGGAGTTGGCGGATGCAGTCCACGCGGATAACTGCGCACCAAATCCGCAAGAATCTGCCGCGTCAACTGTCGACAGCGGACTTCTTCCGGTGCCAGTTGGTCGGCATCCAGCAAGGTGACGGCGGCGGCGTCACGTTTGCCCCATTGCAAGTAACCGCGGGTAACGTCCAGCAAGTAACTGGCCCGACGTTCACGTGGCAACCGGAGCAGATCACCGGAGGGGATGGCCTGGGCGGCTTCAATGACCAAGCCGCCAGCCTGCATGTCGGCCAGCGCAGCTATTTTGTGGACCCGGACGTTGGTAGCGCCAAACGCCGTCCAGTTCTCGTTGCGGTCTACCCCGAGCCGTTCGGCAACGGTCAGGGCTTCGGCTTGCAAGTCGCGGACCTCTGCTGCTTGGTGCAGTCGGGCTGCTGCAATCGAGCCCTTGAGCAGCAACATGCCGTAGCAGGACACAAAGGCTGGATCGTTAGCTGTGAGATGCGGCGACAAGCGGTCGGCGGCAGCCCGTACGAGCTGGACGGCCTGGGCGCTTTGGCCGGTGGCAATCAGGGCGTAGGCCACCCGCCGCGCCGCACTCCCAATGAGCGTCGGATCTTCGGTTTGCTCGGCAAGCTGGATGCTGCGGTCCGCGGCCATCCAGCCAAGCTGCGCGTCACCCAGCTTGAAGGCCGTTGCGGCCGTCAGTTGGTAGGTCCAGGCCAACCAGGTTCGGGCTGTCGTCTGCGGTACGCCGTCCAGCTGCCAGACCGACGCTTGGGCGTCGCGGATGAGGTTCGGCAGTAGTTCGCCAATCGCTTGGTAGTTGGCAGCTTGGAAGGCCATCCAGCCGTAACGCACCAGGCGTTCCAAGGTGGCAAGGTTTGGTTCCGGTAGGACATCACCGTTCGGGCGGAAGATGTTGGTCGTGACGTCGTAGCGGGCCAGGGCGGCACGAATGGCTGCAACCTCGCGGTCGTCCGGACAACGCTTGGCCTGGTCGATCTGCGCCGGCTCGATGAGCGTCGCCAGGCTGACGTCCAACACGCTGGCGATCTGCCGCAGGACTGACAACCGGTCCAGCTGGCGGTCACCGTTGCGAATCTTGTCCACCCAACTGAGTGAACGACCCATGCGGTCGGCAAAGACTTGGCGGGTGAGGCCCCGTCGGCGCATCCAGTACAGCACCACTTCGGCGGTTCGGTGCCGCTGTTGCTCCTCGTAGTCCATGTCTTGCTCCAAGCCTGTGGTAGCTGCGACATCTACTCGGGCTACTTCAGCGTATCCGGGGAAGCTGAGTCCGAGTCCCACGAAGTTGCACAGTTTGTACAGGGTCGGGCAGCCAACACGGCTTAGCGTCCCGTTTGGCGCTCGGTTCGGGCCACACTGCCTCCCCTGAGTCGAGCGCCACCCGAGAGAAAACCTTTGCCCGCCAGGCATTCCCTTGAGGAGTTGGTGATGTCACGCAACCAACCGCGGTTCGCTGCTGGTGTTCTGCGAACGGAGACCACCCGTGCCTGACCTTTCCTTCTGGCTGCTTGTCTCCCTGGCCGTGGGGTTGTGGGCCGTCGTGCTGGTTCGCTGGCTCTGGGCGAAATCTGGATGGAAAGCTCGGTTCGCAGTCTGGCGCTGGCGGCGACAGGATCGGGCTTGGCGGCGGTGAGGGTTTGCCATGCTGTCGCCCGGCTTTCGCCCAGATTGGGAAGCAGTCTACGTCCGGGAAGCCTTTGAGGTGCGAGTGCGGGCTGCCGAAGTCTTGGCGGCGGTGGGAACCGAGCAATTGGGTCAAGTGGCCTTGTGCTGGGCTTGTTGCTGGGCGGAAGTATCTGCCGCCAGCCTTGCATCCAACCTGGAATTGGCCGATCTGGCCTGGATCCGGGCCAATGAGTGGTTGCGGATTTGGCTTGGGATGGCGGGCACCGGACAAGAAACACATGAAACTGTGAGAGGAACAACCCCATGACGGACACACTGACGCTGCACGTTGTCGAACCACCGGTTGACCACCACACCAAGGTGCTGTTGTCCTGGGCCGAAGAACCGTGTCCGGCCTGGTGCGATGGCAACCATCCGGATTGTCCAGAACACATGTCCAGTGAATGGATGTGTTTTGTGGCGCTGTCGATGGAAGTGCCGACAGTTGTTGCAATGGATGGCGGCAATGGCACGACCGTACCGGTCGTGCTGCCCAAGGAGCTGGAGATCTACTTGGAGCAACGGTTTCGGGAACGAGTGCCCCAGGTAGTGGTGGGCGAACGACCATCTGGCAGGCAGCAGCTGACGCTGCTCCCTGCCGAAGCCGTGCATCTCGGAGAAGCGCTCTTGCGGCTGGCGGGGATGGCGGTGGATGACACCGTGTTGGTGGAGTGCAGCGGGTGTGTGGGGCATGAGGCGTAGAGGGTAGGCGGTGGGATGGTCAGGGTGCGCCGGGGGTGTACCCTGACTATTCCTTGCGTGGTAGTTTGAAAGCAAACTACCTTTAGTCCAGGCATCGGCGATCTTCTGAGCTAGGTCGGCCCCATCAGGGCAAAAATGCCATTCAGTCTGGCCACTATTTGGCGAACTTCAAGTACGAGCTTCAGTACAGGCGTAGTAATGGTGCCGCTGGGCATATTCAGCTTCACACTCCGACTGGAGCACCGGCCACAGCAGTTTCGCCAACGCGACCTTGTCCTCCCGCACCCGCATCTGGCCGAGGGCACCTTGATGTCGTGGTGGGCAACACGGGCGGCCTGCAGCTCGGTCCGAAGATCGTGCTCCCAGGTTGGCGATGAGACTCGCTGGCTCTGTTGCTGAGTCGCCAGCGTGGTGATCGCCGGTACCGGCTCATCGTCCGTGAAGTTGGCGAGTTCGTATTTGTCGTCGCCCCACACGCGGATGCGGACCAAGAAGTCGAGTTCGTCCTGCACGTGGTGTCCGAACCCACCAAAAGCGTCCGGTCCGCCCACGAAACCCAGCAAAAAGCGGGAGCCCTACGGACCGAAACCCAGGCCGGACACCACGTGCCAGATGTGATTCCCTTGGGCAGGCCACACGGGAGGGAGGCGCCACGACCAAACAACCCAACCAACCAGCAATACCCAGGACAAGGGCTCCCTCTTGGCGGCCTGCCGTAGCGGCGAGCGGAAAATCTTTCCAGCCGCCCAAAAAAGAGCTATAAATACCGCCCCCACCACTCCAAAACAGCGTCAAACCGTTCCCGACGATGCCGAGGCCGCCCAGAACGAGTCAGTTCATGCCCCTCCCCCGGAAAGAGGAGCATCTCCACCGGAGCCTTCTGACGCCGCAAAGCGGCGAACATCCGTTGGGCCTGTTCCACGGGACAGCGGAAGTCGTTCTCCGAGTGCGCGATCATGAACGGGATCCGAATCAGATCCGCGTACGTAAGAGGACTCTTCTTCCGCTGCACCTCAGGGTCGGCGCCGACGTACGCCTCCGCGAAATACCAGCCGATGTCGGAGGTCCCAGCGAAGGAGTCCCAGGCGTTCACCGCGCGCTCGCTCCACGCCGCCCGGAACCGCCGGCTGTGATGAGCCGCCAGCCAGCTGGTCATGAAGCCGCCGTAGGACCCGCCCATCACACCGACCCGGGTGGGGTCGCACTCGGGCAGTTCCAGGGCTTTGTCCAGCACGGACAACAGGTCGTCCACGTCCACTGTGCCGAGGGCGTGCACGATCGCTTTTCCGTGGGACTGGCCGTAGCCCGTCGAGCCACGTGGGTTGGCGACCACGACCGCGTACCCGGCGGACGCGTACACCTGGGCCTCGTCGAAGAAACCCCAGCCGTGGTACATGAACGGCCCGCCGTGGATGTGCAGCAGCACTGGATGCGGCCCGTCGCCCGAAGGCAACACGACCCAGCCGTGGCTGGAGTATCCATCCGGCGAAGTCCCGACGATCTCCCGCACCTCATGGACCCCGCTGGCGCGCAGCGGCGCGGAGAAGTCCGTCAGCCGTTGCCCGCCGCACAGCACGACGTCACCGGCACTGTCCGGAGTGGACACAACGGCCACGACCCGGGAGCCGTCCACCGCGAAGCTTTTCACCCTGGCCCGTTCGCCGGCCAGCAAAGCCATGTCCGCCAACACAACCGCCGAATCCCGAAGCGACACCCGGCGCAGCTCCACGGCACCGCGGCTGCGGACCGTGAAGTACACGTCGTCGCCGGCGATGACCGGCGTGATGTCCTCACAGTCCACGGTTTCCACGTCGGTCACCCGGCGCGGCGGCGCGGACCCGTCGAGCGGCGCCACCCACAGGCCGGTGTTGACCGCGGCGATACTCGACGACTCGGCCAGTTCGCGCCCCTGGTACACGACGTTCGAAGCGTCGACCGCGAGGAAGGAGGCGTCCCCTTGGGTGCGTACCAGGACCTCAGGTTCACCGCCGCCCGCCGGGATCACGTAAATGTCCCGATTGACCGTCTCGACCGCGCCCCAGTCCCGGGCCGCGGCGAAGACCAGCCGGTTGTCCGCTGTCCACGCCGGAGTTCCGACGTCGCACCCGCCATCCGTCAACTCGACAGCCGATCCGGTCAGGTCGACGACGTACAGGCGCAGGCGCCGGTCGCCGCAGTAGCCGAGGTCGTCCCACCGGTAGTCCACCCGGACGATCCGGCGGACCGACTCGGCCGCCGGCTCGACGCCCGGCGTGTCCCGGCCGGGCTCGGGAATCCTTGCGGTGAAAGCGATCCGCTGTGAGTCAGGGGACCACACCGGAGCTTGCGCACCTAACGGCAGATCAGTCAACGCGCGCGCGTCGCCGCCGTCCGTCGGCTGCACGTACACCTGCGGCTGTTCCCCTGGCTTGGTGACCCGCAGGAACGCCACCCACCGGCCGTCCGGGGAGATCGCCGGGGCGGTGTCGGCGTGTCCGTGGGACCAGGGTCGGTCGCCCGAACCGTCCAGCGCCACCCGCCGCAGCCGGCTGGGGTAGTCGTTCGTGTCCAAAGCCGGGTGCGCCGCCGCCACCAGCAGCAACTCACCCCGCAAGGTCACAGTGTCCGGAGTGATGAGCAGCTCGATGTCCTCAGGGCGCACCCGTCTGAAGCTACCCGACCCTTAGCCATGCTCACGACCACTCTTTGGTCGACTTTTCCGGTGGCCTACACGGCCGCCTTCTGCTCCCTGGCGGCCACCCGGCGGGTCTTGACCAGGCTGGCGACGGTGGTGATCGCCAGGACCGTGACGATCACACCGAGCGACACCGCGATGCTCGGCACCCACACGCCGATCGGGTCGCCCGAGTTGATGAACGGCAACTCGTTGGAGTGCAACGCCTCCAGCACCAGCTTCACACCGATGAACGCGAGGATGAAGGCCAGGCCGATCGGCAGGTACACCAGCTTGCGCAGCAGGCCGCCCAGGAGGAAGTACAGCTGCCGCAGGCCCATCAGGGCGAACGCGTTCGCGCTGAAGACCAGGAACGCCTCCTTGGTCAGGCCGAAGATCGCCGGGATCGAGTCGACCGCGAACAGCAGGTCCGCGGTGCCGATCGCGACCATCACCAGGAACATCGGCGTGACCAGCCGCTTGCCGTCGATCCTCACGAACGACTTCGCGCCGTGGTACTTGTCGGTGACCGGCAGGATCTTGCGGGCCATCCGGGTGAGCGCGTTCTCCTTGTACTCCTCGTCGTTGTCCTCGTGCTTGGTGCGCAGGAACGTCCACGCGGTGTAGATGAGGAACACGCCGAACAGGTAGAAGACCCAGCTGAAGTTCGCGACGACCGCGGCGCCGAGCAGGATGAACACGCTGCGCATGGCCAGCGCGAGCACGATCCCGATGAGCAGCACCTTGTGCTGGTGGATCTTGGGGACCTTGAAGGCCGCCATCACCACCAGGAAGATGAACAGGTTGTCGATCGACAGCGAGTACTCCGTGATGTAGCCCGCGAAGAACTCGCCGGCGGGCCGCCCACCGGCGAAGAACCACAGGCCGAGCCCGAACACCACGGCACACGCCACGTAGAACACGACCCAGCGGGCCGCCTCGGCGATGGTGACCTCGTGCGGCTTGCGATCGACGATCACGAGGTCGATGGCGAGCAGGATCAACAGCCCCGCCACGGTCGCGATCCACAACCACACGGGCACAATCATCGAACAACCTCCGGTAAGCGGGCAATAGCCGTCCACCGGAGGTCTCTTCCGCCGCCCTCTCGGGCGGCCGACGGCACCGGGCCTCGATCCGCTGACCAGCGGTCTTCAAGCCGTGTTGACGACACCGCCGCGAAGGAATACTCCCCTCCACGCACCTCCATTGTCCATGTTCGACGGCCATCGCACCAGTTGGGGGCAGGTTGAGGTTGCTCACATACCCACAGCGACTTCTCAGCAAACCTCCAATACGGTTCGAGGGTGCCCCGAATGCCGAAGACCCGGTTCCGTTGGCTGGCGTTCGCGCTGGTCGCAGCCATTGTGGTGGCCGGAGCGCTGATCTGGGTCCGCCCGTGGTCCTCGAGCGGTCCGGTGGTCAGCGCCGAGGACCGGACGATCGTGGTCAAGGACGGCCCGAACCGTGACCAGGACACCCAGCTCGACACCACCCTTTTCCTGCCGGAACGGACACCGGCGCCGGCCGTCCTGCTCGCGCACGGCTTCGGCGGCAGCAAGGCCAGCGTGGTCAGCGACGCCCGTGAGCTGGCCGGGCGCGGCTTCGTGGTGCTCACGTGGTCGGCCCGCGGGTTCGGGCGCAGCTCCGGGCAGATCGGACTGAACGCCCGTGACTACGAGGTGGAGGACGCCAAGCAGTTGGTCACCTGGCTGGCCAACCGGCCCGAGGTCCAGCTGGACGCCCCTGGCGATCCGCGCGTCGGCGTGACCGGCGGTTCCTACGGCGGCGCGATCTCATTGCTGCTCGCGGGCAACGACCCGCGGGTGGACGCGCTCGCGCCTGTGATCACCTATAACGACCTTTCCCAGGCTCTGATCCCCAATTTCGCGACCACCGACGCGCTGCCCGGGACGCCGTCCGCGGGCGCGGGTTCGCCGGACGGCGTGTTCAAACGTTCGTGGGCGGGCATCCTGTTCGCCGCGGGCATGGGCGGCGCGGGTTTCGCGGACCCGAGCGCGGACGCCGCCGAGGCCGGGACCATCCAACGGGACCAGAACGCCCCCGCGCCCAACCCAATCGACGCCGCCCCGCAAAGCTCGCCGTCCCGTGGCGCGCCGCCAGGGCCGTGTGGGCGGTTCACCCCGGAGATCTGCGCGGCGTACACCGAGATGGCCACCACCGGACGGGCCAGCCAGCAGACCGTCGATCTCTTGAAGTCCCTGTCGCCGGCCGCGGTGACCAGCCGGATCACCAAGCCGACCATGCTCGTCCAGGGCGAAGTGGACACGCTGTTCCCGCTGGACCAGGCGGACGCCAACGCCCGCCAGATCACCCAGGCCGGTGGCAAGGTGAAGGTGGTCTGGTACTCCGGCGGCCACGACGGCGGCAAGCCCGGTCCGGCGCTCCGCACGGAGATGGCCGACTGGTTCGACTTCTACCTACGTGGTCAGGGCAAGGACCCGGGCACCGGCTTCGAGTACGCGGTGCAGGGGGCGTTGCGCGCACAGGGGGCGCCGTCGATCCGGACCGTGACCGCGCCGACGTACCCGGGTCTCGGCGCCGACCAGACAAGCCGGCAGGCGGTGCCGTTGCGGGGACAGCCGCAGGTCGTGATCAACCCGCCGGGCGGCAACCCGTCGTCGGTCAGCAGCATGCCCGGCCTCGGCGCGGTGATCGGCGGGTCGAGTCGCACGGCCGGTCGGCTCGCCATCGACCTGCCCGGCCAGGTGGCCAGGTTCACCAGCGACACCATGACGAACCAGTTGCTGATCAGCGGGTCGTCCACGATCCGGCTGCACGTGGACGCGGTGCCCGGCGTGCCGACGCCACCGGACGGCGTGGTGTTGTTCGCCAAGCTGTACGACGTCGGCTCGGACGGGACGCGGACGTTGCCGTCGTCGCTCGTGTCGCCAATCCGGGTGTCCTCGCTGCCCGCGGACGTCACGGTGGCGCTGCCGGGGATCGTGCGGCCGATCGAGTCCCAGCACCGGATCGAGGTCGCGATCGCGTCGACCGACCAGGCGTACGCGCTGCCTTCGCAGCCTGCCGCGTTCACGGTCGGCCTGGCCGATCCGTCGTTGCAGGTCCCGGTCGTGCCCGGGGCGCGGTCGGCGAACCCGGTGCCGATGTTCGCGGTCGTCGGGATCGGCGTGGTGATCGGGCTGTGCGTGATCGCCGCGGTTGTGCTCGCGCTCCGCCGCCGGCGAGCCGACGACCTGGACCCGGAGCTGGCGGGCGTTCCGTTGGTGATCGAAGACCTGTCGAAGTCGTACCCGGGTGGGTTGCGCGCGGTCGACAGCCTGTCGTTCCGGGTGGAGCAGGGCCAGGTGCTGGGTCTGCTCGGGCCGAACGGCGCCGGCAAGACCACCACCCTGCGGATGCTGATGGGCCTGATCCGGCCCACCGACGGCACGATCCGCGTCTTCGGGCACCGGGTGTACTCGGGCGCGCCCGTGCTGTCCCGGATCGGGTCCTTTGTGGAGGGTTCGGGGTTCCTGCCGCACCTGTCCGGCGAGGCCAACCTGCGGCTGTACTGGGCCGCCACCGGCCGACCGGACGAGCAGGCGCACTTCGCCGAGGCGATCGAGATCGCCGGCCTTGGCGCGGCCATCCGGCGCCGGGTGCGCACGTACAGCCAGGGCATGCGGCAGCGGCTGGCGATCGCGCAGGCCATGCTCGGCCTGCCGGACCTGCTGGTGTTGGACGAACCCACCAACGGCCTCGACCCGCCCCAGATCCACCAGATGCGTGAGGTGCTGAAGCGCTACGCGGCCACCGGCCGGACCGTGCTCGTGTCCAGCCACCTGCTCGCCGAGGTGGAACAGGCATGCACCCACGTCGTCGTGATGCACCGCGGCAAGCTGGTCGCGGCCGGCGAGGTCGCCGACATCGCGGCGGTCGGCGGCGAGGCGACGTTCCGGGTGGACCAGCCCGCCGAGGCCGCCACGGTCCTCAATGGACTGCCCGGTGTCACCGATGTCGAGATCGAAGGGACCCAGGTGCACGCCAATCTCGACGGCACACCGCGCGCCGACGCGTTGACCGCGTTGGTCCAAGCCGGTGTTTCGGTCGAACAGGCCGGTCCACGGCGTCGCCTGGAAGACGCCTTCCTTGAGCTTGTAGGTGATGGCAAGTGAGTGAGAACAACGTCCACACCGATCCCGGCGCCATCGCCGAGATGGAGAAAGTGGCGTCCCACGAGCACATCGCCGTGCGGCCGGACGGTTCGGTCGCCGGCTACAAAGCGAGCCGGACCCTGCGACTGCGCGTGGAACTGGCCCGGCAACTGCGCCGCCGGCGGACCCAGCTCATTCTCGGCCTGCTGGTGCTGCTGCCGTTCATCCTGGTGATCGCCTTCAAACTCGGGTCCAACAACCCCAACAACCGGTCCGGCGGCTTCATCGACCTGGCCACCGCGAGCGCGCCGAACTTCGTGGTGACCGCGCTGTTCGTGTCGTGCTCGTTCCTGCTGCCGATGATCGTCGCCATCTTCTTCGGCGACACGATCGCCAGCGAAGCCTCCTGGTCGAGCCTGAAGTACCTGCTCGCGATGCCCATCCCGCGACACCGCGTGATCAGGCAGAAGGCGATCACGTCCGGCCTGCTGTCGCTGCTCGCGATCGTCGTGCTGCCGGCGGTGTCCCTGCTCGTCGGCGTGATCTTCTACGGCGCCGGCCAAGCCGTGAGCCCCACCGGTGACGCCGTTTCCTTCTCCGACGGCATCCTGGCGATCGCCGGCTCGACCGTCTACATCGCCGTGAACCTGCTGTGGGTGGCCGCGCTCGCGCTGTTCCTCTCCGCCTCCACCGACGCCCCGCTCGGCGCGGTCGGCGGCACCGTGCTGGTCGCGATCGTGTCCCAGATCCTCGACCAGATCACGGCACTGGACAACCTGCGCGACTACCTGCCCACGCACTACGCGTTCTCCTGGTCCGACCTGATCTCCACGGACATCGACTGGTCCCAGATGCTCCGCGGCACGTTCTCCGCGGTCACCTACGCGGCCGTCTTCGGCGCGCTGGCGATCCGCCGGTTCACCAGAAAGGACATCACCAGCTGAGCTGACCAGGCATGATGTGCTGGTGAATCCTCCGTACCGGCATGTGTCGCAGGCACCGACGTTGCCGGGGTCCGCGCCGCCGCAGGACGAGTTCGACGTCGCCACGCTGTATGACACCCCGTTGACCGGTGGCGGCTCGGAGTCACCGGTCGCCCTGGACGAGAAGCTGCGGCAGGCCTATTTCTGGATCGTCAACCACGCGATCATCAGCCCGCACTACGACCTGGAGTTCGCCGACGGGCCCAGCGCGAACGTCCACCTCGGCGACACCAAGGCCCGGCTGACGTTGCCGAGCGGGCAGAGCTACTCCAGCTTCGTCCTCGTTCCGTTGCTGACGTTCGCCGTGCGGCGGCGGTGTCTGCTCGTGGGTGGGCCGGGGCGGGGGAAGACGGCCAGCGCGATCCTGATGGGCGTGCTGGCCGGGTATCCGCTGCGGGACGTGCGCCGGGCGATGCAGCACGGGCATCCACAGCTCACCATCTCCGACCTGCTGGGCACGCCGCTGCCGGGGGACCTGATCAAGGCCGAGCGGATGGCCGACATCGACGTGGCCTGGCGGACCTGGCTGGGCATGCGGGTCAAGATCATCGACGAGTACAACCGGATTCCCACCCGGACCCAGTCGGCGCTGCTCACGTTGATGTCCGACGGCTACGCCGAGGTGTTCGACCAGATCTACGAGTCCGCCGACTCGGCCTGGTATCTCACCGCGAACGACGACGCCGGCGGCGGCACGTACCAGGTCATCGAGGCGCTCCGGGACCGGATCGACGTCGTGGTGCACGCACTGGCGTTCAACTCGCGGTTCCTGGGCGAACTGCAGGAACGCGTCGAGCAGCGGCTGCGGCCCGAGGAGGTGGTGCCGCCGGAGATCGTGTTCACCGAGGCCGAGCACGACCGGATGTTCGCCGAGATCCTCCGGGTGCCGATCACCCGCGAGGTCCGGCGCCGGATCGAGTTCTTCGCCGCGCAGTTCGAGCTGCTGGAGCCCGCCGGGGAGCAGTTCGAGTACCGGACCAAGGACACCGCCAAGCTCGCCGGGGTCGAGGTGCACCTGCTGGCGGCCGCCGAGACCGGTCGGGACCGGATCGCCGACCTGGGCGCGCAAACGCTTGGCGGACTGTCGGTCCGGTCGCTCCAAAGTGTCCTGACGTACGCGAAGGCGTTGGCGTACTTCCGGGGCCGGCCCGAGGTGGGGCTGGACGACCTGGCCGCGGTGCTGCCGTTCGTGCTGCACGACAAGCTCATCCCGGACGACCAGTCGCCCGCGTTCGACGATCCGGCCCAGCGCCCCTACCGGACCGACCGGGTCAGCTGGATCCGCTCGTTGTTCGAGCGCGCGTGCGCCGAGTACGACCGGCTCGACCTCGACGTGCACGACCCGGTCGGCGACATGCTCGCCCAGTTCGAGCTCGGCCTTGACGACGTGGACGAGTCCGAAGTGGAGAAACGGCTGGCCGCGATCGAGTCGCTGCTGACCGAGTGGAGCCGCGACCGCAAGCTGTACGGGCACGTCTACGACGACGCGCTCGCGCTGAAGTACCTGCACCAGCGGTACGTGAACTACCGGGCATGGCTGCGATGGAAGAGCTGACCCCGTTCCACACCGCGCTGGCCAAGAACCGGGACCGGTACAACGCGCGGTTCCGGCTGGCGAGGCATCGCGCGAAACACCTGGACGCAAACGCTTTCCTCGCGTACCTCAAGGAATCGGTCGGCCCCGCGGTGGACGCGGCCGCGGCGGCCGGCGGCGATCCGGTCGCGGTCACGGACAGTCTGTTCGACCTCGTGCTCGACACCAACGGCCGCCCGCCGGCTGGGCTCGGCCCGTTGCTGGCGCACCTGGGCCGGTTCGTCGCGGACGCACCACACAGGGTGCCGACCGCGATGGCGAACGCGTTGCACCACCTGGACGACACCGCGGGCTGGGCGTCCACAATGGTCGCAGTGGCACCGCTGGCGCCGACGACCGAGACGCTCCTGGACGCGGGCGCGGTGGCGGCGTGGCGACACGGCCTGGCCGCGTTACGCACGTCGGCGTTGGCCGTCGCCCGACGGGTGCCGCCGGAGATCCTGACCGCCATCCTCGACACGTCAGATGTGGATAGTCTGGCCGCCGACCCGTGGTTCACGCCGGGTGCGGCGTCGGGGCTCAAGGTGGTCGGTCGGTTCGGGCGGTTCCGGGGCTTCGGCGGCACGTTCCGCAAGCCGCCCATGGTGTTCACGTCAGGCGGCCAGTGGCACGCGACCGACGGCAACGACGTCTGGCGGGTGTACGCAGACCGGTTCGGCACCGGCTTCCGTCGGACCGGCCAGGTGCCGATGGACGAACCGGGCAACGGTCTCACCCTGGACCGGACCGGCACGATCCGACTCGGTCGGGCGACCATGGACGTCCCCGAACTGGCCGGGGCGACGAGTTGGGCGACGTCCGGCAACACGCTCGCCGCGACCACGCCGTGGACCCACGCGATCACGTTTGTGGCGTGGACGTCATGAACTGGCGCGAGCACTGGCCGGCGGCGCTGCGGGCGTGGGGCCGGTTCACCAAGGTGCACGACCCGATGTGGTGCGCGACCACAGCCGAAGCCAACAAGGCCGGCCTGACCAGCAGTTTCGCCATGTTCCGGCTGGACGACCGGACGGTCGTGCTGGATGTGCAGGCCGCGACCGAGCTGGGGCTGAGCGACTTCCCGGTGGAGGTGATGGCGCACGAGATCGGGCATCACGTGCTGTGCCCGGCCGACCTCGCCGACCACGCCCGGCTGCTCGGCCGGGTCCGGCAGGGCCTGCCCAACCTCGAACAGCACGCGCCGCTGGTCGCGAACCTGTACGCGGACATGCTGATCAACGACCGGTTGCAGCGGAGCCGTGGCCTGCGGATGGCCCAGGTGTACGAGCGGCTGGCCGACCCGGACAGCACTCCACTGTGGACCTTCTTCATGCGGATCTTCGAGATCCTCTGGTCGGTGCCGTCCGGCACGTTGACCCGTAAGGAAATCGACAGCAGCATGGACGGCGACGCCCAACTCGGCGCCAAACTCGCCCGGGTGTACGCGACCGACTGGCAGCGCGGCGCCGGTGGCTTCGCCGCGTTGTGTTACCGATACCTGGCCGAACAGGCCGAAGGCGACTTCGCGCAGGCCAGGCGGCGGGTGTGCGTCGGGGTCGTCGGCGACGGCGTGCCCGTGCCGGGGTTGACCGGGATGGACACCGAGCCGATCACGCATCCGGCGCTCGACCCGCGGGTGAACGACTTCGCGCCCGAGCAGGCGCCCACCGAGAACCCGCTGCAGGGCGCCGGACAGTACCGGGAACCGTTCGAGTACGGCCAGATCCTCCGCCAGCTCGGTCTGTCCGTTTCGGACGAGGACGCGGCCGCCCGCTACTACCGGGAACGCGCCGCGCCGCACCTGGTCCGGTTCCCCGTCAAGACCAGGCCGTTGTCGTCGGAGCCGCTGCCGGAAGGCCACACGGCCTGGGACATCGGCGAACCGATCGAGACCGTCGACTGGGTGGCGACCGCGCTGCGGTCACCGGTGGTGGTGCCCGGAATGACCACCATGCAGCGGCTGATCGGCCGGACCGAGGCCGATGAGAGCGACCGGCGACCGGTCGACCTGGACCTGTACGTCGACTCGTCCGGCTCGATGCCGAACCCACGCCAGACGGTGTCGTACCTGACCTTGGCCGGCGCGATCCTGGCGTTGTCCGCGCTGCGGGTCGGCGCGCGCGTCCAGGCCACCCTGTGGTCGGGCACGGACGAGTTCCTGATGACCGACGGGTTCGTCCGGGACGAGACGGCGGTGATGCACGTCCTCACCGGCTATTTCGGCAGCTACACGGCGTTTCCGATCCACATCCTGCGCAAGACGTACCTGGAGCGCGAGCGCGCCGAGCCGACGCATATCGTGGTGATCTCCGACGACGGGGTGGACACCATGGTGCAGGCCGCTGACGAGCTCGGCCGGCCCGGCGCCGAGATCGCCGCGGCGGCGCTGGCCGCGGCCGGCGCGGGCGGCACGCTCGTGCTGAACCTGTGGTCGGACGAGGTGGAGGAACGCATCCGGTCGATCACGCCGGGCTGGGACGTCAGCCGGGTCACCGACTGGCAGCAGCTGATCGACTTCGCCGCCGCGTTCAGCCGCAGGCAGTACGAGAGGAGCCGGTCGTGATCAGCTTGTCCCGTCTCACCAGGCGGCTCGCCGAGACACCCGCCGACTTTCTCGCCGACGACGTCTCCGTGCCGGCCGTGGTGTCCGATGTGCTGATGTCGGCCGGTGGACAGGCGTTGGACGCGCGCAGCGCAATGCCGTTCGAGTCGAGTGAACGCAACTGGCAGCGGCTGGTGCTGATCTCGTGCTGGCTGGTGGCGGACGACGACCTCATCGCCGCGGCGGACGCCAAACGCCTGTACGACTTCCTCACCGAGGTGTTGCTACCGCTGGCCGACCTGGTGGACGCGCCGAAGTTCGTGGCCGACCCGGACCGGCGCGAGGAGCTGACCAGGCTCGCCCTGCGGTCGCTGTCGTTGCTGCCGGACGGGGAGACCGCCGCCCAGGCCGCCGACCGTCTGGCTACTGTAGACAGTGTGCGGCGACAGGAAGTGCTCCGGGCGGCCAAAGAAGCCGAGGAACGGGCCGCGGCGGTCCGTAAGGCCATGGAAGAGCAGCGCGCCAGGGAAGCGGCCGCCCGATACAGCCAGGTGTGATCATGCGCGACTACCCGGTCCCGGACTACGTGCCGATGGCGGCGACCGCCCTCACCGACAGCGAACGCTGGCCGCTGCTGACCGACGCCGGCCGGGCGATGCTCACCCGGCTCCGCGAGCATCCGCATGCCCCGCACTACAACCACGCGTGCGGCGACCGCCTCACCCAGGCCTCGGTGGACCGGCTTCGGTCCTATCAGGACACTCTGCGGGCCGGCCAGCACGGCTGGACGCCGACCCAGGAGCCGCCGTGGGTGGACGAGCTGATCGCCAAGGTGCACGCGACCGTGCCGCGGTACCGTCGCCGCTCGGTTCCGCAACGGCTCACGGACGTGCCCACGATCGGCCGGCACGATCTGCTTTCCCAGGCCGACCAGCACGTTCCGGACGACGCGGACCTGTCGGACCTGATCGTGTACGACACGTCCGGCTCCCGTGGCCCGGCCGCGCGGGTCCCGATGAGCCCGGAGTTCACCTCGCTGGACCTGCCGGTGATCGAACACGTGCTGGCGCGGTTCGGCGTCCGGCTCGACGGCGGCGCCGACCGGGTGTCCCTGGTCAACGTGTACCACCAGCCGGTGGCGTACCAGTTCGTCTCGGTGATGTCGTACCTGGGCGGCGCCGGGCTGCTGAAGATCAACCTGCATCCGTCCGGCTGGACCGCGCCGGACCATCGAGTGTCCTTCTTGGACTCCTGCGTGCCGGAGCTCTACACGGGCAACCCGATTTCCTTGGCCACGCTCGCCGAACTGCCGCTTCGCCACACGCCGAAGGCCGTGATCAGCGGCGCGATGGCCTTGTCCGGCGCGCTGCGGCAACGGCTGGAGGAACGCTTCCAGTGCCCGGTGGTCGACCTGTACGGCATCACCGAGACCGGTCTGATCGCGTGGCGTGACCAAGATGTGCACCGGATCGTGCCGCGCCGGCTGTACGTTGAGATCCTGGACGAGTCCGGTCGCCGGTGCGCGCCGGGAGTGGTCGGCGAGATCACCGTGACCTGCGGGGAGAACCCGATGTTGCCGTTGCTGCGGTACCGGACCGGCGACCACGCGGCCTTGGAATGGCGCGACGGCCCGGTTCTTCTCGGCCTGGACGGGCGGGCGCCGGTGATGTTCCGTGGCGCGAACGGAACCCTGGTCAACTCGATCGAGGTGACCCACGTACTGTCGCCGCTCGGTTTGGTGGCGTGGCACCTGCATCAGCGCGCGGACGGCTCGTTCACGTTGTCGGTCCACCACATCGGCGCACCCGATGTGGACACGATCGCCGCCGCGTTCACGTCCTTGCTGGGCGACGTGCCGGTGACGGTCACGCTGGACGATCTCGCGCGGGACGCGAAACCTCAGCGGTACACATCGGACTTGGGCTGATCAGCCTCTAACACCGTTAGAGAGGGCGCTTCGACTTCGGCAGTTTGGCCAGGACGGCGTCGTACGACCCGTCCAACAACTCCATCAGGTCGTCATCAGGCACGGAACCGCTGAGCTGGACGCGATTCCACCCGTACCGTCCGATGTACGCGCTGGCCTCGATGTCGTCCGGGTACCGGTCGCGCCAGACACTCGCCTCGGCCGAGTCGACACCGCATTTCACACCGACCGCCCCGCCGGTGAGCCCGATGAACGCGAACGCCTTGCCGCCCACCTTGGCGACCAGTTCCGCGTCACCCCACGGGTAGGTCTCCTCGGCGCCCGGCTTGGCCAGGCAGTGCTCAACCACCTCATCCACGGTCACATAATCGATTGAACCGCATCAACGCGACTGGAGATACTCGGGCGTGCAGTTGCGGGACCCTCTGAGACACGCCGCGTTCCGCTGGCTCGTCACGGCCCGTATCGCGAACAATCTCGGCAACGCCATAGCGCCGGTCGCACTGGCCTTCGCCGTCCTCGACCTCACCGGCTCCGCGGTTGACCTGGGCATCGTCGTCGGCGCGCGGTCCGTCGCCACCGTCGTGTTGCTGTTGTTCGGCGGCGTGCTCGCCGACCGGCTACCGCGCAGCGTCATCCTCCAAGGCTCGTCCCTCGCCGCCGCGTTGACCCAGGCGTTGATCGCGCTGTCCGTGTTGGCGGGGTTCGCCTCAGTGCCACTGCTGGTCGTGTTGAGCACACTCAACGGGGCCGTGGCCGCGGTCTCGATTCCCGCTTCGCTGGCGATCACGCCACAGGCCGTGCCGGCCCCACTGCTGCGCCCCGCGAACGCCATCGTGCGGATGGGCGTCACCACCGCGATGACCGTGGGCTCATCGTTGGGCGGGCTGGTCGCTGGGGTGCTCGGCCCAGGGTGGGCGGTCGCCGCCGGAGCCCTAGCGTTCCTCCTGGCCGCCGGCGGATACGAGGGAATGCGCCACCACGTGACCGTCGCCCCACCCCGCCCGGCCGCGCGGCCGCTGGCCGAACTCCGCGAAGGCTGGACAGAGTTCCGCGCCCGCACATGGGTGTGGGTCGTGGTGCTGCAGTTCATGATCGTCAACGCGGCGGTGGTAGGCGGCACCCAAGTCCTCGGCCCAGCCGTCGCGGACACCACAGTCGGCCGCCCCGCATGGGGTGTGACACTCGGCGTACAGGCGGTGGGCGCCTTCTTGGGCGCCCTCGTCGCCGCCCGCTGGCATCCCCGCCGCCCCTTGCTGATCGGCGTCGCGGCAGTGTTCTCCGAAGCCCTCCCCCTGCTCGCCCTCGCCGAAGCGCCCCGACTCCCCGTGCTCCTGATCGCCATGTTCCTCACCGGAATGGCCATGGAACAGTTCGGAATCGCCTGGGACACAACAATGCAGCAGCACATCCCACCGGACAAACTGGCCCGCGTCTACTCCTACGACGCCATCGGCTCGATCCTCGCGATCCCGATCGGCGAAATGACCGTCGCCCCCATCGCCACCGGCCTGGGAACCTCCCTCACCCTGCTGGGCGCGGCCGGCCTGATCATCGTCGCCACAGCCGCCGCCCTCTGCAGCCGCGACGTCCGAAAACTCAGTTCCCGCTGAGCTTCACCAGGTCAAGGTCGGTGTGAACGAAGTCGTCGCCAACGAAGAGCAACGGCTCGCGCGCGATGTAGGCCGTCGCGTAGGTGAAGCAGTCCCCCATGTTCAGCTTTGCCCGATGCCGTCCCTTGCCGAAACGGTAGTAGGCGTCCTCGGCGACCTCGGCATGCTGTGCGGTGAATGGCACTGTCTCCACTGAGAACCTCTGCACGAAGCGGGACAAGTGGCCACGCCCTTGCACGCCACGACGTGCGAGTAGTACCACTCCCGTCTCAGCCAGCGTCGGTGCGCCGACTCGGACACCGTCGCCCATCAGCAACTGCCTCAGCACCTCCGCGGATCCCGGCTCGTCCTGCATGATGGCGATGATCGCTGAGCTGTCGATGATCACACGCCATCAGGGCCATAGCCCAGAATCTCCTCACGCTCGGCCTTGGTGATGGGCTTGCCCAACTCGTCCGCGGGCACTTGGGACCAGATCTCATCCTCCAGAAACCGGCGAGCTTCAGCCAGTCTTCGACCGAAGTCATGCTGAGCCACCAGGCGGTCTCGGCGCTCACGCAAGGACGTTCGGACAGCTGCCGTCTTCGTTTCGCCAGTAAGCTCAGCTACTTCGGTCGCGAGCCGCTCTGCCTCGTTGTCCTTGATGTTCATGGCCATGGTGTAACTCTACCATAGATGGTGTAGTGGCATGCAGGTGCTATTTGATCCCGGCGGCGTCCATTCCGCGGAGTTCCCGCTTGAGGTCGTGGATCTCGTCGCGGAGCCGGGCGGCCAGTTCGAACTGCAGCTCGCGGGCCGCGTTCATCATCTGGTCGGTCAGCTGCTGCACGAGGTCAGCCAGTTCGGCGCGGGGCATCTTGGAGACGTCCCGGTCGGCCAGGACGCCGGAGCTGCGGCCGCCTGGTTCGCCCGTGGGTTTCTTGCCCCGGGAGACGTTGCGGGCGGAGCCGCCCACCGGCACTTCGTTGTCGTCGGCTTCCTGGTAGACGCGGTCCAGGATGTCGGCGATCTTCTTGCGCAGCGGTTGGGGGTCGAGGCCGCGTTCCTCGTTGTACGCGGTCTGCTTGGCGCGCCTGCGGTCCGTCTCGTCGATCGCGAGCCGCATGGCCGCGGTGACCTTGTCCGCGTACATGTGGACCTGGCCCGAGACGTTCCGGGCGGCGCGGCCGATGGTCTGGATGAGGCTGGTGCCGGACCTCAGGAAGCCCTCCTTGTCGGCGTCCAGGATGGACACCAGGGAGACCTCGGGCAGGTCGAGGCCCTCGCGGAGCAGGTTGATGCCGACCAGCACGTCGAAATCGCCGGTGCGCAGCTGGCGCAGCAGCTCCACCCGGCGCAGGGTGTCCACTTCGGAGTGCAGGTAGCGCACCCGGATACCCAGTTCCAGCAGGTAGTCGGTGAGGTCCTCGGCCATCTTCTTGGTCAACGTGGTGACCAGGACGCGCTCGTCCTTCTCGGCCCGCTCGCGGATCTCGCCGACCAGGTCGTCGATCTGGCCCTTGGTCGGCTTCACGATCACTTCCGGGTCGATCAGGCCGGTCGGCCGGATCACCTGCTCGACGAACTCGCCGCCGGTCTGGCCCAGCTCGTACGGGCCGGGGGTGGCCGACAGGTACACCGTCTGGCCGATCCGGTCCTGGAACTCCTCCCAGGTCAGCGGCCGGTTGTCCAGCGCGCTGGGCAGCCGGAAACCGTGCTCGACCAGGTTGCGCTTCCGGGACGCGTCGCCCTCGTACATGCCGCCGACCTGCGGCACGGTGCCGTGCGACTCGTCGATCACCATGAGGAAGTCCTCCGGGAAGTAGTCGATCAACGTCGCCGGCGCGCTGCCGCCCTCCCGGCCGTCGATGTGCCGCGAGTAGTTCTCGATGCCCGAACAGAACCCGACCTGGCGCATCATCTCGACGTCGTAGTTCGTCCGCATCCGCAGCCGCTGGGCCTCCAGCAGCTTGCCCTGCCGTTCGAACTCCGCCAGCCGCTCTTCGAGCTCCTGCTCGATCGCGCGGATCGCCCGTTCCATCCGCTCCGGCCCGGCGACATAGT
Source organism: Actinocrispum wychmicini (assembly GCF_004345645.1). Taxonomy (GTDB): domain Bacteria; phylum Actinomycetota; class Actinomycetes; order Mycobacteriales; family Pseudonocardiaceae; genus Kibdelosporangium; species Kibdelosporangium wychmicini. The sequence goes on along the minus strand of NZ_SLWS01000011.1, from coordinate 276,373 downwards.
GAGTCGCGGGGAAGATCCGAAGGGTGTCGACCTCGCGGATGATGTCGCCGGTCAACGGGTGCAGGTAGTACAGCTTGTCGATCTCGTCGCCGAACAGCTCGACCCGAACCGCCAGCTCCTCATACGCCGGGATGATCTCGATGGTGTCGCCGCGCACCCGGAACGTGCCACGGGCGAACGCGATGTCGTTGCGCGTGTACTGCACATCCACCAGCGCGCGCAGCAGCACCTCACGGTCGATGTTCTGGCCGATCCGCACTTCGATGGACCGGTCGAGATACGACTGCGGCGTGCCCAGGCCATAGATGCAGGACACCGACGCGACCACGATGACATCCCGCCGCGACAGCAGGTTCATCGTCGCGGAGTGCCGCAGCCGCTCGACGTCGTCGTTCACCGAGGAGTCCTTCTCGATGTACGTGTCTGTCTGCGGGATGTACGCCTCGGGCTGGTAGTAGTCGTAGTAGCTGACGAAGTACTCGACCGCGTTGTTCGGGAACAGGTCGCGCAGCTCGTTCGCCAGCTGCGCGGCCAGCGTCTTGTTCGGCGCGAGCACCAGGGTGGGCCGCTGCACCTTCTCGATCAGCCACGCGGTGGTGGCGGACTTGCCCGTCCCGGTCGCGCCCAGCAGGACAACGTCCTTCTCGCCCGCGTTGATCCGGCGCTCCAGCTCCGCGATGGCCGCGGGCTGGTCACCGGCCGGCTGGTAGTCGCTGACGACCTTGAACTTGCCGTCGGCGCGCGGAATCTCGCTCACCGGCCGAAACTCGGAGTGAGCGATCACTGGGTACTCAGTCGCGAATGCCACAACCAAGACTCTACGACCGACCACCGACAATATTGTCGGTCCTCGCTCCGCTCGGACGGGCTCGGCCGCCTTCAGCCGGACTGTGTCCACCGCCCACCCCCACCGGTCCACCCCGCCCCACGCGGCCGACATCTTCGCTTCATGCTGGTCACCGCTGATCCCGGGGCGATGTCGGGCGTGTTGCGTGGCGTAAATGACCGGCGCGGCCGAGCAGGGGTCAGCCCGGGCTGACGCGACGGAGTATCCAGTAGCCATCGGTGTCGATGAGTGGCGTGTAGGTGGCGTTCGGGTGTAAACGGCGGGCGTAGTCGAGTACACCCTGCCAGGTCATTGTGGCGTCGTAGTAGGCGATGTAGTCCGGTGTGATGCCGCGGGTGTCGCCGATCCAGTAGACCTGGCAACGCGGGGCCAGGTGAGCGCTCGGCACGATGTTGGCCTCGACGCTGGCGCGGTCGGGGATGGTCGCCAGCGCCTGGTCGGCGGCGCGCGCCTCAGGCCCTGTCCGGTAGGTCTCAGCGTGGGTGAGGGAGGCCACCGGCAGGGCGGTGCTCAACGCGAGTGCCACCGCCGAGAGGGCGAGGGGCAGGTGGTGGGCGTAAGCGCGCAGGCGGTTGTGGCGTAGCCGGGGGATGGCGTCGACCAGGGCAAGGGTGACAATGGGCATCAGGACGGCGTTGTAGTGCCAGTCGGTGCTCCAGTAGTGCTCGTCGTTGGACAGGAATCGCCAGGCCAGTGTCGGCACACTGGCCAGCAGCAGCGGGGAGCGTAAGGCCAGCAGGCCGGTGGTGGGCAGCAGAATCCATAGCAGCGTCCGGACTTTCTCGTCGATGTCGCCCCCTGCCAGACCGCCGGCGCTGCTCAGTTTCGACCAGTAGTCGTAGTCGCCTGCCGCGCTGAATCCGGGAATCACCACCCCCACGGTGACGACGCAGGCGAGGACGCAGGCAGTGCCGACACTGATCGCGACGGTGACGATGCGCGGCTGGGTGTGCCGGGCCCGCAGTGCGACGAGCATGGCGATGGCCGCGGCGGTCAGGCCGAGGTCTTCTTTGACCAGGACAAGGGGGAGGGCCCAGGCCAGCGCGGTGCGCCAGCGCTGGTGAACCAGCGCTTCGAGGGCGAACGCGATCATCGGCACCGCGAAGCAGATCTCGTGGAAGTCGAAGTCGACGGCGCGCTGGACACCCCAGGACAGACCGTAGGCCACGCCGATGGCCACCCCGTTGGCGCGGCCCAGCAGGCGCGCGGCGGTGCGGGTGACGGGCACCACGGCGAGGGCGAACAGCAGCGCCTGCGCGATGAGCATGGTGATCGCGGTGGGAAAGAGCCGGTAGAAAGGGCTGATCAGCGCGACCATCGGGCTGAAGTGATCGCCGAGGATGAGGAACCCGGGGCCCTTCAGATCCGAGACCGGGGGTTGCAGGCGGGCGTAGGAACCGATGACCTGTTCGAAGATCCCCAGGTCCCATGACATCGTCTTGAAGTTGAGGTACCGCGAGGTCGACAGGACCGCGTAGATCACGAAGAACCCCGCCGCCAACAGGTAGGGATCACGGCGTCGCCGACCGTGACCGGCGAACTGGCCGTCCGGGCGCGGGCCGGAATCGGCGGCCGCGGTCAGGTACGTGGTGGCCACGGTGCGCCCTCGGAGTCGTCCTCCGCGCCGATGGGTAGCCGGCTGGGAAACACGGTTGAGAGCGACGTCGAGGGTGCGGGTGGGGAAGATGGGGAGGGTGGGGGTGCGGGGACGGCCGGGCCTGTGGGGTGGTTGCGCAGTGCGGCTGCCGCGGTGATCACTGTCGTGACGCAGAGAATCGCGGCGGCAGCGGTCAACACCACCCGCCGCCTGCGCCGCCGCGTCCCTCGGCGGATGATCTGCTGGTGGGGCACCGGCGACACCGCCACCGCCGCCGCGCCGGCAATCTGTCGCAGCTCCAGCCGCAACCGACTGTCGCGTTGCCCCTCGGTGGGCGGGGGGGCATCGTGCGGGCCGAGGAACGGATTGTGCTCAGACACCGTGATCCTCCGTACGCAGAGTGTCGTCGAGAAGCGGCGCGAGGGCAGCCCGGCCTCGCGACAAGTGGGTTTTGACCGTGCCGGACGCCATGCCGGCCGCGTGGGCGATCTGCTCCACGGTCAGGTCGCACACGTAGAACAGCACCACCGCCAGTCGCTGACGCGCCGGCAGGTGCTGCAGAGCGTCCGCGAGGGCGACCGCGTCCGGCCGCGGCCCGGCCGCGGTCGGGGGCTGGAGTCGGCCGAGGCTGCGCCAGGCATGCAGGGCACGGGTGTGTTTGCGCCAGCGGCTGATCGCCAGCCGGCCCGCGGTGGTACGCACCCATGCCTCGGGTCCTGCGTCCCGCCGCAGCTTGCCGCGGTGGGTCCAGGCACGGACGAAGGCCTCCTGCACCACATCCTGTGCTTCCTGCAAATCACCGGTGACCAAGTAGAGCTGTCCGGTCAGCCGTCTGACGCAGTGCGTGTAGAACTCTTCGAACTCCTCGACTGTCAAGATCGATCACGTGCTCCCGTGCGGCGGTTCAAGTCGTAGGGACATGGGTGGTTACTCACGGCACGTCACATCGGTTGACACCGACCCAGAAATGTCGACCGAACTGGCGTGCGACGGCGGGCCACGGCGGCCTCATCCAACGGCCAGAACCGGTTGCTGTACAACGGAAATCGCACCGGCGGACAGCGGACGCGATCGCCGTCCAGCCGCACGGGTGGCGGCCCGGTAGCCGGCTTCGGCCTGGGTGAACAGGGCGTGGCAGGGCTCGGTACGGAATCAGGTCATGGCGGGTGGCCAGGGCGAGGACCGCGGCGCCGATCGCGCCACGTGTCGGCCCCGTCCGGCGGTCGCGCGGGACTGGATGGAGGCGCCGTCACCCTGTGCGACCGAGGCCGTCCGCATCCCTCGAAGGGGGCACGGACCCGCCGTCCGCCTGGTGCCGACCGCCTCGGACTGGGCTTCGACGAGCGCGGCGACCACCAGTCCGTCGTAATTCGTCACGGTTCGCGCGAACTGGCCGTGATCGTCCCGTAATGCCAGGCAGAGCCCACAGAGGTGAGCCAGCCACGAGGTTCGCAGCCGCGGCGAAAGGCGATGGCGGCATGGTCGGATGATCCCGAACACGAATTCCTCCCCCGGACAAGACTGGCGAGATCCTACCGGGGATATCACCCGTTCGGACGCAGAAACCCCCTCTACGGAGGGCGGTGCTGATCGTCGCGGGTAGGCACCATGGCCTCGTGACCTCCGACTTCGCCGCGCCGCTCGCCGCCACCGGTGCAAGCCTCGACGCCGTGCACATCCACCCGCCGAAAGTCGAGCTGTTCGACGTGGCGGCCATGGTGAACACCGATCCCAAGGGAATCCGGCGCGCGGTCGACGAATACCGGGTCGAGGACTTCGGGTTGTACATGGCCCGGCCGATGCACGGGCATCCACAGCTCGCGTACATCGAATCGTGGCTGTTGCCGGATCTCGGGCTGCGGGTGTCGCGGTGGCGGCCGCGGCCGGGCCGCAAGCGCGAGGACTACTACATCGACCTGGTCGACATCGACCGCGACTTCGGCAGCCGGACCGGCACGTCGGTGTGGCGGATGGTGGACGCGTACCTGGACATCCTGGTGTTCACCCGCGACCGGCTGGAGGTGCTCGACACCAACGAGCTGCTGGCGGCGCTGGAGTGCGGCCTGATCGCCGCGGGAACCGCGCAACGGGCCTTCGAACGGACCTACCGTACCGTCGAGGGCATCACGCGGCACGGCTACGACGTGGACGCCTGGCTGCGCGAATCCGGTGTTCAACTGGTGTGGCGGCAGCGCTAGCGAACACTATTTGATCTTGTCAACCGCCATCTGGGGCAACCCGTCACCGCTTACGGATCGATACCCATTCGAACACAAGCCGTGATGTAACGAATCAACCCGGGTGATCACGGACAGCACCGTTCCGACTACCCTCGGGCCGCGTGGGAACGGCCATCACGCCGCAACTTGTGGACATCGTCGACACGATCTCCTCGGTGCGCAGCTACTCATCGGGTACCACCCGGCGCCTCCGGATCTGCCAGGAGGAACGCTGGGGTCTCCGGGTGGAATGCCCCACTCCGGAGGACCCTTTCTTCGACTCCGAGGTCACCTGGCTGCTGCCGGAGATCAACCTACGCCTGACCCATCAACGCCCACGGTCACGGCACGCGCGCGTCGGCCCCAGCGTGCTCACCGCGGTCCGCGTCCAGCGCGACGGCAGCGCGTGGCGCACCACGGACCTGCTGCTCGGCCTGTCGTCCACCGCCGGCACCGCCGCCCGGATCGTGCGCTCGGAGGAGTTCGCCGCCGCGGTGGCCGGCCGGATCCTGCGGACCGGCGACGCCGATCTGGCACTGAGGACCGTCCATAAGACTCTTGAAGAGCTGAGCTACCACCGGCACGATCTGGGAGCGTGGCTCACCGGGCGGCACATCTTCGAAGTCTGGCCGCCGTATTAGGCCGTGCCTCCGGTCACAACTTGGCGAATGATTTACCCGAAACCCCCGCGAGTGGACGATCACTCACGGGGGTTTTGCGTTTGTCTGGCCCGATTACGCACCGGAAAAGGCCGGTGACCCTTCGCGAGGTGCTGTTTTACAACGACTTGGCCACCGGCTTGACACCGGGTGTGGTCCGGACCACGCTGCTCTGCATTGGTCTACACCATTTGTGGCTCACGCCCGGCTTGGTGGCCGGGCTCGAAAGGACGGCACGAGTGAAGCGCTGGATCACGCTGGCGGCGGGTGCCGCCGCCATCACCCTCGCGACCGCGGGCTGCGCCGGCTCCAGCGGCTCAGGGGGATCACCATCAAGCAACGCGCCCGCGAACCAGCCGGCGGCCATCACAGGGGACGTGACGGTCTGGCTGATGACAGGGTCGGCGCCGGACTCGCTGACGTCGGCGCTGAACAAGGAGTTCGAGGACAAGCACCCTGGGACCCACGTCAAGTACGAGATCCAGCAGTGGAACGGGATCCAGCAGAAACTGACCACCGCGCTGGCCAGCCAGGCACCGCCGGACGTGATCGAGATCGGCAACACCCAGACGCCGCAGTTCGCGTCCCAGGGCGTGCTGGCCGACCTGTCGAACGACGTGAACGACATGAACGGCTCGCAGTGGCTGAAGGGCCTCAAGGACTCCGGCACGTTCGACGGCAAGCAGTACGGTGTGCCGTTCTACGCCGCCAACCGTGAGGTGCTCTACCGCAAGGACATGTTCCAGCAGGCCGGCATCTCCGCGCCGCCCACCTCGAACGACGAGTGGCTGGCCGACATCGACAAGCTGAAGGCCAAGTTCGGCAGCGACCCGGACTTCCAGCCGCTGTACATGCCCGGCCAGAACTGGTACGCGCTGCTGTCGTTCATCTGGGACAACGGCGGCGACATCGCCAAGGGCAGCGGCGCCAAGTTCACCGCGACCCTGGACAGCGCCGAGGCCAAGGCCGGCCTGGCGTTCTACAAGAAGCTCGTTGACTCCTCCGGCACCAAGGCGCCCAAGGACAACGACGAGGCCACCCCGCAGCAGGCCGGTATCTACGCCGGCGGCAAGGTCGCGATGTTCATCGGCGTGCCCGGTGAGGTCGCCACGGCCGCCAAGACCGACCCGACGATCAAGGACAAGACCGGCGCGTTCCCGATCCCCGGCAAGACCGCGGGCAAGAGCGCACCCGTGTTCCTCGGTGGCTCGAACCTGGCCATCCCGGTGAACGCCAAGAACCAGGCCGCGGCCAAGGAGTACCTGAAGCTGCTGTCCAGCACCAAGTACCAGACCCAGCTGGCCCAGGGCGGCTTCGTGCCGGGCACGTCGACCGACGTCAGCGCGCTCGACTCGGACCCGTACGCCAGCGTGATGGCGAAGGCCTCCACCAACGGCCGCGCGGTCCCGGCCAGCCCGAAGTGGGGTGACGTCGAGTCCGGCCAGAACCCGCTGAAGGACATGCTGACCGCGTACCTGACCGGAAAGAAGACGGCCGACCAGGCGACCGCGGATGCGAACGCGGCGCTGAACAAGCTCCTGGGATGACCACGACGCAAGGCGTCGCGGCGATGCCGGCGGGGACCACCCCGCCGGCATCGCCGCGTGTCACACCCCGGCGCGGGCGACGCAAGGGTCTCCGGGTGGGTGACCTGACGTTGCCGTACCTGTTGATGGCACCGGCCCTGGCGCTGGTGCTGGTGCTGTTGGGCTGGCCGACCATCCAGTTGCTGTTCATCAGCCTGCGCAAGCTCGACCTGAGCGAGCTGGTGACCGGCAAGATGGTGTGGGTCGGCTTCGACAACTACAGTGCCGCGCTCGCCGATCCGGAGTTCTGGACGATCACCGTCCGCACGCTGGTCTTCACCGCGTCCGTCGTGGGCGGCACGGTTGTCGGCGGCCTGCTGATCGCGCTGCTGATGCGGCACGTCAACCCGGTGATCCGGGTCTTCCTGCAGGTCACGCTGGTGCTGGCGTGGGCGGTGCCGATCATCGCGGCCACCACCATCTTTCAGTGGATCTTCGACCAGCAGTACGGGATTCTCAACAAGACGCTGGACCGGCTCGGCTTCCACTCGTTCATCGGCTTCTCGTGGTTCTCCAGCGGGACGAGCACGCTGGTGGTGATCGGGTTGATCATCGTCTGGCAGGCCGTGCCGTTCGTGACGTTCGCGCTGTACGCCGGGCTGCTCGGCGTGCCGCGGGAGCAGTACGAGGCGGCCGGCATCGACGGGGCCAGCGGGTGGCAGGCTTTCCGGGCGGTCAGCTGGCCGGCCCTGCGGCCGATCGTGACCATGGTGACGTTCCTGTCGGTGATCTGGGACTTCCAGGTCTTCGCCCAGGTGTGGGCGGTCAAGCAGGGCGGCCCGGACGGGGAGAGCACCACCTTGCCGATCCTGCTCTACCTCAAGGGCATCGCCAGCAGCCACTTCGGCGCCGCGTCGGCCATCGCCGCGTTGATGCTGGTCATCCTCGTCGCCGTGACGGCCCGGTACATCCAGCTGCTGGTACGCGCACGAGAGGCGGACCTGGCATGAGGAAATCGTTGTCGCAACGGATCACGCTCAGTGTGGTCGGTGTGATCGTGGCGGTGTTGTTCGGGTTCCCGACCTACTGGCTGATCACCACGTCGTTCAAGACCCCGGGCCAGGTGCTGTCGCCGGCGTACGACCTGATCCCGACCTCGGCGACGCTGGACAACTTCGTCTCGGCGATCACCAAGCCCGGGTTCGTCACGTACATGACCAACAGCCTGATCGTCACGCTCGGTTCGGTGCTGTGCGCGCTGGTCGCCGGCCTGCTGGCCGCGGTTCCGTTGGCCCGCATGCGGTTCCGTGGCCGCAGAGGGTTCCTGCTGCTGGTGCTGATCGCGCAACTGGCGCCGCTGCCGGCCCTGTTCCTGCCGATGTTCCTGCTGATGCGGGACGCCGGACTGCTGAACACGTTGCCGGCGCTGCTGGCGGTGTACACGGCGTCGACGTTGCCGTTCACCACGTGGATGCTCTACGGGTTCGTCAACGGGATCCCGATCGAGCTGGAAGAGGCCGCGATGATCGACGGCTGCGGCCGGTGGGGCGCGTTCCGCCGGGTCACGCTGCCGCTGCTCGGGCCGGGCCTGGTGGCCACTTCGGTGTTCGGCTTCATCACCGCGTGGAACGAGTTCCTGTACGCCTTGGTGCTCATGAAGGACCAGGGCAAGCAGACGCTGCCGGTGTGGCTGTCCACGTTCCGCACGGCGTTCTCCGTCGACTGGGGCGGGATCATGGCCGCGTCGGTCATCTACGCCGTGCCCGCGCTGGTGTTCTTCCTGATCGTGCAACGAAAGCTCGTGTCCGGCCTCACGTCCGGCGCCGTGAAGGGGTAGCAGTGTCCTCTTGGGAACTACTGGCCGAGTCCGTCATGCTGCCAGGATTCGGCGGCACGTCCGCGCCCGAGTGGTTGCGACGCAGGATAGGCGAGGGACTCGGCGGGGTGGTCCTGTTCGGCCGCAACGTGATCGACGACGAGCAGATCCACTCGCTGACCACACAGCTGCGTTCCGAACGCGCGGACGTGATCATCGGGATCGACGAGGAGGGTGGCGACGTCACCCGGCTCGACGTCGCCACCGGCTCGTTCGTGCCCGGACCGCTCGCCCTGGGCGCGGCCGGCGACACCTCGCTGACCACCCAGGTCGCGGCCGCGCTGGGCGAACGGCTGGCGGCGTGCGGGATCACCCTCGACCTGGCGCCGTGCGCGGACCTGACCCTGACGCCGGACGACCCGATCATCGGCGTCCGGGCGTTCGGCTCGGATCCCGAGTCCGTCGCCGAGCAGGTCGCGGCGTACGTGACGGGCATGCAAAGGTTCGGCGTCGCGGCGTGCGCCAAGCACTTCCCAGGGCACGGCGCGGCCACGGAGGACTCGCACCTGAGCCTGCCGGTGCTGCCCCGGACCGAGGCGGAGCTGCGGGCGATCGAGCTGGTGCCGTTCATCGCCGCCATCAAGGCCGGCGTGCGGACGATCATGTCCGGGCACCTGGTCGTCCAGGACTGGGGCCAGGACCCGGTGACGTTGAACCACAAGGCGCTCACCGACGTGCTGCGGGGTGAGTTGGGCTTCACCGGCGCGGTGATCACCGACGCGCTGGAGATGGGTGCGGTGTCCGGCGAGTTCGGCCGGCACGACGGCATGGCCGCCGCCGCGGTGAAGGCCCTCGCGGCCGGCGCGGACGTGCTGTGCATGGGTGGCGCCGCGTTCGAAGCCGACGTACTCGACGCGGTCAGCGCGGGCATTGTCGCGGCGGTCAAGTCCGGCGCGTTGTCCGAGGAACGTCTGGCCGAGGCGTCCCAACGAGCATTCGAACTGCGCACCCCACCGGTGTCCACACCGGTCGTCCCGGTGGACTTCGAACTGGGCCTGTCCGTGGCCCGCAAGGCACTCCGGGTGGCCGGCGAGCCACGGCTGGACGGCCCGCCGCTGGTGGTGGACGTGGTGACCGACCCGACCATCGCCGCCGGCAACGTCAAGTGGGGCCTCGGCCCACACCTGACCGAACTGGTGCCGGGCACGCGTCCGCTGCGCGTGGCCCCGACCGAAGTGGACACGGTTCTGGCCGCCGCCAAGGAGTTCCGGCAGGTCGTCCTGGTCACCCGGGAGGCACACCGGTATCCGGCGGTGCGAGCCCTGTTGTCCGCTGTGGACGGTCTGGACGTGATCCGGGTGGAGACCGGGGTGCCCGGCCCGGACCTCGGCCCGAACCCGCGGATCGACACCTTCAGCGGCTCCTATGTGAGCCTACGGGCCGCCGCCGAACTGCTGGCGATGACGACATCCCTGGTGAGCGGCGGTCACTGACGGAGGTAGATGGTCGCCGGGCGGCCCGGGTCGGCGGAGTGATGCACTCCGTCGCCACCCGGGAAGCCCGCGGCGGACAGTTCCTCCGCGACCTTCTCCGCGTTGTCGCCGACCGTGACCTCCACCTCGATCACGTCCTGGGCGGGCACTCCGTCGGCGGTCGGGCCGACGTGCGTCGCCGGCAGGCCTGTCACCAGGGTGATCCGGGCGATCAGCCGGGCCGCCTGCCGCGGCCAGGTCGGATCCGGGCCGGTCGTCCGCGGGTCGACCACCGCCGGCCTGCGCAGCCGCACGTTGGCCTCGAACGGCACCAGCCGGTCCGCCCACAAACTGTCGGCCACCCTGAGGATCTCGTCCGTTGTGCTTGAGTTGTCCAGCCACACGTCCGCGACCGTGCGACGCTGCTCCTCGGTCGCCTGAGCGGCGATGCGGGCGCGTGCGTCCTCTTCGGACATTCCACGCGTGGAAGTCAGGCGGTGCACGCGTTTCTCCACGTCCGCGTCCACGATGACCACGAGGTGGTACATGGGCGCGTAGTTCTTCTCCACGAGCAACGGCACATCGTGCACGACGACCGCGTCGTCAGCCGCGCCCTGCAGCAACTCCGCGGTCCGCATGCCGACCAGGGGATGCACGATGTTGTTGAGCCGTTCGCGTTGTTCGGCGTCGTTGAAGACCACGGCCGCCAGCTTCGGGCGATCCAGCGACCCGTCCGCCGCGAGGATGCCCGCACCGAACGCCTCGACCAGCTGCCCGAGGCCCGGCGTGCCGGGTTCGACGACCTCCCGGGCCAGCTTGTCGGCGTCGATCAGGACCGCGCCGTGCTCGGCCAGGCGGCCCGCGACCGTGGACTTGCCCGACCCGATACCACCGGTGAGACCGACCCTCAGCATGTCCTGATCGTAGGTGGGGCTAGGCCCACCCCGTTCTTGGGCTTTCCGGCAATGCGCCGGACCGGACGATGCGGTCAGACTGGGCCCATGATCCGGGCCGCCAAGACCGCAGCACTGTCCGTGCTGGGCCTGCTGGTGGCCGTGGCCCACGTCGTGACGTTCTATCTCTGCCTGTGGGGGCTGGTTTTCCTGGTCCCGTGGACACTGCGGGCGGGACGCTGGGTGGCGACCCGGCGGCGGCTGCTCGCCGGCATCCCCCTGCCGTACCAGCCGGAACCACCGCCGCCGGAGCCCGACGAGGACGGCCTGTACCGCTTCTACGACCGCCTGTACAAGAAGCCGAAGCCACCGGAGCGGTACATCTGGCTCCTTGAGGACCGGGCCACCTGGCGTGACCTGGTCTTTCTCGCGCTCGACCCACTGGGCCTGCTGGTGTTCCCGCTGCACGCCCGCTGGGCCCGGCTGCTGCTTCGGCCGCCTCAGCGGACCACCCCGGTGGGTTTCATGGCCCGGCTCGACCCGTGGTCACACTGCGTGTCGGCCTTCGGGTTGTCGCTGCTGAGCCCGCTGATGCTGGTGTTCTCCCCTTTCCGGCCGGCACGGGTGCTCGCCGACCTGCGGCGGCGGCTGGTCGGCCAGTGGACCGGCGTCCCGGTGCCGCGGCCCTACATCGGCCCGGTGCTTCGGGACCGGGCCACGTGGCGGGACGTGGCGTTCCTGGCCCTGGACCCGCTCGTCGGGCTCGTCTCGGTCGGCGTGCCAGCGCTGGTGATGATCTACGCGTGCTGGGGCCTGGCGTTCGCGGTGCCGTTGCAGATGCTGACGTCCGAGAACTGGGGCAACGGCTGGTACGGCGAGTTCGCGGGCTCGCAGGTGCTGGGCGCGATCATGGCGATCGTGCTGGCGTGGCTGGCGCTGCTGGTCGCGCCGGCCTGCGAACGCGCGAACGCCCGTTGGGTCCGCGCCCTGCTGGCCCCGACGAAGAGCGCTCAGCTCGCCCTGCGGGTCCAGGAACTCACCGCGACCCGCGCGGCGGCCACCGACACGTTGACGTCCGAGCTGCACCGGATCGAACGGGACCTGCACGACGGCGCCCAGGCCCGGCTCGTGGCCATGGGCCTCGGCCTTGGCGCGGTGGAACGCCTCATCGACGACGACCCCACCGCCGCCAAAGCGATCCTCGCCAAGGTCCAGGACAACTCGGCCAAGGCGCTCGTCGAGCTGCGCGCCCTGGTCCGCGGGATCCACCCACCCGTGCTGGCCGAACGCGGCCTGGCCGACGCCGTCCGGGCACTGGCCCTGGACACCCCGATGCCGGTGCGGGTCGACATCGACCTCCCCCACAGGCTCGCCGCGCCCATCGAGTCCGCCGCCTACTTCGCCATCAACGCCGCACTCACCGACAAGCGGCACCCCACCGGCAGCGGGACCGCCACCCAGCCGCCCCTCAGCAGCGGAATCGCCACCCAGCCACCCGCCAGCCGGCTGCCGGCACCCGCCGGCAGCCGGGCCACCACCCAGCCATCCACCACCCAGCCACCCGGCACCCAGCCATCCACCGGCAGCAAGGCCGCCACGCAGCCACCCAACAGCAGGGCCGCCACACCGCCGCCCGACAAAGGTGGCACGCACTCACCCGAAAGCAGCGGGGGTTCCGCCGCGCCGCGCACATTCCATCCTCGCGAACGCTCAACGTCGACGACTAGTTCCTTACCGTCACCGAGCGAGGCCAATATCAGGGTGCGCCTGCGCGAGAACACCTTGGAGATCACGATATCGGGGACTCAAAAAACCGCGCCAGATGACCCAGGACTTGACAAAATCGTACGGCGTCTGAGTGCCTTCGACGGGACGGTGACCGTCACTGCGGCCGGGCTGCGGATGACGTTGTCAGTGCGGTGACAGGGCCCGGTCGGCGATCTTGCCGAGGACGGACGGGGCTTGGGCCTCCGGGACGAGATCGAGTTGGGCGATCACTACCACCGTGGTGGCTTTGTAGGTGGCCACCAGGGTGGCGATCTTCTTGCCGACCATGAGTTTGCCTTTGTCCGCGCCGACTTGGACGTCGCTGACCTTCGCCCCGGCCTGTTTCTCGCCGTCCACGGTGGAGGAGACGCGTTTGTTCGCGGCGTCCGCGTCGGTGTAGCTGGCCAGGCCGACCGCGACGGGTGCGTCCGGTAGTTGCTGGCCTTCGGTGAGGCCGTAGTAGCAGTCGATCCGGGCGGTTCGGCCGATCTTGGTGTCCGGGGTGCCGTTGACCAGCTTGGTGGTGCCGTTCATGGCCCGGCCCACCGCGCTGGCGACCTCCTCCGGGGTGGCGATCGCGCCGCAGCCGGTGGGCAGCGCACCGACGATCCTGGCGGCCGGGGACGAAGACGCCTGGGGCGGTTTGAACGACGGAACCGGCACGACGAGCGGTGGCGGCTCGTTCTTCGTCCCGCATCCCGCCAGAGCGGCGACCACCACCAGCGCGGCCAACGCGCTGGACCATTGCTTGGCACTCACAAGGTCAAGACCGTAGTCCCCCTGATGGGTGAATGGCGCGCCTATCCCAGAAAAAGTAACGAACCGACAACGCAAGGCCCCCGCGCGGTTCGCGCGGGGGCCTTGTGATCAGCTGAAACTCAGACGCCGCCGGAGAGCTTCTCCCGCAGCGCGGCCAACTGCTCGTCGCTGGCCAGGGTGCCGCCGCTCTTCGCCTGCGTCTCGCCACCGGCCGAGTAGCTCTGCTCGCCACCGGCGGGGGCTTCGGCGCCTTCGACCGCAGCGGCCGCGTCGGCCTCGGCGGCCTTGCGGATCTGCGTCATGTGCTGCTCGTAGCGGGCGTGCGCCTCGGCGTACTGGCGCTCCCACTCCTCGCGCTGCTTGTCGAAGCCTTCCTGCCATTCCTCGGTGGTCGGGTCGAAGCCCTCGGGGTAGATGTAGTTCCCCTCGGAGTCGTACTCGGCCGCCATGCCGTACTGGGTCGGGTCGAACTCGGAGTCCGGCGTGAAGCCCTCGTTCGCCTGCTTGAGCGACAGCGAGATCCGCCGGCGCTCCAGGTCGATGTCGATGACCTTGACCATGACGTCGTTGCCGACCTGCACGACCTGCTCGGGGATCTCCACGTGCCGCTCGGCCAGCTCGGAGATGTGCACCAGGCCTTCGATGCCCTCGTCCACCCGGACGAACGCGCCGAACGGAACCAGCTTGGTGACCTTGCCCGGGACGATCTGGCCGATCGCGTGGGTCCGGGCGAACTGGCGCCACGGGTCCTCCTGCGTCGCCTTCAGCGACAGCGAGACCCGCTCGCGGTCCATGTCCACGTCGAGCACCTCGACGGTGACCTCCTGGCCGACCTCGACCACCTCGGACGGGTGGTCGATGTGCTTCCAGGACAGCTCGGAGACGTGCACCAGGCCGTCCACGCCGCCGAGGTCGACGAAGGCGCCGAAGTTGACGATCGAGGACACGACGCCCTTGCGGACCTGGCCCTTCTGCAGCTGGTTGAGGAACTCGCTGCGGACCTCGGACTGCGTCTGCTCCAGCCAGGCACGGCGGGACAGGACCACGTTGTTGCGGTTCTTGTCCAGCTCGATGATCTTGGCCTCGAGCTCGCGGCCGACGTACGGCTGCAGGTCGCGCACCCGGCGCATCTCGACCAGCGACGCGGGCAGGAAGCCGCGCAGGCCGATGTCCAGGATCAGACCACCCTTGACCACCTCGATGACGGTGCCCTTGACGGGCTCGTCGGCCTCCTTGAGGCCCTCGATCGTGCCCCACGCCCGCTCGTACTGCGCGCGCTTCTTGGACAGGATCAGGCGACCTTCCTTGTCCTCCTTCTGGAGAACAAGCGCCTCGACCTCGTCGCCGACCTTGACGACCTCGTTCGGGTCGACGTCGTGCTTGATCGAGAGCTCGCGCGAGGGGATCACGCCCTCGGTCTTGTAGCCGATGTCGAGAAGAACCTCGTCACGGTCGACCTTGACGATGACGCCTTCGACGATATCGCCGTCGTTGAAGTACTTGATCGTCGCGTCGATCGCGGCGAGGAAGTCCTCCGCCGTCCCGACGTCGTTGATAGCGACCTGCTGCTTCGGCGCGCTGGCAGCCGGGACAATGGTGGTGTCGGTGGACATTAGGTGGGTTGCTCCGGTACGGATTGGGGTTGTTGGGTGTGCGGTTCGTGCGCGCGGCTCAACGGCGTGCGCCCTGTCTTGAGTGATCATGCACAGGGTTCAACAACCAGACGCGCAACCCGATTCCCAGATTCCCTGACCTGAACAGCAGGCAGCGCGAAATTCACCGCGCGGGCGGTATCGTACGCGCCCGCGCGATCGTCGGGCAAACCGGATGCCCGGAAGGAGCAGGCGTGGAGACCCACAACGACCGATACGCCGGAGCCCAAACTACCCTCGGAACGGTGGGGCCCGCACGGCGACGCGTCGACGCCGCGGAGTCCGTGGCCGCCAACATCGCGTGGTGGGACGCGGACGCCGACGACTACCTAGCCGACCATGGCCCCACCCTTGGCGACGCGGATTTCCTCTGGTGCCCCGAGGGCCTGCGGGAACAGGATCTCGGGCTGCTCGGACCCGTCGCCGGGAAGGACGTCCTTGAGGTCGGCTGCGGCTCGGCGCCGTGCGCCCGCTGGCTGGTCTCGCAGGGCGCCCGGGTGGCCGCGGTCGACCTGTCCGCGGGCATGTTGCGGCACGCGGCCCGACTGAACAGTGTGACCGGTATCACCCCGTTGTTGATCAGGGCGAACGCCGAACAGTTGCCGTTCGGGTCGTCGAGCTTCGACGTCGCGTGTTCGGCGTTCGGCGCGGTGCCGTTCGTGGCCGACGTCCGGCCTGTGTTCGACGAGGTGTTCCGGGTGCTGCGGCCGGGCGGCCGGTGGGTGTTCGCGGTGACTCACCCGATCAGGTGGATTTTCCCGGACGACCCGGGGCCGGCCGGGCTCCAGGTGATCACGTCGTACTTCGACCGCACCCCGTATGTGGAGGTGGACGCGTCCGGCCGAGCCACGTACGTCGAACATCACCGGACCCTCGGCGACTACATACGCGCGCTGACCGGCTCGGGCTTCGTGCTGGCGGACCTGATCGAGCCGGAGTGGCCCGAGGGGTACGAGCGGGAATGGGGTCAGTGGAGCCCGTTGCGGGGCGAACTGTTCCCGGGTACCGCCATCTTCTGCTGCCGGAGGGCCGGGTGAGGTTCACCGACGGCCTGGTCGACGCGCAGACCGCGTGGTTCGCGCGGCTCGACCCGATGCTGCCCGCGGCGGTGCACCCGCCGGACGGCGACGTGATCACGGCGGCCCTGCCCTCCGGCGAACGGGCCGCGGGCGTGGTCGTGGCGTCCACCCTGTCCCCGGAGTCGACCCCGAGCCTGTGGTCGGCGCTGCGGGTCTGGGAACTGCACCCGCTTGTCGGCGCGGCCGGGATGCCCGAACTGCTCACCCAGTGGCAGCTGATGATGTCCCGGCGCTCCCCCGGCGCCGACTCGTCCTGCCTGGTCACCTGGCCCAGCCGGGACGCGCGGGCCACCCAGGCCTTCCTCGCCCACGGCCTGGTCCCACTGTCCACACTGGCCATCAGGACCGGGCCGCCGGTGCTGTCGCCGGGCGCGCTGACCGTCCGCCGGGCCCGCACCACCGACATGGAGGTGGCGCTGGCCCTGGCGACGGCCGAACTGGAGTACTCGGCCCAGGTCGGCGGAACAGTGTTGCGGGCGGGCTCCCGCCGGATCAAGGAAGCGGCCCTGGGCCGGCACATCGCCCAGGGTGACCCCGTGTTCCTGGCCGAACGGGACGGCATCGCGGTGGCGCTGGCCGAATGCTGGTTCAGCGACTCGACCGCCGGCAGCTGGTCGGAGACGCGGCTCCCGCACGGCCGCTGGGGCTACGTCAACAGCCTCTCGGTGACGCCGGACGCCCGCGGCACCGGAGTCGGCCGCGAACTGATGTCCGTGGTGCACCAGGAACTCGCCCGAGCCGGCGCGGAGCGCACGTTCCTCTACTTCAATCCGCCGAACCCGTTGTCGACGGTGTTCTGGGCCCGGCAGGGTTATCGTCCACTGTGGACAATATGGGAGACCCGTCCGGCGTCGGCCCTGCGTTAGTTCCGGGGTGGGCCACCTCATCCAGTCGCCGGTTCCATGCCAGTGGCTTTCCCGTTGCCGACAGCTCCTTGGCCAGCCAGTGGCCAACGTACTTGTCGTCATTGAACGGCTCGACGTCGACGTACCCGCACTTGGCGTACAACGCGCGCGCTTCGACCAGGTCGTCGCGCACGTCGAGGCGCATGGTCCGGCAGTCGTGGGCCAAAGCGATCCTCTCGACGGCGGCCATCATGGCTGACGCGACGCCTCGGCCGCGGGCTTCCGGCCGCACGTACACCCGTTTCACTTCGGCGAACGGCACGGCTAGCCGTAGGCCGACGCACCCGAGGACGGTGTCGTTGTCGCGGGCGAGCAGGAGCAGCAGGTCTTCGCTGGGTTCGTCGACCAGGGTCTCCTCGATCTCCCGCCGGGTCGCGGGGCGGCCTCGGTAGCGGGCGATGATGTCGGCGTAGTACTCGCGCAGCATGGGCTCGGCCTCGGCCACCGCGGTCTCGACAATGTCCACGGTGTGATCGTCACGACCCGGTCAACCGGGTTTCTGCGCCACGGATCACACCGTTTCAACTTGCCCACGGCCCTCGTCCGGCGCAGTATTTGTACTGACCAGTCAGTTCAAAGAGAGGCCGGCGAGCACGGTGGAGATTCGAGCCGAACGAGTCGGCGTGGACGGACCGCACGGTCCGTTGCTGCGCCCGACGTCGTTGCGCGTCCGCGGCGGCGAGCTCGCGCTCGTCACCGGTGAGCCGGGCGCCGGCCACACCTCGCTCGCCCTCGCCATGGGCGGCCGGATCCGGCCGTCCCACGGAGCCGTCACGCTCGACGGCCGCGGCGACGACGCCGCCCTGCGCAAGCACGTCGCCCTCGTCGACTCGCCCGAGGTGAACGAACCCGAGGACGGCCTGCAGCTACGGGACGCCGTTGCCGAGGAACTGATGCACGCGGGCGTGCGCGCCAGCCGTAAACGCGCCGAGCAATGGCTGATGAGCCAGGGCGCCGGCGGTTACGCACGGGAGCGTGTTGAGAACGTACCCGCGGATGTCCGGACCCGCCTGTTGATCGAGCTCGCGGCCGGCCGGCCGGAGGTGTGGGCGTTGATGATCGACTTGCCCGACCGGCACACGAGCAACCACACCACCTGGTGGCCGGTGGCCCGCCGGCAGGCCGAACGCGGACTGGCCGTGGTCGTGCTGTGTGAGCCGCCCGCCGCGCAGGCCCTGCCCATCTCCCCCGCCCTGCTCGGCAGCGACGACCAGCCGAGCCCGTTGACCGTGTTCCCCGGAGACCCCCAGTGACCGCGTTTCGCTTGGCCCGCAACGAACTTCGCCGCATCACCGCGGGCAGGCTCCCCAGGCTCGCCGTGATCGCGCTGGTGCTCGTGCCGCTGCTGTACGGCTCGCTGTACCTGTTCGCCAACCACGACCCGTACAGCAGGCTGTCCACCATTCCCGCCGCGCTCGTCATGCAGGACCAGGGCGCGCCGGACCAGGAGAACGCGGGCGAGAAGGTCGCCGCGAACCTGGCGAAGTCCGGTGCGTTCCAGTGGCACCGGGTCGACGCGCGGGACGCCGACGCCGGCGTGCGCAGCGGTGAGTACTCGTTCTCGATGACGATCCCGTCGGACTTCACCGCCGCGTTGACCTCCAGCGGTGAGTTCAAGCCACGCCAGGGCCTGATCACGGTCAGCACCAACGACGCGAACAACTACCTGGTCGGCACGATCGCGGACAAGGTCGTCGGCGAGGTGCGCAAGTCGGTCGCGGCCGAGGTCGGCACGACCGCGGCGGACAAGTTCCTGGTCGGTTTCAACACGATCTTCACCAAGACACAGGACGCGGCGAACGGCGCGACCCAGCTCGCCGACGGCGCCGCGCAGGCCCGGGACGGCGCCGCGCAACTCAGTGCCGGCCAGCGCAAGCTCGCTGACGGCGCGGTCCAGCTGGCGGCCGGCACCAAGGAGCTGAACACCGGCCTGAACACGTTGCGGGACAAGACGAAGGACCTGCCCGCCGGAACGGCGAAGCTCGCCGACGGCGCCGCACAGGTCGCCGCGGGCGACGCGCAGATCGCCGCGACCGGTCAGAAGGTCGCGGACGTCGCCAACCGGTTCGTCGGTGACCTGGACAAGCTCAACGGCGACATCGCGACCAGGCTGCGGGCGGCCGGGTTCACCGAGGACCAGGTCCAGCAGGTGATGACCGCGCTCGGCCAGGCGCGGCAGCCGATCGACGACGCCAACGGCAAGGTGCAGGCCGTGTCCGCGCAGCTCAACAAGCTCGCCGACGGCGCCAAGCAGGTCGCGGACGGCGCACAGCAGCTCGCCACGCAGACCCCGGCCCTGGCGAACGGCATCAGCCAGGCCGCCACCGGCGCCGGCAAGCTCACCGACGGCGCCGCGCAGCTCTCCGCGGGCGAGCAGACCGCGGTCGACGGCACCACGAAGCTCGCCGACGGCACGGCCAAGCTCGCCGACGGTTCGGCCCAGCTGCGCGACGGCCTCAACCAGGGCCTCGGCCAGATCCCGCACACCGACGACCCGACCAGGGACGCGACCGCCAGGACCATCGGCGACCCGGTCGCGATCAACACCGTCGGCGACGTCCGTGCGGGCAGCTACGGCGGCGGCCTGGCCCCGTTCTTCCTCGGCCTGGCCACGTGGATCGGCGCGTTCGTGCTGTTCCTGCTGCTCAAGCCGCTGTCCAACCGGGCGCTGGCGGCCGGCCACAGCCCGCTGCGGGTCGCCGTCGGCGGCTGGCTGCCGGCCGCCGGCCTCGGCCTGGCGCAGGTCGTGCTGCTGTTCACCGTGGTGACGACGGTCGTCGGGATCAACGCGCACAACTGGATCGCCGCGCTGGCGTTCCTGGCGTTCGCGTCGCTGACGTTCACCGCGATCCTGCACGCGCTCAACAGCTTCTTCGGCGCGGTCGGCAAGTTCCTCGGCCTGGTCCTGCTGATCCTGCAGCTGATCAGCTCGGGCGGCACGTTCCCGTGGCAGACCCTGCCGGACGTGCTGTACCCGCTGCACTCCGTGCTGCCCATGGGTTACGTGGTCGACGGCATGCGCCACCTGCTCTACGGTGGTTCGGTGTCGACCGTCTGGAAGGACCTGCTGGTGCTGGCGGCATACCTGGTCGGCGGGCTCGCGGTGTCCACAGTGGCCGCCGCACGGCAACGGGTGTGGACGCCGGCGCGGCTCAAGCCGGAGCTGGTGTTGTGAGCCCGCGAACCCAAGCCACGAAACAGAAACTGTTCGACGCGACGCTGCGCCTGGCGGGCGCCAAGGGCATGGTCGGGCTGACCGTCGACGAGATCGCGGCCTCGGCCGGCGTCGCCAAGGGCACGGTTTACTACAACTTCGGCTCCAAGGACGGGCTGGTCGACGCCCTGCTGCGGTACGGCGTCGACCTGCTGGCCACGCGGCTGCACTCGGCCGACGAGGTGGAGGACCTGGTCGACGAGTGCCTCGGCTTCTTCGCCGACTATCCCGCGTTCGCCCAGCTGCTGGTCAGCGAGCTGTGGCGGACACCGGGCCAGTGGCACGGCACGTTGACACTGTTGCGGGACGACATCATCTCGATCATCAAGCAGCACGTGCAGCGCCTGGCGGACGCCGACCGGCTGCCGTCGGGAGTGCAGGTCAGCACGGCCTCGGCGGCCTTGTTCGGCACGTTGCTCGTGGTCGCCCTGGACTGGCAGGTCTTCCAACCCCAACGGACCCGCGCTGAAGTGCGGGAATCCGTGATGATGCTGGTGCGAGGACTCGGCCCGAACTCGTAGGGAACCTGTGGAGCCACTCGTGCCTCTTGTATGTCGTGACGGACGAGTGGTTCGCGGAGCTGTACGAGGGGTGCTACCGCCATATCGTGGTCACCGCGTACGGGCTGACGGGCGACCTGGGGGACGCCGAGGAGATCGCGCAGGAGACCTTCGCGATCGCCTACAGCCGACGCCGCCGGGTGCGTGCCACGGACAATCCGAGGGGCTGGTTGCACACCGTGGCGGTGCACCTCGCGAAGCGCCGCCGCCGACGGCGGATGACGCTGGATCGGTTGCTGCGTAAGGAAATTCCGCCACCGCCGGTCTGGGTCGGGGAACACACCGAGCTGCACGCGGCCATCCGTGGCCTGTCCGTCGACCACAGGGCGGTCGTGGTGCTGCACTACCTGGCGGACCTGCCGGTTGACGAAGTCGCTTCGGTGCTGGGGATCGCTGTCGGCACCGTGAAGTCACGTCTGTCGCGGGCTCGTACCGCCCTCGCCGAGAAGCTCGCCATCGACCGCGAGGTGGAGAATGCCTGACCTGGACACCCAATTCACCAGCCTGCGCCGCGCGTTGTCGGAGTCGACGCGTCAGCCGGACATGCGGGATGTGATCGAACGCGCCCGCCGCCGCACGGCGCGGCGACGCACCCAGCTGGTCACGGTCGTGCTGGTGGCCCTGGTCGCGATCGCGGTTCCGTTGCTGCGCAAGACATCGGACTCGGCACCCGCAGTGGGTCCGACGATCGACGCGGTCGTGCCGCCGGTGAATTCCCCGCCGTTCTTCAGTTTCTACGACAGCACGCACGGTGTCGCGATGTGGTCAAGCTGCGGGGGATGCGCCAACGACGTGCTGCAGACCACTGAGGATGGCCGGACCTGGCAGACAAAGCGGCTGCCGAGCGGGCGGTCGATCGAAGCGACCGGCTCCCTCTGGGCGCTAGGTCCACGTTCTCTGCTCTTCATCACGGGCGGCCTCCCGCAAAAGCGTTGGTTCAGCAAGGACGACGGCACGACCTGGCAGGAGGTCCCGGCCGAGTCGCAGGGCACGATCCCGGCGATCCCACCGGGCGGAATCCTGGCGTACGGGTGCTATCAAGTCACGAAGGAAACGTGTCCGCAGCGTGTCCAGGTGATCCGGCCGGACTCCGGCACGGTCGCCACGTTGGCCGGCCAGCCGCCGTTCCGGGTGGCGACGACGCAGCAGTTCGCGGACGCCGCCGGCACGTGGTGGGTCAACGGCGTGGACGACGCCGGCATATGGATGGTCGCCTCCAGCCGGGACAACGGCCGCAGCTGGCAGACCGGCAAGCTCGACATGGCCTTGCCGGACCTGAGCCTGCCGTACCTGACGACCGGTCCGGACGCCGTGTACGCCACGCTGATCGACCAGGGCTCCATCGACCCGACGCTGCTCGCGGTCTTCCGCAGCACCGACGGCGGGCGGACGTGGGAGCACACCTGGCGTGGGCCGGGCGACGCCCAACCCCAGATCGTCCTGCACCCCCCGGTGGTCCAGGACGGGAAGCTGACGTACGTGTCCAGCGGCGTGACCTACGTCAGCGATGACGGCGGGAAATCCTTCCACAAGTCCGACATCGAGCCACGCGGTTCAGTCCTGATCAGGGACGGCTATCTCCGGTACCCGATCTTCCAGGACACCCTGGACGACGGGTTCCCCTACGAACTTCCGAACGGCGTGCGCGGGCGGATCCCGCGTCCCTGAGCCAGGGCAGGCCGCGCCAAGGGGGTGGGCGCGGCCTGCCCAACCCTTAGTGCAGGGCTGTCCAAGGGCGGAATTCCCCTACTTGGTGCACCTCGCGCTGCCGGCCGTCCAACGCCCGGCGCACCGCCGCGAGCACGCCGTCCACGGTTTCCTTGTGGGTCAGCCATCTCGTCCGGCCGCCGTGCCGCAGGAAACCCAGCACCACCTGCTGGGTCGGATGCTCGGAGAGCACCGGGTCCGGGCAGCCGCGGACCGGGTTGGCCGACGCGCTGCCGTGCACCTCGACGACGGGGGCGTCCTCGGCCAGCAGTGGGCTGACCGCGCGCAGGACGGGCAACCGGAAACTGCCGTGCACCCAGGCGACCAACAGATCGGCCGGGCCGCCGAGCGCGATGTGGGAACGTTCCGCGAGGGTGTCGGGTTCGGACCAGTCCGCCTGCACCCAGATCGCGTTGTGGGTCTCCGTGGGTTTGTGGCGGCTCGGGGACACCACCAGCCAGCCGTCGTCCACCAGGGCGTCGACGCATCCGGCGAGCATGCCGGTACCACCGAGCACCAGCGCACGTTGTTGGGGCGGCATCGCCTCAGGTTACCGAGCGGTTGCGATTCCGCAAGGTAGCGTTCGGAATGTGGATCTCTACGAAGTGATCAAGCGTCGCCGGGATGTGCGGGCGGAGTTCACCGGGGCGGAAGTGGACCCCGAGGTGCTGCGCCGCGTGCTGGCGGCGGCGCACGCGGCGCCAAGCGTGGGCTTGAGTCAGCCATGGGACTTCGTGGTGGTGCGCGACGACGTGACGCGCCGGGCGTTCCGCAAGCACGTCGCCGAACAACGCGAGGTGTTCGCCGCGGAGTTGAGCGGGGAACGGGCCGAGACGTTCGCGCGGATCAAGATCGAGGGGATCTTGGAGTCCTCGCTGTCGATCGTCGTGACGTACGACCCGGCCCGTGCGGCGCCCGCCGTGCTCGGCCGGCACACGATCGCGGAAACCGGCCTGTACTCGGTGTGCCTGGCGATCCAGAACCTGTGGCTGGCGGCCACCGCCGAGGGTTGGGGCGTCGGCTGGGTGAGCTTCTACGAAGAGGACTTCCTGCGGGACCTGTTGGACATTCCGCCGGCCGTACGACCGGTGGCGTGGCTCTGTGTGGGACCGGTCCAACGGCTGCAGGACACGCCCGACCTGGAACGTCGTGGCTGGCGCACCCGGCTGCCGCTGGACTCGGTCGTCCACTATGAGAGTTATCAGGTCATCCGCTGATCCGCCGGTACCGTCGGACCGACAACGGCAGGAAGATCGCGATCAGCACCGCCGGCCACAGCACGGCCAGCAGCACCGGATGCTGTGCCGCCCACGAATCCCCTGTCAGGCCAGGGTTTCCGAACAGGTAGCGGGCCGCGCCGACAGTCGCCGACAACGGGTTCCACTCCGCGATCGCGCCGAGCCAGCCCGGCATCAGCGTGGGCGCGACGAACGTGCTCGCCAGCATCGTGACCGGGAACAGCAGGCCCCAGACCAGGCCGCCGGCCTCCGGGCTGGGCAGGACCAGTCCGATGTAGATGCCGAGCCAGACCACCGCGAACCGCAGCCACAGCAACAGAACCACGGCCACGAGCACGTCCCCGAACCCGCCGCGCCACTGCCAGCCGACGACCAGGCCGCACCCGATCAGCACGATCAGCTCGAGCGTCGAGTTGAGGATGTCCGCGAGACTGCGGCCGACCACCACGCCGGACCGGGACATCGGCATGGCCCGGAACCGGTTGCTGACCCCCTTCGACTTGTCGTTCAGCACCGCCGTCATGGTGGTGGCGATGCCGAAGACCATGGTCTGGCCGAACATGCCGGGCAGCAGGAACTCGCGGTAGTCACCGCCGCCGGGCACCGCCATCGCGCTGCCGAACACGTACCCGAACAGCACCACGGACACGATCGGGAAGATCAGGCCGGCGACGATCATGCCGGGTTGCCGCTTCCAGTGCGTCAGGGTCCGGACGGTCAGCACCCACGCGTCCGTCGCCGTCCACCGGAGTCGTTGCCCGGCCGTCTGGGGGATGATCACGATGCCGCCTTGTGTCCGGTGAGGTTCAGGAACACCTCGTCGAGAGTGGGTTGCCGCAGACCGATGTCCGCCACGTCGATGCCCGCGTCCTCCAGGACGCGCAGCACGTCGGTCAAGGCGGCGATCCGGTCGCGGACCGGCGCGGAGATCCGCCGGGTGTCCGGCTCGACCTGGGCGTCGGCCGCCGTGGCGCGCGCGACCAGGTCGGCGGCTTTCGGCAGGTCGTCGATGTTGGGCACGACCAGGCTGACCTGGTCGCCGCCGATCTTCGACTTCAGCTCGTCCGGGGTGCCCTCGGCGATCACCCGGCCGCTGTCGATCACCGCGATCTGGTCGGCGAGCTGGTCCGCCTCGTCGAGATACTGCGTGGTCAGCAGCACGGTCGTGCCGTCGGCGACGAGCGTGCGCAGCGCCTGCCAGACCTCGTTGCGGTTGCCGGGATCCAGGCCGGTCGTGGGCTCGTCGAGGAACAGCACCCGCGGCGCGAGGATCAGGCTGGCCGCCAGGTCGAGCCGTCGCCGCATGCCGCCGGAGTACTGCTTGACCGGTTTGCCCGCCGCGTCCGTCAGGCCGAACTGGTCCAGCAGCTCACCGGCCCGCCGCCGGGCGGCCTTCGCGGTCAGGCGGTAGAGCCGGCCGAACATCACCAGGTTGTCCCAGCCGGTGAGGATCTCGTCGACGGCGGCTTCCTGGCCGTTCACCCCGATCCGGTAGCGCACCTCGGCGGCCTGCCTGACCACGTCGAACCCGGCCACCTCGGCGCGTCCGGCGTCGAACCGCAGCAACGTGGTCAGCGCGCGCACCGCGGTCGTCTTGCCCGCACCGTTCGGCCCGAGCAGCCCGCACACGGTTCCCTCTAACACTGTTAGAGAGAAGCCGTCCAAGGCGTTCATCCGGCCGTATCGCTTCCGCATGCCCTCGGCGAGCACTGCCGCCGTCATCGCCACCTCCAAAACTGGGTACACTGTACGAAGTAGTGAGTACACTGTACCCAATTCTAGAATGAACGCAAATGACTAGCGAATACAGCGGCGCCGGCGACGTCACCCGCAGCATGGCGTTGCTGTGGGGCAAGGGCGAACGCCCCAGCAGAGGCCCGAAACCCAGCCTGACCGTCGAGCGGATCGCGCAGGCCGCGATCGAACTCGCCGACGCCGAGGGCATCACCGGGCTGTCCATGCGGCACGTGGCGACCAAACTCAACGTCGGCACGATGTCGCTCTACCGGTACGTGCCCAGCAAGGCCGAACTGATCGACGTCATGCTCGACCGCGTCTACGGCGAGAACCTCGATCAGCCCGACCCGGATGATGGCTGGCGCAAGGGCCTGGAACGGATCGCCCGCGGCCAGTGGGCCATGTACCTCCGGCACAACTGGCTGCTGCAGGTGTCGTCCGGCCGGCCGCTGCTGGGCCCGAACTCGCTGAAGGGCTTCGAGTCCTCGTTGCGGCTGCTGGCCGGCCTCGGGCTGACCGACGTGGACCGGGTCAACGTGATCGGCCTGGTGAGCAACTACGTGTCCGGCACCGCCCGGACCGCGATCGAGGCGGCCATGGTCGCCCAGCAGACCGGCATCTCGGACGAACAGTTCTGGTCGGCGCAGGGGCCGATCCTGTCCGAAGTGCTGTACGGCGGCGACTACCCGGAAGTGGCCGCGCTCGGCGGGGAGATCTACGGCGAAGTCGCCGACACCGCGTTCGACTTCGGCCTGGACCGCCTGCTCGACGGCATCGAACTCGTCATCAGGAGAAAGGCTTGCTCGGATCCCACGGACGCGGCTCGGTGAGGCTGAATCAGCTGCCCGAATCGTCCCGGAACACGGCCTCCACGCCATAAGGACGTTCGGCGGGCTCCTGCGTGAAGACCACCCCGCGGCCGGAGAACTCCTCGAACGTCTTACGGCAGTCGTCGGTCTGGAAGACCGCGCCGCCGATCGCGCCCTTCGCCAGCAGCTCCCGCATCTGCTTCTCGGTCTGCGGGTCGTGCGCCGGCTGCCCCGGCTCCATCAGGATCAACTCGATGTCCGGCTGTTCCGCCGGACCGACCGTGAGCCAGCTGTACTGCTCGGTCTTCATCTCCTGGCGGACCTCGAACCCGAGCTTCTCGGTGTAGAACGTCTTCGCGGCGGCCTGGTCGAGAACCCAGATGGTGGTGTGGGTGAGTCGTGTGATCATGCCGGGAACGCTAATCGGACACCGGGGACTCCGCCTTATCCGAAATTGACCGGCCTTGTCCACGTCATCAGGAAGCACCCGGGGATCGGAGCGGACGTCGGGTGCTGGGCCCGGTACGCGGTCGGCGTCATCCCGACGATCTCGGTGAACCGCCGGCTGAACGTGCCCAGGCTGGTGAACCCGACCAGCACGCAGATCTCGGTGACGGTCAGGTTGGCCGACCGCAGGAGGTCCTTGGCGCGTTCGATCCGGCGCGTCGTGAGGTAACGGCCCGGGGTCTCGCCGTACGCGGCACGGAACGAGCGGACCAGGTGGTGCCGGGAGCAGTTGGCCGACCTGGCCAGGTCTTCGAGCATGAGCGGGGCCGCGTAGTCCCGGTCCATCAGGTCTTTCGCTCGGCGCAGGTGCACTACGCCCGGGACTTTCCCGCTCATTCGCCGACCCTTCCGGTTCGGTTTGACCTGGGGACCCGCCGCGCCCCAGGTAAAACCGAACCTCTACTTGGGTTTGCCCCCAGTCCTTCTCTCAGTGGGCCGCGTCGTTCCAGGAGCGGCCGAAGCCGACTGAGACGTCCAGGGGGACGTCCAGGTGGTAGGCGCTGCCCATGCCCTTTCGGACCAGCTCCTCCACCTGGGGTTTCTCGTCGGCCGTCACTTCGAGCACCAGTTCGTCGTGGACTTGCAGGAGCATTCGGGAGCGCAGGCCGGCTTTCTTCAGTTCGCGTTGGACGTTCAGCATGGCGACCTTGATGATGTCCGCCGCGGAACCCTGGATGGGGGCGTTCAGGGCCATCCGTTCGGCCATCTCGCGGCGTTGCCGGTTGTCCGAGTTCAGGTCGGGCAGGTAGCGGCGGCGGCCGAAGATGGTCTCGGTGTAGCCCTCCCGGCGTGCTTTGTCCACAATGGATGTGAGGTAGTCGCGGACCCCGCCGAAGCGTTCGAAGTAGTTCTCCATCAGCGCGCGGGCTTCTTCGGTGGAGATCCTCAGCTGCTGCGACAGGCCGTACGCGGACAGGCCGTACGCCAGGCCGTAGTTCATCGCCTTCACCTTGGCGCGCTGGGCCCCGGAGACCTCGGTGGGGCCGACGCCGAAGACGTGCGCCGCGGTGGCCGCGTGGAAGTCGAACCCGGAGTTGAACGCCTCCACCAGGCCCTTGTCGGCCGACAGGTGCGCCATGATCCGCATCTCGATCTGGCTGTAGTCGGCCGTCATCAGCTCGTCGTAGCCCGCGCCGACCACGAAGGCGTCCCGGATCCGGCGGCCCTCGTCGGTCCTGATCGGGATGTTCTGCAGGTTCGGCTCGGTCGACGACAGCCGGCCGGTGGCCGCGATGGTCTGGTTGTACGTGGTGTGGATCCGGCCGTCGTCCGCGACCGACTTGATCAGGCCGTCCACTGTGGTCTTCAGACGGGACGCGTCCCGGTGCTCAAGCAGGTGCTGCAGGAACGGGTGCGCGGTCTGCTCGAACAGGGTGGTCAGCGCGTCCGCGTCGGTGGTGTAGCCGGTCTTGGTCTTCTTGGTCTTCGGCATCTGCAGCTCGTCGAACAACACCACCTGCAGCTGCTTGGGCGAGCCGAGGTTGATCTCCTTGCCGATCACGCCGTACGCGTCCTGGGCCGCCTGCTTCACGCGGGACGCGAAATGCGCCTCCAGGGCGGCCAGGTGCTCCACGTCCACGCAGATGCCGATGCCCTCCAGCTCGGCGAGCACCTGCAGCAGCGGCAGCTCCATCTCGGCCAGCAGCTTGGTCCCGCCGGTCGCCTCCACCTCGGTGAACAACGCGTCCGCCAGCTCGGCGACCGCCCGCGCCCGCACGACCTCGGCGGCAGCGAGCTTCTCGCCCTCGTCCTCTTCGTCCAAAAGCGACAGTTGCTGCTGGCCGTCGACGTCCTCCACCCGCAGCTCACGCTTGAGATGCCGCAACACCAGGTCGTCCAGGGCGAACGACCGCTGGCCGGGGCGCACCAGGTACGCGGCCAGCTCGGTGTCCATCGCCAGTCCGCCCAACGTCCACCCGCGCCCGGCGATCGCGTGCAGCGCCAGCTTCACCGCGTGCGCGACCTTCGGCACCTCGGCGTCCGCGAGCCACTCCACCAGGGCCTGCTCGTCCGCCTCGGCCAAGGTGGTGACGTCGACGAACATGCCGTCGCCGTCCATCCCCGCGACCGTCACCGACAGCAGGTCGACCGCGCCCGGCAGGCCCGTGTGCCGCAACGACAGGCCGGTCCGCTTGCCCTTGGCGGCGTGCTCAGCCAGCCACGCACCCAGCGCGCCCTCCGACACCGTCGCGGCCGTGACCTCAAAGCCGGCCTCCGCCTCGGGCTCGGCCGTGGTCAGCGTGGCGAACAGCCGGTCCCGCAGCACCCGGAACTCCAGCTCGTCGAACAGCCGGTGCACACCGTCCCGGTCCCACTGCTGCGCGGCCAGGTCCGCCGGCTTCAACGGCAGCTCCAAGTCCCGGACCAGCTCGGTCAGCTGCCGGTTGAGCATCACCGACGACAGGTTCGCCCGCAGGCTGTCGCCGACCTTGCCCTTGACCTCGTCGACCCGGTCGATCAGGTCGTTCAGCGAGCCGAACTCCTGGATCCACTTGGTGATCGTCTTCTCGCCCACACCCGGGATCTTCGGCAGGTTGTCGGACGGGTCGCCGCGCAGGGCCGCGAAGTCCGGATACTGCTTGGGCGTCAGGCCGTACTTCGCCAGCATCGCGTCCGGCGTGAACCGGGCCAGCTCGGACACACCCTTGACCGGGTACAGCACGGTCGTGTGCTCGGTGACGAGCTGCAGGGCGTCCCGGTCGCCGGTACAGATCAGCACGTCGAAGCCACCGGCCGCCTCGGCCTGCGTGGCCAACGTGGCGATGATGTCGTCGGCCTCGTAGTTCTCCTTGGTCAGCGTCGGGATGCGCAGCTCGGCGAGCACGTCCTCGATCAGGCTGACCTGGCCTTTGAACTCGTCCGGCGTCGCGCTGCGGTTGCCCTTATACTCCGCGTACACCTCGCTGCGGAACGTCTGCCGGGACAGGTCGAACGCGACCGCGATGTGCGTCGGCGCCTCGTCCCTGAGCAGGTTGATGAGCATCGAGGTGAAGCCGAACACCGCGTTCGTGTGCTGACCGGTGCCCGTCTTGAAGTTGTCCTTCGGCAGCGCGTGGAAGGCTCGGTAAGCCATCGAGTGGCCGTCGATCAGGAGAAGTCGGTGCTGGTCATCCACCCCGCCGAGTCTAGGCCGCACCCCCGACAGTTTCGCGGGCGCCTTATACGCTGGCGGTTCGACGGATCACGAAGTTTCGGAGGTCGCATGTCAGAGCAGGGCGCTGAGGGCCTGGTCGAGCAGCTCAACGACAAGCTGGGGATCGAGGTCGTCGACTGGAACCCCGACCGGGTGGTCGCCACCATGCCCGTGAAAGGCAACCGGCAGCCGTACGGGCTGCTGCACGGCGGCGCCAACGCGGTGCTCGCGGAGGCCCTTGGGTCGTACTGCGCGGCCATGAAGTCCGGTGGGCGGCCCACCGTCGGGCTGGAGTTGTCGTGCACCCATCACCGCGGTGTGCGGGAGGGACTGGTCACCGGGGTCGCGACCCCGCTGCACGTCGGCCGCAGCACGGTGACCGTGGAGATCGTGATCACCGACGAGTCCGACCGGCGCACGTGCACGGCCCGGCTGACCTGTGTCGTGCTCAACTCCATGCCAGGCGGCAGTGGATCTTGACGTGGGCCAGGTCAGGGCCTTCGTCGTCGCCGCGGACCAGCGGCACTTCAGCCGGGCCGCGGCGACCTTGTTCCTGACCCAGCAGGCTCTGTCCAAACGCATCCGCCGGCTGGAGGACAGCCTGTCCACCCAGCTGTT
This sequence comes from Actinocrispum wychmicini, assembly GCF_004345645.1. Classification (GTDB taxonomy): domain Bacteria; phylum Actinomycetota; class Actinomycetes; order Mycobacteriales; family Pseudonocardiaceae; genus Kibdelosporangium; species Kibdelosporangium wychmicini. The sequence goes on along the minus strand of NZ_SLWS01000011.1, from coordinate 245,659 downwards.
CGTGCGCTCGAACCGGGCCGTGGAGCTCACCGAGGACGGCAAACGCTTCCTCCCGCACGCACGTGAGCTCGTCACCGCCGCGGACGCGGCCGTCGCGGCGATGTCCGAAGCCCAACGGCTCCGGCTCGACCTGCTCGACTACCGGCTGGCGCCGATGTTCATGCTGCGCCGGTTCGCCGAGCAAGATCCCTCGTTGGAAGTCACCCGCAGCGCGCTGCAGGGCCTGGACCGCGCGCTCGACCCGCTGCTGCGCGGCGAGCTGGACGCGGCCTTCGGCTGGGTCGGCGGGCTGGCCGGGCCGTTGCCGGACGACCTGACCCATCGGGTCGTCCGGCTGGAGCCACTGGTGGCGTTGCTGCCGCCCGAGCACCCGTTGGCCGGCCACGGCGTGATCGACCTGGCCGCGCTCGGCGCCGACGGGATCTGGCTGCCGAGCGGGGAGAGTCCACGGGAATGGCGGGCCTACCTCGAACAGCTCTCCTCGTCGCTGGCGGTCACGGTCGATCACAGCGGCGTCAGCTACGACCTGCGGCACACCTTGGAGCAGGCGCGGTACGGCAAGCCGCGGGTGACCCTGGTGGGCGCGGACATGGAACTGCCGCGTGACCTGAACCTGCGGGTGCTGCCGTTCTCGCCGACACCGCTGTTCCCGTGGTCGATCGTGTGGCGCAAGGGCAAGCCACGCCCGACGCTCCGGCGGCTGCTTGCGTTGGTGGACAAGACAAGCCGCGCGGAGCAATGGTGTTCGTACGACGCCGCGGCGTCCTGGCTACCCTAGGTGCCGCTGGAAGAAACGGATGAGTTCGGCGTCGACGCGACGCGCGTCCTCGGTCTGTGGTGCGGCTTCCGTGCCGGGCGCGTCGGCCAGTTCGTGGCGCATCCCAGGGATCGTCACCAACTCCGCGTCGCTTTCCTTGTGCAGCAACTCGGCCGGCTCGCGGATCGCGATGTCGTCGTGCTCGCCGACTACCAGCAGGGCGGGCACCTTGATCTCGGCGGCCCGCCGGACGTAGTCGTAGTGGTTCGCGACCGCGCGGTTCTCGTCGTTCCACGGGAACGTCACGCCGTACCGCCGCTCGTTCGCGGCGACCAACGGCACCAACTGCGTCACCGGACTGACGAACGCGGCCGCGAAGATCGGCACCTCGGCCCGCGCGGCCACCTCGTAGGCCACCATCGACCCCGACGACCCGCCCGCGATCCCCACCGGGCCGTCCGCGATGGACAGCTGGGTACGCAGTTCGGCCAGTGCCTTCGGGAACTCGTCCGCGCCCTGCTCGGTCTGCGGACGGTACGCGTTCATCACCGCGTCCTCGCTCGCCAGCCGGAAGAACTCCTCGGGCCCGCCCGGCAACGCGCGGCGGCCGGTCATCGGTAGTCCAAAGTAGACGCGCCAGGCCGGCAGCCCGGCCATCGGGACCGCCGCCGCCATCGCCTGCTCGGTGCACGGCGGGTCCATCAGATGCCAGACCGCGATCATCGGCGCGGGCCGCGACGGGTCTGCCGGCTCCAGGGCGACGTACGGGACTCCGGCCGCGAAACCTGTGATCATGATGTCCTCCCAGTCGCTGTTCACTGCCGTCAGCTAAGCGCCTGACCAGGGCATACGTCCAACAGCCAGATTGAAGTCGATCACAACCGGCGGTTGTTCACCGAAACGGCCGGTGCCGCTCGTGCGCCTGAGTTAAGGTCCGGCCGTGCGACGACGGAACCTTGCCCTGCTCGCGGTCCTCCCCCTGGTGGCCGCCCTCGGAACGGCCTGCTCCAGCAGCGGCACCGCGGCCGGCTCGACCGCGCTCAGCCGGGCGATGAGCCGGATCGCCGACACCCCGGCCACGTCCGGCTACGTCGAGTTCGGCGACACCGCCGCCATCCGCGGCAACCCGGACTACAAGGCCGACGTCGGGTACGGCTGGTCCGTTCTCTCGGCCATGTCGTTCCAGCTGGGCGACGTGCTGGGCGTCGACCTGACCAAGATCACCTCGGCCGTCTCCGCGGGACAGCCGCCGGACACCACCGGGCTGCTGCTCGGCGAGTTCGACCCGTCGGCGATCGGCACCAAGCTGCGCGGCGTCGGTGCCCGCGAGGAGAAGTCCGGCGACCTGACCAAGTGGACGTTCGGCGAGGACCACACGATCGACGTCAACGGCCCGTTCGCCGACCTCGGCATCGTCGGCCAGCTCAACAAGGTCGCCGCCGGCCCCGGCATGTTCGCCTACGCCAGCGCCGACGCCGGGCTGCAGGCGGCCACCGGTACCGGCAAGTCACTCGCCGAGAACGCCACCCTGTCGGCCCTCGCGGACTGCCTCGGCGACGTGCGGTTCGCCGTGCTGGCCGTGACCCAGCAGAAGGCTCCCCTCGCCGCCGGAGTCCGCGACAACCCGACCACGGAAGTCCTCTGTGTCCTGGCCCCGGACAGCGGGAAAGCCCAGGACTGGGCCAAAACCGTCGCGGACCGGCTGGCCAACGACATGAGCGCGCAGACCCGGCAGCCGTGGCACACCCTGCTCACCGACGTCCACGCCGACGTCACCGGCGACAAGGTCGTCCGGGTCACGGCCCGGCCCGCAGCCGCCACCCGCGACGTCTTCCTCCGCGCCATCCTCACCAAGGACGTCGGCAACCTGGTCCCCGCCTCCTGACCTACAGGTACCGCTGGAACCACTTGGTGAACTCGGCGTCGACCCGTTCGCCGTCGGCGTTCTGCGGCGCGGCCTCGACGCCGGGCTCGTCCGCGATCGGGTGCTTCATGCCCGGGATCGTCACCAGGGTCACCCGGTCGCCCAGGTCGGCCGCTGGCTCACGGAACTCGGCCCCGTCCTCCGCGCCGACCACCAGCAGCGTCGGCACCTTGATCTCGTCCTTGCGGCGCAGGAAGTCGTAGTGGTCCGCGGTCGCCCGGGACTCGTCGGACCACGCGTACTCGCCGCCGCTGAACTCCCGGACCGCCGCCTCCACCACCGGTGCCAGCCGGGTCACCGGGTTCACCAGCGCGACCGCCGCGACCGGCACGTCGACCGTGGCGGCCACCTCGTAGGCGACCAGGCCGCCCATGGAACCGCCGGCCACCCCGATCGGACCGTCCGCAATGGACAGCTGAGCGCGCAGTTCGGCCAGCGCCGCCGGGAACTCCGCGACCGCCTGGTCGACGATGGGCTTGGCGATGTTCAGCACGTAGTCCTCGGCGGCCAGCCGGAACAGCTCCTCCATCGGCATCGCCGTGCGCGCGCCGAACATCGGCATTCCCCAGTAGACCCGCCACGCTCGCACGCCGGCCATAGGCACGGCCGCGGCCATCGCCGCCGGGCTGCGCGGCGCGTCCAGCAGATGCCACACCACCACGAGAGGAGCGGGCCCGTCGGTGTTCTCCGGCGGCAGGGCGACAAAGGGGACACCCGCCGCGGTACCTGTGATCGTCATGACCTGAAGTCAATATCCCCATCCGGGACAGGTCCAGTTTCTCCGCTACCGGTGAACGAAAACCGCCCTATAGGGCGGTATGTTGACCTGATGAAGCGGGGTCTTTTACTGACGGTGGCGGCGGTCGCGCTCGCTGGATGTTCGGCGTCCGGCACCCCCGCCCCGCCGCCACCGCCGGCCACACCGACCTACGAACTGCCGGCTCGCCCGGTCCGGCCGGACGAGAAACCGGTGACCATCCACGGCCAGGACGGCGACACCGAGTACGACCTGATCGGCCTGACCGTGGACCAACCCAGCCTGGCCGGCAGCCACATCGAGTTCAACGCCCAGGGCGCGTACACCCGGATCCGGCTGGTGATCGTCAACACCGGCCGGTCGGGCACCCAGTTCGACACCAAGAAGCAGCTGTTGGTGGGCGCCGACGACAAGACCTACGCCCCGGACGAGCAGGCCATGCTGATCAAACGCCAGCCGTGGGACCCGTTCCTGCTCGGCGCGAGCGACCGCCTGGAGTTCGACCTGTACTACGACATCCCCAAGGGCACGAAAGCCAAGGCGCTCAGGGCGTTCGGCGGGGCCACGCTCACCGACGGGCTGGACGAGAAGAGCACCGACATCCCCCTGCCTGCCTGAACCAGGGGATGTCGGCGTTCTCCTAGTGGATGCCCAGGTCGCCGCCGAGGTAGGCGGCGCGGACCGCGGGATCGTGCAGCAGGTCCTGCGCGGGCGCGGTCTTGGTGATCGTGCCCGTCTCCATGACGTACGCACGGTGCGCGATCTGCAGCGCCTGCTGGGCGTTCTGCTCGACCAGCAGCACGGTCGTGCCGCGCTGGTTGATCGTCGTGATGATCTCGAAGATCTGCTTGATGAGCAGGGGCGCCAGCCCCATCGACGGCTCGTCCAGCAGGAGCACCTTCGGGTTGGTCATCAACGCCCGCCCGATGGTGAGCATCTGCTGCTCACCGCCGGACATCGTGCCGCCGAACTGCTGCTTGCGCTCGGCCAGGCGCGGGAACAGGTCGTAGACCTCGTCCAGTTCCTTGGTCGCGTCGTCCTTGCGGGCGTACGCGCCCATCAGGAGGTTCTCCTGGACCGTCATGCCGGGGAAGATCCCCCGGCCCTCCGGCGCGTGGCCGATGCCCATCACGACCCGCTTGTGCCCGGCCACCTTGGAGATGTCCCGGCCCTGGAAGCGGATCGACCCGCTGGTCAACGGACGCAGCCCGCTGACTGTTTTGAGCGTGGTCGTCTTGCCGGCGCCGTTCGCGCCGATCAGGGTCACGATCTCACCCTCGTCGACCTGCAGCGAGATGCCCTTCAGCGCGGCGATCTTGCCGTAGTGCACATGGATGTCGTGGACTTCAAGAAGCATCGGCCGCAGCTCCCAGGTATGCCTCGATGACCTTCGGGTTCTGCTGCACCTCGTGCGGCAACCCCTCCGCGATCAGCTGGCCGAAGTCCAGCACCGCGATCCGGTCGCTGATGTCCATCACGAGCCCCATGTCGTGCTCGATCAGCAGCACGGTCCGGCCAGAGTCCCTGATCTTGCGGATCAGGTCCTGCAGCGACTTCTTCTCCGCCGGGTTCATCCCCGCGGCGGGCTCGTCGAGCAGCAGCAGCCGGGGGTTGGTCGCCAGCGCCCGCGCGATCTCCAGGCGCCGCTGGTCGCCGTACGGGAGGTTCTTGGCCGCCTCGTTCATCCGCTTGGGGATGCCGACGAACTCCAGCAACTCCTTGGCCAGCTCCAGACCGTGCTTGCGTTCCCGGTAGTGCCACGGCATCCCGAAGATCGCGCCGAACGCGCCGGTCCTGTGGTGCGCGTCCGCGCCCACGAGCACGTTCTCCAGGGCCGACATGTTGTGGAACAGCCGGATGTTCTGGAACGTGCGGGCGATGCCGCCCTTGGTGACCTTGTAGCGCTTCCGCCCGTCGATCCGCGTGCCCTCGAAGGTGATCTGACCCTCGGTCGGCTTGTACACGCCGGTGACCACGTTGAACACCGTGGTCTTGCCGGCGCCGTTCGGGCCGATCAGGGCGAAGATCTCGCCCTTGTTGATGGTCAGGTTCGCCTCCTTGAGCGCGACCACACCACCGAACCGCATGACGACCCTGTTCAGCGCCAGCAACGGCTGGCCGTCGGCAATCGCCCCGGTCACCTGGTCACCTCCTCGGACGCCTGGGAATCCGGACCGGGTACCTCGGCGCCGAGCGCGCCCATGCCGCCGGTTCCCTCATGTAGCTCGGCTTGTCGTTGTCGTGACGGCCACAGGCCTTCCGGCCGGAAGGCCATGATCACCACGAGCGCGGCGCCGAACACCATGACCCGGTACTGGGCGATCTCCTCGCTCTGGGTGACCCCCCGGATGAACTCCGGCAGCCAGGCGATGATGAACGCGCCCAGCATGGCGCCCGGGATGTTGCCCGCGCCGCCGAGCACGACCGCGGCGAGGATCGTCGCCGAGAGGATGAACGGGAAGTTCGTCGGTGCGATGAAGATGACCTTGCCGGCCCAGACCGTGCCGGCCACACCGCCGATCATCGCGCCCATCGCGAACGCCAGCAGCTTGAACTTGAACGTGGGCACGCCCATCAGCTCGGCCGCGTCCTCGTCCTCGCGGATCGCCGTCCACGCCCGGCCCACCCGGCTCTTCTCCAGCCGCTTGGCGATGATGATCATCAGCGTGATCGCGCCGACCATCAGGTAGTAGTACGGCGCCGGGTCCAGTTCGAACTGCAGCCCGAACAGGGGCGGCGGGTGCGGGATGCCGAAGATGCCGCGCGAACCGCCGACCGCGTCGGAGTTGTTCGCGGTGAGCCGCACGATCTCACCGAAGCCGAGCGTCACGATGGCGAGGTAGTCACCGCGCAGCCGCAGCGTCGGGGCGCCGAGCACGAGACCAGACACCGCGGTGATCAGGACGCCGACCACCAGCGTGGCCCAGAAGTCCCAGCCGTACTTGGTGCCGAAGTACGCCAGCGAATAGCCGCCGATCGCGAAGAACGCGACGTACCCGAGGTCCAGCAGGCCGGCCATGCCGACCACGATGTTCAGGCCGATCGCCATCAGGACGTACGTGCAGATCGGGTCGATCAGCACGGACGTCCAGTCCGACGCGGGTGTCATGAACGACCCGATGGCCGGCGCGGGCAGGATCAGCGCGCCGATAATGAGCAGCACGTAGACGATCCAGCGCTGCCAGTGCGGCGCGTCGGCCCACCAGTCCCGCACCCGGGTGATCGGGTTGCCGCTCCTCCTGCGTGTCTCCACTGCGCCCCCGCTCATGCCCGCGCCCTTTGCAACGACTCGCCCAGGATCCCGGTCGGCCGGAGCATCAGCACCAGCACCAGGACGCAGAACGCGATGACGTCCTTCCACTCGGAGCCCAGGAAGATCGCGCCCCAGTTCTCGATGAGACCGAGGATGACGCCGCCGAGCAGGGCTCCACGCAGATTGCCGATACCGCCGAGCACCGCGGCGGTGAACGCCTTGATCCCCAGCACGAAACCGACGCTGTACTTGGTGAGTTCGAACTCCGTCACGTACAGCGTGGCCGCCACACCGGCCATCACGCCGCCGAGCAGGAACGTGACCCGGACGACGGTGTCGATGTTGACGCCCATCAGGGTGGCCGCCTCGGGATCCTGCGCGGTGGCACGGATTCCTCGGCCGATCTTGGTGCGGTTCACCAGTTGGTCGAGACCGACCATCATGATCACCGCGGCGACGATCACGATCACGTGGTCGAGCCGGACCTCGGCGTTGCCGATGGTGAACAGGACATCGCGGCTGATCACCCGAGGGGTGGGGATGTCGTTCTGGCCGGGAATGCCGGTCAGCGGCTTGATGACGACGAGCTTGAAGAACTCCTGCAGGAACACGGACGCGCCGATCGCGGAGATCAGTGCCGCGAGGCGGGTGCCGCCACGCTTGCGCAGCGGCCGGTAGGCCACTTGTTCCAACAGGACGGCCGCGCCGCCGGACATCGCGGCGGAGAAGACCATCATCAGCAGGAGTACGCCGATCATGGCGATCCCGGTGACCGGGCCGGTCAGCCCGAGCACGTTGCTGACGACGAAGAGCGAGGCGAACGTGCCGATCATGAAGATCTCGGAGTGCGCGAAGTTGATCAGTCGCAGCACGCCGTAGACCATGGTGTAACCGAGCGCGACCAACGCGTAGATGGCGCCTACTCGCAGTCCGTCCACTGTGTTCTGGCCGAACTGGCTGAAAAAGTCATTCATGGTGTCGTGGCCTTATGGGACTGGGCGGGGACAAACGGGGACATAAATCAGGAGCGGGAGCCCCATTTCTTGCGGGACTCCCGCTCCCCAGCGTTATGTCGTCCGGACTTTCAGGCGGACTCAGCCTTGCAACTTCGCCTTGTCCGACGGACCGAGAATCTTGATCTTTCCGCCGACCACCTGGTAGACGAAGATCGAGTTGGTCTCGGGCTCACCGTTGTCCTTGAACTTGATCGGCTTGGAGACACCCTCGAAGCTCAGGGTCTTGAGGAACTCGTTGATCTTCTCGCCGGTGGTGTTGCCGCCCTTGATCGCGTTGATGAACGCGGTCGCGGCGTCGTAACCCTCGGTCGAGTAGATGGCCGGGTCAGCGCCCGCCGCCTTCTTGTACTTGTCCGCCCAGTCCTTCAGCGGACCTGTGGTGCCCTCGAACGGGATGAGGCACGGGCAGCCGACAACCGCGCCTTCGGCGGCGGCCGTACCGGCGCCGGTCACCAGCTGGATGTCCAGCGAGCCGTCACCCGTGGCGAACGTGCCCTTGACGCCGCCGTCGCGCAGCTGCTTGAGCAGCCGGCCGGCCTGCGAGTAGTAGCCACCGAACACGATGATGTCCGGGTTGGCCGCCTTGACCTTGTTGACGGTCGAGGAGTAGTCCGGCGCGTCCTTGGCGAACTTGTCGCGCTGCTCGGTGATGCCCTTGGCCTTCAGTTCCTGCTCCATGGCGTCCGCCAGGCCGACGCTGTACTCCTGGTCGTCGGACAGCACGAAGGCCGACTTCGGCGACTTGGCGCTGATCAGGAAGTCGACGATCTTCGGGCCCTGGTCGGCGTCGTTGGCCACCACCCGGTGCCAGTACTTCCAGCCGTTCTTGGCCAGACCGGCGTTGGTCGCCGACGGCGACACGCTCGGGATCTTGGCCTGGTCGAGGATGGCGCCGACAGCCTTGGACTCACCGGAGAACGCCGGGCCGATCAGGCCGACGATCTTGTCGCTGGTGATGGCCTTCTGGACCAGTGCGGTGGCCTGCTCCGTCTTGGCCTGGCTGTCGTACTTGACCAGCTCGATCTTCGTCTTGGGGTTCGTGGCGTTGTACTCGTCGATCGCCATCTTCGCACCGAGGGACGGCGGGATGACGATGTTGGAGTCGCCACCGGTCAGGTCGCCCATGAAACCGATCTTGACGGAACTAGGCGCGTCGCCACCACCGGCGCTCGTGCTCCCGCCACCGCCGCTGGACCCGCCCGCACAGGCACTCAGGGCGAGGGAGGCGGTCGCCGCCAACGCCAGGGCCCTAATGAGTCGTGCTCTTGACACTACGTTCCTCCAAAGACGAACAGACCGCCATCGCAGGCGGCAGCCCCACCCGGGACTTGGGCTAGGGCAGGAAGGTAGCCGTAGTGCCATCCGATGGACAGGTTCGCCCCCCCGTTTGTATCCACATCGTGACGGTCAGGACGTATCCGTCAGAACATTCGGCCTAGTGAAACGGGTAAGAGACAAAAAACGCTCACCCTAAGTAAACCCTAACTGATTCGTCCCATGATAGGACGAGTCAGTTGAGGCTCTCCACGACCGCCTCAGCCACCGCCCGCATGGTGGTGCGCCGGTCCATGGCGGTGCGCTGGATCCACCGGAACGCCTCCGGCTCGGTGAGGTTCTGCTTGCTCATCAGCAGACCCTTGGCCCGCTCCACGACCTTACGGGTCTCCAACCGGTCGGTGAGCCCGGCAACCTCGTTCTCCAAAGCCTGCATCTCGGAGAACCGGCTGACCGCCAACTCGATCGCCGGCACCAGGTCATGCTTGGCGAACGGCTTGACCAGGTACGCCATCGCCCCGGCATCCCGCGCCCGCTCCACCAGGTCCCGCTGGCTGAAAGCGGTCAGGATGACACAAGGAGCGACCCGATCCCCCACAATCGTCGACGCCGCCTCAATACCGTCCATCTTCGGCATCTTGACATCGAGGATCACCAGGTCAGGCTTGAGCTCGGCGGCCAACCGCACCGCCTCCTCACCATCCGCGGCCTGCCCAGCGACCTCATAGCCCTCCTCGCTCAACATCTCGACAAGATCGAGCCGGATGAGGGCCTCATCCTCCGCAACGAGCACACGCCGCTGCACACGGGCCTCGGCAGCCACCTCGGTCACCGGGGTCCTCCGATCGCTGTAGGTACGGTTCCCAACCCAAAACAGCAGCGTACCGGCCCAACCACCCCCCGCGCCCCCACACCAGAGTTATCCGACACACACCCCACCCACCCCACCCCGCACAAAGCCCGATCCCGTAGAGTGCCATCCCACGCCCCCGTAGCCCAATCGGCAGAGGCAGCGGACTCAAAATCCGTCCAGTGTGCGTTCGAGTCGCACCGGGGGCACAGGCTCTGGCCAGCCACTACAACCGAATAAAGATCGACAAAGTTGATCTCTGTCCATGACGGTGTCCATGAGTACACTGAGGGTCATGGTCAGAGTTAGTGCTGCACGCCGTCCGAAGGGCAGCATCCGAGAGCGCGGAGGGTCGCTCCAGGTCCGTCTCTTCTCGGGCCGAGACCCTGTAACCGGCAAGGACGTCTATCTCACCGCCACCATCCCGGGAATGGATAAAGCCGCGTGGGACAAGGCAGATGACAAGCTCGCCGAGTTCCGCACCCAGGTGAATAAGCAGCGGTCCGCTGAATCGTCGGTGACGCTCGGATACGCGATCGATGAGTGGATGCGTCTCACCGAGATCGAGCACAGCACGCGCAAGACGTACGACGGATACATAGAGCGCACGATTCGGCCAGTGCTCGGCTCGCTCCCCGCGCGGAAGGTCGACGCGCGAACCTTGGAGAGCTTCTACACCGAGCTACGCCGCTGCCGAGTCCGCTGCGACGGCACACCATTCATTGAGAAGCACAAGAAGAAGGGTGATCACGACTGCGTCAAAGAGCAGTGCCGGCCGCACAAGTGCAGCCCCTTGGCCGCGTCCACGGTTCGCCAGATCCACTCAATCATCAGCGGCACCCTCGCAGCGGCCACCCGGTGGGGCTGGATTACCGACAATCAGGCGCACGTCGCGAAACGGCCGAAGCAGAAGCCCCCGGAGCCCAAACCGCCGACATCCGCCGAAGCGGCCCGACTCGTCGAAGAGGCATTCGAGATGGACGAGGATTGGGGCGTCCTCGTCTGGCTCGCAATGACAACCGGCATGCGCCGTGGCGAACTATGCGCCTTGCGCTTCTCCCACGTAGATCTTGACGCAGAGGTAATCGATCTCCGACGCAACTGGGTACTGGGCCAGGAGAAGGGCACCAAGACACACCAGATCCGACGAATCGCGCTCGACTCTGAAACGGTGGCCCTGCTCCGACAACACCGGGACCGGATAGCCGACCGCACGCGTTCACTCGGCCAGAAGTTCACCGATGATCTTTTCGTGTTCACAGGCACTCTAAAACGCAATCGTCTCCATGTAGAGCCCTACTCCCCTAACGCCGTAACCCAGCGATACAAGGACATGGCAACCCGGCTCAGCATTGACACCCACCTACACGCCCTGCGTCACTACAGCGCGACCGAACTGCTGACGGCTGGAGTGGATCTCCCGACCGTCGCCGGACGACTCGGCCACGGCGGAGGCGGAGCAACCACCCTCCGCGTCTACGCGGCATGGGTAGCCGCATCCGACCGCAAGGCTGCCGAGATCCTCGGTTCACGCATGCCAAAGCGAGCACCAAAGTAGGCATTGACGCGCGACCAACGCCCAACTGAGTATCAGCGGTCATTCGACAGATAGTTCGACAACTTGGTCGGCCCACACGATTGCCAAATCGTACCCGGCACTTCGGTCAGCAGGAGGACACGCCGTCCGGCAGGTGTTCTTTCCAGTATGCGATGTGTCTCCGAGTGGCCAAGGTGTCAGGATGGTCAGCACCCAACACCCGCAACTGATCCGCCAACACCTCCTTCAACACGGCCACAGCACCAGCAGGATCACCCGCCTCCCCGCGCCAGTACGCAGTGTCGCCCCGAGTGATCAAGGTGTAGGGATGGTTGGCACCCAACACTCGTACCTGATCGGCCAACACCTCCTCGAATGCGACTGCGGCACCAGCAGGATCACCAGCCTTCCCTCGCCAGTACGCGATCTCCCTGCGGACGACCAGGGTGTGAGGATGGTCAGCACTGAACACCCGCAAGTGATCGACCAACACCTCCTTCAACGCGGCCACAGCACCAGCAGGATCACCCGCCTCCCCGCGCCAGTGCGCGATGTTGCCCCGAGTGATCAACGTGTCAGGATGGTCAGCACCCAACACCCGCAATCGATCGGCCAACACCTCCTCGAATGCGGCTACCGCACCAGCAGGATCACCAGTATGGCCGCGCCAGGCGGCGATGTTGCCCCGGGTGATCAACGTGTCAGGATGGTTGGCACCCAACACCCGCAACTGATCCGCCAACACCTCCTCGAATGCGGCTGCGGTATCAGCAGGATCACTAGTGCTACCGCGCCAGCGGGCAATGTTGCGCCGAGTGATCAACGTGTCAGGATGGTCAGCACCCAACACCCGCAACTGATCCGCCAACACCTCCTTCAACGCGGCCACAGCACCAGCAGGATCACCCGCCTCCCCGCGCCAGCGGGCAATGTTGCCCCGAGTGATCAACGTGTCAGGATGGTCAGCACCCAACACCCGCAACTGATCCGCCAACACCTCCTTCAACGCGGCCACAGCACCAGCAGGATCACCCGC
>NZ_SLWS01000011.1:0-233159 GCF_004345645.1 Actinocrispum wychmicini | reverse complement strand
CCCGCCTTCCCCCGCCAGTACGCGATGTGGCGCCGAGTGATCAACGTGTCAGGATGGTCCGAGCCATGATGCTTCTGCGCAGTGATACGTTGTCGGTCGAAGTAGTCTCGGGCCTCTGCTACCAGCCCAGTCTGTCCAAGGCTATTTCCGGCGCGGAACAGCACTTTGTGACCGTCGGGCTCCCACAAATGTTGACCCCCAGCCTCGGATAGAGCATCAGCGTTCGCGCGCAAGACCTGCCCCAGAGCAGTGTCCCGCTCGACGTACGGCCAGATCTGCAACAGCGCGTCAGCAGCTGCGTGCACCACGATCGGCAGGCGACGGGATGGCAGTGTGTCGCGGACCACGCGCTGTACAAGGGCGTGTATCCGCACCGCTCGGGCTATTGATCCTGGGTCTAGGTTGATCAGACTCAGTCGGTGCAAACACCCCAACCCATCCCGAGCCTGCTCGGCATCGACGTCACGTCCCAGTGTGCTAGTCAACAGATCTGTCACGGCTGGGGTCATGAACACGTCGGCTGGAATGCCGTTGGCGTCCAGCATGCTGGCTACCTCCAACAACAGTCCGGCCACTCCCTCTGGCTCCAGCCGGTTGGCTTGTTCGATCGACAATGACCAGGTCGCAGCCACCGTTGCCTGATGCTCGTCGGGCAACCCGTCTGGCTCGGGCACCAACGTAGCCAACCGTCGTCGACGATCCGCCAGCCTGTCCCGGTAAGCGGCGCAGGGCAGGTTCCGGTCACGCATGTAGGCCCCTGCTTGGGCCAACGCCAGCGGCAGATACCCCAACGCACCAGCAAGCTCACCAGCACGGTCCAGTAGATGGGGCTGATCGGCTAACGCAGCCTGTAGATAATCATGTGCCGCGTGAGGGGTGAACACCCCCACCTCAATCTGGCGGCGGCCGTAACCGCGCAGGGCGGCATCACGGCGCCGAGTGGTCACCACCACCCGACCGGTGGCGGTGGCCGGCGGCCACAACCCCCGCAGATCACCTGGATTCTGCACATCGTCGAGAACAATCAGCCAGCGTGCCGACGTGCTGGCCAACCACTCCATCAAGCGACGCGCACCCAACTGAGGGTCGGCATCCTGGACACCAGTCACGTCCGCGGCTACACGAGCACAGGTGGAGATGATGGCCTCCCGCGATCCTGCAGTCACCCACACCATCAGTTCCACCTCACCCGCCACCCATACCCGCTCCGCGTAGTCCACCGCCACTTGGGTCTTGCCAACACCTCCCAAGCCAGACACCACACCCGTCCGCACCACCGAATCCGAGGTCAGTACGGCAGCATTCCCTGACTCCAGTGTTTGGGCCAACAGATCGGTCGTCTCGCGGTGCTGAAACGCCGCTGCCCGAGGCGGGAGTGTCCCAGCCCGGTACGGCAACGCCACCTCAGGGCGCACTGCCTGGCGAAACTCCATGGCGTGAGCCTGAAACAGGTTCCGGACCGCATGAGCCTGGACGGTCCAAGACGTGTCACCGTCCGAGTCGTTCGCCGAGTCGATGGGACTATCGCTCATTCTACGAGTATCTCGCCGTAGCCTCATCGCCACCGCAGAGCCGACCACGGTAACCCGAATGGATGTGCGTACCTCACCCCTCGCGCGCCGCGCGTCCTGGTCAGGACCACGAACGAAGAGCGACAAATGGATCGAGGGCTGGCCCCACAGGGGATGTTGACGTTAGCCCCCTTAGGCTGCCGCCGTGACTGAGGCACACGGATCTTGGAAGACATACGGCGAGCGGCTCGTCTACGACAACCGATGGGTCCGGTTGGGGCTCGTGGACGTGGAGGCACCGAATGGCGAACGCTGGGAGTATCACGTAATCCACCTAGCGCCGATCTCGATCGGGCTGGTCGTGGACGACCAGGATCGAGTCCTGATGTTGTGGCGGTATCGGTTCGCTACCGAGCAGTGGGGGTATGAGTTGCTGGGTGGCCTTGTGGAGGACGGTGAGGCACCGGCCGACACGGCGGCACGCGAGATCGAGGAAGAGAGCGGATGGCGGCCGATCGGCGAGCCGGAGCACTTGATCAGCTTTGAGCCGTTGCCGGGCCAGGTGACGGCACCGACCAGTGTGTACTTGTGGCGGCAGGCCGAGAAGATCGGCGAGCCGACCGACACTGAGGAAGTTGGCCGTCTGGAATGGGTTCCACTGAGCCGCATCCCGGAGTTGGCTCTACAGCAGCAGATTCTTGGTTCAGGTGCGCTGGTTCCGTTGCTGTACTACTTGGCGTCACGCAATACCGGCGCTGCCGGGCAGGATTAGGCCGCTGAGTCTGCGTCGCTGCCGGTCGGACTTGATCTGTGAGGCTATTCGTTTCGCCTCACGCGCGTACGAGAGTGCGGCGTCCCGGTCCCCGGCAGCGGCGTAGGCGAACGCGAGATCAACCAACATGCCGCCTCTGGCACGGATGAACTCGGCAGGCAGGCGCGGTAGCGCGTGGCTGAGTTGTTCGATCGCGTCCGGTTCGCCGAGTCGCGCCAGCGCATGCCCGCGCCATCGGTCCAGGTGTGCGTCGGCAAGGAAGAGGAACGGCAGCGACGGGTCCACCGGATCGGGCGGTACAAGCGTGCCCGCCGCGTCGAACGCGCGGAGCGCGTCATCACGTCGGCCGGCGGCGGCAAGGCCCTCACCGTGGGCAGCAGCGAGCCATGCGCGCAAGAGTGACGGTGCTGCGTGTTCGGCGACGTCGCGAGCGCTTGCGAGGAGGTCGACGGCGCCGGGGATCTCGCCCAGGTCGATCAGGATGAACGCCTGTTGAGCGGTCGCGTGCGCGAGCAAGGTCGGTGACTTGGCCTCAAGAGCGGCACTCTTGGCGCGCTCGTGATGCTCCCATGCCTGGCTGAAAGCGTTGCGGTCCAACGCTTCCCAACCGGCCAACGCGGACGCTTCCGTCAGCACGCCGGCCAACGCCTCCCTGTGGGCCTGGGCCGTGCCGAAACTGAGCAAGCCCTCTACCTGCTTTATCGTGCTCCGGAGTTGGTCCAGCAGGACAACCCCGCCGAACCGCCGGTCGACATGACGCGCGTCCTCAACCTGACGGCTGAACCGTTCGATCATCCCCGCGTCGACTGTGCGAGCGACGGCGATGCGGGCAAGCAGCTCGTCTGCGTCGTCGTCATCCTCTTCCGGCGGGAAGCCAAGCTCCTCGTTCGTGCGGCCGTAGATGTCCCGGAACAGGCGCTGATATGTCGCGCTGACCGTTTCGTGGCCGTTCTCCCAGCGAGATACTTTCGTTTTCAAGCTGGTCGCTGACATGACCGGAACAGCGAGCACGTCCGCTCGCCTCAGCAACATCCGGATGACCTCGTCAGCCGAGTAGCCAAGCTGCTTTCGAACCGCTTGAAGCCTCGTTCCCGTCATGTCTCCCCCTGGTCAATAACCGCCCTGACCTGCGTAGTTAATTCAGGTTAATGGGGAGCGGGTTAACCTGAGCCAACTGTGGAAACGCGCGGAACTGCCGTTCTCCATAGACATGAACGCGCCACGCAACCACCGACCAGCGGCCCCGAGTCGGCCGCTGATCACCCCGCCGAAGCGGGTTCTATCGCTCGCGGTTCGCATCCGAACGGTTGATCATCGACGCCAGGTTGATGTTCATCTCGTCGAGCCTCCCCGTGATCTCGTCGAGCCGGTCTTCTATGGCGGACAAGCGATCCGCGACAGGGTCCGTACCGATGTAGAGCGGATCACCCGGCACCGGCGGCTTGCGTCCACGCAGGACGGCCGTCAGATGCTGCGGGTGCCAGCCCAGGGCGACGGACAGCGCCTCAAGCGTGCGGTTGCTGCGGCGACGCTCCACAGTGTTGTACTGGAGTTCGCGGATGATGGCCTGCGACACAGCAGAGCGCTCCGCGAGCACGCGTTGCTTCATGCCAAGCTCGTGCACGCGCTCATTGATGGCCTTCGCGACCGCCGCCCAATCTTCCGTCACGTATTCCTCCGCGCTCCGCCTCAGCGCCGAGATTAGCCGGTCGTCGCGTTTCCGCGGAGCCGAATAACACATAGCTTGCGCGCGATTGGACCATTCGTGTCTCAATACGCCGATATCAGCGTGAAATTTCCGCTGAAATTCTTTCATCACAGACTTAAGGAATTCCTCGATGAGTACAGCTATGCCTAACGCCGGTCCGCCGGCGTTCTACACAGTTCGGGAAGCCGCGCGGATTCTCCGCGTGGACCCCGCCACCTTGTACCGGGCGATCAGGGAGGACGCCTTCCCTGCCGTCCGTGTCCGGACCCGCTACGTCGTCCCAGCCGCTGCGCTGGACAAGCTCGTGGCGGAGGCCGCCGAGTCCGGCGGTTGTGTCGACGTGGCTCGGATGGCATCCGAGCGACGGACGGCACGTGAGGTCGAGCGGCTGACCGGGGGTGCGTCATGGTGAACCCTCGCGATGTCGAGCGGCTCGGTGAGATTGCCGCTCGGTTGGATCGGTTGCGGAACGTCCCGACGGACGTGCTCGCGGCGATCGTGACTCGGGATGGCCTGTGCATGTGGGCCTTCACTGACGCTGACCCGGGTGAGTTGACCGGCAGCGACACTCCGGACCGGGAGTTGGCCGCGCGGTACTGCGCCGGGTGTCCGGTGCAGGACGAGTGTCTGGAATGGGAGTTGCGGCTACACGGCCCGGACACGGTCGGGATATGGGGCGGCATGCCGGAAGACGACCGGCGCGCGCTGTATCCGCTGTGGCGGACACGTGGTGGCCGGCCCGGCGAGCACACCGAAGAGGGTGAGCAGTGATGACGCTCCATCTGACGCCTGAACAAGTGTTGGCCGGTGTCGGCATCCTGCTGGCCCTGCTGCTGGTGTGGCGGTTCGGTGCCCGTAAGGCCAAGGCGGCGGCCAACGCGGCTCGTACGGGTGCGCGGCTGGTGTCGTTGGCCGGTCGGGTCGGTTTCACCGGCGCGTTGCTGGTCGGTGTGCAGTGGATCGTGGTCACGCACCCGGGCAACCTGACGTTGCTGCTGGTCGTGCTCGCGATACCGGACCTGCTCGCCGGCTACGTCCTGACGCGAGCGTTGACGGTGTCCACGATGGATGGTCCGACAGGGCGACGTCGGGGTGGTCGACGATGACTACTCCAGTCACCCCACAGGGACAGGAGACGGTGGAAGGGGTGGCCGCCTACGGGCGGCCGTCCCGCCGTCCCACAGTCCCGTCCACTCGTGCGGACAGGCTCGCGCGGGAGGCGGCGGAAGCGGCTGAAGTCCGTGCGTACCAAACACATCCGGACGTGGTCGCGTTGCGGGTGGAGCAGGTCCGCGGACAGGTGGATCGGTTGTGCTGGGCCGGGATCATGCTCGGTCTGGCGTTCACGATGACCAACGTGCAACAGTTCGCCGCCGCCGGGGCCACGCCGTGGTCGCTGCCCTGGCTTGCCGCGTGGCTGCTGGACCCGACGGTGTCGTTGGTGTTGCTGGCCATTCTGCGCGCGGAGCAGGTCACCGCTCGGTATCAGGTCCAGACCGGGCGGTGGGTGCGGCGAGCGAAGTGGTTCACGCTCGCGGCCACGTACGTGATGAACACGTGGGCCTCGTACGCGGCCGGGTCGCTATCGGGGATCGTGCTGCACTCGGTCCCGCCGTTGGTGGTGTTCGCGGCGGCGGAAGCGATCACCGATCTGCGGGACAAACTCACCGACGCGGTCATGGCAGCGTTCACCAACGCACGCACGATGACCCCACTACCGGACGGGCAGCCCGTTCACGAGCCGCGTACCGAGCCACGACCGGCCCGGCCGTCTCGCCGGGTGGGTAAGCGGCGGACGTTGTTCGCGGATTACTTGGCTGACGCTCGGGCGGCGTGGCGGCCGGGTGTGGCGGTCACACCGGCCTGGGTACGCCAGGTCACTACGTGCTCACGCGGATTGTCCTCCCGGTTGTCCGCCGCGCTGGTAGCGGAACTGGAGTCGCCTGCTGCCTCTGCTGAGACACCGGACGAGCCGGAAAGCGGGGTGTGGCAATGAGTACCGATAACACCCCTGAACGCTCCGGTGAGCCGGTGAACGCCACCGAACCGTCCACACTGCCCATTCACCAGGCCCAACCAGAGATGGTCCGGGTGGGACCGGTGTACGACGCGGAACTCGTGGACGGTGACACCCCGCCGACCACAAGACGCGCTGTCCGGATGCGGCTGGTCTCGTGGTGGCAGCGTTCACCACGGGTGCCGCGTGCGCTCAAGAGTCGCCGGTACGCCGTTCAGGCCGCCAAGGACTCCGTGGTGGCCCTGCTGCGGTGCCCGTTGCGGTATCTCGGCGCGGTCGTACGCGGCGTGGTGGTCGCCGTGCGAGTGTGGCGTCGGTGGGTGCGGGTACACGACTACCGGACCGCCGCTGAGGAGTCTGCGAAGCTGGCCGACAAGTTCGGCGATATCCGCGCGTTGTCGTTGTTCCGGTGGAAGGTCACCGGAGTCGTTGCGGCCATGACCATGCTTGCGGTCTGGGTAGCTGACTTGATCTATGACGCTCCGGCACTGTGGATCACGGGGATGGCCGCGTCGGCAGCGTTGGCGATTACAGGGCGACGCAAGGACGGCAGTCCCGGCCGCAAAGCCGTGCTCGCCGGTCCGCGCTCGTTGACCTGGACCATGGACCCTCAGGTTCTGGTGGACGCGTTCCGGGACGCAAAGCTGATCGGCAAGGATGAAACGCTGCGCCTGGTCGAACGCGCCTCCCGAGCCGGGGACGGGTGGGCCATCACTGTGGATCTCCCAGCCACCCGCAAGGCCGCCGACGTGGTCAAGAATCGGGAAGCGCTCGCGTCCGCGCTCGCGGTGGACGAGGTTCAGTTGATCGTGGAACGGGTGCGCGGCAGCGGCGGGCACGCCGGGCGAGTCGCGCTCTGGGTCGCGGACGAAGACCCGTACGCCAAGGAGTCGCCACCGACACCGTTGTTGCGAGCGGAAGCGTGGGACGTGTGGCGGCCGGTGCCGTTCGGCCGTGACCCACGTGGCCGCCGGGTGGATCTGCCGTTGGTGTGGACGTCGGTGCTGATCGGTTCGCTACCCAGGCATGGCAAGACCATGGCCGCACGGCTTGCGGCGGCTGGGCTGATCCTGGACCCGTACGCCCGGCTGTATGTGGCGGATTTCAAGGGCGGCAAGGACTGGAAGGCGTGCGAGCAGTGCGCGCACCGGTTCTTCTCTGGCGACGATACCGAGCATGTGCTGACCTTCCGGGCATGGCTGGAGTCGTTGGTGGTCGACGTGCAGGCCAGGTATGCGCGGATGCAGCGTTTGGACGATGAGATCTGCCCGGAATCGAAGATCACTCCAGCGATCAGCAGAGATTCTATAGTGGACATGCCGGTCACCGCGGTCATCATCGACGAAGCGCACATCCCCTTGGAAGACAAGACAACTATTGAAGTCAACGGCAAGAAGGCGAAGCTCGGAGACTACATCGGCGACCTACTGACCTGGCTGGTACGCAAGGGGCCGGCGGCCGGAATCGTGGTCATCATGGCCACCCAACGGCCCGACTCGAACACCATCCCGTCCCGGTTGCGGGCGGTACTCGGATCCCGGTTCGCGTTGCGGGTGATGGACTGGCGCGACTCGAACATCATCCTGGGCGAACAGATGAACACCCGCGGATATGACGCATCCACCCTGCTCGCCTCGCACAAGGGCGTGGGCATCCTGCGCCCGGACGGGGAAACCAGCCAAGGCAGCGGGGATGTACTCGCGGCGACGCTGCGCACCTACTACATGTCCAATCAGGACTGGCAGGCCATCTGTGAGCGCGGGCGGGCTCTGCGCGAGCAAGCGGGAACCCTGTCCGGGCATGCGGCCGGACAGGACACCACATTGGTGCTGGACCATGCGGCCGTTGTCAACGCCATCGGCACTACCACGACCGAACCGGACCAAGCGGGGATCATCGAGGAGTTGCCTGAGCCGCTCGCGTCCGTGGTGGCCTACCTGGGCGACGAGCTCGACGACGAGGACGGCCGGGTGTTCGTGCCGACCGCTGAACTGATCGACGCCCTGAGTGTCGAGCCAACCTTGTTCGGGCGGCAGATGGGAGAGTTGGGATGTCGCTCGAAGCGCGAACGCGTCCCGACCGAGGATGGCTCGGTTCGTCAGGTGCGGGGGTTCTACACGGCCGACATCCGCGCCGCCGTACGTGCCGTCCATGCCGGAGAGATCACCGTCAGCGACGGCACGGACGACGAGGACTGAGCGGCCAGTGGACCCGTCACACGGTCACCGGCAACCCGTCTCAATGGGTCGTACCCGTCACAACGACTGTGACGGGTACGACCCGGCGGTGACCTGGGCAAACAACACTGTGACGGGTGTGACGGGTCGACTGCCGACCCGTCACACCCGTCACCACCGCCAGCCTTAGGGCGAGTCGGGGTCAGCCGCTCTGGAGCTTCCGGATCATGCTCAGTGACTGTTCCGGGGACAGTGCGAGGTGTGCGAGATGCTTGAGTGCTCGTCCTATGCGGAAGATGCCATCAGGGTGGGTGATCTCTTGGAAGTCGCTGAACAGGTCGGTCGTGAATGCCCGATCGGACGTGCCCACGTCGTTGAAGCCCAGCAGGATCATGTGACCGGCGATCCCGGCATGCAGGTCCACCGACTGCGGCACAACCTGCAACGTGACGTTGGGCAACCAGGAAACGGCGAGAAGCCTCGACAGCTGCGCACGACTCACCCCCTGATGCAGTACCGGCTCGTACACCAGGAAATTCACCACGAGAGGTTCACTCCTGATCAGTACGTGCTCCTGACGCTTGCTGATCATCGTGACTCGCCGGTCAGCAGCCATCGGGTCGGGACCGGACAGAAGCTGGTCACTCACTACCCGCGCATAGTCCTCCGTCTGCATCAGGTCCGGGATGCCACCCGGCGCGAACTCGACCATGGCGGACGCGCTGTCTTCGGCGGCGATGTAGTGACAGTTCGCCAGGCTGTAGACACCGGGCTTCTGCCACCAGCCGCGCCGACGAGCCGCCTCGTACAACTCCTCGAACGGCGCCCGATCCGCCACCGCGTACAGTGCGAGAATCGCCTGCAACTCGTGCCACGACGGCAACTGGTTCGTCTCCAGACGACTCACCTTCTGCATCTCGAAGTGCAGAAGCTCAGCCGCCTCCGTCTGGGTGTATCCGGACTGCCCACGCAGATCGCGCAACGCGCGGATCAGGCGACAGCCAGCGTGGTTAAGTACCCGAGAGGTGCTCATGCATCCGCCTATTTTCTCTATGGGTCATGGTGATCACGTTCAGGACGGGTAGGTGCTCGACCGAGCAGAACCGGAGGCCAGCCGGATCACCCTTCGCAGCAACCGCGACACGCGCGGGCCGCCGTCCGGATAGGTCACCGGCCGATACGGCACCGCAGGCGTAGGCGCGTCCAGCCACCACGGGGTAATCGGCGAGGTCGGCAGGTCCAGCCACAACAACTCCGTGTCTGGCTCCACCCGCCGCGCTGAACGGTCCCGACTCCGCCGGTGCCTGCGTCGCTCACTACGCCTCATCGTTGCGGTGACAAGAAAGCATCACTCGTCACCGCTAGGAGTACCAGCCGCATGGGCACGAAGTAGGTTGGCGACAACGCTCAACTGATCCGCGAACGCGATCAGATCACCATCAGTGACACGACCTGTAGGCAAGCGGAAGGCCATATCGTCCGCCGCCCACTGCACACCCCTCAACAACACCGCCAACTTCGCAATCAACTCATCCTCGTTCACTGCCACCCCACAAACACACGCGCCAGTAGCCCCGGTTTGGCATGGCGCGGCCCGGCCGGACGCTGACGCGCAACAGGTGCGTGGGCTTGGTTCCGCGACCTGAAGCGCAGGAACGCGACACAGCGCGGACACCGACCACTCGGCGGCTCAGCCATCGACCCTGGAACCGCGACGAAGCCACACATGGCCAGATACGTCCCCGAACCGTCAGCCATCCCAGCAGCCATGTTCTCGTCGGTCACCGCGTGATCAGCGTCGTCAACCACGCTCGTTACCCAGATCCACCACACCCGGGCACCCACAACCCATTCCTCCCGAACAGTTCCGGTCGTGACCGGAACCGAGAGGAGGTTTGGGGCGTCCCCGGTTCCGGCCACGACATCGCCCGGTGGCTGAGGCGCGAAGCTAGGAGGAATCGCTCCACCGGGCAGTCTGGGATGACCACGGGGACCATCCATGTCAGACTGATACCAGCTTGTCATCAGCGTATACAGGCTGAACACGGCCCAGAAGCGACTTGTGGCGACCTACCAACGACATGGCGAACACGACCGAGTGAAGAGGGCAGGCAACGAGCGATGCCGGACGCCAGCGGCACGAACCGACCGACGCGAACTCTGCTCGAACAACTCATCAGGGAGCGTCGACAGACGTTGGAAGAGTTCGTGGCCTACGCCGAAATCTTTGCTCGTGAGCACGGCGAGCCTGGCACGCTCGGATTGCGGCACTTGCAGAGATTGCTCGCTGGTCGACGGTCCGACGGTCGGCCGCTGGGACCGGTTCGCCCGACGACCACACGCCTGCTCGAACAAATCTTCGATGTAGACATTCACGAGCTACTCTCTCCACCGAACCCATCGTGGGAGCACGACTCCGCCAACGAACTACGGGAACGACTGCAAACGTCCAACCGAGTCGATTCGACGGTTATTGACCTGCTCTACGAACAACTGAACGCGATACGCCGCCTCGACCGACAATTGGGCGCCACGGTCGCTTACGACGAGGTACGGGTTAAGGTTGGCCAGGTCAAGCGGCTACTCTCACATAGCCTGTCTCCGGACGCGCGGGCACGCTTGGCCGCTCTCCTTGCCGAGTTGTGCATGCTGGCCGGCTGGCAGGCGCTTGATCTTCGCAACGCGACAGAATCATGGGAACACTACGAACAGGCCAAATCCGCAGCGAGTGAGTCAAACTCTGAAGCATTCGAAGCACAAACCGCAGCGCAGCAGGCATTCGTATTAATCGACATCGAGAAGACATCTGACGCGGCCGCACTACTCGCAGAGTCGAGAGAAAAGGCCACCAACTCATCGCCCGCAGTCATACGCGCTTGGCTGGCTGCCGCGCATGGCGAGACCCTCGCAGCAAATGGGCAGGTTTCCGAATGTCTTCGAGCATTCGCCCAAGCCGCTAACCTGCTGCCAACGGATACGAGCACAGTCGACGGTCCGTACGTCGCGCTTGACCCAGTCCATCTCGACAGATGGCGAGGCCACGCCCTCGCCCGACTCGGAACCTCCGACGCCGTGGAAGTGCTTTCGGGAACGCTCGAACGCCTAGATCCATCCTTCACGCGCGCCGAGACTGGACTTCGTGTTGATCTCGCAGTCGCACTCGCGAGGATGAACGAACGAGACGAGGCACTGCGGCAGGCTGGCTACGCGAACCGGCTCGCAGAAGCTATCGGCTCCGCCAGACAGCAACGACGCGTCCGCGCACTCACAGTGACCCTGAGGTAAACTGAAGCCGCACATCAGCGCCCGTCCACAGTAGACGACCGTGGGTGCGGAACTGGGTGCGAATCCTCTTCACACCGTGCCTTCAGTGCGACATTTCAACATTTTGCAATCGCTAAATGCCCAGGTAGACCACCATGGCCGCATTTCATAGCCGACTCAAAATCCGTCCAGTGTGCGTTCGAGTCGCACCGGGGGCACCCGTTCCCGCAGGTCACAAGTGGTAGACCAATCCGATATGATGATCCATCCATGCCTAACCCATGCCAAATGGGGTGGATCATGGCGAGGCCACCGCTCGAACTCGGCACCTACGGAGAGATCAGGACCTACTACCGCCTCGACGGTGGCAAATGGCGCCCCGGCGACACACTGCCCGACGACGTCAAGGCACCCGAGTGGAAGGCCGTCGCCCAGTTCCGAGACTGGGACGGCAACACCCGCCAAGTCGAACGATCCAGCACCACCGAAGCCAAGGCCAAGGCAGCGCTGAAGGAACGCGCCGGCACCGCCACCGGTGATCTCAACGCTGGTTCCCGCGTCCATCACGCGATCGACCTCTACCTCGCGGAGGCGAAGCGCACTGTCGTAGACACCAGCTAGGACCGGTATGAAAGCACATGTCGCATCTACGTCCAGCCCTACCTTGGCGCGCTGTTGATCCGCGAATGCAGCGCCGGCCGGATCAAGAAGGCGATTGAGAAGATCCGCGACGACTACCCACCATCGCATCCTCGACTCTGCGCGGAATCCGGTCCCGCATCTCCGGCGTCCTGCAGGTCGCAATCGACCACGAAGTCATCACCGTCAACGCAGCCAAGCACATGGGCAACATCAAGGGCGGCCCCAAGCGGAAGGCGCACGCGTTCGACGCCGAGCAACTGCAACATCGTTGCGGTCAAAGGCAAAGGCGTCGTCCGGCACTCCGGGAAGAGGTTCGCCTCGAAGAGGATCGTGGTCTTGCCGGAGTTCCTCCGCACCCTGCTGCGCGTGCGCTGCCCAGTGTCGGCGACGACCGGAGCGGGCGCAGCCGAGCCCGTGTTCCCCTCAGGCACCTTGAGCTGGCGGCACCCATCCAACGTGCAGCGGTCCATCCGACGCCTGCGGGAACGAATCAAGTACCCGACATTCGTCACCCACGTCGGCCGCAAGACCGTCGCCACCGCGCTCGACCAGGCCGGCCACACCGCCCGCCAAGTCGCCGACCAACTCGGACACTCCAACAGCCGCACCACCGAGAAGCACCACATTGAACAGGGCCTCGGCAACCCAGCAGCCGCCGCAGACATCGACGCACTGCACCGGCGGACCAGCTGACCCCATGACCAAAGTGCTTGGGACGGGGCACGGCTTCGTCAAGTTGGACCCAGTAGATGCGGACTTTGGTGTGGGCTGTCGGCGTACTGAGTTGTTCGCTCAGTCGTGTACGGCTGAGCGTGCCCAACGTCCCCGTACGAACATCGACTTGCGGGCTGCACCCGGCGAGCTGAACCCGCCAACTCCCCTCTTGCCGATGAGCGGGATTTACCCCAGGACAACAATGCGTCCCTACTCCGCGTCGAGTGCATTCAGGAGGCGCACGTATGACGCGTCCTCCCCGATGCCGGTTGTGTCGAGCTGGATCGCGCGCGGACGCCTGGCTAGATACTCATCAAGGTGACGGGTATGAATACCAGGACCGCCCCAAGCGATACAGAATTCGGACATAACCGGCGTGTTGGGTCCACAGTAGACGTGTCCACATAGGAGCGCCCCCGGCGTGGTGGGTGCCGGGGGCGCGTGGTGGTGTGAGCTCATCAAGGGCGGTCTCTGGCTAGAGCCTCGCGAACCTCATCCGGAGCAGCATCCCAACAGGTAGCCTCGAACGGCGGGACACCTGGCACGGTCACTTCGCGGTTCCTCACGTTGTACGTGTACCGGATCCTTTGGCCGTTGACGGTGACGACACGGCGCCGAATCTTGTCGTCCATGCTTATCGTCGCTCCTGGTAGGGGTACGGGATGGGTGGTGGCTGTCGTGTCCGTCTGACTGCCAACACGATGGTTGTAATGGAGAGTACAACGAACAGGACGGCCAGTAGAACGAATACCCACGTATCCATGATCACGTAGCCTTTTGTGTCGAGAACAATCACGAGTTCAATCCTCCGTTCGGGTCGTTGTCAGCTAGCGTTCGCGAACCGTCGTTTCCGGTTGCCCTCGGTCAGCGGGGTTCTTTTCTTGGACGCGGTCCCCGTGGCATCATCCACTAGCCGATGGGCTACCCACTCCCAGTGATGTACAAAGCTGGGCAGGCACTGCACTACGATTCCTGCTACCTCGCTGAGTAGGTCGTCGTCCAATCGGCATACACCGTTATCCAGTTCGTAAAACTCGTTTGGTTTAAATACGCGCGCACCTATCCAGTTTAGTATGGCTTGATCTATGAACGGTCGGCCGACTTCCATGATGTCGTGTGCTAGTCCAGGCTTGTCGGTGTTGTCTTTATGGGACAGTCCTAGCAGTGGGTTAAGCCCCAACGCCAGGCATCCGGCGCCAGCCTCGTTTGCCAACACATTGTAAGCGAAGTTGAGTATCGCGTTGGGTGGGTTTTCCGCTAGCCGGGCGGATGACGAGAGGGAAGACTTTCGAGCACCGAACCGCTTCCACCGTGTCTTGACCCTACCGCTGAATCGAAGTGATACGTCTGCCCAGTGTGTCCAATACGCTTTGGCTGCTTCTCTCTCGACGCGATGACATTGTTCCAATGTCTTTGCAGCTGTCATTCTCCTGACGTATCGCTCGAACGCGAAGGCCGCTTCAGGGTTCAACTCTTTCAGAACGTCGCGTTGTCCGCGCACTTTGTGCGTCAAGAGATAGCGGACGATTTCCACGCCGGTGCTGGTTTCTGCCGCGAGGGACTGCGCTCGTTGGAGATTTGCGTCATAGAACGTGCTATTGGCATAGCAAACGTACTCGCCGTCACGAATAACGTAGAGAGACATTCCGACGCCTTGAATCCATTGGAAGACGTCTAGGGTGATGCTGCCGTGTCGTGCTGTGATGATGATTCGTCTGATGGTGCGTTCAGTGCGAGGAATGGTGAGCGTCTCAGTCCCTCGGGGTATCCCGTACCTGATAAGCAAATCGCCTCTCTCGACTGCGAGAGAGGCGATGCCATGTACGAGGATGTGGGTTTGACTGGTCAACTTACGGGCCTCTTTGCCGGTAGGGGAACCAACCTTTCATGTCATATCTTAGTGCGCCCCTACTTGCTCACGATCGCGTTTGGGCAACGATCAGGTACCGATCCTGAGTTCTTTGTCGAACAAGGCGATTGCCTCATTCATTACGACATAAGTCGCGTCGGCGGTTGTGACTGTCATCCCGTTCGGATGAAAAGTTACCTGATGAGTGTTGGCTGATCCACTTGTGCAGTCCACCATACGCACGAAGTGGGCCAGGACGAGCGTGAGCGAATCGAGAGGACTTGCCGTCACGGATTCCCGCACAGTGACCTCGAAATGGGCCTGACAGTTGGTCGCGCACAAGGTCAATGTTGTGTCGCCGCTTGCGTCATCGGTCGTTGTTTCGAGGCAATGTGGGTGATGGGTGACGCAGTGTGCTGCGATTTTGAGGCAGATTAGGAACATGTGACTGCTGTCAGCATCCCACTTAAGCTGTTGTCGGTCCATCTGATGTCTCCATAGTTGTAGCTTGTGGTCGTCGTATGTTGGGGGAGTCATGGCGGAGTTCGCTTCGGTAGAATCGTCCTACCCCGTGGATGAGTACCGCTATGGTTGTGTCGGCCACGCTGGACACTCGCGCTTTCCGCCAGATACCGAGCGTTTTTACTTCGCATTGGTCGCCGCGTTTCCACATGTGTATTTCCATTCCGCGAGTACAGTGCGTGGGTCTTTGACCAGTCGCGGTGACCGTTTGAGGTCTTCGCACGCGATGTGAACGGCCATAGTGACGAGCGCGTTGCGGGTTTGTGGATGTGGCCGTGTTTTACCTGATTGAAGGCGGTGGTATTCCGTCCGGCTGATTCCGGCGAGTCGGGCGTTTTCGGTCGTGGTGTAGCGAGACAACACCAGAAAGATGGCGTCTCGCATTTGGTCCCATTTGATGTCTCCTGGTGTAGCTATCATTTGCAGGTCTGCCGCGTCGATTAGCCCGGCTTGAACGTCGTCAACCTTGTTGCTTTCCTTTCCGATAAAATCGATTCCTCCTAAGCGGACGTGGAGCCGATAGAGCCGCCCTCGGGTGTACGGACCACATGGTTCCCCGTGTGCGTCCGCGAATTTTGCTTCGGGGTGGATGCTGTAGTCGGCTAGCACTTCGCGATAGGTAACGACCTTGACGACATCGGGGGCATTGCCCCACATGTCATCCTCGATATTGCCCCCCGTGATTGTGTATCTCGGCCCGTTTGGATCGTATTTGTTAATCCATTCAGCATTGAGCGGGCTTGTACCGCCTAGGTAGCCGGTAATGAGCTGGATTCCTCGGATGCCCTGCCGCAATCGTGGTTTGTGTTGTGGCCGCATGTAGACGGCGCTCACGAAGTTGAACGGCTTGATTTGATCGGGATAGTTCTTTCCTTGATTCCATACGTTCAATGTTCGGTACAGTCTCGGGGTAGACACACTCCACTGCGATAACGCTGGGGTGTCCAGCCACTCTGAGGAGCCTTCATATGTTCCAATGACGTGTGACCATATGTCGCGTTTCCATTCGGCGTGGGGTCCTTTGAGGTGTCCTAACCCATGCTCAGAATATTTTTCGACTTTGCCGTTCTCGTCGAATAATGCGTAACGTTTGCTGGATATCGCGTAGCAGTATCCAACATATTCCTTTTTGAGCACGTGTGGAATAAGGGACCGGTCGTATGGTGACAAGGTGTCGAAACGTTCGATAATATCGTCGATACGTGCGTCGGTCAGTGCCGGGAACTCGGGGTCGTCGTCCGTGCGGCGACAAATCGCCATGCTGTCCGTGTCGCAGAATACCCACGAACCGCCAGCATCTAGTACGCACTTTTCGAGCATCGCGAGCATTAGCCGGGCCGCTGCCGTAATACTCGCTGCGACCGGCGGCCAGGCATATTGACCAGGACGTTCAGGGTGCCGGACACGAGCACGCCAGGGCGTGTCAGGTGCGCTGAACATTTCCACCGTGGTCTCTGTCAGCGCGTCGTCCCGCACCATTTCGGCGAATACGCCATAACTTCCAGAGTTAGCGAGGACTTTCAGAAATTCGGCGAGTGCTGGTTTGGTGTCTCGCACCCTAGCTCGTTGCTCAATCACCCATTTGAAGAAATCGCTACCCATGGGATCGATGACTGTGTCGCCGCGTAACGCTACTTTCTTGAGTTCGTCTTGTTGTCCGACGGGAACGAACCGTATCGCCTCAAGAATGTTCGGCGTCCGGCCAGTGAGAAGTTTGGATGCCACCAGGTCTGGAATGGCATACCATAAGTCTCCGTCGTAGGTTAGATGGTTGACGCCAATGTTGTACGTGGAACCGTCGCCGTATTGTGCGCGTACGGGCAGGACGTCAC
This sequence comes from Actinocrispum wychmicini, assembly GCF_004345645.1. Lineage (GTDB taxonomy): Bacteria > Actinomycetota > Actinomycetes > Mycobacteriales > Pseudonocardiaceae > Kibdelosporangium > Kibdelosporangium wychmicini. Next base: position 216,151 of record NZ_SLWS01000011.1, on the reverse strand, counting down.
CGTCTGGGCGGATGCGTGCTATCCCCACGAATTGGTGCCATAAGTTACGGTTTGTGAAGTAGTCGTCTAGATGGTGTGTGTCAATCAGTTCGCGAATGGAATCGGTAGCCTCCACGATGTTCACATCGCGTGCCTTCAACAAGTCCCACATTCCCATGAGAGCGTTCACTGTGGGATACATTGACGTGAAATCGACCAGCGTAACCGGAACACGTGCGCCACGGATGCGGCATTCGGTGCGGGCACCATAGAACGCTGACATGACCCGGCCGTAAGTGCTGTCATCGATCCCATATTTTTCCAGGGGCGGTACGAGCCCCATAGACCGGTAGTACCCTTTTGACAGTGTTGCTGGCGAGAACACCCTGTGGAGCGGAATCGGAATAGGATGCCTCTCGTACTCCTCAGTGACTCTCGCCAACAGTTCCGTAGTCACGTTGACGTCGTTACGGCAATAGTCAACATAGTCGCTCGTGATGACCCCGTGAGTGTCGGGATGGGTTTTTCGTGAACACCCGAACACGTCGGCAGCCGAATCAAGAGTATGCGGCACGTTGGTTAATGCGAACGTCGCCGTTCGTAAATCAATGAACCGTCCCCGCGTATTCGGCGTGTCCGCGATCGTGGTATATGTCCAACCGATAAACGACTTTTTGCTGTCCAGATGCTTGATTCTCAGATTTGGCCGCAACGTGTAGTCCCACAGCTGAAAACTGAAACCATCGGTGAATGGTGGTCGTGCGTCTGTGACACTGAGGGCTATGCGCGAGAAGTCGAACGGCAGATTGAAACCCGCAATGATGGCGTTTCGTTTGTAGCCTATGTCCCACATCCACCGTTCCACGAATTGCTTGCGGCTGATGAGATGCAGCCGCCAATCGGGTTCTCGTGGCCCAAGAAAACGCATGTCAACGTCAGCCGAGTGTCCAGCGCAGTACCTGAACAAGGTCCGATATGCGTCAGGGTCTCGCGTGGGTAAGTCGTCCGCGTAGATGAGACCTTCCGCTAGCGTGTGGAAGGAACCTCGGTATCGCACGACGTATCGGAAGCATCCGAACGTGAGCCTTTGCGTTTCGTCCGTCGTGGTTTCCGTGTCAAAGATGATATACTCGTCCATAGTCTAATCGCCCCCGGAAGAATTTCGATCCAACTTGGGGTTAGGTGTCCAGGCGCCGTCATCAAGTGCCCGTGACATGAGGCGGCCATACAGTCGGCATAGGAGTTCTCCCAACAGGGCGTACCCGACACCTATCGCGCGCATTCTTTCGAGCTCGGTTCGGTTTCTGTTCTTGCGGAGATCAATTCCGGCGGTTCGCTGCCATCTAGTGACCATGCTGTGGCATCGAGTGCACAACGGCACGGTGTCATTGGATATCGCCCGACCGGCCACATGATGGTTTTCCATTAGGCAACCGTTCGATACATTTCGGGAAACGACCGTTCCTGGCGTCGCATCCATTGGACGATAGCTTTGGCGTCTGTCATAAATCGGAACTTCTCAGGTGATCCGACAGAGTTATCGGTATCCAGTTGTGAACCCGTGACCGTCGGTGCCTTAAACGGGCGTAATGCCGTTCGCGTGTTGCCGTTCCACCAAAACGCGCGTGGCATCGGTTTGTCATACAAATACGACTGCACCGCATTCCAATGCGACCCGATCAGCGAACGGTGCCGAACAGATACGTCGGTGAGCCAAACATCCCCGTCGGCCGTGAGCATCTTGATCGGCGTACCGGCACGAGAATTAGCCCAACGCTCGTACCGTTTCGGCACAGATTCGCCCGGCGGCAGCGGATGTTCGGGTGTTCGTTTGTGACCCCGTGCGTCCGGCAGCGGCACGCCGGCTTCATGCTGTGACCTAGTGATCCCGTGCTTTTCCAGCCGTTTACGGTACGCGTCGTCAAGTTTGTCCCAGCTTTTACGAGTCATGATAGACTCACGTGTATTCGCGAGACGCTAAATAGGGAGTCGGGCCGGTGACGGGGGTCACCGGCCCTTTCCTCTGTCATGCGCCGATTTTCAGCCGGTACGTGGTCGCCCTGGTCACGGTCGCGTCGGCATGGTCTTGACAATTCGCGCGACCACAGTCGTTGCACACGTCGTACTGCGACGCTTCCAGGCCCGGGATGACCATGCCAATGGGGGAACGTCCGGCGCGAGCTTCGAACATTTCCAGCTGACTACGAATACCGGTCCCGAAGTCGACGAACTTGACCCGCTTGTGGGTGGCTGTCATTGCTCGAACGGTGACCATGGGTGCGTCGTACGAGGGTGACCAGGTGTGTTTGACGTCCAACAACATCATTGGGATATTCACGAGCGCGTCTTTCTGGAGGAACAGGAAACCGTCGCCTAGGAGATCCTGAACGTCGGTAATGTCGACAACGTCGACTCCCTGCGTCCGCATGAGTTCGAGCGCGGCATCGAACGACTCTAAGCCGACCAGGTCATCCATGCTGAGAGATGTGCGCTTATCGATGTTTGTAGGAGTTGACTTTTTCGCAGCCATGGCTGTACCTCGTGTCCGTCGGGGGTGATTGGCGGGTGTCTGTGTCCCGCACGAGGCGACCGTACGCCCAGCTCTGACACAATCCGGGTACGGAGAAATTGCGACTAAATTGCTGCTGAATCATCCGTGGATGGGTGACGGATCATGTACTCGTAACCCATCACGAACGTGACCGAAATCAGAACCGAAGCAATGAGCGGTTTTGCGGACCGTTCCTCATGCGCTAAAGCCCACCCCATCGCGACCGTAATAGCCGACCCGGCAACTTCGGCCCAACGAATACGCCGTATGTTGCCCTCACGAGCGCCCTGCTCATGGAAGAACGGCGACGCGACGGTGAACCAGCTTGGGGCGAAACCGGCGAACACTCCCGATGACATGCCCACCAGCAGGATCGTGGTGTCCAGCGCCTGTCGACTGGCCATGGCTCACCACACCGAGATCTGTTGACCTGGGAACACAAGGTTCGGATTGCTGACGTTGTTGTCTGCGGCCAGCTTGTCCACTGGCGTGTTGAAATGCTTGGCAATCCCCCACAGGGTGGTGTCCCACTCGGCCAGCCCGCCGGACGACCGTCCCGGCCACTGCTTGACCGTGACCACCGCTCGGGGTTGCGGCGCCGGAGCAGGCGGCCCGGCCGGGCCGGTCGGCACCTGCTCCGGCGACCGTCGCGGCACCTGCACCCAACGTGGCAACGGGAACGGCTGATCCGACGGCTGATCCGACCGGGGGTTGACAACCACGGAGATGTTGCCCGGATTCGGCTGGTACGGACCCTGGGGTAAGAAGAAGATGGACGGCGCGGGAGCGTCCCCATTGGACCCGCTGGGACGCTGCTGTGGTCCGGCTCCCGCCGCTTTTCGGTTCGCAGTAACGGAAGACACGATCACCAGACCAGCCACCCCGCCCAGAATCCAGCCCCACATCGGGATGTGCGCGTACTCGCGTGACAGGAAACCGTCGGCCATGGTTCACCCACCCAGGACCGTGGTGGACTGCGAGTAGGACTGTCCTCGGTACCGCTGGACCGTGAGCCGGTTTTGCCGACCGGGCACCATGCCGCCCTTGGCGGTGCCTTGCGCTTTCGCTGCGACGTTCGTTTCGGCCAGGTACGTGTGATACCCCGCGTAGTGCGTGCGGGTGGCCCCGGTCCAGCGACGGTAGGACCCGGTCGCCATCCGCATCGTGGGGCGCACGGGTAGCTCCGACTGTCTGATGCTGTCCGCGATCGGGTACGCGTTGCCGACGCTGAAGAACACACCTCGTGTTCGGAAGAACGCAGGGTTGGCGGCAACGATCATGTTGGCGCTGACCGACCGGTTGGTTCTGCGGTATCGGCCGGCGAACGGCGGACCGCCGGTACTGGTGTTTCGACGTGGCCCGTCGCCCGGTTGGACCGCGTCAGGTCGTCCATAGGGAAGTGGTGGAGTTATCCGGTGTCGCATCGGATCACCGCCAACTTCCGCCGCCGGTAATGGCGTTGAACACGCCGTACACGGCGGAACCGAACGCGTTTACCAACGATGGTCCTTGTGACCCGGGTCGGACCATGACAAAGATTCCGGCTACGACGAGTGCGCCACCCAGGAAATCGGCGACCTTGTTCACGTGTTCACCTCATTTCGGTTGAAGTCGTTCCACGATGTGCGCGATGAGAGTGGCCGTGTTCACGCCGAAGTTCCCTCGCGCGGGTTGCATCACGACCAGGGTCAAGATGAGAAGCCCGCCTAGGCCGGACGCGATCCGGGACACCGACGGGTCGCGTGCGTCGGCCAACGCGAACAAGCCGGCGAACAGGAGCACGAACGCAATCAACCGGCGGGCATAGTTCTTATCGAACTTGAGGGACTTGTTCGCCAACGGCGCGAGCATGATGAGGACCAGGCCAACGAGGAATTCGAGCTTGACGACCTTGACGTCTCCACCCTTGCCGGGCTTGAAGGTCCAGCTGGTCGCGCGCCTGGCCGACCTGGCCGACGTCCCGGTCCGGCGGCCGGCGGCCGGGCCGGCGGGTACGGGTACGTGTCCGGCGGGTGCAGGTACGTACGTCGGGGACGTTGAGTTACGTACACGTGGTGTCTGGGATGCCATGGTCACCTCAGCTCTGGTCAATGGCGCCGAAGATGGCGTCAAACATTCCTGGCAGTCCCGCGCCGCTGTACCCGTGAATGCCAACCCATATGAAGGCGCTCCCGGTCAGTACCAGAAACAACCCCCATGCCTCTCTCACGTCTTCTCGCTGTTGCTGACATGTTTGTCAACGGCCCGTGTACCCAGTGCGGTTGACAGGACGGCGGAGAGTGCGGCAATGGTTTCACCGTCGTGAATCTCTCCGCTCAAGGCCAGAATGACCACGGCGGATAGACCAGCGAGTAGAACGATGATGTCGCGGATGGGCCTGATGAATCCATCGGGTGTCATGTCAGGTGTCCAAGTCGCGGAGGAAGCTCGTCACTTTGTGGGCAACGGTTCGAGCGGCGACGCCGTGGTGTATCCGGCGAATCACGGGATACAGAGACACCGCATAAATGCTAGCCACAACTCCGGCGAGTAGGAAGGTAACGCCGATGGTCAGCCGCTCCGGATACGCGGTCTTCTCACGCATTGCCGAAGACTCCCCGGAACGCTCCGAACAGGGCGGAAGGCGGGAAGAGCAGCGACACGAGCCACCCAATGATTCCCCAAAATACCGGGCTTTTATGCATGATCGATCATCCTCCGTGAGCGTGCCGGAAGTACCTGCGGAAAGCGATGAAACCCGCGTATTCGAGTGTGACCAGCAGGAGCAACGACAAGACAGTTGGTGTGAACTGAGTGCCCTTCTGTTGCATGCGGGAACCGCCGGTAGAGCTGGACTCAACACCGACGGCAGCATTCGCGGCAACCCGATACGAGCGCGCCATCAGATACCGTCCAGCTCAACCGGAATCGGTGCCAACGGAACCACTTCGTCCGTGATCCACTCGACTGTTCCCAGATTTCCGCCCAGAGCGCTGGAGGTAGCGGTTTCGGTGATGTAGTAGGTTCCGGAATTGGTCGGTAGCCAATACTGCCCGATCATGTCACCAGGTGCCCGGAACCGGGGCCATACGTATATGCCGGTTTCCCTGGTGGCCGTGTTGTTCCGGAGAAAGTCATAGAAATCTTCCATGTGGTGGAACACTTCGTCGGGGGATTCGACTCCGAGTGTGCGGTCATCGATCGTGCGTCGAATCGGATCGGTGAGGTAGTCCTGGCGCACGCCGTTCTGATCACGGACGATAGCCATAAGGCCACGAATTTCGTTCCCCACATTCGTCAGCTGGAACGTGTTGTTCGAACCGCCGCTGTTGAGGGGCAAAATCTGGTGGCGGATGACGTGTGAGAGGGCGAGTCCCGGCGGAAGCTCTTCGATCTTGTTGCCCTGCAAATCTTGGACGTCGGTCTGTGCCCACGATTCGGCGTACAGCGTGACGGTCACCGTCGGGTACGTGGGTGCCCCGCCCGTCACCAATCGGGAACCTGGCCCGAGCGTGAACCTGACCCTGTATTTCGCCCGAGCGTCCGTATTGGACAACACCCCTGCCGTATCGCGTAGCTCGGGGTAGAGCTTGAGCATCCCAGCAGGGTTGATCGTGTCCGACCAGGTTTCGGAAGTGCTACCGGAGCGCTTCGTCGGGTCACCGTCCCACGGACGCATATACTTTTGATGCATCCGATGGGCGAAACCATCCATCGGGTAAATGAACAGGCCACCGTCAATGTTTTCCAGCGAGACGCTGGAAAAAATGGCTGCTGAACCGTCGGCCGTAATCGTGCCACCGCCAAGAGCACCGCCGGTCGACTTCCACGACAAGCGGACACCACGTAAGAAACCGCCGGGAGTGATGTCGGTAACGAATTCCTGCGAGCCGCCGGCGGTGAGCTGATAGCTGTAGGACGTGATTCGAATATTCTTGTGGTTTGAACCTTGAATGAACGGAATACCGCCCGGTGTCGTAGCGGGATTGGTTCCATTGGTCGCGTTTTTCGCGGCAGCGACTGCTGTCGGCACTGGTCGTCACCTCTTTTCAGTACTGAAAAGCCATCGCCTGCCCGATGTGCTTCAACTTCGGATTGCTAGACGCCATGAGATGGGCATAAACCAGGCGCCAAAACGTGCCGATCACGAGTACGGACATGAACGCTGACAGTGCGTTCACCAACGAAAAATGGGCGTGCAAAAGGGTCACCTCCCTTGGAATGAGGGGGTGTCAAGAAATGAGCCGCGGGGACGATTCAGAATATCACGAAAAGGTCACGGCGTGAGTTTCGAGACGTATGCGTCTTGGGTCCTGCGCCGAACCAGCAGGAATTGATATGGCTCAAGCTGCATGAGGATCGGACCGTAATTTCGTCGCGACCCGAGGATTTCTCCGACTCGTTTTGCGTCGTCTTCGTCGTCCGGCTTGAACGCCACTGACCAGCTCGGATTGCTGTGCATCTGTCGGCTGACGTTTCGGGGCCGTTGGGTACTCGCGCATATGGTGATCCCTTGTGACCGTGCTTCCCGCCAATACAGGTCCACCATGCGACGTAGCCCGAGTTCGTTTTCGACGTACGCGATTTCGTCGTATGCGATGATGATGTTAGCTTTGGGTTTCCACAGGTCGGCTAGGAAGTCATACACGGCCCGACGTTGTTTCGCGTACTCCTGCCCCTGCGTCAGCGACTGACCTGGCGGCCAGAAGACCACCTGAGTTTCGCCGTAATCCGGCGGCCACGACCGACGCAACTTCCACCCTTTCGGCGCCAGGCTCGTTACCGTGTTGTCCGCTGGTTTCGTCGCCAACACGACAGCATGAGCGCCACTCAACCGGCATCGCTCAGAGATAGCTGTGAGCATGAACTGTGTTTTGCCGCTGCCGGTAGGCCCGAGTATCGCGAGATGTTCCGGTATCCACGTCCCGCCGGGCCACCCCCATTCCCGATAGAAGGCCGGTCCTAGTTCATCCCAGGGGACCGTATCCGGCATGAGCCGGTTCCTCCGTTTCCAGACCAGTTCGCGCCGCCACTGCTGGGGAGATGTGATGCTCGTAAATCGCTGTAAGCAGCGGCTGCAAGCGCAGTGCAAACGGAATCAATTCACCAACGTCAACGGCTTTTGACAGCCATTTTTGCGCCCACTTTGACCTTGCAGCATACTTCGCGAGGTCACCCGCAACTCCCTCTGCAACGTCGCTGAGTATCGGGCCGCAATGCGGGTCCTTTACTGACCACAGCATGCCGCCAAACTTGAGAAAGGCTGTCAGCTCGTCACGAAGCTGGGTTTCCATTCGTGCACGTGTGCCGCTCCCCGGCGGACGTCCCCGGCGCTTTCTCGCCGGTTCGCCAGGTGTCGGCTCCTGTGGGCTTTTTAGTGGTGATTCTTCGTCTGATTCGACGGTCGATATCCTCATTGTCGCTGCCCCTCTCGTGGGTGAGTTTAAATGCTAAACTCAGTATATGCCCTACGGAGTACGTGAGCGGCGAATCAGAAACGAGGCACGGAAGCGCGGAATCGCGAGCATTAGAACCGTGGACTTGCCGGACGGCAAATATGCGCACGTGTACATCGTGAGACGCGCCGGTTCGCATGGCGGCCATACCGTCCGGGGAGTTCCGAGAACACGAAAAGGTGCACGCTGATGGCAACGAAGAAAGAAATTCAAGCGCAGATCGAAGCGCTGACCAAAGACCTCGATTCCGCAGACGAAGACGACTATGAAAATGTCACCGTCACGCGAGACAAGAGCGGGAACGAAACGTACTCGTTCAAGGCGCGGAAGTCCGACACGCGGTTCAACTGGTTGTTTGGCGGCGACGAACAGGACGACCCTGAGCCGGAAAGCAGCGACAAGAAGGACCCGGCCCCGCCCACCCGGAACAAATACTTTGGCGGCTGACCCATGGCACCCCAAGACGTCGCCAACGCTATATTCGGCGCCACCCCGGACAATCAAGTCCGGCAATCCATGCTCATGGGAGCGCAACTAGAGTCCGGCATGAATCCAGACTCAGTGGGCGACAGCGGCCATTCATACGGGATCTATCAGATCTATCTACCCGCGCACCCGGACATGACAGCCGCTAAAGCGCGGGACATCGTAGCGTCGACACTGTTCATGCTGCCGGCATATCAGCAAGCAGTCCGGCGCGTACCTGACGGCTTGTGGAATTTAGATCCTGGTTTGGCATCCGCAACCGCAGCGTTCTACGCGGAACGACCCAAAGTCATGTACCCAACGCAACGTATCCGCTCCGGGTGGCCCATTGTCCTTGGCGTCATGCAAGGAGCTAGGCCAACAAACAACACGCCACCGCCTACCACCACTGGACCCGGACAAGCGTCGACACCCGACACCACTGACATGCCCGCACTTCTCAAGGTGGCGTATGAACTGTTCGGCCCCATCGTCGAATTCTTCGCCAGCGCCGCAAAGCTTCTCACATGGTTCTTGACCCATATGTTCCTGCCGAAGACGTGGGCGAGAGTCGCAGCGTTCCTATTCGGCACGGTCTTAGTTGTCTCGGGGGTCTTTGTGTTCTTCACCGGAAGCTCACCAGTGCGCAAGGTCACCGGGGTACTCCCGTGAAATTCAGAATTCAGGCAAACGCGGAGGTCGACCTACTGTCCCGCGACGAGCTCAAGCAGGAGCTCCGTGCGCACGCCCAGCTCCTCACGGGGGGCGTGACGTACCGCTGGGTGCTCCCGGCCGGGAGCACCACCCAGTCGACCCCGGGGCCGCAACTGTGGGAGTTCGTCCCCCGGCACGGGTACGTGTGGGACGTCCAAACCATCTCGGTGTTGAAGAGCACGTCCGGAGCGGTACGGGTCTCTCTCGCCGAAGACACACCGAGCGGTTTCGTGACCCATGTCCCGGACGACGGGCTGACCGGAAACACGCTACTTGTGTCCTCGAAGAGCCTGATCGTTCCGGCTCAAGTGCCGTTGCAGATACGCACCGTTGGCGCGTTCAACGGCACCGGCAACGCACGCATTCTCGTGAAGGAAGTACTCGCCATTGAGCAATGGCGACTGTGAAAGGAACCGTGATGACAGTTTCACAAAACGGGTGGCCCATCGATCCGCCCCGAACCGCGCGACTCGTAGACGGCACCAACACCAAGCTCATTGTGGTAGACGGCCCCGGCGGCGACATCCTCATGTACGTCGCCCGGCAATTCAGCGCCAGAGTGGAAAGTCTAGATGCCCCTGGGCCGGCTGACGACTGGGGATACGCACACCGCGTCATTGCTGGCACCCGGGTGTGGAGTAACCACGCGTCGGCCACCGCTATCGATCTCAACGCCACCCAGCATCCCTCCGGGAAGCGAGGAACGTTCAACGCGAATCAGGTAGCCGCAATCCGTGCCATCCTGAGTGAATGTGGTGGCCTGATTCGATGGGGTGGCGACTACAGCGGCGGTAGCCCTGTTGACGAGATGCATTGGGAAATCGTCGGCAACTTCGATCAGGTGGCCGAGTGGGTGAGAAATCACGGCAACCCCGGCCCGTCCAATCGCCCGACCCTATCTCTCGGATCTACGGGTGATGACGTACGCGACGTCCAGCGTGTTCTTAACGCCTGGTATCCCCGGATGGATCCTCTTGTTGTTGACGGTGTGTTCGGTGCTCTTACTCGTTCGCGTGTCGTGTATGCGCAGGAACGGCTAGGGCTTAAGGCCGACGGGATCGTAGGGCCGCTGACCTGGTCGGCCCTGGGGTTCCGGTGACATACCGGACGGGTCTGGCCTGCTGAAACGACTACTCCAGTCGAGTGAAAATGTGGCCATAAAACCGGAGCACCGTCCCGATCGTGATCTCTTCGTAATTGAAACGACATCCGGCCGGTATTGTGTTGATCGAACCGGAGCTAGACTCCATATACGTCAGACGGTGTCTAAAAGGGAGGGAACCCCCATGACTCTCAGTATCAAGGCCAGTCCGTCAACCATCGCACGGGGCCGTCAACGCAAAGACATTCCGCCCGTAGTTCAGGAAATGGTCACTGAGGCCCTGAAATCCAAGACAGGTGTCGTTCGGGTAGAGGGACCACAACGCGAACTCAGGGATGTCGTCTTAGCAACTAGACGATTCAGAACGCTGCACAAGGACGAGTACGAGATCACAGTTTCGCCACGGGACGACTCGAACCGGCCAGCACCCGTGGACAAAGCCGTGTGCCTGCTGGTCGCAGTCAAAAAGGTCGACACGAAGTGACCAAAGAAATCTTGTCAGCGTCCGTCGTCATGGACGACACAGGGAAATACACACTCACTGTGCGGGACTTCGAAAACGACACGACAGTCGAAAAAGTGTTGCCGGATCAGTATGTGAGCGTGCTCCCAACAGTCATGCATGAGCTGCAACGGCATCTCGGGGACTGAATCGTGCAGCCGGTAGAAGTCCGTCGCATTGACGTGATGCTCGCGAAACTCAGGTCCAAATGGACACGCGCCGGGGGGCAAAGACGCATCATGCTAGGCGTAGTGATTGACTTCTACCTGGATCGCAGAAATGCCAAACGGTAAGTTGCGATACGCCATCGTCCGCCTACAGAAACGGGTGGACGGTGGCGTTCGCTTATCCGAACTAACCCGCACTGAACGACAACTGGTGAAGTACTGCGCCAGGTACGGATACGTCACAGAGACGCCACTCAAGAACGATTGGCTAATCGACACGGGCCGACGGCTATGACCACATTCACGATACCAAGAGAAACCGAACAAGGCGTTCTCACACGTGGCGACAGGTGGGGTTACAGCGGTGTTGTGTGGGTCATTTCATTCAGAATCCATAACGTTCCCCGCGAAATTCTACGAGGCGTCATCGTCCCACCAAAAGACATCATGACCACAGACGGACTCGCGTTATGGGACGAACAGGAACGGCTACTGAACATGCCATCCGCTCTGTGTACTGGTTTCGTGCTCATACACCCCATCCCGATACCGCCCGGCATCGGAACCTACCTCGTGTGGGGCACAGGGGCCGGAACGATCCCGACAGCATCCCTGTATACGAGAGGAACCCTGCTATGACCTCCCTTGAATTTGATCAGGGGCCTGTGGTCACGGCCCAGGAAGTCATGGTGACCGGCACGACACCAACACGCATCAGGATCTACACCGCCCCCGGGAACGTGCCCGTCATCGAAATCACGGGCGGAGACGGCAGGGTCTACCGTATCCAGGCCCCAGCCGAAACCATGTCCATCGGAAAGACCGACGCGGACGGTCCGTTACTCGAATTCACAGCTGATCTACACAATGACGAAGAGGGCATTTGGCTGACCGATCCCGTGTCAAGCATGGGTGTGGCGTTCCGGCAGGCCAACGGGTTTTGGTACACGCACGCGAACTTCGTGTTCGAATCGGCGCACGCGTTGCCGCTTCAGAACGGCTGGACAAATTGGGGCGACCCTTACGCGCCGTTGACCGCTCGGCTGCTGCCGCATGGGTTTGTGCATCTGGAAGGAACTGTGAAACCAGGTACACGAGCCGATTTCACGACGATTGCGACGCTGCCTGAAGGGTACCGGCCGGTGTCAGCTACCCGTCGTGTTTCGATGACAGACAACGGGATTGCGATGTTCGCCGATGTGCAACCGGATGGTCAGGTGCGGGTGGTTAACGTTGGTCCTGCGGTATCGGTGAGCTTTTGCGCCGATATTCCGGTGACCGAGTGAATAGGTAGCGGCGTTCTTGCTGGATCACGCGGTGGTACAATTGAACACGTGGTACCCTGCTGAATACCGAATGGGATGCTGCCGTGAAGAACGAAGACTCGCACATAGGACGAAACGTACGACGATTGCGGCTATTGCGGGATATGAGTCAGGAGGCAACCGCAGGTCTAGCAGGTATTAGCGCGGGTTACCTGTCCCTGATTGAATCTGGCAACCGTGCGGTTAGCAAACGGGCAACGCTTGAGGCGCTAGCGAACGCTCTCCGGGTGTCTCCATTTGAACTAACAGAGAAGCCCTGGGAACGCACGCTGACGCAAGACGAAGAGCGGACACAAGCTCAACTTGTCCCGATCATTAGTGCACTTGACATTTGCGAACTAGGCAACGATCCAGGCGAACGTGCGCGAGAATGGCACGAGGTTAAAGCAGACGTAGCACGGTCGATTGATTTGATGCATGTGCACGCCGACTACGCGACCCAAGCGGAACTGGTACCTAATCTGTTGAAAGAGCTTCACGCTCTGTACGTACGTGATCCAGGACACCGACGAGAGATTCTTCTCGGGTTGACTAATACATACAAGTCGGCTGTCGCTTTGACTAAATATTTGGGCGGCGGTGGTGTCAATGGATTGTCACTCTTGGCAGCGAAAGCCGGTCAACAATGCGCCGAGGAACTGGATGTCCCACAATGGCGCGCCATTATGAGCTTCTATCGGGGTTTTGCGATGGGGTCCGCAAATCGTCTGCAACAGTATCAACGTGCCGTTCAGATGGCTGAGGAGATCAGCCCGTCATTGAATGACCGTGAGGTCACCCAAGCTTACGGCACGTTGCATCTGTCAGCTGCACTCGCAGCAGCGACACAGTCCGATCGCGACACAGCAGCCACTCACCTTGACGAAGCTACAGCCGTAGCAAGTCGGCTCGATACCGAAGTTGGCACATTCTCTAAGATGTGGTTTGGCGAGACTAATATCGGAATCTGGCGCGTCGCGGTGAGCGTTGAACTAGGTGACACCGGTAATGTAGCCGAAATCGCGCGTAATGTTCATGTAGAGAGCATTCCTAGCCCGGGACGCCAAGCGGCTTTCTACTCCGATGTAGGGCGCGCGCTTATTGATGAGAAGCGGACGCGGGAAACCGGCGCTGAGTTGCTATTGAAGGCTGAACAGTTGGCGCCTCAGAGAGTGCGAAATAACGCGTTCGTGCGTGATGTTGTTACAGGTCAGCTTAGGCACGCAAAACGTGGAACAAAGTTGCGTGCTCTAGCCCTTGCGCTAGGGCTTACCCCTAAAGGGTGACGTTCGCTCGGGGTTTACAACTTGTAAACCCACAGCCGCCAGGCGTTTCTACCGTTCGACTCCTGACGAAGGAGACGAACGGTGACACCCAGACAACCCCCGCCGACCAGCGACACCAGACCCGCGCACCGCACGCCACGCGGCGGCGACTACCCGCTCCCCCCGCTGCAACCCGACTGGGAGGACCCCGAACCAACCGACGCCCCAGGGCCCGAAGAGACCCATGCGCTCGCAGCGCTCGTCAGCGCCCGGGACGCGGTGACTAACTGGTTGACGTTGGCGACGGGGGTGTCGCTCGCACCCGTGGCATACCGGGAGATCGTTAGGGTGCTTCTTCACACAATCCGAAAGTGTGTCGCTGCGGACACGGATAGCTCTGTCGGAGTGGTCGAAGAGGGACGGGTCGCTACCCATATCTTCGGTGAGGTCATCCTGCACCCTCATCCGTCGGTGTCAATCGACGGCATCTGTGGACGGTGCCATCTCCCAGAAGTGGACCCCGTCCACGCTCAAATAGTGGAAGTTGAGGCGTGATGGGTTTCAACAACTTCCTACCCGTGGGCAGATATCTTCCGAAAGCCAACGAACACGGCTACTACGTGTGGGACCGTATTGAAGATGCGATGATCGGTGAACCGATGGAAAAACATGAAGATGCGGTTCGAGCGTGCCGGGGCATGAACATCAAGGTGATCCGTAAACGGCATTTTCAAGTAGCTGGTCTCGACGAAGACCCAAACGGAAGTACGACCCATGAGTGACACGTGGTGCGGCACGTGCGGTAAGGCACCGACGGAATGCCAGTGCCCCCCAGCCGCTAAGGGCTGTGGATGCGGGTTGTCAACGTGCGCCTGTCGCGGGGATAGACCGCCCCCGAAGTGAAGGCTATCCGCCATGCCTGGAGTCGTCAGCCCCCCGGACCACGTTGGGGCGTCCGAGGGACTGACCCCGTCGCTACCGGGTACGGACCAACGAACCGGAGACGAAACCATGTTCCTTGGCCTGTTCCCTCGCCGATATGCGATCAGCGACGAAGAGCTAGACCGTCTGCTGTCCGAGTTGTGGGCGCTCATACCCGAGGAACCTAACCCGCATGAAGACCCGTCCTATCAGGACTGGTTCATCGAACAGTTGACGAACGGAAGCAATCCGACTTCACCGAAACGGTAGATGAGTGCCTGACGAAGATGGACGGCTCACGCCTGAAGATCGTTGCACGCAGTGCGGCTTTGTCCCGTGCCGGTGTGCACAATTCCGCGACACGATCAGGAGGCCAATAGAACCGCCCGAAAGGTAGCCCCACAAGGACTCCGTCGGTCCCCCACGCGCCCCCGGCACCCACCACGCCGGGGGCGCTCCTATGTGGACACGTCTACTGTGGACCCAACACGCCGGTTATGTCCGAATTCTGTATCGCTTGGGGCGGTCCTGGTATTCATACCCCTCATCAAGGTGACCACGGATCCTGTTGACCAAGTCAGAATTGGGATCTTCCAGCGCCGTCTGGATCCGTGCCTCGACATCGTTGGTTGGACGCTTGCCACGCAGGCGTTGAAGATGCTCGCGGTCGTCGACGATGAGGGCCACTTCGATGTAAGTAGCCCCAGCCACGCAGGCTGCTGCCTCGAAGGCCGGATCCGGATCGCGGTCATGAACGGTCACCAGTTGCGGGAGAACCACGTCGTATCCATGGCGCAGGTGCCGCGTGGCCAACTCCCGCCCGTGACCCCGGGCCATCTCCAGAGCAGCGGAGAAGTTCTCCTTCCACCCGCCGATCAACCCCGCGAGTACATCCAGATCGAGCGCAAGCGTTCCCGGGTGCTCGTTGGCATAGCGACGAGCGAGGGTCGACTTTCCCACGCGTGAGGGGCCGTTGAGGTGGATCAGACGCGCCATGACACGACCCTACGTCCTGAGCCCGAGCCGGTGGAGACACTTCGTGTAGCCGCATAGCGCGATGTCGCCGCGCCAGCGTCCGGCCCGCCATTTAGCAACCTGCCCTACTAGCCCCGGGTTCGGCCCGGGGAGCAGGGCAGGTGAACGGTACTGTCCGTAGTCGGTGCGGTCGCGGAGGCTAGGTGGCCAGCTCGGAGCAGTTCCGGACTACCCGGTCTCCTGGCGATCAGTCGGCATGGAGGAGGCGGTGAGCCTGCCCCAGGCGTCCATCCACTCCTGCTGCCCCTGCGCAGGAACGCCACAAGCCCCGAGAAATGCCGGCAACACCCGCGTTTGGGCAGCCGTTCGCGGCGCAGTACCTCGCTGAGCGTGCTCGGCGGCAGGCCGCTGCGTCGCTGGAGCGAACGCAGCGAGGGGTTGCCTGTAGCAGTTCGCCCCCAGCGTGCGCGGCGGCGTCTTGACGATCTCCACGCCCTCGCTCCCGAAGACCTCATCGAACGCCATCGCGAACTTGGTGTCCCGATCACTGATGTACCCAGCGAGTGCGGACGGGTGGAACCGCTTCGCGGCAGAAGCGGATGTTCGATGGTCGGCGGATCAGTTGGGGGCTGTGGCGTGGCGTCGCGGCCCGTGCGGTGTGCTGGCGTGCGGAGAACCGATGCCGGCCGAGCCGGCTGTTGTCCGGGTGTCCCTCCACTGTGGAACGTCAGTCAGCTCGAAGGTCGGCCGCCCGCGGACGTTTGTCCGGGCCAGCGTCGGTTGATGCGGGATCTGGATCGGGGTTACCCGGCGAACGGGGCCTGGTCCTGCTCGCAGACCGTGCCGGGCGCGGGTAGGGCGCCGGTGACGAAGTACGCATCCTCGACCGTGTCCACGCAACTGCTGTGGTTGAGCAACGCGGTGTCGCCGTAGCCGTGCACGGTCAGCAGCCGGGCGTTGGCCAGGTCGCGGGACATGGCAATCGCGTCCCGATAAGGGGTGACCGGGTCGACGGTGGTGCCGACCACGAGGATCGGTGCCGGGGTGGGGTGGTTCCACGGTCCGGTGTAGCGCTGCGGCGCCAGTACCGGCCACTGTGAGCACCCTTCGCTGCCCCAGGCCAACGCTGGGCCGACCACGCCGGAGCGTGCCGCCGCGAAGGCCGCCTGCGCCGGGTACGACGCCGGGTTGCGCGGGTAGGGACTGTCCGAGCAGACCACGCCGAGCTGTGCTTCCCGGCCTAGGTACGGCGCGTTGGCGTGCGGCTGGAACGTGCCGTCCGGGGCAGGCATCGTGTTGCTGGCCGGCGCGGGATCACCGTTGGTGTGTGCCCAGAGGGTTTGCAGGAGGGTGGCCAGACCGGGCCAGCCGGTCGTCACGTTCGGAATCCGCTGGGTGTAGAACAGTCCGCTGATCGTCAGGCCCACGCCGACCGGCCCGTTGACGGTCGTCCCCGCCAGGGTGACCGGATGCCTGTCCAGCCGGTCCAGCAGGGCGGTGTACTTGGCGTGGGTGGCGGCCGAGCTACCCGCGGAGAAGGCGCAGGAACTGGTGGTGGCCCGGCCGCACAGGTCGAGGAACGTGTCCAGGGCAGCCGCGGCTGCCTCGTCGGAACCTAGTCGCAGGAAGGTGCCCAGCCGGCGTGCGGAGCCGTCTGTTCCGGTGGCCCAGGCCACCGGGTCGATAGCGCCGTCGAGCGTGATCGCCCGGACTTTGTCGGGGAACAGGTTGGCGTAGGTGGCGCCGAGATAACTGCCGTAGGACAGACCGATGTAGTTCATGGTCGGATCGCCGACGGCCTGACGCAGCAGGTCCATGTCGCGGGCGACATCGGCGGTGGTGTCGTGCGCGAGCAGCGGTCCGGCGTGCGCGGCGCACGCGGCGTCCAAAGCGGCGGCGATGTTCTCCCACGTCCGTTCTTGCGCCGCGCCGACCGGGAATCCTGGCGGCCGGCGGGCGATCAGTTGCTGCTCCTGGTCGATGGTGTCGAAGCACTGGAGGGCGGTGCTCTGTCCGATACCGCGTGGGTCGAAACTGACCAGGTCGAACCGGGCGCGTAGGTCCGGCGGGAAGTGTGCGTACAGCGGCGGCAACAAGGTCACCCCCGGGAAGCCGGGACCACCGGGGCCACCCGGGTTGAAGAAGACCGAACCGATGCGGTGGGCGGGATCGGTGGCGGGATGTTTGATCACCGCGAGGCGGATGGTGGCGCCGGCGGGGTGGGCTTGGTCCAACGGCACGGTAGCGGTGGCGCAGAAGAAGCCGCTGTCACACGGCTGCCAGTCCAGTACCGGTACGGCCGGCGCCGCGGCCGCAGCCGGCGCGGCGATCAATCCGAGGGCGGCGCACAGCGCGACACCTCGTCGCCGGTGGCGTAACGGATTCCGCATATTTTGTTCCCCTTTTTGGGATCAGGACGTGATCAGTGTGTTCCAGCGGACGTAGCGGATGCCCAGGACGGCGTGCGTGTCGAAGCTAGGCAGACCGCCCGATGCCCGGTACATGGCTGGACCCACCGCCTGGTGGGGCTAGGCCCGCTCTTGCCCGCACGCGCGCCTTGGGCAGGCCGTGTGATGACAGCACGGCGGTTTCCCGCACGGTCCGATGGCCTGCCCGTGCGGGCCTAGTGGCGGGCATCGCCGCACTGATCCAGACCGACACGAGGATCCACCTGATCGGGCTGTTGTCCCACGTGGTGTACTCCCTGCGCAAGATGATCTGGTTCGTGCCGGACTTCTACGTGTGATGGACAACGCTGCCGATACGCACCACGTTCGAGCATTTCTGCCCAACGAACCGAATCGCATCGTGCTGCATGAGCGTGCGTTCACGGCATATCCTGGTTCGAGGAAGTCTTCCCGGGGGGGATCATGCGCGTGGAGGAACTGCTCACGGAGCGGGATCACGTACTAGTGGCGTTTGATGGACCGGTCGCCGAGTTGCCGTCTGCTGGGCCGAGGACTGACCGGTTGCGGGTGATGGTGGCTGATAGGCGGTTGCCGCGGAAGGTGACGCGAACCGGCGACCCCTTCGTCATCCTCGCTTACGCGGCCACGATCGGCCCGGCCACCGAGCGGGCGGTCTACGCACAGCTGTGCCGCATCGAGCACGAGGTGGTGGCCGCCGCGCGGGTCACGCCGGGCGTCCGCGAGGCCTTGGCCACGATGGCCGCCGCCGGCACCCAGATCACCGTGGTCAGCAGCCTGGCGACCGCCGCAGTCCGAACGTTTCTGGTGATACACGGGCTGGCGGAGCATGCGCGACATCTCGTCGGACGCACCGGTCCGGACCGTACCGTTCTGCCGCCGGCCCCGAACTTGATCAACGCCGCGATCCACGAGCGGGCCACCCCGGCAGAGTCGTGCCTGTTCGTCGGCAGCATGGACGCCGACCTCACCGCCGCACGCGCGGCGGGTGTCGACGCTATCCGTCACCGCCGCGCTGCCACCTCACCCGCTGCCGAGCCGGCAACACCACCGCCGCCACCCACTCCCTGGTTCGACGCACTGTCCACCGCAGCTAAGGGATAGCGGCCTGGCTGGATATCCATGGATGCGGAAGGGCGTCTTTGGTCACGCTATACGCGGCATAAACGGCAACCAGTCCCAGGCCCGCGCCGCGCGGGCGGCCATCCTGTTGCCGGCCTGTGGAGGACTGCTCCCGCCGTTCGATCATGGCCGGTATCGTGCGGGCGGCGGTGGTGGAGGCGGCCCGAGGATCGGTGTCAGCCAGTGGGTGTAGGCGCTTGTCCAGGTGCCGTCGGCGCGGATTCGTTGCAGGACACCGTTCACGAACCGGACCAGGTCAGGCGCGGTCTGGGCGACGCTGACACCGTAGGGCTGTTGCTTCAAGGGCCGGCCGACCACCTTGGTGTTCGGGTCCTGTGCGGCCAGCGCCATGAGCAGGATGTCCGACGTGGAGATCGCGTCGATCTGGTGTTGCTGGAGCATCACCAGGCAGTCGATGACGTCGGGCGCGGAGACCGGGATGGCCGTCGGGTTGAAGGTCGGGATGTTGGTGATCGACGTGCTCCCGGTCGCGGCGCAGATCCGGCGTCCGTTGAGCTGTTCGATCTCGGTCGCCGGTTCCCCTTGCTGGACGAGCAACCGCTGATTGGCTGTGTAGTACTCGGTGGAGAACGCGACATCCCGCCAGTTCTCGCAGGTCATGGTCGTGGTGCGGACGGCCAGATCGATCTGGCCTCGGCGCAGCATGGACACCCGGTCACTCTGGTCGATCGCGATGAATCGCACCCGGCTGGGATCACCGAACAGAGCCCGGGTGATCTCCCTGACGATGTCGATCTCGAAGCCGGTCAGGTCGCCCGAGACCGGGTCGCGGTAGCCGACCCGGTAGGCGTTCTGGTTGACCCCGACGACCAACGATCCCCGCTGCACGATCCTGTCCATGGTCGATCCGGGCGGCATGCGGCCAGGCAAGGGCAGTGGTCCGCTCGGGCGCAGGCTTGCCCGAGGATCTCCACACTCGCCGGATTCCGTCGACCCGCTCGGAGCCGGCGCGGGATCCCGCACATCCACCGGACGAGCCTCGCGTGCTGACACCGCGACCTCCGTCGACACTGGGTCGACGTGCCCGCACCCGCTGCTGACCAGCACGATGAACGTGATCACCATGGCGATCAAACGACGCCGCCTGCCCGTCACATCAGCACCTCGCCCCGCCTCACGGCCGTTGACCGCCCTACCAGACACCACTGTCATACAGCACAACGATGCTGGCGCCACTGTGGAATCGTCCCCAAGCGGAGATCCGGCCGGCGTTGGCAGTAGTCGCCACGGCCGCGTGGCACCCGGGGGCTACGCGGTCGTGGCGAGGTGCCCCTCCAGGGATCGGATCCGGTCGCCCGTGGCCGGGTGCGAGGCGAACAGCCGATCACGGATTCCGGCTCGCTTGGGCTTGGTCTGTTCGTACGCCAGCCACGTGGAGAGGACCTCGATCAAGGCGGGGCCGTATCCCAGTTGGGCCGCGACCTGGTCCGCCCGCTTCTCTCCCAGCCTGCTCGTCCACGCGATCAGTGGGGAAATCAGCGGCATGAGAGGCAACCACGGATTCACCGCGAACAACACGCCCAGCAGGGCGAGCGCACCCACAATACTCGCCACGACCACCAGCGGACTCCCTACGCGCGCGAAGATGTCGCCGATCGCGAGAACCGCCCTCATCAGAAATCTGATGACAATGACCGACGCCCGCGCGGGGAGCCCGCACCACCACGCGAACAATGACACCGCAGGATGTCCACTGAGGTGGTGGCCCAACTCGTGCGCGAGTACGGCTTCCACCTGACGAGGTGACAATTGAAGCGTCTGCCGGGTCACCGCGACGATGTGACCGGCCGCGGCGAACGCGTTGACCTCGGCCGTGTCCTCGATCCACAGTGAATACCGGTCACTGGGCACACCCGCGACCTGGCACACCGAATTCCAGGGCGCCCGAAGTGCCCGCAGTTCGTCCGCGGTCGGCCGCCGAGCGCCGAATTTCATCGTGGCCAGCAGTCGCTCGGCGGCCGGCACGAACATGATCGCGCCAGACAGCAGCCACACGACTGGGAGTATCCAGGCCATTCGTGGCGACATCAGGGCACCCACGAACGAGACGACCGCCACGCTGCTCAAGAGCTGTGGGAGCGCCAGCAGGACTTCCAGGGACGTGGACACGTCCGGCCGCCGGGTTCTCGGCACGGCCGGCTGGTTCGGCTGGACAGGCGGACAGGGCGAATCGCTCATTGTCGTCCTTCGTGTGCATGGCGAAAACAGGAACCGCGACACTAGATCGGGAGAACCGGATGGACGACTTCTGCGGAGCCGCACTTCTCAACGAGGCAAGAGGACTGCACGGCCAGTCAATTCGCGCGGCGAATGACGTACCGAAGAGTGGACAGTTCATGGACACATCCGACCCCGACCGAACTCGTCTGGTGCGATAGCGCACAATGCGGTCCGTGGGGAAGATCTTCATCAACTACCGCACCGATGACGAGCATTGGGCAGCGGCGTTCATCAACGACACTCTCTCCGACAGATTCGGCACCGGGAACGTGTTTTTCGCGTCGAAGTCGATCCCGCTCGGTGACGACTTCGAGAAGCACCTTCTGCCGGCCGTCCGGGCGAGCGCGGCGCTGGTGGCCGTGATCGGGCGACGATGGCTCGAGCACGGCAGGATCCAGAAACCGGACGACTGGGTCCGCCGTGAACTGGCCGAGGCGTTCCGGCTGAAGATCCCCGTCATCCCCGTGCTGCTCAACGCGGACAGGCTGACCGCCGGGGACCTGCCGCCGGACATCGCGCCACTGGCCAAATGCCAGTACATCCGGTTGGACCACCGGAATCACCACAATGACCTGGCACGGCTGACGGCGGAACTGTTCACACGTGTACAAGAACTGGCGGCCGACGACACAGGCAGCACAACCGCCACGGCTCCCCCACCGGACGAGCCGTGGCAGGCAGGTGAAGAAGTACAGCTTGGCTCAGCGTCTTTCCTGCTCCAGCAGCAGACCGAGGAGCATGTGTCGGACACGCACACATGGGCCTGGCGGTACGCGCCGGCCGAACGGCTGGATCCCATGCCGGCACCGGTGTTCCTCCGCCAGGTCCGAAGACTCCGCCGGTCAACGGAATGGCAACAGCAGCGTGCTGCGTTGATCGCTGAGGCGGACCTGCTGAAGGAACTGGACACCGTGCCGGGGATGCCGCGTCTGCTGGAAGCCATCCGCGACGCGGACCACGTCACACTTGTCCTGCGCCGAACGAAAGCGTCAACCCTCCGACGGGTGTACGGTCCGACGACCTGGCCGCTGGACCACCTGCGGACAGTGGACTTTCTCCTTGCCGTCCGCCGGTTCTGCGCGGTGCTGCACGAACTGCACAAGAGAGGGCACAGCCATCGAGCGCTCAGCCCGGACGTCATCGTGTTGGCCGGCAACGGAGCCGAAGTGTCCATTCGGGACCTGGGAAACGCCGCGGTGGCAGCCGACCCGGTGACATATCAGGCCCCGGAGCAGTTCCTCTCGCTGCGTCAGTCGGCAGGCGATGGGGCACGCACCGACGTCTACCAGCTCGCCGCGATCGTCTATCACGTGCTCACTGCCCACCCGCCAAGTCCCACAGGCTCTCCGCCGCCCACCGCGGTCAACCCGCGTCTGCCGTCCAGCGCCGACGAACTGCTGGCTCGAGCGTTGGACGTGGTACCCGACGTGCGACCAGCGGACGCGAACGCGTTCAGCGCGGGACTGTCCACCGTGATCGACCAACTGCGCCGCGGAGGTCCAGCGTGACGCGTCAACTCGGGGTCGCCTTGCCGTCACCGATCGCACTCGTGCCGTCGGCGAAGATGCAGACGACCCTCCACGAACTCCGTTCCCGGTTTCCGTATGTGCCGGACCTGTCGCGGATGCAGCACGAACTGCGCACCCTGACCGCCGTCGGTGGGGTACCGGCGAGAGTCGAGGCGACCGGCACCAAGTCTCGGCTGGTCGTCTACGGCGCGAGCTGGTTCCTGTCGCTGTACCCGAGCAGGCAGCTCGGCGACCTGTACGAGATCGGCTACGTCGACCGCCTGCGGTACCAGGACCATGACCGCCTGGCCAAGGGCATGCTCCGGCTGCGCCCACCCGACTGGCACCTGTTCTTCGAGAAGGGACAGGTGCTCCGGGAGCATCGGCGGTACGAGTCGCACTGGAACCTGATCAACACCGCATGGCAGGGGCTGCGACAGCAGGCCGGGACCGCCGCGGACGTGGCGCTCTCCGCTCGTCACTCGGACTATCTGGACCAGCTCGACGAAGTCGTCGAAGCGGCGAGGGACATCGAGCCCAGCCAGTGGGACACCACGGTCCTGTTGCCGTACCGGGACTTCCGGCCGACACGGGAGGAGCGGTACTCCAACCGTGGGGTGTACGTCTTCGAGCTCGCCCGGAGGGCCTCGCTGACCAAGGGAAAGCTGGTCCAGCTCGAAGGCGAGCCGGATCTGCGGGGCAAAGTTCTGCGGATCGAGGACCTGGCCGTCACCGTCCTGTTCGACACCACCATCGACCAGCGTCGAGTGCCCAAGCAGGGCAGTCTCGAAGAGGTGCGGAGCCAGACGGTGTACCGCAAACGGCGTGAGGCGGTGTCCTTCCTCAGGGAGGGCCGGTCGGTGAACCCCAACCTGCTGCCGGTTCTCGTCGACGGACGATACGCGGCGTTCAAGCCCGACACCTCGGCCCGGCCGGACACCAAACTGGACACCGACCAGCTGAGCGCGTTCAGTAGGGCCTGCGAGGTGCCGGACATGCTGCTCGTACTGGGGCCGCCGGGAACCGGCAAGACCCGGACGATCGCCGAGATCGCCCGGGAATGCGCCGCCCGTGGCCAACAGGTTCTGGTCACCTCGCACACCAACCGGGCCGTGGACAACGTGCTGGAGAAGCTGTCACCACGACTGCTGTCGTTGCGGATCGGCAACGAGGGATCACTGACGGACTTCGCCAGGACGAAGATGATCGAATCCCAGGCCGCGCGGCTGCAGGAGCAGATCCTGGCCAGGACGGAACCGACGGCCGCCAGATTCGCGCCCCTGATCCAGGACGATCTGGCACAGCGGTTGCTTGACCGCCTGATCACGCTCCTGGAGGACGCCCGCACCGCGCATGAGACGACCGATCAGTTCGCCACGGCACTCCAGCAGGCCGAACAGCGGGTCCTCGCGCCACTGTGCGCTCAGCTGGCCGAGTTGGAATCCACGCTACGGAAGCACGACAACGACGTCGAATCCTGGTCCCGTTCCCTGGACAAACTGCGGAACCGCCACGGAATGGCTCAGTCCAAAAGCGACAGTGGAATGTTCGCCCCGGTGCACCGATGGCTGGCCGCGCGGCGGGCGCGGCGGGTTGACGACACACAACTCCGCCTCGACCACGCCACGAACGTCCGGGCCACGACTGGTGTGATGCTCGACCAAGCCCGGCAAACCCTTGCCCACGAACGCGTACGGCACCCCGAGTTGAGCGGCGCGAGCAAGCAGTTGGCCGCGGCGCGACACGGACAGGACCAGGCGACGCGACGACTGGCCGACGCGAGAACCTCGATCGAGGCGGCCACTCGCGGTCTTGCCGTCCCGCCGGTCATCAACGACGCCGGTCTCGCGGACTGGACGCGGTACGTCAACTGGTGGCAGGCAACGTGGCCACAACTGAAGTGCCGGGCGGAACTGTTGGGTGCCTGGCGGGAACAGGTCAGCAGGCCGATGGCGCAACTCTATCCGGACCTCATCCGGCACGCCGACGTGGTCGCGGCGACCTGCATCGGCGTCGCGACGTCGGACTACCTGACCGAACTGGACTTCGATCTGGTGATCGTCGACGAAGCCGGCCAGATCGCCCTGCCGGACGTGCTCGTCCCGCTCGTCCGGGCCAGGCGGGCGGTGATGGTGGGCGACCACATGCAACTGCCGCCGTTCTTCGACGAGGTCCGCACCGATCACCGGTACGGCCACCTGCTCAGGACAAGCGCATTCGAGTCGCTGTTCGACCACGCTCCGGAATCGCACATGGTACGGCTCGAGGTCCAGCGCCGGATGCCGCGGGTGATCGCCGACTTCGTCTCACACAGTTTCTACTCGGATTGGTTGACGACGAAGGACGTCCCACGCCACGGTCCGCTGTTGGGCAGCCCGTTCGCGATCGTGGACACATCGGATCAACCGGCCACCAGACGTGCGGAACGCGATGAGGAGACGCGCAAGCGGGCTCGCGGCACCGCGTGGCAGGGGCACGGCTACGACAATCCGGCCGAGGCCGACCTGGTCGTTCCGGTAGTGGTCGAGGCTGTCCGCCGAAGCATGGACTGGGCCGTGATCGTTCCCTATCAGGCGCAGGCCGCCCTGGTCACGCGTCGGCTGAGGGCGGAACTCGGCGCCACGGACCAGATCGAGGAGAACGTGGGCACCGTGGACTCCTTCCAGGGCGGCGAACGTGACCTCATAGTCTACGGATGCACACGCAGCAACGGCCGTGGTGACGTCGGCTTCCTGAAGGAACTGCGTCGGTTGAACGTCGCGCTCACCCGGGCGAAGGCACAGGTGGTTGTGATCGGCGACCTGCGCACCCTGACCAACGCCCGGGACACCGGACTGCGTGAGCTGTTCCGGGACATGGTCGCGTACGTGCGAGAACACGGCGTCATCCTGCCGTCTCGGACCGCCAAAGGTGGATCATGACGACGAACACCCGCTCGCGCCACCCGATCTATCCGGTGCGGCGAGCGCTGGAACATTGCCTGTCCCTGCGTGACGTCCGGCCGTCGCGGATCTTCGCCACCCTCTTTCCGTTGTGGCAGGCTGAGATCAGCGCCAAGGTCCACGACGGTCAGCCGTACGACGTGCTGGACAAGTTCATCGAACGAGCCATCACCGAGGGCGGCGTCGACACCCTCGACGGGCTCGCCGGATTCTTCGGGCTGGACCGCCCGCTTGTCGAGCGTGTCCTGCGCTTTCTCACGAACATCGGGCATGTCACCACGGACGGGCCGGCCTACGCGCTCACCCCGCTCGGCAGGCAGTCGTTGCTGGAAGGCACTCGTTACGTGTGGAAGGAAAGCCGGCAGAACCTGCTTTTCGACGGGTTCACCACGGCGCCGTTGCCGCGCGAGCACCACTCCGGCCGGATTTCCGTGCTCCACGAGCCGGAACTACCGGTGGAGGCCACCGCTGACCGGACCCGGTTCCAGGCGCTGATCGGTGATCTCGCGAACTTCCGGGCTGACGCCGTCCAGCAGTTGGCCGGCCGGACGAATCGCGACAAGTTCAACCTGCGACACGAACTTCATGACGTGACACTTGTCAGTGTCGGCCCGGTCTACCTGCCGGTATATCTGATCGAAGTGTCCATGGCGAACGGGAGGACCGGCTGTCTCGCGTTCAGCCAGGTGGCCGGCGAACGGGACAAGTTCATCGAATCCCTGGTCGACGACAATCCGGCCATCCTCCGTACCGTGGCGGCCGAAGACGCGCCGGACCCGGCGGCCGTCCTGGGCCGTTGGCTGGAGAGACAGGGCTGTCGCGCGGACGCCCTGCGCCGCCAGCCCTCCGGGATCTGGCGGGCCACCTTACCCGCCAGCGAATTCGGTGACGACGGGGAACGGTTCCGGCTGCACAAACTGGGTTCGTTCGAGGTGTCACAGCGTTGCTTCGTGCAACTCTGGTGTGACGATGAGACAACTCGCCGCCGGGCCGCCCGGCAACGCGCCACACAATGGCTGAACACCCATGATCCGACCACTCAGGACGATCTTGTGGCGCACCTGCGATCATTGTCCCGCCAACTCGAAGTGGACCCGCTGACTCTCGGAGAGCTGTAAGGTTTGCCGCCATGGCGAGAATTCAGGACATGCACGATGTCCGGCGGATGGCACGAGAGGAACATGCCCTCCGCGAGCGACCACGCCCACACATCGCCAAAGCGTCCGAGTTTGCCGCGCCGACCGGGGCCGGGGCGGACGCGGTCGTCGCCGATGGCGGCGCTGACGGGTTCGATCTCGAACCGCAGGCGTTGGACCAGGCTGAGCAGGATCTGGCCCGCCTGTCCGACGAGATCGGTGACCACTTGCGGGCGGCTGAGGTACTCGGGGTTGTCCTGCAGGATGGCAAGAGTCCGGTGACCCGGCCGATGCGGCGGGCGTTCGGGCTGCGGGGCGGTGACGAGCCCGGAGGTGTGCGAACAGCGTTGCAGGGATACATGGACGAGCTGACAGCCATCCGGAACGCCATTCGCCAGGTGCGTACGATCCACACCGAAAACGATCACAACGCCGCCAACGGCCTGTCGGAGCAGTGAGGTGACTGTGGACGGTCCAGCTCCGCGCAAACATCGTTACCGTACGGACGGGCACCATCCGTTGCCACAACGGGTGAAGCGCGAACGTGCACGGAACTGGCATGACGACGACGTGTTCGCCCGGATCAACTGGCGGGTGTACACGCACACCGAACTCTGGGACATGATCCAACAGGCCGCGCCGGGGCAACTCGGCGCGGTGGCACACAACTGGGGTCTGGTCGCGCAGGGCGTGGACGCCACGACGGCCAAGGTGCACGAGGTCGTGCAGCGACTGATGTTCTCGTGGCGGGGGCCGTCCGCCCAGCAGGCGGCGGCCTCGGTGTCGGCCCTCACGAGATGGGCCGCGGACGCCAGCGAGACAGCGCACACTGTAGGGAAGGGACTCGACTCGTACACCTCGGCGGTGGAGCGCGCCCAGCAACACATGCCCGAGCCGGTGCACTACTGGGCCGAGCGCTCCTACAAAGCCGGTTACGACGTCAAGACCCTCGACGGACCCAACGGCCTGTACATGGCTGACCAGCTCATGGACGACGTCATGCCGTCGAAGAAGCAAGCGGACGAGGCCAAGGAACGTGCCATCGACGTGATGCGGACGTACGAGGCGTCCAGCCGCGACGTCCACAATGATCTCCCCCAGCCGTTCCAGGCCCCGCCCTCGACCACCGACTTGAGCGCCGCCGACAATCCCGCACCGGTGCGACCGGATCCGCGACCGGATCCTGTCATCGGGACGCCGGACACCAAGCCACTGCGGCCAATCCCGGATCCATCACATCCGGGTGCGGTGTTCGTTGGCGTCCCCGGCACGGACGCGCAGTCCGCGGGCGTCGATCCAGTCGCTCCCGGCTACGGTTCCGCCTCAGGTCTTGGATATGGACCGGGTGCGGACTCCAGTTCCGGGCGTGGTGCGGGCTTCGCGGGTGCGGCTGGGCCTGGCAGTGGCGTCGGTGTGGTGGGTCCAGAGGGCGCCGCCGGGTACCGCGCGGTGGCCGGGACACGGAGTGGGGCACAGAGTTCGGCGTGCTACCCGCCGGGTGCCGCCGGCGCCAACCGCGAGGAGGACCTGGAGCACAAGAGCAAGTGGGGTGCAGGGATCGACCTGCTGGACGACCTGCCCCCGGCCTTCCCGTCGGTGCTTGGCGAGTGAGCGGTTACCGGACGGATCCGGCCGAGCTCGCCGAACTGGCCCGTCGCCTGGCCCAGGCGACCGAGGATATCCAAGCCGCGTCGGCGGTTCTGGCAGAGGGAGCAGCAGGCGACCTGGGACCAGGCGGCGTGACCGAGGTGGTCGACGAGTTGACACGGATGTGTGCCGCGAAGATCGACGGCGTACACGGCGAGTTGGCCGCGGCGGAGCAGCGTGTCCGGGCGACTCGGGACGCCTACACCGGGGTGGAGTCACGCGTCGCCGGGAGCTTCGATGCTGGGTGAGTTTCGGGGCCTGGGCTTCGATCCCGCACCGGGCAGCCCGGACGCGGTGATGGCCGCCAGCGAACGCTGCCGGACCGCCGCCGACCGCATCCCGCGCCTACCGCCCAATGTGCACGAGTGGTGGACGGGGATCGCGGCAAGCGCTCTCCACGACCAACTCGGCGGTCAGCCCGCGCAGTTGACCTCGGCACAACAGGTTCTGCGCGGCACGGCCGACGTGCTCGACGAGTGGGCGGCCACGTTGCTCGACGACCGGCGCCGGGCGGAGCAACTGGACCGTCATGCGGTCAACCTGCGGCGGGCGATCGCGGCCGCACAAGACACTGTGGACAGTGCACACACCGCAGCCCAGCTCAGCGCCGATCCTGGGATCGAGGCCGACAGGCACAGGGCGGCGCGGCGGCACCAGAGCCTGAGCGAGGAACTGGACGGTGTGCTGAACGCTGCCCGCGAGCTGAAGCGAGAGCACCTGGCCGCCGCCCACGAGGTCACCGAACGGCTCCGTGCCTTGGCCCCAGGTGACGACCTGGTCGCCGTACCGCCGCAGCCGCAGCCACCGGCGTTGGCCGAGATACTCGCGGCGCAGTCCAGGCTCGCCACCGAGTTGGCCGCCGTACTGCCGCGGGCACGTAGTGCGAGGGCCGAACCGGCCAGTGCCGCTGGCGCTTTCGCGGCGGCGCTCACAGAAGGGCCGCCGACGGCGTGAAGCTGGCCTCGATTCCCGGTATCACTTCGGTGTCGTTGCGGTCGGTCGCGGACACCACCGCTGAACTTCTCGCCGCGATCACCCGGATTGCCGAGCATGACCCCACCCTGGAGGCCGCGGCGGTGCAGGCCGCGGAAGCAGCCCACCGCGACCGTGCCGGGCTGCTCGCGGTGGTGACGCATCCGGCCGCTGATCCCGGCATCCTGGTCGGCGGCGTGATCACCGCAAGCCAGGCCGAGGAGTTGCGGAACCACCTCCTGCACGCGTCCACGCCGGAGCTGCGTGAGGTGACGGAAGCCAAGACAGCCAAGGGTTGTTCGGTGCTGATCGTGGAACCGATCCTGATGGCGGGAGCCCAACTGCAGGCCGTCGTCACCGACACCGCACCGGCCACACGTGCCACCATGTTCACGCTGCACTCGCCGACCGGACGGGGCTGGCTGGACCTGGCCGGCGTGGCCGGCCGGTTGCTGTCCACGCTGGAGTTCACCGCGCGGTCTCCCTGAACTGCCTCGGCGTCTGTCCCACGACTTTGCGGAACGTACGGGAAAAGTGCGTGGCGTTGACGAACCCACAGTCCTTGGCGATCCCGGCGATGCCCTGACTGGCCTTGGCCGGGTCGGTCAGCAGGTTCTTGGCGCGTTCCAGGCGCATGCCCCGAATCCGCTCGGACACTCCCTGCCCGTCGTCGAACAACTGGTAGAGACGCCGTCGGGAGATGAACAGCGCGTCCGCGACGCGGTCAGCGCCCAGCGATGGTTCGGACAGGTGCTCGCGGATGTAGTCCATCGCTTCCCTGCGCCGTACCGCGAGTGTGTCCACCCGGTCCAGTTCGGCCCGTAAAGCGCTGCGCAGCACCAAATTCGCGAGTCCGATCAGATAATGCGACAATCCATGTGGGTCCAGCGCCTCCCGAGCCGACAGCACCTGCGCGACAGCGTTCGCGAACAATTCACGCAACGCGGGCGAAACTTCGACGGGCTGGAACATCAGCGGACGCAGCTCGCCGAACGCAATCGACAGCCGTGCCGCGGCGACGGCCAGCATCACCACACCGTCATGGGACGCTTGTAAAGCACAGTCAGCGAACGCGACATCGCCTGCGCGGACAGGGCAATGCATGAGCAGCTGAACACGTTCCCGCGCAGCGGTTCCGTTGATCGCCGCCAACACCGCATCCGTTCCGGAAGAGCGGACGACCAAGTGCCCGCTGACGACGTTCTGGCCCATACCGTCCACTCATCCATTCCGACCGCTATAGTCCGCAGCGGCCCACCGTAGCCGAGGGAGGACGGGATGGCCCGATGTACACCGACAGCGCGCGGCGTGGTGCTGTCCCACTTGGAGTTCGACCTGCTGTGGGACGACCTGTCCGGGCAGACACCACCCTATCCGCTGGAGGTTCCCTCGCACGGGGTGACCATGGCGGAGCGCGACGCGTTGGGCGCCAAGGTGTTCGCGACACTGGAGAACGCCGGACTCACCGACGGTGAAGAAGTCGCTCCGGGTCTCCGGGAACTCGTCGAACTGCTGAATCGTCCGACACGTTCCGTGGACGCACTCGTGTTCGGCGAGAAGGCATGGCGGGTGTTGGCCGCCGGCACGGGCGAGCGGGCTGTGCTCGCGGTGCTGGACGACAATGAGCTGACACTCGAACCAGCCCGTCCTGACCGGCTTGTCGCGGCGGCCATGCACGTCATCGGAGATCTTCCCGCCGGCCCAGGGGAACCGGTCCGGATGCCTCGGGAGGCGTTGTCGGCCGCGATGGAGGCGTACGCACGTTCCGGGTACAACGGGTTCGAACGGGTCCTCGCGGCGGCGCACGTCACAGGCCGGGCCGCGCGGGCGGTCATCACCCTGGTCGACTCGGAGCGCACGGGCGCGGGCCAGGCCGCGGCGAACGGTCCGGACGGACGGTCACCGATCGTCAGCTGGTACGACACCGCGACAGGCCGTTACGCGGTGACGGTGGAAGCCGTGGGAAACGAACTGTTGGCCACGCTGACGCCGGCCGACGGTACGTGGATCAGCCGCCGGCTGACCGAGTTGCTCGACCAGGTCATTTGATGAACCAGAACGGGTGACAGGTCCGTGGCGCCGGTGGCAACGCGCCGCAGATCCCACCGCACGGTAACAACTCGGCCGACGAGATCGACAGGCTGCTGTCCCCGCGTGAGAACAGCGCCATTGATGGAGTAGTAACGGCTCCTGGTGTGGCACAGATACTCGAATCGTGACCGAGGAGCCGGACCGTCAACCGGATGACGTTCGCAATACGCTATCGGTGGGCGAGTCCGAGTTTGTGGTGCAAGCGGCGAACATCAAGGGCGGGATCCACTATCATGATCACCGCCCGATCGAGCCCGCGGCCAATCCTGGTTGGTTGCCGCGTGCGGGGAAGTTCCTTGCGGCCCACCGATGGATTGGCATCTGCGCTGTCGTGACAGTGAGCGGCCTGGTCATCGCTGTTTCCCTGAGGCCGTCCTCGACGGGGGGCGCGCCCGGTCCGTCTGTCGCCACGTCGAGTTCCGGCGTGCCGGCGGTGATGCCTGGCGCGACAGCGAACCCCGCTGACGTGCCGTTCGGGGTGACTCTTGTCTACGACCGGAACCACGTGGACAACGGAGCTGCCATTCCGCACTGCGGCGGCCACGGCCAGTGGGTGTTCCCGCAGCCCATCACGTCGATCGTGCCGCCCCCAGGCGTGGGGACCATGGACGAGACCTGGGCGCACACCATCGGCGGCGTCGATCACCAAGTGACCAACTTCAAGCTGGCGATCCAGGGCAAGGAGCCGAGCGCCGTCAACCTGCTCGACATCCGTCTCGTCGACGTGCACAAGACCCCAGGGATCGCCGGGCCAGTGGTCCGCACCGTGGCGGAGTGCGGTGAGCCGGACGAGGGCCGGCTCAAAATCATCCTGGATCCGCCGTTGGCTCAACCGATCACCGAGGTCGACGGGCACAACTTCCCTTTCACGACATCGGACAAAGACCTCGTTCAGCTCCAGATCAACGCGGTAGCCAGTCTCGCCAACCGCCCTGAGGACATCTGCAACTGCCTGGTCTCCTGGCGGCTCGCGATCGACTGGGCCTACAAGGGACAACTGGGCGCACCATTGATCGTCGATGACTACGGCAAACCCTTTCAGACTCAGCATGGCTCATCGACCGGCACCTGGCTGAGAGACGGCGGCACCTGGTTCAGATTCAGCTGACGAACGCGGGGAGGCATTGTTCCGACAAGCGCCCTCGTTATGGTTCGTGTGCGTTCAGGAAACGCGAGCCGTCGGCGACGAAGAGACCGGGCAATTGGTGATTGTTCGACATTGATCGCGGTGCATCCGTAGTAACGGTTCCGACTGGTTCCCGATTTGCTTGGCAGTTCGTACCCGCGTTTCGCGTTACCAAAGGAGCCGAGTATGACAATTGGCCGGAAATTGATCACCTTGGGCACATGCCTCAGCCTCCTACTGGGCGCGGTGCCCAGTGTCACGTGGGCGGCAAGTGGGCCAAGCGCTTTCTGTCACATTACCGATGGATCATTTACCACCTGCGCGGACGGCACCCGTGAATGGGCCGATGTGACGCCGGCGGAGTTCCCCCAACGGCACGCGTTTCTTTACTCCGATCAGGCGAACCTGAGACCGGATCGGGCGGAGCCCGGGTCACCGGCGGACACGTTCATGCTGCTGTATGACGAGTGTGGGACGACCACACCGCTGCGTAAGGACGATTATTTCCTGGTGAATTTCGATACCGTGGAGAAGCACCAGAACGGTCCCGAGGAGCTGGTGCGGTACAGCATCCACGTGTTCTCGGATGGCACGATCATCTTCATCGAGAACGGGCACGTGCAGACCGACAGCGCTGGCCGGTCACGGGTGGCCGAGATCGACGGCCAGCGCGGGAAGGCCACTTTCGGGCGGTCGCCGCGGTGCGATTTCGACCACCTGGTCGTCGAATACGAGATCGAACTGTCGGCGGCGGGTGGGGACAGTTACTCGCCCGATCCGCTGTTCTGGGGCGGCACCCCGCCCAACAAGCCGCCGGTCGCGGTCAACGACACCAAGGACATCGCGGACCGGCCGCGCGACGACATTCCGGTGCTGGGCAACGACTTCGACCCGGATGGCTCGCTCGACCCCGGCTCGGTCGCCATCGTCAACGCACCCGGGCACGGCACG
This sequence comes from Actinocrispum wychmicini, assembly GCF_004345645.1. GTDB lineage: Bacteria > Actinomycetota > Actinomycetes > Mycobacteriales > Pseudonocardiaceae > Kibdelosporangium > Kibdelosporangium wychmicini. The sequence goes on along the minus strand of NZ_SLWS01000011.1, from coordinate 182,609 downwards.
GCTCGGATCTCGGGCGGGGTGGTGACCTACGAGAAGGGCCAGGACTTCGAGGACACCGACGAGTTCAGCTACACCGTCGCGGACAACGAGGGCGCCACGTCGAACCAGGCGAAGGTCACCATCACCGGAAACTGCCCAACGGGCCTGTCGAATCCGGTCCAACTGCCACCGGTGACCGCCACCGACATCCTTGGCCAGATCGGCAAGGGCTACCGGGTCAGCTACGACCCGCTTGGCTTGACGTTCAACACTGTGTCGGCGCGCTCACCGGCGTACTGCTCGCTGGACTCCAACAGCGGCGTGCTTCGCGTGCGGCTCACCTGCTTGCACCCCTTCGGATTGTGCCCGGCAATATTCCCTCCATCCATCGGAGTGGTCGTGGCCACCAGCACGGCCACCGCGTCACTGGACTTCTACCGCGCCGAGGACGCCGCCGTCCCGCCCGTGTGCGACTTCCAAGCCTTGCGCAACAACTGCTCGCTGAACTCGCCAGCTGGCGGCTCGATCTTCGTGAAATGGCACACGGACGGGTTCGACATCCGCGACAGCCTGACCGGCACGCTCGGATACAACACCGGCCCGCTCACATTCTGGGCCAACCTGAACGCGCTGGCCTCACCCAAGGCACCGCTCGCGGCCAAGGTGCAGGCCGCCGAGGTGTACTTCCACACCACGCTCATCGACCACCTGGCCTCCATCGACCGGTTCGCCATCGTGCAGGAACCGCCGGCCGAGGTCCTGGTCACCGACCCGAGTGGCGCGCAGACCGGCCGCACGACCGCCGGTGCCGTGCTCAACGGCATCACCGGCTCGATCTACACCAACAACCCCGAAGGCAGCGCGGCCACCGCGCTGATCCTCAACCCGCCGCCCGGCCAGTACCAGGTCCTGGTGCACGGACCGGACGGATCGCCGTTCACCCTCTCCATGGCCGTGGTCGACCTCTTCGGCGACGCGCGCAACCCCGGGGTCACCGAGACCACCGCGTCCGGCACGACCTCGCCCACTGGCAACACGTTCTCGTTCAACGTGCCGGTCGCACACCGACCACCGCTGCCACGCCTGGCAACACGACCCGGCTTCGACGCCACCGAACTGCCGCCCAACGACGACGGCTCGACGGGCGCGGTGCCGATCGGGTTCACCGCCAACTTCTTCGGCCGTCAGTTCAGCTCAGCGTTCGTCAACAACAACGGGAACCTGACGCTGGACCAGCCGCTCGGCACGTTCACCCCGTTCGACCTGTCGAGCACGCAGCGGTCGATCATCGCGCCGTTCTTCGCCGACGTCGACACCCGCCAGGGCAACACCGTCCACTATGGAACCGGCACCGTCGACGGCCACCCGGCATTCGGCGCCACCTGGCCATCGGTGGGCTGCTACAACCAGATCACCAGTGTGCGCAACGACTTCCAGGTGGTGCTGGTCGACCGCTCGGACGTCAACCCCGGTGACTTCGACATCGAGTTCAACTACAACCGGATCCAGTGGGAGACCGGCACCGCCAGCGGCGGCAACGCAGCGTGCCAAGGCGGCGCCTCAGCCCGCGCGGGCTTCGCCAAGGGCACCGGCCAGCCCGGCACGTTCGTCGAACTGCCCGGCTCCGGCGTCCCCGGCGCCTTCCTGGATCTCAACCAGGACACCGGCTTGATCAACCACAGCGTCGACAGCCCGGTGCGCGGCCGCTACGACTTCGCCGTCCGCAACGGTGCCCCGGTGATCGCCGACGCCGACCGTGACGGAGTCCTCGACGAGCTGGACAACTGCCCGGACACCGCCAACCCGGACCAGCGTGACGCCGCCCTGGACGGCATCGGCGACGCCTGCGAGCCACCCGGCCGCCAGCACGCCACCGCGGGCTTCCTGCAGGCCGGGCTGGACGGACGGACCACGGTCGAGGCCGCGCCGCTCGGGGTCGACCAGGAACCCAGCCTGACCGACCGGCTCGTCCGGATCGTCACATTCCGGCTCGCGGCCGGCCTGGCCACCTCGGCCCAGACGCTCACCTCGAACCTGGTCGCCAGCCTCGTCAACAGCGGCCTCGTCCCCGCGTCCGGCGCCGACGCGCTCACCCAGGCCGTGCTCAGCCACCTCAATCGACCGCCGGACTGCCACGCACTACACCCCTACCCGGCCACCCTCTGGCCCCCGAACCACAAGATGGTCGGCATCACGGTCAGCGGCGCGACCGACCCGGACGACGGTGACACCGTCACCACGACCATCGACGCGATCACCCAGGACGAACCACTCACCGGTCCCGAAGACGCCACCGCACCGGACGCGACCCTGACCGCCCCGCTCTCGACCACCGCGTCGCTCCGCGCCGAACGACTCGGCACCGGAGACGGCCGCATATACCGCGTACACGTGACCGCCCGCGATGCCGCCGGCCTGACCTGCCAAACGACCATCACTGTCGCAGTCCCACACGACCAAGCCCACGCCCCGATCGACTCGGCCCCACCCAGCTACAACTCACTGGGCTCATAGCCGAAACGCGGCAGCACCGCCGAGTCCGCTCGGCTGTGCTGCCGCAAGCCCACTACGGAGTCACGGCTGTTTCCCATCCTGATGGACGACGCGGTAACGCATATGTGTGACGTTACGGCCTTCGAGCCGGCGGACGAGCTCCAGTTCGACGTGGCCGAGTCCGGTCGGCTCAAACAGCCGTCGTCCGTCACCCAGCAGTACGGGGACGAGATGCAGTTCGAGTTCGTCGAGCTGACCGGCTGCCAGCAACGCCTGCGCCGCACCCGCGCCGTGCACCAGCACGGGTCGATCTCCCGCTGCTTCTCGGGCCTCGGCGGCACACGCGTTGACGTCGGTGTAGAACTTCGCGCTGCCCGGTGGCTTGTCGGCCGGGTCGATGTGGTGGGTGAGCACGTTGATCGGCACGCCGTCGTGGTGGTCGCCATTCCATCGCTTGGCCAGCTCAAACGTGCGACGTCCGGAGATCACGGCGCCGGTCGAGCTGGCCTCGGCGTACACCTGCCCGTTGATCCCCTCGGACATCCGGTCGTCGAGCCAGTTGAACAGCCGCCCTCCGTCGCGGCCGAGCTCCTGGCCCGGCCGGTCGTCCGGCCCGGTGATGTACCCGTCTACCGACATGGACATGTACAGCCGCAGTGGCGTCCTACCCATCCTCATTCCCCTTCCTCTGGCCAGTCGACGTCGGTGATGCCGTCGGTGTGGCCCGCGGGCCACTGGACGAGTTCGATCCACGGTCGACCGGGTCAGCTGCCCGATCGGCGTCTCGGGCACGCTACCGACCACCTCGTAGCCGATAGCCGGGTAGAACGCCAGCGACTGCCCGAGATCGGTCACCCGCGATCCGACGTGCAACGTTCTCATCGCAGTACCTCCATTGCGTAGTCGATCATGCTACGACCGAGGTGCTCGCGACTATCCACACATTTCTGGGGCTCCCTGCCTGATGACCAAACAGCTTCGGATGTCGACCTACACTGTCCAGGACCATCTGAAGTCGATCTTCCCCAAGACTGGCACCAGCTCCCGTGGCGACCTCGTCGCCCGCCTGTTCTTCGATCAGCGCGCCATGCAACTTACAGCTCCGCCGGCAATTCCAGACGAGTTGCGCGGCGTTCGGTAACGGCCTGTCCTTGTCCTCCAGTGGGAGAAAGTCACAAGCAGAGGCGGCAGCGGAAGGCTGTGCCGCCAACTTGGGCCTGGGCGAACTCCTCCAGTTCGGTTCGCCGGCCGCAAAACTTGATGTAATCGCCGGTCCACCGGTTGCCGCGTGCAGGAGTACCGGCGATCGTGCGACATGTAGCCCGATGGAGCATCAGGTAATTCGGCGCGGGTCGACGGGCGGTGTTGAGCACGAACAGGTCAGGATGAGCGGCCAACCACCGCTCATAGCCAGCGTCGTCGTCCTGAAAGCGCTCCACTCCGACATCATCCTCCAGGCCCGTCGAGCAACGCACGCTCAGGCCGAGGAGAGAGTATTCGTTGCCGGACGGTACGCTCGAACAGTCGTATTTCGATGGATAACGAACCGACCCTTGGCGGTCGAAGACGTTTACCTGTCCAGCGATGTCCACCTCGCCGAAGTCGAGCAAGTCATGCGGCAACTCGAGGACGCCCGACGCAGGACACCCGCTTCGAAGGTCTACTGTGTACACTCGCCCGCTCGGTCCGCCGCTACGTTCACGATACAGGACCGGCCGTCGCGTGTGGACTCCGATCCTCGTACTCCCCGATTCGACTACGCGAACTCGGCGAAGCCGTGGTCACGCCCGCAACCAGGCACGGCATCTGCCACATCCGCCGATGTCAGACCGGTCACGCGTGAACTCGCCATATCCTGCGTCGTGTCCTCCGCGAGGTCAGCTTTCCCGCGCAGCGCTGGGAATCATTACCAGCGCCGACCTGTTCGGCGCGGACGTCGGCACCTGCGAACGGTTGCGCCACCTGCCGTTGCTGGCCCGGCCGTACCGCGACCTCGCCGAGGTCGCCGACCTGTTGGACACGATACCGGCAGCGTGAGAGGACCAAGACACGGACAGAGCCGCGGTGTCGGCTTTGTTTGCCTGGCCGGCGTGGGGGTATGTCCCGGACAAGCGATCAGAAGGGGTGCCCTGTCACGGACCAGGGTCTACCGGAACGGAGTCCTCGCCGAGGAGGACTTTTCGGCCAGCCGAGGTGTCCGATCATCATGCGCGCGGTGGCAGGGGCGGTGATGGAAGTGGTGCGCGACAGGGACCTGGCACCGACTGATCAACGTGCATAGGGTTCACCCATGAACGACGAGATCACGACCACGGTCGGCAGAGAGTTCTACTCGTTCGACGGTCGGATACTGGAGATCTTCGGCGGTCACGCTCTCCGCTTCCACATACGGCACCTGCACCTACGCGTCACCGGCCCCGACCGGAAGGGGAAGCGGACCGTGGAGATTGCGCATGGCCGGCCGGAAGTCCCGGGCACGAGACACATCTGGAACTACACGGCCGCGGAATGGGAACAGGCCCAAGGCCTGGTCGCGCTGTTGGAAGCGGTACAGGCGGCCATCGACTCCACCGCAGGACACCGGCCCGTGTGACCCGAGCCGCCTACCGGAACGACGCGGTCGCGCACTTCGGCTCGCCGACTCGACAAAGGCGCCAACACGAAGATCGAGGTGCTCAACGCCGGGCCGTGCGCATCCACCACCAACTCACCGAGGCAGCCGGCACCTGGGCCAACCTCGACCAGGAGCCGGCGCCCCTGTATCGCGGCAGCCGCATCACCCAGGCCGCCCAGTGGGCGAGCACCACGCGCAGCGAGCTCAGCACTCGAGAAACAAGCGTTCTAAGGGGCAAGCCTGCGACCGACCGAACGCCGCTGCCGGTGCGTAGGTCAGTTGTCGCCTGATCCGCCACCACCGCCGCAGTCGAGGTGGTTGTCGCCTGCTCCCCCACCGCCGACCGCAGCCGGGCCAGCGACGGTGGTCGCGGCACGTTGCGCCATCGCTGGAGCAGCGGCCGCAGGTACAGCGAGGAAGGCCATCAGCACACCGGCGGACGCCACGGCGAGCGCAGTGGACAAGAATCTGTTCATCGTCGAACCCTTTCTCTCTTCGGAACGGGTGCGCCGGCCAGCACGCTGTGTTCATCGCAGACCGGGCCAGCAACGCTACTCGCGCAGATCACCTGGATTCCGCACATCGTCGAGAACAATCAGCCGGCGTGCTGGCCAACCACTCCATCAAGCGTCGCGCACCCAACTGAGGGTCGGCTTCCTGGAGACCGGTCACATCGGCGGCGACGCGAATCCTCACCGTGGAATCAAAGCCGCCGTCCCAGTACCCGCCTTTCGGAGACGCGAACCGTGGCACGGCAACGCCGGAGGGGCCATATCTACCGCGGATACGTCGGTCGGGCGACACCTGGCGGCCAGCAGACGTGGACCTGGCGACCGACCTGGCGGGCGTATGCGACCGCGTCCGCCGTACCACCGGGACCGCGGCCGGGGTTACCGTCCCAGATCGCCACCACTACGTCGGAATTGTCGACGATATACTTGCCCGCCGCCATGTATGCCGTCGGCAACGCATGGTCGTAGTCGAGTTCAGTGACCGTGGTCGCGGCTGCGATCAAGTCATAGTACGAGGCCCGGTCAATGATCGTCCCGGCATAGTCCCTGGCCGGGATGACCGCCTGCAATGTGCCACCGCGCTGTAACACCGCCCGCGCGAACAATTGATCCGCACCATCAGCCAGGCTGGTCATCCCGATGATGTCAGTGTCGCGACCACTCAGGAAGCCGGTGATCCACTGGTCCGCGTATGCGGCGATCTTTTCGGTGAGCAGCCGATGGCCGGTCACGCCGATCTTCAACATTAACCCTCCAGGGCGGTAGGTGCGTTGACAATGTTCTCGATCGGCGGGCGTCGTGTTGAGCTTCGCCGTGCGGCGAATTGGTTGCGACTGTGTCACGGATGGTTCGGGTGCGCTCACGCACGTCGATCGAATGCACACTTTCCGCTGCTGGGAGTCGTTTCACAGGACACGAGAGCATACACTTCGTCTGCGTCGTGACATACGTTACCCGTCGAACCTTTTGATCTTTCCAGGTCACTCCAATGGTGTACCTCGATCCCGTTGATTCAGGCTCGGTATACGTTGGCGAATGGCCGTAACACGATTCCACCAGTGCTCGATGCACGGGCAGATGACGTCCCTTTGCCAGGGCGCTTCCTACGGGGCTGACAAAAGTGTGGAGTGGATGCCGGTGAACGTCCGTCTTTCCGGGTTTCTCACGCCTTTGGCAGCGACACTGGTGATGTGCGCGGGTCCGTGGGCGGCCAAGGCGTACCAGGAGCCGCCACCGGTCGTCCGCCCGGCGACGATCGTCATTCTCGTTGACGAATCCGGCAGCATCAGCAACGCCGACCTGGTACGCGAACGGGAAGCCGCCGCGACGATCGCGTTGGGCGAGTACGCGCCACGCTCGACGATTTCGGTAGTGGGTTTCGGCAGCAGTGACGGCCCTGGCCAGTCCGCCGTCGACGTCGTGTGCCCGCCGGTCACGGTGACGACGGCCGAGGATCAGCAGCGCCTGGCCGACTGCACCGGAAACCTGCGCAAACGTGGACCCGGCCAGGGACAGGGCACCGATCACGCCGCCGCGCTGCGGCAGGCGATGAGCTACATGGGAGACGCGAAGCCCGACGGGCCACGGATGATCTTCCTCCTCACCGACGGCGAGTTGGATGTGAGCGGCAGCCCCGCGTACGGCCCCGACAACGTGGGCAACCAGCGCAACGCCGCCGCGTGGACGGTCGTCGACGACACGCTCAACCGGGCTCGCGCGGCTCAGACACAGGTGTGGCCGCTGGGGTTCGGTACCGTCAACAAGGCCGCTCTCGACCGGTTCGCAGAGGGCGGTTTCGCCGGAGCGTGCGGCCCGAAGGCGCCGAAACCCGCCGCGGTCGTGGTGAGTTCCGCGGCCGACGTCGACCAGCAGTTGCTGCGCGCCTACAGCGCGGCCAGATGCGCCGGCACGAGTGACCTGCAACAGCGGAGGCTCAGCCCGGGCAGCACCGAGTCCATGACGGTGGACATTCCGTCGATCGCCACCGACGGCTCCATCGTGGTCGTGAAGCACGATCCTGGAATCGCGGTCAGCTTCAAGGATCCGCACGGCGTCGAGGTGCCGAAGTCCGGCGCCCGGGACGGATCCACGTTCCAGGGCAGCGGACAGAACGGGCCGGTCGAGGCACTGCGGATCGTCAATCCGACGCCCGGCAAGTGGACCGTCACGTTGACATCCTTCCCCGCCATGACGGCGGTCGACGTGACCGCGGTGGTGATCTGGCAGGGAGCGGTACGCGCGGTCCTGACCGTCGATCCACCGTCGCCGCAGCCCGGTCAGACGGTCACCGTGTCACTGAAACTCCAGACTCGCAACCAGGTCGTCACCGACCAACTGTCTACATTGGACTTCACGGTCACCATGGCGGGTGCTCCGGTGGCCGTCGCCGACGACGGCAGACAGCCGGACCGGCAGGCCGGGGACGGTATCTACACCGGTGTGGCCCAGGCGCCGGCGACGGGCGCGTCGGTCCAGTTCACCGGTACGGTCACCGGCGTCGGGGTCAGCGGGGACACGCGGACGTACGACGCCGCACTGAGCACCAGCCAGACTCAGGTGCGAGCGCAGATCAAGGTCGACGCCGCGACAACGGTCGAACCGGGCAAGGCCGTCCAAGGGACGGTGACCGTCACCAGCGCACTCGGGCGAGCCGTGAAGTTGCGCCTGCAGGTCACCGATCCGGGGCCGGGCACGAAAGTCAGCGTTCCCGGCGAGGACACCATCCTGGACGTCCCACCCACAGGCAACACCGACTTCGCCTTCCGGCTGCTGTTCGCGCCGGACACCGGCCGCGGTCCGAACACGATGGTGCTCAAGGTCGTCCAGGACGCGGACGACAGCCAGGTGTTGACCCTGTACCCGTTCACCGTCGACGTCGACTACCCGCCGCCGGTGTGGCTCTACGTCGCCGTTCCCACCGCACTGGCCCTGGCGGCCGTGCTCTGGCTGGCGCGGCGTTCCTACCGGCGGGCAAGGGACGTGCGTGGTCTCGCGGTGTACCTGTACGAGAACGGACGGCCGCGCGGTGACATCGCGGCGCCGGAGAAGGCCGCCACCAGCTTTTCCTTCGCGGTGCGAACGGGCGAGAACACCCCACCGTACCTCGACGAGCCGGTGTCCCGGGCGGATCCGGACAGGTACGAGCTGAGACGCGTCGGCGGGCGGCTGACCGTGCTCGGAGTCCACATCGGACGGAGTGAGCTGCTGGTCGGCAGCCGCGTGCCGATCGCGTCGGAACTGGAGATCGAGGTGCACGACGAGCGTGCCACCGCGGTACCCGCCTTCGCCGAGCCCGGACACGACGAGTCACCCGATCCAGTACCGCCGAACTCCTAGCGCCACACCACGGAAGGACATCCCCAATGCAGATCTACCAGCCGATGCTGTTCGTCGGCCTCGGTGGCACCGGATGCCGGGTCGGCGCCGAGCTGGAACGACGGCTGCGTGAGGAGCTCTGCGGCCCGGACGGCACCGCGCTGCAGGCAGTCATGCAGGGCAAGAACTTCCTGCCCTACCAGCTGCCGTCGTGCCTGCAGTTCGTCTACGCGGACATGAGCGAGGACGAACTGGGCAACCTCGAACGGCGGATCGTGCCGGACGCGTCGAACCTGGCCGCCGCCGAACGCACCATGCACATGGTCCGCGACCTCGTGCCGCAGTACGACACGTACCCGGAGGTGGCCAGGAGCCTGCGGCTGTCCGCCGCCCCGTATGTGGACGGGTGGCTGCCGCCGCCGGTCGGCGAGCCACGGATCGGGCCGCTGTCCCGTGGGGCCGGACAACTGCCCACGATCGGCCGGGCCGCCCTGTTCGAGACCTTCCGGGCCGGCCTTGCGCCGGCACAGGGGCCGCTGCTGCGAGCGATCGGCAACATCAACAACTCGCTGGGCGAGCTCGCCGTGCTCGGCGGTGGCAACCGTCAGATGGCCTGTGACGTGTTCGTCGCGTTCTCGGTGGCCGGCGGCACCGGCAGTGGCCTGTTCTACGACTACCTGCACCTGATCGGCGACGCGTTCGCCCGCAACAACTACCGGATCCGGATCTTCCCGCTGGTGCTGATGCCGTCGGCGTTCGAGGACGGCCTGGGTGGCGGGCGGGCGGCCCGGCTGAACGCCGGCCGGGCCCTGCTCGACCTCTTCCGGCTGGTGGACGACCAGAACGCCCAGGTCGCCGGAACGGACCTGGACGCGGCCGGGGTCAGCGGCACGCTGTCCGTCCGTTACCCGGACCGGGCCGAGATCCGGCTGCGCGCCGCGACCGTGCAGACCGGGTTCCTGTTCAGTATGGGCTCCGGGGTGCGGCGCGAGGACCTGCACCGGTCGGTGGTGTCGCTGATGCTTTCGCTGATCGGGACCGACCTCGGCGGCGAGAACGACAACGCCCCGATGCGCTACGGCGACCAGCGCGCGTACATGTCCTTCGCGGACAGCTTCATCAACAGCGCGGTCGAACGCGAAGCTCCCGCCCCGACCGGAATCGGCAACTGCGGCGTGTCCACCGGTTCGGTGGCGTCCATGACAGTTCCGGTGGACGACATCGCCGACATCATCAGCTCTCGCCTGCTCGCGCACGCCGTCACCGAGCTGGCCACGACCTCCGCCGGGCGGGCCGAGGACAACACCGAGCCGGTGGACAGGTTCTTCACCGAGTCCAACCTGGATCCGTTGCGGCTGCGTGCGCCGTTGCCGATCAAGGACCCGGCGCCGGCGCAGAAGAAGGCGGACAACATCATCAACACCCTCGCGACCAGGGCGCGGCGGATGGAGTCGGCGTTGCGGCTGCTCGAGCAGAACCTGGTCACCCAGGTGCCGGAGCTGGTCCAGGACTTCGACCCGCACAGGGCGGTCCGTGCGCTGCTGGCCGACGTCGATCCGTTCCGGCTGCACCGCGTGTTGCAGGGCGAGGCCGGATCCGGTGACGACCCGACCCAACTCGGGTTCGTCAAGATCGTCGCGTCCCGCCGGGGTGAGCCGGCCGCGCCCGCGGGTCTGACCCTCAACCCGCCGAACCCCGGCGGCATCAGCGACCGGGTCTTCCGTCGTGCCAAGTGGGGCGACCCCAAGGTGACCGAGGCGCTCCGGACCCAGGACAAGTGGTACGAGTGGCGCGCCAAGCGCGCGTGGCACGCGGCGTGGGCTGTCCACTCCGTGCGCTGGGACAGCAAGCTGCAGAGCCTGAGCAACGACGTGACCTCGCTGGTCGGCGCGTTCCGTGAGCACGCGCGGGACGACGAGCGGCGGTTCCGGGCCCGGTCCAAGGAGCTGTACCAGCACCGCGTAGGCGTGACCTACCTGCTGTCCCGGCAGGGTGATCTCGACCAGTTCTACTACGAGGTGATTCGCCGGTTCGTGGACTACTTCCTGGCCCAGGGCCGGGTCCGGTCGACCGCGACCGCCGGTGACCTGGTGACGGTGATTCTCGGCGGCGAGGGCTGGCGACAGGCGTGGGAGGCGATGATCGCCGGCCGTAACCCCGCCGCGGCCGTCGGTTTCGTGCGTGACCGGATCAAGCGTGCGGTGAAGATCCTGTTCCACCACCGGGACGGCGAACAACGGCCGTTGCTGCCGCCCATGCAGGACCTGCTGGCCGCGGCGGCCGGCCGGGCCAACGGGCTGGTCGCCGACCACGACGTCGCCCAGTTCAGGGAGAAGCTCGCCGGCCTCGTGCCCGGTGGGTTCGCCCCCAGCGGCACCGGCCGGTTGCGCATCCTGTTCTCCTACCCGGCGGCGACCAAGGACGTCGAGCTCGAGCGGTATCTGGAGCAGGTGGTCAAACTGCCCCGGGCCGCGGACACGATCGTCGAGTTCCGGCCGATCACCGCCGAGACCATCGCCGTCGTGCTGTTCCGCAGCTCAATGGGCCTGACCGAGGTGCCCGAGGTCAGGGAGGTGCTCAAGCACTGGTCCGACGCGCTGCGCAACGAGCAGCAACAGGATTTCCTGCGCTGGCGCCAGCGCCTCGGACACGACTTCGGCTACCTGGCCACCACCGGCGAACACCGCGAGCGCATCCTGCACCACCTGCTGTGTGCCGTCTGGAACGACCAGGTGCACATCGCTGCCGACGACGACCACGACTCGCCGGGTGCGATCGCCGTCGGCGTGTCCTCGGCCGCCATCAACATGCGGCTTCAGTTGCGTCCGTACGGGCGGCTGTCCAGTTGGGCGAGCGTGCTCGCCGCGTACGAGGAATGGGTGCTCACCGACGACGAGCAGATCCGCAGGGACCTGTGCGCGCAGCTGATCAGCGGCGTCCCTGACGGCGTTGACCGGATCCCGAGATGGCCCTCGCCCATGTTCGAGCGCGTGATGAAGCTGCCGGCGACGCAGCTCGCGGAGATCGACGGTGCCCTCGCCGACCGGACCGGAACCAGCGGGCGTACCCGGCTGAACGCCATGCGCGAGTTCTGGGCCGAGACCTTCCCCAACGCACTGCGCCTGCCGTTCCGGGGCGTGAACCTGCCGATCCAGGACAACCTGGCCGACCTCTACGACTGGCTCCTGGACGAACGCCTGGAAGGCCGCCGCCGATGACGGGACCTGTTTCCCGGGCCCCGGTCCTCGTGCTCGACGTCCGTGAACCGGGCGAGGGTCGCACCGCGCTCGAGTCCGCCGACCTGGAGACGGGCTCGTTGCTGCTGCCCGAGCACGTGGTCGTCGTGGCCCGCGTCAAGGACCTGCCCGGGTTGACGGCCGGCCTGGCGAAGCTGGCCAAGGTACAGCAGCTCAGCGGGGTCATCCTGGTCGCGGTGGGGCCGCTGCGTACCGCGAAGGACCAGTTCGAGCTCCGGGTGCCCGCCGTGCTCGCGGGTCTTGGCGTCACGCTGTGGGCGGGCAGTGAGGCCGCCATCGAGTGGAGCGGCAGCGGCCCGCGTGGCTTGGTCTCCCTTCCGGACGTCACCATCGACGACCTGCTCGCGGCGCTCACGCTTCCGCTGGTGTTCGAACGCGTGCACAAGGCCGTCAGCGAGGTGCCGCACCAGGCCGTGAGTCCAGGCCTGGAGATCAAGTACGCCACCGTCCCGGACAACACCCTCCGGTTGCTGCGGCTACGGGCACTTCGGCACTTCACCGCCGACGGCGGCGAAAACCACCGCACCGACGGGCCGGTCGCCGCGGCCGTTGCCCGGTTGTCCACGGCCAGAACCGGCGAGCGGGCGGTCATCACCGTCAACTCCCCGCTGGACCAGGCACGGACGACCACGGTGAACGCCGTCAACAAGGCGCGTGCCGCGGTTGCGAGAGCCACGCGCGGCCGCGGGCTGTTCACCGGCGACAAGGGCACGGAGAGCGCCGTCCGGATGGCCGGAGACGCCCTGGAGTCCTATCGGGACACGTGCATGGACACGGCGAACAGGATGACGGAGTCGATACGCAACGGTGTCCCGCGCGAATCCGAACTGGTCGCCCACGGGCTTCCCCCGCAGCTGGCCCGGGACACACCGGAACTGGCCGACGAGCTCACCGAGGCGGTCAAGGCCGAGCTGGCCCTGAAGCGTCCATTGCGGACCATCGCGGAGAACATCACGCAGGTCGCGAACGGGCTCAACGCCATTGGCGACCCGGCGCTCGCTGCCCCCGGCGCCGCGAGCGTCCAACCGGTGCTGACGTCGCTCCGCGCGAGACCGGAGATACGACTTCGGCCCGCGCTGTTCGGCCCGCTGCTGGCATTCGCCGTGCTGTCCTGCTTCGCCGCTTCGGTCACCGGCCCGGCCGGTCCGGTGACCGGCCTTCTCGTCGCAGGCGTATGGGTGTTCCTGCTGATACGTCTGCTGTCCGCGACTGAGTTGCGCATCGTGCGCGCGAGACTGCTGCTGGGCACCGGGATCGGCGGCGTCGCGCTGGCCGCGCTCGCGGGCATCGGCTTGGGCGTCACGAAGAACTCCCTGCCGACAGCACTGGTTTCGCTGCCGGTGAGCGTGGCGGTCTCGTCGGCCCTGTGTCTGCTGGCCGTGTGGGTCGTCATGGCGTTGTGGCGAAACCTCCACACGCGATGGGGTCCGAGGTCGGCTCTCGATCACGCGTTGCCGGCGGTACGGGCACTGACGCGTCAGCTGACCGATCAGGTGGATCAGTGCTGGCTGCCCGGCGCCGGCCGGACCCGGCTCGCGGACTCGTTGATCAACGTCGCGGTGGCGCTGGAGGGGCTGCACTCCGCGTTCAGCGACGCCGCGGCGGCATTCGCCGGCGCGCAACCGGTTCCGCTCATGTCCAGTACCGCGGACAGCGCCAACGACCTCAACCGGGTGCTGCGGGACGACCTGACGCACCTGGTGTTCGAAGCGCTGCGGCCGGTGTTCGTCGAGATCGCCGCCAACGGGCCCCTCTCCGCCAACGGTCGCCCCTTCTTCGACGCCGGACTGACCGGACTCGCCAGGTACAACGCCCATCTGGACAACCACGGCATCCGCACGCCACCTCCCGGCTTCCCGGACGACGACACCCGACGAACGCTGGCGACCGGGTTGTGGCGAGAGTCCGCGGACGCCCGACGGATCCTGCTCAGCGGCCCGCGCAGCCCGCTGCCCCAGCTGTGCACCCCCAACGACCTTCGCCAGCTCAATCCCGCGGACATGGCCATGGTGTATTTCGCGTCGCTCGACCTTCTCGATCCACCGGTGAATCCGGCGTACGACCTGATCAGGACAAGTGGTAACGCGGTCGGTGTGCTCCGCCTGGTCCCGCTGCGGGCCGGCGTGGTCAGTCCGCTCATAGACGATGGGGAGGTCCAGTGACTTCCGCGCTCCCGGATGACAGGTACGAGACCTGGGCCGGCCTGACCCCGCTCGGCGAGCAGGCCGACTGGCGGTTGCGGTCGGTCGTGCCCATTGCCAGCCCCGGCTCGCTGTTGCTGGCTGACCAGGTCGAGTTGAGCGACGGCCGGAAGGTCGAACGCAAGCGGTTGCCTGGCGACGTGCGCGGTCAGGACGACTGGACACTCGCCGGGACACAACTGGACAACGAGATCCGCACACTGGTGCGGCTCGCCACCCGCTATCCCAACAACTATCCCGCCGAACTGCCTCAGCTGATCGGGTACAACTTCGACGCCATCGAACCGTTCGTCCTGATGAAATCCTTGCTGGGCGCCACAATGGTCGGCCAAAGCGGCATGGTCACGCTGCTGACCGAGGACCGCAAGCGGTTCCAGCTCGGCATCTACCGAGCCGTCGCCGCACTGCACGAGGTCGACCTGATCCACGGCGCGATCGCGCTGTCGTCGGTGCGGTGGAGCGGCGAACGGCTGCAACTGGTCGGGTTCGAGCACTCAGCCGAGCGGGGGGAGATCCCGCAGTCCCGACCGGTCACCGTGGCCAACCCGCCGCGGGCCGCCGATCCCGCGCAGGACATCAGGGACGCGGGCCTGGCCGTCCTGGAGATGATGGGACGCAAGCGGCACCTGGACCGCACCGGCCAGGACAAGCTGGTCGAGCAGCTCGGACCCGGCCTGCGCCACGTGTTCGATCAGGATCCGGCCAAGCGGCCCACGGCGGTGGACGTGCTGGCCGCGCTCAGCTCCCCGGTCGCGCCACCGGACCCGATAGACGTGGACGACGCGCTCAAGGCCGGCTGGGACAGCTTCGACCGCGAACACCAGCCACCTGAGCCGTGGCCGCCGTTCCCATCGGTGCTCGATCTCGACGAGGACGTCGTCAAGCCGCCGCCAGATAGTCCACTGTGGACCAAGCTGCGGCTGCTCGTGGTCGCGATAGGTGTGCTCGCCGTGGCGGGCGTGGTGATGTGGATGGTGCTGAAGTCATGACACAGCCGGAGAACACGGTCCTGTGCCCAGTGTGCCTGGACTACATCACGTGGCCCGCGACGCTCTACCAGCGCGCGGTGCGGGACCGGAACGTCGTGTGGGAGGAACTGGACTTGTCCGGTCACACCAACACGGTGAAACGCGACTACGAGCGGACACTGGCCTTCGTTCGCTGCCCGAACCCGTCCGCGGACGGAACGCCTGAACACTACCTGCCCGCGATCCACAACGACTACGGCAAGCCGATCATCATCGGTCTGGTCGGCCGCGGCAGGTCGGGCAAGACCCACCTGCTGGTGGCGATGCTCGCCGAACTGCTGCGCGGCGGGCTGAGCATGCACGGCCTGGACTTCGAGATCGCCGACAAGATCCAGCACGAGCGGTTCAACGACGAGATTCGCAGCCTGCACGAAGGGCAGGCGCTGCAGACCACGAAGAACCTGATCCAGACGTTCGCCAGCTATCTGCTGGTCCGGTCCAAGGGGCAGGAGCCGAAACCGCTGATCTTCTTCGACATCGCCGGCGAGGACTTCGACGACACCGTGGCCACCAGCACCATGCAGGCCGGGTTCCTGCTGGGGGCCGACGCGCTCCTGTTCGTCGACGACCCGGTGCTGGGCCTGCCGGCCTGGCGGCCGCACGCGAAGAGCGCGGCGCAGCGCAGCGCGTCGCGCCGGCACAACCCCGCGTTCGTCGGAGCGCTCAACCGGTTGCGCAGACAGGAGGACATGGAACGGCTGCCGATCGCGGTGGCTCTGACCAAGGCCGACGAGTTGCGCTACGAGTACCCCGTCGACCACTGGCTGCGCCGGGAGGACGTCGCGGGGCCGATCGACCCGGCGCTGTTCCGCTCGGAAAGCCGGGATGTCTACGCCGTCCTGCAGCGGTACCAGGCCGAGCCGATGCTCACCGTGTACCGGCAGTTCTCCCGGCGCACCATGCATTTCGTCTCGGCGACCGGCGGCGCGGCGGATGAGTCCGACAAGTTCCCGCGTGGTGTGCGACCGGTTCGGGTGCTCCAGCCGTTGCTGGCGCTGCTGGCCATGACCGGCTTCGTCAACAGCCCGGGCGCGGCGGAGATCGGCCGATGACCGGGGAGAGCGGGCAGGTGGAGGACATCCTGTTCGCGATGGTCGAGGGCGCGGGCATGGGGATCGCGGCCAGTTCGATCCACAAGTCCGACGGCGGAACCATGCTGCGGTCGTACTGGTACAACAAGCTGCAGCCGTACTTTCGGCTCGAGCACGGCGCACAGGCCCCGACTGATGGCGTGTACACCTACGTGCACCTCGGTGACGGCGACGCGGCTGTACTGCGGCGGGTCACCGCCGGGTCGAACACCGGCCGGACGTTCTCGCACGCCATCGTCGGTTCTCCACAGAGCCTGGACTCGCTCGCCTTGCCGCTGACCAACTGGCGCGGCTGGTACAACCCGGAGGACATCCGCGATCCACTGGAGCAACGCGCGTTCGGGGACCTGCGCGCGAAGGTGGCGCCACGCATCAGCAGCCTGCGCACTTCGGTCGCCGAGTTGCCGCGGACGGTGGTGACAGGCCTGCTGGCACAGGTCCTTGCCGGACCGCACAACCGGTTCGCCGTCGCCGGAGTGGAGATCATGACCGCGTCGACCTTGCTGACCGCGGTCCGGGACATTCTCGACGCGTTCGGCGTGACATACCGGACGTGGACGTTCTCCACCTTCGAAACCGACGGCGAGCGGGACAGACCGCTCGACTTCATCTTCATGCCAGCCCCACCCGCCACGCTCGACGGCACGAGAGGCCGGCGGGTGCTGGTCGACCTGGCGAGTGACCTCGTCCCACCGGATTTCGGCGCGGCCGCCGACCTGCTGTACGAGGCGTACCTGCAGGCGTGGGGTCCGGCGCACAAGGTGGTGCCGAAGGAGCGGGAACGGTTGTGGGCCAACCAGCGTGACACGATCCGCGCCGACGCCGGCGAGGCCGCCACCATCGAGGAACGGATCGCCGAGTTCAGCCGAGCCAGGACCGGACGGCTGATGCTCACATCCAGCCCGGCCGTCGAACCGGGCACCCCAACGAAGGACGACGACGAGATTCTTGAGCCGCCGCAAGGAAAACACCGCGTCGCCGAGGGCGAGACAAAGCCGGATCAGGACGACGCGTCCACCGGCGCGGAGCCGTGGCCGGGCTGGTTCGAGTCGGCCGAAGCCGAGCGGACCACGGCGGCGACGGCCGAACCGGACAACCCCAGAGAGTCCACATCGGACGATGGACAGGACGCCCATGCGGTGCCGCCGGTGACCGAATCCGGCCCGGTCGAGCCGCCGGTCCCTGCCGCACCTGACCTGGACGCGTTGCTGGACAACCTGTTGCAGGCACCGGACGCGGAGCAGATGGCCGACGCACTGTGGCGAATGAGACACGTGAGCCTGCCCCATTCGGCGAGGGTGTGGGTCTGGAGATCCCTGTCCACCCGGCCGCCGTTCCAGGAGGTGATGGCCAGCCACGATGAGATCTTCGACGTTGTCATGGACCTCCTGGTGGGCCCGGCGCCGGTCGCCCGAGATGTCGCTCTCGACAGCGCCGAGGTGGCCGTGTGGTGCGCCCAGGTACTTGGCGAAAGTTACGAAGCCCGCGTGTGGGCCCGCATCCCCCAGGATCCCCATACCGGTCCACCATCCCCGAACGACGTCCATGCGGTGATTCCGCCGCCTGTACCCAAGGAAGTCGAGTTGGTGTGGGAACGGCAGCGGGTCTGGTCCCGGGTCGCCGATGACTTGAAGAAGTCGGTCAACCGCGGCCGCTTGTGGTCGCTGGTGGCCCTGCTGGTCGCCGCCGTCGCCGGGACCGCGGGCACCCAGATCGACTCGCAGGTGCCCTATGCCGGCATGTCCCTGGGGCTGGTGGCCGCGATCGCGGTCGGGTTGGGCGCGTTCATCCGGGCTCAGATCAGTCCGACCGCCGTCAGGGCATGGACGCAGGCGAGGGCGTTGTCCGAGGCGTTGAAGTCCCAGGTCCACCTGTTCCTCGCGGGTGTGGGGCGCTATCGGGACGGATCCACCGACAGGCTCATGAGCGATTGTCACCTTGCCATGAAGAGGGCCGCCGCGATCGGATCACACGCGGCAGGCAGACAGGGCGACGGCAAACCTCTGCCCGCGGTCAGCGACATGGCGTCCTACCTGCAGAAGCGGGTGTGGGGCCAGATTGACGGCTATTACCGGCGAACCGCTGCCAGCCTCGCCCGCCGGGTGCGCGTGTTGCGGCTGCTGGGAGTGGTTCTCGGCGGCATCGGCGCGGTTCTGGCCGCGGTGGTCGGTGTCGTCGGCGGCGCCACTCTGCTCGAGTGGACGGGGGTCCTGACGACCGTGGTCGCCGCGTTGGCCGCGTTCTCCGCGCAAGCCGAGTACGAGTTCATGATGGCCGACTACAGCCGGACGGCGGACCGGCTCGACGAGCTGATGGCCACCTCGCGCCCGTATTCGGCGGAAGCCGACGACGAGCTGGCAACAGCGTGTGAGCAAGTGATCTTCGCTCAGAACGAGTCGTGGCTCACCCGGATCGGTCGGGGCGAAGCCCAGCCTGGCGGAGGCGCCTGATGGACGACCAGACAAGTCCCATGTGGAACGTCTTCATCAGTCACAGCACCAACGGCACCGACGGAGTCGCCCGGCACGTCCTGGAAAAGCTGGTCGAGGTCCTGCGCCCCACCTACGGCGTGAACGCCGATCTGAAGAGCATCCAGCCTGGCGACGACTGGGAGGGATGGATCCGCAAGTCGTTGCCCGAGTCCCATGTCGTGATCGTTCTCCTCGACTCCCGGGCGCAAGCCAGTGACTGGGTCAAACAGGAAGTCAGCTGGGCCACCGACCCCAGGTCCACCAGCAAGGTGATTCCGGTGCTCATCGATGTGCCCAAGAAGGTCATCGAAGCTATGTGGGAGTTCAGAGCCCTGCTCAAACTGCAGGTGATCGAAGCCCAGAAGGTCTCAGGCGCCGCGGCGGTCGAAGCAGAGGCGGACCGGCTCTGCGACCGGGTCCTGTCTCGTCTGTACACCTTCTCGACCGCACTGCACGAGGAGGACGTTGTGCTGGCCCGCAGGCTGGCGAGAGGGTTCAAACTGAACGAGGCCGAAGCCGACGATCTACTCGCCCGGCATTTCGGCGATGTGTGCGACCGGAACGGGAAGTACCCGTTCTTCACCAAGGAACTGCTTGCCAAGGTCGTCCTCGACGACCACCTGGGCGAGCGGGCAATGGCGGCGATCAGGGACGCGGCCTTCGACTCGGATCTCGCCCGACACACCCGGCCGATCGTGCTGTCCAGCTGGCTGACCTGGCCGGAAGCACAACCCATCCGGGTCGACGACTCGCCGCTGCCCGGCCCCCGTGCCCCGGTTCTGCTGACCGACGACCCTTTGATCGCCGAACAGTACGTGGCTCGCGCCTACGGTTGCACCCTGTCCGAGATCACCGTCAAGCACCTCGATCCCGAGGCGGACGGTGAACCGGACACACCGGTCCGGGCGGTGGACTCGCTGTTCGGCCCGAGCGGATACCTCAAGTGCGGGCTGGGGCCCGACAACACATGCGAGCAGCACGACAGGTATCCGAAGCACGTGCTGGTCGGTGTCGTGGGCAGCGTTGAACTGTCCACCAGGGTCGTCACGGAGATCCACCGCCGATGCCCGTTGACCGTCGTGGTGCTGATGATTCCGCCGGAGGAGTTCTCGCGCCTGGGTAAGGAGCGGGTCAAGGACCTGGTCGGCGCGGCGTATCGGCCGATCCAGGAGGTCGACGCGACCCGCAGTGAACGCTTCTACAGCAAGAAGGACGAGATCGGGGAGATCGTCTGCGGGAGGCGGCGATGACCGGGCACACCGACCACGACCAGTTGATCGCGGACGGCGAGTCCTACCTCCCGTCCGCGGACCTGAGCCTGGCCGTCCGGGTGGCCATGGCCATCGGCAGGCCCCTGTTGCTGTACGGTGAGCCAGGGTCCGGGAAGTCCACTTTGGCCAGACACGTCGCGGTGGACCGAGGGATGCGCTACTACGAGCACGTGACCACCGCACGTACCGGTGCGCAGGACTTGTTGTGGACCTTCGACCACGTCCGCAGACTCGGTGACGCGCAAGCCGACCGACTGGACGAGACCGACAACAGGTATGTGACCCCGGGGGTGCTGTGGTGGGCGTTCCGGCGGGATCTGGCCGATCCGGTCGGTCAGCAGCACGAGCCGTTCGAGCAGTGGAACTCCGACAGGAAGGACGCGCCCGCTGTCGTGCTCGTCGACGAGATCGACAAAGCCGATCCCGACATGCCCAACGGCCTGCTCGCGCCCCTGGCCGCGCGCCGGTTCGTGGCGACCGAGTACCAGGGCGGGGTCGAGGTGGCCGAACATCCGTCCGGCACCACGTTGGTGATCATCACGTCCAACGAGGAACGCGATCTGCCGCAGGCGTTCGTCCGCCGATGTGTGGTCCACCGGCTGCCACCGCATGGCCGGGAAGACCTCAAACTCATCGCGGAGCAGCATCTGCTGCGGCGCGGCGAGACGATCGCCGACGAGTTCCGCGATCATCTGCTCGACGAACTGGAGGCGGCACGCGAAGTTGCCAAACGCAACAACCAGCGGATGCCGAGCACGGCGGAGTTCCTGGACGCGGTCAACGCCTGCGTGCGGCTGGAACTGGACGCACCCGCGAACGCCGAGCTCGCCCGGCTGCTGGGGATGATCTTCACCAAGGACACCGGCGGCAGGTGACCGACGATGACCGGAACCAACGAGATCTGGTGGGCTGACCTGGCGCTGGCCGTGGCACGGCTGTCCACCGCGCCCGGTTCGCTGAGTGCCGACGAGGTCGGGAAGATCACGGCCATGCTGGGCATGTCCCGGACAGGTCACAGGCCGGCGCAGGCGGAACCGGCCACGGCCGAGCGGCCGGCACCGTCGATCGTCGTCGACACGAGCGAAGCGATCCATCGAGACCCCGAGTCCTCCGTCGCACACGTCCCGCCCGAAACCGACCCCGTGGTCACCACCTTCGGCCAAGGCGGTGGCCACCACAGCTCGTCGGCGGGCTCGCTGGAAGCTCTTGACGTACAGCAGCCTCCACCGTGGAGCGACATGCCGGCGCTCCCGTCGGCGGCCTCGGTCGTTCGGCGGGAACCGCCCCACGTGCCGCTATTCCGGCTGGGTGCGGCGCGCGGCATCCTCCAGGCGACAGTGTCCCGCGCGGAGGCCGACGGAGAGGTCGATGTGCCGGCGGTGCTCCGTTTCCTGGCTGCTGCCAAACCGCTGCCACGGCTGCCTCGGCGTCAGCGCCCCACCCTGCGGTACGGCGTTCAGCTCCTGATCGACCACGCGCGCGGGATGAGCCTGTTCGAACGCGACCAAGCGACCCTGCGCGTCGACTTGACGAGGCTCGTCGGCGCGGCCGCGATGTCGGTCTGGCATTTCGAGGGCACACCGGAGGTCGGGCTGGACGACGAGCCGTACCACCTACCCGCCGCGCGCACGGTCGTCGTCGTGTCCACTTTCGGCGCACGACCCGCCTACGACTCCTCCTTTGCTCCAGGCCAGTGGGCCGCGCTCGTCGACGCATGGCGCCGGCACGGGATAAAACCTGTGGCGCTGGCGCCCGTCCCACGAGACCGTTTCCCGCACTGGTTGACCGCGTTGATGCCAGTCGTCACCTGGGATCGGAGCACGACGGTCGCGGCCGTACGTGCGGCGATGGACGGCTGGGCACGGGGATGACCGCGAAGGACCGGATCACCGCTGCGTTGGAGACGGACCCGCTGCGTGCGGACGTGCAGCTCGCGGTCGCTCTCAGCACGGCCTCCCGGATCGAGCCCGAACTGGTGCGTGCGGTACGTCTGCGGGCGTTGCCCCACCTGGACGTGGGTGCCGAATCGGACTTCTGGTTCAGCGAGTGGATCGGGTGGCGCCAGCGCGGTGCCGTGGTTGTGCGCTCCGACCTGCGCCAAGAGCTGCGGGAACGCCTCGCACAGTGGTTACGCGACGCGCCACGGAACGCGCCGATCAGGACTCTGGGTGCGTTGCTCGCCAAGGAACACCACGGCATAGCGCCCGCGCTGCGGCTGGAGGAGTTCATCACATGGCTGGCCGTGCGGTACGGCGACGCCGGCGTCAAACGCGGGGCGCCGCTGCTCTACATGCCGCTGAAGGCGATGGACACGGACGAACGGCGGGCGGACGCCCTGGCCGACTGGGTGGTGCGGGCCCGCCGCCGGCTCCCCGACAAAGTTCTCGAACAGGCCGCGGCATGGCATCTCACCCTGCGTGCGAAACCGTTACGGGAGCATGAGATCACCGCGACACCGCAGCGGAGCGACCTGGTGCGTTCGCTGCACGGCGGGGCACTCGCCGAGGTCAAGGGCAACGCACGGGGCCTGCTCGGCCCGGTCGCCAGGTACTTTCCGCACCGGCAGGTGCCGATCCGCTGGGACCGGCAAGGGCTCCTGCTCGGCGGTCCCGATCACCCTGACGCGCTGTACATCCGGGTGCCCATGACCGAGCCGATGATCGTGCAGGTGCTGGCCGCGGGCCAGGAAGACGGGCCGTGGTACGACGTCGACCGCGATCAGGCCAGCCGCCACCCCACCGTCGGCCAGGACCTCCGGATCCTGACCCTCGGCGGGCAGTACTACCAAGTGCCAACGGCCGTCGCCGGAACGATAGAAGCCGCACCGGCACTGGTGACGGTCACTGTGCCCGGGGAGCGGTCCGCGACCAGATACTGGCTGCAACCGGTGACTTATCGGGCGACGCCCGACACGCCGGTCACTCAGCCCGTCGCGCTCCTGCACCGGGCGGCCGCGGTGATCCACCCGGATCCTCGCGACCTGCATGACTGGCTGGCCCAGCCCAGCCGCTGCTCGTTGCTGTTGCTGCACGGCCGTGACACCGCTCGCCGGCTGCGAGTGGCCGAGAACTTCGCCGAGAGCTGCCACCGGCTGGGCTGGCGGGTCTACCGGGCCCGCCAGGACCCGGACCAGGCGACCTGGCTGAGCCGCGAAGGGCCCAGGCCGGGACCGCGCGGGATGCTTGTCGTGGTCGACCGCGCCGACCGTTGGCACCCCAGACATCTGGGCACCCTCGTCGACCAGTTGGCTGTCGGCGACCATCGGGTGCGCGTGCTGGCCATCGCGGGCGGCACCGGCCATTGGTGGAACGAGTGTGAGCGGTTCCTCCGGGACAGCCATGTGGCGCTGCGGGAGCGACCGGTCACGCGGTACACGCCCGTGTACGAATCGCGAAGGTCCATGATGGACAGATGCGTCGCGGCCGTCGCCGATGCCCTCGCCGCGGACACCGAACTGTCCGTGGCGCCAGGCGCCGGGTATGACGATCTCGCCGTGGACGAGATTCCCGTGGTCGCCGTGGCCGCGGTGTTGACGGGGACCGTGGCCAAGACGGCCGAGCAGGCCGCACGCGTCGTTCTCGCCAAGGAACGGGCGTACCGAGCCGACTGTCTCCAGTCATCGCACGCCGAAGTGGCCAAGCTGGCGTTCCTGGCCGCACTGACCCGGCCGTGCCCGCTGCGGACCGCTCAGGTGTTCGCACGGGATCACGCCCTGATCCCCAACCCCTCGGCGTGGGTCGGCCTGCTCGGCGCCTACGAGCGTTTCTACCGCGCCGACACAGGGTTCGTCGCGACGGTAGGCCCGCCGGAGCTGACCGACCGGCTCGTCGCCGACACCCTCGCCGGCCGGCCGGAGGTACCAGAGGAGGAAACGGCGTGGGCCCGCACGGTCGTGTATCAACTGTCTACAATGGACGTCGACGCGCTGGGCGCGGACGCTCGGGTCCGGCTGCGCGGAGTGGCGAACGCGGTGGTGACGCTGGCCCGGCTGGCGCAAGCGAAACCGCACGGCCGAACGTCGGTCCGCAACCAGATCCTCCGCCTGGTCACGAACAATCCGGCGCTGTGCGTCCAGGCGGGCGGGTCGGCGCTCGACGCCGTCGTCGGCCTCGTTCCCAAGTGTCTCGCCGCCGCGGAACTGCGTCCGATCAGTGACCTGCTCGCCACCACCGCCGATCACGACGTAGCCATCGACCAGGCCGCGATGCGGATACAGGAGACCGTGGCAAGCGCCGCGGTCATGGCCGGAGACATCTTGCCGGAGACACAGGCGCCGATGGACCTACGGCTGGCGAAGGCGCGGTACCGTGCGGGCCATCTGCTACAGGCCCTCAGCGCGGTGGAGGACGCGCTTCGCGGGTACAAGACGCTCGTCAGTGGGCAGCCCGGCCGCTACGCGGCGGAGTATGCCGAAGCGTTGATTCAGGCCAGCCGGGTGCACGGTGAGCTCGGCCAGATCGGCGAAGCCGTGAAACTCGCCGAACAGGCCGAGGAACACGTCAAGGAAATGAGCGACCAGAGTCGCGGCACCGACATCGGCGCCGCCCTGGCCAACCTGGCCATCCAGACCCTGCGAGCCCAGCAGAAGGGCGACCGGCACCCGGACGTCGCCGGTCGAGCCGTGGACGCACTCCGCAGCCTGGTCTCGGCCTCGGCCAGGGACTACCGCGGGGAACTCGCCGACGGCCTGGTCATGTACTGCGACCTGATGACCGTTCTCGGCTATCCGACGGAGGCACTTCGCGTGGCTGAGGAAGCAGTCGACCTCACCACTGTCCTGGCCGCCGAGAACCCCTGGGCACATGGACATCGAAGTGCCCAGGCCCACCTCAGCCTGTCCGTCGTCCTCGCCATCAGCGGCAGGCTCGAAGACGCGCTGGCCGAAGCCGCCAAAGCCGAGGCCCACATCAGGCCCCTGGTCGACGCGTCACCCACCCGGTTCCAGGCCCAACTGGCCGGGATCGTACGGCACAACGCGAACCTGATGAGACAGCTGGGCAGACCCGACGCGAACCGCACCGCCGAAACGGCAGCCGGCCTGCGCGAGTCAGCGTCCACCGACCACGTCGACGAGTACTGAGCCGGTGCTCGTTCAGGGGGTGGCGGTTCCCGCCTGGATCACTGGTTGGGTGCCGCGGTCGCCGCAGAGGACCACAAGCAGGTTGCTGACCATGGCGGCTTTGGTTTGGGGGTCGAGGTCGACGATTCGCTGTTCGGTGAGTTTGGCGAGAGCTAGTTGGACCATGCCGACGGCGCCTTCGACGATTCGGTAGCGGGCGGCTACCACCGCGTTGGCTTGTTGGCGTTGGAGCATGGACTGGGCTATCTCTGGGGCGAAGGCCAGGTGGGTGAGGCGGGATTCGACGATGTAGACGCCGGCAGCTTGGACTCGTTGGGCGATCTCTTCGGACATTCGCCGGGTGATCTCGTCGGCGTTGTCGCGCAAGGCGAGGCCCTTGCCGTGCGAGTCGTAGGGATATGAGCCGGCGATGTGACGTACCGCGGTTTCTGTTTGGGCGGCTACGAAGGCGATGAAGTTGTCCACTTCGAACAGCGCTCGTGCGGTGTCCGCCACCTGCCAGATCACCACCGCGGCCACTTCGATCGGGTTTCCGTCGGCGTCGTTGACCTTCAGGACCGGGATCTCGGTGCTGCGGATCCTGATCGACACGGTTCGCTTGGTGGCGAACGGGTTGGCCCACCGCAGGCCTTGGTGTCGCACCGTTCCCGTGTAGCGGCCGAGGAACTGGATCACCTTGGCCTCGCCGGGCGACACCGTCATCAGGCCCCGCGCCACGATGAAGCCCACGATGACCAGGCCGATACCGATCGCCATGTTCGGCTGGGCGGGCTTCTCGCTCGCCCGGTAGGCCATCAGGCCACCGCCGCCGATCAACAGCAGGGCCAGCAGGAGCATCACCGACCCCGGCGGGGTGATACCACGGCGTTCGTGAAGGTTCATGATGGCGGATCGTAGGGCGACAATCGTGCACCGGGGCGACAATGACCCAAAGGACGCCCAAGCGGGCACCCGCGGGCTCAGTAGTGCCGAATCCCCGCCATGAGGGTATGGGCCCAGGGTGCGTCCACTGTGTCGACGCTCATCGCGACCAGGGTGTTGCACAGGAACCCACGGGAGAAGAACTCCTGGATCTCCTCCTCCGAGGCGCCGGAGATCGCCCGCACGTACTCGACTTCCTTGGCGTAGCAGGCGCGGATCGCGTTCCCGATGGCCGGCTCACTCGCCGCGCACGTGGCCTGCATCAGGACCAGCAGCAGGTCCCGGTCGACGATCAGCCGGGCGTAGGCGTCGCCCAACGCGTACAGCACCGCCGCCGGATCACTGCCCGTCGCCTTCGCACCGGCCTCGGCGAACGCCTCGCGCATCCGCACCGAGCAATGCTCGATCACGGCCACGAACAACGACTCCTTGTCCGGGAACAGCCGGTACACGTACGCCTGCGAGATCCCCGCGGCCTTGGCGACCTCGCTGGTCGTCGTCCCGTAGTAGCCCTTCGCGGCGAACGCCCCGATCGCGGTCCGTAGGACCGCCGCACGACGCTCATCCGCCGTGGACAGCTGACGCGTGTCTGACACTCTGGCCATGTGACTAACTAACCACTCACTCTTGGCGATGTCAACCGCAGCCATCCGGGGTTGACACGATTTGGGTGTGAGTGGTTAGTTACTCCTGTCAGAGTGAGTGGTCAACCACTCATCTACCGAAAGGGTACTGATGATCGCCATCAAGCTGATCGCCGCCGGGCTGGCCGCCCTCGCGCCGGCGTCGCTCGCCACCGCGGCCGAGCAGGACGTCGCCTCCCGGCCGGCGCGGATCGCCTGGCAGCCGTGTACCGAGCCGTACTTCAAGGGCCTGGACTGCGGCACCACGCGGGTTCCGACGGACTGGTCGCGCCCCTGGTCAGGCGACGTCTCCCTGTCCTTAGTGCGGCGCAAGGCCGCGGATTCCACGCGGCGGGTGGGCAGCGTGCTGCTGAACGACGGCGCCGGCGGCTCCAGCATCGAGCAGCTGCGTTGGGGCCTGGAGTTCGGCTTCCTGCAAGGGTCGACGTTGGGCAAGCGCTTCGACATCGTCGCGGTGGATCCGCGCGGGATCGGCCACAGTACGCCGACGACGTGCGCTGACCGGCCGCAGCGGGCGCCAGGTGTGACGTACTTCCCGACCACCGAGGCCCAGTATCAGGCGCTGGTGGACAACAACCGGCAGCTGGCCGCGGCCTGCGGGAACAAGCCGTTGCTGGCCAACCTCGACCTGGCGAGCACCGCCCGGGACATGGAAGCGGTTCGCGTCGGGTTGGGCGAGCGGCAGTTGAACTGGTACGGCATCCACTGGAGCACCTTGCTCGGCAGGACGTACGCCCAGATGTTCCCGGGCAGGCTGCGCACGATGGTGGCCGACAGCGCGTTGGACGACACCTTGTCACCGGTGGCGCGGCTCGCCAGCGAGATCAGTACGGCGGAGCAGTCGTTCGACCGGTTCGCCGCGTGGTGCCGCACCGACACCCAGTGTCCGCTGACGGGCCAAGATGTGGCCGGACTGTTCGACCAGCTCGTCGCCCGCGCCGACCGGCAGCCGATCCCGACCAAGAACCCCGGCCACACGGTGAACGGCGAGGACATCCGCTCAGCCATGCAGGACTTCCTGAACATCAAGTTCCCGCAGTGGCCCGAAACGGCCGACGCGATCAAGAAGGCGGCCGGTGGCGACGCGACCGACTTCACCGTCCTGCAGGACAAGACCCTCAACCGCGTCCAGGCCCAGGCCCACGCCTGCGTGGACACCCCGCTCGCGGCCACGAACGTCGCCGGGCTGACCCAGTTGGCGCGGATGGCCAAGCAGTTGTCCCCGCACCTCGGCGGCGCCGTGCAGGCTTGGACGCACCTGGCCGGCTGCCAGGGCTGGCCGGTGCCGACCCGGGAGACCAACAGCGCGCCTCTGCGCGACGCGCCGCCGGCACTGATCATCCAGTCCACGCACCAGTCGTCGACGGCTTACCCGTGGGCCTTCGGCCTGTCCTCGCGGCTGCCCGGCAGCGTCGTGCTCACCCGTGACGGCGACGACTACTCGATGTTCCTGTTCTCGAAGTGCGTGCGCGGCGCCATGGACAGCTACTTGACCGACCGTCGCCTGCCGGCGCCGGGCTCCCTCTGCACCGACTGACAACCCTGACCTACCAAGGAGAACAACTGTGAACAGCGAACTGCACGTCGTGTTCGGCACCGGCCCCGCCGGCGTCACGTTGGTCGACGAACTGCTGTCCCGTGGCCACCGCGTCCGCGCGGTCAACCGCAGCGGCACCGCCCCTGTCCCGGCCGAAGTGGAGATGGTCGCCGCGGACATCACCGACACCGACGCCATGGCAACGGTCAGCGCCGGAGCCACGGTCATCTACAACTGCGCACACGCCCCGTACCACCTGTGGGACGACCTGCTTCCCAAGCTGCAGGCCGGTTTCCTGGCCGGCGCGGCCAGCAGCGGCGCCCGGCTCGTGGTCACCGACACCCTCTACATGTACGGCCCGACCAGCGGCGTGCCGATGACCGAACACACACCGCACAACGCCACCTCCCACAAAGGCCGCCTGCGCGCCAAGGTCGCCGACCGTTACCTGCACGCCAACAGCAGCGGCGAAGCCCAGGTGACCATCGCCCGCGCCGCCGACTTCTACGGCCCGCGTGTCACCAACTCCGCACTCGGTGGCGCGGTGTTCTTCCCCGCGTTGCAAGGAAACCCGGTCGTCGCCCTCGGCGACATCGATCAGCCGCACGCCTTCAGCTACATCGGCGACGTCGCCGCCGCGCTCGCCACCCTCGGCGAACACCCCGAGGCACTCGGCCGGGTCTGGCACGTGCCGACCACGTCCGACCACACCACCCGCGACGTCCACCGGATCATCGGGACCCTGACCGGCCACGAGATCACCGCGGACATCCTGGCCGCGGCCACCACCGACGCTTGGGGACCGTTCGACGCGACTTTCATGCGTGAATACGCCGAACTGTTCTACCAGTACCTGGAACCCCAGATTGTGGACTGCCAGGCCATCGCCGACACTTTCGGCCTGGGTCCCACTCCGATCGAGGACGCGCTCCGAACCACCGTCGCGTGGTACCGCCGGCAACTGGCGTGAAAGCTGGCACTATCGAAGAAGTATGGCTTGCCGTCGGAGTTTCCCGAGGAGGATGACCGTGACACCCCGGCTCCACTTCGGACGGGGTTTCAACGGCGGGTGGACCGGGTAATCGCCAGGTGGACGCCGACCTGGAGGGACCGATCATGGCCAAACTCAGCCGCCTGCCCATTCCGGTGGCCGACGAGTGGGACTGGCAGATCCGTGGCGCGTGCCGGGGCCAGGACAGCCGGCATTTCTTCCACCCCGAACACGAACGCGGTCCGGCCCGCACGGCCAGGGAGGAACGCGCCAAAATGGTGTGCCGGACGTGTCCGGTGCTCGTCCAGTGCCGGGAGCATGCCCTGGCGGTGGAGGAACCGTTCGGCATTTGGGGCGCGATGGGGGAACGGGAACGCCGTGAGGCACTCAGCCGTCGCAGACGGGCCCGTGTTCAACTCGGACGGCGCCCAGGGGTGGTCAACGGGTAGACGGCCGAGTCATGCGTCAACGGCTGTAAGGGAAGCGTCGGCAGGTCCGTGACGTTTTCCAAGTGACGCAACAGGATGCCTTCCCGCAGCGCCCACGGGCAGATCTCCACCGAACCGATGTCCAACGCGGTCATGGTGGCCTCCGCCACCAACGCCCCGGCGACCACCTGACGCGCCCGAGACCGGGCTATGCCACGGAGTCCGGCGCGTTCGTGCGCCGTGACCGACACCAGTTCGGGGATCGAGTTCCGCAACGTCGTCAATGTCAGCTCCCGTCGCACGAACGGCCCTTTGCGTTGCGGCGCGGCGCCGCTGAGACGGGCGAGCTGCTTGAACGTCTTCGAGGTCGCGACGACCCGGCGGGGATCGCCCTCCCATCTGAGCCGCTCCAGCACTTCGGCGAGGGTGTCGTGCACGTGCTTGCGTAACGCCTTGAGCTGCTTGCGGGTCGGCGGGTCGGCGGCGAGGAACCGCCGGGTCAGCCAGCCGGCGCCCAACGGCAGCGAGACCGCCAGGTCCGGCAGCGCGTCCCGGCCCAGCGCCACCTCCGTCGAACCGCCACCGATGTCGACGAGCAGCAGTCGGCCCGCCGACCAGCCGTACCACCGGCGCGCCGCGAAGTACGTCAGGGTGGCCTCCTCCTCGCCGGACAGGAACTGCGGGCGGATCCCGGACTCCGCCTCGATCCGGTCGATCACCTCGTCCCGGTTCACGGCGTCGCGCACCGCGGCGGTGACGAACGGATAGAGCTGATCGACCCCGAGCCGGGTGGCGGCCGACACCGCCCGGTCGACGGCGGCGGCCACCCGGTCGAGCCCGACCTCGCTCAACGTCCCGTCCGGCCGGAGCTCCTCGGCCAGCAGCGTCGGCTCCTTCACGCAGTGCGCGGGCAGCGGCGGCGCCCCGACCGCCACGTCCACCACCTGCAGTTGGGCCGAGTTCGACCCGATGTCCAGAACGGCGAGTCTCATCGTTGAGGGTTACCCACCAGTGAAGTGATCACACCCACACAGTCCCACACTGGTTCGGCGCGGGGCTCAGCGGGAACGCGACGGCCCGTCGGGATGGCTGCCGGCACCGGCGTGCCTAAACTGGCAACCGACCGGTCCATTCCACAAGGGAGCCCCGTGAGCGCCGACGCGATCTTCGACGACCTGGCCCTGACGCTCGCTTCCCGGGGCGCGGTCGCGGGTGCCATGTTCGGCAAGCGCGCCCTCAAAGCGAACGGCAAGGCGTTCGCGTGCCTTCAGGGCGACGTGTTGGCGTTCCGGCTCGGCGCGGGCAGCCCCGCGCACGACGACGCCCTGGCTTTGGCGGGAGCCGAACTGTTCGACCCGTCCGGCACCAAGCGGCCGTTCAAGGACTGGGTGGCCGTGCCCAGCGCGCACGCCGGACAGTGGCCGCGGCTCGCCGAAACCGCCCTCGGCCACCTCAGCTGACCGACCTAGTCGTGGTACTCGTTCTGCCAGAAGATGCAGATGATCCGCCACGAACCCGAACCGTCCCGTAGCAGCTGGACACTGTTCACGCCGTTGCGGGCAGGACGGTCGTATTCCGGTTCGTGGTGGGCGTCGTAGGCGCTCCAGGCGTGCGCGATGTCGCCGAAGATGTCGACGCGCAACGCGGTCTGCAGCTCGTAGAAGTCCTCCGCGGCCAGAAACGGCGCCACGTCCTCGATGTACTCCGGGGTCGGCATCACTTTGACCGTGGGATGGCCGTCCGAATCGAGCGTGACGCGGATGTGCCTGCACTGTGGGTGCAGGAGTTCCCTCAGCTTCGCCCAGTCGCGCTCGCCGGCCGGCCCGGAGAGCGACTGGTACATCTCGGACAACACCTGTCCGATGCGGTCCGTCTCCGGCACGTCACTCATGTTTGCACCCTTGGGTCCACTGGATGGGGCCGTACCGGCGGATGCGGAGCCTGGACAGGCCGTGCTGCTCCAGAATGTCCGCCACTTCGTCCTCGGTGAAGAAGTGGGCGCCGCCGGTGTCCGGGAGGAGCCGGAAGAACCGTTCCGCCAAGGTGCCGCTCACAGTCGGCACCATCACGGCGAGCCGGCCGCCCACGCGCAGGACTCGCACCATCT
Source organism: Actinocrispum wychmicini (assembly GCF_004345645.1). Lineage (GTDB taxonomy): Bacteria > Actinomycetota > Actinomycetes > Mycobacteriales > Pseudonocardiaceae > Kibdelosporangium > Kibdelosporangium wychmicini. Next base: position 150,669 of record NZ_SLWS01000011.1, on the reverse strand, counting down.
CGCCCAGTGCCGCGGCCGGATCGGGAATCAGTTGCAGCGCCGCAAGGGACACCACCGCGTCGGCGACTTCCTCGCGCAACGGCAAGCGCTGCGCGTCCGCCCGGATGAACCCGACGGCGGGCGATGCCTCGCTGCGCACCGCCCTGGCCAACATGGCTTCGGAGATGTCCACGCCGAGGGCGAGACCGTCCGCCCCGGCGGCGTCGGCCAGTGCGGCCGTGACGTTTCCCGGGCCGCTGCCCACATCCACCGCGACCCCGCCCGGCGGCAGGTCCAGCCAGGAGATCGGGGTCAACGCCGAACCGGCGAACCGCCGGGCCAGGCCCTGCACGGTGTCGTACGCCATCGAACCGGGACCGGAGGCCCACAGCGCCTGGAACAGACCCCTGTTCGTGGCCGGCTCGTCCGCGCTCGGGGCGTCGCTCAGCAGATCGAGATAGCCACGGCCGACGTCCGGCTCCGCCGGGGGATCAGCCAGCAGCGTCATCGCCCTTCGCAGTGCGACCGGAATCCGGGTGTCGGTGCTCACTCCGACACAGTAGCCCGGTCCGATGTGGATGAGACCCGGCTCCCACAGTGGTGCCTGCACCACCGCCGACTGGGTCACGTACTCCGGTGACTGGACGGCACAGCTACGGAACGGTGATCGGCATGACATCAACGTCACGCCGCATTGTGATGGCGGCTCTGTTACCCCTGGCCCTGATCGGCCTGCCGGCCGCCGCGACGGCCACCACACCCGACCGCACGAGCCCCACCGAGGCGCGCCGGGTGGACCAGGTACCCACCCCCGTCCTGCACTGGACGACGTGCCGGGACACCGCCGAATGCGCCACCGCGCGACTCCCGCTGGACTACGACGACCCGCGCGGCGCGACGATCGACGTGGCGCTGCTGCGGGTCAAGGCGAGAAACCCGGCGCAACGGGTGGGCTCGGTCTTCGTCAACCCCGGCGGCCCCGGCGACTCGGCCAGGGACTTCGCCGCCCTGGTGCCGCAGGTGGTGAGCCCGGCCGTCCTGGACAAGTTCGACATCGTCGGGGTGGACCCGCGCGGGGTCGGCGGCAGCCAGCAGATCCGGTGCTTCGCCACGGCGGCGGAACAGGCCCGTGCGGAGGCACCGTTCAACGCCGTCCCCGTCCCGGACACGCCGGCTGAACAGCGGGCGTGGATCGGCGCGGGCCAGGCACTCGGCCGGGGCTGCTCAACCACCGGACGGCAGGTCACGTCCGCGATGTCCACCACCGAGGACGCCCGTGACATGGACGTGCTGCGGCGCGCCGTGGGCGACGACAAGCTGACGTTCGTCGGCGAGTCGTTCGGCTCCTACCTCGGGCAGGTCTACGCGAACATGTTCCCGGACCGGGTCCGGGCAGTGGCCCTGGACGGCATCGTCGACCCGCTGGGGTTCGTCGGTACGCCGGCCACCGCGAACGTGCCGGTGTTCGAGCGGATCGGCGCCGGTGCCGCCAGCTACCGCGCGCTGCACGAGCTGCTGCAGCGGTGCCAACAGGCCCAGTGTTCCTTCGCCGCCCCGGACACCCAGGCCAGGTTCGACCGGCTGGCCGACCAGCTGCGGGCCCACCCGCTGCGGCTGACCAGCACGACCACCTACACGTACGCGAACCTGATCCGCCACACCGAGCAGTGGTTGCACGACCCGGACGGGTACCTGGGCCTGTTCGCCGACCTGACCGACCTGGCGCAGCTCACCGGGCCGGGCGGGGGCGGCCCCGACCACGACGCCGTGGTGCAGCGCTTCCTGGCCCGGCACCCCGCGCCACCGCCCGTGTCGGGCTACGACAACCACTACGAAGCCTTCTCCGGCAAGGGATGCACTGATGCCCTGCATGCCGCGGACGCCACATCGTGGCCTGCCGCAGCCGACCGGAGCACGAAGTACTTCGGGGCGTATTACTCCTGGCTCAGCGTCCAGTGCGCGCGGAACACCTGGACCGCGCAGGACGAAGACGTCTACCGGGGTCCGTTCGACCGTCGCACCGCCGCGCCCGTCCTGCTGGTCGGCAACCTGTGGGATCCAGCCACCAGCTACGACAGCGCGGTGAAAGTGGCGCGGCTGCTGCCCAACAGCCGCCTGGTATCGAGCGACAGCTGGGGCCACCAGGCGCTGACCACGTCCGCCTGCGTCGACAAGGCGGTGTACGACTACCTGATCGACCCGTCGACGCCGGCGCCGAAGATCACGACCTGTCGGGGTGACGTCCAGCCGTTCGAACCGGTCAGCGCACGGTGACCGGCACCGGGCGGTGGGTCCGTCGTAACGCATCATCTCCTCGACGGCCGCACCGATCAGCCCGGGGTCGTGCCGGAGCAGTTTGAGCTGGTCAGGATGGCGAAGCAGGGCCAGGACGCCGTTGCCGAGCAGGTTGGTGGTGGCGTCCTGGCCGGCGAGCAGCAGGTGGCTGACGGTCTCGACCAGTTCGTGGTCGGTCAGGTCCCGGTCCGGGCCGGCGACCAGCGTGCCGATCAGGCCCTCGGCGCCTGCGCCCGCAGCCGGGCGTAGGTGGGGTGCGGGTCGGCGAAGAACCCGTCGTCATACTGGATCGTCATCGCCCGCCACGCTAGGCCAATGACTTGCGTTGGCATCACCTATGAATTCCGCGCAGCGGAGGATCGCCTCGGCGCTGCGGTCGATGTCGGCGTCGGTGGTGTTCCACCCGGCCACGCTGATCCGCATGGCGTGCCGGCCCTGCCAGGTCGTCGGCCCGCACCAGCACGTGCCGTCGGCCTGGACGGCCCGGATCAGCCGGGCGGTGGCCTCGTCGTCCTCGGCGACGACGACAACCTGGTTGAGGACAACGTCGTTGAGCACCCGCAGGCCGCCGGCCACCAACAAGCCGGCGATCCGGCGCGCGTGCCGGCAACCGTTCGCCACCAGTTCGGCCACACCCGACCGGCCGAGCGTGCGCAGCACCGCCCACACCTCGATCTGCCTGGCGCGCTGGGACGACTGGGGGGTGTGGTGCATCGGCTCGAAGACGTCGTCGGGCGGCAGGTAGTCCGCTGTCGACGCGAAGCTGCGGCGCAGGTTCGCCGGGTCGCGCACGATCACCAACCCGCTGTCGTAGCTGACGTTCAGCCACTTGTGGGCGTCCGTGGCCCACGAGTCGAACTCGGTCAACCCCTCGGTCAGGTGCTTGAGTCCCGGATCGGCCAACGCCCACAGCCCGAACGCACTGTCCACATGCAACCACGCGGCACGTTCCCGCGCCCACTCCACAATGGCCGGGAACCGGTCGAACGCGCCCGTGTTCACCTCACCGGCCTGCGCGCACACGATCACCGGCCCCCGCACGTCAGGTAGCTGCCCGACCAGCATCCGGCCCTGATCGTCGGCCGGAACCCGGTGCACCCGACCGCGGCCGAGACCGATCAGGCCCAGGGCCTTGATGAGGGTGGAATGCGCCTGTTCGCCCGCGACGACCGTGACAGGCGGGGCGCCGAACAGACCGTCTGCCTGCGCGTCCCACCCGGCTCGACGCAACTGGCGGTCGCGGGCGGCGGTCAACGCCGTCGCGTTGGCCATCGTCGCACCGGTGACGTACGAAACCTGGCTGGTGTCCGGCAGCCCCAACAGATCCACCAGCCACCGCGTGGTGACCGCGTGCAGCCGAGCCGCCACCGGACTCATCACCGGCAACGCGCTGTTCTGGTCCCACGCCAACCCCAACCACCCCGCGGCCAACGCGGCGGGCTCCGTTCCCCCTGTCACGAAGCCGAAGTACCGCGGCCCGGTGTTCGCGACCGTCGCCGGCGAACCGACCTCGTCGAGCAGGGCCAGCGTCTCCCCCGGATCACCGGGGTGCTCCGGCAGCGGCTCGTCGAACTTCGCCAGGTCGGCGACGGCCGCCGGCAGTGGCGCGACCGCCCGGTCACCAACGTCACGGACATAGCGCCTGCCCCGGACCGCGGCATCGGCCAGCAGATCATCCATACCGCCAGTCTGACCCAGCTGACCAGTTCTTTTCACTGCCGCTTCGCGAACGGTTCTCGCCCGGGACTCAGTCGGTGACCGCGATCGCGTCGACCTCGATCAGGTAGCCGGGGGCGGCCAGGGTCTGCACGCCGAGCAGGGTGTCGGTGGGCTTGTGGGCGCCGAAGAGCTCGATCCTGGCCGCCTCGATCACCGGCAGGTACTCGGGGCGGTGGCCGACGACGTAGATGGTGATCCTGGTGACCTGGTCCGGCCGGGCCCTGGCGGCGGCGAGGGCACGGCCGAGGTTGGTGAACACCTGCCGCGCCTGGGCCGCGAGGTCGCCGGGGTGGATCAGGGTGCCGTCGAGGTCGTCGGACATCTGCCCGGCGACGAACACCAGCCGGTTGCCGGTCGCGGCGATCACGTGGCTGTACGTCTTCGGCGTGTCCAGGTCGTCGGGCTGGATGATCTCGAGAGCCATCGGGGCAGGCCTTTCGTCGTCGAGCGCTCGGTGCCGAACGTAGATCACGTTGGCGCCCGCGGGCACCTCGGACAGGCGAAACCCGGCTTTCTCCAGCGCGCGACGGGACGCGTGGTTGGCCGGCGCCGGGTCCGCGGTGACCGTGGTGGCGTCCGGGTACAGGTCGAAGACGAGCCGGGTGAAAGCGGCGATCGCCGCGGTTCCCAGACCCTGGCCGACGCGGTCGCTGTCGCCGATGAGGTAGTCGATGCCGACGGCACGGCCGTCGAGGCGGCAACACTGGATCATGCCGAGTGGGACGCCGTCGAGTTGGATGACGAACACCCTGACCGGCTCCGGGTCGTCCGCCCGCGGCCCGTACTTCCGCTCGACGTCCGACGGTTCGCCGTCCCACCAGGCGCGGACATGGGGCGCAGCAAGCCATTGGCGGAGCACCGGGAAGTCTTCCCGGGCCAGCGGCCGGAAGTCGACGGGCACGGTGCCCAGCCTAAGCCGCCGGCCGCCCGAGGGGGCGGCCGGCGATCGGGGTCAGCGGCCCGAGATCTCGGTGGGGCGGGCGTTGCGGCCGGAGATCTCGGTCGGGCGGCTGAGATTGCCGGAGATCTCGGTCGGGCGGGCGTCGCCGGCGGCGTCCACCACGACCGTGGTGGAGCCGTTGAAGAACACGGTGACCGGCCGGTCGCCGGCCAGCAGGGAGAGCTTGGCCAGGCCGCCGGTGGTCATCACCCGCTCGATCTCGGACATCACCGTGGCGACCTCGGCGCCGTCGACCCCCCACGACCGCTCGCCGATGGTGACGCGCTGCTCGCTCATTCCGTTGTCCCTTCTCCCATGCCAACCGGACCCGTCACCTTTACCCTGACGGACCGCACAGCGGAACGAGAAGTCCGGGGCGTCGACGGACAGGTGTTGGGCGGCTCCGAAGTTCTCCGTTCCCAACAGGATGTTCCGGTAGAGACCCGTCGCCCCGGCCAGGATGCCCTGTGCGGCGTCGATCAGGTCGGACGCTGTCCGGGCGTTCTCGGTCCGCAGCCGAGCGGCCAGGTCCACGGGCGCGTCCGGGGCGACCCACACCGCGATGTCCAGGCGCTTTCGGGCCGTACCACGGAAGATCGGAGCGTCCGGCAGCGTGAGGCGTTCGCCGTCGTTGATGCCGGTGAAACGTTCGGTGTGGACGTGGAACTCCGGGTGGCCGGTAGGGCCGTCGGTGACGACCAGGGTGTCGAACCTGACGTCGGCGCACCGGAACGTGCGGTTGTGGCAGACCACCAGGTCCGAGAGGTACAGCCGCACAGTCGACTCCTGGGACACCGCTCGTTCGTTCCCCAGGACCGCCGCCGGGGTGGGCCGGTCGTCCACTTGGAACACGGCCGTCTCCGGGGCCGGGGCGGGGGTCGGGACCAGGTCGAAGTCGATGGTGTGCACGGCGAACCGCACCGGCCGGCCGGCCTCCGGCGCCACCTCGCGGACCTGGCCGTCGCCCAGTTGCCACAGGTACCGTTCCAGCCGGGACAGCCGCGACTCCCTGCTGGTGACGCCGGCCTGGGTCAGCACATGGGTCTCGGTCGGCTCGGAGCTGACCAGCACGACGATCGTCTCCGGCCGGGCCACGTCCGCGGGCATCGACGCCGGCCAGCTCACCGCCATACCCGGCAGTTTCCCGGTGAAGTCGTTGCCGCCGAAGACGTACTCCTTGCCGGCGGCCAGCCGCATCCCACTGGGCGACGACGGGTTGAGCACCGAGATCTGCCCGGAGACACCGACGTCCAGCAGTGAGACGTAAACCGTTTCGGCGATCTCGCTTTCGTTCCGGACCGTCACGCAGATCGACTGACCTGAGTGGACCACCCCGCCGGACCGGGGCATCGGCACGGCCTTACCGCCGGCCACCCGGCCGAACCGGATCGACACCGGCGTGGTCAGCGCCAGCCCTGGTTCCTCGGTCAGGCACCGGAGCGCACGCGCCCTGGCCAACCGCTTGAGGCCGGCGACGACGACAGCCTGGTCAGTGTGCGGCGCGTGCAGCGGCCCGATCGCGTCGTGGATGGTGAGCCCGGCGGGGCCGGCTTCCACCCGTACGGGCGCGGTTTCCCCGTCCTCGGCCACCCGCACGATGGGGACCGGCCCGACCGCACGGACGAGCGCGTCCAGCTGAGGGTCGATCGCGACCGGCAGCGGGGGCAGGGCGGTGCGGATCAGGTGGGCACGGGCGCCGAGCGGCACGGATGTGTCCGGGTCACGGGCGACAAGCGGGCCGTACGCGGCCTGGCCGTCGATCTGGTCCACCCGAACGTCGCCGACCTTGCGGACGTCGTCCGGGTCGGGGGTGTCGTCCGGCATGACGACGAACTCGTCACCGGGCCGGACCCCGAACAAGGGGGCGCCCGCGATCCGGATCCGGTCCCGCACCTGGGTGACCGGCAGGGACGCGACCGGATCGAGCTCCGCGGTGTCGAACACGACGCGCCGCGCCGGTCCCTCCGCCTCAGGCCGCTGGCTCGCGCACACGTCGAGCACGCGCTGCCGCACCTGGTTCATGACCGTCGCCCAGGACACTGTCGTGCCACTCGTCCGCGCCTTGGTGAGGTAACGGGTGAGCGCGTCGGTGAGGTAGCCCATTTGCACGCCGTCGGCGTTGGCGGCCTCGAAAGCCTGCTGTTCCGGGGCACACGCGACGATCCGTACCGCGTACGGGTTGCCTGGCGGATGCCACAGGTCGAGCGCCAACCCGTCGCGCTTGATCATGTCGATGTGGGCCATGATCATCGACGCGGGGATCGGCCGGGTCCGTCCCTTCACGACCCGGTTGCCCACGCGGGACATGTGGGCGGAGTGGCAGCAGTCGAGTACGACCGTCACGTTGCGGGTGCGCTCGGTCAGCCGGGCCAGCAGGACGGACAGCTCGGGCGAGGTGATGCCCCTGAAGTCGTCCTCTGTGGACTCGTCGATGTCGGTCGGCACGATCAGCTGGAGGGTGTTGGGACTGGGAGTGCCGGACCCACGCTTGGGATCCGCCGCGTAGGCGCCGTGGCCGCTGTAGTAGACAAGCACGGCGTCGTCCGGCCGGGCCTGCCCGATCAGCCGCTCGTACGCGTCGAGAATGGCGGCCCGGCTGGCGTTCTCCCGCTCACACCGGACACTGCTGAACCCCCACCGTTCGAGCGTGTCCGCCATGGCGGTGACGTCGTTGCCGACGCCACTGAGTTCACCGGTCGCCGCGCCGATTAGCAATGCCTTGTGCGCCATAGAGTCCTCCCACAGTGTGAACGCGAAACCCCAGGAAATCGTTGTGCGCTAACGGTCACCGAGCAGGCCGGCCGCGCGCGCCTTGGCCAGCGCCGCGACCTTGTTGTCGACGCCGAGCTTTCGATACACATTGGACAGATGGGTGCCGACGGTCACCTTGGCGATCGACAGCCGGGTCCCGACCTGCTGGTTGGTCAGCCCTTCGTCGGCGTGCCGCAGCACTTCCAGCTCGCGGGCGGTCAGGTCGAAGGCGAGCTTCCCGGCCGGCTCCGCCCGGCGGGTCAGGCGGTACGCCCGGACGACCGACGAGACGAGGTCGTGCAACGGCTCGGCGCCGAGTCGCTCGGCGATCGCGGCCGCCTCCGTGGCCGCGACCGACGCCGTGGCCTTGTCCCCCACCTTCGCCGCGGCCGACGCCAGCCGGGTCAACGCGTACGCCATGGGGTACGGCCGTTGCAGGACTCGCCACGCCTCCGCCACCGCGTCCCAGGCCGAGGCCGTGTCGGCCCCATGACGCCGACGGTCCTCGGCGTCGCACAACCTGGCCAACGCCGCGGACTCGACGTCATCCGTGCGCTCGGCGGCAGCCCGCGCCCGCGAAGCCATGTCGCGCGCGCGATCCCGCGGCGAGTCTGAGTCCTTTTCGGACTTGTCCGCGGCGATCCGCAGACCGGACGCGCACAGTTGGAGCACCAGCATGTGGTCCTCGGCGTCCCTGATCGCCTCGATGCCACGCCACGCCGTGTCCAGCGCGGTCTCAGGGTTTCCGCGCAGGGCAGCCAGTTCGGCAAGGCACCGGTACAACGGACTGAGGAAGCGGGGTTGGGAGTTCGGCTGGTTCCGTACGCTCTCCAGCAGCCGCTCCGCCTCGTCCACCCGGCCGGTGGCCAGGTCCATCTCCGCCTTGGTGAGCCGCTGGAAGATGGTCTCGCGCAGCGGGTAGTACCGCAGCACTTCCTTGATCAGCACCCCCGCCTCGGCCCACCGGCCCAGCAGAAACAAGGTGGCGCAGGCGTTGTTGGCCAGCAGGCCGGCCTGCCGGGACCCGAGCAGGCCCAGTTCCCTGCTCTTGTCCAGGCCCTGCTGGAACACCTCGGCGGCCTCGGCCACCTGGCCGGCGCGTTCCAGGCAGACCCCGAGGTTCCCGCACGCGCGCAGCATGTCCTCCAGGTGGTCGGCCTCGCCCGCGATCCGCAGGGCCTCGCGCAGCTCGGCGATGCCTTCGCTGTGCCTGCCGAGCAGGGTGAGGGCGAGTCCGGAGCTGTTCTTGGCCCGGCCGACCGCCGCGGCGGCCCCCGCCGCCCTGGCCTCCTCCTGGGCCAGCCGCGCCATGGCCAACGCCTCGGTGTAGCCGCCTTTCTTGGCCTCCACTGTGGCCAGCGCGGCGCACGCACGGGAGCCGGCCGCGCTGGGCGGTGCCGCGCTGAGCAGTCGCCGGGCCACCCGGTACGCCTCAACGGCCTCGTCGTCGAACCCGGCTTCCCACCAGTAGCTGCCCAGGCGTTCGTGCAGTTCACCCAGCAGGGCCGGGTCGGCGTCGGGAGCCGCGCACTGCACGGCCTCGGCCGCCCACGCCACCGCCTGCCGCAGGTGCCCGGCCCAGCGCGCCGCGTCGGCGGCCGCCTTGAGCACCCGCACCCGGGACACCCCGGCGACCGGTTCGGCGTCCGGCAGCCGCGACCACAGCTCCAGGGCCCGCTGGTACTGGGTTTCCGCCTCCTGGAACGCCCGGACGCGCACAGCGAGGTCGCCGGCGCCGATCGCGGCGCGCAGTGCCTCGGGCACCCGGTCGGCGACGGACCAGTGGTAGGCCAGTTCCGGCAGTACGTGCTGGTTCCACCCGGACTCCTCGGCCAACGCCTCGGCCAACTCGGCATGCAAGCGTTTGCGCTCGCGTGAGCGGAGGGTGTCGTACGCGGTCTCCCGCAGCAGCGCGTGCTGAAAGCTGTACGAGTCGTCCACCCGGTCCTCGACCAGGACCCGGTGGGCGAGGCACTCGGTGAGCGAGGCGTCGAGCGCGGCCTCGTCCAGACCGACGACCCGGGCGAGCAGCGTGTCGCTCACGCGCCGGCCCGCCACCGCCGCCACCCGCACGACCTTGGTCGCGTCCTCCCCCAGCCGCCCGAGGCGGGCGTGCATCAGGTCGCCGAGCGACTCCGGGACACGGGGTTCCGGACCGGCGTCGGCGTCCGCGGCGACGAGTTGCTCGGTGAAGTACGGGTTGCCCTCCGAAAGCTCGAAGTAGCGGTCCGCCCGCTCCGGGCTGACGTCGCTGTCGGTGAGCGCCGCGACGAACACCCGCAGCTGCAGGCTGGTGAACGGGAGCAGGCTGATCCGGTGGACGCGACGGGTGAACTCGGGTTCGGCGAGCCGGGTGCGCAGCGGGTGGCCGAGCCGCAACCCGGACCGGTAGCTGCAGAGCAGCATCATCCGCTGGTCGGAACTGGTGAGCGCGAGGTACGCGATCAGGTCGAGGGTCGCCGTGTCCGCCCAGTGCACGTCCTCGAAGACCAGCACCAGCGGCTGCTGGTCGCCGATGTGGTCCAGCAGCCGGGACACCGCGCCGAACACCCGGGTCTGGGCACCCAACGCAGGTGCCGTCGGCTCGCCGCCGACGGTGAAGTCCGCGATCAGGTCGGCCAACTCCGTCCACGCCGGCCCGGCCAGGCGCCGCGCCTCCGGTTCACCCACCTGACGGACCAGCATGCGCAACGCCTCGATCAACGGGCCGTACGGGATGGCGCCACCGGCCAGTTGGAGGCAGCCACCCGCGAGGACGACCGCGCCCGCGGCGCGGGCCGTCGCCGCGAACTCGTTCACCAGGCGCGTCTTGCCGACACCTGCGTCCCCGTCGAGCATGACGGCGGCCGGTTTGGCGTCGGCCACCTCCGCGAGCAGGTCCCGAAGGACCTCGATCTCGTTGTCCCGCCCGATGAAAAGGGCCACCGACCCATCATCGCCGATCGCCTCCGGGACGGTAAGGCGGTTCATCCGGCTGACCGGGCGGCGGCCTTCAACGGGTCGGGCCACGGGTAGTCCGGCTGGACGTGGTCCACCGCCCGGCCCAGCTCGCCGACCGCCCACGCGGCCCGGCAGACGCACCGCAGCGCGTGCAGGTTCGCCCGCTCACCCGGATCGGTCACCGAGTCCCCGGCCAGCACCGCGTCCAGCCGCCCGGCGAACCCGGCGGCGACCCGGTCGAGCACCCCGCCGAGCGGCGCGTCCGGATCGAGGAAGGCCCCGAGCGAACGCAGGATCACCACGGCCGCCGGATGGTCCACGGGCACCTTCCGCGCGGCGGTGAGCAACGCGTCGGCCCCGGCCTGCCGGTCCCCTGCGCTGTCCAAGCGGTCGCGCAGATGAAGCGCGACGGCAAGCAGGAACCAGTCCACCGCCTCGTCCGCCGGCTCGGCCTCCTCGTCCCCGTCAACGACCGTGCTGGCCATGGCCACCGCTTCGTCGACGACCGCCACCGCCGGCGTGTCCACTTCGGACAGTAGAAGGGCGGCCGACTCCCACACGGGTTCCGTCAGCGACAGCCGGGTGCGCAAGGAATGGCGCAGGTCGACCGGTTCGGGCGCGGCCGGCTCCAGCTTCGGGAGTTCCGGCGGTTCCTCGTCCTCCAGTTCGCCCTCGACCACCACGACCGGACGATCCATCGGGTTCAGGTCGGACAGTGAGTCCTTGAAGCTGAGGGAGAACACACTCGACAGGTTGAACGGGCCGTATCCCGGCTTGGCCTCCCTCGTGAGCCGCTCCTGCAACGCGCTCAGCGACGCCATCATCTCCGACAGCTTCTGCAGGTTGATCCCGCCCTGTCCACCGCCCAGCATCACTCGAATCCCGTCGGCGAACTCCAGCATCATCTGGGCCATCTCACAGATGTCCTCGCTGGGGGGCTTCGCGGCCAGCACCGCCCGGAAGCAGTCGGCGGCCCGGTCGGCGTCGGTGACCTGGGTCTGGTCCGTGCGCGCGGCCATCGTGCCCATCAGCGAGCTGGCGAACATCATCGGCGCCATCGCCCGGAGCAGGTAGTGGTATCCGAGCATCATCCGCGCCCCGGCCACATGCTGGACGGCCAGCTTCGCCGAGCCGAGCGCCGCGTCGAAGTGACGGATCGCGGCATCCCGGTCCTTCTCGTCGTTGCTGTGGGCGTGGCGCGCGGTCAGCGCGTACCCGAAGTAGAAGGACACAGAGCCCCGGATGGGGTCGTCCTCGCCCAGGTAGCCGAGCGCCTCCTCAAGGGCGCTGACCGCGGCGTCGACGTCGGCCGCCGCCGACGGCGCGACAGTTCCGGTCTGGGTGAGGCGGAACAGCAGTGACTGCCCAAGGCGGATGAGCGGTGCGGCCCGCGCGGTCCCGGACAGGCCGGCAAGCTCGGCGCGCAACTGGCCGATCGCATCGTCTACCGCGGACATCGGATCTCCTCTCCGGACTTTCAGTGGCCGCCGTGCACGAACCCGGCCCAGGACACGACCTGGGTGTGGTCGTGGCCGGCCGCCATCGCCACCAGGTCGGCGGGCATGCGTTCGGGTGGTTCGCTGTTCGGGTCGAGCATCCACACCTGCGCCTTGCGCAGCGCCTCCCAAGGTTCGAGGCGCTCTTCCCGCAGGTAGTGGTGGAACAGGAACATCAGCGACGGCGTCGTCTCGTCCGGGATGGCCCACTGGGTCGACAGGACCGTCCGGACGCCGGCCGCCAGGAACGCCGAGCCGAGGCTGTACGCCTCGTCGTAGCCGTGGATGGAGCGTCCGGTGTGACACGCGGCCATGACGACCAGCCCGATCCGGCGTTCCGGGACGGCCGCGAGTATCCGGATGATCTCGTCGGTGTCCAGTTCTCCCGACGCCAGCAACAAAGCCGCTTTGACCTTGTCCGCCACCAGGGTGAACAACCCGTGGCACGCCAGGTGCAACGTGGTGCCCGCGTACGGCTCGGCGTCGGCGAGCCAGTCACTGACCTGCTCGGCGGTGCCCGCACCGGACGGGCTGGGTGATCCGTCCTTCGGCACGCGGCCGACATAGCGGGCGCCCCAGTAGAATGTCTGCCAGATGGCGTACGCCTCAACGCGGGCCGCTTTCAGCGGAATGGCCGCGGTGGCCGGGTCGCCGACGATCAACCCGGTTGAGCCAGCCTTGATCGGCGGTTTCGCGGCGTTGTCGCAGAACAAGCGAGCGGAGGCGGCCTGGGAGAACGCGGCGAGCTCCACCGCGTAGGTGCCATCGGGGCGGCGGGCGGCCGCCCAGGGGATGCGGGCCAGGTCGCCCATGGGCACGAGGACGATCCGCGGCACCCTGTCGTCCTTGACGGTCCGGGAGAAGTACCGATCCAACAGAGGTCCGATGGCGGCGCGCCACGCCCAGCCGCACAGAGCGTCGACCCTGTCGGCGAAGGAGCCGTCGTCGACTGGCTCGATCTCACGGGACCTGTTCACCAGCGCGGTCAGGTAGCGATCGACTTCCTCCTCCTTGACCTCCAGGTGCGACAGCACCATGTACGCGGGCTTGCCCTCGCGCGGCGCGATGACCACGAGACCCGGGAGCGAGGCTTCCGCGGGCACGAGGTAGACCAACGCGTCCGCCTTGGCGACGCGGAGGGCCGCCCGGATCTGCCCGAGGCTGGGCGGGTCCAGCAGGCTGCCCGCGGACTCCGCGTGGGCCAGCAGCGTGGTCATGACCTCCCGGCGCAGGCCCTCGGAGTCCCGGCCCTCCTTGACCCACCGCTCGGCGAGATCGGTCCGGCCCGCCGCCTTCAGCCGATTGGGCACGTTGCGCAGTTCGACCTCGGCGTAGAGCATCAGGCCGCGGCCGGTGTCCAGGGCACGCACGGCGTCCGCCACGTTGTTGGCACCCAGGCAGACGCGCGCCAGTTCGATCGCGTTGCGGACGGCGTGCCGGATGGCGGCGCGGCCGCCGGCCGCGTCGGACTCCAACAGGGCCCGCCAGACGTAGCTGCGCTGGGCCGCCAGGCCGAACCGGCCCGAGGCCGCCAGGTCTCCGGTGCGGTGCCCGATTCCCGCGAGCATCTCGTTGGCCAACGCCCACTCCGGGTGCTGCGGACCGCCGCACACGTCGAGAGCCCGCACGAGCAGAGCCTCCGCCTCGTCCAGTCCCGCCGTCGACCCCGCCAGTTCGGAGCGCAGGAGCAACCCCAAGGCCAGCGTCGTCAGGGCGTGCGGATACTGCGTGTGGTCCTCGCCCAGAGCCACTGCTTCGCGGCACTGCTCGATGGCCACATCGATTCGCTCCGGGTCGGTCTCCTCGCCGCCACGGAACAGCGCGCCCGCCGCGATGAGACGGGCCCGCACTTGATCTGTGACCTGAGAGTCGGGACCTGCCAACGACTTCGTTATCTCCTCGGCGACCGTGCGGGGATCGCCCGGCACAGGCTTGCTCCGCGCGGAGTCGACAAGGATCTCCATTCCCGGCAGAGCCTTACGGAAGGCGTCCCGCATGCCGGTCCAGTCGGGCAGTTCCGCGACCTTCTCGTCGAGCTCACGGAACCGCCGGACGGCCTCGTCCATGTCGTCGGCCCGGTAGGCGGTCATGACCTGCTCCATGTGCTCGACGACCGAACGCATGGTCCGCGCGACTGGGTGGTCGCCGAGCTGGTCGAGCTGTGGGGCGAGGCTCTGGAAGGACTTGAACATGGCGCTCTCGTCGCCTGCCTGGGCGGCGAGGCGCGCCCGTACCGTGCGCAGGGCACCCTCGACGGCGAACTTGACCGCGGGCACGTCCCAAACGGTCTCGGCGAGTTCAGCGAGTTCCTTTTCGGCGGCGTGCAGGTCTACCGGCAGGTCCTCGGCCGCGGCGTACGCCAGGAACTGCGCACGGGCGGAGGTACGCACCTGTGGCCAGATGGCCAGGGTCGACGGGACGTGCTCCACCAACCGCAGCAGGCCGTCAAGGTGGCCCATCAACGCGATCGGGACGGAACCGCCGCCTTTGGTCAGCGCGATCACCATGGTGGCCGCGAGCCTGCTCCGCTCGGGGTGGCCGGCCGGCAGTCGCGCCAGGTCGGTGATGAACGCCGCCACCTCGGCACTCTCAACATCGCCCGTGGCGGCCCGGTCCACGGTGGCCTGACACCGCGCGATCTCGTCGCCCATCAGCATCCCTTCGCGATCACTTCTGACCTTCTCTGACGGACGGGAGCGGTCAGTTGAGTACGGTCGCCGCGATCCGCTCGACCGCGGCCCGGTCGGCCAGGCGGACCGCCACCAGCTCGTCGACTCCCGGTGCCACCTCGTCGCTGAGACAGAACACCGTGGGCACCACGTCGACCACCACGCTCACCGGGTTCTCACCGCGCGCGACCCGGGTCCGGATCGCCGTCACGGCGAGACTCGCCAGTTCGACCAGCGGGCCGTCGGTGTCCACCCGAATGTCCTCGGCGGACAATGGAACGACAGCCGGCGGCTTCCGGCCGAGCGGGCGCTCCACATAGGACTCATACCACGCCGGCTTGGTCCGCATCGCGGCGAGAACCGTCTCCACGTCACAGACAACGGCACGGTGCGCAGCTTCATAGTCGCCGTCGGCGACCGAGCGCCGCTCCGCCCAGCGCTCGGTGGGCCACACCCTGGCCCCGGCGCAGATGTCGTTGCCGACGAACTCCAGGATGTCGAGGGCGAGGTCGGTGAGCCGGGGGCAGCCGCCGAGCCGGCTGGCGAGCCAACGGGGCACCCTGGGTCGTTGCAGCGCGCCGCGCGCGCCGCGCCTGCGCCGGTAGCCGTTGACGGTCGCGGCCGTCAGGCGTCGCTGGACCCAGCCCTCCAGGTTGTGGATCGGCATGCGGGCGTACTGGAAGACGTCCTCGATCACCGCGTCCATGTCGTCGTGGAACCGGTCCAGGCACGAGTCCTCCAGTCGGGACACCGACACCGCGCACCTCGGGTGGCCACGCTTGAGCTCCAGCTTGCGGGTGAGCTGCTGGAACACCACCGGCTGGACGATCTCGTGGACCGCCGCCCGCAGCCGCCTGCGCTCCGCGCATTCGACCACGGTCACGTATCCGGCCAGTCGACCTTCGCGGGCAAGATTCCGCACGATTTCCTCGGTCATGGCGCCAAGTTAGGAACGACAGAGACCCCGAAACTATCGACCAGTACACAAATACAGCGAAGTAATGAGACAAGTGGCCCGATTGAGGCCGCGTACCGCACGCCTCAACCGCCTTCGCCGATGATCTCAACCGCTCGGCACGCACGGTTCGCCGTATTTTGTCCAGAAGGCCAGAGAATTGGACAAATGGCCAATCACCGGCGCCAGCTCACGTCCTCGATGTCGAGTCCACGGCCGCGCAGGCCGCGTTCGAGGCCGGTCAGCCCGCCACGGCGGGGGACGCCGATGAGCCAGATCCCGCCGGCGTCGGACCGCACCTGGATCGGGGGCCGTTCCGGGGCGTGGTCGACGTAGTCGGCGTAACGTCGTTCGCCCAGGTCCGTCCGCAGGACCATGCGCTGGTTGGCCGAGCCGCGCCAGATCAGGGACGTGGGCCTGGCGATGTCGAACCGGCCGGTCACCACCACGTCGGCGGGCGCCACCACCCGCCACCGCAGATCGTCCATTTCGGACTGCTCGTACCCGGTGTACACGAGAATGTCGATCTCCCGGCCGGCGGTGGAGCGGACATCGTCCGCGGCGACCAGGAACTCCCGCAGGGCGGCGGGCTGCTGGAGGGGTTCACCGCCGCTCACTGTCAGCCCGTCCGCGCCCGCGTCGACCGCCTCCCGCCAGAGCCGGACCAGGTCGTCGACGGCGACCTTCGTGCCGTCCATCGGGTTCCACGTGTCCTGGGACATGCATCCCTTGCAGGCCAGGGAACACCCCTGCACCCACACGCCCAGTCGGTTACCCGGGCCCAGTGCCGTGACCGGGTAGTGCGTCCGACTGACGGTCAGCGTGGTCACGACGGGACCACCTGACGCAGGCCACGGCGATGCTGAACCGCCTCGGTGAAGCTCGGATGGCCCACGGCGTGCGTCAACGCCGCGAAATACGCCTGCTCCGCGGCCGCGTACGCGGCCGCGATCGCCTGGACGAGCGCTTCCGGCCCGGCCTCGGTGTACTCGGGGTTGATCTGCTCGATCATCATCCGCCGCATCGCCTCCAGTTGGTCACGCATGCGGCGATGCGTGGCGTACGCCTCCTGAAAGGGGTGCCGCCGGGACAGCCCGAGCATGAACGCCATGGTGCCGGCGACGATCAGGCCACCGACGAACATGAGCACGACCGTCGTCGGCGTCAGGTTGAGCGGGCCAAGTTTGTCCTGGTCGAGATCGAGGACGGCGCCGCACATCAGCCCCAGCACGACGACCACCGCCGTCCAGAACACCGCCATCACCACCACGACGAGGGTGAGCCGTCGTTCGGTGCCGGTCGCTTGCCGCGCCCGCACCAGCAGCGCGGCGACGTACGGTCCGGTCACCAGGAAGACCGCCACGGACACGCACAAGGCCCAGATCGCCGCGACGCCCACCCGGCCAGCCAGGAAGTACTGGAACACGAGGTGGTGAACCGGGGTTTCGGCGAGGACAATCCCGAACAGGATGAGCAGGCGCCACCGCAGGCCGAGGGCGACAGTCTCGCCTTCCCACACCGGGTCGTCGTCGGCGACGGTCTCGTTCGCGGCGCCGTCCGGGCCGTGGTCCGCCGGCTCCTGAAGCCGGGCGGTACGCCGAGCCAGTCTGTCCATCATGGACCGCGCGGTGGCCATGTCCTGGCCGGCCACCTCGCTGCGCCGACGGAGCTCGGCCGCCCGGCTCTCGGTGATCCCGTGCCGCTCCCGTGCCGACTCGACGGCCACGTCGCGCTGGCGGCGCAGGCAGATCACGTAGGGAGGGTCGAAGTCCTCGGACGGCTCGGCGGCCGGGTCACCGAAGGACCAGCTGTCCAGCACGTGCCCCCGCGCGTCCGCAGCGCCGCGAGCCTCGGCCTGGGCGATGAGGACGGCCACCGGGACACGCGGATCGAGCAACGGTTGGGGCAGTTCGACCGGAACATCAACCGCTGCACGCCGGGCGGCGGGGACGCGCGCGTCTGGAACACCGCTAGCGGTCATAGAGCGTGACCGTTCCCTCGGCGTCCCGCGCGAGCCGGACGGTGTCCCCGGAGACCAGGGTTTTGTCGTCTGGCACGAAGACCTCGATCTTGTTGACGAACGTGCCGTTGGTGACATCGGGCAGCGGTTTGACCCAGGCCCGTCGGTCGTCGTCCACGCCGACCACGGCATGCCGGCGGGAGACGTTGGGGAACCCACGGAACACCCGTCCGTGCACACCGTGCCTGCCCAACTCGACGCTTTCGCCCGGCTCCACGTCCACTTCCCCGTCCTGGAACCGGATGTGCAGCGCGGGCGGGGTCAGGGAGCGGCCACAGTCGGGCGCCAGGCAGGTGCGGTTGTCCCGGTGTGGCGAAAATGTGCCACACCGCCAGCAGACCTCGGTGGACCACTGTTCCCGGCGGGGTACTTTGTCCCCATCGCGTCCTGAAGGCTCATCGTCCACTACGGACACGAGTTCGCGGACGTGCTCCATGCACATTGTCTCGTGGTCCTCGAAGACCTCGCTGTCGTCGCTGGGGCACCTCTTGGTCACGCGGCACCGCCTCGGACAACCTGGGCGTCCAGCACCGGGCCGTGGTCCCCGGTTCGCAGTCCGGTGACCGTGACGCGGTCTCCCGGCTGGGCGTCCTTGTCGAACAACACCCTGGACAGCGTGTTGACCAGGTTGGCCTCCAACATGTTGCCGATGCCCCGGCCGCCGTTGTCCAGCTCGGCGGTGCACGCGGCGCACAGCTGGCCGGCGGCCTCGGCGGTGATCTCCAGCCGGACCCCGAGCTCGGAGTACGTCCGGGCGACGATGTTGTCGAGCTGGGTGCTGAAGATCCTGGTCGCGGTGACCTCGCTGATGAAGTCGAACACGACGATGTTGTCGCCGAACCGGTTGAGCAGCTCCGGGCGGCCGAGCACGTTGGTGAAGTGGTCGCGGATCGCGCCTTTGACCTTCTTCTCCAGGTCCTTGTAGTCGATGGGCGGTCGCACGATCTGTGTGCGGATCTTGGTTTGCGGGTCGGTGACGATGATGCCGAGGTTGGACGTGAAGATCAGCACGCACTCGGAGAAGTACGTGGTCTCGCCCTGCCCGTCGGTGAGCCTGCCGTCCTCCAGGATCTGCAGGAACTTGTCCAGCACCAGCGGGGCGGCCTTCTCGATCTCGTCGAACAGCACGACCTGGAACGGCTTGCGGCGGATCGCCCCGGTCAGTTCGCCGCCCGCCTCGAATCCGACATAGCCGGGCGGGGCGCCGATCAGGCGGTCGGCGGCATGCTCGGCGGAGAACTCGCTCATGTCGAACCGCAGGTACGCGTGCGGGTCGCCGAACAGGATCTTGGCGACCTGCTTGGCCAGCTCGGTCTTGCCCACGCCGGTCGGCCCGGCGAAGAACAGCACGCCACGCGGCCGGGATCCCGGTGTGCTCGCCTGCGCGCCGGACATACCCAACGCCGCCCGCTTGAGGATGTCCAGGGTTTTGGCGACCGCCCGGTCCTGCCCCATGACCTGCCCCGAGATCTCCTGCTGCCCCTTGATGATCTGCGTCCGGACGCTGGTCCTGCGCCACGGGTTGTCGTCGACGCCGAGCTTGTAGACCCGGGTGGCGTCGGCGATCCGGTCGACACCGTAGCCGCGGTCGCGGGCCAGGCGTGCGATCCGCATCATCGACTCAAGGGACAGGCCGTCGGTCCGGTTGGCGAACTCCATGGCCGGGTCGACCCGGCCATGTGTGTCCTCAGTGGACGCAGGCGGGAACGCGGGGACCAGCAGCCTGGCCATGCGCAGGCGGTCGTCCAGCGTGGGTACGCCGACGGCGACGGTACGGATCGGCTCCACGCCCGCGGTGAACCAGGCGGGCAAGTCGCGCTCGCCCTCCACCAGCCAGATGACCGGGTTGTGCAGTTCGGACCGCCGAGGGCCGGGGACCGAGAAGGACTGGGCGGAGTAGGCCAGCTTCTGGCAGAACAGGAAGAAGTCCCGCTCGCCTTGGTCGAGCTGGCCGGGAACCCGGGTGAGCCGGGCGGCGTAGTCGATCACGAAAGCCACCCGGTTGGCCGGCCGGGCGAACCCGCTGGGGGCGGCCGGCGAGGCGGACTGCTCGGACCGCGCCGCCTCGGAGTCCTCGGGGGGCTGTTCGGGCACCCCGACCGCCTTCGCCAGGTGGGCCAGCAACCGCTTCTGGCCCGGCCGGCGGCCGACCGCCCGGGGGCCCAGAACACATTCGACGGCCTTCAGCGCGGCCGGGTCCTTCGGCGGGTGGACGCCGATGCCGTCAACCGCGTCGTAGGTGATGAACGCCTCGAAACCACAGGGGTGTAAGGCCTTCCACAGCAGCGGAAGCAGGGGAGGGATCTCCGGACTGGCACCCTCCGGACTGACCAGGAAGTGGTCGCGGATGTTGCCGTGCAACACGTACTGCGAGTGGACGGCGAGCGTCCCCGCCACTTCGACGGCGAACGCCGGGAAGCCCGGCAGGAAGGGCCCGTTGCGGGCGGTGTCGTCGGCCATTGTCACTTGTCCTTGTACCGTACGATCGGGCGTACATGTGGGGTCGTGTCGACGGTCTGCTCCGTGCGGTGTTCGAGCAGGTGATCACGATCCACGACGACGGACGCCCTCGCGTCCTGGGCGGCGATCTGCCTGGCCATCTCCTCGATGTTGTCGGCGAAGACGCCGCAGTGGGCCCGGTTGCGCTCGCTCGCGTCCTCGACGACCTGGAACTCCCGGACGAGCTTGCCGCTGATGACGGCGTCCCGGTCGACCGACAC
Source organism: Actinocrispum wychmicini (assembly GCF_004345645.1). Lineage (GTDB taxonomy): Bacteria > Actinomycetota > Actinomycetes > Mycobacteriales > Pseudonocardiaceae > Kibdelosporangium > Kibdelosporangium wychmicini. The sequence continues at coordinate 130,185 of NZ_SLWS01000011.1, read as the reverse complement.
GTCGGCCGTGTACTCCCCTTTCCAGTCCGAGTGGCCGAGCCGCAGGCCGACACAGTCGCGCGCGTCGAACGTCTCCTCGACCTGGTAGCCGTTGTCGGTGAACCACTTGCGCGCCAGTTCGAGCACGAAGACCTGGTCGGCCGTCTCCTGGGCCCACCGCATCAGCCGAGTGCTCTCGGCCCGCAGATCGTCGGTCAGGTCACGGTTTCCGGCCACCACCGCCTGCAACTGCTCGACCGTGCCCGCGAACCGCGCGGGCCTCTCGACACCCGCCAGCGCGTCGTTCAGCGGTCCGTCCTCAAGCACCTGCACCCAGCCGGCGGCGAGGCGGCGGCGCTCCACCTTGGGGTTGATCTCGGCGACGATCCGTTGCCGCAGCGTGGTGAGGTAGAGACCTTGGTGCCCTTGGGTCGCCAAGTTGGCTGCGGTGGACCGGACTTCGGCGCACTCGTCGGTGGTCGCGTCCGGGTCGAGCAGCGCGAGGACCTCCTCGACGGCGCCGGCCGGAACGCTGACGGGTCGCCCGGCGATCGCCTCCGTGTAGCGCGACCGGAGCGTCTCCTGGTGGCTCGCGAGCGCGGCGGCCATCTCTTTCTCCGCTTTGGGTGACTGGGCGACCACGGTCAGCCGAGGCAGGGGAACGAGGGCGTCCAAAGCCTCCTGTGCGGTGGCGATCCCGGCCTGCGCCGCGGCGACGAGCCGGCTGAGTTCGACCGGGTTGCGGCTGGCCGTCAACGGGAGCGGCGGCGGGACGTCCACCGGGGAACCCGCGACCTTGGCCTGTTCTCGCAGCAGGCGAATGCGGGCATTCACGGCGACGACGTCGGCCGCCGCCATCTGCCAGCGCAGCACCTCGACTTCGGCGGCCTCGATCTCAGCGACCCGGCCTTCGACCTTCTCGCCGTAGTCGCCGACGGCTCGCACGGCTCCTTCAATGGCGGCGTTGGCCGCTCTGGCCACCAACACAGCGGCCGCCGCCACGGCGACGGCGCCCACGAGCACCACCGCGCCTGCCGCGATGGCCGGTGTGGCGACAGGAGCCACAACGATCACAGCTGAGCTCATCGCTACCTCCTTGCCGGATAACTGACGGACGGATCTTCAAGCCGCTCGGACGATCGCGCGTTCCCGCCGGTCCTGCTCGCGCCACGCCAAATGGCGCCGCACCGCCCACACCACGGTCCCGGCCGCCAGCACGAACGGCGGGACCACTGGCCGGTAGACGGTCAACGTTCCCAGCACGGCGAGGATCACCAGGACGACCGGCACCGCGATCCGCCGGGCGATCAGGTTCCTGGACGCCCGGCCGAGGGCGATCGACCCCGCGCCGAGAAACGAGTACGCGGGGTGGAACCGGCCCCCGGTGTCCCAGGCGAGCAGGGACTCCGTCACGGTGGTCACCGTGAGCGCGATCACGGCGGCCAGCCACCCGTCGTCGATCTGGGAGCGTGTCGCCACCCCCATCGCGTTGCTGAACCCGATCAGCGCGAAGAGGAACACCGCGACCGCGGCAACCCCGGTGACCGCGTAGCCGAGTGCCTGTGGCCTGTTCTGCCTGCGTGACCACTCTCGTTGCCGTTCGGTACGGCGCAGCCACGCTTCACGGGCCTGACGCGCTCGTTCCTCCAGGTCCCGCCGGTTCGCCTGCCTCGTGGCGTAGGGGACGAGCGCATAGGCGATCCACTCGAACTCCCTACGGTCGACCAGGTCCGAGAACCACGGCAGGTTCAGCGCCTGCCTCCGGTCGTCGAGGACTCTGCGGACCTCCAGGCGATGCGCCGGGGTCGCGGTGGCGGCCAGCAACGACAGGGACAACGCGTAGGGCTGTTCGTCGCGCAGGACGCGGGACATCTCGGTCCGCGCCCCGGCGTCCGGTAGCGAGCGGGCCAGCAGGCGTAGGTTGTCCACCTCGCCGCGCCAGCGGTACAAGGCCTCGGGCAGGCCGTCACCGCCGCCCAGGTTCTGGCTGGCGGAGCCGGTGGCCAGCAAGGGAAGCAGATCCGCCCGCCACAGCTCGGCGACGATGTCCGCGGCGCCGCCGGTCCCCTGGACCCCTTCGCTGGCGAGTTCGGGCAGATGCGACCGGGTGATGTTCCATCCCCGGTAACACGGCGGGTAGGTCGGGTCGACGGCGCGCAACTGGTACAGCAGCCTGACGTCGTCGGATGCCCGCCGGTCCGGCCGCCCGACCGGCACCCCTGGTTCGGGGAACTGCGTCAGCCATTCGGCCAACTGCCGCCTAGGCCCGCGGTCGCCGTCGAACAGCAGTGTCCGCGAGAAGTTCCAGTTCGTGGTCATCGCGGCGGCGAGCATGTCCCGTTCCCGGTACTCCTGGCCGAGGTACACGTACGGCTCGTCCGCGGACGTGGTTGTCCGCTGCGGCAACGGATCCGCAGCCACCGGCGGTGATCCGCCCTGCAACCAGAGGTCGACCTGGCCGGCGCCCCACCTGTTCTCGGGGGCCATCGCGAGCAGGCCGCGGCACAGCAGCCGGATCCGGTCGTCGGTGACGGCGTCGAGTTCGACCGGACGGGTGGCGATCCACGACCGCACGGCCCGCTCGTGGTCGACCCCGGCGAAGAGCCCCCGGCCGGTCGCCAGTTCGTACACGGTCACACCCAGCGACCACCAGTCGAAGGCGGGCACGATCTGGCCGCCGCTGACGAACTCCGGCGGCATGTACGGCACGGTGCCCACCGTGTTGGACCAGGTGAACGCCTCGCCGCCGGTCACGTGGGTGCTGATGCCGAGGTCGGCGATCACCACCTCCAGGGGCTCCAGGGTGCGGATGAGCACGTTGCCCGGCTTGATGTCGCGGTGGACCACCCCGGCGCTGTGCAGGCCGGCCAGTCCGTCGGCCAACTGGCGCACCAGGCCGGCGACCACCGCTCTGTCCACACCAGACGGTTGGCGGCGGCGCCACTCGAACAGGTTGCCGCCGGCGAGGTACTCCATCACCTCGTACTGCCTGCCCTCCTCCGCGCCGGTCTCGTACACCGTGACGACGCACCGGTTCGGCTGCCGCGCGAGGAAGTCCAGCACCCGCTGGTCCGGCCGCGAACCTGGCCGGTGGACCTTGAGCACCCGCTGCTCCCCGCTGTCGCGCACGAGCACCAGGTAGACGTCACCCTGCTGGCCGGAGCCGGTGAGGTCACGCACGATCTGGAACCGCTCGTCCAACCGGGCCGGCAGGATCCGCGACCAGCCGGACACGGGCGGGGTCCGGTCGGGGTCCAGGGTCGTGACAGGTTCGTCGTCGGGCCGGGACCGGCCGGGATCCGGGGCGGTCAGCGCGTCCGCGGCCAGTTCGTCCCGGCCAGGGTCGGTGCGTGTCGGTGGCTCGTCGTCCGGTGCCGTCATCGTGTCCTTATCCTTTGGCGCACAACAACTCCACGACAACAGACCGGTTGCGCGCCGCTGGCAGCGGCATGAGCACCCCGTTGGCGTCGAGGTCCTGTTCGTGGTACTTGCCGGTGTTCCCGTCGCCCCGGGCGGTGATCCGGTCGGCCGAAACACCCAGGCGCACCAGGGCCCCCTTGATCGTCTCGGCCCGGCGCTGCGACAGTTCCCGCATCCCGCTCGCCGGGCCGACGCTGGCGGTGTTGCCGACGAGCGTGATCCGTTGCGTCCCACCGGACACCTGGGCGGCGAGCTGTTGGAGCGTGTGATCGGCCGCCGCCGGGTCACGCAGGTTCGCGGTCTCCGGAACGAATCCCACCGAGTCGCTGTCCGCGAGCACGGTCGTCCCGCACGGCTTGATGGGCGGCTCCGACGGCAACTGCACCACCGTCACCGGGACGGACGTCTTGAACGGGTCCCGCCGGGACGCGATGTCCATCGCCTTGACGCACGCCGCACCCGCCTTGCTCACCACCGCCTGCCACAGGTTCACGACCCGGCCGCGGAAGTTCTCGTCCAGCGCCGGCTGCGGCTCGGCCGTGCTGCCGAGGCCGACCAGCAGCACGGACCGGCCGTCCAGCTTCGGCAGCAGGTGCCGGGCGCTGAGGTAGCCGGCCTCGTCAGCCGGTTCGACCCGGAACATCCCATTGTCCTGAAAGGACAGTGAACCCGCGGTCGCGATCCCCGAGTCGACCAGCACGATGGTCCCGCCGTCCGGGGTGACCCGGGCGGCCTCGGCGAGCGCGCCGAGCACATCGGCCTCCGGCTGCTTCGGCCCGAGTTGCTGGCCGGCGAAGTCCATGACCTGCTTGACCGCGTTCCCCACCCGCTTGTCCTCCTGGGTGGCGTTGTTCCCGCTGATCTTCACGTCGATGGCGAGCGCGACGGTCGGCTGTCCGTCGACCCGGATCACCTGCACCTTCTGGTTGTTCCGCGCGGCACCCTCGATCAGGGCCCTGACCTCGGTCAGATCCGGCCGGGGGCTGCCCATGCGGGCCCCGAGGACCAGGGTCAGCGCCTTGCCCGAGTCGACCGGGCATCCGCCGGGGAACGGCTGTACCGGCTGAGGGGCTGTCTGCTGCTGGTCCGAACAGGCGGTCAGCGCGGCGGCCGCCAGCAACCCCGCGAACACTCGGCGGAGCCGGTATCGGGTCATCGCCCTTCCTCTCCTGAGTCGGCCGACCGGCCGTCGAGCTGGCGTCGCCCGGCGGTCTTCTGGATCAAGGCCAGCCTGGTGTCGTTCTTCAGCCGTTCCGCTGCCGCCTCGCACTGCGCCTGCAGCCCGTGCCACGCCTCGACGCGCCGCGCCTTGGCCTCGTTGACGTCGGCCACCAGTTGCGTGATCTCAGCGAGGTCCGCGCTGAGGTCGCCCAGCTTCTTCGCGGCCTTGGTGCGGCGGGCCAACGCCCGCATGTACTGGCGGGCGGCCGGGTGGTACCGCTTGTACCCGGAGTACCCGGAGACCAGGCCACTGGCCACATACAAGGCGGCGAACAGCCATGCGGAGAGATGGCGCTCCTCCGCGCCGGTGTCCGGTGGGGGGACCGCGTGCCCGTCGACGACGATGGTGAATCCCGCGCCGCCGCCCGGGTCCACGAAGTTCCACCGGACCAGGAACGCGACCAACCCGAGCACGAACCAGCCGACCAGAAAGAGCAACGCCGCCGTCCGCGCACCGACGACATGCCGGGTCTCGACGCTCTGCTTGGACTGCTGGCCGACGGTGTGCGACAGGACCAGGCACACCACGGTGAAGCCGACCGCCAACAACCAGAGGGTCAGCCTGTCCTCGTCGATCGCGGCCGTGAGGACCTGATGGAAGGTCACGATGTCCACGGCCGCCGCGGCGAGCAACGCGAAGTAGTACAGCCCAGCCGTCCACGGCGGACCGACGATCTGCGACGGGTCGCCGTTGATCACCGACCGGCGCGGGACCACACGCGCGGCAGGCATTCGTTCTGTCGTCATCCGTTGGCACCTCTGTGGTTGCTCCGGGGTTCCGGCTCATGGAAGGGGGAGTCGGGGTCGCTCACCCGTTTGAGGGCGTGCGACACCGCGCCCTCCAGGTCGTCCACCCTCAGCTTCTGGTCTTCGACCTGGATCCGGTAGCGCTCCTTGAGCCCGGCAAGGTGGACCGCGAGCGCGTCGAGTTCCGCGAGGAGTGTGCGGTGGTGGACCGCCATCCGGTCGAGCCAGTCGGCGACGTGGTTGTCCACATAGGACTCCAGGTGTGGACCGGCCTGACCGGCGGTCGCCCCGGTGACCCCGGCGAGCTTCGACGCGAGCTTCGCCCGCACACTCTCCTCGTCGAGAACGGGACCCTTCATACCACGCAAGCGAGGCAGGCGGGCCTTGACCTTGCGCAGCGTCAGGGACGCTCGAAGCAACGGCAGCACCTTCATGTGGATTCCTTCGGGTCGAGCCGCTGGACGACGCGGTGCAGTTCGAACGGCCCACGCCCCAGGCCGGCCGGGTCACCGTCCGCCGGCGCGGTCACCCACGAGGGCAGGACCTGGGCGGTGAAGCGCAGCAGCGGCACCAGATACGGCCCCTCTGGGTGGAGCAACACGACGTTCTGCCAGTACGTGGTCACCCGCATGGCGCAGTGCGCACCCACTCGGCGAGCCTGGACCTGCGCGATCACGAACTCCTTCGTGATCCGCTCCTTCACCGCCGCGATCCGGGTGTTGACGGCGTTGAGCGCCGCGAACTGGGCGGCCTCGTCGCCACGGGCCGCGGCGATGCGCTGGTTACGCGCGTCGTCGCGTCTGGCGAGTAGCTTGACCCGGTTCTCCGGCGCCAACTCGACGTAGTTGCGCGGAAGCAGTTCGGCCTCGGTGAGCTCCTTCTCCGCGGCGATGACCGCGGCCGATTTCTTGTCCAGACCGACATTGGCCGCGAGCAGATCCGCGCGCAACGTGGCCAGCGTTGCCCGGTCGCCCGCGGCCCGTTGCTCGAACGCGAGGCGCTCCCCCTCGATCCGGTACAGGGACTGCTCGATCAGGTGTCTCGGATGCGGTGCGGTGACCGTCGCGTCGGCGGCCATCTCGACCAGGTCGTTGTAGCCGGGGTGCCTGCGCCGGCCGTCCCTGCGGCCGCACCACCGGTCGCGATGCCGCTCGCGCCGTGGGTACGCCAGGGAGTCACCGGTCATGCGTTCTCCTTGTACGTCGCGATCGCCGCCCGGTGGCGTAACGCGAGCCGCGCCAGGGCGTTGACCTGGGCGCGCAGGGCGGGCACGTCGGCTTGGCCGGGTACGCCGTCGTCCGGCACCGGCAGGTCGATGTGCGTCAGAGCGCACAGCGCCCCAAGCGCGTCACCCTGCTCCCCGGCGGCCCGCATCTCTTCGGTGGCCCGCATCTCTTCGGTGGCCCGCATCTCTTCGATGGCACAGTCGAACGCGGCACGAAGGCGGTCACGGCAGTCCTCGTCCTCCGGGGCACGGAACCGCGCTGCATGGTCGAGGACGAGCCGTGCGCGGCTGATCCTGTGCTCCATTGTCCGCCGCGTCCGGTCACAGAGGTCGGCCACTTCGGGGTGCTCGGCGACCCTGGGCACCCGGCCAGGCTGCTGCCAGATCGTGTCGTCGGGAGGATTCTCCTCGCGTGACAACGAATGGTCCGACGTGACGGCGTCGGCGGAGACGAGCAGGGCGGCGTCCTCGGGCGCGTCCTCAAGGCGGTCCTGGCGGATGAGAATGTCCACGACGTCCCGACCGAGTCGGCGCAGCCCGGTGGGTCGCCCGGCGCACTGGGCGCACATCCGCGTCACGGCGTCACGTACCAGTGCCTCGTGCCGGCGCCGTTGCCGGGCCGCCACAGGCCACGTGCAGGCAGTGGCCACCAGCGCGATGCCGAGCGCCGCCGCGAGCGCCCACAGGAGGTACGGGATGTTCCAGACCACACCCTGATCTGACGGACAGGCACTCAAACTCCCAGGTGGACAACGGATGCCCAGGTCTCGACGGTGTCGAGCATCGCCAGTTGGGCGGCACGGATCGCGGCACGCGGTGTGGAGCCGTTCTCCCGCATGTGCCGGTGGACACGTAAGACCAGGTCGGCGGTTGACGCTGGCCACAGCGTCGCGAGCACGGACCGGGCGCCAGCCGCGAGGAAGTCCGTCGGCAGGGTCCGGGCCGTGTCGTAGTCGGTGCCATGGACAACCGCATGATTCGCAAGGGTGACCAGGCCGATGTCGGCTGACAGATTGTTGACGGACAACGGGACCTGGCCGTGCAGGACGACCTGGGACCGCGGTACGGCCACGTCGGACTCGGCCCGGCACCCCAGGTGCAGCACGGACAGGCCACCCGCGATCGCGGCCCGGACTTCGTCCGGGGTGCCCGACCCGTCGGCCGACGGCCGCCACGGCCGCGGCTTCTCGCCGTGCCCGCCGAGGAACAGCCCGCCGGGGAAGAACTCGTTCCGCAACGCCTCCGCCGACACGCCCGCGGTGGCGTCGTCCCGGTTCGGGTTGCCGACGAACACAGCCTTGTCCGTCGCGACCGGCGGCCGGGCCGCGACCTGGCCGAGCAGACGCGCCGACGGGGCCACCGACAGCTCCAAGTCCTCCACCAGGTATCTGCGCCGCCCGTCGACGTCCCGCCACGCCGCCGCCCACGGCACCAACCCCAACACCCCCAGCGGCACGAGCACCACCCGAGCGCCTTCGACGGCTCGCACGAGCTCGGCGCCCGCCGCCTCCCACATCCACTGGCAGACATCGGTCAACGCCGTCCGCCACGCCCGCTCGTCCGCTTTGCTGTACTTCAGCGCGGGCTCAGTCCTCAACAACGGCAAGGGAATCACGCGCACAGGCCCGTCCATGGGCACCAGCACGGCGATGCCGCTGTGTGCGGCGCAGGCGGGGGCCAGGTAGACGAGCGTGTCCGCGTCGGCCGCACGAAGCGCTGCGCGGACCTCGTCGGGCCCGGTCACCGGCCCAGAGTCCGTGATCCCGGCACCAGCCAGCGCCAGCGCGCGGCGGGCCTCCAGCACACGCACGAGATCGTCGTCCGCGTCGTCGTCCAGGCACCAGGCGATCATGTTCTCGCCGGCTTCCCTATCGTCTACTGTGGACGCATTGATGGCGGCTACGCCCAGGTCACGGCTTGCCGTCCGGTCGTCGGGCCGGTCACGCAGCCGCAGCCGAGAACCAAGGGCGACTGCCGTGGCCGCCGTTTCCTCCTGCTGCCAGGCCGTTTCCAGGTCGGCGATCGCCGCGTCGAGTGCGGCCGGCTCAGTGGGCACCACAGTGGACAGACGTGCGCGACACGTACCGCGCACCATCCGCGCCGCCAGTTCCAGGAACGTCCCCGGCCGGACACCCACCACGATCCGCTCGATCGCCTGGTACATCCACAGCGCGCGCTGCACGTCGCCGGCCGCGAGCACGGTCTGCCACTCGTTGGCCATCGCGTACAGGCGGGCGAACTCGCCCGCCTCGGCGTCGTTGAACCGCGGCAGCCGCACGCCAGGCGGTGGACCGGACCGCGGACCGACCGTCCAGGACAGGGCCGTCAGCATCTCCTGCATGTCCTCGCGCCGATCGGAAGGTGGCAACGCGTCGACTCGCCACACCAGGCTCGTGAACTCGGCCAACAGCTGCTGGGGATCACCGCCGGCCGACACCACCCGGAACAGCCCGCCCATGAACGCCGTCATGGCCGCCTCCGCCTCGTCCTCCACCGACTGCGGGGCCGGGCTCGACGCCGGGTCGAGCAACCTGCCCCAGCGGGCCAACTCCGCCATCGGCCCGGTCTCCGACGAGCCGGCGAAGGCGTCCGCCGTCATGTCCAGGACGTCCGCCAACCCGTCGAGCACGGCGTGGTCCTCGGCCGGGAGCGACGCCTTGATCCCGTTCAGCATGTCGACCTGCGCCCGCACGGACGCCCGCAACGCGTCACCGTCGTCGAGCGGGTGCAGTTCGGCCAGCCAGGCGGTGTTCACCATCACGGCGCGTGCCGCCAACCGCGCCCGCGCTTGCGGGCTCGCACCGGTCAAGTCGCGGACCGCGGACTCGGCGTCGGCGAGCATGTCCCAGACGTCGTACCGTGCCAGTACCGTGTCGATGCCGAACTCCTTGCCGGCCGACTCGATCGCCGTCAGCCGGTCCGTCCGGACGTCCACGGCGTCGTCCGTGGCCTGGTCGGCGTACCCCAGGGCCCGGGTGGACCAGTCGACCAGCTCCCACAGGTGGTGTGTCCCGTCGACGTCGACCAGCAGCATGTGCGCCTCGGCCAGGGTGCTGGTCAGCCACCAGTCCTGGGCCGCCGGGTCCGCGGCGACCCCGGCCAGCACGTCCAGCCCGGTCCTGAGGTCGTCGACGTCCTCGGTGGCACCGAACCGGAAACAGAGCAGGAAGCCGTAGTCCCGGGCGTGGTCGGCGTCCAACTCGGGCACGGCGGCGTACTCGGCGATGGCCGTGTCCCGGTCGGCGTCGTCCTTCTCGTCCGTGTTCCAGAACCGGATGGCCAGGAGCTGGGCGAAGAGGCACCGCACCCAGGGCAGCCGGGGATCGTCCTCGACCAACAGGGATCGTGCCTCGACGGCGGCGCCGATCGCCGCTTCCAGGTGCGCCGGCTCGGCGGCGAGCAGGAAGCGCTCGCCTAACGCGGCGGCGAACGCCTCCAGGGCGTCGGGGCGAAGGTCGTCGTCCGCCGGGAGACGCCGCAGCACAGTGTCCATTCCGGACACCGTGCGCTCCAGGTCGTCGACGTCGGAGCCGCACACGTACGCCCATCGGTGTGCGGACGCCCGCTGGAACAGGAAATCCGTCACCTCCTCCTCGGTCCGCACCACGGATTCGATGGCGGCCAACGCGTCCGTCAACCGCCGGACCTGGTCGGGCGCCAGATCCTCGGCACCGACGGCGCCGGCCAGCCGCGTCGCGGTGAGCCGGGCGGCGTCCACCGCCGCCCACTCGGCCACGTCCGGCGGGGCGATTCCGTCACCCGCCAAACCCGCCATGGCCGCGATGGCCGCGTCCAGGTCGGTCACGGAGACCCGTTCGTCGGCCAGGTACGCGAGCGCGGACGCCGCGCGGTACTGCCACAGCGGCGCGTCCGGGTGGTCAGGCGCCCGGCCGACGGCGAAGGTCAGCAGCTGGATGGCCACCTTGGCGACCGCCTCGCCGGTGGCCCGCCCCGCGTCCAGCCGGTCGACCTGGGCCAACCCGATCGCGCCGGCCTCGGCCGGGTCGATCCGGTCCGGATGGTGCTCGATCACCGCGGCGAGCCGCTGCACGTCCTGGTCGGTGATGTCCCCGGTGATGTCCCCGGTGTTTTCCTCAGGCACAGTGACTCCCGGCGATGAGGACCTGCGCCTGGCACAGCACGTCGTCCAACCGGGCAGGGTCGGCCAGCAACGAAACGGCCCGCCTCTCGGGTAGCAGTCCACGGTCGGCGAGGGCGCGCACGGTGCCGCGCAACGCCCGAGCCTGGTCGTCGGGCGGGGCGCCGGCGAGTCCGCCGACGACCATGTCGACGACCACCGCATCCGGGTCCTCGACTTGGTCGGCCCGCTCGACGGCGTCGAACGCCCGCGCCGCGTCCGGGTCCTCGACCTGGTCGGCGCCCTGCGGGAACGCGTCCTCGTCGGACAGGCTCCGGGTGGTCGAGTCCGGCCGGCGGCCGAGCGGCCGGTCGATGTAGGCGTCGTACCAGGACACGTACTCCGGGACGGTTCGCGTGCCGACGTTGACCCGCTTGCCGCCGCCGCAGACGCGTTTGACCGTCTGGATGATCGAGGGCAGCCGTTCGAGGTAGTACGGCACCGACTGGCCGAACTCGGCGACGCAGCGTTCGGCCAGTCGCCTGAGCAGGTAGCCCTGGCCAGGCAGGGGCGCGGAGTACCCGGCCTCGTCGGCCAGGTGGCCGAGGACCGCGCGGTGCTCGTCGTCGGGCAGCGCGCGCCCGTACCGGTTGTTCCTGACCTGCTTGGGCTTGACCGGGGCACCACGGTCGGCCCGGTACGACCGGAACACGTCGATGACGCGTTTGCGCACGTGGTACCGCACGGCGCCGGCCAGGTTGGCCCGGTCCGCCCCGTGTTCCGTCAGGAACATCCAGACGACGTACAGGACATCGAGGACCAGGTCCCGGCAGACGCACTCGCCGGACAGCACGAAGCCGGCCGCGGGGGTGGCACGGCCGAACCGGAGGCCGGGCATGGCGAGTCCCAGGTCGCAGCGGGCGACCTGGTGGCTGCGGTGCAGGTCGGTCCGGGACTTGCGCAGTTCGGCCAAAGCGGCTTGCACGACCTCGGGGGTGAGGTGGGGAGGAGTGCGGCATGGGCTCATGGAGAGTTTTCTACTCTAACAGAAGATTTTCTGTGAGCATGATATGCAACTGTGACGAAGGCGGGACGACGAAGCCGGGACACCGCAGGCCACGCACGGTGAACTGCGATCATGGGCTGTGTTGAGGATGGAGAGACGGATGACGTTGCTGCCCGCGGTCGTGCCCCAGGTGATCGAGAAGCGGTCGGAATTGGTGCCCGCCCGGCTGGCCAGGAAGGTCGCCCCGCTGTTCGGCGTCCCGTCCGAGCAGAACCCGTTCCGTCCGCTGACCTGGGTCTGCGACTTCACCAGCATCACGGTGTCCGAGATCGCCCGTGGCGCGCCGCTGCCCACCCGGGCGGCCGCCGCGCGACTGCGCGAACAGGAGCACGCGGGCCAGTGGGTGATCCACAACCGCGCGGTCGTGCCCGCCGTGGGCAAGTCGTTGCCCAACGAGATCGCCGCCGCGACCGTCAACCGGTTCGGCCCGGACACCAAGGCCGCCGTCGTCCTCACCGCGACCAACGTCCTGCTGGCTCCCGTCACCCAGGCCATCGCCACCGCCCTGCCCCTGCTGCGCTCCGCCGACGGCGGTGACCTGCCGCCGATCCAGTGGATCGCCGCGTGGGCGGCCACCGCGATCGAGGTGTACCGGTCCCAGCCGGCCCTGGTCGTCGCGGCGGTGAACGCGCGCGCGATCCAACGCGGCTCGCTCAACGCCCCCCTGTTCCCCTGGGCCGAACGGCTGGCGGACCGACCGAAGGGACGCTGCGAGATCGGTGCCAGCGCGCCCGGCGGTCACGACTCGGTGACCCGGCCGAGGGACCTGGACTTCCTCGACGGCATCGCCGTCGCCCGGTTGAACGCGACCGGGGCCCTGCCCGCCAACGGACCACTCGGTGACGGATTTCTCAGGGACGCGGACACCATGCCGGCGGCGACCCGCCCCGGCGTCGGCGACCGCCTGGTCGACCAGCTGATCAGCCTGATGGTCGACATGGGCGCCCCGGACAGCACCGGGTACGTGTGGGTCAGCGAACGGGTCCCCGAGCAGGCCGTCGTCGAGGCGTTGGTGCCGTCGTCCGGCCTGGTCCGGGAGCTGGTCGAAGCGTGGGCGCACGGCCCGGGGCTGCTCGACCGGGCCGACGAGTTCGCCGACGCCCTGGCCGACGCGGTGGCCGGGCCGGTCCGGCTGCCCGCCCCGGCCGTCGTGGCGGCGCTGCCGCTGCTGGCCCGCCGGGCCGTCGTGCTGGCCGCGATGGGGATCGTCCGGCAGATGGGCCTGCTCGCGCCGTCGTCCTGGGTGGCCGGACCGGGGTTCGCGGGCCTGCTTGACGACGTCGAAACACTGCTGGGCACGGTCGACCCGGCCGACCCGCTGGTCCCGGAGACCCGGCTGCGGCTGGCCGTGCAGCGGGCCGGCGTCCAGCGGCACGACGGCCAAGTGGGGTCGAACACCGTGGCGGCGCTGCTGGCCGCCGTTGACGACTGTCTCACCGCGGCCGCTCTCGACCGCGGCACGCTCGCGGACGTGTTGTCGGTGGCGTGCATCGAGCTGAACATGCTGCGCTCGACCGCCGCCGACCGTGGGCCGTTGACCGACGCGCTGCGCCGCTACTGGGCGGCGTTCGCCGACGCGGTCGAGCTCGACCTGTTCGCCCCGGACGCCGACCACAGCGCCGTCAGCTTCCAGTTGCACAACTACGCCGCCTTCCTGGGGGGCAACAAGGACAGCGAGGACGACCTGCGGGCCGCCCTGCACCTGTTCACGCATTCGGTGATCCCCGGGCGCACCCGGCTGTTCAACCGCGACCGGGACGTCCGTCCGCTGGCCCGCAGCAGATACCTCGCCGCGGACGCCGCCGGCGCGTTGGCCGAACTGCTGCTGGCGAGAGGCGAACGCGACGAGGCGGTCCCGTGGGTCGGCCGGGCGTTTCGCTGGGTCCAGCAGGTCATGTCCACCAACGCGTTCGCCCCGGGCAAACTGCGCCCCCGCCTGGAGGACTGCCTGTTCGCGTTGCGTGCCGTCCCAGTGCTGCTGCTCGCCCTGGAGACAGGTGTCGCCGACGAGCCGCAGGGGATGCTCGACCGGGCCGACGAACTCGTCCGCCTCGTCGAGCGCTGGCTCAAGGAGAACACCGACGGGCGCGTCGAACAGTCCCGGTACCACGGCACGGTCACCGCGCTGCGTGCCCGCGTCATCGCTCTCGTCACCGACTCCTGACCCCCTCTCTCGCTGGAACTGACGGACAGGTTTTCCGGGCCGCCAGTGCACTGGTGGAGGTGATTGGCGATGAAGAGTGGCGGCAACGGCGACGACCATGGATGACCGTTCGGCAACCGACCGGGTGCGGGCAGGCAGCACGGTTTGCCTGCCCGTGCTCGGGCATAGTCTGAGGGCATGGCTGTCGGGCGGGACACGATCGTGGCACGGCTGGGGGAGTTCACCGCCCGGTCGGTGCCGTTGGACGGCCGGCGCGCGGCCGCCGTGTGCGTGGCGTTGAGCGGTCGGGCGGAGGAGTTCGGGTTCTGGCTGATCACCCGGCCGGTCACGATGCGCGCGCACGCCGGGCAGTTCGCGTTGCCCGGCGGCCGGGTCGACGACGGTGAGGACACGGTCGGGGCCGCCCTGCGGGAGTTGCGGGAGGAGGTGGGTGTCGCGTGTGGCCGCGACGACGTGCTCGGCCGGCTGGACGACTACCCGACCCGGTCCGGCTACGTGATCACCCCGGTGGTGGTCTGGGCCGACGGGGCCGGCCGGCCGTCACCGAACCCGGCCGAGGTCGCCACACTGGACTGGGTTCCGCTGCGGGACCTCGAAGTGACCCCGCGGTTCCTGCGGATCCCCGAGTCGGACCGGCCGGTGATCCAACTTCCCCTGCTGGGCCACCTGGTGCACGCGCCGACCGCGGCGATGCTGTACCAGTTCCGTGAGGTCGTGCTGCACCGACGACACACCCGGGTGGACGACCTGGAACAGCCGGTGTTCGCCTGGCGCTGACTCACGGACACGTCGGCACCGGCGGCTCGTCCGCCGAAGCGGCCGAGGTCGACGGGTTCGGCCAGCCGAAACGCGATGCGGCCCGGTCCTCGCCGACTGTGAGGTAGACGTCCGCCAGGTAGTGGTTCGCTTCAACGTGCACGGCGACGTGCCCGAGTTTGCCGGCCGTCACGGTGCCGGTCAGGGTCATCGGTCGCATCGCGGTCAGCTGCCACTGGCCTGTCGCCGTGGTGAGGCAGCCGCGGTTCGCTGGATCTCGCGACACCCGCCGGTCCGTGCTCATCGCTTCGGGTGCGCGCTGCCAGCTGAAGCCGTCCGGCAGGATGATCGCCAAGGCGACCGGACCGTCGACTTTGGCACACGTGTCGACGACCAGCGAGACCGTCTCGCCCAGGTGGGGCGCGTGCGACATGCTTGCCGTGGCGACCACGTCCGTCGCCCATTCCCCTTGGGAGAACGGGAGACCACACGTCCCCGTCGTCCTGGGCTGCTCATTGTCCTTCAGCATCAACGCGACCGTGACTACCACGACGAACACCACGGCCGCGAACACGGCTAGGGATTTGGTCACGCCCGATGGACGGAACCGCCCCGCACCGAGGTTGCATCCTCGACGAGATAGTCGTAGTCGTTGGCGGGCAGCCAGATCCGTGCGGGGTCCGGCACCGCTGGCGGTGGGACGGGACCGCCGACCATGCCGGTGAGCAGCCGGCCCACCAGGGTGTCGGGCACCCGTCCCGGCCAGATCGCCCACCACGGGAAGACCGGCACCGGGTCGGCGATCCGCAGCACACGCAGTCCGGTGTCGGGCGGGAGCGCCATGGCCGTGCCGATGAACGTCGCCCGTCGTACGCCCGAGGCGATCCGGCTGACGAAGAACTCGAACCCCATGGTCGATCCGGTGTAGTCGATCGCCAACTGGAAGCGGTCGCCCAGTTCGTCCATGTACGCCACCCACTCACCCGGCGTCGCGACCGCGGGGAACCACAGGGATATCGCCCGCAGCTCCGCCAAGGTCACCTCGTCCCGGGCGCACAACGGGTCGTCCGCCGACACGAGCAGCCCGACGGGTTCGAGCATCAGGACTGTCCTGCTGAGATCGGCCGGCCACGGTGTGATCGCGCCGGCCCGGCCGAACGCGAGGTCGAAGTCCCCACGCCGCAGGTCGCTCACCACGTCCCGGTCGCCCTTGCGCATCGTCACCTGAAGGCGCAGCGACGGGTCGCGGTCGATGGCCTGGTGCACCATCCGCAGCGGCGGCAGGTGCTCGTTGAGCACGTCCACAGTCAGCGGTCCCGGCCACGCGCCGGCGGACCCGAGCGCGATGTCCAATGTGGACAGCGCGGCGGTGGCCGGTCCCACCAGCCGCTCCCCCGCCGGCGACAACGTCACCCGCCTGTTGGTGCGTTCGAACAGTTCGACCCCGAGCAGCACCTCCAGCCGGGCGATCCGTTTCGACAACGCCTGCTGGCTCAGCACAAGACGGCTCGCGGCCCGGCCGAAGTGCAGCTCCTCGGCGGTCACCACGAACGCCCGCAACAGCGCGGTGTCCAGATCCATGACGCCATCGTCACTCACAACCGCCCGTTGTCAATCCGGACCCGAGCGCTGTTGGACCGCGGCACCGCCCCGGACGTCCACTCGAACCATGACATTGCATCGGCTGGGCACCGTCTGCGCCCGGCATCCCTGGCGGGTGGTGGCGGCGTGGGTGGTGGCGATCGCGGCCGTCACCGCGTTGGCGAACGTGATCGGCGGCGGCTTCCGGGACGCGATGACGGCCCCTGGGACGTCAAGCGACCGGGCAGCCCAGCAGCTCAGGGCCAGTTTCCCGGACGCCACCGGCGCGGAGGCGCACATCGTCGCCACACCGGTCGACCAGGACACGGTCACGCGGACGGCGAACTCACTCAGAGCGTTGCCGGGCGTGCGGTCGGTCACCGTCCAGCGAAACGACCGGATCGTCCTGCTGACCGTGCAGTACGCCGCGGAACTGCCCGATCTGGACGCTCAGGCGACCGTCGACCAACTCGACACCGTCGCCCAGTCGCTCGCCGGGCCCGGGGTCCGCGTGGCGGTCGGCGGCGAGATCCCGCAGAGCGTTCAGGGACCCAACGGAGTCGCTGAGGCGGTGGGCGCCGTCGTCGCGCTTCTCGTGCTGCTGCTCGCGTTCGGGTCGGCGCTGGCCGCTGGTCTGCCGTTGATGGTCGCGGTCGCCGGCCTGGGGGTCGGGCTGGGGTTGATCGGCCTGCTCGCCGCGGTGGTGGACGTCAACTCGGTCAGCCCCACCCTGGGCAGCATGCTCGGCCTGGGGGTCGGCATCGACTACGGGCTGTTCGTGGTCGCCCGGCACCGCCAGGGCATGGCCGCGCGGCTCAGCCCGGTGGAAGCGGCCGCGCACGCGACGGCCACCGCGGGCAAGTCCGTGGTCTTCGCCGGGCTGAGCGTGCTGATCGGGATCACCGGCCTGGTGTTCAGCGGCATGCCGGGATTCGCCACGATGGGGCTGGCCGCCGCGTTGGTGATCTTCGCGTGCGTCGGGGCCGCGATCACCCTGCTGCCCGCGTTGTTGGGCGCGCTCGGGCCTCGGGTGTTCAGCCGTAAAGCGCGCAAGGCCGCCACGCTGCCGAGCGACTCGTTCCACTCCGGCTGGGCCGAGCGGCTGGCCAGGCGGGTGACCCACCGGCCGGTGCTGTGGCTGGTGATCAGCGCGACCGCACTGCTCGCGCTGGCCCTGCCCGCGTTGGGCATGCGACTCGGCGAGAACGACCCAGGCAGCGAGTCCGCCGACAAACCCACCCGCCAGGCGTACGACCTGGTCGCCGAAGGGTTCGGTGCCGGCGCGAACGGCCCACTCACTGTCGTGGCGGGCCGCGACCAGGCGCGATCTCTCCACGACTCCTTCGCGACCGTGCCTGGCGTGCGTTCGGTGACCCCAACCGTCGACTCACCGGATCCGCACACCTCGGTCTTCCAGGTCATCCCGACCACCGGCCCACAAACCGCGGCGACCCGTGACCTCCTGGCGACCCTGAACCGCCGCCTGCCACCCGGCGCCGACATCACCGGCCCCACCGCGGCCATGGTCGACATGACCGCAACGCTCACGGCCAGGTTATGGATCGTCATCGCGGCCGTCCTGGCGGCCACGTTCGCGCTGTTGCTGGTGGTGTTCCGGTCGCTCGTGCTGCCCGCCAAGGCGGTACTGGCCAACCTGATGTCCGTCGCCGCCTCCTACGGCGTGCTCACCCTGGCGTTTCAGACCAAGGTCGGCGCCGCCCTGATCGGCCTCGCCGGCCCGGTGCCGATCGCGGGCTGGGTGCCGATGGTGCTGTTCGCCATCCTGTTCGGCCTGTCCATGGACTACGAGGTGTTCATGTTGAGCACCGTCAAGGAAAACCACGACCAGG
Organism: Actinocrispum wychmicini; assembly: GCF_004345645.1. Classification (GTDB taxonomy): domain Bacteria; phylum Actinomycetota; class Actinomycetes; order Mycobacteriales; family Pseudonocardiaceae; genus Kibdelosporangium; species Kibdelosporangium wychmicini. The sequence goes on along the minus strand of NZ_SLWS01000011.1, from coordinate 112,098 downwards.
GAATGTCCGACCGGGACAGTGTGGTGCACGGCCTCGGCGCCAGCGCCAAGATCATCGGCTACGCCGCCGCGATCATGATCTCGGTCGCCGCCGGATTCGCCTTCGACACCAGCGTCATGGTGAAGATCATCGGCGTGGGCATGGCCGTGGCCATCCTCGTCGACGTCACCCTGGTCCGCCTCCTGCTGGTCCCCGCCGCCATGGCCGTGCTGGGCAAAGCCAACTGGTACCTGCCGTTCAGGAAACCAGGTAGTCGTCCACGGACAGGACCAGGTCATCCGGCGGAGGCATCTCGAAACCCTGAAACCGCAACGACTCCAGGAGCCGGTTGACCAGCGCCACCGACTCCGCCAGGGCCGGCCCGGCAAGCTCCTCGTGGTTCCTGGTCAGCTCCTGCCACAGCGAGGACCACACTCCCCGCCTCGTCGCCCGAAGCGCCGACGTCGCCCGGATCAGCCACTTGCTCAACGGGTGGTTGATGTTCAGGGCGGCGTTGCGCACCCTGAGGTATCGGCCGCGCAGATGCTCCACGAACACCATGGGCGGGTAGTGGCGCAACCCCTCAGGCACTTCGGTGTCGTCGCGGCCCATCACGCGGTACGTGATCATGCCTTGGCCGCCCAACCGGTTCCGCGTCTGCGGCACCGCGTCGTCGAAGGCGACCCGCACCCCGAGCTGCGTCAAGCCGCCCACCAGGAGTTCGACGAACGAGCGGTCCACCAGCTCGAAACCCTGAACGGTGGCCAGCGAAGGCACTCGCACGAACCGGTGACCGGACACGGCCGGATCCGCGAGCGACTCGACCAGTGAGTTGTGGCTGACGAGATCCGCGACGATCGGATTCGAGGTACTGCCGTGCTCCACCGCGATGAACGGCGGATCCTGGTAGAGGGGAATGATCGGCTCGGCCCGCCATCCGTCCGGAGCCGAGACCAGCGGATCCGACATGACTGTTCCCCAGGTCCGGTCCACGAGCCGACCGAAGCCGCCGAACGTGCCGAACAAGTCCGCCCGCAGCATCAGCAGCAGCGCGGCCTGGCTGTCGCCGGATTCAGCCAAAGCGCGGCAGTACGCCAGATGGACACAGGACATCACGTACCACGGCCAACTTGAGATCGTGTCCCGGGAGACCGAGAACTGCGGTTGTATCTCGTCGCGCAACTCGAACGCGCCGAGCCGCACAGCCGCGGACCAACACAACGTCGACGGTATCGTCGCATTGTCCGTTAGCGTCGAGGGAAGGTTGACCAGGATCCCCCGCTCTTGTCGCCACCGCCCGGCGGCAAGGGACTGTCCCACCGGGGACACGGCCAGCCCGTCCTGGCCGACCGTCAGGTACGGTTCGTCCGTTCGGATGGCCCACTTGTCCACCTCGTCGAAGTACGTCGCGGCCTGGAGTCCCACCTGGGCCACGATGGTCTGTCCGTCCTCCTCGCCCTCGATGACGACGGACAGCGGCACCCGGATCCCGTTGTGCGACATGTTCAAACTGTCGGCCAGTCGAGGGAGGGTGTCGGGGTCGGCTATCCACCTGGACACGTCGATCGAGAGGTGCCGCTTGGGTTCCCGCTGGTCGAGCGGACGATTGTCCGGTTGGAGCATCGCCTCGGGGAACGACAGGCGTCCGCGAGTGAACCTGATGTCGTAGAGGTACTGCGGGCCCGGTGTCTGCACGCCACGGAGGAACAGCAGGACCATCTGGCCGCGGAACCGCGGATCCGGGCTCACCGCGGTCAGGTCGAGCGGCACGATCTTCAGGACCGGGCCGCCCGGATCGCGGTCGCTGATCTCCGCCTCGCAGACGCCGCCATCGGGAAGCAGCGGCAGGTAGACGGTGCCACTCCGCCACGGCGTGCCCATGAGTTTCTCCGCGTCACCGCCCGCGTCCTCGCCGTTGACGGTGATCGGCACCGGTGGCGTCAGGACGTAACGGTTCACGATCGTGGCGAGGCTGAAGGACTCCTCCTTGGCGCCGTCGATCCGGATCGCGATGGAGGTGCCCGGTTCGATCCGGTAGCCGTTCTCGTCGCCGCCCGGTGTCGGCATCGGGCGTGGCCGCAGCGGTTCGGTCTGCAGGGTGTAGTACGAGTCGATGCCGTCAAGGGACAGCCGCAGGGCCGGTGCTATGTCGGTGTTGTCGGGCACGCGGCGGGTGGAGACCTCCACCCGGTCGGCCATCAGGAAGCAGGACAGCAGGCCGATGCCGAACCGGCTGATCGGCTGGAACTGGTCCTGCCCGGACTGGCTGTACCGCAGCTGGTCGGCCTTGAACGTGGCGGACCGGTAGTACGAGTTGCCGACCGCGAGGAAGTACTGCTCCACAACGGACTCGTCCATGCCCATGCCGAAGTCGTCGATCCGGATCCAGCGGCGGCCTTCGTGGTCCCGCCAGTCCCGCAGTCGGATGGGCTGCACGGTGAACTGGCCACGGCCGCAGGCCCGCTCGTGGTGTTCACGGTGCCTGCTGGTGTCGATGGAGTTCTGCACGAGCTCGCGGATGAAGGCGTAGCTGCTCTCATAGAGGTTGTCCCCCATGAAGAGCCGGAGAACCTGTTCGCGGGCGAGTTCGAACCGGTAGTTGCCGTACCGGTAGCCGCGGGCCTGGATCTGGCTCCGGTTCACCAGTTCGGGCAACGGCAGGTCGCGCCACAGCTCGGAGCACGACCGCCGGACGGCGGCGCACTCCTTGAACTCGCGGTCGATCACATCGAGGAACTCCCGGATGTCGTGCTCGACCGCCGGGTCGTCCGGCGCGGCGATGAACGTGACCTGGTAGTCGCCGGGACGGCTGGTGGGGAACAGGAACCCGTCGGACGCGAGGTGCTTGGTCCACGCCAACCGGCTGGCGCGCATCCGGTCGGAGTCCGACGAGTCGAGCCGGAGGTGCGTGAACACGGACTTGGGACTGCGGGACCGGTCGAAGTCCAGGATGTCGGCCAGCCGGAGCAGGATGGCGCACATGCGCAGGTCACACGAGGCCAGGAAGTCGGTGCGGAACAGTTCGTCCTGTTTGAGCACGCCGGTGTCCAGGTTGTGCGACCGGCACACCTGGCCGAGCGCCTCGCGGATGGACACCACGCCCCACAGGAAGTTCTCCTCGGCCAACGTGTTGAGGTGCACGAAGACCCGTTCGGCGTGCCGCCACCGGCAGTACCATTCGGCCAGCCCGGTGGACAGCACCTGGTCGTTCTCATGGAACTCGATGTACGCCTCGGGATGCTGGTTCAGGAACTGCGCGAACCACGGCTCCCACCGGAGGGTCTCCAGCTCCTTCTCGTCGAACACCATGCCCACGTCGTGGTAGTACGCGGACAGGATCAGCATCGCGGCCTCCAACGGCCGGACCTTGTCCAGCTCGGACCCGAGCAGGTCGCCCATCCGGTCCACGACGTTGATCGCGTGGCTCTCGTCGTGCAGCGTGTAGGTGGGGAACGTCTCCACGATCCGCCCGAGCAGCGGTCGCACATGGCCCACCAGGGTCTTCACCAGCATCCGTTGCTCGTCGGACGAGATCTTCACGAACCTGGCCCACAACCGGGTACCGGCGAGGTCTGGCACTGTGGTCTCCTATCGCTGCCGGCCGGTGGGCTGCCGTACCTCGGCGGCCCGGATCGTCTCGTGGAACTCGGCGGACCACTGCGAGGTCTCCGTCTCGATCATCCCGGCGAGCAGCCTGCCGTACTGCTTGAGCAGCCCCCACTGCTCGCTGTCGTCGGCGCCGCGGCTGCGCAGGCTGGCGAACTCCAACTGCAGCACGAGAAGCTGCGCGTTGAGCCGCATCGCCGCGTTGACGTAACGGGTCCACGCGCTGGAATATCCGAAGTACCTGTCAATGAGCTGCAAACCGCCGGCCAACGCGAGCAACAAGTAACCGACGGAACTGTTGACCCCGCCGATCAGCCCGGCGTTGGCGACGAGCGGAACCGCACCACCCACGACAGCGAGCACCAAGGACACCAACCGCAGCACCTTGGAGTAAAGGCCTTTCCGGACCTTCTCCAGCAGGTACCACGAGATCGTCTCGGTGAAGTGCGCGCGCAACTGCTCGTACGCCTGCAGCGCTGAGACAGGCGTGCCATCGTCGGCACCGAGCCGGAACGGGTCCAGGTCTCCTCGTGAGTTCATCGTCGTCTCCGGTCTCTCCCGCCATGGCAATCCGAGACATCGAGCAGCACAGATGTCCCGTTACGCCGAAAACAGGGTTGTCGGGCACCCGTTATCGAACCGGTCATCCGATGAGCACCGCCAGTGGGAACGGGCGGCTGCCCTTTCGACCGTCGCCCGCCCGGGTGATCGCGGGCAACATCGCAGACTGGCCCGTCATGGGCCGAAGCGATTCTGAGGGGGACGTTGTGAGATCTTTTCTGTCCAGGCTCCCGGTGATCCTGGGGGTGATCATCCTGGCCGTCCTTGGCTCGGTCAGTCCGGCCAACGCGGGGGACGCGCGCAGCGCCGCGGTCATCATCAACAACACCACGGACGCGACGCTGGTCGGCATCCACAAGAATCTCGACCACGGCTGTTGGGAGACGGAGCCGCCGGCCACCATCGGTCCACACCAGACAGTTCTGTGGAAGACCGTCTCCTGTGGCTTCATGACCGGAACCGAGGGCGACGTCGACTACGGCGTCAACAGCAAGGACGGCGACCAGCTGCATGTGCACTGGGACATTCCGTGGTCCGGTGACAACAGCTTCGACGGCAACACCTCGGTGTTCTACAAGGTCACCCACGGCGGGAGCGAAGAGGGCAACCGCAACGCGACCACGACGTTCACGTTCGACTGCAGCTCACAGACCTGCGACGGCATTCCCGACGACTGGAAGCAGCACGGGACCACGTTGGATCCAGGCGACGGCAGCGGGGCGAAGTTCATCGACCTGCCCGCGATGGGCGCGGACGTCAGCCGGCCGGACGTGTTCCTCCAGCTGGACTGGATGGCCGACGACAAGCACAGCGAGAAGATCGACCCGGCCGCGCTCAGGAAGATCGTGCAGGCGTTCGCGAACGACCCGGCGCCCAACCGGAACGGCACGCACGGCGTCAACCTGCACATCGACCAGGGCCCGGACAGCGTTCTGGACTACGCCACCGGTCGCACCTGGGGCAACCTGAGCCGGGCGAGAGTGCTGCCGTGGTCGGAACACTTCATGACCGAGGTCGGCACGACCGGCCGGCCCGACTTCACGGACTTCGACAACGTCATGAAGCAGCCCGGCGGGTTCGTCAGCACCGGCCGGCAGAAGCTGTTCCACTACGTCATCTCCGCGCACCGGCTGGCCAACATCGCCAACCTCGGCGGGTACAGCCAGACCATTCCGGGCAGCAAGATCGCGTTGGGCCCGTGGGGCATCTTCACCAACGGCGCGTCCGTGGACGAGCAGGCGATGGTGCTGATGCACGAACTGGGCCACGATCTCGGGCTGGGCCACGGCGGCTTCGAGGGACTCGACGGGAAGCCGAACTACATCAGCATCATGAACATGGCCTACCACGGTGACCGCGCGATCACCCGGAACGGGCAGGACTGGACGTTGGACTACTCGCGGGCCACCGGACCGACGCTCGACGAGACCGACCTCAACGAACCCGCCGGCCTCGGCTCGTACGCCAGCACGGATTACGTGGTGCATTTCTGCGCGGGCGGCACCGGCTGGGTCCAGGTGCGCGGCGACGGTCCGATCGACTGGAACTGCGACGGAGTCATCAACCCGTACGACCCCCAGCACGTCAACAAGATCGGGTACGACGTCAACGACGACAAGCAGCAGACGTCGTTGCGGAGCTTCAACGACTGGGAGCACTTGTACTTCCGGGGCGGCGGGATCGGCCACAACAGCGCCTCCGCGTTCATCGAGCAACCCCTGGTCGACGAGGGTGACACGGCTCAGGTACTGCCCGTCGACACGACCGCGCCAGTCACCACGGCGTCGGTGGATCCACCGGCGAACACCAACGGATACAACAACTCGGACGTCCACGTGGCACTGTCGGCGACCGACGACATCTCCCGGGTGGCCCGCACTGAGTACACTGTGGACGGTAGTGGGTGGGTCGGCTACACCGGCCCGGTCCCGGTCACCGGGGAAGGCGTGCACACCGTCCAGTACCGGTCGGTCGACCACGCGCAGAACGTCGAGCAGCCCAGGACGCTGACCGTGAAGATCGACAAGCACCCGCCGGTCACCACGGCCACGCTCGATCCGCCGCCGAACGCGGCGGGATGGGGCGCGTCGAACACCACCGTGCACCTCAAGGCGGCGGACGAATCGGGTGGGTCCGGAGTGGACAGCGTCACCTACTCCGCCACTGGCGCCAATCCCATCGCCGCCACCACGGTGCCCGGTGCGACCGCCGACCCCGTGATCACCGGCGAGGGCGAGACAACGCTCACGTACTACGCCACCGACCGGGCAGGCAACGTCGAGTCCGCGCACACGCTGACCATCCGGGTCGACAAGACCGCACCGACCTCGACGTTCACCACGGCCAACGAAGCGATCTTCGTCGCGGTCGCGGTCGGCACCCCGCCCGGCAGCGACCCGTCAGGGCAGTTCGTCGAAGGCACCGCGAGCGACCCGACATCCGGCGTGGACAAGGTGAAGGTCACGTACACGCCGGAACTGCTGGGCAGCCCGTCGACCGTCGACGCGACCGTCTCGTGCACCGACGCCACCCGGCACTCGTGCACCTGGAAGGTGGCCCCGCCCACTGGCATCGGCCGCTACCGGGTAACCGTCTCGTCGACCGACCCGGCCGGGAACGTCGAACAGCCGGCCAAGGCGATCCACGTCACCGTCGTGCGGCTGCTGCCGTCGACGAAAGCCAAGTAACGCATGGTCAGACCCAGGCCTCGGCGGCCACGGCCGCCGAGGCCTGCTGCCGTCACGGACCGACCCGGCTAGGCCGGTTGGTAGGCAGAGGCCTGGACCGAGTACAGGGCGGCGTAGGGGCCGTTGGCCGCCATCAGGTCCAGGTGGGTTCCTTGCTCCACTATTCGGCCTTTGTCCAGGACGACGATCTGGTCGGCGTGTCGGATGTTGGCCAGGCGGTGGGTGATCAGGACGGTGGTTCGGTCGGGTTCGGTGGCGAGGGCGCGCAGTGAACGGAACACCGCGTCCTCCGCGTGGGCGTCCAGGGCGGCTGTGGGTTCGTCCGCGACCAGGATGGGGGCTTGGCGGTAGATTCCTCGGGCTACCGAGATTCGTTGCCATTGGCCGCCGGAGAGGTCGCGGCCGCCGGTGAACTGTTTGGAGAGCACCTTGTTCTCCGCCAGGAGGTCCGCGGCTCCGGCCTGGGTCGCGGCGGCTTTGACGGCTTCTTCGTCGTCGCGGGACAGGCGGCCCATTCTGATGTTGTCGTGGACCGTCATGGGCCAGCGGGCCGGTTCCTGCATCACCATCGCTATCCGGTCGTACACCGAGTACTCGTCCGCTTCGGTCAGGTCCGTGTCGTCCCACCGGACGGTTCCCTCGGACGGCAGGTACAGGCCGGTGATCATCTTGGCCAGGGTGGTCTTTCCCGATCCGTTCTCGCCGACCAGGGCCACTATCTGTCCTGAGTGGATGGTCAGGGAGATCTCGTGCAGCGCTGGTTCGGGTTGGCCGGGGTAGGTGAACGACACGTTGGCCAGCTCGATCCGGGCCGGGGCGGCCGGCGCCGTGATCGTGGAGGTCGGCCGCGTCCGGGCCGCGGTCTGCTCCAGCAGCGTCGTGTACAGCTCCAGGTAGAGGGTGTGCTCGTAGAAGAAGTTGACGTTGAACATGGTGGCGTTCAACGATGTCGACGCCATCCGCATCGCGACCACCGCCGCGCCGGCCAACGCCAGCGGCAGGCTGTTGGCGTGCAACAACAGGCCCAGGATCAGGAAGCTCGCCCCGGTGCCCACCCCGGCCGCCGCCCGGCCGGCCAGCCGCACCCGGGTCCTGGCCAACTCCAGGCGTTGGGTCTCCGCGGTGAGCTGCCGGCCGATCCGCTGGTACTCCTCCACCAGTGCCGGACCGGCCGTGCAGGCCCGCATCTCCGCCGCCGTCGCCCGTTCGGTCACCAGGCCGCTGGCGATGGACTGCCGTCGGTTCCGCGTCACCATCCGCAGATAAGACTTGTACGACAGCTTCGCCGCCCGCGCCGACGCCCACACGGTCGGGACGACCGCGAGCAACACGACCGGCGCCAACAACGGGTGCAAGAGCCCGACCGTCACGATCGCCGCCACGAGCTGAACAGCCGAACCGCAGATGTCGGCGATCGCGTCGATGCTGTACTCGATGCTCCGCACACCGTCTTTCATGCACTGCCGCAGCAGGTCCGCGTAGTCGCTGTCCTCGAACGCGATCAGGTCCACCCGGGCGACCGCGGCGTGGATGTTCTCGTGCACGGACTGCTCCACCCGAGGCTTCAACACCGCCTCCGCCGCCGCGCTCGCCGCCTCCAGCAACGCCCTCGCCGCGTACGCCGCCACGACGACACCGACCGCCGGCAAACTGTCGACCACGTTCACCGACAACGAACCCGGCGCGAGCAGCACGTTCAACACGTCCGCCGTGGCGAGCAGGCCGAACGCGGTCACGCAGCCCGTCACGATCTTCAGCAGGCCCGTCACCAGGCTCAACTTCCGGGACGCGCGCATCGCGAGCCCGATCACCACCCTGGCGTTCGCCGGCAGGGCCTGGACAGTCCGCCACAGGCCAGCGTCAGCCACCCGCTGGTCCACGGCTGTCCACTGCGGAAGGTCGACCTCGTCCACCCCGACAAGCGCCACGGCACCCCCCTGGTCAAGTAGTTCCAGGGTGCCTGAAGCGCGACCGAATATCCACGCGTTTCCAGGGGGTTCAGGCGGACTTCAGCACCCCGCCGTCAATCAGGTAGTCGGTGCCGGTGATGTTGTTGGGCGACGCGGCGAACACGATCAGCCGAGCCACCTCGTCCGGCGTCGACACCCGCCCGGTGGCGATGTTGAGGGACTTCGTGAACTCGTCGGTCAGATCCTGGTGCGACACGCCACGGGCCTGCGCGATCCGGCCGAGGAAGCCGTCCGAGTCAGTCCAGACACCGGTGCTCACCGGCCCGGGGGAGATGGTGATCGCGCGGACGCCCTGGCCGCCGTACTGCTCGGCGATCACCTTGGTGAGCGCGTTCAACGCGGCCTTGGTGACGTTGTAGTTGGCCGGGCCGACGCCGACCTGGCGGGCGCCGATCGAGGAGACGTTCACGATCACGCCACCACGTTCGGTCAGGCTCGGCAGGGCCGCCCGGCTGGCCCGTAAGGCGCTGTAGAAGTGCAGGTCGAACGAAGTCTCCCAGTCCTTGTCGGGCAGCTCGGTCAGGCTTTGCAGCGCGCCCCTGACCAAGTCCTCGCTGTCACCGACACCGACGTTGTTCACCAGCAGGTCGATACCGCCCAGCTCGGCCAGCGCGGTGTCGATCAGCCGGCCCGGACCGTCCGGTGTGGACAGATCGACGACCACGGGCACGGCCGCGGTCTCCTTCAGCTCCGGCGTGATGGTGCGCGAGCCGGTGACCACCCGCATGCCCTCCGCAAGCAGCAGGCGCACCGTAGCCAACCCGATGCCCTTGCTACCGCCGGTGACGACCGCGGTCTTCCCGGCCAGTTGCAGATCCACGAAAGTTTCTCCTTTGTTGGACCGATCGGTCTCAGACCGTTCGGTCCGAATATTGGCGCTGATGCTGGACACGTGTCAACGACTGGAAACGGACCGACCGGTCTGATAAGGTCCGCGCGTATGGCCCCACGCAAGCGCGGTCCCGAAGTCCGGGAGCACATCCTGGACGTCGCCTCGCACCTGTTCGACGGGAACGGCGTGCGCGCGGTCGGGATGCAGCAGATCATCGACGAGTTCGGCTGCGGCAAGGCGTTGCTGTACCGGGAGTTCGCGAACAAGGACGACCTGATCGTGGCGTACCTGCAGCGGTTCACCAAGAACTGGGAACGGGTCCGCTCGTTCGCGGACGAGCAGTGCCCGGACGACCCGGCGGGCCAACTGGTCGCGATCGTGAGCATGGTCGCCGAGTTGGTGACCGTCCCCGGTTTCCGGGGGTGCCCGGTCCGCAACACGCACGCCGAGTTCCCGGACGAGGACCACCCCGCGCACGCGGTCTCCGTCGCGTACTACGACCACGTCCTCGCCAGCCTGATCGACCTGGCGAAGCGCACCGGCGCCGCCGATCCGCGCACGCTCGCGGACCGGATCATGCTGATCATCGACGGCCTGAACGCCAGCGGCGCCGCCCGTGGCCGGGAAGGCTCGGCACCGGCCGGGGTGGCGTTCGCCCGCGATGTGGTCAAGCAGGCGCTCACCCCGCTGGCGAACCCGGCGTAACGTAGATTCGAGACGTGCCCAGTTCGGCGTTCAGCAAAGAACTCGAACGGCTGCTCGCCGTTCGTGGGCTGTCCTGGCGCAAACTGTCCGTGCTGGTCGGATACACCCCGGGCTGGCTGAGCAAGATCAAGAACGGCGTGCCGCCGTCCGCGGACCTGGCGCGCCGGTGCGACGAGGTCCTTGAGGCCGGCGGCCAGTTGGTCGCGTTGGCCTCGGTACGCGCGGTTCGGCCGGCGCAGATGCCGGCGTCGACCGCGAGTTTCGTCGGACGGCGGGCGGAACTGGCCCGGATCGCCCAGGCCCTGGTCGTTTCCGGCGAGCCAGGGACGTTGCGGGCCGTCACGGTCGAAGGGCCGCCAGGGGTCGGCAAGACCGCGCTGGCGCTGCGGGCGGCGCGGGATGTCGCCACCCGGTTCGCCGACGGCCACCTGTACGTCGACCTGCACGGCCATTCCAGCGGTGTGCCGGTGGAACCCGGGCAGGCGCTGGAGGAGTTCCTGCGCGCCCTCGGTGTGCCGGCCGGGGAAATCCCGGTCGGCTTGGCGCACCGCGCCGCGTTGTTCCGGTCGGTGCTGTCCGAGCGGCACGTGCTCGTGGTGCTCGACAACGCGGCGAGCTTCCGGCAGATCGAGCACCTCCTGCCCGGCGCGTCCGGCTGCGCGGTCGTGGTGACCAGCCGCAACCGCCTGTCCGGCCTGTCCATCCGCACGGACGCGGCGCGGGTCGTGCTCGGCCCGTTGACCAGCTGTGAGTCGACGGACCTGTTGCACACGGTCATCGGCACGGACCGGGCGACGGCTGAGGCGACAGCGTTGGCCGACCTGGCGCGGCGGTGTGCGTACCTGCCGTTGGCGTTGCGGATCGCCGCGGACCACGTCATCACGCATCCGGACAGGTCGGTCAGCGACCTCATCGAAGACCTCGCGACCGACGGCCACTTGGAGGTGCTGTCCGCCGACGAGGCAACGGCCGTACGCAAGGTCTTCTCGTGGTCGTACCGGACCCTGGACGCGCCGACGGCCCGGATGTTCCGGCTGATCAGCCTGCATCCCGGACCGACGATCAGTGTGCCAGCGGCCGCCGCGCTCACCGGCCTCACCGTCGGCAAGGCCCGCCCCCTCGTGGACGCGTTGGTCCGTGCGCACCTGATCGAGCCGATCGCACGTGACCGCTACCGGGTGCACGACCTGCTGCGGTTCTACGGGTCGGAACGCGCTCAGCACGAGGACGCGGACCGCGCGGAAGCGATCCGCCGCCTGACCGACTGGTACCTGCACACCGCGGCGGCCGCGAACGAGAGCATGACCCCGTTCCGCGTACACGTTCTCAAGCTGGAGGAGCCATCGGTCCAGCTGTCTGTCCAACCCCAGTCCTTCCAGGACTCGATGGCGGCGATGCGGTGGTGTGACACGGAACTGTTGAACTTCGTGCCGATCAGCCGACTGGCCGCGGCGCACTCGCTGCCGGCGACGGTGTGGCGCCTGCCGATCGCCCTGTTCGACTACCTGTTGCTGCGCAAGCCATGGGGTGTCTGGGTGACGACCCACGAGCTCGGCCACAGCGCCGCGGTGTCCCTTGGGGACAGTCACGCGGCCGCGTGGGTCCAGACCAATCTCGCGGTCGCGTGCCGGTGGCTGCGCGACTTCGAACGGTCCGAGCGGCTGTACGCCGAAGCCATGGCCGTCCGGGTGGACATCGGCGACCTGCACGGCCAAGCGTGGGTCCTGGAGGGGCTGGCGGCCCTGGCGATGGACCGCGGCCAGGTCGAGCAGGCCCGTGACCACGCCGAACGCGGTCTGGAGATCTTCGCCGCGCTCGGCGACCGGGAAGGTCAGGCCGCCGCACTGGTCGCCCTCAGCGAGGTGCACCTGTCGAGCGCGGACCTCGACCCCGCCCTCACCGCCGCCGAGGAGGCGCTGCGGATGTGCGAGGACATGGCCGACCTGTACGGGCAGGGCCGCAAACTGGTCAAGGTCGCGGATGTGCACGCCGCCTTGGGACACCCGACCGAAGCGCTGTCCTACGTCGACCGGTCACTGGCCGTCCGGCGGCGGGCCGGCGACCAGTGGGGCCAGGCCGACTCGCTGACCCGCCAGGGCGACATCCTGCGCGACCTGGACCGCGTCCCGGAAGCCCGCGACTCGTGGCGGACAGCTCTGGAGCTGTACCAGGATCTCGCCGACCCCCGCGCCGCCGACCTGCGGACCCGGCTGCTGGCCCACGACCAGAGCGCGCCGTAGTCACGGACAGCGATGGTCGCCGATGCCGGCCGGGTGACATCCGACCCGATTTCGGGGTTAATAACGGACAATTTCGTGACACGGATTCGATAAAGATGATATTCGTTACCTGATCGACTTCGTCATCACCGAAGACTCACAGTTATTGGCCGTTCGCCAAGGATCCTACAACCGTACGAACGGTCCTGCAGCACTTGGGGTAAGCGCAACATCGGTGGGAGTACGCGCGATATAGTCGTGACCAATCAGGTAGTCGGCTGCCCACCAGGATGGTCACATGGCGGCGTTGGCATTGCCCGTACCACCGGACATGACGCACTCGGTCACCATAGTCGGTGATCTACGGATGGACATCAGTGTCCAATTGGGCAGTTACGATTTCGGACCGGAGTGTGCGCGGTACACCTCTTACCGGGACATGCTGGTCACCCCGGGAGGCACCGCTCTGGTGATGTGCCGCGCGTTCGCGCCGCACTTCGACAGCAGGCACGTGGTTTCGGCCGTGGGGACCGACAGTTATTCCGAGTCGCTACGGTCCGCTGTGCACGAGGTCGCCACGGACACCACCATCAGGGAGGTCGACTCGCCGAACGGGCTGACCGTGGCGCTTTTCCGCGATTCCGCAGGTCTGGTTCCCAAGAGTCGGTACTCGATGGCCAGTCCGAGATCACCGTATCTGTCACTCGATCGGGACTGGGTACACCACAACCTGACACCCGCGCTCGACTCCGATATCCTCACGATGGACTGCCTCCTGCTCACCGCGCCGGAGTCGATCACGGTCGCACATTCGATCGCTCAGGCGGCGAGGCTTTCGAACTGCCTCTTCGCGGTCGATGTCGTCCCCCACAATCTGCTCGACTACGTGGACCGGAACGAAGTGGTACGCCTTCTCGCCGAAGCGAATCTGGTCACGGTCGAACTGGACACCCTGGCGCAGATGTTCGGCGCGTATTCGCAGCCGAGTGGCACCAGGGCCGAGGCGGAGCGCCTGTATCGCAGGCTGCGGCCGCACCTGGCCCAGCGTCACTGGGTGGTGATCCGGTTCGGGGCGCTCAACATCGAACACTCGATCAACTTCTCCTCCGAAGGACAATCGTGGGGTACCGATTCCGGGCCGGAGATCAGATCCGGTGGCTATCCATCCGGAAGCGCGATTTCCGGATTCGAGTACGAGTCGGTCGTCACACAATGGAAGCGGGAACGTGATACAACAGCAGCAGAACACCATGGGCGGTAGGACGTGCCGGGGCCCGGTCGACCCGCCTCGCGGGCCCGGTGTCGTCCCGGAAGTTCGCCACATCTGGGTGCAGCGTGACGGCTTCGTCGAGTACAAGACCTGGTTCATCTTCAGTTGGGAGATCACCGGCCGCGCACTCGACAAGCTGTCCGCGTTCCTCACGACGGAGAAACTTCGCTTCCGCGACAACCAGGTGACGCCGGAACGCCTGCGACTCGCCGCGACTGACTACAGTTCGCTCACCACCGAACTCCCGGAACTGCCGCCAAGGCTGGCGGTGGTGCCGGCGTCCAGGCTCGCGTCGATGGGTACGCGACTCGTCACGGACGGGCGGGTCACGTACGGCGACAGCGTGGGCGGGCTGTCGCCGTCGGCCACCGGTGACGTCGACGCGGGTCTTCGTCAGCGCATCGGGCCGCGTGACGAGGTGCTCTTCAGCCCGGGGGTGTTGGCCAGGTTGCGATGCGAACTGCCGGGCGGGCCGGGTTACCTGTTCCAACTGGCGGTGAAGAACCTCCGCAAAACCGGCTCGATCTTCTACAAGGCGGTGGGCGGGCACCTCAAGTTCCATCCCGCCTTTGACGATGTCATCGGTGACCTTGACCTCAGGGTGAAGCGGACCGGGCAGGTCCAGGACACGCGCGACCTGGTGTTCCGCGTTCGGGGGGACCGGTTTCCGGACGTGATCGACCTGTTCGAGCACGAGGTCCTCGGGACCGGCGACGAAGGGCTGTTCGTCGCGCCGGTCAAGAGCATGTACGAGGAACTATGGGAAGAAGTCGGGCCGACGGAGACGAGCGACGGAGTGAGCCTTTTCTCTGACTTGGAGATGCGGAGTGATTTTGTTAGCACAAGATAGCATCTCGACCCGGCACGGCACGTTTCGGGAGAGTCTTTTCTACAACGGACTGTCCCAGTCGGTCGCCCTCACGGTCGGTGAAATCGCCGGGGCGAGCCGCCTGTTATGCCGTATCCACTCGTCGTGTCTGTCGGCCCACGGATTCGGTTCGATATCGTGTGACTGTTCCGCCCAGATGGACCACGCCCAGGCCGAGGTGGTCCGGGCCGGGCGCGGCATCATCGTGTGGCTGGAACAGGAAGGGCGCGGCAACGGGCACCTGGCGAAGATGCTCGCGGAGCCGGTCAAGCGCCGGGGGCTCCCGCAGGGCGCCGCGTACGAAGCCGTCGGATTCCAGGCAGACGCGCGCGGCTACACGGACGTGGTGGAGATTCTGCGGCACTTCAAGGTCGTCTCGGTGGCCCTGCTCACGAACAACCCGTTGAAACGGGCTTTTCTGGAGAAGTCGGGTATCACCGTGTCCGACGTGTTCCGGGTGCCGAGGAGGGCTGAGTCGAAAGGGGTGCGGTGTGACTTCAGCTGACGCCGGAAACGAATTGTCGACCGTGGCCAAGGGGCTGGCGGCGAAACCAGCCTACCTGCTCATTTTCGGGGTGTCCTTCCTGTTCGCCACCGGCTCCGGCGCGGGCTTCACCGCGGGACTCACCAACTCGGCGCCGGTCATCAGCGTGACCAGCGCGGTCGTGTTCGTCATCGCACTCATCTCCTGTTTGGTCACCGCGTACAAGTCGATCACCCTGGGCGAACAACGCGCGCTTGTCACGGGTGACCTGAGACCAGCGGTCCAGGCCACCGACGAAACGGACCCGGTGACCGCTGGAAAGATCACCGCCGCGTTCCCGGCGAGCCTGGACGAGGATTTCCGGAACGCCACCGAAACGCTGCTGATCGGAATCCACCAAAGCCACATCCTGATCCGCTACTACGACGTCATCCAGGAAAAACTGCGCAAAGGCGAACACATCCGCGTCCTCCTCCTCGACCCGAAATGCGACGCCGCGATCCACATGACCGCGATGCGCTTTCCCGGCGGGGCGTTGGACCAGCAGGAACAGTCGAGGGTCGAGTCGGCGCTGGCGAAGTACCTCGCGATCCAGGAGCGCTATCCGCGGCTGGTGGAGATCAGGGTGATCCCGTTCCTCCTGCCGTACGGCGGTTTCCTGTTCGACTGGAGCACCGGCGAAGCCACCGCGTACGTCCAGCGCTACACGTTCCGGGTGCAGGGAGGCGCGCTCAAGCCGAAGTTCTTCCATCAGGGCATCGGGAACCAGTGGCTCCAACTCCACCGCGCGGAGATGCTGGCGATGTGGGACGCGGCGACTCCAGCGACAAAATGACGCCGCGACTCCCGGCCGGCGGCTGTCGCCGGCCGGGAGCACGTTCCTAGTGGCTCGTCTACCAAGGTTGCTGGGTTTATTCGGCGGATCCAGGTTTCCGCTGGGCGTGCGGCCGGACCGGGCTCGTACCGGGCGTACTCGCCCGGTTCGGCCGTGCGGTCAGCGGGAAGCTGGGCCGTCGAGAAACCCGGCGAACCTTGGTAGACGGGCCACTAGAGGTACATCCCCGTGGGCATGTCGTCCACCTCGGCCACCACCGGCGCCAAGTTGTTGCGCAGTGCGAACAACTCCGCCAGCGTCGCCCCTTCCGGGCCGACCCCGGGCCGGCCCAGCCACGCCTCGGCCTCGTGCCGCGGCATGGCGCCGACCTCGATCTGCGCCAGGCAGCGTCCCGGGCGGGTGACCGCCGGGTGCAGCCGGGACAGGTCCTCGTTGGTGGTGATCGCGACGAGCGTCCGGCAGCCCTGGCCGAGCAACCCGTCGGTGAGGTTCAGCAGCCGCGACAACGCCTGCCCGGTGGACTGCTTGGCGTCCCCGCTGATCAGTTCGTCGCAGTCTTCCAGGATCAGCAGCCGCCACTCCTTCTTGTCGTCGGAGTTGTCGCTGACAGCCACGTCCATCAGGTACGTCGGACTCCCGAACAGCCGTTCCGGATCGAGCACACAGTCCACTTCGCACCATTCGCGCCACGCCTGCGCGAGCGCACGCAGCACAGTCGTCTTACCCGTGCCAGGCGGGCCGTGCAGGAGCATCAGGCGACCGGCCAGCTTGCCCGGCCGCATCGCCATCAGCTGCTCGATCGCGCCGGCGGCGTTCGACGGGTAGTTGCGGCTGATCTCCGGCCATGTCGGCGCGTCGATCTCGCGGGTGCGCCGGCGGGGGCCGTGGTCGCCGAGGTGCCAGAAGCCCATGGTGACCTGGCCCTGCTCCTCGGTGGGCGGCTCTTCGACCCCGTCGGTCGCCTGGGCGAGCACCCGCGCCGCCAACTCGTCGTCGACGGCGGTGACCGTCACCGAGCCGTTCCGGTTCTCCCGCCACAGCAAGGTGAGCGCCACCCACCCTTCGCCGACGGCGAGGACAGCGTTGCGGTTCTCGTCCTGGACGGTCCGGATCACCGTGGCCCCGACGGGCAGCAACGAAGCCTCCGCCCGCACCCGCTTCAGGGACTTGGTGTGCGCGGCCTTGTGCTCGCCGGCGGCGAACCGCGCGATCAGCAACGCGTCGAGCACGTCGATCGGTGAGTCGGCGTCGTCGAACTGCAGCCGGACCGGCAGCACCGAGGCCGGGTCTGGCTGAATGACGTTCCGCAGAACATGCAACTGCTGTGACACACCGAAGATGATCCCGATCCACGACGGATTCGACAACGCAATATCGCCGGCGGGAACGGCTCAGCGGGTAGAATCCGCGCGGTGGAATGGGTGCCGGCGGTGCTCGGCGAGGTCACTGAACGAGGCGTGCGGTGTCGTCTCTGTCCCCATCACTGTGTACTCGGCCATGGGCAGGTCGGCGCGTGCAAGGTGCGGCGCGGTTCGGCGGACGGCGGGTTGGAGACGGCGACGTTCGCGTCGTCCGTCGCGCATGTGGACACCGTGGAGCGCAAGCCTTTCTTTCACTACCGCCCAGGGACTTCCACGGTCACCCTGGCCGCTCCGGGGTGTTCGTTCCGGTGTGACTACTGCGTCAACTTCCGGATCTCGCAGTACGGTCGGGACGACGAGTCGGTGTGGAACGCGAACGCGGTCGACCCCGCGGACATCGTCGGCCAAGCCGCGGCGATGGGCGGGAACGTGGCGTTGTCCTACACCGAGCCTTCGTTGGCGCCTGAACTGACGCTCGAACTGGCGCGCCTCGGTCGGGACGTGGGTGTCGAGATTGTCTGGAAGAGCAACGGTTTTCTCACTCCTGAAGCGGTGGCCCTGACAGCGCCCGCGGTCGCCGCGGTGAACATCGACCTCAAGGGCGTGGACGAGCAGTCCCACCGGCGGCTCACCGGGGGATCCGTGCGGCCCGTCATCGAGACCATCGGGCTTTTCCGGGAGCACGGCACGTGGGTGGAGGTGTCGACGCCGATCATCCCCGGCGTGACCGAGCCTGCGCGCGTTGCCGACGTACTCGCCGGTATCAGCACCGAAATCCCTTGGCATTTGGTGCGATTCACCCCCGCGTACCGGATGCGCGACGAGGATCCGACGTCGCCCGACGACATCGCCGACGCGGTCGCCGCAGGTCGGGCGGCCGGGTTGAAGTACGTCTACGTCGAACGGGCCCTCGGCGACGACGGCCGGGCCACCCGGTGCCCGAAGTGCGGTTCCACAGTGCTGAGCCGGGGAGTATGGTCGTTGCGGGAGAACAGGATCGTCGCCGGACGGTGCCCGGACTGCGGTACCGCGATCGAAGGGCGTTGGTAAGGCGTGAGCGAGTTCCGGTTCGTCGAGCACCTGCCCGACCTCATCCAGCCGGAGGACTACCCGAACCACCCGGACGGACGGCTGGTCCGGATGCGCATCTCGGTCGGCAAGGACGGCGTGGAGATCCTCGGTGACGCCTTCCGGCCCGAGGTCCTCGAAGAGATCCTCAACCGGCTCGGCCCGGACGACGACATCGAGCAGATGCTCTGCGGCTGACCGAAACTACGTGCGGTCGGTGAGGACCGCGCCGATCACCTCGTGGATCTCCGCCGGGCCCGCCGCCGGCGCCAGCACATGGGTTCGCGGCGCGGGGTCGCCGGTCGGCAGCCCCGGATAGTGCACCCGGATGACGTGCAGGCCGGGGCGGGTGGGGCAGTCCAGGTACGGGTGGGTCAACACCACCAGCCGGGGCAGTCCACCGAGGACGTCGCTGAGCTGCGCGGCGGCTGTCCCGGCGGCGGCCAGGGCCGCCGGCAGGTTCGGGCGTTCCACACTGCCGCCGGCCCACAAATGGACGAGATCCGCCATCTCGGCCAGGAACGTGACATCCGCGGATCCGAGCAACACCAACGCGCACCGGCGACGTTGCCGGATCGCCATGCCGGCGAGGAGATTGGCGACGATCCGCAAGGTCACGCCGACCGTGCCGAACGCGGCCGCGGTGTCGTCGACGACCAGCACCACCGGCTGTGCCTCCACGGCGAGTCCGCCCTGCCGGGTCCGGAAGAGCAGTTCGTCGCGGGACATCTTGGCGGCCAACACTTCGCGCGGCGACGCGAGCTGGGAAGGCAGCAGCGACGGCAGTTCCCCGTGCCGGGCGATGCCGGCCCGGGTGTCGCCCACGCCGTGGCCCTGGGACCTGCCGTCGGCGCGGAGCATGGATCGCAGGCCAAGCAGACGTTGTTGGCGCGGCGCCAACGACCAGCCGCCGAAGCTCTGACTGCGCACCCGGGCGAGCACGTCCGGCGCGGCCGCCACCGCGTCCGGACCGAGCAGTGTCGCGAGGACGATCACGGAGTCGTCGATCCGGTCGAGTTCGACCAACAGCGCGGCCATCGGCGGTTCGTACGCCTGCGAAACCGTTGACACGCCTTCCATCGCCTGCTCGACCGCGGCGTGCAGCTCCTCCTGGGTGGCCTGGTCGGGCGGCAGCGTGTCCTCGGCCGCGGGCAGTCCGGCGGCGACGAGCACGGCGAGACCGACGACGGCGTCGGCGGGCCAACGCAACCCGCGCAGCATCGTCACACCGGGATGCCGGGAGAGTTCGTCGAGACGTCCCGCGTCTTGGCCGAGCAGCAACGAAAACAGGTCGACGAGGACAGGGACACTGACCATCGTGCCCACAGCGGCGGTGGCGGCCACGAGCGCGGGCAGCTGTTGAGGAGGCACACGCTCGCCAGTGGCTCGCGCTGGGAGCGTGATGGTCCAGCTGACCACCGTGCCTTCGTCGTGGACGACGGCGAACCGCCCGTCGGCAGCCCAGCACACGCCGACCACCGGCTTACGGCCGTCCGGCGCCGGCGGAATGGTCATCACGGTCTGACCGCGTTGGACGTCCCACAAGTCCACGGCGCCGATCGGCCGTGGGGCGGGAACGGCGAGCAGACGCGAGTCCGGCGACCAGGCCAGCACCTCGCCGCTCCACGGCCCGGACGGGATCGTCGGCTGCTCGGCCCGCCAGGTGGCGGTGTTCCACATTGCGACAGGTCCGTCCGAGCGGGCCAACGCGAGATACCCGCCGTCCGGCGAGAAGGCCAGCACACCGCTGCGGCGGGACGCGCCGACGTCCAGCCGTCGAAGCCGCTCAAGGCTTTCGCCGTCCCACACCAGCACGCCGTTCGCGGTCGGCGCGGCCAGCAGTGTCCCGTCCGGTGACCAGCACGGGTCGCCTGTCCGGTCCGGCACCGGGACGTTTCGCGCTCTACGCTCCCCCAGCAGATCGACGACGGCCAGGTCGCGCCGGTTCGGTACAGCCACCGCCATCCCGCACGACGACAAGGAAGCCGCACCAGTCCCCCGGACGGTGATGACCTGTGTGCCGGTCGTGCCGTCCAACACGACGATCTCGTCGCCTGCCGTACCCACCGCGACGTATCCCGCTCCGGTGGCCATCGGCCCGGTCCCGACCTCCGCCTTCCACAGCTTGCCGCCGTCCCCGGTGAACCGGTGGACCCGGCCGCTGTTCGTGGCATGCCGGTACCAGCCGTCGTCGGCCCAGGCGAAGCCCGACTTCCGGGCGACCGTGGTGGGCACGGGCGCGGGTGGCGGCTCCTCCGGTGTCCCGCCGGCCGACCGCGCGACCCCGGCCGCCCAGCGGCGAAGCGTGACGGTCCGGTGCTGGTCCCGGGCGGGACGTTGGGTGTCTGGCAACGTGTACAGCCCGACCGAATCGGGCCCGGCCCGGACCGCGACCAGGCCGGTGTCGTTCACGTGCAGGCACGCGGCTTCGATGACCGCGGCGGCCTGGGCACCGGCTGTCACGTCCGGCCGGTGCAGCCGCCGGTCGAGCAACTCGACCGAGCCGTCCGGCATGCCCACCAGCAGGGTCGCCCCGGTCCGGCTGACCCCCAGTCCGGTCGGCCGGCCGCGGGTGGCCAGCGGCGGCGCGCTGTCCGCGCGGGTCGCCGCGCTCAGCGCCCGGACCTCGGCCAGCCCCATCACCATGATCAGGTCGCCGTCCGGGGTCCACACCAGCCGCAGCGGGTGGATGTCCCCGACGTGCATCGACGAGATCATCACCTCGTTCGCCGGCTCCCACAGCTGCAACGACCGGGGCTTGGCCACGCACAGCTCGTTCGTGGTCGGCCGCCAGGCCAGCGCGGTCACCGGATCCCCGCCGCCGCGCAACCGGAGCACCCGTCCGGTATCCTGTTGCCAGAGCAGCACGATGCCTTCCTGGGTGCCCACGGCCAGGGTCGGCTCGATCGTCGACAGCGCGGTCGCGGTGATGTCAGTGCGCCCCGCCAGCTCGTCGGGCAGTGGCCGGTCCGCCCCGCTGAACGCGTCAAGCAGGCCGAGACGGGCGTCGGCCACCAGGGTGACCGTGTCGCCACCGCCGCTCCACACCGCCTCGACCGGGAACTCGGCCATCGCCGCCCACGGCCGCGACCAGCCGAGCTGCCCGCTCGCCGCGTCCCACATCTGGACCGCGCCGGCACCGACGGTCAACACGCTGGTGCCGTCCGGGGAGACGCGGACACAGCGGCACTGCGGCACCGGCAATGAGGCGATCCGCGTCAGCGCGGTCATCGTTCGGCGTCCGCGGCCAGTTCGTACAGTCGTGCGGCGAGTGCCGGCTGGCCCGCCTCCCAGTACTTCCGGGCCGCCTCCGCCAGCTTGCCCTGCTGTTCCAGCTGGAACCCCTCGGTGTACAGGCCCTCCTGCTCGGTGGACGGGACGTCGCCAGAGATGTCCGGCGGCTCGGTCCGGGCGTCCGCCGCGTCGACGTGCACCAGCACGGCCTTGGCGGCGGCCGACAGCGGTTCCGCCGCGGGATCGGCGTCGACCGTGGGGCCCAGCCACAGCGCCCAAACCGGAACAGTGCTCCGCAACGACAGCCGGTGCGCCTCACCGGCCTGCAGGACCACGACCGACTGGTCGTCCACGGCGAACAGCCGAGCCCTGGCCGGCGCGGGCAACGCCGGCTTGAGCCGGTAACCCGCCTCCTGGTACAGCGCGCCCGGCCCCAGCCGGTGCAACGGCACGCCGAACGGGATGTCCGACACGGCTCGCCCCGGTTCGGCGTACAGGTGCCGGTCCGGGCCCAGCACGAGGAAGGCACGCTCGGCCGCGGGATGCCCGGTGAGGAAACGCCGCAGTGGCGCCAGATCCTCATCCCTGAGCAGCAGCGCGTCGGCCGGGTGCGGCTGGTCGTCCCGGACCAGCGACACCTCGATCCCCAGGTCGGCGGGCAACCGGCCGGGCGGCGGGGCCGGCGGCGGCCGCAGCGCGCTGCTCGCCCGCAGCGGCGGCACGTACTCGGTGCTGCGCTCGGTGACCTGCCACGCGCCGAGATCCCCGGCCAGCAGCCACTCCTGGCCGTCAGGCACCCAGCGGGCAAGTTCCGTGTCGAGCAACGGCAACGTCAGACGCTGGTCGATCAGCAGCTGCCCACCACTGAGCCGGCACACGACCGTGTTCGGCAGTCCGGTCAGCGCCGACGTGAACGCCTTGGGCACGGCCCGGCCCCGGCCGGTCACCCGGAGCAGGACCGCGTGCCAGTGCTGCGGGTGCGGCACGAACAACGCGTTGAGCCGCACGGTCGCCACCCGGATGTCCAAATCGGACGACTGGAACCGGTCGATGATCCAGCGGGCCAGCGAACCGGTCGTCACCACCACGACCTCCGGCTGCTCCGGCACGCCGGCGCCGGGCACCACCCCGGCGGCCAGCTCCACCCAGGACACCGGCGGCCACGCCTGCACCATGTCCCAGCTGTGCCGGAACCCGCGCGGGGACACCAGGTTGGGGCCGTCCGGCAGGTTCACCAAGCCGCCGAGCGCCCAGCTCAGCTGGACGTCCGCCGGCCGGTACCCGGGTACGACCACCCAGATCCCCCGGTCCGGGGCACGCAACGCCTGCGGATGCCGGCGGGCGCCGTCCTCCCGGACCGCGGCGAGGAACGTCAGCGCGTCCGCGGGGCTGTCGAACCGGACCGCGAACGCGGTCTTCGGGGCCGGTGTCGGCGTGGCCTCCTGCGGCGGGGGCGGCGCCGTGGACTCGTCCAGCGGGGTGATGTGGAACGGGTTGCCGGGCGGTGGTTCCTCCGGCCGGTTCCTGTTGCGGAACAGTGCCATCACAGATCCCGTTCCGGCACGCCGGCGGTGCCGCCCAACGCCGACCGGGCCCACTCGCGCCACCGAGCCGTGACACCTCGCACGCGACACCGGTACGCCGCCGCGAAGACCTGCGCCGCCAGGTCCGGCCGGCCGAGATGGTCGGCGGCCTGCACCGCCCACCGCACCAGCTTGTCCTGCTCGCTGGCCGGGGTGACCTCGGCCAACTCCCGCTCGACCGCCCGCAGCGCGGTGACCAGCGATTCCGGCCGCCGCTCCAGCGCCGCACAGAGCGCGACCGTCAAGCGGAGCCGCAGTTCCTCACCTCGGCCGGCCGGCTTGATCCGGGTCACCAGCCGGTGCGTCCGCTGCGGCTGGCGGGCGTCGACCGCGAGGATCCACGCGGCTTCCAAGGGCCGGCCGGCCTCCCGCCACAGCTCCGCCGCGTCCTCCGGCCGGCCGAGGGCCAGCAGGCACGCTGCCGCGTCCCCGGTCCGGCCGGCCCGCCGGTAACAGTCAGCGGCCTTGGCCTCCTCGCCCGCGGCCCGCCACAGCTCCGCCGCCGCGACCGGCTCACCCGCGCGATCCCGGCACCTGGCGGCGTCCGCCGGCCGCCCGGCCTGCTCGAAGCAAAGCGCCGCCTGGGCGAGCATGTGCAGCCGTGCGGTCGTCGTCATTCGTTGGCTTTCTCCCGCTCCCGGTGCTGGTCCCCAGCCGATGGCAGCAGGTCACCCGGCTGATAGACGAGCGGCGGCGTGTCCCCGGCCAGGGCGTCGGTCACCTGCTCGGGTGCGGGCCGTCGTTCCACCACTTTGCCGACCTCGTGGGCGATCCGGTCGTGCACCTTGTCGTGCTCCGGCTCCACCGCGGTACTGATGTCCTCGATCAGGAACTGCTCCACTTCACCGGTCTCGGCGTTCACCCGGAACCTCACTTTGACGCGCATGGTCACCGCTCCAGTTCGAACTCGATCGCGATGACGCCGTCTTCCTCGCTGACCTGCAGGTTCTGGCCGTACTGGGCCGCGTACTCCTGCAACGCCGCCGAGTAGCCGGCCGCCACCAGCTGGAAGATGCCCTTCAACGTCTCCGCCTGGACCTGCTCCAACTGCTCGCCGGCGCGCACGTCCAGGCCGGTCTGCAGCTCCTGGGCCTGCGTCGTCAGCTTGTGCTCGGCGGACAGTTTGGCCTGCTCGGTCGCCTCGCGCTGACGTTTCTTCAGCTCGTGTTTGGCCTTGTCCTCGGCTTTCTGCTTCAAGCTCGCGGTGCGCTGCTCGGCCAGCTCGGTCAGCTTGGCGTCGGCCGCCTTCTCCGCCTGCCGCTTCGCGTGTTCCTCGGTGATACCGCCGAAGCCGTCGGCGTAGTACGTGCCGATTCCCTCGGCGGTGACCTCGTCGACCACCTCGCCTTCGGCGACCAGCTTCGCCGTGCCGACCGCCTCGATCGCGACGCTCAGCCGCACCACGATCTCCAGCTCGCCGGTGTCCGGCCGGTACGCCACGTGACCGCCCGGGACCTCCCGGCGGTACTCGCCGTCGGTCAGCTCCCAGTCCGGCGACGACCGCATGGCCTGCTCGAACGCCCGGCGCGCCGGCTCCGGCAGGTAGTCGCTGATCAACTGGGTCATCCGCGCCTCGGAGCTGACGTCACCACGGGCCGTCGCGGCCTGCTTGATCTCCGTCCGCCACGCCTCGGCGATCTTGCGGGTGGCCTGGACCCGCACCCTTCTGGGGTTGCACATGGACTCCTCCTTTCAGGAGTGTTGGTCGAGCAGCATGGAGACCCGGTCCCGCCACTCACGGATGAGCTTGTGCGCGGTGTGCACGGCCGGGTGATGGGTCCGTGCCTCGGTCAGCAGTTCGTTGACCGCGCGGATGGCCGCGACGACCGTGCCGCGTGGGACCATCCCCTGCCGGTCGAGCACTCGCCTGGCCTCGCGTTCGGCCAGTGCCACCAGATGCTCCGGGCTGCGGCCAGGCGCCAGCGGCTCACCGCCGTCGGCCGTCACCCGCTCGTTGACCGTGTCCCGGACCAGGGGCGCGTCCGACTGCACGGTCCACAGATGCGCGATCGGCCACAGGTCCCGGGGCCGGGCCGTGCCGTCCTCA
This sequence comes from Actinocrispum wychmicini, assembly GCF_004345645.1. Classification (GTDB taxonomy): domain Bacteria; phylum Actinomycetota; class Actinomycetes; order Mycobacteriales; family Pseudonocardiaceae; genus Kibdelosporangium; species Kibdelosporangium wychmicini. The sequence continues at coordinate 86,789 of NZ_SLWS01000011.1, read as the reverse complement.
CGCAGCAGGGCGGCGGCCGCGACCAGCTTCTGTGCCCGCACGATCCGGCGGTCCGACAGCGTCACCCCCTGGGCGAGCAGTTCGCCGACCAGGTCGGCCAGGATCCCGCGGACCGGATCGATGTCCACCTCCCGGACGCTGTCGGACAACGCCCGCAGGTCCTCCATCAGCAGCACAGGCGGCTCACCGCCAGGCGGCACGCGCGCCCGTTCGTGCTCCCAGCCACGGGTCAGCAGGTCGGCCAGCTGGGCGGACGCGACCGACTCCACCTCCAGCCGCAACAGGAACCGGTCGCTGAACGCCTGCAGCCCAGGATCGTCCGGCAGTTCGCTCGACGCACCGAACACGCTGATCAACGGCGTGCGCTCGGTCTGCGAGCCGTTGTGGAACCGCCGTTCGTTGATCAACGACAGCAACGTGTTCAGGATGGCGCCGCTGCCCTGGAACACCTCGTCCAGGAACACCACCTCGGCCGACGGCAGCATGTCCTCGGTCTTCACCCGGTAGCTGCCCGCCTGGAACAGCTCGAAGTCCAGCGGCCCGAAGATCTCCGACGGCTCGGTGAACCGGGTCAGCAGGTAGCTGAACCGGCGGGCCTGGATCAGGCCGGCGAACCGGGTGATCAACTCGGTCTTGGCGGTGCCCGGCGGCCCGATCAGCAGCACGTGCTCGCGCGCCACCACGGCGAGGACGAGCAGCGCCACCGCCTGTGCCCGGCCGACGAACCGCGCGTCCAGGTCACGCCGGACGGTCTGCAGGCCACGGATGGTTCGCAGCTGACGATCACTGGGCTTCACTGGCGTCCCGCCTTGCTTTGCCGTTGTCCTCGCCTGGCCCGCTGGTAGTGCCCGACCAGTTCGCCGAGCCGGTCCGCGTCCGCCGCGACACCCTGGCGCCACCGGCCGACGAACGCGTCCCGGAACAGCGCGCGGATCTCGTCGCCGTTCCACTTGTCCGTGGCGTCGATCAGCGGCTCGACCAGGCCGGTCACGTCGATGTCGAACCGCCTGGCGTGCACCTGGATGATGCCGCGCCGCGCCTCCGGGTCAGGCAGTCCGATGTGGAAGCTCTGGAACCGGCTGGGCCGCAGCAACGCCCGGTCGATGATCTCCAGCCGGTTGGTGGTGCCGATCACGAGCATCTGCACGTCCGGCCGGAACCCGTCCATCTCGGTCAGGATCTGCGCCACCATCGCGTTGCCGGCGCGGCTGCCGCCGTCGTCGGACGAGCTGCGGCTGGCGGCGATCGAGTCGAACTCGTCGAACACGATCACCGCGGGCGCGTTGCGTCTGGCCTCCGCGAACAGCTCCCGGATCTTGCGTTCGCTCTCGCCGACGTACTTGTTGGTCACCTCAGGTCCGGACACCACCTGGATGGTGGCCTCCATCAGGTTGGCGATCGCCTTGGCGAACAAGGTCTTCCCGGTCCCCGGCTCGCCGTGGAAGATGAAGCCGCGCGGGATCAGCTCGCCGCGCAGCTCCCGGTACTGCTCGGGCAGCGACCGCGCCGACGACATCACGTCGAGCGCCCGCAGGATCTCGTCCTTGACGTCCCGGTACCCGCCGATGTCGTCGAAGCTGACCGTCGGGATCTCGAAACTGCTCGACGCCTGGGCCTTGAACTTCCGGATGTTGTCCTGTAGGTCCTTCACCGTGACGTCGGCGCGGCCCTCGGTCTCCTCGTAGGCGTACCTGATCGCCTGCCGCAGCCGCACCGGGTTGAGGCCCGCGACGTACTTGTACAGGTCGATCTTGTCGATCCCGGCGAACCGCTCCGCCTCGGCCACGGTGACCAGCGCCTGGTCGATCGGCTGCCGGCTGCCGTCCCGCGGGTGCCGGACCGCGCGCGGACTGCCCTCGATCGCGATCCGGACCGCGAACCGCGCGGCCAGCACCTCCGGCAGCTGCAACGACGGGTCGCTGAACCCCAGCAGGACGGCGTTCTCCGTGCTGTACAACAGATCGACCAGGTCCCGGGTCTCGTTGGCCAGCCCGGCGTCCGACCCGCCGCCGAGCAGGTCGAGCTGGGTGATCACCACGACCTGCCCGGCGGTGATGTCCTGCAACAGATCCCGCAGCTGCGCCAGCAGGCGCTGCCGAAGACTCGTGGTCCCCTGCTGGCGCATGTCGATCGGCGGCTCGGCCCGTTCCTCCGGCGACGTGGGCACGGCCAGCAGCCGCGCCTCCTGTCCGCCGGCCACCACGATGTGCTCGGCCAGGTGCGGTACGACGATCTTCTCGCACGACACGAGCACAGACAGGCCCGCCCGCAGGAACGACGCGGCGTCCTGGACGTATATGTCGTACGCGATCCGGGTCGCGTCCCCTTCGGTGATCGACTCCGGGCGCTCCGGCTCGGCGACCGGCTCCGGCACCGCTGATCCGTGCGTGATGACCTGAGAAGTGCCGTCCACGAAGTAGATCCGGGAGCCCTCCGGCAGGTGCTCGGCCGCCAGCCGGTCGACGTCCACCGCGCTCATCGGCAGCGCCGCCACCTCGTCCGACAACGGTGTGGTCAGGGCAAGTCCGGCTTCGGCCAGCGCGGTGCCGAACGGCATGGTCGCGGGCTGTCCACTGTAGTGGGTGATCTGCTGGACGTCGTGGTAGACGATCTCAAGTCGAGTAGTCATGCCGCTTCCCGTGACTGCACGCGCCGGAACAGGTTGGTGCCGACCCGGCGCCGCTCCAGCGCGGTCCGGCCGCGGATCAGGTCCGGTTCGGCGGCCTCCAGCTCGGCCAGTGCCCGCCACCACGCCGCGGTGGGCAGCGCGGGGTCGTCCGGGCCGGCGCCGAGCACGTGCCGCCAGGCGATCCGGGCGCGGATCTCGTGCTCCCGCCCGTAATGCAGGAGCGCGGTCTCGTAGACGTCGACCACGAAGTCCGGGTCCTCGTGCCGGGTGTACGCGAGGCACTCCCCGCGCCACTGGGACTGCTCCGGCGAGTCCGACGGCATGGCGAACCGCAACACGATCATGGCTCGGGCCGTCGGGTCCGTGCGTAACCGGTCGAGCAGGCTCTCACAGCTGGCCGTTGTTCGTGGACCGGGCCGGTCCAGCACACCGGTCAACGGCGAGAGGTCCCGCAGCTGATCACCGAGATGCGGCAACAGCTTGACCGCGGGCGCGACAACTCCGTGGAACGCAAGGAGATCCGCGACCCGCGTCGGCGGTCGCAGCACGCCCAACAGCGCTCGGGCACGCTCATGCCGGAACGCGCCGACCGCAGCGGCCACGACTGCGGCGCCGGCACTCGGCGGACGCTTGTCGCCCAGCACAGGCGGTTCCAGCCTCAGCCGGGCCGCGGTGACCGAGGCCAGCCGGCCGACCAGCCGCAGCGACTCGGCGTCCGGGGCGGCCAGATCCTCGCCATCCGCCAGATCGCCTTCGGGCATCGCGTCGGTCATGTCACTCGCCGCCCAGCTCAGGATGTGCCGGGCGGTATCCGCCGCTGTCATCGGAGATCCACAGGTCGTACTCCTGGAGGTCCTTGTCGCCCCGGCCGAAGAACCGCAGCAGCCGGTCCCGCTTTCGGATGTTGATCAACGCCGCCACCTGCCACGGCCGTTGGAACGTCGCCAGGTGCAGGTCCTCGTCGATGGAGGACAACCCCATGTCGATGCCCACCCCGAGCAGGTGCGTGTGGTACCAGCCGACCAGTTTCTCGGCCTGGCCGCGCTCCTCGATCAGCCGGTGCACGGCCAGGAAGGACTCGCCGGTGAACGTGAAGTGGATCATCCCCGCGCCGGACCGGTGGGCCGGTGTCACATGGGTGATCTCCACCAGGTGCGTCCGCTCGTCCGCCTTGGCCACCCGGCCGAGCAGGAAACCGCCTTCCTCCATGGTGGTCGCCAACGGCATGTCCTTGAGCAGCTGCTGGTGGATCTTGGCCGGCATCAGCACGTTCACCCGGTCCAGCTGATCCGGGTCAAGGCCCAGGTCCGCCGGCTGGACCAGCTGTTCGTCCTGGTCCTCGATCTGGGTGACCTCGAACGGCTGGTGCCTGTCCTTGCGGGGATCCACGTCCATCGACCCCTCGATCACCGGCTCGGGCCGGCCGCTGAGCCGGGTGAGCTGCTCGGCGATCTTGTCGCCCAGCACGATGAGCGCGGTCACCCGCCGCTGCCGCAACCGGAACGACCAGTGCCGCTCGCCCGGCCGCACCTGGCGCAGCTCGTCGGCCAGCACCGGGCCCACCAGGTCCACGGTCGGCAGCCGCACCTCCTGCGCGGTCTTCCCGTCCTGGATCAGCCGCAGCACACAGTTCCCGTCCCGGGCCACCAGGTTGCGCACCTCGGGCGGACCCGGATGCGTCCCGCCCGCCTCGGCCTCCTCCAGGGTCAGTTCGATCTTGCCCCGCCTGGCCATATCGCCGAACGTCCGCAGCGCGGCCCGGCGCAGCACCGAGGCGAAGTCGTACCGGCAGTACGGCTCCTTGTCCCTGGCGCGGAAGACCTCCAGGTCAACTTCCATGGTTGCCCCGCGCCATGTGCTCGGCCAACGGGCTCAGCCACAACGCCGGCGCGATCGGCTTCTCGTCCTCCCGTTGGGTGGTCTGGCGCATCGGCGGCCCGCCGATCGACTGGATCAGCTCCTGGCCGGGCTCGGTCCGGGCCCACAGCGCGGCCGGCGGGTCCGGGTACGTGGGCGCGTCCACCACGTCGTAGTTGCGGTACGTGCCGATGTCGATCAGCAGCTGGCAGAGCCACCCGAAGTCGAGATCGGGCCGGTAGCCGTCCATCAGCGGGCCGAGGCAGACCGTGCCCGGGTACACCCCCGGCTGCGGCAGCCGCCAGATGTTCGGGTGGAACACCGGCGTCCGCCAGATCACGTACGGCGCGACAACTGGGAACATCTCCCGCAGGTGCATGGTGAAGCGGTGGAAGTTGATCTCCACCGGCCGCAGCTCCGCCCAGTTCAACGCCCGGTAGTCCTGGATGCTGATGTTCTCGGAGCCGGCCAGGAAGTCGGTGAGGTTCTCCGGCGGCGCCAGGCCCGGCCCCTCGAGCTCGAACGTGATCCGGTCCGGCAGGTCCTCGTTGTCGTACTCGACGATCTCGAACGCCGGGTGGCCCAGCGCGAACCGGCGGATCTGCGCGCGCATCCGCATCTGCGCCTCCAGCCGCAGCTCGGGCGAGATGTTCCCGGCCACCGCCTTGATGCCGACGTGCATCTTGTCCTTGTCCTTGACGTTGTTCTCGTGCAACGTCTTCTCCGGGTCCAACCGCTCCGGCCCCTCGTCGGTCACCGCGTCGATCACCGTGCTGATCGGACCGCCCGACCGTTCGTTCGTCGCCCGCGTCTGCGCCACGATCGCCGCGGCGATGTCCTCGGGGGTCGTGGTCGCCGGCACCGACTGCAGCAGGTACGGCGTGGTGTCCGGGCCGAACACGGTGAGCTGGCTGTAGAGGTACGGCCGGAACTTGTACTTCGCGTAGCTCACCTTGATCTTCGAGCCGGCCGTGAACGTCTCGACCATCTCCTGGATCTGCTGCTGCAGCTTGCCCGCGCCGCTGCCCGGATCCGGGATCTCCACCGAACACTGCTGTTTGGACACGTACAGCAGTTCGGCCGTCTCGGAGCCCAACTGGTCCCGGATCACCTGCAGGAACTCGTCCGGCAGGTCGGCGCCGACCAGCGTCAGCGTGTGGCACGGCCCGTCCGGGGACACCCCCACCGGCGCCGCGGTCGCGGGCGGCTCGGTCCCGGTCCACTTCGCGTGCATGGCCTGCATCTCGAGGTTGCCCTGGAACGTGCCGGCGGTCTGGGCGATCAGCTGCGGCAGCGTGTCGGCCGGGCCGAGCCCCAACTCCATCTGCTGGATGACCGACGTCCAGAACGAGCTCGCGTCCCCGAACGGCGGCAGCACGTGCGGCGGGTAGCCGGCCCGGATCAGGACCGCCTTCGCTGTCGTCTCGTCGAAGTACAGCTTCGCCATCAGCTCGGCGACTTCCGGATGCTTCATCAGCCAAGCGCTTCTTTCTCGAGTTCCAGGTACCTGACGTCGGCCGGTGGCCGGACCACCGGGAGGATCTCCCCAGGCGGCACCCCGAGGTCGGCGAGTGTCGCGTTAGGACTGGCGGCCCGCAGCGAGGTCGAGCCGAGCGGGTCGACCGACTGCCAGACCAGCGGCTGCTCCTCCGGTCGGACGAGGGCGAGCACGTCCGCGACGGTGGCGCCGGTGTCCAGGCCGGCGCGGGTGATCCGGTCGGGATCCAGCCGCCGGTGGCACGGGCATTCGGGATCACGGCGCAGGAGGACCGGGCGGCTCTCGCCGGTCAACGGATCCAGCCGGACCGCGCCGGCGTCGACCGGCAGGCCGAACAGGATCCGGACGGCCAGGGTCGCCTGCCACGCCGCGGTCAGCGCGGACACCGGGGCGGACGCGCCGGCCAGCCGGGGCGGATCGGCGCACGCCACATGCCACGCGGACAGGGCGCGTTCGCCCGCCGGGACTCCGCAGGCGAAACACGTGCCGCCGGTCGGGTGGTAGCGGACCTCACCGCCCCACGGATGCGTGCCGGCGTCCAGCATGCCGGCCTCGACGAGATTGCACCTGCTGGCCAACGCGATCCGGTCGGTGACACTGTCCAGGCAGCTCAGCACCAGATCCGCGGACCGCAGTTCGGCGAGCCCGACCCCGTGCCGGAAGTCCGCGACCCGAGCGGTCACCGCCAGCTTCGGCTCGCGGGCCTGCAACGCGTCCGCCACCACCGTGGCCTTCGGCCGGCCGACGTCGTCGGGGCCGTAACCGGTGCCACGGCTGAGGTTCGACTCCGCCACCGAGTCCGGGTCGCACACCAGCAGCCGGCCCACCCCGGCCTGGGCGAGCAGGCGCGCGACCTCGGAGCCGACCGCGCCGACCCCGATGATCACGGCGGACGCGTCGGTCAACGCCTGCTGGCTCCAGTCGGGGATCAGGGTGTGCCTGTCGTACCGTTCGGTCACCCGTCACCGCACCTTCTGGAAGCTGGTCGGGCAGCGCGACAACGGTCCGTTGGCGATCCAGGCGTCGTAACAGTCGTTGCCCCGGCCCGGATCGCGGTGCACACCGAGCCGGCACTTCGGGTCCTCCGGGCTGCACGGGCAGAACACGGCCAGCTCGTACGGCCGGAAGGTCTTGCTGCAGAACGCGCAGTGCAGCCGTGGCCGGACATCCACCAGCAACTCGTGGCCGGGCTGCAGGCGTTCGGCGTGGGTCCCGGTCGGTGACGGGTTGGCCTGGTCGAGCGCCTCGTGGAAGACCTGGGCGCGGGCGTCGTCAGCGGCTTCGCCGTCGCTCTGCACCGCGTGCGAGCACGGCAACGCCGTGCTGTGGTGGCGTATCACCAGGGGCGGGCCGTACTGGACGAAGACCGGGTCGCCCTGCCGGAACGTGTGACCGCACTCCTCGCAGAAGTCGGCGAGCCAGACCGAGTCGGTGGTCGTCACCGCCATGCCGTCCACCCCGGTGTTGACCGGGTCACGGCCGCGGCGGCGGCCCCGCTCGAACCGCCGGACCAGATCGTCGTCGCTCATGCCGGGCTCCCCGCGAAGGACACGAAATGCAGACCGGACGTGTCGCAGCCGGCGAGGCCCGCTTCGGCGTGCCCGGCGTCGTACGCCTTCGGCACGGCCAGGCCGGCGTTGACCGCGGTGTAGAAGCCCCGCGCGAAGGCGAGCGCGCAGTCGTCCCTGATCGCGGTGGTCGAGCCGGCCACCGCCGCGGTCGCGCCACGGAACGCTTCCGCGTTCGCGCCCGTGAAACAGGAGTTCAGGACGACGCAGTCCAGCGGCTTGGCCGTGACGGCCTTGATCGCCCGCGCCATGTTCTCCAGGCCGACCCGGGCGGCGCCGCCCCGGTCGTCCTCGAACACCAGCCGGCCGTCCGCCGTCCCGTGCCCGCCGAAGTGGAGGATCCGGGGTTGGCCGTGGATGACCGCGTTGAGGATGTCGGTGACCCGGACGGCGTGCCGCATGGTCACCGCCACCCCGGCCAGATCGTTGATCTCGCCGAGCAGCCGGGCCTCCCGGTCGATCCGGATCTTCGAGCCGCGCAGCGGATCCGCGAACAGGCACAGCACCGCCACCGGCCCGGCCGGCCCAGCCACTTTCGCGAGCAGCTCCGCTGCCTGCGCGTTTCCGGGATGGTCGCGAACGGCGGCGGCCAGCAGCCGGCCGATACCATTCGCAACGATACCGCTGCTCAGCCGGAGCACCACGTCCGGCCAGAACGTCGCGCCGGACCGGAACTCGGGAATCTGCGCCGGCCGGTATCCGATTCCGATGAGCAGCGCCCGTGCGTTCGGTCCGTCGAAGTACAGATCCTGCATGAGGTCCATGACCTCGTTGTTCACATTGTCCGGCATGGTGTCAGCGCTCCACAAAGGATGGTGTCCAGTTGTTGTCAACAATCGCTGGAGAGTGGACAGCCGAAGGCTTATTTGTTGCTCTCGACCAGGCTGAACACCGATTTGGTACACATTCACCATCCAATGGGGACACCATTCAAGCGTACTCAATAGCCTTGTATCCTGAAACACCAACCGTCGGGTCGACGAACGAGGATGGTCGATGGCCGAAGAGAAGATCGAACTCGTGCCATACCATGCACACACGGTCGCACCGACGCTCTATACGATCGACTTCAACGGAAGTCAACGGCAGGCTTCCGGTATCCGGTACCGACTCGGTCACAATGTCTCCGACGGTCCGGTGGCGCACAAGATCGCGGTCGACAAAGCAGCCGCGGAACGACGTCTGCGGCGCGAGCTCGAAGTCGCTCAATTCCTGGAGACACGCGGCGGCGAACTGCTGTCCAAATGTCTGAGATACAACTTCGACAGCTCGCCGGTGTCGACCGTGGTCAGCTACCGCGGCCGGCCGCTGGCGGACCTGGCCAGGGACCCGGCGGGCTGGCCGCTCGCCCACCCGGTCCGCCGGAAGATCATCACCGACCTGCTGCAGGCGGTCGAGCTGCTGCGCGTCTCCAGCATCGTGCACGGCGCCATCAGCATGGACACCCTGCACTGGGACGGGTCCAGCCTGCAGATCGTCGACTTCGGACAAGCCGCGTTGTCCGGGGAGTACCCCGACGGCCGCCGAGCGCACCACGGCGACGACGTCGTGGCCGCCGGGCGCGTCATCTACCACGTCCATGTGGGACAGCCGCCGCCCGACGACCGCGCGGCGTTACGCCGGCAGATCGAGGAGGTACAGGACATCGAACTGCGAGACCTGTTGCTGCGCCGGGATCTCGTGGCCGGCGCCGACATCGACTACGTCTTCGCGCCCGACCCGGGACAGCGGCCCACCACGCGTGACCTGCTCAACCGGCTGGACCGGCGGCCGCACGGCGTGCAGTGGCAGCAGCTGCTCGGCAAGGAGGAAGCGGTCCGCGACGAGTTCCGGGGCCTGCGCGGGCGCCAGGCCCGCTTCCGCGCCGACTACACCGCCTGGGCGAACATGCCCCGCAACGCCGGCCGGCAAGCCACCACCTGGGCTTCCCTGCCCCGCCCGACATCTTCGAGATCGAGCGGGGAGATCGCGGCCGTCGTGATCGGCGCGGTCGGCGTGATCGTCGCCCTCATCGTGATTCTGGCGGTGCTGCTGTGACGGCCGTCCACTGCCCGATCTGCCACCGGCGGATCAACTGGACGGCCACGCAGCCGTACCGGATGGACGAGAACGGCGTGTTCGAGCTGCTCGTGCGTGATCCGTTGGAGAGCGAGGAGTCCTGGCGGGACAGGCTGATCACGTCCTACCGGCCGTGCGGCGAGGCCGGTCCGCTCGGCCAGCACATGCTGCCCTACGACTACGGCGACTACACGCCGGTCACCATCGGCATGATCGGCCACGCCAAGGCCGGCAAGACCCACCTGCTGGCCGCGATGATCTCCCGGCTGTGCTCCAACGACACCGCGCTGGCCGGGCTGGGCCTCCGGGTCGGTCCGCTGGACCTGGCCATCCACCAGCGGTACGTCACCAACTACGTCACGCCGTTGATCACGCACCGGTTGCGGCTCCCCCAGACACGCGCCAACGCCGTCGTGGAGTTCTGCGACGCGCTCAAGGTCACCAACGCGCACAACCAGTCGTTCGCGGTGACGTTCTTCGACCTCGCCGGCGAGCGGCTGGTCCAGCCGAACGACGACGAAGTGCGGTTCTACGCCTCGGCGGACGCGTTGGTGTTCGTCGTCGACCCGGAGTCCCTGCCCAGCCGGCCGGGACAGCACGTGCCCGGGGACGCGAGCTTCGACGTGGCGTTGCGGCGGCTGGACTCCAGGCCGCGGCCGGCGGGACCGTCGTTCCTGCCTGTGGCCGCCGCCGTCGTGGTGGCCAAGGCCGACCTGGTCCGGTTCGAGGACGCGACGGTCGGCGACTGGCTCGCGCGAGGGAGCGGCGAGGAGGAGGTCGCGCTGGGCACGGTCGAGCACGAGAGCGAGGACGTGTACACGTATCTGACCCGACGCGGTGCCAGGCAATGGTTGCGGCCCGCGCAGGAGTGCTACCGCAGCACCCTGCATTTCGCCTCCGCGACCAACGGTCCCGCCACCGACAACACGTTCCGGGGCGCGTTCCGGCAGTGCCGGGTGCTCAAGCCGCTGCTGTCGGTGTTCGCCATGACCGGGATCCTCGACGACCGGCTGCTGGGCGGGGGAACGACATGAACCAGGCCGTCCACCAGATCCGGTACGACTGGTCACCGTCCACATTGCTCGGTACGCGGGGGATGGGCCCGGTGCGCACCACCCTGTCCGAGAACGGGCTGGGGAGCTGGGACCGGCACCTGCGGGACCACGTGTGGGCGGTCGGGCCGGACCCGGCGTTCACCTTCGTCGCGCACAGCGGCATCGGCGCGTTGGTCCGGAAGGTGACCACGGTCGGCGACGACGGACGGCAGGGATCGGCCGCGCACGTGCTGCTGTGCCGGGAACTGTCGGCGCAGCACGCGTTGGGGCTCGCGTCGTGGACCGGCTGGGACACGCTCGACCCGGACGTGTTGTCGTGGTCCGCGCTGGCACCCGCCGCCGACCGGGGCGTCCGGGACCTGCGGTGCCGGGCGCAGTCCCTGCCGCCGGAGCGGCTCGCCAGCCTGTTCGCCCAGGTCCTGGGCGGGCCTGGGGAGGGGTACACGGTGATCGGCGAGGCCGACCCGCTGGCGGTCACGTGCGCGCTCGGCGACCTGATCGGGCGTACCCCGACGTTCGCCAGCGACGAGGCCGACGACAGCGGACGCCACCTGCCGACCGTGGTCTTCCTACGCCAGGCACCGGTCTCCGTCACCGCCGCGGCCCGCCGCCGGCTCGTGCACACAGCCAGCAGCCCGGAACCCATCGTCGCGGGCTTCGCCGTCGCGGCCGTCGACGCCTACACGGCTGACGGCGTGGACGGCGTCGCCCACGTTCAACGAGCCGAACCGCCGGTCACCGCTGAGGGGGCGCGGGCCTGGGCGGATGCCGCGCAGTTCGCCCCTGGTGTTCTCGCCGACCTGGCCCGGCTGCCTAGGCTCCGCCGTGAGGTGTTGGCCAATCTGGTTCGGCCGGAGGCACTTGAGCGGATACGGGCGGTGGCTGGCGGTGCCTCGGCGCGTGATCTCGGCAACGCGTTGGATCGGCGCCTGCCTGACCAGGTCCTGTCGATCCTCGTCGACGAGGCCGCTCGCAGGGTGTTCATCGCGCCGACGGACCGCGAGTTGCTGAAGCGGCTCGCCGCGGTCGGTCCGCTGCCGCTGGACCTAGTGGCCCGGCACGCGCCGCGGGACCTGGACCGGGTCGCGAACGTCGCGCGTGCCCTGCTTTCCATGCACGACGGGAGAGTTCTGCTGGAACGGATCGCGGCGGCCCAGCCGTACGCCGACGTGGTCCGGTGGATCGACGACCGGGCGGCCGCCGACCCGGACAACGCGCGAACCGTATACGGCGCTTTGTGTTCGCGTACCAAGGTGTCCATTCAGGACGTACGGGTGCTGATGGCGTGTGGTGTGCTGATCGACGCCGTACGCCAGTTCGCCGACACCGAACAGCAGGTCTCCGGTCATCTTGTGGCACTCCTGGGGGCGCTGCCCAAGCGCACGCTCGGTCTCGACGCCGTCGTGGAGCTCGCGGCGCGGGCGGATCCTGTGCTGCTGCACGCGCTTGACGCGGTCCTGACCGATCCGGTCAAGCGAGAGGTGATCCACCGCCAGATCCGGCTCGCCTACTACCACGCCCACCATCTCGACGAGCCCGCCACCACCGCCAAAGGCAACGGGTTGCGGTCGCTCGTGTTCCGTCGCCCCACCGACCACCGGAAGCAGACGTGACGCGACTACTGAGTGACATCTCGAAGGACCTGCACAAACTCGCCCGAGGCGACTCCCCCGGCGAGAAGGCCCTGCGCGACCTGGCCGTCACGCTGACCCGGACGAACCGGGCCGAGCTGGCAGGTGTGGACCTGGCCAAGAACTACGACCCCGCGGTCATGCTGCCGGAGGACGCGCCGTGGCTGCGTCGGTTGGCCGGCGGCCTGGAGCTGTTCCGGGACCTGTTGATCTTCGTGCCGATCATCTACACCTGGTTCAAGATCTCCGACGCCCTGGTGGCGTACAACAGTTATCAGGGCACCGCGCCGTTCATGCTGGCCTGGCAGCAGGGTTTCGACAACGGTACCGAGCCGCTGTCGGCGTCCGCCACGGTCGTGGCCGTGGTCGTGCTGGCGGTCATCGGACTGACCCTGATCGCCCACATGGTCCGTGGCCGGTACGGCTTGAGAGTCCAAAAGCGACAGCAGGAGCTCGCGGTGCTGCTCGGCGAGGCGTCCGTTCGGCTGGCCCGGGTGCCGTTGACCGACGTCTCCGTGACCGACCTCGGCACGATCGGAACCCAGGTCGCGACCAGCTCCCAGCTGTTGCGGACCGCGCTCGAGAAGAGCAGCAAGGACATCACGGCGGCGGTGAACACCAACCCCGGCAGCAAGCTGCACGACATGTTCGAGAAATGGACAGCCGCCGCCGAGGAGCTGACCAAACTGGGCGCACGCCTGGCAAGCACCCAGGAATCCGTCGACCAGTTACGGGCCGTGCAGACCGCGTTGACCGGGATGGCCACCCAGATCGGCGAGGAAACCAAGCGCTTGCTCACCGCACTGGAAACCGAACGTACCCTGTCCAGGCACGAGGCGCACGCCCACCACGAACTCGCCACCGAAGTCAGCCAGTCCACCAAGCTGCTGGGCGAGTCCCTGAAAGGCCTGAACGAACGCGCCGAACAGTTCAACGAACTGATCCTGCGGCTCAGGCACGTGGTGACCCACATGGACTCGAGCAACGGCTACCAATGACAAACCAGAACCGTTCGAGAATGACCATGCTCGCCGGCTGGCTCTTCGCGGACCTGTTCCTGATCCTCCTCGTCGCCGGCCTGACCACCCTGCCCGCGAAAAGCTCAGGCGAGCCCGCCACCCGCAAGCCAACCCCGACCGCACCACCCACCCCGCCACCACCAGCCCACCCCGTCGGCCTGGACCCCAACCACATCGACCTCACCGTGGCGATGAGCCCCAACACCTACCGCGCCGGCGGCGCGGACGCCCTGCTGGCCCAGGTGAACGCCCAACTGGACCAGAAGGACCCGACCCACCGCGCGGTCGGCTTCGTCCTGGTCTTCGCCTCCGACGACCAGGCCCACGTCCAACGGGCCAACGACACCGCCGAAGACGTCTTCCAGCTGTTGCACACCCGGTCGAAAGTGTTCGCGGCCGCCTCCGGCTTCGGCTACTGGAACGGAAACCACAACAACTTCGAGTTCAAGATCTTCCTGCTGAACTAGTGCTGTGACCGGATAGGTTCACCGGTTCTCGACGGCCCAGCTTCCCACTGGCCGCACGGCCGAAAGGCCCAAGTACAACCCGGTACGAGAACCTTCCGGCCGCACGCCCAGTGGAAACCTGGATCCGCCGATAACACGGCAAACCTACCCGGTCACAGCACTAGCGACGGCGACCCGCTCGCCCCCGATCGCGAGCGGGTCCGTCCGGTGCCGGTCACTGGTTTGGTGGCGCCCCAAGGGTGTTCGCCACTCCGGTGGTCACCGAACTCGACTCGGACAACGGGCCGGCTGGGCTGTCCTGGACGGTCCGGGCGCCGATGTAGTCGCCGGTTTTGGGGTCGACGATCATGTCGCGGACCCGGTGGGGGTCGGTGAGTCGGATCGCGATGCCGGTTTGGCCGTCCAGGTTGGCCTGGCGGTCGGCGACCTTCATGCCGGCGATCCTGGTCATCGCACGGTAGACGGCGGCGCGCAGTTCGCCTGGGATCTGGCCGGTGCCCAACATGTCCTGGGCGCCCACGAAGGCGCAGGCGTCCGCGAGACAGGTTGAGTCCCGCAGCACGATGAACAGTTTCCTGGGGTCGCGGGGCAGTCCGGCGAGCAACTCGGGTGTGGGGTGGAAGATGTTGGCGGGGATCTCCGGGGCTGGCTGGCCTTCCAGCGGATGGCCGCCGGAGTCTGGCCGGGCCACCCGGTCCGGATCGCGGAACTTTCCCCGCTTCGCGCGGGACTCCCATGGGGTGACCGTGGAGGTGTGGAACGGCGCGTTCTCGGCTTCCTCCTTGGTGCAGGACTTGGTTTCCAACGGATCTGTGTGGGTGGTGCGACGCAGCCAGTCCTGGTTCAGGTCAGTGGGGATCCACGTCTCCTCCGTCTGTTCGTACCGGAACCAGCAGTTGGCCGAGCTGGCTCCGTGGAGCACGACGCCCATCCACCGCGACCTCTTCTCCTTGACGTACCGGAACTGTCCGGGCGCTACCGGGATGTCCGTGGTGTGCACGGTCACGTCGGCGGCGTCGGTCAACACCGCGACCGCTTCGGCGTTGGGGGTGAGTCCGGGACCGCCGAAGTTCAGCACACCCACTGTGGCGACCGTGATCACCGCCGCGGCGGCGATCCACCGCCCCACCGGGCGACGTCGGCGGGGTACGTCCGACACGGCCGCGAAGATCCGGTCACGTCCGGCGGTGAAGGCGGTGTCGGACATCGGCGGCACGTCGGGTGCCAGGGTTCGGACAGCGAGATCTACCTGGTCGTCATTGTCACGCATGACGGGGAACCTCCTTCGTGGTTTCCTGGGCGGGCTGGTCGGTTTCCACCAGCCGCCGGAGCCGGCTGCGCGCCCGATGCAGCCAGCTGCGCACGGTGCCGACGGGGACGTCGAGCACCTCGGCGATCTCCACGGGAGTCAGGTCGCCCCAGGCGACCATCAGCAACACGTCCCGCTCCTGGGCCCGTAGCCCGGCGACGGCCGCGGCCAGCCTGCCGGCGAGCGTTTGCGCGTCCGCGATGTCCACCACACGGCTGCTCAGCTCGCTGCCAGGCACCTCCTGGGCGCCGTGCCGCGCCCAAGCCCGTAGCCGCCGAACCTCCGTGCGGACGTGTCCACGCAGCACGTTGCCGGCCAGTCCGTACAGCCACGCCCGCGGGCTAGCCCGCGTCGGGTCGTAGCGATGTCGGTGCTCCCACAGCAGCAGGAACGTCTCCGCGACCAGGTCGTCGGCGATGTCAGGGCCGACACGCCGGGACAGGTAGCCGTGCAGCGGACGCGCGTACTCGTCGTACAGCTCCGCCAAAGCCGGCAATCCGTCGAGATCACTCATCCTGTGCACGGACTCTTATTGACCGCGGCGGCAGGGAGCGTTGCATGGATCAGTCCAGCAGGTGGACGGTCACCGCCAGGCGGGAGTCCACCTCCAGTTTGGTCAGGATCCTGGTCAGGTGCGTCTGGACCATGCTGCGGGAGAGGGTCAGCTTCGCCGCGATGTCCGCGTTGGACCAGCCCACCGCCACCAGTTCGGCCACTTTCCGCTCCATCCGGGACAACAGGCCGGGGGCCGCTGCCGGCGGGCGCAGGCCGAGGCGGGCTTCGGCCGTTCGAGCGTTCCAGGTCGCGCCCAGTTCGGTATAGATGATCAACGCGTCGTGCAGCGAGGTACGGGCTTCGTCCAGCTGACCCCCGGCTGCCAGCACGGCGGCGGCGTCCTCGGCGGCCGCTGCCTGTTCGACTTTACGGCCGGTGGCGGCGAAGTGCTTGGCCACCGTGAGCAGGGCTCCCGCGTCCGCTTCGAGGAGGCCACGGCACCACTGCAGAGCGGCCGCGGCCCGCGCCGGGTGGGTCTCCCGCTCCGCTTCCGTCGCGCAGACGGACATCGCGAGTTCGGCCAGGGTTCGGTCGCCCTGGTCCAACGCCAGCCGGACCACTCGCGGCAGCCACTGGTGGCGGAGCATCATCGGCGAGTAGTCGACGTCCAGGAACGGTTTCAGGGCCGCAAGGGCTTCCGCCGGCCGGCCACGTTGTTCCAGGGCCACCGCGTGGGCCACGATCAGAAAGTCGTGGCTTTCCCTGGTTTCCGGGGTCGGCCTGGGATCCACGCCGAGTTTCAGGTGCCGTTCGAGCAGCACCGAGTCGTCCCGCTGCGCGGCTATCAGACCGATCACGCCATGCAGGAGCTGGAGCACGCCATGCTGGCGCAGGCCGTAGAACGTGATCTCGCGGCCGTCACGGACCACGGCGTCGAGCTCCACCAACGCGTCGTCCCATCGGCCCAGCCAGAACCAGTGCACGGCGGCGGCGATGTGCGGGCCGCTGGGCAGGCTGAGGCGGGTCACCAGGTGCTCGGCCTCGGCCAGGGCCTGCCCGGCGTCCGCCAGCCGGTCCAGGTTCTGCAGGGTGAACACCTTGTTGTCCACCAGGGACAGCAGCACGTCACCCCACTCCGGCCGGCCGGCGACCGCGGCGATCGCCGCGTTGATGTGGTCGAGCGCCTCCTGATGGCGGCGCAGCATCGACGCGGTCTGCCACAGGAACTGGGACGCCATCGCGATCCCGAACGGGTTCCGCGCCGCGCGGGCCTCAGCCAGTGCGGCACGCCCAGCGCCGACCGCCGTCGCCGGGTCGTCCAGCCCACTGCGGGACACCATGCAATGCAGCGCCTGATGGCGCGCACGCCACTGTTCCGGCACGTCCGGGTCGCCGATGACCTGCTCCAGCCCCTCTGTCGCGCGCGCGTTGTCGCCGGCGCGGTAGCTCAAGTACGCCAACAGGAGTCGCATCTCGGCGACCCGGTCCGGGTCCGACGTCATCCCGAGCACCGCCCGGATCTCCGCCTCCGGCGAACGCCCGAGCCAGAACGACAGCCGAGCCAACCGGACCGTCAACGTCTCCCGCGCCTCGTCCCGCAGGCCCCCGCTGTCCAGAGCACGGGCGAGCAGGTCGGCCGCGAGCGACGGGAACCGCCGGGCCACCGCGTTGGTGTTGGCCACCAGCCACTCCGTCACCCAGCCGTCGACCGGGACCCCCAGCAGCTGTTCGGCCACCCGGGACACCGGGGCACCGGCCGCGTCCAGGGTCTCCGCGGCCTGCCGGTGCAGCGCGACCCGCACGGCCGGCGGCATCGCCTCGTACAACGCCCGCCGTACCAACGGGTGCCGGAAGGCGAACCGCTGTCCGGCCGGCCGCAGCACACCGGCCGCGGTGGCCTCCTCGACCGCGGGCACCAGCTCCGAAGCCGGCCGGCCCAGCACCGTCGCCAGGTCGCCGAGATCGAACTCGACGCCGAGCAGCGCCGCCCACCGCAGGCCGTCCCGGGTCGTCGTGGCCAGGTGCCCGGTCCGTCGGGTCACCACCGACGCCAGCGCCGAGTGCGCCGACGACAGCTCGGTGTCGTCGAGTTCGTCCACGTCGGCCACCTGGCCGGCGACGACGACCGCGTTGTCCCGCACCAACGCCTGCACGATCTCCCGGACGAACAGCGGGTTCCCGGCGGCGCTGTCCATCAGGCCAAGCAACGCCGGCCCAGGGGTCGCGCCGATCAGCCGGCCGGCCAGCTCGGCCGCGCCCGACTCGGCCAACGGCCCCAACCGCAGCAGGTCCCCGCTCCACAGCGACACCACGGACCTGAGCTGATCCAGTTCGGCCCGGCGCGGCAACGGCCGGCACGCCCCCACCAGCAGCAACGGCAGCTGCCTTGTCGTTCGCGCCAACCGGTGCCAGGCCAGCAGGCTCGCGTCGTCCGCCCACTGCAGGTCGTCCAGCACCACGATCACCGGCCCGTCCGAGCACAGCTGCTCGACCAGGCCGACCAGCTGGTCGACGGCGGCGAGCACCGGGTCGTCCGGCTGCCACGCCGGCCGGGCCGCGGGCTCGCCGTGCACCAGGTCGGCCAGTTCGGCGCGCCGCGGGTCCGGCGACCGCTGGTCCACCCCGAGCGCGGACATGAACAGACGCAGCGGAAACCGCCGCCCGACCTCGTCGCCCGCGGCCCACAGCAGCTGGCCGCCGCGCTCGGCCGCGTCCGCCAACCCCGCGGCGAGCAGCGCCGACTTGCCGATGCCCGATTCGCCTTCGACCCACACCGTGGCGCCCGAGCCGTGCAGCACGTCGGCCAGCCGCCCACGCAGGGCGGCGAGCTCGGCGACCCGGCCGACGAACACGTCCGGGCGGGTCAGTTTCGCGAGGATCGGCGTCTGCCTGTCCGGTGCCGGCCTGGCCAGGATCTCGCTGTGGACGCGGCGCAGGGCCGCGCCCGGTTCGATGCCCAGCCGGTCGTTGAGGACCTGGCGGGTCTCCTGGTAGACCGCCAGCGCCTCGGCGTCCCGGCCGGCCCGGTGCAGCCCGGTCATCAGCAGCTCGCGCAGGCTTTCCCGAACCGGATGGGCACTGGCGAGCCGGTACAGCTCGGTCACCGCGGCCGAGATGTCCCCGGAGTTGAGCATGATCTCCGCGCGTCGCTCGTACGCGGCCACCCGCAGCTCGGTCAGCCGCTCGCGGTGCAGCTCGGCGGCCGGGCCGTTGACGCCGGCCAGCGCCTCGCCGCGCCAGAGGGCGAGCGCGGCGTCCAAGGCCGCCTGCGCGGCCGGCAGGTCGAGCCGGTTCCACCGCTCGTTGGCCATTTCCCTGAGCCGGTCGAACTCAAGAACGTCCAATTGTCCCGGTTCGAGACGTAATGAATAGCCGGATCCCTCGGAGATCAGAGTCTGCCCGCCCGACCAACGGGAACGGTCCGGTTCGAGGACCCGGCGCAGTCGCGAAACGTATGTGTAAAGGCTGCCGCTGACCCCGTTCGGCGGGTTTTCGCCCCAGACCGCCGAAACCAGTTCCTCCCGGGTGATAACGCGATTGACCCGAAGGGCGAGAGCTGCGAACACCGCGCGCTGGCGACCCGATCCGAGGTCGAGTTCGACCTCGCCGCGCCACGCCGTGACCGCGCCGAGGACCCGCACTCTTAAGGGCTCTACCAGCTCGTTCGCCATCGCCACCCCTGATCCGGTTGGCAGGCTATCCCACTGACGGTATGACATGCGTCACTATGTCCGTCAAGGTTACGCGCGGGTTCGTTCCCGGCGCGGCAAGAGTTCGTGTAGGTCGATGGCCGAGACTCATTCCCGATCCGCGAACGCGAAGGTGGGGAAGGCGCGCGATGGAACGGATAAGGATTGTCATTCAGGCCACCGATCCGATCACCTATGTGGGACTCGGCAGTTACCTGCGGTCCCGCCCGGAGGTGACCGTGGTGGACCAGGCCGACCAGGCCGACGTCCAGTTGTTCTCGACCGAACGGGTCGGGCCAGAGGCGTTGACGCGGCTGCGCGCGCTGGCGGACGACGGCGCCCGGCCAACCGTGCTCATCACCGGCGAACTGGCCGAGGCGCCGCTGCTGACGCTGGTGGAGTGTCACGTCGTCGCGATCCTGCCGAAGAGCTCAGCCACCGGGGACCAGGTGGTCGACTGCGTGGTGGCCGCGGCCGCGGGCAACGGCGTCATGCCGCGGGACGTGCTGGGCACGCTCCTTCGCCGGATCCAGGTGCTGCAACAGGAAGTGTTGGTGCCCAACGGGTTGAGCGCGTCCGGGTTGGAGCCGCGGGAGGTGGACGTGCTGCGGCTGATCGCCGAGGGTTGGGGCACCGAGGAGATCGCCAAGGAGCTGGCGTACTCGGAGCGCACGGTCAAGAACGTGATCTTCAACCTCACCACCCGCCTCCACCTTCGCAACCGCGCCCATGCCGTGGCGTACGCACTGCGCGCCGGCGTCATCTGATCCGCCGCGTCGCCGTCCACTCCAGATCCCAGTCGGCGCCGAGCTGGCCGAAGATCGCCCGCGACTCCGTCATCGCGGCCCGCGCCTCCTCGGTGTCGCCACGGGCGGCGAACAGCCTGGCGACGTCCGACAGCGTGGCCGCGAGCTCGGCGGGCCGGCCGACCCGTCGATAGTGGTCGACCGCGACCAGCCCCGGCTCGGGATCCCGCTCGATCAACGCGAGCACCCGGTGCAGGCCGCTGAACGCCCTGGCCGGCACCTGTTCCCTGGCGGCCTCCTGCTCGGCGATCGCCAGCGCCTGCTCGGCCCGTTCGTGGTCGCCGACGACCATGGCGAGCCGGACGTACACCGGCAGCCACTGGTGCCGCAGCATCATCCCGTCGTACTCGGGGTGGAGCATGGGCGTCATCTCGTCCAGCGCCCACCGCTGGTCGCCGGCCTGAACGGCGGCCAGCGCCCGCGCGGCCAGCAGAAAGTCGAAGTTCTCCCGTTCCGAACTGGTCGTGACCAGGAACTTCTCCGCCGCCTCCAAGTGGGCCGCGGCCGCGGCGCCGTCGCCTCGGCGGGCGCCGATCAACGCCGACAGGCCGTGCGTCAGCAGCTTGGCCGGGCCGGCGTCCAGTAGGCCGGCGTAGGTGATCGACGGCCCGGACTCGGTGACGTCGGCCAGGCACCGCAGCGCCTCGTCCCACCGGCCGCGCCAGTAGTGGTGCACGGCCGCGGCGACCTGGATCCCGAACGGCAGGTCGCCGAGTTCGGTCGCGGCGGCCAGCACCTGGTCGGCCTCGTCGAGCCGGTCCAGGTTCTGCAGCGTGAACATCTTGTTGTCGAGCAGGTCGAACCGCATGCCGGCGAACGACTTCTCGGCACCGAGGGCGTGAATGGCCTCGTCGACGTGGCGCAGCGCGGCGAGGTGTTCGCGGCGGACCGAGTCCACCAGCCACCGGGTCTGCAACGCGTGCGCGGCAAGGAAGTCGTCGCCGTCGCCGACCGCCTCGTGGTACGCGGCCTTCGCGCTGATCTCGGCGATGTCCAGGTCGGACACGTCCCGGCCGAGGTGCGCGAGCAGTGCCTTGTGCCGCAGCCGCCACGCTTCCGGCAGGTCGTCGGGCAGTGGGGCCTCGGTGAGCGTCGCGACTGCCTCCGTGCGTCTGCCGTGCCGGTGCACGATGGCGGCGAGGAGTTGGCGCAGCTCGGCCGAGCGCACCGGGTCGGTCGACATCGCGAGCGCGTGCCGGGCTTGGGCCTCCGGGTCACGCGACAGCCGGAACAGAACCCGGACTTGAGCGGTGTACAGGACCTCCCGGCTCGGGTCGCCGAGATCCAGCGAGTCCAGGACGAGTTCAAGCAGGTCAGCGGCGATTTCTGGAGTACGGCTCGACAACATGTCAACGTTGTCAACGAGCCAAGGCGCCACCCAGGGCTCCACATCGATGCCCGCGGCGACCACCTGCTCGGCCACACAACTCTCCGACGCTCCCGCGTCCGCGAGCACCTTGGCCGCACGCCGATGCAGCACGCTGCGCGTGGGCGCGGCGATGCCCGCGTACACCGTGTCGCGCATCAGTTGGAGCCGGAAGGTCAGGCGTGGGCCGTCGTCGGTGAGAACGTCCGCGGCCACCGCGACGGCCACCGCGCGCACGAGGTACCAGACCGGTCGTTCCGACACCGTCGCGATCGTGTCGACTCTCGCCTCGCTGCCGAGCACAGCCACCCAACGCAGGATGTCCTTTGTGCTTTCCGGCAACGACTTCGAGGCCCGTTCGACGGCGGCGACAAGCGTTCGTGGCGCGGTCTCCGCATGCGACTCTTCGACGTGCGCGATGCCGTCGATCACCTCGACGGCGTCGTCCACGATCATCGCGTTGAGGACTTCCCGCAGGTACAGCGGGTTCCCGCCGGCTCTGGCCGCGATCCGGCGCAGGGTGCGTCCCGGTCGGCCGCCGACCAGCCGGGACATCAGCAGCTCGACCTCGGGCAGCCTGAGCGGCGGCAGGGTGACGACGTCGCCAACGATCTGCCGCCGCAACTCGGACAGCTCCCCGGGTTCGACCGTCGTCACCAACAGCAGCGGCAGGCGCCTGGTCATCTCGATCAGCCGCTGCCACAGCTGGACGCTCGCGTCGTCCGCGCAGTGCAGGTCGTCGATCACCAGAATCGTGGGGCCGGCCGCACAGATCCGTTCGACCGCCGCGTGGACCGGCTGGTCGGCGCCGCGGTCAAGGCCGAGGCACTCGTGCACGACCCGCAGCGGGAACCGCCGGGACAGCTGGTCCGCGACCGCCCAGCCGAGCTGCGGACCCCGGCCGTCCACATCGGACAACGCGACCGCGAGCAGTTCGGACTTGCCGATCCCGGCCTCGCCCTCGATCCAGACAACGCCACCACGGCCGGCCTGAACCTCGGCCACCCGCTCGCGCAGCAGCGCCCGTTCGGCCACGCGCCCGACGAACAGCCGGTCGCCGACTGTGGCCGCCCGGCAGGGCTTGACCAGCAGCCGGGCCACGGGCGGCGCGGCCTGGACACCGCCGGTCAGGACCTGCGCGTGCGCGGCCCGCAGCGCCGGGCCCGGCTCGATGCCGAGCTCACGGAGCAGGGTCTCGCGGGTGTCGGCGAACACGTCCAACGCCTCGGCGTGCCTGCCGCTGCGGCTCAACGCGAGCATCAGCAGTTCACGCAACGACTCCCGGAGCGGATGCTCGCGGACCAGCGGCGACAACTCGGCCGCGACCTCGACGTGCGCCCCCAGTTCCAGCCGGGCCGCCGCGTACTTCTCGACCGCCCGCAGCCTGGCGTGCTCCAGCCGGCCGCGTTCCTGTTCGGCGTACGGGCCAGGCACACCAGCGAACGCCTTGCCTCGCCACAGCACCAGGGCCTCGCCGAGGGTCTCGGCCACGCCGCGGTGATCGCCTTGCGCGGCGAGCCCGCCGGCCTGCCCGCAGAGCTCCTCGAACCGTCCGACGTCCAGTTGGCGGGCCGCCAGCCGCATGGAGTAGCCGTTGCCGACCGAGTCGATCAGGTCGTGGCCGTGTTTCCGCAGGGCCCGGCGCAGTCCGGAGATGTACGTGTAGACGTTGCCGTCCGCGCTGGCCGGGGCACTCCCGCCCCACACCGCTTCGACCAGCTCGGCCCGCGACACCGTCTGGCCAGCCCTGGTCGCCAGCACGGCGAACACGGCGCGTTGCCGGGCGGGCCCGAGCCCGGCCTCGACGCCGGCGACCACCACCCGGACCGGACCGAGCACCTCGACCCGGAGCGTGTCATCCCCCAGTGCACTCGTCCGAACAGCGAGAGGCACGCGATCCACGATACAGCAGTGAACAGGTGTCCGGTTCGGCCGTTTCACCGGAGTCTACAAGGACGAGCACGACGTGCCGTTCGACCCGTCGTGCTCGATCTCGGTCAGGACGTCTTACGGCCCCACGCGGACACGGTCAGCCACGTGTAGTCCACAAAGGACGGATCGCTGTAGCTGGCGTACGCCGCGTCCAGGTCGTCCCGGCCGAGCAGGCCGGTGTCCAGGATCTTGTCGCCGAGCAGCTGGTAGCTCGCCCGCAGCCAGGTGGCCATCGGCGAACCGCCGATCACCGGCGGCGCGGTCGCCTCAGCGGCGCAGCCGGTCAGCCCGGCCGCCCACAGTGGACCGGGCAGCGTCCGGGCCCAGCTGTTGTCGGTACCCAGATTCGTTGCCAGCGCGGCGTTCCCGGCCTCCATGGCGAGCTTCGTGGCCCGCCGCGAGGACAACTCGGGCAACGTCGTCCCGGCCTCGATCAGCAGGACCCCGTTCGGCTTCAGCCAGGACACCAACCGGCGGATCGCGGTCTCCCGGTCCGGCAGGTGGTCCACCACGTACCGGGCGTGAATCAGGTCGAAAGTGCCCGGCGCCTCGTCGACAAGGACATCGTGCCGCAGCACGGTGACCCCCAACTCGGTCAACGGGCCCAGCAGGATCGTGCTCAGGTCGGTCGCGACCACGTTGCGGCCGCCGACCCGCTCGGCCATGGCCCGCGCGACGGACCCGCCGCCCGCGCCGACCTCCAGGCACCGCCACCCGGGGCCGACCCCGAGCCGGTCCAGGTTGCGCACGCTGATCGGGTCGAAGACGCGTTCCATCAACGTCATGCGCTCATGTTCG
Organism: Actinocrispum wychmicini; assembly: GCF_004345645.1. GTDB lineage: Bacteria > Actinomycetota > Actinomycetes > Mycobacteriales > Pseudonocardiaceae > Kibdelosporangium > Kibdelosporangium wychmicini. Next base: position 62,612 of record NZ_SLWS01000011.1, on the reverse strand, counting down.
GTCGTCGCCAAAGTGTCGACGAACTCGTGCCACTGCGACATGGGACATCCCTCACTCAGTAAACGGCATAGCCGGCGCCGACAGCGGGCAAGGGGCCGGACTCGGCCGCCACGATCTCCAGGAAAGCGTCCCAACAGGACACGGCGGCACCGGTGTGCGTCTGATTCGCGGAATGGCGCCACAGCACCGCGCGCGGATGGCCGGCGGCCTCCAACGCCTTGATCACATCGGTGGAGTCGTCCAGGAACACGTCGGTCGGCCGGCAGTTCTTGTCGCCGGCGATGGTCAGCGAGTGCACCGGGAACGTCCACTTCTGCAGCCATTCCGCGGTACGGTGCCAGGCGACCGGAGCCGGGATGCCGGCGAAGGCCCTGGCGGTGATGTAGTGCAACCGGTGGCCGGCGCGTGCGAGCCGTTTGGCGGCCCGCACCGCACCGGGCAGCGGAGTGCCCTCCGTGTAGAGGACCCCGTCGCGTACACCGCGGCTACAGAGGGCGAAGAACTCGTCGTGGTTGAGGCCCCACTGCCGCTGGTACCAGTCCCATGAGTCGGCCTTGTCGGTGCAGGGACGACCGAGCTGCTTGGTCGCGTACCCCGCGATGACCTGGACGAATGGGTACAGCACTCCGTCGATGTCGAAGCCGATGTCGAGCGAACGGGACATGACAGGTCCTCCTGAACGGTTGGACAGCCATATGGTCACGCCCCGTGCGCAACACAGCCGCAACACCGGGATCGGAGGCGTCAGCCAGACTCACCGAGTCTCCGCCGCCACGCGTCGAAGGTGGCACGCAGATGGTGGACGTCCTCAATGGGAACGCCGTCCTCAGCCCAGTCCGCCTCGCCAAGCCGGGCGATCGCGCGGAGTGAGTCGACAAAGGTAGCTGCGCTGAAACCGGAGTCCTTGGCCGCGGCGAGCTCAAGAAGCCGATCCGGGCCGTAGTGCCCAAGGAGGGCGTTGACGTCGAAATAGTCACGCGGGCGCGCACGGTCCCACAAGGCAAGCACCTTGTCCGCGGCCAGGTCGTCGGGGTGGAGGACCGGGCCGATGTCAAGTGTGACAAGGCCGCGGAGCCGTCCGCCGTCCGCGAAGATCTCCACAGTGCATTCGGCCCCACTGGCGGGGTCGACCGCCACGAAACGATGGTCGAGCGGTGGCCGCTCGGTATCCCGCGTGGTGAGCCGCTGAGCTTCAAGCGCTTGCCGCAGGGCCACGACGCCCCGGATGGCTTCCTGGTCGTCGATCTCGGTGAACAGGTCGACGTCCTTGGTGGCTCGGTCGACGAAACCATGGGCGATCATCGCGCCACCACGGGCCAGCGCGAGTGTCCGGGCTTGCGGCAGGTTCAGCGCGATCCGGTCCTGCAGGGGTCGAGCGGCATGTGCCTAGGCTGCCGTGCGTCCCGAGTCCACCAGGGGTTGCCACGCCGACCGCACCCGCTTCGGCAGGTACATCACGTCCCACAGTTGGATCAGCGCGGCGCCGTCCAGCAGCTCGCGCACGTCGTCCAGGGTGCCTTGAACCAGGACGATCTCGTAGAAGTCCCGCCGTCGGGAGGGGTCGGTCAGGTCCCATCGGACAGATCGTGGATCAGGGCCCGACCAGAACAGTCGCGCCGGCAGTCCTATCGAACCATCTGTCGGGCCATGGAGCTCGCTGAGTTCGTGCGGAACCGCCGCGTCCCGATGCCAGCCAGGACGCGGGGCGGTCGATCCGTCGCTACCCACACCTACATGATGCCTTGGCTCGCGCATCCAGGCCAGTTCACTCAGGTGCGTGCCGGGAGCCGAAGCCGGTGTAGGTGGGTCGGCCGGCCAGGCGGGTGAGGTGGGCGGCCAGGTCGTCCACATCGGACACGAACAGGGTGTGCCTGCCACGGTTGCACTCGCGGACGAACGCGGCGAACGGCTCGCTGGCGGTGACGTGCGGGGAGACGTCGCCGATGATCGCCAGGCCGCGGTGGTAGTTCACGAACTTCTGGACGATCCCGCCGGCCACCCGGGTGCTCAGGGTGAAGAAGTCCGGGTCGAGCCTGCTGATCGGGACCACGGTCCAGTCGGCCGCCAGCTCGCTGACGATGGTGTCGACCGCGTCCTGCTCGGTGCGGATCCGGGGGCCGTCGGGGTCGAGGATGTCGACGGGCACGCCGTTGATGTTCTGCAGCACTGTCACTCCGTGATGGTCTTGATGAACTTCAGCAGGTCGGCCGTGCGGGTCAGGCCGCCGACCACGATGATCTTGAGGCTGGCCCGGTCCTGGTCGTGGATGGTCTCCACGCGCAGCCGCTCGTCGTCGTAGGGGGTGGCGACGAAGGCCATCACCATGGCGCTGATCCGGCCCATCTCGGCGAAGTCGACGTCGTCGACCTGCACGATGCCGGAAACCTCGACGTGCCGGCGGGACACGTCCTGGCCGGTGAACGCGGCCAGGTCGTCACCGGAGATCCGGTACTGCTTGCCGACCTTGACGGCCTTCAGCCGGCCGTCATGCACGTAGCCGCGCACGGTCTTGACATGCAGCCCCAGCAGGTCCGCCACCTGCTCCACCGAGTACAGCATCGCTCCCCATCCTTCCCCGTGAAGAGTATCATAGGGACGTTTGGGGAGCCTGGGATGATGTTGTCCGTGAGGGTGACCAAACTGGGGCATGCCTGCGTGCGGCTGGACAAGGACCAGCGGGCCATCGTGATCGATCCCGGGCTGTACTCGCCGGAGCCGGAGGCGCTCGACGGGGTCGAAGCCGTCCTGATCACGCACGAACACGCCGACCACTTCGACGCCGACCGGCTGCGACGGGCCCAGGCGGACAATCCCGGCCTGCGGATCTACGCCAACCGCGCGGTCGCCGACCTGGCGCCGGACCTGACCGTCCAGCGGGTCGGGCACGAGGACCGGTTCACCGTGGCGGGCTTCGACGTCCAGGTGTACGGCGAACGGCACGCCGTGGTCCACCCGGACATCCCGGTCGTGGTCAACAACGGGTTCCTGGTCGACGGCGAGGTGTTCCACCCCGGGGACTCGTTCACCGTCCCCGGGCAGCGGGTGCGGACGCTGCTGACCCCGTGCGACGCGCCGTGGCTGAAGGCCGCGGAGATGCTCGACTATCTCCGCGAGATCGCCCCGGACCGCGCGTACTCGATCCACGACGCCTACGTGTCGACGATCGGCATGGACGTCGTCGAGTCGTTCTTCGCGTACGAGGCCGAGCGGTCCGGGGCGGATGTCGCCGTCTTCACCGCCGGGCAGAGCATCCAGCTCTAGGGCAGTTCGATTTCCGGCCGGTACATGTCGAACCAGTGGTACAGGTCCAGGATCCGGTCGATGCCCCGGCGGACATGGCTGGGGATGTCGGCCGGGTCGCGCTCGATCACCGGGGTGAGCCAGTCCCAGTCGATCAGCGCCAGCGCCGGGTGGTCCCGGTCGGCGAGGACCTCCTTGGCCTGCTGCTGCAGTTCGGCGTTGTAACTCGGGTCCTGAGTGGACGGATAGGACGCCTTGAGCCGCTGTTGCACGGACTGCGGCACGACATGCGAGGTGGCCGCCCGCAGCAGGCTCTTCTCCCTGCCGTCGAAGAACTTCATCGACCACGGCGCGTTGTACACGTACTCCACCAGGCGGTGGTCGCAGAACGGCACGCGCACTTCGAGACCGACCGCCATGGACACCCTGTCCTTGCGGTCCAGCATCATCCGGACGAACCTGGTCAGGTGCAGGTACGAGATGGTCCGCATCCGGCGTTCGAAACTGTCGTCGGAATCGAGGTGGTCGACCGCGGCCACCGAAGTCGCGTACTGGTCGGCCATGTAGGTCGCGATGTCCAGGGGTTCACGCAGGTGCGGGCACATGATCGCGGACCGGTCACCGCTCATCGCGCTCTGGTACACCAGCCACGGGAAGTTGTCCGTCTGCACCACTTCCGGGTCGTGGAACCAGCGGTAGCCGCCGAACACCTCGTCCGCCGACTCCCCCGACAAGGCCACAGTGGACTCTTCGCGGATCGCCTGGAACAGAAGGTACAGCGACGTGTCCATCTCGCCGAAGCCGATCGGCATGTCCCGGGCCCGGATGACCTTGCGGCGCAGTTCCGGGTCGGTGAGCACGCTCGCGTCCAGCGTGACGAACTTGTGCTGCGGGTGCACCATGTCCACGACGTCCCGGATGAACGGGGTGTCCGGGGTGTCCCGGGCCTCGTCGGCCTTGAACGTCTCCTCGCGGCCCACGAAGTCGACCGAGAACGTCCGGATCTGCTCGCCTTGCGCGGCAAGGTGTTCCGCGGCCAGGCCGGTGACCGCGGACGAGTCCAGGCCGCCGGACAGCAGCACACAGCGGGGCACGTCCGCGACGAGCTGGCGGTGCACGATGTCCGTCATCAGCGAACGGACGTTGTCGATCGTCGTCTCCAACGAGTCGGTGTGCGGCCGTGCCTCCAGGCGCCAGTACGTCCGGGACCGCACGCCGGACCGGTCCACGGTGACGATCGTGCCCGGCTCGACCTCGTACATTCCCTTCCACAGCGCCCATTTCGGCGTCTGTGCGAACGCGACCAGCTCACGCAGCCCGTCCAGGTCCACCACCCGGCGCACCGCCGGGTTCGCCAGGATCGCCTTGGGCTCCGACCCGAACAGGACACCGTCCGGGGTCGGGTAGTAGTACAGCGGCTTGACCCCGAGCCGGTCCCGGATCAGCACCAGCTTCTCCGACCGGGTGTCCCAGACAGCGAACGCGTACATGCCGTTGAGGCGGTCGACCAGCGACTCGCCCCACTCCAGGTAGCCGTGCAGGACGACCTCGGTGTCGCTGTCGGTCCGGAACTTGTGGCCCTTGCCTTCGAGTTCCCGCCGCAGCTCGGTGAAGTTGTACGCCTCACCGCTGTACACCATCGCCGCCGGCCCGGCGACCATCGGCTGACGGCCACCAGGCAGATCGATGATCGCCAGCCGACGGTGGCCCAGCGCGACATGCGGTCGGACCCATGTGCCTGAGTCGTCCGGGCCACGGCAGGCCATGGTCTCCGTCATGGCCTCCGCGATGTCGCGCTGGGTCGTGAGGTCGGCATCGAATGCCACCCAACCCGCGATACCGCACATCGCCTAGGCCCTCGCGGCGGCGATGATCGCGGTCGTCTCCACGGGCAGGTCGGCCACCCGTTCCACGTCCAGGCCGGCATTGCCCAGCAGCTTCGTGAACTTCTCCACGGTCCGGTGCCGGCCGCCGTTGGTCATCAGCAGGTGCAGGTCCCACAACGCCGGCAGCACGGTCGAGTCCTCGTCCACCACGACCCGTTCCAGGATGATGAGCCGCGACGACGAGTCCTTCATGGCCTTGCGGCAGTTCTCGAACACCCCGGTGATCGCCTCGTCGCTCCAGCCGGCCAGGACCCGGCACAGGAAGTAGATGTCGCCACCCTCCGGGACACCCTTGAACATGTCGCCGGGGTACAGCTCGACCCGGTCGAGGCCGACCTCGCGGGACAGGTTCTCACGGGCGACCGGGATGACGTGCTCGCGGTCCAGCAGCTTGGCGCGCGCGGTCGGCACACCCTTGAGGATCGCGGCGGTGAGCTGGCCGGGGCCGCCGCCGACGTCCACAAAGGTCTTGCCGGCGAGGTCGACCACCTCGGGCACGTAGTCGAAGAACAGGTTCCCGGCCTTCATCGCCAGCTGGAACCGTTCGGTCGCGTCCTCGTCGTGGCTGAGGTACGTGTACAGCGGTTCGCCGTACGCGATCTCGAAACCGGCGGTGACCGTGGTGATCGACTCCTTGGCGTGCGCCCAGGCGGTGTAGAACTCCTCGCCGTACAGCAGACACATGTCCCGCAACGAGTCGGGTGTGTTCCGCAGGACGTTGCTCACCGCCGTGTTGCGATAGCCGTCACCGTTGCCCTCGAAGACGTTCATCGCCACCAGCAGGCGCATCAGCCGGTGGACGCCCTCCTCCTTGGCGCCGGTCGCCTCGGCCAGCTCGGCGTTCGTGGTCGTGCCGGCCTCGATCAGATCGGGAATCCCCAGTTTGACGGCCGTGTACAGGCACTGCGCGCGCCAGCCGCCGGTGATCAGCTCGACCGCGTCCTGCGCGGCCTTCAGGTCGACGTTCACGGTGTGAACCCTCTCAGGTGGGGATGCCGCCTCGGTTGATGACCGGGATCTCAATGCCCAGCGCCCGGAGCTGGTTGTACGGGTTCATGAACTCCCGCTGCGTGACGATCCTGCCGTCGGCGAGCTCGAAGGAGTGGATGAAGTGGTTGCGGTAGAAGCCCGGCGGGTACGTCGGGTAGAGGATCTTGCCCTCGCCGTCGCACTCCACCCAGAACCTGTTGGGGTCCTGGGTCTCGAAGACCTCAAGGTTGAACCACTTCCAGTCCGGGAACATCTTCAGCGACCACTCGCCGTGCGCCTTCAGCTTCTCGTGGCCCTTGGACACGATCGGTGTCTCAGTGTCCCCTGTGTACAGTCCGGCGCTACCGTCCTCGGTGAACAGGAGGTAGCGGCTGAGTCGGTTTTCGCCGTACCTGCTCATGTAGTCCTCGACCACGGCACGGTTACGGCGACGCAGCTCGGTCTCGGTGGTGACGGTCATGGCTTTGTCTCTACCTCGCAAGTATCGACAATACGCGAGTACCATGTAACTCCGGCCTGGGAAATCCTGTCAACGGTCGTCCAACCAGGGAAAAACCCACGCCTGGACGGCATGTTTCCCGGTAGCCTAACAAAATGCACGACTACACGGTCGCCGATGTCTTCACCGATACACCTTTGACCGGCAATCCGGTCGCCGTGTTCACCGACGCCGAGGATATTCCGGCGGAGCGCATGCAGCGCATCGCGCGCGAGCTGAACCTGTCCGAGACGACCTTCGTCGGACCGCCCCGCAACGGCGGTGACGTGCACGTACGGATCTTCACCCCGGTCAACGAACTGCCCTTCGCCGGCCATCCGACGATGGGCACGGCGTTCGTGCTCGGCCAGACGTTCCCCGGCGACCGGCTGTTGATGGAAACCCAGATGGGCACGATCCCGTTCGAATTCGACCGGGTGGACGGCGTCGTTCGCTGGGCCAGGATGAACCAGCCGATTCCGCAGTACCGCCTTTACGAACGTACCGAGGAACTGCTCGTGGCACTCGGCCTGGAAACGTCCACATTGCCGGTGACGGAGTATCGGAACGGCCCGAGACATGTTTATGTGGGAATGCCGGACATTCCCGCGCTCTCGGCCGTCCGCCCGGACCTGCTCGCCCTGGCCGACCACGAGGACATGTCCGCGATCTGCTTCGCCGGCTCGGGCACGCAGTGGCGGATGCGGATGTTCTCCCCCGCGTACGGCGTGGCGGAGGACGCGGCGACCGGATCCGGCGCGGGACCGCTGGCGATCCACTTAGGACGCCACGGTCTGGTGCCGTTCGGCACGAGGATCGAGATCCAGCAAGGCGTGGAGATGGGCCGTACCTCGCACATGTACGCCACCGCCGAGGGCAGCGCGGACCAGGTGGACCTGGTGGAGGTCGCCGGCAGCGCCGTCGTCGTCGCCCGCGGCACCTTCCTGCTGTAGTTCCTCGTGAGTACTTTGGTCAGTCAGAACTGACAAAAGTACTCACGAGGGTCTTTCAGGGCTGCAGGCGGCGAGAGGTCCAGGTTTGGCCGTCGCGGTCGTAACGCAGCCGGCGGTGCAGGCGGTCCTGGCTTGCCTGCCAGAACTCCACCTGCGCCAGTTCCATCTCGTAGCCCAGCCAGGCTTGCGGCCGGTCCAGTGGCTCGCCGCTCATGGCCAGTTGCTCGGCCCTGGCGCGCAGTTCCACCTCGCTGGTCAACAAGGCGCTTTGCTCGGCCGCCACCGACATCGGGTGGGTGCTCGGGTGCCGCGCGAACCACATGCCGTCGCATTCCGAGTCGGTCAGCCGGTGCACCGGACCAGCGATGATCATCTGCTGGCCCGTCTCACGCCAGTAGAACACCGCCGACGCCCAGTTGTTCACGTCCAGGTCGCGGCCCTTCTGGCTACCCGCGTGGCTGGTGAAGATCCAGCCGGTGTCGGTGAACCTGATGGTCTGCACGGTCCGGTTCGACACCTGTCCGGCGGCGCCGACCGTGGCCAGCGCGACCGCTCCGGGCTCGCGCACACCGGCTTCCTTCGCCGTGGCGAACCACGACTTCACCAGGGCGACCGGATAGTCCGGCGGGTCGTCGAACTCGGTGCTGGTCAACAAGGGGGACGAGGTCACTTGGCGCCCTCCAGGGCTGAGCCCAGCCCCGACAGGACCGGGTTGGCGAACAGGCCTTCGATGGTGGCTTCCACGTCGAACCGGATCCGTTCGGTCGGCGGGTAGCCGATCAGCTCCATTGCCTTGTGCGGCGGCAACGGGGTGTCCGGGTCGGGGAACTCCTCCCAGAGCATCACCGCGCCCCAGCGGTTGCCCGCGGCATCAGCGATCCAGAACTTGAGGCGCAGGCCGGGTATCTTGGCCCACGGCTCGACCCCTTCGTCGCGCAGGTACTCCCGCAGCGACTCGATGGTCTGCGTCGAGTGCGACAGGTCCCACCAGGTTATCGACGCTTTCATCCGGCCAGCACCTCCTTGATCCGGGTGGCGAGGATTCTCGGTCCGTCCAGGGTCAGCACGGACTCGGCGTGGAACTGCATGGACGCGAAGTGCGGGCCGCGCAAGGCGTCGACCTCGCCGGTTTCGACGTTGCGGCTCACCTCGACCACACCGACCTTGTCGTCGGCACAGCGGGCGGCGAACGCGTTGTAGAACCCGACCACCTCCCGCGAGCCGAACAGGTCGACCGCGCGCTGCGTGCCCTGGTTGGAGACTTCGCAGCGCACCACGGGCAGGCCCACCAGCTGGCTGAGCACCTGGTGGCTCAGGCACACCGCGACGAACTTCCGCCGTTGCGCCAGCAACGTGCCGATCGCCTTGTGCAGATGGGCGATCCTGGGGTGGTCGGTCTCCCGGGGGTCACCGGGGCCAGGCCCCATCACCACCAGGTCCACACCGTCCCATGTGTACTCCTGGTCGAACCGCCGCACGGTCACGTCCAGGCCGAGCGACCGCAGCTGGTGCGCGATCATCGCGGTGAACGTGTCCTCGGCGTCGACCACCAACACCTTGCGGCCGGCCAGATCCGGGTCCGGCCCGGCCACCGGCGTGCCGGCCAGCCAGAACGAGGCCAGGCCGTCGGTCCGCCCGGCCAACGCCGCCCGGACGTCCGGGTCGTCACTGAACCGGTCGCGTTGACCGACCCCGAGCGCGGCCAGCAGCCCGGCCGCCTTCGCCCTGGTCTCGTCCACTTCGGACACCGGGTTGGAGTGCCGGACCAGGGTGGCGCCCACGCTGATCCGCACCCGGCCGGTGGCCTCCACGTCGGCCGTGCGGATCATGATGGCCGAGTCCATCGACCGCGACCCGCCGGGGTTGCGGCCGATCAACGCCATCACGCCGCTGTAGTAGCCGCGGCCGCCCGGTTCGTGCCGTTCGATGACGCGGCAGGCGCTCTCCAGCGGACTGCCCGTCACCGTCGGGGCGAACATGGTCTCCCACAGGATGTCCCGTGGGTCCCGAGTGGACCGTCCCTCGATGAAGTACTCGGTGTGTGCGAGTCTCGCCATCTCCTTGAGGTACGGCCCGACGACGCGTCCGCCGCCGTCACAGATCCTGGCCATCATCTTCAGTTCCTCGTCGACGACCATGTGCAGCTCGTCGTTCTCCTTGCCGTCGCCGAGGAACTCCATCAGGCCGGCCAGGGTCGGCCCGGTGGTCGGATACCGGTAGGTGCCACTGATCGGGTTCATCACGGCGAGCCCGTCGTGCAGGCTCACGTGCCGTTCCGGAGTGGCCCCGATGAAGGTGTGCGTTCCGGTGTGGACGATGAACGTCCAGTACGCGCCGGCCTCGTGTTCGCACAACCGACGGAAGAACGTCAGCGCGCTGGCCGCGCGGTAGCCGGTGATGTCGGCGACAAACGTCCGCTTGATCACGAAGTTCGCGCCGTGGCCCTCGCCGATCTCGTCGGCGATGATCCTCCCGACGGTCCGGGCGTACGTGTCGTCGTCGACGTCGAAGTGGCCGTTCGCGAGTTTGATCGGCACCACCGGGATCCGGGCGAGGACCTCGTGCACCGGGAGCACCGCCTGCTCGGTCACCCGCATCGCGATCAGCGGCGAACCGTCGTCCACACAGGCGAACCCGCGTTCGGCGAGCTGCCGGTAGGGCACGATGACCAGCACCTCCTGGCCCGGCTCGGAGTCCTCGGCCAGCGGGATGTCCGCCAGTCTGTCCGGTGTGGACACTTCGCCGACGAGGACGTCGAGCCGGTCGTGGCCGATCGTGGCCGGCCGGTGCAGCAGTGCGAAAGGTGGTGGCTGGGCGGCCAGCACCCGGTCGAGGAGGTCCATCAGGCCAGGACCTCCTTGGCGGTCATGACCACCGCGCAGCACCGCGCCGCGTAGTCGACGGCCAGCCGGTGGTAGGCGGACGTGAAGTCGGCGATCGCGTCCGCCACCAGGAACGGCTTGATGTCGTTGGTGAACGCGTCGACGGCCGACATCAGCACGCCGACGTGCGCGTACACCCCACAGACGATGATCTGGTCGCGGTCGCCCTCCCGCATCCGCGACAGCAGGTCGGACTTGAAGAAGGCGCTGTAGCGCCACTTCGTGAAGATCCAGTCCCCCGGTCGAGGGGTGAGCGGCTCGACGACCTCGCGGTCGGCGGGGTCGACCCGCATCCCCGGGCCCCAGAAATCCTTGAGCAGTCCGCGCTGTTCCTGCGTCATCCCACCGGTCTGCGCGGTGTACCCGATCGGGATGTCCAGCTCGCGGCAGCGGTCACGCAACAGCGTCACGTTGGCCACGAGGGGTTCGGCGACGGCCGGTGGGAACGGTCGCACGAAATAGCGCTGCATGTCGTGGATGAGTAACACGGCACGCGCGGGATCGACGGTCCAGGTAGCGACGTTGTCCGGCAAATCGGCCGGTACCGGCAACGGGTACGACTCGATCGCTGGAATACCCACCATTGTTCTCGTCTCCTATAGAGGGCCGTGGCTGTTGCGTTCCAGTTGTTCCGCTACCGTGCGCCAGACCCGCGCGCACTCCATCGCCGCCTGTGCGATCGTTTCCCGGCAGTGCGGTGGCACATTCCGTACCATCGACGCCCATTTCTCGTTGCTCATCGAATGCACGTCCAACAGGCGCAGCAAGGTCCGGCCTGTCTCGGTGAACCGCAGGGTCGGATCGGTCCGCAGGTACCGCAGGACGGTGGACCGGTCCGGTAGCGGCGCCGGCGTGGCCGCCGGCCGGATGTGCCGCTTGTCCTCGATCTTCTTGGCGCCGGCCGGTTGCCGCACGGCCGGGTCCTCGCCGCGCTGCAGCCGGGTACGGACCGCTCGTGCGGTTTCCGGCGAAATGCCCGCGGCCTTGGCGACCTGGCGCAGCGAGAGACTCGGGTCGGCGCGCATCAGGTTGCTGGCCACCCGCCGTTTCTCCAGGCTGTTGATCGGCCGGACCCGCCCGTCCTGGCCGACCCTGCGGTCCGGCTGCGGTGTCTTGACCGTGCGCCGAACCTCGCCGATGGTCTTCGCGGACAGGCCGGTCACCGACGCGATCAGCCGGTCCGACCAGTGCGGGTGCGTCGCGACGATGCTGGTCGCCGCGGCCTTGCGCTCGGCCAGCGACAACGGCAGGCCGTGTGAGACGTTGGCGCGGACCGCGAGGACGAACGCGTCGGCCTCGTCACCGTCGAAGAACCGGACCGCGATCTCCAGCTGGCCACGCACTTTCGCGGCCCGCAGCCGGTGCACACCGTCGATCACGCGCATGGTCGGCCGGTGCACGATGATGGGGGGCAGCTCGTCCGGGGTGTCGGCCAGCGTCCGGACGTGTTCCAGGTTCTCGCCCGCGATCCGCGGCGACCCGGCGACTCGCAGTGCCCTGATCGCGACCCGCACCACCGGGCCCGCGCTGGCAGTGCCGTCGAGATAGTCGAATTCTTCCCGTGAGAGGCTGGCAGCGAAGTTGGTCACCTCTACGACCTCCAGTCGTCACGGCGTGACCCGCACACGACGAAAAGGTTCGCAGTCGGACACCCTCGCCACCAGTGACCCAGGCATCGACATAGAATGAGGGAGTGAGATTTCGAATATGAAAACCTCACCCCCTGTTATTGAAATGCCGACCCCAGACACATGAAACTATGTGCGCCGGAATTTCAACCCCACACCAACCCCTATGGCCAGAAGAACAACCGCGCCGACGATCCAGATCCACACCGGGACACCCCCAGAATCTCCGCTGTTGGACTGCGCGGCCGGAACCGGCTGTTCGCTGGCCGGGGCGGCCGAGGACGACGACGGCGGCGGAGTGCTCGACGTGGTCGTGGACGTGGTCGTCGTCGGGGTGGACGCGGCGGTGGCCAGGGTGAACGCGATCTTGCCGGTGACGGTGTCGCCGTCGTCCGCGGTGACCTTGTAGGTCACGGTGTACTGGCCCGCCGGCCCGGTCGGCGTCACCGGCGCGGTGAGCACGGCGCCGGCCTTGGCGACCTGCCCGACCGTCCACTTCGATCCGTCCGGCCCGGTGACGGCGATCGCGTCCGCCGGCACGTCGACGGCTTCCGAGAAAGTCAGCTTGATCTGCTGCGGGGCGGCCTGGAGCGTGGCCCCCTGCGCGGGGTCACTGCTCTTCAAGTCCGCGTGCGCGGACGCGGGACCGGCAACCGCGAACAGCGCGGTCCCGGCGAGAAGCAAAGGGATGGTCAAGCGCCTGACGAGCATGACGGGGAGCCCTTCCAGTCGAGGTACCACACAGTAGTCGGCCACGCCCCCACTCCAGTTCCCACCAGCCGTCGTCGAATCCGACTTTCCCCGCCAGGCGGCACTCGCTTTCGAGGGGCCGAGGGAGGACAGACAGAACTGTCGGACCCAAGCGATAACGTTCCGGCCAGAAGTCGATCACATCCTCGAAGGAGGGCCATGACCTGGCTGGACGCGACCGCGGGCTACCAGTTGCGGCTGGAGCACGGCAAGGTCGTCTGCCGCAACGCCAAGGGGAAACAGCTGGCGTCCGTCCCCGCGTCGCTCAAGGAGGACGCGCGGGTGGTTCAGCTACGCCAGTTGGCGGAATGGCTGGAGCGCCACGAAAGCGAGTGCCGCGAGACCGTCGACCGGTGGATGGTCCGTTCGCTGCCGGTGCCGACCGCGGCGGTCGTCGAGGTCTGGCCCGACCCGGCCTGGCGGGACGCCCTGCACGACCTCGTGGTCACTGTGGATGGTGAATCCGGGTTCCTGCGCGACGCGGTCGGGGGCCGTGGGGTCGGCGTGGTCACGGTGGACGGTGACACCGTCTGGTCCAACCCGGAACTTGTCGGCATCCCGCACCCGGTGCTGCTCGCGGACCTGGACGAACTGCGTGAGTTCGGCGCGGAACTGGGGGTCGAGCAGAAGGTGCAGCAGCTGTTCCGGCAGACGTTCGCCAAGGACGAGCGCAAGCCTGGGGCGAACGCGGTGTCCGACTTCGCCGACGGGCGGTTCGCCCAGCTCAGCCACGTGACCGGCCGGAGCAGGACGCTCGGGTATCCGGTCCGCGGCGGATACGCGACGTACATGGCGTTCGAGGACGGCCGGGCGGTCGAAGCCCGGTACTGGGTGGGCTCGGACCACCCGGAGTCGTTCACGTACACCGGGGACCTGGTCTTCACCACGGCCGACGGCGGGCAGTTGCCGCTCGCCGACGTCGGACCGGTGGCATGGTCGGAAGGCATGCGGATGGCGTCCCTGCTGTACGCGGGCCGAGTCGTGGCGGAGGCGGCGTGATCGAGATATCCCCCGGCCGGCCGGAGTCGGACCAGGACGGCGTCGCGGCCAGGTGCTACGCGCATCCGGCGCTGGCCGGGCGGCCGGTTGTCCGGCTCGTCGCGGACATTGTCGGCCAGGCCGAGGACCTGGCGTTGGAGTACCTGGGTTTCGAGCCGCCCGAGCGGGTCACGCCGGTCGGCGCGACCCGCCGGGAGGCGCTCGGTTTTCCGGCGTGGGCGCTGGTCAACGACCCGACCAACGGCCACCACGCGTTGAACCTGGTCAAGGAGTTGGCTCGGCTGAGCCGGGTGGCCAGGAGCAAACCGGGCAACGCCAAGGACGAGCTGGTCGCGATCGGCGACCGGCTCGGCCGGTCGGCACCGCGTTTCCTGCCGTCGTTCTACGAGCAGACCGGCCGGATGTTCCTGGAGCAGGACAACATCACGCACGCCAGCGTGATGTTCTCCAAGGCGCGGGAGGCCGAGCGGGTGCACGCGCTCGAAGTGGACCCCGGGCAGCTGCGGGACGTGTACCTGGAGTTCAGCCTGGCCGGCGCGCTGACCGGCAAGCACATGACCGAGTACGTGCGCTGGCTGATGGAGCGGTACCCGCCCGACGAGGCGTACGAGCAGTTCTGGACGTTGTGCCTGCAGCGGATCCGGGGTGGCCTGTCGCCGTACGCCGGAATGCCCAAGGACATCCGCCGTCTCGCCAAGGCCGCCGGGCGCGACCTGCGGGACGTCGACGACACGGTGTTGCGGGAACTGCTTGGCACACAAGCGGTCCGTCGAGCGAGCAAGGGTTTCTGGGAGTCCTACCGTGACGCTCTGGTGTCGTTGGCCAACCGCGACCCGGCCGTGCGCGAACGACTGGTCGGATTCGTCCCGGACGACCTGGACATCTCCGAGCTGTGGCTGGAGATCCTCGTCGACGGCGGGGTGATCGAGTCGACCACGCGGCTGGCCGCGTGGCTCGGCGACTATGTCGGTCGCTTCCGCAGGCGCGAGGGCTACCGCTACGACGTGCCCGCCGCGTACCGCAGCGTCCCCATGCGTGAGCTCGTCGTCTCGCTGGCGGATCGGCTACGGGCCGAGGGTGTGCCGGTGGACCTGCGGGACGACGAGCCGGACCTGTTCGACCTGTGTGTGGCGGTGGGCATCCCGCTCGGTCGCGTGCCCGGCGAGTTCCCGCTGCACAGCACCTTCGAGCGGGACCTCACGGCGGTGGCGGCGGACGAACGGTTCCATCCGGCGCTGCTCGCCGGCATGAGCACCGAACTGCTCGGCAAGAACACGCAGGAAGCGAAGGCGGTGGTGGCCAAGTTCGGCGCCATCCCGGGCCTGCGGGCGATGCTGCCGCGCTGGCTGGACGGGCAGGCGGACATGGTCGTGGACGCCACGCTTCCGTTGCTGGACAGGCGGTTGCGACGGCTGGAAGGTGTCACGAAGGCGGGTGCGTTCGCGTACAGCCCGGACGCGGCGAAGCGAATCAGCCAGACCGATGTCGCCGCGAGGACCGCGGAGGTGGTCCGGTCCGGGCTGTTCGACGAGGTCGGCTGGGCCGCGTTGGACGAGGCGGTCGCCCGGCTGCTCGGCGGCCAGGCGGCCAGGCCCGGCGGGGGCGACCTCGGGATCGAGCTGGCCGGTGAGGGCTGGCCGGCACTGGTCCTGCACCGGGCGCAGACGCTCGTTGTCGTGGGGCCGGACGGGATCCTGATGGAACACGTGCTGCGGCTGCCGCCGGGGACGACCCGCTCGCCGGGCAACCCGATCCGGTGTTTCCTCGTGGACGAACGCCTGATGGTCTGCTGGCGGGACGATCACTACACCTGGCAGGGGTACTGGAGTGACGACCCCACCAGCGTGGTCAAGCCGAGCGGCGTGGACACATACCCCCAGGGGGTGTTCGCGTCGATCGCGCTGCCCGGCGGCGGACGGTTCGTCGGCGACGGAGTGCTGCACGCGGGCGACACGAAGGTGCCGATGCGGCGGCTCACCCACGGCGACGGCGACTCCCAGTGGCGCGTTGTCAACCACTGGGACTACGCGACAAGAGAGCAGGTGCGGGAGTGGCATCCCGCTCAGCTGCCGGCGTTCCTGGCCGGGACGGACCCGCGGTACGGCTGGATCCGGCCGGCGGCACCCGGCACTTCGGACAGTCCGCTCGGGGTGGCCGACGGCGTGCACGGCTGGCGGGTCACCAAGGACGGGGACGCCTGGGTCGGCGAGGGGGTCGACGGTGCCCGGGTGCGGCTGGCCGACGGCCGGCACGTGCCGGTGGCCGGGCTGCGGCTGCCCGGCCGGGACCGGCCGCTGGCCGTGGCCGAGTGCGGCGGCGGCCTCGAACTGTTCGATGTGGACGACAGGCTGGTGTCGGACATCGACTGGACCACCTACCAGCTGGCGCTGGCCGCGGGCACCCCGTTGGTGCCGCCGCTGGACTGGTGGCACTGCCTGCGGCCACGCGACGAGCAGGGTTCGCTGGCGCTGCGCGGCATCACGGACGAGACGGCATCGGCGTTGCTGGACGCCCGTGACGCCGAGGACCTGGCCCTCGACCAACACCTGCCGCAGGTCACGCATCCGGCGTTGGTGGCGGGCCTGACCGGGGTCATCGGGTTCGCCGCCGGACTCCGCGCCGCAGTCGGGCGCTACCAGGAGGTCGCGGCAGCCGCCGCCGAGACACCGGTGGATTCCCTGGTGCGGCGGGAGGACATCGGCGACGAGTTGCTGAAGGCGGCGCTCAGGGGCGAGTGGGAACACAACGAGAGCCGCGCGACCGTGCTGGCCACGATCCGCCAGCTCGCCGAGCTGGCTGAGCTGGCCGCCGCGCGCCAGCTGCCCGCCGAGGTCGAACTCGTGTCCGATCAGGACTTCTGGCTGGAGTCGTTGACCCGCCTCGGCACGTTGCTGCTGCGGGCGGCGACGCCGGAGACGCCACCGGACTACCGGGAGGCGCTCGTCGCGTTCCTCACCACGCTCGCCGAGACAGGCATGGTGTCGGCGGAGCCGCGCTGGCGAACGGTGACCGTGGAGGTTCCGGACAAGCCCGGGGGTGGCCAAGACACCATGCACACCACGGACACCGGCTTCGTGGCGTTGTTCAGCTACCGTGGGTCCGGCCGGGCGACGGTGGCCTGGTCGGCGATCCAGTACACCTCGGTGCCCGGCCAGTTCCCGTTGCCGGCCAAGTGGACCGAGTCCGCGGCCGCCGAGCTGCGGTTCGCGGGCGAGTACATCACCCGCTGGGGCAGGATTCTCACGGAACACGGGCCGATCCCGGCGAGCCCCGGGGCCCCGGCCGAGCTGGCCGCCCAGACAGGCGTCAGTGTCGCCGAGGCGTCCGTTCTGTTGGCCGGCGCGCCGGGCATCCAGGGCTGGACCGACCACCTGGCCACCGGAGTGCGCGCGGCACTGGGGCTCAGCCCTGTTCAGGCGACTGTGGCGAGGAAGTCACTGAGGGTGCTGTCTGCCCAGACGGTCGACGCGGTGGTCGAAGCGGGTCTTCCCACCGACCCCGCCCTGCTGTGGACCGGCGGGCCGGACGTGGCCGCGATGGCCGAAGCGTGGAACAGCCGGGTCGGCCAGCGGGTGGCCGTGCCCGAGGACGTGGTGGCCGACGCGGTCAAAGCGTTCCCCCGCATGGTCGACCCGGCCGGTGTGATCACCGCGGTGGCCTCGGACCTGGCCTGGGAGACCAGATTCGGGGTGTTCACCGAGGCCTTCCTGGAGTCCATCGTCGAGGTGCTGCGCTGGCTCGCCTACCGGCTGCCCGCGGACTCGCCGTTGCGGGCGCGGCTGCCCGCGGCCCTGGCCACGGCGCGGACCAAGGCCTTCGATCCGGCGACGCAGCTGCGGATCGGCAACACGCGTGACTCGGCGCGGTTGTCCACGCTGCTGCGCCTGCCGGCGGAGCACGACGGGTCGGCGACCGAGGTGGACGGATGGCTTGTGGTGCGCGAGAACCGCGATCACCCCGGGGCCGTGTACCGGGAGGTGTTCCTGCGACCGAGTGGGTTCCGCCCGGAGCATCGCGCCACCCTGGCCGCCGTCGGCGAGACCATGTGGTTCATGTATCTCAACCTGGACGCGCTGGATGCCTTGCAGAGCAACGAGATCGACGAGACATGCGGCCAGGGCGCGCCAGCCGGGTACCTGCAGGATCCGATGGTGACCGTGCCGGACCTGGTCAGGAAGGTGGCCGAGAAGTACACAGTGGACGAAGACAGTGCCGTCCTGTATCTGCAGCTGCTGGCCCTGCCGGACCCGACGGACGCCAACGTGGCCCGCTGGACCGGGTGGAAGCCGGCGCGGCTGAAGAAGGCCCGCGCCGCGCTCGCCGAAACCGACCTGGTGTTGGCGGCCAAGCGGTCCCGCGCCGGCCGGTCCCTGTTCCTGCCCGGCGGCTGGCTCGACCGCAAGAGCCCGGCACTCCCGATCGAGGCGTGGAAGACAGTGCTGATGCTCGACGCCGCAGGCCCATCTCCGACCTTGCCCGTGCTCACGATCGAAGGCACGTTCCGGGCGGCCTGGGACCGGGTCGAGCACGGCGACCTGCCGACCTACCAGGAGCTGCGGACATGACCACCAGCGAGATCCGGCCAAGCGGCCCGGCCGAGCCGCGCATGACGACCAAAGGAGAACCATTGACCGCCAGGCAGGTGGACCCGCCTGAGTTCGCATACCGCGACGAACTCGACTTCCTGGCCGCCTACGACTCCGGCCCGCGGCCGCCCGGCTGGCGGCTGACCCCGCGGGCGGTGGTCACGTTCGTCATGGGCAGCGGCGAGCCGCTGGCGGCGGGCAAGGGCCAGCGGATGACGATCAGCCCGAAGTTCGTGGGCGAGCGGGCCATGGTGGAGCGGGCGGTCGTCACGTTGGCCGGTGAGCGCGGCCTGCTGCTGGTCGGCGAGCCCGGCACGGCCAAGTCGATGCTGTCCGAGCTGTTGTCGGCGGCGGTGTCCGGCAGCAGCCAGCTCGTCGTCCAGGGAACCGCCGGCACCACCGAGGACCAGCTGCGTTACGGCTGGAACTACGCGCTGCTGCTCGCCGAGGGCCCGTCGCCCCGGGCGTTGGTGCCGTCGCCCGTGTTGACCGCCATGCGCACCGGCGCGGTGGCCAGGGTCGAAGAGGTCACCCGGTGCCTGCCCGAGGTGCAGGACGCGTTGGTGTCCATTCTGTCCGACCGGCGGATCGCCGTGCCCGAGCTGTCCGGTTCGGACGACAGCACAGTGCACGCGGTCCCGGGTTTCACCGTCATCGCCACGGCCAACCTGCGCGACCGTGGGGTGTCGGAGATGTCGGCGGCGCTCAAACGCCGGTTCAACTTCGAGGTGGTCGGCCCGATCGCCGATCTGGCGACCGAAACCGAACTGGTGCGCCGCCAGTCCAAGGCCGCACTCGGCCGCGTCAACGCCGAGTACACAGTGGACGACGCGGTGCTTGAGGCGTTGGTCACGGCGTTCCGTGATCTGCGCAACGGGGTCTCCGAGGAGGGGTGGACCGTCGACCGCCCGGCGACCGTGATGAGTACGGCCGAGGCGGTGTCCGTGGCCACGTCCCTCGGCCTCAGCGGCGCCTACTTCCCCGGCGGGCGGGACATGGCCGCCCTGCTGCCCGGTCACCTGCTTGGCGTGGTCCGCAAGGACGACCCCGCCGACCAGGCCCGTCTCCTGGGCTACTGGGACGGCGCGGTCCGCCGCCGCGCCGAGTCCGGAGCGGCCCTCTGGCGCACTCTCTGGGATCACCGTGACGACCTCAGCCAGTGAAACCAGGAACGTCCACAGCGCCGTCGACGAGCTCGCCGGCAGCACCCGGCCGCACCTGATCGGCATCCGGCACCACTCCCCCGCGTTGGCCGTGGCCATGCCGGAGTTGCTCGACCGGGCAGCGCCCGAGGTGCTGCTCGTCGAACTGCCGGCCGAGCTGGGCGAGTGGCTGCCGTGGCTGGCTGATCCGGCGACGGTGGCGCCGGTGGCGTTGTCCGGTGCCGCGCGGGACGGCGGCAGTCTGGCGTTCTACCCGTTCGCGGACTTCTCGCCGGAACTGGCGGCTATCCGGTGGGCGTACCGCAACGGGATCGAGGTCGTGCCGTGCGATCTGCCATTGGCTTACCGAGAGGGATACCGCGACGGGACAGGCGGGCCGACCCCGTTGACGGACGCGCTGCGGCGCGGAGTCACCGGCCGGGACTCGGAGGACCTGTGGGACCGGCTGGTGGAGGCGCCGGCACCGGGTCAGTCGGCCGAGTCGGTCCGGCGGGCCGCGCTCATCGTCGGGTGGGCGATGCGTGCGGACGAGGCCGACCGGGTCGACTCGTACGACCTGCGCCGGGAGGCGTGGATGCGCCAGTGTGTCGCCGCGGCCGGGACCAGGCGGGTGTCGGCGGTGATCGGCAGCTTCCACGCCGCCGCATTGCTGCGCGGTGAGTCCGAAGGCACCGCGGCCGCCGAGAGTCGGCAACGACCGGCCGAGGTGGTCACGTCCCTGGTGCCGTACACGTTCGACCTGCTCGACGAGCGGTCCGGGTATCCGGCGGGAATTCGGGATCCGGAATGGCAACAGGCGGTGCTGCACGCCGACGGGGACCCGGCGGGGATCGAGCGGGCCGCCGCCGAGATGACCGTCCGGATCTGCGCCGGACTGCGGAAACGAGGCCATCCGGCCGGTCCGGCGGAGGCGCGGGAGGCGCTTCGGCTCGCGGTCGACCTGGCCAGGTTGCGGGGCCTGCCGGCGCCCGGCCGCGGCGAGCTGATCGAGTCCGTGCAGACCGTCCTCACCCACGGCGAACCGGTCGGGCGCGGCCGGGTGGTGGCGTCGGCGGCTCGGGAAGTGCTGATCGGCAACCGGAGCGGAGTGCTGGCGCCGGGCACGCCCACGTCCGGGCTGGCGCCCGCGGTGGTGGCCGAACTCGCCGAGCTGCGGCTGCCCGGACCGGACACGCAGGGCCGAGAGGTCCGGCTCCGCCTCGACCCCGGACGGTCCACTCTGGACAGAAACCGTCAGGTGCTGGTGCGGCGACTGGATCTCCTGGGTGTCCCGTATGGCGAGTTCGTGCCGACCGATGGCCTCGGCGGGGCGGACAGCCTGACCACCCAGTGGCGGGTGCGGTGGACGCCGTCGACGGCCGCCACCCTGCCGGTCGCCGGCATCTGGGGGGTGACGTTGGCGCAGGCGGCGACGGGTCGGCTGCTGGCCAACCGGGCCAGGGAGATCGAGGACGGTGGTGGCACCGCCGCCCAGGTGCTGGCCGGGCTGCGCGACGCGAGCGAGTGCGCACTGGTCGGGATGGCCAGCGTCCGGCTCACCGACACGGCCGGGGTGCTGCCGTCCAGTGGCACGCTCCAGGAACTGCTCGCCGGGCTCGACCTGCTGGACCGCCTACGGGCCGGGCATCTGCCGGTCGACCCCGAACTGCTGGCGGACCATCCGGAGCTGGCGGGCGACTTGGAGACCGCGGCCGTCCGGCAGATCGAGGGCATGGCCGGCTCGGACGACACCACGGACGCCCGTGCGATCGTGCAGCTCGGCCAGCGGCACGAGTCGCGAGGCACCGGCCTGCGCCTGTCGTCCGCGTTGACTACCGTGGCGGCCAACGGTTCGCCGCTGATGCAGGGCGCGGCGGCGGCCACCCGCGTCCTGCTCGGGTTGGACGAACCCGCCACGCTCGGCGTCCGGGCCACGTCCTGGATGGACACCGCGACCACCCGCGACGCACGGACCATGCTCAGCCGCCGGCTGGCCGGGGTGCTCACCGCCGCCGGTGCGTTGCTGGAGACCGCCGAGGCGCTCGGCCCGCTGATGGACCGGATGGAGTCCTTGCCGGACAAGGACTTCCTCGACCGGCTGCCGGCGTTGCGCGGCGGCTTCCGGTCGGTCGGCCCGGCCGCGCGGAACCTGGTGCTGCAGACCGTGCGGGAGCGGACCGGGCTGAGCCTGGATCACCAGCCGGACGTCGATCCCGAGCTGCTGGCGCAGTGGGTGGTCGCCGACCGGGCGGGCTTGGCCGCCGTGGCGTCCTTGGCGCTCGGCCTGCCCACAGCGGCAACGGCCGATATATCCACCGTGGATATATCAAGAGAGGCAGCCGGCGGGGAGCTGCCGGCGATCGTCCGGTGGCAGCTGATCCTGGGCCGCGCCGGGTCCCCGCCGCCGTGCGGCGGCCAGTACGCGACAGCGCTCGACGAGCTGTACGGCGGCGAATCCGGGGAAGGGTCCAGTGGTATGACCGGCCGACGCGGCGGCCAGGGCCGGCCGTTCCCGGATGTCCGGCAGTGGTCGGCCGAGCTGACCGCCCTGTTCGGCGCGGACGTCCGGGAGGAGGTGCTGGCGGCGGCGGTCGCCGGTGGCCGGCTGGACGCGGCGCTGTATCTGGACCCGGACCAGGTCCGACCGTCGGTCGAGCTGTTGCGCAACGTACTGGCGTTGGCCGGTGGCATGTCGGAGAGCGCGTTGGCGAAGCTCCGGCCGCTCGTCGCGAAGATCATCGAGGAGCTCACGAAGGAACTCGCGACGCGAACGCGACCGGCCCTGACCGGGTTGCAGCTCCCCCGGCCCTCCCGGCGCCCAGGCGGCCGCCTGGACATGAACCGGACCATCCGCGCCAACCTCGCCTCCGCCCGGCGCCGCGACGACGGCAGCATCCTGGTGATCCCGGAGCGTCCGGTGTTCCGCACGCGGGCGCGGCGGGCCAACGACTGGCGGCTGGTGCTCGTGGTGGACGTGTCCGCCTCGATGGAGGCGTCCACCATCTGGGCGGCGATCACCGCGGCGATCCTGGCCGGCGTCCCCATGCTGACCACCCACTTCCTGACGTTCTCCACCGAGGTGGTCGACCTGACCGACCGGGTCGGCGACCCGTTGTCGCTGCTGCTGGAGGTGCGGGTCGGCGGCGGCACGCACATCGCCGGCGCGCTGCGGCACGCCCGGACGCTGGTGACTGTGCCTGACCGGACGATGGTCGTGGTGGTCAGCGACTTCGAGGAAGGCGCCCCGCTGGCCGGCCTGCTCGCCGAGACCCGCGAGTTGGTGGCCGCCGGGGTGAAGGTCCTGGGCTGCGCGAGCCTGGACGACTCCGGTACCGCGCGGTATTCCGTCTCGGTCGCCCAGGCCCTGGTGGCGGCGGGCATGCCGGTGGCGGCGTTGAGTCCGCAGCAGTTGACGAAATGGGTGGGTGACCAGGTCCGATGACGTTCCCCGCTGTCAGTCCGCAGATCGTGGCCGCGGTCCTGGACCAACTGCCGCAACGACTGCGCAACCGCGTCGACAACGCCCTGGCGAAGGCGTCGTCGTGGTCGACGTCCACTGTGGACGACAAGTGCACGGTCACGGTCGACCCGGACACCACGCTCGTGTTCACCTTGCGGGACGGGATCCTCGCGACGGACGAGGATCTCACCTGTAGCTGCCTGCTGGCCCCGAGATGTCTGCATCGCGCGGTCGCGGTGTCCCTGGCGCCCGTGGCCGCCTTGGAACCTGTTGTCGTCGAGGTCGACGAGCCGGTCGCGTCGTTGTCGGTGTCCTTGCCCGAGGACGCCGTCGCCGCGGCTGACTTGTTGTGGCAGGCGGCCGGCGTCGTGCTGCGGGCGGGAGTGTCCGGGAGTGGGGCGGTGGCGCAGGCGGAACTGCTGCGGGCCGTCCATGCCGCGCGACTCGCCGGCCTGCATCGGGCTTCCGCCGCCGCTTTACGTGTCGTGTCGGGTATCCGCGCGTCCCACACCGGGAGTTCCTCGTTCTCGCGGACGAAGACGACCGAGGACTTGTCGGAGTTGCTGTTGGTGTGCCACCAACTGCGGGCAGGTGTCGGCGACGTCGAGTCGCTGCTCGGCATCGCGCGGCGCGAGTACAAGGCCATCGGTTCGTTGAAGGTGTACGGGTTGTTCACCGAGCGGGTGGTGGCCGGTTCGGGGTACGCGGGCGTGGTCACGCATCTCACGGACGCAGACAGTCGACTGTGGACGGTCAACGGGGTCATGCCGGGCGGGCCAGAACGGGTGGCGGCTGCGCTGGACGGACCGGTCGGTATCGGCGAGTCCGGGCTGACACACCGCACGCTCGGCCGCTCGGGGATGCTCGTGACCTCGGCGACGGCGTCCGCGGACCGGCGACTGGGCGCCGGAACCGGTGTCCGCGCGGTCGCTTCGCGAGGCGTGGACTGGTCGGATCCACCGGTCTCGTCGCTGTGGCGGGAACCGGTCGAGGATCAGGTCCGGCGCGCGTTCACAACCGACAACGCACTGCTGTTCCTGTCCGGGACGGTCGCGGGGTCGACCGGTGGCTCGCTGGTGGTCGAATTGCCCGACCGGACCATCGACCTGGTCGGGTCGTGCGACACCGCGTGGGAGAACCTGAGCTTGCTGGCCAGCCTGGCAGGCAAGGACCTGTTCGTGGTCGCCCGGCTGGTCCCGGACCGTCCGTCGACCGCGGTGGCCCTGGCCGTCACCGGCGACCTGACCCTCCCGGCGGACTGGGGCGGCCGGGTGAACCTCACCCTCGACCGGCTCCAACGGTCCCATGTGGACAAAGCAGGCGACCTGGCCGACCAGCCGCCGCCCCCACCCGTCCCGTCCCCGGTCGAACTGCTGGAACGCTGGCTGCACCGGGTCACCCTGGGCGGCCGCCGGATGCCCGCGATCGCCTCCACCGCCCCCGACCAGGCCCGCCTCACCAAACTCGGCCTGACCGGCACGGCACAACTACTGGCCGCCCTGGAAGCGTCCGCCCGTGCCGAGCACCGAGACGCCTTCGGCAAACCCGTTCCCCACACCGACGACGAGTTCATCCTCGCCTGGCTCCGCGGCTGCGTGCACACAACCGAATTCACCCGCTCGACCGCACTGTCCGCCTGGCTGGCCGGCTGACGGGCGCAGCCGGCCGTCAGATCTCGAACCTGGTGGGGTCGCCGGCGCCGACTCGGATGATTTCCGGGTCGCCCTGGGAGAAGTCGATCACGGTGGTGGGGACTGTGCCGCACTCGCCGGAGTCGATTACCGCGTCGACCACGTTGTCCAGGAGTTCCTTGATCTCCCAGCCCTGGGTGAGTGGGTCTTCCTGGTCGGGGAGGAGCAGGGTGCTGGAGACGATGGGTTCGCCGAGTTCGGCGAGCAGGGCCTGGGTGACGGTGTGGGCGGGGATGCGGACGCCTACCGTCTTCTTCTTCGGGTTCATCAGGCGGCGCGGGACTTCTTTGGTCGCCGGCAGGATGAAGGTGTAGCTGCCGGGGGTGGCGGCTTTGATCGCGCGGAAGACGTCGTTGTCCACGTAGACGAACTGGCCGAGTTGGGCGAAGTCCTGGCAGACCAGGGTGAAGTCGTGTTTGTCGTCGAGGTGGCGGATGCGGCGGATCCGGTCGAGGCCGTCGCGGTTGCCCAACTGGCAGCCCAGGGCGTAGCAGGAGTCGGTGGGGTACGTGATCAGGCCGTCCTCCCGCAGCAGGTTCACCACCTGCTGGAGCGCGCGCTTCTGAGGGTTGTCCGGGTGTACGTCGAAGTACCTCGCCATACCGGCAGTCTACGACGTACACTCAGACCGGGATCCTCAGGGGACGATGTTGAACTGGGCCATCATCGCCATCGAGGAGTGCCCCACGAAGTGGCAGTGGAACGGGTAGAGCCCGGTGAACGGGCTGTCGAACTTGATCAGGATGCGGACGGTCTGTCCGGACGGGACCGAGACGGTGTCCTTCGGGTACGCCTCCCAGGGTTCCACCGCTTTCCCGCCGCGGTCGAGCACCCGGAACTGGATCTGGTGGACGTGCAGCGAGTGCGCGAACGGGTCCGGGTCGGCGTTGGTGATCTCCCAGATCTCGGTACTGCCCTTCTTCACCGTGAAGTCCACCCGGTTCGGGTCGTACTGCTTGCCGTTGATCAGGAACGCGCCCTGCTTGAAGTCGAAGCTCAGCAGCACCTTGCGGGTCTGCATGACGGGCGCGCCGATCGGCGGCAGCACGGACAGCTTGGCCGGAACCGAGCTGTCGTCGTCGTCCCGGCGCGCACCGCCGGCCACCTCGAACTGCAGGACGTCCTTGGTCGCCGGGGTGTCGCCGACGGTGTTCTGCAGGACGAGCTGGGTCCCGCCGGGCAGGGCGCTGAAGTCCACCACGACGTCGACCCGTTCGGCCGGGTAGAGGCCGATCTCGGTGCGCCGCACCGGCCGGGCCATCAGCCCGCCGTCACTGGCGATCTGCACCATCTCGGCGCCGTTGGACAGGCGGAACGACATCACCCGGTCGTTCGAGGCGTTGAGGAGCCGGAACCGGTAGCGGCGACGACGCACCCGCAGCTTCGGCTGTGCCTTGCCGTTGGTCAGCACGATGTTGCGCCGGGCCGAGTCGTTGTTGTTCCACAGCAGCTGGGCGCTGTCGTCCAGGGCGATGTCGCGGAACATCAAGGGGATGTCGAACTGGCCGCGCGGCAACGTCGGACTGTCGGTGCGGTCCTCGATCAGGTACAGGCCGGCCAGGCCGCGGTAGATCTGCTCGGCCTCGAGGTGGTGGGCGTGGTCGTGGTACCAGAGCGTGGCCGCCCGCTGGATGTTCGGGTAGTGGTACGTCCGGGTCTGGCCGGGCTGGAGCACGTCCAGCGGGTGCCCGTCGTCCTCGTGCGGCACGTTCCCGCCGTGCAGGTGCACCGCGGTGACGTTGTCGAGCCCGTTGAGGATCTTCACCTGGACCGGCCGGCCCTGCCGGGCCTTGATGGTCGGGCCGGGGAAGCTTCCGTTGAACGTCAACATGTTCGTCCGGGTGCCCGGCAGGATCTCCACGTTGGCCGGCTTCGCCGTCATCTCGTAGTAGTCCGTGCCGCGGTCGGAGTACACCGGGGACAGCACCGGCGGGATGGGCAGCGGGGTGGTGAACGGCTGGACCGCCGGTGGACTGCCGACGACCGCGGACACCAGACGCTCCGCCGGCAGGGCAAGCGCCACACCAGCGACAGCGCCGAGTTTCAGAGTCCCTCTACGGTTGAGCATCTGCGTGAACCTTTCTGAAACCGAACATGTTACGGAACGCCGATGACCGCCACACCAACGACGGCGAGTACGAAGGTGTACTGCATGACGGTCATCGCCGCCGTCAATGTCCCGGAGAACAGGATCGCGGTTCCCAGGGACATCGTGGCGACCGGGAGGGTGACCAGTGCGGCGGCGAGCGCGGCGAACACGGCGAACACCAGCCGCGCCGATACACTGTGGACGCTCCGGTCCGACCGGCCGTAACGCCGGCGCACGAGCCACGCGACGGCCACGATCCCGACGGCCATCAGGTGGATCGCGAACATCACGAGCCCGGGGTAGTTCGCTACCGCCGAACCCGTGACGGGTGCGGGTTCCACATAGCCACTCGATCCGTGGCCATGGTCGATTATGTTGTGCAGTGGGACGACACTTCGTGGCAGGAACCGCGCGTTCTCCCGTAACGCCCAGGCGATCACCGCCGCGGCGGCGAGCGCGAAGACGATCACGGGCACGACCCGCACTTTCGGCTGCGGGAGCGGGACACGCACGGCTGAGATCTGCAACGAAGTCATCGGCCTCACCCGTTCGCTGTCTGCAGATTGTTGTTGTTGTTCTTGGCGACCCGTTTGACCAGCTGGTCCCGGATCCGGGTCGGGATGTCCGGGGCGAACCGTTCGAGGTAGCTCTCCGCGTGCACGTCGGTGTCCATCACGAACGGCAGGTCGAACACGACCAGCTTGCGGATGGCCAACAAGGGCACGGGCGCGCGCAGCGCCTTGAAGTCGTGGTTCCACAGGCCGGGTTCGTCGCAGACCGGGTGGAACTGGCCGATCATCAGGCCGTCGGCCACGAACCGGGCCTTGGCCTTGCGCTGCACCTCGTCCAGTTCGGTGGAGTCCTGGTGGTCCATCTGCGGCAGCACGAGCAGGATCGTCAACAGCTCCTGGTCCGATGTGGACAGTGGCTGGGACAGGTCCTCGTACCAGGTGCGCAGGCCCTCGACCACTTCGCCGACATCGGTGCCGGTACCCGTGTCGACCAGGGACGCCAGGTAGAACAGTCCCTTGCGCAGGGACGGCTGGGTGTACGGGCACACCGGGCCACTGCGTCCGAGGTCCGGGTGGGCCGAGACCAGGAAGTCCCGCGCCCACGCGAGGATCTCGCGGACCGGCGGCAGCTGCTCGGCGGGCACCTGGCCGTCGTCCACTTCCGCTGCTGTCCAAATGCGGACTTGATCATCACCGGTCATCGCGGTTCCCGCCACATCGGCCGCAGGCTCGGCCCGTCAGGGATGTCGATCCGCACGCCGACCTCGACGAACCCCCAGCGCAGCGCGGCGAACGTGCCGCCGGCCGAGCTGGCCTCGGTGTACGTGGCCATCTCCTCGTCGTCGGCCCGCTTGAGCAGGGCGTCGCCGAGCACCGAGATGGCGCCGTGCCGCTGGTGGTCGGGGTCCACGCCGCCGAACGAGATGTAGTAGTGCGGCCGGCCCATCGGGTGGTGCACGGCCTGCAGCCCGGAGATGGTCGCCATGCGTTCCATCTCGTCCGCGGCCAGGATCTGGGCGAACCGCTGGGACAGGGCGACGCCGCCGCGTTCCACCTCGTGCCAGGCGCCGGGCGGCAGGAACAGCAGCGCCGTGTCCCGGCTGGTGTTGGTGTAGACGGAGTCGTACCCCAGGGAGACCTCCAGGAAGATCTGGAAGAAGTCGGGCAGGATCTCGGCCCGGCGCTGTTCGTCCGGACAGATCCACTTGGTCAGGCCGTCCCGGTGGAACGCCCTGGCGAGCATCGTGGCGAGCGCGTCCAGGTCCGCTTCGGTAGCCAGGACGGCGGTGTCTGCGTGTGCTTCGATCGGGGACAACGGACTTCCCTCCGCGGACGGGGTGGTAGTGGCGTTACCACCAGAAACCGGTCTGCCCGACGGGGGCGGCGGCTTCGACGGCAAGTTCTTCTACTCGGGGGTGCAGCTGGTCCAGGTAGCCTTCGGCCTCCGGCTTGATCAGCACGCTGCGCAGCACGCGCGCCGAACCGGCGTCCCGTGCGGTCTGCGGATGCCGGCGTACGAAGGCGTCCGCGTCGGTACGCAACATGCTGAGGTAGACGGGGTCCTGGGCCGCGGCCATGCTGTCGCGCAGCAACCTGTCCGTCGCGGTGTCGATGGCGGACAGGGTCTGCACGGGCACGGTCGGGAAATACGTGACGATGTCCAGTTCGGGCCGTTGGTAGAGGCGCAGGCTGGGCGAGGTGTCGATCAGGTCGGCCCACCGGGTCGCGGCGCGCCTGTTGGCGGCGAGGATCGCGCCGAGACCGTCCGGGGTGAGCGGAAGCAGTTTCAGCGTGAGCCACAGCGCGGCCGCGGCGGCGCCGGCTCGGGAGCATTCCAGGCTGATCTCTCCGAGGTGCAGGTCGGAGTCGGTGAAGTAGGTGTACGGCGAGTCGTGCATCAGGTGCCGGCCGGCGTGCGGGTCGGAGAACAGGACCGCGCCGCATCCGTACGGTTGCAGGCCGTGCTTGTGCGGGTCCACCACCACGGAGTCGCAGTCCGGGATCGCCAGCCAGGGCCGCCGGTCGAGTCCCTGCGGGTCGTCCGACCTGGCCAGGATGCTGTAGAAGCCGCCGTAGGCCGCGTCCACGTGCACGCGTACGCCGTACTTGCGCGCCAGCGGCACCACTTCGTGCACCGGGTCGACGGCCCCCAGGCCTGTCGTCCCGGTCGTGACCACCACGGTGCCGACCGAACCGGTGGCGAGTACGTGGTCCAGGGCGTCCAGGTCGAGGCGCCCCAGCGCGTCGACCGGCAGCTTGTGGCCCCGGACGCCGAGCACCTGGCACATCCGCTCGTGCGTGTAGTGGCATTCGGAGCTGAACGCGATGCCCTTGCCCGGGTGGGCTTCCCTGGCCACGTACAGCGCTTCGAGGTTGCCCATGGTGCCGCTGGTGGTCAGGTGGCCGAGGTGGTCGCGCATCCCGAACATGCCGGCGAGCGCGGCGACGCACTCGCGTTCCATCTCGGTGGTCGCCGGTCCGCCTTCCTCGGCGTGGTTGTTCGGGTTGTACAGCATCGCCGTGACATATCCGACGACGGCGGCGGGGTGCGGCGGTTTCACCATCTGGCCGATGTAGCGCGGGTGGAAGAACGGATAGTTGTTCTCCATGCGCTTGGCGAACTCGTCGTAAGCGCTCTCGAACGCCTCCTCGCTTACCAGATGCGACGAATGCGGCTGGTATGGACCGAACTGCTCACCCCAGCGTTCGACAACGTCGACCGCTCGCGGCAGCCAATATCTCAGGTCCATGTCTGACCTTTCTCCCGGCGTATGTCGGGCAGCTCACATGACCTTTTTACGACCGGGTGCGCAAGCGGTGCGCAAGACACTCACCCGCTGAACTGGACCAGGGCCCAGCACAGGGCGAGGAAGCCGCCGGTGGACGCCAGCGCCCGGCCGGTGTTGGCCCGGAACCACGGCGCCTCGAACCCCTCACGGGCCTTGCGCAGCGTCAACTCGCCCATCTGGACCGGGTCAGCCCGGTCCAGCCGGATGTTCATCGGGATGTTCACCCGGATCGTGATGGCCATCGACAGCACGTAGAACGCCAGGCCGACACCGACAGGCAGGAGGATCGAACCGCTGCGGCCGACGAACAGGACCAGCGCCAGGGTGGTGAACAGCAGCGAGCCGATGAAACTGACGAAGAACCAGCCGTTCTGGATATCGCGGTTGATTTTCTGCATCACCGTCACAAATGTGCGGTCGTCGACGCCGCGCAGGGAAACCATGACCGAGCAGGAGAACCCGTAGAACAAACCCGCGTTCAGTCCCAACGCGGCGGTCGCGGCGATCAGCACCGCCCCTCGGAACACATCCATGTTCTCCTCCATGATGAGACTGTTCAAGGCCGTGAAACGGGAATCCATGTGCCGTCGTCTAGACTCCCGGCATGGACTCGCTGACAGTGGACACGTTGTCGGGCCTGGTGGACGGTCCACGGGCACGCGGGGCGTTTCTGCTCCGTTCCGTGCTGAACCCGCCCTGGTCGCTGCGGATCGAGGACCACGCGCCGCTCTCGCTGGTGACCATGATTCACGGCGACGCCTGGATCGTCCCGGATGTCGGGTTGCCGACACAACTGCGTCCAGGTGAAGTCGCCATCCTCCGCGGCCCCGACCCCTACACGGTGGCGGACGACCCCAAAACCCAGCCGCACGTGATCATCGACGAGAACCAGCGGTGCACGGTCGTCCGCGGGCCGGGCATCTCGGCGGCGAAAAACCTGGGGGTCCGCACTTGGGGCGATGGGGGCTCCACAGTGATGCTGAGCGGCACGTACACGATGACCGGCGAGATCGGCCAGCGGCTGCTGCGCGCGCTGCCTCCGGTGCTGGTCCGGCCGGCGGGCCAGGACAACGCCCTGATCACCCTGCTGGCCGGGGAGATCGGCAAGGACGAGCCGGGTCAGGAGCTGGTGTTGGACCGGATCCTGGACCTGCTGCTGGTGACGATCCTGCGGTCGTGGCTGGGCGACCCGGGTACCGGCGCACCGGCCTGGTACCGCGCGCAGCACGACCCGGTCGTCGGCGCGGCCCTGAAGCTGCTGCACGACGACCCGGCCACCCAGTGGACCGTGGCGAACCTCGCGACCAGGACCGGGGTGTCGCGGGCCGCGCTCGCCCGGCGGTTCACCGCGCTGGTCGGCGAGCCGCCCATGGCCTACCTGACCGGGCTGCGGCTGGCGTTGGCCGCTGACCTGCTGCGCGAACCGGACGCGACGCTCGGCGCGGTCGCGAGGAAAGTGGGCTACGGCAGCGCGTTCGCACTCAGCGCGGCCTTCAAACGAGTACGCGGTGTGAGCCCGCAAGAGCACCGAACGAGTGTCGGTCGCGGGCTCACACCGAGCGTGGCGATGAGCTGAGGTCACCGGCCCAACAGGGCGCGCTGGTCGCGGCCGTGTTGGACGGCCGCGCCTGCCGCCGCCAGCACGCCGAGGCTGCTGATGATCGTGCGGAACAGGTTAAGCAGGTTCCACTGCGACTCGTTGAACGCGTGCCGGGCGGCGGCGAAGTCGGTGATCTTGGCCGGGTCGCCGAAACTGTCCAGGGCGTTGTTCAGCGGGATGTTGCCGGCCATGGTGATGACCAGCTGGATCACGACGCACGCCAACGCGACGAGGAGCCACCGCGAGGTGAGCTTGCGGCCGATGCGGTGGAAGATCCACGCGGCGATCGCCGAGAACAGCAAGGCGCCGTAGAACCCGAGCCCGAAGCCGAAGCTCTCCACGGTGCGGTTGGTGTTCTGGAAGACGGTCACGAACGACCGGTCGTCGGACATGGCGAGTGCGGGCATGACCATGACGGTGAACGACCAGAAGAAGCCGGCCATCAGGCCGGAGGTCAGCACGCTCAGCCACAGCAGCGGCGCGGCCGCCTTGTTGTTCTTCGGGCGCGCGTCCAGGTTGGCGCCTTGTTCAGCGAGCATGGAACAGCTCTCTTTCGTGTCTCGGGACGGTGCGGGGATGCGACAGGCGGATCAACTGGCCAGGCTCACCACTGTCGCGATGGCTCGCTGGTAACGCATCTTGAGAACCGTGTCGCCGATCAGCCGCACCGGTAACGGTATGGTCGCCTGCGCCACCCGCGCGGCCGTACGTCTGTCGATGCCGTCGAACATCCAGGGGTACAGGATCGTTCGCAGTGACATCGGGGCGGTGCCGACCACACGTCGTTCAACCTCGAGGTACGTCCTGACCGACAGGTCGTTGACGAACACCGGGAAGACCACGGTCTCCTCGAGATCCAGGTGTTCCAACAGGATCGTCCGGAACTTCTCCGCCGCGACGGGGAGCTTCGCCAGGTCGCCGCCCGGGGCCAGCGTCGCCGCGACCGCGGCCATCGCCTGGTCGAGCGCGGTGTGGTCGTGCGCGAGGGCCTGTTCCTTGGCGGCGAAGCTCGGCACCCGGCGGCGGATGTCCGGGAAGAGGACGTCGTCCTCGGTCCGGTGGTGCCAGTCGATGATGTCGAACAGCTGACGGAACCACGCGCCGACCGCCGGAGCCGTCGACCCGGTCACTTTCGGCGCCGCGGCGACCAGCCGGGCGGAGTCCCGGCGCATCGCGACATGCATCAGTGCGAAGGCACGGATGTGCTCAGGCAGGCCCTCGACACCGTTCTTGGTGGACAGACCTTGCTCGTTCGTGTTCATGCGTTCCACACCCCCGTCGCTGCCGCTTTCTGGGCGTACTCGGAAAATTCCCGGGCCTCCCGGCGCAGCGCCCGTTGGACACCGTCGGTCGGCTCGGCGTTGCGTCCGTCGAGGATGGTCCGGAAGACCTCCAGCAGCGCCCGCGGCAGGCCTTGCGCGCGCAGCAGCTTCCCGTAGTCGACGAACGTGATGGGCACGTACTTGATGTCCCGGTTCGCGGCCTTGGCGATCTCCTCGGCGGCGTCGTCGAAGGTCATCGCCCGCGGCCCGGACAGTTCGTAGATCTGCTCGTTGTGTCCGTCCTCGGTGAGGGCGGCCACCGCCACCGCGGCGATGTCGTCGGCGTCCAGGAACGGCTCGGGGGTGTCCCCGGCCGGCAGTTCGATCTCGCCACTGCGGGTGGGCTCCAACAGGAAACCTTCGCTGAAGTTCTGCGAGAACCAACTGCACCGCAGGATCGTCCACTCGGCACCGCTGTTCTGCACGGCCCGCTCGCTCGGGCCGGCCAGCAGTTCGACACCGCGCCCACCGAGCAGCACGAGCCGACGCACACCGGCCTGTACGGCCATCTCGGCGAACGCCTCGATCTTCTCGGCGACACCGGGAAAGGCCAGTTCAGGGTAGTACACGAGATAGACGCCATCGACGCCGGCGACCGCGGCGGGCCAGGTCGACTCGTCGTCCCAGTCGAACGCCGCGGTTGACGGGAGCGCGGCGGTCGAACTGCGCGAACTGGCCCGCACGCCCACGCCACGGTCCCGCAGCCGCGCGGCCACCCGTCGGCCGGTCTTGCCGGTAGCCCCCAGAACCAGTGTCGTCATGAGATCAGTGAATCCTCTCCATGTCGTGCGCGGCCATAGCCAACCGGCTCACGTCCATACGCGTGCGTCTACGAACACGCCTTTAGGCCGGTCGGCGGGTACCGACCGGCCTGCAAGGTGTCCAAGTGCGACTTTCACGACACGCGTGGTCCTCGTAGTTCATCAAGTCCGGCAAGCCATTCCGCCAGGCTGCCGGTGCGCAGCAGGCCGGTCCCGATCAGCAGACCTCGATACCCTTCGGCCAGCAGCTTGGCGGCGTCACCCGGTTGAGCGATACCGCTTGCGCTGACCGGGCACCTGGTACCGCTGCGTTGCAGGGCAGGCAGTAACCGGATACTCCGATCGAGGTCTCCTGGGTCGCGTTCCTTGTTCTTGATGTCCTTGTTGTTCACCGCGACAACGCAGTCCGCCGCCCGTGGCAGCGCGTCGATCTCGGCTTCCTCGGTGACTTCGACGAACGGGGTGAGCCCGATCGCCAGGCTGGCTTCCACCAGGTTGTGAATACTGGACTTCGGCAACAGGCCCGCTGTCAAGAGCACGGCCGAGGCGCCCAACTGCTTGGCCTTGGCCAACTGGTCCTTGCGGGTGATGAAGTCCTTCTGCAGGATCGGCCGGTTCGTCAGCTGGGCGACCTCGTGCAGCATCGAGTCCGTGCCGCCGAACCACTTGCCGGTGACGACCGAGATGCAGGGCGCGCCCGACGCCTCGTACTCCGCCACGATCTGGGGGATCGTCCGGTCGCCGAACAGGTCAACACCGTTGGGGTCACGGCGTTTGAGCTCCATGATGACCGGCCGGTCGGCGTTGACCAGTGCGTCGATGAACGCCATCATGCCACCTCCTCGTGGCGTGCGGTTCGCCAACCGCGGGTGATAGCGGAGATGTTCTTGCCTTCGAAGTGGCCGCGGTGGTCGCGGGCGCCGGTGTCGACGTCGATGCCGAGGAACTGGGGGTGGGCGGCGACGGTGGCGTAGTCGGCGCTGTTGTGTGCGGAGATGCCGCCGGCCAGGAGGAAGGGTTTGGTGAAGCTGGGCACCAGTTCGACGACGGCTTTGGGGTGTAGGCGTTGTCCGGTGGAGCCGATCTGGCCGTCTTCGGTGACCACGTCCAGCAGGAACAGGTCGGTGCCGGCTTTCTCGTAGGCTTTGATCAGGGGTTTTTCCAGGCAGGTGCCGGCCCGCAGGTGCAGCACCTTCACAATCGTCACATCATCGGGCACGGTCCGGCGGAGCGCCTTGATCATCTGTGGCATCTGGTAGGCGTGCAGTTGGATCCAGCGGATCCCGGTGCGCGCCACGATCTCTCGCAGCAGGTCGACGTCGGACAGGAAGGTGACCAGCATCGGTTCGAGCTGGCCAGTGGCACGGGCCGCCTCGGCCAGCAGGCTGACCTGGTCGACCGACACCTCGGACGGTCCGTTGGGCACGCCGTGCCAGAGGCCGACCAGATCGGCCCCTGAGTCGGCGAGCAGTTCCACGTCGCGGCGGGTTTTCGCGCCGCACACTTTCAACAAGGTCTTCGTCATCGCGTCAGAGCCCCAGCATGGATGCGATACGGTTGTACTGGATCTCGTTGGTGCCGGAGTAGATGGTGCCGGCGACGGCGTTGCGGACGTCCTTCTCCAGGCCGTATTCGGCCATGTAGCCGTTGCCGCCGAAGATCTGCACCGCGGCCAGGCTGGAGGCCAGGTTCGCCTCCGAGGTGAGCAGCTTGGCGACGGCCATGTCGGTGGTGACGTTCTGGCCTCTCAGCAGCCGCTCGGCGGTGTCGTAGAGCCATTTCCTGGAGGTTTCCAGGCGGATCTTCATGTCCACGATCTTGTTGGCGATCGACTGGTAGGTGCTGATCGGCTTGCCGAACTGGGTGCGTTTGGTGGCGTAGTCGATGCACCGGTCCAGCCGGTGCTGCATCTCGCCGACGTTCACGATGAACGAGAACAGGATCTCCCGTTTCATCACGTGGTCCAGCACCAGGAACCCGCCGCCGACCCGGCCCACCACCTGGGTGGCCGGGATGCGGCACTCGTCGAAGAACAACTCCGAGAGCGGGGAGGTGCGCAGGCCCATCTTCTTGATCGGGTTGCCGATCTCGAAGCCGGGCGTGTCGCGTTCGACCAGGAACGCGGTCACCCCGAGCGGGCCACCGTCCGGGTGGGTCCGGGCATACACCATGAACAGGTCCGCGATCGGGCCGTTGGACACGAAGGTCTTGCTGCCGTGCAACACGAACTCGTCGCCGTCCCGGTCGGCCCGGGTCTTCATCTGCAACGCCGCCGACCCACCGGACGGCTCCGAGATCGCATGCGCGCCGATCGCGTCGCCGGAGGTGATCCTCGGCAGGTACTTGTCCTTCAGCGCGGCGGATCCGAACTTCTCCAGCGGGATGCCCAGGCTGCAGATGCTGGTGGTGACCGAGAAGCACAGCCCGCCGTCGCGGCAGCCCTCACCGAGACCTTCGAGGACGTACATCATGGTCAGCAGGTCCTGGCCCAAGCCGCCCCAGCGCTCGTCGAACGGCAGCGACAGGATCCCCGACTCCTTGACCAGCTTCCACTTCTCCCAGGAGAAGGTGCCGTCCTCGTCGTTCTCGACGTGGTCGGCGGACAGGGCCTCGTGCCACGCGTCCAGGCCCTCCCGCAACGCGATCTGGTCTTCGTTCCATTCGATCATGTCGTGCCGCCTTCAGGGGCGATGTCCTTTGCTGGCCTAGTATTCGGAGAACTCGTCAGTGTCCAGGTTGTGGGACTCGTCGCCGCGCAACGCCGGGGTGAACATGCACACCAGCCGCAGGTCCTCATCCGGGCTCGCAATGAGATAGTGCGGGTCGTGCTTGTCCAACGCGTAGATCACACCCGGTGTGATCGGGAAGGAGTTGCCGTCCATGTCCACGACCTCACCCGAACCGGAGATGCAGTAGCACGCCTCCAGGTGGTTGCGGTACTCCAGATGCGACTTCGTCCCCGCCCGCACCAACGTGTCGGTCACGGTGTAACCCATCCCGTCGGACTCCAACAGGAAACGACGGCTCAGACCGTTGCCCCACTCCACGGTCTTCACATCGTCAATGTGACGGATGATCATGGTCAGCTCCTCTGCTCCACTGTGGTAAGGGACTTCACGAAGTCCTGGAACTCCGCGACCACGTCCCTGCCGTGCGCGAGGGCTTCTTCGACCCGCGCCACTCCCGCCGATCCGACGATCACCGCGTCCGCCCCGAGGCCGTGCACAGTGGACACGTCGTCCCGCGTCTTGACACCGAACCCGACCGCGATCGGTGCCCTCGTGCCCTTCCGCAACGAGGACACCGTTCCGGCCAGGTCACCGAATCCTTCGGCCGGCGCGGTGCCGCTCCGGCCGTACTGCGCGACCAGGTACAGGTACGCCGACGCGTGTTCGACCGCTTCGGCCTGTACCTGCGCGGTGGAGACCTTGTGGTAGCACGTGGTCACGATGGGGAGGCCAGCGGCTTTGGTGACCTCGTAGTATCCCGTGCGCACCCTGGGCGGGACCGCGTGCAACAACAGGCCGTCCGCGCCCGACTGGGCGATCTCGGCCACCACCTCCGGCAACGGCCTGCTCTTGACCGAGTAGCTCCAGTCCGCGAGCAACGCGATCCGCAGGCGCTTGAGCCGCGGCCGGACATCCGCGATGAAGCTGAGCACTTCGGCCAAGCCGACGCCGAGAGCCAGGGCCCGGTCGTGCGACCGCCGGATGACCGGCCCGTCGGTGACCGAACCCGGGAACGGCACCGCCAGTTCAAGGCAGTCCACGCCGTCCTCGTCGAGCATGAGCACGAGGTCGCGCAGCACGTCCAGCGGCGGGTCGCCGGCGTTGAGGAACAACGCCAGGCCCGGTTCGCCGTCGGCCGTCTGGTCGAAGAACTCAGCCATGTGCGGCCACATCCCCCCGGGCATCCTTGACCAAAGTCAGCTTCCGTTGCGCGGGTGCGCGCATCTTGTCCACGAGCGCACGCGCTTCGCCGTCACGTACCGCTTCCTGCGCGGCCGCGACCGCTGTCTCCCAGTCCTCGATGTGTCCGGTCGCGACGGCCAGCGCCGCCGCGTTCAGGCAGATCGTCTCCGTGGCGACGGGTCCGGCCTGGCCGGAGATCACCGCGAGGAAATGGTCGACCACACTGTCGAGGTCCTTGGCCGGGGCCAGGTCCTCGAACGTGCCCGCGTCCGAGGTGAACCGGCCGGCCCACACCCGGATCATCGTGGTGTCGTCGTTGGTGTACACCACGTTGTCGGCGAAGCCGAGCAGCTCGTCCGCGCCGGAGTCGTTGGTCACCAACCAGATCCTGCGGTCCCGCAGGGTCGACACCAGCCGCCGCAACTCGGCCTGCGGCGCGTGCACCGACACCCCGGTGACCTGCGCCGTGACCGGCAACGCCGCCAGGAACGGCCCGAAGGCGTTGAGGAACCGGCCGAACGGCTTCAGGCTCATCGGCATGACGCTGCGAGCCAGTTTGGTCAGCTCCGCCGGGTACACGAACGGGCCGGCGAAGGCGATCCCGTAGCGTTCCAACGTGTCCTCGGTGTGCCGGTACGACCGGGTCAGGGTGACCCCGAGCCGGTCGAGCAGGTCCACCGAGCCGACACTGCTGGTGTACGCGCGTGAGCCGGTCTTGACCACCCGGACCCCCATGGCGGCGGCCACGAAGGCCGACGCCGTGGAGATGTTGAAGGTCTTGGGCCCACCGCCGGTGCCGACGATGTTGACCGAACCCGGCCAGCTGTCGGTCACCGGCTCGCGGCGCTCGTTGAGCGACGCCAACAGGGTACGCAGCGAGTCGTGATCGGGCAGCCTGGTGGCCAACGAGGTCAGCAGGGCGACGGACTCACCTCGGTCGAGGTCGCCGGCGCCCAGCTGGTCCCAGAACGACCGCCAGGTCTCCTGCTCGATCCCGGACCGCTGGTCCAGGAGGGCTGCCACCGCGGCGTGCATGACTAGACCTGGGTGCTCGCGTGCTCGGCGACGAACTTGTCGATCGCGCCGACGCTACGGAAGTTGTTCGGGTCCAGGTCGGTGTCGTGCACGGCCAGCTGGAAGTGGTCCTCGACCCAGGCGATCAGCTTCAGCAGGCCCAGGCTGTCGATCACGCCGTCGGCCAGCAGGTCGTAGTCGTCGGCCAGTTCGGCGGCGCTCACGTCCGGCAGGAACTCGTCGATGACGAACTTCTTGATCACGTCTGCGTTGCTCATGACGCCCTTCCTTTACTTCTTCAGACTTTCGACCGCGTTGCGGTCGACCTTTCCGGTGGAGGTCTTCGGCAACGGTGTGTCCACGATGTGCAATGTGGACGGAATGGCCGCTTGGGGAAGACGTCGTGCGCAGTGCTGGCGCAACGAGAGGCTGTTGAGCTTGCTGTCCGGGGCGCGCTGCACAGCGGCGACGAGCTTGCGGCCGGCGATCGGGTCCGGCACGGCGACCACGGCCGCCTCCAGCACGGCCGGGTGTTCCTGCAGCACGTGCTCGACCTCGGCGGTGTTGATCGCGACCCCGCGGACCTTCACCTGGAAGTCGCTGCGCCCGATCAGGAACACGCGCCCGTCCGTCTCGCGCCGGACCAGGTCGCCGGACCGGAACCACGCCCTCGCGTCCGCTCCCGTCGGGTGCGGCACGAACTTGTCGGTGTGCCGGGCGCGGTCCAGGTAGCCCTTCGCCTGGAACGGCGTGGACACGTACAGCTCACCCGTTCCCGGTCCATTCAGGACAGTTCCGTCCTCGGCGAGGACCAGGGTGTGCACACCGGGCAACGGCTTGCCGATGGACACCGGCGGCTGTTCGCCCGCTTCCAGGGTGTGCAGGAAGCTGTCGTTGGTCTCGGTGCAGCCGTAGATGTTGTGCAGCGTGGCGTTCGGGAACAGCTTCGGCAGTTCGGTCAGCGTGCGGTCCGGGATCGCGTCGCCGGTGAACATCACCCGGTCGACGCTGGTCAGTGCCTCTTCTCGGGCCACATCCAGCAGCAGCCCGAAGAACATCGGGACCGCCTGGATCACGTTGACCTCGTGC
Organism: Actinocrispum wychmicini; assembly: GCF_004345645.1. GTDB lineage: Bacteria > Actinomycetota > Actinomycetes > Mycobacteriales > Pseudonocardiaceae > Kibdelosporangium > Kibdelosporangium wychmicini. Next base: position 22,840 of record NZ_SLWS01000011.1, on the reverse strand, counting down.
TTGACCACCAGGTCCAGCAGGTACCGGCCGTTCGCCGCGTAGTCGGCGTCGACCAGCACGACCGTGCCGCCGTGCGCCAGGGTCGTCCAGACGTCCAGCAGACACAGGTCGAAGTTGAGCGGCGCGTAATTCAGCACCGTCCTACCCGGACGGATGTCGAACTCCTTGCCTGCCCACTCCACGAACCGGTCGACGGCGACCTGTGGCAGCGGCACGATCTTGGGCAGTCCGGTCGAGCCGGACGTGGTCAGCATGAAGTGCACACCGTCCACATCGGACGCGTCAACCGCGGTGGTGTCGGCGTTGGCGTCCGGCACGAACTCGTCCACACCTTCGGGCACCACCACCCGGCCGCACTTGGCCTGCGCGAACAGGCTCGTCAGCGCCGAGTTGGCGAGTGCCGGCGACGGGAGCAGGAACCGGCGACCGGACAACAGAGTGCCGAGTACGAGCGCGACCGCGTCCGGGGACTTCTTGGCCAGCAGGCCGACCGGCTCACCCGGGTCGAGGTCCAGCCACTCCAGCCGGGCCCGTGCCTTGTCGGCCAGCTCGTACAGCTCGCCGTACGTGGTGACCTCGCCGTGCCACACCAGCGCGGCCGCGCCGGGGCGGCGGCTCACCTGGGTCAGGAACGACTCCCTGAACGTGCTCATCGCAACTCCACCCAGCCGCTCTTCAGCGCCGCCCCACTCGGGGTCTTCACGCTGAAGCGCACAGTGTTGTCTTCGTTTTGCAACACGATGTCCAACGGCGTGCCCGGGTTGACGGCGGCGGAGAACCGGGCGCCGAGGCTGCGGACCCGCTCGACGTCACCGCCGGCGAACCGGTCGACGACCTCTTCCACGACGACGCCGAGGACGCTCATGCCGTGGCAGATCACACCGTCGGCGAACCCGGCCTCCTTGGCGGCCACGTCGTCCAAGTGGATCGGGTTGAGGTCACCGGAAGCGTGTGCGTACCGTGTCACGGTCTCGCGCGCGATCGTCCGGGCCACGTTGACCGCCTCGGCCGTGCTGCCCTTGCCGGGAAACGGCGGCAACTCGCCGAACGTCTCCGGCGTGACCGCGCCGACGAGCATCGCACCCGTGACCAGCTCGGCGAAAACGCCGTCGTCGCCGACCAATGAGACCTTCATGCCGACCTGCACGCCCTTGGCGAGCTTGCGGGCGCCGGCAATCGAAAGGGCCACGGTCACCTGCTCGTCGGCACGGACCGGGCGGTGCAACGTGATCTCCTGGGACAGGTGCACGCGACCCAACGGCGAACCGTCGGCGGTGGTCGCGTTCACCAGGTTCACGGACTCGTCGAGCACCGGCGAGGCGAGCACGAACGCGTGCAGCGGCGAGGCGCCGGCAGCGGAGGTCAGTCCGGTCCGGACGACGTCGCGGTACGTGACGATCTCGTCCGCGGTCGCGGTCCGGGTTACGTTCGCAGTCAGCTCGGTCATACCGGCGTCACCACCAGACAGGCGTTGTGGCCGCCGAAACCGAAGGAGTTCGACAGCGCCGGGCCACTGGCCACCTTGCGGGGTGTGCCGTGCACGACGTCGATCTGCATTCCCGGCTCCAGCCGCTCATGGTTTGCGGTTGGGGGCACCACGGACTCGCGCATGGCCATCACCGTGGCGACCAGCTCGACCGAGCCGGCGGCTCCGATCAAGTGCCCGATGACACCTTTGGAGGCGGTCACCGGCGGGCCGTCCGACCCGAAAACCTTGTGCAGGGCGAACGCTTCGGCGCGGTCGTTGGCGGCGGTGGATGTGCCGTGCGCGTTGATGTGCACGATGTCCGACGGTGTGAGGCCCGCGTTGGCGATCGCGCCCTGCATGGCCGCCACCGCGTACAGCCCGTCGTCTTGCGGCGCCGACAGGTGGAACGCGTCCGCGGTGGCCGCGTAGCCGGAGATCTGCGCGTACTGCCGCGCGCCGCGCGCGAGGGCGTCATCGGCGCGTTCCAACACGACGAACGCGGCGCCTTCACCCATCACGAACCCGTCGCGGTCCACATCGAACGGACGGGACGCGATCTCCGGGGTGTCGTTGTGGGTCGTGGTGACAGCGTTGAGGTTCCCGAACGCCGCCAGCGTCACTTCGGTCAGGATCGACTCGCAGCCACCGGCGATGACCACGTCCACCTGGCCGGACTGCAACAGCATCCGGCCGTAGCCGATGGAGTCCGCGCCACTCGCGCACGTCGAGGCGATGGTGAGCGCGGGACCGTGCCAGCCCAGCTTCATCGACAGCACGGCGGCGGCCGCGTTCGGCATGTTGATCAACGGCATCAGCGGGTTCACCTTGACCGGGCCGCCCGCGAAGTAGTTGCGTGTCTCGTCGTCGCTGGTGCGTCGCCCGCCGACCGCGTTGCCGACCACGATGGCCGTGCGCTGCGGGTCGGGCTGCGGCGATCCGGCGTCGTTGTACGCCGACAGCGCCGCGGTGACGCCGAAGCGGGCGAACGGGTCGAGCCGGCGGGCCTCCTTGGCGCCCAGCAGGCCGATCTCGTCGAACCCGGTGACCCGGCAGCCGATCTGGACCTTGTGGTCGGACAGGTCGAGATCGGTGATCCGCCGCGCGGTCGACCGCCCCGAGCGCAGCGCCGACCAGAACGAGTCCAACGTGCAGCCCGCCGGGCTGACCACACCCATTCCGGTTATGACGACAGGTGAAGGTGACATCATCGCTCCAGGTCAGGCCGCGATCAGGTGGGTTTGGTACGCGGCCAGCCGGAAGGCGTTGGCCGCCAGGTCGACGTCCGCCGGGCTGTGCCGGGCGGTCACGGAGATCCGCAGCCGGGCCAGGTTGTTCGGCACGGCCGGCGTCAACACCGGGAGGCCGATCACACCGGCCCCCTTGACGGCCATCGCGTAGTCGTACGCGGCGCCGTCCGATCCGCAGATGATCGGGATCACCGCGGTCTCCGACTGGCCGACATCGATGCCGGCGTCTACGAGGGTGCTGCGCAACCTGGCCGATTCCCGCTGTATGTGAGTCACCCGTTCGGGTTCTTGGTCCAGGATGCGCAGCGCTTCGAGGGCCGCTCCCGCCTGCGCGGGCCCCAGTGCGGCCGAGAAGAGGAAAGGTCTGGCGTGGTACTTGAGGAACAGCATCAGCCGTTCCGGGCCGGCCACCCAGCCGCCCATCGACGGGATGCCCTTGGACAGCGTGCCCACTTTGACGTCCACCAGGTCGTCCCGGCCGTAGTGCTCCTCGATGCCGCGGCCGGTCTTGCCGATCACGCCGAGGGCGTGTGCCTCGTCGGCCATGACCAGCGCGCCCCAGCGGTCGGCGACCTCGCGGATCTCCGGTAACCGGGCGATGTCGCCGTCCATCGAGTACACGCTGTCCACGACGACGACCCGCAACCCGGTGGACTGCACCTCATGCATTTTGCGGTCCAGGTGCTCAGGGTCGTTGTGGCGCCAGCGGATCACGGTCGCGCCGGCCAACTTGGCGCCGTCGATCAGGCTCGCGTGCACGGTCTTGTCGACCAGCAGGGTGTCGTCCGGGCCGAACATGCTGGCGATGACACCGGTGTTGACGGCGTACCCGGAAGTGAACACGAGCGCGCTCTCGCGTCCGACGAACGCGGCGAGCTCGGCTTCGAGTTCCTCGTGCAACGGGATCGTGCCGGCCAGCGCGCGGACACCGTGGTTGCCGGTGCCGTAGTGCTCGACGGCGGTGGTCGCCGCCTCGATGACGCGCTGGTCACCGGCCAGGCCCAGGTAGCTGTAGCTGGACATCATCAGCAGGCGTCTGCCGTCGACGGTGACGTACGGCTGGTCCGGCTCCATGTCGTAGGGCACGAAGCTGGCTCGCCGGTACTCGTCACCCCATTCCAGGGACCGCATCCGCCGGGCGATCGCGTCCAGCCGGTGCTCGAGGCGTCCCCACCCTCCCGATGCGTTCACGGTCAGCTCCCTCCAGGAACTCCTGCTCCACGGCAAAGTTCTACGGGGACTCGCGCAAGCCCGGCGCAACACAGGCGCTCAGGGGTCCGGGTATGAATTTTTCAGGGGTGGACCTGTGAAGCCATGTAGGTAACCTTTATACAGACGTCCGATTGGGCGGCTGGCGAGGCTTCACCTGAGGGGTTGACTGACATGGCGCCGACCAAGCGTCATCACCAGGGCAGTGGGGCCCGTTCGAGGAGGTCAGCATGCTGATCAGACTCACCGGGCTGGTCACGATCGAGCGCGACGGAGCCGCTCCGCGGCACCTGTCGAGCGCGCAGACCCAGGTCGCCTTCGCGCGCCTGGTCATGGAACGCACCGGGGGCACGAGCCGGGACCACCTGGCGGACACCGTCTGGCCGGAGGGTCTGCCGGACACGTGGGCGTCGGCGCTGCGCAGCGTCGTGAGCAGGGTCCGTGGGTTCATCGCGGGCGACGACATCAACGCGAGCCCGCCGATTATCGCGCAGGGCGGCCGTTATCTCCTGCGGCTGCCGGTCGGCGCGGTCGTCGACGTCGAGCAGGCCGAGACGGACGTCGCCCAGGCCACCGAGGCGTTCACCGCGGGCGAGTTCGCGGACGCCGAACGGTTGGCCGCGGCGGCCGTGGCCGTGCTTGAGCGGCCGTTCATGCCTGATCACGACGGCGAGTGGCCTAACAGTGTTAGAGAGAAGCTGGGCGAGCTGCTCGTCTCCGCGCTGGAGACCGCCAGCCTGGCCGCCTCCGCACTCAACGACGAACGCAACAGTCTGCGGTTCGCGGATGAAGCCGTGCGCCGGGCGCCGTTGCGGGAAAGCGCGCATCGCTGCCGGATGACCGCGCATGTCGCGGCCGGCAACCGGGCCGAGGCACTGCGGTCGTACCACGAGCTGCGCCGGATGCTGGCCGAGGAACTGGGTATCGACCCGGCCCCGGAGACCCAGGCGGCGTACGCGGAACTGCTCGGCAGCCCGGTTGTGGCGCCGAGCCGGCCGCGGATGACGAAGTCCAGGTCGAACGGCGGTTCCGCGGCGCCCTTTGTCGGCCGCAGGCAGGAACTGGCGCGGCTGTCCGCAACCTGGGCGCAGGTGGAGGACGGCGCCTGCCACATGGTCCTGGTCACCGGCGAGCCGGGCATCGGCAAGACCCGCCTGGTCACTGAGGCCGCGCGGCGGATCAGCGTCTCGGGTGGCGTGGTCATGTACGGCCGCAGCGACTCTGGGTCGACCGTGCCGTGCCAACCGTTCGTGGAGGCGCTCGGCGGGTACGTCGCCGCGACGCCCACGGACTCCATGCCCGACCTGAGCCAGGCCACGCAGGAGACGTTGACGGGGTTGCTGGCGGCGGAACACTTGGACGAGTTGGGTTCGTCCAAGCGTGCGGAGCTTTTGTTGGCGCTCACCGAACTGTTGGTGAAGGTGGCCAGGGACCAGCCCGTGTTCGTCGTGCTGGACGACCTGGACCTGGCCGACGACGACACGCTCGTCATGCTGCGCCAGGTGTACCGGCGCCGGTTCGGGACGTCGCTGATGATCGCGGCGACGGCCGGCGCGCCGGGCAGGCGGCCGGACGCGCCCGACCACTTCGCGGCCGCGATCCACGACGTGGACCGGGAAGGCTGGCTGCGCCGGATACCGGTGACCGGGCTGGCCGAGGCCGACGTGCGGGCGTTGATCCGGCGCGTGCTGCCGGAGACGTCCGCCGGCCAGGCTCCCCCGCCGCACCAGCTGATCGCCGACACCGCCGGGAACACGTTCCTGCTGCTGGAACTGCTGCGGTGGCACGGCGACCCGGACCCTGCGCGGCCGCCGATGCCGTCCGGGATCGTGGAGTACGCGAGCGCACGGCTGTCCGCACTGGATTCCGCGCCACGGCAGCTGCTTCGGACCGCGGCGGCCGCTGGCCCCACGTTCGAACTCGACATCGCGGCCCAGGCGGCGGAGCTGTCCACCGCGGACGCGGTCGAGGCGTTGGACGCGTTGGTGTGCGAAAGCCTGGTGGCCGAAACCGACGGCGAGTTCACGCACGAGTTCCGGTTCGTGCACGACGTCGTCCGCAGGGCCATCTACCAACAGGCCAGCGCGGCCCGCCGCCGGTGGCTGCACACCCGCCTGGCGGACGCGATCGAGCTGCGCAGGGCCGGGGAACTGGCGCGCTACAGCCGAACCATGGCCCACCACCGGGACGCCGGCGCGGTCCCGCACGGCGACCAGCGCGCAGTCCGGTGGGGATGGCGGGCGGCGGCGCGAGCCAGCCAGGACGGTGCCCCGAACGAGGCCGTGCACCTACACCGCCAAGCGCTGGAGCACGTGCCTGCGGCGGACGTCGAACTGCGTGCCGAAGCGCTCACCAACCTGGGCCTGGCGCAGCTCGCGGCCGGCCACACCGACTGCGAGCAGACCCTGCTCGACGGCGCGATCCAGGCGCTGCACAACGGACGGCTGACCATGGCCGCGCAGGCCGCGTTGGGCCTGGCGGACGTGGTGCTGAGCCGGCCCCGGATGCGCAGCGAGGCGGTGGCGCTGATCGAGATCCTGCTCAAGTCCGGGCCGGCCGCGGTGGACACCGTGACCGTCGGACGGTTGCTGGCCCGACAGTCGCAGTTGGGCGGTTCGGTCGTGGCCGGCGAACAGTCGACGGCCGCGTTGACCGCGATGACGCGGGAACTGCAGCTGCTGGAAGGCCCACAGGACGTCAAGCGGCGGATGAACCTGGCCGCGGAGATGCAGGCGGTCGCGGCCGCCGTCGGCGACAAGTACTTCCAGATCGTCGCCACGCACCACCGCGCGATGGCCGCCGAGATCTCCGGCGACGTGATCCTGGCCGGCAACGCGATGGTCGACCTCAACACCGCGATCGACATCGCTATCGACGCAGGCGAGGGAGATCACGTCGGTGCCGCCCTGCGGATCGATCACACTGTCGCGATTGCCGTGACCGAAGGCAGGTTCAGCGACGCGGCGGCGGTAACCCAACGCGTACACCGGGTTCCGGACGACACGGACCACAGGATCGCCCCCGTCCCAGGAAGTATGGCCGCCCGGCAGATGATCGTCGCCAACTGGCTGCGGCGCAGCTCGTGGCCGGACAGCCCAAGCACCTACGAAGCCGCCGAACGGTCGCTCATCTCGCTCGTCGGCGGCGACCGGGGACTGCCGCACCTGACCGTGCGCGCCCTGGCGACCGGTGTGGAACCGCTGCCGTCGGGCGACGAATGGCCGCACATAGTTGGACTGCTGGCATTGGGCGGCGTCGAACTTGGCGACCCGGCAACCGCGGAAGCCCTGCGTACGCTGCTGGAACCGTACGCGGACCTGAACTGCTGCGTGGGCTATCGCAGTTTCGTGGGCCCCGCGTCATTCCATCTTGGCCGTCTCGCGGTTATCGTTGGAGACTGGGACGACGCGGAGCGCCACCTGACAGCGGCGCTCGCCGGGCTGGCTCACCGCCAGGCCCGGCCATGGACGGCACTGGCTCAACTGGCGCTGGCACAGGCATTGGAGGCTAGAGGACGCGCAGGTGACCGAAGGCGAGCGGAGACCCTGCGCGCGGAGGCGAACTGGACACTCGCCAGCCTCGACCTCCAACCCCAGTCAGCGTAACCAAGCCCCCTCACAGAGCGGCAACTCTGTGAGGGGGTATCTGTGCCTATTTGCCCTCGCTCCGCTCGGGCGGGCTTGGCCGCCTCAAGCCGGCCATTTCCACCCCGCCCCACGCGACCGACATCTTCGTTCATGGCTGGCCTCCGCTGTGCTTGGGGCGATGTCGGGCGTGTTGCGGCGCGTAAATGACCGGCGCGGCCAAGCCGTGTCTGCGTTGCCCGGGCAGACCCCGTTATCGCGGAGTTATCGCGCCCCATGCGTGAGGTGGGCGGAAGGCGGGCCGGGACGGGCCGGTGGCCCACAGGCCGGCGGCGGCGTTGTCCGAGGTGGACTCGGCCGCCGCCCGAGCGTCGATCGCGGCCAGGACCGCGACCAACGCAGCGAGTTCGTCGTCGTCCGGCTGACCCCGCAGGACGATCAGGTCCGCGTTGGTCATACCGGCGGGTTCCCGTGCTTGGCGTACGTGAACGTGCCGCGCTTGGTGCGCAGCATGGCCAGCGCACGGGCGAGGACGGACCGGGTGTCGGCCGGGTCGATGACATCGTCGACCAGACCGTTCTCGGCCGCGTAGTACGGGTGCATCAGCTGTTCTTTGTACTCGTTCATCTTCTCGACGCGGGTGCGGTCCGGGTTCTCGGCGGCCGCGATGTCCCGTCGGAAGATGACGTTCGCGGCACCGTCCGCGCCCATCACAGCGATTTCGTTGGTGGGCCAGGCGTACGACAGGTCGGCGCCGATCGACCGTGAGTCCATCACGATGTACGCGCCGCCGTACGCCTTGCGCAGGATCACCTGGATCCGCGGGACCGAGGCGTTGCAGTACGCGTACAGCAGTTTCGCGCCGTGCCGGATGATCCCGTTGAACTCCTGGTCGGTGCCGGGCAGGAAGCCGGGCACGTCCACCAGGGTCACGATCGGGATGTTGAAGCTGTCGCACAGCTGCACGAACCGGGCGGCCTTCTCGGACGACGAGATGTCCAGCACACCGGCCAGTTGGCGCGGCTGGTTGGCCACGATGCCGACGGTCGTGCCGTGGATGCGCGCGAGCGCCGTGACGACGTTACCGGCCCACCGCTCGTGCAGTTCCATGAACTCGCCGTCGTCGACGATCTCCTCGATGACCTCGTGCATGTCGTACGACCGTCCGGGTTCCGCGGGCACGACGTCCAGAAGGGAGTCGCAGCGGCGGTCCGGCGGGTCGCTCGTGACCGTGACCGGCACCTGCTCCTGGTTGTTCGACGGCAACATCGTTACGAGATAACGCACGTCGTGCAGGCACGTCTCCTCGTCGTTGTAGACGAAGGACGCGACACCGTTGGCCGCGTGCACGTCCGCGCCGCCGAGCTGGTTGTGTGTCACCTGCTCCGCGGTCACCGCCTGCACCACGTCCGGCCCGGTGATGAACATCTGCGCCGAGTCACGCACCATGAACACGAAGTCGGTCAAGGCGGGCGAGTACGCGGCACCGCCGGCGCACGGGCCCAGCATCACCGAGATCTGCGGGATCACACCGGAAGCGCGGACGTTACGGCGGAAGATGCCGCCGTAGCCGGCCAGGGCGGTGACGCCTTCCTGGATGCGCGCGCCGGCGCCGTCGTTCAGGCTGATCAGCGGCGCGCCGGTGGACTCGGCCATGTCCATGATCTTGTGGATCTTCTGCGCGTGCGCCTCACCGAGCGAGCCGCCGAAGACCCTGAAGTCGTGTGCGTACACGAAGACCGTGCGGCCCTCGATCGTGCCCCACCCGGTGACCACGCCGTCGCCCGGCGGCTTGCGGTTCTCCATCCCGAACCCGACCGCCCGGTGCCGCCGCAGCCCCTCGACCTCGTTGAAGGACCCCTTGTCCAGCAACAGCTCCAACCGCTCGTACACGGTGAGCTTGTTGCGCGCGTGCTGGGCCTCGGTGGCCTTGGCGCTCGGCCCCTGCCGAACCAGTTCTCGCAACTCGGCGAGCTCACGCACGCGTGTGTGCATATCGGACACGGTTCACACTCCCAGCTGTGCGAAGGCGGCCAGACGGATCGTTGTCTGGCCGCCCTGCGGAACCACTCAGGTGATCGAAACCCCACCGTCGACGCTGATGACCTGGCCGGTGGTGAAGTCGCACTCCAGGAACAGGGCCATCGAGCGGGCGACCTCCTCCGGGGTGCCGAACCGGGGGATCGGGGACTTCTCCCGGATGCCCTCCATCACCGAGTCCGACAGGTCCTTGGTCATCGTGGTGACCATGAAGCCCGGGGACAGCGCGTTCACCGTGACACCGCGGCGGCCACACTCGGCGGCCAGGGTGCGGGTGAAGCCGATGACGCCCGCCTTGGAGGCCGAGTACGCGGTCTGGCCGGCCGAGGCGATCAGGCCCGACGGCGAGACCACGTTCACGATCCGGCCCCAGCGCTTGCGCAGCATGTGGCCGACCGCGACCCGGCAGGTGTGGAACGTCCCGATCAGGTTCGTCTCGATGACCTGCTTCCAGTCGTCCGGCGACTGCATCGCCATCAGCGAGTCCTTGCGGATGCCGCCGTTGTTGACCAGCACGTCGACCGGGCCGAGGCCTTCCGAGATGTCCTTGTACATCTTGTTGACCTCCTCCCACGAGGCGACGTCACCGGTCACCACGATGGAGTCGTTCTCCAGCTTGTCCGCGACGGCCTGGGCCCGGTCCCGGGAGCTGTTGTAGTGCACGGCGACCCGGCACCCCAACGCGTCCAGTTCGATCGCCAGCGCCTGACCGAGGCCACCGGACGCGCCGGTCACCAGGGCGACCGGGGAGTCCGGCCGGGCAACGTCTACCAACTGTTTACGGCTCATGCCGACACACCGCCCCATCGCAGAAGGGTTGATCCCCATGTCATGCCGGCACCGAACCCGGCGAGCAGAACCAGGTCGCCATCCTTGAACCGGCCCTCGTCGAGTGCCTCGGCCAGCGCGATCGGCATGGAGGCCGACGCCGTGTTGCCGTACTTCCACAGGTTGGTGACCAGCCGCTCCGGCTTGAGACCGGTGTGGTCGAGGATCGAGTTGATGATCCGAATGTTCGCCTGGTGCGGAACGAAGTGATCGACGTCGTCCGCGGTGTATCCGGCCTTCTCGAGCGTTTCGCGGACGGAACGCACGGTGAAGCGGACCGCGTTGAGGTAGATCTCGTTCCCCTTGATCTCGGAGAAGTGCAGACCTTCCTGGAAGCTGGTCGCGGTGGTCGGCATCCTGCTGCCGCCGGCCTTGACGCGCAGGGAGTCCTGCCGCGAGCCGTCCGCGCCCATGTTCCAGGCGAGCATCCAGTCCTTGTCGCCCGGCTGGAGCACGACCGCGCCCGCGCCGTCGCCGACCAGGATGCCCAGGTCCCGGTCGACCGGGTTCAGCTGCGTGGAATGGGTGTCCGAGCCGACCAGCAGGATCGGTCGCGGGTCGATCTTCAGCATGGCCGCGCTGAAGATGAGGCCGTAGATCCACCCGGAGCACTCCGCGTTGATGTCGTGCGCGCTGCCCTCGATGCCGAGGCCGTGGTGCACGAACGCGGACGTGGCCGGGGAAAGCTGTTCCGGCGTCGCACTCGCCACGATGAGGTGGGCGATGTCGCTGCCGCTCAGCCCGGCCCGTTCGAGCGCCCGCCGGCCCGCCTCGATGGCGAGCGTGGCGGTCGTCTGGCCCGGTTCCACTCGCCTGCGCTCGTGGATGCCGCACCGACTGGTGATCCAGTCCTCGTCGATGCCGAACTGCTCCGCGAGCTCTGGCGACGTGACTACGCGCTCGGGTACGGAGATACCCCACCCGGTGATGTCGAAGCCGTTCACGGCGGTTACGCCTCAGTCGCCTGCGGAACGAGCGCCAGCAGCTTCGCATGCACTGTGCGCAGCGTGGTGGTGTCGTCGATGTCCGCGAAGAGGGACTCGTCAGCCGGGATGTGCGGGTACTGATTCTGGAACCCGTACAGCCACTCCATCAGGTCCAGCGAGTCGACGTCCGAGATCTGCTGGATGGCGTCGTCCGGACCGACCTCGGCGGCACCTGACACGGCCTTCAGCTGCTCGGCCAGATCTTCGACAGTGGGCAGTTCCATTTGCCTTGCTCCTCTCGAATGCTCCGGGATCCCGCTTGCGCGCCAGGCCCCAGGGCTGCCGTTCTGGCAAGGAGTGAACAGCGACGGCCGCAACGACGGCGCAACGTGTCAAGTGCGGTGTCCAATCCGTTCGCGCGTGGTTAGGATCACTCCCGACGTGCTGTCCAGACGCGTCTTGCGCACTTCTTGCGAGCCACGCGATTTCCTCGTCACCGACATCCGCGCGCTCCCCAAGGAGGCACGCCGTGACGAGCACCGTCAACGACGAGATCAACAAGCAGAGCCCGGCCGGCACCGTCACCGGCGGGAAGCCGACCCCGCACGTACAGGTCGCCATCATCGGCACCGGCTTCTCCGGTCTGGGCGTGGCAGTCAAGCTGCTGGAGAACAAGGTGACCGACTTCGTCGTGCTCGAACGGGCGGACGAGGTCGGCGGCACGTGGCGGGACAACACCTACCCGGGTGTCGCTTGCGACGTCATGGCGTTGCTCTACGTCTACTCGTTCGCGCAGAAGTCGGACTGGAAGAGCACGTTCGGGACCCGCGACGAGCTCTTCGACTATCTGCGGGGGATCGCCGACCGCTACGGCGTCCGCCCGCACATCAAGTTCAACCACGAGGTCGTCGGCGCGCAGTGGGACGAGCGGTTGCGGCGCTGGAACATCCAGACCTCCCAGGGTGACTACACCGCGCAGGTCCTGGTCGCCGGCAGCGGCTATCTTTCCGACCCGGTGATCCCGAACATCCCTGGCATCAACGAGTTCCAGGGCAAGATCATGCACTCGTCGAAGTGGGACCACAGCTACGACGTGAAGGACCGCAAGGTCGCGGTGATCGGCACCGGCGCGTCGGCGATCCAGTTCGTGCCCGCGATCCAGCCTGAGGTCGGCCACCTGGACCTGTACCAGCGCAGCGCGCCCTGGGTGATGCCGAAGCCGGACAAGCCCAACAAGGGCCTGCACGGCTGGGCGTTGAAGAACTTCCCTGGCTACCGCGCGTTCCGCCGTGGTTTCAACAAGCGCGGCCGGGAAATTCTCTCGTTCATCTTCTCCAACCCGAACATCGCCGCGAAGACCGTGCAGGGCAACGCGGAGAAGTACCTCAAGAAGAGCGTGCCGGACGCAGAGCTGCGCGCCCGGCTGACCCCCAACTTCGTGGTGGCCTGCAAGCGGTTGCTGTTCTCCAACAAGTGGTACCCGGCCATCCAGGCGGACAACGTGGAGATCATCGACGGCGAGGTCGGCCGCGTCACGCCGACCGGCATCGTCGGCTCGGACGGCAAGGAGCGCGCGGTCGACGCCATCATCCTCGGCACCGGCTTCCAGGCCACCAAGCGGCCGATCGCGGCGAAGCTCACCGGCCGCGCCGGCATCACGCTGGAGCAGCAGTGGGACCGCAGCGGCATGAAGGCGTACCGCGGCACCACGGTCGCCGGCTTCCCGAACCTGTTCCTGATGCTGGGCCCGAACACCACGCTCGGCCACTCCTCGCAGACGTTGATGATCGAGGCGCAGATGAACTACGTCATCGACGCGGTCAACACGATCAACAAGCGCGGCCTTGCCAGCGTTGAGGTCCAGTCGGACGTGCAGGAGCGCTACAACGAGTTCGTGGAGAAGGCCATCGAGGGCACCGCGTGGGACCCGGCCACCTGCAACAGCTGGTACGTCGACTCCACCGGCCGCAACCCGTCGCTGTGGCCGATGAAGACGAGCAAGTTCACCAAGAGCACCAAGAAGTTCGACGTGCAGGCGTACCAGGTCGCCACGCTGACCGGCGCCGAGAAGCACGTCCGCGTCCAAGCGTGACCCCATACCCACGGTCAGGTCACCGTCGCCCTGGCCAGCCTGGTCCTACTCGCCGTGGGACAAAGGGCGGGGGCAGGGGCCCCAGGTCGGCCCCTGCTCTCGCTCCAACGACGCAACAACTCCAGGAGGCGTCCGCATGAGCGGCTACGACATCATCGATGAGGCATACATCGACTCCTCGCCCGACCTGGTCTGGCACTCGCTCGTCGCCGAGCTGAGTGGCGCCGCCAGCTTCTGGCTCCCGTTCAACACCTTCGAGTCCAGTGGCCCGGCGGACGAGCTGGGCACGACCGTCAAGTGGACCGTGCACCCCAAGGGCAAGGACAAGGGCGGCCCGAAGCTGCGCTTCACGTCCCGCACGGTGTCGGTGGTCCCGGGCCGCCGGCTGACCGCCGAGTACTTCGAGGGCGTGTTCCGCGGCACCGCCGACTTCACGGTGGAGCCGGTGAACGGCGGCCTGGCCACCCGCGTCTCGCTGCACTTCACCGCCCAGCCGCAGGGCCTGGCGAAGGTGCTCAGCAAGGTCGCGGACATCGGCCAGAAGCACTCGGACGCCACCCAGCTCGCGTTCGCCAATCTGAACACCGTGATCGGCGGCCGGCACACCTCGAACGGAGTGCACCGATGAGCGCCCCCACCTTGACGAACGACCGCGTGGTCGTGACGGACGACGGCGCCCGGCTCGCGGTGACCGTGCACGGTTCCGGTGGCACCACAGTGGTTCTGTCGCACGGCTGGGCCGCCGGCCGGGACGTGTGGTCCTCGGTGGTCCCGCTGTTGGTCGCGCAGGGCAATACTGTCGTCACGTACGACCAGCGCGGCCACGCCGGCTCCACCCTGGGCAGCACGCCGATCGGGATCGCCCGGCTCGCCGCCGACCTCGACGCGGTATTGTCCTCAGTGGACGCCACGGACGCCGTGGTAGTGGGTCACTCCGGCGGTGGGTTCGCCGCGTTGCAGCTGGTCGTCAAGGGCACGTCCCGGGTCCGTGGCCTGGTGCTGCTGTCGACCGCGGCCAACGACCAGGACACGCCGGAGAGCGAAGTGAAGCTGATGGGCAACCCGGTGTTCGCGTGGGCGTTCCGCCGTGGCCCGCTGGGCCGCAAGATGCTCGGCAGCACCGTCGGCCCCACCATCTCCAAGCAGAACCTGGAAGCCCACCGGGTGCTGTTCGCCGGCACGGCCCGTCAGGTCCGCGCGGCGTGCTTCAAGAGCTCACAGGGCATGGACCTGCGGGCCGACCTCGCGAACGTCACCTTGCCCGCGGTCGTGCTGCACGGTGACGTCGACAAGGTGATCGACAGCTCGCTCGGCAAGGTCCTCGCCGGCACCCTGCCGAACGCCCGCTTCGACCGCCTCACCGGTATCGGCCACATGCTTCCCCTGGAAGCCCCCGAGCGCGTCGCCGACGCGGTCGCGGAGCTGGCCTGAACCCGCCGGAAACCCCTCACGCGTCAAGGTCCGCGTGAGGGGTTTCGCGCGTCCGGGCCCGGATGGCTGCCACCGCGATCAGCACCACGGCCAGTCCCGCCAACTGAACCAGCGCGTTGACCCACAGTCCAGGCAGGACAGTGACCGAGCACACCGCCGCGCCCACGGCTGGCTCCATCCAGGACCCAACCCGTAGCACGCGCAGGAACAGTACGATTCCCAGGAGAAAAGCCACCACCCCACCGGCCAGCGTGATCGAGCCGGCGAGGTCGAGCCGGTGTGTCGGCTCGTGCACGACCGCGTGCAGTCCGGCCGCGGTGGCCACCAGCCCGGCGATGACGACCAGGTAAGCGACGGAGTACGCCCAGCGCGCCCGTTCCGCGCGTGCTTCGGGGGTGGTCCCGGCCAGCGCCCGTTCGCCGTCCTCGTGGTGGTCGCCCACGAAGAAGATCCACCACAGCGCCGAGATCAGGACCATCGCCAGCACGACCGCGAGGACGACCGGCCACTCCGCCAACCGCCGGCTGGCGCCGCCGCCGATGGCGATGATGGTCTCCCCCAACGCGATGATCAGCAGCAGCCGGTGCCGTTCGGCGAAATGCGCCGGCCGCAGCGAGAACCCACGGGCCCGCGCGAACGAGAAGGCGTGCACCGCCACGACCACGACGTATCCGACGGCGAACGCCCATGCCCCGCCACCGAAGGCGTCCGGCACGGCCGGTGACCTGGGTGACGGTGAACGCGAACACCAGGTCGAAGAACAGTTCGAGCACGGTGACCGGCTCATCCGCCCGGGGACTGGCTGCCTTCCGCAACACCATGGCGGCCAAGCGTAGTCAATCAGTCCGAACCGGACCGGAACCAATGGACATTCCCTTGCGTCGGTATGGTCGGCAGGGAAACAACTGGGGAAAGGATGACGTTCGTGGCGGAAGGCTACCGACTCGACCTGAGCGGCCTCGGTCGCCTGGTCGACCAGCTCGCGCATGCCGAGGACCGGATGAACAGCGCGAACGACTCGCTGCGCAACGCGGGTGTGCACGATCTCGGCAGCAGGGACATCGACCACGCCGGCGCGGCCTTCCAGGACCGCTGGGAGTACGGGACCGGCAAGCTCGCCAAGGCCGCGAGCAAGATGGTCGACGGGCTGGACGCCACGAAGAAGCAGTACAACGACGCCGAGACCAACATCGCGCAGTACTTCCCGGCGGCGGAGGCGGCACCCGCGGCCCCGGCCACGCCAGCGGGGACCGACTCGGCGATCGGTCGCCGGATGGCGGGGTCGGCATGAGCCCGACCCAGTTCCCCGCGCTCGGCTTCGACCCGGCGCCCGGCACGATCAGCTCGATCACCCAGCTGGTGGAGAACCTCGGCTCGGTCGCCCGTGACCTCGGCGACGCGCACGACACCATGCTCAAGGTCGGCCAGGGCGGCAGCATCTGGGAGGGCGAGGCCGCGCACGCCTTCCAGGGCAAGGTCGGCGAACTGCCCGGCTACCTGGCCAAGGCCAACAACTCGCTGGGCGACGCGGCCAAGGTGCTCGACGGCTGGGCGACCGACCTCAGCTCGCTGCAGCGGACCGCCGCCGACTACGAGGCGCAGGCCGAGGCGGCGCTGAAGTCCGTCCAGTCCGCCCAGGGCAACCCCGACCTGAGCCTGGCGGGTCGCACCTTCGACTCGGACGACGCGCTGAAGGCGGCGCAAGGCCGGTTCGACGCGGCCAAGCAGCGGCTCGACCAGGCCAACGCGGATCTCGACCACATCCGGGACGCCGCGAAACGCCTGTTCGAGCAGCACCAGGGCCTGGCCGACGACGTCGCCAAAGCCCTGCGCGACGCCAAGGACGAGGCCCCGGAGGAGCCGGGCTTCTTCGACCGGATCGGCGAGTGGATCGGCGGGATCGTCGACGGCATCGCGAACCTGGCCAAGGACGCCTGGCAGTTCATCAAGGACCACGCCGACCTGATCGCCAAGATCGGCGACGTGCTGAGCGCGATCGGCACGGTGCTGAGCATCGTGGCCGTCGCCACGTCCTGGATCCCGGGCGTGAACGCGGTCACAGCGGCGGCGGCTGTCGGCGTCAGCGCGGCGGCGATGGGCACACACCTGCTGGCCAAGGCCGCGGGCGCGAACGTGTCCTGGAGCACGATCGGGTTCGACGCGATCGGCATGATCCCCGGCGGTGGTTCGGCCAAGGGCGCGATCGGCGCGGCCAAGGTCCTGCCGAAGGCGTTCAAGGCCGGCAAGGCCGCGGCCACCTTCGCCGAGGACGGCACCAAGATCGCCAAGGGCGTCCAGGCCGGCATGAAGACGATCTCCCGGGCCGGCGCGCAGCAGATCGGCGGCGGCGCGAACCTGCTGAACAAGGGCGTCAAGGGGATCAACGCGGTCGGCGGCAAGCTCGGCGCGCCCAAGATCGGCGAGTTCGCGGTGAACACCTTCGAGACCGGCGGCAAGAAGCTGCTCGGCAGCGGGCCGAAGCTGGCGCACACCGCGCAGAGCGGGGCCGCGGTCGTGGCGGGCGCCACCGTCAACACGATCAAGACAGGTGCCGTGACCGTGGGCAAGTGGGAGGCCCAGCCGTACGTCGAGAACGCCAAGGAAGGCGCCGCGAACACGTTCCACCGGGTGGTGGGCCGATGACGACGCCCGCGGTCGCCCGGCGCGGCTTCACCCTGGCCCTCCCTGAGGGCTTCATCGAACTCCCGGTGGACGAGGAGGACTTCGACATTCCCGAGGTCCGCTCGACGCTCGTCGCGAAAATGGCGGCGCTGTTCGGCCTGGACCCGGACAGCGAGTACGCGGCGGCCACCGCTGCCGCCTACTCGGCCATCGGCCTCACCGCGGGTCAGGGCATGGACTACGCGGCCGTCGCCCTGTACCGGTCGCCGGACGACCCGACCCGGCCGATCATGATCACGTTGACCTGCACCACCATGCCGTCCGAACACCACACCGTCCCGGCCGCGGTCGAGGGCCTGCTGGAGGTCCACGAGTCGCAGGCCAAGGGGGTCCCGGCCCGGCACCGGCTGCCGATCGGCCCGGCGGTCACCCTGGTCACCGAGGACCCACAAGCGCTGGAGTACGAGGGCGAGTCCGTGCCGATCCTGAGCCGGCAGGTGTCGCTGTGGGTGCCCGACCCGGACGGGACGACCGTCGGCGTGGTCGCCGTGCAGACCAACAGCTGGCAGGATTGGGAACACGTGTGCGTTGTGGCCGTGGACATCTTCGACAGCTTCGAATGGCAGCCGCTGGATGAGTCGTGACAAGGTAGCGCCGGAGGATGTGCGCGAACAGGTCCGCGCCATGCTCCAGGAGCAGTGGCGGGAGCGGGTCGCGGTCAGCTACTTCCAGATGAAGAAGGTCGCCTTCGACGTGCCCGGTCGTGACCAGGTCGGCCGGCTCAGGAAGGTCCTCGGCATCGTCGTCGCCGTGATCGTGGCCATCCCGATGTTCGTCTTCATGATCCTGGTGTTCATCCTGAACGAGATCCTTGAGGTGTTCCGCCTGGGCAAGGTGCTGGACGGAGCGTCCAGAGACCGGCTGTTCCAGGTGCAGGGCGCCCAGGGCTGCCTGGCCGAGACGGCCGGTGACGCGATCAAGGATGCCGGCGAGGACATCTGGATCGCCTGGTCTCACACGCACGCCGCGTTGCTCGGTGCCGATCGGATCCTCTGGCAGAGCAGCGGACCCGATCGTCCTCGGATCGAGCTGACGCGGTCGCGGCTGACCTGGCCGGACGGCTCGACCGCGGACTTGCGGCAGTTCAGCGGCGTGGAACGGAAGCGCCTCCAGGAACGCAACGGCAATCCCTAGTACTTCCATCGGCGTACTTCACCGTGCGTAGTACCCCCTGGGTCGTACGCGTCATTGTCCTCCCGCGTGTGACGCGGCGACTGGTGTCGGGCCGAGAGCATTCCAGCCGTGACAACAACGATCAAACGGGTCGCGCCAATCGCCTTGTGGGCGTTGCGGGTGGCCGGCGTGCTGTTCGCGGTGGCGGTGATGGGCCAGGCGGTGTTCGCTGGGCTGTTCGTCACCGGAGATGTCGGCATGCTCGACATGCACGGTCTCAACGCGGCTGTCGTCGTGGTGGCGACGCTGGTGTGGATCGTCGTGGCGATCATTCTCGCCGTGAAGTACAAGAACGCGCGGGAGCTGATCCTCATCGGTGTCGGCGCGTTGGTGATCACGGTCGTACAGATGGCTGTCGGCGGCGCGCGGATCCTGTGGCTGCACATTCCGCTGGGGGTTGGAATGTTCGCCTTGGCGGTTCGCATGTTGGGCCTGGCATTCTCGTACGGCAGGGAGCGGTCGTGACCACACGGCGGGGTTTCCTGGGGTTGGTGGCCGGGGCCGCGGTGTTGGGCACCGCCGGGTTCGTGGTGTTGGACCGGCCGTCGGCGAGCGGCCTGTTGCGCAGTGCTCGGTTGCCGAAGCCGTTCGCGGTGCCGTTGCCCGTCGCCGCGGCCGCTCGTCCCGTTCGGACAAGCGGCGACACGGACTACTACGAGCTGACGCAGCGGGCCGCGGACGTGGAGATCATTCCTGGGACGCGGACCCAGATCTGGGGTTACGACGGCATGTTCCCCGGGCCGCTGTTCCGTTTCCGCAGCGGTCGTCAAGCCGTTGTGCGGATTCGCAACGGGTTGGAGGTGCCCACGTCGACTCATCTGCACGGCGGTGTCACTCCGCCTGATTCGGACGGGTATCCGACGGACCTTGTCCGTCCTAACGCGACTAAGGACTATACGTATCCGTTGCGGCAACGGGCGGCAACGCTTTGGTATCACGACCATCGGATGGACTACAGCGCGCCGCAGGTGTGGCGTGGGCTGATGGGCATGGCGATCGTCGCCGACGACGAGGACGACAATCTGCCGTTGCCGAAGGATGACCACGATATCCCGTTGATCATCTGTGATCGCGCTTTCGCGGATGACGGCTCGTTCATCTATCCGGCGTTGCGGCCCGGTCCTGGCGTGGAAGCGCCGTTCGGCAACGGGGTGCTCGGCGACGTGATCCTGGTGAACGGCGCGCCCTGGCCGGTGTTGGAGGTGGACGCGTCGAAGTACCGGTTCCGGATCCTGAACGCGTCGAACGCGCGCCAGTACCGGCTGAAGCTCGACCCGGGCGGCGATCTGGTCCAGGTCGGCAGCGACGTGGGTCTGCTGGCCGCGCCGGTGCGGCATACCGAGATCCCGGTGTCGCCGGCCGAACGGTTCGACGTGGTGGTCGACTTCGCCGCGTACCCGGTCGGCACCGAGGTGACGTTGGTGAACACGTTGGAGTCCGGCGACACCGGCCGGGTGATGCGGTTCAAGGTGGTCCGCCCTGGCCGTTCGGCCGCGACCGTCCCTGACCGACTGTCTGCAGTGGATAAACTGGGCGGTCCGGTGGCCACCAGGACGTTCGACTTCCGCGCGGGTTCGGGTGACGGCATGCGCATGTGGACGGTGAACGGGGAGATGTTCGACCCGGACAAAACCATGGCGCGGCCGGGGCTGGGCACGGTCGAGCGGTGGCGGTTTGCCAGCGACTTCCACCACCCGGTACATCTGCATCTGGCGCACTTCCAGGTGGTGGCCAGGGACAACCAACGGCCGATGGCCAGCGACGCCGGCTGGAAGGACACCGTGGAGGTGCGCCCGTACGAGGTGGTGGAGGTGCTGGCCAGGTTCGACGGGTACCGGGGGCGGTACATGCTGCACTGCCACAACCTCGAACACGAGGACATGGGGATGATGGTCAACTTCGACGTCGGTTGACAGCGTCGGCGGTCGAGTGGAATCCTGGCTGTGGGCCGAGAGGCGCTGCGACGGGACGGGTTCCCGCCACGCTCGGCCCGGACACCGACACGCAAGGGCGCCTCCTGTCACAGGAGGTGCTCTTTTGACTGTCCTGCAGAAGGTCAACGGCCTGCAGTTCGCGGTCGCGGACCTGTCGCTGGCCGCGTTCGGCCGTAAGGAGATCCAGCTCGCCGAGCATGAAATGCCTGGCCTGATGGCCATCCGCGCGGAGTACGGGCCGTCAAAGCCGTTGCGCGGTGCCCGGATCGCGGGCTCGTTGCACATGACCATCCAGACCGCGGTGCTGATCGAGACCCTGGTGGAGTTGGGCGCCGAGGTGCGTTGGGTGTCGTGCAACATCTTCTCCACCCAGGACCACGCGGCGGCCGCGGTCGTCGTCGGTCCACACGGGACAGTGGAGGCACCGGCCGGTACCTCGGTGTTCGCCTGGAAAGGTGAGACTCTCGAAGAGTACTGGTGGTGCACGGACCAGCTGTTCGGGTTCGAGCCGAACACGATCGTGGACGACGGCGGCGACGCGACCGTGTTGGTGCACATGGGGGTCGAGTTCGAGACCGCCGGCGTGGTGCCGGAGCCGACCGCCGAGGACTCCGAGGACTACCGCCTGGCACTGCGAACGTTGTCCAAGAGCCTGGCCACCGACCCACAGCGGTTCACTCGTCTCGCGGAGCAGATCCGAGGCGTCACCGAGGAGACGACGGCCGGCGTGAACCGCCTGTACCGGCTGGCCAAGGAGGGAACCCTGTTGTTCCCGGCGATCAACGTGAACGACTCGGTGACGAAGTCCAAGTTCGACAACAAATACGGCATCCGCCACTCCCTGGCGGACGGCATCAACCGTGCGACGGACGTGATGCTCGGCGGCAAACTCGCGGTGGTGTGCGGCTACGGCGACGTCGGCAAAGGCGCCGCGGAGTCCCTGCGCGGCCAAGGAGCCCGCGTGGTGGTCACCGAGATAGACCCGATCTGCGCACTCCAAGCGTCCATGGAAGGCATGGAAGTCGTCCTCCTCGAAGACGTGGTGCACAAAGCCGACCTGTTCATCACCACAACGGGCAATTTCGGCATCATCACCGCCGACCACATGTCCCAGATGAAGCACAACGCGATCGTCGGAAACGTCGGCCACTTCGACAACGAAATAGACATGGCCGGCCTGACCACAACCCCAGGAATCCGAAGGATCCCCATCAAACCCCAGGTCGACGAATGGGCCTTCCCAGACGGCCACTCCATCATAGTCCTCTCCGAAGGCCGTCTCCTCAACCTGGGCAACGCCACCGGCCACCCCAGCTTCGTGATGTCCAACTCCTTCACCAACCAAACAATTGCCCAACTAGAACTGTACACAAAGCCCGGAGAATACGCCCGCGAAGTCTACACCCTCCCCAAACACCTGGACGAAAAAGTAGCCCACCTCCACCTGAAAGCCCTCGGAGTAAAACTAACAAAGCTAACAAAAGCCCAAGCAGAATACATCGGAGTAGACACAGCCGGCCCGTACAAGCCAGACCACTACCGATACTGACAAAGACACCAAGGCCCAATCACAGCCCACCCCACAGGTCGGCCCGCTCCGCTCCGCTCCGGTGCCCGTGCCCGTGCCCGTGCCCGTGCCACAGTCCCACCCGGCTCCCTGAGGGGTGGTGCTCACCGCTGTCCTAGCGGCCGTGTCCTCACCGCTGTCCCAGGGTCGTGCCCCGCACAACAGACCTGTGGTTCGTGTCCTCTCTCCCGGCCGACCTGTGCTTTGCAAACCATGGGTGTCAAGGGGTGCGCCTACGGGACCCGGCCCCGGGACCAGGCCATACGCTCCCCTTGACACCCATGGTTCCCTCCGGGCAGGTCGGGCGGGAGAGAGGGCGCGGTCCCCCTCCTCTCCTGGTTGATCTGCCTGCGCGGCGAGCGCATCTCTTGCCTGATGAGTGCTCGTTGTTCAAAGACTGCCCTCGCCGGGCGGCTGATCGATCAGGAGAGAGTGGGGTGCCCCTTTGATGGGGCATTCGGCAGTTTCTTGGGGGTCATTGTTGGGCGCGTTCTCTCTCCCGACCGACCTGCCGGGAGGCAACCACACGTGTCAAGAGGTCCGTATCGCCTGGTCTCGGGGCTGCAATGCCGCGTAGTTAGAGGGTTGGTGGTGGTGTCGAGATGGGTGGTGGGTTGAGGGTGTAGTGGCCTTTGGTGGTTTTGGTGAGGTGGCCGTGG
>NZ_SLWS01000010.1 GCF_004345645.1 Actinocrispum wychmicini | reverse complement strand
ACACCCACAGACGACGAAGCCGTGCCAGGCCAGGCCCCCGACCCCCGAGCGCGTGAGGACGACCGTCGGTAGCGCGAACGCACGGTCATCGGCATTGTCGGACGTTCGGCCGCCATCGCCGTGATCGGTCCGCACGGCCGATCTGGAACACGTTCTCTCGATAGATCACCTGCTGTCAGTGGTCCCGTGACTGGCCACGTGGTGGTCCCATGACGGTGGCAGACGACAGCCCGCGCTCGGCCCGCATCGCCCGCGCTCCGCCTGTGCTCGGCCCGCACTCCGTCCGCCCTTGGCCTGTGCTCGGCTTGTGCTTGGCGCGCACCCAACCAACACCTCCCCGCCCGCTCGGGTTGTGCTTGGCGCGCCTCCAACCCGTGCTCGGCTTACGCTTGCCGACCTGGCTTTCGCTAGGCGCCTGGCCGCCGCCGGGCGCGCACCCACCTGCGCACTCCGCTCGCGCTTGCCACTTCGCTCGGTCCACTCCAGTTACACGCAGCCAACTCTCGGCCGCGCTCGCTCCACTCCGGACATTGCTTGCCCATTCGGCCGGGCTCCACCCGCTCAGTCCCTGCCCAACCCACTCCCAATTGCGTTCGTCCCAAGCAGGACTGCGTTCGGCCCGCTCGGGCTGTGCTTGGCCTTGTGGGCAGTCTGGGGCGTTGTGGGTTCAGTTCAGGGCTGCGGGGGATTCAGCGTCGGGGAGCAGGATCTGTGGCTTTCCTGTGCCGTTGGTGGGGATGGTCCAGATGTCGGCTTTGCCAGGGGCTTTGGGGATTGCGTAGGCTATGGTGTTTTCGTTGATCCAGGCGGGTTGGTCGTCGACACTTCGGGTTTCTGCCAGGGGGGTTATGGTGGAGGTGGTTAGGTCTAGTATGGACAGTCGCCAGCCTTTGGTTGGGTCGGCTTCTATTGCGGCTTTGTAGGCGATTTTGGTGCCGTTGGGTGAGAGGGAGGGGCATTCTATGTTGGGGAGCAGGGTTTTGATTGTGTTCTTGGCGAAGTCTCCTTGGACGAGGTAACGCTTGCCTGCTGTGGACATGGTGGCGTAGAAGGTGTTGTCGTCTTTTGTGAAGGTGACGCCCCAGAAGTTCTCGTCCTGGGCTTGGTAGGGCTTTCCGTTCAGGGTTACGGTGAAGTCTTCCAGGGTGCCTACCAGTTGGTCGCTGGTTGTGTCCAGGATGCCGGCGCGGGTGGAGAACTGGCCTCCGTTGTAGGAGTCGCCGGTGACGAAGACTGTCCAGGTGACCATCCGGCCGGTGGGTGACACGCGTGCTCGGTTGGGTAGGCCCACCAAGGGGATTTCGCGGGCGACAGTCAGATCTGTGTGCAGGACCGCGAGTTGGTATGTGGTGAGGTCGCCGTCCTGACGCAGGCACAACCCGGTTCCGCCGGCTGCGTACACCCGCGCGCACGTCAGTGGGGACACCGCGCGGACTCCGTCGACCACCGAGATCAAGTGACCGTCCGTTGTACTCCGCGCGATCAACTGGCCTGGTTTCAACGTGACCGTCTGCGTTGTCCCCGCCGCCTCCTGGGTACGCACAGCCAGCACGTAGATCACCGCGACCGCAGCCAGGACGACCGTCGCGCCCACTGCCAGCCACACCCGGACTCGTGTACTCATCGTTTGTCCTTGACCATCAGGAGCCCGGCCGTGGCCAGGATCGCCAACACGACCATGACGGCCGCGCCTCGGCTCGCGGCGGCGGGTCCCCAGAACTGCCACGCGAGTCCGAACAGGACTGAGGAGGCGAAGTACGCGAGCGCCTGCCCGGTCTGCACCAGCGCGATTCCCGTTGTACGCAACGACTCCGGCAGAATCGGCCCGGCGAGAGCCATCAGCACGCCGTCCGTGGCCGCATAGAACGCGCCGTACAACACCAACGTCACAACAAGCAGCGGCGCACCCGCCAACGGGCCGAACAACATCAAGTACACCACGACCAACGCGGCGTATCCTCCCAGGACGACAGGCAGCCGGCCGATCCTGTCCGCGAGTGCCCCCAATGGCGTCGCCAACACGAGGTACGCCAGGTTCGTTCCCACCGCGAGCAACGGGAACCACCCGACGGCGATGTCCTCACGCCGTTGCAGCAGCAGGTAGACGAACCCGTCGCCGATCGTGGCCAGGCCGAGGACCACGGCCGCGAACAGCAACCGACGCACCCGGCGGTCACGCAGCAGACTCATCGCCGGCAACCGAACCGGCGGTACATGTCCACGCCTGTCCCGAACGAACAGGCCCAGGAACAGAACCCCCAGCACGGCAAAGCAGAAACTCGTGACGAACACCGCGTCGAACCCGGCCTGGCTGGTCGACCCGACCGCCGCCAGCACGGCCAACGCCACCAACGGCCCGACGAACGCCCCCGTGCTGTCCATCATCCGATGCACGCCGAACGCCCGGCCGAGCATCTCCTCCGGCGCGGTCAACGTGATCAGCGCGTCGCGTGGCGCCGTGCGCAGGCCCTTGCCCGCCCGGTCCAAGGTGATCACGGCACCTATGGCCGGCGCCGACCCGCCCGCCAGCAACAGCCCCAGCTTGGTGAGCGCGGACAGGCCGTAGCCGACGCCGGCCACGGCCTTGTATCCGCGCGCCCGGTCGGCGATGTAGCCGCCGACCAGGCGCAGCAAGGCGGTCGCGCCTGTGTACAGGCCGTCGACCACGCCGAACGCCGCCGGCGTCAGATGCAGGCTCAGCACCAGGTAGACCGGCAGCACCGCGGTCACCATCTCCGAGGAGATGTCCGTGACCAGACTGACCGCGCCCAAGGCGACGACGGTGCCGCCGATCGCCTTGAGCGGAGGCCGTTTGCCTTCCTTGTGGCGCACCCGGCCGACTGTGGACAGGTACACCGGGGCCTACTGCCAGACGTCCAGGATCGGCGACTTGCTCGCCGCGTTGCCCAGGCCCGGCAGCCCGTACGACGCCTCGATGGTGCGCAGCACGGTGTAGTGGTTGATGGATTCGTTATACGTTCCGACCTTCACGCTCGCGCCCACGAATACCGTGAAGATCTGGTTGACCGACGTCCCACTGTCCTCGTCGAACGTGACGATCAACAGACTGTTGTGCGCCTTGGCCCACTGGGCGTACCCGTCAAGGTGCGCTTTGAGCCAGGTATCCCCGGTTCCGATCGAGCAGTCGTGCATGTCGTCGCACATGTCCGGTGTCACGAACGCGACGGTCGGCAGCTGGGTGAAGTCACTCGGGAAGGTCGAGTACCGCACGTTGCTGCTCGCCGGAACGTTGCTGAAATCCACCCAACTGTTGTGCTTGCGCCTGTACGTGCCGCTCGAACAACCTGTGTACCCATCCGACGGCATGGCCTCGGAATATCCCTTGAATGTCCGGCTGGCGCCGATCAGCTGCTGGCCCAGGTTGGCCTTGCTGCCCAGGTTCGCCGGGCACGTGTCGTCCACGATGCCCTGGGGTGAACCGGAGAACAGCGCGACATAGTTGGGCTGGCTGGGATGGGTGATCGCGAAGGACTGGGTGAACTTCGCGCCCTGCGACGCCAGACTGTTGAAGTACGGCGCGCTGGAACTCCCGTTGATCGACGAGTACTTCTTGTTCTCGAACATCACCAGCACGATGTGGTCGAACTGCGGCACGGACGCCGCGGCCGGCCGGACGTCCACCGCGCTGCCGTGCCCGGTGGCCACCGCGGTGGCCACACCTGCCGTTGTCAGAGCCACGGCCGCCAGGGCGACCGCGATCCGCGTGCGGACCATGAATCCTCCAGGCAATCAGGGGATCCCATAAATCTCAGGCTCACGCAGCCCGGCCGTGCACAACACCCGGCGAACGGATGGGCTACAGGTGAACAGCCGGAATCCACCCGTTCAGCCCATCGAAGGTCAACGCAGCGCCGCCCGGATCGTGTCCCGCAGCCAGCGCTGCGCCGGGTCGGCGTCGAGCCGCACGTGCCACAGGAGTCGCACGTCGACCTCCGGCAGCGCCGCGGCGATCGGGAACGAGCGAATGCCCAGGGCCGGACCGTACTGTTCGGCCAGGCGTTGCGGGACGAGTCCCACGTAGTGGCTGGACGCGACGAGGAGCATGGCGACGGCGTGGGTGGGGACGACGGCGGCGACGTGCCGTTGGAGGCCCACGGCTTCGAGCGCGTCGTCGAGCGGACCGCGTGCGCGTCCACGGCGAGACGACGACACGTGCGGGTGCCGGCACAGCTGCGTCAACGTCGGCGCGCCGCGGCGGCCCAGCGGGCTGTCCGCGCGGACGATCCCGACGATTTGCTCGCGGTACAACAGCGCGGTCCGGATGTCGGGGGCCTGGTCGTCGCCCGCGCCGATGTCCAGGTCGACCGAGCCATCGCGGAGGGCCTCCGTGCTCTCGGTGCCCTCCGCGACGAAACGCAGGATCACGCCCGGGGCGACCGCGGCCGTGGCTTCGACCAACGCCGTCACCAAGGTCGCGGCCACGCCGTCGTTGATGCGGATCGTGAAGGTGCGTTTCAGGTCGGCGACCGTGACCTCGCGGTCGGCGCTGATCAGCGCGGACGCTTCGTCAAGCAGGGACCGCACCCGAGGCGCGGTGCGCAGCGCGAACGGTGTGGGCGCCATCCCACGGCCGGCTCGGACCAGGATCGGGTCGCTCATCGCCCGCCGCAGCCGGCCCAGCGCCCGGCTGGTGGCCGGGATGGACAGATGCAGGCGCTCGGCCGCGGCGGTGACGCTGCCGTCCTGCAACAACGCGTCGAACACCCGTAGGAGGTTCAGGTCAAGCTGGTCGGGCACAGTTGCATCATACACAAATAGTCATTGTCAAAGTTGCGTGGCGCGCAGACTATCCAGGTTTCTAACGTCGTGGTCATGCCAGTAAACGTCCTGAACACTCCTGCTCCGGTGTCGCAACGCGGCCTGCTGGCGGCCATGTCCGCCTGTGTCGTACTCGTCGTCGGGATGGTCGCCGCGGTCAACCTGGCCGTTCCGATGCTCGCCGCCAGCGCACTGCGGCCGTCCGCGTCCGCGTTGGTCTGGATCGTCGACACCTACGTGATCTTCTTCGCCTGTCTGGTGATCCCCGGCGGCGCCGCGGGCGATCGCTTTGGCCGCAAAGGTGTCCTGCTGGCCGGCCTGCTGCTGTTCGCGGTCGGCGCGTTGATGTCGGCAGCCGCGCCGAACGTGCCTCTCCTGCTGGTCGGGCGGGCGATCACCGGGGTTGGCGCCGCCGCCGTGCTGCCCAACACACTCGCAGTCCTGCTGCACGCCGTCCCCGCCGAACGCAAAGGCGTGACGATCGCGACCTGGGCGTCGATGACAGGGATCGGCGGAGTCGTCGGCAACGTCGGCGGCGGAGCGGTCCTGACAGGCGGATCATGGCGTTGGCTGTTCATCGCCGCCGTGCCGGTCGCGCTGGTTCTCGCCGCGCTCGTGGGACGTGTCGCGCCGGTGTCGTCGCGCCACGGCCACTGCATCGACCTGCTCGGCGCCGTCCTGCTCGTCGCCGCGTCGGTGGCGCTGCTGATCGGGATCGTCCAGGGCCCGGAACAGGGCTGGGGCAGCGCGGTCGTGGTGACCGGATTCGTCAGCGCCGCCGTGCTGTTCACGGTGTGGATCCTCGTCGAACTGAAAGTCGACCACCCGCTGCTCGATCCCCGGCTGTTCCGGATCGCCGGCCTGCGCAGCGCCTGCGTCGGCATGACCGCCATCTTCTTCGGCATGTTCGCGCTGTTCTACGTCAACGCGTCATTCCTCCAGTACGGCAAGGGATTCGGCGTCCTGCTGACCGGCCTCGGCATCCTCCCGCTGACGGTCCCGATCATCCTGGGCGCACGGCACGTCGGACGCCTGGTCCAACGCATCGGCCTGGACGCGACCATCACCCTCGCGTTCGCATTCGTCGGCGGCGGACTGCTCGGATTGTCTACAAGCGACGCCCAGACACCGTATATTGTATACGCCACCTGGCTTGTCGTGACTGGAGTCGGCGTGACGCTGGCCCTGCCGACGCTGTCCGGTGCCATCTCGGGCTCGCTGCCGCACGCTCAGGCCGGGGTCGGAGCCGGGTTGCAGTCCACCACCCGCGAGTTCGGCAGCGCCCTCGGCGTCGCTGTCATCGGCACGGTGCTCACCGGGCGGTTCGTCGCCGCGCTCCCGGCGGACATCCGTGCCGACCACGATCCGCACACCGTGGCCCAGGCACTGGCCACGACCACACCCGACCGCGCCCACGACATCGTCACCGCGTTCGTCTCCGGTGCGGATGCCGGGCTACGCGCGATCGGCGTGGCCGTGCTCGTCCTCGGTGCTCTCGTCCTGCTGCAGTCGCGGATCAGTTCGAAGTAGACACTACGCTTTCGCGATGTCGTCGAGTTGTTCGGCGGCCGGGCGGACCGGATACACGTCACCGCCTGGTTCGACGGGTACGTGCGGCAGGGCGGCGCGGGCTTTGGCGTCACCGACGTCGGCCGCCGCGTGCAGGACGTCCAGTGCCGCGTACTGCCGGAAGTCCAGTTCCGGGTACTTCCACACCGACTGACCCTGGGTCGCGGCCGGGATCATGACGTCGACGGCGTTGAGAATCCCCGCGTCAGCAGGGTTCTTGTAGTGCCAGAGGTCCACGCCGACGTGCCTGCCGATCTGCGCCAAGCGGGTCAACGCCACCAGGTTGAACAGCGAGTAGTGCCAGCTGCGGGTCCGCGACACCTCCTGCGGTTGGCTGCCGTCGGCCGCGATCTGCACGTCGATCCGCTTCTTCTCGGCGTCCCGCACGATGGTCCTGGCGAGGTCGCGCTGACCGGTGCCGAGCGCCAGGGTCGCCGCCATCATGTCGTAGAAGCTGCCGTGGTTGTTGGTGGCCGCGGCTTCGTCCGTGCCGTTCTTGTTGGTACGCAACCAGGTCAGGAACTGGGTGTACCAGTCGGTGATACCCCGCTGGTCCGCCGCGCTCCAGCCGGGGGCGCCGGTGCCGGCCAGGATCTGGGTGGCGTCCACGACCTCGGGGAACGCCTCGGCGAACTCGATGATCCCGATCCCCCGGCCGTCGACCTTGCACGGGATGCCCTGGGCGAAGTTCATGTTCGGGTTCATCTTCGTGGCCGCGTCGAGGAACCAGGTGCGCAGGTCCAGGGCGGCTCGGCGGGCGTACCGTGCGTCGCCGGTGTAGTACCAGGCGAGCGACAGTTCGTAGATCGCGGCGAACGCGTCACCGCGGGCCGCGTGGTCGGGAATGGAGTCGACGAGCGGGTTGCGCACGCCGTCCTTCTGGACGAACGGGCAGCCCCACGGGTTGTCCGGCGTCACCGGCTTGGTGGCCCACCAGTACGGGGCGAGGCTGAGGTAGTCGTGTTTGTCGCCGCTCGGCGGCAGTTGGGACTTCGCGGTGACGGTCCACGGGCCGGCCGTGAGCGCGTCGTCGGCCGACGTGAGCAGGTTGTCCAACGCGGCTTTGGCGGTTCGGTCGCCGGTCAGCACGGCGAACTTGGCCCGCTGCAACTGGTGGCCGTCGAGGACGACGGTGTCCGGGGCGCAGACGGGCCCCAGGAACGGGATCGAGCAGCGGGCGGACGTGTCCGCGACCGCGGGTGCGGCGATGAGCGTGGTGGCGGCCAGGCCCACAGTGGCCAGCCCGGCCACGACGGTGTGGCGGAGTAACATGTCAGTCCATTCAGATATATGAACCAAATACGCACATCTGAACGGACAGTACACACGTGAAAATGCCGAGGCAATGGCCCAGTCGGCGGCAGGATTACTGGAAACGCGCCATCAACACCATGTCGATGTACTCGCCGTCGCTCCACACGTGCCGCAGGCGCCGGCCCTCCTCCACGAACCCCGCGGCCACGTACGCCCGGAGGGCGCGCTCGTTGGTCGCGTTGACCGACAGGCACACCTTCCGGATGTTGCGCACGCGGAACGCGTAGTCCGAGAGCATCGACACCGTCTCCCGGCCGTAGCCGCGGCCCCAGTGGTCCCGGTCGCCGATGGCGATGCCCAACTCGCACGTGCGACCGATCGGATCGTGCCGGAACAGGCCACATTGGCCGATCAACAGGCCGTCGCCCTCGTTCGACGTGATCGCGAAGTTGACCTCGTCCGGGTTCTCCCGCCGCCGCTCGTAGATCGCCGACACGGACGCCAACGGCACCGGCACCGGCGGCAGCCCGCCGACGAGCAGCGCCACCTCGAGGTCGTTGGTGAACACGGCCAGCGCTGGATAGTCGGCCGGTTCGATCGGCCGCAAGGTGACGAGCTCTCCTGTCAACACAACACAGACTGTAGTCAGCCTATCGGCCGATAGCGGTGAGGACAGACCGGGCCACGTCGAATCCGAGCTGCTGCCCGACGACGTGGTCCAGCCGGGTGTGCACGCCGGCGAAGATCCGGCTCAGCCCGGCCTCGTCCGCGGCCTGCTGGAACGTCTCGAAGTGACGCACAATCCCCGGCGTCGCCTCGGACGTCACGGACAGCACCTGCCGTGTCCCGGCCTCGTGCCGCAGGATCGTGGCACCGGCCTGGGCGATCACGCTGTGCGCACCCGGGTACGACGGGTCGGCCGGCGTCGTCGCCAGGCTGCTCCACGTCGGGATGGCCGTGGTGGCCGGGTTGCCGTCGGTGTCGGCCAGCCGCACCGCGGTGATCGGCCGCCAGATCCGGTAGTGGTACTTGGCCTCGTAGAACGCGATCACGCCGTCCGCGAAGGCGATGTTGAGCCGGGCGAACGCGCGGGCGGCGGTCACCGTGCTGCCGCGGGCCAGCACGGCCTGGGCGATCTCGTTCCAGTAGTTCTGGATCGGCGCCGCCCAGAACCTGGCCTGCACGGTCTGGTCGTCGGTCCGGCGGACGCTGGTGTCCTGGCCGAACGCGACGACCTCGTTGAGCGCGGCCGAGTACTGGCCGCTGGCCAGCCGCGGATACCGCACCGGTCGGAAAACGTCGGCCTGCACCAGGACGAACGGCCGCACCGACGGCCAGTGCGTGAACACCGGGTTGGCGAGCGCCGGCGGGGTCGGCCGGTACTCGCCCGGCTTCGTCCCCGGCGCCGGCACGGTCGGCGTCGCCGTCGAACCGTCGTTGGCGCGGGCGCGTAACACCAGTTGCGCGGCCCACTTCCCGGCCCGCACGCCAGCTTCCGGGTCACGGGCGACAGCCAGCTCACGGGCCAACTGGGCGTCGAAGTCTTTCGTGAACGCCGGCAGCAGGGCGACCAACACGTCGTGGGCGGCCTGGGACGCCGCGGCCGCGTGCGACCGCGTACGGCCGACGGCGTCGTGCATGGCCGCGTGCATCATGGCGAAGGTCCGCGTCGGGTGCACGGTCGCGGGGTGCGCACCCTGGGTCCGGACGACCCCCAGCAACGTCCGGTTCCAGGCGATGACAGGTGTGACACGTCCGGTGTCGGCCACAGCGGGCAGACCGGTGACAGCCAGTGCGGCGGTGGCGCCGCCCATGGCGAGCAGGCTCCTGCGGGAAAGTGGTGAGGTCACGTCTGTGGATACGACCGCGGGTTACGTGTAACCCGCCCGCGTATCTCCCTGATGAAATGGGGAGGATGACACGTGGCACAACGGTTCCGGGCCCGGCGCGGCACGCCCCAGGACTCGACCGAGAAATCGGACGAACCGGGCGCCGCACGGTTACGCGTCGTTGACATGGACACGTATCCGGACTGGGAGGCGATCTACCGGGACAACGTCGACCGGGTATACCGCCTAATGTATACCAAGGTCGGCAACCGGCCGGACGCCGAGGACCTCACCACCGAGGTCTTCGTGTCCGCGCTGAAGCCGTTGCGGGCCTCGGCGACCGTGGGCGAGGTGCGGGCGTACCTGCTCGCGACCGCGCGCACGGTGTTGGCCACGTACTGGCGACGCACGCTCGGCCGGGAGATCACCACGCTGGACGAGGAGCGGGACGCGGCCTTGCTGGCCGACGACGACCCGTCCGGCCCACAGGCGGTCAACCAGGTGGAGGCCATCCTGGCCGAGCTGTCCGACCGGCACCGACGCGTCCTGCAGCTGCGGTTCCTGGAGGGCTGCTCGATCAAGGAGGCCGCGGTGGAGCTCGGTGTCACTGTCAGCAATGCGAAAGTGTTGCAGCACAGGGCGTTGCGCCAGGCGACCGCCGTGGCGGAGAGGATGCGGACGTGAACTCCCCGAGAAAGTTCGTCGAAGACCTGCTCAGGCGGCGACGCCCGAGCCGCTTCGACGCCGCCGAGCAGGACGAGGCCGAGCTGCGCACGGCCATCCTGTTGACCACCGCGCAGCCAGGCGGCGACGACAAGCCGTCCGAGGGGTTCGTGTCCGCTTTGCACGATCGACTCGCGGCCGAACTGGACGGCAAGCCCAAGCCGAACAACCGCCGCCGGTTCGTCCAGACCACCGGCGTGGCCGCCGCCGCCGCGGTGATCGGCGCGACTGTCGACCAGGTGGTACGCCGCCCGCCCGCGGAAACACGCGCGGAGGAGACCACCATCGTCCCCGACATCGGGCAGTGGCGGGCCGTGGTCCCGGCCGCGAACCTGCCCGAAGGCGTGGTCCGGCCGTTCGACTTCGGCACGGTCAGTGGGTTCGTCCAACGGGTGAACGGGCAGCTCCAGGCCGTGTCCGGCACGTGCACGCATCTGGGATGCAAGCTGGCGTTGGACGCGCCCGCCGCGCGGCTGAACTGCCCGTGCCACAAGACCGCGTTCAGTGTGGACGGTGCCGTGGTGTTCCACAAGCTGCCGACGACACCGCCGCCACTGCCGCACCTGAAGGTCCGCGACAACGAGGGCATGGTGGAGGTGTTCGCCCCGCCGCAACAGACCTAGGCCGCGTTCCGGGAACCCCCAGCCTCGAGCCCTGGGACGCGGCCTAGCCTCCCAGATAAGCCCGCCAGCCGCCGAACGAAGTGATGTCCTTGGCGCCGTCCAGCGCGTGCCGTTCGCAGGTGAAGCCGGGCACCCATGAGCCGTCGGCCAGCTCGACCTTGCCGATCGCCATCGGCGCGGGCAGGGCGGCGACGAAGTCGCCGAAACTGTCCGTGGGCAGTTCCCACACCTCGGCTTCGATCGCGGCGCCGTCGGTGTCGCGGACCAGGCCGGGTTTGGGTGGGACGGTGTCCAACGCGTACAGCCGGTACTGCTCGGCGGTCGTTGTCGTGCGGACCAGCACTCCCCCGCGGGCGACCAGTTCGTGGTTCAGCGGCTGCCCGGTGAGGTGGGCGCCGACGACCGCGATCCGCGCAGTGGATGTCAGTGACTTGGCGATCGTCGCCAGGGTGTGGTCGGTGTGGGCGTCGCCGACCAGCATGATCCCGAACGGCAGGCCGTCGACCGCGCCTGCCGGGACGGCCAGCGCGGCGAGGCCGAGCAGGTTGGCGAAGTTGGTGAACCGGCCGAGCCGGGCGTTCACGCCGACCGGGTCGGCGGCGACGGCCTCGATCGTCGGGTGCTCGACCGTCGTGGGCAGCAGCAGCGCGTCCACGCGATCCAGCTCGGCCATCGCCGGCTCGCTGAGCCGTCGCAGCTCCTCCTGGTCACGGAACAGTCGGTACGCCGGGATGTCCCTGGCTCCAGCGATAATAGCCCGAACGGTCGGGTCCACATCGGACGGATGGGCGTCGATGAACTCGCCGACCGCCGCGTACCGTTCCGCGACGAACGCGCCTTCGTAAAGCAGGCGGGCCGCGGCAAGGAACGGCGTCAGGTCGACCGGCACGAGCTCGGCCGGGAACCGACTGGCCGCCTTGGTGAACGCCTCCGCCCAGCCCGGCGCCAGGTCACCCAACTCCGTCGGCACGCCCAGCCGGTAAGGCAGTGTCGGCACAGGCGCGGCAGGCTGGGTGGACAGGCACGCCAATGCCTGCTCGGCCTCCGTCACCGTCCGGGCGAAGATCGACACACAGTCCAGGCTGCGGCAGGCGGGCACCACGCCGTCCGTCGGGATCAGGCCGTACGTCGGTTTCAACCCGACGATCCCGTTGAAGGCCGCCGGGATCCGCCCGGAGCCCGCGGTGTCCGTCCCCAGGGCGATGTCCACGATCCCCAGGGCGACCGCGACGGCGGACCCCGAACTCGACCCGCCGGACACCCGTGCCGGATCAACCGAGTTGCGGACCGCGCCGTACGGACTGCGAGTGCCGACCAGGCCGGTCGCGAACTGGTCCATGTTGGTCGTGCCGATCACGACCGCCCCGGCCGCGCGCAATCGCCGGACGGCGGTCGCGTCCTGGGTCGGCTGATAGGTGTACGCCGGACAGCCCGCGGTCGTCGGGAGGCCCAGTACGTCGATGTTCCCCTTGACCGCCACCAGTTTCCCGGCCAGCGGCCCGCGGGCCTCGGCGAACTCCCGCTGGACGTCCTCCTCGGGCCGCAGGTCGATCCAGATCTCCGGCCGCTGGACGTCAACAATCCGTTGGTACGCCTGAGAAACCCGGTTCACCGAAGCACCACCACGGCCGTGCCGGGACCGACCTGGTCACCGGGTGTGACAAGCACCTGAACCACCTCACCATCAGCGGGCGCGGACACCACTGTCTCGGTCTTCATCGCTTCCAGGGCCAGCAGGCCGTCACCGGCGCGGACCCGGTCGCCCGGCCGGACGTCCACCCGCCACACCGTGGCCATGAACGGGGCTTCGACCACGTGCCCACCCGGCGGCGCCACCACCGTCACGGTATCCACAGTGGACAGTTCGGGCTCCGGTCGGGGCGCGAACTCGCCCGCCGCCTCCCACGCCGCGCGTTCCGCCGAGAACGCCGCCGCTTGACGCTCCCGGAACTCCGCGATGCTCTCGCTGTTGGCCGCCAGGAAGTCCTCGTGCTCGGACAGCACGAACTCACCGGGCTCGGTACGCGGCTCCCACCGGCCGGCAGCCGTGTCCGCGCGGAGGTCAAGCAGTTCGTCGGCGGAGACGGGATACCATTTGATCCGGTCGAAGAACCGCAACAGCCACGGGTCGCCGTCCTGCCAGCTGCGCCAGACTTGGGTGGTGCGGCCGACGAACTGGTAGCCGCCGGGACCTTCCATGCCGTAGATACACAAGTACGCGCCGCCGATCCCGACGGAGTTCTCGGCCGTCCATGTCCTGGCCGGGTTGTACTTCGTGGTCACCAGGCGGTGCCGCGGGTCGAGCGGGGTGGCCACCGGCGCGCCGAGGTACACGTCGCCGAGACCGAGGACCAGGTACTCGGCGTCGAACACGACCCGATACACGTCGTCCACGCTGGACAGACCGTTGACCCGCCTGATGAACTCGATGTTCCAGGGGCACCAGGGCGCGTCGTCGCGGACCCCGGCCATGTACCGGGCGATCGCCTCGCGGGTCGCCGGATCGTCCCACGACAACGGCAGGTGCACGGTCCGGCTCGGCACCGCCAGGTCCCGGGTGGCCGGCAGGTCCGCCTCCACCGACCGCACCAGGTCCAGCACGTCGTCCGGGTCCGCCCGCACCTGCAGCGACCGGATCCCCGGCGTGAGACCGGTGATTCCCCTGTCCGCCAACGCCGACGCCAACGCGTGCACCCGCATCCGCAACGCCAGGTCGAGCTGCATCGGGCCGTACTCGACCAGGAGGTTGTCGTCGCCGCTGCGCCGGTACGTCACCGAGGGCCTGGTGTCCGTGGCGTCCAAACGCGACAGAACGCCGCCGTCCCTCGGCGACCGGGACACGAACCGTACCGTGTCCCCCGGTCTGAGTTGGCCGAGTTTCCAGCGTTCGCCGGTGACCACGGTCGCCGGGCAGACGAACCCGCCGAGGCTGGGGCCGTCCGGGCCGAGCAGGATCGGCAGGTCACCGGTGTAGTCGACGGCGCCGACCGAGTACGGGGTGTCGTGGATGTTGGACGGGTGCAGCCCGGCCTCGCCGCCGTCCGGCCTCGCCCACCCCGGCCGTGGACCGACCAGCCGGACGCCGGTGCGGGCGGAGTTGAAGTGCACCTGCCAGTCGGTGTCGTAGAACACGTCGATGTCGTCCTCGGTGAAGAACTCCGGCGCCGCGTGCGGGCCCTCCACTGTGGCTATGTCCCAATGGTTTCCGAAGGACGGCACTTCGGACGGCGTCTCCCACGGGCCGATGTCCTTGCCCGGCCGGAGAACGTCGCCTGTGCGCAACGCGCGGCCGCCGTGGCCGCCGAACTTGCCGAGCGTGAACGTGGCCGCGCTGCCCAGGTACTTCGGAATGTCCAGACCGCCCGCCACCAGCACGTACGTCCGCAGCCCGGCCGTTGCCGCGCCGACGTCCAGCGTCCCACCGGCCGGCACCGGCACCGGCTCCCACTGCGGCACGGCCACGCCGTCGACCGTCACGGACGCGGGCGCGCCGGTCACGCAGACCGTCGCCCGGTCGGTGAACCGCAGCGCTGGACCATCCACAGTGCACTCAAGCCCGGCGGCACCCGCCGGGTTGCCGAGGATCCCGTTGCCGATCCGGAACGACCGGTCGTCCATCGGCCCGGACGGCGGCACACCCACGTCCCACAGCCCCAGGCGGCCCGGCCAGTCCTGGACCGTGGTCATCGTGCCCGGCCGGAGCACCTCGATCCGCGGCTCACGGTCGACCACGTCCGCGAGCGTCCCCGTGCTGTGGGTCGCCGCCAGCACGGACCGCTCCCGGCACGCCGCCCGCAGCAGCCCAAGGTTAGTCTCGATGCCGTCCACGCGACTGTCCGTCAAGGCGTCCGCGAGCCGGGACCAGGCCTCTGCTCGACTGTCGCCGTACGCGATCACCTTGGCCAGCAACGGATCGTAGTGCGTCCCGACCTCGGTTCCCGGCTCGATCCAGGAATCCACCCGCACGTCACCGGAGAACCGGACCCCGGTCAGCACACCGGCCGAGGGCTGGTAGTCCCGGACCGGGTTCTCCGCGTAGACCCGTGCCTCAACAGCGTTTCCCCGCTGCGGCGGGACGACGAAGTCGCGGGAACCGGTCGCGAGCCGGAGCATCCACTCGACCAAGTCTACACCGTACACAGCCTCGGTGACCGGGTGCTCGACCTGCAACCGCGTGTTGACCTCCAGGAACGCGACCTCTTCCCGGTCCGCGTCGTACACGAACTCGACCGTCCCGGCGCTCCGATAGTCCACAGAGGACGCCAACGCCACCGAGGACTCCGCCAGCTGCGCACGTACGTGCGGCGGGAGGTTCGGCGCCGGGGCCTCTTCGAGGACTTTCTGATTGCGTCGCTGCATCGAACAGTCCCGGTCGCCCAACGCGAGTACGCGTCCCTCGCCGTCGCCGAAGACCTGCACCTCGACGTGCCGCGCCTGCTCGACCAGCCGTTCGAGGAACACCCCGGTGCCGTCGAAGTTCGCCGCCGCCAGCCGGACGACCGAGTCCCAGGCGTCCTTGACCTCGGCGGCGTCCCGGCAGGCCCGCATGCCGATTCCGCCGCCGCCGGCGGTCGCCTTGAGCATCACCGGGTACCCGATCCGCTCGGCCTCGGTCAACGCGACGTCCACATCGGACAGCAGACCGGTGCCGGCGAGCATCGGCACTCCCGCCTGCCGCGCCGCTTCCCGCGCGGTGTGCTTGGCCCCGAACAACTCCAACTGGTCCGGGGTCGGGCCGACGAACACCATGCCGGCCGCCTCCACCTGGCGGGCGAAGGCGGCGTTCTCGGACAGGAAGCCGTAACCGGGGTGGACGAGGTCCGCCCCGGTCTCCTCGGCCGCCGCGAGGATCCCTTCGACGACCAGGTAGCTTTCCCGGGCCGGCGCGGGACCCAGGCGGATGGCGTCGTCGGCCAGGTGGACGTGCGGCGCGCCCCGGTCGGCGTCGGAGAACACGGCGACCGTCCGCAGGCCCATCTTCTTGGCCGTACGGATGATCCGCACGGCTATCTCACCCCTGTTGGCCACCAGCAGGGTGGTCGTCATCAGGCGACCACCACGTCGACCGGGGTCGGGTCGAACCCGTTGCACGGGTTGTTGACCTGCGGGCAGTTCGAGATCAGCACGATCACGTCGGTCTCGGCGCGCAGCACGACCTTCAGGCCCGGCGCGGAGATCCCGTCGACGATGCCGAGCGTGCCGTCCGGTTCGACCGGCACGTTCATGTACCAGTTGACGTTGCTGACCAGGTCCCGCTTGCCCAGGCCCCATTTGGCGCCCTCGGCGAGGAAGTTCTCCACGCACGCGTGCTGTGGGCGGGTGTGGTGGCCGTACCGGAGGGTGTTGGACTCCTTGCTGCAGGCGCCGCCGATCGTGTCGTGCCGGCCGCAGGTGTCCTCGATCACGGTCATCAGCGGCTTGTGCTCGTTGGACATGAGCACGCTGCCGGTGGTGAGGAAGATGTTGCCCTGTTCGGCGATCGTGTCCGGCGCGCTGTAGCGTTCGTCGGTGTTCTCGGCGCTGTACACCAGGAAGTCGACGGCCTGGTTACCTTTCAGGTCGGTGATGGACAGCGTCTGCCCTTTGGCGACCCGCGCGGACCAGCCAGCCCTCGCCGCGACCGTGGTCATGCCTGCCCCCTCGCGGTGAGATACTCGACGGTGTTCTCGAACGCCCGGCGTCCCTCCGGGGTGGCCGTCCACAATGGATCTTCCGGGTTGGTCGGCGTGTCCCGCCAGGCGGTGACCGCGAGGCGTTTGCAGTCGTCGTCCAACGGGTGCGCGGTGTTGGCGATGAGCACGATCAGGGGCATCTCGGCACGCAGCACGACGGTCGTCCCGGACGGGCCGCGGTGGTCGAGCTTGCCGTCGGGCAACACCCGGACGCTCTGGAAGAACGACAGGCTCGGCGGCAGGTCCCGCGGGGTGAGGCCGTTCTTGGCCGCGGCGAGCGTGAACAAGGCGCGGCCTTTCGCGCTCGTGCCGCACAGGGCGTCGTGCTCGCCGTCAGACTCGAGGACGGACGCCAGCACGCGGCCCTGGTCGGACAGCAGCAGGTTGCGCGGGCTCAGATAGGCGTTCCACTGGACTTTGACCGTGTCGGCGACGTTCAGCCGTTCCCACGGCTGGTCGGCGTTGTAGAGCAGGACATGCGCGCAGGCACCCGACTCCAGGTTGGCCAGCCGGATCGCCGTGCCGCGCGCGACCACCTTGTGGGTGTACGCGTCCGGCCCGACATACTCCGCCCACACACCGCCTTCCGGCAGTCGGGGCGTGTCGACGGGGATCTCCTGGGCACGCGCGTGGTCACGGGCGCCGTAGGTCGTCGAGGTACTCAAGGCGGGGACCCTTCCATGCTGTCATCGCAGGTCACGGATTTCTATAGCTTGACAGAAATTCGCCCGCAGCACATCCCCCCATGGCACTCTTGGCGGATGGCAGGGCGTCCGCGAGCAACCGGGGAGTCGGCGGGTGTCCGCGACTCCCGCCAGGACCTGCTGGACGCGGCGGCCGAACTGTTCATCGCGCACGGCTTCGCGGCGACCTCCACCCGGGCCATCGCCGACCGCGCCGGCTTACGCCAAGCGTCCCTTTACCACTACTTCAGCGGTAAAGAGGAGATTCTGACCGTGCTGTTGTCCGGCACGGTCCGGCCGTCCCTGCAGGCCGGCCGGACGCTGCACGGGATGCCCGGGTCGGCTTCGGCGAAGCTGTGGGCACTGTGCCAGTTGGACCTGGAACTGCTCTGCGGTGGGCGGTACAACCTCGGCGTGCTGTACCTGCGGCCGGAGATCCAGGCCCCGACGTTCACGGATTTCCATACCGAACGGGCGTCCCTTCGGGCACTGTACCGGTCGATGGTGTTGGCCGCCGGCGCCGACGAAACCTCCGCGGACCTGGTCTTCGGGCTGGTCGAAGGGGTGATCCTGACCCGCCAGTGGAAGGAGATTCCGGACGTCACGGCCTACGCCTCGGCGGGCGCGGACGCGGGCGTCCAGATCGCCTGCCCGCACGCGGACCTGGTCGTTGTCCGCACGGAAGCTCTTGCCCTCATGGCAAAAGTGGACTAATCGGACAATGCTGGTGTCCGTGCACGGAACGGGACGCCAACAGGTACCCTGCCCGTGCTGGGGCAGCTGCTTTTCCGGTTTTCGGGCGAGGGGAACGCGTGAACATCGACCACTGGCTGGAGACCATCCCGCCGCTCCTGGTGTACGTGACGGTCGGGCTGGTCATCATGATCGAGAGCCTCGGCATCCCCCTGCCCGGCGAGATCGTGCTGGTGGCCGCCGCCCTCCTGGCCTCGAAGACCCACTCGATCTCGCCACTGTGGGTCGGTGTCTCGGCGAGCTCCGGCGCCATCATCGGCGACAGCATCGGCTACGGGATCGGCCGCAAGTTCGGCGAACGCCTCTTCGCCTGGGCCGGCCGGAAGTTCCCGAAACACTTCGGCCCCAAGACAATCGCCAAAGCCGCGGACATCTTCCGCCGCCGAGGCGTCTACGCGGTGTTCTTCGGCCGCTTCATCGCGTTGTTGCGTATCCTGGCCGGCCCGTTGTCCGGCTCGCTACACATGCCGTATCCCCGATTCCTGGCGGCCAACGCGCTGGGCGGAATCGCTTGGGCGGGCGGCACAACAGCGCTGATCTACTACCTCGGCGTGGTCGCCGAGGCGTGGCTGTCCCGCTTCTCGTGGATCGGCCTCGGGGTGGCGGTGATCGCCGGCCTGGTGGTCGGCATGATCGTGAAGAAGCGGATGAGCCACCACGAGGACGAGCCCGAG
Source organism: Actinocrispum wychmicini (assembly GCF_004345645.1). Classification (GTDB taxonomy): domain Bacteria; phylum Actinomycetota; class Actinomycetes; order Mycobacteriales; family Pseudonocardiaceae; genus Kibdelosporangium; species Kibdelosporangium wychmicini. The sequence continues at coordinate 455,688 of NZ_SLWS01000010.1, read as the reverse complement.
CCGCAGGAAGTCTCGCAGCCGGCGGACCGCTGAGCCCTCAGGCTGGTGGAGACGATCCGGCTGGCGGACGGCGACCCGGCGTGGATGTTCCCGCCGGGTACCTTCACCGCCGACATCGCCGCCAGCCTGGCGACCTCCAGCCGGCGACTGCGCGCCACTCTGCCGGGAGGGCGCGCCGGCCTGTGCCACGAGGGACTGGAGTATTCGCTGCTCCCCGACGGAAAGTGCTGCGTCAGCGGGTTCGCGGAAAACGACCTGGTGTCGTTCACCGTCGAACTCCGCCCACCCGGCTACTACTCCGCCGAGACGTCGACCTGGGAGGTCGACGCCGAGATCTCGGTCCGGTGCGACCACAACGTGGACTGCGGCACACACACCGTCGAATGCCGTGAAGTGACCGGACTGACCTCCCCCGACCAGGCCGTCGCCACCCTGGCCCAACTCATCGAGTGGCTCGCCCAACGGGCCGCCGAGGTCCCGGCGGAGCAATGGCGGGAGATGGACCCGGAACGCTAGCGGCTACCCCGCCAGATGCTGACCTTGGTCCGCGACGCCCATCACAGCGCGTATACCACTCGAACAGAGCAAACATCTTGATCATCTCTGTGTCACCAGGTTGATAGCGACGAGTAACTGAACTAACCCGTGTGCTACCGAAGTGCCGTCACAGTCAAATGACAAGGCTTTGTCTGGTTCGTTACGCCGTTTGGACCTTAACTTTCGCTGCTGGAGTGCATAAGTTCCTCCTCGTTGGACGAAAGAATGTGAGCAACCACCGGACCGAAAGGCAAGGCGGTAACGGGAGGGCTGGCGTGCCCTCGGCCTCTGGGGATGTCCGTGCCCACCGACGGTGAGCAGGCCATGCCCTTTTTTGGCGCTGTTCCCCGACGAAACCCCCAAAGGAGAGGGATGGACAAGCACGCCCAGGCCGGCTGGTTCAACCGGTTGGTGTCCCGACGCTCGGTGCTGGCGACCAGCGCGCTGGGCCTGACCGTGCCCGCCGTGGCACTCGGCATGGCCACGCCGGAGAGCACCGCGCAGACGACGTCCGGGGTCACGAAGAAAGTCACCATCTACGCGGAGGCGTTACCCGGCGGGCTGTTCGGCTACGGTCTCGCGCGTGGCCAGGCGACGATCCCCGGGCCGATCCTGGAGTGCTACGAGGGTGACACGTTCGAGATCACCCTGGTCAACACGACCGACCAGCGGCTGTCCATCCACCCGCACGGCGTGGACTACACCACCGACTCGGACGGCAGCCCGCTCAACGCGTCCTTCAACAACCCCGGTGAGACGCGCACGTACATCTGGCGCACCAAGGAGATGACCGCGACGGCCGGCCGCCGGTGGATACCGGGCAGCGCCGGCTACTGGCATTACCACGACCACGCGATGGGCACCGACCACGGCACGAAGGGGATCCTCACCGGCCTCTACGGCGCCCTGATCGTGCGTCGGCGCGGGGACATCCTGCCGGACAAGCAGTTCACGGTCGTGTTCAACGAGATGGCGATCAACAACAAGTCGGCGCCGAACACGCCCATGTTCGAGGCGAACCTCGGCCAGCGGGTGGAGTGGATCGCGATCGGGCACGGCACCCAGTTCCACACGTTCCACCTGCACGCGCACCGCTGGGCGGACAACCGGACAGGCTACCTGGAAGGCCCAAGCGACCCGACCCCGTCGATCGACAACAAGGACCTGAACCCGGGCAGCTCCTTCGGTTTCCAGGTGATCGCCGGCGACGGGGAACGGGCCGGCACCTGGATGTACCACTGCCACGTGCAGAACCACGCCGAAGCCGGCATGGTCGGCCTGTTCCTGGTCCGCAACGCGGACGGCAGCATGCCCCCGGGCGCGCAGGAGGCGATCGATCGCTTCCGCGGCCACATGCACTCTGCCACGCAGAACAGTTCCATGCCCGGGATGGACATGGAACACCACTAGCTCATCACCTCCTGGCCTGCCAACGACAAAGGAGTTACGGATGGGGCGAAGGTTCTCTACAGGCTGGTATCGGAACAGATCCAGACTCCGGCCGGCCGTGGTGGTCGCCACCACCGCGGCCCTCGCCTTGGGCGGATCGGCCACGTTCGCCGTGGCCGGTCCACAAGCGACAGTCAATCCGCCGGTGAACGTCCTGGTGTTCCACGGACCCGCCGCGGACCAGCAGGACCCGGTGGCCCAGGCGACCGCGGCGATCAAGGACATCGGCCAGGCCAGCGGGATCAGCGTCACCGAGTCGACCGACCCGGGCGCGTTCACGTCGGCGAACCTCGGCCAGTACCGCGGCGTGGTGTTCCTGTCCGCGGCCAACGCCGCGCTGACCCGTGACCAGGAAGGCGCGCTGCAGAGCTATGTCCAGGCCGGCGGCGGTTTCCTCGGGATCGGCGACGCGGCCAAGGCGCAGGACAGTTCGACGTGGTTCACCGGCCTGATCGGCACCCGCCCGGTCGGCAGCATCGCCAACGCCGAGCCGGTGGCCAAGGTGACCGCGAGCGGCGAGAACCCACCGAACGAGGGCAAGGAGAAGCTGGCCGACGGCGACGCGAACACCAAGTGGTTGACGTTCGCGAACACCGGCTGGGCGGCGTTCCAGCTGACCAAGCCGACCGTGGTCACCAGCTACGCGCTCACGTCGGCGAACGACTTCGCCGGCCGCAACCCGAAGGACTGGACCCTGCAGGGCTCCAACGACGGCCAGGCGTGGACCGACGTGGACAAGCAGACCAACCAGTCGTGGAGCGAACCGTTCCAGCTCAGGAAGTTCACGGTCACCCCGCCGAACACCACGGCGTACCTGCACTACCGGCTGAACATCACGGCGAACGCCGGCGAGCCGCTGATCCAGCTCGCTGACATGCGCTTGTTCGCCGGCAGCTCGACACCGCCGGCGCCGCCCGCGGTGAACCAGGCCGTGGTGGACGTGCTGGACCGCCAGCACCCGGCGACCCGGGACCTGCCGCTGAACGTGACCCGTTCGGACCGTTGGTACAACTGGGATCCGAGCCCGGTCGGCACTGTCCACACGGTCGCGCAGGTCGAGGAACGGTTCTACAACCCGGGTCCGGGCGCCAACGGCCCGTTCCATCCGGTGTCGTGGTGCCGTGACTACGACGGCGGCCGGTCGTTCTACACCGGCATGGGCCACACCGACACCAGCTACGGCGAGGACTTGTTCCGCAAGCACCTCACCGGCGCGTTGAAGTGGACCACCGGTGTCGTCCGCGGCGACTGCCAGGCGACGATCACGTCGAACTACGCGATCGAGCGGCTGACCCCGAAGAACCAGCCGGGCCAGCTGGACCAGATCGGCGAGCCGCACGGTCTCACGCTCGCGCCGGACGGCACGTTCTTCTACGTCGGCAAGGCCGCTTGCCCGAGCGGTCCGGTGGTGGACTGGAACGACCCGAACGTGGGCCTGGGCTGCGGCACGATCCACAAGTGGGATCCGGGCACCAAGCAGGCGAAGCTGCTGACCACGTTGCCGGTCATGGGCAACCGCGGCAGCGGCGGCGAGCTGGTGAAGAACGAGGAGGGCCTGCTCGGCATCGTGCCCGACCCGAACTTCGCGGCCAACGGCTGGCTGTACGTCTACTGGATGCCGCACGACTCGATCGACCGGGTCAAGCAGGTCGGCTACCGGACCATCTCGCGGCTGACGTACGACAAGACCACGCAGACGATCGACCAGGCCACCCGCAAGGACATCATGAACTGGCCGGTCCAGATCCACAGCTGCTGTCACGCCGGTGGCGGCATGTCGTTCGACGCCAAGGGAAACCTGTACGTCGGCTCGGGTGACAACAACTCGTCCGAAGGTTCCGGCGGCTACTCCGGCAACAACTGGACGCAGGAGTTCGCGGGCATCTCGTTCCAGGACGCCCGTCGCACCGCCGGCAACACCAACGACCTGGCCGGCAAGATCATCCGGATCCACCCGGAGGCGGACGGCACGTACACCATCCCGGAGGGCAACCTGTTCCCGCCGGGCAACGACAAGGCGCGGCCGGAGATCTACGTGATGGGCGTGCGGAACATCGCGCGGCTGAACGTCGACCCGGTGCACCAGTGGCTGACCGCGGGCTGGGTCGGTCCGGACGCGTCGTCGCCGAACCCCGACCTGGGGCCGGCGAAGTACGAGACCGCGACGGTCATCACGTCCGCGGGCAACCAGGGTTGGCCGTACTGCATGGGCAACCGCCAGCCGTACCGCGACCGCAGCAACACCGACGCCAACGTGTTGACCGGCTGGTACGACTGCAACAACCCGAAGAACAACTCACCGCGCAACACCGGTCTGGTCGACCTGCCGCCGATCCGGGACAACATGATCTGGTACTCACCGGACGGCGGTGGCCCGGTCTTCCCGGCGCGGTCGGACGGCAGCGGCATCCCCACCTACAACAAGGCGGACGCCACGTACACCGAGCCGTACGTGCGCGGCGGCGGCCAGGCGGTCATGTCCGGTCCGACGTACCATCGGGAGCTGATCAACGGCAACAGCGGTGTGGCGTGGCCGTCGTACTGGAACGACAAGTGGATCATCGGTGACGAGTCGAGCGGGAACAACCGGATCGCGGTCACCGTGGACGCGGCGAAGGTGCCGCAGCAGGCGCCGCCGGCGTTCGCCGAGACGCTGAGCAAGATCATCCCGCCGGGCGTGGCCGACAACAAGGTGCAGAGCTGGATGGACGCCAAGTTCGGCCAGGACGGCGCGCTGTACATGCTGGACTACGGCGGCGGCTTCTTCAGCCTGGATTCCAACCAGAAGCTGCTCCGCGTGGTGTACAAGGGCGGCCCGGCGACCCCGGCGCCGACGGCGGCTTCGGTCGCGGTGCAGAACAAGCCGCTGACGATCGCCTTCAACGGTGCCCGCTCCGGTGGCGTGTCCTCCCGTTGGGACTTCGGTGACGGAACGTCGTCCACCGAGCAGAACCCGCGGCACGTGTACGCCAAGACGGGTACGTACACCGCGAAGCTGACCGTGACCTACGCCGACGGCGAGGTCGCCACCACGCAGTCGACCGTGAACGTCAACTGTGCGGCGCCGGACGGTCGCAAGACGGTCTGGATGAGTGACACCGACTCCGGTGTGGCCAACAAGACGGTCGGCGGCGGCTGCACGCTCAACGACCTGATCGACGACGAGAGCGCCTACCCCGACCACGGCACGTTCGTCCGTTACGTCTCCACCACGGCGGACCAGCTGCAGCGGGACGGCGTGATCAACGGCCGGGAGAACGGCAACCTCGTGCGCGCCGCGTCCTCGTCGGACATCGGCACGTCCCGCAACACCGGGTACAAGTCGATCTACGACGGCACGGCTGACTCGTTGAAGTCGTGGTCGCAGGCGCCTTCGGGCCGGTTCTCGATCCAGCCGGACGGGACGCTGAGATCGGCCGGCGGGCTGGGCATGCTGTGGTACAACGGCCAGCAGTTCGGGGACTTCGACCTGAAGCTGCAGTTCCGGGACTCGGCTCCGGACGGGTTCAACGCCAACAGCGGTGTGTTCATCCGGTTCCCAGATCCGCGCACACCGGTGGAGCAACGCCCGCAGTGCGGTCAGACGGGTCCGGCGGCGACGTCGCCCGCCTGGGTCGCGATCTACTGTGGACACGAGATCCAGATCTACGACGGCGCGACGGGTGAGCCGCAGAAGACCGGGTCGGTCTACAACTTCGACCCGAACGACCAGGCACACGCCGGGATCACCCCGAAGGGCCAGTGGAACGACTACGAGATCAAGGCGGTCGGACAGCACTACACGATCATCCGCAACGGCGTGGTGATCAACGAGTTCGACAACGTCCCGGGCAAGCAGTCGTCCAGGGCCGGTGACCCGCCCACGGATCTCCGGCAGTTCCTGCAGGGCTTCATCGGCCTGCAGAACCACAGTGACAACGATCTGATCGACTTCCGCAACATCCGGGTGCGGTCGCTCTAGCCAGGCGGGCCGGCCGGCGCTCCCCCGAGCGTCGGCCGGCCTTGGTCCGCACTCCCTGGGAAGGTGCCATGTTTCGACGAATACTCGCGGTCGTCGCGTTGGCGGCGGCATCGGTGGCCGCGGTCATCCCGGCGTCCGCAGCCACGCCGGCCGCGGCTCCCGCAGCCGCCCAGGTGCTGACCTGGACCGCCAGCGACGACATCACCAAGTACACCTCGTTCCCGACGACGGCCGTGGCGGGCGCGGCCACGATCGTGTTCGAGACCAGCATCGCCACCGGTAACACGACCGGTATGTCGCATACAGTGACCTTCGATACGTCCACGCCGGGCTACAACCACGACGTGAACCTCAACATCGTGGCCAACCCGTTCGACGCCCAGAACGGCCGGCACGAACAGGCTGTGACGCTCACTCCCGGCAAGTACCGGTACTTCTGCGCGATGCCCGGCCATTCCATGATGGTCGGCGAGATCACGGTCGGCCCCGGCGGGCCGGACACGACCCCGCCGACGGTCTCGGCGAACGTCACCGGCACCAAGAACACCAACGGCGAGTACGTCGGCAAGGCCACCGTCACGGTCAACGCGCAGGACGCTGAGTCCGGTGTGGACAAAGTTGAGTACCAGGTGGACGACACCAGTTTCCTGCCGTACACCGGGCCGTTCGACGTGACGGCGATCGGTGACCACTCGGTGCAGTACCGGGCGACCGACAAGGCCGGCAACACCTCCCCGGTCGGTTCGGTGCAGTTCAAGGTGGTCGTCGCCAATCCCGACACCACTCCGCCAACAGTCAACTCGACGGTCACCGGCACCAAGGACACCAGCGGGAACTACATCGGCAAAGCCACCGTCACCATCACCGCCACCGACAGCGGATCCGGCGTGAAGACGGTCGAGTACTCAATGGACGGTGGGGCTTTCACCGGCTACACGGCACCGTTCGACGTGACCGCGAACGGCTCGCACATGGTGCACTACCGGGCGACGGACAACGCGAACAACGTGTCACCGGAGGGCATGGCGTCCTTCACCGTCGTCGCGCCACCGGACACCACTCCCCCGACAGTCAACGCCGCGGTCACGGGAACCAAGGACACCAGCGGGAACTACGTCGGCCAGGCGACCGTCACCATCACCGCCACCGACAGCGGATCCGGCGTGAAGAAGATTGAATACATTCTGGACAGCGGCGTGTATACCGCATACACATCTCCCGTGGTGGTGGGCACGACCGGCACGCACACCGTCAAATTCCGTGCCACCGACAACGCGAACAACGTGTCCCCCGAAGGGACGACGTCCTTCACGGTCGTCGCACCGCCGGACACCACGCCGCCGACGGTGACGCACACGGTCACCGGTACCAAGGACACGAGCGGCAACTACATCGGCAAGGCCACGGTCACCCTGACCGCGACCGACGCCGGATCCGGTGTGCGGTCCGTCGAGTACAAATTGGACAGTGGGGCGTTCGCCGCCTACCCGGCCCCGGTTGACGTGACCACGGCCGGCGCGCACATGTTCCACTACCGCGCCACGGACAACGCCGGGAACGTGTCCCCCGAGGGTATGGCGTCGTTCACCGTGGTCATCCAGGACACCACGCCGCCGACGGTCAACGCCTCGGTCGCAGGAACCAAGGACGGCAACGGGAACTACGTCGGCCAGGCGACCGTCACCATCACCGCCACCGACAGCGGATCCGGCGTACAGAAGATTGAATACATTCTGGACAACGGTGTGTATACACCGTACACATCACCGGTCGTGGTGACCGCGACGGGTGTGCACACATTCAAGTACCGGGCCACCGACAACGCCGGGAACGTGGCGCCCGAGACCACCACGTCGTTCACGATCGTCGCCGTACCGGACACGACCCCGCCGACCACGACGGCTGTGGTGTCCGGGAACAAGGACGGCAACGGCAACTACATCGACACCGCGACCGTCACCGTCACGGCGACGGACTCGCAGTCCGGTGTGAACAAGATCGAGTACGCCCTGGACGGCGGCGCCTGGACGACGTACCCGGGCGCGGTCCGGGTGGGCGCCCAAGGCGCGCACACCCTGAAGTACCGGGCCACGGACAACGCGGGGAACGTCTCGCCGGAGCAGTCCGTGACCTTCACGGTGGTCCCGCAGGGGTCGGACGCGTGTCCGAACTCCGACACCAGGGCCACGGTCAGGATCGGCGGTGAGGACACCGGGATCGCCAACGTCGACACGGGCAACGGGTGCACGATCAACGACCTGATCGCCGAGCACGCCCAGTACCCGGGTCACGGCGTGTTCGTCCGGCACGTCGAGACCGTCACCGATCCGTTGGTGGCCAACGGAGTGTTGACCATCCGGCAGCAAGGAACCATCGTACGCGCGGCGTCGCGATCGGACATCGGCAGATGAACCGTTACACAGCAAGGAGAACAGTGATGGCAAGACGGACCGCCTCAGCGCTCGCCCTGAGCGCCCTCGCCTCCGCGTCCGTGGTGCTCGCCGCGCCCAGCGCGAGTGCCGACCTGGTGACGTACTGCGTGGGCAACGGCGGTGCCGTGACCCTGCCGACGGACCTGTTCGTGCCGGACGGCAAGTCGTGCTCGCTGAAGGGCACGACTATCACCGGCAACGTCCAGGTGGGTCCGGGCGCGAACCTGGTGATCGACGGCGGGACGATCAACGGCCAGGTGCAGATCGCGTCGAACGGCTACCTGGACTCGTCGAACACCCGCATCGACGGCGGCGTGACGCTGGCGTCGGGCGGGTTCGGCACGTACCTGAAGTCGACCCGGACCAGCGCGGTGACCGTGCAGCCGAAGGGCGACGCGAGCGTCGAGGGCTTCCTGTTCATCGACGCCTCGACCATCGACGGCAACGTCAGCTCGAACGTCGGCGAGGTCCGGCTGGACAAGAACACCCAGGTCGGCGGGAACGTCACCAGCAGCAACACCTACTACACCGACGTCCGTGACTCCTTTGTGGACGGTACGTTGTCGGTGCTGAACAACGCGAACGGCAGTGTCGTCTGCGGTGGCGCGGTGCAGGGCAAGGCCACGTTCGCCGGCAACCTGGTCGGGGTCCAGCTCGGCCCGAACGGGACGCTGGACAGCTGCGCCTCCGGTGGCTACTTCGGCCGGGACGTGGTGATCAGCAACACCACCGGCAAGGCGACCGTGGACGACACGATCATCAACGGCCAGCTGCAGCTGTCGGGCAACAGCCCGGCCGCCCAGGTGTCCGCGAACAACCGCATCCGCGGTGGTGTCGTGGGCGACCGGACGGCGGCGGGCTCGTCCGCCGGTCTGAAGGCCAAGGCCGCTCCGGCCCGGCCGGGCACCAAGGACCAGACCGCGCAGGCCCGCCTCACGGACGCCACCGCCGCCGCCAACGCCGCCGGCGACGCCCACCTCGGGTAAAAGTGGTCGTCCGGGCCCTCCCAGGGCCCACCTGCCGGTATCCCTGGGAGGGCCCACCCGCGTGTCTCGCGTTCCCGGACCAGTTACTTGCCGCCCAAGGTTCGGGTGAGCCCCTCGGTGGCGCGGTTCATCCCCCTGAACAACCCGACGACTGCCCGCCACAGACCGCCGAACACCCTGCGGGCCAGGCGCAGCCACAGGAGTGCGGTAAGAACGGTAAGCACCAACAAGAGCACCGACGTTGATGGCCACGGACCAACGTTCTGAACTCCAGCCGTCCACACGACTGCCGCGAAGACGACATCCACCGCCAGGAACACCATCAGCGCCCAGCCGAAACCCCGCCTGAACCGCGGCCGGGGTGTCTGGTGCGGGTTGATGATCGTCTGGTTGCCGGTGCCAGCGATGTTGACGGCGATTCCGCCGTTGGTCGCCGAGCTCCGCTGATTGACCTGCGGGTTCGCGCCAGAGCCAGCGCCAGCGCCATGCGACTGTGTCATCGGTTCTTCCTCCGCTTGGCTCCGCCCACGGTCGGCCGGTGTCGTAGGGTCCAGGACAGCGTGATCGGGCGGGTACGGGTGGTCGGGCAGGGCGATCCACGCCATGTCACGGATCTCCTTCACCGCCACCTCGACTGGCCGGAACGTCGCCGGGTTCAGCGTCGCGGAGTGGCGCACGACCTCGTCGAACACCAGCCGAGACACGATCATCGCCAACACACCCGGCGAGTCCGCGAGGGCTTGCTTCAACGGCGTGGCGTCGAGTAGGCGGAACGCTGTGGTCACCGCCGTTGAGGTGGCGCCGTGGTCGTCGAAGGCGACCTCACCGGCGTGCACCGCCAAACGCAGCCTCACACGCGCCGCGTCGTGGCTGGTGTTGTTGTGCCCGCGTACCGCCCGCGCCAGCGCCTCGGGCAGCACCTCCATCAACGGCGCCTTCGGATACTCCGGCGGGACCAGCACGAACACACTGTCACCACGGTCCTCGCGGTAGCAGGCGTCCAAGGGGACCCCAGCCGACTCCAACGCCGCGGCGACCATCCGGTACAGGCCGGCCCGGATACCCAACTGGTGGGGCAGCGTGCGGTGTCGGGCGCCGAAACCCTCCACGTCGACCAGGACGATCGTGCGGTGCACCGGGTGCCGAGCCCTGTCCGCCATGCCTGCCTGCCCTCCACGGGAGACCGATGAACCGGAGTTCTACCGGCACCGGGACATTGGTGTGCGTCATTTGACGCACGGGTCGCCCATTCGGCCGCACGGTCCACCCAACCGGGCGACACCCAACCCGCCAGGGAATCTCAGTGTCCCGGAACGCGAGACACGGTGTACGGGAACGCGAGACACGGCAATCAAGTGAGCCGGACCGGCAGCCGGTAGAGGCCGTGCACCAGCACGCTTCGCTGCCAGCGCAACGTCTCCGGGTCGCCGTCCAGGGTGAGCGCGGTGGTCCTGGCCAGCAGGCGGCCGAGCGCGATCTCGCCCTCCAGCCGGGCCAGCGGCGCGCCGAGGCAGTGGTGGATGCCGTACCCGAACGCCAGGTTCGGGCTGAGCGGCCTGGTCACGTCCAGCCGGTACGGGTCGTCGAACCGGTCGTGGTCCCGGTTGGCGGACAGCAGCGAGATCATCACGAAGCTGTTCGCCGGGATCTGCACGCCGTCCACCCACACTGGTTCCGTGGTGAACCGCACGGTGGCGATGTGCACCGGGCACTCGAACCGCAGGAACTCCTCGACGGCGTTCGGCAGCAGCGTCGGGTCCGCGCGCAGCACGGCCTGCTGGTCGGGATGCCGGACCAGGGCCAGCACGCTGTTGCCGACCAGGTTCGCGGTGGTCTCGAAACCGGCCGCCAGCAACAGGAACGCCATGTTCCGCAGTTCGGTCCCGGACAGCCGGTCGCCGTCGTCGGACACCCGGATGAGGTCGGACACCATGTCCTCACCGGGGTTCGTCCGTTTGTCCTCGATCAGCGAGGTGACGTACGCGCTGGCCGCCTCGCTGGCCACGGCGATCTGCTCGGGTGTCGCGTCGCCGAACAACCGGTGCGCCCAGCCGCGGAACTCGGTCCGGTCGGCCGCCGGCACGCCGAGCAGTTCGCAGATGACGATGATGGGCAACGGAAACGCCAGCGCGTCCATCACGTCCACGACCCCGGACATGTCGTCGAGCAGCTCGTCGGTGATCTTCTCGATCCGCGGCCGTAGCCGGGCCACGGTCCGCGCGGTGAACGCCTTGTTCACCAGTTTCCGCAACCGGGTGTGCACCGGCGGGTCGGTGTTGAGCATGTGCGCGGTCAGCGGCGACGCGTACGAGTTCTCGGTGCCGGGCGGGAACATCGTCAGCGCGGTCGCCCTGTCCTTGCTCAGCCGGGGGTCGGTGAGCAGCGCCCTGGCGTCCGCGTACCGGGTCACCAGCCAGCCTTCCAGGCCGCCGCTGAACTGCGCGTGCGTGACCGGACCCGCCGCGCGCAGCCGCTCGTAGATCGCGTGCGGTTCGGCGATGAAGTCCCTGTTCACCCGGATCGACCCGACAGCCATGCGGCCAGCCTATCGGCGCGTCGGAAAACCCGTCACCCGAAGTCACGGCCACCCGTAACTCTTCGCCCACACTGAGGCATACACCGGGTGGCGGCGATCTTCGGGCGGAGGGAGGTGCCGTGCGCGCTGAGATCCGGTTGCTGGGCCCGGTCGAGGTGGTCGGACCGCACGGCGGGGCGGGCCTGCAAGGGGCGCGGCAGCGGGCGGTGGTGGGGGCGCTCGCGCTGTACGCGGACCGGGTGGTGCCGCAGGAACGCCTGGTGGACGTGCTGTGGGACGAGGACCCGCCCCGCACAGCCGTGAAGTCGTTGCACAGTCACGTCGCGCGGGTGCGGCAGACGCTCAGCGCGTGCGGGCTGCCGGGTGTACTGCGTACCTGCGAGCCGGGGTACGTGCTCGCGGTCGATCCGGAGTCCGTGGACGCGTACAGGTTCGAGCAGACCGTGGCCGCGGCACGTCTGGACCTGTCCGGTAACGGTGTCGCGGTTCGTCTGCGGGACGCGCTGAGGCTGTGGCGCGGGGACGCGTTGGCGGACGCAGGCCTCGCCGGTTGGGGTGTCGCCGAGGTCAACAGGCTGCACGAACTGCGGCTCACGGCGTGGGAGTGCCTATGGGACGCGGAACTCCGTGACGGCCGTCACACTGTCGCCGTCACTGAGTTGGAACGGTTGTTGATCGCGTATCCGACCCGGGAACGGTTGGTGGCGCTGTACATGCGGGCGCTCTATCAGTGCGGGCGTCATGTCGACGCATTGGACGCGTATCAGCGCCTGCGCGAACGGTTGGGTGAGGAACTCGGCGTCGACCCAGGCCCCGAGCTGCAGAGCCTCTACACCGACGTGCTGCGCCGCTCCCCCGCCCTCGGCACATCACGTGCCGACCCGACCGCGCCGGCACAGTTACCCGCGCGGGTCGGGTACTTCGTCGGGCGTACGGCCGAACTCGACGCGCTCGACGCGACCCTCGCCGACGCCGGGGACCGGCCGGTCGTGGTTGTCTCAGGTGCGGCCGGCATGGGAAAGACAGCGCTCGCAATACAATGGGCCCACCGGGTCGCGGACCGGTTCCCGGCCGGGCAGCTGTTCCTGGACCTGCGCGGGCACGACCCGGACACCGCGATGTCACCGTCCGACGCGTTGACCCACCTGCTGTTCGGGCTCGGCGTCCCGGACGACCGGATCCCGGCCGCCGTGGTCGACAAGGCCGGCCTGTACCGGTCGTTGCTGCACGACCGGCGGATCCTCGTCATGCTGGACAACTGCGGCGCGGCCGAAACCGTGCTGCCGCTCATCCCCGGGAGCACGGCCAGCCTCCTGGTGATCACGAGCCGGAACACGTTGGCGCCGTTGGTGGTTCGGCACACGGTATCCGCGATCAGAGTGGACGCGCTCGACCATAGCGACGCACAGACGCTGATCACGCGGGTGCTGGGCGCGGCGCGGGTGGGCCGTGAACCTGTGCCGGCTGCGCGGCTGGCCCGGCTGTGCGGCGGGATGCCGCTCGCGCTGCGGATCGCCGCGGCGAAGCTGCTCGTGCAGCCGAGCAGGCCGATCCGGGACCTGGTCGCCGAACTGGCCAGTGCCGACCGGTTGGACTCGTTGGCGGTGGCCGGTGACTCGCGGAGTGTCCGGACCGTGTTCGCCAGTGCGTACCGGTCGCTCAGCGCGCCCGCCGCCCGAGCGTTCCGGGTGCTGGGGTCGCATCCCGGGCCGAGCTTCTGCGTGCACCTCGTCGCCGCGGCCTGCGGCGTCGCGGTGGCCGAGGCCCGGCCCTGGATCGCCGAGCTGTCCGCGTCCCACCTGGTCACCGAGGTCGGCGGCGGCCGGTACCGGCTGCACGACCTGATCCGGCTGTTCGCCCACCAGTGCGGGCTGATCGACGAACCGGCCGCCGACCGCGCGGCCATGGCCGGCCGGATCGTGGGCTGGTACGTGTCGCTGGCCGGCGTCCTCGGAGAGTCCACAGTGGAGCTGCCGCGGTTCGCCGACCGGCACGCCGCGTTGGACTTCCTGGACGCCGAACGCCCGAACATGGTGCCGATCGCGCAGTTCGCCGACGAGCAGGGCCTGTACGCCAAGGTATGCGCGCTGACGTCCGCGCTGACCGGGTACTTCGACGCCCGCGGCCACTGGACCGACCGGATCGAGATGTGCCGGGTGTCGGTGGCCGCGGCCGGCCGGCTCGGCGACCCGGGCACCGAGGGCGAGATGCTGCGGTCCCTTGGCACGGCGTACCGCCTGTCGCGGCGGATGACCGAGGCGCTGGAGTGCTACCCGCGGGCGCTGGAACTGATGTCGCTTGCCGGCGACAAACGCGGCGAAGCAGCCGTGTACAACAACATCGGCGGCGCGAACGTGGAACTGCGGCACTTCGACGAGGCCATCGCCGCCTACCAGCAGGCGCTCACCCTGAACACGGCCGTCGGGAACCAGCGTGGCATGGCGTTGGCGCAACGAAACCTCGGCTACACGTACGTCCGGACCGGCCGGCCCGAGGAGAGCCTGGACGTGCTGCGGCTGGCGCTGGCCAACTCGCGGGCGATCAGCGACCCGTGGCTGCAGGCCGGCACGCTGGACACCCTCGGCGAGGCGTTCCTGCACCGCGGCGACCTGACGTCGGCGCTGGAGCACTTCGCGGCGGCGCTGGCGGTGGCGCGGCGGATCGGGGACCGCCGGTTCGAGTCGGAGACCCTCAACAACATCGGGATCACCCAGCTGGAACAGGGTGATCCCGACGCCGCGTTGACGAGCCTGCGCGAGGCGCTGGCCGCCAGCCACGGACTCGCCGACCCGCACGGCGAGTCCGTGACCCGGAACAACATCGGCCGGGCGTGGCTGGCCAAGGGCGACCTCGCCGCCGCCCGCGAGGAGCTGCGGCACGCCCTGGCCCTCCGCGAACGCGTCCCGGACGGCTACGCGGAGGCCGAACTCCGCCGGGACCTGGCCGAACTCGATGCCAGGTCCCGGGGCGGACTCACGGCACCAGGCTGACCCGGCCGAAACTCTGCTCCTTGAACCCGTTGACCGTGCCACTGGCGTCGACGTCGAAGAACAGCCCGGTCTGCTGGCACGACGTGGGCCGCAGCGGCGTGAGCTGAACGGACGCCTCGAAGCCGCCCGGCGGGATCGTCACCTGCACGTCGTGCAGGCCGACGTAGTCCTTGCCTTCCTTCGCCGTGCCGTCATGCGTGCTGAAGTGCACGATGGTCCGGTTGGACGACGGCAGGGACAGGCTGACGGACACCGTGGTCGGCCCGCCCGTGAGCATGCACATCGGCGTGCTCATCAAGCCGACGGCGCAGTTGTCCGCCGCCGCGGTGGTCAGGCACATCTGCACCTCCAGGTCCAGCTTGTTCTTGGTGGCCTTCGTCGGCACCGGGAAGTTCCGCGGCGCCAGGTCGCCGGGGTCCCAGCTCAGTGTTCCGCCCGAGGCGTCGTAGTCGATCCCCGGCCGGGCGTCGTACTTCCCGCCGGCGACCGGCCTGTGGTTGACGACGGTCACCGACCCGCCCTTGGCGCAGCCGGCGGACGGTGTCACCGGGAACTGCAAGTCGTCGCCCGCGTACACCCTTTCCGCGTTGCCGATGGTGAACGTGCACGTGTCCGCCATCGCGGTCGGCCCAACCACTCCGATCGACGCCAACGCGACGAACACCGTCATCGCGGTGCGCAAGATCCCCGCTCTCATTGAGTTTCCCCCTCTGCCTGATGCCCGTACAGCTCACGCGTACGTATAGCGACGGCGGGTTGTGGCCGGGTTGTGGCCGTTGCCGATCAGTCCACAACCGCCTCACAACCGGCGTCCGCGACCGTCCGGTGGCCACACCTGCGACACGGAGGGAGCGCGATGCGCACCACCTGGCGAAACTCTCTAACAGTGTTAGGGACGATACTGACTCTGCTGGCCGGAGCCGCGAGCCACGGCAACGCGGCGGACGACAAGCCGTCCCAGGACGGCATGTCCCCGATCACCGACCCGGTGCCGGGCGACTTCAAGTCCTGGACCGACCTGTTCGCCGAACAGGACCACCTCAACGCGGGCGCCGACAAGATCGCGGCGGCCCGGGACACCGGGAAGGACGACGGCTACGCCGGACTGACCGCCGCCCCGCTCGACCGGAAGATCTACCTGTACTGGCGCGGCCCCGTCCCGCCACCCGTCCAGGACGCGGTCGCGACGGCAAGCAAAGACGCGCCGGTCGCGGTCATGCAGGCGCCGTACTCCGAAGCGGAACTGCTCGACCGGGGCCGGTCGCTGCCGGCCGAGCCGCTCGTCACCGGGTACTCGCCGAACGTCGACGGTAGCGGGCTGACCGTCTCGGTGTCCGTGTCCGAAGAGGAGGGTCGCGGGCTGCCGGCGGTCAAGGACCTCGGGGTGCCGGTGGTGATCGACCCGTTCGTCAAGATCGACGCCGTCTGGGACCGGCTGGGTGACATCCCGTCGTACTGGGGTGGCGCCAAGTGGCTCAACCCGTCCGGCGGCGGGTGCAGCACGGGCTTCTCGGTGCGGTTCGACGGTCGTCCGGCGATGCTCAGCGCCGGGCACTGCGGCAAGAACGGCGACATGGCCCGCACGGGCGTCGGCGTGTCGATGGGCGCGATCAACAACAAGGTGGCCGGCCGGGACACGTTGGTCATCCCGGTCTCCTCGGCCGCCGGCCGGATCTACACCGGACCGGTCAACCCGCTGCCGTTCCCACCCATGTCGACGCCGATCAAGGGCACCCGGGCGGCCCGCGTCGGCAACTACGTGTGCACGTCCGGCTCGTACACCGGCCAGCACTGCAACATCAGGATCGAGGCGGTGAACCAGAGCATCCTGACCGACGTCGGCTGGATGTCCCCCGAGGTCAAAGCCACCAGTCAGGTCGTCGGCGGGGTCGCCGTCGGCCGCGGTGACAGCGGCGGCCCGGTGACCACCTTGTCCTTGTTGTTCGTCACCAGCCATCTCCTGTCGTTCGGCACGTTCGCCACCGGCACGATATCGGCCGGCGAGACTCCGCTGGGTCCGTGCGGCTACTCCCCTGGGTGTTACCACACGGTGTACTTCGCGGACGTCACGCAGACCGTGGCGTACTACAACGGCTGGGGCCACTCGGTCGCCGTGATGACCGAGTAGTACCTCCGTCACGGCGTGTATGTTTTTTGTATCGGCCATCGGCAGGCTTCCGGGTGTCACCGTTATTCCCCCTGCACAGGAAGGTGGTCGACATGTTTTCCCGGATCGCCAAGTCCGCGATGGTGGCCGCGCTCGCCGCGACCGCGCTCGCCATCGCACCGACAGCCGACGCGGCCACGATCACGGCCGCCGACATCAACCCGACCGCCGGCACGTTCACCACGGTCTCCGACGCCGAACTGGGCGCGCTGGCCGCCGCTGACGGCACGCCCTCGGGTGCCGTGCAGTGGTACCAGTCCCACATGGGCAGCACCGGCTGGCAGGGCTACTGCGAGAAGGCGGTGGAGAACGCCTACGGCACAACGGGAGTATGGGCGTCGGCGAACGCACACTGGTTCGGCGCCAGCCCGAAGCACACCGACGGCAGCCGGCCGCCGCTGGGTTCCTTCGTGTACTGGAACATCAGCGCGTACGGCCACGTCGGCATCGCCGACGGCAGCGGCGGGATCTACGCCACCAGCATCGGCGGCAGGATCGGCCACGCCTCCAGCGTGAACTACTTCAACAACTACCGGGGGTGGACCCCGGCGGCCGTACCGCATCAGTAAGCAGGACACCCTCGTGGGCACCGCAGCTCGGCCGGTGCTCACGAGGGCCCATTCTCAACTCGCCACGTATCCCGGTCCCACGATCTCGGCCGTCTCCGCCATAGCCCGCGCGAGGCTGGGCGCCCCGGTGCGACGCGCACTGTCCGCGCCGACCTGCCACGCCCGCTGCAACACACTCCGCTGGAGGGCACGTGTGTCCTCAGCCCAGTCCGCGGTGTGCTCGGCCACGACCGGGCCGCCCCCGATGAGCTTGATGGCTTGTTCCGCCACTAGCAGCGCGTACGCGGGCTGCGCGCGTTTCAGCGCGTTCTCCGCGGTACTCACCAGCGCGGCGGCCTCGTGCAGGTCCACCCGCAGTTCGCCGACCCGGTAGCCGGTCCGCGCGCCCATGATCGTGTCGATCCCGAACCTGGCCCGCAGCCGGCTCACCAACGTCGCGACGTTCGCCGCGGGATCCCGCGGCGGCGAACCCGCCCACACGGCTTCGACGATGTCGGCGACATAACTCGTCTCCCCGCCGCGCGCACCGAGATACGCGAGCAGGATTCGCGCTTTCCGGCTGCCCACCGGCGCCGCGTGCCCCGTGCCCGCGCGGCACACCTGCACATCGCCGACCAGCCGCAAGATCCAGCTCGCCGGCTGGTCGGGCCATAACCCACCGAGGTCCTCTCCCATACTGTTCCTGGCGTGACATCCGCGTGCCGCGGCCGTGCCATGCCCGATCGGGCACATCTTCGGACCGGCGCCCGGCAAACCGGACTCGAGCCGGCAATACTCCCCAGACCTTTTCGTTTCGAGACTGGGAACAACCACCATGCGATTGCGTATCGCGCTGACCGCTGCCCTCACCGCGGCCACCTTGTCCGCCTGCGGTTCGACCGACACGGCAGCCACCCCACCACCCGCGCCGACAACGACCACGCGGGACACCGCCGAACTGCTCGCCTGGGTGGACAAGGTCTGCGGCGTGACAGTGACCTCGATAGCGCCGCTGCAGCAGCAGCCCACCCTGGACTGGAACAACCTGCCAAAGATGAAAACCCAGTTCCTGGACTACCTCACCAAGTCATCGCAGTCGCTGGCTACCGGCGTGACCGCCCTGGGCCCCCTGAAGACCGGCCCCACCAAGGACGCGGAACGCTACGTCGACACCCACACCCAAACCCTGACCAAGATGAAGGACAGCCTGGACAAGGCCACCAAGGACGTCCAGGGCGCCAACCCCAAGGACAGCCTGAACTTCGGCCTCACCCTGCAAAGCGTGGGCAACGAGATCCAACTGGCCGCCATCGGCGCCGGCAGCCCGATCGGCATCCTGGTCGAGAAAGACCTGGCGGACGCCGAAAAGCAGGCCCCCAACTGCAAGAAACTCCAGTCGTCCTGACCAAGGTGGCCTCAGCGGACGAGGACGACAATCACCGCGACGACCACCAGAATCAGGAACACCCCGCCGAAGATGCCGAGGACGCCCAGCCCGGAGAGGTCCTTCTGGCCGGGCTTGAGGTAACCGTGGATGTTGAAGACAGGCTTCTCCGGCGCCTTGTGCCGGGCCACCAGGTAGGCGTACGGCGTCATCAGGGCGCTCACCTGCTTGGCGACCCGTTCGGCCGCGGCCACGTCAGCGTCGTTGTGGGTGTAGCCGCCCCGGTCAAGGATGATGGCGAGCAGGGCGTCGACCGCGTCGGCCTGCGCGTCGCCACGCCCGGCCATTTCGGCCAGCCGGTCCACCGGGTAGCCCCAGTCCTGAAGCCGGCGGCGCTTGGCCCCCTTGAGGTTCCGCAGCCGTCGCTGCACGTCCGTGGAGCCGGCTGCCGGCCGCGTCGGGTTCGATGCCGTGCTCATCTGCGTCCCCCTCAGGCATGAGGGCCAACCCTACCCGGGGAACCGCTCAGCCCGTGGCCACGACGGACTGCCAGAACAGGCCTTCGGCGCGGGCTTCCTCCCAGGCCGTCCTGCGGTTGACCCGGGAGCCGCCCCCTGGGTCGTCGACGATCACGAAGTCGTCCGTGATCGCCTGCAGGCGCATCCAGTGGTTGTACTGTCCTACCGAGACCGGACGGCCCGCGTCCAGGAACGGGCCGAATGTGGTCATGGCCCAGTGTTTGTAGCCTTCCATGTGGATCTTCGCCTCGTCGGCGTCGGCTCCCGCCATGGTGTGGCCGGCGGCGACCACGTCTTCGTCCGTGGACTTTCCCTTGCGCTCGGCCTTTTGGCGGGCATCGATCGTTCCCCAGACGCCGGCGAACTTCTCTTTGCCCAGCGCGCGGAGTGCGTCCGAATTGGGGGACGTGACCACTTGGGTTTTCACGCCGAAGCGGGCGTAGAGGGCTTTCAGGGGTTCGGTGCCCGAGGCGACCCAGCCGGTCGCGCCGCCGGTGCCGAGGGCTTTCATCCGGGCCGCGTTGATCGCCTCGTCGGTGGGGTTGGGCACGTTGCCGAGGCATTCGATGACGGCCACCAGTTCCATGAAGTCGGCCAGGCGGGAGTGTTCGAAGTCGATGCCGGCGTTTTTCAGGTCCTTGTTGGCCCACGTCTCCACCGCGTGCATGGTCTCCCAGTTGCCCTGGTAGTCCGCGGCCGACTTGCCGAGCATCTCCAGGCCCATCGCGACGGTCGTCAGGTTGCACGTGGTCGCCACCGCGCGGCCGATGATGTTCTGGTTCGCGGCCTGGGTGTAGAACGGCGCGATCGCGTTGAGACGGTGGAAGTACTCGGCTTTCCTCGCCGCCTCCGGCACCGCTTCGACGGCCACCCGGACCTGGCCGATCCGGGCCACCAGCTCGCCGCGGGCGGGTCCGCCCTCCTCGAACTGCTGCCCCGCCTTCAACGCCTTCTGTTGCAACGCCTCAAGAGCGGCCAGCTCGGCCTCGATCGACCCCGGCGCGACCGGAGCAGCGGGGGCAGTGGGCGCGGCCGGAACCGGAGCCGGGGCCTGGTGGTGCTGCAACGCGTGGAACGTCTTTCCGCCCGGATCCACCCGCCCGTCCGGCTGCGGCCAGCCCAGTTCCTCTTGCTGGAAACGGACAATCGCCGCGTTCAGGTCCGCCGGCATGCCCAGCAGCCGGGACACGACCAGCACGTCCCCCGGCAGGTTCACCCCGCCGGCGCCGACCGAACCGCGCAGCTCCTGGCCGAGCAGGCCCTGTCCCACCTCGCCGGCCATCCCCAGCAGCCGGCCGATCGCCTGGTTGCCGGCGGCCAGGAACCCCGGTTCGGCCGGCCGGAGGACGGGTGCCGACGAGGCCACGGACTCCTGGTCGCTCTGGTGGTCGATACGCCCCATGGCGCCACCATCACACCCAAGTGGACAGACGCCTAGCCCGATCGGGCAACCCGGCAGGACACCGGCTGCAATTCACTCCACCCGCCACTGCCGCGACGGCGTGTAGCGGCAGACAAGTCCGGTGCTGACACCGGACCGCAGTTCGCCGCCCAACACCGGGTCGGCCTCGGCGATCACGTCCAGTGCCCGTTTGATCGCCTTGCGCACCGCGGTCCTGGCCCGTTCCGGCGAATCCGGGAAACCGCGGAAGCGCCCGCCGAGCCCGACCGCGCTGGTCAGCTCCGCGGTCAACGCCTCCCGCTCCCACCGCAACCGTTCCACCAAGCCGAGATCGGCGTCGGCCTCCGCGTTGTCGATGGCGTCGGACAGGTCCCGCAGCCGGGTGCGGTACGCGTCGACCGCGGTGTCGTCCAACACTTCCTGGCGGGCGTCCACCACGCCCGCACCGGCGAGATCGAGCGCCGACACGTCCTCGCCGGGACGTCCCAGCAGGACGCTCAGATACCGCATACCGACCAGATCGGGCACGGCGACCACTGACTGTCCGATGTGGATCGACCAGCCGCCGTCCAGCCGCCGGAGCACCGCGGGACTGTCCGGCGGGTCGAGACTGTCCGCCTGGGTCAGCCAGGTGTCCGCGCGTTCGGCCATGTCCATGGTCCGGGCCGCGCGGGCGGCTTCCACCAGCAGCGAACGGGCCTTGGCGAGGTCGCCGGGACGGCCACGCGCGATCATCGCCTCGGCGAGCTGCGCGCGGCTCAACGCCGTCGCCGGCAGGTGTCCCAGCCGGAGGTTGTCCGCCACGGCCTGTTCGAAGTACGACACGGCCTCATGCGGGTCGCCGACCGTCAACGCGGCCAGCCCCAACGCACGCGAGGCGGCGCCGACGCACGCGACCCCGAGCGACGGCATCACCGGCACGGCCGCGAACGGCCGGATCAGGTCGGCCGCCTGTTTGGCCATCTCCGGTTCGTCCAGGATCGCGGCCACCTCCACGAACCCGACCATCGCGGTCAGCCATGAACTGGACCGCTGCAGGTTCGGAATACCGATGTCCAGCAACGGTTTCAACGCCGCCCGCGCCTCGGTGAGCCGGCCGCTGCGGGCGAGCACCATGGCCATGCTGACCCGGAAGCCGTACTCGGGCACGGCCAGGCTGGCGGACGCCATCGTGCCGGCCACCAGGTCGGCCAGTTCGGCGTCCCGGCCCTGCAACCACCGGACGGCCAGGAGCTGGGCGCCGTAGAACCCGGTGGCGTCCGCGTCGCCGACATCGATGCCCTGTTGCAGACATGGCCCCGCGGCCTGTTCGGCGTCCGTCAACCGGCCGGCGCGGATGAGCTTCATGACGTCCATGCACGCGACGATGTACCCGGTCGTGGCCACACCGAGCGCCGCCGACCGTTGCCGCAGTTCGGTGAGCGCGGCCTCGGCGTTCGGATCGCCCAGCAGGTAACGGTCCGCGGTGAGCCACAGCAGACCGAACAGCGCGAGTATGCCGTCGCCCGCGGCCGAGGCCGCGGTGATCTGCTCCTCCGCAAGGGACAACCGTCTCTCAGCGTGCTCAGGCGCGAGCAAAGCGTGATGGGTCAACGAAAGCGCTTCGGCCAACGCATGGTCGTCACCGATCGCTCGCGTCTGGTCCAACGCGTGCAGCACGTTCTGCTCAGGCGCCCCACCCTCGTACACGGCCTCCGCCGCCAGCCGCACGGCCAGACGGCACCGCAACGCACGCTCATCGTCCGGTAACGAGCGCAGTGCGGCACGCTGTTGCGCGAGAACACGTTCACGCACAGTCGCGTTCCTGTGCTCGTGCACCCACACCCCGCCGAGACCGAGCACGGCCCGAGCGAGCAGCACTGAGTCGCCTGTCTGTTCCGCCGCCTCTGTCGCCACCTCGAACGCGGCGCGCGCGTTCACCAACCGGCCACACGCCAGAACGGCCTCCGCGCGTTCGATGAGCAGCTCCGCACGCGACGGAAGCGTTTGGACGCGCTCAGCGAGCGTGACCGCGCGGTCCAGCAGGTCGGCGGCCTGCTCATAGGCGTATCCACGGCGCAGCGACGACGCCGCCTTACGGCACGCGTTGATCGCGATCTCCGCGTCCCTGACCGAGCGCGGCGCCGCGGACAACGCGTGGTGCGCGATGCGTTCGGGATTGCCTGTGCTGGCCAGGAGCACGGCGGCGTCGGCGTGCGCGTCGAGCAGTTCGGCGTGGTCGAACACGGCCAGCGCGGCCTCACGGACGAGATCGTGGAACCGCCAGCCGTCCTCGGTCCGGTCGAGCAACCCGCTGCCGCCGACCGCCTCGGCCACGGCCCCGGGCGACTCCCCCACCAGCGCGGCGACCTCGCCGGTCGTCCCGTCCACGCCCAGCAGCGCGCCGAACGCCAGAATCCGGCGCACCCGAGGATCGAGCCGGCCGATCGCGTTGGCGATGGCGTCCTGGCCGGTCACCCCGTGGCCGACAGCCCGCGTGAGGTACAGCGGACTGCCTCCCGTGGCCCGCCACAGCACCCGCGCGGCCGACTCGTCCTCAAGCCCGTGGGCGGTGAGCAGCGTCGTCGTGTCCCTCAGGCCGAACGGCCTTAACGACACCGTGGTGGCGTCGCGTTGTAACTCCGCGAGCTGCGGGTGTGGCCGCGCGACGAGCACCAGGACCAGCGGCAGGCGGTCCAGGGCGTGCACGAGGAAACGCGTCAACAGCAGCGTGCTCGCGTCCGCGTGGTGCACGTCGTCGATGACGATCATGGTTCGTTTGTCGCGCCTGCTCGTGGCCAGCAGATCCGCGACCGCGGCGAAGCGCGCGAACCGTTCCGGGCCCACGTCGTCGCCGGTGTCCCCGACCAGGAGATCAGCGCCGGCCTGACCGGTGAGCTGGGGCAACACCGTGGGCCACGGCCACAGCGCGGGCGCGCCGCCGTGCGGCCAACACCGCCCCCACACCACGTCGAAGCCGTCGTTTTCGGCAAGTTCGGACGCGCGTTCACACAGCCACGTCTTGCCGACGCCCGCGTCGCCGGAAACGACCACGACCTGCCGTCGGCCGTGCACAGCGCGTGCACGTACGCCCCCCAGCACCGAGAGCTCGTCGTCCCGCCCGACGAACATGTCCACGGACGCAGAGTCTGCCTCACACCCCGCGATCAAGGTAACGTCGTGACACCAACTGGACCGGTCGCTGACCAGCTGAACCGGTCTTCACCAAGATCAGGGCACACTGAGGCCCGTGGTCACCATCAACGACGTCCGCGCGGTCGCCTCGCCGCTGCCGCGCGCCTACGAGGTGCTGGTCCGTGACCGGGTGAAGTTCCGGGTCGGCCGGATCGTGTTCGTGGCGCTGTCCCGGGACGAGACCGAGATGGGCTTCGCCTACCCCAAGGAGGCCCGCGAGGCGCTCATCGCCAGCGACCCCGGCAAGTTCCACCTGCCGGTCGAATCGGACATGCGGTTCCACTGGGTACGGGTGTGGCTGGCCGAGATCGAGCGCGACGAACTCGAGGAACTCGTCGTGGACGCGTGGCGGATGGTCGTGCCGAAGAAGGTGTGGCGGGAGTACCTCGGGGCATGATGTCGCCATGCCGCGCAAACTGATCCTGGACGTGGACACCGGCACCGACGACGCGGTGGCGATCATGTTCGCCGCCCTGCACCCCGACCTGGACCTGGTCGGCGTGACCACGGTGAACGGCAACGTGCCACTGGCCGCCACCACGGACAACACCCTGCGGGTGCTCGACCACATCGGCCGCGCGGACATCCCGGTGTACCCGGGGCTGGCCGGCCCGATCGCCCGGCACGGGTTCCCCGGCCGGCTGCACTTCGCCCAGGGCACGAAGAACGACATGCACGGCGGCGCGCTCCCGTTGCCCGCCGCGACCAGCTCGGCCCAGCCCACCGGGGCGGTGGAGTTCCTGGTGGAGACGCTCCGGTCCACGTCGGACCCGGTCACCCTGGTCGCGGTCGGCCCGCTCAGCAACGTCGCGACCGCGCTGGCGATCGACCCATCCATTGTGGACGCCGTGGCACAGGTGGTGATCATGGGCGGCGCGCACGCCTACGGCAACGTCACCGCCTCGGCGGAGTTCAACATCTGGGTCGACCCGGAGGCGGCCAACATGGTCTTCGCGGCCGGTTTCGAGCGCCTCACCCTGGTCCCGCTGGACGCCACCCACCAGGCACTGATCACCCGCGCGGACTGTGCCGCGTTCGCCGCCCTTGGCACCCCGGCGGGCACCGCCGCCGCGACCCTGATCACCCGCCGGATCGACGCGTACTCCGCCAACCACGGCGCCAAGGTCGACCAGACCGCGCCCGTCCACGATGCCGTCTGCACCGCCTACCTGGTCCGTCCCGACGTCGTCAGCACCCGCCGGGTGCACGTCACGGTCGAGACCATCGGCGTCCACACCATCGGCCGGACCGTCATGGACCTGCGGCCCAACGCCGAGGCCCCGAACGCCGACGTCGCGTTCACGGCGGACAAGGACCTGTTCACCCAGCTGCTGACGGCTGTCCTGGCCGGACAGTCCGCTTAGGACTCCGGACGCCCAGCAGGAGGGCGACACCGGCCGCGGACATGCCGAGCGCCATCAGGTACACGTCGCGGTAGCCGAGTTGTTTGGCCAGGCCAAGCAGCGGCCCGGCGATCATCGAGCCGACCGTCAACGTGTTGGTGTACAACGTGGTGGCGAAGCCCGGCCGGTCCGGCGCCAGCGACTGGAAGTAGCTGATGCCCACTCCCCCGACCGCCGAGATCACCACCGCGTGCAGCAACTGCGCGGCCGCCACCTGCCAGATGTCGCTGGTGGCCAGCATCACTCCCTCGTACAGCAGGGCGACGGCCGCGCCAAGGCAGACCAGGCGGTGCTGGTCCGCCTTGACCGCCAGCACGCCGAACCAGAGCATCAGCGGGATCTCCAACGCGGCGCACAGGCCGAGCACCAGGCCCGCGTCGCCGGGCGTGCCGTGCAGGGTGTCGGTGACGTACAACGGCAGGCCTGAGACGCAGAGCGCGATGGCGCCGTTCACCAGCACGAACGCGCCTGTCGCCAGCGTGATCTGCGGGCGCCGGGGAACGACAGCGGTCTCCTTGGCCGTCAGACCGAGTTCGGGCAGGCGTGCCGCGATCAGCGCCGCGGTCGCGTACAGCAGGGCCGTGGCACCGTAGAGGGCGGTGTAGCCGCCGACCTGGATGAGCAACGCGGCCAGTGGCGGACCGCCGACCCACGCGATCGACAGCATGGTCCGCAGGCTGCTGATGATCAGCGGCGCCTTGACCGGGTTGGCCCGTTCCGCCGACTGCCGCGCGTACGCGAACATCTGGGACAGCAGCGACGTCGCCACGGCGACCAGCGTGCACGCCACCGCCAACAGCGCCCAGTACGACCGCAGCACCGCGTACAGCCCGAACCCGACTGTGCCAGCGGCCGCGCCGATCACCAGCAGGTTGCGCCGGACCGCCCGGCTGTCCGACAACCGGCCGAGCAGAGTGCTGCCGACCAGCCCGGCCAACGCGGCGACCAGCAGGAACGCGCCCAGTTCCACCGAGGACACGCCGACCTCCGCGGTGAGGAACAGCGACGTGAACGGCAGCGCCAGAGCTCCACTGACCCCGACGACCACGCTGACCGAGGCCAGCGGAACCATCGACCTCCAGGGCACGGCCTCGCGGGCGACAGTCACCCCCTCATCCTCATCGCGCGCGGTGCACCGCAGAAGTCGTTTTCCCAGCATCCGAGCCACCACGTCCACCGGACGAGTCCCGTGTCAGCGCGGTGACTGCGCGGTGTCAGGGCGGTGGATCACCGTGGTCACCGTGATCAGTTCAAGGGGTGACCAGCGCGGACAGCATGGCCGGACCGTCCGGAGTCGCCGGCGCCGGCCATCCGGTCGATCGTTTGATCAATGACCACTGAGGACGATGACGTCGACCGGAGACCGGGCGCTTGCACCGCCACTATTCAGTGATACTATCTACCAGTAGTCAGCATCACTGAGTAGCAGTCCGAAGGAGGTGTTCCATGGGCAAGCAGGTGACCGAGATGCTCAAGGGAACGCTGGAGGGCATCGTCCTGGCCATCCTGTCCAGCCGGTCCGCGTACGGCTACGAGATCACGGCGTGGCTGCGGGATCAGGGGTTCTCCGACATCGCTGAGGGCACCGTGTACGCCCTGCTCATCCGGATCGAGCAGCGCGGCCTCGTCGACGTGGAAAAGGTCCCGTCCGAGAAGGGGCCGCCACGCAAGGTGTACACGCTCAACGCCCAGGGCCGGGAGAACCTCGAAGAGTTCTGGAGGACCTGGAGCTTCCTCACCGAACGACTCCACCAGCTCCGCGAAGAAGGGAAATGACCATGTCCGATGTGGACAAAGGCGGCTTCGTCGACAAGGTGATCGGCCCGAAGCGGCGATGGCGGGAGTACAAGGCGCGGGTGAAACGGATGCCAGAGCCGTACCGCGACGTGGTCGACGCGATCGAGCGGTACCTGATGCACTTCGTCCCCAGCGACGGCGACCGCGCCGAGTCGATGTTCGAGGACCTCGCCGACCTGTTCGACCAGGCCGCTGCGGACGGAACGCCGATCCGCGAGGTCGTCGGGGAGAACCCGATGGAGTTCATCGAGACATTCGTCCAGAACTACACGGAGGGCGGCTACGTCCCCGCCCGCGCACGGAAACAACTGACCGACGCCATCACACGCGCCGAGGAAGAGCAGACCCGATGAGCACCCACACCACCACCGCCGGACCGGCGATCAGCGTGCGCGGCCTGGAGAAGTCCTACAAGACCCTGCATGTGTTGCGCGGCGTGGACTTCGACGTCGCGCCGGGCAGCATCTTCGCCCTGCTCGGCTCCAACGGGGCCGGCAAGACCACCGCCGTGAAGATCCTGTCCACCCTGCTCAAGGCCGACGCGGGCGCCGCCAGCGTGAACGGCTTCGACGTCGCCACCCAGGCCCCGGACGTGCGGGAGTCGATCAGCCTCACCGGACAGTTCGCGGCCGTCGACGAGATCCTCACCGGACGGGAGAACCTCGTGCTCGTCGCCCGGTTGCGGCACCTCAAGGATCCGGGCGGGATCGCGGACGACCTGCTGCGGCGGTTCTCGCTGACCGAGGCGGGCGCCCGGAAGGCGTCGACCTACTCCGGTGGCATGCGCCGCCGGCTCGACATCGCGATGAGCCTGGTCGGCGGCCCGCCGGTGATCTTCCTCGACGAGCCGACCACCGGGCTCGACCCCGAGGGCCGCATCGAGGTGTGGCAGACCGTCAAGGAACTCGCCGGCCGCGGCACCACGGTCCTGCTCACCACGCAGTACCTGGACGAGGCCGAACACCTCGCCGACCGGATCGCGATCCTGCACGAGGGCCGGATCCTGGTGAACGGCACCCTCACCGAACTCAAGCAACTCCTCCCACCCGCCAAGGTCGAATACGTCGAGAAGCAACCGACCCTCGAGGACGTCTTCCTCGCGCTCGTCGGTGCGGCCGGCCGTAAGGAACAGTCATGAGCAAGCACTTCGTCGGCGACACCAATATCCTGTTGGGACGGTCCCTGCGGCACATCGCGCGCAGCCCGGACACCATCATCACCACCGCGATCATGCCGATCGCCATGATGCTGCTGTTCGTCTACGTGTTCGGCGGCGCGATCAAGACCGGCTCGGATTCGTCGTACGTGACCTACATGCTGCCCGGCATCCTGCTGATCACGGTCGCCTCGGGCATCTCCTACACCGCGTTCCGGCTGTTCCTGGACATGAAGGGCGGCATCTTCGAACGCTTCCAGTCCATGCCGATCGCCCGATCGGCCGTGCTCTGGGCGCACGTGCTGACCTCGCTGGTCGCCAACCTGATCTCCCTCGTGGTCGTCACGCTGGTCGCCCTGCTCATGGGCTTCCGCTCCCCGGCGGGACTGCCCGCCTGGCTCGCGGTCGCCGGCATCCTGGTCCTGTTCACCCTGGCCCTGACGTGGCTGGCCGTCATCCCCGGGCTCACCGCGAAGTCCGTGGACGGCGCGAGCGCGTTCTCCTACCCGCTCATCTTCCTGCCGTTCCTCAGTTCGGCCTTCGTGCCCACCGACTCCATGCCGGGCCCGGTCCGCTTCTTCGCCGAGCACCAGCCGGTGACGTCCATCGTCAACTCCATCCGCGCCCTGTTCGCCGAGCAGCCGGTCGGCGACGACATCTGGATCGCCCTCGCCTGGTGCGTCGGCATCCTCGCCGTCGCCTACTACTTCGCCGCGGCCACCTACCGCCGCAAGATCACCTGACCGGCGTAGCCCAAAGGCTCGCCCACCAACAATCACGTACTCAGCCAACAAGGGGAGATTTGTCATGCCCGCATTCGCCACGCCCGCGCCGATCACGGCCACATTGACCACCGCGGGCGCCCATGTTCGGGTCGCCGCAAGCGACCGGTCCGACACCGTGGTGCTGGTCGAGCCCATCAGCAGCGCGAACAAGTCGGACGTGCGGGTGGCCGAGAACACCAAGGTCGACTTCGCCGCCGGCGAACTGTCGGTCAAGACGACCAAGTCGGGTGACCAGAACGGTTCGGTCGCCATCACGATCGAACTGCCGGTCGGATCCAGGCTGGTCCTGAACACGGCGTGGACGGACGTGCACGCTGACGGCGTGCTCGGCGACTGTGCCCTGAACATGGCGTCCGGGCAGGTCCAACTCGACCACATCGGAGCGCTGCGGGGGAACCTCTCGGCCGGTGGGGTCGCGGTCGGGCACGTCGCCGGGAGCGTCGACATCGAAGGCGGCGCGGCCGGGGTGCGGATCGGTGAGGTCAAGGGCGTCGTCAGGTACGAGGGCTCGACCGGCAAGGTCTGGATCGGCCACGCCCTGTCCGACGTCGATCTCAGCAGCGCCAACGGCAGCTTCGACATCGACCGCACCGAGGGCAGTGTCACCGCCAAGGCGGCGAACTGTCCGATCCGGATCGGCCGGATGACGCGCGGCCGGGCGGAGCTGGTGAACGCCTCCGGTGGCATCGAGGTCGGCGTCAGCGACGGCTCCGCCGCCTCGGTGGACGCCAAGAGCACGAAGGGGGCGGTGCGCAACTCCCTGCCCGCACAGGACAACCCGGACGGGTTCGACAACCAGGTCAAGATCCACGCCCGCACGCGGCTCGACGACATCGTCATCCAGCGTGCGGCTGCCTGATCGCAAGGAAGGACTACACCATGGAAGACACCACAAGCGGGACACCCGAACAGGGACATTACGGTCGCCGGGCCGTGTTGAAGGGGGTGGCCGCCGCCGGCGCGCTCGCCGCCCTCGGCGGCAGCGGCACCGCCTCCGCGAGCGGTAGCAACGACTGCGACGAGAACGGCGTCGAGCACGGCTGGGGCAAGGTCGCCGACGTGTTCCGCGCGAACTTCAAGGGAGACCCCGGCGAGATCGGCGCGGCGGTCAGCGTCTACGTAGGCGGTCGCCCGGTCGTCAACCTGTGGGACGGCCTCGCCGATCGCAAGGCGAACCTGCCGTGGCGCAGGAACACCGTCGTCCGGGTCGCGTCCGCCACCAAGGGCGCCACCGCGATCTGTGCCCATATCCTGGCCGACCGGGGTCTGCTGGATCTGGACGCCCCGGTGGTCAAGTACTGGCCGGAGTTCGGCGCCAACGGCAAGGACCAGATCCCGGTCCGGTTGTTACTGTCCCACCAGGCCGGTCTACCGATCGTCGACGGACCGCTCACGTTCGAGCAGGCGTGCGCGTGGCACCCGGTCATCCGTGCGCTCGAGGCACAGCCGCCGCTGTGGCAGCCGGGCACGGCGCATGTCTACCACGCCGAGACCTACGGGTTCCTGGTCGGCGAGGTCGTGCGCCGGATCACCGGCAAGTCACTCGGCACGTTCTTCGCCGAGGAGGTGGCCGCGCCACTGGGCCTGAGCACCTGGATCGGGCTGCCCGAGAAACAACGGCGACGGCTGGCCCTGATCGAGGACGCCGCACCGCTGACCCTGGAGCAGCTGACCGCCGGGATGATCAAGTTGACCGGGCTCGACGAGGCCACGGTCACCGCGTGGATCCAAGCCCTGTACGCTCCGGGTTCGGTCCAGGACCGCGCCGTCTCCCTCGGCGGTGCCCTGGACGCCACGACCGCGTACTGGCTCAAACATGCCTGGCTCGAGTCCGAGTTCCCGGCCGCGAACATGGTCTCGGACGCACGGTCGCTGGCCCGGATGTACGCCGCCACGGTGAGCAGGGTCGACGGAGTGCGGCTGATGCGTCCGGCGACGGTCAGGCGGATGAACGTCGTCCAGACCGACAAGACGCACATGTACGGGCTGCCGCCCGGCCTGGACATCCCGTCTGACCGGTCCTTCTACATGTCGCTCGGGTTCATGCGGGCCTGCCCGCCGATGCCGATGGCCGGGCCGGCGTCGTTCGGCCACTTGGGCTCCGGCGGATCGATCGGCTTCGCCGAACCCGACGCCGGTGTCGGCTTCGGCTACGTCACGAACCTCTGGTCCTACCGGCCGGACGACCCGCGGGCGGCGGACCTGGCCACGGCCGTCCGATCCTGCCTCGGATAGCAGGTAGAACCCCTCCCCTTGCCTGACCCACAGGTATTCAACTACGGTTGCACAACCTTGGTTGACTATCTCGGGGAGGTCTTCGATGATCTGCGACCCTGCCTTCGCCGCGGTCGACGAAGCGTTCTGCGCCGGGCTTGACAAGGGCGGCGCCGCGTTGACCGTGATCGCTCGCGGACGCGTACTGGTCGACATCTGGGGCGGTGCCGCGGCCGAAGGCAGGCCGTGGGAGCACGACACGGTCGCCAACGTCTTCTCGGTCACCAAGGGGGTACTCGCGGCCGTCGCGAACGTCCTGATCCAGCGTGGTGAACTGCGGCCGGACGCGCCTGTCCGCGCCTACTGGCCGCAGTTCACCACCGACGTGACGGTCGCCGAACTGCTGTCCCACCAGGCCGGACTGGCCGCCCTCAGCGAACCGTCCGACATCTACGACTGGCAGGCCATGACCGACGCCCTCACCGGGCAGAAGCCGTGGTGGCCACCGGGTTCGGCACACGGCTACCACGCCGTGACCTTCGGCTGGCTGGCCGGCGAGCTGGTGCGCCGAGCCAGCGGCCGGGAGCTGGACACCCTGGTGGCCGACCTGGGCGTGCCGGACCTGTGGATCGGCCTGCCACGCACCGAATGGCACCGAGCCGCCGACCTGCCACCGCCGGAAGCCGGCCCGGTCACCGGACCCGCCCTGTTCGCCGCGATGAGCGACGCGAATTCGTTGACCGCCAAGGCGTTCGTGGGCCTGCCGGATCTGCTCGTCCCCGGCGTGGCCACCACCGACGCCTGGCGGGAAGCCCGAATTCCGGCCGCGAACGGCCACGCCACCGCCCGCGCGCTCGCCACGATGTACGCCCAAGTGCTCGACGGCGACCACACCCTGGCGACCACCGCCCACAGCGACGGCCCGGACCTGGTGCTGCACGGGAACACCCGCTTCGGACTCGGCTTCATGCTGCCCAACGAGGTACGCCCGTTCGCACCGAACCCCACCGCGTTCGGCCACAGCGGCGCGGGCGGCGCCCTCGCGTTCGCCGACCCGGACGCGGGTCTCGCCCTGGGCTTCACCACGAACCGGCTGATCACCAGCGCGGCCGGCCCCGACCCCCGGTGGGTCCCCATCCTGGGCGTCCTCTACCAACGAATCTGACCCGACCACCGGTAGGTGCCGCGGTCTTCAAGACCTACCAACCGGGGGGTTGGTAGGTCTTGAAGACCTGCTCTCGTTGTGGTTGCCGTCTTGACTCATCCGATCCCGGACTTCTAGCCTGGTCGACACGCCGCCATGAAAAGGTTTACAGGATGTTTCGGCGCGTGTCACCCGGTGCCGGCGACGCCTGTGAACTTCCCTGCGACGAAGAGGGAGTCAGGCACGTGTTCGCACGTAAGGCCACATGGGCGGGGCTCGCCGCCGTGAGCATGGCAGTCCTCGGGGGTGGGGCGGGCATGGCGACTGCCGGGCCCGCCGTGTTCGGCATCAAGAGCTTCGGCGCGGCCGGCGACGGCGTCACCAACGACGCGCCCGC
The DNA here is from genome assembly GCF_004345645.1 of Actinocrispum wychmicini. Lineage (GTDB taxonomy): Bacteria > Actinomycetota > Actinomycetes > Mycobacteriales > Pseudonocardiaceae > Kibdelosporangium > Kibdelosporangium wychmicini. The sequence goes on along the minus strand of NZ_SLWS01000010.1, from coordinate 422,708 downwards.
GATCGACAGGGCGATCAACGCCGCGAGCATGTCGGGCAACGGCGTGGTCCGGTTCGCCGCCGGCACGTACCTCGCGGCCGGCACCGTCCACCTCAAGAGCGGCGTGACCATCCAGCTGGACAAGGGATCCACCATCACCGGCTCGTCGTCCGGGTACGACAAGCCCGAGGACAACCCGTTCGACAAGTACCAGGACTACGGCCACAGCCACTTCCACAACGCCATGTTCTTCGGCGACAAGGTCGACAACGTCAGTTTCGTCGGCGAAGGCACCATCGACGGCGGCGGCCACCTGATCACCGGCAACCCGAAGAGCGGCCAGGCCGACAAGATCATCTCGATCACCCGGTGCACCAACCTGACCCTGTCCGGGATCACCCTCAAACGCGGCGGCCACTTCGCCGCGCTGATCAACGGCTGCACCGGCGTCACCAGCGACCACCTCACCATCTCCACCGCGGGCGACCGCGACGGCTGGAACATCATCAGCACCCAGAACGTCAAGATCACCAACATCAACGACGCCGCCAACGACGACGCGCTGGTGTTCAAGAGCGACTACGCGCTGGGCGCCAAGCTGCCCAACGGGCACGTCACCGTGACCGACGCGCACCTGTCGGCGAAGTGCTGCAACGCCCTGATGTTCGGCTCGGAGACGTGCGGCGACTTCACCGACTACAACTTCCAGCAGATCGAGATCACCGGCGCCGGCAAGTCCGGCCTGGGCATGGTCTCGATGGACGGCGCGGTCATCTCCGACGTGCACTACCGCGACATCAAACTGTCCGGCACGGCCTCGCCGATCACCCAGAAGATCGGCACCCGCAAGCGATGCGGCAACAGCCCGGGGGTCGGCCGGATCCACGACATCACGTACGACAACATCACCGGGACCAGCGCCGGCTCGTTCAGCCCGACGCTGTGGGGCGAGGCCAACGCCAACCAGATCAGCGACGTCACGTTCACCAACGTCAACCTGACCCTGCCCGGCGGCCACGACACGATGGGCACCGGCGTGCCGAGCAACGACCCGAAGGACTACAACCCGAAGAGCATCGGCACCCGCCCGGCGTACGGGTGGTACATCCACAACGCCAACAACATCAAGTTCGTCAACAGCTCGGTGCGGTTCGGCAAGGACGACGGCCGGCCCGCGGTCATCGCCAACACCGCCAGCGCGCTGACATTCGACCACTTCACCGCGCAGAAGGGCGGCAAGAGCCCGTCGGACCTGCTGTTCCAGAGCGTCACCGGGTTCTGTGTCACCAGCAGCCAGAACACCGGCGGCGGCGCGTTGCGGATCGGCAACACCGGCTCGTCCAGCAGTTGTTCCTAGGACCTCGCGACGGCGCCACCGGCCCGGCCGGTGGCGCCCTTTCCCCAAGGAGCCACATGAGCACGTTCTCCCGCCGACGGATGGTCACCGTGGGAGCCGCTGCCCTGCCCCTGGTGACGGCCGGAACAGCGAACGCGGAACCCACTCCGCCCGGTCCCGGCGGAGTTTTCGACGTCCGGCGGTTCGGCGCCCGCGGCGACGGCGTCACCATCGACAGCGACGCCATCAACCGCGCCATCGACACAGCCGCCCAGGGCGGCGGCACGGTGTACTTCCCGCCGGGCGTGTACGCCAGCTACTCGATCCGGTTGAAGAGCAGGGTCGCGCTGTACCTGGACCAGAACGCGACGATCCTGGCCGCCGTCCCGGCGAACGGCCGCGGCTACGACCCGGCCGAGCCCGGCGCGGGCAACCCGTACCAGGACTTCGGCCACAGCCACTGGCACAACAGTCTGATCTGGGGCGAGGGCCTTGAGGACGTGACGATCTTCGGCCCCGGCCGGATCGACGGCAAGGGCCTGGTGGCCGGCGGCAGCAAGGAGTCCGCGCCACTGCAGGGAAACAAGGCGATCTCGCTGAAGCTGTGCCGGAACGTGGCCATCCGGGACGTCACCATCGTCAACGGCGGCCACTTCGGCATCCTGCCCACCGGGGTGGACAACTTCCGGATCGACGGCCTGGTCATCGACACCAACCGCGACGGCATCAACATCGACTGCTGCAAGAACGTCCGGATCTCGAACACGACCGTCAACTCCCCCAACGACGACGGCATCGTGCTGAAGAGCTCGTACGCGCTGAACACGGCCAGGGCGACCGAGAACGTCACCATCGACAACTGCATGGTCAGCGGCTACGACCTGGGCACCCTGGTGGACGGCACGTACAAGACCGCCGGCTACGGCCGCACCGGCCGGATCAAGTTCGGCACCGAGGCCAACGGCGGCTTCAAGAACATCGCGATCACCAACATCATCTTCGAGTACTGCCGTGGCCTCGCACTGGAAACGGTCGACGGCGGCCTGCTGGAGGACGTGACGGTCAGCAACATCACCATGCGGAACGTCCAGATGCCGTTCTTCCTCCGCCTGGGCGCCCGGATGCGCGGCCCGGCCGGTGTCCCGGTGGGCACCCTGCGCCGGGTCAACATCAGTGACGTCGTGGCCTACAACTCCGACCCCCGCTACCCGTCGACCATCGCCGGCATCCCCGGCCACGCGATCGAAGACATCCGGATCAGCAACATCCGCCACCACACGCTCGGCGGCCTGTCCATGAACGACGCCGTGGCTGACCCGCCCGAACTGGAGACCGCCTACCCCGAGCCCAGCATGTTCGGCACCCTGCCGGCCTTCGGCTGGTTCGTCAGGCACGCCAAGGGAATCACCTTCGACAACGTGGAGACCCGCTACGACAGGACCGACACCCGGCCCGCCATCGTCCTGCGGGACGTCGCCGACGTCGACTTCCACCACACCCGAACGGACAAGGCACCGAACGTCCCGACCTTCACGATGGACGGTGTCACCGACTTCCGCGTCACCACGAGCCGTCCGGTCGCGGACACCGTGGTGGACCGGGCCGACCACCGGGAGTTGTAGCGCGTCACCCACGCGCCGACTTTGACCAGCGTCTGCGGATCCGCCCAGGCCAAGATAACGTCGATACGGTAACGACGTGGAGAGGAAGATCGTCATGCGGATCGCAGTCGTCGGCGCGACCGGGAACATCGGGTCCCGTACGGTCACCGCGCTCGACCGGGATGGCCACGATGTCGTGCGCGTCAGCCGCGCACTGGGCGTGGACCTCCAGACCGGCGACGGACTCGACCAGGCACTCACCGGCGTCGAAGCGGTCGTCGACGTCGCCAACGGGCCGACGACCGACCGAGCCGCGACAGTGGCCTACTTCAACGCCACCACCCAGAACCTGCTCGCCGCCGAACACCGGGCCGGCGTCCGCCATCACGTGCTGTTGTCGATCGTCGGCGTGGACCGCGTCGAAGGCAACGCCCATTACGCTGGCAAACGCGAACAGGAGCGCCTCGTGGCCGCCGGCCCCGTGCCGTGGACGATCGTCCGGGCCACCCAGTTCCACGACTTCGCCGCGATGGTGGCCAGCTGGGCGGAGCAGGACGGGATCGCCGCCATCGCCCCCCTGCTCGTCCAGCCGATCGCCCCCGACGACGTCGCCGACGTTCTCGCCGAAGTCGCCGCAAGTGCCCCACAGCAAGGTCGCGTCGACATCGCCGGCCCGGAGCCACAGGACCTCGTCGACATGGCGAGGCGTACCAACGAAGCCCAAGGCCGCACCGTGAAACTGGTGCCGACCTGGGCAACCCTGTTCGGCCTGGAAATGGCCGGCAACGTCCTCCTGCCCGACGAGACCGCCCGAATCGCCCCGACCACCTTCGACGAGTGGCTCGCGTACCAGCGATAGCACGGCAGCGACGCACACTCAGGCCCCTGCCTTCGTGAGCTGTTACTTCGACTTTTCGTCACTTATGTTTTCAACTGTTGACGTAGTCATGAACGAAGTCTCAGCTCTTGCCGGTGAAATCTGGTGGATCAGCGATGAGTTTTTTCCAGCGCGCGGGTCAGTCTGGGCATGAGCAAAGTGATCGCGCACATCACCGTTTCCGCCGACGGTTACTCGGCCGGGCCGAACCAGAGCCTCGCCGACCCGCTAGGCGAGCGCGGGGAGGAATTGCACACGTGGATGTTCGAGCACGAGGAGGGGTCGGCGGACGCTGAGGCGGTCAAGGCCCTCGCCGATGGCTACGGCGCGTTCGTCATGGGCCGCAACATGTTCGGCTCGGGTCGGGGTGCGTGGGACCTCGAGTGGACGGGGTGGTGGGGCGACAACCCGCCGTATCACGCGCCGGTCTTCGTCCTGACGAACCACCCGCGTGAGTCGGTGACCATGGCGGGTGGGACGACGTTCCACTTTGTCACGGACGGCATCGAGTCCGCGCTGAAGCAGGCGCACGCGGCCGCCGGGGACATGACGGTGGGTGTCGCCGGCGGGGCACAGACCGTTCAGCAGTACATCCGGGCCGGCCTGTTGGACGAGCTGCACCTGCACATCTCCCCCGTTGTGCTGGGTGCCGGCGAACGCCTGCTGGACGACATCGGGACGCCGGCGTTCGCGCAGATCAAGTCGACGAGTGGGATGGCGACGCACATCTCCTACCGTGTCACCTACTAACTGTTCACTTGTTCCGCCCGGCGCGCTCGATAAGGGTGTGCGGTATGGATGGAGCCAGTAGACGGACGGTGTTGAAGGGCGCGGCGCTCGGCGCGGTCGCCATGGCTGGACCTCTTCGGGTCTTCGACGTCGCGGCCGCGGCGGCGCCCGCGAGCAACGGGATCTTCGGGTACGGCGTCGCCAGCGGTGACCCGACCGGGGACGCCGTGGTCATCTGGACGCGCGCCACTCCCCCGCCGGAGCGCGGTGTGGTGGCCACCCCGGGCAGTGGCCACGGCCGGGGCATGCGGGTCCACTGGGAGGTCGCGCGGGACCCGCAGTTCCGGTGCGTGGTTCAGCGCGACACCGTGACGACGAGCGCGTCCTCGGACCACACGGTGAAGGTCGACGTCACGGACCTGGAGCCGTACACCAAGTACTTCTACCGGTTCCGTGCCAACGGCGAGACGAGTCCTGTCGGCGAGACCCGGACCGCGCCGGACGACGGCGACGAGCTGCACGCCTTGCGCTTCGCGCTGGTGTCGTGCAGCAACTACACGGGCGGCTACTTCTCGGCGTACCGCGCGTTGGGCGAACGCGACGATCTGGATTTCGTCCTGCACGTCGGCGACTACATCTACGAGTACGGCAACGGCGCCGACCGCTACGGCCCCATCGAGCTGGTCGGCAAGCGCGACGGCATTCCCGCGACCGAGACGATCGACCTCGCCGGCTACCGGCTGCGGCACGCGTTGCACAAGGCCGACTCGGACCTGGCGTTCGCGCACCGCAGGCATCCCTGGATCACCATCTTCGACGACCACGAGGTCGCCAACAACGCGTGGGACACCGGCGCGGAGAACCACACACCGGGCACTGAGGGCAGTTTCGCGGCCCGCAGGCAGGCGGCCTACCAGGCGTACCTCGAGTGGATGCCGTTCCGGCTGCCCGAGCAGCGCCGGGTGCCGCACCGGGGCATCCGGTTCTTCAAACGGTTCCACTTCGGCCCACTCGGCGATCTGTCCATTGTGGAGACACGGCAGAACCGCAGCGCGCAGGTGGACGTGCCGCCGTTCACCAAGACCGGCGGCGGCTTCATCCCGACCGGCATCCCCGCGGTGGACGCCCAGCTGGCCGACCCCCACCGGCACCTGCCCGAGCCGGAACAGTTGCGCTGGCTGAAGGACGGCGTCGCGCGGCGCGGCGCGCGCTGGCACCTGATCGGCAACCAGGTGGTGTTCACCCCGGTCCGGTTCCCCGGCGCCGTCCTGGGCGCGCCGGCGAACCTGACCATGCTCAACTCCGACCAGTGGGACGGCTACCAGGCCGACCAGACGAACCTGATCAGCCACCTGGCCGCGCAGCCGGCCGGCGCCGGCGACGTCGTGGTGCTCACCGGCGACATCCACTCGTCCTGGGCGATGGACATCCCGACCAAACTCGGCGCCGGGTACACGTCGGCCGGGGTCGAGTTCGTGTGCCCGTCGGTCACCAGCGACGGGTTCTACGAGCTGGTGCGCGGCTCGCTGCCGAAAGGCACCCCGGCGTCGGCCGCGGTCGGCGCGGTCCGGCAGATCACGTCCACGCTGACCACCGTGAACCCGTGGATCAAGTACCTCAACGGCCTCGGCCACGGCTTCACCCTGGTGGATGTGACGCCGGACCGGGTGCAGGCGGACTTCCACCACACCCCGACGCCGACCGACACCGTGCCGGACCCGCGGATCGTCCCCACCACCAGGACGGCGTACGTGACGGGCTGGCAGACCCTGGCCGGCAGCCGTCGCCTCAGCCCGGCGACCGGACCGATCGGGAAACGGTCCGACGAACCCGCGTAACCGGCTGTTCCGCACCTCCACGGCCGCGTTGGAGATGTACGGCATCCACCTCGGCGAGCGGCTCGGCTACTACCGGGCCCCTCGCCGACGGTGGCCGGCCACCCCGTGGTTCTACCGGCTCATCAGGTAGTGCGACATGATCGCCGCCACGGTCTGTTCCGGCGTGTGCTCGGACGTGTCCAGCCACAGGCCGATCTTCGGCGTCGAGGTGCGCAGCCCCTCGTCGAGCATCGCCGGGGTCCACTCGCCGTAGGCGCTCTTCGCCCTGGCCCGTTCCCGCTCCGTCACCACGTCGGGCCGGGGCGCGAGCACGACCACGTGCAGCGGCCGTTCCTCGATCAGCGCGACCATTTCCGCGAGGTTGTCGCCGAGGATCACGTCCTGCGCGATCACCGTGAACCCGGCCCGGAAGTAGTTGTCACAGGTCAAGGCCGTGAGCCGGTGCCGCAGGCGCAGCTGGTCCACGGCCTCCTCGGACGCGATCGGCGTCATGTCGGCCCGGCCGTTGACCACCATGCGGCGGAAAATGTCGCCTCTGACGTGCACGGACCGGGGTAGCCGCGCGGCCAGCATCTGGGCGACCGTGGACTTGCCGGCGGCCTGGATTCCGGTGATGAGCACGATCGAGTGGTCCATGGGCATGATCCAATCTCACCACGGACCACTCTCGTCGTGTCAGCCGTCGGACCGTTTGCGCCGCAAGGTGAACTTCTCGAACACGGTCAGCTCACCGAACGGCTTGTTGACGTTGTAGTACGTGACGTACATCGATGTGGTCCCACCAGGGCGGCGGCCGGGGTCGACGGTGAACGCGGCGAACCCGTACGGGTGGTCCAGGTCGCGGACCCCGCTCCAAATGGCCTTCTCCTTGACGTACGTGGACACCCGCTTGCCGGTGTTCGGGTCCGGCTGGGCGGAGACCGCGGTGATGACCTTCGCCGTGCCGTCCTTGAAGAACCGGCCGTTGGTCGTGCCGGACACGCCGCCCCCGCCGAGGATCATGTGCACCGTGCCCTTGCTGGTGTCGATCACGTCCGTGGCGCTGGACACCGGGTTCGGGGTGAGCGTCTCACTGCCGGAGACGACACCCCGCACGGCGAGCGAGCGTTCATAGTCGTGCTCGTGCCCGCACAGCACGAGGTCCACGCCGTAGCGGTCGAACAGTGGGCCGTACTTCTGGCGCAGCCCCAGGTCGGCGCCGTTGGCGTCGGACGACGAGATCATCACCTGGTGCATGGCCACGACGATCCAGTCGACGTCCCGCGACCGCCGGGCCGCGGCGAGTTCGCGCTCCAGCCAGGCCAGCTGACGGCCGCCGGAGTAGCCGTTGACGTAGACGTCCCCGCCGTCCTGCAGGCAGTTGTCGTCGTTCTGCAGCACGATCACCCGCACCGAGCCGGCGGTGAACGCGTACCACAGGTTGGCCAGCTCGGCGTCGGTCTCGGTGGACGGGAGCTTGAAGTACGTCTGGTAGGCGCCCAGGCCGATCGGGCCGTTCCGCCGTTCGATCTCGTGGTTGCCGGCGGCCGGCATCCACGGCCGGTACCGCGCGGACCGGGTGTTGTTGGTGAAGAAGTTGTTCCACGTCCGGATCCGGTCGACGTCCACGTTGGCGTAGCACAGGTCGCCGTTGAGCAGGTGGAACAAGGGCGCCACGGTCTCGATGCCGGTCACGATGTCCTTTGTGGCCGGTGTGGAGTTGGCGTCCAGCCCGACCGTGCCGTCCTTGGCCCACGTGACCTGCGGCGCCGACTGGTCGCCGAAGCTGGTGAACGTGAACGGCGCCCGGCCGGAGGGCGCGGTGCGGAACGTGCCCGCGTCCGGTGTCGCGCCGTCGTGCTGCACCGCGTAGATGTAGTTGGTGTTGGGACGTAACCGTTCGAGTTGCGCGTGGTGCACCCACACCGTCCGGCCGGACGTGCCGTCGACGTAGGTGCTGGTGTCGGCCTGCACGCACGCGCCGAAACCGTCTTCGAGCGTGCCGTACATGACCCGCGGCCGGTTCACGGCCCGGTCGGTGATCCAGGACACCACCATCTGCCGCGCGGGATCCCGCCCGAACGTGAGGTGCAGGCCCTGCGCCGGCGTGGACCCGGTGGCCGCCGAGGGCGCGAACGACGGCGCGGCGACGGCGGGGGTGGCGCCGAGCAGCGGCGCGGCCCCGATGCCACCGAGGATTCCCAACGCGCCCCGGCGGCTCACTGTGTGTTTTGTCTGATCAGACATGGGTTCTCCTCGCTCGGCGACGAACGGAACCTAAAAGAGGCGGACAACGCGACAATGAACGCCTATTTTCCGTCGGATGAACCCGCGCCGGTCGGCTCAGCTCAGGAGCAGTTTCTGAATTCCGGCGATCTCCAACACCCGGCGCAGTTGCGGCGAGGCCGAACGGATGGTCAGGTCTCCGGCGACCGCGGACGCGCGGGCCCGCGCTCGCAGCAACGCGCCCAACCCGCTCGAGTCGCAGAAGCTCACCTTCGACGCGTCGATGACCAGGTGCACGTAGCCGCGGTCGACCAGACTCGACAACTTCCGCAACACCACGTCGCCGGTGGCCAGGTTCAACTCCCCAGCCACCGCCACGTGCACGGTGTATCCGTCCGCCCACACCACCTCGACCGGTTTCACGCCGCCCCGGGTACCCACTCGGCCCGGTCGCATCACTCGATCACGGGCACAATGAGCGGTATGGACGAACCCATCGACGCCGAGATCGTGAGCGAGAGCACTGCTCTCGACAAACCCGCGGCGGCCACGCCCGCGGTGCACACGCCCGCTGTGGACATGCCCGACCCGCTCGCCCCCATCGACTACACCGACGCCGGCGTCCCCACGTTCGACTACGTACGCGACCGGATCGAGAACCGCATCGCGACCTCGGCCGGAATGGGCGAACTCACCGGCGAGTCACCCCAGGCCAAATCGATCGACGAACAAATGGCCGAACGCGACAAAGCCGGACTGGACAAACTGGAAGAAATCCGACGCTCCCTCCGCGGCGAGTAATTCCGGCCTGAGCAGCCACTCTCAGGACGACACTCGGTAGCGGGTGGCGATCTCGGCGGCGCGGTCGCGCAGGGAGGTGCGCAACCATTGCGGGGCCAGGGCTTCCGCGTTCGTGGCGAGCTGCCACAGCGCCCATTCGGCGTGTCTCGAATCCTGGAAGGACACCTCCAGGCGCAGCCAGCCGTCTGCGTCGGCCTCTTCGGTGCGGACGGCCAGCGCGGTGTCCACCAGGTCCTCGCGCCGCGCGGGGTGCACCCGGACCAGCACGGTGACCTGGTCGCCGCCGGTCCGAAACCGCGTGCCGCGTTCCTGCCAGGCCCGGTCCAGATCGACCCGGTCCGGTCGTTGTGCGGGCTCGGCGAGTTCCTCGGCGGCCAGGACCCGGGACAGCCGGTAGGTGCGGTCCGCGCCAGACCTCGTGGCCAGCAGGTAACCCCGGTCGCGCACGGTGACCAGGCCGATCGGGTCCACCGTGCGCCACTTCGGGGCCTGGCCCGCGGCCGCGTAGTGGATACGCAGCTTGTGTCCGGCGAACACCGCGCGCCGAACCTCTGCCACCACCGTGTCCGGCACCTCCTCAGCGACCAGCCGGCGCGAGAGGAGGTCGGTCTCCGGGTCGATGAGCACTCGTCGGGCCGCACCGGCCGCGGTGGCCCGATAGCTTTCCGGCAGCGCGTCCACCACCTTGCGCATGCCCGAGGCGAGCGCCGAGCCGAGGCCGAATGCCTGCGCGCCGCGCCGCGATCCGGCGACCAGGAGGGCCAGCGCCTCGTCGTGGTTCAGTCCGGTGAGCTCGGTCTGGAAACCGGGCAGCAAGGCGAAACCGCCGTGCCGGCCGCGTTCGGCGTAGACCGGGACGCCGGCCGCGGACAACGCCTCGATGTCGCGCAACACGGTCCGGGTGGACACCTCCAGCTCGCGGGCCAGCGCGGCCGCGGACAGCCGACCGTGCTGGCGCAGCAGCAGCACCAGCGACACCAACCGGTCGGCACGCACACGAAGATTTTACCGGAATACATGACACAGGATGTCGTGATTCGTTGGCAGGCTGATCGACATGACAAGCAAGACAGTGGCCACTGACCCGAACGACCTGGCCGGGTACTTCATCGAGCGCGGCAACGCGGGCGACGTCGACGGGCTGGTGGCGTTGTACGAGCCGACCGCCGTGCTGGCGTTCCCGCCGGGCAACCTCGCGACCGGACACGCGGAGATCCGCAAGGTGTACGAGCAGTTCGTCGCGGCCGCGCCGGTGCTCTCGCCGGGCAGGCAGCATCCAGCGCTGGTCAGCGGCGACCTGGCACTGACAGCGACCACGCTGACCACCGGCGAGATCACCGTTGAGATCGCCCGCCGCCAGCCGGACGGGTCGTGGCTCTGGGTCGTGGACCAGCCGGCACTCGTGCCGTGACGGTACGGCGATGAGGCGCATCGCGACGATCGGCGTCTACGGCTTCACAGCCGGAGCTTTCGTCGAGACGCTCACCGGCGAAGGCGTGGGTCTGCTGCTCGACCTCCGCCAACGCCGCGGCGTTCGGGGCCCCGACTACTCCTGGGCGAACTCAGCGCTACTGCAGCGCTCGCTCGCCGCGGTGGACATCGGCTACCGGCACGTGAAGGAGCTGGCGCCGACAACCGAGCTGCGCCAGCTCCAGTACCGCGAGGACGACCGCCAAGGCGTGGGCAAGCGCAACCGCGTCGCGCTCGCGCCTGAGTACGCCGAGCGCTACACCCGTGAGATCCTCGACCGGTTCGACCTCGGCGTGCTCGTGGCCGACCTGCCGAGCGACTCGACGACCGCGCTCCTCTGCGTCGAGCGTGACCCGGAGGCATGTCACCGCTCACTTGTGGCCGCGCGCATGCGCGCCGAACACGGCCTGCCAGTCACGGACCTCCGCCCGGGCTAAGCCCATGGCCGGTGCGGGTCAGTCCGTCCACAAGGGACCCACCGCCCACGGACATCGAAAAGCCACTACCGACAAAAACGGGCGCGCCGAGCGCGGCCTGCTCCTAGACTCGCTGGTCATGGAGATCGCCTGTGACGAGTCCGGCTCGGAGGGCGACAACCTGATCGGCGGGGTCACCGACGTGTTCGCGCACGCCAGCGTGCACATGAGCGTCGAGTCGGCCGCCGCGTGCGTCCAGGAGATCCGCGACCGGATCCGCTCCCCCGCGCTGGAGTACAAGGCGAACCACCTGCTGCGCGAGAAACACCGGCGGGTCCTGCTGTGGCTGCTCGACCCGGCCGGGCCGGTGGCCGGGCACGCGTGGGTGCATCTCACCGAGAAGTCGTTCTTCCTGCTCGGCAAGGTCACCGAACTCCTGGGTGCCGACGAGCAGACCCGTGACCTGTACGACGCCGGGCCGCGCCGGCTCGGCCGCGGCGACTGGGAGGCGCTGCTCAAGTCGTTCAACGACATGATGCGCCGCCGCAACCGCGACCTGGTCACCCACCCGAACCGGATGCCCACGCTGGACCTGCTGGTCCCGGCGATCGTCCGCGCGGTCGAGCACTGGGGCGCGCCGGTCACGATCGTGCACGACCAGCAGAACCTGCTGACCCCGGACCGGGTCGCACGGCTCAAGGACATCCTCGGCGGCCGGCTGATCGGGCTGCGGCTGGTCGACTCCCGGTCGGACGCCCGCGTGCAGATCGCCGACTTCCTCGCCGGGGTGGCCCGAAAGGTCGCGTCCATCGAACTCAACGGCGACGGCGACCCGGAGTTGACCGCGTTGCTGCGACCGTACGTGGACCCGCGGTCGGTCTGGGGTGACGCGCGCAGCGGCCGAACGCTTGTCGGACAGGTGTAGGCGAACACCCGCGCACCAGGCACGGCCCGGGATCGCCCGCCGGCGGTCCCGGGTCGTTTCGCGATGTCAGCAGCGCTTCCAGACGAAGCGGTAGTGGGCGTTGGGGTTGCGGTCGGGTGAGTCCATCGAGATCGAACTGGTGGCTCCGGACGTGCCAGCGTTCACGCGCAGTTCCGTATTGATGTTGAAAAGGCGGTCCTGGCCGCACGGCGCGAAGATGACGGAGCCGGGGTCGGTGGCGTCCGTGGTGTGCCAGTCGCTGACAATCGGGCCACGGAACGGATGACTCCGGGACGTCGTGTCGGACATTCCCTGGAAATAGTAAAGGGCGCGTTGGAGAGCCACCGCGCCGTCGCGCAGGCTCACGTCGCCGCGGTAATCGGCGCGGATGATGCCGAATGTGAATCCGGACGGGACATTGACGCTCAACGCGAGCTGGCAGTTCTTCCGCGAGTCGGTCGGGTCGACGCCGGGGCCGACCCGCGCGGTGAAGTCGCCGTGGTGGGTCACGGTGAACTCGGAGTTGTCGTCCGCCACAGCGATTTCCGTTGTCCCGACCGGACATCCGGAACCGTTGACGGACACGATGTCGACGGTGACGTGACCGGCCGGGACCTCGTCGACGGCCGCCTGCGGGGTGATCGTGAACGCAGCCAGGGCAAGCGAGAGCAGGGTGGTGATCATGGAGGCACCTTTCGGATGATGATCGACGACGACCGAGGCGCTACACGCACAGTAGCCCAATCCTCGCGCACAGCATCCGACTGAACGGAGCAAAACACCGTTCGTTAGTGGTCCTCAGCATTTTCCGATCACTCCGGAAAATGCGCTGAATTCCAATGATCCTACGATACCGCCATTGAATTGATATTTGATCGATATTTTCGCTGGAAACGCACGGAATTGCGGTGGCCGGCGCACGGCCGGCCACCGTGACGATCTACCTCATCGTCGCCGCCGTCATGCGACTCCAGACAGTCGCAGGGTGAGAATCTCGAAGGGACGCAACGAGATCGACATCGTCCTGCCGCCGACGACCTCGAACGGCACGGACTCCGACCACCTCCGTTCCAACAGGTCGGTGGAGAACGCCTCGGACACGGGGAAGTCGACGACCAGCTGGGCACGCGCCCGGCCGCCAGCGGACTCGTAGAGCCGGACGACGACGTCGCCGGACTGGTCGTCGGCGAGCTTGACCGACTCGACGACGACGTTCGGATTGTCCACGAACACAAGGGGTCGCACCGGCCGTGAGCCGGTGACCGTGCGGGTGGGCAGGTTGACGCGGTAGCCCTCGCGGACCGCGTCCGGGATCGCGGCGCCGGCCACCAGGGCGTGCCGGAACTTGTGCGGGCCGTGGTCGGTGCGTGGATCGGGGAACCGCGGGGCACGCAGCAGGGATGCCCGCACGGTCGTGGTGTGGGCGGTTCGCGTGACGTCATGGCCGTACGTGGAGTCGTTGACCAGCGCGACGCCGTAGCCGGGTTCGGCGATGTGCACCCAGCGGTGCGCGCAGATCTCGAACTTCGCCGCGTCCCAACTGGTGTTGGTGTGGGTGGGCCGGTACACATGCCCGAACTGGATCTCCGAGGCCGACCGGTCCGCCCGCACGTCCAGCGGGAACGTGAGCTTCAGGAACTTCTCGGTCTCGTGCCAGTCCACGTCCGTGTCGATGTCCAGGCACGTGCTACCGGCCCGCAGCGTCACCAGTTGGCTGACCGTGGACTTCGAGAACGAGCGGGTGATCCGGAGGGCGACCCGGTCCGGCTCCTTCGCCTCGACGACCACACTGTCCACATCGGTCAGGTCGGTGACGCTGTTGCGGTAGAACGAGTCCACGTCCCAGGCGTCCCACATGTTCGGGAAGTCCGGGTGCAGTTGCAGCAGGTTGGCGGCCCCGGCCAACACCTCCCGGCCGGCGGCGACATCCCACACCGACGTCACCAGGCCGTCCGCGCCGACGACGACCTTGATGATCCCGTTGTCCAACACGAAACCCGACGACGTCTCACCGACCTGAACCGGCGTCCCCTCGAACGGAACCACGACCGACGCGCCGCCAGCCGGGACGCTGTCCCGCGAGTGCGGCGCGGCGTTGAACGCGACCGTCGAGCCGCCCTCTCCGGCCAGAGCCTGCTGCGCGTCCGTGATCATCTCGGTGAGTTCCGCGGCGACGGCCGCGTACGCCTCCTCGGCCTCCCGGTGCACCCACGCGATCGACGAGCCCGGCAGGATGTCGTGGAACTGGTTGAGCAGCACCACCTTCCAGATCCGGTCCAACCGCTCGTACGGATACGGCCGGCCGAGCCGGACAGCGGCCGTGGCCGCCCACAGTTCGGCTTCCCGCAACAGGTGTTCGCTGCGCCGGTTGCCCTGCTTGGTCCTGGCCTGGCTGGTGTACGTGCCGCGGTGGAACTCCAGGTACAGCTCCCCCACCCAGACCGGCGCGTCCGGATACTCCGCCTGCGCCCGCTGGAAGAACTCGGCCGGCCGGGCGATCGTCACCCGCGGCGAGCCCTCCAGGTCGGCCAGCCGCGCCGCGCGGGCCAGCATCTCCCTGGTCGGGCCGCCACCGCCGTCGCCCCAGCCGAACGGCACGAGCGACACCGTGGCCCGGCCCTTCTCCTGGAAGTTGCGGGCCGCGTGCGCCATCTCCTTGCCGGAGAATTCCGAGTTGTACGTGTCCGCGGGCGGGAAGTGCGTGAAGACCCGGGTTCCGTCGATGCCTTCCCAGTTGAACGTGTGGTGCGGGAACTTGTTGACCGTGTTCCACGAGATCTTCTGGGTCAGGAACCACTTCGAGGCCGACAGCGTGACCAGCTGCGGCATGGCCGCGCTGTAGCCGAACGAGTCCGGCAGCCACACCTCCTCGGTCTCCACCCCGAAGTTCTCCAGGAAGAACCGCTTGCCGTGGACGAACTGCCGGGCCATCGCCTCGCCGCCGGGCATGTTCGTGTCCGACTCCACCCACATCCCGCCGACCGGGACGAACTGGCCGGCCGCGACCTTCGCCTTGACCCGCTCGAACACACGCGGATGGTGTTCGGCGATCCACGCCAGCTGCTGCGCCGAGGACATCGCGAACATGAACTCCGGGTTGCTGTCCATCAGTGAAGTCACGTTCGACGTGGTGCGCGCGACTTTCCGGACGGTCTCCCGAGTCGGCCACAGCCACGCCGAGTCGATGTGCGAGTGTCCGACCGCGACGATCCGGTGCGCGCTCGCCGACGCCGGCCGCGCGAGCATCTCGGCCAGCTCGGCCCGCGCGGCCGAGGCGGTGCCCACCACGTCCTGCAGGTCGATGGCGTCCATCGCCCGGTCGAGCGCGCGCAGGATCTCCCACCTGCGGGCGCTGTCCGGGGACAGCTCGCGCATCAGCTGGTCGAGCACCTCGATGTCCTGGACCAGCTGCCACACCTCGTCCTCGAACACCGCGAGCGAGACCTCACGGATCCGGTAGAGCGGCTCGGCCGACGACGTCAGCCGGTCACCCTGCTCGGTCGGCTGGAACGGATGGTAGTCCAGCAGCACCGGATTGGCCGCGGCCTCCACGTAAAACAGCAGGTCCGATGTGGACTCGTCGAGCCGCAGCCACATGTTGCGCGGGTTGAGGCCCTTCACCGGCGTGCCGTCCGGCCGGTAGACCAGGCCTTCGCACTGGAAGCCCACCATCCGGTCGTCGAACCCCAGGTCGATGACGAGCTCCACGGTCCGGCCCGCCCACTGCGCGGGCACCGTTCCCGCGATCCGGAACCAGCTCGTGCCCCACGCCGGCCCCCACCGGTATCCCGCCTCGACCGGCGTGTACCGCGCCGCCAGGCCCTCGGCGACCGGGACGGGCTCGCCCGGCACCGTCCACGCCGCGACCTCGGCCGGGACCGACGCCGAGTACACCGCCGGCTTGACGCGCTCCTTCAGGACCCGGCTGACCCGGTCCTCCACCAGTTTCCGATCATCGTGCATCTGCTTGCCGCTCCCGCCAGTCAATGAGGTCCGTGATGCCGCGTTCGGCCAGGTACCCAGTGTCGTCCACCCGGGAGCCGAGCACCACCGCCGCCCTGACTCCCTTGTCCGCCATGGCCATCCAGGCGTCGAAGAACGCGCCGCCCGGACCGCACGCCGACCGGTCGGCCTCGACCAGCGCGGTGGTCCGCGACACCGGACGGTGCCCCTCGCGGACGGCGGCGGCGATCTGCTTGACCTCGCGGTCCGACGTGAGCAGGCCCAGGCTGTACTCCAGCTCCGGGAAGTCCACCAGCCGCCGGTCCACGTCGTGCGAGCACCACCGTTCGCGCACGTCAGTGCGTTGTGGACGGTCTGTTCGGCGAAGTCCCCGACCAGCTCGGCGGGCACGTGCGGGCTCGGCGCCCCCACCTCCTGCAGCCACACCGGCCGCGTGGCGTCGGCCGCCAGCTCCACCTGGTACTCCGCGTGCCGCACGCTGGCCGTGGACAACGGGCCGTACTTCTGCACAGTCCCGTTGAACACCCAGGAGTGCACGTTGGTGGCCGCGCCGATCCGGGCGGCGTGCGCCGGCGTGAACGGGCCGTCCTGGTACCAGACCGCGTCGTACTCGCAGTGCGTGTGGAACGCGCCGGGCGCACCTTCCTCGCAGGCGTCGAGCAGCGTTGTCAGCCAGGCCTCGGCTTCGCCGGAAGTGGCCGGATCGGCGTCGGGATGCGGCTTGTCGGAGAACTGGTTGAACTCGTTGCCCAGGGTCATCCCGAGGAAGTTCGGCCGGTCCCGTAACGCTTCGGCGAGCGCGCCGGTGACCACGTCCGGGTCGGTGAACAGGTTCCGCCGGTGCCACGTGACCGTCCACGACGGACGGAAGTAGAAGCTGGACAGGTGGCCCTGCAACCCGTCGACCGCCACGGCCAGCCCACGCTCGACCACGGCGTCCACAACGGACAGCAGCTGCTCGACCGCGCGTGGCCGGACGACCGCGACCAGGGTGTCGGTCAGACCGGCCGACCGCATCATCAGGGACTGCGAGATCATGATCGTCTCGCCGGGAACGAGCAACGCCAGCAGGAACGCGAGCAGCGTGTACCGTTTGCCCCGGAACTTCATGCGCGCCAACGCGTAGCCCGACATGGCCGCGCCGACACAGTTGCTGACCACGTTGGCCACCGCGACGAACAACGAGTTCCCACCGACACACCCTGCAGGTACATGTTGGCCTTGCCGGTGTTGGACATCGGCGTGGTGATGCCGACGTTGGCGGACAGGCCGGGCGCGTCGGTCCTGAAGTTCTTCAGGTACGCGCTGCCGGAGGACATCGCGACCTGCTGGGCCATGAACTTCTTGCCTGAGCCGGTGTAGGTGGCCGTCAAGGCCTCCGGCAGCAGCGGCTTGGCGTCGTACATCTGCTTGAACAGGGTGACCAGCTCGACGCCTTGGGGGCCGTTGAACGTGAACTTGGTGTCTTCGGGGTTCATCAGGTCCGCGCCGTACAGGCCCAGGTCCTCGACATCCGGGGTCTGGCCGTACATCGCGACCGCGCGGTTGGTGTGCCGCGCCAGCACCAGGGCCTGGTCCTTCAGCTCCTGATACGTCGTGGGCGTCCGCGCAGGCGTCCGCGGCCAGCTTGTCGGCGTACCCGTCGGCGGGCTGGTCCAGCCAGTTCACCGTCGTGCCCGGGTGCTCGGTCTGGAACCGCCGGCGGGCACGGATTGCCAGCTGCATCGCGAATGCTCCTTTGCCTGAGCGATTGGCACACAACAAAACACCAGGTGAGCGGCTTGTCAACCATTTACCGACAGCCTGTCCTGTTTCTTGACTAATGCGCTTTAGTTTCTCTAGGTTCGGACCATGAGGCGGGTGACGATCAGGGAGATCGCGCGCCGGGCGGGTGTCTCGGAGAGCGCGGTGTCGTTCGCGCTCAACAACCGGCCGGGCGTGTCGGAGTACACGCGCCGGATGATCCTGCAGGTCGCGGAGGAGATGTCGTGGCGGCCGAACAGCGCCGCCCGCGCGTTGGGCGGGTCACGGACCGGCGCGGTCGGCCTGGTGCTGGCCCGGCCCGCCGAGACGCTCGGCGTCGAGTCGTTCTTCCTGCGGCTGGTGTCCGGGATCCAGTCCGCGCTGTCCACTTCGGCCACCGCGCTGCTGTTCCAGGTGGTGGCGGACGTGGCCGCGGAGGCAGAGGTCTACCGGCGGTGGTGGGCCGAGCGCCGGGTGGACGGGGTGCTCGTGGTCGACCCCAGGATCGACGACCCGCGGCCGAACCTGCTGTCCACCTTGGGCCTGCCGGCGTTGCTGATCGGCGGCCCGGACCCGACGGGGACGTTGCCGAGCATCTGGGCGGACGACACCCGGGCGATGACCGCGATCGTCGAGCACCTGCGAAGCCAGGGGCACCAACGGATCGCGCACGTCGCCGGACTGGCGGACCTGCTGCACACCCGGCACCGGATCGAGGCGTTCGAGGCCGCGACCGGCGCCGCGTCGGTGACCACCGACTACAGCGACGAAGCCGGCGGCCGGGTCACCCGTGAGCTGCTCACTGCGGCCGAGCCACCGACCGCGATCGTGTACGACAACGACATCATGGCCGTCGCCGGCATAGGCACCGCGGCCGAACTCGGCCGGGCCGTGCCGGCCGACGTGTCACTGGTCGCCTGGGACGACTCGCCGCTGTGCCGGCTGACCCACCCGATGCTCACCGCGCTGGTCCGTGACACGTTCGGCTTCGGTCAACGCGCGGCGCACAGACTGCTGGAGGTCGTGGACGGCACAGCCACCGGCGACGTCGAAGACGAGATGCCCCACCTCGAACCCAGGGGCAGCACCTCAACGCGACAGTAGGACGGTGTTCGAGGAGTAGGCCCGGGGCGCGGTGCCGCAGCACGATGCCCTGCGTGGCCTGCTGCTCGACCGGCTCACCGCAGCCGACCCGGACCGCGTGGACCGAGCGTTCGAACGGTTCACGACGATGCTTCGGGACTGACGTACACCCAGTCGCCGCCGACGCGCTCGAACCGGCTGTTCTCGTGCATCGAGTCCCCGCGTCCGGCGGCCCGGTAGTGCGCACGGAACTCGACCGTGCCCTCCTGGTGGAACGGACCGCCGCCGGACTTGCCGACGATCTCCAGGGACGTCCAGGTCAGACCGGGGTCGAAGGGCACGGACGCCGGCCGGGTCCGCGGATGCCACGTTTGAAGCAGGTAAGCCTCGTTGCCGACGGCGAAGGCGCTGAACCGCGAGCGCATCAGCGTCTCGGCCGTGCCGGCGGTCCCGTCGCCGCGATGGAACACACCGCAGCACTCGTCGTACGGCTGACCAAGGCCACAGGGGCAACGCGCACTCACACCGCGCAGACTACGACCGGACGCGTTTGACCAACGCGACGGTGGTGTCCCGGCGCAGAACGGCCACGGCCGCCGCCACCACGAGCAGGATCAGCGGCAGCGTCGGGCCGCCGTGCGACACCATGAACAACTCGGTGAGGGTCGCGCCGAGCAGGACGAGCGCCAGCCCCAACGCGGCCAGCCCACAGAGCATCGGGATGAACACGCCGATACCGCCGGCGATCTCCAGGACGCCGGTGACGTACCGCAGCCACTGGCCGACGCCGATCTCGTCGAACTTCCCGACCATGCCCGCCCCGAACAGCGACCACCCGCTGTAGATCATGTACCCGCCCAGCCCCACCTGCACGATCCACACCACGACGTTGACGATGACGCCCGCACGTGCTGTGGTGCTCGCTTCACTGGTCATGGCGGCGCCCCTTCCTTCTTCTCGTCCTGTCCCCAGGAAATACGCACGACAACCCACTACGGTTCACTGTCGGCCGGATGTGGACACTATTGAGTGGAAATCGCGAGAGCGAAGCGTCACCACATACCGCCATACGCATAAACAGCGGCCACCCGAAAGTATTCGACTCCCCGATCTCGGCACCAGCGTCAGTATGCGATGCTACGCTCCGGTTCGGCACTGCCAGCGATTATATCTCGCGACCGTCACATATTCGTTGAGCTTCTGATAATCGTTTTCTTTTGAATCGGTCGACATTGGCGACAGACGAAAGGAACTATCAGATGAAACCGCCGCTCATGGCCCGGCGATCCAGATTCCGACGGATGACCGCCGTGGTGGTGATGGTCACTGTGGGCGGGCTGGTTGCCCCGAGCGTGACCGCGCACGCCGCCACGCGTGCGGCGTTGATCGCCCCGGTCATCACCGATGTGGACGGACGCGACGGTGAGGTGCGGGTCACTGTCACCCTCGGGGACAGCGACGACCGGGTCGACCGGGTCGACGTGAGCGCCTACGCGGTCGACGACAACGGCGACCCCACCGGGAACTCGGTGGCGACCGGGAACGCGGACCGGCCCGCCGAGATGGACCCGGTCGAGGTCACCGTGAACGGGCTCACCAACGACACCAAATACGCCTTCGTCGCGACCCAGACCAGCGGCGGGAAGACGTCGGACAAGTCGGCACCGCCGTACCTGGGCGGCCCCGACGCCGCGGAGGCGCCGCTGGCGCCCATGCTGCGTTCGGTGTACGGCCGCGACCAGAGCCTCGCGGTCACGTGGGATCCAGCCAGCGACGACGGCTCACCGGTCACTGGCTACACGATCACCGCGGAGCCGGGCGGCCAGGCGGTGTCGGCCGCGGGGACCGACACCACGGCGACCATCACGGGCCTGACGAACGGCACCCGCTACACGGTGACGGTCACCGCCACCAACAAGGCGGGTACCGGGCGGCCAGGGACAAGCGACTTCAAGACGCTCGGCGCCGACCAGAACGGCACGGTCGCCCCAGCGCCTGCCTATGCGCCTGGCCCGCCGACCGACGTGGCCGTGGCTCCGCCCGCACCGGACGACGGGCACAGCACAGGCAACCAGACACAGCTGAAGGTGCACTGGAACGCCCCGGACGACGACGGCGGCAGCCCGATCACCGGCTACACCGTCCAGGCCACGGCGGACGGCCAGCCGACCGTCACGAAGCAGGAGGGCCCCGGGCCGAACGCGCTGCTCACCGGGCTGGTCGCGGACGTGACGTACCAGGTGACCGTCACAGCCCACAACGCCACCAGCCGGTCGGCCTTGAACCGCGCCGCGACCAGCGAGTCGTCCACGGCGGCAACCGGGGTCAAGATGAACCCCGACGCGGTCGTCCTCTCCTCGGCGTCGGTCGGCAAGATCACCACCGTCACCCCGACCAAGGTGATCTTCAATCACCCGACCGACCAGGTGAAGGCGCTGAAGAAGGACAAGATCGTCGTGGTCGGGAAGAACGACAACCGGATCACCGAAGGCAGCGGCCTGCTGCGCAAGGTGACCGACGTCAAGACCAGCGGCGACAAGCTGACGCTGACCACGGTCGACTCGGCGATCGACGAGATCATGGGCGACGTCGACCTGACCGCCGCCCCGGACGACGCCGCCATGAAAGAGGCCAGGATCACGAACGTCGCCCCGGGCTACCGCGCGTCGATCATCTCCCGGACCAAGGACGGCTGGGTCATCGATCTCGGCAAGAAGATCACCAGCGACCCGCGGCTGAAGGACAAGCTCCCCAAGGGCACGAAGGTGACCGCGAAACTGAACGTCGGGCTCACCGTCACGCCGGACTGGAAAGTCACCGCGGGGTGGCAGAAGGATCCCCGGGGCTGGTGGCACGGCTCGACATTCACCTGGGACTTCAAGGCCGCGGCGACCGCCAAGGCGTCGGTCAAGGGCCAGATCGGCATTTCCTACAAGCATCAGTTCGACAAGCAGAAAGTGTTCGAGGTCGAACAGAAGAGCTGCACGTGGATCTATGTCGTGGCGTTCTGCCCGAGGCTGGCGGTCTACGCCCAGGTCACCCTCGACGGCTCGATCACGTTCAGCTTCGTCGCCAGCTACCAGCGAAAGGTCGGTGGGCGGTTGTGGCGGGCGGCCGACACCAGCCTGCACAGCGAGGACCTGACCACCAACCCGACCAGCAAGTTCGGCTACACGCTCCAGGCCAAGGCCAAGATCACCGTCGACTTCCCGGTGGAACTGGAGATCCTGGTCTACAAGGTGGTCGGGCCGAAGCTGACGGTCACGCCGTCCTTGATCCTGGCTGCGGACACCGCGGCGAATCCGTGGCTCAGACT
The DNA here is from genome assembly GCF_004345645.1 of Actinocrispum wychmicini. GTDB lineage: Bacteria > Actinomycetota > Actinomycetes > Mycobacteriales > Pseudonocardiaceae > Kibdelosporangium > Kibdelosporangium wychmicini. The sequence continues at coordinate 400,426 of NZ_SLWS01000010.1, read as the reverse complement.
GGATCTCGGGGTCAAGGTCCGCCTCGACTTCGTGGTCGACTTCAAAGTGAAGAGATTCAGTTGGGGTGACACCGTCTACGACGGCACCGTCCGCCTGTGGGATTCCCAGGGACCGTTCCGGCTGCCGAGCCTCTCGCCCATGGTCAGCCAGGTCGGCAGCGGCCACAGAGTGGCGGCCGAGCCGATCCCGCTGACCGTGCAGTGGCCGGCGAACTGCACGCAGCACGGCAACGTGACCTGGTCGCTGATGCCGGGATCGGGAGGCACCATCCACGGCAACGGGGTGTACGACCCGCCGTCCGGGGACACGGACTCGCTGAACGTGATCATGGCCAGCACGGAGGCCACCGCGGACTGCCCGGCGACCACCGTGTACGCCGCTGTGCACACCGGCGACTCAACGCCCGGCCAACCGGTCGACGTGAAGTACAGCTCCGACGGGCACAAGATCACCTGGTCGCCGCCCACCGACCTGGGCGGCAAGCCGATCACCAAATACGCCGTCCTGGTGGAACACGACGAGTACGACGAGACAGCCGACGACTACGTTCTGGGCCCGAGTTCGGACACCAAGCTCTCGATCCCGGACGACAAACAGGACGCGCTCGACCAGCCTGGCGTGCGGGTGTCCGTGATCGCCTTCACGTCCGAAGGCCAAGGCCCGCCGTCCGACCAAGCCGCTCCCCCACAACGACCTTCCGAATCCTGACCAAAAGACGGCAGGTACGGCCCGCTGGGCCGTACCTGCCTCAACCGCTGCCCGTCGAGGGATCGAACCTCGGTCTCCGGGGTCAGAGCCCGGCATCCGTGCCAGCTGGACCAACGGGCACCGCAGGCGCGGGGCAGCGCGTACGGGAATCGAACCCGTGTTTCCGGATTGAGAATCCGGCGTCCTCACCCCTGGACGAACGCGCCATCGTGTCGACAAAACTGTGTCGACAAAACTGTGTCGGCAAAAGAAAACCGCCCGGGTCGGTGTCTCCGACGGGCGGCTCCCCTGGCGTGACCAAGACTACGTCACGGCGGGAGCCTCCGCCCGCTGTTCCCGCTGCCCGTCGCTGTTGGTCATCGCTTTTCCTTCGCTTGAACGTGTCTTTTCCCATCATCGCGCGGACATCGCGACACGGCAATCGAATTTCTGCGCGGCACACTCGTTGTCGGTATGTTCGGTCGTGTGGGAGTGACCGGGAACGTCGCGAAGCTGGTCGGTGGGTGTGTCCTCGGCGGGACGTTGCTGGCCGGCGTGCTGGCCCCGCTGACGTTGGGCGTCGGCGTGGTGGCCGCGAACGTGGGCGAGTCGGTCGCGCAGATCACGCCGACCGCCATCTCCGGCCAGCTGCCCACCGTGACCACGGTCACCGACCGGGACGGCAACCCGATCGCCACCCTCTTCGACCAGTACCGGATCCCGGTGGACTCGGACAAGATCGCGCCGGTGATGAAGGCGGCGCTGGTGTCGATCGAGGACCGCCGGTTCTACCAGGAGCACGGCATCGACCCGAAGGGCATCCTGCGCGCCGCGATCAACAACGCCAAGGGCGGCAGCGAGCAGGGCTCGTCCACCATCACCATGCAGCTGGTCAAGAACTACCTGATCAACATCGTGGACCGGACCAACCCGGCGGCGCAGGCCAAGGACCGGGCCGACACGTTGACCCGCAAGCTGCACGAGGCCCGCTCGGCGATCGACATCGACCAGCAGCTGACCAAGGACGAGATCCTCACCGACTATCTCAACATCGTCGAGTTCACCGGGAAGATCTACGGCGTGGAGGCCGCGGCCCGCGCGTACTTCGGGACCAGCGCGGACAAGCTCACCGTGCCGCAGGCCGCGCTGCTGGCCGGCATGGTGAACAACCCCACCCGGTACAACCCGTACGAGCACCCGCAGGAGACCAAGAAGCGGCGGGACCTGGTGCTCGACGCGATGGTGACCAACCAGGCCATCGACGCGCAGACCGCGGCCCAGGCGAAGGCCGCCGAGCTCGACCTGGTGCCCAACGGCCCGGCGGTGCCGTCGAGCACGTGCATGGGCGCCGCGCCGGCCGCCGGCTACTTCTGCCAGTACGCGCTGACGTACCTGAACCAGGCCGGGTTCACCACCACCCAGCTGGACAACGGCGGGTACACCATCAAGACCACAATGGACAGCAAGGTGAGCCAGGCGGCCAAGGAGGCGGTGGAGGCGAACGTGCCGACCACCCAGCCCGGGGTGGCCAACGCGATGGTGATCATCGCCCCGGGCACCCAGTCGCACGACATCCTGGCGCTGCTGGCCAACCGGAACCTGGGCACCGACCCGGCCAAGGGGCAGACCACCCGCAACCTGCCGGCCGAGGTGGACGACCCGTTCGGCGCCGGTTCGGTGTTCAAGATCTTCACGTCGGCCGCGGCCGTCGAGGCCGGCGTCGCGGACCTGGACACCCCGCTGCCGAACCCGTCCAGCCAGTGCTTCCCGCTGCCGCCGCACAGCAGTCCGCCGTGCTACACCGTGCGCAACGACGGCACCTACGCCGACCCGATCACGTTGGCCAGCGGCCTGGCCACGTCGCCGAACACCGCGTTCGTCGGCCTGGAGCAGCAGGTGGGCGTCCCCAAGGTGGTGGAGATGGCGTCCCGGCTGGGCCTGCGCAACACCATGCGGAGCAACGACGACGGCAAGACCCCGGTCCCGTCCTCGAAGGACCCGCAGCAAAGCGAGCCACAGTCACAGTACTTCCAGAACAAGCCGTCGTTCACCCTGGGCAACAGCCCGGTGAGTCCGCTGGAGCTGGCGAACGTGTCGGCGACCCTGATGAGCGGCGGCACCTGGTGCGCACCCAACCCGATCGCCTCGGTCACCGACGCGGCCGGCCGGCCGGTCCCGGTCCGGTCCACCCCCTGCGAGCAGGCCGTCACCGGGGACGTCGCGAACACCCTGATGACCGGCCTCAGCCAGGACACCGTGAGCGGAACCACCGCGGGCTCCGCGAAAGCCGCGGGCTGGAACCGGGACGGCATCGGCAAGACCGGCACCACCCAGGACAACGAGTCGGTGGCGTTCGTCGGTGGCACGGACAAGTACGCGGTGTCCTCGACGGTCTTCGCGGACGGCTCACAGCCGGGCCAGCTGTGTACCGGCAACCCGGTCCACATCGGCAGAGGCTGCCACGCCGCCTTCGGTGGCACGGTCGCCGCGCCACCGTACTTCCGTGCCATGAAGGCCATTCTGGGGCCGAACTACTAGCGACTACTCCGTTCAGGGAGATGGTCCGCGGCGGGGTAACAGCGGCAACCGCCTGGCGTACATAGGTTCGGACGGACCACCGCGCCGACAGATTGCGACGAACCCCCACATGATGGACGACATCAAGAAGCAAACCGGAACAGCCGCTCAGTCCGAGTCGGCCGCACTGCTCACGAAGCTGGCCGCACCGGTGATCAACGACTTCCCCGACGTGCCACTGCAGAAGTCCTTGATCGAACGCCTCGAGGCGGCGATCAAGTCATCGCAGGAGCAGGACTTCGACAAGTTCGTCCTGTTCGTCGGCGCCTTCGAACTGCCCGTCATCCCGGAGCACGGCAAGGAAGGCGCGGTGGCGGAGCACATCGAGCTGTTCAGCCTTCCGTCCCGGTTCGAAGCGGGGGAACGGAAAATCATCACGCACGCCCTGCACGCGCCGCAGAACGCGTTCAGCCTGGTCAAGGGCGACCTCGCCACCGGCCTCATCCGGCACTCGCTGCTCACCATGAAGGATGCCCACCAGCTCGAGTACCTCCGCCTGAGCGGAATCGTCGGGAAGCAGTGGAAGATCCTGGTCGAGATCCACTACTACCGTAACCGCGACAAGCAATACCACTCGTTCCACAAGGACACCTACGGGGAGACCCTTTTCGTCAACCTCTGCTACGACACGGACGGCCCCGTCCCCGGCCCGGAGTACATCCTCAACCCAGAGCTCGTCGACGACCACGAGCGGCAGATCGCCGAGTCCCTCCCGCCGAAGTTCCTCGCGGACCTGAAATGGGTCCGCAGCCAACTGCCCAAACCCACCCAGATCAACATGTCCACGATCCCGCCCAACGGGTACATCGCGTTCGTCGACGAGGCGCTTCACCACACGACGCCCATGGCCGGTGGCCGGACGGTGAACGGCCCGGTGATCCGCACGTTCCTCACCAAGCACTACAGCGACGCGATGGTCCAGGACGCCCTCGCCGCCGTCGGCCCGTTCCGGGAGGCGCAACCCAAGACCACCGGCGAGAAGTTCGTTTCGTTCTTCTCGCCAGCCAAACCCTTCGCCGACTTCGTGAAGGTGATCCCCAAAACGGAGGCGAGGAAGTGGCAGCGCCTGGTCGAGATGATGGTGACTCCGAAGGCCTCGTACGATCGAGCCAATCTCCTCGACGCGGGCCTGACCAACGACGAGATCGACACGTTGTTCGCTGAAGCTCCCCTTCTGCTGGGATACCAGCATGTCAACATTCCCCTCACCGCACAGGCATCCCTGGGCAAGCCGCCGCTCAAGCGGGAGGCGAGCGACGCGGCGCTCCAAGGCCGCGTCCAGCCGACAACGCCGGGCGACCGCCGCTTCTTCCGGACGTGGATCCGGGCCGTGCCGGCTGACCTGCCGCACTAGACGAACGAAATCGTCCGGAACTGGAACGAGGACAACGGCATGTTCCGGTCCGGCACGAAACCCGTCACCTTGTTGGTGTACGCGTCCAGCTGGTTCTTGAAGCCCCAGATGATGTAGCCGCCGGTGTCGTACTCGATGCGTTGGGCGTCCTTGAGCAACTGGGCGCGTTTGGCGGGGTTGAGCTCGCCGCGCGCCCGGTTGATCAACGAGGTGAAGCGCTGGTCGTTGAAGTGGCATTCGTTGTACGGCGCGTCCGGCAGCGATCCCTGCGCCACCTGGGGCAGGTAGTTGCGGGTGTACCAGTAGTCCTCGGCGAACACCCAGTTGAGGTAGTCGCTGCCGTAGAAGGTGGCACTGTCCACTGTGCGCACGGCGATGGTGACGCCGGCGCCTTTGGCCTGCTGGGCGAACAGGGTGGCGGCTTCGACCGCGCCGGAGCCGATGCCGCTCGACGTCACCAGTTCGACCCGCAGGCCGGCTTGGCCGGCTTGGCGCAGCAGGGACTTCGCCTGGGCGAGGTCCTGCCTGCGCTGCGGGATGTCGCTGGCGTAGCTCGCGTCGAAGGGCGCGTACAGGTCGTTCGCGATCCGCCCCTGCCCGGCCAGCGCCTGGCTGACCATCTGGTCCCGGTCCACCATCAGCCGGAACGCCTGGCGCACCCGGACGTCGTTGAACGGCGCCTTGTCCACCCGCATGGTGAACGGGGTCCACGCGCCCGACTCGGAGGCCATCACGGTCGCGCCGGCGGCTTTCACGTCGTTGATCTGTCCCGGCGGCACGTTGTCGATCGCTTGGACGTCCCCGGACAGCAGCGCGGCGACCCGGGCGTCGTCCGAGGGGAAGTCGACGATCACCAGCTCGTCCACGTACGGCTGGTCGGCCCGCCAGTAGTGGTCGTTGCGGGGGAAGGAACTGATCCGGCCGGGGGTGAACGTGCCGTACCGGAACGGCCCGGTGCCCACCGGGTGGGCCAGGTCGAAACCGGTCGGCACGATCGCCATGTAGTACTGCGCCAGGTCGTCCTGGAACAGCGCGTACGGCACGGTCAGCGGGATCCGCAGCGTGCGGGCGTCGATCTTGCGCAGCCCGGCCATGTCTACGACTCGCAGCGCGGCCGCGCCGGTGCCGGGCAGGTCGGCGATCCGGCGCAGGGTGAAGATCACGTCGTCCGCGTCGAGCGGCTTGCCGTTGTGGAACGACACGTCGGCGCGCAGCCGCAGGGTCCACGTCCGGCCCTGCTCGGCCGGTTCGAGGGACTCGGCCAGCACCGGCTCGATGTTGTACGCCGCGTCCCGACCGAACAGCGGTTCGTACAAATTGGACACTCGGGCCTGGTCCGGGTACGTCGGCGGGTGGTGCGGGTCCAGGGTGTCCTGGGCGCCGCCGCCGGTCACGCCGATCCGCAGCACTCCCCCGCGCCGCCGCGGGCCTAGCGCCGCGTTCAGCGCCTGCCGGCCGGTGTCGCCGGTCGTGCAGGCCGTGATCCCCCCGCTGGCCCCGAGCAGCGCGCCACCCGCACCGAGCAAGGCACTGGCGCGCAACAACTCCCGCCGGGTAACCGTCATCCCGCGACCCCGGACGGCAACGCCGGCGGCCCGGCGACCGGCCGGCCGAGCAGGTACCCCTGGGCCTGGTCGCAGCCCAGCTCGCGGAGCACCGTGAACTGGGCGACGTCCTCGACACCCTCGGCGATCGTGGTCAGCCCGAGCGCCTGGCCGAGCCGGATGACGGCGGTGACGATCTCCCGGTCGGACGGGTCGGTGACCAGGCCGGCCACGAACGACCGGTCGACCTTGATGATGCTCACCGGCAGCCGCTTGAGGTAGCTGAGCGACGAGTACCCGGTGCCGAAGTCGTCGATGCCCAGGTCGACGCCCATCTCCCGGAGTTCCTCCAGCTGCCGCAGCGTGGCGGTGTCGGCCTCCATCAGCACGGTCTCGGTCAGCTCCAACGCCAGCGCCGTCGGCTCCAGATTGGCCTGGGACAACGCCCGCGCGACCGTCCGCGCGAGATCGGGTTGGGTGGCCTGCCGCGCGGACAGGTTCACCGATGTACGCAGGCTCTGCGTCACCACGCCGGCCGCACGCCACTCGGCGAGCTGCCGGCAGGCCTGTTCCAACACGTACGTCCCGATCGGCACGATCAGCCCGCTGTCCTCGGCGACCTGGATGAACGCGCTGGGCGGCAGCAGCCCCCGGCCCGGGTCGTCCAGCCGGACCAGGGACTCGACCGCGACCGGCAGCCCGGTCTCCAGTTCGACCACCGGCTGGAAGTGCAGCACGAACCGGTCGTCCCGGAGCGCCTGGCGCAGGCTGGACGCGATCGCGACCCGGTCGACCGCGCGGGCCCGACGGGTCTCGTCGTAGATCTCCCACCGGTTCTTGCCCTGGGTCTTGGCGCCGTACATGGCCGCGTCGGCGTTGCGCAGCATCTCCTCGGGGCTCGACGCCTCGCCGTCGGACAGCGCGATGCCGATGCTCGCGGTGACCTCCACTTCGAAGCCGCCCACCACGGCCGGCTTGGCCAGCGCCTTGGTCAGCCGTTCGGCGATGTCCACCACGTTCTGCTCGGTCCGCAGGTCCGTGCAGAGCACCACGAACTCGTCCCCGCCGAGCCGCGCGACGGTGTCCGACGGCCGCACGTGGTGGTGGATCCGCGCCCCGACCTCGCGCAGGACCTGGTCGCCGACGTCGTGCCCGAGGCTGTCGTTGATGTCCTTGAACCCGTCCAGGTCGATGAACACCACGGCGGTGAGCGCCGGGTGCCGGGCGGAACGGGCGAGGATCTGCCGCAGCCGGTCCATCAGCAGCGCCCGGTTCGGCAGGCCGGTCAGCGAGTCGTGTAACGCCTGGTGCACCAGCCGTGCCTCGGCCTCGCGGCGTTCGGTGACGTCCTCGATCTGGGTGACGAAATACAGCGGCGCGTCGGACTCCGAACGGCGGACCGCGCACGCGGTGATCAGGCCCCAGACGATGTGCCCGTCGGCGTGCCGGTAGCGCTTCTCCGCGTGGTACGGCGCGGTGTCGCCGGCCAGCATGCCCGCCACGGCCTCGACGTCGGCCTGGTAGTCGTCGGGGTGCGTCACGTCGGCGACGGACATCGACAGCAGCTCCGGCTCGGTGTATCCGAACATCTCGCACATCGCCCGGTTGACCTGCATGAACCGCATTTCCAGATCGACAAGGCACATCCCGATGGACGCGTTGTCGAATGCCTGGCGGAAACGTTCCTGCGCCTCGCGCAGTTCCCGTTCGGCGGCACGGCGCGCGGTGACGTCGATGCCGGTCGCGATCACGTGGGTGATCGCGCCGTTCTCGTCGACAAGTGCCGCATTCGACCACGCCACTCGCAATTCGGTGCCGTCGTGGCGTGTCCATACATGTTCGAACTGGGACGGGAACGTGACCGCGGACAGGTTCCCGAAGAAATGCTCGGCCGCGGCCCGCTGGTCCGACCGAAGGAACAGTTCCCAGAACGGCTGGTCGGTGACCTCGGCGAACGCGTATCCGGTGGCGATTTCGGCGGTCCGGTTGAACCGGATGATCCGACCGTCGGTGTCGAACACGACCACCAGGCTGCCGGCGACGTTCAGCACCGCGTCCACGAAGTCGTGCTCGGCACGCAGCTGTTCCTCGGCCTGTCGCTGCTCCTCGACCATCACCTGCAACTGGTGGGCCATCCCGTTGAACGCGGTCGCCATCGCGCCGATCTCGTCCTGGCTGCGCACCTGGACGCGTTTGGTCAGGTCACCGCCCGCGAGTTCCTTCGCCCCACGCGCGACCGCCCCGACGTCGTTGCTCATCCGCCGCGACAACCAGATCGTGAGCGTCAGCGTGACCCCGAACGCGGTCAGCACGGCTAACAGCGCGAACGTGCGGTCCTGCACATCAGCGCTGTGCCGCACCTGCAACATCGAGCCTTCCTGCTCGATCAACGCGCTCCACAGCGTGTTCACCGCGCTCACCGCACGGTCCACCGCGCGGCCGTACACGTCACGGTCCAGTTGGATCTGCTCGGGTTCGACGAATTCGCGTGTGGTCCTGGTGGCGAGGTTCGTGACCGCCATGTACGCGGTCCGCAGCCGTGGCCCGAGGTCGTTGCGCAGGGCCTGTGCCTCGGCGCTGTCCCCGCCCGCCTTGAACGTGGTGAACAGGTCGTTCTGCAACGCGTCCACCTGGTGCCCCAACAAGGCCACCTCGGCGGCGACCTTGGTCCGGTCCGGCAGCGACACGTGCCCGGAGTCGACCATCTCGTCCACGTCGTCGCCGAGCTGGCTGACCTGGTCGACCAGCTCCGGGCCGTGCACCACGGTCGCGTCCGCCAGGTTGAACGTGGCCAGTTCCGGGTCCAGCACCAGGTTCGACGTCTGGCCGACGTACCCGATCAGCGTGCGGACGTCGGTGATCAGCAGCGAGTGCGCGGCCTCGTTGTTGGCCCGGTCGGGCTCGCTGGAGTTCCACGTCCGCCAGTTGCGGAACTGGGTGGCCGGCAGGGCGCTGGCGTTCAGGTCGCTCTCGGTGGTCCGTAAGTCCTTGCCCAGCTTGGCATCGGCCCGCACCAGCGCCGCGTAGTCCGCGTCCACCCGCTGTTTGCGCAGGTCGAGATCGCTGGCCGGGCGCTCGCCGCTGAGCACCTGGCGCGCGTACGAGCGGTGCGCCGCCAGGTCCGGCAGCAGCTGGCCGAGCGGACGCAGGTACTCCAAACCGCGCAGCTCGTTCTCGCTGAACGAGATGCGCTGGCTGTTGGCGTCCAGCAACAGGTACGTGGCAGCCACGAGCGGCACGGTGAAAGCCAGGCCGATGACCGCCAGCTTGTACCAGATCCGGGTGCGCCGGCCGAGGCCCTTGGCGGCGCCCGCCTTGCTCATGGAACGGCCGGTCGAACGCAGCACCTGCGCACGCCACCCACCTTCCCGCCCGGCGCGGTGATCGGCAGGGCAGCCAATACGTCGCCTGTTCTCGTCGCAGCCATCATCTGTCCACCCGGAAGAGGACGCAACCAGCAATTCCGCCCAAATCCGAGTCCTTTCCGCGTTATTGCGAATCGGATCGAGCGAGCAGCTTACGGCGGGGATCACTCTCGGGTGAACGCGACCCACCGAAGGGATGAAGCGAACTGTCGATCATTCTTCCGGCAATCGGTCTTTGTCCCGATCATGGGCAGGGTGGCGCGTAGCCGATCCCGGGCAGGTACTGGTCCCAGTCCGCCCGGGTCAGCCGCGGGAAGGCGGTGGCACAGACCCGGGTCGCGACCCGCTCCACGTCCGTGTCGCGCACGATCACCAGATGGTCGTCGCCGGCGGTGGCCATCGTGTGCCCGTCCGGCCCGAACGCCACGCTGCTCACCCGGCCGCCGTGGCCGGTGAGGGTCGCGAGCTCGGTCGGCCGGGTCGGATCGCCGACGTCCCACAGGCGGGCGACGTCGCTCGTGGTGGCGACCGTGTGGCCGTCCGGGCTGAACGCGACCGTCGCCAACGGGCCGGCGCGGTCGGTCGCCGTGCCCAGAGCCACCGGGCGTTTCTGGTCCGTGAGATCCCACAGGCGAAGCGTGGCGTCCGCGCCGACGCTCGCCAGGACCATGCCGGACGGGCCGAAGGCGAGGCCGTTCACGTGCCCGGTGTGGCCGTGCAGGGTCGTCACCGGCTGGTCCGGGGCCGCTGGGTCCCACACCATGACGTCGGCGTCGAAACCGGCCGTGGCGAGCAGGCCGGACGGGCTGAAGGCGACCGCGTACAGCGGGATCTGCGGCCGGTCGATGATCTTCCGGTACCGCGGCGCGGCGGGATCGCTGATGTCCCACAGGATCGCGCTGTTGTCGTTGCTCGCCGACGCCAACTGCCGGCCGGACGGGCTGAACGCGACCGAGTAGACGTCCTGGGTGTGGCCGGCCAGCGACGGTAGCGGGCGCGGCCGGTCCCGGTCGGCGAGATCCCACAACCGGATCGTCGAGTCCGAACTGCCGGACGCGAGCATGCCGCCGGACGGGCTGAACGCCATCGACCGGACCGGACCGGTGTGCCCGGCCAGAACGGCCAGGCTGCGCGGGTGTTCCGGGTCCGTGACGTCCCACAGGCGCACGGTGTTGTCGTTGCCGCCGGTCGCGGCCGTGCGCCGGTCCGGGCTGAACGCGACCGCGTAGACCGCCTCGCTGTGGCCGGCGAGGAAGCCGGGCGCGGCCGGGTCGGTGAGGTCGGCCAGGTCCCACACCCGGGCGGTCCGGTCCCAGCTCGCGGTCAGCAGATCCCGGCCGGACGGGCTGAACGCGGCGGTGAAGATCTTCTCGGTGTGCCCCACCAGGGTCGTGACCTGGTACGGCCGTACCGGATCGGTCACGTTCCACAGGTGCACCACCCGGTCGTCGCCGACCGCCGCGACGGTGTGCCCGTCCGGGCTGAACGCCGCGGAGTACATGTTGTCGGTGGCCGAACCGAGCAGCGCCAGCTGACGCGTGTTCGCCGGGTCGCTGACGTCCCAGAGCCGGACTGTGCGATCCAGGCTCGTAGTGACCATGACCTTCCCGGCCGGGTCGAACATCACCGACCGGACGTTGTCGGTGTGGTCGGTCAGCACGCGCAGGGCCTTCGGATGGGCCAAGTCGCTGATGTCCCACAACCGGACGGTGTGGTCGGAACTCGCCGTCGCCACCACGGACGAGCCGGGCCGGAACGCGATCTGGTGGATCCGCGCGGTGTGGCCGCGCAACGTCGCCAGCTCACGGGGATGGGCGGGGTCGCTGACGTCCCAGATCCGGCCGAGGTCGTCCTCGCCGGCCGTCGCCATCATCCGGCCGTCCTGGCCGAACGTGGCCGAGTACACCGAGCCGGGATGCGCCGGCGTCGACGACAGCAGCCGAGGCCTGACCCGGTCGCTCACGTCCCACAGCCCGACGGCCCCGTCCTCGCCGGCGATGACGAGAACGTTGCCATCACTGCGGAAACTCACGTCGTACACCTGCATGGCGCTCGCCGCGATGACGGAAAGCCTCGTCGGCCGGTGCGGGTCGGCCATGTCCCAGAGGAAAACCGAGTGGTCGTCGCTCGCGGTGGCCGCAGTATGGCCGTCGGGGCTCCATGCGCCCACGTTCACGCTGTCGGTGTGCCCGGTCAGCTGGGTGGCGTACGGCGATCCGAACGCGCTCAACAGGCTGCCCCGCGCCTCTGTCGTGGGCGACAGTCGGTACGCGGCAAGGCTGAGCTGCGCGGCCAGCGCGGGATTCACGGCCCGCAACGCGTCGCTCTGGCTCGCCAGCTTCTGCGAGATCGCCACATTCCGTTGCTCCAACGAGATGCTCTGCGCACGGAACGCAAGAAACGTTGCCACCACAGCAATCACCAACAGCACCGCAAGCACGATGGTCAGCACGCGAAGACGGCGAGCGCCTCGCCGCGCGGTCTCCCGTTCCGCGACGAACGCGGCAAAGCTCGTGTCCAGGAACTCCCGCTCACGCCCCACAAGCGACGCGCTGCCCGGCCAGTCCTGCGCGAGCTGCAACCGCGTGCCCCGGTACAGCGCGCCCGGGTCGCGGCCCAGCGACTCCCACGCCAACGCGGCCTCGGTCAGCTGCCGGTGGATCCGCAGTCCCTCGCGGTCTTCGCTGAGCCAGCCACGCAACCGCGGCCACGCCTTGATCAACGACTCGTGCGCCATCTCGACGGAGCCGGCGTCCACGGTGATCAGCCGTGCCGACGCGAGCGCGGTGAGCACGTCGTTCAGTTCCGTGCCGTCGAACTCCCCCCGGCCGATCCGCCGCTTGGTGTCCTCCGTGCCTTCCCCCAACGCCGTCAGCCGCAGGAACAGTTGCCGAGCCGCCGCCTGCTGCGGCCCGTCGAACGACGCGTACACATCCTCGGCGGTCTTCGCCAACGCCCCCTGGATGCCGCCTGCGGCCTGGTAACCGGTCCTGGTGAGGGTGTTGCCACGCCGTCGGTGCCAGGTCTCCCGCAGCACGTGCGACACCATCGGCAGCAGACCGGCCTGCCCAGCGGACTCAGCGACGAGTTCCGCGACCAACGCGCCTTCGACGACGTATCCCGCCTGCACCGCGGGCTGGGTGATGGCCACCCGCAACTCCCCGGCGCCCATCGGGCCGACCAGCAACTGCGCCTCGCACAACGCCTTGGCCAAGCCAGGATGGCTCGCGCAGTGGCTGTAGAAGTCCGCGCGCATCCCCACCACCACCCGGTGGTCCGCGCCAAGCAGACTGTCGATGAACTCGGCGCGTTCGGCGGTGTCCGTGCAGACGGTGAACACTTCCTCGAACTGGTCCACCACGATCACCAGGTCGTCGGCCGCCCCGACGTGGTCGACACTGTCGAGGTACGCCGCCATCGGGTGTTCCCCTGGCGTGAACAGCACGTACGGCACGTCCAGCCGTGGGATCAGCCCGGCCCGCAGCAGCGACGACTTGCCCACCCCGGACGGCCCGAACACGGTGACGAACCGGTTGGTCTTCAACCGGACGAGCAGTTCGTCCACCAACGTGTCGCGGCCGAAGAACCGTTCGGCGTCCGCCGGCTGGAACGGCGCCAAGCCGACGTACGGCGGGTCGCCGTTGTCGGTCGTCTGCGGCGCGGACGCCTCGATCTCGGTGTTGACCTCGTACCAGGACTGTTCCCACACCTCGGCGTCACCACCGCAGGCACGGACGTACGCCAGCGTGACCGCGAGGGTGGGCAGCTTGCGCCCGCCGGCCGCGTCGGACAGCGTTCCGGCCGAGTACCGGGCCCGCGTGCCCAGTTCACGGTAGGTCGGGCTGCCGGCGTCCCGCCGCAGCTGCCGCAACCCCTCGGCGAACTGGGACAGCGCACCGACACCGTCGTCGAGCGGTCGCTCACGACGGGACATGCGCTACCTCCCCTTCACGAGGCGGCTTCGGCCTCCGGAACCACCTGCCTGGCCTCCGGGAAGTGGCAAGCCGCCAGGTGACCCGCACGGGTGCCGGTCAGCTGCACCAGCGGCGGTTCCTGCTCGGCACAGATGTCCTTGGCCTTCCAGCAGCGGGTGCGGAACCGGCAGCCGGACGGCGGGTTGATCGGCGACGGCACGTCCCCGGTCAGCCGGATCCGCTCGCGCTGCTTCTCGCTGTCCGGGTCCGCGTCCGGCACCGAGGACAGCAACGCGTGGGTGTACGGGTGGTGCGGGTTGCCGTAGAGGTCTGTCCGGTCGGCGATCTCCACGATCTTGCCCAGGTACATCACCGCGATCCGCTGCGAGAAGTGCCGCACCACGGCCAGGTCGTGCGCGATGAAGACGAACGCGATGTCCAACTCCCGCTGCAGGCGCTGCAGCAGGTTCACCACCTGCGCCTGGATGGACACGTCCAGCGCCGACACCGGCTCGTCGGCCACGATCAGCTTGGGCTCCAACGCGAGCGCCCGCGCCACCCCGATCCGCTGGCGCTGGCCGCCGGAGAACTCGTGCGGGTACCGGTTGTAGTGCTCCGGGTTCAGCCCGACGGTCTCCAGCAGCTCCTGCACCCGCTTCTTGCGGCCGCCGGGCGGGTCGATCCCGTTGACCTCCATCGGGCTGGCGATGATCGTGCCGACCGTGTGCCGCGGGTTGAGCGACGAGTACGGGTCCTGGAAGATCATCTGGATCTCGGGCCGGATCGGCGCGAGCTGCTTGCGGGTGGAGTGCGTGATGTCCTTGCCGGCGTAGGTGATCGTGCCGGAGGTCGGCTCCAGCAGGCGAGCCAGCAGCCGGCCGGTGGTGGATTTGCCGCAGCCGGACTCGCCGACCAGGCCGAAGGACTCGCCCTCGTGCAGGTCCAGGTCCACCCCGTCGACCGCCTGCACCAGACCGACCTTGCGCCGGACCAGCCCGCCGCCGCGGACCGGGAAGTGCATGGTGAGGCCACGGGCCTGCATAAGGATGTCGTCGTCAGGCATGTGCTGTCCCGCCCAGTCCGGCCTTGGGGAGGATCTCCTCCGTGAAGATGACCTGCTTGTCCGAAATGGACAGATGGCACGCCGAGCCGTGCCCGTCCGCCGGCACCAGCGCGGGCCGTTCCGTGGTGCACAGCTCGCCCGGCACCCGGCCGGCGAAGTCGCAGCGCGGGTTGAACGGACAGCCCGGCGGCGGGTCGATCAGGCTCGGCGGCGTGCCCCGGACCGGGACCAGCGGCACGTCCACGTCGCCGCTCAGATGCGGGATCGACGACAGCAGGCCCCAGCTGTACGGGTGCTGCGGGGCTTTGAGCACCTCACGCACGGTCCCCCGCTCGACGCAGCGGCCCGCGTACATCACCAGTACGTCGTCGGCCATCTGCGCGACCACGCCCATGTCGTGCGTGATCAGGATGATCGCGGTGTTGAACTCGGACTGCAGTTCCCGCAACAGGTCCAGGATCTGCGCCTGCACGGTCACGTCAAGCGCGGTGGTCGGCTCGTCCGCGATCAGCAGCGCGGGGTCGCAGCACAGCGCGATCGCGATCATCGCGCGCTGCCGCATCCCGCCGGAGAACTGGTGCGGGTACTCGTCGACCCGCCGGTCGGGCTGCGGGATGCCGACCTTCTTCAACATCTCGACCGCCCGCTCGCGGGCCTGCTTCTTGTTCGCGCCGGTGTGCCGGCGGTACGTCTCCGCGATCTGCTCGCCGATCGTGTAGAACGGCGACAGCGACGTCAGCGGGTCCTGGAAGATCATCGAGATGTCGTTGCCACGCAGCTTCCGCAAGGTCTGTTCCTTGGCGCCGACCAGCTGCTGGCCATTGAACACGATCTCGCCGCCGGTGGTGGTCTTCTCCGGGTTGTGCAACCCGAGAATGGCCAGGTTGGAGACGCTCTTGCCGGAGCCGGACTCGCCGACGATGCCCAGCGTGCGGCCCTTGGCCAGGTCGTACGACAGCCCGTCGACCGCCTTGACCACGCCGTCCTCGGTGGCGAAGTGCACCTTGAGGTCGCGGACCGAGAGCAGGAAGTCGTTCACGCTGACACCTTGATCCGTGGGTCGATGACGGCGTAGATCACGTCGACGATGATATTGGCGAGCACCACGGCCGTCGCGGCCAGCAGCACCACGCCCATCATCATCGGCAGGTCGGAGTTGTTCACCGAGTTGACCGCGAGCTGGCCGACGCCGACCAGGCCGAACGACTGCTCGGTGATGATCGCGCCGGCGAACAGGCCGGCGATGTCCAGGCCGAGGATGGTGACCACCGGGCTCATCGCGCCGCGGAACGCGTGCTTGACGTAGATCTGCCCGGTGCCAAGGCCCTTGGCCCGGACCGTGCGGATGAAGTCCTCGTTGAGCACGTCGACCATGGACGACCTGGTGAGCCGCGCGTAGTACGCGATGTAGATGATCGCCAGGCACAGCCACGGCAGCAGCATGCCGATGAACCAGTCGCCCGGACTGTCGAAGAACGACACGTATCTGGGCTGCGGCAGCAGGCCGGTGGTGTACACGAAGATGTACAGGAAGAACGGCGCCAGCACGAAGATCTGCATCGATCCGCCGATCAGGGCGAACGTCATGGCGATCTTGTCGGCCAGCTTGCCCTTGCGCAGCGCGGCCAGCATGCCCAGGCCGACACCGAAGATGATGAACAGCACCACCGCGCCGATGGCCAGCGACAGGGTCACCGGCAGCCGGTCCAGCACGGTCTGCAGGACCGGCTGGTGGTTCACGAACGAGTAGCCCAGGCACGGCGCCGTGCAGACGTTGTCCCCGATCGTCCGGGTGGCGAAGATGCCGCCCATGAAGACCAGGTACTGCACGATCACCGGTTTGTCCAGGCCAAGGCCGCGCCGGATCAGGGCCATGTTCTCCGGCGTACACGTCTTGCCGCACGACAACGCGGCGACGTCACTGCCCGGCACGGCGAAGAAGAGCAGGAACGTGATGAGGCTGATGATCGCCAGGATGACGATCCCGCCCAGCACTCGACGAACCAGGAATGCCAGCATCGGAAGGGTCTTCTCCCACGGATGCGCCGGGCGGGCCGCCATTGGCCCGCCCGGCGCGGACTCATGATCAGGACTTCAGGAAAAGGCTGTTCAGGTTCAGCACGTCGTGCGCGTCGGCCGCACCGCCGCCGACGTTCGAGCCGACCATCAGCTGGCGCCGCTGGTAGACGTACGGGATCGCCGGCACCTGCTCCATGATCTTCTTGTCCAGCTCGTTGAACGCCTTGCCCTGCTCGGCCGGGTCGACGATCTGCATGATCCGGTCCAGCTCGGAGTTCACCGCGTCGTTCTTGAAGTGGCTGTTGTTCGGGCGACCGTCACCGACCTTGCGGCCGTCGTACAGCTCGCCGTACACAGTCGCGCCGGTCGGCCAGTCCGGGGCCCACGCGTACCAGTACAGGTCCAGGTTGTTGTTGAACTGCTCGCGGGCGTTCAGGAACGTCTTGGACTGCATCGGCAGCTTGTTGACCTTGAAGCCGCCCTTCTCCAGGCCGTCGGCCACGGCCAGGGCCTCCTTCTCCGAGGTCGGCGTCTGGGTGTAGCCCAGCGAGATCTCGTAGCCCAGCTTGCCGGCGTCGGTCAGCATCTTCTTGGCCTTCTCCGGGTCGCCCTTGGGGTCGACGTCGGTGACACCCGGCAGGTCGTACTTGGACCAGCCCAGCAGCGACGGCGAACCCAACGTGGTCGCGTAGTCGCCGTAGTACGGGCCGCCGTTCTGCAGGCGCGCCGCCTCCTTCGGGAAGGCGACCAGCAACGCCTTGCGGACGTTGATGTCGGTGACCCGGGTGTTGTTGATCGAGTACACGTTGACCTGGGTGGTCGGCGTGTCGATCACCTGCTGCTTGAGCTTCGGGTCGTTCATCACGGTGGCGAGCTTGGCCGGGGCGACCGCGCTGTAGCTGCCGACCGAGTTCTTGTCGTCACCGGCGGAGGCCGACAGCCGGTCGGTCACCGCGTCGATCTGCGGGCCGAACTCGAACGAGTACGTGTCGGCGTACTGGTGGCGGATCGCGTCGCTGGCCGGGTCCCACTTGTCGTTGCGGACCAGCTTCAGGCTCTTGTCCACGTCGTGCGCGACGACCTTGTACGGACCCGAGCAGATCGCGGCGATCGCGGCGGCGTCCTGGTCCTGCGCGTCCTTGGCGTCCTTGGCCTGCGGGACCGGCACGGCGGTGCCGAGCTCGACCGCGAACGGCAGGTCCGGGCGCGGCTTGTTGAACTTGAAGATGATGGTCTTGTCGTCCGGCGTCTCGACCTTGTCGTCGCCGAGCTGCTTGCCGGCCTCGTAGACACCCGGGTAGACCTTGGTGAAGTCGTCGCTGTCGGCCAGCCAGGTCTGCAGGTACGGGAAGCCCTGGGCGAACTTCGGCGCGAACGACCGGGACACCGCGTACTTGATGTCCTTGGTGGAGATCGGCGAGCCGTCGGCGTACTTCACCCCGTCCTTGAGGGTGAACTTCCAGGTCTTGCCGCCGTCGGTGGTCTCACCGGTGTTGGTGGCCAGGTCGCCGACCAGGATCTTCTTGCCGTTGTCGATCTTGTACATCGTCAGCCGGCGGTACAGCATCTCCTGCAGCGTCTGGTCCGGCGACGAGTTGGTCCACGCCGGGTCGTAGTGCGCCGAGTCCTGACGGAAGATGACGTTGATGTTGCCGCCCTTGCGGGAGCCCGGGACGTCGGCCGCCGGTCCCTTGGACAACGAGCCGTCCTTGTCGACCACGACGGAACCCTCCTGGACCTTCGGTCCGCTGGGTCCCTGGGTGTTCTGGCCGCCCGCGCTGCACCCGGCGGCGACCATGGCCGCGGACATCGCGAGCGCGGTCGCTCCCACTAGTGTCTTGCGTTTCACATCTTTCTCCCTGTTCTTCAACATGCGCCGGGTTACGGCGGGTGCGGTGGCTTAGCGGTGCCCCTTGGGGTCGAGCGCGTCCCGGACGGAGTCGCCCAGCAGGTTGAACGCGATCACGAAGACGATCAGCGCCAGGCCGGGGAACGCCAGGTACGTGATGTCGGTCTGCAGGTAGTCGCCGCCGTCGTGGATCATCCGGCCCCAGTCCGGGGTCGGTTCGACCATGCCGACACCGAGGTACGACAGCGCGGCCTCGGTGGTGACCAGCGCGGGCACGTCCAGCGTGGCGATCACCAGGATCGGGGTGATCAGGTTCGGCAGCAGTTCCTTGAACACGATCCGCCGGGTGCCCGCGCCGGACACCCGCGCGGCCTCGATGAACTCGCGCTCGCGCAGGGACAGGACCTGGCCGCGCAGCAGCCGCGCGATCCTGGTCCAGCCGAACACGGTCAGCAGCAGGATCAGCGACGTCGCCCGGAGCCAGACCGGCACCTCCTTGCCCGGCGCCACGAACAGGGCGAGCGCCACGGGGGTGAAGGCGATGTAGAAGAGGGTCGACGGGATCGCCAGCAGGATGTCGATGCCGCGGCCGATGAAGTAGTCGGTGCGGCCGCCGAGGTAGCCGGCGGTGATCCCGATGATGGTCCCCAGCAACGTCACGAGCGCGACCACGATCAGGGCGATCAGCAGCGACGTCCGGATCCCGTACACCAGCTGCATCAGCACGTCCCGGCCGAGCCGCGGTTCGATGCCGAACCAGAACTCGCCGTCCATGCCGCCGTTCGGTTTGACCGGGATGCCGGTGTCGCTCAGCAGCCCGGGGCGGTCCGTGCCGTAGTGCGTGTCCGGGTTCTTGCCGTACAGCCACCCGATCACGGGCGCGCCCAGGCCCACGACGAAGTAGAACAAGACGACGCACCCCGCGACGATGCCCGCCTTGTCACGGCGGAATCGCCGCCAGGCGAGTTGTCCCGGCGAACGGCCGGCGACAGGCTTCTTGCCTGGCGCGACAACGGCGTCGCTTCCGGACGACAGCTCTGTCCGAAGGAGGTCGGCCACGTGCCCCCCGATACCCAATTATCAGTAAGATTCGGCGAGAATTTACGGTGAGTGACTGTACCCGTCAAGCTCCGAGGGTCGGAAATGAGGTCACAAACGCACTACGGCGTCATCACCTGATGACCAGCAGTAACAACCGACCCGAAAGTCCAGCACATCGGGTGTCGAGGATTTCATTCCGACACCGCCGAGTGATCAGGACCACGCAATCACGTCGAGTGATCGGGCGGTCGCCGCACGCGTCGCCGGACCAGTCCGGTCGGCGGACTCGCTTGTGGCGCACCCGGCTTCGCCCAGGGCGGAGCCTGGTGGGATGATGGGGCGTCTGGCCGCGACCGGGTCCCCCGACCGGACCAACCGCGGATTCGTACCGCATTGGGGAATCCGGTTTCGCGTTGCACCATTTCGGCGGTTCGATTGTGGCGACCGGCCGGCCGATTTCGCGATCCCGATCCTCCGGCGCGCCTTTCCGGCGGTATTCGTCGCCCGCCCGACACCGGAAGAACGTGAAGGAAATTCGACGGCCGATGAACGCTCCGTGACGACGGGTGTCAGCCCGCGATGGCGTCGTCGACCGTGGCGAACACCGACAGCACCTGGTCGAGACCGGAGACCTCGATCGCCCGGTGGGCGGCGGCGGTGCCGTCGGCGATCCGCAGGAAACGCTGTGACCGCGCGGCCCGGTCGTGCGCCTTCACCAACTGGCCCAGCCCGATCGACCCCATGAACGTGACGTCCTCCAGGTCCACCACGACCACCGACGTGCGGCCGGCCAGCGCGTGGGTCATCGCGTCCGCGAACGTGGTGCTGGTGGACAGGTCGATCTCACCCGTGACATGCACGATCGTCGCGTCCACGTCCGGGGCGACGCGGTACCTCAACAGCAACGCCTCGCCGTCACTCACCACCATGTACCTCACTATACGTAGTCATTCGATCGCCAAGAGTCGTTGGATTATCGCCCACAAGGCGGTGCCGGCACCACCGACAATGGTTCCGACCGTCAGCCGGAGCCCGGCCTCCGCCGTCCGGCGCAATGCCACCCGACACCATTTTTCGCATTTGTGAAACCGCCGGAACCAGCGAATTCGTTATCTCGCCGGGTCCGTTTCGTCTGCTACCCTGCCGGGACCAATCGACGCCGACCTCGGTAATTGTCACTACTACTCCGCCGCCACCTTGTGTACTCATCGGGTTCGTCGCTGCACACACAGTGACGAAGCGTTGGAAAACGGGTGATTCGGACATGGCGCAAGTGGAGTCCACGGCGCGGCAGATCAGTAGGACGACCCTCTACTTCTTCGGTGCCCTCGGCGGCATCCTCTTCGGCTACGACCTCGGCGTGATCTCGGGTGTGCTGCCGTTCATCGGCAAACTCTGGAACCTCGACGGCCTGGACCGCGGTGTGATCACGGCCAGCCTGTCGGTGGGCGCCATCGTCGGCGCCCTGATGTCCGGTCGGGTGAACGAACGGGTCGGCCGGCGCAGGACGATCATGGTGGCCGCGGTCATCGTGATCGTCGGCACGCTCGGGGCGTCGTTCGCGCCCACGTTCACCCTGCTGATCATCGCCCGGTTGGTGATCGGGGTGGGCATCGGCCTGTCGTCGTCGACCGTGCCGACCTACCTGTCCGAGCTGGCGCCCGCCAAAGTGCGCGGCGCGATGGGCGCCCTCAACCAGATCTTCATCGTACTCGGCATCCTGATCGCGTTCCTGACCAGCTACTTCCTCGGCCCGGACGGCGCGTGGCGGTGGATGTTCGCCGGCGCCATCGTGCCGGCCGTGGTCCTGCTGTTCGGCCTGAACATCCTGCCGGAGTCGCCACGCTGGCTGATCAAGGCCGGCCGCGAGGACGAGGCCCGCGCGGTCCTGGTCAGCGCGCACGGCGGGATGACCGACATCGACGAGGAGATGGCGACCATCCGCGAGGTGGTCCGGCTGGACAGCGAGAAGGGCCGGTTCCGCGACCTGTGGGCGCCCTGGGTGCGGCCGATGCTGATCGTGGCGTTGCTGCTCGCGATCGGCCAGCAGTTCAGCGGTGTCAACGCGATCAACGCGTACTTCCCGACCATGCTGATCGCACTGGGCTTCGCCACCCAGTCGGCGTTGCTGTCCGGCGTGCTGCTCGGCGTGACGAAGTTCCTGTTCACCGCGTGGGTGGTGTTCGTGGTGGACCGCTGGGGCCGCAAGCCGCTGCTGCTGATCGGCAACGTGATCATGGTCATCACGCTGGCCCTGGCCGGCTGGGTCGTGCTCAGCGTCAAGGACACCGACACGGTCGGCGTCCTGATGCTCGTCCTGATGGTGCTGTACCTGGTCGGCTACGAACTCGGCTGGGGCGCGGTGGTCTGGGTGATGATGGCCGAGGTGTTCCCGCTCAAGGCCCGCGCGGCCGGCATGGGCATCGCGAGCGTGGTGCTGTGGGCGTCCACCGGCATCGTCAGCGCGGTGTTCCCGATCATCTCCGCGAAGGACTCACTCGGCATCGGCAACTCGATGTTCATCTTCGCCGGCATCAACGTGGTGCTGTTCGCGCTGACCAAGTGGCTGGTCCCGGAGACCAAGGGCCGCAGCCTTGAGGAGATCGAACTCGACCTGCGCGGCCGCACCGGGTCGAAGGCCGACGCCTGAGGGGTTTGTTCGGCAACGCGGTCGAGCCTACGGCTCGACCGCGTTTCTCAGCCGGTCTTCTGCATTGTGTCCGTCGTGTCCATGCCGCTGCCGGAACCGAAGTCATGATGGACCGCCAGCATCAACCGGTTCCCGGACGGGGTGATCGTGACCGTCTCGATGATGCCGTTGATGTGGTGGACAGCGCGCAGCGCACCGCCGCTGTAGGGGGCTGTCACCGTGCCCCAGTCACAGTCCGACGGAGTGCATGCACCGAACGAGTGAACCGACGCGGAGTTCATCGTGGCGTTGCTGATGATGATGTGCGTGACGTCGCCGGTGTTGGGATCGACATTCGTCCAGGTGCCGACGAACGGCAGCACCGGGTTGACGATCGCGAACGTGGCGGACACGGTCTTGTTGGCGTCCAAGGTGACCGAGCACGCGCCACTGCCTGAGCAGGCACCGCCCCACGCCGACAGCTTGTAGTTGGCCGCGGGACTCGCCGTCAGGGCGACCGACTGTCCTTTGTCGACGGTCACGGTACAGGTGCCGGGGCAGCTGACGCCCGATCCCGTGATCGTTCCGTTCGTCGGCGGTGTGACGGTGAGCTTGGCGGTGGGTTTCGCGGCCACGGGCAGGCTCAGCGACGTGGTGGCCTGCTGTCCGTCCACCGTGGTGACCTGGACGCTGACCTGGTACGTCTTCGCGGCCGTCCAGTGGTGGGACGTGGTCGCGGCCGTCGCGTGCTGGCCGTCGCCGAAGTCCCAGTCGACCGACTTGAAGGCGACGTGGTTGTCCGGGGTGACCTGCACCGTGATGTCCTCGCCGACCATCGGTGTGGTCTTGGACAACGTGATCGTCAGGTTCGGCGGTTTCGGCGGCGGGGGCACGTCCGGCGGAGTGGACGATGGTGGAGGCGGCGGCGGGGGTGGTGGTGGAGGCGGCACCGGTGTGTTGACCGGGGGCGGCGGCGGGGTCTGTTGCGAGGACGTGTCCGCCGGCGGGTTCACCGGGGGCTGCACCGGCGGGTTCCGCGGTGGGTTCTCCTGCGGGTTCTGTTGGGGTGGCAGTGGGTCGCCGGTGTCGGGTGGCCCGTTCGACAGCCCCTTGGCGGGGTTGCCCGGGTCGTACTTGGCCGTCTGGATCACGCGCCCGTTCAGCTGGATCACGCCGGCCTTGTCCGAGTCGGGATCGTTGAAGAAGACCACGCCGTCCCGGCTGACCAGCTGGAAACGGGTCTGCGGGGTCAGGATCTGCGACCGGGCGACCACCGAGCGGTGCGTCAGGTCCACCACCCACACCTGGCCCGCGGTGTAGTCCGGGACAAACACCCGGTTCCCGGCCTCGACGGGTGTGCCCAGACTGCTCCCCTGGTTCAGTGGCACCACGTCGTCGCACCTGGCGGCCGCCGTGTCACAGATGATCAGCACTCCCCGGGAGGCCGCCAGATAGAACTTGTCGCCCTTCGCCGACCCGCTCGCGCTGACCGTGTCCGTGGCGCGCAGGCCGCTGTCGAACGGGTCCCGGAGCCGCCCGGCGGGGTCGACCATGGTGATCTTGCCGGTGTCGGTGTTGACGATCACCGGCCGGTCGCCGGCCATCACCAGCACGCTGTGGCCGGGCGCGGTGGCGTTCCGGACGGTCATCGCCACCGAGCCGTCCAGCCGGGTCAGTTCGCCGGTCGCGTTGTCGATCACCCACAGCCGGCCGGCACTGTCGACCACAGCCGACCCAGGCGCCAGGTCGGCCGACAGGGCGACCAGGTCACCTTGTTTCCTCAGGGTTTTCGGATCGGTTGTGGCCAGTACGCCGCGTTTCGCGTCGATGGCGTACAGGGCTTGTGAGCCGGCGAACGCGGTCAGGCCGGAACTGGCGTTGTCGATCGGGGCGGCGGGTGCCGTCAGGTCGAACGTGGCGCCGTCGATCCGGCGGATCGTGCCCAGGGTGCGGTCGATGGCGTACGCGGTCGGCCCGTACTGCACGACGTCCAGCGCGTCGCCCGGCGTGGCGACCTGGACCTGGGCGGCGACCTCGGTGGACGACCCGTCAAGCAAGGTCACCTGACCGACTTTGGCCGACGGCAGCCAGGCCGCGCCGGACAGCAGCCGCATCGACTGCTTCTCCTCGCCGGAGCCGAACACGAGCACACCGGCCACACCCAGCGCCACCGCGCCCATCGCGGCCGCCTTCGGTAACACCGTCCTCAGAACGGATCTCACGTGATCACGCCCCAGCTATGCGTCGTGAACCGTTCGAGCGTAGATGCCCCCGGTCGCGGACGTCGTGCCCGATTGGGCAGAAACGCCTTTTTCTCGGCGCCGACCTGCGGGACCGTCCCGCGTTACGGGCCACCCGGACCGAAAACTGTCGGTGCTCCCCGGCATGATGCGCGAAGCGGAGATCACCACCGACTGGCAAGGGGACAACGTGGCCATCTACGAGCACATCTCGACCTTCCACGGCCTGCCCGTGGCCGACTTCGACCAGCCGAGCCCACCGGTCGGCCCGGTCGCGTGGCGGGTCGCGGTCGACTCGTACGACCCCGCCGAACCGTTCGGCGAGGCGTTGCAGCGGTTTCTGACCACGGTGGAAGCCGCGTCGGTCACCGCGCTCGTCATCGGGCCGTGGGGCGAGGTGTACGAAGAGGAGAACAGCGCCACCGCGATCGAGGCGCTGGTCTCGGCGAAGGACAAACTGCCCGCGTTGACCGGGCTCTTCTACGGCGACATCGTCATGGAGGAGGCGGAGATCTCGTGGATCCAGCAGAGCGACGTCAGCCCGCTGTTCGACGCGTTCCCCGGTCTCACCGAGCTTGTCGTCCGCGGCGGCACCGGGCTGACCATGCGACCGGTGCGGCACAACACTTTGCGCTCGTTGCGGTTCGAGGCCGGCGGGCTGCCGCGTGCGGTGATCCGCGCGGTCATCGAGTCCGAACTGCCGGCACTGGAGTCGCTGCAACTGTGGCTCGGCGTCGACGAGTACGGAGCCGACTGGCGGGACCCGGACCTCGAACCCCTGCTGGGCGGCGAACGGTTCACCGCCCTGCGCTACCTGGGCCTGCAGAACAGCGACAAGCAGAACCACGTGGCCCGGTTGGCGGCCGAGTCCACAGTGGTGCGTCGGCTGGAAACGCTCGACCTGTCCCTGGGCACACTCACCGACGAAGGAGCCGAGCCACTGCTTGGCCTGACCCACCTGAAGAATCTCGACCTGCACCACCACTTCCTCAGCGACGAGATGATCGAACGCCTGCGAGGCGCCCTGGAACCGGCCGGCGTGACCCTCAACCTCGACGGCCAGGAAAAACCGCACACCTACGACAACGAGGACTACTTCTACACGGCGGCAGCAGAGTGAAGTCTGTCGCGGCCGCCAATCCCGGCGGGGGCGGAGCGGAGTCCGCCGCGGCCGGCAATCCCAGCGAGAGCCGAGCGGAGTCCGTCGCAGCCGGCAGCCCCCGCGACGGCGGACAAGAGCGTGTCGCGGCCGACAGCCCCAGCAACAGCCGAACGGAGTCCGTCGCGACCGGCAATCCCAGCGAGAGCCGAGCGAAGTCTGTCGCAGCCGGCAGCCCCCGCGACGGCGGACAAGAGCGTGTCGCGGCCGACAGCCCCAGCGACAGCCGAACGGAGTCCGTCGCGGCTGACAATCCCGGCGACAGCGGAGGGAGGTTTCATCGTGGCTGAAAGTCCCGGCAGCAGCCGGGGGAGGTTCGTCATGGCCGGGAATCCCGGCAGCGGCGGACAGCGGTTCGTCGTTGTCGGCAATCCTGGGAGCAGGCGGGTGGCCCTGTTCGCCGCGGCGGTCCGGGCGGCCGGCCTCCCGCCGGCCCACGTCCTGCCCTGGCGGGACGTCCTCACCGGAACGATCGCGATCCCCACCCACGCCCTGGTCCGGATCGACTCACCAGGCGACGACCCACACGTCGACACCCTCCTGCGCGGCCATTTCGCCCACCCGCCCCACCGAGTGAACGGCACCGGCCCCTGGTACCAGGCCTTCACCACCGCCCTGCGCCGCTTGGCCGAAGTGGTCGCCGGAACCCCGCGAACCCACCTCCTCAACGACCCCACCGAAGTAGCGCTGATGCTCGACAAACGAAAATGCCACGCCCACCTGTCCCAAGCCGGCCTCCCCCTCCCCCCTGCCATCACCTCCCTCCCCGACGCCGCCCCAACCATCCGCCGCCGCGCCCACACCGGCGGCAACGACGACGGCAGCGGTGGGTTCGACGCGCTTCGGGCTCGATTGTCGGCTGTGGGGTGGAGTCGGGTTTTCGTCAAGCCCGCGCATGGGTCTTCTGCTTCTGGGGTGGTGGCTTTGTCGGTTCGGGGGGATCGGGTGGAGGCGGTCAGTTCGGCGGCGGTGAGTTCGGTGGGGTTGGTGAACTCGTTGCGGGTTCGGACTTATCGGGGTGGGGACGCGGTGGCGGTGGTGGATCGGGTGTGTGCCGATCCGGTGCACGTGGAGAAGTGGTTTCCCAAGGCGTCGTGGCGGAACCGGACGATTGACATGCGGGTGGTTGTGGTGGCCGGTCGGGCGACTCACGCGGTTGTGCGGGCGAGTCGGCATCCGATGACGAACCTTCACCTGGGTGGTGAACGGGTTGACGTGGCGGAGTTGCGGGCGGTTGTGGGTGCGACGAAGTGGCGGCAGTGGCTGGACACGTGTGAGGGTGTCGCGGCGCGGTTTCCGAAGTCGCTCATGGTGGGGGTCGACTTGTTACTCGGGGTGGGGTGGGGCAGGCATGTGGTCGGCGAGGTGAACTGTTTCGGCGACCTCCTGCCGGGGTTGGCCGGGCTGCCGGACGGCCCGGCGCCGGGCATGGACACGTACGAGGCGCAGGTGGCGGCGTGTATGACATGAACCGAGTGGTCGGCACGCATGATCTGGTGCTGATCACCATCGACACCTTGCGTTACGACGTGGCCGCCGAGTTGGCGGCACAGGGCCGGACACCTGTGCTGACACGACTGCTTCCGGGAGGGCGGTGGGAACGAAGGCACGCGCCGGGCAACTTCACGTTCGCGTCGCACGCCGCGATGTTCGCGGGCTTCCTGCCGACGCCGGCCGAACCTGGGCGGCATCCGCGGCTGTTCGCCGGCCGGTTCGCGGGCAGCGAGACCACGATGAGCCACACCTGGGTGTTCGACAGCCCGGACATGGTGAGCGGGTTGGCCAAAGCGGGCTACCACACGGTGTGTGTCGGCGGGGTCGGCTTCTTCACCAAGGAGGGACCGCTCGGGTCACACCTGCCTGGGATGTTCGCGGAAAGCCACTGGGAGCGGGAGTTCGGGGTCACGTCACCGACGTCGACCCGAGCACAGGTGGACTGCGCGCGGGCGGTCCTCAAGCAGGTCCGCACCGACCAGCGGCTGTTCCTGTTCGTCAACGTGTCCGCGTTGCACCAGCCGAACTGGTTCTACGGTACGTCCCAAGAGGACTCGCTGGCCACCCACGCGGCAGCGCTGGAGTACGCGGACACGGAACTGGGCAGGTTGTTCGACGCCTTGCGCCGGCCGAGCTTCGTGATCGTGTGCTCGGACCACGGGACAGCCTACGGCGAGGACGGCTACACCGGGCACCGGCTTGGGCACGAAGTGGTCTGGACCGTGCCGTACGGGGAGTTCGCCATCACAGAGGACGCGCCATGAAACCGTACCAGGGGTACGTGTACGCGTATCCGCACAAGACGGCTTACCGCCCGCTGAACCCAAAGCCATCGCTGCGGGACGTGTGGGCGGACGAGCCAAGGGACGCCTTGTTCCATTACGTGCACGTGCCGTTCTGCGAGGTCCGGTGCGGGTTCTGCAACCTGTTCACCCGGACCGGCGCCGGACCGGAGCTGGTGACCCGGTACCTGGACGCGGTGGAGCGCCAGGCCGCGGCGGTGTGGGAGCAACTCGACGGCCGGGCGAAGTTCGCGCAGGCCGCGATCGGCGGCGGCACACCCACGTACCTGGACGCGCGCGAACTGGAGCGGCTGCTCGGCCTGACCCGACCGGTCACCGGCCAGGTGCCGTTGTCGGTGGAAACGTCCCCGGACACCGCGACCCCGGACCGGCTGGCCGTCCTGGCGGACCACGGGACGACCAGGATCAGCATCGGCGTGCAGACCTTCGACGACACCGAGGCACGCGCGGCGGTACG
Organism: Actinocrispum wychmicini; assembly: GCF_004345645.1. GTDB lineage: Bacteria > Actinomycetota > Actinomycetes > Mycobacteriales > Pseudonocardiaceae > Kibdelosporangium > Kibdelosporangium wychmicini. The sequence continues at coordinate 372,230 of NZ_SLWS01000010.1, read as the reverse complement.
GCCGCAAAAGCGGTCCACAGTGGACAGGGCGCTGGCGGCGATCAGAGATCTGCCCTTCCCGGTGCTGAACATCGACCTGATCTACGGCATCGCGGGTCAGACCGAACGCAGTTGGCGAGCTTCGCTGGACGCAGCCCTCACCTGGCAGCCCGAGGAGCTGTATCTGTATCCGTTGTACGTCCGCCCGTTGACCGGTCTGTCGACGCGCCCGACAGAGGACGAGTGGGACGAACAGCGGCTGCGGTTGTATCGCCTGGGCCGGGACCACCTGCTGGCCGCCGGATACCGGCAGCATTCCATGCGGATGTTCCGCCGCCAGGACGCGCCGACGCTCGGCGGCGACGAGTACAGCTGCCAGTCCGACGGCATGGTGGGCCTGGGATGCGGCGCCCGCTCGTACACGAGGCGCCTGCACTATTCGTTCGACTACGCCGTGGCACCGACCGCTGTGCGGGGCATCATCGACGACTACGTGACCCGCACGGACTTCACACGCGCCGAAGTCGGCGTGACCATGACGGACGACGAGTTACGCCGCCGGCATGTGATCCAGTCCCTGCTGCAAGCCGACGGGTTGGAGAAGTCCTTGTACCGCAAGAACTTCGGCGGCGAGCCGAGTCTGCCCGAACTCGCCGACCGGGGTTGGTTGGTCGACACCGGCGACCGCCTGGTTCTCACGGCCGAGGGCCTGGCGTGGTCGGACGCGATCGGTCCGGCGCTGTTCTCCCCTGCGGTACGCGCCGCCATGGCCGCCTATGACCAGAAGTGATCCATGAACCTGACGATGCTCTACCGGGGCCCGTTGGCCTCCTGTGACTACGACTGCCCGTACTGCCCGTTCGCGAAACGCCGGGACAGCCGCGAGCAGCTACGCGCCGACCGGGACGCTTTGGGCCGCTTCACGTCCTGGGTCGCCGCCAGCACCGAGGACGAGGTGTCGATCCTGTTCACCCCATGGGGTGAAGGCCTGGTCCGTTCGTGGTACCGGGACGCCATGGTCTCGCTGAGCCGGCTCCCGCACGTGGCGAAGGTCGCCATCCAGACCAACCTCAGCTGCCGCCTCACCTGGGTCGCGGACTGCGACCTGGCCACGGCGGCGTTCTGGGTCACCTATCATCCGACGCAGGTGCAGGTCGAGCGGTTCCTCGCCCAGTGCCGCGAACTGACCCGGCTCGGCGCCCGCTACAGCGTCGGCGTCGTCGGCCTGCCGGAACATCTCCCGCATGCCCGAGACCTCCAGAACCGTCTCCCCGAAGACGTCTACCTCTGGGTGAACGCGGCCGAAGGCCACACGTACACCGACGACGAAGCCGCTGAGTGGCAGGACATCGACCCGTTGTTCCACTACAGCAGGCACCCCCACCAAAGCCTCGGCCAGCCCTGCCGTACCGGTGACACGGTCGTGTCCGTCAAGGGCGACGGCACGGTCCGCCGCTGCCATTTCGTCGAGGAGCCGCTGGGAAACCTCTACGACGGAAGCTTCCGGGCGAACCTGAGACCCCGACCGTGCCCGCTGGCCGTGTGCGACTGCCACATCGGCTATGTCCATTTGGAACAGACCGGACTGTATGACGTCTTCGCCGGTGGAGTCCTCGAACGGATCCCAGCCGCCTACCAGGGCCACGACGCCAGGCGCGCCTTCAGGGCCGCGGCCAGCGAATCGAGCAGGTCGGACTCCGGCTGCCGCTCGCCGTCGTTGAACCTGTGGCCCACCACCAGCCAGGCGGCGACCCGGTCGGAGTAGTAGTCGGGCGCCCGGATCTCCGGGACGTCCTTGAGCAGTTTGGGATTGGTCAGGACCGCGGCGGCGATGGCGTCCTCGAAGTACTCGGGGAAGCCCGCGACCACGCGGACAAGCGAAAGTGTCGTGTCGTACGGCAGGATGTCGCCTCGTGACCGCAGCACCTGCGCGCAGATCTGCAGGATGTCGTGCGCCTTCCGGCCTGAGGACCGCACCAGCGCCTGAAGCTGCTCCTCACTCAGCGCGGCGGATTCCGGGATCGCCAGGACTGCCGCTGGAATGATCCAACGCGCGAACGTCTCGTCGGCGTCAACGGTGTCGTCGAACACGAAAGCGGGATTTGTCCGAACGGTCTGTCCCATGGCGAGGTTCATCGCCAACTCGCGGTCGCCGATCAGCTTCGCGTACGACACCTCGCGGTAACGATCACTCAGCGCGGTCATCGCCAGGAGGAGGACACCATCGCTCATACTGATGAGGGAGAGAACAGCCAGCCAGTTGCTCTCGTCGAGGCTCGCCCGCCAGAGCTGAACGGTCGACCGCCACATGGCTTCGGGTTCTTCAGGCCACAACTGGTCGAGCCGGACGAGTGGATGGGCCGCCCCGAGCCGCAGCAGCACAAGATTCACCGAGTACACCGCGATCTCGCGGACGTGGTCGGTCTCGGTCGGCTGGTAGCCGGTGTACTGGCCGGAACCTTGCCGGGTGCGGCAGCCGCGGATCAGCGTTGTCAGCAGCGACGCGACCGCGTCACGATCCGCGGCCGGCAAGCCCGCGAAGATGCCCAGGGCGAAGCTCACGATCGACCGGCGGGCCGCGATGCAGTGGTGGGACAGCAGCGCGAACAGCAGTGAGTCGTCCGGGGTCACCGGGCCGCGCCGGGAGGTGGCCCGGTCGGCGGTGTCCAGCAGGACGTCGACGATCTCCCGCGCGACCAGGTATTCGCCGAAGGTGCTGTGCAGGAACTCGTAGCTGCGCAGTGTGCGTTCCGCGTGGACGGTCGCCTGGGCCGTGGAGATGAAGAAGAACCGGGCGAAGATGTCCCGCTTGGCCATGCCCAGCGCGGTCAGGTCGCGGTCGAGTTCCGCTTCGGTCACGTACTGGCGGCCTCGGTTGACCATCGCCAACGCGGCGATCGCCAACTGGCGGAGCTGGTCCCGGGCCGCTTTGACCAGGTCGCGTCGGCCCGAACGGGTCCGACTGGCTTCGCGCTGCGCGAAGTTCTCCAACAGTCTTTGGTACAGCGCGGTTTCCGACAGGCCCGTTTCGATCGGCGATGTCGACGGGTCGGCCTCGTACATCGCGACCATCAGCAGCAGCAACGGTTGGCGCGCCAGCGGGCCGCAGCGGACAACGGCCTCGGCGGTGAGCGGCCGGACGGCACCCGAGGCGATCCCGGACCCGTTGGTGCGGTTCCAGGTCTCCCGCCACTGGTCGACCTGGGTCCCGGTGAACTCCGCCAGTTTGATCACGGTCGTCCCGGCGGCGATGTCCACCCGGTCGGCCACCACGCTCCGCGTGGTGACCACGACCGCGACCGGACGTAACTGCTCGGCCTCGCGGCGTTGGAACTCGACGACGTCGTGCAGGAACGCCGACCGGCTGTGTTCGGCCGCCTGTAACAGCTCGTCCAGGCCGTCCAGCAGGACGACCCGCAGGGTGCCTTCGCTCTGGTCGGTCAGGTCGGCCCAGTCGACGCGCCCGTGCGTCGTCAGGTCCAGGGCTTCCTGCACCTGACGGTAAACAGGCGCGTCCGCCGTGACGTGCCGCAATGGTACGTACACCGCTGTGTACCCAGAGCCCGGCAAGCGGGCCGCGAGGATCTTGGTGAGCACGCTCTTGCCCGCGCCCGGGTGTCCCAGCAACAACAGGGGCAGCCGGGTGGCGTCCAGTGTGGACAGATGCACGGTGAGGCGGACGTCCAGGTCGGTGTGGAGGTGACAGAACTCGTCCCACCAGCGTTCGTCGGCGATCCGGGTCCGCGGGCCGAACGCCGTGACCCGGTAGCCCGGCTCCAGGTAACTGTCGCGAATGGACGGAAAATGGATGTCCTGGGCCCGCGACGCCGTGCGGCACGATCAGCTCGTCGAGCTCCGCCACCGTCGACCGCCGGACGATCTCCGCGAGGTCACGCTCCTTCGGCGGCCCCGCGAGGACGCTGAGCAGCGACTCCAGGCGGGAGAACGCGGCGGACTGCTCCGCGAGGACGGACCGCACCCCGTCATGCACGAGGGTCCTGGTCGAGCTGTGTTCACCCAGCAACGCCCAGATCATGAACTCGGGCACCTTGGCCGCCAGCTGGTAGTAGCGGGACTCGTACCGTGCGCTGGACTTGGCGAGGATCTCGCGGGCGACCGGCAGGGCCCGGCCTTCCTCCAGGCCGGACAGGAAGTTGATGGCGCGGTTCGCGAGCATCAGGTGGAAGTCCTCCACGGCCACGGTGTTCTCGTGGAAGCCGCCGCTCGCCGACGGCATCGGGACGTGGTCGGAGTACAGGCTGTCGAACAGGTTCCGGCCGTGCCGGCCGGTGATCAGGTACTGCTGTTCCTTCTTGGTGAGCGCGAGGCGTTTGAACCCGCCGTGGCCGATCTCCTCCCGGAACACCTCCATGAACGAGCTGGTGACCAGGACCGTGTGCGCCGCCGCGACCAGCTGGATCCGCTCCAGTCCGGCGAGCCGACGCGACGCGACCGCGTCGAGGAGCTTGCCGAGCAGGCCGACCGCCTCGTTCTTCTGGTCCACCCAGTTCCACAGCGGCGCGAGGGCGACACTGAGGCCGCCGGCGAGGATCACGCCGCCGAGCAGCCGGTCGATCATGTCCAGGAGCGGGCGGTCATGGTGGCCCAGGATCTTCAGAGCGCCACGGAACGTCATGGCATCGGACACGCGCATCGCATCACCCGGCACTTCGTGGAGCGCAACACCCTACGCTGGCCGTATGCGTGTGGGCATTCTGGGGCCGCTGGAAGTGACAGCGGACGGACGGTCAGTAGAGATCGGCGGGGCACGGCTGCGCGTGCTGCTCGTCCGGCTCGCGATGGCCGCGCCCAAGGTGGTCACGGTCGAGGAGCTGGCGGACGCGCTGTGGCCGGAGGACAAGCCCGCGGACGAGGTCAGCTCGGTCCGCACCCTGGTCTCCCGGCTGCGGCGGACGCTGCCGGACCCGGCGATCCTCGCGTCCGCGCCCGGCGGATACCGGTTGGACGTGCCCGCCGACGCGGTCGACGCGCACCGGTTCGGCCAGCTGGCGCGGACCGCGCGACGGGAGTTGTCGAGCGGGAACGCGGTCGCCGCGGTCCAGCAGCTGCGGGCGGCGCTGGGGTTGTGGCGGGGGCCGGCGTTGGCCGACGCGGCGAGGCTGTCGTTCGCCGTCGGGTACGTCGCCGGGCTCGACGAGGCCAAGCTGGCCGCGATCGAGGACCGGGCCGACGCGGAGCTGGCCACCGGACATCACAGCCACCTGGTGACCGAGCTGTCCGAACTGGCGGCGCAGCACCCGTTGCGGGAACGGCTGCAGAGCCTGCTGCTGCTCGCGTTGTGCGCGGAGGGGCGGCACGCGGAGGCCCTCAAACGGTACGAGGACGTCCGATGCCGGCTCGCCGACGAGTTGGGCGCGGATCCCGGGCCTGAGCTGCGGGAAGTCCACCAGACCATCCTGCGCGGCGCGCCGGCCGCGGAGCAGCCGCGCGGCGGCAACCTGCGGGTGGCGTTGACCAGCCTGGTCGGTCGGGACGTCGAGGTCGACCAGGTCAGGGCCTTGTTGACCGAGCACCGGCTGGTGACGTTGGTCGGTCCAGGCGGCGCCGGCAAGACCCGGCTGGCGACCACGGTCGCGGGGCGGGTCGCGGTCCCGGGCGGGGTGTGGCTGGTGGAGCTCGCGGCCGTGACGGATCCCGCAGACGTGCCGCTCGCCGTGCTCGGTGCTCTCGGGCTGAGGGATGCCCGCAAGATGGACCAACGACCCAAGCCGCAGGACGCGATGAGCCGCCTGGTGGAGGCGTTGCGGCGGGGTGAGGTCCTGATCGTCCTGGACAACTGTGAGCATCTGGTCGACGCGGCCGCGCGGCTCGCCGACGACCTGCTCGGCCGGTGTCCTGGGCTGCGTGTGCTGGCCACCAGCCGGGAACCGCTCGGGGTGTTCGGCGAGACGCTGTGTCCGGTGCGGCCGTTGGAGGTGCCCGAGGCCGGCGCGTCCGCGACTGAGGCGGTGGCCACCGCGGCGGTCCGGCTGCTGGCCGAACGGGCCGCCGCCGTACGGCCTGGGTTCGCGGTCACCGACGAGAACGTCGCCGCGGTGGTGGAGATCTGCCGCCGGCTGGACGGGCTGCCGTTGGCGATCGAACTGGCCGCCGCCCGGCTGCGGTCGCTGACCGCCGAACAGCTGGCGGAACGGCTCGACGACCGGTTCCGGGTGCTCACCGGCGGCAGCCGGACCGCGCTGCCCCGCCATCAGACGTTGCGTGCCGTCGTGGCATGGAGCTGGGACCTGCTGGCCGAGCCGGAGCGCCAGTTCGCGGAACGGCTGGCGGTGTTCCCCGGTGGGATCACCCTCGCGGCGGCCGAGCGGGTCGGTGATCCGGCGACCGCGCTGGTGTTGCTGGCGGCGTTGGTGGACAAGTCGTTGCTGCAGATCGCCGACGGGCCGGGGCTGCGGTACCGGATGCTGGAGACGATCAGGGAGTTCGCCCTGGAGCGGCTGGCCGACCGGGGCGAGATCGCCGAGGCCAAGGCCGCGCACGCGGCGTACTTCCTGGACCTGGCCGAACAGGCCGAGCCGCATTTCCGGAGCAGCGACCAGATCGCCTGGACGGCGACCATGAACGCGGAACGGGACAACGTCGTCGCCGCGCTGCACTTCGCGGCAGGTGTGGGCGACGCGGACACCGCGGTCCGGATCGCCGGCGCGATGTGCATGTTCTGGACTCTGCAGGGCAGGCGCGCCGAATGTGTCGCTTGGCTGCGAATCGCGTTGGACGTGCCAGGCGAGTCCCCGTTGGACGCGCGTACCGCCGTGACCGCCACGTACCTGCTCAACAAGACGATGTCCGGTGGCTTCATGCGGCTCCCCGACGTCGTGGAGCCGTTCATGGCCGTGGTCGCGGACGCCAACAAGTTCCCGGACCACCCGTTTCTCGCCCTGCTCGAACCGTTGCTGGCGTTGTTCAACGACGACATGGAAAGTGGACTGGCCGCGGTGGACAAACGGCTGGACCACCCGGATCCGTGGACCCGGGCGACGCTCTGGATGATCCGGGCGAACCTGCTGGAGAACGAGGGTGACCTGGCCGGGTTGCGCCGCGACATGCCGTTCGCGGCCGACGGGTTCCGTGCGTTGGGGGAACGGTTCGGGCTCGCCCAGTCGCTGTCGTCACTCGCGGACGCGCACCTGATGTTCGGCGAGACCGACGAGGCGGTCGCGGCGCTCGAAGAGGCCATCGGGCTGCTGCGGGAACTCGACGCCGACGACAACGCCGACCACGAGCGGTCGAGCCTGGCGATCGCGCACATCTATCAGGGGCACGTCGAGCAGGGCAAGGCCGAACTGCTGGAGCTGACGCGGTCGCGCAACGAGTCGACCCACAGCCTGATGTTCGCGTGGATGCCGCTGGGCGACCTCGCCCGCCACGAGGGCGACCTCGGGGAGGCCGGGCGGCTGTACGACCTCGCCGAGACGGCGTCGGCGAACACGCCCTTCAACTCACCGCAGTTCAACTCGCTGATCAAGGCCGCGAAGGCGAAACTTTCGTTGGCGCACAACGATCTCACCACCGCCGCGGCGCTGATCACCGAAGCCGTCGAGCACGCTCTCGAGGCCAGCGACATGCCCGTGCTGAGCAGGGCGGCGATCGCCACCGCGGTCCTGTGGCTGCGGCGCGGCGAACCGGCGGAGGCCGCGAAGACGCTCGGCGCGGCCGAACAGCTCCGCGGCGCTCCGGACGCGGACAACCCGGACATCGTCCGGCTTGTCCGGCAGCTGCGCAGCGAACTGGGCGACGCCGGTTACGACGCCGCCCACGCCCAGGGCGTCGGCCTCGACCGGGCCGACGCCATCGATCAGGTCCGCCGCATGTAGGCCCGCACCGCCAGCGGCACGAACACCGCCAGGAATCCGGCCGAGGTCACCACCGTCCACAGGATCGGGCCGCCGGTCGGCCCTTCGCCCAGCATCAGGCCCCGCGCCATGTCCATCACGTGGGCGACCGGGTTGGCGTGCACCCAGTCCTGCAGCCAGCCCGGCAGCGTCGCGGTCGGCGCGATCATGCTGGTGCCGAAGGTGAACGGGAACAGGATCAGGAACCCGAGGCCCTGTACCGTCCCCGGCTCCCGGACCAACATGCCGAGCAGCACGAACAGCCAGCTCACGCTGAACGCGAACAGGATCGTCAGCACGCACGCCAGCAGCGTCGGCGCGAAGCCGCCGGCGAACTTGTAGCCCAGGATCGCACCGAAGATGAGCAGCGACGCGATCGCCACCACGTACCGGATCAGGTCGCCAAGGACCGATCCGAGGAGTGGCGCGGACCGGCCGATCGGCAGGCTGCGCAGCCGGTCGAACACGCCCTTGCCGATGTCGCTGTTGAGGTTCACGCCGGTGGCCATGCCCGCGAACATGACCTGCTGCACCATGATCGCCGGCAGCAGCACCTGCAGGTACGCGTCGGACGACCCGGCGACCGCGCCGCCCAGCAGGTACACGAACAGCAGCACGAATATCAGCGGCTGCAACGTGACGTCCAACAGTTGCTCGGGCTGCCGCAGTGTCTTGGTCAGGCTCCGACGGGCCAGCGCCAGGCTGTGGCGGACCAGGCCGAACGGCCGTGGCTCGATCACCACCGGCAGCGCCACGGATGATGTTGGTGCGGTGATGGTCATACTGCTACCTCCTCTTCGTCCGCGGCGTGGCGGCCGGTCAGGGTGAAGAACGCGTCGTCCAGGCTCGGCAGCCGCAAGGACAGCTCGGTCACGGAGATGCGCTCCGCCCCGAGCCGCCGGACCACCTCGGTGAACTCCGAATCGCCGGTGACCGGCACGGTCAGCACACCCCGGCCGGGTGACTCGGTCTCGCGGCCGGACACGGCTTCGAGGATCCGGGCGACGTCCGGCAGCCGGGCCGGTTCGACCGGCCGGACCAGGATGTTCTGCCCGCCCACGACCTGCTTCAGCTCGGCCGGGGTGCCGTGCGCGATCACCTTGCCGTGGTCGATCACCGAGATCCGGTCGGCCAGCGCGTCGGCTTCCTCCAGGTACTGGGTGGTCAGCAGGACGGTGACGCCGTCCGCGACGAGCTTGCGGATGATCGTCCACATGTCGTCGCGTTTGGCCGGGTCGAGCCCGGTGGTCGGCTCGTCCAGGTAGATCACCCGGGGCAGGCCGACCAGGCTGGCGGCCAGGTCGAGCCGGCGGCGCATGCCGCCCGAGTAAGTCTTGACCGACCGGCCGGCGGCCTCGGCCAGCCCGAAGTCGGCGAGCAGCGTCTTGGCCCGTGCTTTCGCGGCGGGCCGGCGCAGGTCGAGCAGCTGCCCGATCAGCACCAGGTTCTCGGTGCCGGTGAGGTCCTCGTCAACGGACGCGTACTGGCCGGTCAGGCCGATGGTGCGGCGGACCTTGGCCGCGTCGCGCACCACGTCGAGGCCGCCAACGGTGGCTTGGCCAGCGTCCGGCTTCAGCAGCGTCGCGAGGATGCGTACCGCGGTCGTCTTGCCGGCCCCGTTCGGCCCGAGCACCCCCAGGACGGAGCCCTGTTCGGCGGCGAGGTCGATGCCGGCCAGGGCCGTGGTCTCGCCATAACGCTTGACCAGGCCTTCGGCTTGGAACGCGAGGCCCATGTGTCCCCCCTTCGTCGAATGCAACGATTACGGGGACAGCCTGCGCGGGGCACATGTCAAACCCGGCTCAGGCACATGTCAGGGCATGTCACCGCATGTCAGGGCGGCCCGTGGTAGACGAACTGGCCGAGCCCGACGGTGAAGATCAGCACCCCGTACAGGCCGTGTTCGACCGAGACTGCCAGCAACGACCGGCTGCGCGCGTATCTGGTCGCGAACAGCACACCGCCCACAGTGGACGCGATCACCGCGAACCAGTTGTGGAAGAAAATGTGCGCGAACCCGAACGCGGCCGCGCTCGCGGCGACCGTCCCGGCGGGCCCGAACGCGCGGCCGTACCGCTGGAACACGAACGCCCGGAAGATCAGTTCCTGCGGGTACGCGCTGAGCAGCGGGTACGCGACCATGATGATCGCCCACAGGACCGGCTGGTGACGCGGCAGGTCCAGCAGCAGGCTCCGGTCGTAGACCAGCAGCCCGGCCACAGCCAGCACCCACGCCAGCGCCCACAGCGTGAGGATCGAGCGGAGCTGTCCGCGGACCGCCTCGGGCCGCAGGAAGTCCCGCCGGTCGAAGGTGGGCTGCCGCATCAGGTACACGACGGCGGCCGCGCCGAGGACGACGAGGAACGGGATGGGCGACACTCCGCGCGCCACGGTGATGAACACCGCGACTATCCCGAAGAACAGCACGAAGTACTCGGCAACCAGGTAGACGCGACGCCGAATGCCCAGTTCACCGGCAACCATGGCCATAGTCACCAAGTTACTGGAGGAGCCCCATGCGGATCGTCAGGTAGCTGAAGGCCGACTCAGCGAGAAATGACTACCCTTCTCCTCATGACCGAACGTGAGCGCGCGCGTTGAAGCGCCTCAGCCGAGGGCTGATCCTCGTCGCGATCCTGCTGCTCATGTTCGGTGTCCCGTGGTGGACCGTGGTCGGCGAGCCGGCGTGGCCGACGGCGGTCACGGTGGCGGGCACGGTCGTGTTCGCCGCGGCCGTGGTGGGTTTCCCCGCGTTGATGTTCCTCGGCCACAGCAGCCGGGGCCAGGACTGGGCGGCCCGGATCGGTGACATCACGCTCGGCGTGATCTGGGTGCTGCTGGTGTGGTCGGTGATCGGCCAGGTCGCGTCGATCGTGCTGAGCCACGAGGTCACCGCCGTCGCGGTGGCGGCCGTGGCGGCGGGTTTGCTCGTGTGGGGGTACGTCGAGGCGATGCGGGTGCCGCGGATCAAGCGGGTGGATGTGACCGTCGCGGGTCTCGGCGCGGACCTGGACGGCGCGAGGCTGGTCGTCATCTCGGACACCCACTACGGCCCGCTGGACCGGGTCCGGTGGTCGGAGCGGCTGGTCGCGGCGGTGAACAGGCTGGACCCGGACATCGTGGCGCACGCGGGCGACATCGCGGACGGCACGCCGGAGCGCCGGAAGGAGCAGGTCGCTCCACTCGCGACGGTCCAATCACGACTCGCCAGGGTGTACGTGACCGGGAACCATGAGTACTTCAGCGAGGCGCAGGGCTGGATCGACCACATGGAGGCGCTGGGCTGGGAGTGCCTGCACAACCGGCACATCGTGGTCGAACGCGGCACGTCCCGGCTGGTGCTCGCGGGTGTGGACGACGCGACAGCGCGAGCGTCGGGCCTCGATGGCCATGGCGCCGACTTCGACCGGGCACTGGCGGACGTGAACGCGCCCGTGGTGTTGCTGGCGCACCAGCCCAAACAGGTCCGGCACGCCCGTGACCGGGTGGACCTGCAGATCTCCGGACACACCCACGGCGGCCAGATCTGGCCGTTCCACTACCTCGTGCGACTCGACCAGAAATGGGTGCACGGCCTGAGCCGGCACGGCGCGCGAACCCAGCTCTACACCACGCGCGGCAGCGGGTTCTGGGGCCCGCCGTTCCGCGTCTTCGCGCCCAGCGAGATCACCCTGATCACACTGCGGGCACAACCTTGATGCGGTGACACCGCCCACTGCCCTACGCTTGGTCCACATTTTCACCAACGGGGGTGAGCCGGTGTGGATGCGTAGACGGAAAGACACCCGCGGTGACCTCGCCCGGCGACTGAAAGCCCTGGTGGACCTGGTCGACCAAGCGATACTGGCGCAGCCCGACGCGGAATCGGTCATCGCCGACTGCTGCCGCCCCGGCGACGCCTCGGCGGCCGTGGCCCGACGAGGCGGGCGGATCATCAGCGAGTACGCGTATCTCCACGAGTCCGCGGTGGAACTGCTCGGCGACGAAGGCCCCGGCACGCTCCCACAGCGAGTGATCGAACTGTTGATGTATCACGCGGAAACCGTGGACGAGGCCCTGAAACTGGCGTTCCCCCGATTCCCGTGCGCCACCTGGCAAGGCCACCAGCACGCCGGACTCGGTGTGCCCGCGCGGACACTGCGGGAGGCGAGGGTCGCGCTGGAGATGTGGATCGGCGAGCTCGCCGATGACTGACTTTCCATTGTGGACGGTGACTTTCGGGGTGGGCGGGCTGGCGCGCCATGCCTCTCCTGTCCCGCAAGGTCCTCATCGCCACACTTTCCGGACTCGCCGCTTCTGGACTAATGACTGCCTGCTCGCCGCTCGGGATTGCCCTTTTCGTTCGGACTGGAAAGATTGTTCGCTCGCCGCTCGGGCAGGCCGCCAAGAGGGAGTCCTTTTGTTGGGTGTTCCTGGTTGTTTTAGTTGTCTTGGTCGTGGCGTCTCCCTCCCGTATGGCCTGCCCAAGGGAATCATATCTGCCAGGCGGGGTCCAGCTTGGGTTCTCGGTCCGTATCGCTTCCGCTTCTTGTTAGGTCCCGTAGGCGGACCTCGGTTGGGTTTCGTGAGTGTGGACCCCGCCTGCCAGATATGATTGGCTCCGCCCAGGCCATACGGGAGGGAGACACCACTCTGGGCCACCACTATCGGGTGAAACAGATTATGCAGCACTCGTTTCCCTACTTCTCCGATAGAATTGAGGTATGTCCACCACGGCCCCACTCTGGCAAACCAGCACCACCGAGCTGGTCAACGCCATCACGGCCGCAGAAACAGAATACCGACAAGCATACGCCAAAATCCTCCACCTCACAGCCGAACTAGACAACCGCGGAGACGCAACCAAACTCGGCTACTCCAACACAGCCGCACTCCTGATACACATCACCCGAATCAACCGCACCGACGCCCGACACCGCCTCGCCCAAGCCAACGACCTCCACCCCACCACCACACCCACCGGATCAGTGATCGACCCGGTACTGCCGCAGACCGCCGCCGCGCTCGCGCGCGGCGAAGTCGGGTCCGAACACGTGGACGTCATCCGCAAAACCCTGGCGGACCTACCCCACCTGGACACCGAGCAGCGGGCCATGGCCGAGCAGGTGATGTTGGACCGGGCCGCCGAGGATGACCCGAAAGCCCTGACCCGATTCGCCTCCCGAGTCCGCGACATCGTCGACCCCGACGGGCCACCACCCCTCGACGATGAACCGCAACGACCAGCACGGTCGCTGCGGCGACACCTCCGGCGCGACGGCACCCTGGAATTCACGGGCCATCTCGACCTCGATGCAGCGCAACTCTTCGAAAACCTCCTCAAGCCGTTCGAGAAGCCGCACCCGGAAGGCAACGACACGCGGGGCTATGCCGAGCGGGCCGGTGATGCCTTCGCCGACGTGCTGAAGATGGCCGCCCACAGCCCGGACCTGCCCACCCACAACGGACTCCGCACCGAAGTCGCCGTCACCATCACCTACAAGGAACTGCAGGACGCCCTCGACAACGCGGTCCTCACCGACAACACCTCGCTCACCGCACGCGAGGCCCGCCGCCTCGCCTGCGACGCCAGGATCATCCCCGCCGTCCTCGGCACCGACTCCCAACCATTGGATGTGGCCGTCCCGGCTTACACCACCCCAGCCCACATCCGCCGCGCACTGGTCCTCCGCGACCGAGGATGCAGCTTCCCCGCGTGCGACCGACCCGCCAACGTATGCGACTCACACCACGTCCTCGAATGGCGAAAAGGCGGCCCGACCAAGCTGAAAAACCTCGCACTCCTCTGCGGTCATCACCACCGATTGATCCACCACAGTGACTGGCAAGCCAAAATGGTCAACGGCAGACCCCAGTTCATTCCCCCACCATATGTGGACCCGTCACGCACCCCCAGACGCAACCACATCCACGGCCCCCTCCCGAGCGCGGCATGACATCCACAGCCGCGCAAGCGAATCACACCCACACACCGGAAAAGCGCGTGCCCGCGCAACACACCCCGAGCCGGAGTGGGGTCTCCCTCCCGTATGGCCTGGGCGGAGCCAATCATATCTGGCACGTGGTGTCCGAACCCTCGAAAATCGTCCGGTCCGCCTACGGGAATCAGCAACAAGCGGGAGCCATACGGACCGAAACCCAAGCCGGACACCACGTGCCAGATATGATTCCCTTGGGCAGGCCATACGGGAGGGAGACGCCACGACCAAGACAACTAAAACAACCAGGAATACCCAACAAAGGACTCCCTCTTGGCGGCCTGCCCGAGCGGCGAGCGAAAAATCTTTTCAGTCCGGGCCCGATGGGTTCAGGCCCCGAAAGTAAGGTAGAGCCGGAACCGATCAGGGTCCAGGAGGCTTTCCACGTACTCCACGAATCGGCCGGTTTCGTCGCGGCTTACTCGTTGGGTACGCAGGAAGTGGTCGTTTTCGGGGCGGTTGAGCAGGGTTGCGTCTTCGGGGGTGAGGCGGGTCAGTTCGGCTGATTCTTCGCCCATTTCGGGCATCAGGCCGGCTGCTCTCAGGTCGTCGTAGATGTGGTCCGCTGTTCCTCGGGTTGGCAGGTCTCGGAGGGGGCCGATGGCTGGGATTCGGCTTCGTTCCAGGGAGATGGGGGATCCGTCTACTATGGAGCGTACGCGGTCGATGGCGATCAGGGCCGGGTCGCAGTCCAGTCGGGCGGCCAGGGCCGGGTCGTCGATCAGTTCCAGGCGCACCAGGGTGGTCACTGTGGGCACGCCTTGTTCGGCCAGGGCTCGGGTCCAGCCGAGGCGGTCGTCGATGGTCCGGTTGTCGAAGGTGACAAAGGAGCCTTTGCCGGAGTGGGTGGCGATCAGGCCCTGGTTGCCCAGTTCGGTGAGGGCTTGGCGGACGGTGTTGCGGCTGACGCTGAACTGGGCCGCGAGCGCGTTCTCCCCCGGCAGTTGCGCGCCTTTCGGGAGCCGGCCGACCCGGATGTCCTTGGCCAGTTGTTCGACGATCCGCTCGTGCTTGAGGTGTCCGCTCACCGCTCCTCCTGCCCCTTGACCCGACCACGGCCGAATATGTACGTCACGGCGAACCCGGTCACGAGGGCCACCAGGACCCCCAGGTTGGCGCCGGACCAACTGTCGCGCAGCCCGAGCGGGCCGAGCAGGTATCCCTGCCAGTGCAGCCAGTCCGCCGACGTGTTGGTGACCAGACCCCAGCCGGCCGCCGTGCCCACCAGCACGGTGGTTATCGGCAGCCACCGGACGTCGCCGTACCGGCCGGTGGGGAGGTACAGGTCCGTGTCGGCGTAGTCGCGGCGGCGCAGGGCGATGTCGGCCAGCATCACGCCGCACCATACCGCGATGGGCACACCGAGTGTGATCAGGAACCCGGTGAACTGGCTGAGGAAACTGCCGGCGAAGAACACCACGTACACGGTGCCGAGCACGACGACCACGCCGTCCACAAAGGCGGCCGCCCAGCGCGGCAGCCGGACACCGACCGCCAGCAGGGTCAGCCCGGACGAGTAGATGTTCATCACCGCCCCGCCGACCAGGCCGAGCACGGCGACCAGCGCGAACGGCACGAGATACCAGGTGGGCAGGATCGTGGCGAGCGCGCCGATCGGGTCGACCGCGATCGCGTCGTTCAGGTCCTTCGACGACCCGGCGAGCAGCAGCCCGAACACGAGCAGCGCGACCGGCGCGAGCGACGACCCGAACGCCGTCCAGCCGATCACCCCACGGCTGGACGAACTCCTTGGCAGGTAACGGGAGTAGTCGGCGGCCGCGTTCACCCAGCCGAGCCCGAAGCCGGTCATCAGGAACACCAGCGCGCCGATCACGTTCTGCGCGGACCCACCCGGGATCGCCGAAACGGCGCCGAAGTCGATGCGGTCGGCGACGAAACCCATGTACACCACGGTCAACACGGCTGTGACGACCGTGATCACGGTCTGCATGCGCATGATCAGCTCGAAGCCGAGCACGCCGCCCGCCACCGTCAGCACAGTCACCACGGCCAGCGCGATGATCTTCGTCGTGGACCCGCCGCCCCATCCCAGCCGGTCGAACACGGTCGACGTCGCGAGCGTCGCCAGGATCGTGAGGACCGTCTCCCAGCCGACCGTGAGCAGCCACGAGATCAGTGACGGCAACCGGTTGCCTCGCACCCCGAACGCGGCCCGCGACAACACCATGGTCGGCGCCGACCCGCGCTTCCCCGCGACCGCCACGAATCCGCACAGCAGGAACGAGACCACGATGCCCACCACACCGACGATCACGGCCTGCCAGAACGAGATGCCGAAGCCGAGCGCGAACGAGCCGTAGCTCAGGCCGAGGACGGACACGTTGGCCGCGAACCACGGCCAGAACAGCTGACGCGGGGTGCCTTTGCGTTCCTCGTCGCTGATGACGTTGATCCCGTTCGCCTCCACCTGGAAGGCGCCGCGGCCGACGTGCGGCTCGGTGGTGGTGTCCAACGCCATCGGCCCGCTCCCAGATCCGGCACAGACCTGTTCAATTCCTTTGAAGCTAGGCCGATCAGCCCACGCCGTCAAGGTCGACTTACCAGCCCGGCCGCCGGTGATCAAGCGGGGCCGCCCAGGAACTTTTCCCGACTTCCCAGGGGCTCGCCCTCTGGTCCGTGGCGCCCGGCTGATCGAGCATCGCGCGGGAAAGCTAGGGGGCTTCAAAGCATGCGGTTTCTTCGGAGGATCCACGGTCGCGGCATGGTCGCCGGACTGGCCGCAGTACTGGTGGCCGGCGGCGTGGCCGTGATCGGGCTGACCCAGGGCAACGACGTACGAAGTGCGCGCCTGCTGTCCGGTTCGGCGTGGCTGGCGTCGGCCAAGGTCGGCCAGATCACGTTGCTCGACGGGGCGTCGGCGGAGGTGTCGGCGCAGGTCAAGGTCGCCGGGCCGGGCGACGCGCTGACCGTCGTCCAACAGGGGTCTACAGCGTACACAGTCGACCAGTCCACCGGGACGATCCGTCGGGTCGACGGCGCCACCTTCACCGCGACACCGCCGGCCGCCCCCATCGCCGACGTGCACGGCAGCGGCCTGAGCGTGGTCGCCGGCCCGTCGTCCCTCTACACCCTCGACACCACACGCGGCCTGCTGGCGAGCACCGACCCGAAGACCCTGGACCGGCGGGGCGAGATGCTGTCGGTCGCCGGCAGGCTCGCGGCCGGAACGGTCACAGTGGACGACACCGGCACCCTGTGGGCGGTCGACACGGTGACCGGCGACGTCAACCGGGTCGCCGGCCAGGACAGGACGATCCGCCCGGGGGTGGTCAAGCCCGGCAACAGCGTCATCACCATCGCCGACGGCCACCCTGTCATCGTGAACCTCACCGACCACAAGGCGGTCAGTCTCGACGGCGACAACGGCCGCGTCACCGGCACGCTCGACCTCGACCTGCGCCCGGACGACCAGATCCAAGTCAGTGGCTCTCGGCACGCCGAACGGATCTATGTGGTGGCCGCGCGTGGCGTGCTGGACGTGTGCGACCTCGCGGAGTCCCGGTGCGACAGCGCGATCCCGCTGAACGTGGGCAGCGACTTCGGTCCGGCGGTGGAGGCGGGCGACCGGGTGTTCGTGCCCGACTACACCACCGGCCAGGTGTGGGTGATCAACCTGCGGGACTCGCGGGTGATCGCCAAGCCGAACGTGCTGGCGCCGAAGGTTCGGTTCCAGCTGATGACCCGGGACGGCCTGGTGTTCTACAACGACACCAACTCCGACCAGGCCGGTGTCGTGCGGTTGGACGGCGGCGTCACCACCATCAGGAAGTACGACCGGGACAATCCCGACAAGGGCCTCAGCCAGTCGGGCGACGGTGTCCAGCCGTCCGGCCGGCAGTCCCCCGGCGCGCCGGGTTCGGCGAACCCGCAGCCGGCCACCGGCCAGTCCGGTGCCAGCCGATCGAGCCCGTCGAGTCAGTCGGTCGACACCAGGGTTCCCGGTTCGAACGACCCGCGGCACCCCAGCGACCCACAGCCTCCCCAAGACCCGGGGCACCCGAACGATCCGCAGCCGCTCAACTTACAGATCGTGGTGGACAAGTCGACCCCCACGGTCAACGAGCCGATCAGCCTCACCGTCACCGAAGCCTCCGGCGTGCCGCCGCGCAGTGCACATTGGACATACGGCGACAGGGACACGAACGACGGCGTGACCACGAACCACAAGTGGGCCACGGCGAGGTCGGAGCCCTACATTGTCTCGGTCGAGGTGACGATGCCGAACGGCCAACAGGGAACGAAGTCGGTCAACATCATCGTGAGCGAGGTCCCGAAGTACCGGCTGACCGTGACCGCGCCGTCGGGCGGATCCGTGACCGGCGGTGGAATCGACTGCCCCACCCATGCGTGTTTCGTCGACCTGGAGAAGGACGTCCAGATCACGCTCACCGCGACCCCGGACGGCAGCCACGTGCCCGGCAGTTGGGGCGGCGCCTGCCACAGCTCGGACACCACGTGCGACGTGCGGATGGGTACGCAGCCGGTGACTGTCTCCTACTCCTTCAATGCCAAGCCCGAACTTGTCCGGCTCACCATGGCCGTGTCGTCCTACGGGCACGGGTCCGTCGCCGCCGGCGGCGTCGCCTGTCCCCCCACGTGCGGCGTGGACGTTCCCAAGGGCCCGCCGGTCACCCTCACCCCCCATCCGGATCCGGGTTACGTGGTGGACTGGTGGTCCGGTGACTGCAAGAACGCGGGTGCCACGTGCTCGCTCACCATGGATGGTCCGCACAGCGCGACGGTGTCGTTCATAGTGGAGCCGTTCAAGGTCGACATCGTGAACACGTACGACGGCGTGGGTTCGAACCAGGGCTCGGTGGACGCCGGCGACGGCCGGGTCTGCCCACCGACATGCCACTACACCCTTTCGCGCAACGCGGCCGGGGCGCAGCTGGAGTTCAAGGCGAAGGTCGGCAACTCCTCCTTCAAGGGCTGGACCGGTGACTGCGAACATGTCGGCACGTACCCGACGTGCTTCGTGAGTCTCAACAAGGACGTGTCCGTGGGGGCGAGGTTCGGGCCGCCCTAGGGTCCGCGCAGGCCGTCGATCATCACGTCCAGGAGCTTGTCGGGGGTGCCGCCGGGCTCCATCTGGATGAGCAGGTTCATGAAGGTGGCGACGTCGACCAGGTCCACGTCCTGCCGCAGGGCGCCTTCGGTCTTGGCGTCCCGCAACAGCTCGTCCAGCAGGTCGGCCCAGTCGTCCCGGGCGCGCGCCAGATCCTGGTCGGCGCGCACCGCGGGCGGCATGCCGTGGCACAGCGCGTCGTACAGCAGCCCGAGCCGGATCTCCGCCCACTCGCGGAGGTACCTGCCTAACGCGTGCCACGCGTCCGACTCGGCCTCGCGGGCGGCGTGCAGCATCTCCGTCAGCCGGCCGACGACGTCCTGGCCGACCGCGATGATCAGGGAGTCCCGGTCGGGAAAACGGCGGTAGAGCGTGCCCACGCCGACACCGGCCGCACGGGCGATGTCCTCCATCGGGGTGTCCGGGCCGCGGGTGATGAACAGGATGCGGGCGGCGTCCACGATCTGGGCGCGGTTACGCAGGGCGTCGGCTCGCATCGTCTTCATTCGAACTCCATGTGGACGGATTCCTTCCGGTTAGTGTAGCGTGGCGACCAAACCGGAAGAATTTCATCCACTTACGAGGTCACCATGCGCATCGGCCTGCTCCAGGACGACATCGGCAAGACACTGGCGGCGAACATCGCCGAGATCCGGGCCGCCACCGCGGGCGGGATCACCGACTTCTGGCTGGCCGACCGGCTGGCGTGGGAGCCGTTGACGCTGATCACGGCCGCCGGCCTCCAGGTCCCGGAGGCACGGTTCGGCACCGGCGTGATCCGCAGCTACCCGCGGCACCCGCTCACCCTGGCCGGCCACGCACTGTCCACCCAGGCCGCCATCGGCAACCGGCTCACGCTCGGTATCGGCCCCAGCCACGAGGTCATCACCACAGGCCAGTACGGGTACGCCTTCGACAAGCCCGCGCGACACCTGCGTGAGTACCTCACCGCGCTGATTCCGTTGCTGCGCGGGGAAGAAGTCGCGTACCAAGGGGAGACGATCGTCGCGAACGGACAGGTCGGCGTGCCCGGGGCGGAGCCGCCGCCGGTGCTGATCTCCGCGTTGGGCCCGCAGATGCTCAAACTGGCCGGCGAACTGACCGACGGCACCATCCTGGCGTGGGCTGGCTCGAAGTCCATTTCGGACTACTTCGCCCCGGCGATCACCCGGGCCGCAGCCGGCCGGCCGGCGCCGCGGATCGTGGCGAGCGCGCTGATGGCGGTGACCGACGACCCGGACGGCACACGGGCACAGGTCAACAGCGAGTTCGGCATCGCCGCGACGTTCAGCAGCTACCGTGCCGTCTTAGACCGCGACGGCGCCGAAACCGTGGGTGACACCGTGGTCGCGGGCGACGAGTCCTTAGTACGCAAGGAGATTCAGCGGTTCGCGGACGCGGGAGCGACGGACTTCGTCGCGATGCCATACGGATCCGAGGAGGACAGGAAACGAACCATCGAGCTGTTGTGTGACCTCACGTCCTGAGCCTGGTCAGCCCGCGCAGCACCCGCTCCAGCAGTTCCATGTCCGGGCTGCTGTCCGTCTCGTACACCACGATCAGCCCGAGCCGGGCCATGTCGCCGAGCAGCACCTTCACCACACCCAACGGGATCCGCAGCAGCGCCGCCACCTCGGCGACGGACTTCGAGTGCCGGCAGAGGTCCACCACTTCCTGGTGGTCGGACGACAGGTCCGCGTCCAGTGCCTTCACGGACGCCGACACGAGCGTCTCGATCTCCAGGTGGAGGTCCGACTTCGTGCGTCCGCCCGTCCACGCGTACGCCCGGACGATCGACGCGTTCTCCATCTCGAACTCGTCGACGGCCGGCTGCACGGGCTGGGCCGACCTCGGTGCGGGTGAAGGCCGCGCGGCCGCGCGACGGGGGCGGTTGGTCAGGCTGAATCCGTTGAGCACGTCGGCGAAACTGTCCTCGTCCGCGCCCACGGACCACCTCCTCAGTGTGCTAGCGCCGGCCGGTGCCGCTCAGCTCGGCCCGCAGCTCGGGCGTGAGCATCTGGCCGACCTGGTCGACCAGCACGGTCATCTCGTATGCGATCTGCGCGATGTCACAGTCCCGGGCCGCGAGCACGGCCAGGCAGGAACCGTCGCGAATGGACGTGAGCAGCAGCACGCCCTGGTCCATCTCGACGATCGCCCGGTGCACGGTCTCGGCGCCGAGGCAGCGGGCCGCGCCCTGGTTGAGGCTCACGATCCCGGCCGCGATCGCGGCCATCTGTTCGGCGCGGTCGTTCGGCAGACGATGGGATGCGGTCAGCAGCAGGCCGTCCACCGAGATGACGACGGCGTGCGCCACTCCTGCGACGCGCTCGGCGAAGTTGTCGACGAGCCATCCGAAACGACTGACTTGACGAGTACGGGTCGGCGTCTCCGTCATGGTTTCTCCTCCCCCATGGGGCCGTTGCCGGCCCCGTCGGCCTTGCTCAGGCGGACGCCCGCCTGGAAGCTGGTCAGGAAGCCACGGGCCCGTTCCGCGTTCACCGGCCGCCGGGGTGCCGCCGGGCGGGCGGTGTTGGTGGTGGCGGTGTTGGCGGCAGCGCGGGCGGGTGCCTGCAGGTTGGCCTGCGGGACGCGTTTGGGCAGCTCACCCGGTTTCTGCGCGGGCAGCGGCTTGACCACCGGCGCGGCCACGCGCTGGGTCGGCGGTTCCGCGGCCGGCCCGCCGGCCAGCCAGGCGAAGCCCTGCTCCGCCGGATTCGCGGTCATCGGCGGTGGCGGCGGGTCGTCGGACCGGAACAGGATCGACGCGGGCGACTTCGCGACCGGCAGCCGCGGCAGCTCCACGAAGATCCCGACCGACTTGAGCTGCGCGGCCAAGCCCCGCTCCGCCGGTCCGGACACAGACCCGGAAACAGACACAGGCACGGGTGCGGGCTTGACGTCCAGGGTGCCGGTGACCTTCCTGGGCTCCGGTTCCTTCGTGGTGGCGATCAGGTCGACGGGCACGCGCACAGCCGCGACCAGCCCCTCGGAGTCCCGACGTGCCAACGTGACCTGGATGCCGTGCCGGTTCGCCAGGCTGCCGACCACGAACAGGCCCATCTGCCGGGACACTGGCGCGTCCACACCGCCGCCCGCGGACAGCTTGCCGTTGGCCTCGGCCAGTTCGGCGTCGCCCATGCCGATGCCGTCGTCGACGATCTCGACCACCACCGAGCCGCCGTCCTCGCGCCGGCCGGAGATGACCACGTCGGTGTCCGGCGGCGAGAACGCGGTGGCGTTCTCCACCAGCTCCGCGATCGAGCGGACCAGGTCGCCGGCGGCGTAGCCGAGCACGTCCACCCGCGGCGCCGACTGGACCACCGCGCGCTCGTAATGCTCCACTTCGGACACCGCGGCCCTGAGCACCCGGGACAGCGGCACGTGGTCGGTGAACCTGCGGCCGAGGTCCGCACCGGACAGCACGACCAGGTTCTCGTTGTTGCGGCGCATCCGGGTCGCCAGGTGGTCCAGCTTGAACAGGTTGGCCAGCTGGTCCGGGTCGGTCTCCTTCTGCTCCAGCTGTTCCATCAGCTTCAGCTGCCGCTCCACCAGGCTCTGGCTGCGGCGGGACAGGTTGACGAAGATGTCGCGCAGGTTGCCGCGCAGCTTCGCCTCCTCCTCCGCGGACCGCACGGCCTGGTCGTGCACGGTGTCGAAGGCGCGCGCCAGCTGGCCGAACTCCTCGCGGGTACGCACCGGCACCGGTTCGATTTCCGCCTTGCGGCCGGCTCGGATGTTCGCGACCGCTTCGGGTAGCCGGGTCGACGCGACGTCGAGCGCGGTCTTGCGCAGCGTGTTCAGCGACCGCAGCAGGTAACGGCCGACGACTCCGCCGATGGCGGCCGCGAGCAGCACCATCGCCAACAGCAACACCGACTGAGTGCCGGCCCGGCTGCTCGTGGCGTCCTGCAGCGACGACGAGGCGTTGCGCAGTTGGGTGGCCGCGGTCCGGGTCACCTGGGTCATCAGGCCGGAGGTGATGTCCGACGTCGAGTTCCACTCCGGCGCCGCGAACGGCATAGTCGGCTTCCCCGGGCCGCGTCTGGCCTGCGGCTGGCCGGTGCGGGCGAGCGCGACCAGGTCCAGGCGTCGCTCGACGTCCTTGCCCGTCACGTTCTCCAGGTACTGCTGCCAGAGGTCGGTGGGCGCGACCGAGTGCACGTCGCTGACCCGGTCGGCCAGCCGGACGTCGGCCTGGATCAGCTGCTCGGTCTCGATCGGGGTCAGCTCGCCGCGGCGGATCGCGGCGAGCACCAGCGCCTGTTGCAGGGTGACCTGTTCGCGGGCGGCCTGCAGGTCGAACAGGGCCACCGAGTACCCGGTCAGCTCCTGGTCCGGGAACCGGCCGACCAGCGACCGGTCGAAGTCCAGCACGGCCTGCGTGACGTTGTCGTAGCCGTTGAGCATGACCGTTGACTCGGCGCCGGACCGCACCTGCTGGCGCAGGCCGGTGAGGGTGCCGAACGCCCGTTTCAGGTTGGTGTAGCCGGCGTCCGCGGTGGTGCCGAGGTCCGGCGTGTCGTGCACCAGCTTGTCCAGCCCGGCGACGTTGACGTCCACGCTCTGGGTCTGCTGCTCGTAGGTCAGGGCCAGGTCGGGCAGCTGCATCGCGAGGTTGCGCTCGCGCTGGATGGTCGACAGCGTCGGTACGAGCTCAGCACGCAGCGCGGCGAGGCGTTCCACGTCGCCGTACGAGTTGGCCAACGCGACGTCGGCCTGCACCCGCAGGACGCCGAGGAGCACGGCACCGACCACGGGCACGACGAGGACGGCGCCGATCTTGACCAGCACTGGCCAGTTCCGCCACTGCACGGCGGCCGCCGCCCACGACCGCCGCCGCCCAGTCACGAGAACCTCGGAAATAATGGGGACATCGCGAGCTAACCTAAGTAACTGTCGCCCATTTGTTCAAGTATCAATTATGCGACGAGTCATCCACGTTCCGTAAATGGCTCAAGCAACAGACCAAGTAATCCCGTTGGAACTTTTCACACCACATGTGTATACAGTTAACATGTAACGTGATCCGGAAAATACGCTGCTTGACTGGGCTGAGGTCGCCGCCTAGCTTGACTGCCTACTCGATCGTGATCACCAGCCGGGCCCGCGGAGGACTCCGATGAAAACCGTGCCGTCCTTTTCCGAGGACCATGATTTTCCGCCGCCCGAGGATCCCGGTCCGGACTTCACGGCAATCCACCGCAGCCCGGAATTCATCGCGCTGCGCCGGCGGCTGACGCGTTTCGTGCTGCCGATGACCGGCCTGTTCCTGACCTGGTACCTGACGTATGTGCTGCTGGCCGCGTACGCGCACGACTTCATGAGCACCCGGGTGTTCGGGAACATCACCGTCGGCCTGCTGCTGGGATTGTCCCAGTTCCTGACCACGGTAGCGATCATGCTCGGCTACCTGAGGTTCGCCCGGCGGACCCTCGACCCGGCGATCGCCGAGCTCAGGGCGGGTCGATGAGGGACCTGCCGCTGGCCGCCGCGGCCGGCAGCCCCGGGGTCAACGTCAGCATTTTCCTCGGTGTGGTCGCCGTCACATTGTTCACCGTTTACCGCGTGAACAGCCGAAATGCCACCGCCGCGGACTATTACGCGGCCGGCGCCCGGTTCACCGGCCTGCAGAACGGCATCGCCCTGTCCGGCGACTACCTTTCCGCCGCGTCATTCCTGGGAATCGCGGGTGCGATCGCGGTGCAGGGATACGACGGTTTCCTCTTCTCAGTGGGCTTCCTGGTCGCCTGGCTGGTGCCGCTGCTGCTGGTCGCCGAGCGGTTCCGCAACACCGGCCGGTTCACCATGGGCGACGTCCTCAGCTTCCGGATGCGCCAGCGGCCGGTCCGCGCCGCGGCCGCCAACGCCACCCTGGTCATCTCGTTCTTCTACCTGCTCGCCCAGATGGCCGGCGCCGGCGCGCTGGTCGCGCTGCTGCTGGACGTGCACAGCACCGGCGGCCAGGCGCTGGTGATCGGCGTGGTCGGCGTGATCATGATCAGCTACGTCCTGATCGGCGGGATGAAGGGCACCACCTGGGTGCAGATCATCAAGGCCACCCTGCTGATCGTCTGCGTGGCCCTGATGAGCGTCTTCATCCTCGGCAAGTTCGGCTTCAACGTGTCCAACCTGTTGGGCAAGGCAGTCGAACAGAGCTCGCTGGGCCAGGCCGCGCTGGAACCCGGCGCCAAGTACGGAAAGTCCGGAACATCCAAGTTGGACTTCGTGTCCCTCTCCTTGGGACTCGTCCTCGGCGCGGGCGCGCTGCCACACGTGCTGATGCGCTTCTACACCGTGCCGAACGCGCAGCAGACGCGCCGGTCGGTCGTCTGGGCGACCTGGGTGATGGTGCTGTTCTACCTGTGCACCCTGGTGATCGGGTACGGCGCCAGCGCGATCGTCGGCTCCACGGCCATCGCCCAGGCGCCGGGCGCGGAGAACTCGGCCGCTCCCCTGCTGGCGTACCACATCGGCGGCGAAGCACTGCTCGGGATCATTTCGGCGGTCGCGTTCACCACGATCCTCGCCGTGGTCGCGGGCCTGACACTGACGGCGTCGGCGTCGTTCGCGCACGACGTGTACGCGAACGTGATCAAGCACGGCCGGCCCGAGCCGGGCGCCGAAGTCCGGGTGGCCAGGCTGACCGCGGTGGTGATCGGCCTGCTCGCGATCGGCGGCGGCATCCTCGCCACCGGCCAGAACGTGGCCTCACTGGTGGCGCTGGCCTTCGCGCTGGCGGCGTCGGCGAACCTGCCGACGTTGCTTTACACCCTGTTCTGGCCGCGGTTCAACACCACGGGCACGATGTGCTCCATCTACGGCGGGCTGGGCTCGTGCCTGCTGCTGATCCTGTTCTCGCCGGTGGTGTCCGGCACGCCAACGTCGATCATCCCGGGCGTGGACTTCGCCATCTTCCCGTTGAGCAACCCGGGAATCGTGTCGATCCCGCTGTCGTTCCTGCTCGGCTACCTCGGCACCCGGTTCAGCCGGACACGTCCGCAGGAGCAGGACCGACACGCGGAGATGGAAGTGCGGTCCATCACCGGGATCGGCGCCGGCTAGGGCTTGCGGCCGACGGCTCCGTGGACGAGCCGTTGCACCGGGGACAACGGCCGCAGCCGGGGGCCGTCCGGCCACCAGTCGGCGAGCGTCACCATCCCGGGCTCCAACAGCTCCAGGCCGGCCATCATGGCCACGGCCTGGTCGGGTGTGCGCAACCAGCAGGGGAAGCCGGCCTGCCGGTACACCTCCGTGACCTGCTGGGCGAGCGGTGCCAGCTCGTGGTCCGGCCCCGGGTCGGACATCTGCGCGAGGGCCAGGTACGAGCCGGACGGCATGGCGTCGATGTACGCCGCGACGATGCCCGCCGGGTCACGCCGGTCCGACACGTGGTGCATGGTGCCGACCAGGAAGAGGGCCATCGGCACGTCGAAGTCGATGTACTTGGCGACCGTGGTGTTCTCGATCACCTGCTGGGGCTGCCGGAAGTCCGCCTCCGCCATGTGGGTGCGGTCGTTGTCGGCGAGCAGGGCCCGGCCGTGCGCCAGCACCGCGTGATCCATCGCCACGTACACCATGGTGGCCTCGCGGTTGAGGCGCTGGGCCACCTCGTGCGTGTTCTCCGACGTCGGCAGGATCGCGCCCAGGTCGACGAACTGGCCGACGCCGATGTCGCCGGCCAGGAATCTGGTGACCCGCATGGTGAACTCACGGATGTCCCACGACGCTCTGCCGAACTCCGGGTCGAGCGCCAGCAACTTGTCGCGCACGTCGCGGTCGGCCTGGAAGTTGTCCTTCCCACCGAGCATCGCGTCGTAGACGCGGATGATGCTCGGCCTGGCCGTGTCTATCCGGACGGGCGTTGCCCGTGAGTCATCACCCCGAGTCGTCATCCCCTGGTTCCCGTCATGCCTGTGGAGCAAGCTGATCACTGTCTACAGTACGGGCTTACCCAGCGCGACGGGCGACATACAGTCGTTAAGCGGTTATTCGGACGGCTCCAGCGGCAGGACGAACGGTCAGATACCTGGGCACGCGCAGCTCAGCGCTCCGGAACGCGTCGGACACATACGCCCGGACCGTACTGATCCGTGTGGGATCGGCGAGGGCCGCGACGGGCCGTCCCGGTTCGTCTACCAGCATCGACGCGCCGTCCGCGCCGGCATCGAGCGCGGCGGCAACAGCAAGGTCCTGTTCTCGCGTGCTTGTCTGTGCGCGGTGGAAAACCGTAAGGCGCGTGGATGGATTATCGGTGCCCGGAAAGTCAGATGTGGGATAGTCAACAACAGTGACCGGCGTGTCGCTGCGCAGGCGGGTGTCGATGACCAGGACCGACGTGCCGTCGAGGTTCAGACCAGTGGTGTGGCCGGCGAACGCGGCCTCCGCGTGCGGTGCGCACTCTGCGATCAGGGCAAGGAGATCGTCGTCCGACAGGTCCGGCCGACCAAGATCACGCAGCGCAATCGCTGCGACACAAGCGAGTGCGTTCGGTGACGAAAGGCCGGAGCCGGCCGGAAGGTCGACACTGCACAACAAGGTGGCGCCCGTGGGTTCCAGACGTTTGACGATTCCCGCTACCGGTCTAGCCCACTTTGGCAAGTCTACGGTTTCGTTGAGTGGAACACGGACCGGTTCGGCGGGTCTGTTGATGGAGACCAGTTCCAGCATCCGGTCGGTCCGCCGCTCGCCCGCGACGATCGCGCCCCACCGCGCGCACACCGACATCCCCGGCATCAGCGGCACGACACCGGGCGCATACCAGACCCCTTCGGCCGACCGCCCGAACGCCTCCCGGAACGCGTGCGGCACAAGGCGAAGCTCCGGCGAGACGTCCGGCCGGTCGGCCAGGTCGGTCATCGAACCCCCTTGCGGGCGAGCACCCGGTAGGCGTTGCCCCGGTCGTGGCGGTTGGCGATGGTCTGGTTCACGGTCTTGTCCAGCACGCCCGCGATCACCAGCCAGGGGATTCCGAGCGTCCAGACCGCCGCGCTCCGCACGCCTTTCAGCTTCGGCTTCGCCGGACGCCACGGCGACGGCGAGCGCGGCGCGATGTTCGCCAGGAACAGGTAGCTGGACAGGACGAAGTCGTTACAGAGGTGCGCTTTGCCGCGTTCCTCGGCGATCGGTTCCAGGCCGCGGTCGGCCAGGGCCGCCTTCAGGTTCCCGATCGGCATCATGTGCTGGTGCTGCGGCTGGAACCACGGCATCCAGTACCGGCCGAACAGCCGGCCCAGCCGCCACTCCGGGTCGGGCAGCTCGATCAGCAGGTAGCCGCCGTCCGGCAGGACCGACGCGGCGACGTCCAACTCCGCCCACGGGTCGCGGGTGTGTTCCAGGTAGTGGTGCATGCTGACCACGTCGTACTGTCCGGCGATCTCGCCGGCGAACTCCTTGAAGCCGCCGCGGTAGGACCGGCTGATCCGGCCGAGGGTGACCGCGTCGTCGATGGCCGCCCCTTGGTCCAGGCCGTCGAACGTGGTCTCGGGGAGGATCTCCTTGGCGCCGCGGCAGAAGTGCGCGTGCCCGGAACCCACGTCCAGCCACCGGACCGGGGTGGTGAACGGCTGGACCATCCGGGCCCGGTCGTAGTACGGCTCGGGCCCGCCGGCGAACACCGCCTCGGCCGCGCCGGCGCCGTGGCCGTCGTAGAAGTCGCGGTAGTAGAAGTCCAGACCGGCCGGGGTCAGCCGGGGGTTCTGGAAGAAGTGTCCACAAGGGACGCAACGGTCCATGGTGAACTCGCCGGGTTTGCGCTGCACCAGGTCCGTACTGGTCACGCACAGCTCCAACTGAGTCGCGCCACACGCCGGGCAGGTGTCTCGACGGGTTTCGAAGAAGCGGTCGGTGCCGCGGCTGATCTCGTCGGCGTACACCGGGATCAGCGCGACCATGTTCTCGTCCTGGGCCCGTTCCTCGGCCGACCGCCAGCGGCCGGCCATCGTCCGCACCCACAGGTACGGCGTGTACACCGGCCGCAGGATCGAAGCGACAACCAAATCCTTGGGGTGCAACGGAGTTCCCGCGAACGCGAGCACCGGATGCAGCAGGTACAAACCGGCGGCGATCAAGCCCCACGGCCAAGACCACACCACAGTCCCGGCCACAATCAGGTAGCCGAGCACCGAACCCGCGGTCCACAGCGCCGGGCGCTTGCCGAGTTGCCGCAGCCGGGCGGCCCTGGTCGACAAGTCGTACGGCTTCGCTTTGAGCGTCGGCGCCACGGCCAGGTCGACGCTGACGCCTTCGCGGTCCTTGACCCGCCGGGCGAACGTCACGAACTCGGTGGGATCACTGGGTTCCTTGACGTCCAGCTTGTCGATCGCCTTACGGCCGCACACGATCGCGTCACCCGCGCTGATCCCGCGCACCCACCGGCCGCCGCGGTACTTCGCCGGCTCGACCGTCCGGAGCAGGTCGACCGCGGCCGTGGTGCTGAGGTTCGCCGGGATTACGTCCACCAGGCCGAGATCTTCGGCTCGGACGAACTCGATCGCCGACTCCCGGACGTCGCCGGGCAGGTCCGCCGGATAGGACACGAAGTCCTCGGAGTCGCCGGCCGCGAGCCGCAACACCCGCAACTGCCCGGCCCGCGCGCGCAGTTTCCCAGCGTCCAGCAGCAGGTAGGCGACCACCAGCCCGAACAGGATCCACGACATCACACCGTCACCGCCTCAAGATGATCGGCCGCGGCGGACGCGCCGCCCGCGGCCCGGAAGGACTGTTGGACCCGGCGTGCGCCAGCGGCGTACTCGGGGTTGTGCAGCACGGCGTCCAGGGCCGCCCGGATCTCGGGTGCGCGGACCCGCGCGTACTTCAGCCGGAGCCCCGCGCCGGCGTCAACCACCTGCTGGGCGATGATGGGCTGGTCGTCCCTGATCGGGGCGACGACCAACGGCAACCCGTGGGCCAGTGCCTCGCACACGGTGTTGTGGCCGCCGTGCGAGATCACCGCTTCGACGTGGTTCATCAGCGCCAACTGCGGAACACGTTCCGTCACAAGCACATGCGGCGGGGCCGTGACCACGCCTGGCGGCGCGACGAGCACCACCTGGACTTCGGTGAGGTCGCTGACGGCGGTGACGACCTCGCCGAAGAACCGGTGCCCGGCGGCGCCGTTGAGCGTGCCGAGCGACACCAGGACCCGTCGTTTCCCCTCGGTCAGCCATTCCCAGGGGAACTCGGTCCGCTCCGACCGCCGCAGGGCTGGCCCGGTGAAGACGTAGTGGTCGGGAAATGCCCTGTCCCCCACCAGTTCAGCCGTGGTGAACGCCAGCACCAGCAGCTCCGAGAACCTGATGTCCACATCGGACTCACTCAGGGCGGCCAGCTGCCGGCGGATCCATTCTTCCACCTTCGGCATCGTCTGAAGTGGACGGACGAGCTCCGCCGAGGTGCTCGCCGACGTCACCCACGGGATCTCCGAGGCACGGGCCACCACCGGGCCGGCGAGCGCCTGCTGGTCGGCGACGACCACGTCCGGGACGAACTCGAAGACCGCCTTGTCGACACCGGGAATCATGGCGTGCGCCAAGGGGATCAGGAACTCCTCCCAGAGGAACTTGAGGACCGCGAAGCCTTTCAGCTCCAGCCATCGCCGCCGGGCGTCCTGGATGTCCCGTTCCAGACTGTCGGCCAAGGCCGGGAAGATCGTCGCGCCGTCGTCGAGCAACGGTGTCAACGTCCCGGAATGGCCGACCCAGGCGACTTCGTGGCCACGGGCACGCAGCTCGGCGCCCACCGCTGCGGTCGGGTTGACGTGCCCGGTCAGCGGCGGGACGACGAACAGGTACCGGCTCATCCGAGCCACCCCCGGATCAGGCTGAGGAGGTCCCCGGTCGCCTCGCGCAACACCGTGTGGCCGAGGCCGGGAATCACGTGCAGCTCACAGTTCCGTACGTGCGTCGCCAGGTCCTGGGCCGCGTCCACCAGTTCCGACTCGGCGCCGAACACGCCGAGCACAGGGCACTGGACCTCCTTGAGGTCCTGTTTGGACAGCAGCGCGCCGGACATCAGGTCGTCGATCAACGACGTGCCGTTGAGCAGGGCGTCCGCGTTGCCGGCGAGCTTCGCGACCTTACGCTGGCCCAGCGTTCGCAACTGGTCCTGGGTGCGGTCGAACTCCAGCCCGAGCGCGGCCACGCTGAGGGTGTTCACGATGTCCTCCACCCACAGTTCGCCCGGTGTGCCCGCGCACGCGGCCTCCACGAGCACGACCCCGGCGACGCGTTCGGCCGCCTTCAGCGCGGTGTGCATCGCGACGATGCCGCCGTAACTGTTGCCCAGGAGGTACACCGGTTCGGTGATGCCCAACTCGTCCAGGATGGCGAGCAGGTCCGACGCGCTTTCCTGAGGCGTGTAACCGGCTTTCGGCCGGGCGGACAGGCCGTGGCCGCGTAGGTCAAATAGCACAGTGTGGATGCCGTCCCGGGCCAGCGGCGCGGCCAGCGTGTAGTAGAAACTGGACAAGTTGTCCATCACCAGGCCGTGCACGAACACCACCACGGGTCCCTCGGACGGGCCCAGTCGCTGGACGTGGAACCGCAGGCCGCGGACGTGGATCTCGGCCATCTACGCGGCCGGTGGGGCTTCGATGTGGTCGACCAGCCGACCGACGGTCATCGCCATGATCTCGTCGATGTCCATGTCGCCGAGGAACGCGACGAGGTCGACGCGATCGCCGTACCGTTCGCGCAGCTTGTCCGCGAGCGCCACGAACTCGATGCTCTCCAGGCCGAGGTCGTCCGAGAACGTGGTCTCCGGGGTGACCGCCATGCCCAGCAGGACGTCCGCGCCGACCACTTCCTCGATCATCCGGACCACCTCGTCCAGCACGTCAGTATCGGACATGATCCGCTCCTGTCAGATCGACCACATAGGACGTCTCGCCGTCGGCGACCGTGGGCTGGACGCTGATGCCGACCGGGTCGTCGCCGGCGATCGCCACCGCGCACCCACCCCCCGACGGCTTGGTGGGATCCACGCAGTGCGCCACGGAGACGGTCGGGGTGGTGAACGCGCCCGTGACCCGCACACCGTCGCCCTCGTCGATGACGGTGAGTTCGGCGGGGAAGATCGGGCCGGCGCCGCGGTCCCACAGCCACGTCCGGACCGCGTCCTTCACCGCGACCCGGCCGACCAGCCACTGGCGCTGGGTGCGCAGGTCGAGCCGCCGGTACTGGTCGCGTTCCGCGGCGGTGAGATAGCGGCGCATCATCAGTTCGCGCGTCGCGCTGTCCGCCCACTTCTCGGTGACCATCACCCAGCCGCCGGGCTGCGGCTCGGCCAGGGTGTTGCGTTCGGCCCGGAGTTTGACCTGCCAGATCCGGTCGTCCGTGGTGAACCGGCGGGTGGTCCAGCCCTCGATCCGGCACCACAGCGTCCCGTCCGACGTCCGCAGTTCCGCGTCCGCGCGCATGTGCTCCGCGGTGACCTCGGTGATCCAACTGGTGCACTGGATCCGTTGCCCGACTTCCGGTGTCGGCCCGTGGTAGCGGACCGCGTCGATGCCGGTCGGCAGGACTGTCTGGTCGACGTCCCGGCTCACCTGCATCCAGTGCCCGATCACCTGCCCGGCGTTGTCCAGCAACGCGCCCGGCGCCGGCAGGACGGTCACCGTGCCCGTGATGCCGTTGTCGGCGAGCGTCTCGATCCCGATGACCCCGGCGAACCGCGGCCCATGGAACATCCAGCCGTCTCGGTAAAGCCGGCTCGCCGGGACCGGCGCCGGCCTGGGGTCGACGAACTCGGGCATGGTCCGGTTGTCGGGCTGCGGATACCTGTCGGCCACCAGGACACAGCCCTCGGCGTAGTCACCAACCCGGACGTGGATCCGGTTTCCCTTGCGGCGGACCGTGATGGTGGCCTCGGTAGCGGGTTCGACCACGACCCACTGCATCGCCCGCACGGACTCGACCCCGGTGATCACACCGTCCGGCGCCACGGTCCGGGCCGCGTCCTTGATCACCTCCAGGAGGCCGGTGATCGGCACGGTCGGGAACCCGTCGGACACTTCGGCCCACCCGTCGGCCTGCGGGAAGATCGCATGGTCGACCAGTTCGGGCATGGTCGCCAGCGAGAACTCCCGGGTGAACCTGGCTTCGGCCGGGTGGGTGGGCTTCGACAGGGCTTCGACGACCTGGCGGGCGGCCGCGGTGGTCTCCGCGAGGACAGCGGTCAAGGCCGCGCTGACCGGCGAATCCTCAGGAATCGACGTTGGTTGGGTGATCGGGTGGGTGGCTATCGGGTCGAGCCTGATTCGGGGCACACCGAGATTCAGCAGACGGCCCCGGTTCAGGCCGAAGGCCCACAGTGCGGCGGCGGTTCGGTCGGCTGAGTCGCCGGTCACCGTGATGTGCTCGCGGTCGCCGAGGGTGTCCTCCACGAAACCTGTGAGGCTGCCTTTGCCGACCTGGACGAACGCGCGGATACCGGTTTCGTGCAACCGGTGGATCATCGGCCGGAAGCGGACCGGTTCGACCAGGTGCCGCAGCACCAGGTCGCGGATCTCGGCCGGGTCGTCCGGCATGGGTGCGAGCGAGGTCGCCGACCAGACCGGCACAGCGGGTGGCTGGACCGCGATGCTGTCGACGGTTGTCCTTGCGGTCGCCAGGAAAGGGGCGAGCGCGGGTGTGTGGAAGCCGGTCCGGAACGGCATCACCTGGGCCAGGACACCTTGCGCCTTCAGGGTTTCCACCACGTCGGCCAGTTGGTCGGCCGGGCCGCAGATGACTGACTGATGGGGACAGTTGTCGTGGCTGACGACCACGTCCCCGGTGACTGCCCGGTGTGCCGTTTCCGCGTCGCAGCCGAGGGCCGCGTAGACGACGTCCGCGACGGCGACCATGCCCGGCCGGAGGGATTCGACGAACTCGTCGATGGTCGGGTAGATGCCGGCGACCGCCATCGCCGTCCACTCCCCCATGCTGTGGCCGGCGAGGGCGGCGGGCACGATCCCCGCCGCCTTGAGCCGCTGTGCCTGCGCACGGCCAGCCCGCAGCAGGCCGATCGCGTGGTCCACAACGGACTCCTCGCCGGTCAGCTCGCCCGTGCCGCGCTGCTCGAAACCACTGAACAGGAAGGCGACCTGGTCCTTCCTGGTGAGCAACGGTCGGGGCGCGAACCAGATGCCGTGCCGGCCGGTCCACGCCTTGGCCCGGCCGGCGATCTGCCTGGCGAGCTTCAGTTTCCGGGTGTCGGGGGCCCAGACTGTCAGCCGGCAGGGCAGATCGCCGGCCGGTGTCCGACTGCGCGCACGGGCCAGCAGGTCCTCATCGTCGGCGAGCAGGTCACGTTCGAGGTCCGCAGGAGTGTCCGCGGACAGCGTCAACACGGGCACCGGCAGCTCAGGCACGGCCGGACTGCTGTCGCGGGCGCGTTCGAGGACGGCGTGCGCGTTGATCCCGCCGAACCCGAAGGCGTTCACCACCGCCCTATGTGGATCGTCCCACGGCCGCGCCTGGTGAATGAGCTCGAACCGGGTGCCCCGGAGCTTCTCGTGCGGTTCGTCGACGTGCAGGGTGGGCGGCAGGGTCGCGTGGTACAACGCCAGCGCGGCTTTGATGAGTCCGGCCATGCCGGCCGCCGGCATCGCGTGCCCGATCATGGATTTGACCGTGCCGATGCCGATCTTCGAGCCGTGCGCCCCAAAGGCGTTGATCATGGTCTGCGCCTCGGCCGCGTCGCCGGCGGGGGTGGCCGTACCGTGCGCTTCGATCAGGCCGAGTCCGTCGCCCGGATTGAGACCTTGCCAGGCTCGTTGTACGGCAAGGAGTTGGCCAGCCGGGTTCGGTGTCATCATGCTCGTTGCGCGGCCGTCGCTCGCGGTCCCGACACCGCGGATGACGGCGTAGATCCGGTCGCCACTGGCCATCGCGTCCGCGGCACGCTTGAGCAGCACCATCCCGACGCCTTCGGACAGCAGCGTGCCGTCGGCCTTGCTGTCGAAGGGACGAATCCGCTCCGTCACGCTGAGGGCCTTGAGCTGCGTGAACACACTCCACAGCGTGGGGTGATGGGACACGTGCACGGCCCCGGCCAGCATGGCGTCACACCGGCCTTCGGACAGTTCACGCACGGCGTGTTCGACCGCGACCAACCCGGACGCGCACGCGGCATCCACTGTGTACGCGGGGCCGTGCAGGTCGAACCGGTTGGCGACCCGGGACGCGGCCAGGTTCGGCACCAGGCCGATGGACGCCTCAGGTTGGTCCGGGCCGAGCTTCGAGCGCAACGCGGCCCGCAGCTCGCGCTCGTCCACCCCGGGCAGCAGGTCGCGCACGACCGACACCAGCTGGTTGACCTGCACGCGCTGGTCCAGCCGCGCGCAGCCCGGCGTCAGGTAGCCACCACGACCCACCACGACACCGACCCGATCCCGGCTCGGCAGTGCCTGCTCGCCGCCCATGTCGGCGATCGCGGCGGCGGCCACGCTCAACGCCAGCAGCTGGTCCGGCTCGGCCGCGTCCACAGTGGACGGCATGATGCCGAACCGGCCGGCGTCGAAGACGGCGAGGTCGTCGAGAAAGCCACCGCGCCGGCAGTAGAACCGGTCGCTCGCCGGGGTTCCGGCGGGGTCGTAGTACAGGTCCGGATCCCAGCGGGCGGCCGGGATCGTGCCGATCGAGTCGACACCGTTGACGATGTTGTGCCAGAACGCCGACGCGTCGGCCGCTCCGGGAAACAGGGCTCCGACACCGACGATCGCGATGTCTAGCATTGGTAGACCACCTGCACGTCCTCGCCGGCCGCGATCTCGTTGAGCAGGCAGTCGACCCCGTCCTTCGGGTCGATCAGGCCGATGCCCCGGCGGCCGTACTCGCCGGCCAGGTCCGCGGCCATCCCGCTGCCCGACCACGGGCCCCAGTCCACGCTCACCACGTGGGCGTCGGTCTGCGTCGACCAGAATCTCGCCAGCCGGTCCAGGGTGTCGTTGGCGGCGGCGTAGTCGGCCTGGCCCCGGTTGCCGGCCACCCCACTGATGCTGCCGAACAACACCATGAAGCGCGGGTTGTGCCGCAGCGCCGCCTCAAGCGCCTTGGCGCCGTCGACCTTGGTGTCGTAGACACGGGCGAAGGCTTCGACGGTCTTGTCCGCCATCAGCTTGTCGTCCAGGACACCGGCGCCGTGGATGACGCCGTCCAGCCGGCCGAAGCGCGCGACGATGTCCTCGATCACCGGACCGGCTTCCCGCACGTCACAGGCGTGGTAACGGACCGAGGCCGTGGACTGGCGCAGTTGCTCCATTGTGGACTTGATTTCGCGTTGGGCGAGGATGGTCCGTGCCGTCGCGGCGATCTCATCCCGGTCACGTAGGCCGGTCTCGATCAGCGCGCGACGAAGGGCGGGCTCGTCCTTCGCCGCCGCCGTCCGGGGATCCTCCTGTGCGCGCGGCAACGGGGTCCGGCCGATCAGCTCGATCCGGCAGCCCGTCCGTTCGGCCAACGCGATCGCGGCCAGCGCGGTGATGCCCCGCGCGCCACCGGTGAGCAGCACCACGCTTTGCTCGTCCAGGCTCAGATCTCCTTGGGGTACAGCGGTTTCCTTGAGCTGGATCGCGTAACGCCGGCCGGACGCGTGACCCACCACAGCTGGTCCGTCGACCGCGGTCAGTTCGGCGACGAGGGCGGTCGCGATGGCGCGGTGGCTGTCCTTCGGGTTCACGTCGACCGCCCGGACGTGGATGTCCGGGTACTCCTTGGCCGCGGTCCGGACCAGGCCGTGCAGGCCCAGGTCGGCGGGGATGGCGGTCTCACCGAACCCGAACGTGCCGCCGCCGGCCGTGGCGGCCACGAACCCGCGCACCGGCCCGGCCAGGCACGTCCTGATTTCCTGGTAGACCGCGGGCAGCAGCCACTCCTCGTCCGGGCGCAGGCCGCCGAGGTGGATCACGTAGTCGACCCCGGACGGCACGTCGGCGATGCCCGGCACGGTTCTGGTCGACCCACCGAACCGCTCCACCAGGTCCGCGATCTCCAGGCCGATGCCGCCGCCGTCGCCGACGATCAGCACCCGCCGGTCGGCGAGCACATCGGCCCGCGGCGGGCACGCGTCCAAAGTCACCAACTCGGGAACCTGGCGGGTGGGGCGGACGCTGGTCACCGCCGGTGGCGCGACCACGTCGGCCGGCTTGTCGTGCTGGTCGAACCAGCCGACGATGCCCTCGATGGTCTTGATCTTCGACAGTTCGTCCACGGTCGCGCTGTCGCCGGTCACCCCGAGGGCCGTGGCCAGCTCGCCGATGATCTCGGTCCGTTTGATGGAGTCGATGGACAGGTCCGCCTCCAGGTCCAGCCGGGGATCCAGCATCTCTGGCGGATACCCGGTACGGGTACTGATCGTCGCCAGCACCACGCTGCCCACGTCCATCGCCACCGCCGGTTCCGGCACGTGTTCCGGCTCGACGACAGGCTGCTCGACGACGAGCGGGGCCGTGGTGGTGCCGAGGTAGCCGAGCATGACATCACGTTGCGCGGCAACGGCTTCGCGCATCCCGTCCAGGAACTCCTTGACGATGGAGTCTCTGGAGACGCCCGCGGTCAGGCGTGGGGCCTCGGTCGCCGGGCGGAGCCCGCCGGCGAGGGGTTTCCCGTTGGTGTCACGCACAAGTCCTCCATCCACGTACCACTGGGGTCGTCGGGGAACGTCCTCCAGGCGGACCGGTTCGGCCCGGCCGGCGAACATCGGCACGGTGTCGACCGGAACGCCGGCGACCGCGAGCGCTGCCACGGCTCGAAGCAAGGCGGGGACGCCAGGCGTCCCGTCACACGAGACCGCTGTGAACGACCGGTCACCAAGGATCTTGCGCACGAACGACGTCAGCACACTGCCCGGCCCAGCCTCGACGAACACCCGGGCGCCGGCCGCGTACATCGCCTCGATCTGGTCGACGAACTGGACGCCACTGGTGAGCTGGGCGGCCAACGTGGCCGGGATGTCCTGGCCGTACGGTCGAGCATCCACATTGGACCACACCGGGATGTCCAGCGAGCCGATGTGCTGCGTGGCCAATGTGCCGGCGAACGTGTACGAAGCGTCCGCCACGAGTGGACTGTGGAACGCGGCGGCGACCGGGATGGTCCGCACGGACACGCCGGCGGACCGCAGGTTCTCGACCGCCGATGCCATCGCTTCCGTGGCACCGGAGATCACCAACTGCTGGGGCGAGTTGTGGTTGGCCACCACCACACCGGCCGGCAGCAGGTCCCGGATGTCCGAAAGGGACGCTGACACGGCCGCCATCGTCCCGGGATCCTCGCCAACGGCCGACACGATCGCCGCGGCCCGCGCCGAACTCAACCGAAGCAGGTCTTCCGGCCCGAACGCGCCCGCGACGGACAACGCCACCAGCTCGCCGTAGCTGTGGCCGCCGGCCAGGTCCGGTCGGATGCCGAACGACGCCAGCAGTTCCGTCATCGCCAGGCCCGCGATGCCCAGCGCGGGCTGGGCGACCGTGGTGTCCGTGATCGCCGCCCGCTGCCGGGCCTTGTCGTCCTTCGACAGCGCGGCGGGCGGGAACATCACGTCCTCGTACGCACCCGACGCCAGCCGCAGGTTTCGCTGGAGCCAGGGGAACGTGGTGAACAGGTCGAGCAGCATGCCCGGACGTTGGCTGCCCTGGCCGGAGTAGAGGAACGCGACCTTCGGCGGCTCGGTCGCGCTCCGCAGCTTGACCAGGTCGGACTCCTGCCAGGCGGCGACCGACGCGAGCACGTCGGGCAGTTGGTCGTGGTGCGTGACGACCGCCGCGGCCTGGATCGGCTGGGTGCTGGCCGCCGCGGTCGCGGCGAGGGCACGCAGTGGCCAGGGACGGCCGGCGGCTTCGTTCGCCTCGACCAGCCGGGCCAGTTGGGCCGACGCCCGTTGGGCCGCCTCGGGGGTCGCGCCCCGGAAGACGACCAGTTCCGCCGGCCATTCACGTAGGCCGTGCCGGGGTTCGTCGGCTCCGCTGTATCCGGTGATGACCGTGTGGAAGTTGGTGCCGCCGAAACCGAACGCGCTGATCCCGGCGGTGCGTTCGGCGGCCGGCGCCGACCACGTTCGGCGGCCGAACGCGAACGGGCTGGTGGTGGCGTCCCAGTAGGCGTTC
Source organism: Actinocrispum wychmicini (assembly GCF_004345645.1). Lineage (GTDB taxonomy): Bacteria > Actinomycetota > Actinomycetes > Mycobacteriales > Pseudonocardiaceae > Kibdelosporangium > Kibdelosporangium wychmicini. Next base: position 333,245 of record NZ_SLWS01000010.1, on the reverse strand, counting down.
GGCTCGGTCACGTGCAAAGTGCCCGGCCGGACTCCGGTGTGCACGGCGGTCGCCGCCTTGATCACACCCGCCAGGCCGGCCGTGCATTTCGTGTGGCCGATCTGGGACTTGACCGACCCGATCGTGCAGCTTCCGGGGGCGAGCTTGGTGAACATCTCGGTCAACGCGGCCAATTCGGTCCGGTCCCCCACCACAGTCCCGGTCCCGTGCGCCTCCACGAGCCCGACGGACTCAATGGAGACGGCGCGGTACGCCCGCTGGAGTGCGCGGCGTTGTCCGTCGGCGCGTGGCGCGGTCAGGCCAAGGGACCGTCCGTCACTGGACGCGCCGATGCCTTTGACCACCGCGTAGATCCGGTCGCCGTCGCGTTCGGCGTCGGCGAGTCGCTTGAGCACAACGCATGCCACGCCTTCGCCCAGCGCTATGCCGTCGGCCGCCGAGTCGAAGGTCGCGCAGCGGCCGCTGGGCGACAGCGCCTGTACGGACGCGAACATCATGAAGTCGTGGGCACTGTTGTGCAGGTCGACGGCACCGCAGAGGACCAAGTCGCTCGACCCGGCGCGCAGCTCTTTGCACGCAACGTCGAGCGCGGCGAGGCTGGACGCGCAGGCCGCGTCAACGGTGTAGTTGGCGCCGCCGAGGTCGAGCCGGTTGGCGATCCGGCCGGCGATGACGTTGCCGAGGACACCCGGGAACGAGTCCTCGGACAGGCGCGGCAGGTACTCGTCCAGTTCTTCGGGCGTGCTGCCGTACAGCGCAGGTAGTGCGGAGCGTACAGTGTACGCATTGGCTAGGTCGGCGCCTGCTTCGGCACCGAAGATCACCGAAGTGCGGTCCCGGTTGAAGGCTCGCTTGGCGTAGCCCGCGTCCGAGAGCGCCCGCGCAGCGGCTTCCAAAGCCAGCAACTGCGCGGGTTCGATGGACGTGAGCGAGGCCGGCGGGATGCCGTACGCGAGCGGGTCGAAGGCAACCGGCGACAGGAAACCGCCCCAGCGGGACGGGGTGTCCGGGTACCGCGCCGGATCCCAGCGCTCCGCCGGTACTTCGGTGACCGCGTCGACCCCGGACACGATGTTGGACCAGTACGTGGCGACGTCGCCCGCGCCCGGCAGCATCGCCGCCATCCCCACGATCGCGATGTCCAGCGGCTCGGCCGGAGCTTCCGGCGCGTCGTCGGACACCGCGGACCACCGGGCTTCGAGCAGGTCGCCGCGGGTGACGTCCTCGTGCAGGGTGGCGATGTCGGTCAGCGAGTCCCGGAGCGTGGCGACCTGGCCGATCATGAACATGCCTGTCGACCGCTGCTCGTCCTCGGCCACCGCGACCAGTTCGGCACCCGACCGGCGCAGGCCGCGGCTGGCGATCCGCAACCGGCCGAGGTTCAGCTTCTCCAACTGTTCCCACGCGTCCTGCCTGGTCACACCCTCGGCCAACAGTCGCGCGCGCTCCTGCTCGAACATGTCCACATAGGACGTCTTGGCGCAGCGCACGCTGTGTCCGGGCGAGGTCTCCAGCAGCACGGTGTCCGCGCAGTCGACGGCGACCTGCTGGAACACCGGCTGGATCGCGCCGTGCTCGACCGCCTGCCTGGTGAACAGGTACGCGGTTCCCATCAACGCGCCGACGGCCGCGCCACGCGCAGCGAGCGGGGCACTCATCGCCGAGACCATCGCGGCTGAACGCTCGTCGTGGATGCCGCCGGCGAACAGGACGCTCACGTCACTCAGGTCCGGCCGGTCCAGCAGGACGTCGATCTGCTGTTCCCACAGGGTGAAACTCGACCGTGGGCCGGTGTGGCCGCCGCACTCCCACCCCTCGAACACGAACTTGCGCGCGCCCTCGTCCAGGAACCGGCGCAGCAGTGCCGGCGACGGCACGTGCAGGAACGTCGAGATCCCCGCCGCCTCCAGGTCCTTGGCCTGCGCCGGGTTGCCACCCGCGACGATCGCGTACCGCGGTTTCACCGCGTGCACGGCCGTCAGTTGGGCTTCCCGGAGAGTCGGGTCCGCGAACCCGAGGACGCCGACACCCCACGGCCGGTCGCCGAGGCGCTGGGCGGTGCTGTTGAGCAGGGCGGCGGTCTGCTCGCCGGTCATCAACGCCAACGCGAGGAACGGCAGCCCGCCCGCCTCGGCGACGGCTTCGGCGAACGCGGGCTGGTCGCTCACACGCGTCATCGGGCCTTGCGCCAGCGGATAGCGCAGCCCTGGATTTCGTCGACAGAAGACGCCATTTCCGCGCAAAGGCGGATTTTCCGCGGCCGTGCGCAGATTGGTATGAACAGCTTCACGAACTATTTGCACAACACCGCCGGCGGTAACACCCGATTGGCTCAGTCCACGCGCGAGCGCGCCATCTTGGCCGACCGGAAGCACGGTGTCCAGACCTGGTCGTTGAATCACTCTTCGGCCGCCCACAATGGCGGTGTCAGCGCCGTCCATCGCCGCGATCGCGGCTGTCACCTCGGGTCTCAGGTAATCGCGGACCTCGTTCACCAAGATGAACTGGCTGTCCAGGACGACGCCATTGGCGCCGCCGGCGACGGCCGCGGCGGCGGTGTTCGGCCCGATGCCGCCCGCCGCCCACACCGGCACGTCGACCTCGGCGAGCAGGTGTTGCAGCAGCACGAAGGTGGTCAGTTCGCCGACCCGGCCACCGGACTCGCAGCCACGCGCGACGAGCCCGTCGGCGCCGGCAGCCACCGCGGCGAGGGCCTCCGCGACCGTGGTCACCTCCACCAGCACTCGCCGGCCGTTACCGTGGATATGTTGGGGTGTAAGGATTGTGTCAACGTCGTCGGGTAGGTCGGCCACGGTTACCGGGCAGTCGCCGGCCAGCCGGACGCCGAAGCCGCCGTCGAGCCGGTCCCGCACCCGGTCGAGCGCGGCCAGCGCCGGCGCGCGGTCGTCGCCGAGGTCGAGCACGCCGAGACCGCCGGCGCGGCCGACCGCCACCACCAGGGCGGCATGCGGTTCGGCCAGTGGACTCACACCTATGACCAGGTCACGACACGAAAGTACGCTCAAGTCGATTCCTCCTCCACACCGGCAGGGAATGGGATGTGAAAGGAAACCAGCGGTGAACGACCGGAGCGTCACCCCAACGGGACGTTTCCTGGCCGTTGACAACCGTTTCATTTTGACGCAACAAATTGTGTCAACGCTGACCGGACGACGGGTGGACAATGCTCGCAGGGCGGTCCACTCGGTGTCACCCGCCGATCACCGTACAAACAAACCCGACCCGCGTCCACTCCTGCGGTGAGAACTTCTCACGTATCGGGCCATCGTTGTCGCGGCACCACAAGAACCCACCACGGAACCCCTCACCAGCGTGAGTCCCCGCCCCGATGACCGGTTCTGCCGACCAGCTCCCGGTGATCCACAACACACCGTTACGGGTGAGTTCTCAGAACGGATAGCCAGGCACGTCCGCGCGCATCGTGACCCACCTGGTCTCGGTGAACGCCGCGATGTTGGCGGCGGCGCCGCCGAACCGAGAGCCGGTGCCGGACGCCCGGACCCCGCCGAACGGGACGTTCGCCTCGTCGTTCACGGTCTGGTCGTTGACGTGCACGATCCCGCTCGGGATCCGCTCGGCCAACGCCAGGCCACGCATGGCGTCCCCGGTCAGGATGCCGAGGGACAGCCCGTACTCGCTGTCCGCGGCGAGCTTCACGGCCTCGTCCTCCGAGGCGAACGGGGTCACGGCCGCGACTGGGCCGAAGACTTCGGTTCGGTACGCCGGCACCGACGCGGTCACGTCCGCGAGCACAGTCGGCCGGTAGAACAGGTCCGTGTACGTCCCGCCCGCGGCGAGCGTGGCGCCGGCCGCGACACTTTCGGTCACCAGCGCGTGGATCTTGTCGCGCTGGCCGGCGTCGATGACCGGTCCCAACGCGAAGTCCCCGGTCGCCGGGTCGCCGACGGTCAGCTTGTCCGCCTTGTCCGCCAGCCGCCGCACGTACTCCGGATAGATCGACTCGTGCACCAGGTGCCGGCCGGTGGTCATGCAGATCTGCCCCTGGTGGAAGAACGAGCCCCACGCGCCCGCGCCCACCGCGCGGTCCAGGTCCGCGTCCCGGCACACGATCAGCGCGGAGTTCCCGCCCAGTTCCAGGTGCGCCCGCTTGAGGTGCTTCCCCGCGGCCTCGCCCACCAGGCGACCGGCCGCGGTGGACCCGGTGAACGAGATGACCCGCACGTTCGGGTCGGCCACCAGGGCCGCGCCTGCCTCCGGGCCGCCGGGAAGGACGTGCAGCACACCCGGAGGCAGGCCGGCCTCCTCGAACACCGCCGCCAACGAGAAGCCGCCGCACACCGCTGTTCGCGGGTCGGGCTTCAAGATGACGGCGTTGCCCAGGGCCAACGCCGGTGCCACGGACCGGATCGCGAGGATCAGCGGCGCGTTGAACGGAGCGATCACACCAACGACACCGACCGGGACGCGCTGGACCGTGCTCAGCCGTGGCGCCTCACTGGGGACCATCTCGCCGTACGGGTGGCCTGGCAGCGCGGCGGCCTCGTAGCACTCCTGCGCGGCGACATGTAGCTCGAATCCGACTTTTCCGGCCACCGAACCGGATTCCCGGGTCAGCCACTCGCCGATCTCCGTCCCATGCCTCTGCCACAGGTCACCGGCCCTGCGCAGGATCGCGGCACGGTCCTGGAACGGGGTGGCTGCCCAGGTCCGGTGCGCCTCAGCGGCGGACAGGGCGGACGCCGCCACGTCCACGGGTCCAGCGATGCCGGTCCGGCCCAGTTCACGCCCGCTGGCCGGCTCCCGCACGACACCGTCGCCACCGGCCGTGGTCACCCACGTGCCGGTGAAGACCCGTCCCTGCCATGTCTCGCCGCTGAGAAACGCCATGTCGAACTGGTACCCGGTGATCGCGGGCCGCGTCAGCACGACTTCCGTTCAGCGGAAGATCGATCAGGAGTCCACTGTGGACTCGAAGTCGCAGTACGCGACCGTGGCGTCGTCGTGCACCTTGCCTCTCGGCCAGCGACGACGGTCCGGATCGGATCTCTCGCACCGACGGACCGACGCGATCACCTCTGTTGGCCCCATGTTCAACAGCTGCGCCCAGGTCGCTTGGCCGTACTCGTCCACCAGGCACGACGCACCGTCGGTGAGCAACGCGGCCCGCCGGATCGCGGCCCGCGGAACGCATCCGGTGATCGCGTTGTCGGCGGCGGTGGGATCCGCGCTGGCGACCCAGTAGCCGTCCGGGTGGTTGCGCAGCCCGTGCAGTCCGTCCTTCAGGTGCCGGCGCAGCTCCGGCGACGCGTCCGGGTGGCGGGCGCGGCGAAGCAACTCCGCCAGCCGGGTGTCGGTGAGCGCGGTGGTGCCCAGTTCGGTCGCCAGCACCAGCACGCAGTCGGTGAGGATCAGGTACTCCACCGACTTGACGGAGTCCCGCAGGACCGCGACGGTCGCGGCCGGGCTCCACGGGTGATCCAGATCGCACGTGCCGCCGTGCATTCCGGCGACGTCCGCGATGGCGCCGCCGACCGCCTCGGTCAACGAGATGGCACCGCCCGCGTGCTTCAGAATCCGGTCGGCCAACTGCCGGACGTACCACACCGTGCCGTGTCCGCAGCCGGATTCGTCCGTGTACCACTTGCTGACGCCGTCCAGGACGACCACCACGTCACCGGCCGTGGCCGCGATGTCCTCATTGGACTCCCCCGACCCCTGTCCGGTCGCGAACGACACCCGCACGGCCGGCAGTGTGGCATCCCAGGGGGCAGGTGACAAGACAAGCCGGCCGGTGTTTAATGCCAAGCAGCTACGTACTGGGAGGTTACGAGTGACGGACCCGGGTAGCACCCGGAGATGACCCGGGTGACCGGGGCCGTGGTGACCCATCCGAACCACACCGGCCGGGCGCGTGTTCTCGCCGGTGGGACGCTTGACGTGGTCACCGATCGCACCTCGGCCGCCTGGCTGTCCATTCCGGACGGATCGACGCACCACTTTCTCCTGCCGGACAACGCCGTCACGTCGACCACGTTCTTCGAGCGGGTGCAGAACGCGGCCAAGACCATGCCGGACGCGGCGCTGGTGCTGTTCACCGCGGCCAACACCCGCAACGGCGCGGCCGTGCGCCAGGGTGCGCTGGCCGGGGCGCGGTGGGTGCCGGCGGCGAGCGAGTACGTGCCGACCGCCGGGACCGTCCTGCCGCACGAGGTCGCGCGCGGCTTTGTCGGCTACGTCAGGGAACACGGCGGCCACTGGCCAGAGTCCGTACTGCTGCACCGGTTCCTGAAACGAGAGCGGGTTCCCGCTTTTCTGGCCGTGCCGAACCTGGTCGACTACTCGTTGGCGGAGAACAACTCCGCGTGCTTCTTCGGCGAGGATCCGGAAGCCGGTGACGAGCCCGGCCTGGCCGAACTGTCGGTGGTCCCGTTCTACGCGCACGGGTTCGCCCAGTGCGCGGTGCGGATGTCGGACGGGTGGCGGACCATGCTGACCGACGAGTACCTGCGCCGCTTCGCCATCCCGGACCTGCCGACGGCCGCGGACTTCGACTCGGCCGAGGAGCGCGCGGTCTGGCTGACCGGTTTCACCATGGGCGTGGTGAACCGGTTCGAGGGACACGGGGTGAGCCGGTCCGGCCTGGTGCTCGACCGGGCACTGTCGACGCTCGGCTCGTCCCGCCGGCTGCACGCGTTCGCCTGGGACGGTCTGCGCTCGGGCATGGGCACGGCGCCGAAGAGCAGCGACCGGCCGCTGAGCGTGCGCGTGGCGGTCGACGGGTACCTGGGCGAGTACCTGCTGTTCACATTGGCCGGCCGCGGCTATCCGGTCACCCGGGACTCCCCCGCGGACGTCGTGGTCTACGACGGCGACCAGCCCGCGCGGGGCGCGAAGGCGACCATCCGGCTGGGCGGGGACGAGCCGCTGCCCGGGGTGTCGGTGATCCGCACGGACACCCCGTACGGGCCGGGGATGCCGGGCGAGCCGTCCCGGGCGGACCGGCTGGTGCACATCGCGGACATCGCGGACGCGGTCGAGCAGGTGATGCTCCGGGACCCGCCGCCGGCCCTGTACCCGATCGACCGGCCGAGTGTGCCGGTGGATTTCGGGCTGCACATGCTCTGGGAGTGGCGGGCCTACGAGACCGATGAATGACCCGCCCAGAACACTTTCATTTCGCTACTCCTCCTGACCACGAACAACCCATTAATGAATGTTCGTGCCCGGGAGATGTTCACCGATCGACTGACGATGAACTCATCCGCGGATCATGATTTTCTCACGCTTGACGCGATGACTCACGCGCACAGCTTGGTGAATGCCTCATCGATCCTGGTCAGCGTGTCGCTGATATGCGGCAGCCGCAGCGGATCGGCCGCGGCCAGCGCCTGCTCTTGCAACTCCGCGGTGTCGCCGTAAAGCATGCTGGTGGCGGCTTTGAACTTGAGCGCGCCGAAGTCGTCGCCCAGCAGGTGCCCGGCGAGCACCACGATCGCGTGCTCGTCCAGCAGGTGTTGGGCGAGCGAGTCCGAGTCGGTGACGCCGAGCAGCCCCAGTTTGCCGCGGACCGGGCCGAAGTCCGGGTAGACGTAGAAACCGCCGGCCGGCGGCCGGCAGACCGCGCCGGCGTCCACCATGATCCGGTGCACCGCGGCCGCGACCACACCGTGCAGCCGCGCGCTGTCGGCCAGCCGTTGCCGCAGCTCCGGCGGTTCGCTGAAGGCGTACTCGGCCACCTCCTGCATCGGACCGGCCAAAGTGGACCAGACCTCGCTGGCGAACGACAGCACGCCGTCCCGGATCTTCTGGCCCCACGGGCCGTCCGGGAACCGGGCCGCGCCGATCCGCCAGCCGCCCACCGCGAGGCTCTTGGACAGGCCGGTGGTGACCACGGTCCGCGGCGGCGCCAGCTCGGCCGGGCTCACGAACGGGGTCGCCGGGTCGTGCACCAGGTCCCGGTAGATCTCGTCGGAGACGATGAGCAGGTCCTCCTGCTCGGCGACCGCGCAGACCTCGCGGACCAGTTTCGGCGACGCCAGCGTCCCGGTCGGGTTGTCCGGCAACGTCAGTATCAGGATCCGTGGGTCCCGGCCGAGCGCGCGGGCCGCGAGAATGGTCTCCCGCAACGCCCCCGGGTCGGGCACGCCGCCCGCGGAGGTCGGGATCGGCACGTGGAACGCCTTCTTCCCGGCCAGTTCGGCCTGCGGCGCGTACGTGTTCCACGCCGGTTTCGGCAGCAGCACGTCCCCGGGGACGACCAGGTTGAGGGCCATCAACAACGGTTTGCTGCCCGGCCCGACCACGATCTGGTCCGGGCTGGTCGGCATCCGCCGCCGGGAGAAGTACCCGGCCGCGGCCTCCCGCACCGCGCGCCCACCGGCCACCGGCCCGTACGAGGTGCGACCCGCGCCGGCGACCAGCCGCTGGACCAACGGCCCGAACGCCGGCAGCCGCGCCTCGCCGAACCCCATGTGCACAATGGACTCGCCGTTCGCCACCCGCGCCGCGACCTGCTGGTTGAGGGCCAGGTTGGGCGATACGCGCCAGCCAGCCATCGTCTGTGCTCCCTTCACCCCGTGATCCCCTCGGCAATATCAGCCGGTGTGGTGCAGTCCATGTGCAACTCGTCCAACCAGCACGCGCTTGGCGAGTACGCGGCCCGGAACGGCCGGCCCACCAGCGCCGGGTCACGGGCCTGCAGCATCCGCAACTGAAAGAAGCCGTCAGTCACGCCATCGATCACGACCTTGCCCGCGGTCGCGGACATCACCGGCCCGCGCACCGTCCGCGCCAGCCCCGGCAGGGTCCGGTACGCGGCCTGGAAGATCTCCACCGCGCGGGCCAACGGGACCTTGAAGTAGTCGTGCGGGCCCGTGTCCCGTTCGACGAACATGTAGTACGGCACCGCGCCGGCCGCCAGCTCGCGCCGCCACAGCTCCGACCACGTGCCGGCGTCGTCGTTGACATGCGCCACCAACGGCGCCTGGCAGTACACGATCGCGCCGGTCGACCGGATCCGGGCCAGCGCGCGCTGTGCCTCGTCGGTGGCCAGCTCGCGGGGGTGTGCGAAGTGCGCCATCACGGCCAGCGTCCGGCCGGCGGCGATGACTTGGTCGAACAGCCGCAGGACGTCGTCGGCGTCCTGGTCGGTGGTGAACCGGTACGGCCAGTACGCCACCGATCTCGTGCCGATCCGGACCGTCTCGACCGAGGTGACCCCGAGCAGCGGCTCGACGTGCGCGCGGAGCCGGTCGCTCGACATCACCATCGGGTCGCCGCCGGTCAGCAGCACGTCGCTGACGGCCGGCCGGGTGCGCAGGTACGCGACCAGGTCCGCCGGGTCGGGCGCGGCGAACCTCAGGTCGGTGTCGCCGACGAACTGGGCCCACCGGAAGCAGTAGGCGCAGTACGAGTGGCACGTCTGGCCGTGGCTGGGGAAGTACAGCACGGTTTCGGCGTACTTGTGCTGGATCCCCGGCAGTTCCCGACCGTCCACAATGGGCACGTTGCGCAGCTGGCCGGACGGGTGCGGGTTCAGCCCGGCCCGGATCCGGTGGATGAACGACGGCTCGGGGCTGGCCAGCCGCAGCTCGTCGGCCAACGGCAGCATGCCGCGTTGCGGGAACACCAGTTGGAAAATCGGATCGGCCGGCACATTCGACCAGTCGACGAGTTCTTCGAGGACATACTCATTGACCCGAAACGGCAGCACCCTGGCGAGTGCGCGAATTGTGCCGGCGATCTCGGCGGACAGGCCGTAACGCACCGCGATGTCGTCGATATGTCGCGGCCCGTAGGCGCGAAAACGCGCGGTCGGCGGGACGGTCTCCGCCAGCAATGTCATATATCCATGATAAGGATCGGCCCAGCGTACGGACCCTGGTTGACCCCTCTTTCGGATATTCGTGGCGGGCTCACGGCCGGCGAACACAATTTCTCATGTCCGGAATTCCACACAATGCGCCGGGCCGGCGCGGCGGCGCGGCTGGCCAGGGGGTCGCCCGCCCCGATACGCTGTTAACTCAATCGTCGAACAGGACAGCGGATGGGACATCGGGAGCAGCTCCTCGAGGGCGCGAAGCGCTGCCTGCTCGAGAAGGGGTTCGCCCGGACGACGGCACGGGACATCGTGGCGGCGTCCAACACGAACCTCGGGTCGATCGGGTACCACTTCGGCACGAAGGACGCGTTGATGAACGCGGCCCTCGTGCAGGCCACCGAGGAGTGGGGCAACGAGCTCGGCCAGACGCTGGCCGCGTCCGCCAACCCGGACGACACCCCGCTCGACCGCTTCGAGGCGGTCTGGACCCGGGTGATCTGCATGTTCGAGGAGCACCGGGAGCTCTGGGTGGCGCAGTTCGAGATCTTCAGCCACCTGCAGCACTCCCCCGAGATGCGGCCGTACTTCTCGGCCGCCCAGGAGACCGCCCGCCGTGGCCTGGCGACCCTGCTGCAACTGATCGACCCGACCGCCGACGAGCACTCGGTCCGGTCGGCCGGCTCGTTCGCCCTGGCGATGCTCACCGGGGTGATCGCCCAGTGGCTGGTCGACCCGGACAAGGCCCCCGACGGCAAGGACCTCGCCGACGCCATCCGCGCGATCGCCGGCCTCCCCAGGACCGCACCCCAACCAGCCGGTTCATAGGTCGGGGGTGGCGGCCAGGGCGGCGCGGTCGGTCTTGCCGTTGGTCGTCACCGGGAGTTCCGGCAGGACTTTGATCTCCCTGGGCACCATGTAGTCCGGCATGGTCTGCATGCAGAACGTGCTCAGCGTGGCGTGGTCGACGTCCGGGACGTCCGGGCGCAGCACCACGAACGCGGCCAGTTCGGTGTCCTCGCCGGGGCGCTGCCGGACGAAGGCGACCGCCGCCGCGATGTCCGGGAACTCGGTGAGCCGCCGTTCGACCTCGCCGAGTTCCACCCGGTTGCCGCGGATCTTCACCTGGGAGTCGGTCCGGCCGCAGAAGTACAGCTCGCCGTGCTCCCCTTTGTACGCCAGGTCTCCGGACTTCAGCACCAGCTGGCCGGACCGGGGGCACAGCGGATCCGGGACGAGGGCCTTCGCGGTCGCCTCCGGGTCGTCCCAGTAGCCGTTGAACAGCGACGGGCCGCGCAGGTAGATCTCGCCGACCACCCCGGCGCGGTCGATCGGGGTGCCCTCCTCGTCGATCAGCATCATCTCCGCGCCCGGGTAGGCGAAGCCGATGGACAGCCGCTTCATGCTGGGCGGCAACGGGTTCGGCACGTCGGTCAGGGAGAACGCCATCGCCTCGGTCGGGCCGAAGCAGTTCACGATCCGGGCGGTCGGCAGGGTCTGCTGCAGCTGGCGGAGTTCGGTCAGCGGGAAGTTCTCGCCAGAGAACAGGATGCCGCGGATCTGGTCGAGTTCGGCGAGCGCGTCGGCCTCGTGCCGCAGCACCGGGCGCCAGATCGACGGGACGCCGTTGACCTGGGTGGCGCCGGACTCGCGCAGGAAGCCGAGGAACCGGCGCGGCCAGCGGACCGCCTCCCGGGGCACCGCGAGCAGGGTGGCGCCGGTGCCGAGGGCGAGGCCGATGTCGAGCAGCGCGAAGTCGCACTGCAGCGGCGATGTCGTGGCCACCCGGTCGTCGCACGTGATGACGCTGTGCGCCAGCATGCCCCGGTAGAACGCCAGCACGGCCCGGTGGCTCATGGCCACGCCTTTGGGCCGGCCGGTGGTGCCCGAGGTGAAGATCATGTACGCCGGGTCGGTGGCCACGATCTCGCGGCGGTACCGGGTGCTGGGCTTGGGGGCCCGGCTCACCATCAGGCCGTGCCGGCCGAACCGCCCGGTCGGCACGTCCGGCGGCAGGTCGTCGCGTTTGCCGTCGATGGCCTGGACGTGCATGGCCGCGTCGGCCGACCGGATCACCGACATCAGCCGGTGCAGCGGCATCTCCGGGCTGACCGGGATGAACGTGATGCCCAGCGACGAGCAGGCCAGGATCATCGCGACCGCCGACGCCGACGTGTTCGACTCGACCACCACCCGGTCGCCGACGTGCAGGCCCAGCTCGTCCAGGGCGAACGCGAAGTCGTGGGTGAGGCGCTCCAACTGCCGGTACGACAACGTGTTGAGGCTGCCGTCCAGGCCGTGTTCCATGACCGCCGGGCGTTGCGGGGTGACCTTGGCGGCGGCGAGGATGAACTCATCCAGCCGCTCGGCCACCTTGTGCCGTGTGATCGTGAACGTCACTGGTTCCCTCCCAAGAACTCGTCGAGGATCACGTTCGCCAGCCACCCCTCGATGGCCCGCGCGGTGGTCCCCGCGTGCTGTTCCGCGATGGTGAAGTGGGTGCCAGGCACGGTCAGCACGGTGTGTGCGGACTCCCACGTGGCCTGCCACTCCCCGGCGACCGGCCGACCGGTGTCGAACAGCTCACCCGCCTGCACGAACAGCACCGGCGCGGCGAGCCGGTCGAGCGTGAAGTCGGGCAGCAGCTCCACGTAACGGCCCATGGCGGACAGCTCGGTGCTCGTGAACGCGCCCAACTCGGCGGCTTTGGTGGGCACGGCCAGCGCCATCCGCTTGACGACCTCCGAGCCGCCGTCCTCGGTCACCCGGTAGGTGTCCAGCAGGATCACGGCCGTCGGCGGGACGCCCATCCGTTCCATGTGGGCCGCGGTGGCGTGCGCGAGCAGGCCGCCCGAGGAGAAACCGAGCAGCACGAACGGGTCGCCGTTGGCCGCGCGGCGCACGCTCTCGGCGAGCACGGCGACGACCGCGTCGAACGAGTCGGGCAGGCTTTCGCCGTCGCCGAAGCCGGGCATCGGCAACGCCGTGACCGGCATGTGCAGCTGGGCGGCCAGGCGGGCGTGCTGGTTGACGCCGCCGGCGACGGTGGGTGTGCTCAGGCAGATCAGCCGCGGCTGTTTGCCGCCGCTGCCCGGGGTGCTGAAAGTGACCGGTTTCGGCAGTTCGGACAGGTCCTCCGGGGAGTGGAACGCCGGCCTCAGGTCGGCCGCCGCCCGGAGCAGCGAAAGTCCTTTGTGGACGTCGCCGTCCGTGATGGTGCGGACGAACAGGTCGTGGAAGCTGTCCTGGTCGCCGACATCGACCGCGGCCACGCCGGCGTGCAGGGCCGCGTCGAACATCGCCAGGCCTTCGTCTTTCGAGAACGCCATCGACACCGCGGACAGTCCGAGGGAACGCCGGTGCGCGGCCAAGCCGTCCAGGAAACGGTTGGCCGCCGCGTCGCTCCCCTGCCCGGCCGCGAGCACATGTGCCCCGGCCGACGAGATCATCACGAACAGCGGCACGTCACCCAGCAGTTCGTGCAGGTACCAGGCGACGTCCGCCTTGGGCTTCAGCACCTCGTGCATCCGTTCCGACGAGATCGCTTCCACCAGGCAGTTGTCCGCGACATCGGCCGCGTGCACCACTCCCCCGGGCTGGTGCCGCTCGATCAGCGCGGCCAGCGCCTCCCGGTCGGACACGTCACACGCCGCCACGGTCATCCCGAGGTCACGCAGGGCCGCGGCGCCGGGCGCGGTCATTCCGGCGCGGCTGGCCAGGATCACGTCCCGGACACCGTGCTCGGTCATCAGGTGCCGGGCGATCAACGCGCCCAGGCCGCCGGTGCCGCCGGTGATCAGGACTGGGCGGTCACTTTTCCAGTGGCGACCGTCCTTTCCGGACAACCGGACCAGCCTGGGCACCTGGGCCCGGCCGACGCGCAGGGCGATCTCGGGTTCGCCGGTGGCGACCGCGGCGGCGAGGTTGCGGTGCGACGGCTCGGCGTCGTCGATGTCCACCAGCACGAACCGGCCGGGGTTCTCGGCCTGCGCGGCCCGGACCACACCCCACACCGGCGCCTGCCGGACATCCACCCGGTCGCCCGGCACGGTCGCCACCGCGTTCTTCGTGACCACCACGAGCCGCCGCCCGCCCTCGTCGGTGAGGATCCACTGGATGGCCGCGAGCACCTGGTCGAGCACCCACCGGACGGCGCCGGGCACCGCACCGGCCGGGGAGTCCAGCATGAGCACGTCCGGCAGGTCGGCCGGGTCGCCCAGGCCCAGCGGCTGCCACACGACGTGCCGGAGGTGGTCCGGGGAACGGCGAACCATCGAGTCCACTGAGGCGACCGGGGTTCCGGCGGTGTCCGCGAGCGTGATGGCCACCGTGTCGCCGTCGAGCGCCAGTCGCACTCTAACAGTGTTAGAGACCGGGGCGTGGATCGCCACACCGCGCCACGAGAACGGCAGCAGCGCGGCCGTTCCACCCGCCATGACCAGCGGGTGCGTGCAGGCGTCCAGCAGCGCCGGGTGGATCCCGAAGCCGCTCCCCTCGACGCTGACCTCGGCGAAGATCTCGCCTCCTCGACGCCATGCCGCCCGCACGCCCAGTAACGCGGGACCGTAGTCGAATCCCTTGTCCGCCAACGAGGAGTACAGCTCGTCGACGTCCGCCGGGATGGCGTCGGCCGGCGGCCACTCGTCCAGACGAGCCGGCACCGACGAGCCCTTCGCGCACATGCCCTCGGCGTGCAGCACCCAGTCGGAGCCGTTCCGCGCGTACACCCGGACCGGACGCGTGCCGCCGCTCGGGGTGCCGACGACCACCTGGATCGCCACAGAACCGTTGAGCGGCAACGGCGTCGGCAGAGTCAGCTCGTCCACCACCGGATACCCGACCTGGGTGCCCGCGGCCAACGCCAGCTCGACGAACACCGACCCGGGCACCAGGGTGGTCCCGTTGACCTCGTGATCGGCCAGCCACGGGTGGTCCTGGGCGGACAGTCGGCCGGTGAACGTCACGCTGTCCTCGTCGGGCGCGGGCACGGCCGCGGTCAAAAACGGGTGGATCGCGGTCGGCGAGCCGGCCGCCGGCTCCAGCCAGTAGCGTTCGCGCTGGAACGCGTACGTCGGCAGGTCCACCCACCGGGCGCCGGTGCCGGCGAAGAACGCCGGCCAGTCGACGTCCACCCCGGACACGTGCAGCTGGGCCAACGCGGTGACCACGCTGTTGGTCTCCGGCCGGTGGCGGCGCATCATCGGGATGAACGAACTGTCCATCGCGGACAGCATGCCGTCCGGCCCCAGCTCGACGAATCGCGTGACCCCCTTGCGGCGCAGGAAGTCCACGGTGTCGGCGAACCGGACCGGCTGGCGGGCGTGCCGGACCCAGTAGTCCGGCAGGTCGAGCGAGTCGGCGAACTCCCCGGTCACGCTGGACACGACCGGGATCGCCGGCAGGTGGTACCGCAGCCCGCTGGCGATGGTCCGGAGGTCCGAGAGCATCGGTTCGACGTACGGGGAGTGCAAACTGTGCGACACGCGCAGCCGTTCCGTGCGACGGCCTTGGGCGGCGAACCGGGCGGCGATCTCCACGACGATGTCCTCCATGCCGGAGACCACCAGCCAGTCCGGGCTGTTGACCGCGGCGACGCAGACCTTGTCGGTCATCATCGGCGCGACCTCGTCCTCGGTCGCCTGCAGCGCGGCCATCGCCCCACCGGGCGGCAACTCCTGCATCAACCACCCGCGCGCGGCGACAAGCACGGCCGCGTCCTCAAGCGAAAGCACGCCGGCGACGTACGCCGCGGTGAGCTCGCCGATGGAGTGGCCGGCGAGGTAGTCCGGCCGGACACCCCACGACTCCAGCAGCCGGTACAGCGCGACTTCGACGGCGAACAGCCCGGCCTGGATGAAGACGGTCTGGTTCGCCAGGTCCTCCTCTTCGCCCCAGATCACCCCGCACAGCGGCATGTCCAGCACTTTGTCCAGCTCCGCGACGACCGCGTCGAACGCCTCGGCGAACACGGGATACGCGCCGTGCAACTCCCGGCCCATGCCCAGGCGTTGGGCACCCTGGCCGGTGAACAGGAAGGCGGTCAGGCCGTCGTCGGTGGTCCGCCGCACCACGCCTTGCAGGTCCCGGCCTTCGGCGAGGGCGGCCAGCGCCTGCTTGAGCTTGGCGCGGTTGGCGCCGACGACAGCCGCGCGGTGCGGCAGCATGGCCCGCCCGGTGGCCAGCGAGCAGGCGACGTTGACCGGGTCCAGTTCGGGGTCGTCGTCGATGTGGGTGAGCAGCTTGGCCGCCTGGGCGGGCAGCGCGGCCGGCGTCTTCGCCGACAGGACAAGCGGGATCGCCGAGTTCATCACGGGTTTCGGCGCGGGCGGCCCGGCCGGCGCCTGCTCGATGATCACGTGCGCGTTGGTGCCGCTGATGCCGAACGACGACACAGCCGCCCGGCGGGGATGCCCGTTCTCGATCCACTCGTGCGGCTCGGTCAGCAGCCGGACGTCGCCACTGGTCCAGTCGACCTCGTGGGACGGGTCGGTGACGTGCAGGGTCTTGGGCAGGATGCCGTGCCGGATGGCCTGGATCATCTTGATCACCCCGGCGACCCCGGCCGCGGCCTGGGTGTGGCCGAGGTTCGACTTGACCGACCCCAGCCACACCGGGGTCGTCCGGTCCTGGCCGTAGGTCGCGAGAATGGCCTGCGCCTCGACCGGGTCGCCGAGTATGGTGCCGGTGCCGTGCGCCTCGACCACGTCGATGTCCTGCGCGGACAGTCCGGCGTTGGCCAGGGCCTGGCGGATCACGCGTTGCTGGGCCGGGCCGTTCGGCGCGGTCATGCCGTTGGACGCGCCGTCCTGGTTGATCGCCGTGCCGCGCAGGATCGCCAGCACGGGGTGGTTGTTGCGGCGCGCGTCCGAGAGGCGTTCCAGCAGCAGGACACCAGCGCCCTCGGCCCAGCTCGTGCCGTCCGCGTCGGCGGAGAACGACTTGCTACGGCCGTCCGCGGCGAGCCCGCGCTGCCGGGCGAACTCGGTGAACACGCCCGGTGTGCCCATCACCGCGACCCCGCCCGCCAACGCGAGCGTGCACTCACCCGACCGTAGCGCCTGCGCGGCCAGATGCATGGCGACCAGGGATGACGAGCACGCGGTGTCCACAGTCACCGACGGTCCTTCCAGACCGAACACATAGGACACCCGGCCGGACGCGAGACTGCCCGCCGAGGTCATCGCGGCCCGCACGCCGAGGCCGTAGTCGTGGTACATCAGCCCGGCGAACACGCCGGTCGGGCTGCCTTTCAGCGCGGTCGGGTCGATGCAGGCGCTCTCCATGGCCTCCCACGCGGTCTCCAGCAGGATCCGCTGCTGCGGGTCCATGGTCATCGCGTCGTCCGGGCTGATGCCGAACATGCCCGCGTCGAACTCGGCCGCGTCGTACAGGAACCCGCCCTGGCCGGTGCCGTCCCAGCCCCGGTCGGTCGGGAAGGCCGAGATGGCGTCGACGCCGTTGGCGACGAGTTCCCACAGTTCGTCCGGGGACGCGACACGTCCGGGATACCGGCAGCTCATGCCGATGATGGCGATCGGGTCGTCGGCCACGGGCTCGGCGTGCTCTTCGGCTGGGGCATCCGCGTCGGTCAGGTAGTCCGCCACCGCCCGAGGCGTGGGGTGGTCGACGGCGAGGGTCGCGGGCAGCTTCCGGCCGGTGGCCTCGCTCAGCTGGTTACGCAGTTCGACGGCGGCGAGCGAGTCGAAGCCGAGGTCCTCGAACGGCCGGTCGGGGTCGATGTCGCCGCCGTCGGCGTGGCCGAGGATGGCGGCGACATGGGCCAGGACCATGTCCATCAGGTTCGCGTCCGCGCTGGTCAAGGCCGTCTCCTCGGTGAGACGCAAGTCGTGCGCGGGCCTGCCGGCCACGGATCCCACCGACATGACGGGCCGGCCGGCGTCGTCCGCGATGTCCAGGGCGATAACGCCCATGGCCGGCCGGGTGACCCGGACCCGGATCGTCTCGGTCATCGGCCCGTACACCGCGATGTTCGTCCAGACGAACGGCAGCGCGGCGTCGCTTTCCAGCATGGCGACGTGCATCGCGGCGTCGAGCCGCCGAGCGAATCCGTCTTCCGACAGCGTGATCTCGGCGAACAGCTCGTCGCCCCGGCGCCAGGCCTTGCGGAGCCCCTGGAAGGTCGGTCCATAGTCGAGACCGTTGGCGCGCAAGGTCTCGTACGGCTCGCGGAGGTCGATGGCAGTGGCCGGCGGCCACTCGGTGAGATCCATCGCCGGTGCCGACGCGGTATCGGATACCGTGGCTTCGGCGTGCAGGGTGCCCCGGGAGTGGATCTTGATTGGACCAGCGCCGGCCAAGGTGACCTGGACATCCTCGGTGAGCACGAGTGGTGCGTGCAGGACGAGCTCGTCGATCACCGTGTGGCCCGCTCGCACGACCAGCTCGACGAAACCCCTGCCAGGAAACAGGACCTGACCGTCGACCGAGTGATCCAGCCAGTCCTGTTCGGACAGTGTGACCGTGTTCGGCGACAACCAGAACCGCTGCCGCTGGAACGCGTACGTCGGCAGGTCGACCCGCTGCGCCCCGGCGAAGAACGTGGCCCAGTCCACCTCCGCGCCGGTCAGGTACAGCTGCGCCAACGCGGTCACCACGGTCAACGCCTCAGGGTGGCCGACACGCAGGGTGGGGATCGCGTCCGGCACCATCATGTCCGGCCCGATCTCCACGAACCGGGCCATCCCCGCGAGCCCCCGGCACTCGGTGACAACGGCGGTGTCGTCGGCGTCGTCGGTCAAGTTGCCCCGCACCACCATGGTCACGGCGTCCGCGAGCGTGAGCACCCCGCTGACGTGGGCCAGGGCGATCTCACCGACTCCGTGTCCCACCAGGTAGTCCGGCGTGACGCCCCACGACCGCATCAACCGGTACAGCGCGACCTCAAGCGCGAGGAGCTGCTCGGTGCCGCCTTGGTTGGTCATCTCGGCCATGACCGTGTCGAACGCGCGGGCGAACACCGGGTACGCGGCCCGCAACTCGCCGCCCATCCCTGTATGCCCGCCGCGGCTGGCGAACACGAACACCGTGCCGCCGGAACGGACCCGGCCGTAGTGGGTCTCGTCGCCGACCATCGCGGCCCGGTACTCGAACGCGGCCCGGCCGGCGAGCGTGTACCCGACGTCCGCCGGGCTCCGCCCGTCCACATCGGACAGAATGCGGTCGATCTGGGCGGACAGCGCCGCCGGGGTCTTGGCCGACACCACCCACGGCACCACCGGCAGGTCGACCTTGGGCCGCGGCGGGGTGGGCACGTGCTGGATGATCACGTGCGCGTTCGTCCCGCTCAGGCCGAACGACGACACCGCCGCCCGGCGCACCGGGCCGGGCCACGGGCGGGCCGCGGTGAGCAGTTCGACCTGGCCCTGGCCCCAGTCCACCCGCGGGGTCGGGGCGGTCACGTGCAGGGTCCTCGGCATCACGCCGTGCCGCATCGCCATGATCATCTTGATCACGCCGGCCACCCCGGCGGCCGCCTGGGTGTGGCCCATGTTCGACTTCACCGACCCCAGCCACACCGGTGCCGACCGGTCCTGGCCGTAGGTCGAGAGCAGCGCCTGGACCTCGATCGGGTCGCCGAGCGGCGTGCCCGTCCCGTGCGCCTCGATCACGTCGATGTCCGATGTGGACAGACGGGCGTTGGCCAGCGCCTGGGCGATGACGCGCTGCTGCGCCGGGCCGTTCGGCGCGGCGAAACCGTTGGACGTGCCGTCGGAGTTGACCGCCGAGCCCTTCACGATCGCGAGCACCGGATGGCCGTTTCGGCGTGCGTCGGTCAGCCGCTCGACCAGGAGCATGCCCGCGCCCTCGGCCCAGCCCGTCCCGTCCGATGTGGACGAGAACGATCGGCAGCGGCCGTCCGGCGAGAGCCCGTCGAACGTGAACGTCTCCGGGGTCGCCATCACCGCGACCCCACCGGCCAACGCCAGCGAACACTCCCCCGACCGCAGCGCCTGCACGGCCAGGTGCAACGCCACGAGCGACGACGAGCACGCCGTGTCGATCGTCAACGACGGCCCCTCCAGGCCGAACACGTACGACACCCGGCCGGACGCCAACGCGCCCGTGCTGCTGTTGCCCGGATAGTCGTGGTGCATCATCCCGGCGAAGAACCCGGTCAGGCTGCCGCGCAACGACACCGGGTCGATGCCGGCGCGCTCGAACGCCTCCCACGCGGTCTCCAACAACAGGAACTGCTGCGGGTCCATGGCCGCGGCCTCGCTCGGGCCGATCCCGAAGAACGCCGGGTCGAACTCGCCGGCCTCGGGCAGGAAGCCGCCGAAGCCGACCGCGTCCCAGCCGCGATCGGCGGGGAACGCGGAGATCACATCGCGTTCCTCGGCGACCAGCCGCCACAGGTCCTCGGGCGACCCGACCCCACCCGGATAACGGCAGCTCATGGCGACGATCGCGATCTCGTCGGCCATCACCGGGGTGGTCGCCACCGGCCGGCTGACCGGACCGTGGGCGAGGTGGGCGGCGAGCCGGGCCGGGGTGGGGTGGTCGAAGGCCAGGGTCGCCGGCAGCCGGACGCCGATCTCCTCAGCCAGCGCGTTGCGGAACTCGACCGCGGTCACCCAGTCGAATCCCAGTTCCTGGAACGTCTTCGTGGGGTCGATCGTCGACGGCTCGTGCCCGAGGGTCAGTGCCACCTGGGTTCGGACAAGGTCCAGAAGAGCCGCTTCGCGGTCCGGTTCGGGGCGGACGGCCAGGCTGTGCGCAACGGCATCGGGCGCGCGGCCGACACTCGCGCGCCACCGGCTGCGATCCAGCCCACGAAACAACAACGGGGTTTCGTCCGCGTCCCCCACCGGCCTGCGGTCCCACCGCATGGGCACCAGCACCGGCGCGTCCATCGCGACCGACGCGTCGAACAACGCGAGGCCCTGCTCCGAGGTGAGCCTGCCGATTCCGGTGCGGGCGATCCGCGACAGGTCCGCGTGCTCGGCCAGGCCAAGCTCCCACAACCCCCACGCCAGTGACTGTGCGGCGAGGCCCCGCGCGCGGCGATGGGTGGCCAAGCCGTCCAGGAAACCGTTGGCCGCCGCGTAGGCCACCTGGCCGGGCGAGCCGATGACACCGCTGGCGGACGAGAACATCACGAACGCGGACAGGTCCATCGACAATGCCGCGGTCAGCTCGTGCAAGTTCCACGCGGCGTCGACCTTGGGCCGCAGGACCGCGGCCAGCCGGTCCGGTGTCGTCGACCCGATCGTGCCGTCGTCGAGCACACCGGCCAGGTGCACGACCGCGGTCACCGGGTGTTCCGCCAGCAGGTCCGCCAGCGCGGCCCGGTCGGCCACATCGCAGGCCGCCACCACGATCTCGGCGTCCAGGTCCGGCAACTCCGTCCCACCGGACCGGCTGGCCAGCACGAGCTTCCGCACGCCGTGGTGGGTGACCAGATGCCGGGCGACCAGAGTGCCGAGCGCGCCCGTTCCCCCCGTGATCAGGACCGTTCCGTCGAACGTGACATCACGCGGCGCGGCGACGGCCGGGGCGAGCCGGGCGCCGTAGAGAGTGCCGGCGCGGACCACGGACTGGGGTTCGTCGGTGGCGACGATCGCCGAGATGTCCGCGGTGTCGTCGATGTCCGCGATCAGGAACCGGTCCGGCGCCTCCAGTTGGGCCGCGCGGACCATCCCCCAGATCGCCGCGCCGGCCAGGTCTGTGACGTCCTCGCCGGGCAACGCCACCGCGCCGCTGGTGAGCACGAGCAGCCGGGACGGCGCGAACCGGGCGTCCTTGAGCCAGCACTGCATGGTCGACAGCATCCGGCGGGTGGCCGCGTGCACGTCCGTGTCGTCCGGGCGCAGGAACACGATGTCCGGAACCGGCCCAAGGTCCATTGGTCCGTACAGGTCGTCCCATTCCAAAGTGGACACCGCGGACGGCCTGGCGGTGACCGTTGGAAGAGCCGTCCACCGCACTTCGAACAGGTCGTCCCGGCTGGTGCGCGCGACCGGCTCGCCGGCCCGCAGCACGACCCGGTCCACGTCCATCACCGGTTGCCCGGCCTCGTCCGCCACGAACAGCGCCACCCCGCCTGCACCGTCAGGGGTCAGCCGGATGCGGACACTGGTCGCGCCCGGGGCGTACAGCCGGACGCCGGACCACGCGAACGGCACCATGATCCGCCCGGATTCGCCCGTGACCATGGCGGCGTGCAGGCATGCGTCCAGCAGGGCCGGGTGCATGCCGAAGTCGTCGCGCGGCGCGGGCAGCATGGCTTCGGCATACACGACATCGCCGTCCCGCCACACCTTCCGGAGTGCCTTGAAGGCCGGCCCGTAGCCGAGGCCCGCGTAGCAGGCGTCGACATCCACCTCGGTCCCCGTGGGCGGCCAGTCGACCAGCTCGGTCAACGCCGACGAGCCCGCGCCCACTGTGCCGTGGGCGTGCGGGATCCACGGTCCGTCCTCGGTCCGGGAGTGGATCACCAGCGCGCGGTCGTCGACGCTGACCTGGATCTGGACCGGGCCGTCCGCCGGCATGACCAGCGGGCTCTCCAGGGTCAGCTCGTCCACCGCGGGATGGCCGGCGGCGCGGCCCGCCTGCAGTGCGAGCTCGACGAATCCGGTCCCTGGGAAGACGACCGAGCCGTCGACCACGTGATCAGCCAGCCAGGACCGCACCGTCACCTCGGCGTTCAGCACGACACCGCCGGTCGCCAAGGGGACCACGGTGGTCCGGACCGGGCTGGGAGCGCTCCCAGCCCAGTACCGGGCGCGCTGGAACGGGTACGTCGGCAGGTCCACCCGGCTGCCGCCGGAGCCGGCGAAGAACGCCGGCCAGTCGATGTCCACACCGGACACGTACAGCTGGGCGACGGCGTTCAGCAGGGTGCCGACCTCGGGTCTGGTGCGTCGCATGATCGGCACGAGCAGCGCGTCCGGCACGGTCTGGCCGGCCATGCCGGTCAGCACGCCGTCCGGGCCCAGCTCAAGGAACTTCGTGACACCCTGTGCCGAAAGGCAGCGGATGCCGTCAGCGAACCGGACGGCCTGGCGGGCGTGCCGGACCCAGTACTCCGGGGTGTCGATGTCGTCAGCGATGTCTCCCATAACTGTGGAGACGATCGGGACGGCCGAAATGTGATATGTCAATTGCTCCGCGATCGCCCGGAACTCCGCCAGCATGGGTTCCATCAGCACGGAATGGAACGCGTGCGATACCCGCAACCGTTTGGTGTGCTCGAACCGGCCGGCGATGGCGAGGACCTCGGCCTCGTCACCGGCGATGACGACCGAGTCGGGTCCGTTCACCGCGGCGATCGACACCCGGGCGGTGAGCAGCGGCTCGACTTCGTGCTCGTTGGCCTGCACCACGACCATCGCCCCACCCGGCGGCAGGTCCTGCATCAGCTGGCCGCGCGCGGAGACCAGCGCGCAAGCGTCCTCAAGGGACAGCACACCGGCCACGTGCGCGGCGGCGATCTCACCGACGGAGTGCCCGGCGAGGTAGTCCGGGCGGATGCCCCACGACTCGACGAGCCGGTACAGGGCGACCTCGATGGCGAACAGCGCCGGCTGGGCGTTCCCGGTCTGGTCGAGCAGGTCCGCGTCGGACCCGAACATCACGTCCGGCACGTCCAGGTGCGCCAGGACCGCGTCCATGGCCTCGGCGAACACGGGGAAGGTCGCGTACAGTTCGCGGCCCATGCCCAGCCGTTGGGCGCCCTGGCCGGTGAACAGGAACGCCAGCAACCCGTCCGTGCGCGTCTCGCCGGCACCGGCGGCGACCGCCCGAAGTCCCTCGACGGCTTTGGTCCTGTTCTCGGCGAGGACGATCGCGCGGTGGTCCAGCGAGGCCCGACAGGTGGCGAGGGTGAACGCCAGATCGATGTCGGCCTGGTCGTCGATGTGCGCGAGCAGGTTCTCGGCCTGGGCCAGCAGACCCGGCCGGCTCCGCGCGGACACGATCCACGGGATCGGGAACCCGGCCGGCCAGTGTTCCGGCTCGAGCTCGTCCGACATCTCCACCGGCGGGGCCTGCTCAAGGATCACGTGGGCGTTCGTGCCGGTCACGCCGAACGACGACACGCCCGCGCGGCGTGGATGCGTGCTGTCCGGCCACCGCGTCGCCCGGGTGACCAGCTCGACGGCCCCGGCGGCCCAGTCCACGTGCGTGGACGGCTCGGTGACGTGCAGCGTCGGCGGGACCAGGCCGTGCCGCATGGCCATCACCATCTTGATCACGCCGCCTACGCCGGCCGCGGCCTGCGCGTGCCCGATGTTCGACTTGATCGACCCCAGCAGCAACGGCCGGTCCCGGTTCTGGCCGTACGCCGAAACGAGGGCATTCGCCTCGACCTGGTCGCCGAGCGTGGCCCCGGTGCCGTGCCCCTCCACGACGTCCACATCGGACGGAGACAGCCGGGCGTTGGCCAGTGCCTGCTGGATGACCCGCTGCTGGGCCGGGCCGCTCGGCGCGGTCAACCCGTCCTGGTTCACCGCGGATCCCCTGATGACGGCCAGTACCGGGTGGTCGTTTCGTTCCGCGTCGGACAGCCGTTCCAGCAACAGCACGCCGGCACCCTCGGACCAACCGGCGCCGTCAGCGGACTCGGAGAACGACTTGCAGCGGCCGTCCGCGGCCAGACCGCGGCTGAAGGAGGTCGGCGTGGACATCACCATCACGCCGCCCGCCAACGCCAGCGAGCACTCCCCCGAGCGAAGTGCCTGTGTGGCCAGGTGGATCGCCACCAGCGACGACGAGCATGCGGTGTCCACAGTGAACGCCGGGCCTTCCAGGCCGAGCGCGGACGCGACCCGGCCGGAGATCGCGGCGGCCGAGTTGTCGGTGCCGCTGGTGTCCACAAGGTACTCGTAGTCCTGCCGGCCGGAGCCGACGAAGACACCCACTTGCCGACCACGGACCGACCTCGGGTCGATCCCGGCCCGTTCGAACGCCTCCCAGCAGATCTCCAGCATCAGCCGCTGCTGCGGGTCCATGCCGAGCGCCTCGCGCGGGCTGATCCCGAAGAAGCCGGCGTCGAAACCCGCGACGTCGGCCAGGAACGCGCCGCGCCCGGTCATGTCCCACCCACGGTCGGTGGGAAAACCGCCGACCGCGTCCCGGCCGTCGGCGACGAGCTGCCAGAGATCCTCGGGCGAGGTTACCCCACCGGGGTATCTGCACGTCATGCCGACGACCGCCATCGGCTCGGCGTGCCGGCCGGTCGCCTCCGCCAGCCGCAGCCGGGTCCGGTGCAGGTCCCCGGTGACCCGCTTGAGGTACTCGCGCAGTTTCTCGTCGTTCGCCATGTGTTCGTCTCCGGAGTCCTTAGGGCCGTGTCCGCCCGCGGAGGAACCGCGCGAGCCGCAAGGGAGTGGGGTGGTCGTGGACCATGTCTTCGACAGCGCGCCTGAGCTTGTCCGCGGTGGCCATCTCAACGGATCCCCAGCTCGTCCAGGGCCGCGAACAGCTCCTCGTCGGTCGCCTCACTGGGCCCGGCACCGATCCAGTAACGCTTGCGCTGGAACGGATACGTGGGCAGGTCCACCTGCCTGGCGCCGGCGAAGACCTTCGCCCAGTCGACCCGGACACCCGCCACATGCGCGGTGGCGAGCGCGGTCATGATCGCGCGCTCCTCATCCGAGTCACGCTGAAGCGGAATGAACGTTCCCTCGGCAGGCCCGTTCGCGCACACCGCCTGGTCGGGGCCGACCTCGACGAACGTCGTGACACCGGCCTCGACCAGCCGGCGCAGCGCGTCCGCGAACCTGACCGTCTGCCGGACGTTCCACACCCAGTACTCGGGGATGGTCATGCTCTCCGACCGGGCACCGGTCACTGTGGACACCATGGGGATCTGGGTCCGCGCGTACCGCACGGTCTGCGCGACCCGCCGGTACTCGTCGAGCATGGGCTCGACCAACGCCGAATTCGAAGCGTGCGAGATCCGCAGCCGGTGTGTCTGCTCGAACTTCGCGGCCACTTCGTCGACCGCGTCCGGTACACCCGACAGCACAACGGAGTCCGCGCTGTTCACGGCCGCGATGTTCACCTCGTCGGTCACATGCGGCAGAACGTCCTCTTCGGACGCACGCACCGCGACCATCGTTCCGGCGGCGGGCAGCGCCTGCATCAATGTGCCGCGCGCGGCCACCAGCTTCGCCGCGTCCGGCAGTGACAGCACGCCGGCCACGTGCGCGGCCGTGAGCTCGCCCAACGAGTGCCCAGTCACGTAGTCCGGGCGGAGGCCCCACGACTCCACCAACCGGTACAGGGCCACTTCGACGGCGAACACGCCGGCCTGGGTGAACCGGGTCTGGTGCAGCAGGTCCTCGTCCTCGCCCCAGATGACGTCCCGCAGCGAGCACCCCAGGTGGGTGTCCAACTCGGCGACGACACTGTCGAACGCCGCCTCGAACACCGGGAACAGGCCGTACAGTTCACGTCCCATACCCAGTCGCTGCGGGCCTTCGCCGGTGAACAGGAACGCGGTCGGCCCCGGCCGCCCCGACCCGAGGACGACGTTCGACGCGGGCCGGCCACCCGCCAACGCCGTCAAGCCCTGCTCGAAGCCGCCGACGACGGCCGCGCGATGTTCGAACACCGCCCGCGAAGTGGCCAACGAGAACCCCACATCGACTGCGGGCAGATCCACCAACGGCAGCAACTGCTCGGCTTGCGCGGCCAATGCCCGCGGTGTCCGCGCGGAGATCACCCATGGCACCACGGACAGCCGGCTACGGCAGGGTTGCGGATGCCCGGCCGGCGCCTCCGCCAGGATGACGTGGGCGTTCGTGCCGCTGATCCCGAACGCGGACACCCCGGCTCGGCGGGGGCGGCCGTCGCGGGGCCACGGCTGGTTCTCGGTCAGCAGCCGGACGTTCCCCTTCGTCCAGTCGACGCGCGGGTTCGGCGAGTCGGCGTGCAGCGTCCTCGGCAGCTCCTCGCGGCCCATCGCCTGGACCATCTTGATCACCCCCGCGATCCCGCCGGCGGCCTGGGTGTGGCCGAGGTTGGACTTGACCGACCCGAGCCACAGCGGGTGGTCCCGGTCCTGGCCGTAGGTCGCGAGCACCGCATCGGCTTCGACCGAGTCGCCCAGCCGGGTCCCGCCGCCGTGTGCCTCAACCGCGTCCACGTCCTCAGTGGACAGTTTGGCGTCGAGAAGTGCCCTGCGGATCACCCGTTCCTGGGCCAGCCCGGTGGACGCGCCGTCGGAGTTCACCGCGGAGCCGCTGACGACCGCGAGGATCGGGTGGCCGTTGCGGCGCGCGTCCGACAGCCGCTCCACCAGCACCATCCCGGCGCCCTCGGAACACCCCATGCCGTCCGCGTCGGCCGAGAACGCCTTGCACCGGCCGTCCGCCGCCAAACCGCCTTGTTTGTCCATGTACGTGTACATCTCTGGGGTCGCCATCACGGCCACGCCGCCGGCCAACGCGAGCGTGCACTCGCCCGCGCGTACCGCCCGCGCGGCCAGGTGCAGTGCGACCAAAGAGGACGAACACGCGGTGTCCACCGAGATGGCCGGGCCTTGCAGGCCCAGGGTGTGCGCGACTCGACCGGTGACCATGCTGCCGGGCTCGTGGCCGACCGCGTAGTCGTGGTGCGTCACGCCCGCGTAAACGCCGGTCTCGGTTCCCTTGAGCGCCAATGGATTGATTCCAGCCCGTTCGACGGTTTCCCAGGCCAGCTCCAGCAACAGCCGTTGCTGCGGGTCCATCGTCCTGGCTTCGCGGGGCGGGATGCCGAAGAACGCGGGGTCGAAGTCGCCGGCGTCGTACAGGAAACCGCCGCGACCGGTCACGTTCCAGCCGCGGTCGGTCGGGAAGTCGGACACCGCGTCGCCACCGGCGACGAGCAGGTCCCACAGTGCCTCGGGTGAGCTCGCGCCGGGATAGCGGCAGCTCATCGCGACGATCACGACCGGCTCGTCGCGGCGTTCCGCCTCGGCCAGTCGCTTCCGGGTGTCCAACAGGTCGACAGTGGCTCGCTTGAGGTATTTGAGAAGCACGTCCTCGCCGCTCACGCGACCACTTCCCCTCGCCTATCGAGAAAATGCCGGCTCCGGAGAATGTGTGATAAAACCGGGAGAACCAGGCACCCCGAGTACCAGTTCCCAAGTTACTGAAGGCCCCAGACAGCGCCAACCCTTAGTCACCCTTGATGCGAGCCCGACCTCGTGAATTTCTCATACCCCTAGCAGGAGTTTCTCATTCACAGCTCCTGGTCGAGGATCTTCAGGATCTCGCTCGCGGTGGCCGATTCGATGTCCTTTTCGGTGACCAGGGCGTCCGCCGGTTCGACATATCTGGCGGCGATCACGCGGAGCCGCCGGACCACTTCGGCATACTCCGCCTTGTCCATGGTCGCGGATTCCAGAACTGTTTCCAGCCGGTCCAGTTCGGTCAGCAGGGCGTGGTCCTGGCCAGCGAGTTCGGCCGCGATCAGGTCGGTCACGGCCTGGGTGTTCGGATGGTCGACGGTGAGGGTCACGGGCAGTCTCAGGCCGGTCGCGTGGTTCAGCTGGTCGCGGAGTTCGACGCACGCGGCCGAGTCGAACCCGAGCTGGTGGAACGCCTGGTCCGGGTCGATGGACGCGCCTGAGGCGTATCCGAGCACCTGGGCGACGTGACCGCGTACGACATCCAGGATGATCCGTTCCCGTTGGTCCGTGGCCAGTCCGGCCACCCGCTCGCGCAGCCTCGGGCCGGTCCTGGTGATCTTCTTCCGCGTCGGAACGGGCCCTGCCATCGCGACGACAAGCGCCTCGCTCGCGATGTCGAAGGCCCGCAGACCTTCGGCGACCGACAGCGTGGGCATGCCTTGCAGCGCCCGGCTTATCGGCGTGTCGATGTCCCACAGGCCGTACGCCAACGAGGTCGCGGGCAGGCCCTGCGCGCGGCGCTGCGCGGCCAGGGCGTCCATGAACACGTTCGCCGCCGCGTACTCCTCCTGTCCGGGGACCGGGAACATCCCGCTCGCCGACGACACGAGCACGAACGCGGTCAGGTCGAGATCCCTGGTCAGCTCGTGCAGATGCCAGGCGCCTTCGACCTTCGGCGCCATGGCGTCACCCTCGGCGACACCGGCGGCGTGGATGACCGACGACACCGGGTGATCCGCGAGCAGCTCGGCCAGTTGGTCCTTAGTGGACACGTCACACGCCACGATCCGGACCGTGGCGCCAAGCCTGCCGAGTTCTGTCCGGAGGGCGGCCGCGCCGGGACTGTCGATCCCACGCCGGCTGGCCAACACCAGCGACCGCACACCGTGCGCGGCGACCAAGTGCCGGGCCAGCGCCGCGCCGATGCCGCCCGTGCCGCCGGTGATCAGGACCGTCCCGGCCCACTCCCGCGCGGCACCCGCCGTCTCAACCAGTCGCGGCACCCGGACCTCGCCGGCACGGATCGCCACCTCCGGTTGGTCCGCCGCGACCGCGCCGGCCAACGCCTCCTCGGACGCCGTGGTCCGGTCGGTGTCGACGAGCATGAACCGGCCCGGGTTCGCGGCCTCGACGGCCCGGACGAGTCCCCACACCGGCGCCTGCCGCACGTCCACCCCCTCACCGTCCTCAGTGGACACCGCGTTCCGGGTGACGACGACCAGCCGACCGGAGTCGGGCTCCAGAACCCAGTCCGTGAGGGCCGCGTCGACCTCGTCGTAAAGCGTCCGGACGGCCATCGGGACCGGCCCGTCCGGTGACCAGACCTCGTACACCGCGGTGTCGGTCAGTTCCGCGTCGGTCGTGGCGACCGGCGTCCACTCGACCCGATACGTGCCGACAGTCCGCATCGGCCGGGCCGCGAGCGATCGCACGGACAGCACCGGCAGGCCGGACTCGTCGGCGATCTCGATCCGGTTGCCCGCGATCCGGACCCGAACCGCCGTCATGCCGCCGGCGTGCAGGGACACGCCACGCCACTCGAACGGCACCCGGGTGTCCGGACCGAGGGCGACGTGCAGGGCGGCGTCCAGCAACACGGGATGGATGCCGAACCCACGCACATCGACGCCGTCCGGTAGCACGACCTCGGCGAACAGTTCCCCTGCGCGTGCCCATGCGGCCCGCACGGCCTGAAATGCCGGCCCGTAGGCGTATCCGTGCTCGCGCAGGTCCGGGTAGGAGACAAGGAGGGGCTGCGCACCCGGCGGCGGCCATTCGGTCAGGTCGAACAGTGCGTCCGTGCCGGCGGCCAGCAGTCCGCTCGCGTGCAGCGTCCACCTGTCGTCGGAGCGGGCGTAGATCTGCACGGTCCGGCGGTCGTCCTCGAGCGCGCCGACCACGATCTGCACCGCCTGACTGTTGACGACCAGGGGCGCGTGCAGGGTCAGCTCGTCGATCATCGACGACCCGACCTGGTCGCCCGCCCAGATCGCCAGGTCGACGAATGCCGTCCCGGGCAGCATCGCCTCGCCCTGGATCACGTGGTCGGCGAGCCACGACTGGCCGTCGAGCACTCCGGTGAACGTGACCGCGTCCGAATCAAGCGCCGGCACCATGGCCGTCACGAACGGG
This sequence comes from Actinocrispum wychmicini, assembly GCF_004345645.1. Classification (GTDB taxonomy): domain Bacteria; phylum Actinomycetota; class Actinomycetes; order Mycobacteriales; family Pseudonocardiaceae; genus Kibdelosporangium; species Kibdelosporangium wychmicini. The sequence continues at coordinate 302,952 of NZ_SLWS01000010.1, read as the reverse complement.
TGCAGCGGTGCGGGGGCGGCGGGTGCGTCCATCCAGTAACGCTGCCGTTGGAACGCGTATGTCGGCAGGTCCACTCGCTGCGCGCCGGCGAAGAACGCGGCCCAGTCCACGTCCATACCCGACGCGTACAGCTGCCCGACGGCGGTGACCAGTGCCATCGCCTCGGGCCGGTTCTCCCGTTGCAACGGCACCAGGACAGCCTCGGTCTCCAGGCACCGCTCGGCCTGCCAGGTCAGCACCGCGTCCGGCCCGACCTCCACGAACCGGGTCACGCCTTGGGCCGCGAGCCACCGTACGTCGTCCATGAACCGCACCGGCCGCCGCACGTGCCCAACCCAGTAGTCAGCGTCCCCTGTGGACACCAAAGGAATCGAGGGCTCGTGGTAGGTCACGCTCTCGGCGACGACCTGGAAGTCCGCCAGCATCGGCTCCATCAGCGACGAGTGGAACGCGTGCGACACCCGCAGCCGTTCGGTCCGCCGGCCCTGCGCGGCGAACCGGGCGGCGATCTCCACGACCACGTCCTCGACACCGGACACCACAACGGAGTTCGGCCCGTTCACCGCGGCGACGCTCACCTTGTCGGTCACCAGTTGCGCGACTTCCTCCTCGGTCGCCTGGATCGCGACCATCGCGCCGCCTGCCGGCAAAGCCTGCATCAGACGGCCACGCGAAGCCACCAGCCGGCACGCGTCCACAAGCGACAACACCCCGGCGACGTGCGCGGCGGCGATGTCGCCGAACGAGTGTCCCGCCAGGAAGTCCGGCTTGATCCCCCACGACTCCAGCAACCGGTACAACGCCACCTCGACCGCGAACAGTCCGGTTTGGACGAACTCGGTCTGGCGCGCCAGGTCCTCGTCCGCGCCCCAGAAGACCCCGCGCAGCGGCAGGTCCAGTCGCTTGTCGAGCTCGGCCACGACCGCGTCGAACGCCTCGGCGAACACCGGGTACGTCTCGTGCAGTTCCCGCCCCATCCCTAACCGCTGGGCACCTTGACCCGTGAACAGGAGCGCCGTCTTGCCGGTGGACTTCTTGCCGCGCACCAAGGACTGTCCGGACTCGCCGCGGGCAAGGAGCCCCAGCCCTCGGATGAGCTTGCCGCGGTCGCCGACCACGGTCGCCCGGTACTCGAACGCCTTGCGGGTCGTGGCCAGGGCGAACCCGATATCGGCCGGGGCCAGATCGGTCCTTTGCTCCACATAGGACTTGAGTCGAGCGGCCTGGTCGGCGAGGGCGGCCGGGGTCCTCGCCGAGATCACCCACGGGACGATCGGCACCGACCGGGACTTCGTGGGCACCTCGGCGACGTGCTCGATGATGACGTGCGCGTTCGTCCCGCTCAGGCCGAACGACGAGATCGCCGCGCGGCGGATCGGGCCGGACCACTCACGTTGCTCGGTGAGCAGCCGGACGCTCCCCACGGACCAGTCGACGTCCGGGCTCGGCCGGTCCACGTGCAGGGTCCGCGGCATCACGCCGTGCCGCATCGCCATGATCATCTTGATCACCCCGGCGACCCCGGCCGCGGCCTGGGTGTGCCCCATGTTGGACTTGACCGAGCCGAGCCACACCGGCTCGCCGCCCTGGCCGTAGGTCGCCTGCAGGGCCAACGCCTCCACCGGGTCGCCGAGGGGGGTCCCGGTGCCGTGCGCCTCGACCACGTCGACGTCCGCTGTGGACAGTCCGGCGTTGGCCAGTGCCTGCCGGATGACTCGCTGCTGGGCCGGCCCGTTCGGCGCGGTCATGCCGTTGGACGCGCCGTCCTGGTTGATCGCCGACCCCCGGACGACCGCCAGCACAGGGTGGCCGTTGCTGCGCGCGTCCGACAGGCGCTCGACAAGCAGCACACCGACGCCTTCCGACCATCCGGTCCCGTTGGCGGCCGCGGCGAACGGCTTGCACCGGCCGTCCGGCGCGAGCCCGCCCTGCTGGCCGAAGTACAGGAAGTTGTCCGGGGTCGCCATCACCGTGACCCCGCCGACCAGCGCGAACGTGCACTCGCCGCCGCGCAGCGCCTGTGCCGCCAGGTGCAGCGCGACGAGTGACGACGAGCACGCGGTGTCAACCGTGACCGCCGGCCCTTCGAAACCGAACGTGTACGAGATACGTCCGGACACCACGCTGCCAGCCGTGCCGCCGCCGTAGTCGTGGTACATCACGCCCGCGAACACGCCGGTCGGGCTGCCCTTGAGCGTCGCCGGGTCGATGCCGGCGCGTTCGAACGCCTCCCAGGACGTCTCCAGCAGCAGCCGTTGCTGCGGGTCCATCTCGACGGCCTCCCGCGGCGAGATCCCGAAGAAGCCCGCGTCGAAGTCGGCCGCGTCGTAGAGGAACCCGCCGGCGTCCGGGTACGGGCCGTCCACCCAGCCGCGGTCGGTCGGCAGCGCGGACATCACGTCCACACCGTCGGCGACCATCCGCCACAACTCTTCAGGTGTCATGACACCGCCCGGATAGCGGCAGCTCATCGCCACGACCACGATCGGGTCGTGATCCCCGTTCAGGTCCACCGGCATCGGTTCTCCAGCGCCTTCGATGTGAGCGGCGACGTCCCGGACCGTGGGATGGTCGTATACCGAAGTCGCCGCGAGCGTCATTCCGGTTGCCCCGGCCAACCGGTTCGGTGTCTCTAACACTGTTAGAGAGTCGACCGACAGCCCAGCGTGGTCATCCGACGCCGTGGTCCCGTACGGGTACGTCGGCAGCTCGACCAGCCGCGCGCCGGACTCGGCGAAGTACGCCTTCCAGTCGACGTCCACCCCGGTCACGTACAGCTGGCTGACCGCGCCGAGCAGCGTCGCCACCTCAGGCCGGTCCCTTCGCATGGCCGACACCACCACGGCGTACTCGACAACGTCCTTGGCCATCTCAGCCAGCAGGGAATCCGGCCCCACCGCCAGGAACCGGGTAACTCCCTGGGCGGCCATGTACTCGACGGCGTCGGTGAACCTCGCCGGCTGCCGCGCCGAGACGATCTGATCAGCCGCGGCACCGGTCACGGTGGACACTATGGGAACAACCGCGGGACGGAACTCGACCTCGGCCTCCGCATCGGCCACCAACGCGCACGCGTCCTCGATCGCAAGCACCCCAGCGACATGCGCGGCCGCGATCTCCCCCACCCCGCACCCAGCGATAAAGTCCGGTCGCACATCCCACGACTCCAACAACCGGTACAGCGCGACCTCAAGCGCGAACACCACCGATTCCGGTGTCAGGTCATCGAACTGCTCCTGGACCGCGTCGACAGCGGCGGCGAACACCGGGTAGGCGTCGTAAAGTTCGTACCCCACACCGGAACCACCGTCGCCGCTGAACAGGAACGCGGTCGACCCGGCGAACCGTCCGGTTCCGCGTACCAACCCGGGCGCGTTCTCGCCCCGCCCCAACTCGGTGAGCCCGTGTTCGAGGTCCACCATCCCGGCCCCGAACACCACAGCCCGGTGGTCGAAGGAGGTCCGACACGCCAACGAGTACCCCAAGTCCTCCTTGGTCTCACCCAAACAGGACAGCAACCGAGTGGCTTGCCCGGCCACAGCGGCCTGCGTCTTCGCCGAAATGACCAACGGCACCATAGGAAGGTCCACGCCATCCTCCCCCCGCCGCTCGACCGGTGAACGGGTCACGATCCCCCCTGGAGGTTCGATTTGACATGGGGTGCGGCGGCTTTAAGCTGGCTGCGGCGGCAGGCCCAAAGACGCCCCAACGAAGAACCTGTGGAGATGAACCCAAGAACCCTTGGCCTGCCGGCGTAGTCGGCTTGCAGCCGCCGCAAGGGGTCCCCATGTCAAATCGAACCGGAAGCAACCCGACTCACAAATCGCCTTCCTCCTCCGGCTCAGACTCCAGCACAGCCCGAACCAAATCGTCCAGATCCATGTCCTCGATAGCGGCCAGTCGAGCGGCGACGGGCTCAGCCGGAGCGGTGAGATCGGCCATCTCCAGCAGCATCTCCAACACCCCGGCCTCCCGCATCCGATCCAACGAGATGGAAGCGAGCCGTTCCCGAATCTCGTCATCCCCGGACTCAACGGGAGCCATCGCCCGGTCAAGGAACTCCCCGAGAGCAATCGCGTTAGGACAGTCGAAGACAACCGTCGCCGGCAACCGCAACCCGGTGATCGCCTGCAACCGGTTCCGTACCTCGATGGCGCCCAACGAGTCCATCCCCATCTCGACGAAACCAAGCGCCGGATCGACCGAGTACCCCACAACGGCGGCGACCTGCTCGCACACCAGGGCGACCGTCCCGACACCCGAGGCCCGCGAAACCACCGGCCGACCAACGAGGCCCCGCAACAGCGCCGGAACCGCGTCCTGCCGCGACCGCCACACCGACAGGTTCAGGTTCACCGGCACCAGCACGGCCTCATCGGTCCGCACCGCCAGGTCCAGCAGGGCCAAACCGTCCTCAAAGGACAAGATGGGCATCCCGGACCGGTCCAGCCGCCGGATGTCGACCGGCCCCGGCCGGCTCGTCAGGCCCTCCCACGGGCCCCACGCCAACGAAGTCCCCGGCAGCCCCATGCCCCGGCGGTGCGCCGCGAGGGCGTCGAGGAACACGTTGGCCGCCGCGTAGTTCGCCTGTCCCGCAGCCAACACCATGCCGCCGGCGGACGAGTACATCACGAACGCGGACAGGTCCAGGTGCTCGGTCAGTTCGTGCAGGTGCCAGGCCGCGTCCGCCTTCGCCGCCAGCACCCGGTCCATCTGATCGGGTGTCATCGACGACACCAGGCCGTTCTCCATGACGCCGGCCGCGTGCACGATCCCGGTCAACGGGTGCGCCGCCGGGACCTCGGCGAGCATCTCGGCCACCGCGCACCGGTCCGACATGTCGACGGCGGGCATCCACACGGACGCGCCCATCGCGACCAGGCCGTCCCGCAGTTCGGCCGCGCCCGGCGTGTCGATCCCCCGCCGGCTGGCCAACACCAGGTGCCGGACGCCGTGCTCGGCCATCAGGTGCAACGCGGTCAACGACCCCAACAACCCGGTCCCGCCGGTGATCAACACGGTCCCGTCGGTCCGCCAGGGCGGAGCCTCGTCGCCGACCGTCGCCCGCACCAACCGTGGCACGGAGACGACTCCGGAACGAATGGCGATCTCCGGCTCGCCTGAGGCGACTGCCGCCGCCACGTCCATCGAGCCGTCCGTCTCCACCAGGATGAACCGCCCCGGATGCTCGGCCTCGGCCGCCCGGACCACACCCCACACCGGGGTCTGGCGCAGGTCACCGGCGGCCGTGACGATCGCCAGCGGACCTGAGGACGAGGACGCGAGCCATTCCTGGACCACCCGCAGCACGTCACCGACGGCCTCGTGGACACCTTCGAGCACGTCACCGTCCACTGAGGACGAAACCAGGTAGGTCGGGATGCCCGAAGACCCACCAGGTGCGATGGGATTCCACGCGATCCGGTACAGCGAGTCCTCCTGCCCGTACCGTCCCGGCGAGATCTCCCGCAGGCTCAACGACTCCACGGACGCGACCGGCTGCCCGGTGTCGTCCGCGATGGCCAACGACACCGAGGCCGGCGCGGGCTTCGACACCCGAACTCGCAAAGTCGAAGCCCCTGCGGCATGCAGCGACACCCGTGTCCACGAGAACGGCAGCAGGGTCGTCCTCGGGCCGTCGTCCAGGACGCGTTCGGCGTGCAGGGCCGCGTCCAGCAACGCCGGGTGGATGCTGAACGACTCGTCCACGACCGGCAGCCGGATCTCGGCGAACACGTCGTCACCGCGCCGCCACGCCGCCCGGACGCCTTGGAACATCGGCCCGTACCCGTATCCGAGAGCGGCCAAGTCCTCGTACAGCCCGGACACGTCCACGCTCTTGGCCCCGGCCGGCGGCCAGGCCCGCAGCGTGAACGTCGGCGTGGTCTGCTGCGCGGACAACACGCCGTGCGCGTTGCGGACCCATGGCAGGTCGTCCATCCGCGAGTAGATCGACACGCCGCCTTCCGCGTCGAGCACGACCTGAACGGACACGTCGCCGTCGTCCGGGATCTCCATCGGCACTTCCTGGACGAGCTCCTCCAGGACGTCACAGCCGATCTCCTGGCCGGCGCGCAACGCCATCTCCACGTACGCGGCGCCGGGAAGCGTGACGACACCCAGGATCCGGTGGTCGGCCAGCCACGGGTGGGTGTCCAGCGACAGCCGCCCGGTCAGCATCGGCGCCCCGGCCGACGCCGACGGCACGATCGCGGACAGCAACGGGTGCCGCGCGGCGACCGCGTCACCGACAGGTTCCTGGCTGTCGAGCCAGTACCGGGTCCGCTGGAACGCGTACGTCGGCAGGTCGACCCGCCGCGCCCCGGTTCCGGCGAAGTAGGCGTCCCAGTCGACCGCCATGCCGGACACCTGCATCCGCGCCAAGGCGTTGACGAGGGTCGCGACCTCCTCACGGCCCCGGCGAAGGATCGGCACCATGTCGACGTCCGTCATGCCGGACAGCACGCCGTCCGGTCCCAGCTCGACGAAGGTCGTGACACCCGCTGCCGAAAGGCACTCGATGCCGTCGGCGAAGCGAACCGTCTCCCGCACGTGCCTGACCCAGTACTCCGGTGCGGTGAGGTCGATGGCGATCCGACCGGTCACATTGGACACGACCGGGATCCGGGGCGAGTGGTACGTCACGGATGTGGCGACCGCGAGGAACTGCGAGAGCATCGGGTCCATCAACGGCGAGTGGAACGCGTGCGACACGCGCAGCCGGGTCGCCCGCCGGTCCTGGTCGGCGAACTGCTGCGCCAGGAGCACGACCGACTCCTCGTCGCCCGACACCACCACCGAGTGCGGCCCGTTCACCGCGGCGATGGCGACCCGGTCGGACAGCCATGGCCGGACCTCCGCCTCAGTGGCCTGCAACGCGACCATGGCTCCGCCTTGCGACAGGGCCTGCATGAGCCGCCCGCGCGCGGCCACCAGTTTCGCCGCGTCCGCCAGCGACCAGACGCCGGCGACGTACGCGGCCGACAACTCGCCGATGGAGTGCCCGGCGAGGAAGTCGGGCCGGACACCCCACGACTCGACCAGCCGGTACAGCGCGACCTCCAGGGCGAACACCCCGGCCTGGGTGAACACGGCCTGGTTCAGCATGTTGTCCGACTCGCCCCACATGACCTCGCGCAGCGGCAGGTCCAAGTGCTTGTCCAACTCCGTCGCGACCGCGTCGAACGCTTCCGCGAACGCGGGGAACGTCTCGTACAGCTCGTGGCCCATGCCGGTCCGCTGGGCGCCCTGGCCGGTGAACAGGAACGCCGTCAGCCCGTCGGAGTTGGCGTTGCCTTGGACGACACCGTTGGTAGCCCGGTCCTCGGACAACGCGACGAGCCCGCGCATGGCCCCGTATCGGTCCTTGGCCGGGATGACGGCCCGGTGCTCCAGCGCGGCCCGAGAGGTGGCGAGGGAGTACGCCAGGTCGAGCATCCGGATGTCCGGATCGGCGTCCAGGTACGCCCACAGGATCGACGCCTGCGCGCTCAGCGACGCCGAGTCGGCGGCCGAGATCAACAGCGGCACCGGAACCTGGATGTCCGGAACCTCCACTATGGACTCCACGGGCGCCTGTTCGAGGATCACGTGCGCGTTGGTCCCGCTGATGCCGAACGACGACACCCCGGCGCGCCGGACCCGGTCGCCCGACCACGCCCGGTCCTCGGTCAGCAACCGTACGGACCCGGCGGACCAGTCGACGTGCGGCGACGGCGCGTCCACGTGCAGCGTTCGCGGCATCTGGCCGTGCCGCATGGCCATCACCATCTTGATCACGCCGGCGACCCCGGCCGCGGCCTGGGTGTGCCCGATGTTGGACTTGACCGACCCCAGCCACAACGGCTCGTCGCGATGCCCGTACGCCGTCATCAACGCCTGCGCCTCGATCGGGTCGCCGAGTCTCGTGCCGGTGCCGTGCGCCTCCACCATGTCCACATCGGACGGACGCAGCCCGGCAGCGGCCAGCGCGCGCGTGATCACCCGCTGCTGCGCGGGCCCGTTCGGCGCGGTCATCCCGTTGGACGCGCCGTCCTGGTTGACCGCCGACCCGCGAATGACAGCCAGCACGGGATGGCCGTTGCGGCGGGCATCAGCGAGTCGTTCCACCAGCAGCAAGCCGATTCCCTCGGCCCACGACGTGCCGTCCGCCGCGGCCGAGAACGGCTTGCACCGGCCGTCGGACGCCACCGCCAACTGCTTGCTGACCTCGGCGAAGATCTCCGGGGTCGGCATCACGGTCACCCCGCCGGCCAACGCCATGGTCACCTCGCCGGACCGCAACGCCTGGCAGGCCATGTGCAGCGCGACCAACGACGACGAGCACGCGGTGTCCACAGTGACCGCCGGCCCTTCCAGGCCGAACGTGTACGCGACCCGTCCCGACGCGACGCTTCCCGCGTTGCCGTCGCCGTAGTCGTGGTACATCACACCCGCGTACACACCGGTCTGGCTGCCGCGCATGGATTTCGGGTCGATCCCGGCGCGTTCGAACGTCTCCCACGTGACCTCCAGCAACAGCCGCTGCTGCGGGTCCATCGCCATCGCCTCGCGCGACGGGATCCCGAAGAACGCGGAGTCGAACTCGGCCGCGTCGTACAGGAAGCCACCCAACCCGGACGCGGTCCAGCCACGGTCGGTGGGGAACGAGGCGATCGCGTCGACGCCTTCGGCGACCAGGTGCCAGAGGTCTTCGGGCGACCGCACGCCGCCGGGGTACCGGCAGCTCATGCCGACGATCGCGATCGGCTCGTCCGGGGTGCTCGGCACGGGGTGGACACCGGCGGCCACGGGAGAGCCGCCGGTGAGCTCGTTCTTCAGGTACTCGGCCAACGCGTGCGCGTTCCGGTGGTCGAACACCAGCGTCGCCGGCAGCCGCAGGCCGGTCGCGGCGCTCAGGCTGTTCCGCATCTCTAACGCTGTTAGAGAGTCCAGGCCGAGATCGTGGAACGCGGTGTCAGCGGGAATGGAGTCGTGGCCTAACACCGCGGCGGCGTGCTTGCGCACGAGGTCCATGAGCATGCGGTCGCGCTCGCCGTTCGACGCCGACACGAGCTTGCGGGTGAAGTCCTCCTGGACGACCCGTCGCCCTGGCGCGCCACGCAACATCGCCGGGACCTCGCCGCGCATGGCCGTCCGGTCCACCAGGAGCGGCACCACGACCGGCGAGTCGACGCACACGCCCTGATGGAAGAACTCGATCCCGTCGGGCAAGGACATCGCCGGCAGGCCCGGCCGGCCCACCCCGTCCACCTTGCCGAACGCCAGCGACACCGCCGGCAGGCCCATCGAACGCCGGTTCGTGGCGAGCGCGTCCAGGAACACGTTGGCCGCCGCGTAGTTGCCCTGCCCCTCGGGCATCACGAGCCCGCCTGCGGACGACATGAGCACGAACGCGGTCAGATCCATGTCCTTGGTCAGTTCGTGCAGGTGCCAGGCGCCATCGATCTTGGGCCGCAGCACCGACTCCATTCGCGATGGCGTCATGGACTCGATCACACCGGGATCGGTGACCGCGGCCGCGTGGATGACCGCGCGCAGCGGCCGGTCCGCCGGGATCGAGGCGATGACCGAAGCCAGCGCCTCCCGGTCCGTGACGTCGCAAGCGACAGCCGGAATGTCCATTTCGGACGTTCCACTCCGGTTCACCAGCAGCATGTTCCGGATACCGCGCTCGCGCAGATCCCGGGCGACCGCCGCGCCGAAGCCGCCGCCGGTGATCAACACCGTGCCGTCCGGATCCCACGGCGCCGGCATGTCCGGCACCAGCACGTTGACCAGCCTCGGCGCCCGCAGTTCCGTTCCGCGCACGGCTAGTTCGGGTTCGCCGGACGCCGCCGCGGCGAGCAGGGCATCGTCGTCCATGCCGTCCCAGTCGACCAGGCCGATCCGGCCGGGGTGCTCGGCCTGGGCCGCCCGGACCAGGCCGACGACGGGTGCGTGCCCGAGGTCGTCCGTGGTCACCACGACCAGCTTCGACATCTCGAACCGCTCGTCGGCCAGCCACGTCCGCAGCAGTTCGAGCACCTCGTTGGCGAGCGCCCGAGCGGTGTACGGGACATCCCCGGACAGCACCGGGCACTGCGCGATCACCACGGCCGGGATCTCCTGCCGGGCCACGAGGTCCTCGACCATCGGGGTATCGAGGACCACGTGCCCGGCGAGGAGACGCGGACCGGGCGCCGGCACCCAGTCGATCCGGTACATCGACTCGTTCATGGCACCCCGAGCGGCACCCAGTTGTTCACTCGAAACCGCTCGGGAGTTCAGGGCGGCCACCGACATCACCGGTTGGCCGTTCTCGTCCGTGACCATCATCTCCGACTCCTCAGCCCCCCGGATCCGCCGGATCCACACGCGCAGCGCGGTCGCGCCGGACGCCTGCAACGACACCCCAATCCATGCGAACGGCAACAGTGTCTCTGTGCCTTCGTCGACGAGCATGTCCACGTGCATCGCGGCGTTGAGCAGCGCGGGATGCACGCCGTAGTGAGCGATATCCGCGTCGATGTCCACCTCGGCGAACAGTTCGTCGCCGCGACGCCAGGCCATCCGCATCCCCTGGAACGCCGGGCCGTACTCGTAGCCACGGTCGCGTAGCCGTTCGTAGGCGCCGTCCAGCGGCACCGGGATCGCCCCCGGCGGCGGCCATTCGGCCAACTCGACCATGAGCTCCGGGCCACCGGTGGTCAGGTATCCGGTGGCGTGCCGCGTCCACGGCCCGTCGTCGCGGCGGGAGAAGATCCGGACCGACCGGCGGCCGGACTCGTCCGCGCCCACCACGACCTGGATCGCCACGTCCCGGGTCAGCGCCAACGGCGCTTCGAGGGTCAGCTCCGCCACCAGGTCGCACCCGACCTGGTCGCCGGCCCGGATAGCCAACTCCAGGAACGCCGTACCGGGCAGGATGGTCGTCCCCAACACGCGGTGGTCGGCGAGCCACGGCTGCGCGTCCACGGACAGCCGACCGGACAGCACGACCCCGCCCGACTCGGCGGACACCGTCGCGGCGCTGAGCATCGGGTGCGCCACCGGGTCCAGACCGGCCGCGCCGACGTCGCGCCGAGCCGGGCTCTGCCAGTAGTGCTTGTGCTGGAAGGCGTACGTGGGCAGGTCGATCATGTCGCCGTCGCCGTAGAACACACCCCAGTCGACGCTCGTCCCTCGACTGTAGGCGAGCGCGAGCGCCTCGACGACCTGACGTTCCTCGTCACGGTCGCGCCGCATGAGCGGGATGAACCCGTCCATCACGGCATCCGGGCCGACCTCCAGGAACGTCCGGACACCCCGGTCTTCCATGTACCGGACCATGTCGGCGAACCGGACCGTGTCCCGGACCTGCCGCACCCAGTAGCCGGCCGTCCGCATCTCCTCGGCGACGACCGCGATCCTCGGTGGCAGGAACGTCAATGCGGCCACTACCGCGCGGAACTCGTCGAGCATCGGTTCCATCAGCGCCGAGTGGAACGCGTGCGACACCTCCAGCCGGGTCGTCCGCCTGCCCTGCGTCGAGAACCGTTGGGCGATCCTGGTGACCGCGGCCTCGGCGCCGGAGATCACCACCGACATCGGGCCGTTCACCGCCGCGAGACTCACGTCGCCGGTCAGCAGCGGCGTGACCTCGACCTCGGCCGCCTGCAGTGCGATCATCGCGCCGCCGGCCGGCAACGCCTGCATGAGCCGGCCGCGCGCGGACACCAGCTTGGCCGCGTCCGGCAAGGAGAAGATGCCGGCGATGTGGGCGGCGGCGATCTCGCCGACCGAGTGCCCGGCGACGAAGTCGGGTCGAACACCCCACGACTCCGCCAGCCGGGCCAGTGCCACCTCGACCGCGAACAACGCGGCCTGGGCGAACACTGTCTGATGGACCAATCCCCGGTCCTCGCCCCACATCACCTCCCGCAGTGACAGGTCATCCAACTCCGCCACCACGGCGTCAAAGGCTTGGGCGAAAGCCGGGAACGTCCCGTACAGCTCCCGCCCCATCCCCAGTCGTTGCGCGCCCTGCCCGGCGAACACGAACGCGGTCCGGCCGCCGACGACCTGCGCCGGCCGCAGGGTTTCCAGTCCCTCGGCGAACTCGTCCCGGGTCGAGCCGATCACCACGGCCCGGTGCTCGAACGCGGCCCTGGTGGTCGCCAGCGACCGGCCCACGCGCGCGAAGTCGTCGTCCCTGACACCGTCCAAACAGGACCTCAGCCGGTCCGCCTGGTCGAGCAGTGCCGCCGGGGACGTCGCCGAGAGGATCCACGGCATGACGGCCGGTCCGTAGCCGGGCTTCGCCCTCATCGCAGGCGCCTGCTCGATGATCACGTGCGCGTTGGTCCCGCTGTTGCCGAACGACGAGATCCCGGCCCGGCGCGGCCGGTCGTGAACGGGCCATTCGATGCCGTCCGCCAGCAGCCGGACGTCGCCCGCGGTCCAGTCGACCCGCATGGACGGCCGCTCGGCGTGCAGCGTTCTCGGCAACGTGCCGTGCCGCATGGCCATCACCATCTTGATCACGCCGGCGATCCCGGCCGCAGCCTGGGTGTGGCCCATGTTCGACTTGACCGACCCCAGCCACAACGGCTCGTCCCGGTACCCGTACACGGCCATCAACGCCTGGGCCTCGATCGGGTCACCGAGCGCGGTGCCGATGCCGTGTCCCTCCACGGCGTCCACATCGGACGGGGTGAGACCCGCGGACGCCAGCGCCTGCCGGATCACCCGCTGTTGGGCCGGCCCGCTGGGCGCGGCGACGCCGTTGGAGGCGCCGTCCGAGTTGACCGCCGAACCCCGGACGACGGCAAGGATCTTGCGGCCGTTGCGCTGAGCGTCCGGCAGTCGCTCCAGCAGCACCAGGCCGACGCCTTCGCCCCAGCCCGTGCCGTCCGCGCCCATCTCATCAATCTTGTCCGATGTGGACATCACCGTGACACCACCGGCCAACGCGAGGCCGCATTCCCCGCGACGCAACGCCTGCATAGCCCAGTGCATGGCCACGAGCGAGGACGAACACGCAGTGTCGACCGTGACTGCCGGACCTTCGAGACCCAGGGTGTACGCGACCCGGCCGGACACCATGCCACCCGCGTTGCCGTCGCCGTAGTCGTGGTACATCACACCCGCGAAGACACCGGTGTCGCTGCCGCGCATGGACTGCGGGTCGATGCCGGCGCGTTCGAACGTCTCCCACGCGATCTCCAGCAACAGCCTCTGCTGCGGATCCATGGCCGTCGCCGCACGCGGCGAGATGCCGAAGAAGTCCGCGTCGAACATGGCCGCGTCGGACAGGAACCCGCCGCGACCCGTGCTGGTCCAGCCCCGGTCCGTCGGGTAGTCGGCGATCACGTCCTCGCCCGCGGCCACCATCTGCCAGAGGTCCTCCGGCGACCGGATGTCCCCCGGATACCGGCACGCCATGCCGACGATCGCGATCGGTTCGTCGGCGACCGGCGGCACGACCACCTCGGGCGATACCGCTTGGTCCGTGGGGGTGGGGTGGTCGACCGCGCGCCGGAACCGAGCGGCCACGACCATCGCGTCGTCACACAGCAACGCGCGGTCCATCATCGCGAGGCTGTCCGCCACCGACATCGGCTCCACACCCAGCCGCCGCGCCCGGGTGTCGCTCATCCCGCCCGCGCCGACCCACGGCCCCCACGCCAGCGAAATGCCCGCCATTCCCTGGGCCTGCCGGTGCGCGGCCAGCGCGGCCAGGAAGGCGTTGCCGGCTTCATCCACAATGGACGCCAGCGAGGAGTACAGCACGAACGCGGACACTTCGCCGACCAGCGAATGCAGGTGCCAGGCCGCGTCCACCTTCGGCCGCATGACCGTATCCACCTGCCGGGACGTCAACGTCCCGATCGACCCGTCGGCCACCACCCCGGCCGCGTGCACAACGGCGGTCACCGGATGCTCAGCCAGCAGCGCGGCCACGGCGTACCGGTCGGACACGTCACACGCCACGACGGCCACGTCGACACCCAGCTCGGCCACCAGCTCAGCGGCGCCGGGCGCGTCCATCCCCCGGCGGCTCACCAGCACAAGGTGCTCGACGCCGTGCGCACGGACCAGGTGCCTGGCGAGGTGCGCGCCGAGCGCACCCGTGCCGCCGGTGATGAGGACCCGACTGTCGGGCCGCCACGGCGAACTCGCGCGGGTCTCCGTCGCCGGAACGAGCGTGGGGACGAGAATCCGCCGCTCGCGGATGGCCAGCTCGGGCTCGCCGGCGGCGACGGCCAACGCGACCGTCTCGGACAGTTCGTCCACGTCCACCAGCACGAACCGGCCCGGGTTCGCCGCCTGCGCGGCCCGCACCAGGCCGGAGACCGGCGCCTGCGACATGTCCACGTCCTCGCCCTGGCGGACGGCGACGGCCCGTTGGGTCACCACGACCAGCTGGCCACTGTCCTCGGCCAGCCACGCCTGGATCAGCCCGAGCACCTCGGCGGTGACCGCATGCGCCGCACCCGGGGTGTCCTCTTCGGACAGTACGGGCACGATGTACGTGCCGACCCCGGCCGGGTCCAGGGCTTCGAGGTGGTTCACCAGCGGCAGCCACTCGCGACGCAACGGCGGGTCCGTCCGGACCTGGTCCCGCAGTGTCACCGCGCCGACGGAAGCGACCGGAACGCCCATCATGTCGGTCAGCGACATTGACAGCCGATCGCCGTCTTCGACAATATGGACCCTGGCGGACGTGAAACCGTTGGTGTGCACGGCAACCCGCTCCCAGATGAACGGGACTCCCGTGTGGCCGGCGGCGTGCATGGCCGCGTCCAGCAACGCGGCGAACCTGTCCGGGTCGCGGACGTCCACCTCAGCGAAGATCTCGGCACCACGCCGCCAGGCCGCGCGCAATCCGCGGAACGCCGGCCCGTGTTCGCTCGCCGCGTAGATCTCGGCGACGTCGACCGCCTGGGCGTCCTTCGGCGGCCACTCCGGGATGGTCGCCGGCATACCGCGACGGGTCTCGAACCGGCCAGTAGCGTGCCGGACCCACACGTCGTCTGCCTTCGAGTAGATCTCCAGGGACATGTCCCGCGCCACCACCTGCAGCGCGACCGGCGATTCGCCGAGGACGAGCGGAGTCTCCATGGTCAGTTCGGCCAGCAGCGGGCAGCCCATCTCAGTACCCGCGCGCAGCGCCATCTCGACGAACGCCGTACCGGGCATGAGTGTCCGCCCGGCGATCACATGGTCGGCGAGCCACGGGTGGGACAGCGTGGACACCCGGCCGGTCAGCACGATCCCGCCGGACGCGAGGTGCACCACCGAGGACAGCATCGGCTCGTGCGCCCAGAACCGCTTCCGCTGGAACGGGTACGTGGGCAACGGGATGCGCCGGGCGCCGGTGCCCGCGTAGAACGCCTCCCAGTTCAGCCGGGCGCCGCGCACGTACGCCTCGGCGACCCGGGTCAGCAACATCCGCTGTCCCAGATCCGGGTCGAGCGTCAGATACGTGTCGCCGTCCCGGTAACCGTTGGGCACCATCGGGATCCGCCGCGGCGCGAACGTGACGAGCTGGGTGAGCTGGTGGATGACGTCCTCCCGCGCACCCACCAGCAAGGCGGCGTCCTCAAGGGACAGCACGCCGGCCGCGTGCATCGCGGCCAGTTCCCCCACGGCCTGACCGGTCACGAAGTCCGGCCGCATCCCCCAAGACTCGACCAGCCGGAACATCGCGACCTGCACGGCGAACGTCTCGGCCCGGTCGTCCAACCTGTCCATTGTGGTCAGCAAGTGGTTGACGGCATCGTCGAAGGCACGCGCGAACACCGGGTACGAGCTGTACAGGTCCATGGCCATCGCGAACGGCCGCTCGGCCGGGAACGCCAGGCCGAACCGGCCCTCGGTGACGTGACCACGGATCATGTCGGCACGCATGAACTCGTTGTGACTCCCAGCGATGACGACCGCGCGCTCCGGCAACGCCGCCCTGGTGACCGCCAGCGAGTACCCGAGGTCCATCAGGTTGACGTCCACAATGGACTTGACGTTGGCGATCTGCTCATCGAGCGCGACGGCCGATTTCGCCGAGACCACGACCGGGATGACGTCCTCCGCCGGTGGCTCGGCCGGCGGTTGGTCCGGCGGCTCCTCGATGATCACGTGCGCGTTCGTCCCGCTGATGCCGAACCCGGAGATCGCGGCCCGGCGCGGCTCGTCACCCCGCTCCCACGGCACCGGTTCGGTCAGCAGCCGCACGTTCCCCACCGACCAGTCGACCCGTGGCGACGGCTGGTCCACGTTGATCGTCCTGGGCAGAGTGCCGTGCCGCATCGCCATGATCATCTTGATCACCCCGGCCGCGCCGGCCGCGGCCTGGGTGTGGCCGATGTTGGACTTGACCGACCCCAGCCACAACGGCGTCGGCCGGTCCTTGCCGTACGTCGCCAGAATCGCCTGCGCCTCAACAGGATCGCCCAGTTCCGTGCCGGTGCCGTGCGCTTCGACCACGGCCACGTCCTCAGGGGTCAACCCGGCGACCGCCAGCGCGGTGCGGATCAGCCGGCGCTGCGCGGTCCCGCTCGGCGCGGTGAGGCCGTTGGACGCGCCGTCCTGGTTGATGGCCGAGCCGCGCACCACGGCAAGCACCGGGCGGCCGTTGCGGCGCGCGTCCGACAGGCGTTCGACCACCAGCAACGCGGAACCCTCGGCGAAGCTCGTCCCGTCCGCCCCAGCGGAGAACGCCTTGACCCTCCCGTCCCCGGCCAGCCCACCTTGCCGGCGGAACTCGTCCCATAACTCGGGGCTGCCCAACACAGTCACGCCGCCCGCCAACGCGAGTGAGCACTCCCCCTGCCGGACCGACTCGGCGGCGAGGTGGAGCGCCACCAGCGAGCCGGAACACGCCGTGTCGAGCGTCAACGCGGGCCCGTGCAGGCCAAGGAAGTACGCGACCCGGCCGGACGCGATGGACAGCGCGGTGCCGGTCAGCCGATGCCCGGCCGAACCGGCGTAGCCGGACATGCCGGCGCCGACGAACACCCCGGTCCGGCTGCCGCGCAACGACATCGGATCGATACCCGCCCGCTCCAGGGCCTCCCACGCGGTCTCCAACAGCAGTCGCTGCTGGGGTTCCATCGCGGTGGCCTCGCGCGGCGAGATACCGAAGAACTCGGCGTCGAACCGCGTCGCGTCCTTGAGGAAGCCACCCAAGCCCGTCGCTTCCCAGCCGCGATCGGTCGGGACGTCCGTGATCGCGCTGCCGCCCTCGGCGACCAGCCGCCACAGGTCGTCAGGTGACGAGATGCCACCGGGGAACCTACATCCGATGCCGACGACGGCCACCGGAATGTCCATTCTGGACGGTATGGCCAATGGCCGGTCCTCGGTCAGGCCGAGCATCTCCCGACGCAGGTACTCGGCCAACGACGTGGCCCGCGGGTAGTCGAAGGCGATCGTGACCGGCAGGCTCAGCCCCAGCGCGGCGTTCAGCCGGGCGTGCAGCTCCACCAGGGCGAGCGAGTCCATGCCCAGGTCGGTGAACGAACGGTTGACGTCGAACACCGGATCCGGGTGGATCCCCCGCAGGACCGCGAGTGCCTCAGCCCTGACCACATCGAGCAGCAGCGTGATTTCGCCGGGCTGAGTCATGTGCGCGCTCCCGGTATTGACGGACGTACCACCTCACGGGCACGGTATTGCGCGCGCGATACACCGAAATACCCCTAGCCACCCGGACCCGGGCGTATTCACACACGGCCCGGAAAACATCACGGGCCGCGCCTGAGCACCTCACTTGTGCTGTTGTCGGGGAACGTGTCTCAGCAGCCCGGCGTCACACAGTTCGCCCACCCAGATGTCCAGTTCCGCCCGCATGTTCTCCGGGTCGGCCAGCCACGCCGCGGCGAGCGTGTCCGCGGCCGCGTCGACCAGCCAACCGTGCTGGCACAAGGCGATCCACATGGCCGCGCCGGCCGGGTCGCAGCGGAAACTGACACCGCCGTGCCGCGGGGTGAGCTCAAGAACGCCGTCCGGCCGGACCGTCGCGTCGATCCAGGGCTCCGGCTGGAGCCGTCCACACAACTCCTTCACAGTGCCCCCTCTCGATCTTTCACAGTGATCTTTCACAACATGCCCATGAATTATCACCACCACTCTACCGGAATCGTCCACACAAATCCAGACAGTCGTATAATCTGAGGGCGCGCGAAAAACCGGCGGTCCACCACGCGGACCGCCGGTCGGCGTCGAATACCACCCTATTCGACCCCTGCTTTTCGAAATACGCCCCTATTCGAACGAACTCATCGTGTCCTGCTGCGCACCGGTGACGGGAACGCGGCTGAGCAGCAGGCCCACAGGGAGGTCCGCCCGGCTGCCGACGTTGAGCTTGCGGTAGACCCGGGTCAGGTGCTGTTCCACCGTGCTCACCGTGATGTACAGCATCCGGCCGATCTCGCGGTTGCTGTAGCCGCGGGCCGCGAGGGTCGCGACCCGCCGTTCGGCGCCGCTCAGCGGCGGCACGCCCTCGGCATCCATCTTCGTTTCCTTCACCTCGAAGGAGCCGCTGTGCGACAGCAGCCTCGACATCGGTTCCGCGTGGCACGCCTTGGCCTCGGCCGCGGCCCGACGCGCGTGCATCCTGGCCCGGCTGAACTCGCCCAGCTCCTGGTGCGCCTCACTCAGGTCGATCAGCGCCCGGGCCAACTCCAGCCGGTCCCCGGAGTTGTGCAGGTCCTCGATCGCCTCCATCAGCAGGTGCGGGCGTTGCCGCAGCTCGGTGGTGGCGGCGAGCACGCGCAGCGAGACCCCTCTGGTCCGCGAGCTGGTCGTGCGGGACCGTTCGAGCTGCCGGGTCACCAGGTCCCGCGCGAGCTTGTGCTGGTCCAACTGCAGATACGCCTGGGCGAGATCGGTGAGCGCGGGCACCAGGGCCGGCACGTCGATGTTCCACTCCCGCATCTGCCGGTCGCACGTCTGGAAGTCGTCCAACGCGGCCAGGGCGCGTTCCGTGCCCAGGTAGTAGTGGCCGCGCGCGTGCAGGTAGCGCAGCCCGATCACGGTACGGAACATCTGGTCCGGCACGAACTGCTTGAGCACGTCGGCCGCGGCGTCCTGCTGGCCCATCCCGGTGTACGCGGACAGCAGCGTGGCCCGGGGCAGTCCGATCAGGACACCCCAGCCCTCGGCCGGCAGCAGCGCCAGCGCGGCGACGGCCTGCGACTGGGCGAACGCCAGGTCCCCTTGGCGCAACGCGATGTCCGCCCGTACCGCGCCGAGCAACGCCTGCCAGGTGGGGGCGTTGCGCCGCTCGGCCTCGTCGGCCAGGGTCTCGCACCAGAACGCGGCCTTGTCCGGCTTGTCGGCGTACGCCAGGGCGAACAGCGCGGAGACGATGACCTCCAGCGTGGTGTCCCCGAGGTGGCAGCTCTGCAGGATGTGCTCGGCGCTGCCGGCCACTTCCTCGGCCCGGCCCTTGACCATCAGGCCGCTGAGCTTGCTCGCCACCTGCACCCAGGGGTTGCCTGGGGTGCCCGCGCGGTCGCCCGCCGGCAACGCCTGCTGCGAGCCGTACATCCACTCGAACACCAGCCGGAGCTCGGCCGCGATCTGCGGATCCGACGCCTGACTCAGCGCGGCCAGCACGGTCTCGGTGTCCCCTTGCCATAACGCGTGCCGCGCGAGCGTCGCCGCGTCCCGGCTGGTGAGCGTGCCTTCGTGCATCGCCTTCTGCAACGGCCCCAGGTGCAGCGCGGCCGCGGCCGGGTTGACCCGCCACTCCACCCGGGCCAGCGCCTTGGTGATCGCGAACCGGGCCTCATCGGACGCGCAGTCGCGCAACGCCAGCCGCAGGCAGTGCGCGGCGGCTTCGACGTCGTCGTCGGCGAGCGCCCGCTCGGACGCCTCGCGCAGCAACTCCACCGCCC
Source organism: Actinocrispum wychmicini (assembly GCF_004345645.1). GTDB lineage: Bacteria > Actinomycetota > Actinomycetes > Mycobacteriales > Pseudonocardiaceae > Kibdelosporangium > Kibdelosporangium wychmicini. The sequence continues at coordinate 283,090 of NZ_SLWS01000010.1, read as the reverse complement.
ACGGCCCGCACGCGGCGTCGGCGGCGAGCAGGTGCCGTGCGATGTCCAACGCGCCCGCGCCCAGTTGGTGCAACATGTTCGCGGCGCTCAGGTGCATCCGCGACCGTTCACCCGCGCGGAGACTGTCGAGCACGACCCGCGCGGCCGTCGGGTGCCGGAAGCCGTGCGGACCGAGCACCCCGGCGGCGGTGAGCACCTCGAACACGGGAACGATCTCGTCGGTCGACTCCCCGACGAGTTTGGCCACGAGCGCGGGCGTGCCCAGCACGCCCAGCACGGCCACCGCGCTGGCGACGTCGAGCAGTTGCGGGTCGCCCCGGTGCAGGCAGGTCAGCACGGCCTGCGCGTACACGATGCCCGGCTTGGGTTCCTGGCCCGGTGTGCTGCGGAAGTCGTCGACCAGCGCGTCGACCAGGAGCGGGTTGCCGCCGGAGAGCTCGTTGCACAACGCGGCGAGTTGGGCGGCGGCCGGCGAGTCCACCCGGCCGAGCACCATTTGTTCGACGCCTTGCACTGACAGTGCGGTGAGCCGGATCTGTTCGTGCGGTTGACGCGTCATCTCGGCACGGAACGAAGGCCACGAGCGACGGCGCTGCTCCCACCCGGCGAGCACGAGCATCACCGGCGCGGACGTCATCCGACGCCTGAGGTAAAGCAGCACCCGCAGGGACGCGCTGTCGACGAACTGAACGTCGTCGATGGCCATGACGATCTGGCGTTGTTTCGCGACATGCATGATGGCCGCGCACATGTCGCGGACGATCGGCGCGTCCAGCGGGCCGACCACGGCCGGGTCGGGGTCGATCTCCGCCCACGGCAGTTCGTCCACTGTGGACATCAGCGGCACGGGAACGTCCGCGAACGCGGAACTGTGCAGGATCTGGCCCAACACGCCCATCTGCAGCGACTGCTCGGCCCGCGACCCGGCGGCGGACAACACCAGCGCGCCGGCCTCCGCGGCGTGGTCGGCGAAGACCCTGAGCAGCTCGGTCTTGCCGGTCGCCAGACCGCCGGTGACCAACGCGACCCGACCGTGCCCGGCGGCGCTCTCCCGCATCAACCGGTCCAACGCGCTCCACGCGTCATTTCGCTCGACCAGGGTCATCATCCCCACAGCCTTTCGTCGTTCAGGACACCGATACCGTGCACCTGACGCCGACCTGTCCACCCGGTAGGGGGACTGTTCCCCGCTCGCGCCACCGCTGGTGCACGCACCCGTACCTGGAAAATTGTTCATCGGGGCCGGATCCCCTTTCCAGTGCCGCGCTCACCAACCTTGACGTGCTCTTCTCATCCGCCGGTATGAACAATCGACGCTGCCACTAGGTGTTCTTCACGAACCAATCAGCGGTCCACTCACATCGAAACAGTGACCCATTGACTGGCAACCGGCGAGGAAACTGCGCTATACAGCAGGCGGAGGCGCATGAAGATGCCTGATCTCGATCTGTTACGCGAACTGGCCGCCGCCCGCACCTACTACGAGGAACGTTTCGGCTGGCCGGTCACCATTGAAGTCAACACCGAACGCCTGGTCATCCCGCTCGGCCAGCGGCTGGACGCCGTGGTGATGCCCGAAGCATTAGGGAGCCGGGTACTGACCGAATTGCGGATCTGTTTGCTCGCCGGGCCGGTACTGGCCGACACGGGCGGCGACTGGTGGATGTTCCTGACCGGCCCCAAAGGTACGGCACCGAAGGACGTGGCGGACCTTCGGTGCGTCGAAGTGCATCTGCCGGCCGCCGGCACACTCGTGGTGATACCACGTGAAATCGGCGAAACAAACGGGTGGCCGTGGATTGAACGGCCGCGGCCGCTGCACCTGCTGCCACCATGGCCGGCCGTGCTGGCCACCACCCGCCGCACCTGTGCCCGGATCCCCCGGATTCCGGCCCCGCGGATACCGGACCTGATCCGGACGAGATGATCCGGCGCTACGCCCTTCAGCCGTCCACATTGGTCTCAATGGCGGTATACCAACACCGGCGAGCAGATATGCGTCGGCGTTATGCACGGTTTGCGGTACGTTCATTATCTTCAATTGCCGCACGGCTACCGATTTTACGCTTTGTCACCGAACGAATACGTTGCGTTCCGGGTCGCGGACCGGACAGGTGACAAGGACTGTCAGTATCACTGGGAGCTGAATTCTTTTCCCCTAATAGCCGATCCAAATGTTCGGTGAAACCCCTATGATCTCGGGTGACGCCTACTGTGGTCCTCACCCACCACGCCGGGCGAGATGTGCCCGACCGGAGGCCACCGCCCTGTTACCAGGTGGCCGGCCGGGAATGGGAAAGGCGCGGACCCAGGCGAGGGCACGCGCCGAGGGGAAAGGGGCAACCATGATCAGGGTGATTATTGCCGAAGACATGCACATGGTCCGCGGTGCCCTCGTCGCGCTGCTCAACGTGGAGCCGGACATCGAGGTCGTGGCGGAGATGTCGTCGGGGGACGAGATCCTGCCGGCGGCGACCAAGTGGCGACCGGACGTGGCCCTGTTGGACATCGACCTGCCGGGCAAGGACGGGTTGACCGCGGCCGGCGAGATCCGCGCGGCGCTGCCCGAGGTGCGCACACTGATCCTGACCGGCCTCGGCCGGCCGGGCACCCTGCGTCGCGCGCTGTCCGCCCACGTCAGCGGCTTCATGCTGAAGGACGCCCCGGCCAGCGAACTGGCCGACGCGATCCGCAGCGTCGCGGCCGGCCGACGGGTGGTGGACAGCCAGCTCGCGCTCGCCGCGTGGGACAGCACCGACTGCCCGCTGACCACACGGGAGAGTGAAGTGCTCCGGCTGGCGGCGCACGGCGCGGACGCCTCGGAGATCGCGTCCAAGCTGTACCTGTCAGTGGGAACGGTCCGCAACTACCTGACGACGATCGCGGGCAAGCTCAACGCCCGCAACCGGGTCGACGCGATCCGGATCGCGACCGAAGCGGGATGGCTGTAACCGAAGACTTCGGTACCAGCCAGCGGGAACCCGTGGCACGGAGCGAAAGAACAGCGGGGGCGGCGGCGAAGCGAACCACCAGGAACGCCAACAAAGCCGCCACCGCCTTAACCCAAAGCCACCACCGCGCTGATCCATGACAGCCGCGAAAAGCCGCGCATCGCATCGACCACAACCGGCCGCCGCTGTCCCCGACGCCAGCCACGAAAACCCACCGCGCTGATCACAACCCGCCGCCGTCCACGCCAGCCGCGCATCACATCGACCTGAACCGGCTGCCGCTGTCCCCGACGCCACCTCGGAATCCACCCACCGCACGACCACAACCGGCTGCCGCCGTCTCCGACGCCAGCCGGGAATCCACCCACCGCACGACCACAACCGGCTGCCGCTGTCCCCGACGCCAGCCGGGAACTCACCCTCCGCGCCGAGAACAACCCGGCGCTGCTGTCGTCGACACCAGCCGCGAAAGTCCCGCCTATCGCGCCGAGCACATCTCGCCGCCACCGTCTCCGACACCAGCCGGAAACTCATCGCTTCAACCACAGCTCACCATTGCTGTCCTCGATGCCAGCCGCTATGCCGCGCACGCATCGACCACAACTCGCCACCGCCGCCCTAGCCCCAGCCCCGAAACCCACCCTCCGCACCGACCACAGCTGTCTTCGATACCTCACGCATCAACCCACAGTTCGCCTTCGCAGTCCCCGCCGACCAGCCCGCAAGTCTCCCGGCGGCCATCGCCGTCGGCTAGGAAACCACCCGCAGTGGGGGTTTCAGGTCGTCGTCGCCGTCGTCCTGGTCGCTGTCGTGTTGCTGGTCGAACAGGGGAATCACAGCGTGCAGCCGGAATCTCTTGTCGCCTTCGCGTTCCGCGGTCAGCTCGCCGCCCAGTTCGGCCACCCGCGCGGACAGGTTGTGAATGCCGCTGCCGCCCGGACCTTCGTCCTTTCGGGAATCGACCGGAATGTCCCGAACGCCGTCGTTGACCATCTCGATGGTCACCCGGCCGTCCGCCTGCCGGACGCTGATCTCGCAGAATTCGGCCTTGCTGTGCCGCAGCAGGTTCGTGATCCCCTCGCGCAGCACGGTGGCCAACACCGTGGACACCCGCACCGGCAGGTCGCGGTAGTTCACGTCCATTTGGACCTGCACGTCAGCGGCCGCGAGCACCGACCGGGCCGACTGGCATTCCTCGTCGAGCGACATCTCGCGGTAGCCGCTCGCCACCGCACGCACGTCGGCCAGTGCCTGCCGAGAGATCTGCAGGATCTCCACCAGCTCCTCGCGGGCCCGCGCCGGGTGCTTGATCACCAGGCGGTGGGTCAGCTCGCTCTTCAACGTGATGGCCGAGAGGTTGTAGCCGAGCAGGTCGTGCAGGTCGCGGGCGAACCGCAGCCGCTCCCGCGCCACCGCCATCTTGGCCAGTTCCTCGCGCGCCTTGTGCAGCTCGGTGACCAGGGTGGCGAGCCTGGTCAGGCCGTACACCAACAACCCGGTCAACGTGGTGGACAGGGTGATGTAGACGACGTCCTCCGGCTGGCCGCTGTACGCCGCCTGCGTGAACGCCATGCTGACGACGACCAGGCCGGCGGTGATCCAGCCGAACGGCACCGGCATCACCACGAGCGCGCTGCCAGCCAGGAATCCGGGCAGCCCGACCCACAACTGCTTGAACTGGAGCAGCGGCAGGTAGACCAGGCAGGCTTGGACGAGCAGCGCCGAATAGCGGGCCCAGACCGGCAGTTCGGCCGCCCGTTTGGACATCCAGAGAATCTGAATCGAGAGCAGCAGGACGATATAGACGGTGCACAGCGCGCCGGTGAGGAACGTCGGCTTTGTCAGCAGCACCCGGAAGAACGCTAGCATGGCTATGCAGCTGAAGGCCGTGACAACGACTAACCTGGCCACTCTTGGGGCGAGTGTCGAGTTGACGGATAACGCATTACCGTCCGAGTCTGGGCTCATTCTCCCCCCAGCATCGTCACGCTCTCGGCCTGCCTAAGACTACACGCCAACCTGTATAAGTAGTTGTTGCAGCAAGCTGCAGTCACGGATCTTGCCTAGCCATGTCACGCTCGGGTATGGCCTCGGGGCGAAGCCCGACCACGAACCCGCCCACGGTCACTTCCGCCGGCCAGTCCAGCAGGAAGGCGCTGTCGCAGACCTCGATGTCGCCGACGGAAAGCGCGCACGGCGCCAGCCCCATAGCCGTCGCCACAAGGTACAGCGTCTGCTGCAACACGCCCACATGCCGCAGCGTGGTGGCGTACGCGATGCCGTTGTACATCCAAGACAACCGTCCCATTCGTGCGGTCACGGTGATGAGCGCCGGTGGCCGTTGCAGCGAACCCGTGGCCACCTTCGCATCGTCCAACAACTCGCCGACCTTGTCCTCCGAAGTATTGATGAGCGTCAGGGCGTGCCCCAGCGGGTCGTAGTGGTAGATCCCGCGGGGCAGGTCGGTGCACCGGTCAAGGGTCACGTACAGCTCGAGTTCGTGCAGGCTGGCGCTACTGGGATATGGCCGGTCGCTCACCGCGTAGCTGACTCCGCCGCCGTCCGCGGGCCGTACCGAACGAATTCTGGCGGACCGGAACAACAGTTCGCCCAGCCGGCCGGCACTCAGCGGACGGCGCGCGAACTTACGGTAGGACCGTCGGCTCTCCACCACTTCGGTGAACGGCGGATCAGCCGCGATCACCTCCGACAGGAGCGGCTTTTTCAGCGGGAACCGGGGCCCGTCCGGGACGGGTTTCACCGCGGGCGGCGGCGGCAGCTTGTCCCCGTGCGGATACACCGCGCCCCGCGGGTCGTCGTGCCGGCCCAACCGGCTGCGGGAATGGAACAGCAGGTCATTGTGCGACCACACCAACAAAGCCGGGTCGGTGTCCTCGGCGAACCGCGCCGTGAGCGGATTCCCGGGCCCGTCGGCGAAGACCACCATGCCGACCGCGGCCACGTACGTGACGATGTCGACCACCAGCGACTCGGCGATGTCCAGCGCGGGCGCCAGGTCCGCGATGGTGGTCGCCTTCCCCAGCGACCCCACCACCCGGGTGGCCAGCGACCGGTGGAACACCACCCGGTGGCGGGCCAGCGGCGACTCGAGCACCACCTCGCCGTCGCTCGCGCGCATCGCCGCGAACCGCGACAGCCGCACCGGGTGGTGCACGTCGACCACGGGCAACTCGAAGTTCGCCTTGCGGGAGATCGGCACCGCGGACAGCAGCGGCCCGCCCATGTCGGCCAGGCCGAGCGAGTGCACGACGCAGCTCCCGAGCTTCTCCAGCACCTTGCGCACGCGCAGGTACTCCGGGTCCTGGTCGACGTGGTTGCCGCCGCCCGCGCGCGGCGGCAGCAGGTTCTCCAGGGACACCGGGCCGAGGCTCATCCGGTACAGCCACTCCCGCACGACCGGGCTCGGGTCGTCGATCTCGATGTCCCCCCATCTGGTGAAAACCAGCAGTTGGTCATCCGTGCCGCTCTCCACCAGAGCGTCCTCACGCAACGACCACAGCCTGATCCGCTCCGGCTCACCGGCGGGGGGCTTGAACTGCACAGTCGGTCTCCACGGATTGACGGTGACGCCTGGTGGGAACCACCCATCTGCCCTGGCCACGATCAGATGAACAGCGGGGTCGGGTTGAGCTCCTCGTACCGTGTTGGCGCGGCGAGCCGACCAAGCAGAACAGGGACGTCGAACAGCCGGCCGGGCGCGTAGCGGGCCCAGAAGCTGCGCATCCCGGGCACGACCACCTTCACCACCGGCAGGCCGATGTCCGGCCTGGTCTGGTCCAGCACGAGCACCTCCAGTCCCAGCGACTCCACCCGGCCGCGGACGAACTCGACGTCGTCAAGCAGGTCCGGAGTGGACACATAGCCGTAGTCCTGCGGTGTCAGCGGCCGGACGTCCCGGTCCGGCGCCAGGTAGGGCTGGTTGGCCACGGTGGCGTTCTGCCACCACTTCACCGGTTCCGGCTCGATCCAACCGTAGTCCCCGTCGGTGACCACGGGCATGAGCTGGTTCATCTCGGTCAGCGCGCGACGCAGGCACACGCGGGGATCCAGGTGCGCGCCGAACCCGAACATGATGTCCTCTGTGTCGCCGTCGGTTCGCCGCGACAGGGCGACCATCGTCGGGATCCCGGAGTCGGCGGTCACGTCCAGCACCCAGACCTCCCGGTTCAGTCCCTTGTAGACGTCACGGAGTTCGTCCACCCACGGCTCGGCGAACGCGTCCAAGTCGACGGCGGCCTGCTTTGTCCGGTTGTACCACCAGATCGCCACCGAGTCACGCTCGACCAACTCCAGCAACCCCTGCAGCACCGCGTCTTCCAGGCTGCTGCCTGCGGCGTTGCCGTTGGAATCGGCGTACAAGGAAACTGAACCGCCCTCGGGTGGCGCGCCGTAGTACAACATGGCGGTGGGCAGCAGCCGGTGCCGCTCGTTCGTCAACGACCAAACCGGAGTCCAGTCCATCACCGCGTTGTCGTCGAACGGGTCCGGCACGTGTTGGAACGACGAGTGCGACGCGTTCCACGCGGACCGGTTCGGGTACTGCCGTTCGTCGAACAGTTGGCACGTCGACGGATGGACGGCCTGGTCCGCCAACGACCGGTAGCTGCCCCGGACGCGTTCCTCGTCGCCGTGGAAGAACCCGGAATGTCGTTCGAGCGCCTCGCACATGGCGCTCACCTTGCCGTGCAACGGAGTCACGCCCTTGCCGCCGTTCTCCACCCGCGGCGCGGCGGTCAGGTTGATCATGGTGCGGCCGCCGACGGCCACGTTCGGGCCGGCCCGGAAGGAGTTGAAGAACTCCGGCCCGCGGGTGTTGCGGGTGATCTCCTTGATCACCCCGGTGACCGGGCTGATCAGGTGCTGGTAGCGGTCGAGGACCTGCTGCGGCGGAAGCGTTCGGTGCCCGCCGGCGTTGTCGGCCGCCTTCGGCTGGCTGGTCAGCGTCACCGGAAGTCGGGCCTGCGCGCGCATGTACGTCGGGTCTCCGCACAACGCGCACTGTGGCCTGCGCCGGAACTCGTGGTGCCGGGCCTTCAGGTCGAGACTGTCGAACGTCATCACCGAGCGTTGGCCGGCGTACCGGTAGCCGGCCAGCCACTTGGTGACCTCCAACGCCATCATGCGGGTCGCCATCGCGTCGAGCGCGGGCAGGGAAGCGACCGGGCGCACAGCGGGGCCGACCCGGCCCAGCCTTGCCTGTACGTGCGCCTCGGCCTCGCGGTGGGCCCACAACCGGTTCGCCAGGCAGTGCCAGCAGCCCAGTTCCGGTGAGTCGAAGACCGGCCCGATCCACACCTGGGAGCCGATCAGTTTGGCGAGCAGCCAGGGGCGGCGAGCGGCACGGTGCACGGCGTCGATGTCGGCCAGATCCGGCGACAGGTAGTCATCGCACAGCACGACCGAAAGGTCCGCTGGATCATCCGTCGCCAGGGCGAACCCGGCACCCGTGCGGTCCTCATCCCTCGGCGGCGGACCGACCTGCACGGAAAGTCCCGCTTCGCGCAGGGCGGCGAGCGCGGGCACCGGATCGACATCTCCAGTCACGATCACCTGGACGCGTTTGCCCGTGGTGTTCGCGACCGCCGTAGTGGCGTCCGTGCCGGCCGCCTCCCAGTAAGCCCTGGCCCGCTCGGCCACGCCGGAGCTCGGCGGCGGTCCCAGGGTGAGCAGTCCGGCCTCGTCCAGCCGGGCGATGAACCTGCCGACCTGCTCCGGCGCCACGCCTGTGGGGACATCCCGAAGCAGGGTCTCCAGGTCGCGGGTGCTGTCCAGCAGCGGCGCGAGCGTCTCCGCGTCCGTCCCCCGGAGCGCGGTGACCCCGCGCTCGGAGAACAGGTACACGGCCTCGCCCTTGACGACCTCAACGCGCAGGTGGCGTTTGAAGCCGACGACACGCCCGGACGACGCACCCGAGGTGGTCATCGCTACTTCATCTCCTCGGCAACCACGACGAGGTTGAAAGTCTGAGTGCACGAGCCAGCCATTGTCGCCTCGGGATTGCGCCACTGGTCAAGTTCGTTGATGACCAGGTCGCTGTCGATGGTCAACTGCAGGTCCAACTCTGCGAACAACGAACCGAGGGTGTCGGTGAGAGTGGCGGTCACGGTGTTGTTCAGGGTGGCGATCACAATGTCCCCTATCCTAGATTTCCCCGCTCGATTGGATCGAGAAAAGCATGCGACACACCCGCCCAGCCCGGCCAGTGTCGCGTTAATCAGTGCGCGAGCCGTTCCATCACCGTCCGGTACAGGAATTTTTCATACCCGTTATAGGAGATCGTCATAGCCGGTCAACGGGGTCACGACCACCGGCCAGTGGCCAAGGATCCCCAGCAAGAGGGCCATGATCGCGGAGCGTCGCCGCCCACCACCCCACCGTGATCCATTTCATGTACCGATCACCGGAACACAACGCGCCGCAGTAACCACCAAGTGGCCGCCCGTTCATTTTCTCACCCCTTCACCAATGCAATTCTTCGATCAATTACTTCGGCACGGCACCCACATTCCCCCAGGCAGACCCAGACAACATGGCTAAGAGTGACCACCATTAACGGAAAGCACCCACCCACCCCCACCCCACGCTCCGTACCCAACAATGACCAGGGCCAACAGGTATGCCCAGTTCAACGGGCCGAACCGGGATTCTGTCTTGAGCGTCTGCATAGGACAGTGCGACAAGACCCGGGACGAACAGGACAAATCATGCGATGACCCACTCCCCTGCAGGAACATGAGCTGGCCGCACCCGGGTGAGTTGCAGGAAGATGCGGCCCCCAAAGACCGCCTGGCCCGCCCAAAGACCCGATGAGCCAACGATGTGCAGACCCACACGCCCACACGCCGCGCGCCTAGCGCATGGATGCCGCGCGCCAGCGCATGGGCGCGCCTAGCGCATGGGTATGGCTGGCGCGCTAGCGCATGAGTGTGGCCTGGCGCGCCAGCGCATCGCTTGGGTGTGGCGCGCCTAGCGCATGGGTGTGGCTGGCGTGTTCCCTCTCCCGACCGACCTGGGCGAAGCCCAACCACGCGTGTCAAGAGGTCCGCCGGCGCGACCCAACCCCGAGACCAGGCGATACGGACCTCTTGATACGTGTGGTTGCCTCCCGGCAGGTTGGTCGGGAGAGGGAACACGCCCTCAACCAGCCCTCCACCAAAGCCGAATGCCCCGTCAAAGGGGCACCCCACTCTCTCCTGATCGATCAGCCGCCCGGCGAGGGCAGTCTTTGAACAACGAGCACTCTTTGGGCAAAAGATGCGCTCGCCGCGCAGGCAGATCAACCAGGAGACAGGGGAAGGGCCGCGTCCTGTCTCCCACCCGACCTGCCAAAGGCAACCACAGGCGTCAAGAGGCCGGCTCCCGCTCGGGGTTGCTCGCCGCTGTCAGCCTCTTGACACCTGTGGTTGGGCTGCGCCCAGGTCGGCCGGGAGACAGAACGAGGCACAGCTGTGATGCGCGGGCACGCGCCTCAGGGCGGGTGGGGACTGCCGTGGTGGAGGGATTGCCCTGGTAGACGAGGATTGGCTTTGTGGGCGGGGAGCGTACCTCGGACAGGCTTGGCGGCCTGGCCTCAAGTGAGGTTGGCGACGTGCCTTGGACGTGCGTCTTGGCAGCCTGCCTCGAGTGAGCTTGGCGGCCTGGCCTCAAGTGAGGTTGGCGACGTGCCTCGGGCGTGCGTCTTGGCAGCCTGCATTGGGTGAGCTTGGCGGCCTGCCTGGGACAGGCTTGGCGGCCTGGCCTTGGGCGGACCTGGCGACGTGCCTCGGGTGAGCCCTGGTGGTGTGCCTCGGATGGACTTGGCGGCCCGAGGCGATTGGCGGGCCGAGCGAGCCTTGGTGGGGTGGCGTTGGTGGGGTGGATCAGCCCGTGGCGGTGGTGGGTGGTTCCTGGCCCGCCACGGGCTTTGGTCCTCGGTGGGTGCTGAGTCAGTGGGCTACTGGGCCTGGGAGGAGATGGAGGTAGGTTCCTGCCCAATTCACGATGTCGTTGGTCGTGGGTACCAGTGGGGCGGCTGGGGTAAAGTTGGCCGCGTCGTTGATGTCGCCGGTTCCTGTGTACTTGGCGCGCAATGGGTAGGGAAACACCGGGCGGGTTCGCACTGTTTTGTCGTTGTCGTTGGGGTCGACGGCTTGGGCGATGACTTTTTCGGGGGCTTTGCCGGATTCGACCCAGTTGACCAGTTCTTTGGTGGGGTCGAAGGTGGTCAAACTGTCGCCGCCCTGGCAGTGGTACATGCCCGGAATCATGAACAGGCGGGCCCATTTCTGGGTTTGTTGGGCGCCGCCGGAGTGTTGGACCAGGCGTTGGTAGTAGTCGACCGTGCCGGCCGGTGGGATCGCCTGGTCGGCCCAGCCGTGCCAGATGATCAGTTTGCCGCCGTGCCGCTGGAACCTGGTGAGGTCCAGACTCATCGCGTTCACCTTGAAGCCCTCCAGCGTGAGCCGGTTGAAGTCGGGCAGGGTGAACTGGAAGTCCGCGAGCGAGGACGCCGGCGTGCCGACCGGGTAGCCCAGGTACTTCAGGTAGTTGTCGCCCAACAAGGCGGCAAGCGAGCCGAGACCGGGCGCGGGCAGGATCCAGCCGTCCCACGCCAACTCGGTGCCGCGGGGCTCCCCGGCCGGATAGAGCTTCCGGCCGGCCTGGTCGGTCGGGCCCGCGTAGAACTTGCGCACGGCCGCGACCTGGGCCGCGGTGAGGCACGTCGGCTGGTCCGCCCCGGCGCACTGGATCGCGCCGGGATCGAACGTGCAGGCTCTCGGGTCGTCGAGCTGGCCGTCCACCAGGCCGTCCAGCTTGTCGCACGCGGCGAGGACCGCGCTGTGCAGCGCCGGCAGTTTGTCCGAAGTGACGATCTGGGACCCGTCCGCAGCCGTGTTCGAGCGGTACAGCCAGGCCTGGACCACGATCAGCGGGTCGAAATAGCCGGCCGGGGCGCCCGCGATGATGCCGTCGAAGTCGTCCGGGTAACGCTGGGCGAGCAACAACGCCTCGCGGCCGCCGTTGGAGCAGCCGGAGAAGTACGAGTGCTTCGGCGGCGCGCCGTAGTAGGTCGTGATGATCCATTTCGACGCCAACGAGACCACGTGCGGCGCGCGGAAGAAGAAGTCCTCCCGCAGCGGTTCGTTGTTCGCGCCCCACGTGCCGTCGGCCGCCGGGAACACGCCGCCGCCGACGTGGCCGTCGTTGGTGACCGCGACCGCGAAGTCACCGGCCTGCGGTTTGCCGCAGTCCGGGAACGGGCTCGGGAAGAACGTGCCGCAGAAGCCACCGCAGCCGTCCTGGAAGTAGCGTCCGGTGAACGTGCTGGTCGGCAGCTTCAGCTCGAACTCGACGGCCGGGTCGACATGACCTTTGACGTCGCAGTACTCCGGATCGGTCCCGGCCGCCGGCACCACCTCGGTCGAGGTGACGTGCGTCGGCGCGCCCGGAATGTCGAAGTTCCTGACCAGGTCGGCACAGGCCTTGACCGGCTTGATCACGGGACTCTGGCCGGCGTTGGCCAGGTTGGCGGGAAGGACGAGTGCAGCAGCGATGGCGGCCACGACGGCCGCTCTAGTGAAAGCCCCCATGCGGTCGATCGTGGCCCCGGGTAAGAACCTTGTCAACTACGTGGACTCACGGACCACGAGAGTGGGTTTGAACATCACCTGTTTGTGTACGTGCGAATCAGGATCGTCACACTCCTCCAGCAGTAGCTGGGCCGCGTTTCGTCCAATCAGGACAGTCGGCTGCCGGACCGAAGACAGCGGCACGGCCGCGTCCGCGGCGAACTCGATGTCGTCGTACCCCAAGATCGCCAGGTCGCCGGGCACACGCATACCTGTGCTCACCGCGGCCCGCAGCACGCCGAGCGCGAGCAAGTCGTTGGCGCAAAAAGCAGCCGTGAAGCCGGTCGGCCCCAGCAGGGGACGCGCGGCCTCGTAACCGATCCGCGCCTTCAACGCCGGCAACTCGACCACATCGACGACCTCGTCCGGATCCAGCCCCGCCGCGGCCACGGCGTTCCGCAGACCGGTGAGGCGGTCCGCGCACTGCCGCAGGCTCAACGGGCCACTGAAGTACGCGATCCGACGGTGGCCACGCGACACGAGATGCTCCCCCGCCAACTCACCGCCCGCCACGTCGTCCACAGCCACCGAACAGCAGTTGGCGCGGGCGTCGTGCCGGTCGACGAGCACGGTGGGCGTGCCGCGCCTGCGCAGCGCGTCAAGTCGTTCCGAGCTCACCTCGACCGGCGTGATGAGCACACCCCGGACCCGCTGCTCCTCCAGCACCCGCAGATAGCGGTCCTCCCGTTCGGCCTGCTCGTCGGCGTTGCACAGCACCACCGCGTACCCGAGTTCGGTGGCGACGTCCTCGACTCCCTTGGCCACGTCGTGGAAGAACGGGTTCGCCATGTCCAGCACGATCAGGCCGAGCGACCGGCTGGTCCCGGCGCGCAGCTGCGCCGCGGACGAGTTGCGCACGAAGCCGAGCTCCTCGATGGCCGCGAGCACGTGCGCCCTGGTCGACTCGGCGACCTTGTCCGGCCGGTTGAGCACATTGGACACCGTCCCGATCGAGACCCCGGCCCGCTGGGCGACATCTTTGATGCTCGGCTGCATACGATGAACCGTATCAATTCCGCCAGCCCTCTGACGGCCTCTCACCTGACCCGGCCAAGGTCTGAAACGTTTCAACCATCCGGCGGCGGTTTCGGCATGATGGTGTGGTGGATGATCAGAAGGAACGAATGCTCAGCGGACAGCTGTATCGGGACAACGACCCCGAGTTGGTCGCCGAGCGGCGACGGTGCCAGGCACTCCTGGACAGGTTCAACGCGACACGATCCGACGAGGAGGACACGCGCCAGGAGATCCTCTCCGCGCTGTTGGGCGGGATCGGCACCGGGTCGTGGGTCATGCCCCGGTTCCAGTGCGACTACGGATACCTGATTCGCTTGGGAGACAACAGCTTCATCAACTACGACGCGATACTCATGGATTGCGCGCGGATCACCGTCGGCAACGACGTGTCCATCGGCCCCCGAGCCCAGCTGCTGACGGCCCTACACCCCATGGACGATCACGAAGCGCGGCGGCAGCGATGGGAAACGGCGGCCCCGATCGTGATCGGGGACAACGTGTGGATGGGCGGCGGTGTGATCGTTTGCCCAGGGGTGACCATCGGCCCGGACACCGTGGTGGGCGCCGGGAGCGTCGTGACGCGGGACCTCCCCGCACGGGTCTTCGCGGCCGGGAACCCTTGTCGGGTGATTCGCGAGCTACCCAGCACCGACACCCACGGTCAGGCGCATGGCGGGTGATAGGTCAGTTCGGGCACGTACTTCTGCCACAGCTCTTGGGACACCCGTGGTGTCGTGGCACACAGCCGGCGGACGTTCTCCTCGACGTTCAGATCCCACAGGCGGAAGGACGCTTGGGTGTCGGTGCCGCCGTTTCGACCGACGCTGGCCAGGAAATGGCCGTCCGGACTGTACTGGAACGAATCTATGCCGTAGTGATGGCCCGTCAGTGCCTGGCCGAACGGCTCGGGCCTGGCCGGGTCGGTGAGCTTCCACATGTGGATCGCGTTGTCACGCTGGACTGTGGCGAGCACGTCACCGTGCGGGCTGAAGGCCATGACCCCCGTCTCACCGAAGGAGTTGCCCGACGGAATCGAACCTCGTCGGGTGGGCCGATCGGTGTCGGACAGGTCCCACAATGTGACCGCGCTCGCGGTCGCGTCTCCTTCAAGCACAGCGAGCCAGTGGGCGTCCGGGCTCAACGAGACACTTACAGCCCCCAGGGGGACGGGACCACCGAAGGGGTCGATCCGCGTGTCCAGGACGCCCCTCGCACGGGGTGCTGCCGCACCGAGTTTGTCCCACAGTCGCAGGTGCGGGTTGCGCAGCACACCGTGCTCATCGGCATCGAACACACCGACGACAGCGAGATGTGCGGCCGAGTTCGCGGTGAGCAGGCCAGCTCGCTTCTCGGTGTCGTGAATCTGTTCGCTCGCGGCCGGCTCGCCGGGGTGCCAGAGCCGGAAGGTGCTGATGTCGTGGTCCGCCGAGAAGCCGGGGCCTTTGTCGAAGTGCCCGATCGCGAGTGTCCGGTTGTCCAGATAGGTGGCGATCTCGGAGTACCCCGTGCACGGAACCTTGATCTCGCGCGGCTTGTCAGTGGGCGCCTGCTGGTCGAGACCAGAGCACAGCTCGGCGGGTTCCTGGACTTCCCCTGGTTTCCCGTCGGCCAGCGGAAGGACACGGATCCAGCCGTCCCCATGCGTGACGACCACGGCGCTGCCTTCCGGGCTGAAGCTCAGCGACTTGACACCGGTCTCGTATGTCCGGCTCCCTCGCCACAGCTCCTTCAGCGCCTTCGGGTGGCCAGGATCGCTCACCTGCCACAACTCGACCACACTGACAACCGGATTGTCGGCCGCGACGGCGAGCAAACGGCTGTCGGGGCTGAAAGCCACGAACGATTTCTGCGTCCCAAACTCGACGTCAACGTCAAGCGGGATCGGCAGGACCATGCTCGTGTCGTCGGCCAATCCCATGGCCACCACCGGATCCGCCGGGTCATGCCGCAGGTCCCAAGCTACGAGATCCAACTGACTGGCCAGAACGAGATCATCAGGCTTGCCGGCGCTCCGCAGTCCCTGGGCCGCGGTGACGAGCTTCGACACGGCGGTTTGCTCCTTGACCGTCCGTGCCTGGGACAGCTGGGACAGCACTACGACCGGGGCCGCGCCCGCGATGAGGACCAGCACCGCCAACACAACGACCAACATCCGCCGCCGGCGAACCCCTCGCGCGTGCTGATGTACGGACGCGGCGTGAAAAGCCGTACCGACCGGAGTCAGCCTGCCGGGCGATTCCCGCACTAGGTTCCGCGCGACGGCGAGACGCGTGCCGCGGTACAACAACGCCGGGTCGCGGTCCTCGCGGTCCCATCCCGCGGCGGCTTCTTCGAGTTGCTGGCGGGTGAGGTTGTCGGCCCGGTCGTCGTCTATCCAGCTTCGCAGCCGGGGCCACGCCCGCAGCAGAGCCTCGTGCGTGATCGTGACGGTGTCCTGGTCTCGTGTGAGCAGCCGCCCGTCGGTGAACGCGTCGAGCACAGTGATGGCCACCGGGTTCTCGGCGAGGTCCGCACGCACGACTGGGCGGCGAGTGTCGTCGGTCCCGTCGCCGATCTTGACCAGGCGCAGGAAGACCGTACGCGCTGCCTGCCGTTGCGGCTCGTCAAGGCGGGCGTACACGCGTTCGGCCGTGGTCGCGATGGCGTCGTGAATTCCGCCAGTAGCCCGGTAGGCGTCGACGGTCAGCAAGTGGCCGTGCCGTTCCCGCCACAGCGCCCGCAGTGCGTGCGCCAGCAACGGCAGCCGGCCGGCTTCGTAACCACCGATGTCACCAGCACCCAGATCACGGAGCAGCAGCTCGACCAACCCGGGCTCGACCTCCAGCCCGACGTCGCGGGCTGGGAACACCACCGCCTGGCGGAGCTCCGCCGCACTCATCGGACCGACGATGATCTGACTGTCCTGCAACGCTTCCCGCAACGGCGGATGCTCCACACAGTGCGAGTACGCGTCGGCGCGCAGGCCGTAGACGACCAGCCCGCAGGTATGCGCGAGCGCGTCAAGCAGTTCCAGGAACGTCCGGCGCTGGGCGACGTTCGGGCAGAGCGTGAACAGTTCCTCAAGTTGATCGACCACGACGATCAGCCGAGCGTCGGCACGCAATCGGACCCGCACCGCCGTGACGAGAGTCTCCGGGTCCGTGACCCACTCGCGGACCTGGTCCTCGCCGACGTCGAACACGTCGGCCAGCCGCTCGACCAACGCGTCAAGCGGTTGACCTGTCGGCGTGAACACCAACTGCGGCCAACGCCGGGACCCGGCGACCGGCAACACCGCGCGCTCGGTGATCGCGGCGATCAAACCGGCGTGCAACAACGACGACTTCCCCGCGCCGGACGGCCCGACCACGACCAGCGGAGCACCGCCGTCGAGCCGGTCCGCCAGCCTGCCGACCAGATGGGCGGTCAGCGTGTCGCGGCCGAAGAACCACGATGTCTGGTCGGCGGTGAACGCCGCCAGACCTGGATAAGGACAGTCCTCGACATCCACCGCACCCGCGACCCGCCGCGCACCGCTCTCGTAGTGGACATGCAAGTCACGGCCTGCCATCGTGGCGCTGCCGTGCCCGGACACATCGGCGTGCAGATGTATCCCGTTCGGCTCCGTCATCACTTCACGACGTGCGCGTCTCGCCCGGCCATGGTGACGCGGCTGTGCCCAGACGCGTTGGCGCGCATGGTCAGCTGCCCGATCTCCGTGTACCCACCACGGTTCTCGGCCGGCGACCACTCCGCCACCAGATGCCGCAGCTCGTCCACGACTCCCGGATCCGCAGCGACGAGCCGACGCAACCGGCTGCGCCACTCGCCGACGAGATCCTCCTCGACCGACTCGCCGCCGGTTCCCCGGGCGGCCACCAGGTTTTCCCGAGTCTCAGCGGCTTCCGCCCGGACGGTGTCCGCACGATCGGGATGCACCCGACGCCACAACGCGCCGACCGCGGCCACCACTTTCTCCCACCCGTCCGTCGCCAGTCGCTTGACCAACGCGGACGCGGCCGTCTCCGCCAATGTGGACCATTCTGGATCCATTGTTCCCCCTTGCCCCAGGTCGCACGGCAATGGTGCCAGGGAACAGCCTTGGTCTGACAGTGTTTCCTGTTCGTTTCATACGATCGAGTGACCGGGGTCAACCACCAGGAGCCGAGACCTTCTTCAGGGTCAGCGCCAGCTTCGGGCAGAGGTTCACCGCTTTCCTCGCGTGCTTCCGGAGTTCTTGGGGCACAGGGTGATCGCTCACGATGGGGTAGCCCCATTCGTCCAGGCCAACGAGTTCCGGCAACAGCTCCGCGCAAAGGCCGTGGCCGTCGCACGCGATCATGTCCACTTTCAGGCTTTCGGTCATCGCCAGCCCTCGCTTTCCGACGGCACAGTGGGAAGCGGCAGGACCTGCGGGGCGGGCGGGCAGTGATGGCCGGACAGGTGCCGCCGCACGTCCTGGTTGAACACTTTGAAGGCGGTCGCCACGAACTTGACCACCCCGTCGGGGTGGGCGCACCCGCCCCGGCCGTTGATCACGCCCAACCGGAACCGCAGTCGTTCGTACGCCTGGCGGTCACCGTCCACTGTGATCTTCCTGATGTCGTCGGCGATCGACGGCAGGCCTTTGAAGCAGGGGCCACACTGTTTCGCCGTCTGGCCGGCCATCCAGGTGGCCACCCGGGTGGTCTCCAGCAGGCCGCACGCCCGGGACGGCAACGCGACCACCACGCCGGCGCCGATCTCGGTGACAGGACGGCGCATCTCCTCTGGTGTCAGCCAGGCGCCGCCGTAGCCACCGATGAGCACGCCCGAGATCGGTTCACGGAGCCCACCGGCGACGCGCAGGACGGTCTCCCCGGTCACCCCCACAGGCAGTTCGTAGACGCCCACATGGCGGACCGCCCCGCTCACCGTGAACAGCGCCGTCCCTGGGGCGTCGCCGGTGCCCGCCAGCCGGAACCAGTTCGGGCCGTGCCGGGCGATCAGCGCGACCTGCGCGAAAGTCTCCACATTGGACACCAAGGTCGGCCGGCCGTCCACACCGGACTCACGGGTCGGGACCGACCGCGGCTTTCCCTCGCCGCCGCCGACGAAGTTGGCCAGTGCCGTGGACTCACTGGAGACGTACCACCTGGGCGCCTCCACCACGTCGACCTGGACGCCGGTGCCCCAGCCCGCGATCACCCGCTCGGCGATCACGGACGTCAGGTGCTGGGCGAGGCCGTTGCCACGATGGACGGCGACCGTGACAGTGTCCGCGCCGATCTCCCGCGCGGCCAGCTCGGCGCCGTCCAGCACCAGGTGCGGGGCGCGCCGCAGGAGCAGTTTGTCCTTGCCGGCAGCGGGTTCGCTCTCCATCCCGTTGACGATCACATACGGGTTGTCCTTGCCTGCGACCGAGGTGAGCTTGCGCGCCGTCGGGAACCAGGCGCCACCACGCCCACGCAGTCCCGCCGCGGCGACCATGTCCGCCAGTTGCGGCACCACCGGCAGCGGACCGACCGCCCGGACATGGTCGGCCAAGCGGACCGCCTGATGAGTCAGCAGCCGAGGGCGACCGTCATAACCGTACTGTGGGACGCTCACAGGGACCTCCGGCGCAGCGCCGCCACCCGGAAACCACCGCACGCCACGACGATCGCGACACTGACACCGGCCGTGACCAGCACCCACATCTGGTCCGTGCCGATGAAAACGCCGTGCACCACCGCGACCGGCCAACCCAGGTACGCGATCCAGTGCACCAGACGCCAAGCGCGGTAAGGCATCCGCGCGCGCAGCAGACCGGTGATGATGAGCGTCAAGATGATGTCGAACGCCAACGTCCCCAGGCCCAGGAACAGCGGCGAGTACGTGCCGATGAACGGGACGAGCGCCTCAAGCGGCCTGATGGTGACGTACGTGTCGAACACGATCGTCAGCACGTGCACCACGATGAACGTGACCGCGGCCATCGAAAGGTTGCGGTGCAACGTTTCCGTGACGAACCGAGGCCAGCTCGGCGAGGTGACGCGGCCGGCCGTGAGCAGGCCGAGCGCGAATGTCATGGTGAACAACGCGAGCGAGACGATCCCGCTGCCGCGCGCCACATACCAGAGTGTCAGAGTCACGACCCCTCCCCGGGCCAGTCGGAAACCGTGGTGACCGCGCCGCTGGTGGCGACCAGGCGGGCGGGAAGCTTGCGTGCCGCGAGCCAGTGCGGGGCACCTTCCCCCAGCACGAGCGCGGCTGTGGATGCCGTGTTCGCGGCGACGCAGCTGACGGCGGAAACCGTCGCGTACCGCCAGATCC
This sequence comes from Actinocrispum wychmicini, assembly GCF_004345645.1. Taxonomy (GTDB): domain Bacteria; phylum Actinomycetota; class Actinomycetes; order Mycobacteriales; family Pseudonocardiaceae; genus Kibdelosporangium; species Kibdelosporangium wychmicini. Next base: position 263,220 of record NZ_SLWS01000010.1, on the reverse strand, counting down.
GGGGTGCCGGCAGGCCGGTCGACGGGTCCAGCACGTGATGCAACTCCTGGTCGCCGCGCTGCCAGGACCGGACCGTGACGCTGGACGTCGCCAGGCCGCCGGACCGGACGCACACGACTTGTCCGCCGTCGTCCGACGTGTGGTCCGCGGTCACCCGGACGTTCCAGCCGCCCTCCGGCGCTGGCCCGGCCACCGAGACGTCACCGCCGAGGTTGACCAGAACGCCGGCGCCAGTTTCGTCCGCGATGTGCTTGGCGGCGGTGTCCGCGGCCCACGCTTTCGCCGTGGCCCCCAGGTCGATCCGGACGCCGTGCGGGACGGTCACGGACTTGGGTGTGATCTCGATGTCCCGCCATGCCTGCCGGGGTCGCGAGGGCACGAACACGGGTTCGGGCGCGTACGGCGCGACGTTCGCGAACGTCTGGTCGTATCCCAACGTGACCATGTACCCGCCGAGGGTCGGGTCGACCAGGCCGTCGGTGTCCGCCGCCGCCTGTAACGCCACCTGTAACGCCGCCACCAGGATCGGGTCGTCCGACGTGCCGGTCCGGTTCAGCTCGCTCAGCGCCGAGTCGTCCCGGAACCGGCTGCACGCCTTGTCCAGGTCCGCGATGAACTCGCGCAGCATCCACTCGGCGGACGGCAGCGCGTCCTTCGCGGTGATGAGCAGGTGCACTGTGGTGCCAATGGCCGTGAACCGAACACCGGTGGTCATGACCCACCTGACGTGGTGACCGCGTTGCCGGTGGCGACCTGCGGGGCGACTCCGCCCTGCGGCTTGGGAGCCGCGTTGCCGCCCTGGTTGGTCACGGCGGGCTTGACCACGGTCTCGGCGGCGATGGCCATGCCGAGGCCGACCGTGCCCGCCACACCAAGCACGACGATGCCGGCGGTGATCATCCTGACCCGGTTGACGGCCGCGTCCCGCGCGGCTGGGCTGAGTCGCTGTGCCATCGTGCCTCCCCGACTTGTCGTTCGCCTCGATCCCCATACGTAGGCGCGACTGTCAGGGTTCAAAACCTGCTCAACGGCCCCGTGGCGTAGTAGGTCTTGCACACCGCGTGGTCGTAGTCGGTGGTCACTTCGAGCACCGCGCGGCCGTCGCGGGCGGGCAGCAGCGACGGGCTGAAGTTGCGGCAGCCCTCGTTGTCCACTCCGGACACCTTGATCGGCGCGGGCATCTCGTACCACGGGCCGTCGCCGTGGTTGTCGTTCGCCAGAATCGTGCCGCCGTTACCGCCGGCGGTCGCGCCGCCGTCCTGCACCAGCATCTCGGTGATCAGCAGGATGGTCCCGGCGCGTCCAGGGCGGGGGCTCCAGGCCGGCGTGGGTGTGTGCCGGCCGTGCTTGCCGTCGGCGGTCAGGACGAGGGTGCCCAGGTCGCGCGGGTCGCCGTAGTTCCAGCCGTCCGCCGACCGACGGAAGTACGCGCTGCACAGGTGGATCAGGTCGTTGTTGCACACCTCGTAGGTCATGAAGTACGAGCGGTCCGGGAGCCGCAGCGTGTTGATCATGCCCGGCCGGACGTACCAGTCGGCGCTGACCACGGTCTCGCGCTGGTCCGTCCAGTGCACGCCGTCGGCGGACCGCACCTGGACGAGTTTCTGGTCGTGGTGCACCTTGTCCGTCTCGTCCGAGTAGAACGCGACGAGCCGGCCGTCGGCGGCGACCGACAGGCTGGGCTCCCAGATGTCGAACCGGTTCGGCGAGACGGCGACGTTCGACAGGAACCGCCAGGTCACGCCACGGTCTGTGCTCGCCCACAGGCGGTTCGACGTGTTCCGGACGCCGAGCGGCGCGGAGAAGCCCATGGTGCTCACCCACAGGACCGTGCCGGCGGGGAGGGTGCCCACTGCCGACGGCAACTCGTACAGCGTCGAGCAGCAGGTTCCGCCGCCGCGCGCGCCGGCCGGGTCCTTGATGGTGGCGATCCGCTTGAACGTCCGGCCGTTGTCGGCGCTCGCACTGATCACGCCGGTGCCGTCCGCGCCCATGTTGGTGGTGATGCTCGCCAGGATCGTGCCGTTCGCCAGCCGGATCACCCGCGGGTAACTGCTGCCTCCGTCGAACAGCACCCCGCGCTGCGGCGTCGCCTGCGCGGGCAGAGCGGTCACCAGCAGGATCGCCACACCGGCAAGCGCACTCCGCACCGCACCTCCCCAACTACTCACGGTAGCCATCGCATGCTAACCCGCCGCCGACCATCTTGCCGAAGACATACTCGGCAGCGTATATTCGGAAGCGAGCATTCGGATCCGAGGAGGAGTCATGGCGAAACCCAGGAAGGTCAGCAACCTGCTGGCGCTTGCCATCCTCGGCACGCTCATCCAGCGCCCGATGCACCCCTACGAGATGGCGTCGGTCATTCGCGCCCGCGGCAAGGACGCCGACATGCCCATCAAGTGGGGCTCGCTGTACACGATCGTGAAGAACCTGGAGAAGCACGGGTTCATCGAAGCCACCGGCAGCACCCGCGAAGGCGGGCGGCCGGAGCGGACGGTCTACCGGATCACCACGGCCGGCAACGAGGAGCTCAGGGACTGGGTCCGGGAACTGCTGGCCACCCCCGAGCAGGAACAGAGCCGGTTCAAGGCCGCGCTGTCGATGGCCGGCGCGCTCACCCCGGGCGAGGCGGTCGACCTGCTCCGGCAGCGGGTCGACCGGCTGTCGGCCGAGCTCGAGGCCGACCGGCGGACGCTGGCCGGCCAGGACGTCCCCCGGCTGTTCCTGATCGAGGACGAGTACGACCTGGCGATCCGCGCGGCCGACCTGACCTGGACCAGGACCCTGCTCGACGAACTGGCGGCCGGCACGTTCCCGGGCATCGACATGTGGCGTCAGTTCCACGTCACCGGCGAAGTCCCCGCGGAGCTGCGGGAGCTGGTGGAGAAAGGCAGACCGGACGACTGAAAGCGAGCCCCGGCGGGGTGCGGGAACACGCCACCGGGGCTCTTCGACCTCGAACCGAGACGAACCCGGCCGCGAGGCGGCACCTTGAAGAGTAGCCGGGCTCGTCTCCCACCGATTGGGAGACACACATGACACACGTGAGGACCGCGCTGGTCATCGGCGGCGGAATCGCAGGGCCGGTCGCGGCGGCCGCGCTGCGCAAGGTCGGCGTCGAAGCCACTGTTTTCGAACGCGCCGACGAGACGACGGACAACGTCGGCGGCATCATCGGCCTGGCACCGAACGGGATGAACGCGTTGGCCAGCGTCGGGCTCGACGAGGCGGTGCACAAGGTGTGCCGGCCGGTGCCGTCCATGGTCCTGCTCAGCGGGACCGGCAAGCGGCTCGCCGAGTTCGGGTCCGCCCAGGCGGGCCCGGTCCTGCACGCGGTGTGGCGCAAGGACCTGTTCCTGGCGCTCGCGGGCGAGGCCAAGGCCCGTGGCGTGCGGGTCGAGTTCGGCAAACGTCTGGTCGGCGTGGACGAGTCGGCGGACAGTGTCACCGCGCGGTTCGCGGACGGCACGTCGGCCACCGCGGACATCCTGATCGGCGCGGACGGCATCCGCTCCACGGTCCGTTCGCTGATCGACCCGTCGGCGCCCGGACCGCGGTACACCGGTCTGCTCAGTTTTGGCGGCCGGCCGACCAAACCACTGCGAGTTCCGTCGACCCATGGGTCGTTACACATGGTGTACGGCAAGAAGGCGATCTTCTGCTACCTCGCCGACGACGACGAGACCGGCTGGTTCGTGAACATGCCGAGCAAGCGGGCCATGACGATCGCGCAGGCACGGGCCGTCGGCGCGGCGGAGTGGCAGCGGCGGCTGGCCGAGTTGTTCACCGAGGACCGGTCGCCGGCGGTGGAGATCATCTCGGCGTCCGATCCGGACGAGTTGGTGATCGTCGGTGGTGTGGACGACCTTCCGCATGTGCCCACCTGGCACAGGGGTCGGATGATCCTGATCGGCGACAGCGCGCACGCGACGTCACCGAGTTCCGGCCAGGGCGGCTCGATGGCCATCGAAAGCGGTGTCCAGGTGGCGCGGTGCCTGCGGGACCTGCCCAGCGTTCCGGAGGCGTTCGCCGCGTACGAACGGCTTCGGCGGCCGCGCGTCGAACGTGTCATCGCGGAGGGCAGAAAGGTCGACCAGAGCAAGTCACCCGGGCCGGTCGGCCGGGCGTTGCGGGACCTGCTGCTGCCGACCATGATGAAGCTGATCGCCAAGCCGGAACGACGAGCGTGGCAGTTCGACCACCGGATCGACTTCGCCGCCGCGGTCAGCCCAGCTGAGCTGGGGTAGGCGCACCGCCGCCGGCCCGCGTTCCGGGACCGTCCAATCGAGACGGTCGCGGGCCGGCGCGGTACGCACTTGGGCCTACCGATCATTTTCGGTCAGGTCTATCGTTGACCCGCCAACGGGAGGCTAGATGACAGCTGTTACGGCGGAAACCGCCACGGTGGCGGCGTCGGCGCAAGAGCCGCTGGAACGCCATCGTCCCCGTGTCGCGATCGGCACGGACGGGTCCACATGGGGTGACGCCGCGTTGGAATGGGCGCTGCGGCACGCATGGCTGATGAACGCCGGGTTACGCGTCTACTCGGCGAAGACCAGTGACGACAACGAGATCGCGCGACGGTTGGACGTCTACCGGTGGCTGCACGCCTCGGTGACAACGTCCGAGGACACCCCGGAGCACACCTTGCTGTGGGCGAGCGCGGACACCGATCTGCTGGTCCTCGGTCACCACGGTCACCGGACCCGGCAGACGCTCGGCCTGGGCCACCTTGTGCTACCCGTGGTGAGCGCGGCCGAGTGCGACACCGTGGTCGTCCGCGGCGAACCCCGTGCGGTGCGCGGGGAACATGGCTGGGTCACCGCGGCTGTGGGCGGCCAGCACGACGAGATCGTGGTCCGCAGGGCCACCGAGATCGCCACCCGTTACCGCGACGGACTGCGGCTGATCCACGCCTGGGCGCCGCACGGCGCACGGTCGGTGGAGTCCGACGAGGAACCCACGGACGTCCTTGACCGGGCGTGCGACCTCGTGGCACAGCTGATGCCCACGCTCACCCCCAGCCTGCAGCTCGTTCGCAGCCATCCGCACGAGGCGGTGGAGACGTGCGGCCGCAGCGACCTGCTCGTGCTGGGGCCGGGCGGCGAGCCCGGCAACCTCTCCCCCATCACCAGGACAGCGCTGTACCTCGCGCCGTGCCCGGTGATGGTCGTCCATCCCTGACGTCCTCCCCACTGTGAACGGTGGGGATCCCGGCCCGCACTCCCGCAGCGCCGTCCCGCCCGTGAGGCGGTCAACGAACCCCTCGCGGGCGGAACTGGATGCTGACGCGCGGGCCGACGTGCCGGTTCGTCTTGGGTACGGCGTGGTCCCAGGTCCGTTGGCACGAACCGCCCATCACGATCAGGTCGCCATGCCCGAGCGCGTGCCGGACCGTCTCCCCGCCTTCTTTCGGCCGCAGCAACAGTGCACGCGCCGCCCCCACGGAGACGATCGCGACCATGGTGTCCTCGGTGGCGCCGCGGCCGAACCGGTCGCCGTGCCAGGCGACACTGTCCCGACCGTCCCGGTAGTAACAGAGCCCGGCGGTCCGGAACGGTTCCCGTAACTCCTCCGCGTAGTACTCCGACAGCCGGTCCCTGGCCGCCACCAGCACCGGATGCGGCAACGCGTCGTTCTCGCCGTAGAAGCACAGCAGCCGGGGCACCGCCACCACCCGGTCGTACATCTGTCTACGTTCGGCATACCATGGCACGCCTGTCGCGAGGCTCGCGAAGAGGCTGTCGGCGCCGGTCAGCCAGCCCGGCAGGACGTCCACCCATGCCCCGTGGGTCAGCTGCGTCCGGCGGACACCGTCGAGCGGCCGCAGGCCCACCGGAGCCTCGGCGTTGTCGAACAGTGATCCCTGGAGTGCCGTGTCCACAGATCCGAGCTTACCCGAATTCGAACACATGTTCTTGGTCAACGACGGGTGTCGGATCTGGGATCGTAGGCGGGTGCGGTTCAGCATCCTGGGCACGGTCGAGGTTAGGTCCGACAACGGGGACGAATTGCCCCTTGGCGGGCCCCGACAACGGGCGCTGCTCGCGCTGCTTCTGGTGGACGCGGGCCGGATCGTCACATTCGAGCGGCTGATCGACGGCCTGTACGGCGACCAGCCGCCGGCCGGGGCGGCGAACGCGCTGCAGTCGCAGGTGTCGCGGCTGCGCCGGACCCTGCCCGGTGTGATCTCGTTCCACCCGACCGGCTACCGGATCGACGTCGACCCGATGGACGTGGACGTGCACCGGTTCGAGGATCTCGCCCGCCACCACGACGTCACGCACCTGCGGGCGGCGCTGGACCTCTGGCGCGGGCCGCTCGAACTGCCGGTGGACACGGCCGCGCGACTGGTCGAACTGCGGCTGTCGGCCGAGGAGGACCTGTTCGAGGCGCGGCTGGCCCTCGGGGAGAACGTCGTCCCGGAGGTCCGGGCGAAGGTCGCCGAGTATCCGCTGCGTGAGCGGCTTCGGGGCCAGCTGATGCGGGCGTTGTACGCGGCCGGCAGGCAGGCCGAGGCGCTCGCGGAGTTCGAGGACGCCCGTCGACTGCTCGCCACCGAACTCGGCGCTGACCCGACGGCGGAGCTGGCGGCCACCCATCTCGCCGTCCTGCGCGGTGAGACGCGGCCGAGTCTGCCGGCGCAGTTGACCAGCTTCGTCGGCCGGCACGACGAACGCGGCCGGATCACGCGGCTGCTCAACGAGTCCCGGCTGGTCACGATCGTCGGGCCGGGCGGGGTGGGCAAGACGCGGATAGCGATCGAGGTCGCCCCGCCCGACACGTGCTTCGTCGACCTGTCGACCGTCGACGGGGATGTCGCCCAGGCCGTGTTGAGCGCCCTCGGGGTGCGGGACGCGGGGTTGTTCCCGTCGGCGGGCGGGACGCCGGACGCCGGCACGCGGGTCCTGGCCGCGCTCGCCGACCGGCGGCTGTTGCTGGTGTTGGACAACTGCGAGCACGTCGTCAACGAAGCCGCGCGGCTGTCCCGCGCCGTCCTGACCGGATGTCCGGGTACGCGAATTCTGGCCACCAGCCGGGAGGCGTTGGGGATCACGGGTGAGTATCTGTGTCCGTTGCCGCCGCTCGGACCGGCGGAGGCAGCGCGGTTGTTCGCCGATCGCGCGCGTGCCGTGTCGCCCGGGTTCGCCGAGTCCTCGGCGACGGTCCGCCGGGTGTGCGCCGCGTTGGACGGGTTGCCGTTGGCGATCGAACTGGCCGCGGCACGGCTGCGGACGTTGACCCTCGACGAGATCGCCGACCGCCTGGACGACCGGTTCAGGCTGCTGTCCCGGGGTGACCGGACCGCGCCGCCCCGGCACCGGACACTGCGGGCCGTGGTCGAGTGGAGCTGGGACCTGCTGGCCGACGACGAACAGCTACTGGCGGGTCAACTCACCGTCTTCGCGGGCGGCGCCACGTTCGAGACGGTGACGGCGGTCTGTGACTCGGCCGCGCCCCTGCCGGACCTGGTGGACAGATCGCTGGTGGAGAACGTCGGCGGCCGGTACCGGATGCTGGAGACGATCCGGGCGTTCTGCGCCGCGCAGTTCGACCTGGAACCGTTGCGGCGCAGGCATGCCGTGTACTTTCACGAGCTGGCCGAGCAGGCCGCCCCGGAGCTGCGCCGGGCCGCCCAGCTGGTCTGGATGTCGCGTTTGGACAGTGAGCAGGCGAACCTGCGGGCGGCACTGACCTGGGCCATCGACGCGGATGTCGCATTGGCTCTGCGGCTCGTAGGGGCGTTGTCGCAGTACTGGTACCTGCGCGGGCTACGGGACGAGGTCGCCCCGCTCGCGGCCGCCTTGCTGGAACGCGTCGGCACCGAGCCGCCCGACGAGCTGGACGAGGAGTACGTGCTGTGCGTGGTCTACGCGGCTTGGGGTCGCACGGACGCGCCTGAGCGGGAGACGCATCTGAAGCTCTCGGAGTCCTTCATGGACGCCTCGCGTGGACCACTGCGGCGGCCGTTCACCGCGTACCTGTGGGCGGCGACCACCGGACCGCCCAAGGGTGCCTCGCAGCGCGCGTTGGCCTCGGACGACCTGTGGTCGGAGTCGTTCACCGTTCTGGGGAACGGGATCCTGCACCTGTACGACGGTTCGACGGAGGCCGCGGACCGGGAGTGCACCAGGGCGTTGGCGGGATTCCGGGCGATCGGCGACCGCTGGGCCATGGCGATCGCGTTGAACATCCTCGCCGCGTTGACCGACGCGCGCGGGGACAAGCGGTTCCTCCCGCTCGTCGAAGAGGCACTACGGTTGGTCGCGGAGCTGGACTCGGTAGAGGACACCGCGTCCCTGCTCAGGCGGCGTGGCCACCACTTCGCGCGGCACGGCGATCTTGACGCCGCCGAGTCGGACTTCGCGCGGGTAGTAGCGTCGGCACGGCAGGCCGGGGTGCCGGAGTTCCTGGCCGACGGGTACTGGGGGCTCGGCGAGGTCGCCCGGTTCCGCGGCGATCTCGGCGAGGCACTGAGGCTGCAGGAGTTGGCGCTGGCCACGTGCACCCACGGTCCGTACACCACGGGTGAGGCGCGGGCCAGGATCCTGGTGGCCCTGGGCCGGCTGGCCGAGGAGGACGGGGACATGGACCAGGCGCGGTCCCGCTTCGACCTGGCCGTGACAGTCGCGTTGGCGAGCCGGAACATGCCGAATGCCGCGGCCTCGGCGGAAGGCCTCGCCGGCGTCGCACTCCGCGACGGGGACGCGGAGCTGGCGGCCACCCTGCTCGGAGCCGCGGTGGCGTTGCGCGGGACAGCCCTGGCCGGCGACCCGGACGTCGAGTCCGTCAGCTCGAAGGCACGGGCGTCGTTGGGCGCCGGCTATGGCACGGCGTTCGACCGTGGCGCGTCGCTCGCGCGGGACGAGGCCCTCACTCTGCTCGGCCAACGGGTGCCCTGACCTGCGCTATCAGTCAGCGGTGCGTGGCCGGTAAGCGGGTTCGCGCACGATCCCTGCCTGGCATCAGGGAGGAGATCCACATGACGGACCAAGATCCGCTCGCAGGACCCGCACAGGTCCAGGCTCGGCGTTGGTGGCGCCGGCCATGGGTGGTACCGCTCGCGTTCATCGCCGCGTTTTTCATCGCGTTCTCGTTGCCGCCTTATCTGGCGTTCGACAGCAGCAAGTCCCGGGTCCCGCCGCCACCGGGGCTCGGCTGGTACTACGGGCTGCTGTCCTTCCACGTCGTCCTCGCGTCCATCGCCATGATCACGTGCGTCTTCCAGATATGGCCATGGTTCCGGCAGAGACACCTGAACGCACACCGGATTCTCGGCCGGCTCTACGTCTTCGCCGGAGTGCTCCCGGCGGGAATCTGCGCGTTGATCCTGGCCGTTGTCAGCCCGTTGGGGCCCGCGGCCAAAGCCAGTACCCTGATCATGGCGCCGCTGTGGCTCACGTTCACCGTCGTCGCGTACCGGATGGTGCGACAGAAACGGATCGTCGAGCACCGGCGGTGGATGATCCGCAGTTTCGCGCTCACCATGTCGATCATCACCAACCGGGTGTGGGGTGGGGTGATGACCGCCATCCTGCAACCGGACCTGGATACCAGATTCCACGGCGACGCCACCGTGATGGGGTACTCCATCAGCGGCGTCGCCACCTGGGCCGGCTGGGTCGTCCCGCTGCTCATCGCCGAGTGGTGGCTGGAACGGGGCGACATGGCCAAGCACCGGGCGCGTGCGCAGCGTCGAAAGGCCACCGCGCAGCCACAAACGCCGGCGACCACCCGGTAGCCACGGCCGCAGCTCCATGAAGGACATCCCCCGGGTCACCGGCGGGGGATGTTCTCCTTCAGGCGGCCCGTTCGCGTGACTTGCGCTTGGGGACATAGGGAACGTCGGCGAACTTGAGCGTCATCCGCTGACCTCGCAACGTCCTGTCCAGACGCAGCAACGCGATCTGCGACAACGTGAACAAGCTGTCCACCCGCCACGCCCGCCCGGCCGCCGCGAGCACGACCGTGTCCGGCGGCGCGGCCAACACCCGTTCCGGGTCCAGGTCACGGATCTTGCCGACCAGCTGCAGCATCGCCTCCGGCTCGTCTCGCAACGCGTCCGCGGACACCTGCGCCTGGATGAACAGGTGGCTGGCGGCCTGCGCCCGGCCGAGCCATTTCACGTGCACCAGCTCGTTGTCCGGTCCCAGAACGTCGCAGAGCTCGAACCGCGGATGCAGCGGCGTGCTCGCGAAGTCCTTGTCCAGGCACAGATATCCGGGCTGGCCGGCGACCTGCCGGCAGAACTGGTGCTCGTCGTCCGGCTGGCGGGTCGGCACCCAGGTCGGGAACCTCAGGTTCGCCCGCCGGGTGAGCAGCCGGGCCACCTGCTCGTGGATCTGGTCGACGTAGTTCTCGCCGATCTTGAACCACTTGCCCTGCAGGAAGCAGAACCGGGTGTGGCCGACCGTGGTCTCGAAGGCGATCCACTTGACGGCCGTACTGGACCGTTCCGCGTCGTCCGCGCTCGCGGTGACCCGAGCCCTGCGAAGGACGTCCATCCGGTCGCCGGACGGGATGCCGGCGAAGTGGTCGGTGAGGTCCACCAGCTCGATCGGCCCGTCCACCACAACGGTGTCCACGGGCGTCCGAAGCGTGAACTCGGTCGCCTGCTCGGCCTCGTGCACCATCTCACTCGGCCAAGCGAGCCCCAACGGCCCATGCCGTTCGTCCCCGCCCAACGCTTCCCCCAGCCGCTGGTTCAACTCCGGCAACGCAGGGTCGTACGGCGCCAACTTGCGGACCTGCGCCACAAACCTCAGCGCGGAGTGCTCATCCGGCTGGTCGACCACGGCACCGACGGCCCGCAGATCATCGAGCAACGCCTTCGGGTCCCGCGCGAACGGCGCCCACAAAGCATCGCCCACTTTGATCCGGTACGGCTTGCCGTACGTCAGGCCACTGAGGTCGGCCGACCCCGCCATCCGGGTGACAAGTTCGCCATACGGCTCCAGCCGGAAGCCAGAAAGGTCACTGCCGCCCGGATAGGACGTCTGAGTGGTGCGCGCGGTCGCGTCAAGTGCGGCACTGGCAACCAACCCAAGACGTTCCTCATTCAGCCGCCGGATCCCGAACAACAGCCCGAACCCCTGCTCGACGAGCTCGTCCTCAAGCAGCAGGTGGCCAGCGCCCCACGTGAGCGCGTACGTCCAGGAATCCAGCGGTACCAACAAAACCGCGAACGGGTGAACACCAGGAAGGTCGGCGGGCTCGCCAGTCAACGACGTGACGTGCTCCGCCCACTTGGGACGGTCAGACCGCAGCGACCCGGACACCAGCCGGCACGCAACCGTGTCGAGCCGCACATCGGTGTCGGAGTCGAAGTCGGTGGGGACAAGGTAGGAGGTGAGGTCACGGCCACCTGCCATGCGATACAAGGAGGTGGCGTGGCACAGTGAGCGCGGAGTCATGGTTCTCTCCTCGGCTTCAACACCGTGATCTCCAGTATAACCGCAGGTAGATGGCGGTGGGGTGAACACCTCGGGTAGTTGGTATGTCATCCGCGCGGAGTAGGGTGGGTGCCATGTCAGCCCTGCCACCGGTGTACCTGATCGACGAGCCGGACACGTTCCCCTGGCAGGTCTTCCACCACCGCCACCCGGCGCTCATCCGCAGGCTCCTCGACGCCCACCCGTACAGTCCAGCCCAACGGGCCGCGTTGACCGGCCTGCTGGCCGAGTCGCTCGAAGGCGTGATCGCCCCGCTGGCCGATCCACTATGGCAGGACTGGGACCGCGGCCATTTCGGCACCCCTTGGGCGAAGGCGCCTTTTCTGTGGGCGGAGAGCTACTTCTACCGCCGACTGCTCGACGCGGTCGACTACTTCACCACAGGCGTGGACCCGTTCGCTCCTTTCAAGACTGCCGAACTCACCGACCCGGCACTGGCGGACGAGTACCAGTGGCTGGCCAAGGACATCTCGTTGGACACCGCCGTCACCGCCTCCCTGTACGGCAACCAGGCTGATCTCGGGTTCCGGCTCCTCACCGCCGGCACCGACCCGATCCACCAGCACCTGGTGGTGGACGACACCCAGGCCGTGGAAACCTGGCTGGCGGACAACGCACCCAGCCGGGTGAATGTGGTCCTGGACAACGCCGGTCGGGAACTGCTCGCCGATCTGGTGCTGACAGACCATCTCCTCACCAGCGGCCTGGCGCGTGCGGTCGTCCTGCACGTGAAGCCCCATCCGTACTTCGTGTCAGACGCGACCTGCACCGATGTGCACGACTGTATGCGTCGGCTGCGCGGCCTTCCCGGCGGCTGCGGCGACCGGTTGCACGAGGCCGCCGCGGCCGGCCGGCTGACGATCCGCACCCATCCGTTCCACTGCGCTCCTTTGTCCTTTGTGGACATGCCGGGCGATCTCGCCGCGGGCCTGGCCGAGGGGTTGACCGTGGTCAAGGGTGACCTCAACTACCGTCGGCTGGTGGGCGACCGCGCGTGGCAGCCGACGAGTGAGTTCCGGCAGGCTGTCAGCTACTTTCCGGGACCGGTGACGGTGTTGCGGATCGTCAAGTCCGAGGTCGTGCTGGGGGTACGCCCCGAACGGTTGAGCGAACTGCCGGCTGGGTGGCGGGTCAGCGGGAAGCACGCCATGGTGTCGGCCGCGCTGTAGGGTCGGATCATGGACCACGCCTCCACTGGCCCGTTGTCTGGTGTCACGGTCGCCGACTTCTCGCGGGTGTTGGCCGGCCCGTACTGCACGATGTTGCTCGCGGACCTGGGCGCGGACGTGATCAAGGTGGAGAGCCCGGCGGGCGACGACACGCGGCAGTGGATGCCGCCGGTCACCGCGGCCGGTGTCGGCACGTACTACCTGTCCGCCAACCGGAACAAGCGGTCGATCGCGCTGGACTTCGCCGATCCCGCCGACGCCGAAGTGGCACACGCCCTGGCGGCTCGCGCGGACGTGTTCATCCACAACTTCAAACCCGGCGGGCTGGTCCGGTTCGGCCTGGACTACCAGGCCGTGCGCGCCCTCAACCCGGCGACGATCTACTGCGAGATCAGCGGGTTCGGGTCCGGCGGCGGCGCCCACCTGCCCGGGTACGACCTGCTCATCCAAGCGGTGTCCGGGTTGATGAGCCTGACCGGCGCCCCGGACGGCGAACCGTACCGGGCGGGGGTCGCCGTGATGGACGTGATGGCCGGGTTGCACGCCGCCATCGGCATTCTCGCCGCGTTGCACCACCGGACGACGACCGGGGAGGGGCAACTGGTCGAGATCGACCTGATGTCGAGCGCACTGTCCGCGTTGGCCAACCAGACGTCCGCGTACGTGGCTGGAGGCGTTGTCCCGCAACGGATGGGCAACGCGCACCTGAGCCTGTACCCGTACGAGCCGATGGCCACCGGCGACGGCGAGCTGATCATCGCGATCGGCAACGACAGGCAGTTCCGGAAGTTCGCCGAGGCCATCGGCACGCCCGAACTCGCGGACGACCCGCGCTTCACCACCGTGCTGGCCCGCAACGACAATCGTGACGCGCTGCGGCCGTTGTTGCTCAAAGGACTGGCGGGCAGGTCCGCGCAGGACTGGTTCGGCGTCCTGTCCGCCGTCGGCGTCCCGTGTGGACCCATCAACGACATCCGTGGCGGTGTGGAACTCGCCGAAAGCCTCGGCCTCGACCCGGTCGTCGAGATCGACGGCTACCGCGGCATCCGCAACCCGATCACCCTGGCCGAGACGCCCGCCCGCTACTCGTTCGCGCCGCCGCGGCTGGACGAACACGGCGACGAGATCCGGGCCTGGCTGCGGCGGGACTAGGCCGTGTTCACGTCCTGTTTAAGGTTCACCCGTTATCTACGTCCGAATGCCGAGTAAAGTCTCAACCGCAATTTCAATGAGACACTTGAAGGCATGGATGTCGGTACGAAACAGAAGAAACCACCAGTCAGTCAACGGCAAGCGGTCGTCGAAACCAGTGGCCTGCGGATGCGGTACGGCTCCAAGGACGTGCTCAACGGGATCGACATCCGGGTGAACCAGGGCGAGGTGCTGGTCCTGCTCGGCCCGAACGGCGCCGGCAAGACCACCACCATCGAGATCCTGGAGGGATTCCGGAAACGATCGGCCGGCGACGTCCAGGTGCTCGGCGCCGACCCGGACTCCGGTGACGAGGCGTGGCGCGCCCGGATCGGCGTGGTCCTGCAGTCCTGGCGGGACCACGGCAGGTGGCGGGTCCGTGAGCTGCTGGACCACTTCAGCGGCTTCTACGCCCCGTACAGCACCCCGTACGACGCCGACGAACTCATCGCCCTCGTCGGGTTGACCGAGCAGGCCGACACCACGGTCGCCAAGCTGTCCGGCGGGCAGCGGCGGCGGCTGGACGTGGCCATCGGCCTGGTCGGCCGGCCGGACCTGCTGTTCCTGGACGAGCCGACGGTCGGCTTCGACCCCCAGGTCCGGCAGGACTTCCATGCCCTGCTGCGCCGGCTGGACACCACCGTCCTGCTCACCACGCACGACCTGGCCGAGGCGGAGAAGCTGGCCGACCGGATCCTCATCCTGGTGGGTGGGGACATCGTCGCCGACGGCACCGCGGCCGAACTGGCCGGCCAGGTGTCCAGCAAGGCCGAGGTCCGGTTCAGCAAGGCCGGCGAGTCCTATGTGGAGTCCGTGGAGGACGCGACCACGTTCGTCCGTGAGCTGTTCGAGCGGTACGGCGAGGCCATCGGCGACCTGGAGGTGCACCGGCCCAAGCTGGAAGACGTCTACCTGGCCATGGTCCGCGACTTCGAGGAGCAGGCGTGAACACGGTTCCGGTGCGGGCCGGGTTGCGGCGAGGGCGGATCGAGTTCCGGCAGAGCATGACCAATCCCACCGAGCTCTGGAACTCCATGTTCTTCCCGGTGATCGCGTTGGTCGTGATGTTCTTCCTGAGGGAGAACACCGTGCCGGGGACCACGTTCTCGCTCGGCACCCAGTCGATCCCGGGCATCCTCGCGATGAACTTCATGTTCAACGGCCTGTTGGGGCTCGGCATCATCCTCACCATGGAACGTGAGGACGGCACGCTCCTGCGCGCCAAGGCGATCCCGAACGGGACGCTCGGCTATCTCGTCGGCAAGGTCACCAGCCGGGCAGCCGTGACGGTCGTGGGCGCCATCCTGCCGCTCGCCGTTGTCTCCTTGGTGTTCGACGGTTTGCGGCTGGACGTCGTCACGTTGTTGTGGGTGCTCGTCCTCGGGCTCGTGGCCGTCCTGCCGATCGGCGCGATCCTCGGGGCGGTCTTCAAGAACGCGCAGGCCATGGGGTTCATGAGCCTGGTCGTGTTCCTCCTGCTGGCGGTGTCCGGGGTGTTCTACCCGATCACCGCGTTGCCGGAGTGGCTACAGTGGATCGCCCAGGTGTTCCCGCTGTACTGGCTGGGTCTGGGCCTACGCTCGGCGCTGCTGCCGGACAGCCTCTCGGCGGTGGAGATCGGCGAGTCGTGGCGGCACCTGGAAACCGTTGGGGTGCTTGGCCTGTGGGCGGTCGTCGGGTTCGTGTTCGCGCCGATGCTGCTGCGCCGGATGGCCCGGCGGGAGTCCGGCTCGACCGTGGCCGCCAGCCGCGCGAAAGCCATGCAACGGACCATGTAGGACAGAGGGTGGGGCGTCGCGGCGGCGCCCCACCACCCACTACGTCGTGACCACCCACTGCTGGTTGGCCGTGCCGGCGCAGCTCCAGATCTGCAATGCCGTGCCGTCCGCGGAACTCTGCCCGGTCGCGTCCAGGCACTTGCCGGAGTTCGGGTTCACGAACTCGTTCGGCCCGTTGCGGGTCCACTGCTGGGCACCCGTGCCGTTGCAGTCCCACAGCTGCACCTTGGTGCCGTTCGCCGTGCCCGCGCCGGCCACGTCCATGCACTTGCCCAGGGCCTGCAGGGTCCCGCCGGAGACGGTCCACTGTTGCGCGCCGGTGCCGTTGCACGTGAAGATCTGGATCTTCGTGCCGTTCGCGGTGTTCGCGCCGGCCACGTCGACGCACTTGCCGCCGATGCCGGTGATCTGGTGCCCGCCAGGTGGCGGCGGACCGCCGCCGGTGATGGCGTTGAAGATCCGCGAGTACGCCCATCCGACGTTGCGGTCGAAATCGTGCACCTCCCAGAACGCCAGTTCCGCCACGCCGTTGCTGGCGGCGAAGTTCTCCAGGGTCTGGGCGTCGGCCTGGGAGAAGAACTCGTTGTCGTCGTTCTGGCCGGCGATCGGGGTCAGGCCCAGCATGCCGTACGCGGCGGACGTCGAGACGCCGTACAGGCTCGCCAACTGGCCGGCCGTGCCGCGCGCGGCCGACAAGGCGTCGTTGAGCGCGTTCTGGCCGTCACCGAAGTCCATCGTCATGATGTTGACGACACTGACCCGGACGCCCTTGTTCTTGGCGTCCCGCAACAGGTTCAGCTCGGCCGACGGGAGACCGCCCGGGTCGACCGGGAGGGTGTAGTCGACCTGGACCGCGGGGTTCTGCGCCTGCAACGTGGCCAGCGCCGAGTTGCGTCGCGCGGTCGCCGCGGTGTCGCCGAGCACGCCGCCCTCGATGTCGAAGTCGAGCCGGTTCGTGCCGTACGTGTTGACGACGTTCGCGTACGCCGCCGTCAGGCTCGCCGTGTTCGTGCAGGTCTGGGCGAGTTCGCCGCCGGCGGCGCCGCCGAACGACGGGATCACGTTGCCGCCGGCCGCCTGCAGGGCGCTGATCTGGGACTTGAACGAGCCGACGCCGGTGCCGTTGGCCTCCCAGATCGGCGTGCAGCCGGACTGCGGCGTGAAGAACGCCAACGTGTAGAACTTCAGCCCGGTCGCGTTCATGTCGGCGGCCATGTCGCCGGCGGTGCCGTCGCTGATCTGCAGGTAAGGGGCGGCATAGTGGGCTGGGAAGGCGCCGCCGGCCGCCGCGGCGGTGTACGGGGGCAGTCCGACGAGCGCGGCGAGCACCGGTAGCGCCGCCGCCGCGAGCCTGGAAATACGCATAGGTTCTCCTGGAGTGGCCATCGTGAGGTGCAGGGGCACGACCGGGCCAGGAAAATTACCGACTTAATCCTGACTGTGAAGAAAGTGATACGCGCCCCGGCACCCGGCTGTCAATGGTTCGGACCACTAGTCCCCCCGGGTGACAGCCCCGGGAAGTGCGCACGTAGCGGCTGTGCGTCACCTAGGTTGGCTCTTGGGGAGGTGACCTTTCGACGATGAGCGGTCAGATTCCGCGACCGGCGAGAGCGGTGGCGTCCGTGCTCGCGTTCGCGGCGGCCGTGGGGGTGGTCGCGCTGACCAACCCGCCGTCACCCCATCTGTGGGCCTGGGTGTTGCTCATCGTCTGCATCCTGATCAGCGCGTTGGCGGTCACCGAGGGGCTGGCCAAGATCCTGGTGCATGCCAGCTCGGGTATCCGCCGGGTGCCGTGGAAGCCGATCCTGCTGGTGGTGCTCGTGGTCACGCTGACCGGTGGGGTCTGGTGGGTGTCCCGGCCGCTGCTGGCCAAGGCCGACGTGCTCCTCTTCGGCTGCCCGCACCCGGTGGAGGTGCGGGTGATGACCGCGCCCGAGCTGCTGACCACCTACCAGGGCCTGGCCAGCCGGTTCGAACGGTTCGACGCCACCCAGAAGGCCGGCTGCCGGACCGCCGAGCTGCACGTGTTCGCCCCACCCGTGGCGAAGGCACGGGACGGGCTGATCGCCGCGTGGAGCGCGGAGTACCTGCGCGACCAGGGCCCGCGGCCGGACGTCTGGCTGCCCGAGTCACGCTTCCAGGTCGACGAGGTCCGGGTGCGCGAGGCCGCGACCGGCTTCGGCCCGGACATGGCGGGCGGCGCCTCGATCGCGACCACCCCGATCGTGCTGGGCGTCCCGGCGTCCGTCGGGATCCGACAGAACGACCCGGCCTGGCAGGGCCAGACGTGGACGACGCTGATCCGTGGCCTGCGGGACAAGGGACTGGGCCTGATCCGCCCCTCCCCCGCGGTCTCCACGGTCGGCGACTTCAGCACGGTCGCGATCTACACGAGCGAGAACAAAGGGGTGAACCTGCGCCAGGACCCGTCCTACGCGCGGACGGTCGAGCAGTGGGTGCGCCAGACCTTCACCGCCAACAGCTATCCGACGGACGCGGATGTCTCCGCTCTGCTGCAGAAGGAAAAGGACGGCAAGCAGCAACCGATCGTGCTGTCCGAGCAGCAGTTGGCCCGGTTCAACGCGGCCATCCACGGCGACGGCCCGGGGTGCGGCACCCCGAACGGCCCGCCCACGTGCCTGCTCGCCTTCTACCCGACCGACACCCACCGGCTGGACCTGCCGGTCGTCCAGTTGACCTGGCAGGAGGACCCGGCCACCGAGGAGCAGCACGCGGCCGCGACCCGGTTCGGCGAGTGGCTGACCGGGCCGGACGGCCGGAAAGCGTTGGTGGCGGCGGGTTTGCGCCCGCCCGGGATGAGCGTGGCGGCGCCGCTGGTCGAGGCGAACGGCGTGATCCCCGGCGGGCCGCAGCTGAACGTGCCGCGGGACAACCCACCGGTGGCCGTGCACGACGAAGTGCAGGCGATCCTGAAGAAGGTGACCCAGCCGAGCCAGGTCCTGATCACCGTGGACGCGTCGGGTTCGATGAACGCACCCGTCGGCGGCGGCAGCCGCTTCACCGCGGCGGTCGACGCCGTCCGGACATACGTCACCAGCCAGCGGGACACGTCCCTGATGGTGTTCTCGGCCAAGGTCGGCATCCACCGGGTGGATCTGCCCGGTCTGCAAGAGACGAAACCGCTCGGGAACACACCGCTGTACCGGGCGATCGTGGCCGGTGCGCAGGAGGTCGGACCCGGAGGCGTGCTCGCGGTGCTCACCGACGGCACGAACAACGTCGACGAGGTGAGCTTGGACCAGGTCACGCGGAGCGGTGTCCGGGTGGTGGTGCTCGCGTTCGGTGAGGCGAGTTGCGCCACGCAGGCACTGGTGGACGTGACGAGCAGGACCGGCGGGAGTTGCCGGCAGGGCGGCGTGGACACGTTACGCACGGACCTGGCCGAACTGCTGCGCGGGGTGTGAGGAGGAGGACTGGGGTGGACAGGCGGCTGGTGTTCGGGCTGGGCGCGGTGGCCGGCGCGGCCGTGATGGCGTTGGTCGCGTTCCTGCTCGTGCCGTCGTTCACGCCGGACAACGGTTTGGAGCCCGGCGAACTGGTGCTGCTGTCGGGCAAGGACCAGAGCGACGGCGGCCAGCGCCAGGAGCTGGTGAACCAGTGGAACCAGCTGCACCCGGCGAACAAGGCGACGATCGTGGAGCTGCCGCTCGGCGCGGACGACCAGTACAGCGAGATCGTGGCCCGCGCCCAGTCGCCAACCGGCCAGGCGGACGTCTACAACCTGGACGTGGTGTGGACCGCGGAGTTCGCCGACGCCGGCTACCTCACCCCACTGTCTGATGTGGACACCAGCGGTTTCCTGGCCGGCCCGTTGGCCACCTGCGCCTACGACGGGAAGCTGTGGGGCCTGCCGTTCAACACCGATGCCGGCCTGATGTACTACCGCGACCCGGGAAAGGCGCCGCGGGACTGGAACGACATCGTCCACCAGACGCAGGAGGTGTTCGCCGGCGCGCACGATCCCCGGTTGCGGGCCGGCTACACCGCCCAGCTCTCCGACTACGAGGGCCTGGTCGTCAACGCCCTTGAGGCGATCTGGGCGGCGAACGGCGAACTGGTGGACAAGGACGGGAACGTCCGGATCGACACCCCGGAAACCCAGACCGGGCTGCGCCGGCTGGCGGAGGGCCTGCACGGCACCGATCCCAGGGTCGTCCTGCCCGAGTCCCGCGGGGAGGACGAGACCAGCAGCATGGAGGCGTTCGGCGCCGGCAAGACGCTGTTCATGCGCAACTGGCCGGTCGCCTACCGCCATCTACAGCAGATGGCGTCGGACGACTCGGCTGTCCCGTCGTTCTTCAAGGTGGTCAAGCTGCCCGGCCCGAGTGTGCTCGGCGGCCAGAACCTCGCGGTGGCCAGCAAGAGCACGAAACCCAAGGCCGCCAAGGCGTTGATCGAGTTCCTCACCAGTCCCCGCAGCCAGCAGATCCTGTTCGAACGCGGCGGGTTCGCGGCCACCCGCGACATCGTCTATCTGGACGCCGAGGTCAAGAAGCGTTACCCGTACGCCACCGCGTTGCTGGACGCGATCCGTGACGCCCGCCCGCGGCCGGTCAGCCCGCACTACGTACGTTTCGCCCAGGCGTTCCGCGAGATCATCAAGGAGACGCTGGACGGCGACGGCCGCGTCCCTTCGGACGCGTCGACCCGGCTGACCGCCGCACTGCGCGGCCAGTAGCCAGTTGGCAGGCAACCCCAGCCGGTTGTCGAGCGTAGGTATCAATGGGACGAACGACGGCAACCTCGCGCGCCGTCGCCCGTCATAACGTTTCAATGGTGGGGTCGGGGGATGTAAACAGGGGGAGAGTTCGTGATAACTGAATTATGGGCGCACGTCTCGCATCCGGCACTCGGGTCGGTGCTGCTGGTGCTGTGCGCGGCCGCGGTCTGGTGGGTGCCAGGCTTGGCTTTCGGTGCGCTGCTTGGTTTGCGGGGCTGGCTGTTGGCGGCGACGGCACCGGCGGTCACGCTCGGCATGACCAGCGTGAACGCGGCGGTGCTGCCGATCCTGGGGGTGCCGTGGCGGCCGGTGCCGGCGGTACTCGCGTTCGGGTGCTGGCTGCTGGTCGCCTGGGCGGCGCGCGCCAGGTTCCGGCCCAGACCGGCGGATTCGGCGACCACGCCAGGGTGGTCCCGGGCCGGGAACTGGGCGGTGGCCGGTGGTGTGGTGTTCGCGGCGACGATCGTCGTCTCCGTGGTGCTGGTGGGGATGCACGGAATCTCGGCGTTGCCGCAGATCTTCGACGCGCCCTTCCACGCCAACGCGATCCGGTCGATCGCCGACTCCGGTGACCCGCGTCCGGCCGCGTTGGGCTGGCTGACCAACCAGTCCGGGAACTACTACTACCCCAACACGTTCCACGTCCTCGGGGCGCTGGTGCGGGAGCTGACCGGGCAGTCGGTGCCGGCGGTGATGAACGCGAACGTGTTGGTGCTGATGGCGTTCGCCCTGCCACTGGGTGTTGTCGCGCTGGTCCGCGGCCTCGGCGGCAGCAGCCGGCTGGCGGCCGCGGCCGCCGCGGTGAGCACGGCGTTCACCGCGTTTCCGTACGATCTGCTGTTCTGGGGCCAGCTCTACCCGTACGTGGCCGCGGTGACGTTGGTCGCCGGGTACGTGGGGCTGGTCGTGTGGTGGCTGCCGCGGGCCACCCTCTCGATCGGACTGCTGGTGGCGGTGGCCGGTGCCGGCATGGTGGCGGTGCACAACTCGGCGCCGTTCGTGATCGCCGTGTTCCTGCTCTGTTTCCTTGTACAGCGGCTGTTCCAGGCCGGGTGGCCCGCGTTGCGACGCGACCTGCTGTGGCTGGCGTCGCTCGGCGCGGCGACGCTGGTGGTGGCGTTGCCATCGGTGTTGGGTGCGATGAGTGTCGCCGGGGAGGTGTCCGCCTTCCAATGGGCGAAGGAGATGACGCCGGCGCAGGCGTTCGGCGAGGCGCTGTTCTTCGGGCACCGCGAGTGGTGGCCGCAGTGGTTGTTGGCGGGCTTGGCGATCGTCGGCGGCTACCTGTCGTTCAAACAGCCGCGCTGGCGCTGGCTGATCGCCGCGCACAGCGTGTTCGTCGTCCTGTTCGTCGTGGCGGCCTCGGTGCCGTACCCCTGGGCGAAGTTGATCACCTCGCCGTGGTGGAACGACCGTTACCGGCTGATGGGGGTGTTGCCACTGGTCGCGTCGATCGCCGTCGGATGGGCGTTGCAGGCGGCCGCGCAGCGATTGGCCGCGCCGGCGGTTCGACGCTGGACAAGCCGGCCGGCCGTGCTGTGGTCGGCGGCGGCGGGCGCAGTGCTGCTCGTGGCGTACATGGTCGAGACGGGCGGTTACGTGGAGCGCAACGCGGAACGTTTCGAGTTCTCCTACGGCGAGGAATTCGTGTCGCACGCCGAACGCGACGGGTTGTTGGCGTTGCCCAGCTTGGTCGGTCCGCATGATGTCGTGCTCAACGACGTCGGCGACGGCACGGTCTGGCTGTATGGGTTGACCGGGATCCGCCCCGCGTTCAGCCACTACAGCGGCAACATGTCTGCCGACGTGCGACTCCTGCTGGACCACCTGAACCAGGTCGACACCGACCAGGCCGTCCGCGACGCGGTGCAGCGCCAGCACACCCGGTTCGTGGTGATCGGCACCAGCGCGCGGCTGACCATCGGCCGGTCACCCGGCATGACCGGCCTGGACCAGGTGCGTTCCCTGCACTTGGTGTGGGCCAACGACGGCCTGCGGCTCTACCGGGTCGACCTGTCCCCCGGCCCGGACGTCTGACCGGGAGTCAGGTGAAGGCTGTTTCCGGAGGTGTCGGCGCGGCCATCGGTGCCGCGTCGGTGATGGGTGCCGCGCGGCCCGCGAACGCACGCAGGCCGTCGTCGGCCAACACACGCGCGGGAAACGCGCCCGAAGCCGCGTGCCGGGTCAGGTCCGCCACCGGCAGGTCGCCCGCGGCCAGGACGAGGTTCCCGAACCGGCGACCGCGGAACACCCCGGGATCGGCCAGCAGGATCGCGGAGTCGAACACCGACAGCACGGTCGCCACCACGTGTCGGGCGAACCGGAGACCCGGGCCGTCCGACACGTTCACCACGTACGTCCCACGTGGCCGCAGCACCCTGGCCACGTCCCGGGTGAACTCCACGGTGACCAGCCCGCTGGGCATCGCGGCGCGCTCGAACGCGTCCAGCACGATCAGGTCGGCCGAGTTGCCGGGCCGGCTCGCCACCCCGGCCCGGCCGTCAGCGATCCGGACCCGCGTGTCCGGCACGCTCCGCAGGTCGAGGTGCGCGCGGACGAAGTCGATCAGTTCCGCGTCCAGGTCGAACACGAGCTGCCGCGAGCCCGGCCGGGTCGCGGCGACGTACCGGGGCAGGGTGCACGCCCCGCCGCCGATGTGCAGCGCCCGCAGCGGCCCCGCCGGCAATGCGTCGATGATGTCCCCGATCCGGCGGACGTAGTCGAAGTCCAGGTATGTGGGGTCGTCGAGGTCGACGTAGGACTGGGCCACCCCGGCCACGCTCAGCAGCCACCCGTTCGGCCGGTCGAGGTCCCGCATCAGCTCGGCCGTGCCGAACCGCACCTCACGCCGGCCCGGCCCGGTCGACTCACGGTCCATGGACCCAAGCCTATGCCGACAAGGCTAATCGGGCCCGACGGGCGGGAGCGGGGTGGCCCGCTCCGGACGCAGGCCGTCCAGCAGCACGCCGACGCCGCGTCGCCACACCGTGCTCGGCACCGACACCAGCCGGACGGTGCTGAACAACATGAACACCGCCACCTCGATGTCCGCGTCGGTCAGGTCGTCCCGCACCACGCCGGCGTCCTGGGCCCGGCGGACGAGCGCGACGATCCCGTTGGTGTACCTGGTCTTGAGGCCGTGCACCAACGCGCCGGGATCGCGGGCCGCCCGGATCACCCGGTGCGCCTTGACGGCGAGTTCGAACGCCGCCTCCAGGGCGGTGACCATGGCGCGCCAGGGATCCTCGTCGGCGGACGCCAGCCGCAGCACCGGTTCGATCTCCTCGGCGTACCGCCATTCCAGGACGGCCAGCAGCAGGTCCTCCTTGCTGGGGAACCGCCGGTAGAGCGTGGCGACTCCGACGCCGGCGCGTTTGGCGACCTCTTCCAGCGGGATGTCCGAGCCGGACTCGCCGAACGCGCGCCACGCGGCCAGGACCAACGACTCGGCGTTGCGCGCCGCGTCGGTCCGCAGGGGCCGTGGCTTCGTCACCAGCAGCAGGGTAACAGAGTGATAGTGGACTTTCACTTGTGCTAGCGTGACACCTGTGCTTCCCGTCCATATCCAGCGGAACAAGTTCGACCCGGTACCGGAACTGGCCCGGTTGCGGCTGGAACAGCCGATCTCCCCGGTGAGCACCCCGTGGGGGCTGACCGGCTGGCTGGCCACGCGGTACGACGACGTCCGGGAGGTGCTCAGCGACACCGCCCGGTTCAGCAACGCCCCCGGCCGGCGCAACCCGCGGTTCGCCGACCTGCCGGCCCGCAACGGCTTCCTGCTCACCTACGACCCGCCGGACCACACCACGCTCCGGCGGATGCTCACCCCGGAGTTCACCGTCCGCCGGATGAACCGGCTGCGGCCGCGGATCGAAGCCCTGGTCACCGACCACCTGGACGCGATGGCCCGGTCCGGACCGCCGGCCGACCTGGTGTCCGACTTCGCGCTGCCGATCCCGTCGCTGGTGATCTGCGAGCTGCTCGGGGTGCCCTACGCGGACCGCGAGCAGTTCCAGCGCCTCACCGGGACACGGCTCGACATGAGCCTGACGCCCGACGACCGCGCCCAGGCGACGATCGAAGCCCGCGAGTACATGGCCGGGCTCGTCGCACGGCAGCGCGCGGACCCGGGCGACGACATGATCGGCATGCTGATCCGGGAGCACGGCGACGAGATCGACGACTTCGAACTGACCGGCGTGGCCGACCTGCTGCTGATCGCCGGGCACGAGACCACGTCGAACATGCTCGGCCTCGGCACGCTGCTGTTGCTGCGCCACCCCGAGCAGGCGGCCGAGGTCCGGACCGGCGAGAACGTGGCCGAGGCGATCGAGGAACTGCTGCGCTACCTGTCCATCGTGCACATGATCGTGCCGCGGACCGCTCGCGAGGACGTCGTCCTGTCCGGACAGCGGATCGCCGCGGGCGAAGTGGTGATCTGCTCGCTGGCGGCGGCGAACCGGGACCCCGCGTTCGGCGAGGACCTGGACAGCTTCGACATCCGCCGGAAGATCTCCGCGCACATGGCGTTCGGCCACGGCATCCACCACTGCCTCGGCGCGCCGCTGGCCCGGATGGAGATGACGATCGCGTTCCCCGCGCTGCTGCGGCGATTCCCCGACCTGCGGCTGGCCGTGCCGTTCGAGGACGTCCCGTTCCGTTCGTACACCTTCGTCTTCGGGCTGGAGTCGATGCCCGTCACGTGGTGACACGCGTGGGCCTGGACGCCCGATGTCGACGCCCAGG
Organism: Actinocrispum wychmicini; assembly: GCF_004345645.1. GTDB lineage: Bacteria > Actinomycetota > Actinomycetes > Mycobacteriales > Pseudonocardiaceae > Kibdelosporangium > Kibdelosporangium wychmicini. The sequence goes on along the minus strand of NZ_SLWS01000010.1, from coordinate 238,139 downwards.
CCCACTTGTAGCCCCTAGCTAATGGTGAAGTCGTCCGCGAACACGGTTCCCTGGCCGTACCAGCCGTGGACGAACACCGTCACGGTGCCGGACGCGCCGGTCGTGAACGCCAGCGACGCCTGCGTGTACGAGGCTGACGAGACCCAGGTCTGTCCGCTGGCCCCGCCGCTGACGCCGATGAACGCGAAGTTGCCCTGCACCCACGCCTTCAGCGTGTAGGCGTGGTTCGGCTGCAGTGTCACGGTCTGGTCCGCTTCACCGGTCGCCGACGAGGTCGCGTTCACCTGCAACGCGCGCGTCCCCGAGTGCACCGGGGTGGACACGACCGAGTCGCCGGTCGCGGTCCACGGAGCGAGAGCACCGCTCTCGAATCCGGCGTTGACGATCCCGCCGGACGGGGTGGACCCGTTGATGGTCAACGTGAACGTGGTGTCATGGCTGCCCGAAGTGGCGGCTCCGTGAATGTTCAGCGCGTAGATCCCGGGCGGTGCCGCGGACGTCGTCGAGATCGACAGGCTGGCCGAGCCGCCGGCCGTGACACTGCCAGGGCTGACCGACGCGTTCACGCCGGTGGGCGTGCCGCTGACCGTCAGGGCCACCGACTGGGCGGATCCGGAGGTGACCGCGGTGGCCACCGTCGCCGAGGTCGAGCCGCCCGGGTTCACCGCGGCCGAACCGGGGTTGACCGAGAGCGAGAAGTCGTTGCCCGGGGTCGGGTTCCCGCCGGTGAACTGTTCGAACACGTGGCTGAACTGCCAGGTGCTCTGCGCGACGCCGGAGCAGTTGTCCGCGCCCTTGGTGCCGGGGCAGCTGCCGTTGTCCCGCTGCAACGCCCAGAACGACAACGTGTTGATGCCCTTGGACACGGCCCAGTTGAAGACCGTGGGGGCGTTGTCGGTGGTGAACGTCTCGGCCGGGCCGAAGTCGTCGATGCCGATCATCTCGGTGATGCCGACCATTCCCCACAGCTGCGCCTGGGTGCGCCCCGGGAACAGCTGGCCCAGCTGGCTGACCAGGCCGTTGCCGGCGGTCTGGGTGTCCGACGCCATGTTGTGCGACGCGTTGTCGAAGTAGTCGAACGTCATGATGTTGACGACGTCGATCCGCGCGTTGTTGGTGACCGCGTTGCGCAGCACCGCGAGGCCGCTGTCGACGAGGCCGGACGTGGACGTGGGCAGCGTGTAGGAGAACTGGATGGACCGGCCGTTGGCGGCGGCCCAGTCCTCGGTCATCTTGATCGCCTTGTTGCGGCGGTCGATGCCGGCCGTGTTGGTCAGCGAGTTGTCCTCGATGTCCAGGTCGATCCGGCTGATGTTGTAGGTGGTGATCAGGTTCTGGAACACCCCGGCGATCGAGTTGACGTTGGTGCAGCTGTCGGCGATCTCGGTGCCGGTGTTGTCCGCGGTGAACCCGCCGAACGACGGGATCACGTCGCCGCCGTTGGCCCGGATGGTGTTGATGTCGTTGCCGAACGTGGACTGCGCGATCGGCATGCCCGAGTCGCCGTTCCAGAACGCGGTGCAGGATCCTTTGCTGGCGGTCTGGATGAACGCCATGGTGAGGAACTTGTTCCCGGACTGTTGCGCCACCGTGGCCGGGCTCTCGCCGGTCCACGATTCGAAGTACGGCGCGAACACGTGCGTCGGCAGGGGTGCGGCCTGCGCGGTGTGGGCGGCCGCGACCGCTAGGCCGGCCGTGGTGGTGAAAGCTGTCAGTAACGACAGGGCTCTTCTGGTGAACCGCATGCGCGCTCCAAGGCAGGGGATGGAACGTTCCGTCGCCGGCGCGCCTCCGGCAACGTGTCGAGTTCACAATTGGACTAGACCACCTTGGATGTCAACCCTTGTCCGGTCATTGGCGCACCCGACGTACTCGAATCGTCACCGAATGCCGGGTTCATCCCGTTACCGTTCGCGGCTCGCACGTAAGCTGGGAGCGTGCGGACGAGACCGACGCTGACCTGGGCGCCCACCGGCGAACCGCGGCCCAGCACCACGAGCCTGGCCGAGGTCACCGCGGTCCTCGCGGACGGCGACGTGGTGGTGCTCAGCGGCGCGGGCCTGTCCACCGAGTCCGGCATCCCGGACTACCGCGGCGCCGAAGGCACCCTGCGCCGGCACGCGCCCATGACGTACCAGGACTTCGTGAGCAGCGAGACCGGCCGGCAGCGGTACTGGGCCCGCAGCCACATCGGCTGGCGGACGATCGCGCGGGCCGCGCCCAACAAAGGCCACCACGCCGTTGCCGCGCTGCGGGCGAACGGATACCTCTCCGGGGTCATCACGCAGAACGTCGACGGGCTGCACCAGGCCGCCGGCACCCCGGACGTGGTGGACCTGCACGGCAGCCTGGACCGCGTGATCTGCCTCGGCTGCCGGGAGACCAGCCCGCGCGAGGACCTGGACCTGCGGCTGCGGCTGGCCAACCCGGACTTCGGCGGCACCGCGCTGGCCCTGAACCCGGACGGCGACGTCGACCTGGACGACGCGGCCGCCCGACGGTTCACCCTGGTCGACTGCTCGGAGTGCGCCGGGGTGCTCAAACCGGACGTGGTGTTCTTCGGCGAGAACGTGCCGAAGCCACGGGTCGAGCAGTGCTACCGCCTCGTCGACGAAGCCAACGCGTTGCTGGTGCTGGGATCGTCGTTGACGGTCATGTCCGGCCTGCGGTTCGTCCGGCACGCGGCCAAGAACGGCAAACCCGTGCTGATCGTCAACCGCGGCCGGACCCGAGGGGACGAGTACGCGACCGTACGCGTCGATCTTCCCCTCGGCCAGGCGTTGACTTCGCTGCTGTCCCTACTGGTTCGCTGACGCGAGTCCCGGCGGCGCGGAGGCGATGGCCGCGTTGATGGCGTCCACCAGTGCCAGCGCGGCCTCTTCGGTCAGCTCCACCGCGACCCGCGCCGACGGGCCGCCCGCCGGGTTGAGGAAGTCGATGTTGACCGTGTGCCCGTACTGCGCGTGCACCGGGTGGTCGACATACACCTGCGCGTTGGTCAGGCCGAACCAGCCGGTCGCGCCCTTGCCGCTGCCTTCGATCTCGATCTGCTCAGTCAGGTATGTGCACATAACGCCATCCTCCTGTGATCGCTAGGTGCTGGAGATCTGCATCGCGTCCAGCCCCCAGTCGATGATCACCTCGCGCCCGTCCCGGTCCTTGAGGGCGAAGTCGTAGAGCCCGAGTGGGTTGCTGCTGACGATGGTGATCTCCTTGCGCCGGGTGGTCGCCCTCGACTCGTTCACCGAGATGTCCTGCTTGACGAGCGCGTCCCGCTCGTTCTGGTTGAGCGCCGTGTACAGCGAGCGGACGGCGACTTCGCAACTGGGCGCCTGTTGCTGTTCCTGGAGCTTGGCCACAGCGCCGTCCGCCAACAACCCACACGCCTTCGCTGTGTCGCCCGACCCGACGGCCCGGAAGTACGCCTGGACCGTCTTGCCCTCGTCCGCGAGATAACTCGCGCAGCCTTTGGAGATCAGCGAGAACGCGACCACGGCGACAGCCACCCCGGCGATCCCGCCGACGACCTTCAGCAACACTCCAGTCAGCCCAGCGTCCGGCCGAAGAAGTCCCAGATCTTCGTCCAGCCGTCCACCGCCGCCTCAGGCCGGTACGACGGCCGGTCCACGGAGAAGAACCCGTGCGCGGCGCCGTCGTAGCTGTGGAACTCGTGCGGCTTGCCCAGGCGGGTCAGCTCCTCGTCGAGCTTCGCCACTTGCTCCGGGCCTGGGTACTGGTCGTCCTTGCCGAACAGGCCCAGCAGCGGGCACGACAGCTGCGGCGCGAGGTGCAGGATCGGCTTCATGCTCTTCGGCACCCAGTCCGGGCCGTCCTCCACGATGAACGCGCCGTAGCAGTCCACGGCGGCGTCCAACGGCAACGAACAGGCCGCCAGGAACGCGTGCCGGCCACCGGAGCAGTGGCCGATCACGCCGACCTTCCCGTTCGATCCCTCCAACGCCTTGAGGTACGTGGCGGCGCCGTCGACGTCACCGACGAGACGCTCGTCCGGCACTCCCCCTTGCGACCGCACGAACGCCGCCGCGTCGTCCGGGCTCGCGCCGGGGGCCTCCCGCGAGTACAGGTTCGGGCACAACGCGGCGTACCCGTTCGCCGCGAAGGTCCGGACCATCTCCTTCGTGGCCGGGTCGTAGCCGGGCATGTGGTGGATCACCACGACACTGCCGCGTGGGCCGCCGTCGAGCGGACGGGCCAGGTACGCCTCGATCTCGTCCCCGCCGTGGCCGGTCACGGTGACCGTCTCGGCCCTGATCGCGTCACTCATCCCCGCTTGGTCTCCTAAGTCGACTCCGTCACCGGTGCGGCGAACTGGGTGTTGTACAGCCGAGCGTAGGCCCCGTCGGCGGCCAGCAGGGTGGTGTGGTCGCCTTGTTCGACGATGCGGCCGTTCTCCATCACCAGGATGACGTCCGCGTCGCGGATGGTGGACAGCCGGTGCGCGATCACGAAACTGGTCCGCCCCTGCCGCAACGAGTTCATCGCCCGCTGCACCAGCACCTCGGTCCGGGTGTCCACCGAACTGGTGGCCTCGTCCAGGATCAGGATCGACGGCTCGGCCAGGAACGCGCGGGCCACGGTGATCAGCTGCCGTTCACCGGCGCTGAGGTTCGACCCGTCCTCGTCGAGCACGGTGTCGTACCCGTCCGGCAGGATCCGGCAGATGTGGTCCACGTGAGTGGCCTTGGCCGCCTCGATGATCTTCTCCCGGGTCGCGTCCTTCGCGCCGTAGGCGATGTTGTCCGCGATCGTGCCGCCGAACAGCCACGCGTCCTGCAGCACCATGCCGGTCCGGGCGCGCAGGCCCTCCCGGCTCATCGTCGAGATGTCCACGCCGTCCAGGGTGATCCGGCCGGAGTCGATCTCGTAGAACCGCATCAGCAGGTTCACCAGCGTGGTCTTGCCCGCGCCGGTCGGCCCGACGATGGCGACGGTCTGGCCCGGGTCCACGGTCAGCGTGAGGTTCTCGATCAGCGGCGCGTCCTCGACGTACCGGAACGACACGTTCTGGAACTCCACCCGGCCACGGACCGCCTCCGGCTGGGCCGGGTTCGCCGGGTCCGGTGACTGCTCCTCGGCGTCCAGCAACGCGAACACCCGCTCCGCCGACGCCACCCCGGACTGCAGCAGGTTCGCCATCGTGGCCACCTGGGTCAGCGGCTGGGTGAACTGCCGCGAGTACTGGATGAACGCCTGCAGGTCGCCGAGGGACAGCGAGCCGGACGCCACCCGCACCGCGCCGACCACGGCCACCAGCACGTAGTTGAGGTTCCCGATGAACATCATCGACGGCTGGATCAGGCCGGACACGAACTGCGCCCGGAAACCGGCTTCGTACAGGCCGTCGTTGTGCTTCTTGAAGGTCGCCGCGGCCTCGTCCTGCTGGCCGAAGGTCTTCACCAGCGCGTGTCCGGTGTAGACCTCCTCGATGTGGCCGTTGAGCCGGCCGGTGGTGGACCACTGCTTGATGAACTGCGGCTGGGCCCGTTTGCCGATCTTGGCCGAGATGTACACCATCACCGGCACGGTCACCAGCGCGATCACCGCCAGCAGCGGCGAGATCACGAACATCAGCACGAGCACGCCCAGCACCGAGAACAACGAGATGAGCAGCTGGCTCATGGTCTGCTGCAGCGACTGGGAGATGTTGTCGATGTCGTTGGTGACCCGGCTGAGCACCTCGCCGCGCGGCTGCTTGTCGAAGTACCGCAACGGCAGTCGCGCGAACTTCTCCTCCACCTGTTCGCGGAGGTGGAACACCGCGCGCTGCACCACGACAGTGGTCAGCTGGCCCTGCACGGCGGCGAACACCGTGCTCAGCAGGAACAGGCCGAGCGCGACAAGCAGCACGTGCCCGACCGCGGTGAAGTCGATGTGCTGCCCGGGAACGACGTCCATGGCGGCGAGCATGTCCGCCTTGGCGTTGTCGCCCTGCGCCCGCAGGCCGGCCACGATCTGGTCCTTGGGCAGGGGCGGCAGGTTCGGGCCGATGATGCCGGCGAAGATCAGGTCGGTGGCCTGGCCGAGCACCTTCGGCCCGACGACCGAGAACCCGACGCTGATCACGCCGAGCGCCAGCAACGACACCAGCATCAGCCGCTGCGGCTGGAGCAGCCGCAGCAGCCGGAGGCTGGATCCCTTGAAGTCCAGGGCCTTCTCGGCCTGGCCGCCGGCCATCATCCGGCCGGGGCCGAACGCCGGGCCACCACCCGCGCCGGCCCGGCGGGCGGGTGTCGCGCGTTCCCCCGGGGCGCTCACGCCGCCTCCTGCTCGGTCAGCTGGGACAGGACGATCTCCCGGTAGGTCTCGTTGGAGTCCATGAGTTCGCGGTGGGTGCCGGTGCCGACGACCCGGCCTTCGTCGAGGACGATGATGCGGTCGGCGTACCGGATGGTGTTCACGCGTTGCGCCACGACGACGACCGCCGCGTCCGACGTCTCGGCCGCGAGCGCGGCCCGCAGCCGGGCGTCGGTGGCCTGGTCGAGCGCTGAGAAGCAGTCGTCGAACAGGTAGACCGACGGCCGGTGCACGATCGCGCGGGCGATCGCGAGCCGCTGGCGCTGGCCGCCGGACACCGTGGTGCCGCCCTGGGCGATCGGCGTGTTCAGGCCTTCCGGCATCTTCTCCACGAAGTCACGGGCCTGCGCGATCTCCAGGGCCTGCCACAGGTCCTCGTCGGTCGCGTCCTGGTTGCCGTAGCGCAGGTTCGTCGCGACCGTGCCGCTGAACAGGTACGCCTTCTGCGGCACCAGGCCGATGGTCGTGGCCAGGTCCTTCGGGTCGATGTCGCGCACGTCCACGCCGTCGATCAGGACCGTGCCGTCGGTGACGTCGAACAGCCGGGCCACCAGGTTGATCAGGGTCGTCTTGCCGGCGCCGGTGCTGCCGATGATCGCCGTGGTCTGCCCTGGCCGGGCGGCCAGATTGACGTTGCACAGCACGGGTTCCTCGGCGCCGGGGTACGAGAACGCGACGTCGGTGAGGGTCACCTCGCCGCGCCGGGTGGGCAGCCCGACCGGCTGGATCGGCGGGGCCACGGTCGGCTCGGTGTCCAGCACCGCCATGATCCGCTCGGCGCAGACCTCGGCGCGCGGCAGCATCATGAACATGAACGTGGTCATCATGACCGACATCAGGATCTGCATGAGGTAGCTGAGGAACGCGGTGAGCGCGCCGATCTGCATCTGCTGGTCCTCGATGCGGATCGCGCCGAACCACAGCACCGCGACGCTGGCCACGTTCATCACCAGCATCACGGTGGGGAACATCAGCGCCATCAGCCGGCCGACCCGCAGCGACGTCTGCAGCAGGCCGTCGTTGGCGTCCTTGAACCGTTCCCGTTCGTGCGTGTCACGGACGAACGCGCGGATCACGCGGATGCCGGAGATCTGCTCACGCAGGATCCGGTTGATGCCGTCGATGCGGTCCTGCATCTGCCGGAACCACGGCCGCATCCGGCTCACGATCAGCGCGATCAGCACCCCGAGCACCGGCACGATGACCACCAGCAGCAGCGACAGCTTCGCGTCCTGGCGCAGCGCCAGCACGATCCCGCCGACGCACATGATCGGCGCCATCACCATCAGGGTGAACGTCATCAGCGCCAGCATCTGCACCTGCTGGACGTCGTTGGTGGTGCGCGTGATCAGCGACGGCGTGCCGAACTGGCCGACCTCGCGGGCCGAGAACGACTGGACCTTGTCGAAGACGCCGGCCCGGATGTCGCGGCCGAGCGCCGACGCCGTGCGCGCGGAGAAGTACACCGCGCCGGCGGCGCACACGATCTGGCCGAGCGTGACGGCGAGCATGACCCCGCCGATCCGCATGATGTACCCCGTGTCACCAGGCACGACGCCGTAGTCGATGATGTCGGCGTTCAACGTCGGCAGGTACAGTGCGGCCAACGTCTGCAACAACTGCAGCAGCACCACGATGGCTATCGGCCCGCGGTACGGTCGCAGCGAGCGTCCGATTAGTCGGAAAAGCACCGGTTTGTGCCTCTTTCAGCGATTTCGAGCCCCCGTTTTTCCTTCCCGACCTTACCGTCGCCCGCCAAACTGATTACGGACCGCTCCAAGACTGGTGGGATCAATAGACTGATCGAGTGAACAGCCCGTCACCTTTCACCGAAACGGCTCTGGCCGCCCGGACCGCGGCGTTCGAGGACCTCGCCGCGGCCGGCCCGGTCCAGCGGGTCACGCTCTTCACCGGCGTGCCGGTCTGGCTGGTCACCGGCTATGCCGAGGTGCGCCAGGTGCTCACGGACCCGGACGTGCGGAAGTCGCTGACCGAGTCACCGCACCGCGACCACGTGCCCGAATGGCTGCTCAAGGCGATGAACACGCACATGCTCGCGGTGAACCCGCCGCACCACACCCGACTGCGCAAGCTGGTCTCGGCGGCGTTCACCCGGCGCCGGGTGGAGGGGCTGGCGCCGCGGATCGACGAGATCAGCCGGACCCTGCTGGACGCCCTGCCGGCGGGCGCGCCGGTGGACTTGGTGGCGTCCTACAGCTATCCGCTGCCGATCACCGTGATCTCGGAACTGCTCGGCGTGCCGGTGAACCTGCGCGACGACTTCCGCCGGTACACCCAGATCGCCCTCTCCGGACCGGTGCACACACCGGAGAAGTACGTGACCGCGGCGAGCGACATGGTGGCGCTGATCCGGTCGCTGATCGAGCGCAAGCGCGCCGCGCCCACCGACGACCTGCTGTCCGGCCTGATCGAGGTGCACGACGGCGGGGACACGCTGTCCGAGGACGAACTGACCTCCATGGTGTTCCTGTTGGTGGCGGCCGGCCACGAGACCACGGTCAACCTGATCACGACCGCCACGTACACCCTGCTGAAGTTCCCCGACCAGCTGGCCAAGCTCCGCGCGGATCTCACCCTGGTCCCGCGCGCGGTCGAGGAGGTCCTCCGGTACGACGGCCCGGCCATGGTCACCGTTCCGGCGCAGACAGCCGGGGACGTGCACGTCGGCGGGACCACCATCCCGGCGGGCCAGATCGTCGTGCCGGTGGTGTGGACCGCCAACCACGACCCGGCCCGGTTCGAGGGCGCCACGGACTTCGACATCACCCGCGCGGACACATCGCACCTGGGTTTCGGCCACGGCATCCACCACTGTCTCGGCGCCCCGCTGGCCCGTCTGGAGGCCCAGGTCGCGCTCGGCCACCTGGTCACCCGGTTCCCCGCGCTGCGGCTGGCCGACCCGGACAACGACCCGGAGCGGAGCGTCAGCCTGCTGCTCAACGGCATGAGCCAGTTGATGGTCCGGATCGACTGAGGCCGTTACCGATCCTCGACGCCGCGGTCCAGGACCGGTTCGATGACGATCAGGCCTGTTCCTTCGCGATCGCCACGAACTCACGGATCAGCCCGTGGTCCTTGACGCCCCGGCTGGACTCGACGCCACTGGACACGTCCACACCCCACGGCCGGGCGCCGGCGATGGCCGCGGCCACGTTGTCCGGGGTCAGTCCGCCGGACAGCAACCACTTGCCCCGCGGCCGTTCCCGCGCCAGCAACCCGAGGTCCCACCGCTCCCCCGACCCGGGCATCGGCGAGTCCAGCAGCAGCATCTCCTCGCCGTACGCGCCGACAGCCAGCTCGGTGTCGTCCCGCAACGCCGTGGCCCGGATCAGCCGCATCCCCGTCAGCTCGGCGAACGCCTCCGGCGGGTAGTCCCCGTGTAGCTGGACAGCGTCCACCCCGGCCGCCAGCGCGATCTCCCCCGCCTCCGCCGCCGGCACCCACGCGAACACCCCGACGCTCAACACGTGCGACGGAACGGCGGCGACCAGCCGCTTGGCGACGTCGACCTCAACCCGGCGGGCACTTTCGGCGAAGATGAACCCCACCGCGTCCGCGCCCGCGTCGACCGCCGCGGCGACGTCACCTTCGGTCCGCAGGCCGCAGACTTTGACGAACATGCCGTCGACAGTAACGGGTACCGTGCGGTGCACCACCGCGACCAGGCCTGGGGGTCCTTCCGATGAGTCTCGACTTCCTGCTGACATCCCTGATCATCGTGATCACCCCGGGCGCCGGCGTGGTCTACACGATCGCGGCCGGCCTGCAACGAGGCGCCCGCGCGGGCATGATCGCCTCAGTGGGGTGCACGCTCGGCATCGTGCCGCACATGGTCGCGGCCATCACCGGCGCCGCGGCCCTGCTGCACACCAGCGCGGTCGCCTTCCAGACCCTGAAGTACGCCGGCATCGCCTACCTGCTCTACATGGCCTGGGCGACCTGGCGCGACAAGAGCGAACTCACTGTGGACAGGACGAACACCCAACCGCGCCCGGCCCTCAAGGTGATCGTCTCGGGCATCGTGATGAACCTGCTCAACCCGAAGCTGACCATCTTCTTCTTCGCGTTCCTGCCCCAGTTCGTCAGCACCGCCGCGCCGGGCGCGGTTCTCAAGATGATCGAACTGAGCGCGGTCTTCATGCTGATGACGTTCGTGGTGTTCGTCGGCTACGGCGCCTTCGCGGCCGCGATCCGCAACCACGTCATCTCCCGTCCCAAGATCGTCGCCTGGATGCGCCGCGTGTTCGCCGGTGCTTTCGTCGGCCTGGCCGGGTATCTGGTGGCGGACAGCTAGTCGACGGCCATCTCGCCCAGCAGGGACCAGTCGTCCTGGTCGAGTGTGGTGTTCACGATTCGCGGGGTTTCCGCGAGGTGGGGCGGCAGGGTCTGGCGGGCGTTCTTGAAGTGGTCGGACTGGACGTGGGCGGCGCCCGCGTCGCCGTCCCGGAACGCCTCGACGAGGACGTACTCGGTGGGGTCGTCGAGGCTGCGGGACCAGTCGAACCAGAGGCAGCCGGGTTCGGCGCGGGTGGCCTCGGTGAAGGAGCGGGAGATCTCGGGCCAGCGGTCGGCGTCTTCCGGGCGGATCCGGAACTTGGCCGTGATGAAGATCATCCACTCATCGTAGTGCGAGCCGGCGTGCGCCCAGCAGGGCCATCAGGCCGAGCAGGATCACCGCCGCGCTGTACACGACGGTCGTCGAGTGCAGGCCGAAGGACGTGGTGGCGAGGCCCGCGACGACGGCCGGGACGCTGAACGCGACGTACGAGATCGTGTAGGCGACGGCGAACAGTTCGCCTCGTTCGGCGGGCGCGGCGATCCGGGCCAGGGTGGCGAAGCTCGCCAACGCGGACGCCCCGAACCCGATTCCGGCCACGGCCGTCCCCAGAATCCCAAGGGCGACAACGCTGGAAAGCACGCCGACCAGCGTGACGGCCGTCCCCAGGGCCAACAGCGAAGCGCCGAACCGGAGCACGAAGTCCATGGGCCGCTTGCGAAGCGCGTACGCGGTCGCCGCGCCCGTTCCGCACAGCAAGGTGACGACGAGACCGCCGATGAGGTGGTTGGTGAGTCCGAACTCGACGGCCGCCACCGACGGTCCCAGCGACAGGTACAGGCCGCCCAGGGCCCAACTGGCCACCAGGATCGGCACCAGCGCGACGAGTTCGGCCCGCAGCCGGGGCGGCACGCCGAGCTTGGGTGTGAGCGACGCCAGGCCACCCGGTCGGCGGACGGAGGTCTCCGGCATGACCACCACGACCACTGCCGCAAGGACCATGCCGGCCAGCAGCAGCGCCCAGACGAAGTGGGTCGGCGCGGGCGCGTACTGCACGAGGGCGCCGCAGCCGAGCGCGCCTACGGCGAGGCCGCTAAGCGGCACCACGCCGTTGACGACTCCCGCTCGGCCAGGCGCGTGCGGTGGGTTGAGGTCGACGAGGGTCGCGCCGAGCGTGGTCATCGCTGTGCCGGTCGCGACGCCTTGGATCAAGCGTGCGATGAACAGGGTCGACACGTCTCCGGCGGTGACGAACAGGACGAGGGCGACGGCTTCCAACGCGATCGCGGCGCCGAGCACGGGTCGCCTGCCGACGTGGTCGGACAGTGCGCCGAGGACCAGCAGCGCGGCGATCAGGCCCAGCACGTACACCGCGAAGATCCCGGTCAGCGTAGTCGCCGAGAACCCCCATTTCTGCTGGTAGACGACGTACAACGGCGATGGGGCGCTGGAGGCCGCGGCGAACAGCACGAAAATCACGGCGACGGCCACGAACGACGTCGCGTGCGACAGCCGCCTGGTACGGGCGGTGACGGAAACCATGACGCTCCTCTAATGCAAAGATCAGTGCTTTAGCGACCCTACCCCTAACGCAACGATCAATGCGATAAGATGAACTATGCCCGTCACCACACGACCTGGCGGCCGGTCCGCCCGAGTCCGCGCCGCGGTCCACCGCGCCGTGCAGGACCTCGTGGCCGACGGCCAGCCCGAAGCGTTGACGTTGCCCGCGATCGCGGCGCGCGCGGGCGTCCACCCGACGACGCTGTACCGCCGCTGGGGGTCGCTGGCCGACCTGCTCGGCGAGGTCGCCACCAGCCGGTTCAGCGGTGACGTGGTCGTGCCGGACACCGGCTCGCTGCGCGGCGACCTGGCACGCTGGGCCAACGACGTGGCCACCGACCTGGCCGACCCGGACGTCGTCGCCCTGATGCGCGCGAACGTCGGGGCGGGACCAGGCGGCGGATACGTGTGCGTCTCGGACCGGCAGGAGCAACTCGCGGCGATGCTGGAACGTGAACAGTCCCGCGGCGGCAGGGTGCCGACCGTGGACCGCGCCGCCGACGCCCTGCTCGGCCCGCTGTACTACCGGGCGGTGTTCACCGGCGGCCCGACCGGCCCCGAGTGGGTCCGTGACCTGGTCGACGGTTTGCTGTGCCGCCAGTAGTGTGCCCCCATGAAAACGCGCTGGGTGTTCGCCGCTGTCGCTTCCGTGTTCGTCGGGCTTTTCACCGCCGCGCCCGCGCAGGCGTCACCAAGCCTGCCGATTGTGCGCTGTGACTTCACGCCGACGCCGGAGAACCCGGCGGCACGGCCGGTTCTGCGGCCGCTGCCGTTCGCGTTGACGGTCGGGACCGCGCGGGTCACGTTCCGCACCAACTACGGTCCGGTCGTCATCGAGCTGAACCGGGCCGGCGCGGCCCCGTGCGCCGTGCACAACATGCTGAGCCTTGTGGTCCAACGGTTCTACAACCACAGCCAGTGCTGGCGGCTGACCAACTCGGCCCGGCTGGGCGTGCTGCAGTGCGGGGACATCTTCGAGGTGGAGAAGGGCGGGCCGGGCTACAAGTTCCCGGACGAGGTCAGCGGCAAGGAGACGTACGAGCGCGGCACGTTCGCCATGGGCAACCAGGGTCCGGGCACGAACGGCAGCGAGTGGTTCATCGTGCACTCCTTCGCGCACATCCCGGCGAACTACTCGGTGATGGGCAAGGTGGTGCGCGGCATGGACGTGCTGGACCGGATCGTCGCGGCCGGCATCATCCCGAGCGAGCGCGGACCGCTCGACGGCGCGCCCGCGAAGCCGGTGAAGATCCTGAGCGCCTTCATAGGCTGAGGCGTTTGGGCACCGGGATCCGCATCAGGTCCTCGGCCACGATGATCTCGCCGTCGAACACCTCGGCGGCCTCGGCGTGGAACCGGGACGGATCCCGGTAACGCTGGGAGAAGTGCGTCAACACGAGCTGTCGGACGCCGCACTCGGCCGCCACCCGCGCGGCCTGTGCGGCGGTGAGGTGTCCGTGTGCGACGGCCAGTTCGGTGTCCTCGGCCAGGAACGTCGACTCGATCACGAGCACGTCCACACCGTCGGCGAGGGCGAACACGCCGTCGCACAGCCGGGTGTCCATGACGAACGCGAACTTCTGCCCGCGCCGCACCACGCTCACGTCCGCCACTCGCACGTCCCCCAGGACGCCTTCGCGCAGCAGCGTTCCCACGTCCGGCCCGGCGATGCCGAACTCGCGGAGGCGTTCCTGGATCATCTGCCGACCGTCCGGCTCGACCAGCCGGTACCCGACCGCGTCGATCCCGTGGTCCAACGCGCGCGCTTCGAGCACGCCGAACGTGCCGGTGGCGACCGGACCGTCCGCGGACACGGGTTCCTGGCGGATCGTCGCCGTCTCGTAGAACGAGGACGCGTTGCGCAGCCGCTCGAAGAACTGTTGGCCGGAGGCCGGGTAGTGGGCGGCGACAGGGTGTCGCACGCGGTCGAGCGACAGGCGCTGCACGATGCCGGGCAGGCCAAGGCAGTGGTCGCCGTGGAAGTGGGTGACGCAGATCCGGGTGATGTCGGTGGCCGCCACCCCGGCCAGCAGCATCTGCCGCTGGGTGCCCTCGCCGGGGTCGAACAGGATCCCTTCCTGGTCCCAGCGCAGCAGGTACCCGTTGTGGTTGCGGTGCCGGGTGGGCACCTGGCTCGCGGTCCCCAGGACCACCAGTTCACGAAGTGACACAGGGTGACTCTAGAGAGACCGCAGCGTGCGGGCCACGTCTGGATCCCGGTTCGCGGTCACCGTCACCATCGCCACGAGCTGGTCCACCAACCAGTCCTCGAGTTCGTCGCGTGGGAGATCGCGTTCCTGCAGCCAGGTCAGCGTCGTGCCCTCCACGACCGCGGTCCAGCAGTTCAACGTCAGCAACGCGAGCGGCGACGGCTCGGTGACGCCGGTCCGTGTGAGGATCTCGGCGACGGCGTGCCGGCGGACGTCGTCCACCACCGCGCCCGTCTCGGCCGTCGCGACCACTGAACCGCCGCGCAGCAGGGCGATGAACGCGGCCGAGTGGGCCTCGGCGAACGCGATGAACTCGCCGATCAGGGACCGCAGCTGGGCCAGTAGCGGCCCCTCGGCCGGGGCGGCGAACTTGGCGATCAGCCCGTCCGCGGCGAACCGCAGCGCGGCCACGTAGATCTCGCTCGGGCCGGAGAAGTAGCGGTAGAACAACGGCCGGGACACGTCCGCGGCCGCCACGATGTCGTCGACCGACACCTGCTCGTAGGGACGCTGGCCGTACAGCGAGATGGCGGCTTCCAGTAGCTGTCGGCGCCGTTGCTCCGGCGTCATCCGGCGTGCGGTCCTCACCTGGGTCATCTTCACAGGTCCAGCACCAGGGTGCCGGTTGACCGGGACACGCAGATGGCCATCGAGTGCCGGCGTTCGTCGTCGGTGAGCACGCTGTCGTGATGCTGGACGTCACCACCGAGCAGCCCGACCCGGCACGTGCCGCAGAAGCCCTGCCGGCACGAGTACGCCACCGACGGGATCGCGTCCCGGATGACGTCCAGCGCGGACCGGTCGGCCGGGATGTCCAGGGTGCGTCCGCTGCGGCGGAGTTCGACCGTGAACGGCTTGCCGTCGCGGATCGGCGGCGGGGAGAACCGCTCGTAGTGCAGGCCCGAGGCGCGGTCGACGCGGACGCTCGCGATCATCGGCGGCGGGCCGCAGCAGTAGACCCGGGTGTCCGGCACAGCGTCGGTGAGCAGTTCCGCGCCGCTGACCGGGACGCCGAACTCGGTGTCCGGCCGGATCCACACCCGGTCGGCGTCGAGGTCGGCGATCTCGTCCAGGAACGGCATGGAATCCCGCGATCGTCCACAGTAGACGAGGTGCCAGTCGGCGCCGCGCGCGGCGGCCAGCCGGACCATCGGCAGGATCGGCGTGATCCCGATACCGCCGGCGACGAACAGGTACCGGGGCGCCCTGATGAACGGGAACGCGTTGCGCGGCCCGCGAATCCGGACCTCGTCCCCGACCGCGAGCCGGTGCACCTCCTGCGAGCCCGTGCCCAGCCGGCGGACCGCGATCCGGTACGTGAACGGGTCGCCTGGGTCGCCGCACAGCGAGTACTGCCGGACAGTGCCGGACGGCAGTTCCAGGTCGACGTGGCAGCCGGGCTGCCAGGTCGGCAGCGGCGAGGTGTCCGGGGCGGACAGGTGCAGGCTCACCACGTCCGTGGCCTGCGGAACGACCCGGCGGACAACCAGCGCGCACTTTCGGTCGTTCACCGGCCGGACGACCGGTTCGAGGGCGAAGCGGCCCATCACGACCTCGAACCCGGCCAGTGCCTTGGCGAACACGCGCCAGCTCCGGTCCAGGCGACGCCGGCCGTACAGGTCGGGCGGCAGGGTCATCAGCCGGCCGCCAACGCCGCGGGTGACGTGGCCAGGTAGGCGACGGCCTGGCTGGTCGACCCTTCCTGCGACGGATGGTACTTCCGCGAGAAGTACGCGACCGTCGACCGCGCGAGCCGCTTCGGGCTCGGCACGATGCCGGCCTTGCCGGCCCGGAAGAAGTCCCGCCAGCGCGCTTTCGCCGCGACGCGCGGGTCGTTGGCCATCAGGAACCGCACACCCCGGGTCCACTGCCACATCAGGAACGGCACCGCGATGGCCATCGCGACCACGCGGGTGCCGTACCGGCCGTTGATGTGCATGAACAGATCGAACGCTACGGAGCGGTGCTCCACTTCCTCGGCACCGTGCCAGCGCAGCAGGTCGAGCATGGTGGGATCGGCGCCGGCCTCGTCCAGGGCCGTCGAGTCGAGCACCCACTGGCCGAGGAACGCGGTCATGTGCTCGACCGCGGCGATCACCGCCAGCCGCGCCACCAGCCAGTCGTAGCCGCCGTCCGGGCGGTTCAGCCGATGCCGGAACAGCCACTCGAGTTGGTGCACGTACGGCCCCGGGTCGAGCCCCTGGCGCTCCAAGTGGTCCTGCGCGCCCTGATGGGCGGACGCGTGCATGGCCTCCTGGCCGATGAACCCGACGACCTCCTCCCGCAGCCGGTCGTCGGTGATCAGCGGCAGCGCCTCCTTGAAGACCTCGACGAACCAGCGTTCGCCCTCGGGCAGCAAGAGGTGCATCACGTTGAAGACGTGCGTGGCGAACGGCTCGCCGGGAATCCAGTGCGGCGGCAGCTCGGCCCAGTCGAACCGCACGTCACGCGGGCGAAGCACCAGGTTCTCGGGCTCATCACGCATGTCGACCTCCGCATGAAGAGACACAGGGACTCTCATCTTGATATATGCACTGTCATGATAGACAAAGTGTCAACAGCTGTCGCGCCCTGATCGGCAATAGGCTTCGATCATGGTCACACGCATCCGTAACATCGTTCTGGACACCCGAAAGCCCCTTGAGCTGGCCGAGTTCTGGGCCGCGGTGCTCGGCGGCACGATCTCCGTCAACGACGATACGTGGGTGGTGGTCACCGACCCCGCCGGTCGACGGCTGGTCTGCCAGCTCGCCCCGGACCACGAGCCGCCGGCGTTCCCCGACCCCAAAGGCTCCCAGCAGGTCCATCTCGACCTGGACGTGGACGACATCGACGAGGTCGAACGTCAGGTGCTGGCCCTGGGCGCCACCCGGGTGACCGCGCCACACGTGGAGACCGACTTCCGGGTGTTCCGCGACCCGGCCGGCCACCCTTTCTGTCTGATCGTCCCTGCGGTATAATTTCGACGAGGCCAAGCGTAGGCTATTTCAAGCCTACAATTTTCCAGCATTTCCGAGTACCTTTTCGGGCGATTTCCGCCGCCCTTTGGTGCGATTCGGCCAATTGTCGACGATGTCTGGCCATACTCGGCGACATGACACCGACATACGTTCTCGTCCACGGATCGACCTCGAATTCCCGCTCCTGGGCGCCGATGCAACGGGAATTGGCGTTCCGCGGGCACCGGTCGCTCGCGGTCGACCTGCCGGGTCGCGGCGCCGGCTTCTCCGCCGCCTACTACCAGCAGAATCTGGCGGTGTTCGCGGCGGAGCCGTCGCCGACGGCGGACATCACGGCCGCCGACACCATCGGCCATGTCGTGGACACGATCCGGCGGGTTCGCGAACACGGACCGGTGATCCTGGTCGGCCACAGCCTCGGCGGGATGGCGATTTCCGGTGCCGGCAACGAAATCCCGGAGCTGATCGACCGAATCGTCTACATCGCGGCCATCGTCCCGGTCCGACCGGCGACCGAATACCTGCCCGAATACCTGAAAGGCGGTTTCCTGCCGGCCGTCGCCCCGCTGCACGTCGGCGACCCGGCCAAGCAGGGCCACGTGCGGGTGAACTGGCGGGGCGCGACGCCGGACGTGCTCTTCGCACTGAAGGCGGTCGTCAATCCCGAGGCGTCCGACGCGGGCTGGCTGGCCACCATGGCCGGCAACCAGCCGGACGAGACGCTCGGCCAGTGGGACCCCGGCTACGGCACGGTCGGCGCGGACACCTGGGGCCGGATCCCCCGCACGTTCCTGAAAACCGTCGACGACAAGGCATGCCCGCCCGCGGTCCAGGACATGTTCATCGAGGAGGGCGACGCGCTCACGCCGGACAACCCGTGGGATGTGCGTCCGATCCGGAGCAGCCACGGGGGCTTCCTGACCAACAGCACCGAGGTCGCCGACATCCTCGCCGGCCTGGGCGTGTGACCACGGTCACATTCGCCTGAGGCGTGGCGGCCGGTATTCCGGCTGCTACGTCTCAGGCATGAACTTCGCCGCCATCATCACAGCCATCGCCCTGATCATTGTGGTGCGTTCGGGTCCGGCGCGTCGGTCAACGTGGGCCGTTGAGCGCCGGGCAGGTCCGGCACCTGGCCGTTCGCCGGTGGGTTGGCCATCTTCTCCAGGGCGTCGAGCACTTGCTCCGGGTCCTTCAGCACGGTCTGGTTCCGCCCCAGGAAGGCCATTTCCCGCGGCGTCAGGTTCCGTACCACGAGTCGTTGGCCCACTTTGATCAGGAACAGCGAGCCGACCTGGATGCACGCGTCGGACTGCTTGTCCAGCGCACCGATCAGGCGAGCCACCGCCTCGGCTTGTTTGGCGTCGATGTCGGCCTGCGGCTGGTCGAGCAGCCTGGCTTGCAGGGCGCGTTCGACCCGGGCGGTCACCTCCCCCGCCTCCGTGGCGGTGACATGCCGCCTGAACCGGCCGAGCCGCAGACCCAGCCACGAGCCCACAATGGCCGGCTTGCTCTCGGTGATGTCGATACCGGCCTCGTCGAGCAGATCCAGCACAGCGGCCTCGACCGCTTCGGCATCGACATCGGACGCGAGGTAGATCGAGACCGGGACGGCACGGAGGATCGCCGCGGCCGGATCGCCGTCCCCCGACAAGGTCAGGACGATGTGCGCCTGGCCGTTGATGTTCTGCCGGTATGCGGCGTCGAGCTCGACCGGTGCCGGATCCGGCCGTTTCGCTGGAACCGCGGACGCGAGCATTTCCCGGATCCGGGTCAGCGGCAGGGCCTGGAGTACCGCGTTCAGGGAACCTTCCGCCACCCGGTACGGGACCTGGATGTCGGCGGCCTGGCTGAGCGCCCGTTCCAGCACGACTTCGTTCGTGCCGAGCAGCTCCATCAGCACCTTCGCCTCGATGGCCTCGAGTTCCCGGCGTTCCTCGTCCACCTTCGCCTGCTGTTGCTCGATATCCACGCGGACTCGCGCGTTCGCTCGCTGCGCTTCCAGCTCCTGGAGCCGGGCCGCCGCCAGCTCGACTCGTTCCCGCTGGACAGCGATCTGGCGACGGATCATGTTGAACTCGGGCTCGTCGGCGGTGAACTCCAACAACGTCGTGGTGCGGGCGACAATCCCCAGCGACGCCAGCGACGCCTGTATCTCAGCCGCCAGGTCCAGGCGGATGTAGTCGTAGTCACGGATGAAGTCCCGAAAGGTGAAGGACGCCGAAACCCGCCGGAAATGGGCGTCGACGGTCGTGCCCAGCACCTGGGCGGCGAACCGCTGGATCGGGAGGGCCGGGTCGTTTCCGACACCGAACCGCTTGACCAGCCCGGGCGCCGCCGCCACCGGAATCTGCAGGGTCTGCAGCATGTCGAACCTGATGACATGCCCCTGCACGTCGATCACGATCTGGTCGAGACCGAAATCGAAGCTGTCGGCCGACTTGGTCGCCCTCGACCATTCGAAGATCAGCTCCCGGATGGGTACCAGCACCACCCGCGCGAACCAGGGGTTGATCGCGTATCGGCCACCTTCGGCCAGAGTTTCCCGCTGGACCCCGAGCTCGCCACCTGCCTCGAGGAACACCCAGGGCCGCTGGAAACTCTCGTGCCCGGCCACCCGTTCTCCCGGCATGGTGGCGTCGGCCGGGATGACTCCCAGGTGGGTGATCACGACGCCGGTCATGCCGACCGGGATCTCGACCTCGCGCAGATCGTCCGCGGTCAGGCCCACCTGTTCCATCGCGTGGGTCGTGAGCACGGTGATCACGTCGAACAGAGCGGGATTGATCGCGTAGAGCCCGCCGGTGAGCACCGCCAGCTGGCGCCCTTGCTCGCCACCCTCGCTCAGAAACCGCGTCCCGTCCCGGAAATGATCACAGTCGACGTGCCGGGCCATCGACTGCCCGGGAGGCAGCACCGCTCCCGCTCGCGCCACCACCAGTCCGATGGTCCCGCTCGGCACCCGAACCATCGGGAAGTACCGGACAAGGAACAAAACGCTGGGCCGCCACCACACCGTGTCCGGTGGCAATATCGCTGCCTGTGGCCCGGCCGAACCCGGGCGGCTCATCAGTGGATCGTCATCCTGGCGCCGAGGCCCGAATCGCTTGACGACGACGCCGACCATGTCAGGCGGGACAGACCGGATCCCCGTGCCCACCACAAGTGCGACGGCGGCGAGAACGATCAGCACGATCCCCCACCACACCATGTCGGCCACCTCGCTCGGCTGCTCGAACGGACGGCGCTCATAGTTGCCCCCTCCGGAGCACATCGGTACCGCCGCCCAGGGGCCTCAGGAATGGCCCTGCGCCAGGTAGACGGCCGATGATCTTTTTCCCGCACGTGTGTGTTCGCCGCTATCGTGGGCCGATCTGGGTGGCACAGAACGCACAGGGGGACGCCATGACTGATCCAATCCTGCTGACAATGGCCGCTGCGCTGGCCGGCGACGTGCAGGTCGGCGACGATGCCGCGTGGGCGGCGTTGTCGGACATCGTCGATACGAAGCCACAAATCGCCGCTGCCCTCGCTGAAGTGCGCGAACAGCGGAGTTCGGCGGAATCGATCGACTCGCTCGCCCAACGGCTACAGGAGGCGTCCACGGACGATGCCGACTTCGCCGGCCGGTTGTCGGACGCCTGGACGACGGCCGCCCGAGGGCCCCGGGTGGAGGAGCGGGGCAACTTCGTGGTCGGACCTGGGCCAATCGCCAACCTGGTCCAGGCCAATGAGATCACCGGTCTGACCCTTGGCCGAGACACGGAGCCAACCAGTTGGCTCGGGCGCTTTCGCCGAGGCTCCCCCGACCCGAAGTAGCGTCAGGACGCTCTTAGGAGTGGTCCAGCGCCAAATAGAGATCGACCCGGTCGGGGAACCGGGTGAGGTCGCGGCCGGTCAGCTCGGAGATCCGGCTTATCCGGTACCGCAACGTGTTCACGTGCACGTGCAGGGCCGCCGCCGTCTGCGCCCACGACCCCGAGTGCTCCAGGAACACCCGCAACGTCCGCAGAAGCTCCGACTTGTGGGCATGGTCGTAGGCGATCAACGGTCCCAGCACCCGGGCCCGGAACGACCGGCGGAGTTCGTCCGGGACAGCCGCGAGCAGCAAGAGGTGCGACGCGACCTCGTCGCCCACCACCACGGCGGTCCGCGCCGCCGACAACTCCGCCAACTTCCGCGCGTGCCGCGCCTCCTGCATGGCTGTCCGCAGGCTTGTCTCGTCCGCGCACTGGCTCATTCCCAAGGAGATCTCGGGCGACAGGATCCGGAGCGTCTCCTTGATCTCCCCCACCACCGCCGCCGGGTCGGGGATGCCGATCAGGCCGTGCACCTCGCCGCCCACCTCGGCCGTGAACGCGGGTCCGGGGAACGCCGCCAGGAGGTCCTTGACCACGGCCAACGACGCCCCGCCCGCGGACAGGACCACGACCGGCGGCGTCAGGTCCGTGGCCGCGAGCCGGGAGGTGATGTCCGCCTGGGTGGCGTCCTCGGACAGCAGGACGCGCAGCAAGGGCACGGCGGCGCGGCTTTCGATCCGGCGTGCTTCGTCCAGCCGGGACCGTTCCAGCCCCACCAAGGTCGCGAACTCGGCCGCCACGGCCTGCTGGTCCACGTCCCAGTGCCGGTGGTCGCCGTCGACCACCAGGTACCAGCCCCGGCTGAAGAACACCGAGTGCCGGGACACCACGATCGGCAGCCGGTCCGCCCGCAGCACCCGGCGCACCACGGCCGTCCGCAGGTCCGCCGGCAGCGCCGGCCCGGCGAGCACCCGCCCGGCCGCGGTGAGTACCCAGCACGACGCGTCCAGTTCCGCGGCGCCCGCGGCCACCAGGTCGGCCAGTCCGCCGCCGGACGTCACCGCCGCGACCAGGCGGCGATGCCGGTCCACACCCCGGGCCGACGCCAGCGCGAGGATCACCCACTCGCTGACGGTCGCGAACGACACGTCCACCGAGACCGACAACAACGGCACGCCATGGCGCCGGCAGGCAGCCACCACGTGGTCCGGGACCGGTCCGCCGCCCGCCTCGGCCGTCCCCGCGACCAGCGCCGTCACTCCCGCCGCGGCCAGGGCGGACACGAATCCGTCCGAGTCGTCCGGACCGCGCCACCACTCCATGCCGCTCAGCACCAGCTCGCCGCCGGTCAGGTAGCGACTGGGGTCCCGCAGCGTCGCGGTGAGCACCCGGGAAACGGTGCGGTCCAGCGCCTCGGCACCGACAAGGAGGGTCAGGCCGAGATCCGCGGTCTCTAACAGTGTTCGAAGGCGCACTGGGTCCCACCGTAGACCAGGTGTGTTTGGAGGAATCTACAAAATCCCCGGCCGGGTGAACATCGGGTTTCATCGATTTCGTCGCTGGTTCAGCCCGGTGACCCGGCTGTTTACTGCATCACATCCGCCGAAGTGAGGAGAACCGATGGCGATCGTGCTCGGGGCGAACCGGTACGGAAAGGCCGAGACCCGTCTCGTCCGCGTCGACCGGGACGGCGACATGCACCGGCTCGTCGACCTGAACGTCAGCACCGCCCTGTCCGGCGACATGGCCGACACGCACCTGACCGGGGCGAACGACAAGGTTCTCGCCACCGACACGCAGAAGAACACCGTGCTGGCGTTCGCCCGGGACGGCGTCGGCCAGATCGAGGACTTCGGGCTGCGGCTGGCCCGGCGGTTCGTCGACACGCAGGACGCCATCCACCACGCCAGGGTCGACATCGAGCAGTACCCGTGGACACGGCACGGCCCGCACTCGTTCAGCCGGTCCGGCGAGGGCACCCGGCTCGCGGTCGTCAAGTACGACGGCACGGACACCCAGATCACCGGCGGGATCAAGGACCTCACGGTCCTCAACACCACGGACTCCGAGTTCTGGGGCTTCCCGCGCGAGGAGTACACCACGCTCCCCGAGACCAAGGACCGCATTCTGGCCACCGCCGTCACCGCGAAGTGGAAGTTCAACGGCGAAGCGGACTGGGGCCGAGCGTACGAGACCGCGCGGGACAGTCTGCTGGAGGCGTTCGTGGACACGTACAGCTATTCGTTGCAGCAGACGCTGTACGCGATGGGTGAACGCGTGCTGAAGGCCGTGCCGGAGATCAAGGAGGTCCGGTTGAGCCTGCCGAACAAGCACCACTACCTCTGCGACCTGTCGCCGTTCGGACTGGACAACCCCGGCGAGGTGTTCCAGGTCGGTGACCGGCCGTACGGGCTGATCCAGGGCACTGTCGTGCGGGAGGACTGAGTGGACGTCATCAGCCCGGACACGTTCGCCGAGGCGCTCGACGCCAAGGCCGCCACCCCCGAGGCCGTGCCGATCGCGGGCGGCACGGACGTGATGGTGGAACTCAACTTCGACCGTCGTCGGCCGCACACCCTGCTCAACCTCAACCGGATCGCCGACCTGCACGACCACTCCGAAGTGGACGGTCGGATCAGGATCGGCGCGAGCATGCCGTACACCCGGATCATCGCGGACCTCGGCGACCGGCTGCCCGGCCTGGCGATGGCGTCGCGGACCGTGGGCTCGCCGCAGATCCGCAACCGGGGCAGTGTCGGCGGCAACCTCGGCGCCTCCTCCCCCGCCGGCGACGCGCACCCGGCGCTGCTCGCGGCCGATGCGGAGATCGAGATCGCGTCGGTCAGAGGTACCCGGATGGTCGCCGTACGCGACTTCTACACCGGGGTGAAACGCAACGTGCTCCAGCCGGACGAGCTGATCGCGGCGATCCACGTCCAACCGGCGACCGGGCCGCAACAGTTCAGCAAGGTCGGCACGCGCAACGCGATGGTGATCGCGGTATGTTCGTTCGCGATCGCACTGCACCCGCTGTCACGCCGCGTCGGCACTGGTTTCGGCTCCGCGGCAACGACTCCACGCCGCGCGTACGACGCCGAGGACTTCCTGGGCACCGAGCTGCCGTGGGGCGCGCCGGCGCCACTGAAGGACTCATTGGTGCGGCACTTCGGGCAACTGGTGGCGGACGCGGCGTCGCCGATCGATGATGTTCGGGGCAGTGCTGCCTATCGCAAGCACGCGCTGTCGGTGATGGCCCGGCGCGCGTTGGGGTGGGCGTGGAACGACTACAGGAGGTCATCACAGTGCGCGTGAACGTGACGGTCAACGGCGAGCAGCGTCAGGCCGACGACGTGTGGGCCGGTGAGAGCCTGCTGTACATGCTGCGCGAGCGCCTCGGCCTGCCGGGCTCGAAGAACGCCTGCGAACAGGGCGAATGCGGATCATGCACGGTGTACCTGGACGGTGTGCCGGTGTGTTCGTGCCTGGTCGCGGCCCCGCAGACCGAGGGACGCGAGGTCCGCACGGTCGAAGGCCTGGCCGACGGCGACGAGCTCGATCCGGTGCAGCAGGCGTTCGTCGAGCGCGGGGCCGTGCAGTGCGGCTTCTGCACCCCGGGGCTGATCGTGGCCGCGCACGACCTGATCGAGCGGGTCGAGAAGCCGAGCGACGCGCAGATCCGGGAGGCACTGGCCGGAAACCTGTGCCGGTGCACGGGGTACGAGAAGATCCTGGACGCCGTCCGGCTCGCGGCGGACCGCAAGGCTGGCCCGGTATGAGTGCCCCGGCCCGGTCGCCGCAGGACCTCAAGGACAGCATCGCCGGCGGGATCGGGGACAGTCCACTTCGGCCCGACGGGGTGCTCAAGGTCCGTGGCGAGTACGCGTACTCGTCGGACCTGTGGCTGGAGAACATGCTGTGGGGCGTGACCCTGCGCAGCCCGCACCCGTACGCGAGGGTCGTGTCGGTGGACTACGCGGAAGCGCTTGCGCATCCCGGGGTGTACGCCATCCTGACCTACAAGGACGTGCCCGGCGAGAACGTCTACGGCCTGAAGTACCAGGACACTCCGGTGTTGGCCGAGGATGTCGTGCGCTACCAGGGCGAACCCGTGGCGATCCTGGCCGCGGACCACCCGGAGACGGCCCGGCGGGCACGGCAGAAGATCAAGGTCGCCTACGACGTCCTCGAACCCGTCGTCGACCCGGAGCGCGCGGCGCACGACGACTCGCTGCCGAAGCTGCACCCGGACGGGAACTTGGTGCGGCACCAGCGAATCCTCAAGGGCGACCCGGACGCGACCGCGCCGGTGGTGGTCTCCGGCGTGTACGAGATCGGCATGCAGGACCAGGCTTTCCTCGGTCCGGAGTCCGGCCTGGCGGTTCCCGAGGAGGACGGCGGCGTCCACCTGTACCTGGCGACCCAGTGGTTGCACGTGGACCAGCGGCAGACCGCGAAGGCGCTGGGCCTGCCGCTGGAGAAGGTGAAGCTGACCCTGTCCGGCGTGGGCGGCGCGTTCGGCGGCCGGGAGGACCTGTCGATGCAGATCCACGCGTGCATGCTGGCGTTGCGCACGAACCGGCCGGTGAAGATGGTGTACGACCGGGAAGAGTCGTTCTTCGGACACGTCCACCGGCACCCGGCGAAGATGTACTACGAGCACGGCGCAGCCGAGGACGGCACGCTCATCTACGTGCGCGCCCGGCTGTACTTCGACGGGGGCGCGTACGCGTCGAAGACGCCGGTCGTGGTGGGCAACGGGACGACGTTGAGCGTGGGCCCGTACAACGTGCCGAACGCCAAGATCGAAGGCTGGGGTGTCTACACCAACAACCCGACCTGCGGCGCGATGCGCGGGCTGGGCGCCGTGCAGCCGACGTACGCCTACGAGTCCCAAATGGACAAACTGGCCACCGCGCTGCGGATGGACCCGGCGGAACTGCGGATCCACAACGCGCTGAGCGAGGGTTCGACGGTGGTCACCGGCCAGGTGGTCGATTTTCCGGCCCCGGTGGCGGATCTTGTGCGGCGTGTTCGAGACATCCCACTGCCGCCGGCCAGTACCAACCAGGACATCTTGCAACTGCCTGGCGGGGCGTCGAACACGACCCACGGCGAGGGTGTGGTCCGAGGCGTCGGCTACGGCGTGACCATCAAGAACATCTCGTACGCCGAGGGACTCGACGACTACTCGACCGCCCGGGTGACCTTGCAGAACATCGGCATGGAGCCGACCGCGACCGTGTACACCGCGGCCGCCGAGGTCGGCCAGGGCCTGGTGACGGTCGTCCAGCAGATCGCCCGCACCGAGCTCGGGGTCGAGCGGGTGGTGGTGCGGACCGCGGACACCGACATCGGCGACGCCGGCTCCAGCTCGGCCTCACGGCAGACGTACATCACCGGCGGCGCGGTGCGAAACGCTTGCGTGGCGGTGCGGGAACAGTTGCTGGCCAAGGCGGTCGACGTGCTCGGCTACGCGGTCGACGAGGTCTCACTCGGCGCGATGGTGTACGTGCTGGGCCATGACGTGATCGAGGAGACGCGGGAATACCACCACCGCAGGACGTATCCGCTGGACCCGGCGACCGGCCAGGGCAACGCCCATGTGCAGTACGGGTTCTCCGCGCACCGGGCGGTCGTCGACGTGGACCTGGACCTCGGCCTGGTGAAGGTCGTCCAGCTGGACTGCGCGCAGGACGTCGGCAAGGCCATCAACCCGGACGCGGTCGTCGGCCAGATCCACGGCGGCTCCGCGCAGGGCCTCGGGCTGGCGGTGATGGAGGAGATCCAGGTGACGAACGGGAAAGTGCGGAACCCGTCGTTCACCGACTACCTGATCCCGACCATCCTGGACATGCCGCCGATGACCGTGGACGTCATCGAACACGGCGACCCGCACGCCCCCTACGGCGTGCGTGGCGTGGGTGAGCCGCCGACGATCTCGTCGACGCCGGCCATCGCCAACGCGATCCGCGCCGCCACCGGACTGGAACTGCCCCGGGTGCCCATCCGCCCCGAACACATCACAGGAACGTGACCGCCATGGAACAGGACTGGCTCAGGCAGTGTGTCGACCTTGCCACGCGCAACGTCGCCGACGGCGGCGGACCGTTCGGCGCGCTCGTCGTCCGGGACGGGCAGGTCGTGGCCACCGGGGTGAACCAGGTGACACCGACGCTCGACCCGACCGCGCACGCCGAGGTCGTGGCGATTCGCAACGCCTGCAAGGCTTTGAACACCTTCAAGCTCGACGGCTGTGTGCTCGTCTCGTCGTGTGAGCCGTGTCCGATGTGCCTCGCGTCCGCGTTGTGGGCACGGGTCGACCGCATCGTGTACGCCGCTGACAGACATGACGCGGCCAAGGCGGGTTTCGACGACCGCGCGTTCTACGACCTGTTCGAACAACCTCGGGACTCCTGGCACGTACCCGTGCTCCAGCTGTCCGATGTGGATGGCTTCGGTCCGTTCACCGCCTGGCTCGAACGCCCTGACCGGGTCGAGTACTAGAAAACCCCTGCCCCATTCAAGGGATTTGGTCAATGACTCAAACGGACAATGACGCCCGTTTATCGTTCGATCGGTTCTTTTCCATCACCCGCAGGAATTCCACCGTAGGCCGGGAGGTCCGGGGCGGCGTCACCACGTTCTTCGCGATGGCCTATATCGTCCTGCTGAACCCGTTGATCCTCGGCGCGGCCGCCGACATCACCGGCGCCAAGCTCAACCCGGCGCAGGTCACGACCGCCACCGCGCTGGCCGCCGCGGTCATGACCATCCTCATGGGACTCGTCGGAAACGCCCCGCTGGCGCTGGCCGCCGGGCTGGGTGTGAATGGTGTCGTCGCCTTCCAGATGGCCCCGACCATGACGTGGCCGCAGGCTTTCGGGCTCGTTGTCCTGGAAGGCGTCTGCATTGTGCTGATGGCCGCCAGCGGGATCCGGGAACGGATCATGAACGCCATTCCGATGCCGTTGAAGACCGCCATCACGGTCGGGATCGGCCTGTACATCGCGTTGGTCGGCCTGGTGAGCGCGGGCTTCGTGACCCGGGTGCCGGACGCCGCCGGGTCGCCGGTGCCGGTTCGGTTGGGGGCGACCGGACACCTGTCGGGTTGGCCGATCGTGGTGTTCTGCCTCGGGTTGCTGCTGATGGTCGTGCTCGTGGCCCGCAAGGTGCCTGGGGCGCTGCTGATCAGCATCGTGGTGATGACCGTGGTGGCCGTCGTCCTGCATGACGGGTTCCATGTCGGCGGGTGGGGGCGGACCGATCCGACCCTGCCCGACCACGTGCTCAGCGCGCCTGATCTGGGATTGTTCGGGCACGTGTCGCTGTTCGGCGGGTTCGCGTCCGCCGGGCCGGTGGCGGCCACGGTCTTCCTGTTCACGTTGGTGCTGTCCGGGTTCTTCGACGCGATGGGCACGATCACCAGCGTCTCGGCCGAGGCCGGGTTGTTGTCCAAAGACGGCAAGGTGCCCGGAATGGGTCGGATCCTGCTGGTCGACGGCGCCGGAGCGGTGATGGGCGGGCTCGCCGGCTCGGCGCCGAACACGGTGTTCCTGGAGTCCGCGGCCGGGGTCGGCGAAGGCGCCCGGACCGGGTTGGCGAGCGTGGTCACCGGCGGGTTGTTCGCGGTGACGTTGCTGTTCACGCCGTTGACGACCGTGGTGCCTGCGCAGGCCGCCGCGCCCGCGCTCGTCGTGATCGGTGGGCTGATGATGGCCCAGTGCCGGGGAATTCCCTGGCAGGACAGCGACTACACGATCCCGGTGTTCCTGACCGCGGCGATCATCCCGTTCACCTACTCGATCACCAACGGGGTCGGCGCCGGGCTGATCTCGTTCGTGCTGCTCAAGACGTGCACCGGCCGGTGGCGCGAGGCCGGCTGGCTGCTGACGGTCCTGGCCGCGCTGTTCGCCGTGTACTTCGCCATCGACGGCGTGGAAGCGCTGCTGACGTAAGGAGATGTGATGGCCCTGATGTTCCTCAACGGCGGCGCGATGCGGGGCGGCCCCCTGCACCACCTGCTGGCCGGCGCACCCCTCGTCGCGACCACCACCACGGCCGCCAAGTACCGGTTCTACGCGATCGGGGACGTGTGCCCGGGGCTGTCGCCGGTCGCGCACGGCGGCGCCGCGATCGAAGGCGAGGTATACGACGTACACATGGACGTGCTGCGGGACCGGCTGCTGCCCGCCGAGCCGCCCGCACTGGAGCTCGGGGTGATCGAACTCGCCGACGGCAGCTCGTCGTTCGCGATGCTCCTGCGCCGGCCGCACGTGTCGTTTTCGCAGCTCAGGGACATCACCGAGTTCGGCTCGTGGGACGCCTTCGTTTCACGTGAATCCACAGTGGACGCACCGGCGGAGGTCACCCCATGATCGACATCGAGACTCTACCGGACCTCGCCGCGCGCCCCTTCGGCGGGACCGTCATGGCGGCGAGCGACGAGTTCTTCGCCGACAAGGAGAACCTGATCAAGCCCGAGCCGGCCACCTTCCAGCCGCACACGTTCACCCCGAAAGGCCAGCAGTACGACGGGTGGGAGACCCGGCGGCGGTACGGCCGCACGGACGGCCACGACTGGGTGGTGGTCCGGCTGGGCGCGCCGGCCATCGTCCGGGCGCTGGTCGTGGACACGTCGTTCTTCGTCGGCAACTTCCCGTCGCACTGCCGGATCGAAGGGCTGTTCGCCCCGGGTTACCCGTCGGCCGACGAGCTGACCGGCTGGTTCGAACTGCTGCCGGAAAGTCCCCTGGCCGGCGACAAAGCCAACGTGTTCACGGTGGACGTGCCGTGGCGGGTCACCCACGTCCGGCTGCACATCCTGCCGGACGGCGGGGTCGCACGACTTCGGGTGCACGGCGAGGCCGTGCCCGACCCGGCGGACCTGGTCGACCTGCCCGCCGACCTGGCGGCCACCCTGAACGGCGGGCTGGTCACCGGGTCGAGCGACGGCTTCTTCTCCCCGCCCAGCAATATCCTGCGGCCCGGCGAGTCCCAGGTGATGGCCGATGGCTGGGAGACCGCGCGCCGCCGGTCCCCCAGCCACGACTGGGTGACGATCCAACTCGCCTGCGAGTCCCGGTTGCGGGTCGCCGAGATCGCCACCACGCACTACCGCGGCAACAGTCCGGACCGGGTGGCGCTCTCGGGCAGCGCCGGCGGGGACTGGTTTCCCCTGCTGCCCGAGACCAAAGTCCAACCCGACACCACGCACCGCTTCCGGCTGCCGGCGGACCGGCCGGTCACGCACGTCCGGCTGGACAGCCACCCAGACGGCGGGATCGCCCGGCTACGGCTCTACGGCCGGCCCACCGACACGGGCCTCACCGCGGTCACCGAGCGTTGGACCAGTTCGGCTAGGGATAGCTGACGAGGTTCGCCACGTTGGAGCCGCTGTTGGACGGCCCGCCTGTGCTGTTGATGATGTGCGCGATGGTTCCGGTGCCGCCCAACGACACGGTCACCATGTCGTGGAACTTGACGCCGGCGGTGTTCGGGACCTCGAAGGAGCGGTCCGCGACCACACCGGGGTTGGCGTTGAAGAAGCAGTAGCTGCCCAGGCCCCACGCCTCGTGGCTGGTGACGTTGGCGCCGACCTTGTAGGCGGCCCAGCCGCGGGTCGAGCCGTTCATGTACGCGGCCTGGTTCGGCGGGTCGTAGGGCAGTTCGTTCTGGAAGAAGTACGTCCTGCCGCCGTTGCCGTTCCAGATCACGTTGTACTGCTGGAAATGCTCCACGAAGAGACCGTAGAACGTCACGTTGTCGCCGTTGACGACCAGGCCGTTCGCGGCGGTGTTCACGGTCCACCCGACGCCGTCGGTGTGGTCCGCCCGCCAGATCCAGGTGTGGTCGCCGATGACGTTGTCGCTGTTGATCACCAGGCTCTGGGTGGCCTTGCCGACGCCGTTGCCGCCGATCTGGAAGAACACGTCGTGCAGCGAGGTCGGGTCGGCGGAGTGGTCGGCGGTCGAGCCGGTCGGGCCGACCACCATCAGCGTCGGCGAGTTCACCGGACCTGCCTGGATCAGCAGCCCAGCGATCTGCACGCCGTCCACATCGGCCACGTTGACCGCGGTGATCCCGTTGTCCGGGACGAAGGTCGCCAGCCCGAGCCCGAGCACCACGGTGTCCGGCCGGGTGATGTTCAGGGGCTGGTTCAGGTGGTACACACCGGGTGTCACCAGCAGGTTCCTGCCCGCCGCCAGGGCGGCGTTGATCTGCGCGGCGGTCGCCCCTGGCCTGACCACGAAGAACTGGTCGATCGGCAGCGACGAACCCGGCTGCGTCCCGGCCCACGTGATGCCGCTGGAGTTGGTGCGCAGCGCGGGCACGAACACGTTGTAGGTGCCCCCGCCGTCCACGTACAGGAACGGCTTTTCCCGCACCACCGGTGTGGTCGCCACCCGGGTGTACGGCGGGCTCGGGAAGTTGCCGGACGGCGCGTTCTGCGCGCCTACGAACACCATGTTCCAGTTCGACCCGGTCCACGAGCCCCACTGGGTGTTGCGCGAGATCCACTGCTGCTGCGAACCGGACTGGACCTGACCGTCCACCTTGGTGTCCGACATCCAGCCGCCGGACGCCCAGCCGCCGTCGTCCAGCTTGAGGTTGCCGCGCACGTGCATCCGCCGGTACGGCGCCGCCTGGGACACCGCCCACTCGTCCGTGCCGCCGGCCGGGGTGACCGACAGGTTCTCCGCGGACCGCCAGAAGTTCTGGGTGGCGTTGTGCGGCGGGAACCAGTTCGCGTCGACGTGCACGCCGCCGTTGACCGTGACGTCGTCCGGGGACATGCCGAGGCCGGCGACCTGGGTGAAGAAGCCGACCTTGGCGGTCACGTTGTACGTGCCGGGCTTGAACAGCAGGGCGTACCGGTTGGTGCCGAACTGGTTGGTCTCCTGCTGGCCGAACACCGAGTCCAGCCGGCTCTGCACCGACGCGGACGACATCGACGGGTCGAACACGACCACGTTCGGCCCGAGGTCGACGCCGTTGCCCGGCGGGCTGCCCACCGCGGTCAGGGTGAACGACTGCGCCGCGGTGCCGTTGCACGCGAACTGCTGCAGCTGCTGACTGTCCGCTGTGGACGCTCCGGGCACGTCAAGGCACTTGCCGCTGTTGCGGCTGACGAAGTGGTACGCGCCGCTGGCCTCCTGGACGGGCATCCACTGCTGGTTGTCGCCGTTGCCGTAGGTCCACAGCTGGATCAGCCCGCCGTCCGCTGTGGACACGTTGGTGACGTCCCACGACAGCGCCGGGTTGTTGAACGTGTTGACCCGGTAGTACCCGCTGTCGGTGGGCTGCAGCTGCCACTGCTGCGAACCCGTGCCGTTGCACGTGAACTGCTGCACGACAGTGCCGTTCGCGGTGCCCGCGGCCCGCGCGTCCACACACTTGCCGCTGTTGGCGGCGGTGACGGTATACCAGGTGTTCGGATCGACGGACGCGGCCGCCGCCGGGGCCGGTACCACCACTGAGATCAGGATCGCGGACGCGACGACGACGCGCGGAATCATTGACATCCTCCCGTGCAGGGGTAGGAGGGACGCCCCAGATGCTACACGTATTAATTTAAGCTGCAAACTAACAGAGGCCCTCGATGTCCGGCTCGCTCGGCCGGGCCGAGCCGGTCAGCCGGAACTTGCGCTGGGTGCGCTGGTAGAAGGTGGTCCGGCCGAGCCGCACCACGCGGGCGGCGCCGGGCAACGCGGTGATGTCGATCATGGAGCCCGGGGCGACGGTGCCGATCAGCCGGCCGTCCGCCTCCACCGCCACCTCGCCGCTGGACGGCAGCACCTCCAGGGCCAGCTTCTCGCCGCTGGACAGGAACAGCGAGCGGTTGAAGGCCGAATGCGGGGCTGCCGGCGTCACCAGCAGGCCCTCGGCGCGTGGCGACACGATCGGCCCGCCCGCGGCGAAGTTGTACGCCGTGGAGCCCGTCGGGGTCGCCACGACCACCGCGTCCGCCGCGTAGTCCACGAACGGATGCCCCTCCACGTGCAGCAGCACCTCGGTCATCCCGTGGCCGGGCACCCGGACCAACGCGATGTCGTTGAACGCGATGGTTTCCTCGCCATTGATGACCGCGGCCAGGCCGGACCGGTTCTCCACGGTGAACCGGTGGTCGTCGATGGCGCTCAACGCGTCGCCGAGCTGCGGGATGTCCACCTCGGCCAGGAAGCCCAGCCGGCCGAGGTTGACGCCGAGCACCGGCGTCCGGTTGGCGACGCTGAGCCGGAACGCGCGCAGCATCGTGCCGTCGCCGCCGAGGCTGACCACCAGGTCGGCGCGCTTCGCCAGGTCGTCCGTGTCGACCGGCCGCACCAGCCCGTTCGCCCGGGTGGTGACCTCGTCGGCCAACCCGATCACATCGGTGTGCCTGGCCCGTGCCCACTCGGCGATCGTCTCGATCACCGCGACACAGTTGCGCTGCGGATGCAGCACCAGGCCGATCGCCCGAATCACGCCCATCACCTGACCTTTTCGCGGGCTGGCGCACTGCTCACCAAAGTCTGGCTACCGCTTGCCACATTATGTTGGCAAGATACGGCCGTTCGGGTGACGTGCGCAGGAGGTATCAGGTGGATCCGCAGACCACCCAGGTCGACGACCTACGGCTCGTCGCGTTACCCACGGCGGTGACCTGCGCCGACATGTTCGTCCGGTTCGCGCTGCGCGAATGGAACCTACGCCAGCTCCAGGACGAGACCAGCTTCGTGGCCCGTGAACTCGTGGCCAACGTTGTGGAACGCGACAGTGAGGTGGTGCCCGGCTTCCTGACCCTGCGGCTGCGCCTGCACGGCGACTGCCTGGTCGTGGAGGTCGAGGACACCGAGGTGCTGCCGCCGGTCGTGCCGGCGACGCTGGCCGGCCGGCAGGGCGGTGCGGTGGCCAACCCGTCCGGCGGGAACCTGATGTGGTGCGAGGTGGCGTTGCCGACGGGCGTGAACGCCTCGGCCGTGCCGCTGCCGCGCCGGGAGCGCCGCAAGCCGCCCACCACCGCCCCCAGCGGCTACCAGGACGAGACCGCGGACGTGGACGACGAGTTCTTCGAGCGGCTGCTGTCCAAGCTGCACCGCTCCCCCGAGCCACCCCCGGGCGGCGGCGACGTCCATGGCCTGATGTAGAACACGGTTGTGACTTCCGCGTCTGACCCGTTGCGCGTCTACCAGCGATTCGAAGGGCTGGCGGTGGTGCTGCGGACAACCGGCGAGATCGACATGAGCACAGCGCCCCTGCTGGCCGACGAGCTCACCCAGGCCATCACGGCCGCCACCGCGCCCGCCCCGGTCGTGGCCGACCTGTCCGACGTGACCTTCCTCAGTTCGGCCGGGCTCGCGGTCCTGCTGGACGCCCGCGAGAAATGCACCCGCGCCGGCTGTCCGCTGCGCCTGGTGGCCACCGGCCGCCCGGTCCTGCGCTCCCTGGAGGTCGCCGGCCTGCTGGAACTCCTGGACGTCTACCCGACCGTGACCGACGCCGTCACTCCCTAGAGCGGGGGGATCCTGGGCCCGTAGAGGTCGAAGTAGCGGTCGTTGGCCTCGTCGCCGCCGGGGACGTTCGAGCTGCGCCACAGCGGGACCTCGAAGGCCGCGGCGGTGGCCTTGTCGTGCAGACGGGCCAGGATCTGGTTCCACAGGAACGCGTTGGCCACAGTGGACAGCGCGGCGGTGACCGGGGCCGCCGCCGGATAGCTGGAGTCGCCCGGGGCCACCAGGGTGTCCAGGACATGGGTGCCGTTCTCGGCGAGGGTGGTGCCGGCGCGGCGGGGGGCGACCGCGTTGGCGGGGCTGGACGTGACCGCGACGACCGGGACACCGGCGGCGCGGGCGGTGACCGCCAGCTCGACCGGGTACGGGTTCACGCCGGAGGTGGAGAACACGACCAGCACGTCGTGGCCGCTCAGGCCGACCTTGCCGAACACCTCGGCGGCCAGCCCGGTCAGCCGTTCCGCGCTGGTGCTGGCCTTGGCGCCGTGCAACGGGAACACGTCCGGGTGGTACAGCGGGTAGACGCACGCCAGGCCGCCGGCCCGGTAGAAGGTCTCGGCGACGGCCGCGAGGGAGTGCCCCGCACCGGCGGTCAGCACCAGGCCGCCGGCCCGGATGCTCGCCAGGAACAGCTCGGCGACGTCGTCGACGGTGCTGCTGTTGTGCTGTTCCACCCGGGTGAGGTGGGCTCGGACCAGGTCTCCGTACTCGGACGTGGTCACGGCGTCGGCCGTCATGGTGGTGGTACCTCCTCGTTCCGGAATGGTCTATACCACTGTGCGGGAGCCGTCAAGAGGCCGGCAGGTCCCCCGGCACGTCCACGTCCCGGCCGTCGGAAACATCCCCACAGGGCACGATCTCCGGCGGGTGCCGCCGAAGGTAGTCCCGCGCGCCCGCGTCCCCCCTCGCCAGCTCGTACACCCCGGCCCAGTGGTCGTGGCCGATCAGCACCGGATGGCCCGGCTCGCCGTCGTATCCCGCCCGCAGCAACGCGTTGCGGGACGACAGGAGAATGAGCCGGCGGACCGCCTCGGCCGTGACGCCGGGCGTGTCGACCGGGAGCACCACCACGGACTCCTTGTCGGGCAACGCCTTCAGGCCGACCCGCAGCGAGGATCCCATCCCGGTCGGCCAATCCGGGTTGTCCACCGCGACCAGGTCCGGCAGTTCCTGACGAACCTCCGCCGCGCCCGCGCCGAGCACGGCGACGACCGGGGCGCAGCCGGCGTCCGCCAACACCCGCACCGCGCGGTCGACGAACAGCCGACCCTGGTAGCGGACCAACGCCTTGGGCATCCCGTACCGGCGGCCGGCGCCGGCCGCGAGGACCAGCCCGGCGACGTCAGGCATGCGCCGACAGGTGTTCCAGCAACAGCCGGCTCAGGCCCTCGTCGGCCTGCTCGGGCAGCCAGTGCGTGATGTCCTCGAACATCTCGAACCGGTATGGACCGGCCACCCACTCCTCGGTGGACAGTGCCGCCGTCGACCCGAAGGCGGTGTCCTCGGTGCCCCACACGTAAAGCGTCGGCACCGTCACCTTCCCGGTGTGGCCGCTGTATTTGATGCCCCGGTACCAGTTCAGCGCCGCGACCATCGCGCCCGGCTCGGACAGCCGCTCGACGTACTCCCGTACGTGACTGCGCGGCACCACGCCTTCGAACAACGCGCGCAACGCGCTCGCGTCGTCCGCCAGCAACCGTTTCTCCGCACCACGGACGTTCTGCAGGGTCGGGACGTACGACGACCGCTGCTGCTGGTCCTCGTCGGTCCGCACGGCACGTGCGTACGCGGCGGGATGCGGCGTGGAGACGGCGGTGAGCGTGCGTAGCCGTTCCGGGAACTCGGCCGCGACGTACCAGGCGACGCTGCCGCCCCAGTCGTGGCCGACCAGGTCGAACCTGGCCCAGCCGAACTCGTCCGCGATCGCCAGGACGTCGCCGGCCAGGTCCTCGATCCGGTAGTCCTCCGGGCGTTCCGGGCGTACCCCTGGGGAGTATCCGCGCTGGTCCGGGGCGACCGCGCGGTACCCGGCCGCGGACAGCGTGGCCAGCTGGTGCTCCCATTCGGTGGACGCCTGCGGGAAGCCGTGCAGCAGGAGCACCGGGCGGCCGTCGTCCGGCCCCGCGGCGAGTGCGTCGAACCGCCCGGCGGCGGTGCTGATCCCGATGTGCTCGATCACGAGGTTAGTGTGGCAAACGTGCCCGAACCTCATCTCCGCCAGCTCGGATCCCGCGCGCCCACCGCCGCCGCGCTGGTGTTGCACGGCGGAAGTGAGCACGGGTTCGCCCCAGTGCCGCCGCTCGCCCCGCCGTACCTGCGGATGGTCCCGTTCGCCCGCACCCTGGCCGCGCACCCCGACATGGCCGTGTTCCAGCTGCGGTACCAGGTCCGTGGCTGGAACTCGACGCGCCAGTCCCCGGTGGCGGACGGGCGCTGGGCGTTGGAGCGGATCCGGCGGACGTTCCCGGACGTGCCGGTGGCCCTGATCGGACACTCGATGGGCGGCCGGGTGGCGTTCCACGTGGCCGACGACCCCGCGGTGACTGCGGTGTGCGCGTTGGCGCCGTGGTGCCCGCCGACCGACCCGGTCGAGCAGCTCGCCGGCCGGCAGGTGCTGATCGCGCACGGCACGGACGACAAGACGACCAACCCGGCGGAATCCAAGGCCTACGCCGCACGAGCCAAGGATGTGACTGAGGTCACTTTGAAGTGGGTCGAGGGCGAGGGCCACGCGTTGTTACGCAAGCCACGCGTGTGGCGTGACCTGGTCCGAGGCTTCGTGCTCGGGCAGCTGGACCACTGACCCGGACAATCCCGACGCAACCCCGACCGGCGGTGTCACGTCTTCTTGGGCATCCTTAGGACAAGGTCGGGGGACACGGATGAGGACACCGATGAGCTACGGGCCACCGAGCGGACCCAGGGACGGCCGGACCAGGGCATACCCGGTACCCGGCCCGCCGAACACCTACGACCGCCAGGACCGGGGCGGCTACGGCCGCCGCGACCAAGGCGGGTACGGCCAGCGCGACCAGGGCGGGTACCGCCAGCCGCCACCGCACGACGGCGGCGGGGTCGGCCTGGCCGAGCAGCCGCGGGCGCCGCGTCGCCGGCGCCGGTGGGGCCGCATCGTGCTGATCGTGCTCCTGGTGCTGTTCCTGCTGGTCGCGGCGGCGTTCATCTACCTGGAGACGGCCATCAACCGGGTGTCGGCGTTGGGCGACTACCCAGGCCGGCCGGCGGCGGGCGCGGGCACGAACTGGCTCATCGTCGGCTCGGACAGCCGCGCCGGCCTGAACGTCGAGGACCAGGAGCGACTGTCCACCGGGGACGCGGCCGGCCAGCGCACGGACACCATGATCCTGCTGCACATCCCGGACAACAGCCAGAAGCCGACCATGGTCAGCCTGCTCCGTGACTCCTATGTGGACATTCCGGGGAAGGGCAAGAACAAGCTCAACGCGGCGTACGCGTTCGGCGGCCCCAAGCTGCTGGCCCAGACCGTGGAGACGGCCACCGGCCTGCGGCTCGACCACTACATCGAGATCGGCTTCGGCGGCTTCGCGAACATCGTCGACGCGGTCGGTGGCGTGGACGTGTGCCTGGACAAGCCGATGAACGACCCGCTGGCCGGGATCAACCTGCCGGCCGGCTGCCAGACCCTGGACGGCGCCAACAGTCTCGGTTACGTCCGCAGCCGGCACACCAGCGCCGGCTCGGACCTCGACCGGGTGGTGCACCAGCGCCAGTTCGTCGGCGCGCTGATGAAGAAGGCCACCAGCTTCGGCACGGTCATCAACCCGTTCCGGCTGGTGCCGCTGATCGCCGACATCCCGGACGCGATCACCCTGGACTCCGGCGACCACCTGTGGAACCTGCCCGCCCTGGGCTCGGCCATGTCCGGCGCCAGCAGCGGCTCGACCATCACCACCACCGTCCCGTTCAGCGGCAACAAGAGCGTGCCCAAGATCGGCTCGGTGATCCTGTGGAACGACACCAAGGCGAAGACCCTGTTCGACGCCCTGCGAACGGACGGCGCCGTCCCGGACAGCGTGATCGTCGCGCCGTCAGGGTCATAGAACGACGTCGTCCACCGGCCGAACTGTGTCGACCGCAGCCCTGCGGTACTGGGTGTTGTACAGCTCCGCGTAGCGGCCGTCCCGGTTGAGCAGTTCGCTGTGCGTGCCGCGTTCCACCACCTGGCCGGCCTCGACCACCAGGATCTGGTCGGCCGCCCGGATGGTGGACAGCCGGTGGGCGATCACCAGCGCGGTGCGGCCCTCCAGGGCGTACACCAGTGCCTCCTGGACGGCCGCCTCCGACTCGGAGTCCAGGTGGGCGGTGGCCTCGTCCAGGATCACCACGCGCTGGTTGGCCAGCAGCAGGCGGGCGATGGTCAGGCGTTGGCGTTCGCCGCCGGACAGGCGGTAGCCCCGCTCGCCCACGACCGTGTCCAGGCCGTCCGGCAAGGTGGCGATCAGGTCGCTCAGCCGGGCGCGCTCCAGCGCCTCCACGATCTCCGCCTCGCCTGCCTCCGGGCGGGCGTAGGCGACGTTGGCCCGGATCGTGTCGTGGAACAGGTGGCCGTCCTGGGTGACCACGCCGACCGTGTCCCTGATCGAGTCGAACGTCAGGTCCCGAACGTCCACACCGGACAGTCGGATCGCCCCACTGTCCACATCGTACAGTCGGGGGACGAGCGAAGCGATCGTCGACTTGCCGGCGCCGGACGACCCGACGAGCGCGACCATCTGGCCCGGCTCGGCGGTGAAGCTGATGCCGTGCAGCACTTCCTGGCCGCCGCGTTGGTCCAGCGAGGCCACGTCCTCCAGGGACGCCAGTGACACCTTGGCCGCCGCCGGGTAACCGAACCGGACGTCGTCGAACGACACCGACACACCGCCCGACGGCACAGTGCCCGCCGACGGTCGCTCCTTGATCATCGGCGGCAGGTCGAGCACCTCGAAGACCCGCTCGAACGACACCAGCGCGGTCATCACGTCGACCCGGACGTTCGCCAGCGCGGTCAACGGCGAGTACAGCCGGGTCAGCAGCAGGGCCAGCGCCACCACCGTGCCCGGCGCCAACTGTCCCCCGATCGCCAGCCAGCCGCCGAGTCCGTACACCAGCGCGGTGGCCAAGGCGGACACGAGCGTCAGGCTGGTCATGAACCAGCGGGTGGCCATCGCGTTCTTCACGCCGATGTCCCGTACCCGGCCGGCGCGGGCGGAGAACTCCTCGGCCTCGACCCGCGGCCGGCCGAAGAGCTTCACCAGGGTCGCGCCCGGCGCGGAGAACCGCTCGGTCATCTGGGTGGTCATCGCCGCGTTCAGGCCCGCCGCCTCCCGCTGCAGGTCCGCCAGCTTGCGCCCGACCCGGCGGGCGGGCAGCACGAAGATCGGCAACAGGACCAGCGCCAGCAACGTGACCTGCCACGACAACGTGATCATCACACCGAGCGACAGCACCAGTTGGATGACGTTCGCGACCAGACCGGACAACGTGGACGTGAACGCGCGCTGGGCGCCCATCACGTCGTTGTTCAGCCGGCTCACCAGCGCGCCGGTCCGGGTCCGGGTGAAGAACGCCACCGGCATCTGCTGGACGTGCTCGAACACCGCCCCGCGCAGGTCGTAGATGAGCCCCTCACCGATCCGCGCCGACTGCCACCGCTCCACCACCCCCAGCAGCGCGTCCAGAATGGCCAGGCCGGCGATCAGCACGGCCAGCCCGACCACCACACCCGCGTCGTGACCACCGACAATGGCGTCCACAACGCGTCCCGCCAACACCGGAGTCGTCACTGCGAGCACAGCCGACGCCACGGTGAGTATCAGAAAGGTGACCAGCAGAGACCGATGTGGCCGGGCGAACCGCAACACCCGGCGTACCGTCCCTTTCCGGACACCTTTCGGGGTGTCGGCGCCGCGCGCCGCACCCATCATCAGACTCCAGGCACCGTCCACCAACACACTCCTACCTAACAGCCATCTCCACTGACGTAACACCCCACAGCACCCGCTACTTCCCTGTCGGTAGTCTTTTCGCTGTGGGCGATCGGGGACATCGAGCGATACAGCTTGATATCGCCATTTATGTAGTCTGCGCCGGGTTCGCCGTCGGCACCGCGGTGTGGTCGGAGTTCTACGGCTACCGGATCTGGGGAAACTTCGCGACGGTCGCCTATCTGTTCGGCGCGGCCCACGCCGTCTGGCTGCTCGTCAGCCGGACCGGCGGCGGGTGGACGCGGTCGCGGTGGGTGCCGATCGCGGTGGTCGTCGGGATCGGCATGGTGCTCCCGCTGGGTGTGCTCGTGGTTCGCCGGCTCACCGGCACCGACTGGCTGATCACACCGTTTTCGTGGGCGGCGCAGCCCGAGGTGTGGGTGATCGAACGGTCCGCGCGGCTGCTGCTGGACACCGGAACGCCCTATGTGGACATTTCCGCGCTGACGAACCCGCAGGTCAACGACTACACGCCATACGGTCCGGTGATGACGGTCTTCGGGCTGCCGCGGGCTTTGCTCGGCGGCAGCCCGCTGACCGACGCCCGGATCATGTTCGCGCTCGCCACCGTCGGCACGGTCGCGCTGAGCCTGCGGCTGATCGGCTGGCCGAAGGTGCCGGTCCGGGCCGGACACCTGGCGATCGTGAGCCCGTTGACCGCGTTGACGTTCGCGGTCGCCGGGCCGGACCTGGCGATCATTGGTCTGATGATCCTCGCCTGCGCGCTCGCCGTGCGGGACCGGTACGCGTGGTCGGCGACCGTGCTCGCGATCGTGGTGAGCATGAAGCTGACCGCGCTGCCGGCAGTGGTGGCGATCGTGTTCTTCGTCGCCGTGCAGGCCGGCGGCCGGACGTTGGCCCGCGTGGTGGCCGTGAT
This sequence comes from Actinocrispum wychmicini, assembly GCF_004345645.1. Taxonomy (GTDB): domain Bacteria; phylum Actinomycetota; class Actinomycetes; order Mycobacteriales; family Pseudonocardiaceae; genus Kibdelosporangium; species Kibdelosporangium wychmicini. The sequence goes on along the minus strand of NZ_SLWS01000010.1, from coordinate 196,622 downwards.
CGTCGCGGTTACCGCGGTGCTCAACATCCCGGTGATGATCGTCCAACCGGGAGCGTTCGTCGAACACGTGATCATGTTCCCAGCCGGTGCCGGGCGGGTCAGCTCCCCCGCGGGGAGCCCGTTGCCCGGCCACCTGATCGCGAGCGCCGGGCCGTTCGGGCACACGCTCGCGCTGGTTCTGGTCGGGCTCACCGCTGTCGCGCTGATCTGGTGGCTGATCCGGCGGCCACCGGCGACCGGATCCGCGGCACTGGCGAAAGCGGCCGTCGTGCTCGCCGCGGCACTGCTGGTCGTACCGGCCAGCCGGTACGGATATGTGGTGTACCCACTCGCGTTGTGGGGGGCCGCCTTGTCCTTCGCGGTGGCCGAGCGGGCCGCGTCCCGGCCGGCCACCTCGTGCGATCCCCTCCTCGGGGCCGAAGTCGGGGAGCCCCGTTGACGCGAGGGGTCAAGCTCAGAAGCAGAGATCAGTCGCTACTTCTTCTTGGTGCGAGTGGCGCCACCACGGCCGCGCAGCTGCACCCCGGACTCGGACAGGACCCGGTGCACGAATCCGTACGAGCGTCCCGTGGACTCCGCCAATGCGCGAATGCTGGCGCCCTTTTCGTACTTCTTCTTCAGATCAGCGGCTAGCTTGTCGCGCGTACTGCCGGTGATACGCGCGCCTTTCTTGAGGTCAGCCACGTCTCCGCCTTCCGTAGCGAGTAACAAGGGCGCGAATGCGACCCCTGCGACCGCAATGATCGAACACGGAAGCCCCGAACGCCAGGCGAGTCGACAAAATCATCATGAAGTCGCCCACTCGCACTACTCCATCCGAGTGGATCACCGAAGATCGCGGCCGAACCAATACGGTATTCAGGCCAACTGGACCAGCTCCAGATAGTCTGGCGACCAGTGGTCTTCGGTCCCGTCCGGAAGGAGGATCACGCGCTCGGGCTCCAACGCCTCGACCGCACCCGGGTCGTGGGTCACCAGCACGACCGCGCCCGAGTACCGGCGCAGGGCGTCCAACACCTGCTGGCGGCTGGCCGGATCGAGGTTGTTGGTGGGCTCGTCGAGCAGCAACACGTTGGCGGCGCTGGACACCAGGCCGGCCAACGCCAGCCGGGTCTTCTCGCCGCCGGACAGCGTGCCCGCCGGCTGGTCGAGCTGTTCGCCGCTGAACAGGAACGTGCCCAACAGGGTCCGCAGCTGCTGCTCCGGGGTGTCCGGAGCGGCGTGCCGGATGTTCGACCACACGCTGGCCTCGTGGTCCAGGGTCTCGTGCTCCTGCGCGTAGTAGCCCAACCGCAGACCGTGTCCCGGTTGGACACTGCCGGAGTCCGGGGTCTCCATGCCGCCGAGCAACCGCAGCAACGTGGTCTTGCCGGCGCCGTTCAGGCCGAGGACCACCACCTTCGTGCCGCGGTCGATGGCGAGGTCGACACCGGAGAACACCTCCAGCGACCCGTAGTACTTGCTCAGGTCCTCGGCGGTCAGCGGGGTTCGGCCGCAGGACGCCGGTTCGGGGAACTTGATCCGCGCGACCTTGTCGGCCTGGCGTTCGCTTTCCAAGCCGGCCAGCAACTTCTCGGCCCGTTTGGCCATGTTCTGCGCGGCGACCGCCTTGGTGGCCTTGGCGCGCATCTTGTCCGCCTGCGCCATCAGCGCGCCGGCCTTCTTCTCCGCGTTGGCCCGCTCGCGGCGGCGGCGCTTCTCGTCGGTGGCCCGCGCCTCGAGGTACTTCTTCCAGTTCATGTTGTACAGGTCAAGTTCGGACCGGTTGGCGTCCAGGAACCAGACCTTGTTGACCACGGCGTCAAGAAGTTCCACGTCGTGGCTGATCACCACCAGGCCGCCGTCGTGCGACTTCAGGAAGCCGCGCAGCCAGGTGACCGAGTCCGCGTCCAGGTGGTTGGTGGGCTCGTCGAGCAACAGGACTGTGCTCGACTTGCCGCCAGCGCCCGCGTCCGAGGCGGCGAACAGGATCCGGGACAGCTCGACCCGTCGCCGTTGGCCGCCGGACAACGTGCTGAGCGGCTGGGCGAGCACCCGGTCGGCCAGCCCGAGGTTGCTGCAGATCCGCGCCGCCTCGCTCTCCGCGGCGTACCCGCCGAGCGCGGCGAACCGCTCCTCCAGCCGGCCGTACTTGACCACCGCGGCCTCCCGGGCCCGGTCGTCCACCAGCTCGGCCATGGCCGTCTGCGCCTTCTCCATCTCGCGCAGCAACTGGTCCAGGCCACGCGCGGACAGCACCCGGTCCTTGGCGGTGACCGACAGATCACCTTCGCGGGGGTCCTGCGGCAGGTAGCCGACCTCGCTGGTGCGCCGGACCGCGCCGGCGTACGGCTCGCCCTCCCCGGCCAGCACCCGCAGCGAGGTGGTCTTGCCGGCGCCGTTCCGGCCGACCAGGCCGATCCGGTCGCCCGGCTGGACGCGCAGCGTCACCTCGGACAACAGGATTCGCGAGCCAGCGCGCAGCTCCAAGTCGATAGCAGTGATCACCAGTGGTCTCCATGGACGGGTGGCTCGCAGGTGGCGACCACAGCCAAGAGTGTACTGACCCGTGCGAACCAGTTTCCTATCCAGGCTCACTGATGGTGATCTCCACCATACGGGCCGGCACAGCGGCCTCGTCGAGCGTCCACTTCGGATAGTCGGGAAACAGGCGACCGGCACACGGGTTCGCGGGCTGTGCCGTCACCCGCGGTGATCATCACCGGCGCACTCTCGAACAGTGTTAGAGAGATGCCCCGTGCCTGGTGCGGCTCACCCTGGCCACAATAAGGTCCCGTTGGCCGCCCGCGAGGGCGATCACGACCGACACGACTCCGCGAAACTGGTGCGTCATGCGACTTCTCCGTGAGGGGCGGTACACCTTTGTCAGCGAGCTGGGCCGGGGCGGCATGGGCGTGGTGTGGCTGGCCAAGGACACGGTGCTCGGCCGCGACGTCGCGATCAAGGAGCTGATGGTCCCCGGTGGCATCCCGGTCGACCAACGCGCCGAGTACCAGGAACGGGTGTTACGCGAGGCGCGGATCGCCAGCCGGCTGGCCAACCCCGGCATCGTCACCATCCACGACCTGATCACCGAGCACGGCCAGATGTACATCGTGATGGAGCTGGTCAAGGCCCCGTCGCTGACCGAGTGGGTGGAGCGGCACGGGCCGATGCCGGTCCCGCGGGCGGCCAAGCTGGCCGAACAGGTGCTCGGCGCGCTGGAGGCGGCGCACGAGGCGGGCGTGGTGCACCGGGACGTCAAGCCGAGCAACGTGATGGTGCCGGACAAGGGCACCGCCAAGCTCGCCGACTTCGGCATCGCGCAGTCGTACGACGACACCAGGATCACGTCCACCGGGATGATCATCGGCTCGCCCGCGTACATGTCGCCCGAACGCCTGTCCAGCGGCGACGCGTCGCCCGCGTGGGATCTCTGGGCGTTAGGCGCCACCTTGTACTACGCCGTCGAAGGTCGCGGCGCGTACGAACGGCAGACCACGACCGAGACCATCCTCGCGGTGATGACCGACCGCCCCCAGTTGCGGCTGGCCCAGGGGCCGATGGCGGAGCTGATCACCGGCCTGCTCGACCACGACCCGTCCCGACGGATCAGCCCGGCCCGCGCGCACAAGCTGATCGAGCAGGCGCTGCAGTCCGACAACGAGACCACCACCCGATTCGCGCCGGTGCAGGACGTCCCGCCGCCGATGCCCGCGCCTGTGCCTGTGCCTGTGCCTGTGCCACCGGTCCAGTACACCTACCGGCCGCCGGGCGCGGTGGACTACGGGCGGCGGCGCCCGGTCCTCCAGGGGGTGATCTGGCTGGCCATCCTCGGGTTGCTGGCGGCGGGCGTCATCTTCGTCCCGCGGCTGATCGCCAAGATCGCGGAGGCCAGCGCCACCGACTCGGCAACCGGCGACACAGGCGGCGCCACGAAGGCACCGAAGACGTCGAAGGCCACCCAGCCGGTGCTGACGTTCGGGCCTGGCGGCGACATCACCTCGGAGTACCTGACCGTCGGCGCCGAGGACTGCTACAAGTGGCTGCCGACCAAGGGCAAGCCCGGCCCCAAGACCGACAACGAGGTGGGGTGTTACGCCCCGTACGACACACAGTCCCTCTGGGGCGGTGTGCTGACCAGCGACCAGGGCGACATCCCCTACCCGAGCGCCGAGCAGCTCACCGCCGTCGGCGCAGGCGGCTGCACGGAACGGTTCCTGGACAAGGTCACCTATCCCGACAAGGAGAACGCCCTGAAGGTCTGGACGTTGGTACCCACCGCGGAGGCGTGGAAAGTCAAGGTCAAGAACGGGTACCGCCAGTCGACCCGGACCTACTCCTGCTTCGTCAGCAAGGCGGACGGCTCGAAGCTGACCGCGCCCGTCTGGGAGCTGTGACCCGTGCGACAGATCGGCAACGGGCGATACAACCTCGTCCGCGAACTGGGCCGGGGCGGGATGGGTGTGGTGTGGCTCGCGCAGGACACGATGCTCGGCCGCCACGTCGCCATCAAGGAACTGATGGTTCCCGGGGGAATCCCCGCGGGCGAACGGGACGCGTACCGGGAGCGGGTGCTGCGCGAGGCGCGCATCGCGAGCCGGTTATCCGATCCTGGCGTGGTCACCGTGTACGACCTGCTTGTCGACGACGGCGAAACCTACATCGTGATGGAGCTGATCGAGGCGCCGACGCTGCAGGAGTACGTCGAACAGCGCGGCCCGATGCCGGCTCCCGAGGTCGCCCGGCTGGCCGGGCAGCTGCTGACCGCGCTGGAGGTCGCGCACGACGCGGGTGTGGTCCACCGGGACATCAAGCCGGGCAACATCATGGTCCCGGCGAAGGGGCCGGTGAAACTCACCGACTTCGGCATCGCACAGTCCTATGAGGACTCCAGGATCACGTCGACCGGCACCATCGTCGGCTCGCCCGCCTACATGTCCCCGGAACGGCTGGAAGGCGGCGACGCCGCACCCGCGTGGGACCTGTGGGCGTTGGGCGCCACGCTGTTCTACGCGGTCGAAGGGCACGGCGCGTTCGAACGCCCCACGACGACGGCGACCATCCTCGCGGTCATGACCGTGCAGCCACAACTACGGTCATGTACGGGACCGCTGGCGGACCTGATCAACGGACTGCTCGAACGCGACCCGGCCCGGCGGATCGGGGCGATCGCAGCCCGTGACCTGGCCGACCGGGCACTGCATCCGGAACCGAGCGCCCCGCTCGCACCAGCGACGACGACCGCGAGACTGCCATCCCCGCCCAACATTCCACCGCCGTACGACATTCCACCGCCGTACAGCATTCCACCGCGCTTCGTTCCCGAGCGGCGGAAGAGACGCCCGGTGGGCGTTCTGGTGGGGATCGTCGTGGCCGTGGCGGTCATCGGGGCAGCCGTGTTCATCATCCCCGAGCTGGGCCGGGCCGGTACGCCATCCGGCCAGGCGCAGACCACGCCGACACCCTCCACCAGCACACCCCCGCCCAGCGTCGCCATGGGCGACCCGCCGACCACCACCTCGACGTCGAGTACGCCGCCGGCCGGCACCCCGACCGCGCGGCAGTTGATGACGTTCGGCAAGGGCGGCGACATCGCCGACTCGGGGTTCGCCTCCGCCCATGGCTGCTTCAAATGGCTGCCGACCAAAGGCGGCAAGGGGCCCACGACCAAGAGCTTCGTCGGCTGCTACGGACCGTACGACGTGCAGTTGTTCGACTCGGGTGGCTGGCCGGGCAACGACAAGGACATCCCCTATCCGAGCCCGGACGAACTGATGGCGAAAGCCGGCGGGCAGTGCGCGGAGACCCTGAGCAAGATCGACTACCCGGACAAGGCGACCGCGCTGCGGTACTGGGTGCTGGTGCCGTCCGAGGAGGACTGGAAGCTCAAGGTCGTCGACGGGTACCAGCGGTCCACCCGGTTCTTCGACTGCTACGCAGGCCGGGTCGACGGCTCGAAGCTGTCCCAGCCGCTCGTCAAATAGCGAACGGCCGGTGGGACGGGTCCCACCGGCCGTTCACCCACAACAGCTAGCTACCGCCGCCCGCGGTCACGTAGCCCGACACGTGCAGCGAGACCGCACGAACCGAGCCGGTGTCCGCGCCGGCGGTGTCGACCACCTTGAACGTCCACGTGCCGTCGGCCGGGCCGAGCAGCGCGTTCAGCGACTGGGCCGGCCGCCAGGTGCCGGTGAACGGCGCCTTGTCGGAACCGACGCCCTTGAACGGCAACGCGGCACTGTCGTCGAACACGACCTTGCACAGGTTGTTTCCGGTGCCGCCGCTGTTGGCGAACAGCACGGCCGAGGCGCCCGACGGCGACGTCAGGGTGCCGACCAGGTCACCGACGAAGGTGTGGTCGATGCCGACGGTCGTCGAGCCGATGTCGGTCGAGCAGGTGGTGCCGTCGACCGAGAACGACAGCTTCGACGCCCGGCCGATTCCGCTGACGGCCAACGGGACCGTCACGCCGGTCGGGTCGTTGTCCGGGATCGCCAGCGGCCCGCCCGTCGAGGCGAAGTCGTGCACCACTGTGGACGGTTGGCCGATCGGGACGGACAGGTGCGTGGTCCGCGGCGACAGCGAGCCGGCGAACGTCACCCGGGCGTCCAGTTGGACCGGCACGCCGAGCTGCTGGCTGGCCGGCACCGACACGGTGAACGTGTTGATCCCGGTCTGGCCGTGGCCGATCGTGCCGTAGAACTTCGAGCGCGGGGTCACGACCACGCCCGGTGTCGAGGAGGTCAGCACGACGCTGGTGGACACCGCGTCGCCGTCGCCCCGGTTGGTCACCGGCAGCAGCACCCTGGCGGTGTCGCCGGGGTTGACGAACGGGCTTCCGTTGGCCCCGCTGACGATCGGCGCCTGCGCCTCGGCCAGCGGCTGCGGGCTGGCGCCGGTGTAGCCGAGGATCCGGTCACCGAGCAGGATGCCGGCACCTGTCACGTTGTCCACACCGGACTGTCCGATGTCGACGGCGGTGTTGGTGAGCGCGGCCCGGACGTCCGTGGGCGCGAGACCGGGGTTGCCGGACAGGATCAGGCCGGCCAGGGCCGCCGCGTGCGGCGCCGCCGCCGACGTGCCGAAGAACGGGCTGAAGCCAGGCGCGGTCGTGTGCACGCCGTCAGCCGCGGTGATGTCGGGCTTCTGCCGGACCGTGCCGCCGGTCGACGAGAAGTTGCCTGGGGTCACCGGGGTGCCGTCCGCGTTGAAGTAGATCTTGCGCGGACCGTCCGAAGTGAACCGTTCCGGCTTCTGCGCCGAGCCGAACGCGCCCGGGAACGGGCCACGCGGGTTCGGCGGGTCGCCCGGCTCCAGGTCGAACGGCAGCGGGTCGTTGGCCGGCGCGGCGGCCACGCTGAACGCGTCCTTCGCCGCCGAGTGGCCGAACGTCTCGCCGTTCGTCACGTACGCCTTGAGGCCGTCGGACGAGTCCTTGTATCGGCCGCCGAGCGAGCTCAGCGTCAGGTACCGGTTGTCGCCCTTGAACTTCACGATCGCCAGTCGCAGGTTGTGGCCGCCGAACGGGGACGTGTTGACCCGCTCGTACGGGTCCTGCGTGCCGGTCTGGAAGCTCTGGCTGGCCTGGAGCACGTTTCCGTTGCCGTCCAACAGGTACAGGTCGTAGTCGTTGGTGGACGCGCCGAGCGGGTCGGCCCACTTGAGCACGTTCACCACGCCGAAGCTGGACTGATCCGAGATGGGCTCGTAGATCTGGGTGCGGCCGCCGGTGGCGAAGTTGTTGGCGGTGCCGGCGAACTTGCCGATGCTCACACCGGAGTCGACGAAGTCGCCCTCCCAGTGCGCGGCCGTGCCGTCGACGGTGTTGCCCTCGTTGCCGGCCGACGAGAAGTACAGCGCGCCGGACGCGGTGACGTCGTTGACCGCGCGGGCGATCGGGCCGTCCTGGAAGGCGCCTTCGTTGAAGTAGACGACATCGTCGACGATGATGTCGCAGTGCCCCTGGGTCCGCAGGGCGCGGATGTTGTCGGCGAAGCTGGCGTCGGAGATGAACGCCGTGGCGAAGCCGAGGTCGGCGCCGGGTGCGACGTCGTGCACGATCTCCAGCATGGCCGTGCCCTCGTCGCCGCTGCCGGCCTGGCCGGGCAGGACGTCCACAGTGGGCAGTTCACCCGCGGCCTGCGAAGCCGGCACGGAGTCGACGCCGTCGGAGAGCACGCAGATCTTCACACCGACGCCTGTCACACCGAACTGTTGGCGTGCGCCGTCAGCGTTGTGTGCGCGGTCGCCTTCGCTGGTGGTCGCCGCGGCGGCCTTGGCCGAAAGAGCGCGCTTGGTGGCCGCTTCGACCTGCTTGGCCTTGTCCTCCTTGCTGGGTCCGGCCTTCCCGGGCGGACCGGGCGGCGTGTTCACCTCGCGCGAGGTCTTGGCCCCCACGGCGGGTTCGACGAAGCGGACATCGGAACGCGCGGCGATGCCTTCGATCGCGGCGAGCGGCAGCTCGGCGCGGATCGAGCCCACGGTGGGCGAGACGTACCGGATGCCGGCACCGGCCTTGCGCAGGTCGTTGACGAGACCGTCGGACACGGTGGCGCGGATGTCCACGGTGACCCGGGCGGCCGGGTCGGCCTTGACCGGCGTCTGCAGCTGCGGCACGGCCGCGGCCAGCCGCCGGTCGGACGTCTCCCGCTTGGCCACCACCAGCGAGCTGTCCATCTTGGACTCGGACTTCGACTGGGAGACCTTCAGGTCCTGCAGAGCGGCGATCTGCCGCTTGGCGTTGTCGGCGGCGGCCGCCTGCGGGTCACGCAGCGGCGCGGCGGTCGCGGGCGTGACGACGCCGAGACCGAGTAGAACGCCCGCCGATAACGCGACAACTCTTCGACTCACCCGTTTGGGTGCACGCACTAGTCCCCTCCAGCGATACAGAGCGTGCCCCGACACACGCTGCCTGTTACCGGAAACCCGGTTCGCTGAACGTACGGTTCTCTTTACCTGGGGTACATCAGCCGTTTGAGGGACGACGTTCCCACACCGCCATCACAGTACGAAAGCATCTGACCATGGCTGGCCGCTCCGACCGGACAAAGCCTCCATTAGGGACACGGCTTGCTTGTCGGTCAGTGACGCTACGAAATCGATCACCGCCCGTCCCCGGGCGAGGGCGTGCACCTCGTCCCGCCCGTGCGGCGCGTCCCCGGTGGCACCGACCAGCACGCCTGGCTCCGAACGGGCCAACGCCTCGTACTCCACTGTGGCCAGCTCGACCAGGTCGTGCAGCCGGCGCGGCAGCCGATCGGCCTCATGCCGATCCCCCAGCCACTGGTCGAGCGCCTCCACCAGGCTCGTGATCAACCGCGCCTGGCCGCGCTGGTGCATCGCCAGGTCCGGGCGCAGCAGCACGAACCGGCGGTGCACGAACTTCAGCACCTGCACCTCGTGCCACTGCTCGCCGCCGAGCACGACGTGCCCCGACCGGGTGGACGGCTCCGGGACCACCGTCATACCCTCGACCAGCCGCGCGGTCCACCGCGCCGAGAACCGCGCGACCGCCTGTTCGGCCTCCACCGACCCGTCGAACGGGGTCGCCAGCAGCTCGTCCACCAGCTCGGCGCGGACCCGGGCCACGGCCGAGTGGAACGCGTCGTCACTGAAGATCCACGCGTCCTTCGCGTGCAGCCGACGGCGCACCAGCTCCAGCGAATGGCCCGGTCCGCGCTCGTGCACCTCCGCGTCGGACAACCAGCCCAGCTCCGCCGCGCTGGACTGCCACCGGCTCAGCTCGGCGGCCACCGGCGCGTGCTGCAACACCCCGATCCGGTGGAAGTCCTGCAGGTCGTGGATGGCGTACGCGATGTCGTCCGCGGTGTCCATCACGGACGCCTCCACGGTCTGCTGCCAGTCCGCGAGGCGGCCCGTGAACGCCTCGCGGGCCTGCGCGAGGTCGTCCAACTCCGTGACGTACGCGGAGAATTTGCCGGATCCGGTGCCCGGCGCCTCGGGCGGTTCGGTGGCGCCACGCGGCGGCACGGACATGAAGCGCGGATGCGGGTCCGGGTGGTGCAGGCGCGTCCACGGGTACTTCAGCATCGCCGCCCGGACGGCCGCGGTGAGGTCCAGGCCGACCGCGGACGGCCCGCCGGTGTCGGTCGTGGTGACGATCCGGAACGACTGCGCGTTGCCCTCGAACCCGTCGGCCAGCGCGAACCGGTGCCGGGCCAGCCGGTCCAGCACCTGCTCGCCGAGGTGCCCGAACGGCGGGTGGCCGAGGTCGTGCGCGAGCGCGGCGGCCTCGACCACGTCCGGGTCACAGCCGCCCAACTCGTCCAGCGACTCGACGAACCGCTGGTCGGCCCGCAGCCGTTCGGCGATCGCGCGGGCCACCTGGGCGACCTTCACGCTGTGTGTGAGGCGGTTGTGCAGCAGACCCGAGCCGCTGGCCGACACCACCTGGGTGACACCCCCCAGGCGGGCGAAGAACGGCGACGTGGCGATCCGGTCGCGATCGACTCGGAAAGGGCTCGCGGCCAGGTCGAACGAGCTCGCAGGGGCACCAAGGGACCGCCGCTCCTCCCGAGGATCACTCATGGACGAAACGTAGTCGTATGGTCCAATCGCACGCATGCCCGATGTCCTGATCGCGGGCGCCGGTCCGGCGGGGTGGGCGCTCGCCGCGCACTGTGCCCGGCTCGGGCTGGAGACGGCCGTCGTAGCGCCGCACCCGCTGCGGCCGTGGCGGCCGACGTACGGGCTGTGGGGTGACGAGCTCGCGATGCTGCCACCGAACGTGACCGCGGCGGAGCCCGCGGTGATTCGCGCGTACACCACCAAGGCACATGTCATCCCCCGCCGTTACGCCATTCTCAGTAACGAGCGTCTGCTGGCCGCACTCACCAAGAATGTGACGGCGATCACCGGAAAGGTCGTCCGGACCGGACCGGATTCCGTCGATCTTGCCGACGGCCGGACAATTGCCGCCAGAACTGTTGTCAACGCCACCGGATCACGCGGCGGAACAGCGGAACAAACGGCTTTCGGGATCATCGTGCCGGCGGAGGTCGCCGCGCCGCTCGTCCCGCCCGGCGAGGCGGTCTTCATGGACTGGAGGTCACGGCACAACACCTTCCTGTACGCCGTGCCGTTGGGCGAAGGCCGTGTCCTGCTTGAGGAAACGTCGCTGGCGCGGCGCCCGGCGCAGGACTTCCGGATCCTGCGCCAGGCGTTGGCCGAACGGCTCGAACCGTACGGGATCCCATTGCTGCACAACGAATCTGAGCGGGTCCGCTTCCCGCTGGACGTGCCGCGGCCGCGGCGGGCCAAGGTGCTGCCGTTCGGTGCCGCCGCCGGATTCGTCCATCCGGCCGCCGGCTACAGCGTCGGCGAGGCTTTCCGGCTGGCACCAAGGATCGCGGCCGCGATCGCCGCCGGTGACGATCCGTGGCCGGCGCTGTGGCCGGCGCGGGCGAAACTCGTGCACTCGTTGCGGCACTGGGGACTGGAGGCGCTGTTGTCACTGTCCGCGGTCGAGACGCGACAGTTCTTCGAGCTGTTCTTCGATCTTCCGCCGGACGCCCAGCGTGGGTACCTTTCCGGCCGGGACGACCCAGGGGGCACAGCCGCCGCGATGCTGTCGATTTTCCGCCGGGCGTCCGGCCGGTTGCGGCTGGTCTGCGCCAAATCGGTGATTGTCAGAGTCCGGCACGTGAACAGATGGTGACGGATTTTTCGAAACGGCTACCCGTTCGGCAGTATTGACCTGTGTCCGCGTCGCAAGAAGTGAGCTTCGCGTTCCAGCCGTTGCTCAGCACCCGCACCGGCCGAATGGTCGCCGTCGAGGCCCTGGCCCGACCCGGCCAAGGCGGCATCCACGCCCTGTACCGCGCCGCGAGCAGGGCCGGCCAACTGGTCCAGACCGATATCGCCCTGGTCGGCCACGCCTTGCTGGCCGCCGAGGACAGCCATACCCTCTCGCAGGACCGGTCGGTTCCGCTGCACGTGAACGTGCTCGCGGCCACCGCCGCCCGGCCGGACGAGATCATGCACTACATCACGCCCGTGCTGCGGCACACCGGCCGGGTGTCCAGCAGCGTGGTGCTGGAGATCGGCACGCCGTTCTGTCAGGTGCGCCGCAAGGACCTGCTGGCCGGCATCGACAAGCTGCGCGCCGAGGGCTTCCGGATCGCGCTCGACGGCATCGGTGACGGCGACGTCCCGCTCGCGCTGCTGGCCGAAGTCGCGCCGGACATGTACAAGGTCGACTCGCACCTGTTGGCGGGCCTGCCGGACGACCCGGCCGCGCTCGCCATGTTCGAGGCGTTGGCGCAGTTGGCCAACCGGACCGACGGTCGGCTCGCGGCCGTCGGCGTGGACAACAACGCGCAACTGCTCGCCCTGTCCCGCCTCGGTGTCCGCGTGGCGCAGGGCCGTGGACTGGCCGACGCGGTCCAGGAACCGGAGCTGTTGCAGGCGATGGCGGAGGCGGCGACGCAGCGCGTCACGGCCGTGAAACCGCCGCGCGTCACCGACTTCCTGCACCCGGCCGTGATGCTGCCGGTGAACGCGACCGCGGACGACGTCCGGTCCACGCTCGCCGAGCGCCCGGACGTCAACGGTGTCGTGCTCGTCGACGACAAGTGGATGCCGCGGTATTCGATCGACCGCAGCAGGTTCCTGCTCATCGTGGCCGGACCGTACGGGCACGCGCTGCACGCCAAACGCGCCGCGTCCCGGCACGCCGACCCGCCGTTGCTGATCGACCGCGAGGCCACCGGCATCGAACTGCTGGAACTGGTCGGCGACACGGACTGGGAACGCACCGCGGACGACGTCGTGGTGACCGACGAGGCCGGCAGGTGTGTCGGCGTCGTGCGGATCACGGAGGTCATCCGTGGCGTCGCGGACATGAAGGTGGAGCAGGCCGCCGCGCTGAACCCGCTCACCAGACTGCCCGGAACGGACGCGGTCGCCCGCGAGGTGGACCGGCGGATCGCCGACGGGCACATGTTCGTGATCTCGTGGCTGGACATCGACTCGTTCAAGAAAGTGAACGACACCATGGGTTTCGCCACCGGCGACGACTTGATCCGGTCGTTCGGCCGGTCGTTGGTGGAGGGGTCCGCCAGCATGCCGGGCGTCGTGGTCGGGCATGTCGGCGGCGACGACTTCCTAGTGGTCAGCGACCTGGACGAGATCTCCCCGCTGGCCGGCACCCTGCTGGACACGCCGTGGTCGGCGGAGGGCATGCCGGTCGCGGTGTCGCTCGCGTCGCTGATCTGCGGAGTGCGGACCGTGTCGTCCTACCGCGAGGCGTCTCGCCTGCTGGCGCCGTTGAAAACGCAGGCCAAAGCCGTTCCCGGGTCCAGTTGGGTGCTCGGCCGGCCCGGGTCCGACCGGGTCGACGTCCTGCGTGGCCGAAGCGCCCCCGGCCCCGCCGAGGCCGCCACCGCCTGACTGTCCACTTCGGATCCTTTCGCCCCAGGTCGAAAAGTCCTCGACCAATAGGTAACCCCTGACCTGCGTGTACACACACGTAAGCAATTTGCTCACGCTGGGTGCTAACGAACGGCCACCGAGCAACCGATCAGTGTGGAAAAGGTTGGCGGCCATCAGGGGGAGAGCATGGCTGGACAACGGCCACTAGGAATGGATCGATTGACCGACGGGTCCGATCTGGTCGACGTTCTTGGCGACTGGACGAGCACGTCCGGTGGGCGGGCACCGCTGTATCGGCGGCTGGCGGAAGCAGTCCGCCGCGCGATTCACGCGGGTGACCTGCACGCCGGTGAACGACTACCGTCCGAACGTGATCTGGCGCGGGCACTCGCGGTCAGCAGGGCGACTGTCGTGTCCGCCTACGACGAACTGCGGTCGATCGGCCTGGTCGACAGCCGCAGGGGCAGCGGCACCAGAGTGGTGCGCCCACCGAACTTCCGGCCCAGCGGGGACGGGCGGTTGCGGGCGGCGAACCCGATCATCAACCGGGCGTCGGAGCATCCGGGCGACGTGATCTCACTCGCCCGCGCGATCGACCCGGGCGCACCGCACCTGCGTGGCGCCCTGCTCGACCTGGTGCACGCGGACCTGCCGGCGCTGCTGGCCGGCTCCGGGTACCACCCGGCCGGGCTGCCCGAACTGCGGCAGGCGGTCGCGTCGTACCTGACCGCGACCGGCCTGCAGACCGAACCGAAACAGGTGGTGATCACCACCGGCGCCCAACAGGCGATCGGCCTGATCACCCAGATGTACCTGCGGCGCGGCTGGACCGCGGTGGTGGAGTCACCGTCGTGGCCGGGCTGCCTGGACGTGTTCCGGGCCACCGGGGTGCGGCTGGTCGGCGTCGAACTGGACGCCGAGGGCATCCGGGCGGACCTGTTGGCCAAGGCCATGGCCGAGCACGGGCCGGACCTGCTGTACGTGATGCCGACGTACCACAACCCGACCGGCGTGCTGATGTCGGCGAACCGGCGCAGGCGGATCGCCGAGCTGGCCGCCCGCTACGCCGTCCCGGTGGTGGAGGACCACGCGTACACCGTCGGCGCGGCCGAGGGCGCGCCGCCACCGATCGGGGCGTTCGCCAGCACCGGCGCCGAAGTGCTCACAGTCGGGTCGCTGGCCAAGTCGGTGTGGGCCGGCCTGCGGATCGGCTGGGTGCGCGGCTCGATCGAAACCGCCGAACGCCTGGCCCGGCACAAGGCACTCGCCGACCTGGGCAGCCCGATCCTGGACCAGGCCCTGGCCGCGCGGCTGCTGCCACAACTGGCCGAGCTGGGCGCCACCCGCGCGATGGAACTACGGGAACGCCTGGGCCGCGCCCGGGAACTGCTCACCCAGTACATCCCGGAGTGGCGCTGGCGAACCCCGGACGGCGGGTCGGCGCTCTGGATCGAACTGCCCAACACCGACGCCCGCGTCTTCGCGCAGGTCGCGTTGCGCCACGGCGTCGAAGTCGTCCCAGGCGCCGCCACCGACCCGACCGGCGCCCACGACAACTTCATCCGCTTCCCCTTCGGTTTCCAGGACGAAACGCTCACCGAACTCGTCCACCGCCTGTCCCGGGCGTGGGGCGAGTCCCGGCGCTGATCGTCAGGCGCGGTAGGCGGCGGTCGCGGTCTGGACGAACGACTGGACCAACGGGTTCGGGTCCCCCTCGTTCCAGACCGCCACCACGCGGCTCGGCGCCATGTCGGTGAGCGGGACCACGGCCAGCTCGCCGGCCATGGTGTGGCCGAGCGGGGTCATTCCGACCGTGCCGTTCCAGAGCACGGCTTGCACACATTCCTGAACGGCACGCACCACTGGCCCCTCGC
This sequence comes from Actinocrispum wychmicini, assembly GCF_004345645.1. Taxonomy (GTDB): domain Bacteria; phylum Actinomycetota; class Actinomycetes; order Mycobacteriales; family Pseudonocardiaceae; genus Kibdelosporangium; species Kibdelosporangium wychmicini. Next base: position 181,374 of record NZ_SLWS01000010.1, on the reverse strand, counting down.
GTGGTACGCCGCCGTTCCAGTACTCCTGCCAGATCGGGTCGGTGCCGGCCGGGAACTGGAACCAGCGTCGGCCGGCCAGGTCGGCCAGCTGGAGACGGTCCCGGCGGGCCAACGGATCGTCGGCGCGCAGCACCGCGCCCACCGGGTCGGCCCGCAGCTCCCGCACAGTCAGGCCGGTCTCGTCGAAGGGTCCACGGGTCAGGGCGACGTCGACCAGTCCGGCGCGCATCCCGCAGGTCGGGTCGGTCAGATCGGTCTCGCGGACGTGGACCTCGATGCCCGGGTGCTGCCGGCGAAACTCGGCGGCCAGCCGAGTCACGTCACGGTCGGCGCTGTCGGCCAGGATGCCGACGGTGATGGTCGCGGCGCCGGCCGCCGCGGCGACGCGCACACGCACACGGTCGGCGTGGTCGAGCAGCGTGCGCGCCTCTTCCAGCAGCGCCGCCCCGGCCGGGGTGAGCGTGACGCCCGCGGCGGAGCGGTACAACAACGCGGCGCCGACGTCGGTCTCCAGTTGCTTGATCGCCCGGCTCAGCGGCGGCTGGCTCATGTGCAGGCGCGCGGCGGCCCGACCGAAATGGAGTTCCTCGGCGACGGCCACGAAGTACCGAAGCGTGCGCAACTCCATGACCGGCGACGATATCCGTACGGTATCGCCACCACCTAATCGGTCTTGGACGGCCGTGGTGCCTCGGTGGTGCGATCGGGTCATGACCGACGAGCCCATGCCCGACCCCGCCGTGCGGGTGGCCGGCGCCCAGGAAATCGCCCCCGACCTGCTGGTCATCCCGAACCACCACGTCGGGCTGGTACCCAACATCGGCATCGTCGGCGGGACACGGGCCGTGCTCGTCGTCGAGACCGGCATCGGTAACGCCAACGCCGAGCAGGTCCTGGCCTTCGCCGCCGAGGTGGCGAAGGGCCGACAGTTGTACCTGACCACGACGCACTTCCACCCCGAGCACGCGTTCGGCGCACAGGTGTTCGCCCGCCAGGCCACCTACCTGGTCAACCGCGCCCAGGCGGCCGACCTGACCGCGAAAGGACCAGGCTACCTGGAGATGTTCCGGAGTTTCGGCGGATCGATCGCCGACCGGCTGGACGGCGTCCGGTTGCCCACCCCGGACGTGGTCTACGACGACGGGTACGACCTGGACCTCGGCGGACGGACCGTCCGGCTGCGGCCCACCGGCCGCGGGCACACCCAGGGCGACCAGGTGGTCGAAGTACCCGACGCCGGTGTGCTGTTCACCGGCGACCTGGCCGAGACCGGGCAGTTCGCCATCTTCCCGTGGTTTCCGCCGTACGACACGGATGTCTCCGGCGTGCGCTGGCTGGCGGTGATGGACCAACTGGCCGCCACCGCACCCCGTGTGGTGGTGCCCGGTCACGGCGACATCGGCGGGCCGCAGGTGCTCACGGACGTCAGCGACTACCTGCGCGAACTGCGTGACGAGACCTGGCGGCGGCGGGACTCGGCGATGGGCGAGGACGAGGTCGTCGCCGAGGTCCGGGCGGTGCTGATCGAGCGGCATCCCGAGTGGGCGGGCCAGGAGTGGATCGAGCGAGGCGTCGGCTGCCTGTGCGCCGAACACGTCAGTGCGGGGTGACGAAGCCGGACTCGTAGGCGGTGATCACGGCCTGGGTCCGGTCGCGGGCCTGTAGTTTGGCGAGCACGTTGCCCACGTGGGTCTTGACCGTCTGCACGCTCACGAAAAGCTCGGTCGATATCTCCACATTGGACAGTCCGGTGGCCATCAGGCGCAGCACTTCGGCTTCGCGCTCGGTCAGGCCCGCGTCCGCCAACGCGGGCCGTTGCGGCTGGCCGCGGTTGGCCGCGAGGGTTCGGATGGCCGCCGGGAACAGCAGTGACTCGCCCGCCACCACCACCCGGATCGCGCGGACGATCTCAGCCGGCCGGGCCCGCTTCAACAGAAAACCGCTGGCGCCGGCACGCAGGGCGTCGTACACGTAGTCGTCGTTCTCGAACGTCGTCACCACGATGATCTTCGGCGCCGGGTCCATGCGTTCGACGATGTGCCGGGTCGCCTGGATGCCGTCCACCACGGGCATCCGGACGTCCATCAGCACCACGTCCGGGGCCAGCGCGGTGACCGACGACAGCACCGCGGCGCCGTCCTCCGCTTCGCCGACCACCTCCAGGTCGTCCTCGGCGTTGATGATCGCCCGCAGGCCGGCGCGGATCAGCTCCTCGTCGTCGACCAGCAGCACCTTGACCATCGTTCAGCCCCCTGTCCGCAGCGGGATCGCGGCCCGCACCCGCCATGTCCCGTCGACCGGCCCGGCCGTGATCTGTCCACGCAGGACGGTGACGCGTTCCCGCATCCCCTCGATCCCCCGGCCGCCACCGCTCGTCGACACCCGCTCCCCCAACGGGTTCACCGCCTCGACCGTGAGCGTTTCGGCCTCGGCGGTCACGACCAGTGTGACACTCGCCCCTTCGGCGTGCCGCAGGGCATTGGTGAGACATTCCTGGACGATCCGGTACGCCTCTGTGGACACCGCGAACGGCACGGCGGCGAGGTCGCCCTTGATCCGCGCGTCGATCTCGACACCCGCGTCCCGCATTGTGCCTATCAGGCCGTCCATATCAGTCATGGTGTGGTGTGGCGAGGTCGACGGGACATCTTCGCGCAGCAAGCCGAGGACGTGATCCAGGTCGGCCAACGCACCCCGCGCCGCGTCCTCGATCGCCGCCAGCGCCTTGTGCGCGAACCGCGGGTCCGTGTCCAGTACCCGACCCGCGGCGCCGGCCTGGATCGTCACCACGCTCAGCGCGTGTCCGACGGAGTCGTGCAACTCCCGGGCAAGCCGGTTGCGCTCGGCCAACTGCTCGGTGCGGCGTTGCAGGGCGGCCAGGCGGTCGGCCGGCGTGGCGCCCAACAACATCGGCCCCAGCCTGGTCAGCGCCGCGCCGAACAGGTTGATGAGGTGGACGAGCAACAGAGCGGCGCCGACGCTCGCCAACGGCACCCACGCCGAGCGCCACCCGACCGGCACCGTCAGCTGGGTGTCGCCAAACCGGAACCAGACCCCGGTGAACGGCGCCGTGACCGACAGCACCAGCCCGAACGGCACGACAAGCGTCAACGCGCCGATGACGGCGCCGAGCACCACGTGCACCAGGAACCATTGGCACGTCTTCCACCGCGCCTCCAAGTTCGTGGCCCGCGCGGACGCCTGCTCGGGGATGCCGTGGCCGAGCAGTTCCCGCGCGGCGGTCCCGTCGACCACGCGCAACGCCGGGATGAACGACGTGGCCGCGGCCAGGCCGAGGATCATCACGGCCATCGCGACCGCCACCACAAGCGGCGCCCGCGCCGCGTCCCTGGGCAGCACGCCGTCCAGCACCGGCGGCACGAGCAGGACCGCCGCCAGGACGAACGGGACGATCAAGGCGGCCCCGAGGACCAGGTACGTCCAGCGGCGATAGGTCAGCCGCCGAACCACCGGGCCGAACACCCGTACCGCCACCGCTGCCACGCCCTGATCCTCACATGGACACCCAGAGGACGGGATCACTCCCGGGCGGGACGCGTGTCCACCTCGGGTTGGACACGTTCATGCGCCCGTTCGGTGGATCTGGTTGGGTTGCGTCCATGGGCTTCATCTTGATCGTCCTGACCGCGGTCTCACTGTTCCTGGTGACATGGATCCTGGTGGTGGGCGCCCGCCGCGTGCTCGGCGTCAAGGTCGGGGCGATCCGCGCGCTGGTCGCGTCCGCCGTGGGCTGGACCGGGGCCGGGCTGATCGCCGCCCGGATCCCGCAGTTCGACCAGGACAACTCGCCGGGCTTCCTGCTGTTCGTGATCCCGCTGTTCGGCGGGGCGCTGCTGGTGTCGGTGGCTGTCCTGTTCGTGCTGGAGGTGATCCGGCCGAGCGGCACCGGGCTGTGGTTCGTCGGCGGGATCAAGTCGATCCGCGGCCGGCTGTCCCGGGCCCGGCGGTACTCGAAGATCACCGGGATCGCCCTGCGGCACGGCCTCGGGCCGGCGTTGCGCGGCCGGATCAAGTCCGGGGACGACGCGCCACAACGGCGCGCGCAGTTGGCCCGCTCGCTGCGCGAGGCCCTGGAGGACGCGGGGGTGACGTTCGTCAAGCTCGGTCAGGTGCTGTCCACCCGGTCCGACCTGTTGGGGCCGGAGTTCATCCAGGAGCTGAGCAAACTCCAGGACAGCGTGTCACCGGCGCCCGCGGGCGAGATCGAGCGGGTCCTGCTCGCCGAACTCGGCGGGCCACCCACGGAGGTGTTCGAGTCGTTCGACGCCACTCCCCTGGCCTCGGCCTCGATCGCCCAGGTGTACCGGGCGACGCTGCCGACCGGGTCGGATGTGGTGGTGAAGGTGCAGCGGCCGGGAATCCGGGCCGTGGTCGAACGCGACCTGGACATCATGTACCGGCTCGCGCGGACGTTGGAGGAACGGACCAAATGGGCGCGGCGGCTCGGTGTCGTGTCGCTCGCCGACGGTTTCGCCGCCGCGTTGCTGGAGGAACTGGACTTCCGGGTGGAGGCCAAGAACATCGCCGCGGTCACCGCCGCGTCCACTAAGGACGGTGAGGTGAAGCTGCCCGGCCTGTACATGTCGTTGTGCACCGAACGGGTCCTGGTGATGGACCGGCTGGTCGGGGTGCCGCTGGGGGCCGCCGCCGGCCAGATCGAGGCCCGCGGCCTTGACCGGGCCGGGCTGGCCCGGTCACTGCTGCACACGTTGCTGCGCCAGGTGATGAGCGACGGCATCTTCCACGCCGACCCACATCCCGGCAACGTCATGCTGCTCGACGACGGCACACTCGGGCTGTTGGACTTCGGCTCGGTCGGCCGGCTCGGCGGCGCGATGCGGGCCGGCCTGATGACCCTGCTCGTGGCCATCGACCGAGGCGACGCGGCCGGTCTGCGGGACGGCCTGCTGGAGATCGTCGAACGCCCGGACGAGATCGACGAGCAACGCCTGGAACGCGCGCTCGGCCAGTTCATGGCCAAACACCTGGCCGGCGGGGCCGCGCCGGACGTGGAGATGTTCACCGACCTGTTCAAGATCGTCACCGGGTACGGGCTGGCGATCCCGCCGGAAATCGCGGCCGTGTTCCGCGCGCTGGCCACCATGGAAGGCACCCTCGCGGGCCTGGCGCCCGGGTTCAACATCGTGGTGGAGTCGCGGGCGTACGCGTCCATCCAGTTCACCGGGCAGATGGACCCGGGCTCACTGAAGCAGACCGCGACCCAGGAGCTGATGGCGTTGCTCCCGGTGCTGCGCCGGCTCCCGCGCCGGATCGACCGGATCGGCGGCGCGCTGGAGGAAGGCCGGCTGTCGGTGAACATCCGGCTGTTCGCCGACGAACGCGACCGGGAAGTGGTGAACAACATCGTCCACCAGGTCCTGCTGGCGTTCATCGGCGCCACCACGGGCATCATGTCCGTGCTGCTGCTCGGCACCACCGGCGGGCCACGGCTGGTCGCGGACGTCACGCTGTACCAGGTGATCGGCTACAACCTGCTGGTAATCAGTGTCCTCATCGGACTCCGACTGCTGTTCATGATCTTCCGAAACCAACGGATCTAACCCAACGCGCCCAGCGCATGAGAACGCGCCTAGCGCATAGGTGTGGCTGGCGCGCCCAGCGCATGGGTGTGGCTGGCGTGTTCTCTCTCCCGCCCGACCTGGGCGCAGCCCAACCACACGTGTCAAGAGGTCCGCCTACGCGACGTGAGTCGAGCGGCGGCGATACGGACCTCTTGACACGTGTGGTTGCCTCTGGCAGGTCGGGCGGGAGAGAGGACGCGCCCCCAACCAGCCCCCCACCAAAGCCGAATGCCCCATCAATGGGGCGACCCCTCTCTCCTGATCGATCTGCCGCCCGGCGAGGGCAGTCTTTGCATAACGAGCACTCGTTGTGAAAAGAGATGCCTTCGCCAGGCAGGCAGATCGACCAGGAGAGGAGGGGGACCGCGCCCTCTCTCCCGGCCAACCTGCCCGGAGGGAACCATGGGCGTCAAGGAGTGCGTATGGCTCCCGCTCGACTCGCGCCGCGTAGGCGCACCCCTTGACACCCATGGTTTGCAAAGCACAGGTCGGCCGGGAGAGAGGACACGAACCGCAGGTCTGTTGCGCGAGCACGCCCGATCTGCAGGACCTACTCATCTAGAGATGCTCGGCCAGTAGCTCCGCCAGGTGCTTCGCGCGGCGGCCGGCGAGGTGGTCCAGTTGGGTACGGCAGGAGAAGCCGTCGGCCAGGATCTCCTCGGCGTTCCGCACGGCTGGCAACAGCTTGCTGCGCGCGATCGACACTGAGACGTCGTAGTGTCCTTTCTCGACACCGAAGTTCCCCGCCATGCCACAGCATCCGCTGACGGACTGGACGTTCGCGCCGGCTTGTGCGAGCAGTTGGGCGTCCTTGTCCCATCCCATCACGGCGTGCTGGTGGCAGTGCGGTTGGGCGACCGCTTCGACGTGGTCGAGGCGTCCCGCCCAACCGTTGTCGGTCAGGAACTCGGCCAGGGTGTGCACGTCCACTTTCCGCGTGCGGACCAGGTCCCGGGCGTCTGACCGGAAGACCGCGGTACAGGACGGTTCGAGGCCGACGATCGGCACACCTTCCTGGCTCAACGACTTGACGGAGCGGTTGACGATCCGCCGGGCCGCGGTCAGCTGGCCGGTGGAGATCCAGGTCAGCCCGCAGCACAGGCCCTTGGCCGACAGCCGGACCTCGAACCCCGCGGCCTCCAGCACCGCGACCGCGGCCTTGCCGACCTCGGGGGTGAAGTGTTCGGTGAACGTGTCCACCCACAACACCACCGGCTGGCCGGGGTGCGCGGGGCGTTGCGCGAACCACTGTCGGAAGGTCTGGTTGGCGAACGCGGGCAGCGGCCGGCGGCGGTCGATCCCGGCCATCCGTTTGAGCGGTCCGGCCAGCGGTCCGCTCAGGATCCTGTTGGCGAGTCCCGGATTCCGGGACGCGAGCCGGGCCCATCGGGGCAACCAGCCGAGCGCGTAGTGCGCGGGCGGCCGTAGCCGTCCTTTGTAGGCGCGGTGCAGGACTTCGGCTTTGTAGGCGGCCATGTCCACGCCGGTGGGGCAGTCGACCGAGCATCCTTTGCAGGACAGGCACAGGTCAAGGGACTCTTTGAGCTCCGGCGCCCGCCAGCCGCCGGGTAGGGTGCCGTTCACCATCTCCTGCAGGACCCTGGCGCGGCCGCGGGTCGAGTCCTTCTCGTCCAAAGTGGCCAGATAGGACGGGCACATCACGGTGCCCGGGGTGTCCGCCCGGCACTTGCCCACCCCGTTGCAGCGGTGGATCTCACTGGCGAAGTCGTTGCCGTACGCCAGTTTCAGCACCGGCCGCGGGCCCGGCCGCAGGTCGGCGTCGAGCGGCCTCGGCCGGACGGCCACCCCCGGGTTCAGCACCTCGCCCGGGTCGAACACGGCCTTGACCGCGGCGAACGCGGCGATCGCCCGGGTGGAGTACATCAGCGGCAGCAACTCTCCCCTGGCCCGGCCGTCGCCGTGTTCGCCGGACATGGACCCGCCGTAGGACGCGACCAGCTTGGCCGCGTCCGTCAGGAACCTGCGGAAGACCCGCTTTCCTTGCCGCTCATGGAAAGGGAAGTCGATCCGGGCGTGCACACAGCCGTCGCCGAAGTGGCCGTACGGCATGCTGGCCAGGTTGTTGTCGCTCATCAGCCGTTCGAAGTCCCTGAGGTACTCGCCGAGCCGTTCGGGCGGGACAGCCGCGTCCTCCCAGCCCGAGTACGCCCGATGCCCCTGAACCGACTGGGACGACAACCCCGCGCCTTCCTCCCGGATCCGCCAGAGCGCGCTCGCGTGGCCGGGATCGGTGACCACCATGCTGTCCAACGCGGCCGAGTCGGCGATCACCCTGGCCGGGTCGGCGTCGGTGACCTCCACAAAAAGCCATCCGCGGCCGTCCGGAAGGTCCGGCACGGTCCCGCGCCGGGACCGCACCACGTCGACGATCCTGGCGTCCAAACCCTCGACGGCGATCGGGCGATGCGGCAGCAGCGCCGGAACCGCGTCGGCGGACGTGGCCATGTCCGGGTACCCGAGGACGATCAACGTGGTCTTGGCAGGCGCGACAACGAGGTTCACCGTCGCGCCGAGGACCATCGCGCACGTCCCCTCGGTGCCCACAAGCATCCTGGCCATGTTGAAACCGTTCTCCGGCAACAGGTGTTCCAGCGAGTAGCCGGACACCTGCCGGGAGAACCGGCCCAGTTCGGTCCGGATCACCCCCAGATGCGCGTTCACCACCTCGTTCAGCGCCGGCAACGGATCCGATGTGGACATTCGGCGGCCGGCGCCGGTCACGATGTCCATCGCCACCACGTTGTCCGCGGTCCGCCCGTACCCCAACGCCCGCGACCCGCACGCGTTGTTGCCGATCATCCCCCCGAGCGTGCACCGGCTGTGACTGGACGGGTCCGGCCCGAACCGCAGCCCGTGCCGATTCGCGGCGCGCTGCAACGTGTCCAGGACCACACCGGGCTCGACCACCGCGGTCCGGCCGGCCGGGTCGATCGACGTGACCGCCCCCAGATGCCGGGAGAAGTCCACCACCAGCCCCGTTCCCACGGCGTTGCCGGCAATCGACGTGCCCCCACCCCTGGACGTCACCGGCACCCCGTACGTCCGGCACACCTCCAGCGCGGCCACAGCCTCATCCACCGAACGCGGAAATGCCACCGCGAGCGGCGGAACCCGGTAGAGCGACGCGTCCGACGAGTACTCCGCCCGGCGGCGAGGCGACCCATCAACCTCGTCCACGTCTGCCCGCCGCAAAGCCGCGACCAACTCACCGCCGTCCATACCCACCGACGTTACCGAAGGTGAGGCAGCACCTCGGCGCCCAATCGCTGGATTGTCCGGCGGGTGATCTTGGGCTCACCGCAGCCGTCGACCATCAGGATGAAGTGGTCGATGCCGGAACAGCGGATGGTGTCCCGGAGGGTCGTGACGCAGTGTTCCGGGGTGCCGACCGGATGCATGCCGATCAGTTGTTCGGTGTACGCGACCGGATCGAGGTTACGTCTCGGTCGGCCGTCCACCGTTACGTAACCGGCCAGTCCCGGCCCCAGCCAGTCGGGCATTCGGGCGCGGACCTCCTCGACGTCGCCGACGTGGGCGAGCGCCGCCCCGATGTGCGCCGCCGGACCGCCGCCCGACTCGACGTAGTGGCTGATCATCGCAGCTTTGTCGGCGGCGGACAGGTCCATGCCCAGCAGCATCGGCAAGCCCAGCGAAGCCGCCACGGCGACCGTCGCGCGTGAGGTGCACGCGACCGTCACGGGCGGCCGTCCGGTTGGCGCCGGGACCAGGGGGACTTCACGGAACGTGAACCGGCCGGTGCCGCTGACGGTCGGTGAGCCGAGGGATTCCAGCAGGAGCCGGAGGCTTTCGGCGAACCCGTTCCGCCAGCGGTCCAGGCCGGTGCCGAACACCTCCAGGTCCTGCCACGGCCCGCCGCGGCCGACGCCGAGGTGCAGCCGGCCGCCGGACAGCTGGGTCAGCATGGTCACCTGCTCGGCCAACTGGACCGGATGGGTGGTCGACAGGACCGTCACGGCTGTGCCGACGGTGATCCGGCTCGTCCGGGCCAGGGCATGGGCGGCGAACGTGATCGCGGACGGGCAGACGCCGTAGGACATGAAGTGGTGCTCGGCGATCCACGCGTCGTCGAAGCCCGCGTCCTCGGCCCAGGTGACCGCGTCCGAGGCGCGCCGCAGGGCGTCCGCGTCGGTCTGTCCGGGGAAACGACCCGCCAGCAGGAACACACCGAACCGCCTGATGTACCGCATACTGGAGACCTCCGATGTCTAGCGAGGGGGTGGCCGTGGCCGTAACCGACGACGCGATCCTGCGGGTCCGGGAAATGATCATGTCCGGCGAGCTGAAACCGGGCGACCGGCTGCCGCGGGAGGCCGACCTGGCCGACCGGTTGGGGCTGTCCCGGAACTCACTGCGGGAGGCTGTTCGCGCGTTGTCCCTGGTCCGGGTGCTGGACGTGCGACAGGGCGACGGCACGTACGTCTCCAGCCTGCGGGCCAGCGAGCTGCAGGGCGCGCTGTCGTTCGTCCTCGACCTGCACCGCAGCGAGGAGTCGGTGCTGGAGATGCTGGAGGTCCGGCGGATCCTGGAGCCGGCCGCCACCGCGTCCGCGGCGCTCGGCGTGACCGACGAGGACATCGACGAACTGCGCAAACTGTGCGACGCCACCGAACAGGCCGAGTCGGTGGAGGAACTGGTCGAACACGACCTGCAGTTCCACCGGCGGATCGTGGCGGCGGCCGGCAACTCCTACCTCGTCCAGCTGTTGGACACCCTGGCGGGCCCGACCGTGCGGGTACGGATCTGGCGCGGCATCTCGCAGGCGGGTGTGGTCGACCGGACCGTGGCCGAGCACCGGGCGATCGTGGCCGCGTTGGCGGCCCGCCAGCCCGACCTGGCCCGCTCCTGGGCGACCGTGCACGTCGCCGGGGTCGAGCAGTGGCTGCGCGACCTGGGCTGACTACCAGGTCACCAGCAGCGTGCTGAGGCCGCCGGCCATGGTCCGCGGGTTCCAGTCCGGCTCCGCGTCCGGGTCGGCCAGGCGGAGCGTGGGCAGGAGGGTGACCAGGGCGGTGAGCGCGACCCGCAGCTGAAGCCTGGCCAGTGGGGCGCCGAGGCAGAAGTGGATGCCCCGGCCGAACGACAGGTGCAGGCCGGCGTCCGCGCGGGTCACGTCGAACCGGTCCGGGTCCGGGAACACGACCGGATCCCGGTTCGCCACGCCCAGCACGGGGAAGATCGCCTCCCCCGGTCGGACCGCGACGCCGGACAGCTCCAGCCCGGCCGACGCCATCCGGGGGAACGCGGCGTGCCCGAGGCCGACGTACCGCAGCAGCTCGTCGATCGCCCGCGGCACCAGCCCCGGGTCGGCCACCAGCCGGTCCCACTGGTCCGGGTGCCGGCCGAGCACCAGCACGGACTTGGCCAGCTGGCTGGACGTGGTTTCCTGCCCGGCGCCGAACAGCGACAGCATGGTCATCAGCAGCTCGGGCTCGGTCAGCCGGTCGGTGCCGTCCCGTACGTCCACCAGCGCGGTCAGCAGGTCGTCGGCCGGGTCGGCACGTTTGCGTTCGATCAGGTCCAGCAAGTACGTGGACGCCTCGGTCGTCGCCGCGTCCAGGTCGAGCGCCTCGGGATCGGTGGCCGCGTGCAGCCACGCATATAGCAGGTCCCGTTCGGGGAACGGCACCCCGAGCAGGTCGCAGAGGACGATCGCCGGCAACGGGTCGGCCAGCGACGCCACCAGGTCGGCCGGCGCGCCCTTGACCACCATGTCGCAGAGCAACTCGTCCACGACCTGCGCCAGCCGGGGTCGCAGCAGTTCGACGTGACCCGCGGTGAACGCCTTGGCCACCAGTCGACGCAGCCGGGTGTGCCTCGGTGGGTCCATATTGGACAACAGGTCCCCAGAGATCGACCCGGACATCGCCCCTGGGACGATCGTGGGCGCGCCCGGCCCGACACACCCCGCCCGGCTCAACGCCGAGTCGGTCAGCACCCGCCGGACGTCGTCGTAGCGGGTGGCCAGCCGGACCTGGCGCCCGCTGGCCAGCCGGACCCGGGGCACGGGATCGACGGCCTGCATCTGGACCGCCTGCGGCGCCGGATCCACCGAGCGAGGACCCTCGAACGGGAACAACGGAAGGGTCATGAGAACTCCACGGGTAAGGCGTCCAGCCCGCGCAGCGCGTGGCCGGTGCGCCAGGACAGTTCGTCTTCCGGTACCGCGAACCGCAGGTCCGGCAGCCGATCCAGCAGCACGCTCAACGCGACCTGCAGTTCCAGGCGCGCCAGCTGCGCGCCCAGGCAGTGGTGGATGCCGTACCCGAACCCGACATGCGGGTTGGGCTGCCGGGTGATGTCCAGTTCGTCCGGCCTGCGGAACACCCGCGGATCCCGGTTCGCCGAGTTGCGGTCCGCGTACACCGGGTCGCCCGCCTGGATCGTGCCGCCACTCAACTGCACGTCCGCCACGGCCCAGCGGGGGATGCCGACGGTCGCGGTGAGTGGCACGAACCGCATCAGCTCCTCCACCGCGCTGGGCAGCAACTGCGGCCGCTCCCTCAACAGCGCGAGCTGCTTGGGGTGGGTCAGCAGGGTGTGGACGAAGTTGGGGATCTGGGTCGCGGTCGTCTCGTAGCCGGCCGCCAGCAGGCCCGCGGCCAGGAACAGCAACTCCTCCTCGGTCAGCTTGCCGTGCCCGTCGCGGGCCACGACCAGCGCGCCCAGCAGGTCGTCCGTGGGCTCCGCCCGACGCTGGTGGACCAGTTCGTCCATGTACACCATGGCCGCGCCGGTGTGGGCGTCCCGCTCGGCCTGGGTCATCTCCGCGGTGGACAGGAACGCCCGCGCCCACAGCTCGAAGTCCGTCCGGTCGGCCGCCGGCACCCCCAGCAGCTCGCAGATCATGATCACCGGCAGCGGCAGCCCGAAGTCCGCGACCAGGTCCGCGGGCGACCCCTTCGCGACGATCCGGTCCGCCAGCTCAGTCGCGACGGCCAACGCGCGGGTCCGCAGTCGCTCCACGCGCCGCGCGGTGAACGCGCCCGCCACGAGCCTGCGTAGGCGCGTGAGGTTCGGCGGATCCAGGTCCATCAGGCCGCGCGTCTGGATGTACTCGGTCACCCGCGGTTCGTCGCGTCCCAGGCCGGCCGCCCGGCTGAACCGGGGATCGACCATGACCGTCCGGACATCCTCGTGTCGCGTCACGAGCCACGCGTCCCCGCCGTACGGCAGTCGCACCCGACACAGCGGATCGCGTTCCCTGAGGTCTTCGTACCTCGGGTCGAGCTCAAGGCCACGAGGGTCGCCGAACGGGTACGCCTGAACTGGGCAGTCATGCTGCACGGCCCGCATTACTGTCCTTCCTGATCGGGTCGGTTCGCCCGGCTAGCCTTGCCAATCCGGGGGCCGGTAGTAAAGCCAGTTGTAACGTGCCGTAACGCTGGTGTCGGCAAAACCGGCCTGTTACGTTCGGATGCTGTGGTCGACCGGTGCGCGGTGTGTGCGAACGCGCTCCCGGACGGGGCCGTGCGCGCATATTGCTCGAACGCGTGCCGGCAACGGGCGTATCGGCGCAGAATGGCCCAGCCGGCGACAAAACCGGCACGGCCGACCGCCCGGATCGTGCACAACCTGCCCGCCGAACGGGACAGTTTCATCGGCCGCCAGCATGAGCTCGCCAAGGTCGCGCGGCTGTTGCGAAAACACCGGCTGCTGACCGTGATGGGCAGCGCGGGCGCCGGCAAGACCCGCTTGGCGATCGCCGCGGCCGGCCGGGTGGAACGGGCCGACACCGACCGGGTTCTGTTGGTGGAACTCGGATCCGTCACCGACGAACAATTGCTCGTGCAGACCGTGGCGGCCGCCGCCGGACTGAATGAACACAGCGACGAGCCGATCTTGGAAACGGTCGTCGCCACCCTGAAGACCATGCGTGTCCTGGTGGTTCTGGACAACTGCGAGCATCTGCTGGAAGCGTGCGCGAAACTGGCCGACACTGTGCTGTCGCGGTGTCCGGACATGCGCATCCTGGCCACCAGCCGAGAGGCGCTGCGGATCACCGGCGAGGTGACCGTGCGGCTGGACGGGCTCGCGGTCCCGGACACCGGCCGGGACGTCAGCGTCAACAGCCTGCGCCGGTACGACTCGATCCGCCTGTTCGTCGACCGGGCCAAGGAGATCCTCCCGGACTTCCGGCTGCCGCCGGCCGAGATCCACGCGGTCGGCGCGCTGTGCACCCGGCTCGACGGGATCCCGCTGGCGATCGAACTGGCCGCACGGTGGGTGCCGGTGCTCACTGTCGGCGAGATCTGCGCCCGGCTGGACAGCCGGTTCGACCTGCTCGTGCTGGGCGGCCGGGCCACCCCGAACCGGCAGCGCAGCCTGCGGGAGGCGATCGACTGGAGCTACCACCTGCTGGCGCCGAGCGAGCAACGGGTGTTACGGCGGCTGTCGGTCTTCGTCGGCGCCTTCGACCTGGACGCCGCCAACGCGGTCTGCGCGGCGGACGGCCTCGACCCGGTCACCACCCTGGACATGCTGTCCCGGCTGCGGGCCAAGTCGCTGCTGACCCCGGTCGGCACCACCACGGACTTCCGGCTGCTGGAGTCGATCCGCCTGTACGCCCGGCAGCGGCTCGCCGAGGCGGGCGAGGAGGACAGCACGTTCGAGGCGTTGACGTCCTGGCTCGCCGGCCTGGCCGAACCGTTCGTGACCGCGCCGCTGGCCGTGCCGCGCAACATCCGGGTCCAGGCCGCGGAACAGGCCGGCAGCCTGCGGATCGCGTGCGACTGGACCAGCACCCGGCACGACGACCGGCACGTGCTGCTCGCGACCGCGTTGTCCATCGCGGACGCCAACCAAGGATTCCTCGCCGACGCCCGCAAAGTGCTGCACGACGCGCTGAGCCAGCCGCAGGGCTCACCTCGGGACCGGTGCGCGGCGATCGACCGCGCTGGCTGGTACGCGGGATTCCAGGGCGACTTCACCGAAGGTGTGCACGCCGCCGAAGAGGCCCTGGCCATCGCCCGTGAGCTCGACGACCCGGCGTTGATCACGAACTGTCTCCGCACGCTCGCCTGCGTGCAGCAGATGGCCGGCGACTTCGAGCCGGCGTTGGCCAACCGGACCGAGTGCGTCCGGATGGTCCGTGAACTGGGCGACCCGATGGCCACCGCGACCTGCCTCGTGCACCTGGCGTGGTCGCTTTCGCTGCTCGGCGACCAGGAGCGGGCGCGCGTGCTCGCCGAGGAGAGCCTGGCGGCCTGTCGGGAGCACCGGGCGGTCAGCCGGGCCGCCGAGGCGTTGAACGTGCTCGGCGGGATCGCGATCGCCGACGACCGGCTCGACGAGGCCGAGAACAGGTTCCGGGAAGTCCTGCACACCGACGCCAAGTACCCGCACAACCGGCCCACCGCGATCGAGGGACTGGCCATCGTCGCCGCCCGGCGCGGTCAACAGAAGCGCGCATTACGCCTCTACCATGAGGCTCAGCCGATGCGCCGCGCCACCGGCCTGGTCGGCGACCCGCACTGGCTGCGAAAGGTCACCGACGCCCTTGCACTGTCCACATAGCTCACTGGATGCCGTCCGGGCTCCAGTCCAGGGTGGGCGGCAACGCGCCTTCCATGGTCAGCAGCCAGCGTTTCACCTCCAGGCGGTCTCGGCCGGTGCCGCCGCTGTACCCGCCCAGCCCGTCGTGGGCGACCACCCGGTGGCACGGCACCACGATCGGGATCGGGTTGGCGCCCATGATCGACCCGATCCCCCGGGCGGGCACCCCGGTCCCGCTGCGGGCGGCCAACTCGCCATACGTGACCGACGCACCATAGTCCACAGTGGAGTACAGGGTCTTCAGGATCTCCTGCTGCAGACCGGTTGTGTGCGTCCAGTCGATGTCCAGGTCGAACCGGTGGCGCTCGCCGCGGAAGTACTCCCGCAGCTGCGCCACCGCGGGCGAGTCGGCAGGCGGTGTGGTCGGCTTCGCGGTCCAGCCCACGGCCGCGAGACCGGCGTCGGTCTCGGTCACGCTCAACCGGCCGACCGGCGTGTCCAGCACCGCCCGCATGTCACTCTCCTCCTGGTACCAAACAGAAAACGTGCCCCTCCGGGTCGGCGAGCACGGTCCAGTCGCCACCGCCCGGCTGGAAGTCCGGTTTGGTCGCGCCGAGCGCGAGCAGCTCCTTCTCGGCCACGGCCACGTCCGACACCTCGATGTCCACATGGGACTGTTTCGCGCCGGACGGCCACTGCGGCGCCTGGAACCCGTCGATCTGCTGGAACGCCAGCTGGACCGAGCCGTTGGTCAGCGCGGCGTAGTCGTCCCCGGTGGACTGCACCGACCAGCCGGTGGCGGTCTGGTAGAACGCGGCCAGTTCGGCCGGCCGGGCACAGTCGATCACGAAAGCGGTGAGCTTGGTCATGAGATCAGCTTCGCCCGCCCGCCGTCGGCGGTCTTGAAGATTCTTGCAGCAGCGCCCGCGGCGTTTCCCCGACATGCTCCCGAACCGTTCGGGTCAGGTGCGCCTGGTCGGCGAAACCCAGGTCGGCGGCGAGCACAGCCAAGTTCCGCTCCCCCGCCTCCAGCCGGTCCAACGCGCGCCCCACTCGCACCCGGTTACGGTACCGCGTCAACGACACCCCGAGCGAGCGCGTGAAGGCCCGGCTCAACCTGTACGGCGAGACACCTAGGGACGCGGCCAGCGGCAGCAGTCCCTCGGCGACGGAGTCGAAGTTCAGGATCGCCTCCCGCGCGTCCGCCACGAGCACACGGTCCCGCGCCACCGGAAGCACCGGTGACCGGGACGCCACCGTCAGTAATCGCAACATCTCCTCGGCCACCCCGAAGTCCACGTCCTGCCCGCGAACCGCCCGAAGCAGCCGCCGGTGCGCCAGATCCAGCCGGGCGTCCACATAGATCGCGGGCCGGGCCGGCGCCCCCGAACGCCACAGCTCCGGGCCGAACGACACCGCCGTACACACGTCCCCGCCGGCCGGATGCGCGAACTGCTCGGCCGATCCAGGGACGCTGACATACCCCACGGTCGGGTCCACGTCAACCCGCTGTCCGCGCGACCGCCAGCCGAATCTGCCGCGGCGGGCCAACACCACGCCGAAGTCCGACCGGACCTCCGGCGGCGACCAACCCGCGTGGTCGTCCCGGCAGGTCACCACCCGGATGTCAAAACCCGGGCGGGCCGCTCGAAGTTCGGTCGTCAACATGTTCCGCACGCTAGCCGAAGGGTCCGACAGTGTTGGATTGTCCTCGCTCCGCTCGGACGGGCTTGGCCGCCTTCAGCCGACCATTTCCACCGCGCCCCACGCGACCGACATCTTCGCTCTGAGCTGGCCGCCGCTGTGCCTGGGGCGATGTCGGGCGTGTTGCGCGGCGTAAATGATCGGCGCGGCCAAGCAGGGGCTGGTGCGGCCCGGCCAAGCCAGTGCTGGTGTCGGCGGCCAAGTCGGGGCTGGTGTCGCGCGGCCGAGTCGGGCTGGTGTTGGGGGCCAGGTCGGGGGCTGGTGTGGCGTGGCCAAGCAGGTGACTCATGGCCGGCGCGGCCGGGCGGGCAACTCTGACCGATGTGGCTGGGTGGGCTACCGCTGACCGGCGCGGGCCAAGCGGGCAGTCCCCGCCGTCCGTTAGGAACTTGGTTCTGGTTCGTCCGGCCCTAGGTGTATTAGCCCACACCTAGGTCTTATTCGTCATGGCCACCCGGTCGGCCTAGCCCTACCTTGATCACAAATGGGCGCGAACCCCGTAACCCTGCGCGGAGGTGCTCGTGGCACAGAACTCAGGCTCACCCCTGTCCCGACGATCGCTGTTCAAGGTCGGTGGAGCCGTCGCGGGTGCTGTCGGCACGTTGTCCATGCTGGAGAAGCTGGCATGGATCCCGGAGCGGGTAGCGCTCGCCGACGCAACTGCCACCGCTTTCCCCGACGTCCAGTTCGACATCGGCGCGTTCACCCAGCCGGCTCGCACGTTCGACAACGTCACGGTCGCCATGCCGCCGGTGAACACCACGTTCCTGACCGCCAGCCTGGCCCGCGGACCGTCCAAAGCGGACCAGGGCAGGATGGAGAACGCGCTGCGGACGATCGAGGCCAACTACCCGTACTCGGCCGGCGGCGTCATGACGCACGTGTCGTACAGCAACACGTACTTCAACCGGCTGCCCGCGGCGGTGGTCAACGCGAACATGCCGCGCACCCTGTCGGGCAACCAGCCGGTGCTCAAGCCGGCCGTGGCCGGCCCCACCGATGTCGCACCCGGCAACCGGGTGATGGAGCTGCGCCGGGCGGAGTTCAACGTCCCGGTTCGGATCGAGACCAACGACATCCTGTTCACCATCCGCGGCGACGACTCCAGCTTCGTGGCCGACGTCGTGCGGTGGCTGTCCGGCAGCAATGTCCTGAAGGGCAATCCCGTCGCGTCGCCACGGTTCGACGCGGGCATGACGGCCACGTCCAGCCGGTCCCACTTCATCCAGGAAGGCCTCCCGCACAAGATCGCGAGCAACAACGGGTTGCCGTTCACGAACTTCATGAACCCGTTCTCCCCGATGTGGATGGGCTTCGCCGACCAGCAGGTCAACGCCAGCTCCGCGCCCGCGGAGGTGACGTTCCTCGGCGCCAACGGGATCAAGCTGACGAACGCCACGGCCGGCAGCTACTTCGACAGGGGATCCATGCAGCACCTGTCGCACGTACTGCTCGACCTGCAGCAGTTCTTCCTCGACGGCAACGAGCCCGACGACCCGGAAGCCGACCACCGGGAACCGTTCGAGGAGCGGGTGCAGTACATGTTCGAGTCCCCGCCGCAGGTGGCCCAGAACGAGGCCGACCCGTTCAGCAACGGCGGCGGCCCGACGAATCTCGGCACCATCGGCGCGTTCCTGCCGAACGTGTTCCGTGGCGCGAACTACGCCCAGCAGAGCGCGCAGCAGTTCGACCGGATCGGCCACATCTCCCAGCTTCACCGGTCCGGCCGCACGTCCGACGGACGGCCGATCCACCTGCGCATCGACGGCCCCGGCTTCAACACCATGGACACGACCACCGGCCGCAACACGCCGACGCTGGAGTTCTCCGGCTTCTTCACCAGCGCGGACTTCTTCGCCGACCTGCGCCGCAACCAGGGGTCGGTGGACCTGCTGCAACAGTTCAGCCTGCCCGAGGAAGACCACGGGCTGGAGCGGTTCATCACCACGACCCGGCGGCAGAACTACCTGATCCCGCCGCGCCGGCACCGCTCCTTCCCGTTGATCGAACTCACCTGATCGGCCGGGCTGAAGGCGACCGCCACGCCCGCCTTCAGCCCGTGCCTCTAAACCCGACAGGGTGCAAGCGGCGATGGCGCTAGATTCAGTGCCGTGGATACGCCTCGGTACCGGCCCGCTTCCCGGATCGTGTGTGTGGACACGTCAGCGAACATCCTGTTGCTGCGCTGGCGTGACCCGTTCGACGGCTCCCACCTGTGGGAGCCGCCCGGCGGTGGGATCGAGGCCGGCGAGACACCGTTGCAGACGGCCCGGCGGGAGTTGTTCGAGGAGACCGGGCTACCGTCATCGGCCGTGCTCGACCGGTCGGTGACGGTGGACCGGGACGTCCGGTTCAACAACAGGCGGTTCGTCGGCCCCGAGCATTTCTTCCTGGCCAGGCTCGACACCGAACGGCCGGCACCGGTGCGGTCCGGCCTGCTGCCGGACGAACAGGTGAACCTTCGCGACTACGCCTGGGTCTCCTGGGCCGCGATCGCCGACCTCCCCGACCGCCTGCAACCCCCACAGCTGATGTCGTTACTCGCGACCCTGGACCCGGACGGCCCGTGGAGCTAGGCCGTGTTTCAGGTGTCTTGAAACACGACCTAGGCGTGTGGGCGCACGTCCAGGATCATGTCCGCGCCGCTCATCGCCAGCACGTTGCCCGCCGGGGAGGTGGGCCGGGCGACGACCCGCAGCGGACGTCCCGCGTCCGCCAGCCGACGGCCCTGTTCGATCAGCACCCGGAGGCCGGCGCTGCCGAGGACCGTGACTTCGTTGAGCACCAAGGTGATCGGCATCCGCCCGCCGCGGGCCGCCTCCAGGATCGCGCTGCGCAGCCGCGGCGCGGTCGTGGTGTCCAGCCAGCCGGCGACGGTGATGTGCACTGTCCCGGGCTCCGAGGTGGTCTCGATCCGCACCGTGGTGGCGTCGCGCAGCGGGACCAGCCGGCCGGTGTGGGCACGGACCGGCCGCCGGACGATCTTGGCCATCTCCACCTCGGTCCCCACCGACGTGGTCGACAATCGCATCTCGTCCATGGACTCCCGCATCATCAGCAGGCCACGGCCACGGAAGCCGGGTTCGGCGTCCGGCGGCTTCCAGACCCCGGTGTCCGACACGGTGATCCGGATCCGGCCCCGGTCGTCCAGTGCCGCCTTGACGTGCACGGTGCCACGGCCGTCGGGGTAGGCGTGCTCGATGCTGTTCGTCACCGCCTCGATCACGCTCAGCTCGACCGCGACCAGGTCGTCCTCGGTGAGCTGCAACGACATCAGCCACTGGCCCAGCTGGTGGCGCACCTCGGTGAGCTGGGCGGCCTTGGCGGGCGCCGCCAGCTCCAGCGGCTGCACGGACGGCAGCAGCACGGTCACCGCGAGCAGGCTGGCGTCGTCGCGCAGGAACCGGCCGCCGTCGACCAGGTCGACCGCGGTCTGGCAGACCCGGTCGGCGGCGTTGCGCGGGTGGGTCCCGTTGCGTCGCACGGCCGCGCCCGCGGCGGCCACCAGGGTGTCGATACCGTCCACAATGGTCTTGCTGGGCCGCTCGACCATGCCGTTGGAGTACAGCACGACGGTCTCGCCCGGCCACAGCGTCTCCTCCGCGGCCATGAAGTCGCCGTCCCCGAACGCCAGCGGCGGGAGGCTCGGCTGCGGCAGGACCCGCGCGTCACCGCCCGCGCTGACGACCACCGGCGGTGGGTGGCCGCGCGTGCAGTACTCCAGCCGGCCCGTGTTCCGGTCCACAACGGCCACGCACACGGTCGCCCCCCTGGCGTCGGGCGCGGTGCTGGCGAACGCGTCCAGGGCGTCCATGACCTCGCTCAGCTCGTCGCCCAACGACAGCCGTGACGTCGTGATCGCCCGCAGCTGCCCCATCACCGCGGACGCGGTGGTGCCGTTGCCGACCACGTCGCCGACGACCAGACCGAGCCGCCGGCCGGGCATGGGCACGACCTCGAACCAGTCGCCGCCCGCGGCGTCCTCGGCGGCCGCCGGCAGGTACGCGGCGGCCATACTGACCTCCGGCAGCACCGGCAGCCCCTCGGGCAGGACCACCCGTTGCAGGTCGAGGGTGACCTCGCGGTCGGTGCGCCGCGCGGGCTGGGACATGTCCATCACCTGCACGACCAGACCGGTCACCGTGTCGTCCTTGGTCACCGGGCGGACACTCGTCAGGGCGTCCGGCTCCACGATGGACCCGGGTTCGCCGGAGTGGTACACCTCGTCGAGCACGTGCAGCAGACGGGTTCCCGGCAGGACCGGACCGGCCAACCGGATCGGCATCCCCAGCAGGTCGAGGCCGCCCACGCTGGCCCTGGCCGCGCGGTTCGCCGCGACCACCACGTGGTCGGCTCCCTCGACCAGCCAGACCAGCGCCGGCAGGTGCTCGAAGGCGAGCTCGGCGGCCGACAGGTCGCCCCCCAACGGATGTCCCACTAGAGGATCGCCTCCTCGCAGCGAGGCGGTACGTACGCCCCCGGGCTCGGGTGTACCCCAACTCGGCTCACCGTAAACAAGCCCGCGGGACAGCGCCCGGCAGGGTGTGCAAGGTGACGTCCACGACCATGCCGTCGGCCACGTCGGCCGTGAGATAGGTGCACGCCGGCTGGCGGCGGCGGTCGGTCGGCGACCCGGGGTTGAGCAGCCGGAGCCCGCCCGGCACGGTGGTGTCCCAGGGGATATGACTGTGGCCGAACACCAGCACGTCGACGTCCGGATACGCCCGCGCGCAGCGTTCCTCCCGGCCCTTGGCAGGGCCGGTCTCGTGCACCATGGCCCACCGCGTGCCGGCCAGGTCGACCCGCGCCACCTCGGGCAGCCGGGCGCGCAGGTCGGGACCGTCGTTGTTGCCGTACACGCCGATCACCCGGGCTCGCCGCTCCAGCGCGTCCAGCAGGTCCACGTGCACCCAGTCGCCGGCGTGCAGCACCACGTCCGCCTCGTCCACCGCCCGCCACACCTGGTCGGGCATGTCCTTGGCGCGCTTGGGAACGTGGGTGTCCGCGACGATCAGCAGGCGCACACCCGCACTGTACTCACGCGCCCAGTTTGAGCACGTCCACGCCACGGACGTTGTCGGCGACGTACACCAGGCCGCGGTGCCAGACCGGCTGCCACGACTTGGCGTCCGCCGGCCGGTAGTAGGCGATCTGCCGCGGGTTGGTCGGGTCGCTGACGTCCAGGAACCGGGTGCCCTGCGAGTAGAACGACTGGACCAGCACGTGCCCGTTCACGTCGAAGTAGTGCGCGGAGCAGTCGTCCGACGCCGGGTCGCTGCCCTCCTGGCCGGCCACCCCCCAGCTGGAGACCGAGGTGAGCCGGAACGGCTGCTGCGGCGTCGAGCGCCAGCCCTCGCCGTTGAACGAGCCCTTCAGCGAGGCGATCACGAGCACGCCGTCGGTGGCGCAGCCGTCGTTGAAGCTCTCCTCGGTGATGTACAGCAGGTTCGTGCCGGGCGGGCGGTAGCTGTTGTGCATGAACGTGGACGGCGCGGTCAGCTCGGAGATCTTGCCGCCGGCGTACGGCACCGGGTTGTTCGCGGTGGCCCGACGGAACTTGCCGGTCACCGGGTCGCGGTGCACGCCGTTGGTCCAGTAGCCGCGGACACCGCCCCGGCCGGACGCCCACGCGACCCCCTGGCTGTCGACCTGGACGTCGTGCACGTAGTCGGTCTTGCCGTCGTTGCGGGCCAGCTCGATCGGGTTCGGGTTCACCTTGGGGTGCTTGGGGTCCCGCACGTCGGTGACCCAGATCGGCCGGCCGCCCCACTCGGCGGGCTGGTTGTCGGCCTTGGCCGGGCCGCCGGTCCACAGGAACTGGCAGTCGTTGATACAGCTCGTGGTGTGACCGGCGGGGACGTCGACGAAGCTGAGCACCGACAACTTCTCGGGCCG
This sequence comes from Actinocrispum wychmicini, assembly GCF_004345645.1. Lineage (GTDB taxonomy): Bacteria > Actinomycetota > Actinomycetes > Mycobacteriales > Pseudonocardiaceae > Kibdelosporangium > Kibdelosporangium wychmicini. The sequence continues at coordinate 158,638 of NZ_SLWS01000010.1, read as the reverse complement.
GCGCGCGTCCACGACGTAGATGCCGGACTCGCCGGTGTGCGTGTTGCCGCCGAACGCCCTCGGGTCGCGGGACAGGAACACCAGCTTGCGGTGCTGGTCGACCTCGGTGTTCTCGGTCTCCCACATGCCCGGGATGTTCAGCTCGCCGACGAGTTTGGGCTTGGCCGGGTTGGCCAGGTCGTACGCCTTGAGCCCGAACTGGCCGGACACCATCATCACGTCCCGCCAGCCGTACTGCAGGAAGCTGATCGAGATGGCGCCCTGGGCCTCAGGCAGGTTGGCCAGCAGCTTGACGTTCTTGACGGCGTCGGGCGCACCGGCGATCTTCGCCTGGGCGGCGGGTTTCGCGCCCGGCATGTCGTCCTCTCCGCAGGCCATGGCGGACGTGGACGCGAAGGTCAGCACGGCGGTGGACACGGCGACCGTGGACAGCCATTTACGCACGAACCTCACCCTAGAGTTACCTGTCAACCACGGACAACGTACTTTCGTCTTCTGTGCGCCTCGGAATGGTCCTGATCGCCGCCGTACTCGCGGCGAGCGCCTGCAGTTCGACCGACAAGCCCGCGCCGGAACCGGGTGTGCTCTCGGTGGGCATCCCCAATCCGGTGATCCCCGGCGACCGGATGCTGTCCGAGCTGCTGTTCACCCCGTTGGTCGACTACGACCCGACGAACGGCAAGGTCACGCCGCGCGCGGCCCAGTCGGTGACGTCCACCGACCTGATCACGTGGACGGTGAAGCTCAGTCCAGGCACGTACAGCGACGGCCGGCCGGTCACCGCGCAGTCCTATGTGGACGCCTGGCAGCGAGGGCTCGGGCTGCCGGTCAAGCAGCTCACGGCGGTGGACGAGCAGACCGTGCAGATCGTGCTCACGCAGGCGTTCAGCGAGGTGCCGGCGTATCTCGCCGCCCCGCTGGCCCTGCCGTACCGGGCCGACGACCCGATGGTCGGCAACGGCCCGTACCGGTTGGCATCCCCTTGGCAGCCGGGCAAAGGCGGCCGGCTGGTCCCGCTGCACGAGCGGCCGGGCAAGCCGACGGCGATCGACCTGCGCGTGTACACCGACCCGGCCGCGGCCTACGACGCGGTCAAGGCCGGCACGTTGGACATGACGGTCGAGGTTCCCGGGTCACGACACGACGCCATGCACGCGGACTTCGCCAACAGCCACCTGATCTGGGCCGAACCGGCCCTCGGCTACCTCGCGTTCGGCGACGACCTGCCCGAGGCCGCCGCGCGGTTCGCGATCTCGATGTCGGTCGACCGCAAGGGACTCGCCGCGGGCGCGATGGACAACCAGGTCGACCCGGCCACCGCGCTGATCCCGCCGGCGATCGCGCCGGGCGAGCGGTCCGGCGCGTGCCGGGCCTGCAACAACGACGTCGCCGCGGCGAAGTCGTTGCGGGAACAGGCAGGTCTCACCGCGGCCAGGTTCGACGGCGAGCCGCGGGCGCTGGCCGACCAGGTGCACGCCGCGCTGGGGGTGGACATCGCGGCCGGGCCGACGGTCACGATCCAGACCGTGCAGCTGCGGACGCTCAGCCCGTACGAGCTGTTGCAGCAGCTGAAGGTGCCCGCGGTGCAGCAGTTCCTTGACGCGGCGGCGACTTCGGGCGACTTCACCGAACGCGCCCAGCAGTACCGGTTGGCCGAGAACCAGATTCTGCGCGACCTGCCGGTCGCCCCGCTGTGGTCGGCGCACGGGCACGCGGTGTGGGGACCTCGGGTGAAGGACGTGATCGTGACCGCGGCGCACGGAATCGATCTGGCCGCAACAACCCTGTAAGGACGCGATACTCCAACCGGATCAGCGGAAACCGCTACTGTCGGACGCATGATGGCGCTACCGCACCGGCCTCGGTCACGTAACGGCGCGGGCCTGCCGGCGGTCACGCCCGAGCGGATCGTCGACGCGGCGATCCGGCTGACCGGCCGGGTAGGGCTGGAGAACTGGACGCTGCGGCAACTCGCGGCCGAGATCGAGGCGTCGCCCGCGGTCGTCTACCACCATGTCGGCGACCGGGAGGCCGTTGTCGCCCAGGTGATCGAGCGGGTGACGAGCCGGATCCCGACACCGCCGGAGTCACTGCCGTGGCGCGAGTGGTTCGCCACCATGCTGGACAACCACAGGCAGGTCCTGCGCGCGTACCCGGGGATCGCGTACCGCCTGGCCCGGTCCGGACCGGCGGCCGCCACCGGCCAGCTCGGCGTCAGCCTGTTGGCGGAGGCCGGCTTCGGCACCGAGAGCGTGATCGCCCACACCGTGCTGATGACCACGGCCTGCCAGTACATCGCGCTGGCCGACGACGACATCTTCACGTACGGGATCCAGCGCTGCCTTGACGGCCTGGAACACCGGCTGGCGGACCTGGCACGATAGTGGGGACATCTGGGGAAGGGACACGATGACCACCAGCGACGCCTGGATCCGCCGGTTCAACCCGGCACCGCAAGCGCCGACCCGGCTGGTCTGCCTGCCGCACGCGGGCGGCGCGGCCAGCTACTACCTGCCGGTGGCCAAGGCACTGGGCCCGGACGTCGAAGTGCTCTCGATCCAGTACCCGGGACGGCAGGACCGCAGGCACGAGCCGTTCATCAGGACCGTCGCCGGACTGGCCGACGAGCTGTTCGAGGTGCTGCGGCCGCTGTCGGACAAGCCGATCGCCCTGTTCGGGCACAGCATGGGCGCCTCGGTGGGTTTCGAGGTGGCGACCCGCCTTGAGGCCGCGGGGGTCGGGCCGACCACGTTGTTCGCGTCCGGCCGGCGCGCGCCCAGCCTGAACGTCGACGACGGGGTGCACCTGCTCGACGACGCCGGCCTGATCGCCGAGGTGAAGAAGCTCGGCGGCGCGGGCTCGCAACTCCTGGACGACCCGGAGATCCTGCAGCTGGTGCTGCCCGCCATCCGGGCCGACTACACGGCCGCGGAGACCTACCGGTCCGCTCCGGGCCGGACCGTGTCCTGCCCGGTCCACGCCCTGTGCGGGGACGCGGACCCGAAGGTGTCGGTGGACGAGGCCCGCGCGTGGAGCGCGCACACCACCGGCGCCTTCGACCTGAAGGTCTTCCCAGGCGACCACTTCTACATCGACGACAACGCCCCGGCCGTGCTCGACCACATGCGGGCCCACCTCACGCGGTGAGCGCCGCCGGCACCTGGACGTATCCACGCAGCCGCTGACCGGCGATGTGCACCTGGACGACCGGTTGGAACGTGCGGTCGTCGATGCCGTCGTACCCGTGCCGGATCACCGACCGGTAGATGTCCTGGGACACCACCAGGACCAGTGGCGCACTGGTCTGCTTGAGCCTGCGTTTCACCTCGGGGGCGTCCAGCAGCCGGAACGTGATGTCCAGGTCCTCGCCGTACCAGCCGCGTTCGTCGGAGTGCACCTCCCCCGCGTGCATGGCCGCGCGCAGCCGGAAGCTGTGCTCGGGCCGGTCGGACTCGAGCTGCACGAGCAGGTCGTGCAGGGTGGGGATGACCGAGTTCAGGAGCTTGGTCTTCGGCAGGGCGTCCACCGGGTGGACCAGGACGAGCACGCCGTCGCCCCGGTCGATGAGGTCGCGGTGGCCCTCCTCGATGCCACTGAGCAGCAGGGCTTCCTCGAGCAGGTCGTACATGGCGTTGCGGAACATCGCCCGCTCGAAGTTTGTCCTGGTGGTCGACCCCTCGATGTCCACCGCGAAGATGGTCCGGTGCCGGGGTTGCACCGGGATCGCTGTACTCATGACGACCCCCTCTTTACGGATTCGTGTGCGGATCGTTGGCTGCGCGCCCTGAGTGCCTTCCTCTGGTCGGGCTGACTAAGTTTCAATTTCAGAAACTTCAGTGAACTTAGATTGAGTTTGGCAGGTTTCAGCGTAATCCTTGAACCCATGCCGCACAACACTCGAAGGTGGTTCCACCAGGCGAGATCTTGAGTCGCCCACCCAGGTGATGGGCGGCTACACTCGTTCCGTTAAGCTTGACTGAAGTTCACTGAAAGGTTGAGTGGCTGTGTACCCGACCGAGGACCCGCGCCAAGCGCTCGCCCGCCGCCTCCGTGCGCTGCGCGAGTTGCACTGGCCTGGCCAGGGCATCACACAGCACCAACTCGGCCAGGCGCTCGGCGGCCGCAAGGCACTGAGCGCGCCCCTGATCTCGTCGTGGGAGAGCCCGACGAACCCGGCCGTTCCGCCGGCCAGCCGACTGCACGCGTACGCGACCTTCTTCGCGACTGCCCAATCCGTCGCCGCCGAGCCGTACCGGGTGCTCCCGCTGAGCACGTTGAGCGACGACGAACTGCGCACCCGCACGGACCTGTTGCGCGAGCTGCTTCAGTTGCGGGACGCGGCCGTGCGGGAACCCGTCGCGCGGCCGATGTCGGCCGAGCCGACCGGCGGCGGGCTGTGGCACTTCCCGGACCTGCGCACGATCACGGTCGTCTGCGCGCTGCTGCCGGCCGAACTGCGCAACAAGTTCCCCTACGCCGACCCGGACAGCCCGGACTACATCGCCCTGTACACGTACGCCGACCTGGACGCGCTGATCGAGCTGTACGGCCATCTCCGCGCCACCAACCCGGCGACCGAGGTGCGGTTCAAGACCGCCGAGGAGCTGCTGCCCGACGACTACACCACCCACCTGGTGCTGCTCGGCGGCGTGGACTGGAACCTGGTGACCAGGGACGTGCTGCGGCCCGGCCGGGTCGAACTGCCGGTCCGCCAGGAGGCCAGGGACGAGGGCGACCCGGAGCCCAACGGGTTCAAGGTGCTCGAGAACGGGTCGGTGAAGTACTTCACGCCGCAATTGGACGAGGCTGGGCAACTGATCGAGGACGTCGCACACTTCTACCGCGGTCCCAATCCGTTCAACTCCAAGCGGACTGTGACGATCTGCAACGGCATGTACGGGCGGGGGACGCTCGGTGCCGTGCGGGCGCTGACCGACATCAGGTTCCGTGACCGCAACGACGCCTACATCAGCCGGCGGTTCGCGACCGAGCACGAGTTCAGCGTGCTCAGCCGCATCCTGGTGGTGCGGGGACAGGTCGTCACCCCGGACTGGACGGCGCCGGAGATCCGGCTCCACGAGTGGCCCTAGGAGCAGGATTGACCGCCGCACCCGTCCGCCAGACCACGAATCACCATGGCACGCACCGAAAACTGGTGGAGACTGTCAGCGACCCCACACCGGCCAAGGTGGACGCGATCATCGTGCCGACCGCGCGCCCGGCGCGGCATCTCGACCAGGCCTTGAAACTGGCCAAGCACCACGACTGCACGCTCGTGGCGCTCTGCAGCAAGCACGCGTCCGCGAACCGCACGATGGAAGCCGCCGGTGACTTGGGTGTCGAGGTCGTCGCCGTGAACACCAGCGTCCAGCGGGCCGACCTGCTGCCGCAGTTCGCGACCACCGACCTGTTGGCGAACACCAAGTTCGAGCGGTACACCGACACCAGCTACAAACGCAACCTGGGGCTGCTGCTGTCCTGGATGGCGGGCTGGAAGCGGGTCGCGTTCCTGGACGACGACATCCAGATCCCCGAGATGGCCGACCTCGGCGGCGCGATGGGGTCGGTCGGCCATTTCGCCAGCGTCGGCCTCACCATCACCGGCCAGCCGGACAACTCCGTGGTCTGCCACGCCTTTCGGGACGCCGGCGGGGAACAGGACACCTTCATCGGCGGCGGCGCGCTGGCGGTCGGCGAGGAGTCCTTCAACTCGTTCTTCCCGAACATCTACAACGAGGACTGGTTCTTCCTGCTCAACGACCACGGCCTGCGTCCCTCCGCGCTCACCACCGGCGTGGTCATGCAACAACCGTACGATCCGTACCGCACCCCGATGCGGGCCCGGATGGAGGAATTAGGCGACTCGTTGGCCGAAGGCCTGTTCTGGCTGCTGGACAACAACCGGCCGCTGGCCGACGCGGATCACACGTCCTACTGGGACGAGTTCCTCAACAAGCGCAGGCGGTTCATCGACGAGGTCATCGCGATGGTCGACCGGGCCCCGCGCACCGGGGCCGACCGGGCCAGGATGACCGAGTCGCTGAAGGCCGCGCGGGGACGCAACTGGGTGATCGAGTCGCAGCTGTGCGTGGACTACATGGCCGCGTGGCGGGCCGACCGGGAACTGTGGCGCGACAAGATCCACTCCACCAGACGGTGGCACGATCTGGAGAAGGCACTGGCCCAGCTCGGCCTCAACCACTGCCACCTGGCAGCTCCTTGACCAGCATGTAGCAGGTCTCGAAGTCGCGCTTGCGGGTTCCGTCGGGCAGCCTGATCTCGTACATGCACTCGACTGGCGGGTGATTCCAGATCTCGTAGTCGAGGCGGGCGTACAGCCGGTACGCGTCGGTGTTGTCGATCCGAACAGCCAGGGCGACTCTCTGGTGGCCGAGCCCCGCCAGCAGCCGTTCGGCCGAATGGACCAGTTCGGTGCCGACCCCGCTGTTTCGGTGATCGGAACGCACTTCCACGTGGTTGAGCAACGGCACGCCGGGCAGGTGGTCGCGAACCTCCTGTTCGTCGGCCTGTTCCAGCCACACGTACAGGCCACCGATGGGATCACCCGCGTGCCACGCGGTCAGTAACACGCCCAGACCGTCCTGCTGGCGGGCCAGCCGGTCGGTGAAGAAGTCCTCGTCGCCGAGGGACGCCACGAGCGCGGCCAGGTCGGCCGGGTCCGCCTGTCTGATCACCACGTCGCGCATGGGCTCCCCTCCCTTCGAGACGTGCGTCATGATCGTGCCCGGGGCGGACGGGCCGGGCCGTAAGACTAGAATTACCAGGGATGCGTAGATGGCGCTGGCACCTGACTGCTCTGGCCGGTCTGCTCGTGGTCGCTGTCGTGGTGTTCTTCGTGTTCGGCGGGGATCAGCAGCAGACGCCGACGCCGCAGGCCAGGCCGCCGGAGAACGTGCCGAGGGTGCTTGTCGCCCTGGGTGACAGCACCGTCTCCGGCGAGGGCGCCGGGGACTACGAGCCGGGCACCAACGGGGAGAACGGCGACTGGTGCCACCGGTCCCGGGACGCGTCGATCCACCACACCGACGTGCCCGACGTCGACGCGACCATCAGCCTGGCGTGTTCGGGCGCGAACAGCGCGCAGATCGGGCTCGGCGACGTCAAGCAGTACACCGAGCCGTCGCAGGCGGGGCGGCTCGGCGTGGTCGCCCGGCAGAACCGGGTGGTGGCCGTGCAGGTGGCGGTGGGGGCGAACGACGACCCGTCGTTCGCGCACTCCCTGGACGACTGCGTCACGGCGTGGTTCGACCGGGGGAAGGACTCCTGCAGCAGGACCTTGGGCGCCCAGTGGCAGGGCCGGGTGGACGCGATGGTGCCGAAGGTCACGAAAGTGTTGGCGGACATCAGGAAGGTGATGACGGCCGCCGGTTACGAGAACTCCGACTACCGGCTGGTGTTGCAGTCGTACGCCTCGCCGATCGCCCCGGACATCGCCGGCGGGCTGCAGAACCTGTCCGGTTGTCCGTTTAGGACTGAGGATCTGCGGTGGGTCAGGGAGACCGCCGTGCCGACCCTCACCGCCGGCCTCAGGAAGGCCGCGGAGCAGGCCGGGGCGAACTTCCTGGACCTGTCCCAGGCCGGTGCGGGGCACGAGGCGTGTTCGTCGACCGATCCCGGCAAGGAGTGGTTCCGCCGGCTCGCGGTGCAGTGGAGCGACCTCAGGGCACAGGAACGGGCCGATCACGCGTTACAGGAGTCGTTCCATCCCAACGGCGCCGGGTACGCGCAGATCGGCCGCTGCTTCGGGCTGTTCGTGCGGATCCCGGGGCTGCGGGCGGCCTCGTGTGTCGCCGGGCCGGACGGGAACCTCACGCCCGTCTTGCCTTCAGGTGGTTGAACAGCAGGTTCAGCAGCACGGCCGACAGGCAGCCCGCGCTGATCCCGGACTCCATGATCGTCCGGAACCAGGTGGGGAAGTGCTCGTAGATGTTCGGCACCGCGGTCGGCACCAGGCCGACACCGAGGGACACCGCCACGACCATCAGGTTCCCGTTGTCCGCGAACGCCACCTTGGCGAGCATCCGGATGCCGATCGCCGCGACAGTCCCGAACATCACGATCCCCGCACCGCCGAGCACCGGCGCCGGGATCCGGGCGACCACCTCGCCGAGCACCGGGAACAGGCCGAGCAGCACCAGGATCCCGCCGCCCAGCGCGACCACGAACCGGCTGTACACCTTGGTCAGTCCGACCAGGCCGGCGTTCTGCCCGAACGCAGTGTACGGGAACGTGTTGAACACCCCACCGAGCACAGTGGACAGTCCGTCCGCGCGCAGGCCGTCGGCCAGCCGGTGGCCGTCCACCGGGCGGCCGACCATCTCCCCCACCGCCAGGATGTCCCCGGTGGTCTCGGTCATCGTCACCAGCATGACTACCACCATCGCCACGATCGCGGCGACGTCGAACGTGGGCAGCCCGAAGTGGAACGGCGTGCTCACACCGAACACGGCCGCGTCACTCAGCCCGGAGAAGTCGGTGAACCCCAACGGGATCGCGACCACCGTGCCAAGCACAATGGCCACCAGCACCGAGATCCGGCTCAACGCGGGCGGCGCGAACCGTTGCACCACAAGCACAAGCAGCAGCACCCCCAACGCGAGTGCGAGGTTCTTCGGCGCCCCGAACGAGGGTGCGCCGACCCCGCCGGCGGCCCAGTTCACCGCGACCGGGATCAACGCGAGCCCGATGATCGTGATCACGGTCCCGGTGACCAGTGGCGGGAAGAACCGCAGCAGCCGTCCCCACAGCGGCGCCAGCAGCACCATCAACGCGCCGGACACGATCACCGCGCCGTAGATCGCGGTCAGCCCGCCGCCTTTGGTGCCGATGAACACCATGGGTGTCACGGCCGCGAACGTACAGCCCTGCATCAGCGGCAGCCGGGCGCCGAACCGCCAGAACCCCAGGCACTGGATCAGCGTGGCCACCCCGGACACCAGCAGGTCCGCGTTGATCAGGTAGCCGATGTCCGCCCTGGACATCCCCATCGCGCCGCCCACGATGAGCGGCACGGCCACCGCGCCCGCGTACATCGCCAACACGTGCTGCAGGCCCAACGCGGCCATCTGCCCGGCCGGCAGCATCTGGTCGACCTGGTGAACGTCGTTCCTGACCTTGGCCACCGGCCCTCCTCTACAACGCTGGCGGCCGCCCCTCGTACGGGGTGGACAGGACGACCGTGGTGCGAGTGGACACTTTGGCCGCTTCCCGGACCTGCCGCAAGAGGTCTTCCAGGCCGGCCGGGGACGCGACCCGGACCAACAGGATGTACGACTCGTCACCGGCCACCGAGTAGCAGGCCTCGATCGCCGAGATGTGCGACAGCCGCTGCGGGTAGTCGTCGGGCGCGGCCGGGTCGATCGGGGTCAGCGACACGAACGCGGTCAGCGGCAGGCCGATCGACTCGGTGTCCAGGCGGGTCGTGTAACCACGGATCACGCCGCGCTGTTCCAGCCGGCGGACACGCTGGTGCACGGCCGAAACGCTGAGCCCGACGCGTTCGGCGAGGTCGGTGTAGCTGCGCCGGCCGTCCTCCGCGAGCTCGCGGACGATGGCCTGGTCGAGCGGTTCGAGGGTGTGCGGTGCGGTCACTCGCCGAGCACCACCAGTTCGTGTGGCTGGTTGTTCATGGACTCGACGCCGTCGGCGGTCACCACGACGATGTCCTCGATCCGCGCGCCCCACCGGCCGGGCTGGTAGATCCCGGGCTCGACGCTGAACGCCATCCCCGCTTCAAGGGGAATGGCGTTGCCGTCCACTATGTACGGGTCCTCGTGCACGTCCAGGCCGATGCCGTGGCCGGTGCGGTGGATGAAGTAGTCGCCGAACCCGGCGGCCGCGATCACCTGCCGCGCGGCCTGGTCGACCTCCTCGGCAGTGATGCCGGGCCGGACCGCGTTCACCGCCGCCGCCTGCGCCTCCTGCAGAACCGCGTACGTGTTGGCCACGTCCGCGTCCCGTGGGGTCCCGACGGCGTACACCCGGGTGGAGTCGGAGTTGTAGCCGGCGGCGACCGGGCCGCCGATGTCGATCACCACCACGTCGCCCTGCTCGATCACCCGGTCGGACGCGCTGTGGTGCGGGCTGGCGCCGTTCGACCCGGACCCGACGATCACGAACTCGGCGCGCGTGTGGCCCTCTTCGACGATCGCGGCGGCGATGTCGGCGGCGACCTCGTTCTCGGTCCGTCCGGCGCGCAGGAACTCCGCCATCCGGGCGTGCACCCGGTCGATCGCCGCGCCCGCCTCGCGCAGCGCCTCGATCTCGCTGGCGTCCTTGCGCATCCGCAGCTGCCCGATGACCGGGCCGGCCAGGTGTTGCTCGACGTCCACGAGCGCGTCGCGCAGCCCGAACACGTGCAGCGCCGGGGTGAAGTCGCTGACGCCGACCCGCTTCGGGTTCGACAGCAGGCCCGCGACGAGCTTGGCCGGGTTCTCGCCGTCCACCCAGGTCGCGGCCTGCACACCGAGGTCGTCGACGAGCACGTCGCGGTACCCGGGGAACTCCAGCTTGGGCACGACCAGCGTGGCGGTGCCGTCGGCGGCGAGCACCAGACAGGTGAGCCGTTCGAACGAGCCACCGACCGCACCGGTCAGGTAACGCAGGTCGGAGCCGGGTGTGATCAACAGGGCGTCGAGGCCGGCCGCACCGGCGGCTTCGGCCGCCCGGTCGAGGCGGGAACGGAGAATCTCGGGCGCGGGCAACCAGGCGGCAGACGACATGGCCATCAGCCTAAACTGGGACCGGTGCCGGCGCGGGGACCGGGAGGCGCTCATCCATCTGGCGCCACACCCGGAACGCCACCGGGCACAGGGTCGTGACCGCGTACACCCCGGCGAACGCCAGCAGGGTGGCCGGCAGCCCGATCCGGTCGAGCAGCACACCGGCGACGAGCGCGCCCACGGGCATCATCGCGAGCACCCCGGCCTCGCTCGCGCCGATCACCCGGGCGCGCAGGTGCGCGGGCACCCGGTCGTACTCGACGGTCAGCAGCAGCGGGTTGAGGCTGCCGGCGGCGAGCCCGAACAGGAAGAAACCGATCAGCAGCACCGGCACCGCCGGCCCCATCCACAGCAACGCGAACCGCGGCGCGCCGGCGAGCACCGCGCATCCGGCGAACGTGGTCCATCGGCACCACTGTGATCCGAACCAGCCGTACAGCACGCTGCCCGCCGCGGCGCCGAGCCCGAAGACGCCCATCAGCTCGCCGAGCACGACGCTGCTGTGCAGCTCCGCGGCGAACGCCGGCTGCAGGACCGTGGACAGGCCGGCGTCGAGCGCGTTCATCACGGTGACCGTGCAGATCATCGCCAGGATCAGCCGGTCCTTGCGGACGTACCGGAAACCTTCGGCGAGCCGCCCGAAGTAGCCGGACCTGATCGGGGTGGGGTCGTTTCGGACGACTACGAATCCACCGACGAGGACGGCGGCCACGAGGAAGGTCGTGGCGTCGAGTAACAGCACCCCGGGCGCGCCGACGACCGTGATCAACAACCCGGCCAGGGGCGCGCCGAAGGTCCGGCCGGCTCGGATCACCGCGTCCGCGATGCCTGATCCGCGTTCCAGGGACGTCCGGGCGACCCGGACCGCGCCGGGCAGCAGCACCCGCTTCGCCGTGTCCCCAGGCGCTCGCGTCAGTCCGGCCAGCCCGGCGAGCGCCGCCAGCAACGGCAGGGACATGCCGACCGTGGTGAACGCGAACGGTATGGCGCCGACGGCGATGGCGGCGGCGAGGTCGGCGACGACGCTCATCCCCCGCGCGCCGAACCGGTCGATCACCGGGCCGGACAGGAGGGAGGAGGCGAGCAGCCCGACGGTTTCGGTGGCGGTGACCGCGCCGGTCTGTGCGCCGCTGCCGGTCGTCTGGAGCACGAACCACGGGATGGCGAGCAGCGTCATCACCGAACCCGCGTGCGACACACCCAGAGCACAGAACAGCGCCAGCAGCGATCTCATCCGTATCAATCTGTTCGGCGTCCTTCCCAGACAACGGTCCACCACACCACGGCGGGCACCTCGCGGCAAGGAGTTCACCCGAACGCTCCAGGCGTGCTAGACAGTGGGTTACAGAAAACTTGTAAACGTTTTCGATGATCGTCGGAGGTACGCGATGGCGCGCAAATCACCCGGACAGCTGCGCAGCGCACGGTGGTACACCGGCGAAGGTTTGCGTTCGTTCAGCCACCGCACCCGGACCCGGCAGCTGGGCGTCGGCGCCGACGAGCATCTCGGCAAGCCGGTCATCGGGATCGTCAACACGTGGAGCGAGATCAACCCGTGCCACATCCACCTGCGGGAACGCGCCGAGGCGGTGAAACGGGGCGTGTGGCAGGCCGGCGGCTACCCGATCGAGTTACCGGCGGGCGCGTTGTGCGGGGAGACGTTCCAGAAGCCCACCGCGATGCTCTACCGCAACCTGCTCGCCATGGAGGTGGAGGAGCTGCTGCGGTCGTACCCGGTCGACGGAGCCGTGCTGATGGGCGGCTGTGACAAGACCACGCCCGCGTTGCTGATGGGCGCGACAAGCGCGGGCTACCCGGCGATCTTCGTGCCGGCCGGGCCGATGCTGCGCGGCAACTACCACGGCCGGGTGTTGGCCAGCGGCAGCGACATGTGGCGCGCCTGGGACGACAAACGCGCCGGGCTGATGGGCTCCGACGAACTCGCGGGCTTCGAGGAGGGCTTGGCGCGTTCGCCGGGCCACTGCATGACCATGGGTACGGCGTCCACGATGACGTCGGTCGCCGAGGTCCTCGGCATGACACTGCCCGGCGCCGCCTCCATCCCCGCCGTCGACTCCGCGCACAGCCGGATGGCCGCGGCTTCGGGGGCGCGGATCGTGGAGATGGTGTGGGAGGACCTCACACCAAGCGCGTTGCTCTCCCCCGAGGCGTTCGAGGACGCGGTGGTGGCCGTCCTCGCCCTCGGCGGCTCGACGAACGCGGTGATCCACCTGATCGCGATGGCCCGCCGCGCCGGGGTCGCACTGTCCCTTTCGGACTTCGACACCCTGGCCCGCGCAGTGCCGGTGCTGGCCGACATCCAACCCGGCGGCCGGTTCCTGATGGAGGACTTCTACTACGCGGGCGGGCTGCGCGGCCTGCTGTCCCGACTGCGCGACCGCCTGCACCTGGACCGGCGGGTGGCCAGCGGCTGGACCCTCGGCGAAACCCTGACCGGCGCCGAGGTCTACAACGACGACGTCATCCGCCCCCTGGACAACCCACTGTCCACCGAGGGCGGCCTGGCCGTGCTGACCGGAAATCTCGCCCCAGCCGGCGCCGTGATCAAACACATCGCCGCCGACCCACGCCTGCTGAAGCACACCGGCCCCGCAGTGGTCTTCTCGGACTACGCGGACATGCGCCGCCGAATCGACACCGTGCCGGCAACCCCTGACTCAGTGCTGGTGCTGCGCGGCTCAGGCCCCCTCGGCGGCCCCGGCATGCCCGAACACGGCATGCTCCCCATCCCGGAGTCCCTGCTGCGCCAAGGAATCCGCGACATGGTCCGAATCTCCGACGCCCGGATGAGCGGCACCAGCTTCGGCACATGTGTCCTGCACATCGCCCCCGAATCCCACGTCGGCGGCCCCCTCGCAGTGGTCCACGACGGCGACCTGATCACCTTGGACGTCCCCGGCCGCCGCCTGGACCTGGAAATCTCCCCAGAAGACCTGGCCGCCCGCCTGGCCATCTGGACCTACCCACCAGAGCGCTATTCCCGCGGCTACGCGGCCTTGCACGCCGAGCACATTCTCCAGGCTGATGAGGGCTGCGATTTCGATTTCCTGGCTGAGGGGGGCTCTATTCCTGAACCTGACGCTGATTGACTCAGGTATCTAGCGTCGGCGTGAAAAGACGAATAGTGCTGGGCGCGAAACGTTGTTTGGTCACCTTGGAGTGCGGCTTCCAGCCTCGGGTCCCTGTTCCAGCGCTGGTTACCCTTCTGTGGTTCCATTCCAGCCAAAGACAACAGATCCTCACCCAACCAGCGCTGGAGGCGTGGTCTGATACCGGCGACCCTCAGGACTGGTAAACACCAACACACCCTCACTCGGCTGATAAATATCCCACTCGCTCCGCTCGCGGAGCAGATTGTGATACTTACACAACGCGGCGAGATTGTCCGTGCTGCTGAGCCCCTGATCGCAATGCCGAACAGTGTGATCGATCTCCGACCGGTGGGCGGTGGTGGTACAGCCCGGCATGCGACAGTGCTGGTCACGCAACCGGACATGCTCGGCCATCGCCGGTGAGGGGAACCGGCGTGGACTGGCCTCCAACAGATGCCCAGCCGGGTCGGTCAGAATCCGCCGCCAGGTCGCATCACGCGCCAACTCCCGGGCATGCTCAGCCGTGATCGGCCCATACCCCGACAGCACACCCGGCCGCTCATTCAAGCCCATCAACGTGGTAGCCGGGACAGTCACATTCACCTGGACCTTCACCCGCTCCCGCTGCTCACCCAAGATCATGTCCAACAACACGTCCGCCCGACACTGCCCCAACGTCCGATCCGGGGTCTTGGCCTTCCGAGCCAGCTTGTCGATCTGCTGATGGGCAGCCAACGCCTGCTCAGCAGTCAAGACAGCACCCAGATGCCCCACCCCATCCTCGCCCGCCATATACGTGACATCCCGCTCCTCCCGAGCAGCCACCCGACGCCGCTCCGCCGACCCAGGATCCACCTTGATCACGTGATACCGAATGGAGTCCCGGAACCGACTGGGGTTAGTGCGGCCTCCGGAGGCCAACACCCGCCGTTCCACCCGCCCCGCATCCGCCACCGACAACACCTCGGTCAGATCATCCATCGCCAGCGCCCGCTTGAAGTCAATGTCCCCGGCAGCCAACGCATCCACGGTCGCCGGCAGCCGAGTCGCCAGGCGCTGCGCCCGCAGAATCTGTGTGGCGGCGGCTTGCGGGCTGACTCCGATCTCGATGGCCACTTCTTCCCGAGCGCCATCGGCCAACTCGGCGTGGCGTCGAGTCGGTGGCCGCAACACGGCGAACCGAGCCAATGCGCGCACCTTGGCGGCCTCTGCCTCAGCGATAACCCGTTCGGCGGCGGTCAGGACATCCAAGCATTCTGACGCGGACATCTCCTCCACAGGAATGTTCGCTGGCGGAAGCGGTGTACGAAAGAGAGATAGTTCCCCACCCATGCCCCTATGATACCGAAGAATGAAGCCAGCGGCCAATCAAAATTGAACGAGGGAGGGTCTTTGGCTGGAATGGAACCACAGAAGGGTAACCAGCGCCGGAACCGAAACCCGAGGCTGGAAGATGCACTCCAAGGTGACCAAACAACGTTTCGCGCCCAGCACAATCATTCTTTTCGAAAGGTCCGAAAAAGGGTTCACGGAATGCAACCAGTCGAAGATGCGAAGACCCCAAAAGACACCTACAGTCCCAAAGCATGCGACTGAGTATCCGAAACCAGCTCACCGGCACCGTCAGCGCGATCAGCGAAGGCGAGGTGATGGCGACGGTGAAGACCCGCCTCCCCGGCGGTCAGGAAGTCACCGCCGCCATCACCCGCGAAGCCGTCCAAGAGCTCGGCATCGAAGCCGGCACCGAGGTCCAGGTCCTGATCAAGTCCACCGAGGTGTCCCTGGCCACCGAACGCGTCGAAGGCATCAGCATCCGCAACCAACTGCCCGGCACGGTCACCGCCATCACCACCGGCGGGGCCATGGCGAGCGTGAAGGTCGCGGTCGACGGCAACGGCGAACTGACGTCGGCCATCACCGCCGAAGCAGTGCGGGATCTCGGGCTGGCTGTTGGTGCGACGGTTGTCGCCCTGGTCAAGTCGACCGAGATCTCATTGGCGACCGGGTAGGGCCGCCAGCAGGCGGTCGACGGACGTGCCGAGGTCCCAGCGCTTCTTGAGGTCCAGCACCCGGTTCAGGTCCACGGGCGCGTCAGGGACCCGGTCGTCGCGGTCGAGCACCACGGGGGCGTCCACGGCCACGGCGACGACAGTGGGTGCGGCGGCGAGGTAGTCCGCCGAGGCGAGGATGCTGGTTTGGGCGCGTTTCGGGATCCGCTTGTCGCCCGCTGAAGCCGCCGAGATCAACGCCGTCAATGTGCCGAACTCGCGGATCAGTTTGGCGGCGGTCTTCTCGCCGATTCCGGGGACGCCGGGCAGGCCGTCGGAGGGGTCGCCGCGCAGCACGGCCATGTCGGCGTAGCGCGGGCCGGTGTCCGCCAAGGGAAGTTCGTATTTGGCGGCGAGTTCGGCCGGGCCGATCACTTCCACCCTGTTCCACCCACGGCCGACGTACCAGACCGTGGCCGGGGTGGGTTCGTGCCGGACGACCTGGAACATGTCCCGGTCGCCGGAGATGACTTCCACCGGGTCGGTCTTCTCGCGGGCCACCAGGGCGCCGATCACGTCGTCGGCCTCGTAGCCGATCGCCTCCGCGGTGCACAGCCCGACCGCGTCCAGCAGGTCCAGGATGATCGGGACCTGGGGGCTCAGGTTGTCCGGGACGTCCTCCTCGATGCCGTCGCCTTCGGCCGCGACCCGGTGCGCCTTGTAGGTCGGCAGTGCCTGGACCCGGAAATCGGGCCGCCAGTCGGCGTCCAGGCACGCGACGAGCCGGCTGGGGCGGCGGTCGGTGAGGATCCGCGCGACTGTGTCGGTGAAGCCGCGGACGGCGTTCACGGGCGTGCCGTCGGGTGCTGTCATCGAGTCCGGCAGCGCGTAGAACGCCCGGAAGTACAGGCTCGCGGAGTCCAGGAGGGCGAGAGGAGCGGTCACGGACGTGAGCTTAGGCGGGTGGCGGCGCTGTCGTGGCGCGGACGATCAGCTGCGTGTCGAGATCGACCTGGCGGATGTCGGTGGTGCCCGAGTTCAGGCCGTCGAGCAGCAGGTCGACGGCCAGCGTGCCGGCCGGCATCAACGGCATCGCGACGGTGGTCAGCGGCGGCGAGCACAGCGCGGCGAACATGAGGTCGTCGAAGCCGGTGACGCTCACGTCTGTCGGCACCTGCACGCCACGGTCACGCAACCGAGCCAACACGCCGAGCGCCATGATGTCGTTGTACGCGATGATCGCGGTCGGCTCGGCCGCCAACGCCAGGTCGCACGCTTGCAGACCGCCTTCGTAGCGCGGCGGGAACGGCCCGAGCTCCACGAGGTCCACGCCGTGCTGCTGGGTAGCCAGCCGCAGCCCGCGCCGACGTTCCTTGTTCGACCACGACGTTCGCGGGCCGTTGAGGTACACGAGCCTGCGGTGGCCGAGGGCGACCAGGTGCTCGACGATCTGCCTCATGCCCGACGCGCTGTTCATCAACGCCGCCGGCACGCCCCGCAGGCGCCGGTTGAGCATCACGAGCGACGTGATGCCCGCGGCCTCGTACAGCTGGGTGTCGTCGATGCCCGGCGAGCACACGATGACGCCGTCGACCTGCTTCGCCATCGCCCGAAGCAGCTGCTCTTCGGTCGCCCGATCCTCGTCACTGTCAGCAACGAAAACCGAGTAGTCAGCCTGCCGCGCCCGAGCCTGTACGCCCTTGAGAACGCCGGTGAAGAACGGGTTGTTGAGGTCCGGCACGACGATGCCCAGATTGCCGGTCCGACCGGTGATCAGGCCCCTGGCCGCGCGATTGGGCTGGTAGCCGAGCTGCGCGGCGGCCGTCAGCACCCGGTCGCGGGTGGCCGGCCGGACCAGATCCGGTGACGAGAGCGCACGGGAGACCGTGGCCACCGACACCTGCGCCTCACGTGCGACGTCGCGGATGGTAACCGCCACCGGGCACACCTCCACTTGTCGCTTCGGTTGGGATCCTACCGATCGATGTAACGCGGTAGCGGTATCGGGCGGCCAGCGCGGCCGGCCGGACGTGCGACTGATTGACCTTTCCAGCCCGTGGATGGAAACATAACGAAAACGTTTACATCGTTCGGCGGTGAAAGGGAAGAGGCATGGACGGGCTTCGCTCGGTAGTGTTGATCAACGCGACACCGTTCGACTCGCGGGGCGCGCTCGCCGAGGACGACTACGCCCGGGTGCTCGACCACGCGGTGACCGCGGGGATCGGCACGGTCACCCCCAACGGCAACACCAGCGAGTTCTACTCGTTGACCCCCGAGGAGATCGACCGCGCCCTGGCCATCACCGTCGACACGGTCAAAGGTCGCGCGAAGGTCATCGCCGGCGTCGGCCACGAACTCGACCGAGCGGTACGGACGGCACAGGCCGCGCAGGATGCCGGGGCCGACGCGGTTATGGTGCACCAGCCCGTGCACCCGTACCTGTCCGACGAGGGCTGGGTGAACTACCACAAGGCGATCGCAGACGCTGTGCCGTCGTTGAAGGTCGTGTGCTACCTGCGCAGCCCACACATCAGCGGCACGGCCGTGCGGCGGCTCGCGGTCGCGTGCCCCAACGTGGCCGGCGTGAAGTACGCGGTCCCGGACGTGCTCGCGTTCGCGGACATGTTGACGGAGACCGGTTTCGGCGGCGCCGAACGGCTGGTGTGGGTGTGCGGGCTGGCCGAGGCGTGGGCGCCGTTCTTCTGGGTGGCCGGCGCCGAGGGGTTCACGTCCGGGCTCGCCGGCGTCGCGCCCGAGCTGTCGCTGCAGCTGTTCGACGAGCTCGACGCCGGCAATCCCGGCTCGGCCATGCGGGTGTGGCGCCGCCTCAAGCCGTTCGAGGACCTGCGTGCCCGGCACGGCAACGCGTACAACGTCTCGGCCGTGAAGGAAGCCTTGGCGCAGCTGGACCTGTGCCGCCGCGACGTCCGGCCGCCGATCAGCGAGCTGCCGCCGTTCGAGCGCGATGAGGTCGGCAAGATCCTGCGCGACTGGGGAATCGGCGGCTAGCCAGTGTCCTTTGTGGAGTGATCAGCGCTTGACGCCGACCCCGGCGTACAGGTTCGACCTGGACGCGTCGCTCGGCGAGACCGGCCGGTCCGGGCGCCATTCCGGGGTGTACACCAGGCCGGGGTCGACCAGGTCGAAGTCGCCGAACATACGCAGCAGGTCCGCGTGGGTCCGCGGGTAGATCGGGTCGCGGCTGTTCTTGAAGACCTCGATCGCCGCCTGCATCCCCTCGGGCGCGTTGTCGAAGGTGAACGCGGACAACGCGAGATAGCTGCCGGACGCCAGCTTGTTCCGGTATTCCTCGGCCATCCGCCACGGGTCGTCGTCGTCCGGGACGAACTGGACGACACCGACCATCAGCAGGCCCAACGGCTGGGAGAAGTCCAGCAGCCTGCGGACCTCGGGATTGTTGAAGATGGTCACGGGCGCACGCATGTCGGCCATGATCGCGGCGGCGTTCTGGTTGTCCCGCAGCAGCAGCTCGCTGTGTGCCACCGCGACCGCCTCGTTGTCCACGTACACCACGCGGGCCGCCGGGTTGATCTTCTGGGCGACCTCGTGCACGTTGCCGACGGTCGGGATGCCGGAGCCGAGGTCGAGGAACTGGGTGATGCCCTGGCTGATTAGGTACCGCACGACCCGGTCGAGGTACTGCCGGTTCAGCCGGGCCATGTCCCGGGCGGGCAGCACCTTCAGCAGGTTCTCGGCCAGTCCCCGGTCGGCGCTGAAGTTGTGCCCGCCGCCCAGCAGGTAGTCGTAGACCCGGGCCGCGCTCGGCACTTCCTCGTCCACACCGGTCGGTACCCATTCGATCGCCGCTTCGGTCACGCGGTCCTCCCGTCGGTCGACATCCCGGCCAGGCTAGCCAGTCCACCCGGCCAATAGGGGCCACGAACCGGCGATTAACTCGATCGCGCTACCCGGGTGTAGGAACTCCCGCAGCATCAGAAAGGCGTGCCACACCAGGCAATCTGTTCACAGGCGAACAACTTGTCCGCACGCGCCACACTGTCGGCGTCGACGACCCGCACGCGGCCCGCGTCCGCCAGCGCGGACGGCCGCACCGAGCCGAAGTAGATCATGGCCAAACTGTCCACGTCCATCACCAGCGCCGGCTGTCCGGTCACCCGGACCGCCCCGGACGACGCGATTCCGTACGTCCCGCTGTTCTCCGGCAGGAACCGGTCCTCGACCTGGATCACGACCGGATCGGCGTCCCCGTACGACCGCGCGGCCAACGCGTCGGGCACGTCCACCAGGCGAACCCACAGCTCGTCAGCCACGTTGCCCCGGCATTTGCGCGGATCCGCCAGCAGCAGCCCGACCGGATTGTCCGTCGGCAGGCTGTGCGCCTGGATCTCGCCGACCAGGTCGACCCCGAGCAGATACCGCCACATGCCATTGGTCGCCGCCGGATTGGCGGCGTGCATATCCACCACGACCAGCCTGTTGTCGTGGTCGGGGTTGTCCGCGTTGGCCATCGGCTCGTTGGTGTAGACGACGAACCCGTCGTCACCTGCCGGCCCGGTGTGCACGACCACCCACGGGTTCTTCCACCGGCCGAACGTCGGCCACCAGTCGGCGCCGCGGCTCATCATGCCCGGCCGGTGCAGGCCGATCCGCTCGTAGAGGCCCGGCAGGGTTTTGATGGCCTCGTCCGCGTCCAGCAGCCGGACATGGCCCGCCTTCGGCACCTCGGGCCGGAGCGAGCCGCGCCGAACAGTCAGTTCGCTGGCGAACGTGCTGATGCCATAGCCGAACCGACTGTAGATACTGGTCTCGCTCGCGTGCAGGGTCGCGATGCTCTCGCCGTGCTGCCGCGCGTCCGCGAACTGGAGCCGCATCAACTCGGTGAGGATGCCCCTGCGCCTGTGATCCGCACGGACACCCACCCGGGACACGGCCGACATGGGGACGACGTTGCCACCCGGTACGGCGATCGACGACGGGAACGTGTACGTGGTACCGACAACCGACCCATCGGACACCGCGCCGAGATAGCGATCGGGTGCGAAGGTCAGACCCGCCCACTCCTCGTCCGTCGGCGCCGTGTTGAACAACGCACGACGGACCAACGTCTGCGCTTCGCGCAGCTGGTCGGGGGCGAGCACGCGGACGTCGAAGTCGGTCACGCCGTGATCATCGCAGGCTCAACGGCCCGTAACGACCGAATTACCCCCGCGCGCGGCGCACGCGGGGGCACTCGGTCAGGTCACTCGCCGCGGGACTGGCTGACCTCGTACTCAGCCTTGTCCTCGGACTTGACGGTGATGGTCACCTTGCGGTTCTCGCCGTTGACCTTCAACGTGCAGTCGAACTTGTTGCCGACCTTGACTTCCTGGTTGGCCGGGCAGTTCACGTCGGTCGCGGTCTCGCCGTACTTGTCCTTGAGGATCTGCACGACGCCCTGCTGCACGGCGGACTGGTCGAGCACCTTCTTGTTCAGGAAGCCCGGCGTGACGAACGCGGTGACCACGAACGCGGCGGCCGCCAGCACGACCACGACGATGATGATCCAGATCGTCGCGTTGCCCTTCTTCTGCGGCTGCTGGCCGCCATAGGGCTGCTGCTGCTGCTGTTGCTGGCCGTA
Organism: Actinocrispum wychmicini; assembly: GCF_004345645.1. GTDB lineage: Bacteria > Actinomycetota > Actinomycetes > Mycobacteriales > Pseudonocardiaceae > Kibdelosporangium > Kibdelosporangium wychmicini. The sequence continues at coordinate 137,193 of NZ_SLWS01000010.1, read as the reverse complement.
GCCGCCGTACTGCTCGGTCGGCTGCTGGCCGTAGCCGGGGTACTGCTGCTGTTGTGGTTGGCCGTAAGGCTGCTGCTGCTGCGGGTATCCTCCGCCGGCCGGGTCCTGCGGCTGCTGGCCGTACTGCGGTTGGCCATACTGCGGCTGCTGCTGCGGGTAGCCGCCGTACTGCGGCTGGCCCGGCTGCTGGCCGTAGCCCGGCTGTTGGGCCGGGAAACCGCCGGACGGGGTGCCGTAGGGCGGCTGCGGTTGCTGCTGCTGTCCCCACTGCTGCGGATCGTTCCCGCCGGGTGGCCCGTACGGGCTGCTCATGCTTTGCCTCCGGTGTCCTGGTGCAGCCGTTCCGCGCGATCAAACCACAGCCGCACGTGATTTCCCCACTCGACCCGGCCAGCGTGTCCCAGCCGTGTCGATGCTCGACCCTGCAAGCAGGTCTTCGGTGTCGCGTGACTCACTACAAAGTTCCCATCGCGACCACACCGCGACGAATGTCCGCCACGGCCCGTGCCGCGGTGGCGCCGACCTCGTCGCCGGCGCCCACCACGTCCTTGATCTGGTCAAGCAGGTCGATGACCTGGCGGCACCACCGGACGAAGTCGCCGGCGGACAGCTCCTGGCCGGCCGACTCGGCCGCGGTGAGCACCCGTTCGAGTGATTCGCCACGGGCCCAGCGGAACACCGGCCACGCGAACCCGGCGTCCGGCTGCCGGGTCCGGTCCAGCTTGTGCCGGCGTTCGTCCTCGTCCAGCCCGGCCCACAGGCGCGCGGTCGCGGTCAGCGCGTCCGACACCGCGCCCGGGGGCACCCGCGCCTCCATCGGCCCGTCCCGCCGTGCCTCGTACACCAGTGCCGACACGACCGCCGCCAGCTCGGCCGGGCCGAGGCCCTGCCAGATCTCGTTGCGCAGGCACTCCGCGGCGAGCAGGTCGGACTCGCCGTACAGTCGCGCGAGCCGCCGGCCGTGCTGGGTGACCTGCTCGTTTCCGTTGCGCGCCAAGTAGTCCCGCTCGGTCAGCAGCGCCCGGATCCGGTCGAAGCTGCGGGCCAACGAGTGGGTGGTCGCCGCGACTTTCTGTGCCAGCTGCTCGGTTTCCGACTTCAGCCGGTGGTACCGCTCACCCCACCGCGCGTGCGCTTCCCTGTCCTGGCAACCATGACAGGGGTGGGCACGCAACGCCCGGCGCAGCGCCGCGAGGTCGGCGTCGTCGTCCGGCCCGGACCGGCGCCTGTCCCGGGTGGGCACGCTGATCCCGGCGTTGCGCAGGGTGGCCGCCAGGTCGCGGCGGGACCGCGGCGACCTGGTGTCGACCTGCTTGGGCAGCCGGACCCGGCCGAGCGCCTCGACCGGCTGGGAGAAGTCCGCGACCGACAGCCGGCCGGCCCAGCGGTCCTCGGTGATCACCAGCGGCCGGGGCTCGCCCATCGGGTCGATGCCCGGGTCGATCACGATCGCCAGCCCGGACCGGCGGCCGGTCGGCACCGCGATCACGTCACCCTTGCGCAGCCGTTGAAGCGACGCGGCCGCCTCGGCCCGCCGAGCCGAGGAGTTCTGCCTGGCCAGCGCCTTCTCCCGGTCGGAGAGCTTGCGCCGCAGCTCGGCGTACTCGGCGAAGTCGCCGAGATGGCACGTCATCGACTCGGCGTAGCCCGCCAGGGCCTCCTTGTTGCGTTCGATCCGGCGGGACACGCCGACCACCGACCGGTCCGCCTGGAACTGCGCGAACGACTGCTCCAGCAGGCCGCGGGCGGCCTCGGCGCCGAGCCGGGCGACCAGGTTGACGGTCATGTTGTAGCTGGCGCGGAACGACGAGCGCAGCGGGTACGTCCGGGTGGACGCCAGCCCGCCGACCACCTTCGGGTCCACGCCGGGCTGCCACACCACGACCGCGTGGCCCTCCACGTCGATCCCGCGCCGGCCGGCGCGCCCGGTGAGCTGCGTGTACTCCCCCGCGGTCAGGTCGACGTGTGCCTCGCCGTTGTACTTCACCAGGCGTTCCAGCACGACCGTCCGGGCCGGCATGTTGATGCCCAGCGCCAGCGTCTCGGTCGCGAACACGACCTTGACCAGGCCGCGTACGAACAGCTCCTCCACGGTCTCCTTGAACATCGGCAGCAGCCCGGCGTGGTGGCTGGCGAACCCGCGCTCCAGCGCGTCCCGCCACTCCCAGTAGCCGAGCACACCCAGGTCGCCCTCGGGCAGGTCGCGGGTCCGGGCGTTGACCACCCGCCGGATCTCGGTGACCTCGGCCTCGGTGTTCAACCGGACGCCGGACCGGGCGCACTGCACGACGGCCGCGTCGCAGCCGGCCCGGCTGAACACGAACACGATCGCGGGCAGCAGACCGGCCGCGTCCAGCCGTTGGATGGTGTCGATCCGGGACGGCGGGCGGAACCGCGTCCCGCCGCTGCGGCCCGGGATCCGGTTCCGGCCGTTGCCCCGCCCACGCGGCCCCTGCCAGGCGTGCATCCGGCCGACTTCCTCGATCCGGCGGAGCAGGTGCGGGTTGATCCGGGCCTCGCCGGCGGTGTCGTCGCCCGTGGCGTACTCACCGACGAACAGGTCCATCATCCGCGGCCCGACCAGCATGTGCTGCCACAACGGCACGGGCCGGTGCTCGTCCACCACCACCGTGGTGTCGCCGCGGACCTCGACCAGCCACTCGCCGAACTCCTCGGCGTTGCTCACCGTCGCGGACAGGCTGACCAGGCGGACGTGGTCGGGCAGGTGCAGGATGACCTCCTCCCACACCGCGCCCCGGAACCGGTCGGCCAGGTAGTGCACCTCGTCCATGACCACGTAGGCCAGGCCCTTCAGGGCGCTGGACCCGGCGTAGAGCATGTTGCGGAGCACCTCGGTGGTCATCACCACGATCGGCGCGTCCCCGTTCACCGAGGTGTCGCCGGTCAGCAGGCCGACCTTGCCGGCGCCGTACCGGGCCGTCAGGTCCGCGTGCTTCTGGTTGGACAACGCCTTGATCGGCGTGGTGTAGAAACACTTGCGGCCCTCGGCGAGGGCCAGGTGTACGGCGAACTCGCCGACGACGGTCTTGCCTGCGCCGGTCGGCGCGCAGACGAGCACCGCGTGCCCGCCTTCGAGCGCCTCGCACGCCTGTTGTTGGAACGGGTCGAGCTCGAACGAGAGCCCGGAAATGAACTCGGCCAGCTCAGGGCTTTCCGCACGGCGCAGAGCCGCCTGGTAAGCCTCAGCCGGCGTACGCGAAGGGCGTGCGGCCACGTGTCAACACTAACCTGCCCCGACGACTGACAACGCACCTGGAACACATCGCACGTCAAGGGGCAACTGCCGGATGCGCTCCCCATCGGCGTAACCGATCCAGCCGCCGTCCACGGCGAGGCTCACCTCACGCGCACGCAGCGTGGTCACCGCAGCGTGGTCGACGTGCGCGCCGGTCCGCACGCTCGGCAGGATCCGGAGCAGGTCCAGCCGGGCCGCGTCGCCGACGATGGTCACGTCGAACAGGCCGTCGGTGTGGTCGGCCCCCGGACAGACCGGGATTCCGCCGCCGTAGAACGGGGTGTTCCCGACGGCCACCGAGTTCGCCCGCAGCTCGACCGTCTCACCCTCGGTCCGGACCACCAGCCTGGCCGGTTTCAACAGGGCGAGTTGGGCGACGATCGCCAGGTCGTAGCGGCGCCGGCCGCGGGGCCACCGCATCCGGTTGACCCGCTCGTTGACCGCGGAGTCGAAGCCCGCGCACAGCACGGTCGCGAACCAGGCGCCGTCTTCGACCCGCCCCAAGTCCATCCGCCGGGTCACGCCCTCGCCCAGCGCGTCGGCGACGACCGCCGCGGCCTCGACGGGGTCGCCCGGCAGGCCTAACGCGCGAGCCAGGTCGTTGCCAGTGCCCGCGGGGATGATCGCCAACGCGGTGTTCGTCTGCGCGCACGCCTGCACGGCCGCGTGCGCGGCACCGTCTCCGCCGACGACCACCACGGCGTCCACGTCCGCGTCGACGAGCGCGCGCAACGTCGCGTCCGTGTCCTCAGGCGAGGTCGGCACGTGATGGTCGAGATGGTCGACCGACTCACGCAGCCGCGCGGCCACCGCGCCCGCCACGCGCGCGGCGGTGCCCAGCCCGGAGGACGGGACCACGACCAGAGCTGTCTTCATCAAGTGACGTCGTCGTAGCTGGTCGGCTTCGCACTGGGCTGTTCGGCCTCCGGCGTGCCCAGCGGCGAGACCTCGTCGTCGTCGAGGTGCGAGTAGTCCTCGCCCGACGCGGCCACCCTCGCGGCCTTACGTCTGTCGTGGACTCTGGACACCTGCACGGCTACCTCGAACAGCACGCACATGGTCACCGACAGGACGATCATCGACACCGGGTCCGTGCCGGGGGTGGCGAACGCGCCGAACACGAACAGGGCGAAGAAGATGCCCCGGCGCCAGCGTTTGAGCTTGTCGTACGTCAGCACGCCGACCTGGTTGAGCATGATGATCACCAGCGGCAGCTCGAAGCTCACCCCGAAGATCGCCAGCATCACCAGCAGGAATGAGAAGTAGTCATCGGCTTTGAAGAACGTGGTGAAGTAGCCGTCGCCGAAGCTGACCAGCACCTTCAGGGCCTGGGGCACGACGAAGTACGCCAGGGCCGCGCCCGCGAGGAACAGACCCGTCGCGAAGAGCACGAATCGGCGGGCGAACTTGCGTTCCTTCACGTACAGGCCAGGCGCGATGAACGCCCAGATCTGGTAGAGCCAGAGCGGGCTGGTGATGACCGCGCCGACACCGAGACCCATCTTCATGCGGACCATGAAGGCCTCGAACGGGGTGGTCGCCAACAGCGTGCACTTGCCGCCGGGCGTGCCGCCCCGGGCCTCCTCGGGCAGCCCGCAGTACGGCCGCAACATGAGGTCGGCGAGCGTGGGACCGCCGCCGATATGCCAGCCCCACCAGATGTAGCCGAACACGCCGCCGAGGACGAGGAACAAGACCGCAAGGGCAAGCCGATGCCTGAGCTCGTACAGGTGCTCTCTCAGGCTCATGGTGCCGTCGGGATTGCCCCGGCGGCTATGGGACCGCCGTGACTCCCGGCGGTCCGGGTCGCGGGCCACCGTGGAAACCGTCTTCCTCTAGGTCAGCTGGCGTTCTTCTGCGCCTGCGACGGTTCGGTCGAGTTGTGCTGCGACTTGAGTTGGGCCTGCAGCTCGTCGATCTGCTTCTGCATCTTGTCGATGTCCGACGGCTGCTGGGCCTCGGGCAACTGGGCGGGCGGCGCCGGCGCGGCCTTGGCGACCGGGGCGTCTTGCTCCCCGTCCTGCCCGTCCTGACGCAGGCCCTTGGTCTCGGCCTTGATGATCCGCATCGATCGCCCGAGCGAACGGGCCATGTCCGGCATCTTCTTCGCTCCGAAGAGCAGAATGACCACCACAGCGATGATGATCAGCTCGGTGGCTCCGAGGTTAGGCACAGGACTTCCTCCTCCGCTGCCGTACTAAGCAGCATGTTACCTGTGAATCATGCTTTGGTGACTTCGCCGATCGTCTTGTTCTGCAGCCGGTCACGGACGGCTATCCGGAGCGCCGCGGTCCGGGCCCGAAGCATCCCTTTCGCGTCGTTCACCTCGCCGGTCACCTCCGTCCGCGTGACAGCGAGCCGACGCGCGGACCGAGCCACCTTCAGCAGCGTCAGGGCCGCGATCACCAGGCCGACCACCATCAGGGCCGCGACCAGTACGAACGACATGATCAAAGCGTAGTGTCCTCAGGTTGACGGTAGGTTGCGGGCCAGCTGGAGCGCCGCCAACGCCCGGTTCCGCAGTTGGTCCGCCAGCTCGTCCGGGGACTCCACGGTCACCTCGCCGCCCAGGCCGAGCAGCAGCCGGACCATCCAGGACCGGTCGGCGTACCGCATCCGCACCCGGACCCGGCCGCCGTCCAGCTCCTCGGCGCTCTCCACCGGGTAGTACTCGGCCACCCAACGCGCGTCCGGCTCCAGGACGAGCGTGGCGAACCGCTGCTCCGGCCGCGGCTGGAACAGGCCCTCGGACACGTCCGTCGGCACAGCGTACGGCGGCGGTAGGGCGCGCTCGGCCAGCTCGGTGATCTCGTCGATCCGGTCGAGCCGGAACAGCCGCACCGCGTCCGCCCGGCGGCACCACGCCTCCAGGTAGCCACGCCCTTCGACGAGCAGCAGCCGCATCGGGTCGACCGTGCGCTCGGTCATCTCGTCCTTGGAGGCGGTGTAGTACGTGATCCGGAGCGCCCGTTGGGTCCGCAGCGCGCGCTGGATGATCTCGCGGACCTCGGCATCGGACTCGCGGACGCCGAGCCCGACCACCACCCCGGCCGGCTGCGCCTGCCCGGCCGCCGCCTCGATCTTGGCGACCGCGCGGCGCACCGCCTCACCGTCGGCCAGCCCCGGCGTCTCCCCCAACGCCCTGAGCGCGACCAGCAGTGCGGTGGCCTCGGCGCCGGTCAGCCTCAGCGGGCGGCGCATGCCGGCGTCGAAGGCGACGGTGATGGTGTCACCCTCGAAGGACAGGTCGATCAGGTCACCCGGGCCGTACCCCGGCAGGCCGCACATCCACAGCAGTTCGAGGTCCTTGCGCAGCTGCTTCTCGTTGACGCCGAAGTCCGCCGCGGCCTCGTCGATCCTGATCCCGGGCCGGGCGAGCAGATACGGCACCAACGCCAGCAGTCGCGGCAAACGCTCCGGCGTGCTCATGACTCGGACACCGCGAGGAGGCGTTCGAACACCGACTTGCGCAGCACATCCGGTTCCAGGACAAGGACATCCGGCCCGAACCCGGCCAGCCAGCTGGCCGCCGACTCGGGGTAGTGCAGCTCCAGTTCCAGCTCGTCCCCGGCGACGCCGGCGACCGATCTGGTGCCGATGTGCTTGGCGCGCCGCCGAACCCCGGCCGCCTTGCCCCGCGCCACCCACACCTTGGCGTACGACGTGCCCATGGGTTCGCTGCCGGTCCTGGCGACGAACTCCAGCAGGTCCACCTTGTCCGGCCGGGACACGCTGCCCGGCGGCCCGACCGGCTCGACCTCGCCGACGATCCGGGACAGCCGGAAACACCTGGGGGCGGCGCGGTCCCGGTCGTGCCCGACCACGTACCACCGGCCCCGCGACCAGATGACACCCCACGGCTCGATGGTCCGCCGGCGCAACTCGGTGGGACTCGGCCGGCGGTAGTCGAACGTGACAGCCTGCCCGCCCTGGACAGCCGCGAGCAACGGCGCGAACGCCGGCTCGGTCGTGCGCACCTTGGGCTCTATCAACGCGGGCGACGACTGGTCCACATCCACCCCGGCGGCCCGAAGCTTCAGCAGCGCCCCGTGCGCCGCGCCGGTCAGTTCCGGCGAATCCCAGAGCCGCACCGCGAGCGCGACCGCGGCGGCCTCGTCCGGCTCAAGGTCGATGTCCCCCAGCTCGTAGTCGCGGCGGGCGATCCGGTACCCGTCGGGCAGCCCGGAACTGATGTCCCGCCCCACTTCCAGCGGCACCCCGAGCTCGCGAAGCTCGGTCTTGTCGCGCTCGAACATCCGGAAGAACGCGTCCTCGCTGGGCGCGTCAGCGTATCCAGGCACGATCTCCCTGATCCGGTCAGCGGACAGATACTGCCTGGTGGACAACAGACAGAGCACCAGGTTGACCAAGCGCTCCGCACGGGCAACGGACACCCCGAAACCCTAACCCCAATCACACCCCCGACACGCCGACAACCCGGAGTGAGTCCGCGCGAACGGACCGTTCGCGCGGGTGTTGCACTAATGAGCGGGTGATACACTCCCGACCATGCCAACTACACGTCCGCGTCACATGATCACCGAGACCGACGAGATCGCAAGCGCGCTGAACTACGCCGCGGACCAGTGGCCCGATGAGCGGAACAGCCGCGGGAAACTGCTCGTCCACCTGATCGAAGAAGGACATCGCGCCCTGCGCAAGCAGCGGGAAGCCGCTGCCGCCAAGCGCCGCGAGGCAATTCGCCGCAGCAGCGGCAAGTACGACGATGTCTACGAGGAGGGCTACCTCGAAAAGCTTCGCGAGGACTGGCCGGCGTGATCATTTTCGACGCTTGCGTCCTGATCGCACATTTTCGCACCAGCGACGCACATCATGAGGACGCCGACCGGATACTGTTGGACTCCGCCGAGACACCGATAGGCGCCAGCACGATCACGCTGGCAGAAGTGTTCACCGGCCCGTCCCGACACCCGGAGCGGCTTCACGCCGTCCAGGCCGAAGTGCGGGATATGGAACTTCAAGAGATCCATCTGGACCGCAACTCGGCCACACAGCTGGCTCAGCTGCGTGTGGAGACTGGGCTGAAACTTCCGGACTGTTGCGTCCTGCTCGCTGCGACACAAGTCTCCGCGGACACTGTCGCCACCTTTGACGACCGACTTGCTAAGGCCGCCCGTGACCGGGGCCTGACCGTCCTGGGCTGACACGGCCGCTCACACGATTGTGTGACGTGTGGGGCATGTGGGGCTGATGTGATTCAGGCTACTGCCCGTGTGGATCTGTGTGGTGATCATGTTGGGTCTCACCGCGCTCGCGGCAAGGGCGCGGCGACGGACTCACCGGCGGGTGGCGCGACCGATCAGGCCGCGCCCGCCCGTGCCGGAGTGCGTGGTGGTCCACGGGTCCGCGTTTACCGCGATGACCCGGCGTTGTGACCGCCACCCAAGCCGCAACCGACCGCATCGACAACGAGTCCCCGCCCGACGACGCTAAGCCTCCACCACTGCAACCCCGGAACGCGCGACACACCGTCCGGGAACGCGCGACACGGCGCTCAGAGGGAGGCGATGAGGCGTTCGACTCGTTCGTCGACTGCTCGGAAGGGGTCCTTGCACAGGACTGTGCGCTGGGCTTGGTCGTTCAGTTTCAGGTGCACCCAGTCGACGGTGAAGTCGCGGCCGGCTTCTTGGGCGGCGGCGATGAAGTCGCCTCGGAGTTTCGCCCGGGTGGTCTGCGGTGGGGTGTCCTTGGCGGCCTCGATCTCGCCGTCGTCGGTCACCCTGGCCACCAGGTCCTTGCGCTGCAACAGGTCGAAGATGCCGCGGCCGCGCCGGATGTCGTGGTACGCCAGGTCGAGTTGGGCCACCCGGGCGCTGGACAGCTCCAGGCCGTGCTTGGCCTGGTAGCGCTCGACCAGCCGGTGCTTGATCGCCCAGTCGATCTCCCGGTCGATCCGGCCGAGGTCCTCCTGCTCGACCGCTTCCAGCGTGCGGCCCCACAGCTCGATCACCCGGTTGGTCACCGGGTCGGCGCCCCGCCGCTCGACGTGCTCCACCGCCTTGGCGAAGTACTCCCGCTGGATGTCCAGCGCGGACGCCTCCCGGCCGCCGGCCAACCGGACCAGCCGCCGGCCGGTCAGGTCGTGGCTGATCTCGCGGATCGCCCGGATCGGGTTGTCCAGGCTGAAGTCCCGGAACTGGACGCCGTCCTCGATCATCTCCAGCACCAGGTTGGCGCTGCCGACCTTGAGCAGGGTCGTCGACTCCGACATGTTCGAGTCGCCGACGATCACGTGCAGCCTGCGGTAGCGCTCGGCGTCCGCGTGCGGCTCGTCGCGGGTGTTGATGATCGGCCGGGACCGGGTGGTCGCGCTGGAGACGCCTTCCCAGATGTGCTCGGCGCGTTGTGACAGGCAGTACACGGCGCCGCGCGGCGTCTGCAGGACCTTCCCGGCGCCGCAGATCAGCTGCCGGGTCACCAGGAACGGCAGCAGCACGTCGGCGATCCTGGAGAACTCGCCGGCCCTGGTGACCAGGTAGTTCTCGTGGCAGCCGTACGAGTTGCCGGCCGAGTCGGTGTTGTTCTTGAACAGGAAGATGTCGCCGCCGATGCCCTCGTCGGCCAGCCGCCGCTCGGCGTCGACGAGCAGGTCCTCCAGGATCCGCTCCCCCGCCTTGTCGTGGGTGACCAACTGCACCAGGTCGTCGCATTCCGCCGTGGCGTACTCCGGGTGCGACCCGACGTCCAGGTAGAGGCGCGAGCCGTTACGCAGGAAGACATTTGAGGAACGCCCCCACGACACGACCCGCCGGAAGAGGTACCTCGCCACCTCGTCCGGGCTGAGCCTGCGCTGCCCGTGGAAGGTGCAGGTCACCCCGAACTCGGTCTCGATGCCGAAGATCCGCCGCTGCATCCCTTCAGCCTAGGCGGTCCGGGTCACGAAGGCCGTGCGCCGTTCGGGGTTAGATCGGTATTCGCCCAGTAATCAGCGGCCGAACGGCTCTGACGCTAGCGTTCGAGGTGTGTTCCGACGTGTGCGAACCCGCCTGCGGGATGTCAGCCAGGTGGACAAATGGCTGGTCCGGCGCAGCGCCGACCTGCCCGAGACCGCGGTCGACCGGGCGCTGAAGGCGCTGAGCTGGTCGGCTGACCACGGGAAACTCTGGTTCGGTGTGGCGGCGTTGTTCGCGTTGCGGAAAGGCGGGTCCAGGCGCGCCGCGTTGCGTGGTGTCGCCGCGATCGCCGGCGCGAGCGTGAGCGCGAACCTGGTGGGCAAGCGCCTGTTCCCGCGCCGCCGCCCGGCCGCGGAGCTGCTGCCGACCCATCGGCGGCTGACAAAGCGGCCCGTGTCGTCGTCCTTTCCGTCCGGTCACTCAGCGTCAGCGGTGGCGTTCACCACAGCGGTCGCCATGGAAAGCCCGGTGTTGGCGGTCGCAGTGGCACCGCTCGCGGCAGCGGTCGCATATTCACGTGTCCACACCGGCGTGCACTGGCCCACTGACGTGGTCGCGGGCGCCGCGATCGGTGTCGCCGCCGGCCTCGCCACCCGCCATTGGTGGCCGACCAGCAGCGACGAGCCAGCCACCGCACACCAGCACTGGTCCCTGCCCGCGCTGCGGCACGGCGAGGGCCTGCTGATCCTGGTGAACCCGGGCTCGGGCGGGGCGGGCGAAGACCCCACCGACGACATCACCCGCCGCTGGCCCAAAGCCATCGTGCTGTCCCCGGAACCCGAACGTGACCTGATCGACCAACTCACCGAGGAGATCGACACCCGACAGCCACGGGCACTGGGCGTCGCGGGCGGCGACGGCACGGTCGCGGCGGTGTCGACACTCGCCGCCGAACGGGAACTACCCCTGGTCCTCGTCCCCGCCGGAACACTGAACCACTTCGCCCGGGACATCGGTGTCGACGGGATCGACAGCGTCGCCACCGCCCTGGAAACCGGCGACGGAGCCCGAGTCGACCTGACCACGGTCACCGTCGACGACGAACGCGCCCGCTGGTTCGTGAACACGGCCAGCATCGGCGGCTACCCGGACATGGTCCGACTGCGCGAAGAACTGCAGGACCGCTGGGGCAAATGGCCCGCGGCGGCCATCGCCCTGGTGAAGATCCTCAGCGAAGCCACCCCACTGCACCTGAAGATCAACGGGGAAACCCACCACGTCTGGATGGTCTTCGTCGGCAACGGCAGCTACCACCCCAAAGGCTTCGCACCCACGACCCGCCCCAGCCTGGACACCGGCCTGATGGACGTCCGATACATCCGAGCGGACATGAAACTGTCCCGGCTGCGTTTCATCACGGCCGCGATCACCGGAGCACTGCACCGCAGCAGAACCTACCGCCAGTTCGACACGGAACGACTGGAAGTCTCCGTAACCGGCAACCCGATCCACATAGCGACCGACGGAGAAGTAGGCCCAGCAGGCACAGAATTCAGCTTCCGCACCCACACAGCCGCCCTAGCCATCTACCGGTAACGGACCAGCGAGCCAGGCGAGCAAAGGGGCCGGAGGACGGGAGAAGAGGTTCGGTTTTACACGGGGCGTGGCGGCTTTAAGCTGGCTGCGGCGGCAGGCCTGAAAGCCACCCAAGAAGAAGCCTGGGGGTGGCAAACGGGAGATACATGGCCTGCCGGCGTAGTCGGCTTGCAGCCGCCGCGGGGGTCCCCGTGTCAAACCGAACCGGGTGGTGACTACTCAGCCTTGTCCTCAGGCTCCGACGACTCCTCAGGAGTCTCAGCAACCGGCAGGATGGCAGTCAACGCCTCCCCAGCAATCCGACGGAAAGCACGACGCGGCCGGGCGCGGTCAAGCACGGCCACTTCCAGCTTCTCGCGGTCCAGCAGCGGGTTGCCATTCCCGTTGTTGTTCGCGTTCGCCGCGCCGGGGGTGGTCGCCTTGCTCAGGGCACGCACCGCAACCTTGACCGCTTCCGCCAGGTCCAGGCCGTCGGTGTAGGTGTCCTTCAGGGCCGTGTTGATCGGGTCGGTGTTGCCGCCCATCACCATGTAGCGCGGTTCGTCCACAATGGACCCGTCGTAGGTGAGCCGGAACAGCTGGTCCTGGTCGGCCGAGGTGCCGACCTCGGCCACGCAGATCTCCACCTCGTACGGCTTGAAGTCCTGGGCGAAGATCCCGCTGAGGGCCTGGGCGTACACGTTGGCCAGCTGGCGCGCGGACACGTCCCGCCGGTCGAACGAGTAGCCCCACAACTCGGCGTGTTTGATGCCGGCGCGGCGCAGCCCCTCGAACTCGCTGTACCGGCCCGCGGCGGCGAAGCCGATCCGGTCGTACAGCTCGGACACCTTGCGCAGGGTGCTGCGCGGCGGGATCTCGGCCACGAACAGCACGCCACCGGCGTACTTGAGCACGACGACGCTGCGGCCCCTGGCAATGCCCTTGCGGGCGAGCTCGGACTTCTCGCGCACCAGCTGCTCGGGTGACGCGTACAGCGGCATGCTCACGGTGACGGCTCCTGGATGTCGATGGTGATGGTCTGCGCGTCAAGCACTGTGACGCTGGCTTCGGTCGGCGACAACGGCTTCGGCCACTGTGGCGGTCGTCGACTCCGGCAGGTGGATCGCGCCGTCGGCGGCGGTGATCGTGATGATGGTCGGGAAGATCCGCCGGGACAGGTCCGGACCGCCGGTCGCGGTGTCGTCGTCGGCGGCGTCGTACAGCGCCTCGACCGCCGCGCGGACGGCCGTGTCCTGGTCGCCGTCGGGGTCGTAGAGCTTCTTCAGCGCGGACTTGGCGAACAGCGAGCCCGATCCCACCGCGTGGTACCCGGCGCGCTCCTCGTAGCGGCCGCCGACGACGTCGTACGACACGATCCGGCCCTTCGGGCTGTCCGAGTCGATGTCGTAGCCGACGAACATCGGGACCACGGCGAGGCCCGCCATGGCCATCTCCAGGTTGTCCCGCACCATGGTGGCGAGCTGGTTCGTCTTGCCGTCCAGGGACAGCGGCACGCCTTCGATCTTCTCGTAGTGCGCCAACTGGACCGCGTACAGCCGGACCAACTCGACGGCCAGCCCGGCGGTGCCGGCGATGCCGACCGCCGAGTAGTCGTCGGTGACGAAGACCTTCTCCATGTCCCGCTGGGCGATCAGGTTGCCCGACGTGGCCCGGCGGTCACCGGCCAACAGCACGCCGCCGGCGTACGCGATCGCCACGATGGTGGTGCCGTGCGGGGCTTCCAGAACGGGGTTCGGCGCGCCGCCGCTCGTCCGCAACCGGTGCGCGCCCGGCAACAGGTCGGGCGCCTGCTCGCGCAGGAACTCGACGAACGACGACGACCTGGCCGACGTGTAGGCAGCCGGCAGCCCGGTGCCCGCCCCCGGGCGGGAGAAGGTGTGGTCCATGCCCTGCTTTCGTGCTCTAGTTCATCCGGTCACGTGCCAGCGGCAGGCTACTGCCCGCCCTTTTGCACATAGGCCCGGACGAAGTCCTCCGCGTTCTCCTCCAGGACGTCGTCGATCTCGTCGAGGATCGTGTCCACGTCCTCGCCGAGCTTCTCACGGCGTTCCTGACCGGCCGCGGTCGTGCCGTCGACATCCTCGTCGCCGTCGCCGCCGCCCTGGCGCTGCACTTGTTCCTGGGACATCTGGCCTCCCGGTCTTTCGTCTGGCCTACTTGAACATTACCCAGGAGCACCGACATTCGTCCCGCCGGTGCCCGGGTGTTCTTTTCCAGACCAGCTCAGCCGCGAGGCGCCCCGGTGAGCGCGTCGACCAGTTCCTCGGCCGTGGCCGAGGCCTCCAGCAGGGCTCCGACGTGCGCTTTTGTCCCGCGCAGCGGTTCAAGGGTGGGGATTCGGACCAGGGATTCGCGGCCCAGATCGAAGATCACCGAGTCCCAGGACGCGGCCGCGATCGCGTTCGGGTAACGCTCAAGGCACCGGCCCCGGAAGTAGGCCCGGGTGTCGCTCGGCGGCTCGGTGATCGCCGCCCGCACCTCCTCCTCGCTGACCAGGCGTTTCATCGAGCCACGGGCCACCAGGCGGTTGTACAGGCCCTTGTCCAGCCGGACGTCCGAGTACTGCAGGTCGACCAGGTGCAACCTCGGCGAGGACCACTGCAGGCCGTCCCGGGCCCGGAAGCCCTCCAGCAGCCGCAGCTTGGCCGGCCAGTCCAGCCGGTCGGCGCACTCCTGCGGGTCACGGGCCAACGCGTCCAGAATGTCCGCCCAGGTCCGCAGCACGTCCCGGGACACGGAGTCCTGGTCGGTCTTCTCGATGTGCTCGGCGGCCATCTCCAGGTACGCGGACTGGATGTCCAACCCGGTGAACTTGCGGCCGTTGGACAGCTCGACCGTGGTCTTCAGGGTCGGGTCGTGGCTGAGCGTGTGCACCGAGCGGACCGGGTCGGCGAGCTTGAGGTGGTCGAACCGGACCCCGGCCTCGATCATGTCGATGACCAGCGCGGTCGTGCCCAGCTTGAGGTACGTCGAGTACTCGGCGAGGTTGGCGTCGCCGATGATCACGTGCAGCCTGCGGTACTTGTCCGCGTCGGCGTGCGGCTCGTCGCGGGTGTTGATGATGCCGCGCTTGAGGGTGGTCTCCAGGCCGACCTCGACCTCGATGTAGTCGGACCGCTGCGAGAGCTGGAACCCGGCCTCCTCGCCGGCCACCCCGACGCCGACCCGGCCGGAGCCGCAGATCACCTGGCGGGACACGAAGAACGGCGTCAGCCCGGCGATCACGGACGTGAACGGCGTGCTCCGGCTCATCAGGTAGTTCTCGTGCGTGCCGTAGCTCGCGCCCTTGCCGTCGACGTTGTTCTTGTACAGCTGCAGGCGGGGCTGGCCGGGCACGGTCGCGGCGGTCATCGCCGCCTCCTCCATCACCCGCTCCCCCGCCTTGTCCCAGATGACCGCGTCGCGCGCGTTGGTCACCTCGGGCGCGGAGTACTCCGGATGCGCGTGGTCGACGTACAGGCGCGCGCCGTTGGTGAGGATGACGTTGGCGGCGCCCAGGTCCTCCACGTCCGGGTCGGACGGCGCCATGGTCGGCGCGCCGAGGTCGAACCCGCGCGCGTCCCGCAGCGGCGACTCCACCTCGTAGTCCCAGCGCGCACGGCGCGCCCGTGGGATGTCCGCGGCGGCCGCGTACGCCAGCACCACCTGGGTCGAAGTCAGTACCGGGTTGGCTGTGGCGTCGCCCGGAACAGCGATGCCGTACTCAACTTCAGTCCCCATGATCCGCCGCATGCGGTCAAGCCTAGGAGTTGCGTTCCAGGGCCGTTGCGGCGAGTGGTGCGATCCGTGTCACGGCCTGTTGCGCCTTGATCTCGGTCGCGGCGGTCACCGAGACCACGCTGAGCCGCTGACCATCGGCTTTGACGGCCGTGCAGATGTCCTGCTTGGTGCTCGTGGCACACCAGCTGACCTGCCCGTCGGCGGCCATCACCGGTTTACGGACGGTCATCTCCTTGTACTTGCCGCACTTGAGCCCGTCGTACACGGCGGCCACGACCCGGTCCGCCGGCCCGTCGAACTCCGCCACGTACTGCCGGACGGTTGCTCCGGTCGGGTAGGTCCAGGTGGTCTGGTAGCCGGCACGGGCCGAGCCCAGCGACACGTCGCAGTCCGGCAACCGGGCGAGCGTCGAGGTGTCGGCGGTGCCGGTGCGCTGTACGCCTTCGGTCGCGAGATCGGCCGCCGTCAACGCGAACTCGGCCAGGTCCCGCGGCTTCGGCGGCTCGGACAGCTTCGCCGCCGGCATCGGCGCCGGGCGCACGGCCGGCGGCTCGACGGAGGCCGAGGTGGCGGGGGTGTCGACGTCCTTGTAGTACCTGTTGTCCCGCAGGTCGTTGGGCCGGTTGGAGCAGCTGGCGAGGAGCAGCGCGGCTCCTGCGGTCGCCAGCACGCGCGCACGACGCAAGGTTGGCCTTTCCCTTGTCAGCCATGGATTCCGAGCGTGATCAAACCTAGCCTACGTCCACGGCAGGTCCGCGCGGTGGGCCCAGTACTCGCCGGGCGGTTCGGCCAGGTCGCCCATCAGCTCCCAGTCCACGTCGTCGAGCGGCACGGGCACGAGGTTGGTGTGCAGCTGCGGCACGCTCGCCGCGCCGCTGAGCACGATGTCCGCCCACGGCTGGGCGAGGGCGGCGGCCAGGGCGACCGCGTCCGGCCCGGCCATGTTGCGCATGGCGATGTCCGCCACCGCCCGTGGCGGGCGCACCGCGAGCCGCCCGTTCGCCATGGCCTCCTTCACCAGGACACGGGCACCGGAACCGTGCGCCTCGGCCAGCGCGGGGCCGGCGGAGGTCTCCAGGACGTTCCAGGTCGACTGGACGGCCGAGAACAGCCGCTGCCCGTTGGCCGTCAGGTCGAACGCGCGCCGGATCACGTCCGCCTGTTCCGGCCCGGAGGTGGAGAAACCCAGCGGAACGCCGATGTCGGCCATGGCGGACTGCAACGACTTGTCGGTGAACAGCGGGCTGTCCGCGGTGAGCGAGTGCACCTGGTAGAGGTCGGGAGTCAACAGCGCGCCGGTCTCGGCCCACTGGCGGGTGAAACGCGCCAGCGAGTGCTCCTTGACCTCGTGGACGTCCGCGTCCGCACGCCAGTCGGCCGTGTACTCGTAGCCCCACTTGCTCGACACCGTCACATCGGGCGGGGTCCGCGACGCCAGCCAGGCGCCCACGAACTCCTCCGCCCGCCCGTACGAACGGGCTGCGTCGACCCACCGGATCCCGGCCGCGTACGCGGCGTCCAGGACCTCGAAACAGGCTTCCCGCATGGCGTCGACCGTCCGCTCCGCGGGCAGTGCGCCGTCCCGGCCCAGGTTGATGTAAGCGGGCCGGCCGAGGGCCGCGGTGCCGATGGCGATGCGCATGACGCAGAACATAAACGGACGCCGCGACCATCACGTGGCCGCGGCGTCCGTGTCGGGCTGGGATCAGAGGTACTGACCGGTGTTGGTCGCCGTGTCGATCGCCCGGCCGGATTCCTGGTTCTTGCCGGTGACGAGCGTGCGGATGTACACGATCCGCTCGCCCTTCTTGCCGGAGATCCGGGCCCAGTCGTCCGGGTTGGTGGTGTTCGGCAGGTCCTCGTTCTCCGCGAACTCGTCCACGATCGCGTCCAGCAGGTGCTGCACGCGCAGACCCCGCTGCTTGGTCTCCAGGACCGACTTGATCGCCGCCTTCTTCGCCCGGTCGACGATGTTCTGGATCATCGCGCCGGAGTTGAAGTCGCGGAAGTACAGGACCTCCTTGTCCCCGTTGGCGTAGGTCACCTCGAGGAACCGGTTGTCCTCGCTCTCCTCGTACATCCGCTCGACCGTGTGCTGGATCATCGCCTCGATGCACGCCTTGGTGTCCCCGTTGAACTCAGCGAGGTCGTCAGCGTGGATCGGCAGCGTGCGGGTCAGGTACTTGGAGAAGATGTCCTGCGCCGCCTCGGCGTCCGGACGCTCGATCTTGATCTTCACGTCCAGCCGGCCCGGCCGAAGGATCGCCGGGTCGATCATGTCCTCGCGGTTGGAGGCACCGATCACGATCACGTTCTCGAGACCTTCGACCCCGTCGATCTCGCTCAACAGCTGCGGGACGATGGTGGTCTCCACGTCGGACGACACCCCGCTGCCGCGGGTCCGGAAGATCGAGTCCATCTCGTCGAAGAACACGATCACCGGGGTGCCCTCCGAGGCCTTCTCCCGGGCACGCTGGAAGATCAGCCGGATGTGGCGTTCGGTCTCGCCCACGAACTTGTTGAGCAGCTCGGGACCCTTGATGTTGAGGAAGTACGACTTGGCCTGGCCGTCGTCGTTCCCACGGGCCGCCGCGACCTGCTTGGCCAACGAGTTGGCCACGGCCTTGGCGATCAGCGTCTTGCCGCAGCCGGGCGGTCCGTAGAGCAGCACGCCCTTGGGCGGCCGCAGCTCGTACTCCCGGTACAGCTCGGCGTGCAGGAACGGCAGTTCCACCGCGTCGCGGATCTGCTCGATCTGCCGGAAGAGGCCGCCGATGTCGGCGTAGTCGACGTCCGGCACCTCCTCGAGCACGAGATCCTCGACCTCAGCCTTGGGCACCCGCTCGTAGGCGTACCCGGACTTGGTGTCGACCAGGAGCGAGTCTCCTGGTTTGAGCGGCGAGTCGGCCAGTGGATCGGCCAGCCAGACCACTCTCTCCTCATCGGCATGTCCGACCACCAGCGCGCGGATGGAAGCGCCGTCGGAACCCGCGGCGAGCAGCTCACGCAACGTGCAGACCTCGCCGGTCTGCTCGAACGTGCCGCCCTCCACCACGGTGAGCGCCTCGTTGAGACGCACCGACTGACCGCGCCTGAGCGTGTCGACCTCGACGGCGGGCGAAACAGCCACCCGCATCCGACGGCCCGCGGTGAACACGTCCACCGTGCCGTCCTCGTGACCGGCGAGATACACGCCGTAGCCGCTGGGCGGCTGCGCTAGCCGATCCACCTCCTCCCGCAACGCCAGCAACTGGCTTCGGGCCTCGCGCAGCGTGTCCACCAGCTTGGTGTTGCGCTCAGTGAGCTGTCCCACTCGTTCCGAGGCTTCCGCTAGCCTCTGCTCGAGCAGGCGCACATGGCGAGGCGATTCCGTCAACTTGCGGCGCAGCAGCGCGATTTCCTCTTCGAGGAATCGGATCTGCGCGGACTGACTAGTCTCACGGCCCGCGCCTTCATCGGCGCTGTGGTCGTCGGCCTCCTCAGGCCGACTGCCGGGACGGTCGTGCTGCATGGTCGGCACCTCCTCCCGAACTACGTACCCCATACGGTACCGGTGATCACTGACATTAGAAGCTCAACCAGATGTCGAGATCGGCGCGTCGATGTCAAGAAACCCCCGCTCGGAGGGATTCAATGCTCCATCCCGGTGTAGTAGGGAACCGGACACCGGCTACGGTGCGTCTAGTACTAGTCCAACGGCGTTCTGGGCGAACACCGGGGAAACGCGACATGTACACGATCGCCACAGCTAGGAGAACGTAATGTCCCAACCACCGCAGCAGCCGGGTGGATACGGCGAGCAGCCCGGCTATGGCCAGCAGCCGGGGTACGGCCAGCCCGGCGGTGGATACCCACAGCAGCCAGGCGGCTACCCGCAGCAACAGCCCGGCGGTTACCCGCAGCAGCCAGGCGGCGCGTTCCCCCCGTCCGGCCCGCAGCAGGCGCAGCCAGGGGGCGCGTTCCCGCAGTCCGGCCCGCAGCCGGTCCAGCCCGGTGGCTACCCGCAGGGCCAGCCCGGCGGCTACGGCCCGCCGCCCGGATTCCCGCCCGGCCAGGGCGGCTTCCCGCCGCCACCCGGCAAGAAGAGCCCGCTGCCGTGGATCCTGGTCGGCGGTGGCGTGGTGGTCGTCGCGGTCGTGGTCGTGCTGATCTTCGTCCTGGGCGGCGGTAGCACCAGCACCGCCAAGGGCGCCGCGCAGACCGCGGTCGACGCCCTGAACTCCAAGGACGTCGACGGGATGAAGAAGGTCAGCTGCAACCAGAACGGCGCCGCGGGCTCCTCCTCGATCATGGACCAGGCGCAGCTGGCCGGCATGCAGATCAAGGTCACGCTCGGTGACGTCACGGAGACCGGGGAAACCGCGAAGGCGAAGGTGAAGTACACCATCACCCAGGACGGCCAGACCGAGTCCGGCGACGGCGGGATGAACCTGAAGAAGCAGAACGGCAGTTGGTGTGTGTCCGGCCTGACCGGCGGCAACTGACGGTCGAACCACCAGAAGGCCCTGAACCGACGGTTCAGGGCCTTCTGTCACGGATCGTCACGTTTGGGTGAAGTTGCGTCAATCCGATGACTTTCTCAAAAAGTCCAAGTGCGGTCCAACCGTTTCGCCTAACGTCACCACGGCACACGACTTCTCACCGGGGACGAACATGACCTACCCGCCGCAGGATCCAGGCCCGTACGGCAACAACCCGTACGGGCAGCAGCCACCACAGCAGCCGGGCTGGGGGCAGCAGCCGCCACCACCACCCCAGCAGCAGCCGACGTACGGGGGGTACGACCAGACGTACGGCTACGGCGGGCAGCCGCAGGGGCCGCAGGGCTACGGCTATCCCCCGCAGCCGCCGAAGAAGACCGGGCTGATCGTCGCCCTGGTCGCGGCGGGCGTGCTGGTCGTGGGCGGCGGTGTCACCGCGATCGTGCTGCTCAGCGGCAACGGCAGCGACAACGGCGCCGGCGGCACGACCACGAGCAACTCCGCGGACGCCGGCATCGGCACGCCCGAGGACCTGGTCAACAAGGTGATCGACGCGGTCGAGAACAAGGACTCGCGGGCGGCCGAGGCGCTGCTGTGTGACAAGAAGTCGTCCACACCGGCGTTCGAACTGGACAAAGCGCCCAAGGACATCACCATCAAGGCCACGTTGGCCGGCAAGGTGACGCACTCCGGGACGTCGGCGGCGTCGGCCCGGCTGAACCTGAAGGTGACCGAAGCGAGCAGCGCCCGGTCCACCACGCTGCCGCTGAGCCTGCGGATGTCGGAGAAGGCGGGCAAGTGGTGCGTGGAGAACGCCAACATGGGGTCCTCGTCGAGTTCCAGCTCGCGGCCCACCACCCGGACGAGCTACTAGTACCTTGGGGCGGGTGCCGACACCCGCCAGACGCAGGACCACGGCCGTGACCGTGGTCATCGTGGGCATGGTGTTGGGCGGGGTGGGCGCCGCCGTGTACTTCCACACGTCCGGTCGCCAGATCCCACCCGATCCCGCGCCGCTGCCGGGCGCCGAAGGGTCGCCCGAGGCACTGGCCAGGACCGTGGTGGACCGGCTGAACGCCAAGGACCTGACCGGCGTGATCGACCTCACATGCACGCAGGGCAAGAACACCGGCCGGCGGGAACTGATCGCGGCGCTGCCACCGCTCGACCCGGCCGCGCCGCCGGGCACCCGGAGCACCCCGGTGGAGGTCACGCTCAACAGTGTCACCCCGTTCGCCGACGGGTACGTCGCCGCGATCCGGATCCGCTACCAGGGCGCCACGGGCGACGGGAAGATGCGCATCCAGCGCGGCGGCGACCAGTGGACGCTGTGCGGGCTGGACCCACCCCGGTTCGGCGGGGCGGGGTGACAGTGACTTCACAGCGTACGGATACGGTGTGCGCATGGTCCCGTCCGAGCCACCAGAGCCCAGCGACCAGCAGGAACCGCCCACGCCGGACGTCGGCCCGCCGGCCAGGCGCGGCAACCGGAAGCTGACGATCGCCATCGCCGCCGCCGTTGTCGTGGTGGTCGGCGGCGGTGTCACGCTGATCGCGGTCGCGTCGAACGGCAGCCCGCAGGAAGTGGCGCTGCGCAAGGACACGGCCGACGCGCGTGCCGTCTCCGAGAAGTTCGCGGTGCTTTTCGGGCAGGCGCGCAACGACGGCGTGTTCGCGCTGTCCGAGTCGGACGTCAAGGCGCTGCTGTGCACCCGCGAGCAGGACGCGCTGGACCAGGAATGGCAGGACCGGCAGAACAAGGAGATCAACCGACCCGTCACGCCGGTGCCGAACGCGCGGCTGCAGATGACCGTGCGGGACGTGCGGATCCACGGCGACAACGGGGTGGCCACGCTGACCGGCGCGATCGCCGACCGGCGCACCGACCAGGACTTCCAACTGCTCAAAGAGGACGGTCAGTGGAAGGTGTGCGACGTGGTGTTCCGGATCCCCAAGGCGTCCGGCACGAACACACTGTCACCGTCCACATCGGACGGCAGCACACCGCCGTCCTCGTCCTCGGAGGGCACGCCTGACACTTCGTCGACCACGTCGTCCTCAGGCATTCCGTCATGACGACCGAGGACAGCCGCCGCCGCAACGGCCGGATCCTGGTGATCGTCGCGGCCGCACTCATCGTGATCGTCGGCGGTGTCGGCATCCTGCTGCTGACCCGTGGCGACGGCGGCACCGACGACCCCAACCGGGCCGCCCAGTCCTTTGTGGACGTTTACCAGCGCGGCCTGAACTCGTCCGGCCGGGACGTGTCGGCGTCGGACTTCGCGCCGTTCGTGTGCGCGGCCGACATGGACGGCATCAAGGAGGCGTTCTCGGTCAAGGAGAACCCGGTCGACGGCGAGCCGCGGTTCCGGATGTCGGTCAAGGACGTCAAGACCGACGGCGACAAGGGCAGTTTCACCGTCGTCTCGCAGATCTCCGCGCCGGGCACGCAGCCGACGTCCGAGGACGAGAACTACTCCCTGGTCAAGGAAAGCGGCTCCTGGCGGGTCTGCGGACTGGGCGCCTAGCCCTTGCCCGACCGGCGCTGAACCCTTGGCGCCACAACGCCGTCCGCGAGCCGGCGGGCGGTCAGCAGGAACGCGGTGTGCGCGACCATCCGATGATCCGGGCGGACGGCCAGGCCGACCACGTGCCACGGGCGGTGCAGCGTCTCCCATGACTGCGGCTCGGTCCAGCATTGCTGTTCCCGCAACGCCTCCGTGACCCGGGACAGTTGGGTGACCGTGGCGACGTACACCACGAGCACCCCGCCGGGGATCAGGCTTTCCTTGACGATGTCCAGCATCTCCCACGGCGCCAACATGTCCAGCACCGCCCGGTCGACCTCGCCGGTGTGGGTGGCGAGATCCGCCACGGTCAGCGTCCAGTTCGGCGGCTGCTCACCGAAGAACTGCAGGACGTTGCGCTGCGCGTGCTCGGCGTGGTCGGCGCGGACCTCGTAGGACGTCACGCTGCCCGTCTCCCCCACCGCCCGCAGCAGCGAACACGTCAACGCGCCCGAGCCGGCGCCGGCCTCAAGCACCCGCGCGCCCGGGAAGATGTCGCCCCACATGACGATCTGGGCGGCGTCCTTGGGGTAGATCACCTGCGCGCCACGGGGCATCGACAGCACGTAGTCCGGCAGCAACGGCCGCAGCGCGAGGAAGGACGTGCCGCCGACGGACGTCACCACCGAGCCTTCGGGCGCGCCGATCAGGTCATCGTGGTTCAACGCGCCCCGATGGGTGTGGTACTGGCCGCCGTCCTCGAGGACCAGGGTGTAGTGCCTGCCCTTCGGGTCGGTCAGTTGTACCCGGTCACCCTTGCGGAACGGGCCACTCGCCCTGCTCACCGACACCTGCGCACGTCTCCTCTGACCCTCGTGATCCGGCCAGTATCGTGTCACCCGGCTGTGATCAGGCGTTACGCAGGGCCGCTTTCAGGTCCTCGCGGCGCAGCACACCGGACGGCCGGCCCTCCGCGTCCACGACCAGGAACTGCCACGCGGCGGTCTCGCTGACCCGGTCGATGATCTCCTCGCCGGGCTCGGAGTCGAGCAGCACGGTCTCCGGCCGGATCGGCTCGGCGGCCCGCTCGGCTGGCGCGAACGGGGAACTGAGGGCCAGCCGTTCGGCCGAGTCCCGGTCGAGCAGCCCGGCCGCCACCCCGTCGGCGCGCACGAGCACGACACCACGTCCGGCGGACGCGCCGAGCGCGTCCCTGACCGGGCTCTCCGCGGGCAGTTGCAGCACCGGCTGGACGAGATCGGCCAGCCGCAGCCCGTCCGGCCAGGTCCGGCGGTGTTCGGCGGCGAACTCGCCGGTGGCGCCGGCGACCACGAACCACGCGGTGATCAGGCAGACACCGAGCCGCAGCCACTTGTCCGTGCTGTCGTCGGCGAGCCCGAACAACGCCCACACCAGCAGGGCTCCGGCGACCAGACCGCCGCCGACGGCCGCCGCGGTGGTGCCCCGGGAACGTCGTCCGGTCAGCGCCCAGACGCCGGCCCGCAGCATGCGCCCGCCGTCCAGGGGAAGTCCGGGCAGCAGGTTGAACACGGCGACGGCGATGTTCGCGGCCGTGCATTCCAGCAGCAGCACCCAGAGCGCGCCGTCGTGCGGGATCACCAGGAGGGTCGCCCCGAACAGCGCGGCCAGGACGATCGACACCCCCGGCCCGGCCGCGGCCACCAGGCCTTCGTGTGCCGGCTTCCGTGGCGTTCTGGTCACTTCGGACAGCCCGCCGAGCAGGAACAGCCTGACCCGCCGCACCGGCAGTCCGAACCGGAGGGCCACCACGCAGTGGCCCAGTTCGTGCGCGAGGACGGACGCGCCGAGCAGCACCGCGAACGCGGCGGCGAGCAGGAACGCGCTGGTGTCGTTCACGCCCGGCAGCAGTCTGTTGACCAGCGGCGCGTACAGGAGCACCACCGCGAGCGACCCGATCCACCACGACGGCGCCAGCACCACGGGCACCCCGCCGACCCGGAACAGCAGCAGCCCACCGTCGCGAGAGGTGAGGCGCCCGCCCCGGATCGTCGTCATCCCCCGAGGGTAGGCGCATTGATGTTGAACCGCCGTATGCCAGGCTGGCTCAACGTGCGTTCGACCCGAGTGCGCGGGTGATGCGGTCCTGCAACGCCGCCTCCTCCGCCATTTCCTTCTCACTCGGCGACAGCACGACGATCGACAGCGTCACCATCGTGATGAAGCCGATGCCGGCGATCAGCGGGAACAGCAGGTCCTGTCCGGACATCCCGGTCAACGCACCCGTCGGGCTGTGCAGCTGCACGTGCGCCGCCGCCATCCCGGTGTGGTGCATGCCGTTCACGGCGATGCCCATGATCAGGGCGGCCACCAGGATCGCCCCGGCCCCCCGGATGTTGACCGTCGCCCACAGCGCGGCGGTCGCCGCCACCACACCGATCACCACCGAGGCGACCACCAGCCCCGCGCTGTAGTGAATTTCGCCGTACATGGTGATGGCGCTCATTCCGACGTAATGCATGATCGCCACGCCCGCGCCGGTGAACACGCCACCGACGACAATCCAGCCGAGCCCTTCGGTGAAACCGACCACGAACACCCCGACGGCCACCACGAGGACGGCCAGAATCATGCTCAGAACGGTGACCCGAACGTTATAGAGCAGTGGTGTGCCGTCCACCGTGGAACCGAGCATCGCGATGAAGTGCATCACCCAGATCCCGGTTCCGCCGATCGACAGGGCGGCCAGCACCAGCCACCGCGCCCGTGCGCTGCCCCGCACGATCCGGGCCCGTGACGTGCACAGCAGCCCGAGTGCGGACCCGACGACCGAAGCCACGTACGCGACGAACGCGGTGAGCGAGTTGAACGAAAAGCCAAGCACAGCGGCCTCCCCGAATTGCGCGCCACCCAGACAGGGAACCTTCCGCCCGAACCTACTCGGCGGTCGCCGGGGATCAAATTCATGTGTCCGGCGCATGTCATGTCGGTAAGAATCCAACAGCGACATGTCGCCTGAAATACCACTGTTTCCCTGGATTCGGCCGACAAGCCGGTGGCGATTATTTCCCCCGGGCGGGTGAATTCGTGGAGTACATCAACGGCCGAGAAAAGCCAGCAGCAGTTCGGCCGGGCCGCCGGGAGCGCGGACCGCGACCGGCGGCCCGAACCGGCCGGGCCGGTCGTCCTCGGTGACGATCGCCAACGCCAGGCGAAGCAACTCCTCGGCCAGCGCCGCCGGGATCGGCCGGTCCGCCCCGCACGCGCTGGCCACGTCCCACCCGTGCACGGCGATCTCCAGCGCGCCGGCCTGACCCACGACGACACTGGCCAGCATCCGGTCCGCGACCGACACCACCCGCCGCGACCCGTTCGTCCACGCGCCCAGCAACCGGCAGGCCCGGTTGCGCAGCGACAGCACCGGATCGTCCACGGGCTGCGCCGCCTCCAACGAGACGAACCCGCCTTCGACCGCCTCGTGCAACGCGGCCAACGAATCGTCCATGTGCCGTAGCAGGGCGGACAGGTCCCACTCCCGACACGGAGTCGGGCGGGCCATCGCGGCGGGCGTGACGAGGCGAAGGCTGCCGAGCGTGTACCCGATCGCCCGCTCCAGCAACCCAGCCTCCACGGACGGCGACTCAGCGAAAGGTGTCACACAGTTAAAGACCGTGTTCACCCCGAAAACTCATCGCCCCCACCCGCGCGGCCGCCAGTCCTAGTCGACGCGGTCGAGTGGGGTCTCGATGCCAGGGTCGGGCTCCGGCCAGCCTGGGTACTCCGGCGGTGTGCCGCCGAACTCCGGACAGAACGCCTTGTGGTCGCAGTAGTCGCAGAGGCGGCTCTTGCTCGGGCGGAAGTCGCCGGTCCTGGCCGCGCGCATGACCGCCTGCCAGATCGCGTCCAGGGTGCGTTCGAACCTGGTCAGCTCGGCCTCGTCCGGTTGGTAGGCCAGGGACTGCCGGTCGGACAGGTACATCAGGCGCAGCTGCCGGGGCACCACGCCACGCAGCTTCCACAGCACGAGCGCGTAGAACTTCATCTGGAACAACGCCTTGGCCTCGCCGATCTCCCGCGGCGCGGCCCCGGTCTTGTAGTCGACCACCCGGATCTCGCCGGTCGGCGCCACGTCCAGCCGGTCGATGTAGCCGCGCAGCAGCACACCGGACGGCAGCTCGGCCTCGACCAGCAGCTCGCACGCCTCGGGTTCGAGCCGGCGCGGGTCCTCCAGGCTGAAGTAGCCGTCGATCAGCTCGTCCGCGGAGGCCAGCCAGTCCTCCTCGCCGGCACCCTCGGCGAACAGTTCGGCCAGCTCGGGCAGCTCCTTGAGCTTCGCCCACGTCGGCTGCAGCAGCCGGTGCGCGGTCTCGGGGACACGTTCGGCCGCGGGCAGGGCGTACAACTGCTCGAGAACGGAGTGCACGACCGTGCCCCGCACCTGCGCCGGTCCCGGCCGCTCGGGCAGCCGGTCCACCGCTCGGAACCGGTAGAGCAGCGGGCACTGCTTGAAGTCGCTCGCCCTCGACGGCGACAACGCCGGCCGCCGCCGTGGAGCCGCAGCGCCTTCCGTGGCCTGGCCCTCTTCCTCAGTCACCGTCACAACCCGCACAGTAGGCCACGAGTAAGACAGTATTGGATTGTCCTCGCTCAGTGTTCGACTGTCCTCGCTCCGCTCGGACGGCTTGGCCGCCTTTAGCCGGCCATTTCCACCGCGCCCCACGCGACCGACATCTTCGCTCAGGGCTGGCCGCCGCTGTGCCTGGGGCGATGTCGGGCGTGTTGCGCGGCGTAAATGACCGGCGCGGCCAAGCGGGCACTGGCGGTCGACCCGGCATTTCACCCACGCGGAGCAATTTCGTCCGCCAAACCCACGAGTCGCGTCATTGGTGGCCGGCGTCGTCATGCCCACAGGAGGAAGCTGTCAGCCGCGAACCATCCGAGCACGTTGCGGAGACGTCATGAAAACGGTCTTCGAGAGCAGCGACCTGGATGAGGTCCAGGAGTTCATCAGCGCCGGGTACGCCTCGGTGCGGTTCAGGGCGAGCCGCCAAGGTCGGCACTGCTTCCGGCTCACCCGGCACCCGCTGGGGCCTATCAGCCTGGAACTGACCGACTGCAGTTTCGAGATGGGTTACGTGGCCCACTCGTTGGGTCGCGTCGGCGTGGCCTGGGTGGACACCGGCGCCTGGCTGACGTCCGAGGGAGTCGGGGGCGCGGCGGCGAGCCACGGCCCCGGTGACGTCTTCGTGCTCGGTCAGCCCGGTCACGGCTTCGCCGGCCGGGTGACCAACTTGCGCTGCGGCTACGTCTCCGTCGAGCCGTCGTTGCTGTCCAAGGTGGCCGCGACCGCGCCCGGCCGCACGGAGCAGCCGGTGCGGTTGACCGGCTACCGGCCGGTCTCCCCGGCCGCCGGCCAGCACCTCATGCGCACCATCGCCTTCCTTCGCGACCACGTCCTCACCGATCCGGCGATCCGGGACGCCCCGCTGGTCGCCTCCACCGCACCTCAACTGTTGGCCGCCACAGTGCTGACCGCGTTCCCCAACACCGCGCTGACCGAACCCACCATCGAGGATCGCCACGACGCGCACTCCGCCACCTTGCGGCGCGCCATGAGGTTCATCGACGACCATCCCGCGTCGGAAATCGGCGTCGCCGACATCGCCGCCGCGGTCCACGTCACCGTCCGCGCGGTGCAGTACGCCTTCCACCGCCAGGGCACCACGCCGATGGCATATGTCCGCCGGGTCCGTCTCGACCGCGCCCACCGGGACCTGCTGGCCGCCGACCCCACCACCGGCGTCACTGTCACCCAGATCGCCGCCCGCTGGGGTTTCTTCCACGCCGGCCGGTTCGCCGGCTACTACCGCGACGCGTATGGCCGTCCGCCCACCCAGACCCTCCTGCGCGACGCTCCCTAGCGTGGACTCCGGGCGTCAAGGGAGGACACCCGGAGTCCGCACCACAGGGTGGCCGGCTGAGGCGGATCGGCCCACCGGTTCGCCGCGGTGGCATAACACAACAGTGGCATAACGCAGTCTGCCCGCCGGTGCGGTGACGCACAGCACGCCGGACGAACTCACGTCGTCGCAGTTCAGCGTCCGATCCAGCCAGGAAACGAAAACCCTACAGGCGGCACGAGCGGATGTCGGACGCGAGAATCGCCTTGGCGCCGATCGCCCAGAGCGTGTCCATGACCGGATTGGCCTGTTTGCGGGGCACCATCGCGCGGACCGCCACCCAGTCCGGGTTGGCCAGCGGCGCCACGGTCGGCGACTCCAGGCCCGGCGTGACCTCCAGGGCCTTGTCCAGCAGCGCCTTCGGGCAGTCGTAGTCCAACATCATGTACTGCTGGGCGAAGACCACGCCCTGCAGCCGGGCCCTGAGCTGTTCGGCGTCCGGCGACGGGGTCGCTTCGGCCCGGTGCACGAGCACGGCCTCGGACACGCAGATCGGGTCGCCGAACGCCACCAGGTTGTGCTGGCGCAGGGTGCGGCCGGAGCCCACCACGTCCGCGATCGCGTCCGCCACGCCGAGCTGCACCGAGATCTCGACGGCCCCGTCGAGCCGGATCACGTCGGCTTTCACGCCGTGCCCGGCCAGGTCGTCCCGGACCAGCCGGGGGTACGCGGTGGCCAGGCGCTTGCCGTCCAGGTCCGCGACGGTCCACTCACGGCCGGCCGGGGCGGCGTACCGGAACGTCGACCCGCCGAACCCGAGCGCGAGCACCTCGGTCACCGGCGCGCCGGAGTCGCGCGCCAGGTCCCGCCCGGTGATGCCCAGGTCGAGCTCGCCGGACCCGACGTACACGGCGATGTCCTTGGGGCGCAGGAAGAAGAACTCGACCTCGTTGCTCGGGTCGAGCACGGTCAGGTCACGCTGCTCACCGCGTTGGCGGTAGCCGGCCTCGACCAGCATCTCGGACGCGGCGACCGCGAGCGCGCCCTTGTTCGGCACGGCGACACGCAACATGTGGGGCTCCTAGGTCGTGTTTCAGGTGTCCCGGTCGATGAGAGCCGGGATCGGGGCGGTTCCTGGCGTCGCCGGCGGGACGCCGCGAATACTGGTTGTCTTTGGGCGTTCCGGCGGTGGCGTCAGGGACCGCATCCGGCCCGGCTATCGCGATCGGGACACCTGAAACACGGCCTAGAGGTAGCGGTAGACGTCATCCAAGGTCAGGCCACGTCCGATCATCAGGACCTGAACCCGGTAGAGCAGCTGGGAGACCTCCTCCGCCAGATGCTCGTCGTCCTCATGCTCGGCCGCGATCCACACCTCGCCGGCCTCCTCCAGCACCTTCTTGCCCTGCGCGTGCACACCCGCATCCAGCGCCGCGACGGTCCCCGAGCCCTCAGGCCGGGTGCGCGCGCGGTCGCTGAGTTC
Source organism: Actinocrispum wychmicini (assembly GCF_004345645.1). Lineage (GTDB taxonomy): Bacteria > Actinomycetota > Actinomycetes > Mycobacteriales > Pseudonocardiaceae > Kibdelosporangium > Kibdelosporangium wychmicini. The sequence continues at coordinate 107,417 of NZ_SLWS01000010.1, read as the reverse complement.
GGCGAACAGCTCGTCGAACGTCTTCACCCCCCGATCCTTTCATCCCGGTGCCGGCCGCCGATCACTCGGTCGGCCGGGTGTGACCGGCGCCTCGGGCACCGGATTCGCCCAGTGAAAACCGCGAAAACGCGGAATTGGTCCATTTGGGTAGTGCGGCGCGCAGGGTTCTCACCCGCTGCGACTTTTCGTCGGTAGAGTTGAGGGTCGACAAAGATACGGGAGAAAGAATGGTCCGCAGGGGCTCTTCCGGCCGAGCCGGGCGAGTTCTCCTGTTCGTCCTGGTTGGCGTGCTGCTCCATTCAGGTGTCGCCCGTGCGAGCGCCGGAGATGACGCTATGGTCACCTTCTGCTTGGCTCCGGCGCAACGCGCCGATCTGGCCGATGCCGTGGTGGCCCTGGAGATCGACGACCGGACCGCGTTGACCGACCTACCCACATGGCGCAAGGCCCACCCGGACGGCTTCACGCGCGCCTGCACCGCGCTCTACGAGTCGGCGAAAGGCAGCGGGTCGTCCGGTTTCGCTTCCGTGCTGCCCTTTCTGACCGGGTTGTTCGGTGCCGTGCTCGCTTTCCTGGCCGCCGCATTCGTCGACCTGCGTGCCCGCGGGCGCGCACTCGGTGACAACCTGCGGACCGCGGTCACCGACTTCCATGAACGCGGCGACGTGTTCCTGCGTGGCATCAAGGTGGGCGCCGCCGACAGCGAGCTGGTGCGGGCCCGGCGGAAACTCGTCAACCAGCTCGCCGACGTGAAGGCACGGCACCCGAAGTGGCATCTGGTGACCACCGCGCTGGAGCCGCTCGACGACACCCTCGGACCGGCCATGGGCCAAGGCTGGGACGACAACGCCACGCGGTCCCGAGATCGGGTGCGGGACCTCACCGAAAGCCTGAACGAGCTGCGGGACAACGTGTTGACGATCGCCGCCGGGCTGGCCGTGGTGGTCGGCTCGCACAAAGCGGTCAAAGAGGTCAAAGGGGGCGGCGCGAAGGCTGTCGGGATCGCCACGACTGCCGAGACCGCCGCCGTGGCCGCCGAGGAGCGGCCATGAGCGCGATCAACCCGTTCACCGTAGAGCCGTTCGGTGCCAGCCCGATGCGGCCGTTACGGCCGTTCGACCATTCCCACCACCGCGCCTTCTACGTCCCGGTGGACAACAGCGAGGCCCAGTTCCAGAAGTTCCAGCGGCGGATGGGCGACCTGCGGGGGATGCTGGCCGACGGCGGCCTCACACTGGTCACCGGGGACACCGGCTGCGGCAAGTCCGCGCTGGTCAACCGGTGTGCGGACTGGGTCGTGGACGAGCTCAAGAAGAAGCACCAGATGGTCGGCAAGGTCATCGACGCCACCAGGACCGTGGGGCCGGCCGAGACGCACGGCGTGGACAAACGGATGTCCATCACGTGCGACCAGCTCTGTGACCTGGTCAAGAACAAGGGCGTGCTGCTGCCCGACGGCGCCACCAGTTTCGAACAACGGCGTGAGCACCCGAACCACGTGTACAACAACCTCCCGTTGTGGCTCGACGATCCGTACGCGTTGATCATTCTGTTGCCGTCGCCCGGCGACCTGGATCTGGAAGTGATGCGGTACGCGATGTTCGCCCGGCCGCGGGTGTTGTTCATGGCCGAGTCGGCACTGCTGACCGAACGGGACGCTTACACGATCGAAGGAAAACTCGAGGCGTGGATGCGGCCGGTCACGCTTCATGTCGGCCCGTTGGCAGAGGGCGACGTGCGGCGATTCACTCAGGACCGGTTGAACCGCAACGCAGACCAGGGCGCCTATCCACGGATGAGTGAGGAAACCATGACCGAACTCGACGGAGAGTTACACACGGTCGCGCAGCTGCAACGGGTTTTGCACAGTTCTTACGAGTTCCGGCTTGATCAGCCGATAGGGTACGAAAACGAAGACTGGGTGACCGTCGACGATATCCGCGCGGATCTGGCTCGGCGGCTGGCGAACGGGGCGGGATCATGAGTGCACACGAGTCGGACCCGTTACTTCGTAATCCGTTCTCGGCGATGGCCGTGGCCAGCCTCGCGGATTCCGGCGAAACCGGTGACGACATCACCATCGACACCGACGCGATCCGGCGCGCCACCGGCCACGTCCGCGGTTATCTGCTTTCCCAGCCGCCGCGGCCGCGCGCCCGGCCGGACGGAAATGTGCTGCTCATCCTGGGCGACTACGGAACGGGTAAGACACATTTGGCCGGCCGACTGGTACGGGTGGCGGCCGAGACGATGCACGACCCGTCGAGATCGCTGCATATCGAGGCCACCGCGGAGAATCCGCTGCGGATGTACCAGCGGTTCGCGCACAAACTCGGGCTCGACCGGGTGCGCGCCCGGATCAACGACTACTACGCCGACATCGTCGCCGCGCAGCTGCACCAGAGCGGAATCGCCGCGCAGGCCGCCGACGTGCTGCGGGACCCCGACCGCAGGCCCGGCGAGGTCATCGAACCGTTGCAGCTGATGGAGAGCGCGCTGCTCCGGGAAGTGCAGCGGACCCTGCAGGACGTGACCGACAACGCCGACTTCGGCAAGGCGCTCACCTTGTTGCTGCGGCCGGGTTTCGACGACGCCGTGTGGTCATGGCTGACCGGGGCGGAACCGACGCCGGTCCTGGTCGACCGCGGCATCACCGAGGCCATCTCGGCGACGCCGGACGTGTTCGAGGCGATGGGCGTGCTGGCGCTGCTGTTCGGCGGGCGGGAACGCCGACTGGTGCTGATCATCGACGAGTTCGACAAGATCTTCGCCGCCGCGGGCGACGACACCGGCAGCGTGCTCGCCGCGTTCCGCAAGATGCTGGAGGTGTTCACCAAGGCAGGCGCGTGCCTGGTGCTGTGCGGCCATCCGGACTTCGTCGGGACGCTGGACCCGAGCGCGGTCGAGCGGGTCACGCACTCGGTGGAGCTGGCCGGGCTGAGCGAAGGCCAGGTCCGTGAGCTGATCGAGCAGGCGCAGGCGCCGGAGCGGCGACTGGCGCCGTTCACTGTGCCGACAGTCGGCTACCTGGTCGCGTTGACCGGCGGCAACGCGCGCAAGGTGATCCGCATGTGCCACCGGCTGTTCCAGCTGTCCTGGGACGCCGGACAGACCGACATCACGGCTGACATGGTGCGGATGGTCGCGCGGGAGTTGCTGCGATCGTTGAGCTCGCAGGAGATCGGCTCGCGGGCGAGCCGGGAACTGGACGCGATCGGCTGGTCGTACGTGCGTGACCACCATTTCGGCGAGCACGGGCGGGCGGACTTCTGGATCCCACTGGACGGCGACAGCACCGGATGTGCCGTGCTGATCAGGGAATCGCTGCTCACCCGCGACGAGATCAACGAGGTCTCCCAGCGGCTCACGACTCTGCGTGCAGCCACCCCCTCGGTCAGGGTTGTCCTGGTCGTGAACGGCGTGATCGGGCCCAACCTCGTCGAGCCACTGCGCGAGCAGTTGCCGAACGAGCCGCTCGTGTACGTGGAACGTGACTTCGGCAAGGATTTCCGGGCGCTCATAGGTGCCGCGATGGGTGGGTTGAGAGGAGACGCGTCCGCCGATCCCGACCTGGACATGCGGCGACGAATCGACCACTTGAACGTGCAGCAGTCCAACATCCACGGGTTCATCGAGAAGCTGACGGACCACGTCGACAACGTTGGGTGGTCCGCCGACCTGCAACTGACCCTGATCCAGAAGACACTGAGTGCACTGAACAGCAAGGTCGCAGAGCTCGCCGGCACGGAGTCCGGCGACGTGCTGGTCCGCTCGCCGCTGCCACCCGAAGTGGACCGGCTGTTCGGCGACGCCGTCGCGGTGCTGGAGGACATCACCCAGTTCCGGCAGATGTTCGACGAGTCGATTGCCAGCGGCACCGAGGACATGCTGCGAGCGGTGCAACGGCGGCTGCGGGTCCAGGACTTCCTGCAGGCAGCAGGAGTCGCGACACTGATGCTGAAGGCCGTGCGGGGGTTCACCGAAGCCGTCCGGACGTGGTACCTCCCGGAGGAGGTGACCGGCGCGGGCGGCGAGTTGTCGCCACCTGCCGAACGCGCCCTCGACGAGATCTGTTGGGCCTACGACGCGACGACCGAGTACCTGCCGCTGTTCATGCTCGATCCGCTGGTGGCGTTGTCGCCGTGGAAGGCACGCTCCGGCAAGATCGACGACCTGGGCAAGGTGTCGCGCCGGACGCGGGTGCAGGACGCGCTGGACAACCTCAGCCCGCGGGTTCGACGTGCGGTTTTGCGATCGTTCTTGTATACCGAGAGCTGACCGGCACCGGGGCCGGGACCTTGACGACCGGCCGCTGGTGGCGGTCCCACAGGCCGTTGCACACCGCGTGCAGCACGTAGACGACCAGGATCGCCGGCGCGATGATCGCGGTCGCGCCGGGAAGTACCGGCTCCAGCAGCAACGCGAGCACGATCGCGGTGAGGCCGTTCTGCTGGCTCAACGCGAGCCGCATCCGGTCGCCGTGCCAGCGTTTCGGTGACGTCACCAGGAATCCCACGACGACCTGCGCCACATAGGCCGCGACGCCGAGTATCGCGCCTTCGAACAGCCGCACCCCGCCGACGAGGACGAGCCCGAGCGCGAAACACGCCACGTAAAGCGCGACCTGGGTGGCGCCGTCGATGAACCGGTCGAGCGCCGGCCGGAAGAACAAGCCGGTCAGGGCCAGGCCGAGCAACAGCGACTGGGACACCGCGACGAACGCGACCACCAGCACCACGACGACCAGCACCGCGGTGATCGCCTTCTGGGACCGGAAATGTCCGCGCACCCGCTGGAAGCCACGCCAGATCAGCCACATCACGCCGGCGAGCAGCAGATTCCACAGAATGTGCGCCGCGAACGAGCCGAGATCACCGTTCAACACCACCACGCCCGTCGCGGGATGCAGCACGAGCACGGTGAGATATGTGGTCAGCAGTACCGTGACCGGGTCGTCGAATGACGCCCACGCCAGCAGCAGCGATTTCGCCGCGGTGGACAGCTTCGATTTCTTCTGTACCGCGGCGACCGACACGGGGTCGATCTGCGCGACCGCGATTCCCAACACGATGAACGCGGGATTCTGGAAAGCCAGATACATGACCCCGGCGACGATCGCGGCTTTGCCGAGCACACCGGCCGTGACCGCGACGGCGACCGTGCCCAGTTCGTCCCGGAACTCACGCAGAGCTATCGCCCGGGTACTGGCGTAAAGTCCGAATCCGAGGACGGCGGTGACAAAATCCTGATATGCCATCGAGTTCTGCACATCGGTGACACCGAGCCATCGGGCGACCGCCCAGCCGCCGAGCACCGCCGCCAGCAGACTTGACGTACGTAACGCGGCAGCCACAGCGCCCCCAAAGGTCATTGGAGTGATCCGGGCTCGACCCACGTTAGCGGGCCGGGTACGGCCGGGCCACTGTCCAACGGGTGAAAGCAATATCGAAGGTGGGCTATCCGGGTGCGCACTCCACCGCGAGTCGCGCAATGCGTTCGTCCGCGCCGCGCACTCTGGCCTGATCGATCGTCACACCGACCAGATACGTGCCGACCGCCAACCGGTAGAAGTAGATCGCGCCCTGTTCGACGTCCAGCACGACCCGGACCAGCAGGCCACCCGGCTCGGCCGTGCCCACGGTGTGGTTCAGCCGGGTGATCACGCCGCCGAGCTCGCGGCTGAACATCCGGTAGAACGTCCGGCGCGCCTCGACCGAGATCTGGGTGAAGAACGGGGCCAGCGACGGATGGTCGAAGTGGTCGGCCATCACCGCCACCTCGCCGGCCGTGCAGTACGCGACGAACTGCAGGTCCTCCGGCCGCACCACGCCGACGCAAGCGTCCACGATCCGCGGGTCCGCGAACTCGTCCGCCACTTCGGCCCGGGGCGCGCCGGCCGGGTCGGTGGACGTCAGCACGCCGACGACGTCCGCGGACGCCCAGCCGCCCGGGTTGAGCGACGGCAGGCTGATCCTGGCCCGCATGTGCGTGGTCAGGTCGGACAACGCCTTGTCCATCGTCCGCACCTCGGGCGCGTCGGACAACGGCGCCCCGGGGTGGTCGACCGCCGTCCGGTCCACGCACAACCCGACGACGTTCTGTCTGGGCACAACGGATCCGCACATCACAGCGCCGTACTCGGTGTGCAGCACGGTACGGATCAGCGCGCCGGTACGCGCCTCCTGCAGCCGCCGGTCGAGCGCGCTCATCGTGAAGCCGAGCTGGCGCCCGAGGCGTTGCATGGCCGACCGGTCGTGGGACTCGATGTCGTGTGCGGCGTAGGAGAAGTCGAACGCGCCCTGGCTGTAGTGCGCCAGGTAACGCACCAGCTGGTGCTTCTGCACCACCTCGCCGCAGGCGCGCCGGGCCTCCGCGAACTGGTCGCCGAGGAACTCGGCGGTCTCGTGGACGTGACCCGGCTCAGGTTTGCGGGATGTCGACATCGATGTCCTTCCATCCTTGGTCGAACTCCGCCCGAGGGCCGCGGACGACGGCCAGGTTGCTCGCGGCGATCAGCGTGCTGGGGTGGTCGTCGCCGAGGTACTCGCGGTGGTCGGCGTACGCGAGGCCGACCAGGTCGCGGGCGCGCTCGATGTCACCGGCCGCCGCGACCACACGGGCCTGGGAGACCGAGGCGGCGAGCGTCCAGCGGTGGGTGCCGCCCAAGCGGTGACGCAGCACGTCCAGGCCCGCGGTGACGGTTCCGACGGCCTTCTCGACCTCGTAGGCGGCGCACAGGCTGAGCCCCAGGCACACCTGGGCGAGCCCGATGAACGGATGGTCGTCGGGCAGCGCGGCCGGACCGTGCAGACCCGCCAGGACGGACTCCGACAGCTCCACCGCCACACCCGAATCACCCACCGCGCGGTGGTCCATGGCGTAGCTGAGGGTGCACGCCAGCGTGTCCGGGTGATGCTCGCCGAGCAGCTCACGCAACGACGTCAACACCCGGGCCGTGTGATCCTTGGCCTCCCGGTGATAGGCCAACGCGCGTTCGGTGATCGCGTAGTGCCACATCGCCCGCAGCAGCGTCTCGTTCGTGTCCAGGCGAAGCTGGCGCAACCGGTCGCGGGCGGTGCGCAACGTGGTCAGCGCCCGGTCGTACTGGCCGAGTTCCCGTTGGTAGATCCCGATTCTGGTGCACGACCACCAGGTGTCCGGGTTGTCCTGGCCGAACATCCGCGTCCGCCTGGCGAAGTTGTCCTCCTCGATCTCCAGCGCGCCGGCCGGGTCGCCGGCCAGGTACATCGAGGAGGCCAGGTTGTTGGCGGCCGACCGGGTGTGCGGGTGGTCGTCGCCGAGTTCGGTGCGGAAGCCCTCCCAGGTGGCCTGGTCCTCGTCCAGCGCCTCCCAGAACAACCCGAGCCCGCGCAGGTCGCCCGCCCGGCCCCGGGCCGAGATGAGCACCTGCGGGTGGGTCCGGGTGAGCGTCCGGCGCTGCAGGGCCAACGCGGCGTCGTCCAGCCGCAGCGCGGTCGTGGGCCGGCCGAGGTGGCGTTCGACGTTGGCCAGCTGCGTGCCCAGCCGGGCGGACAACGGGTCCGCCGGCCCGTAGTGCGCCAGCCACGAGTCCAGCAGCTGGTGCGCGGGCCGGGTGGCCGCCTCGGCGATGCCGATGCCGCCGTCGGTGTACAGGAAGCGCAGCTGGTTGACCAGCCAGCGGCGGACCTGGTCGTCCCGGCTGGCCATCGCGCCCGACACGAAGACGTGCTTCTGCAGCTCCAGGAACCGCCGGACCCGGCCGGACGCGTCCTCGTCGACCTCGATCGGGGCGTACGCGGCCAGCACGGCGAGCACGTCCGCCCGCCGGTTCGCCTGCTCCACAGTGGACATGTCGGCGCGCAGCCGGGTCTGCACCAGGCGATGCAACCGCAGGCTGCTGTGCGTGCCCCAGTCGACCCGGAACAGGCCGAACCGGGTGCCGGTCCACAGCACCCGGTCGATCTCCCACGAGTCCAGCCGCAGGGCGGCGCCGTCCAGGCCGCCGCGCGCGACCAGCCGGTCGATCATCGCCGGCGACCGCACCAGGTGCAGCGCGACCCCTTGGGGGGAAAGGAAAGCGCACATCTGCGCGAGCAGCACGGCCAGCCGGCCGGGCGCGCCGCCCTTGAGCGACTCGACCAGCGTGCGCACGACCTGGACGACCGGCTCGTCGTCGGCCTCCGAGGAGACCTGTTCGAGGAACGCGCGGGTCGCCCAGGTCGCCGAGTCGACCCCGGTCGACCCGACCCGTCGTTCGTCCTCGACCGCCTCGACCAGCCAGTCCACGCTCAGCTGCAACGCGAGCGGCAGATGGCCGACCGCGTCCGCCACCAGGTCGGCGTCGGCCGGGCTCAGCTCGTTGACCCTGGTGGTGAGGAGTTTCGCGCTGTCCTGCGGGCGCATGTGCGGGACCGTGATGGCGGTGTCGTCGGCAGCGTTGAACGAAGTCACGAGAACGTGCCCCAGTCCACCGTCGGGCATGAGCCCGTCGAGCACCGCGGGGTCGTCGGCGTTGTCGTAGACGAGCAGCCAGCGGGCGAAGCGCTTGCCCTCGGCCAGTTGCTCGATCGGCACGGTCGTCCCGTACTCGTTGACCGGGTCCTCGGTCAGCTCCGGGTCGTGCATGCGGTCGCCGAGCTCGGCGACGCCGGCCACCGCGGTCTGCCGGTCGTGCGCGGAGAACCACCAGATCAGGTCGTAGTCGCTGGCGAACCGGTAGGCGTACTCCAGGGCCAGCTCGCTCTTGCCGACCCCGGGCGGCCCGGTGAGCGTGCACGCGGCGCGGCCACTGCCGAACGACAGCATCCGGTCGCGCAGCCGTTCGATCTCGTGGTCCCGGCCGACGAACTGCGGATTGCGGGGTGGGAGCGACACCAGTTGCGGGCGGGTGGCCGGGAACCGCGGCCACTGCACGGGGTCCACCTCCCAGCGGGGCGCCATCAGGCTGAAATGCGTGAGCAGCCGGGCCCGCGCCACCGCGTCATGCACGTCGACCAGGTCGACGACCTCACCGTCGTTCGGCGGCCCCTCCTCGGTCCGCTCCACCACCAGCCAGACCGGGCTCAACGATGGCAGGTCCGGCGGGGCGAGCCGGGACGAGCGGACCACGACAAGCTCGGGCGGCCGTGGCTGGTCAAGCCACTCGGAGGCGACTGTGTCCAACCTGCCCCCTGCGGGGGCAACACCCACCCCCGCCGCGGCGAGGGTTCGGGTCTCCGCGCCGCCGCGCTCCAGCACGGCACGCGCCCAGTCCGCCCAGGCGCGGTCCTCGGTCGCGTACGCCACGAGCACCCGCACAGGCGGCTCGAACGTGTCGACGCCGAAGATGCGCCGGTACCGCGACCGCACTTCGTCGCTGACGTCGGGAATGACGATGGCGTCGTCTTTGGTGATGGCGGCGGCTAATCGCCTGTACTGGGCGCGCACGCGGCTCGGATCGTTCGCGTCCTCGAACAGCACCGCGAGCAGCGGGTCGTACGCCTCGTAGGAACGGTACGGGATCCACACGATCGCACCGGACTGGTCGATCAAGGTCCCGAACTTCGCCCGGACGTTCGCCAGGCTGCGGGCCGCGCGCACGTCGCCGCCCATGTCGAACATGGTCACCACGGGCACGATGTCCAGCCGGTAGGGCATCTGGCGTTTCAGCTGCCGCGCCAGGGCGGCCGCGTCGTTGACCCCCTTGGGCGCGAAGCAGACCGCGGCCACGTCGGCGAGTTCGGCGATCAGCGCGACCACGGGACCGGCGGTTCCGGTCGGCGCGTCGATCAGGACCTGGTCGTACTGTTCGGTGGCGAGCTGCTCGCGCAACGTCGAGATGGCGCCGTGGCTGGCCTCCACCACGTCCAGGTAGAGCCGGCCGCCGCCGGCCGGCACCCGGGGGGCGAGCACGTCGATGTGCCCGGCCGCCCGCGGCAGGCTGTAACGCTCCACAGTGGACACCGGCTCGACGTGCGGCGGGGACAGCACGGCCAACACGGCGCGCCTGGTCCGTTCCGCCAGCTCAGCCTCGCCCACGTAGAACGGCGCCAGGTAGTCCGGCACGTGCGGCTGTTCGGATCCCAGGTCCACCACCAGAACACGGCGCCCCGCGCTGGCCAGTGCCCAGGCGAGGTTGGCGACGGCGCTGGTCCGGCCGGCACCGCCGGCGGCCGACAGGAACGCGACGACCGCGCTGCGCGCCGCGCCGCCAGATGGGTTGCTCATCACTGCTCCAAGTCGACCTCCCCGCTCGCGAAATTACACACAGCGGGAAGGCAGGGTGTGGCCGTCCGGCCAACGATTTGAGATTCACTCGAACGGCCCAGGTGACTGGCTCTTACAGAGCGCTTTGAAAGGCGGCGTATTGGTCCGGCAGCTCGGCGTTGGCCGCCAGGATCCGGCGCAACGCCGCGCCGAGCACCGACTCCGGCAATTCGGCCAGCTCATCCGGGTCGAGATCGGTCACGTCCAGAAGCACGGACTCTATGACGACGTCCTCCGGCATCCCGCTCAGCCCCTCCACCGAATCCGCACAAGTACGGATTTCCTTGTCACGCATGGTGCCCAAGTGGATATCCTAGGCTCACCGCGGCGGCGCGAATGCGGCACTTCGACACACAGCTTCGAGGGATGGGGTGGCGGCTGCGCGTTTACCGTTTCGTCAGTTCGTGATCAAGCTGCACGGCCGGTGCAACCTGGCCTGTGACTACTGCTACGTGTACGAGATGGCCGACCAACGCTGGCGCGCGCGGCCGAGGTCGATGGCGCCGGACGTGATCGACCGGACGGTCGCGCGGATCGCCGAACACGTTTCCGTCCACTCGCTGGAAAAAGTGGACATCGTCATTCACGGCGGTGAGCCGCTTTTGGCCGGTCCGGCCGCCGTCCGGCGTCTGGTGACAAGCGCGCGGACACAGGTGGACGCGTCCGTCCGGGTGAGCCTTCAGACGAATGGCGTGCTGCTGGACAGGACATTCCTCGAATTGCTGGGCGAACTCGATGTGCGGGTGAGCGTCAGCGTCGACGGCGGTCAAGTCGCCCATGACCGGCATCGTGTCACGGCCGACGGCAGAGGCAGTTATCAGTCCGTCGCCGCGGCATTACGTCAGCTGGGCGGGCCGGAGTTCCGTTCGCTGTACGCCGGGCTGCTGTGTGTCGTGGACCTGGCGAACGACCCGGTGGAAACATATGCCGCACTGCTGGCGTTCGACCCGCCGGCGATCGACTTGTTGCTGCCGCACGGGAACTGGTCCGCTCCCCCACCGGGCCGGGTCCCCGACGCGCCGGCGACACCGTACGCGGACTGGCTGATCGCGGTGTTCGACCACTGGGTCGCGCGACCCCGCCGGGAGACCAGGATCAGACTGTTCGAGGAGATCATCCACGTGCTGCTCGGCGGGCGGTCGCATGTCGAGGGTGTCGGCCTGGCCCCGACCCAGGTCGTCGTGGTCGAGACGGACGGCACGATCGAGCAGTCGGACATCCTCGCGTCGGCGTTCGACGGCGCCGCCGACACCGGACTGCACGTCGCCCGCGACAGTTTCGACGCGGTGCTGGACCTGCCGGACATGGTCGCCCAGCAGGCCGGCCTCGCCGCGCTCGGGCCAGTCTGCCAGGGGTGCGACCTGCGCGAGGTCTGCGGCGGAGGACTGCGGGCGCACCGGTTCGACCCGGCCAACGGTTTCGCCAACCCGTCGGTCTACTGCCTCGACTTGGACCGGCTGATCCGGCACATCCGGGCGACCGTGGCCGCCCGGCTGGCGGTGGCGCGGTGACCCCGGCCCGGCACACCTTGGCGATGGCGGATTTTGTCGCGCTCGCGCACGGCGGCGGCGGCCCGCGGGCGATCGGCACCCTCGTGTCCGCCCGCCGCAGCCGGACCTTGTTGCTGCTCAAGTACTTGCGTGAGCAGGCGCCGGCGGCCCGGCCGGCGCTGGACCTGCTGGCCGAGGCCCGCCGGGCGGCCCCGCAGGCGGTCGACGAGGTGCTCGACCATCCGTTCACCGGTGAGTGGGTGACGCGCACGGCCACGCTGCCCGACCGTGGGAGCGCGCTCATCACGTACGTCGCCGTCGCGGCCGCGATCCGGGCCGGTTTGTCCGCGACCGTCCGCGTGCCGCCGGTCGACCGGATGCCGTTGCCGTCCTTGGGAACCGTGTCCGGACCGGTCCGCGGCGAGGTCGACGTCCAAGGCCTGGAGTGGGCGCCCACCCCTCGGGTCACCCTGTCCGACGGCGTGTCGTTCGAACTGAGCCCGTGGCCGTCCGGGGGGCCGCTGTCCTGGTTGCGCACGGACGACGTCGACCTCGGCCGTTGGCGGGAGCGGATCGGATCAGGCTGGGATCTGCTTCGGCGGCACCACGCGGACGTGGCCGCCGAGTTCGCCGCGGCCATCCGGATGCTCACACCTCTCACAGCGGCACCGGACGGCACCAGCAGCGCCACCCACGCGGACGCCCTCGGCTGTGTCTTCCTGTCGTTGCCGCCGGACACGGAATCGGTCGCGGTGACGTTGACGCACGAGTTGCAGCACAACAAACTGGCCGCGCTACTGGATCTCTTCCCGTTGGCGACGGGAGACCAGGGAGCCACTTTCTACGCGCCGTGGCGCGACGAGCCCCGTCCGCTCGCCGGGCTGCTGCACGGCACGTACGCGCATCTGGGCATCGCCGGGTTCTGGCGGACGCAGACGGCACAAGGCTCGGCCAAGGCGCCGTTGGAGTTCGCCCGCTGGCGGGAGGCCGCGGTGGAGGCGGCCCGCGCCTTGCTGGCCGACGAGCGGCTCACCGACCTCGGCCGGATCTTCGTCGCCGGCATGATCGACGTGCTGGCCGGGTGGTGCGCCGAACCGGTGCCGGCGCAGGCCGTCGCGGCGGCCCGGCAACTGTCGGCCAGTCACCGTTCACGCTGGCAGGCGGCGCACGGTCAGCGGAGCCGGCCGAGGACGTAGGCGTCGACACCCACCAGGGAGTCCCGGACGGTCCAGCCGTCTCCCGTCGCGATCGGAACCTCCGCGGGGACCACCAGGACCGTGCATCCGGCCGCCACCGCCGACCGCATCCCCATCAACGAGTCCTCCACCGCCACGCACCGCTCCGCCGGGACACCCACCAAGGAGGCGCCCATCAGGTACGGCGTCGGGTCCGGTTTGTTCCTGCCGTCCACTTCGTCCCCGCATACCGAAGCGACGAAGAAATGCCGTCCGATGGAGTCCAGGGCGATCTCCGTCAACGAGCGTTCGGTCGACGTGACCAAGGCCATCGGCACGCCGTGCTCTCGTAACGACATGAGGGCCTCGCGGGCACCCGGTCGCCACGGCACCCCCTGACGGAACAGCTCAGCCGTGCGCTCGGTGAGCCACACTCCCGCCTTGTCCATCGCCGCCGGCTCCAGCTCCAAGCCCAGCTGGGTGAAGATCACCCGCATCGTGTTGTCCATGTTGGAGCCGACGACCGCGTCCCGGGTCCGCTGGGTGAGCCGCCCGCCGAGCTGCTCGGCCAGTTCCCGCAGGCCCACGTCCCAGAGTTTCTCCGAGTCGACCAGGGTGCCGTCCATGTCCCACAACACCGCCGCTGGAATCGACATACCCGCAGCCTACGGTCCGACACGCGGGCTTGACCGATCTACCACTGGTAGTCCGGGCAGGGCTGAAGGGTCGTAGGCTTGGCCGGTGACCGATCACGACTCGCAGGAACAGCCCCGACTGGTGGAGCCGGTGATGGTGGCCGCGTTCGAAGGCTGGAACGACGCCGGCGACGCCGCGAGTACTGCGGTCGAACATCTCCAACTCACCTGGGACGCCACCCCACTCGTGGACGTGGACCCGGACGACTACTACGACTTCCAGGTGACGAGGCCCACAGTCCGCATGGTCGACGGCGTCACCCGCAGGGTGGAATGGCCGACCACCAGGCTGCTGACCTGCCGCCCACCCGGCTCCACCCGCGACATCGTCCTCGTGCACGGCATCGAACCGAACATGCGGTGGCGAAAGTTCTGCGCCGAACTGCTGGAACACATCGAACGCCTCGGCGTGACCACAGTCGTCACCCTGGGTTCGATGCTCGCCGACGTGCCGCACACCCGCCCCGTCCCAGTCACCGGGACGGCCTACGACGCCACCTCCGCCGCCCGTTTCGGCCTGCAGAACTCCCGCTACCAAGGCCCCACCGGGATCATCGGAGTGCTGCAGGACGTGTGCGTCCAGGCCGGCATCCCGGCGATCACCCTCTGGGCCGCGGTCCCCCACTACGTGTCCCAGCCCCCGTCCCCCAAAGCCACCCTGGCCCTGCTGCACCGGGTCGAGGAGGTCCTGGACGTGGAGGTGCCGCTCGGCGCGCTGCCTGAGCAGGCCGAGGAGTGGCAGCGGACAGTCAGCGAGATGGCCGAGGAGGACGAGGACGTCAGCAACTACGTCCGCGCCCTGGAGGAACGCGGCGACGCCGACATGACGCTCAACGAGACCAGCGGCGACGCCATCGCCGCTGAGTTCGAGCGCTATCTCCGTCGCCGCCGGCACGGCGGCCCCGGCCCGGGGCCTGGCCGTGGTCCTCGCCCCTCTGGGTGATGTGCCAGTGTGGTCGGGCTTTGTCCGGGCTGTCATGGGGTCGACTTTGCACACTGTCACCCTTTTACGGACCGTTCGAAAAGAATGATGGTGCTGGGCGCGAAACGTTGTCTGGTCACCTTGGAGTGCGGTTTCCAGCCTCGGGTTCCGGTTCCAGCGCCGGTTACCCTTCTGTGGTTCCATTCCAGCCAAAAACCCCACTGGCCATTAGATCCCCCCTCTCTTGACTATTAACACCCTCCCTCCCATGCCTATTTTTCGAATGGCCACTTTCGCCATTCTTTGGTATCGCTGGGGCATGGGTGGGGAACTTTCTCTCTTTCGTACACCGCTTCCTGTGGTGGACATTCCTGTCGAGGAGATGTCCGCTTCGGAATGCCTGGATGTCCTGGCCGCTGCTGAACGGGTTATCGCCGAGGCAGAGGGCGTCAAGATTCGCGCGTTGGCTCGGTTTGCCGTGTTGCGGCCACCGACCCGGCGGCACGCTGAGCTGGCTGATGGCGCTCGCGAAGAGGTCGCTGTCGAGATCGGGGTCAGTCCGCAATGGACGACCTCACTGAGGTGTTGTCGGTGGTGGATGCTGGGCGGGTGGAACGACGGGTGTTGGCCTACGGGCGGCGGACCAACCCCAGTCGGTTCCGCGACTCCATCCGCTACCACGTGATCAAAATCGACCCCGCGTCGGCAGAACGGCGCCGTGCGGCTGCCCGGCAGGACCGCGATGTCACCTACATGGCGGGAGAAGACGGGGTCGGGCACCTCGGTGCCGCCCTGACCGCCGAAGAAGCCCTGGCCGCCCACCAACAGATCGACAAACTCGCCCGGAAGGCCAGGACCCCGGACCGGACGCTGGGGCAATGCCGGGCGGATGTGTTGCTGGGCTTGATCTTCGGTGAGCAGCGGGAGCGGGTGAAGGTCCAGGTGAACGTGACCGTCCCGGCCACCACTGTCAAGCGACGTTCACACATACACCCCTTGAACTGGGAAGATGTAGCCAGCCGCTACGGGGGAGTCAGGCGGGGAGGACAACGAAGTCGGGGGAGTCCTCCCCCGGCCACTCCCCGTGCCACAATCCCCGCGTGACCAGCGTAAACCCTGCGTCGGGGGAGGGTGGGGAGGCCGTTCACGTCTCATCAGCACGCCTCAAAATCCCAAGAACAGAGCCTAAGCACGTCACCAACCGGGCTCCCTCCCCCAGTGTCGTTTGTGGACGCCTTTTGCGGGACAGCAAGAGGCTATGACATGGTGTTTCTCCTGTACTGCAACAGTTTCAGTCCGTCTACAAGAGACTCCAGCGTCACGCCTCCAACGTACGGAACGACCAGGGAGGCAGACAGGGAGCCAGGGAGCGTTCCCTGGCGACTCCCTGTCCTCAACTCCCTGCTCTGACCTGGGCAAACACTGCTCAGGGAGGCGAACAACCACCTCACGCGGCGCACCGAAAACCCCAGGTCACAGGCTCATCTGAAGGTATCGAGTGGCCTCCCTCCCTGAACATGCTCGTGACTGCCGTCACATCTGCCTGTGACGGCCTGTACGCTGGATTAACGGAGATCAGCGCCGCCGAACTGGACAGGGGATCATATGAGCGCTCCCAGTCCGCAACAACGTCGTGCTTCCGGCACAGTCGGGGGCCGTCGGTGTTCGGGCTGCGGAACGGTGTTGGCTGCGGATAACACCGCGCACGTGTGCGGCAAGTGTCACCGGGAACAACGCGATCAACTCGGTAAGCCACCTCAGCTCAAGGATGATTTCTTCGAGACAGACGACTTCCGGGCGGCCTTCGCAAGCCAGCACATCGGTAAAGTCTTCAAAGCATATCGGATGCATCCTCATCACCTTCGAATGTACGGTAAGGCGCTAAATCAAGAACTCCTGGGGCGGTGGCTTGGACTCAATCAGGCACAAGTAAGTAAGATTGAAACCGGCAAGCCTGAGTATAACCTTGAAACACTGCGGAACTACGCCAAAATTTTGCACCTTCCGGAACGTCTTCTCTGGTTTGACTTTCCTGGACGAAGTCGCTTCAGAGTTCTGGAACGAACCAGTCCTGAGACGAATCAGCTTGACCTGCGACCATCACGGATAACCGAGACATGGCAAATTTCCCCTGCGATAGCTGACCTATGTGGAGTACTAGCCGACTACGGATTCAATGCTATTCAATTCGGCTCGCTACCGCCCGATAGATATCCATCGATAGGAAATCTTGAGAGCGACCTAAAAGTCGCTTTCGACGCCTATCAGCAGTCACGGTTCGCCATCGCGGCCGGACGAATTTCTACATTGCTAGCTGACGCTCAAGTGGCTTTCCGAGGGTGCCAAGAAACGGACCGCACGAGAGTATCCAGAGTACTCGCACTTGCATATCAAGCCGCCGCATCAGTGCTGGGCAAGGTCGGCCAGTCAGATCTAGCATGGATCGCTGCCGAACGAGGTATGGCCGCTGCCGAAAACGCCGACAGCCCTGCCATTCGAGGTTCGCTTATTCGATCGGTAGCGTTCTCGCTACATTCAACCGGCCGTTATGAGCCTGCTATGCGTTTGGTTGAGTCCGGCGCGGGTTACCTGGAAAGCGCAATCAGTGGAGACAATGCCGCGCTTTCTGTGTACGGAACTCTCTTTCTCGTCGGTTCCATGGCCGCTGCGCGTTTCGGCGACGGTTCCAAGAGTGCTGATTATCTAAACGAGGCAGGCGACGCGGCACAGCGACTAGGCGGGAACGCAAACCATCTATGGACCGCATTTGGTCCAACAAATGTGGCTATTCACCGCGTCAATACTGCCGTGGAACTTGGTGACTTTCAAACTGTCCTAGACTCCGGTCTTATTCTGAACATTGACGCCGTGCCAACCGAACGACGAGCACGCTACCTTCTAGACGTGGCTCGCACTTACAGCATGATCGGAAATCAAGAAGATGCCCTTGGCGCAATGATTACCGCTGAACGGATTGCGCCAGAGCAGGTACGTCAACACTATTTGAGCAGGAAAGTGGTCGCCGCCTTGGTTCGAAGTTCATCCGGGAAACCATCCATAGAACTCGACAAGCTTGCCAAGCGCGTGAATGTGACCGAGCAAATCTAATGGGTGACCCAACAGCCGATTTCGCTACACCCCGCCTCGCATCCGGTGCGCTCTTTGTTGACGGCGACAAGGTTCTACTTGTCCGAAAGACCTATGGCAATCGCTGGGACATCCCTGGCGGCTACGTCGATCGAGGCGAATCCCCGGCGGCAGCATGTGAACGCGAAGTGCGCGAAGAACTCGGACTTACCCGAACAGTCAATCGGCTACTGGTCCATGACTGGGCGCCCAACGAGGCAGAAGGCGACAAGATACTCTACGTGTTTGACTGCGGCGAGCTTGGGGAAGACGAGCACAGAATTCAGCTCGACGGAATCGAAGTCGATAAGACTGAATGGGTGAGAGTCGACAAACTTGCCGATTACGTGATCCCACGCCTCGTTCGTCGCCTGACTGCCGCCTACCGTTCACATGCATCCGGCGTGATCATGTATCTGGAACATGGCGAACCGTCCCTAAACAGTCTCTGACTTGTCGTTATTCTGGCGGAGAATATTATATTGCGAATTTGACATGGTTGTCTCGTCACGTTGCGTCTTTACTTGAGGTGACGGCTCGCAATCCTGCGAGTCGCAGCCGAGAGTAAGGACTCAACCGACATGATGACGACTGATGGTTCAAGACGTTCACGGACGGAGCTTGTGACGCGTTCCCTTGTGCTGCAACAGATCGAGGCCATCTACAAAGGATTGATAATGGTGGCCATTGAGGACACTGCTGGTGCCGGGAGCGTTCACGGCGTTCATGAGACCACAGGTCGTGAACGCTCGTGAACGGTTGCGCAGGTCACGTGAACACCGCCCTGTCATGGGTGGCGTTGGGCCGGAACCTGTACCGCACGACGTACAAAAACGACGTGTGGTGGCTGACAGCCACTCCCAAGGAAAAACACCCCTGGGTGCTCTACACCGAACGGAAACACAAGGGCCGCACGGTTCGAGACAAGGTACAAGAGATTGGTTCGTCCACGTTGGACGATGCCCGGCATGCTGCCGAACTATGGTTCAGCTTGGACAAGTTCTGTGGCACGAACGGGGGTGACGGCCGCGACCACTAACCCATCACTGAACATCACCTGCGTAACCGGGAAACGAGAAAGCAGCGATGATCACCACGTTGACGAGCTGGGAGCGGAACCGGAGACACGCCAGGACGCCGGACGGTCCGGCGCCGTAGGGCGGCCCCAGACGGCCGTACGGGGCAGGAATGGCCGTATGCGGTCCGATTACCCCGGTAGCGATGACGGCCCCGCAGGGGGCGCCTATGTCGGTTAGCTCGTCATCACGACAGCAACCGACGACACAGGAAGACACGAGAGAGACTGATGATCGGCCCACGATCGGTACGGATGAACCAGAACGCGGAGACTATGCCTATCACCTGGCGCGCGTATGTGCGCGCTTCCCGAAAAAGATCAGCCCGGAAGGGGCGCGTCGGCTGGCTCGGTTGCTTCGGCCACCCGAACCACCCACCACCGAATAGACAACAAGAAAACCGGCCGGGACTCAGACGAGTCCCGGCCGGTCTGTTGCGTGAGGCCCTTTACAACGGGTTGGGCTCTATCTCGATTCGAGAGTAGTCAAACTTGTTGCTGGGACCACGATGCTCATCGATAATCACAGCGGCGAACAGGAACCGAAGAACCGCGTTCATCCGTTCGTAGTCCTCACGGGCGACCAGTTCGTTCCACCTATCCCGTGCATGCTCACCGACAAGACCCGCAAGGACATCAGCAGTAGGACGAACAGCGGTTTTATGCCGAATCTTGCTGATCCGCTCCTCAACCGTTCGCCGCATCTCTCGATACTCACGCGTGGACACTTCGCGCTGCTTCCACATGTCTTTCAATTCGGCTAGTTCTTGCTCGTCCGCTGTGATCGCTTCCTTTTCCCGCTTCGTCAAGGTAACGGCCGCCGGACTCCCAGAAAGATCAAGAGTCGTCAGCAACTCAATCGCAGCGTCGACCACGAATTTCTCTAGGGGCGCTGCACCGATCCCACGAGCACACCGAACCTTTTTGTCGAAAACCGTGCTGCGCGTGCACCGGTACATCGGCCACCTTTTGCTTTTCCCTTGCCTTTCTTCAGGTGTGCTCGTGGTGCCGGAACCTGACATGTGCGTGGCACACTTGCGGCACATTACGAGGCCGCGCAGGAAGTAGTATCGGTTCGCGCGGATCTTGTACGCTGACGCGCGCATTGCGCGCCGTTCTTGAACCTCATTCCACGTCCCTCGATCGATAATCGCGGACCATGCGCCCTCACCGATCATTTCCCCCCGAAACACGAGAATGCCGGTCAGATACGGCGACGACAAGAGACGCCGAACAGTGGACGCCGACCATGCCGTATTGCCAAACACGGTCTTGAATCCACGTTCGGTAAGCATCGCGGAGATATCACGCGGAGACATGCCGTCAAGATAGGCCGAGTAGACATCCCGGATGACTTCCGCTTCATCTTCGATGATGGTCATCCCGTCTATCGTGTAGCCAAAGCGGCGCCTGCCTGGCGTATGTGGCAGGCCGTCAAGGGCTCGATCCGCCAACTTGTCCTTAATACGCCGAGACGTGTCATCGCTGGACCGGCACGCGTGCGCAACCTCGATCCGCAGAAAGAATCGATCATCCGGATCGGACAGATCACGCCGGTTCGCCTGCCCGTGCAACACAATCCCGTACTCGTCGGATATCGTCAGCAACTCTTCAAGATCCTTGGGCTGACGCATGAGCCGATCAGGATGATAAACAATCACATTCCTAAACCGACCATTCCGCATCGCATCAATCAACTTATCCCAACCGGGGCGCTTCCGGTCACGTTTCCACGCAGACCGATTCGGATCTACAAAAACGGAATCCGACGTGACCACAAGCCCCAACCGGTCGGCGACTTCCCGACACAGCCGCTCCTGACGGTCCACTCCGGTCTGATCATCATCATCCGCCTTCGAGATGCGGCAGTAGACAGCCGCCGGTTGACCAGCCACAGCCCCAGCGTTCAGCCGCTGGTCTCGACCGTCCCGACCAGCCCGGATAGCCTTGCTACGCCGCTCACGCTCCATCACAGCATCCATACCTCATACGCTATGAACGCGCAATGGCTACGTTGATGGGTCTCAATGAGCAGCCTGGTGTGTTGTCGGGGTATGGACCGATCACGGCTGAGCATGCCCGTGAGTTGGCCCAGCAGGCCACCTGGCGGCGGATTCTCACCGACCCGGCCGGGCATCTACTGGAAGCCAGTCCACGCCGGTTCCCATCACCGGCAATGGCCGAGCATGTTCGGTTGCGTGATCAGACTTGTCGCATGCCCGGCTGTACCACCACCGCCCACCGCGCCGAGATCGACCACACCGTTCGCCACTGCGATCAGGGACTGACCAGCACGGACAACCTCGCTGCATTGTGCCGATTTCACAATCTGATGAGGGAGCGAAGTGACTGGGATATCTGTCAGCCCAGTGCAGGCGTGTTGGTGTTCACCAGCCCTGAAGGTCGCAGATACCAGACCACGCCCCAGCCACTCGCCGGGTGAGAGCACTCTTTTGTCTTTCGCGCCCAGCACCATTCATCTTTTCGAACGGTCCATAAAAGAGCAATGCCCCGACCAGCCAGGCTAAAGGTCCACCCCCAACAATGCGTCGACAGCGTCCCGGAGGACGACCGGAGCGTCCGGGTCCTTGCCCCGGCCGGCGAGGGCGTCGTTGGCCCAGGCGTCGATCGCGAGCAGGGCGTTGGGGGTGTCCAGGTCGTTGGAGAGGTGGTCACGGAGGCGGGCGATGGTGTCCGTCGCGTCCGGGCCGGTTTCCAGCAGGGCCGCGTCGCGCCAGCGGCCGAGCCGGGTCAGGCCCGCTTCGAGCAGGTTGTTGGTCCAGGGGCGGTCGGTTCGGTAGTGGCCGGCTAGCAGGGCCAGCCGGACGGCCATCGGGTCGATCTGGTCGGCGCGCAGGCGGGAGACGAACACCAGGTTGCCCCGGGACTTGGACATTTTCTCGCCGTCCAGGCCGATCATGCCGGCGTGTACGTAGTGGCGGGCGAACGGGTGTTCGCCGGTGAGGGCTTCGGCGTGGGCCGCGCTGTTCTCATGGTGCGGGAACACCAGGTCGGAGCCGCCGCCCTGGACGTCGAAGGCGGTGCCGAGGCGGTTCAGGGCGATGACCGAGCACTCCACGTGCCAGCCGGGGCGGCCCGCGCCCAGTTCGCTCTCCCAGGATGGTTCGCCGGGCCGCTCGACCCGCCACAGCAGGGCGTCCAGTGGGTGGCGTTTGCCTGGGCGCGAAGGGTCGCCGCCGCGTTCGGCGAACAGGTCGACCATGGTCGACTCGGGGTAGCGGGACTCGTAGCCGAACCGGCCGGTCGCCGTGTGGTCGAAGTAGACGTCCGGGTACTCGGTGTCGGCCACCCGGTACGCCTTGCCGCTGGCGAGCAGCTTGGACACCGCTTCCACGATCTCCGGGATCGACTCCACCGCGCCGACGTACGACCGCGGCGGCAGCACGCGCAGGGCGACCATGTCCTCACGGAACAGTGCGGTCTCCCGCATGCCGAGAACGACCCAGTCGTCCTGGTCGCGTTCGGCGCGCTCCAGCAGTGGGTCGTCGATGTCGGTGACGTTCTGGACGTAGTTCACGTCGTGCCCGTTGTCCAGCCACTGCCGGTGCACCAGGTCGAAGGCCAGATACGTGGCGGCGTGGCCGAGGTGGGTCGCGTCGTACGGCGTGATCCCGCAGACGTACAGGCCGGCGGTCCTCCCGGGCGCGGTCGGCCGCACCTCACCGCCCGCGGTGTCGTAGAGCCGCAACGGACGCGGAGTCCCCGCGACCCGTGGAACCGGTGTCGATGCCCAAGTCTGCATGTCAGACAGGTTAATCGGCCACGTCCACGGCGGAAGAGCGCCCACAGGTTGGGAGTGTCACCTTTCGGCGACGGCCGAAAGACGGGGACGTTAGCGTCGGCACATGGACATCACCGGGGTCGCCGAAGTGCAGGCGATCATCGCGGATCCGCGGTTCGTGCCACCGCCGCCCGAGCCGGCCGGGCCCGTCGGGACCATGACGTGGCTACGGGCCTCGGTTGCGCGCTTCAGCAGCGGCGAGATCCACACCCGGCGGCGCGCGCTCGTCGAGTCCGAACTCGCCGGGCTCGACCCGGCCCGGCTCGGCGAACAAGCCGCAAAGTCCACAGTGGAGCAGACGTACGTCCCGGTGGCGGTACTCGCGGAAGCCTTGGGAATCAAGGACATTCTGGCAGCTGTCGCAGCCGTGCGCGAAGTCGCGAAGGCGTACCAGGGCGTCTACGACACGCCCCCGGACGCGGCCGTGACGAAGCTGGTCGACATGCTCGAACCCGACGACCCGGAAGTCGTCGCGAACCGGATCGGGCTGCTGGTGCAGGCGTGCGACGCCACCGCGGCGCTGATCAAGGAGCCGGACCAGCCGCCGGTACGGTTCACCCGCCGGCAGGCACTGGTCGACGTCCAGGTCGACGACAACACGATCCCCGCCGGAACCATTGTCCGACTGGACATCAGCGCCCTGCCGTTCGGCGGCGACGCCCGCCCCTGCCCCGGTCGGGCGCACGCCCTCGCGCTCGCCGACGGCGCCCGCGTCAGCCCAGGAACTCGGTGACCAGCTTGCCGAACTCCGCCGGTCGCTCCAGGTAGATCATGTGCCCGCAGTCCATCTCGCGGACTGTCAGGTCGTCGCCGAGCACGGCCCGGCAGTCCGCGACGAACGCCGGCTGTAAGTAGTCGGCGTCCAACGCCGGCGCCAGCAAAGTCGGTATTCCCGCCGGCGGGACGACGTGAGCGCGAGCCATCTCGCTCCACGCCACCACCCCCATCGCCGGCGAGTACCTGCGATGCCACACGCCTTCGTCGTCCTGGAAGAACCCGACGGCGAGCTCGTCGTCGACCTGATCGTCGGACGCGAACGACCACCGCTCGGCCTGGGACGCACGCGCCTGCTCGAACGTGGCGAACAGTTCCTCGGTCCGCGAATCCTCGGCGTCCTGGCCGGACGTCTCCGGGTCCAGGCCGAGCGCCGGGTCCACCAGCACCAGCCGGCTCACCCTGTCCGGCACCATGTTCGCCAGGTACAACGCGATGGCGCCGCCGTACGAGTGGCCCATCACGGGCACCCGGTCCAGGCCGCGGTCGTCCATCAGGGCGAGCACGTCCTCGGCGAACTGTTCCAGCCGCCACGGCGGATTCCACGTGGACCGGCCGTGTCCCCTGAGGTCCGGCGCGGTCACCCGGAAGCCGGCGAGCTGGGTCTCGGCGAAGCGCCGCCACCGGGCGCCGTGGCCGCTCAGGCCGTGCAACGCCAGCAGCGGGCGCCCGCCGGCCGGGCCGAACTCGTACGTGAACAGGGCCGTGGTCACGGCTGGAGGTTACTTGTCCCAGGCCACCGGCAGCGTGTGCACGCCGTAGATGGTCATCCTGGTGCGGAACCGGACACCGCCCGCCAGTCGCAGGGACGGGAACCGGCGCAGCAGCGCGGTGAACCCGATCCGCATCTCGATCCGGGCCAACTGCTGGCCGAGGCACTGGTGGATGCCGTGGCCGAACGCGACATGGCCGTGCGCGTCGCGGGTGACGTCCAGGGTGTCCGGGTCGGCGAACTTCTCCGGGTCACGGTTCGCGCCCGGCACCGAGATCGTCACGCACTGGCCGGCGCGGACCAGGTGCCCCTCGATCTCGACGTCCCGCAAGGCGCTCCGGACCGGCCCCAGGTGGATGATCGACAGGTAGCGAAGCAGTTCCTCCACGGCGGCCGCGGGATCGTTCAGCAGCGCGGCGCGTTGGTCCGGGTGCTGCAGGATCGTGTACGTGCCGAGGGCCAGCATGTTCGCCGTGGTCTCGTGCCCGGCGACGAGCAGGATCATCGCGATGGTGACCAGCTCCTCGTGGGTGAGCTGGCCTTCGGCGATGAGGCCGCCGAGGATGTCGTCCGGCGGGTTCGCGCGTTTGCCGTTCACGACCGACGACAAGGTCTGGCAGAGCGCCAGGTAGGCCGAGTTGATGTCCTCGGGTGGGGTGTCCAGGTTGAGCATCGTGGCCGAGTCCTGCTGGAACGTGCCCCGATACTCCTGCGGGATGCCGAGCAGTTCGCAGATCACCAGGGACGGGATGGGCAGCGCGAAGGACGTGACCAGGTCGGTCGGTGGGCCGGCGGCCTCGATCTCGTCCAGCCGGTCCTCGGCGATCTTGGCGATGCGCGGCTCAAGCGCGTGCATCCGGTGGACGGTGAACTGGCCGGTGAGCATGCGGCGGATCCGAGTGTGGTCTGGCGGGTCCATCCGGTTGAACATGCCCGGCGGGATCTCGAAGTTCATGTCCCGCACACCGGGACGTTCGACCGGCGAGTGCATCTTCGCCACCAGGTTGCTGAACGACGGGCTGGCCAGCACGGCACGGGCCGCGTGTTGGCTCGTCACCAGCCAGCCTTCATGGCCGTCCGGGTAGGTCATCGGCGAGATGGGGTCGTGGGTGCGGACGGCCGCGATCTCGTCAGGCGGGTCGAGCGGGCGCTGACGGTCCATCGGCAAGCCGTTGATGTACGAAGTCGTCATCCTTCGATAGCTACACTAGTTTCACAAAGTTGTGAAGTTAAGGAAGTATCAAGATGGCTCGACCAGTCCGACAAAGTCCGCCAACTGCCCGATCGCCCGAGCGAAGAACTCGTCGCTCGGGTCGACGCTGCCGACCAACTGGCCGAACAGCTCGAAGCTGAGCATCCCGAACAGCTGGGTCCAGACCACCAGGCCACGGGCGATCGCTTCGAACGGCAACTCCGGCGCGACCTGCAGGGCCACCTGCGCGATCTGCCCGGTCAGGCCTGGGGTCAGCGGCGGATCCGGGAACACGGGCTTGAGCGAGCCGTTCGCCCAGGCGTCCCGGAGTTGCTTGATCAGCAGCAACGGGACGCGGGTGCCGGCGGCGACGGTGTCGCGCGGGGCGACGTAGCCGGGGATCGGCGAGCCGTAGATCAGGGCGTACTCGTGCGGGTGTTTCCGGGCCCAGTGGCGGATCGCGTGACAGGCGGCGAGCCAGCCCGCTCGCGGGTCGCCGTTCTTCGCGGCCTTCTCGGCCACCTCGCCGACAGCGTCGTACGCGTCGATGATCAACGCGGTCAGCAGGTCGTCCCGACTCGGGAAGTACCGGTACAGCGCGGACGACACCACGCCGAGTTCCCTGGCCACCGACCGCAGCGACAGCTTGATCGCGCCTTCCTCGGCGAGCTGGCGGCGGGCCGCGTCCTTGATGGCCCTGGTCATCTCCTGCCTGGCGTGGTCCCGGGCGGTTCGGCTGGCGTTCATGACCCCGAGTGTGCCAGTACCGAGAGCAGTTGTCACTTCCGAGAGCACTGCTCTTGACAATGAGCGGCGGCCGGGTGTTGACTGGGGTCACCAACGAGAGCAGTGCTCTCCCAAGAGATCAGGGGTCACGACATGAACGACATCCGCAACATCCCCGCCACCCGCGGCGACCGGATCTTCAACGCGAGCGTCAAGTGGCTGGCCAAGATGGGTGTCAGCCTGATGGGCACCCGGCTGCTGGCGGTCCGCGGCCGCAAGACCGGCGAGTGGCGGACCACCGCGGTGAACGTGCTCACCTACGAGGGCGAGCAGTACCTGGTGGCGCCGCGCGGCCACACCCAGTGGGTGCGCAACATGCGGGTGGCCGGCGGCGGCGAGCTGCGGCTCGGCTGGCGCAAGCGGTCGTTCACCGCGGTCGAGCTGGCCGACGCCGACAAGCCGGGGGTGTTCCGGCTCTACCTGAAGAAGTGGGCCTGGGAGGTCGGCCGGTTCTTCGGCCCGGACGTGAGCGCCGAGTCGAGCGACGAGAAGCTGCTGGAGATCGCGCCCGACTTCCCGGTCTTCCGGCTCACGGTTGGGTGACCAGCCGTCGGCGGAGTACGACGAGCGCGGGGACCTGCAGGATCGCGTAGAGAACGTGGAACGAGTAGTGGTAGAGGGTCTGTTCCGGGTGGAACGGCAGGAACGGCAACGGCAGGACGCTGACGATCGCTCCACCCACCAGATTCAGCAGCACCCAGCCCAGCAGCACCCGCTCCACCACCCGCCGCGCCGATGTGAACCAGGCCGCGACGAGGGCCAGATAGAGGATCGTGGGATAGAGCGACTCCGGGCTGAGGATCGTCTGGCCGGGCAGGTCCGCCACATTGTGAACGAAGAAACCCAGCCAGGACAACGCGACCGCGAAGATCACCGTCCACTCCGGACGAACTGCCGGGCCGGTGTGAGCCACAGCGCGCATCCCCACGCCAAGAGGCCGACTGCCAGCGAGTCCCAGCCGTAGCCGGGTCCGAACAGGCCGCGGGGGTAGAGCGTCAGGGACGTCGCGAGCAGCGTGGCCGCGGTCAGGAACCAGCCGGCCGCAAGCACTTTGGCCGCCCATCGTTCGCCACGCAGGAACGCGGTCATCGCGATCCAGCCCATGAAGACGTACAGACCGAAGCCAAGGATCGCGGTGTCCATGACGTGCGTCTGGGCCGCGGTCGTGATCAGGCCCGACATGCCGTCCTTGTCGCCGCCCGGACCGATCAACGCCCAGAACCAGGTGAGCATCGGCTCCTCCCCGGCGAGCATGACCAGCCCGACGATGACGAGCCAGCCCCGCGCCTTCTCGACCCGGCGGGCCGCCACGACCAGGGCGATGGTGACGACGAGACCCAGTCCCGCCCACAGCGCGAAGATCTGCGGGTTCGTCATGGCAGATCCCTCCGGGTCATCAGGTAGGCGGCGAATCCGGGAATGAACCGCCACATGGCCGGCACCGCCGTCCCCGCGACGCGTTCGATCGCGAACCGGTCGCCGAAGCGGCGGTTCACCTCGCCCGGCTCCATCGTGCGCATCCCGACCCACCGCTCCCAGCGGCGCGGCGGCCATTCGAAACACCACAGCAGGAACTGCGAGTCGGGACGGGCCAGCGGGAGCACGTTCGCCAGGTACTGGTCGCGCCTTTCGGGCGACAGGTCGTCCAGCACGCCGTAGTCGACCAGGACGTCGAACGTGCCGTGGTCGTGCCGGAACGAGGTCAGGTCGTCCAGGACGAAGTGGACGTCCACTTCGGCTCGTTCCGCCGCCGCCCGCGCCTTGACCAGGGCAGCCGGCGCGAAGTCCACTCCGGTCACGTCGAATCCTTGCTGGGCGAGGAAAATCGAGTTGGCACCGGTGCCGCAGCCGAGGTCGATGGCGCGGCCACGGCGCAGCCGGCCGGACCGCACCAACCCGATCAGTTCGGCTCGGGCCCCGATCTCCCAGGGCATCCGGGCGTACCGGTAGCCCACGTTGTACAAGCTCTGCGAGTTCATCACCAGCCCCCTGTCGTTCTGGTGCTAGCCTTCACCCAAGCGATCTAATAGTCAAGTGATTTGAGTATCAAATTGTCGAACGAATCCGTGGACGGCCTGGCCCGCGAACTGACCAGCGAGCTGTTCGAGCTGAGCATCTCCCTCGACCTGATCGGCAACGCCGCGGCCAGCCGGATCGGGATCAACCAGACCGACCTGATCTGCCTGTTCCTGCTCGTCCGGCACGGCCCGATGAGTCCGGGCCAGATCGCGTCCTCGCTCGGCCTGACCACCGCCGCGATCAGCGCGATGGCCGCGCGCCTGGAAGCCGGCGGGTACGCCCACCGCGAGATCGACCCGAACGACCGCAGGCGGGTGCTGATGCACGCCTCCCCCACCGGCAGCCAGCAGGCCTTCAGCCTGTTCGACGACTTCTACCAGGCGATCATCGATCTGCTCGGCGCGGCCGACCGCGAGGACGTCGAGAAGCTCACCAGCCTGCTCGTCCAGTTCCGCGGCATCCTCGTCGAGCACGCCGCGACGATCCGCGGCAAGAAGTGAGTCACCGCAGGATCTTGACCATCGTGTCGGACTGCGCGCCGGCAGCCACAGTCTGGAACCCCAACCGGCGGTACAACTCCCGCGCGCGATTGGCCCGTTCGACACTCAACGAGACCCGGGTGTCAGTGGCGATCGCGAACAGCTCCGACAGCAACTCCGCACCGATCCCCTGTCCACGCCAGCCGGGCAGCACGGCGACAGACACCTCGGGCACGTCGTCCGCGACATAGCCGTACCCAGGCTCGTCGGCGGTGAACAACCGCAACCAGGCGGCCCCGACAGGCCCACCCCGCTCACCGACAACCCCTAGATCCCCGGACCGTGGCCACCCGGAGACGTAGCGGGCCAAGGTGGGATCGGCGAGGACCTGGGCACGGGTCAACGCCGCCCGCCCGTCGTCCCAATTGACTGCGGCACAAAGCATCTCGGTGAGGAAGCCGGCGTCGCTCGGCTCGGCCCGGCGGATCATTAAGGCGGACAGGGTCATCCTCCAAGCCGGTGTGATCGCCCGGGAGCACGCAACCGGATTAAGCTGAACGCCGCTCGCGTTTGTCCGATCCGCGCCCCTACACTGCGCTCCATGAGACTGCGGAACGTGCTGCTCGCGGGCCTGTTAGCCGGTGGCCTTGCCGTTGTACCCGTGGGCGCCGCGAGCGCCATCGGTGGTGGGAACACCCTCACTGTGATCGCCTACTTCAGCGACGGAAGCAAGCAGAACCTGGTCGGCCAGAAGTGGTGGGGATGCAGCGGCCAGGACGGCAACTGGGGCGCCACCACGCCGTACCTGACCTACTACTACCCGGCCTGCTGATCAGCCCCGCCGTTTCCGGAGGTAGTCGCTGACCACGGCGGCGCCCAACCCGTCCAGGTCCGGGTTGACCACCCGGCCGCCGCTGCGCCGGGCCACGATGTCCACAAAGGCCTCCAACTGGGGGTCCTCCCCCAACATGAACACCGACACCGACGCGCCCAGCCGGGCCAATTTGTCCACTTCGGACAGTGTCAGCCGCAGCGTCCGGGGCAGCGGCGGATAGTGGAACTCCGCTTCCCCGTCCGGTTCCAGGTGTGCGGTCGGCTCCCCGTCGGTCACCACGATCACCACCGGCTGGGCGTCCGGGTGCCGCCTGATGTGCCGCCCGGCCAACAACAACGCGTGGTGCAGGTTGGTGCCCTGCTCCCAGACACCTTCCATGGCGGTGAGTTCCGCGATGTCCACCGGCTGGGCGTGCCGGCCGAAGGTGATCAGCTCAAGGGCGTCGTTGCGGAACCGCGTCTGGACCAGGTGATGCAGGGCCAGCGCGGTTCGCTTCATCGGCAGCCAGCGGCCGTCCTGGACCATCGACCACGAGGTGTCCACGCACAACGCGACCGCCGCGCGCGATCGTTGTTCCGTCTCGACGACTTCCACGTCCTGCACGTCCAAAGTGACCGTGCCGCCGGCCGATGCCGTACGCAGCACGGCGTTCCGGACGGTACGGGAGACGTCCCACGGCTCGGTGTCGCCGAACTCCCAGGCGCGCGAGGAGCCCGTCGGTTCCCCGGCAGCGCCGGCGCGGGCTGTGTCCCGCTCGCCCCGACGTGCCGAGAGAGCGCGCACGACGTCCTTCAACGCCGTCTCACCCAGTCGACGCATCGCCTTGGGAGACAGGCGCAACGAGCCGTCCGGGGCTCGTTCCAGCAGGCCCTGGTTGCGCAGTTCCCGTTCCAGCTCGGCCAGGCGCCGGGCGTCGACCGCCGCCTCCGACCCCAGCTGGCGTTCCAGGGCCTCCAGGTCGATGTCCTCCAGGCGGGCACCGGGATACGACTGGGCCAGCTGCTCGGCCAACCCGTCCATCTCCGCGAGGTCCTGCATCACCTGCGCGGCTTCGCCCATTCCCAACGGGTTCTGGCCACGGAACCGGCCGGACGACGTCCAGTCCTCCCCCGGCCGCAACGCCTGCAACTGGGCGTCCAGCCGGGCGATCTCGCCGGCCAGGCGCGGGTCGCCGAACGCCTGCTGGATCAGTTCGCCCAGCTCGGCTCGTTGCTCCGCGGACATCGAGTTCATCATCCGCTGCGCCGCGGCCGCGCGGGCGGCCAGGGCGTCGATCAGCTCCTCGACGTTCCGCGGGTTCTCCGGGAAGAAGTCGCCGTGCTTGTTCATGAACTCGGTGAACTGGGCCTGGGTGTCGTCGCCTCGGGCGTGCGCGGCCAGCAGGTCGTTGAGATCCGACATCATCTCACGGATCCGCTCGACGTCCCGCGGGGTCGCGTTGGCCAGGGCCTGCTTCATGCCCTGGAACCGGGACTCCATCAGCTCCTGGCCCAGCAGGTCCTGGATCTTCTGGTACGCCTCCCGGGCCTGCGCCGACTGCCAGTCGTAGTTCGCCAGCTCCCGGACCTGGGCCGCGGTCCCGGTCGGCAGCGCGTCCAGCTGGGCCTCCCGGAACCGGGCGTCGTCCGACGGGTCCGGGAACAGCTGCCGTTTCTCCGCGTCCAGCGCCTCCTGCAGCAGCCGCTGGACCTCCTGCATCGTCCCGTCGAGACGGTTGCGCCGCTGCAGCCGCGACCGTTCCCGCCACAGTCGGCGCGTCATGTCGTCCAGGCCGCGGGTGCCGCGGACACCTTGGCGGAGCAACTCCTCCAGGGCGGATCGCGGCGACGAGCCCTCCATCACGTCCCGGCCGATCTGGTCGAGCGCCGCCCGGATGTCCACCGGCGGCGCCAGCGGATCCGGGCCGTCGTGCCAGGGGCGGTACTCGAAATTCGTCACGGCCCGTACACCGCCGTGCCGTCATCGGCGTCCTTCGCGACCCGCCGCGACAGGTACAACGACTCCAGAGCGAGCTCCACGGCCGCCGCTATCCGGCCCGGCGAGTCATGCGGGGACACCCCGAGCCGTTCCGCGACCTCGTGCAGCACAGGCAGTTCCGGCAACGCACCGAGGACCTCGGAGGCCGGGACCCGCTCGCCGGTGGTGACGATCCGGCCCTCGCTGATCGCGTCCTCCAACGGACCCAGATCCAGCCCGGCGAACGCGTTCCGGGCCGTCTCCGCGACCGCGACGCGTTGCAGGTGCACGAGATGGTCGATCTCGCGGCCTTCCTCGCCGGCCTCGAACTCCAGCTTGCCCTGCAGCACGGCGGGCACCGCGTCCAGGTCGATCGGCCGGGCCACCGCGGGCTCCTCGCCCGTGATCGCCGCCCGCCGAAGCGCCGCCGCCGCAAGGGTTTCCGCCGCCGCGACGGCGAACCGCGCGGACACGCCCGAGCGCTGGTCGATCGCGCTGGACTCACGGAGATTACGGACAAACCGGGCCACCACCTCGATCAGCGGGTCGCCCACCTCCGCCACCAGGTCGGCCTCCTGGCGGACCAGGTGCATCTCCGCGTTCACGTCCAGCGGGTAGTGCGTCCGGATCTCGGCGCCGAACCGGTCCTTCAGCGGCGTGATGATCCGGCCGCGGTTGGTGTAGTCCTCCGGGTTCGCGGTGGCGACCAGCAGCACGTCCAGCGGCAGCCGCATGGTGTAGCCGCGGATCTGGATGTCCCGCTCCTCCATCACGTTCAGCAGGCCGACCTGGATGCGCTCGGCCAGGTCCGGCAGCTCGTTCACGGCGATGATGCCGCGGTGCGCGCGCGGGACGAGTCCGAAGTGGATGGTCTCGGGGTCGCCGAGGCTGCGCCCCTGCGCGACCTTGACCGGGTCGACGTCGCCGATCAGGTCGCCGACCGACGTGTCCGGCGTGGCCAGCTTCTCGGTGTACCGCTCGCTGCGGTGGATCCAGCGGACCGGCAGGTCGTCGCCTTCCTCAGCGACCCGCCGGACGGACTCGGCGGTGATCGGCTCGAACGGGTGCTCGGCCAGTTCCGAGCCCTCGATCGCCGGCGTCCACTCGTCGAGCAGGCCGACAAGCGTCCGCAGCAGCCTGGTCTTGCCCTGGCCGCGCTCCCCCAGCAGAACGATGTCGTGCCCGGCCAGCAAGGCGCGCTCCAACTGGGGCAGCACAGTGCGGTCGAACCCGACGATCCCCGGCCACGGGTTGCGTCCCGCGCGCAACGCGGCCAGGAGGTTGTCCCTGATCTCGGCCTTGACGCCACGCACTCGACAGCCGGCGGCCCTGAGCTCACCGGCTGTGCGCGGCTGGTTCCCACGATTCACACGATCAAACTTACGTTGAAATCGTGTAATCGTCGATGTGGAGCAACTTCAGGTGCGATCCAGTTCGGCCATGGCCTCGGCCGGGAGTTCGAGGTCGGCGGCGGCGACGTTCTCACGCAGGTGCCCCACTGAAGACGTGCCCGGGATCAGCAGGATTGTCGGCGACCGCCGCAACAGCCAGGCCAACGCCACCTGCCGTGGTGTCGCATCCACACGCGCGGCCACGGCGTCGAGAACCTGGTGCTGCAGTGGCGAGAAACCGCCGAGCGGGAAGTACGGCACGTACGCGATGCCCTGCTCCGCGCAGATGTCCACGAGAGCGTCGTCTTCGCGGTGGGCGATGTTGTACTGGTTCTGCACGCACACGACCGGCGCGATGCGTTGTGCCTCGGCCAGGCGCAGCGCGCTCACCGTGCTGACCCCGAGGTGTCGGATCAGTCCTTTCTGCTGGAGTTCGGCGAGCGCGGTGAAGGATTCGGTGAGGGACTGGCCCGGGTCCATGATCCGCAGGTTGACGACGTCGAGCGCGTCCAGGCCGAGGTGGTCGAGGTTCTCGTGGACCGCGCTGACGAGCTCGTCCGGGGACAGCGCGGGCAGCCATGAGCGGTCCGGGCCGCGCAGGGCGCCGACCTTGGTCACGATGCGCAGGTCGTCCGGGTACGGGTGGAGGGCCTCCCGGATGAGCTCGTTCACGGTGTACGGGCCGTAGTAGTCGCTCGTGTCGATGTGGGTGATGCCCAGGTTCACCGCTTCGCGCAGGACCGCGACAGCCTCCTCGCGGTTGGTCGGCGGACCCCAGACGCCGGGGCCGGCCAACTGCATCGCGCCGAAGCCCATGCGGCTGAGCTGGAGGCCGTCCGCCATGGTCAGCGAGCCGCCGGGGTGTGCGTGGGACATGTGCTTCCTCTCCTGAGGCGGTCGGTACGCTTCGGGGGTGCCGTTTCCTTGTGCCACGTTCGCCGTGTGGGGGTCAGCATGGCTGCACGGCGTCGCCGCTCCTGATGATGCCCTCGACGCGCTCGCCGTGTGGGCCGAGGTACACGAGGTCGTCGCGGACGATGACGGCACCGCGACCGCCCTGGACCTGCCCGCGAAGGACGAGCGAGCCACGCAGCTCGCCGGCCTGCTGGCCGCGCTGCGCAAAGCCGGGGCGACCACCGCGCGGCTGGTGATCCCGGTCGCCGGGGACGTCCGCGGCCTCGGCGGTTCGCTGCCGCTGGCCCGTGAGGCCGTCCGCGCCGGCCAGGCCGTCGTGGTGGCCGAGGCGAACGTGGGAATCGTCCCGGACAACGTCGCCGAAGGCATCATCCGATGGACTGTTTTCGACCTGCCCAACCCGACGCCGGCCGAGCAGACGCCGTTGAGCGAGGCCGACCATGGCCTGTCGGCGGCGATGCGGGAGGCGGCGGGCACCCTCGCGTCGTTGGACCTGCACAGCAGCCGTCCCGGGGTACGTCAGGAGATCAAGGACCGGGCCGCCGTCGCCGCCCGCGCCCGGTGGCCGATCGGCATGCCGCAGAAGGCGTTGCGGGTGTTGCAGCGGGCCACCGAGGTCGCCGCCATCCTGGAGGTGGCGGCGGAGGACGACCCTGGTGGCGCGTTGTCGTCCTCCGCACAGCTACGACGCTCCGAAGCTCTCCGCCCGCTCGCCGACGCCGTCCGTGTCGCCCGGTGCGCCGCCATTGACGACGCCGTCCGTGCCCTGTCCGACCACGCCGGCCGGCACTGACGCCAGCCGCAGGCGGGTCTTGGCGACCTCGTCCGCGCCGATCGCGTCCAGGCCCAGCAGGGCAGCCCCGACGACCGGGGCGATGTCCACCACGCGGACCTGGGCCTGGGGCGCGACGGCGACACAGCGCTCGGCGATCTCGTCGATGACGGTGTGCCGTACGCCGGTGAGTACCCCACCGCCGAGCACGATAACCGGCGCCTCGGTGGTCATCTCCAACTTCCGCACGGTCACCGACGCCAACGTCACGACCTCGTCAACGAGGCGCTGCAGGATCTGCTCGGCCACCTCGTCACCCGTTTCAGCGACCTGGACCAGCACGGGTGACAGTTCGTGCAACACAGCCATGGGCAGGCCGCCGAAATGCAGCCGTTCGACGACCTCGAACAGGTCACGCACGCCGAAATGTTGCTCGATGGCCGGTTTCAGGGCCGTCGCGGGGCCGCGGCCGTCGGCGCAGCGGACCGCGGACCACAGTGCCTCCTCACCGAGATAACCCCCGCCGCCCCAGTCGCCGGAGATCCGGCCAAGCGCGGGAAACCGGTGGACCCGGCCGTCCGCGGCCACCCCGACGCAGTTGATCCCGGCGCCGCACACCACCGCCACCCCGACACCGTCGGACGTGCCGGCGCGCAGCAGCGCGAACGTGTCGTTGCCGACCACAATGGACTGCGACCAGCCGCGTTCGGTGATGGCCCGCTCGATGGCCTCCTCCTCTTTCGGCAGGTCGGCGCCAGCGAGGTAAGCCGCGGTGTGGGTGGCGAACGGCGGCGTCGCGGGCGCGCCCGCTTCCCTCGCCAGCTGTTCGAAGACCTCCAGACTCCGTTTCACGCCAACGGTCTGCGGCGACGCGCCGATGCCACGGGCATGGCCGAGGACCGCCCCCGAACCGTCAACAAGAAGGACATCCGTCTTGCTGTTACCACCGTCGATGGCGATGACAACGATGTCAGCGAAGTTCACACCCGCGTTCATACCCGCGCCCACGGCAGGTCGGCCCGGTTGGCGGCCACCAAGTCGTCGGCGAGCCGGTCGGCCGTGTCGTACTGGCCGATCAGCGGGTGCGCGAGCAGCGCGTCCGCGACCCGGTCCCGACCGCCCTTCAGCGCCGCCTCCAGCGCCAGGAACTCGTAGGCGGTGACGTGCGAGATCAGTCCGGAGAACCTCGGCTCGACCGGCCGGATCGGCAGCGGCCCCGCACCCGAACCGTCCACAGTGGCCGGTACCTCGATCACCGCGTCGTCCGGCAGGAACGGCATGGCGCCGTTGTTGCGCACGTTGACCACGTGCTCCTCCGGCTCGCCGCCCGCGGTCAGCGCGTGCACGAGCTGCACGGCCGCCTCCGAGTAGTACGCGCCGCCGCGCTTGGCCAGACTCTCCGGCTTGGTCACCACCGACGGATCGGCGTACAGCTTCAGCAGCTCGTTCTCCACCTCGATCACCACGTCGGCGCGCGGCGGGTTCTCCAGCTGCGACGCGTACACCTCGTCGTGCGCGTAGAAGTACCGCAGGTAGTACGAGGGAATCGCGTTCATCCGGCGCATCCACGGCAGCGGCGCGCCCAACTCCTCCGCGACCCGCTCGCCGAACTCGCCCAGCAGATCGCCAAGCCGCTCGACCGGACCGTCCGGAGTGGACACCGTGACCCCGCGCTCCCACGTGAGGTGGTTCAACCCCACGTGGTCCAGGCGGACGTCGTCGGTGCCCACCCCGAACCAGGCCGCGAACTTCCGCTGCAACCCGATGGCCACGTTGCACAGCCCGACCGCCTTGTGGCCGGCCTGCAGCAACGCCCGGGTGACGATGCCGACCGGGTTGGTGAAGTTGACGATCCAGGTGTCCGGCCCCGCCACCTCGCGGACGGTGTCGGCGATGTCGAGCACGACCGGGACCGTGCGCAGCGCCTTGGCCAGGCCGCCGGCCCCGGTCGTCTCCTGTCCGATGCAGCCGCACGCGTGCGGGAACGTCTCGTCCGACCGCCGGGCCTTCTGGCCGCCGACCCGCAACTGCAACAGCACGGCCGACGCGCCTTCCACGCCCTGCCGCAGATTGGACGTGGTCAGCACCTTCGCCGGGTGCCCGGCATGGTCCAGCAGCCGCTGGCAGAACGGGCCGACGACCCGCAACCGGTGGGTGTCCGGGTCGACCAGCACTATCTCGTCGACGTCCAGGCTGGCCCGGCGCCCGGCGATCCCGTCAACGAGCTCTGGCGTGTACGTGGACCCGCCACCCACGACGGTCAGTCTCATGCTTAACCCTTCACTCCCGTGAACGTGATGCCCTTGACGAACGACTTCTGCGCGAAGACGAACAACACGATCGCGGGCGCCATGGTGATCACCGTCGCCGCCATCGTGAGGTTCCACTCCACGTGGTGCATGCCCCGGAACGACGCGATCGCCAGTGACAACGTCCAGTTGTCCTGCACCTGGGCGGTGTACATCAACGGCCCGAAGTAGTCGTTCCAGGTGTAGAGGAAGCAGAACATCGCCGCGGCCGCGATGCCCGGCTTCGCCATCGGGACCAGCACCCGGTACAGCACCTGGAACTCCGAGCAGCCGTCCATCCGGGCCGCGTCCAGGTAGTCCTTGGGGATGGTCAGGAAGAACTGGCGCAGCAGGAAGATGCTGAACGCGTCGAACAGGAAGTACGGCGCGATCAACGGAACCAGCGTGCCGGTGAGGCCCATCCGGACCCACATGTCGAACAGCGGCACGATGACCACCTGCGGCGGCAGCATCATCGCCGCCACCACGGCCATGAACGCCCAACTCTGCCCGCGCCACTTGAGCTTCGCCAACGCGTACGCCGCCGGGATGGCCGACAGCAGCACGCCGAGGGTCGCCAGCAGCGAGTACGTCATGCTGTTGAGCAGGTACGACAGCATCGGCGCCTTCTCGAACACCTTGACGAAGTTCTCGAAGTGCCACTCGGTCGGCCACCAGCTCGACGTCATCGCCTGGTCGCTCTTCATCACCGACGTGAGCACCACGAAGATCACCGGCAGGGTGAACATGACGCCCATGGCCAGGCCGATGGCGTGCACGGCGACCCAGTTGAGGGTCTTGTTCCAGTTGCGCTTGCGGCGCGCGAGCACCGGCGAGCCGCCGGTGCGCTGGGGCGCGAGGGTGGCGGTGGTCACAGTTCCTCCACATGGGACGCTCGGCGCAGCTGCCGGACCAGGATCGCGGTGAACGCCAACGACACCACGAAGAGCAACACGGCCATCGCGGCCGCGTACCCCATGTTCGAGTACCGGAAGCCCTGCACGTACAGCCAGACCGGGTACGTCAGCGTCGAGTTCTGTGGCGCGCCGATGAACTTGGTGTTGCCGGCGACGTCCGCGTTGCCGGACGCGGCCGCGCCGGCGACCACGGCCTGCGTGAAGAACTGCAGCGCGAAGATCATCGAGTTGACGATCCCGAACAGCAGCACCGGCGAGATCGACGGCAGCGTGATGTGCCAGAACCGGCGGACCGGACCGGCGCCGTCCAGCGCCGCCGACTCGTGCAGCTCCGGCGGCACGTCCAGCAACGCCGCCAGGACGATGATCATCAGGTCGCCGGACGCCCACAGCACCAGCAGGGTCAGCGACGGCTTGGACATGCTCGGATCGTTGAACCACAGCCCGCCGTTGATGCCCAGCCAGCGCAGGAACCGGTTGACCGGCCCGAACTCCGGGTTGAACACGAACACGAACACCAGCGTCGCCGCGGCCGGCGGCGCCAGCGCGGGCAGGTAGCACAGGGTCCGGATCAGTCCGAGGCCCCGGCGCAGCCGGGCGATGACCGACGCGGTGCCGAGCGAGAAGATCACCCGGCACACCGTGAGCACGATGACCAGCCACAGCGTGTTGTACGCGGCCGTGCCGATCAGCGGCTCGGTGGTGAACATGCGGACGTAGTTGTCGAACCCGATCCACTGTGGAGCGTTGATCAGGTCGTACCGGGTGAACGAGAAGTACACCGTGGCGACGAGCGGGTAGCCGAAGAAGATCACGAACCCGAGAATCGCCGGGCTCAGGAACCCCAACACCACCCACTTGCGACGGGAGCGGACCCGTGCCAGCCCCTTGGCGGGGGCCGGCGACGAGTCCGTTCGCGTGGGTTGCAGCGTGGCAGTCATCGTGATGGCTCTTACTTGCCTTGCTTCTGTGCCAGCGCGTCGTTGATCTGCGCGTCGACCTGTTTCAGGCCGGCCTCGAGATCCGGCACGCTGCCGGCCACCCACTTCTCAGCGAAGTCGTTGACCGCCTTGAGGTGCGCGTCACCGATGGCCGTGGACGGCTTGGTGACCAGCTTGCCGCTGCCGTACAGGTCCAGGAACGTCTGGAACTGCGGCGACTTCTGCAGGTTCGGCGAGTTCAGCGACGCGAGCGTGCTGGGCAGGTTGTGGATGCCGTTGGCGATCTGCACCAGCACATCGGTGTCTAGGGCCATGTGCTTGACCAGTTCCCAGGACGCGCCGGGGTTCTTCACACCCTTGGGGATGGCGATGATGGTGCCGGTGACCAGGCCGCCGCCGTACATGCTGGCGTTCGAGGCGGACATGGGCGCGGGCGCGGTGCCGTAGTTCAGGTCCTTCGCCTGGTCGGCGATGAACGCGGTCCGGTACTCACCGTCGTACGCGATCGCCAGCTTGCCCTTCTGGAAGCCGTTGTCCGCCGAGTACTCGTCGCCGAGGCCGGACTTGAACTGCTCCAGCTTGTCCTTGCCGTAGAAGTCCACCAGCTTCTTCTGGAACTCGAACATTTCTTTCCACTGTGGACTGCCGGCCAGCCCGGACTTGCCGTCCGGACCGAGGAACTTCGCGCCGAACGACGGCGCCCACACCTCGGCCAGGTTGCCGTAGAACGGCATGGTCGGGATGAAGCCGGCCACCTTGATCGAGCCGTCCGGGTTGAACTTGGTCAGCTTCTTGGCGTCCTCGAACAACTCGTCCATGGTCTTCGGCGGGCCGGCGATACCGGCCGCGGCGAAGTAGTCCTTGTTGTAGTAGAGGCCGAACGCGTCCGCCAGCATCGGGAACGCGCAGCGCTTGCCGTTGAACTCGGTGTACTGCCTGACCGCCTCCGGCAGCTGGTTCAGGTCGACCTTGTCCCGGTCCACGTAGGGCTTGAGGTCCTGGAACGCGCCGCTCTGGCACCAGTTGCCCAGGTTGTCGGTGTAGAACGAGATCGCCACGTCCGGCGGGTTGCCCGCCTGGATGGACTGGGTCAGCTTGTCGTCGTCCTGGTTGCCCTGGTGGTCGATCTCGATGTTCGGGTACTTCTTGCTGAACGTCTTCATGGCGTCGGTGACCGCGTTGAACTCCCGGTCGGTGAACTTGGAGTACACCACGAGCTTGAGCTTGTCGTCCTTGCCAGGCGCGGCGCCGAGCTGCTCACCGCTGGCTCCACCACCACCCCCACCGCCGGCCGCGCCCGAACAGGACGCGACGAGTAACGCCACCGAGGCCAGCAGCACTCGAAGGGAGGTCTTGCGCATGAGCCCTCCTGGAACTCATCAGGGACACATTCTTTATGCGTCAGCGGGACTGACTACCTGCCGGCGCGACGGTTCGGTGATGTGGCCGGTGAGTCCGAACACCTGCTCCCGGACCACCGCGAGGGCGGAGTGCAACGCGCCCGCTCGTACGGCATTGACGCCGAGCGCGCTGAACGCCACGGGTGTGCGGGGTACCACCATGCTCCGCAGCTCCGTACTGATCAACCGGCACAGGGTCTCCCCGCCCGCGAGGCCGGTCTTTCCGCACAGCAGCACCAGTTCCGGGTCCATCACGCTGACCAGTCCGGCGACGCCGGTGGCGACCCGGCGGGCCAGGTCGGTGAGGAACGGTTCCCCCTGCTGCTGTCCGGAAGCCATGAGTTGGACCGCCCTGGTCACCGCGGTCCAGCCGTTGCGCGCGGCGATGCCGTGCGCCTTGGCCAGCTTCACCACCGACGGCGAGCTGACCAGGTCACCGAACCGGGTCCCGGTCGGTGGGATCCCGGTGTCGGCGGCGGCCCGGTCAGGCACGTACATCCAGTCGATCTCGCCCGCGCCGCCGGTGGCACCGCGCACCAGCTTGCGGTCCATCACGATCGCGCCACCGATGCCCTGGTCCAGCCAGACCATCACGAAGTTGCGCGTCTCGACCGCGATGCCGGCGGACATCTCCTCCAGTGCCACCAGGTTCACGTCGTTCTCGATGCTGACCGGCACCCCGATCTCGTCGGTGAGCCGGCCGGGCATGTCGAAGCCCTCCCA
Source organism: Actinocrispum wychmicini (assembly GCF_004345645.1). Lineage (GTDB taxonomy): Bacteria > Actinomycetota > Actinomycetes > Mycobacteriales > Pseudonocardiaceae > Kibdelosporangium > Kibdelosporangium wychmicini. Next base: position 66,805 of record NZ_SLWS01000010.1, on the reverse strand, counting down.
CGCCGGCATGTGCGGCGCCAGCCACAGGTGCCCGGTGCGTGGGTTGACCGCGCCGGGCGCGCCGACAATGACGTGCGTCAGGTCTTCCACGGTCCGCCCGGCCATCTCGCACGCGGTGACCACAGCCTGGCGGAACCCGCCGACCACCTCGTCGGCGGTGCCCCGCGCGGACTGCGGGTGTAGGTACTCGGCCAGGGTCGCGCCGGACACGTCCGCGATCACGACGTCCAGGCCACGCGGGGTCAGGTCGACGGCGGCGATGTTCGCGATCGACCCGTTCACCGCCCACAGCTGAGCCCGCGGGCCACGGCCGCCGCCCCGCAGGCCCTCGCGGACGACGACACCCTCCTCCTCAAGCCGGGCCAACAGCTGCGCGGTCGCCGGCTTGGACAGGCCGATGGCGTACTCCAGCTCAGACCGCGTCAACGGACCATCACGCAACAGCGCGTCGATGGCCGCGCGATCGTTGATCTCGCGAAGCAGCCGCGGACTCCCGGCTCTCACTCGGCTCTCCCGGTCAATTGGGGCAAAATTAATCTGGTAACTTCCCAGACGATTTGAGGTGACGCTAGTCACCAGCATGAGATTGGTCAAGACCAGTAACCAAGGAGAGATCTGCCACCAGCGGCAACGGGCGCACCCGCCCGGGTTACGGCAAGTACTGGCGGACGAAGGCCACGCGTTCGGCGACGCTCACCTTCGGCAGGATGATCGGCTCGTAGCCGTGCTCGATGTACGCGCTCGCGATGGCTTCGTGGGTACGCAGGACCTCGTCGAAGCCGTGGGTGCGTTCCTCGTCGTTGACGTAGATCTCCGGCCACGGCGGCGCGACGAAGACACGCGTGTGGTAGCGGTACATGTTCGTCGCCGCGATGACGTACGGCGGTACCGACAGGCCGATCAGCCGGTGGTAGCCGATCAGGTCCGGGATGCCCCGGTCGAACAGCACCACCCCGGACAGCTGGGTGGCCTCGCGGTACGAGCGGACCTCCCAGGACAGCATGATCTCCGCGAACAGCTCGGGGTCGACCTGGTGCAACGCGCGGCCGCCGATGGTCATCTGGTCGCGGATGATCTCCCTGGCGGCCTCCGGGACGCAAGCGTAGCCCAGACTTCGCAACGCGTTGATCAGCGTCGTCTTGCCACCGCCCGCGACGCCGGTGATGATCACGAACCGGTTCAAGGGCGGGTGACTCGCTCGCAACAGCCCACCGCGCAGGGGGCGCCGTTGACCGTGCAGCCGGCGGCGGGCATGGTCGAGAGCTTGCGCGGCTCGACCCCGTCGGTGTGTTCGCGGACCAGTTCGACGACCAGGTCGGCGAACCTCGGGTCGCTGGACGGGGTGCCCGCGCGGGCGAACAGCATGCCCAGTTCGGCGGCTTTCTCGGCGGCCTCGTTGTCCAGGTCCCAGATCACTTCGAGGTGGTCGCTGACGAACCCGACCGGGCACACCGCGACCGCGCCGACCCCCTGGGCGCTCAGCGCCTCAATGTGGTCCACGATGTCCGGGTCGAGCCACGGGATCCGCGGCGGGCCGGACCGGGACTGCCACACCACGTCGTACTCGGCGACCCCGACCTTGCCAGCGACGAGCCGCGCCGCCTCGGCGATCTGACGCGAGTACCGCCTGCCGCCCTCGTCCGGCGGGCCGGCCGCGTTGTCCGCGGCAAGGGGCACGGAGTGCGCGGTGAACACCAGCCGGGCGTCGTCCGGCAAGGTCACGAGCGCGCCGCGTACAGCGTCTGCGAACGCCTCGACGAACAGCGGATGGTCGAAGAACTGGCGGACTTTCACCAGTTCAGGCGCATCGGGAACGGCCGCACGCGCGCGGATGATGTCCTCGTCGTACTGCCGACAGGCCGAGTAGCCGCCGTACGCGCTCGTCGGGAACACGAGCGCGCGCTTCACGCCGTCGGCCGCCATCCGCGCGACAGTGTCCTCCACCATCGGATGCCAGTTGCGGTTGCCGAAGTACACTGGGAGCTTCATGTCCCGGGCCGCCAACTCGCCCTCGACCGCGGCGATCGCGTCCCGGTTCAGCTCGTTGATCGGTGAGACGCCGCCGAAGTGCTGGTAGTGCTGCTCGACCTCGTCGAGCCGCTCCGGCGGCACACCCCGGCCACGGGTCACGTTCTCCAGGAACGGCCGGACATCCGCGGGCCCCTCCGGCCCACCGAAGGACAGCCACAGCAGTGCGTCGACGCTCACCCTGCCCATCCTGGCACCTGTCACATTCCTACGGCGTGGAAGCCTCCGTCAACCCAGACCATCGACCCCGTCGTGGCAGGCAGCCAGTCGGACAGCAAGGCGCACACCGACTTCCCCACCGGCTCCGGGTCGTCGACCTTCCAACCCAGCGGCGCGCGCGGGCCCCACTGCTCCTCGATGTCCTTGAACCCCGGGATCGACTTGGCCGCCATGGTCCGGACCGGGCCGGCCGCGACCAGGTTCACCCGCACGTGCTTCGGGCCGAGTTCCTTGGCCAGGTACCGGGTGGTGGACTCCAGGCCGGCCTTGGCCACGCCCATCCAGTTGTACGCGGGCCACGCCTGGCGTGCGTCGAAGTCCATGCCCACGACCGACGCGCCCTCGCTGAGCAGCGGCAGCACGGACTTGGTCAGCGACATGAACGAGTACGTGGAGACGTGCAGGGTCGTGGCCACGTCCTCCCACGGCGCCTCCAGGAACGGGTTGCCCAGGCAGGACGCGGGCGCGAACCCGATCGAGTGGACCACGCCGTCCAGGCCGTCCACGTGCTCGCGGACCTTGTCGGCCAGCCCGGCCAGGTGGTCGGAGTTGCTCACGTCCAGCTCGATCACCGGCGCCGGCTCGGGCAGCCGCTGGGCGATCCGCTCGACCAGGCTGAGCCGGCCGTACCCGGTCAGCACGACCTTCGCGCCCTGTTCCTGGGCGATCCTGGCCACGCTGAACGCGATGGAACTGTCGGTGATCACGCCCGTGATCAGCAGCCGCTTGCCTTCGAGCAGTCCGCTCACTCTTGTCTCCTCCAGAAAGTGGTGTCAGTGGCCCATGCCGAGGCCGCCGTCGACGGGGATCACGGCACCGGTGATGTACGCGGCGGCGTCCGAGGCCAGGAACGTGACCGCCCCGGCGATCTCCGCGGTGTCGGCGTACCGGCCGATCGGGACCTGCGCCAGGATCTCCTTCTTGCGGTCCTCGGACAGCACGGCCGTCATCTCGGTGGCCACGAAGCCGGGCGCGACCACGTTCGACGTGATGTTCCGGCTGCCCAGCTCGCGGGCCATCGACCGGGCGAACCCGACCAGGCCGGCCTTGCTGGCCGCGTAGTTCGCCTGCCCGGCGCTGCCCATCAGGCCGACGACCGACGAGACGAAGATCATCCGGCCCCAGCGCTTCTTCAGCATGCCGCGGGACGCCCGCTTGGCGACCCGGAACGCGCCCGTCAGGTTCGCGTCGAGCACCCGGGTGAACTGGTCCTCGCTCATCCGCATCAGCAGCGTGTCGTCGGTGATGCCGGCGTTGGACACCAGCACCTCCACCGGCCCGTGCGCCGCCTCGATGTCCGCGAACGCCTGGTCGACCTGTTCGGTGTCGGTGACGTCGCACTTGACGCCAAGCAACCCCTCGGGGACCTCGGCCCCCCGGTGGGTGACCGCCACCTTGTCGCCTTGGTCGGCGAACGCGCGGGCGATCGCCAGCCCGATGCCCCGGTTACCGCCAGTGATCAATACCGACCGTGCCACGCGTTTCTCCTCGCTGTCTCCCGCGCGCACAATCTACTGGCCCGCGTTCCCCAAGGTAGGGCTAGCCCCCCAACAAACTGGCTGTTCAGCACCATAGGGACAGCACCACCGCTGGCAATAGCGTCAGGACCAACAAACATGTGACCAAGGATTTGGGGACGGTGTAGTCATGGTGCGCCTGACGTTGCGGACGCTGCGCTACCGCAAGGGGGGTTTCGTCGCCACGTTCATCGCGTTGTTCCTCGGCGCGATGATCGTGATGGCGTGCGGTGGGCTGATGGAGACCGGCATCAGGACGGCCATTCCGACGCACCGGTTCGCCGGCGCGGACATCGTGGTGACCGGTGACCGGCACTACGAGCTGCCGAAGCGCGACCCCGCCGACGAGGAGGAGGACACCGAGAGGGCGTTGCTGTCCGAGCAGGTCGCGCTCGACCCCGGGCTGGTCGGGAAGCTGGCCGGGGTCTCCGGCGTGGCCCGTGCGGTCGGGGACGTGTCGTTCCCGGCGTACGTCAACGGGACGTCGACGACCGGGCACGGCTGGGAGTCGGCCCAGCTGGCGCAGGGGTCGTTGACCGGCGCCGAACCGCGGGCCGGGCAGGTCGTGCTGGGGTCCGGCCAGGTCGGCGACCAGGTGTCGATCTCGGTGCGCGGCGAGACGCGGCAGTACACCGTGTCCGGGGTCTTCCCCCAGGACGGGATCTACTTCGCCGCGTCGGACGCGACCCGGCTGGGCAAGCTGACGTCGATCGGGCTGACGGTGACCAACGGCACGGACGTGTCCGACCTGGCGTCACAGATCAAGAAGACGTTCACGGTCTCGGCGCTGACCGGTGAGGACCGCGGCGCGGCGGAGTACCCGGCGGCGTTGAAGAGCAGCGAGCTGCTGATCACGATCGCCGGCGTGTTCGGCGGGTTCGCCGTGATGGTCCTGATGATGGTCGTCGCCAGCACCCTCGGCCTGTCGATCCGCCAGCGCAAACGGGAGATCGCGCTGCTGCGGGCGATCGGGACGACGCCGCGGCAGGTCCGGCGGATGGTGTTCTTCGAGGCCCTGGTGCTGTCGGTGCTGGCGACGGCGGCGGCGTGGATCCCGGGCTCGCTGGTGGGCCGGTGGCTGTTCACGCAGTTCGCCGGCAAGGGCGTGGTCGACTCGGTGATCGAGTTCCACCAGGGCTGGATCCCGTCGGTCGTCGGGGTCGGCGCCGCCATCCTCACGTCCCAGGTCGCGGCCATGGCGGCGGCCCGACGCGCCGCACAGACCCGACCGACCGAGGCGCTCGCCGAGGCCGCCGTGCAGCGCAAGTGGCTCACGCCGTTCCGGGCCATCGCGGGAACGTTGTGCTGCCTGGGTGGGCTCGCGTTGGCGATCGTCACGGTCACGGCCATGCACGGCCCGATCGCCGCGTCCACCGCGGGCCCGGCAGTGCTGTTGTGGGCGTTCGCCTTCTCCCTGCTCGCTCCCGGTGTCAGCCGGGTGGTCCTGGCCGTGCTGAAGTGGCCGGTCCGTGCGCTGTCGTCGGTCCCCGGGTCGCTGGCGTTGAGCAACGCCAAGGTCCGCCGGATCCAGCTGGCCGCGGCGATCGCGCCGGTGATGCTCGCCTCCGGGTTCGCCCTGGCGCAGATCTACATCCAGACCACGTCCGTCAAAGCCTCTCAGGAGGCGTACGACCGGAGCCTGCGGGCGGACTTCGTGCTGCAGTCGACGTCTGGCGGCTTCTCCCCCGACGTCGTGGCGCAGCTGCGGGCCACGCCGGGAGTCACCGCGGCCTCGGCGTGGGTGACCAGCACGGGCTACGTGGACGCGCCGTACGACTCGAAGCAGGGTGACGACGGCCTGGCGCTGCAGGGCGTCACGGCCTCCGGCGCGTCCGCGCTGACCGCGGTCGACCTCGCCTCCGGGTCGCTGGACTCGTTGACCGGCAACACAGTCGCGCTGCCCGCCAGGCACGCGGAGGCGATGAAGCGGGGCATCGGCGACACGGTCACCATGCGGTTCGGGGACGGCCGGACGGTCGACACCAGGATCGTGGCCCTGCTCAACGAGGACCAGGCGTTCGAGACCGCGCTGCTCCCGGCGCAGCTCGTCGCCGAGCACACCGACACCGGCGCGGCCACCCGGATCATGGCCCGCGGCTCCGCCGCCAACGTGCACGTCCCGAACGCGCAGGTGGTGGACCGGTCGGTGCTGACCGCGAGTTACGCCGAGGACCAGCGGACCAGCGCGTGGATCAACTACCTGCTGGCCGGGCTGATCGTGCTGTACACGGCGATCACCGTGATCAACACCCTGGTGGTGGAGACCGCGGACCGGCGCCGCGAGTTCGGGCTGCTGCGGCTGTCCGGCGCCCGGCGCGGTCAGGTGATGCGGATGGCCGGCGTGGAGGGCGCGCTGATCGCGGTCACCGGCCTGGTGCTCGGCACCGCGATCTCGGCCGGCTCGCTGGTGCCGTTCGCCATCTCCGCCCGGGGTTCGGTGCTCCCGGACGGTCCACTGTGGATCTTCCTGGTGGTGGCCGGGGCGGTCGGTCTGCTCACCATGGCGGCCACCCTCGTGCCAGCCTGGATCGCCACCAGGCAACGACCGGTGGACACCGTCGTGGCCCCGTAGCGTTACGAGATCAGGCGGCCCGCCCGGAGTCCGGGCGGGCCGCCTGCCTCATTGATGCGACTTTCTGCTGCCGTACAGGCCGCCGACGATGCCGACCAGGACGACGGCGGTGCCCAACTGGAGCAACAGCTCGATCCAGTCGATGCCCTTGGTGTCCGCGACATGCAGCCACCGGGCGATCCCGGTGCCGATGAACGCGGCGACGACGCCGACCACGATGGTTAGCCAGATGGGGATGTTCTGCTTGCCGGGCAGGATCAGCCGGGCCAGCGCACCGATGATCAGGCCGATCACGATCGCGCCTATGACCGATTGGATCGTCATGCCACACGCTCCTGGGATACGGACCGCAACTGGTTCCTACGGTCTCAGGAATGCCCGTTTTCGGCACGTTGAAACCATCAAACATCACCCGTGCAGTTGCCGGTACCGGGCCGCGGCGCCCGGGTGCAGGGGGACGCCGACCGTACCGATCAGCGTCCTGGGGTCCAGGAACTGGGTGCCGACGGCCTGCTGGGGCACGAGCTGCGCGGCCCGCTTGACCAGCACGGACACCACCGACCCGGCCACGTCGTCGGGCAGGTTCGGGGTGCAGACCAGCAGGTTGGCCACGCCGGCGGTGCGGATGTCCCGCACCTGCTGGTACGCGCCAGGCGGCACCAGGACCGACTCGTAAACCGGGCCGTAGGCCAGCCGCAGCTTCTGGGTGACGTCCTCGAGGGACACCAGCAGGATGCCGATCCGGCTGTCCAGGTCGGCCAGGGCCGGCGTGGGCAGCCCACCCGACCAGAGCAGCGCGTCGATCCGCCGGGCGGTGAGCGCGGCGACCGCGTCGGCCAGCGGGAGGTGCTCCACCTGGGGCCGGCTGCCGGACGCGGCCAGCAGCCGCTCGCCGAACAAAGCGGCGCCCGATCCGGCGGCGCCGAACGACACTGTACGTCCGGCCAGGTCCGCGACTGTCCGAACGGGACCATCCTTTCGCACCACGAGCTGCATGTAGTTCTCGTACACCCGGCCAAGTGCCAGCAACGGCACGGGTGTCGTGAAGGGACGGCCACCGGCGATCGCCGTCAGGGCGGTGTCGGCAAGGACGAGCGCCAGGTCGGCCTTGCCGGTGCTGAGCATGCCCAGGTTCTCGACGCTGGCCTCGGTCGCGGCGGCCGTGCAGCGCAGCCCGACGTCCGCCTGGTTGACCTGATCGGCCAGGAGCTTGGCGAAGGCGAGGTAGAAGCCGCCTTCCTCGCCGGCCGCGACCGTGAGCGAACGGTCGTCGCCGGCGCCGCACGCGACCAGCGCGGGCACGCTGAGCAGCAGTGACCTTCTGGTGATCAAGCTTCTCATGGTCACGGCGCCTCCACCGGCAGCGACACGTGCACCACGAGGCCGTGCGGGTGCGCGGCCCCGATCGCGATCTTCCCGCCCCGGGCGGTGACCAGCCGTTCGGCGATCGCCAGCCCGAGACCGGTGCCGCCCGCGCCGGCCCGCGCGGACCGCCAGAACCGTTGGGTGGCACGCGCGCGGTCCTCCGGCGGCAGACCCGGACCACTGTCCGAGACCGTGATCGTCGCCGTCCCGTTCTCCACCCGTGCGGTCATCGCCACCCGCGCGCCCCGGCCCGCGTACTTGATCGCGTTGTCCAGCAACACGTCCAGCACCTGCGCCAGTTCGCCCTCGGGCATCGCGACCCGCGCTTCGTCCATAATGGACACCTGCGGGATGTCGACCCCGGCGGCCTCGGCGGACGCCTTCCACGCGTCGGCACGCTCCCACAGCAGGGCCGCCACATCACACCCGGAGTCGTCGGCCAGCCGCACGTTCTCCGCGGTGGCCAGCGCGAACAGGCCGTCCAGCAACGACTCCATCCGTTCGACCTCGGTCACGCAGCCGCGGTAGGTGGTCGTCCCGGCCGGCGTCACCTGGTCGGCCAGCGAGTCCACCCGCAGCCGCAACGCCGCCATCGGGTTGCGCATCTGGTGGGACGCGTCCGCCACGAGCCGTCGTTGCTGCTCGGCGGCCTCGTCGACCGCGTCGGACATACGGTTGAACGACGCCCCCAACGTCCGCAGCTCCTTCGGCCCCGCCTTCGCGGGCACGTGCGTCCGCCGCCTCCCCGCGGCCAGTGCGCGCACGCCGTGTTCCAACTGCGCCAACGGCTTCAGTACCCATCGGGACAGCACAAAAGCCAGCAGCACGAACAGGAACGCCGCGACCAACGCCCCCAGCACGATCACCAACCAGTCCTGCGCCACGGCCGCGGCGGCGGCCGAGACGGACGCGCGCATCACCACGGCGCCCGCGACCCGCGTGCCCGCGCCGACCGGACGCGTCAGCAGCACATATCCGCTGGACCAAGGCCGCAGTTCGGCGACCTCCGGACCTGGCTGGTTACGCAGCGCCCCGTCGATCAACGGCTCCAGCGCGGGGTCGTCCGCGCTCAGACCGCCCGCCGCGACGAGCTGCGTGCGCCGCGCGTCCACGACGAGCACAGCTTCGCCGTACAGGTTGCTGTACGCCTGCACCTCTGACGCCAGTTGCCCGAGGTCGCCGGATTCGCCGGCCTGTTGGGCCAGCGCGGCGAACCGGTCCATCTCGCTGGTCCGTTCGATCACCAGCGCCTGGGTGCGGGTCGACGCCGTGCTCGCCAGCAGCGGCCCGGCGAACGCGGCGACGGCGGCGGCGGACAGCACGAGCAGCACCACCAGCAGGCGTGTCCGCACGTCAGCCGTCCAGCCGGTATCCGAAGCCCCGGATGGTGGTCAACAGGCCGGGCCGGTCGAGCTTGCCACGCAGCGACGCGACGTGCACGTCCAACGCGCGGGACAGCCCGACGCCCACGTTGCCCCACACCTCGAACATCAACGTCTGCCGGCTGACCGCGGTGCCGGCCTGGCCGGCCAGCACCGCGAGCAGGTTGAACTCCATCGTGGTCAACGGCACGACCCGGTCGCCCGCGGTGACCCGCCGCGCGCCGAGGTCGATCTCCACATCGGACACCCGCACCACCCTCGTGTGGTGTTCCTCCTGGGCCTGGGCGGCCCGCCGGGTGATGGTGTCCATCCTCGCCAGCAGTTCGGCCAGCCGGACCGGCTTGACCATGTAGTCGTCCGCGCCGATCTTCAGCCCGCGGACCACTGACCGTTCGTCACCGCGCGCGGTGAGCACGAGGATCGGCACGTCCGCGATGGCCTTGAGCATCCGCAGCACGTCCATGCCGTCGTGGTCGGGCAACCCGAGGTCCAGCAGCACCACGTCGACGCCCTGATGCCTGGTCAACGCGTCCGCGCCCCTGGTCACCCTGGTCGGCACGTGCCCACGCGCGGCCAGCGCCTCGGTCAGCGCGTCACCCACACCGTCGTCATCCTCGACGAGCAGCACCCTCATGTTCCAACTCCGATGCAGAAGAAGTCTCGCGCATCGTCCAGTACACGACGAGCGAAACCAGGATGCACGCCGACACGTACCAGTAGAACAGTGTCTCGACCCCAGCCTGCTTCAACCCGAGCGCGACGTACTCCGCCGTCCCCCCGAATATGGCGACGGTCAGCCCGTACGGCAACCCCACCCCCAACGCGCGGATCCCGGTCGGGAACAGTTCGGCCTTCACGATCGCGTTGATCGACGTGTACCCGGTGACGATCGACAAGGCGACCGTCATCAGCAGGAACGCCACGACCGGGTTCTTCGTGTGCGACAGCAGGGTCAGCAGCGGCACGGTGACGACGGTGCCGGCGATCCCGAAGAACATCAACAGCGGACGTCGGCCGACCCGGTCGGACAGTTTGCCGGCGAGCGGCTGGATGCCCATGAACACGGCCAGCGCGATGAAGTTGATCCAGGTGACCGTGGTCTTGTCGATGTGGCTGGTGTTGACCATGAACTTCTGCAGGTAGGTGGTGTACGTGTAGAACGCGACCGTGCCGCCCAGGGTCAGCCCGAACACGATCAGGCATTCCTTCGGGTACTTGAGCAGCAGCCGCAGCGTGCCGTCCTCCGCAGTCCTGGTCCGGTTCTGGAAGCTCTCGGACTCGTCCATGGTGCGGCGCAACCACATGACGGCGACCGCGCCGACCGCGCCGACCCCGAACGCGATCCGCCATCCCCAGGTGGTCAGCTGATGGTCGGTCAACACCTGCTGCAACACGATCTGCAGGGCCAACGCGATGAGCTGCCCGGAGATGAGGGTGACGTACTGGAAGCTCGAGTAGTAGCCGCGTTTCCCCCGGCTGGCCACTTCGGACAGATAGGTGGCGGAGGTGGCGTACTCCCCACCGACCGAAAGCCCCTGCAACAACCGGGCGATCACCAGAATGACCGGCGCGGCCACCCCGATGGTCCCGTACCCGGGAGTGACCGTGATGATCAACGACCCGAGCGCCATCAGCGTGACGGACAACGTCAACGCGGTCCGGCGCCCGAACCGGTCGGCGAACCGGCCCAACACGTATCCACCGATCGGCCGCATGAGGAACCCGACCGCGAAGATCCCGGCCGTGTTGAGCAATTGTGCGGTCTGGTCACCGGACGGAAAGAACGTGCTGGCGAAGTAGATGCTGAACGCGGTGTAGGCGTACCAGTCGTACCATTCGATCAGGTTCCCGATCGACCCGCGAATGACGTTCCGGACAACCCGGCGCTCCCCGGACTGGGCGACAACTGCCATCGGACCTCCTTGTCACGTGACCCCACCACACTCCCGGCCACCCAGCGCCACGGACAAGACCAGTGCCCAACTCCTAACATCCGCTTAGGAAAGTCACCACCAGGCGCCGATCGTCGCCTGGTCCTTGTGGGTCTCCACGGTCACGGCACGCAGGTGATCCACGTCGGTGAGATCCGCGCCGCTGAAGTCCGCTCTGGAGAGATCCGCGCCGCTCAGCAGTGCGCCGTTGAGATGTGCGGCGTAAAGACTGGCGCCTTGCAGGAGTGCCTCGATGAGGTTCGCGTTTTCAAGGCGCGCCTCGCCGAGAGCGGCCTTGGACAGGTCCACCCGGAGCAGGCGGGCGTTGAGCAGGTTGGCACCGCTGAGTTTGGCGCCGGCGAGGTTGGCGCGCGTCAGGACCGCGTCCCGTAGGTCGGCGAATTCCATTGCCGCGCCGGACATGTGGGTGCGGACCAGGTTGGCTCCCACCAGGTTCGCGCCAGTCAGGTCGACCTTGTCCAGGCAGGTGTTGGCCAGGTCGATGTGGGCGTTACCGTCGTGAGTCGCATCACGGCGCCCCAGGACGGTCAGGGCGGCTTGCACGTCCGGCGCGACCGGCCGCTGCGGACAGGCGGCGCCCGGCCCCTGGGCCTCGACGGGGGTTTCCACGCTGGTGCGGACGAACGCACTGAGGACCTCGATGATCGTGGGCTGGTCCCGCGGCGAGTCGCGGGCCAGGCGTTCCAGCGCGTAGACGCCGCCCAGCCGGACCTGCAGGTGGTCGTCCCCGCGTTGGCCGATCTGCTCCACGGCCTTGCTGTAGCGGTCGGTGACCTGCCCTTGCTCGGCCACGGCGTTCTGCGCCTGCGCGATGCCCACCTGGTCCCGGGTCGCGTTGAGGGACAGGCCGGTGAAGATCAACGCACCGACCGCGGTCACCACGGTCACCGCCGAGGTGATGGCCGTCCAGTTCACCGGGCGCCGCTGTCGACGTGCCACAGGTCGCAGCCCGCGTCGCGCACGGCGCCCACCTACGAACACCCCGGTGGGCACGAGCCTGCGACGTGGCACAGTCATGCCGCCATCGTCGAGCGTGATCCCACGATTGTCACCCGTCGTTCCCAGGTGGACTCAGGTGTTCTGTTCGTACGCCACCGCGAGCCAGTAGCAGACCTCGTCGTCCACGTCCTCCAGCCGGGTCAACGGGATCCGGTGGGTCATCGTGTCGTCGCGCAGGACTTTGGCGGACTGCAGGCGCGCGGCGAACCGTTGGTGGCCGCTGTTCATGTCGACGATCCGCAGGCCCAGGTCGATCCGGGTCTTGGTGGTCGCCTTCACCACCGCGAACTTCCGGCGCCTGGTCCGCAGGGCCACGAACGTCTTGCGGGCCTGGACCTCCACCAGGCCCTGGTGGGCGATGCCGACACCGGCCTCGATCACCTCGTCGAACACCGGACGCAGGTGCCGCCGGTCGGCGAACTGCTCCTCGACCAGTTCCTCGGCCGTCTTGAGCAGGAACTCCGGGTAGCCGAACCGTTCCATGATCAGCAGTTGCTGGGCGTAGCCGTTGATGTTGCGGGTCTTCAGCCAGTCCTGCAGTTCGTCCCGGTTGGTGATCCCGGTCTCCCGGATGGTTCGGTTCCAGTCCTCCACGGTCTGGCCGGTCTGGCGCCTCAGCAGCTGGGCGGACCACTCATGCATCTCCCGCCAGTCCTTGGCGTCGACCATGGGCCCTCCCGCGTGTCACGGCAGGCGCTGTCCGATGAACAGCGCACTGGCCGCGGCGGTGACCGCCACGACGGTGCCCAGTATCAACCATGGACGGCTGGCATCGGCGTCTTTCACCTCATAACCGATTTGTTCACCCAAAGTGTCGTACACCTTACGCAGCTCGTCCGCGGTCGCCGCCTTGTAGAACTCGCCGCCGGACAGCCGGGCGACCTCACGCAGCGAATCGTCGTCCACCGGGACCTGGGTGTCCCGGCCGTCGATATTGACCGTGCCGGTGCTGGTGCCGAACGAAATCGTGGACACCGGGATCTTCGCGTCCGAGGCCGCGCGGGCGGCGGTGAACATACCGCGCGGGTCGTCCTGGTTGTCGGTGGGAATCGTTTGTTTGCCGTCACTCATCAACACGATGCGCGCCGGCGGTGGCCCTTCCGGACCGCCGACGACTTGGGAGAATCCCTCGATCGACTGCAGCGCCGAGAAAATCGCCTCACCGGTCGCGGTGGACTGGGCCAACCGGAGCGTGTCGATGGCCTTGATCACCCCTTGACGGGACGTGGTCGGCGACACGAGCACGGTCGCGGTGCCGGCGAACGAGATCAGACCCAGGTTGATGCCCGGGGTGAGGCCCTGCGCGAACGCGCGGGCGGCCGCCTGCGCGGCTTCCAGCCGGTTCGGCTTGACGTCGGTGGACTCCATCGACAGCGACACGTCGATCACCAGCAGCACGGTCGCCCGGTTGCGCGGCACCTTGGCCTCGGCGGTCGGGCCGGCCAGCGCGATGGTGAACAGGGCGAGCGCCGCCATCAGCAGCGCGATCGGCATATGCCGCCAGCGCCGGGAGCGCTTCGGCGCCACCCGTTCCAGCAGCGCCAGGTTGGTGAACCGCATGGTCTTCGTGCGGCGCTTGCGCTGCGTCCACACGTACCCGGCGACGAGCACGCCGACCAGGATGAGCAGCAGGAACCACCAACCGTCCACGAACCTGCTCAGGCTGAGGCCGAACATCAGGCCACACCCCCTCCGGACCAACGACGTTTGCGGGCGACGACGAACCGCACGGTGTCGGCCACCCAGTCCGAGTCGGTGCGCAGGACCAGATGGCCCGCGCCGGCTCGGCGGACGGCCGCGGCGACCTCGGCCCGGTGGTGCGCGGCGGCGGCCGCGAACTCCCGGCGCAGCACCGGGGTGGCCTCGATCTCCCGTTGCCGGCCGGCCTCCGGGTCGTAGAGCACGACCGAGCCGATGTCCGGCAGGTCGAGATCGCGGGGGTCGACCACCTCGATGGCGATCAGGTCGTGCCGGCCGGACAGGCCGCGCAGCGCGCGCTGCCAGTTGATCTCGCCGAGGAAGTCGGAGATCACCACGATGAGGCCGCGGCGGCGGGGCGGCCGGCGGAGCTGTTCCAGCAGCTCGGCCAGGTCGCCGGCGGTGCCGTCCGGGGCACTCGGCGTCTCCGCGACCTTACGGATCAGGCCGCGGGCGTAGGCAAGGCCGCCGCGCGCGGGGATGCGTGCGGAACGCGCACCTGTCGACACAACGGCACCGATGCGGTTGCCGCCGCCGCGCGTCAGATGCGCGACCGCGGCCACCGAGGCGACGACGAGGTCACGTTTCTCGCAGGCTGCCGTGCCGAATTCCAGGCTCGGTGACAGGTCGACCGCCAGCCACGTCTCCAGCTCACGGTCCGCGACCGTCTCCCGGATGTGCGGCGTGGTGGTGCGGGCCGTGACCGCCCAGTCCATCCGGCGCACGTCGTCGCCGGGCTGGTACGGCCGCGCCTCCCCCGGCTCGGTGCCCGGTCCGGGCACGAGGCCGAGGTGGTTGCCCTGCAACAGGCCGTCGAGCCGGCGGCGGACGTCCAGTTCGAGCAGCCGCAGCCCGGCTTCCATCCGCTCGCCCCGCAGGATCGGCGGCGCCCAGTTCGGGCGCTGCTCCTCGGGGGCCTTGGCCGGGCTCACGGCCGGGCGATCCCAGCCGGCGCGGGATGTCCGTGTTGCGGCGCGGTCTGCGGCCGCGCGGACACCTGTGGCAACGGAATGGTCTGCAGCACACGCGTGATGATGTGATCCAACGGCACCGCGTCGGCCAACGCGTCGTAGGACAGCACAAGGCGGTGCCGAAGCGCGTCCGGCACGACGTCCACGACATCCTGCGGGAGGACGTAGTCGCGGCCTCGTACCAACGCGAGCGCACGCGCGCCGGCCACGATGCCGAGGCTCGCGCGCGGCGAAGCGCCGTACGCGACCCAGCCGGCCACGTCGGCCATGCCGTGCTCGTTGGGCGTCCGGGTCGACAGCACCAGGCGAACGACGTAGTCGACCAGCGCGTGGTGCACGAAGACACGGGACGCGACCCCCTGCAGACGGGTCAGCTCGGCCGGGGTGAGCACCTCGCTCGGCACCGGGGCCTGCACGCCCATCCGGTAGACGATCTCACGCTCCTCCTCGGCCGTCGGGTACTCGACGATGATCTTGAAGAGGAACCGGTCGCGCTGCGCCTCGGGCAGCGGGTAGACACCCTCGTTCTCGATCGGGTTCTGCGTGGCCAACACCAGGAACGGGTCGGGCATCGGGAAGGTCTGGCCGCCGATCGACACGTGCCGCTCGGCCATCACCTCGAGCATCGCGGACTGGACCTTGGCCGGCGCGCGGTTGATCTCGTCGGCGAGCACGAAGTTGGCCACCACCGGGCCGAGTTCGACGTCGAACGACTCGCTGCCCTGCCGGTAGATCCGGGTGCCGAGGATGTCCGCGGGCACCAGGTCGGGGGTGAACTGCACGCGCGAGAACGACCCGCCGACCACCCGCGCGAACGTCTCCACCGCGAGGGTCTTGGCCACCCCGGGCACGCCCTCCAGCAGCAGGTGCCCCTTGGCCAGCAGCCCGACCAGCATCCGTTCGACCAGCCGGTCCTGCCCCACGATCACGCGCTTGACCTCGAACACAGTGCGTTCGAGCAGCTGCGCGTCGTGGGCCGGGGTGCTGCTGACCGCGCTACCGGCCTCAGCCATCCCCGCCTCGGGCTCCGTCACGGGCAAACCTCCTCGCAAACACACGTCGTCACCGACAATGCAATCCGATGCAGGGTGTGACCTCTGTGAAGGGTCGCCGAAGATCTGCTTGCAGGATCGAGCATCAACACCGCAGATCGTCCGGGGTGTCCACGTCGGCGGACTCCCCGGCCCGTTCCACGACCGTCACATGGGGCAACGCGCCCAGCACGGACTTGAGCGACCGGCCCTGCCCGGCGTTCCGCAACGCGTCGAGCCGCCACACGCCGTGCATCCACTGGACGTACCCCTCGCCGTCGACCAACACGGCCCCGGCCACCGCCGGCTTTTCGTCCAATGTGGACCTCAGGCGGGGCACGGTGTCGGCGGTGATCCCGATCAGGTCGCCGGCCAGCACCGCGACGTGGGCCTCGCCCGGCAGGTCGACAGCGTCGAGCGCGGCGACCCCGGCGGCCAACGCGGCAACCGGCCCGGCACCGGGCGGGTCCTCCCGCACCCACACGACCTCGGCGCGGATCACCCGCCGCGGACCGACGACAACGATCGGGTCGGCGCCGCTGACCGCGTTCAGCGAGCGCTCCAGCAGCGTCCGCCCGTCGACCTCGATCATGACCTTGTCGACACCACCGAGCCTGCTCGCCCGCCCACCCGCGAAGACGATCGCCGCAAACGCCACGCGCCCATTGTGCGTGTTATAAGCCGAACGCGACCGATCGCAGCACTAACGCGAGCAACAACACAGCGGTGAACGCCAAGTCGATCGCCATCCCGCCGGCCCGGACCGGCCGCAGCACCCGCCGCACCGGTGCGATCACCGGCTCAGTCAGGGCGTGGCTCACCGTGCGGGCCCGCCGAAGCCAATAGGGCCCGCCCGCGAGCACCCCGGTCCAGTCCAGCACCAGGCGCACCAGCATCACGAGCACGAACGCCGACAGGATCCACCCCAGCAGCGTTCCGATCACGCTCATCGCGTACTCCTCTGAATGGTCGTCCTCATCAGGAGAACGCCCGGGACCGGGTCAGAAGTGTCCGCTTCGCCGTATTTCTCAGCGGACTATCAGCTGATCAAGGCGGCCGGTCTCCAGGTGGGTGATGTCGCCGCCCGAGTCCAGGGCCGCGTCGAGCAGCATCGCCAGCGACGTACCCAGGACAGGGACGTCGGCGGGCTCGTCGACCAGGCGGTACTTCTGCCGGCCGTCCTCGGTGAACGCCTCGGCACGGCAGACGACCCAATGCGTCGTCTCCTGCTCGACGTCGTTGATCGCGCCGATGCACCGCCCATCGGCGAGGTCGATGGCGGCGACGACGCGATCCCAGCGGTCGCCGAACCACACGTTGCACTGCTCGACGAACGGCCGGATCCGCCAGGCGCCGTCGAACAGCGTCGCGGAACCGATCCGGTTGTACAGCGCGATGACATCACCGCTCGGACTGGTCCAACCCCAGCCCCAGTTCACCTCGGGCGGCGCCGGAGTGGTGACATGGTCGCGGACGATCCGGTCGATCACGTCGTCGATCTGGACCGGGGCCGAGGCGACGTGCCAGCCCGCGATCGGTCGCAGTGCCCCGTCGTCGTCCTGGGCGACGCCGACCAGCCCGGCGTGCAGCGCGACAGCCCGGTTCTCTCCCGCCACCTGGTCGTTGACGTTGACGATCACCTTCGACAGCGTGCCCGGCACCGAATGGCTGCGGATACCCGGAATGTCCGTGGTCATGTCGCGTGGTTCGCCGAGTCGCAGTTCGAGCAACGGGTTCGGCCGGTCGACAGTGCCATAGAGCTTGAGATACGGATAGAACCGAGCCGCCCAGCCGGTGATCTCCTTACCTCCGTACGCGTCGGCAGGGCTGTAGATGCGCTGCCAGAACGCGGTGTCCACGTCGCCCAATGGTTGTGTGGCAAGGGTTTCGGGAGCGGGCAGCACGTCGTCGACCGGAAAGGTCACCATTACGGAATTCTACCCGTTCAGTCACATGGTCAGCGTGGCCAGGAGAAGCCGGGCGCACGCCCGCGCATGCGCGGAGTTGTCCACGCCTTGCAGGGTGAACGCCCAGTACGCCTCCGACAGACAGGTCAACCCGTAAGCGACCTGCGAGATCTGTTCCTCGCTGGCAGTCGGCGCGACGAGAGCCAGTTGACGCTCCACTTCAGGCAGCCAGTGGTCGACCCACAGGGCACGCAGCCGGATTCGGATCGACGCGTCGCGGGCGGCAAACGCGACCAGTTCGATCCACACCACCAGGTCGTCCCGGCTGTCGTAGAAGCCGTACGCGAACGCGTGGTCGATCCTCGCCTGGATCGGCACGGTGTCGTCGCTCACCATGCGGCGGCCGTACTCGCCGACGACCTCGTCGATGAACGCCTCAAGCAGGCCCTGCCGGTCACCGAAGTAGTGGAGCACGAGGGTGCGCTGCATGCCGGCCTCGTCGGCGACCGCGGTGACGGTGGCGTTGTCCAGGCCGTCGCGGGAAACCACCCTGGCCATCGCCTCGAGGATCTCGGCCCGGCGCTCGGTGGCCTTGCTCGGTCGGCCAGGTTTGTTTACTGTCACGTCAGTAAATTAACTCAGGGAGGCCGACTGTGCGAGTCCTGGCTTTGGGTGGTGCCGGTGGGATGGGACGTCATCTGTGTCGCGCCGCACTGCACCTGAACGGCGTTGACGAGCTGATCGTGGCCGACCTGAACGCTCCGGCGGCGGATGCTTTCGCGCGCGAGTTGGGAGCACGCGGCATCGGTCTCGACGTGACCGACAGTCGTGCCTTGTCCGCCGCGCTGTCCGGCGTCGACGTGGTCGTCAACACCGTCGGTCCGTTCTTCCGGTTCGGTGTCCCGATCCTGACCGCGGCGATCGACGCCGGCTGCCACTACCTGGACATCTGTGACGACTGGGAACCCACGCTCGACATGCTGGGCCTCAACGACCGCGCGCGAGCCGCCGGCGTCACCGCGGTCATCGGCATGGGCGCCACACCAGGGCTGTCCAACCTGCTGGCCGTCCTCGCCGCCCGCGAACTCGACACCACCGACGAGGTGATCACCGGGTGGAACATCGAGGCCGGCGGACTCGACGACACACCCGGCCCCGAGGTCAGCGCGGCGGTGGTGCACGGAATCACGCAGATGACCGGCACCATCCGAGTCCTCCGCGGCGGCCGGATGGTCGACGAACCGCCGCTGCGCCGTACCGTCCTCGACTACCCCGGCCTCGGCCGCCGCACAGCCTGGACCTTCGGCCACCCCGAGCCCATCACCCTCCCCCACACCATCGACACGGCCACAACGAGCGTGAACGTCACCGTCGGCAGCCGTCCGTTCATCGCCTTCATACAAGCCATCCGCTGGGCGGTCGACCACGGCCTGATGTCACCCCGCAGCGCCGCCCGAATGGCCCAAACCGCCGAACACCGCTGGCCGTCCCCACCGATGCACAAACAGTTCACACCGGACCGACTACCCCCACTGTTCGCCCTGGCCAAAGGAATCCGCAACGGCCACCCCGCCGCGGCCGCCGTCGCCCTCCGCCACTACCCAGGCACCACCATGGGCGCGGTCACCGGCATCCCCCTCGCCGTCGCCCTCGAACTGTGCACCACCAACGCCCTGACCACACCAGGCGTGTTCGCCCCCGAAGCGATCATCGACCCCGACCAGTACCTGACCGCCCTCGCCACCCACTGCCCCACCAACCCCAGCCCACAGGACATGACGATCACCACCAGATCCTGGGACCCCAACGCGACGACAACATACCGAGACGGCATCCACAGCGCCCGCACAGCAGCCGCCCTGCACATCTGATTTCACTGTCCACGGACCAGTTCGCGCAGTTCGTCCACTGTCAACCACCGGGTGCCACGGTGGATCATGCGGTGACAGTTGGCACACAAGACGGCCAGATCACGCAGGCGGGTGACGGTCTCGCCGGACGCGTGCAACGGAATCACGTGGTGGCATTCGGCATAACCGGCCCCGCGCGGACCATAGGTGCGTTCGAAGTCGAAGCTGCACACCTCGCACTCCAGGCGTCCGTCACGGTCGAGGACCGCGCGAATCTTGCGCTCCCGGAGCCGAGGATCCCGCTCCCGACGCAGATGCCGACGTTCCAACAACCGGCCCTCCATCGCACGGGCATCGATGTCGTCCCTCGGCAACTCGTCGAACTCGTCGGTCTGCGCCCCGGTTCGGATCAACTCGGCGATGGCGTGCATCTCACCGGGGTGTTCGAGGAACGCGCCCAACACCTCCAGGTCGAGTTTTCCGCCGTTGGTGGGTCTGCGCCGAGAGTTCGGGTGCCGGGTGGCGATGTCGGCCATCTTGCGGCGCACGCTGTCCGGGCTCCGGAACCTCGGCCCCCGTAACGCCACCGGGTGGATTGGCAGCGAACGCAGCAGCTGCGACAAGCCGATCACTCGCGGGTCCTCGACCGGAAGCTCATGCCATCCGTTGTGCGCAACCAGATCGCACGCCAGAACCAACTCGTCCCACACCCAGGCCGGATCACGTCCCACGTCCCGCGCCATCCCGACGGCCGCCAGCACGTCGGCTGCCGGCTGGTCGTCGAAGAACCGGTCCAGCAGGGCCTGCACCACCCGGCCGCGCTCGACCGGGTCCGACCGCAGCCGGTCGTGGATCTCCCGGGGCAACCCGCCCAACGGATCGTGGGCTTCAAGCCACCTCAACGGCGTCGAACCATGCGCCCGCGGCACCGGACCAGGCGCGTCCGGCACCTCCCACCACCCTGTGCCCACCAAAGCCAAGAACGGATATTCCGGTGTCGGCCGGCTTCCCTGCCGACCTAACACCGCCAGCATCGACCGTAAGTCCTGGCGCGCATCCGACCACCGCACCAGCCTCGGACTCCCGCGCTCCGCCCGCCCGATCGCCCACAACAACAGCACCGCCTGATGGCGTACCGGGCGATCCCGCGGACCCCCAGGGGTCAACGCCGCCACCATCGCCACCAGATCGCCGTCACCCACCACGCGTCCCGCCCTCCTGAAGACAGAGCGGCATCATAGGTCCGGGACCGGTCCGAACGGTCATGGTTCGGGCTATTGCTTGTGGAGTGGATCGGCCAGTATGCGATTGGCGGTCAGAACGGCGTTTTCGCGTGCCTTTTTGACGGCCGCGAGTTCAGCGTTATGCGCCTGGATCTCTTTGTTCTGGTGCTCGATTTCGACAGTGTTCCAGGTTTCGATGAACTTGGCGCGCTGCTTGCAGACGACGTCGTCGGTGGCCGTGGCGATTTCGGAGCGGGACGGTGTGGGAGTGGCGAACCGGTCGTCGGTTGGTGGGTCTTCGGGCGCGGAGTACTGATGTCCGTACCTTGCCATGCATCTTGACCATGCGGCGGCCGCGTCGGTGACTCTGTGGTCCTGGCGTGAGCTTGTGAAGGTTTCGGCGCTTATCGTAGTGACGATCGGCGCGTCTCCGGGAGTTCCGCCGTTGCCGTAGAGCGTGCGATATGCCTCACCGGAGCAGCCGTGGTCAGGAATCTGCAGACCGTTGTGGAGTGGCCTTTCCTGCGGTGTGGGCGTCATGTCCGCGGCGGTCATCGGGTCTTGTCCGCCGTCGAGGACCAACTCTTCGGATTGGTCAACGGAAGGTGGTGCGACTTTGGTACCCGAAGGAGGATGGTGATAACCGTTATGGGCGGCCGCGTCCGGGTTCGATATGCCATAACGGAGAGCGAGGTTGGTCGCCGCCGGCGCACTGGCCGAGGCCTGTTTGAGGGTCGGTGGGTAGGTGTAGCCGAAGCGGCGCATGCAGTCGGAGACGAGCCATTCGTATGCGTTTCCCAGCGTCACCGAGTCCTGCCCGGTCAGCGTGTAGGTGTCGATCGGCAGACGCGTTTCCGTAGTCTGTTCGGAGGAACATCCGGAGAGCAGTAATGCCCCCGCCGCCGCCACTATGGCGGCCTGAGATCTCGCCGACATCGTCAAGAGCCATCCTGTTCGCCTCACGGGACGAGCCGGTGGTGGCGGCAACCACCACCGGCAGGTCAACGGATCACGGCCACAACTGGGAAACGTTGTTATTGGCGACCGGGCCGAGCGAGTCCACGTGCCAGTTCTTGGGCACCACGACGCACGTACCGCCGTAGTTGGCACCGCTGCAGACAACGGCATCCTGGTTGGTGGCGAAATTGTCGGCCGAGGCGGCGTTGTGGTATACGCCTTGACCCGCGCCCTTGCCGTTGTCGTTGTGCCCGAACTTCCAGGCGCCACCGCCGGGAGCGCCGGACCGGTAGTCGGGAATGTTCAACGGATAGGCAAGGAACGAGCCTTTGAGGTTGACGTCCCAGTGCACGCAGAGATCTCCGCCAAACCCTTGGTCAGAATGCCTGCAGTCGTTGTGCAGTACGAACGCGGGGCTCACCGCGGACGATTTGACATCCGCACTGGCGGGCGCGGCGAACGCGATGCCGCCGACTATCAGCGACACCACCGCGGCCAGCATCAGACCGATCGATTTCCTCATAGTAAAGCTCCCCTCTGCTCGGAATCGGCAGAGTGAGCGTCGCCCAGGTGATCCGGACACGCCGAGAACATTCGGCCGTGGCCGAAACACCTACTCGCCGGGCCGGCAGGGTCCGCGAAAAGGCAGCGTCCGGCTGTAGACCACGTTGGTGGTGGTGCTGCCGAAACCAGCCAACTGGTCCACAAGGGTCTCCAGGTGTTCCATGGAGGTCGCGGCCACTTTCAGCGTGTAGCAGTCGTCGCCGGTGGTGCGCAGGCACTCCAGGATCTCCCGCCGTTCCGCAAGCAGCCGGCGCAACGGTTCGTGCCGGTTGCCCGGATACTTCAGCCGGACCACGGCGAGGACGGGGTAACCGACCTTGGCCAGGTCGACCACGGCGTGGTAGCCGGTGATGACGCCCAGCGCCTCCAGGTGTCGCACCCGTTCCGTGGTCGCCGACGAGCTGAGTTTCACGCGCCGCCCCAGCTCGCTGATGGAGACGCGCGCGTCCTGCTGCAGCTGGTCGACGATCGCCCAGTCGACGTCGTCAAGATTCGCGGCCATCTCCCGATTCTACCGGCAAAATCACGGAAGAACGCGCACAGGACCGGGAGAAGACTGTTCCACTGGCCGTGATCGCCGGTATAGCCTCGGATCATGCGACTGGGGGTCAACGTACCCAACTTCGGGCCTGGAACCGATCCCGGCGTGCTGCGTGAGTGGGCGCGGACCGTCGAGGGGCTCGGCTACGACCTGCTCATGACGTCGGACCATGTAACCGTCACGCCGGACGTGGCGGAAAAGTACCCGGAGCCGTTCTACGAACCGTTCACCACGCTGTCCTGGCTGGCAGGCGTCACCACCAGGCTGCGACTGGGCACGACCGTGCTCGTGCTGCCCTACCGGCATCCGCTGTTGGTGGCGCGCATGGCCACCAACCTCAACCAGCTCAGCGGCGGCCGGTTCGTGCTCGGTGTGGGCGTCGGCTGGGCACGTCAGGAGTACGACGCGCTCGGCGTGCCGTTCGCGGCGCGCGGCAGGCTGACCGACGAGTACCTGACCACCCTGCGCAATGCCTGGCCCGAAGACGCTGTCCCCATCTGGGTCGGCGGCAACAGCGAGGCGGCGGTCCGGCGTGCCATCCGATTCGGCGACGCCTGGCATCCGTTGCGGGGCACCATGTCCTGGCTGCGCTCGGTCGTGGCGAACCAGTCACTGCCGGGGTTCGCGCCCCGCATCATCCTGCGGCTGACCACCACACCGGTCGACGATCCGGAACGGCACCCGGGCACCGGCACCATCGAACAGATCCTCGACGACCTCGACCAACTGCGCCACCTCGGCGCCGACACCGTCATTCTCGACCCCTACCACGGCGACCCGGAGGAGACCCGCCGGCCGGCCGCGGCCTGGCAGGCGCTCAGCGTGGTAGCGACCCACTGGAGAACAGCATCGTGATCACCACTGCCGACGAGACGCTCCTGCGGCGCGCGATCGAGATCGCGGCCAACGCCGTCACCCTGGGCGACGCGCCGTACGGCTCCCTACTGGCCGACCCGGACGGCAGGATTCTCATCGAAGCCCACAACACGGTGAAGCGCGACAACGACATCAGCGCCCACCCCGAACTGAAGCTCGCCCGCTGGGCCGCCCGCGAACTCGACCCGGAAACAGCCGCGCGCACCACCATGTACACCAGCTGCCAGCCATGCGGCATGTGCACCGGCGGCATCGTCCGCTCCGGACTCGGCCGCGTCGTCTACGCGCTGTCCACCGACCAACTCGTCGAACTCAACCCGCAGGGCGACTGGCCGACAGTGCCGCAGGACGGACCGGCCCTGTTCGACAACGCACGCCGCCCCATCGAGGAGTACTACCGGCGGTAAACGACGCGGCGCCACTGTTCGACCGCTTCGCCTTGTCAGACTTCCGGGAAGACAAGCTCGGCGTTCATCCCGTCGGCCAACAGAAAGTATCCGAGGAAGGTGACGCCATCGTCCCGCGCGTCGAAGCGCGCGATGCGCACCCCCTCAGGCTCGTAGAACACATCGCCGGCCTTAAGAACGGTCTCGGGCTCGCCCTCGATCTGGTAGACCACCGAGCCCGTCTCGATGCTGCCGAAGACCGGTCCATTGTGGACATGCAGCCCCGCAGCGTACCCGGGCGCGATGGTGATCCGCCGGATCTCGACACGCTGGGTGGCCAACGGCGCCGGCAGGTTCTGGTCCATGACGATCACACGGCTGAGCGGCGGCTGTTCTTCGCGGACGTCGCCGGTGACCCAACCGGACGACGCGGACACACCAGTGCGTGGAGCGCGGGAAATACGCATGTGCTTCCTCCGGTCTCGTGCCAATGCTGCGTACATACTAGTAGGTACAGCGGCTGGAGACGACGGTACCGTGGCCCCCGTGTACTGGGATCCTGGGCCGACTGTGGCGGCGTCGACACAACTGCCTGTGGCCAACTACGACGGCGACAGACCGTTGGGGCCACCGACGAACTACCTGCGAGGCGAGTGGGAACGGCGCGACTGGCGCAACGTGCCCGGTCCGTTCTACGGCGCGGCGACCGACTCCTGCTGGATGGGCCGCGAGATAGCGCCTCGGCACATCGTCTATGAAGACGAGTACGGCAGCGAGATCGTGTTTCGGCAGCCGCAAGATCGCCAGGAGGTCCTGCTGTTGCTGACGGCGGCGTGGAACGACCCTTTCCGCGCCTACGCCTGCGACGGCGACATCCACTGGACCCTCGCCCTGATCCGCGAGTGGTGGGCCGGCCGTGAGCGGATCGCCGCCTGGATCCAGGCCACCTGTCAGCGGATGGCGGCCAGCGAGCGCGAAGACGAGCGGGACAACGCATCGGGGCTGCGCGACTACGCCGGCTACCTCAGCAACGGACTCGAGGCCTACCTGCGACAGTACGGGTTCTGGCTCGACCACCACCGCCCGGCGTTGCCAGGCGAAACGCTTCCTGATCTCCGTTTGCCCTTTCCGCTTTGAGTTCGCGGCGGGCCAGAGCGATGCGGCGGCTTCTGGCGGTCGGATCCACGCTACGGTGCCGGTCGGTGTTCGTGAACGGTCTGTCGAGAGGACTGGAGGTCGCATGTTCGACTCTGGCCAGCAGGATGCTCTGGAGCGGCGGGTCGCCGAGTTGGAGCGTGCGGTCCAGATGTTGACCTCGCGGGCGCCCGGTGAGGGGTTCGAGGGCCAGATCGACACCCTGTACCGGGCGGAGGTCACCGGGTTCGTGGCGGTCTACTTCGTCACCGGCCGGACGGCGAAGGTGCAGCTCCTGGTTGGCCCCGGCAACCCGCCCGCGCGGGTGGTGGGTGTGGTGGACTCACGCGGCTCGCACGATTCCTACGCGGGCGGCATCGTGCGGGCGGGGGAATACTGGGTGGCGGCCTCCACCAGCAGGCGTCCGAACCTGAACTTCCGGGTGCACTTCACCCCGCTGTTCTGATGGCGGCTGAGATCCGCCGCGCGGCGAGGTCTGGTGTAGGTTCTCGCCGGAGCGGTGGTGGCGGAAGGGCTATTGGTGGGTGGCCTGCTCGAGTAGCTCCTCCGGCGGCGCGCTCTCGAACCGCGTGATGACCGGGTTCTGGCCGCCGAAGCGCGGGGTGCTGATCGGCTCTGGTGCTGCGGTCCCGTCCATCTGTGGTGGAAGAGGTAGCGCGAGAATGTGGGCTGCTTAGCTGTTGCCGGCATGGCGGGTCTTGGCCGCTACCCAGGCCTCGACGCCGTCCAGGAATCGGTCCACTCCGAAGCTGAGCTGGATGGGGAGTGCTTGCCCGTCGACCCGCTCGGGTTCGGAGTGGTCGCTGGTGGTTTCGGCGGTGTGGACGGCTGCCAGCGCGGGGTAGCCGTGCGGGTCGATGAGTTCGGCAAGTGCGTGTGCCAGTTCGGCTTCGCTGTGCGGCGATCCGTCGGCGGTCTTGTGTGCGCTGGTCATGTCCATGCTGATCTGTGCTGTGCCGCGCACGACCGCGGTCAGGTGCTGGGCCGCCGCCCGTGCCTCGCCACCGACCAGCCCGGCCGTCAGCAGGGGCTGCAGCAGGCGGTCGAGCCACGCGAGCTGGTTGGGCCCTATCGGTGCGTGGTCGAGCGGGACACGTAGGAGCCAGGGGCGGGTCTGGAAGCCGGCCCACAGGGCGCCGACCCAGTGCCGGACCGCGTGCCGGAAGTCTGCTGTGCTGTCGAGTTCGGGTGGTTGCCCGGCCGCGATGTCGGCCACGACCTCCAGCAGCAGGTCCTTGCTCGGGATGTGGTTGTAGATGGACATGGTCGAGTAGCCGAGGTCGGCGGCGATCCGCTGCATCGACAGTGCCTCCAGGCCGGCGGCGTCCGCGATCCGGACGGCGGCGTCCGCGATCTGCGCCACGGTGAGCTTTGGCCGGGGTCCGCGCTGGCCCCGGGAGCGTCCCGCCCACAGCAGCGTGAGGCTGCGTTGCAGGTCCGGGCCCTTGCTGTCGCGTGTCGCCATCTGCCATCCCGTCCGTGTCGTCGCTGTCATTCTAAAACTATGTACGACATACGTTCTTGTGTATGGTGTACATAGTTTCTGCCCGGCCTCATCACGAACGGATCGCCATGACCCAAACGACGAACGCACCTCCCGCGGCTCCGCCTCGCCGTGCCCAAGCCTGGTGGCGCCGCCCCTGGATCGTGCCGCTGCTGCTGCTGGTCACGGCATTCCTGGCCTTCTCCGTGCCGCCCTACCTCACCTTCGACCCGTCCCTCTCCCGGCTGGAACCGCCGGCTGGCAACCACCTCTACTACCCGTTGCTCGTCGCGCACGTCCTCTTCGGCACCGTCGCGATGGCGACTGCCTGCTTCCAGATCTGGCCCGCGTTCCGCACGCAACACCTGCGCGGACACCGGATCACCGGCCGGATCTACGTCTTCGGCGGGGCGCTACCCGCCGGACTACTCGGGCTGTACATCGGCTGGCACACCACGGGCGGCCCCTCCGTGCGGATAGCCAACCTCGTGGGCTCGGCGCTGTGGCTCACGGTCACGATCACCGGGCTGCGGATGGCCCGCCAGCGCCGCTACGGCGAACACCGCAAGTGGATGTCACGCAGCTTCGCGCTCGCCATGTCGATCGTTCTGAGCCGAGTCATCAACGTGGTGGCCACGATCGCGCTCATGCCACAGGTGGACACCACCTTCGGCGGCAGCAAAGAACTGATGAAGTACAGTGCCGCGAGCATCGGCGTCTGGCTCAGCCCCTTGCTCCTACTACTGCTCGCGGACTGGCTGCTGGAACGCCGCAAATCCGGTACCCGCCGTCCTGCCGCCCGCGGCGTGGATCCAGCTAGCCGAGCGCCGGCCCGCTGATCAGTTGGCTTCCCGCCTGTCCTACGAGCATGGACGATCCTGGTCGGTTCCTCTGCCATACATGGAACCTGTGATCGTCAGGCCAAGACACAGTTTGGGTGCCCAGACAGCCACACCGGATGGTGTCTGTTGGCCAAGCCGAGCACGCTCTCGGCGGCATGTGAGCGTGTGTTGGGCACTGATATCCGGAGGTGATCAGCCTTGGTAGAGCCAGATCCAGTTGCCACTGGGATCCTTGACCGCCGAACTGCGGGGCATGCCTTGCCTGTCGCGGGGTGCCACGACCTCGGTGGCTCCGGCGGCCAGCGCCCCTGAGTGTCGAGTGTCCACATCGTCGACCATGAGTCCGAAGGTCGTCGGTCCGGGTCGGTCGGTGTCGGCCGAGTCGTCCAGCAGGTGCAGCAGGAAGAAGTCGTCTTGGCCGTAGTCGCCGAACACGAACGACGAGTAGTCCGCGTCGTCGGTGTGGCGGGTCACGTCGTATCGCAGGTCGAACGCGGCCTGGTAGAACGCGATCGATGCGGCGCGGTCATCCACGGCGATCTTGATTTGGACGGGTCGGCACCCCGACAGCGGAGCGGACATGGTGAACCCTTTCTTCAGAAGACGATCGACGCTGTTGATCTGGGTGGTGAGCACACCGCGCTGGCGGTGTAGCCGCTGCCGGTGACCGGCCAGCACCGGACCGCCTCGGCCGGCGTTGGCGAGGATCTGCCGGATCTCGTCGATAGGCAGGTCGATCCACCGCAGCTCACGGATGAGGTGGGCCACCTGGATCTGGTCACGGCCGTAACGGCGGTAGCCGGTCTGCGGATCGGTATGGGCCGGGGTCAACAGGCCGACGTCGTCGTAGTGACGCAGCGCGTGGATCGACAACCCTGTCAGCCGGGCGAACCGCCCGATCGTCACCAGTTCTGTATCACCCACCTGGCCACTGTGCCGTCTCGGGCAACCCGAGAGTCAAACACCCGGCCTATCTCTCCGGTCTCTGCGACCAGCGGTGAGAAAAGCCAACTACGTCTGGCTGTCTTACAGCACCCGAGTCGCATAGGGGACGATCCCGCCGTAACGGACCGGCGCGATCCTGACCCGGGAGCCGGAGTACGGCGCCTCGATCATCTGGCCGTTGCCGATGTACAGCGCCACGTGGTGGATCTGGCCGCCGGTGGCCCAGAACAGCATGTCCCCCGGCTGCATCTGGGACAGCGGGACGCGTTGCCCGGAGGTCGCCTGGTAGCCGCTGTAGTGCGGCAGGGACACGCCCGCGCCGGCGAAGGCGTAGATCATCAGGCCGGAGCAGTCGAAGCCGATCTTGTTGAAGTCGCCGAACATGTCCGCCACACCACCGTCACGGATGCCGCGGGACGGCCCGTTGGCGTTGCCGCCGCCCCAGGCGTACGGCATACCGAGTTGGGCGAGGGCGCGGGCGATCACGAGTTGGACGGCGTTGGAGCCCACTGCCGGCCGGCCCGCGGATGGGCGGCTGGGGGCGGGACGGCCCGGGCGGTTGGCGTTCGCGGCAGCGGCCTGTTTGGCGCGTTCCTCGTCCTCTTTCTGCTTGGCCGCCTGCCAGTCGCGGTAGCGCTGCAACTGGGACTCCAGGTCGCCGACCTTGGCCTGGGCGTCCTGGAGTTGCTGCTCGGTGTTGGCCTTGTCGGCCTCGATCTTGGCGGCGTCCGCGGCCTGGGTCCGGCGGGCTTCCTCGGCGGCGCGGGTGGCCGCGTCGGCGACCTGCTTGGCGCGTTGCGCCTCGGCCTGTTTCTGGTCGGCCATCGCCAGGGCGGCCCGGGCCAGCGAGTCCTTGTTGGCCTGGTCGACCCGGGCGACCTGCATCCGGTCAAGGGCGTCGAGTTGGCTGCCGCTGACCGCGTTCAGCATCTGGGCGCGGTCGAGCAGGTCCTGTGGGCTCTTCGCGCCGAAGAACGCCGACATCGAGCCGATCGTGCTGCCCTGGCGGAAGCTCGCCGCGGCGAAGTCGTCGACGTCCTGCCGGATCCGGTCGATCACGGCCGCGGCGGCGTCCGCCTCCCGCCTGGTGGCCGCCGCGTCGTCCCTGGCCTTGTCGGCCGCCGCACGGGCGGTGTCGAGGTCGACGAGCGCCTTGTTGGCGTCCTCCATCTTCAGTTCGACGTTCGCCTGCAGGTCGGTCAGCTTGGTCTCGGCCGTGGCCAGCTGGTTGGTCAGCTCGCCGACCCGGCCGGCCTTGGTGTCCCGGTCCGTCTTGCTGTCCTGGACCTCCTGGTCGCTGGGCTTCGGCGGGGGCGGCGGCACGGCCACGGCCGGCGCGGCACAGGTGAGCACGAGCAGGGCCGCCACCAGCGCCGACCGCACTGTGCGCGTCATGACTCACCACTCCCGTAACAGCCATACCACTGGCAACTTGATCACCGTGCATCACAGATTCCTTTTTGGACACCCCTGACGTCGCGATTTGACCCGAACGAGGGATACCCAGAACATAGGGCGGTGCGTAAACGGCTGCCCTGGATCGGGGCTGGACTGGGGGCCGTCGGCCTGGTCGCGGTCATAATTGGCACGTTCCTGCCGTGGTCGCGGTCGGGCCTGACCTACCGGAACAGCTACGCGTCCCTCGGCGTGCTGCGTGAACTGGGGTTCGTCGGCTCGCTGGTGACCGTCTGGGTGGCGATGATCCCCCTGGCCGCGGTCACCATCGCGATCTACGCCCTCGGACTGCGCCGGTCGGCCGCGGGCGTTGCGGCCGTAATGTCCATAATCATGGGAACGATTTCGGGGGTGGCTGTCGTCGAACGGGGTGACGAGGGCAGCTTGATCGGCATCGCGAGCACTGGACCGACCACGGCGCTGGCCGGCGCGGCGCTGGGGGTGCTGGGGGCCGCGGTCGTCCTTGTCACCCAGCGCAAGCGCAGCTCAGGAGGGGAAGCGTGACCTACCCACCGCAGGGTGGCCAATGGCAGCCCAACGATCCGAACCAGTATCCGCAGGGGTATCCCCAGCAGGGACAGCCCAGCCAGCCGTTCCCCGCCCAGGGATACCCACAGGGCCAACCGAGCCAGCCGTTCCCCACTCAGGGGCAGCCCAGCCAGCCGTTCCCGGCCCAGTACGGCCACCCGCAGCAGCAGCCGTACCCGCAGTACGGCCAGCCGGTGGGCTACGGCTACCCGCAGCCGCCGAAGCGGAAGCGGACGGGTGTGATCGTGGCCGTGATCGCCGCGGTGGCGCTGGTCGCGGGCGGGGTCGTGACGTTCGTCGCGCTGAACCAGACAAGTGTCAACGAGGGCTCCGCCAACCCGCAGGACGCGGCGTTGAAGCTGGTCAGCGCGGTCGGCAACGCCGACGTCGCCGGTCTGCTCACGTCCTTGCCGCCGGCCGAGAGCGCGTTGCTGCGTGACCTCAACTCGCAGGCCACCGAGGAGTTCAAGCGGCTCGACGTGTTCAAGAAGGACGCCGACCCGGACAAGGTCGCCGGCCTGGGCCTCAAGGCCGACAACCTCAAGTTCGACGACGCGCAACGTCAGGAGGTCAACGACCACCTGGCCATCAACATGCTGGTCGACGGCCAGCTCACGATGAACTCGGACATGCGCCAACTGCCGTTCACGCAGAAGTTCATCGACCTGGCGTTCCCGGACGGGATGCCGGCCGCGACCAGGAAACCCGAGACCGTGGACATCGGCAAGCAGGTGCGCAAGAGCCACAAGCCGATCCGGATCGCGACGGTCAAGGTCGACGGCCAGTGGTACCCGAGCATCTTCTACACGGTCGCGGACTACGCGCTGCAGGGCGCGAAGAAGTCGTGGCCGAAGCAGTCCGTGCCGGCCAAGGGCGCCGACTCCCCCGGCAACGCCGTCCGGGCCATGGCGGACGCGGCGCTCAACGCCGACCTGGAGCGGGTGATCGAGCTGGCGCCGCCGGACGAGCTTGGCGCGCTGCACGACGCCGGTCCGGTGCTGCTGCAGGCGGTCACCGGCAAGCTCAAGCCGACCGGGGCGAAGATCACCCAGCTGCAGACGGACACCAACAGCGTCACCGGCGGCACCAAGGTCACCCTGAAGGAGCTGACGATCGAGGCCGACGGCGACAGCGTGCACATCGTCAAGAAGGGTGACTGCTACTCGGCCACCGCCGACGGCGAGACGCACGACATGTGCCCGGCGGACGCGGCCAAGGAGATGGGTGTCAGCAGCCGGATGCCCGCGCGCGCCCGCCAGGCCATCACCCACCTGATGGAGGGCCTGTTCAAGAACGGCCTCGGCGTCGTCACCACCAAGGTCGACGGCAAGTGGTACGTCAGCCCCGGCCGCAGCGTGTTCGAGATCGTGCTGACCGCGCTGCGCAGCCTGCAGCCCCAGGACATCGAGGCGATCTTCCAGGGTCGTCGCTAACCGTCCAGGAATTCGAGGCGGTTGCCGACCGGGTCGTAGGTGTGCAGGCGCCTGCGGCCCGGGATCTCGGCCTCATCCGCCCAGACAACCTCATGACCGGCCGCCGCGAGCGCGTCGGCCACCGCCGGGAGGTCCACCACGAACGCGGGGTGGGCCTTTCGGGCCGGCCGGAAGTCCTGCTCGACACCCGCGTGCAGCTCGCCGTCCGGTCCGCCGCGGCCGGGGACCTTGAACCAGCAGCCGCCGCGGGCCGCCAGCAGCGGCGGCTTCGGCAGTTCCGTCCAGCCCAGCACGCCGTGGTAGAACTCCCTGAGTCGATCTTCGCTGCCCGCCGGGACCGCGACCTGGACATGGTGAATCATGTCTCGCCCACCCCTCCTTGAGGTCTAATACAGGACAAGCGTACTGTTAACCGCGAGAGGGGTCCTGTCTGCGAACCCGGCCAGGGTGCGCGAGACTCGGCCATATCCCGAACTGACTTGTTGCCACCCGTTCACTGGCGCGCGAGATGGAGTTGCGACGTGACTGCACCTGCGAGCAAGGACAGCTTCGGTGCCCGCGGCACGCTGACTGTCGGTGACACCTCCTACGAGGTGTTCCGGCTCAGTGCGGTCGAGGGCGCCGGGCGCCTGCCGTACAGCCTGAAAATCCTGCTGGAGAACCTGCTGCGGACCGAGGACGGCGCGAACATCACCGCCGACCACGTGCGCGCGCTCGCCGGCTGGGATCCGAGCGCGGAGCCCGCGACGGAGATCCAGTTCACCCCCGCCCGGGTGGTGATGCAGGACTTCACCGGCGTTCCGTGCGTCGTCGACCTGGCCACCATGCGCGAGGCTGTCGCCCAGCTCGGCGGTGACCCGGACAAGGTCAACCCGCTGGCCCCGGCCGAGCTGGTGATCGACCACTCGGTGATCGCCGACGTCTTCGGCCGGCCGGACGCGTTCGAGCGCAACGTCGACCTGGAGTACCAGCGCAACAAGGAGCGCTACCAGTTCCTGCGCTGGGGCCAGAGCGCGTTCTCCGAGTTCAAGGTGGTGCCGCCGGGCACCGGCATCGTGCACCAGGTCAACATCGAGCACCTCGCGCGCGTGGTTTTCACCCGCAATGGTCAGGCGTACCCGGACACCCTGGTCGGCACCGACAGCCACACCACGATGGTCAACGGCATCGGCGTGCTCGGCTGGGGAGTCGGCGGCATCGAGGCCGAGGCCGCCATGCTCGGCCAGCCGGTGTCCATGCTGATCCCGCGCGTGGTCGGCTTCAAGCTGCACGGTGAGCTGCCCGCCGGCGCCACCGCGACCGACCTGGTGCTGACGATCACCGAGATGCTGCGCAAGCACGGCGTGGTCGGCAAGTTCGTCGAGTTCTACGGCTCAGGTGTGTCGGCCGTGCCGCTGGCCAACCGGGCCACGATCGGCAACATGAGCCCGGAGTTCGGCTCCACCTGCGCGATCTTCCCGATCGACGCGGAGACCATCGACTACCTGCGGCTGACCGGCCGGGACGACCAGCAGCTGGCGCTGGTCGAGGCGTACGCCAAGGAACAGGGCATGTGGCACGACCCGTCGGTCGAGCCCACGTACTCCGAGACGCTCGAACTGGATCTGTCCACTGTGGTCCCGTCGATCGCCGGCCCGAAGCGCCCGCAGGACCGGATCGAACTGGTGTCGGCGAAGCCGTCCTTCCGTGGCGCGCTGGGCGACTACGTGTCGCACACGCCGGCGCCCGCGCCGTCCATTGTGGACGAGGCGATCGACGAGACGTTCCCGGCCAGTGACCCGGTCGCCCTGCACGAGGGACAGAACGGCAACGGACGGCCGCGCGTCCAGTCCGCCGCCGAGGGCAGCGAGGGCCGTCCGTCCACGCCGACCACGGTCACAGTGGACGGCAACACGTTCGAACTGGACCACGGCGCGGTCGCCATCGCCGCGATCACGTCCTGCACCAACACGTCCAACCCGTCGGTGATGATCGGCGCGGCGCTGCTGGCCAAGAAGGCCGTCGAGCGCGGCCTGGAGCGCAAGCCGTGGGTGAAGACCACCCTGGCGCCGGGCTCCAAGGTCGTCATGGACTACTACGAGCGCGCCGGCCTGATGCCGTACCTGGAGAAGCTCGGTTTCCACCTGGTCGGCTACGGCTGCACCACCTGCATCGGCAACTCCGGCCCGCTACAGGAGGAGATCTCGCAGGCCGCGCAGGACAAGGACCTGGCGCTGGTGTCCGTGCTGTCCGGCAACCGGAACTTCGAGGGCCGGATCAACCCGGACATCAAGATGAACTACCTGGCCAGCCCGCCGCTGGTGGTCGCGTACGCGCTGGCCGGCTCGATGGACCTGGACATCGTCAAGGAGCCGCTTGGCACCGGCTCCGACGGCACCCCGGTGTACCTGGCCGACATCTGGCCGTCGCCGCAGGAGATCCAGGACGTGGTGGCGTCGGCCATCTCCTCGGAGATGTTCACCAACGACTACGCGGACGTGTTCCACGGCGACGACCGCTGGCGTTCGCTGCCCACGCCGACCGGCAACACCTTCGAGTGGGCCGCCGACTCGACGTACGTGCGCAAGCCACCGTACTTCGAGGGCATGGCCAACGAACCGGCGCCGGTCACGGACATCGCCGGCGCGCGGGTCCTGGCCCTGCTCGGCGACTCGGTGACCACGGACCACATCTCCCCCGCCGGGTCGATCAAGCTGGACTCGCCCGCCGGCAAGTACCTCACCGAGCACGGCGTGGAGCGCAAGGACTTCAACTCCTACGGCTCCCGGCGCGGCAACCACGAGGTGATGATCCGCGGCACGTTCGCCAACATCCGGCTGCGCAACCTGCTACTCGAGGACGTCCAGGGCGGTTTCACCCGCAACTTCCTCGAGGACGGCGCCCCGCAGACCACCATCTACGACGCCTCGGTGGCATACGCGTCGGCCGGCGTGCCGCTGGTCGTGTTGGCGGGCAAGGAATACGGCTCAGGTTCGTCCCGTGACTGGGCCGCCAAGGGCACGTCCCTGCTCGGGGTCCGCGCGGTCATCGCCGAGTCGTTCGAACGCATCCACCGGTCGAACCTGATCGGCATGGGCGTGGTGCCGCTGCAGTTCCCGGCCGGCGAAACGGCGTCGTCGCTCGGGTTGGACGGCACCGAGACGTTCGACATCGCCGGGATCACGGCGTTGAACGACGGCGACACCCCGCACACGGTCAAGGTCACGGCGACAAAAAACACAGCGACCAATGCCGACGGCGGCAAGGTCGAGTTCGACGCGGTCGTCCGGATCGACACACCCGGCGAGGCCGACTACTACCGCAACGGCGGGATCATGCAGTACGTGCTGCGCAAGATGGTCCGTTCCTGACCCGGTGGGCTTTTCACTGTGCTGGGCCTTTCACTGTGCTGGGCTTTCAGTCCGCCGCTGGATCACCGGTGTTCCAGCGGCGGGCTTGGGCTCACCAGGTTGTGCCCCACGCGCAGGGCCAACCCGATGGGGGTTGCCAAACCCGCCCCCGTGATGCGACGGTGAGTATTCACCAACAATCGGGGGGTTAGGTGATGAGCAGGCGCGGCTGGGCCATCCTGGTCGGGGCGGTCGGTTTCGTGCTTTCGGCGCTGCTCGGCACCGGGATCGGCATCTCCAACGCCGGCCGGTCGACCGGCAGCGAACGCGCGATCGAGGTCACCGACCACTGGGGTTCCATCGGCCCGTTCGGTAGTCACTTTTCAGTGCGCTGACATCTCCTCCCTGCGCGCCCGGAACATCACGGACACCCATGTGCGATACGGCCGCCACACGTCCGCCACTCGTTCGAGCTCGCTGACCGACGGCTCACGCAGCCCGTAGGCCGTGGTGATCGCCTCGTGCAGACGTGGCTCGGCTGTCGCGAAGACATCGGGATGACCGGCGCCGCGCAACAGGATGAGCTGCGCGGAGAACGGACCGATGCCCGGCAGCTTGGCGAGCGAACGTAACGCCTCCTCGGCGGGCATCGACCGGAGATGATCGGCGTCCAACTCGCCGGCCAACGCCGCCTCCGCGACCATCCGCAGGCGGCTGCTCTTCACTTCAGGCACCAACGGCACCCGCTCCAGGTCGACGAGTCGCCGTGGGGCCGGAAAACTGTCGAGCTGTATCCCCGGCAGCTCGACCTTTCCAGCCGGCACGGCGACTCTCCCTCCGACCCTACGCGCGATTTGCCCCTTCAACACAGCCGCTTGGCTCCGCCGAAGGCGTTGGCTCAGGATCGACCAGCACGCCGCCTCGTACGGCGACGGGAAAAGCACAGGTCGCATCCCGGGGAACCGGGCCTGCAACTCCCGCACCACCCGATCCCGGTCGGCGAGGGCCGCAAACCCCGTCCCGTCCACGTCCAGCGACAGGATCCGCCGCACGTGCCGGATCGCGTCGGCCACGTCCGCCGGATCAGCCGCCAACCGCACCCACACCGGGCCGTTCGGCTCCGCCTGACGGACCAGCGCCCCCACTGGCCGCCACGACGGAGCCGACGCGAACGCCAGCGGCACATCACCGTCCACCGCGATCTGTCTGGCCGGCGCGAACCCCTCGAGAAACCGCGCCGACGCGGCCAGGTCGAACGGCCCGTGGACGGGCAGCTCGATCCAGTCACTGTGTTCTCTCTGTTCTCCGTGTTCAGCCCTGTTGGTCATTCGTGTTCCCTCCTGCCAGACACTGTGACAGAGGGGTACGACAATTTTGGGTCCCCGCAGATCAGGCTAGTTCTGCCACTTCCCGGCGCGGCACGTGAGCGGGGTCCCGGTCGGGCTGTAGTCCCGGGTGTTCTCCGGGTCGCACGGCTCTCCGCCGAACGGGCCCGCCGGGTTGGACCGCGCCGGAAAGCCGCCGTGCGGTGCGGTGACCCAGGACTGGGCCGAGGCCGAGGTCCGCTGACAGCGCTGGGTGTCGTTCTGACGAAGGCGCCCGATGTCCACCCGGCTGCACGCCTCCAGCGGCTCCGGCGTCCAAGCCACCAAGGGAACGTCGCTTTCCCTGCCAGGACCGGATGTTGTGCCCGAGCCCGGGGTATTTCCGTTGCCCAGCAGAAGAATCAAGCCCGCGGCGGCCGCGGCCAGCACAGTCACGCCGGACGTGACCGCCCACGGGAACCGGCGTTTCCCGCGCCTGGGCACCGGTGGCTGCGGCGCGACGACCGACACTGGCCGAGAAGGTGTGCTCACCCGTTCAGTCGGGCCAGGTTCGGGCGTCGGGGCCGACATGAGCAGGTCCGGTGCCTCGACCGCGGTCAGGTCCTGGCGGACTTCGGGTGGATGGGCGTACCGGAGTGCTTCCCTGGCCGCCACACAGTCGGCGTACCGGCGGGCCGGATCGGGGTCGGCGATGCGGCGCAACACGTCGGCGAGGTGCCTGGGCAGCCCGTCCGGCAACGGGACCTGGTAGTCCCAGTCGGCCGAGAGGTCAGGCGTGGCGTTGCTCTGGTGGATCAGCCGGCGGCCGGACAGCAGCTCCGCCGCCAGGACGCCGACAGCGAACAAATCAGTCCGCGGCGAGGGTTGTGTGCCGTCGAGGTACTCCGGC
The DNA here is from genome assembly GCF_004345645.1 of Actinocrispum wychmicini. GTDB lineage: Bacteria > Actinomycetota > Actinomycetes > Mycobacteriales > Pseudonocardiaceae > Kibdelosporangium > Kibdelosporangium wychmicini. The sequence goes on along the minus strand of NZ_SLWS01000010.1, from coordinate 29,383 downwards.
GCCAGGTAGCCAAGCGTGCCGATCGCCGAGCCCGCGCCGGTCATCGACACGGTGCGCCATGCGGCGATGCCGAAGTCGCCGACCAGCACGTACGGCGCGACCATCCCGGCGTCCCGCAGGAGCAGGTTCGCGGGCTTGACGTCCCGGTGCACGACCCCGGCCGCGTGCAGGGCAGCGAGCGCGTCGAGGGTCTGGTCGACGATCTCCGTCACCCAGCCGACGGGTTGCGGGCCACGGTTGAGCATCGGCCGCAGCGACCCGCCGCGCGCCAACTCCGTGACCAGCCAGGCCTGGTCGTCCACCAGCCGGAACGCGACTGTACGCACCAGATGCGGGTGGGCGACGCGGATCCGCGACTCGATGACGAACCGCAGCAGGTCGAGCTCGTCCTGGCCGGTGAAGTGCTTGACGGCGACGTACCGCTGATCGGCCGTGTCCCACGCGAGGTGCACCTGCCCGAACGCACCCGAGCCGAGCACGTGAATGGGCTGCCACCTGGCCAGTTCCTCCACCCGGCCGAGCCTAGACGAGGCATTCGTGGGAACCTGTTGGGCACGGGGTGCGTCGGATGGTCCGTCGTGACCATGGAGAACACGTCGGAAGGTCTTGCGGTATGCCTCGCTGGGGAGTCCGGTCAGTCGCGTGCGCCGTCGCGGCAGCCGCGTCGTTGAGTGCCTGCTCGGGGAAGTCGGACGGCCTGCCGACCGGCCAGTCCGAACCGAGCGTCCCGTCGACCAGCAGGCCGCCGTTCACCGGAAAGACGCTGGCCAACGGCGATGTGCAGAAGGTGACCGACCTGGGTGGGGCCCGGATGCAGCCGGTGAGCGGCGCCGAGGTGCGCGGCCCAGGGGTCACGCTCAAGGTCGTCGAGTTCGGCACCGCGGACCAGATCGACGACTCCGGCAGCAGCTACCGCGCACCGGACAAGTCCACGCTGATCGCGTTTCGGACTTCGACGACCGTCGACAAGGACACCCAGAGCGGCGTCCTGGAGCAGCTCGCCTTCGGTGTCTCGGTCGACGGGACCCAGCGTTCCCTGCCCGACATCCTCAGCGGCCGGCCCACCTCGGGCTCGGCGACGGCGAGCTTCATCGTGGCCGTGCCCGAACAGCGCCGCACGGTCGAACTGCAGCTGAAGGCAGCCGGCCTGACCCAGGCGATCGACCTGTTGGAGGGCAAGCCCAAGGGTGACCGGCCGAAGGCGCTGTACCGCCCGGCCGAGGGCACGGTCCTGCGGCAGGAGTCGCTGCCGCCGGCGAACTTCCAGACCGCGATCTGGCCGAACCAGCCACCGGCCCAGCAGGTGGTCACCGTCAAGGAAGCCGACTTCAGCTACTTCAACGGGGTGACCCACAACGTCCCGTCCAGCCCCGACAAGGCGTGGCTGACATTCGTCGGCACGTCGGCCACTGGCGGCAACGGCGACATCTGCGTCACGCCGCTGGCCGCGCACAAGCTGGTCGACGACAAAGGCGCCACCATCTCACCGTCCGAGAGCGCCTCGAAGATGCCCGGCGAGGGGTACATCGCCGAGGAGGCCTTCACGGTGTCCTTCGAGGTGCCCGCCGACGTCAAGAGCGTCACCTTGGTCATCGCGCCCACCCAGATGCGCTGCCAGGTCAGCACCGGCAACTACCAGGCCCGCCAGTCCAGCGGCGAGGCGAAGATCGCGGTCACGATCCCGGAGAAATAGGGACTAGTCCGAGATGTCCAGCAGGTAGGCGCGTAGGACGCGCTTGAGTTCCAGGGTCATCTCCACTCGGGCGCGGCCGGCGGCGGCCAGGATGACGGGCAGCATCGCGGCGATGATCCGGACCGTGACGGTCGCGATCAGCCGGCGTCGGCTCGTGTCCAGCTCGGGTATCCGGTAGGCGATCAGCGCGTCCACCCGGGTGGTCACGGCCAGCCGCAGCCGTTCCGACCACGAGAACAGCGGTTCGAACCCGGGGTTCGCCAGGCAGACCTCGATGGCCGGGTCGACCATCGAGTCGATCACCACGTCCAGCGGCACCGCGCCCACGTCCACCTCGGCCGCCTGCTGCTGGGCCGCGGTCAGCGTGTCCAGGTACTTCTCGGCGAGCGCGTTCGCCATCGACTCCTTGTTCGGGAAGAACTGGTAGAGCGTGCCCGGGGAAACGCCGGCGTGCGCCGCCACCCCGTTCATGGTCGCGCCGACGTAGCCCTCGGCGGCGAACACGTGGGCCGCCGCGTCCAGCAGCTGGGCGATTCTGCGCTCACCGCGGGCCTGCCTGCGGCGGGGCTTGACAGTCTCGACCACGGCACCTCCAAGGGTGAAAGGCGAGCACCCACTCGCCTCGCACCCTAGCCAGGAGATCACGGTATGGCGATATCTGAATGGTTGCGGTCCACTACACGGCTTGGGACAGGGAGAGGCCGAACCGGTCCGCTGTGTCCGTCCACCAGCAGGTCATGTCGAAACCGGCGTCGGCCAGTTCGGCGGTGATTCCTTCCTTGCGGAACTTCGCGGAGATCTCGGTGTGGAGTTCTTCGTCCTTGTCGAAGGTGACGGTCAGGTCCAGGGCGGCGATGTGGACTTCCATCGCGCGCTCGGCCCGTAGCCGCATCTCGATCCACTCGTTTTCCGGGTCCCACATGGCTGTGTGGGTGAAGGCGTCGACGTCGAAGTCGGCGTTCAGTTCGCGGTTCAGGACGTGCAGGACGTTCTTGTTGAACTCGGCGGTCACACCGGCTGAGTCGTCGTAGGCGACGCGCACCGTCTCCGGGTCTTTGACCAGGTCGGTGCCGAGGAGGAGCCACTCGCCCGGGGCCAGGACGTCGCGAAGGGACGAGAGGAACTTCGCTCGTTCGGCGGGCAGCAGGTTGCCGATCGTGCCGCCGAGGAAGGCGACCATTCGGGGCGCTTCACCGGGCAGCAGGGACAGGTGTTCGGTGAAATCCCCGACCACGCCGTGGACCAGCAGCGACGGGTAGTCCTCGGCGAGGGCCGCGGCCGCGTCGAGCAGGGCTGTTCGGGACACGTCGAGCGGCACGAACTGGTGCAGTGTCCCGGCCGCACGCAGCGAGTCGAGCAGGAGACGGGTCTTCTCCGAGGAGCCGGAACCCAGTTCCACCAGGGTGTGGGCCTGGCTGGCGGCCGCGATCTCGGCGGCCCTGGCGCCCAGGATCTCGCGTTCCGCTCGGGTCGGGTAGTACTCGGGCAGGCGGGTGATCTGCTCGAACAGGTCACTGCCGCGGGCGTCGTAGAACCACTTGGGAGGCAACGTTTTCGGGGACGCGGACAGGCCCGCGCGGGCGTCGGCGGCGAGCGCGCGGGCGGCGTGGTCCTCGGCCAGGTGGATGTCGACCACCGGTTCAGTCATGGGTTCCCTGTTCGTCGGTACCGAGCCGGAGCACGGCGAGCGAAGGCGGGCCAGGCGGAGTTACGCCGGCCGTGACAATGTGGCGATCCGGGACGGGTGTCCAGCGCGGATCGGTGTCGTAGGGCTCCGACGCGACGACCACCGAGTCCTCGGTGAGCAGCGTCGAGAGCGAATGGGTCCAGGCCGTGGCCACGAGGGACCGGCCGTCGGTGAGCATCAGGTTCAGACGTGACTCAGGTGCGACCGCGTCGACGTCCAACACCACGGACGCCACGGCCTTCGCTGGGTCTTGGCCGTCGCGCAGACGCGCACGGACAAGCGCCCACAGCAAAGCCGCGTCGGTCGGCGCGTCCAACGTCATCAGGTCGGTCACGGGCAGCCGCGCGGCCAGCGACTCGACCGACTCCGGCCAGCCGCGGACCACCCCGTTGTGGCTGAACAGCCACCGGCCGTCGGTGAAGGGCGCGGACGCGGTCTCCACCACGGGCATGCCGACGGTCGCGGACCGGACCGCCGCGAGCACACCCGTGGCGTGCACCGGCCCCAGCAGCGCGCCCAAGGCCGGGTCCGTCCACATCGGACTTGACCGGCGGTACACCACCGGCGGGCCGCCCGCGAACCAGCCCACGCCGAACCCGTCGGCGTTGATCGTCCCGCCGTGCCGCATGTCCCGCGGCGCCCAACTCTGCCGCAGCAACGAATGCGGCGGATCGAGCACCAGACCGGACACGGGCACGGCGGGGCCGAGGTAACCCAGATGGCGGCACATCCGCTACTGGGATTCGTCCGGCCGGGCGTCCCGGGCGAGCCGTAAACCGGAGAAGATCTGTCGCCGGATCGGGTAGTCCCAGTTGCGGAACGTGCCCCGGCAGGCCGAGGCGTCCGCGCCGAACGACCCGCCGCGCAGCATCTTGTAGTCCGGCCCGAAGAACACCTCGGAGTACTCGCGGTAGGGGAACGCCACGAACCCCGGGTAGGCATGGAAGTCCGAGCTCGTCCACTCCCACACGTCCCCGATCAGCTGCGCGACCCCGAGCGGCGACTCCCCCGCCGGGTACGCGCCGATCCGCGCCGGTCGCAGGTGTCGCTGGCCCAGGTTGGCGTGCTGCGGCCCGGGATCCTCGTCGCCCCACGGGTATCTGCGGGACCGGCCGGTCGCCGGGTCGTGTCTGGCCGCTTTCTCCCACTCCACCTCGGTCGGCAGCCGCTTGCCGGCCCACGCCGCGAAGGCCTCGGCTTCGTAGAAGCACACATGCACCACGGGCTCGTCCGGGACGAGCGGCTCGACCAATCCGAAACCGTTGCGCAGCCAGCGATCCCCGTCCCGAAGCCAGAACCGGGGCGAGGTGAGGTTCGCCTTCTGGCGGTACGCCCAGCCGTCGGCCGACCACCACCGCTCCTGGTCATAGCCGCCCGCCGCGACGAACTCCAGGTACGCGCTGTTGGTCACCGGGTACTTGTCGATCACGAAGGCGGGCACGTCGACCTGGTGCGCCGGGCGTTCGTTGTCCAACGCCCACGGCTCCACGGACGTGCCCAAGGTGAACGGCCCGCCCGGCACCAGGATCTCCTCGTCGACCACCGGACCCGGCGGCGCTGGCGGGGAGTCCGCGTGCAGCACGGGCTCACCGGTACGCAACTGGTGGGTGGCGAGCATGGTCTCGTTGTGCTGCTGTTCGTGTTGCACGATCATGCCGAACGCGAAGGCGTTCTCCACCAGCCTGCGCCCTTCGAGCGGGGTGCTGGCGAGCACGTCCAGCACCTTGTCGCGCACTTCCCTCACGTACGAACGGGTCTCGACCGGTGACAGCAAAGGCAACGCCGGTCGGTCCGCGCGCGGATGCTGGAACGCGTCGTACATCTCGTCGATGTCGTGCCGCACCGGCTCGCGGCCGCCCACGTCCCGCACCAGCCAGAGTTCCTCCTGGTTGGCGATGTGCGCGAAGTCCCACACCAGCGGCGACATCAGCTTGGAGTGTTGCTTCACGAGGTCGTCGTCGTCCACCGCGTCGGTCAGCGCGGTGCTGCGGGCCCGCGAACGGGCCAGGTCCGCGGCCACCCGGTCGCGCAGTGTCTCGATACCGTCGAACATCTGGGTTTCGTCGGCGGCTGTCATCCCCTGGTCCTCCCGTCGTGCAGCCTGCGTTCGATGTCGCTGGTCACGGTCCGCGCCAGGTCCGGCGGCAGGCCGGTGGCGTCCAGGGCGTCCAGCCCGATGGCGACCACGTGGTCCACCACCCGGGCGATGTCCTGGTTGGCCATCCCGTGCCTGGCCGCTGTCATCCAGCGGTGGGCGACCGGGGCGCACGCGTCGATCACCGCGTCCACCCGGGCAGGCGTGGACATCAGCGCGACCAGCAACGCGGCGGGAGTGAGCCAGCGGTCGCCGGGTTGCGCGTCGATGTACCGGACTTCCAAGTACCCCTGCGCCCGCACCGGCGGGAACAGCGTGGAGATGTGGTATTCGAGGTCGTCGACGGTCGGCGTGCGGTCCAGTGCGCCACCGATCCAGTCGGCGAAGGTGACGCCGCGCGGCGCCTCCCAACGTCGACCTGCACGTCGCACGCACAGCAGCGGCGTGTCCAGCACGCGGCGGGCCCATGTGCCCGCTGGGTCGTCGTTGACCTTGCTGGGATACGTCCTGGTCGGGTCGGTGCCCATCACGGCCCGCGCCCGGTTGGACGCCCAGCCGGTGACCTCGCCGAGCCGGCGCGGCGAGTTGGCGAACAGGGCGACCATGGGCGGGCCGAGCGAGTGCACGGCCGCCCAACGGGCCGCGACGTCGGACCGTTCGCCGACATCCACACAGAGCTGGAACCCGGCCGTGTTGCACATCATGGTGATGCCGTGCGTGCCGATCGGCTCGAACGCCTTCTCCATGGCGGCGTAACGCGGCGTGTCCAGAATGCGCTGCGGTGTCCGGTACGGGTCGATCGCCGTGGTGCCGAACGTCAGCCCTTGCGCCGCGAGCATGTCACGGAGCTGGACGCTGTCGGCGGTGACGGTGGCGTACAGGTCGGTCAGGGAATCCTTCGGCAGAGCCGAGATCTCGACCTGACCACCCGGCTCCAAGCTGAGCGGGGAGCCACCGGAGAGCGGAAGGTGGGGACTGTCTTGGCGAAGTGTTCGCGGGGTGTGCGGTCCGAGCGCCTTCGCGAGATGCTCGGCCGTCAACGGTCGGAGTGGGTCGCCGACGTGGTGGACCGTCCATTCGAGTTCCACGCCGAACAGACGCGGTGGGCCGTGTTTGAAACACACCGAGGCGACGTAGGCCTCGGCTTCCACCCGCTGGCGCAGCGGGCGGAAGTCGGGCCCATCGTGTCCCTCGATGGGCGTGTCGTACAGGATCGTCACGCCGACCGACGCTACCCTCGACCACCGACAATTTCATTGCGACGAACTTACGGCCCCGGGCGCCCTGTCGTCGGTGACTCAGCGAAACCGCACGCAGGACGCCATCGCGCCCGCCGGCCAGCCCCGGCCGCATCGTGAACTGTCCCACCAACCGGGCGGCCCTGGCCACACGCTGGGAAGACTTTCGTCGGGCGGCTTCGTAGCGACGGAGCGCCTCGGCCGGCGGACGGCTCGTGAGACAGTCACCCAAGGTGATCCCGTCCAGCAAAGCCTGGCACGCGCCCTGGCCGAGATCCGGGGTCATGGCGTGAGCCGCGTCACCCAGGAGAGCAATCCTGCCACGGATGTAGCTCCGCAACGGCGGCGCCACGAAGGGCGGATCATGGCGAAGAATATCCGCTTTGTCCGTCCGCGCCAGGATCGCCGGAACCGGGTCACACCAGTCACGGAATCGCTCAAGCGGGTCCCCGCGCGGCGCCCAGACCGGCACGAACCAGTTGGTCCCGCCGCCCGCCATGGCGGTGATGCCGAACTTGGCGCCGTCCGCGCCCACCACGACATCGGCGTCGATATCGTCCACATCGGACACTTTGGCCCCGGTCCGCGGCACACCGTCGCCATTCGGCCAACCTACTACGGATATAGTTACCCTTGTAGTAATATCCGTGGGTGCCTACTCGACGGAACGAGATCCTGATCGGCGCGGTGTCCGTACTGGCCCGTGGCGGCCCCCGCGCGCTCACCCACCTGTCCGTGGACGCCGCTGCCGAACTGCCGAAAGGCAGCACCAGCAACCACTTCCGCACCCGGGACGCCCTGATCCAGGGAGTGCTCGGCCACCTGGTCAAGACCGAGCAGGCACTGCTCGCCGACCTGCTGGGGAAAGTCGAGGGCGTGATCGACCGGGACGGGTTCGCCCGCCGACTGGCCGACCTGGTGCTGTACATGACCGAACAGTCCAGGGAGCTGACCCTGGCCCGCCGGGCGATCTTCCTCGAGGCCGCGTGGCGCCCGGAGATCCGCGACCAGGTGCTGGGCTGGTCGGTCCGCTACTGGCAGCTCGGCGGGCGTTGGCTGGATCGGCTCGGGTCGGCGGATCCGGAGGGGCACGCGCGGATTCTGCTGGCTTGTCTGGACGGGTTGATCACGGAGGTGCTTTCCCGGCCGGTTCCGGCTTTGGATGTTCAGGGGGCTGTTCGGCTTGTTTTGGACGGGTTGCTCGGGGGGTAGCTTTGCCTGTCCCGCCGGTTCGGTTGACACGGGGACCCCCGCGGTGGGTGCAAGCCGACTACGCCGGCAGGCCAAGGGTTCTCCGGTTCATTCCCACAGGTCTTTCGCTGGGATGTCTTTGGGCCTGCCGCCGCAGCCAGCTTATACCCGCCGCGCCCCGTATAAACCGAACCTCTAAAGACGGATGGGGATCAACGGGTGGGGCCGGACGGGTGGAGAATGCCCAGCTACGTGGGTGCTTTGCTTGCTTTGTTTGCATGGGTGGGTGCTCGGGTGGCCGGATCGCCGCCAGTTGTCCGGCCACCCGAGCGACTTGGGGGTCAGGTACCCGCGTTGCTGTTTCCGGCCAGCTTCGCGTTGGCCGTGCTCGCGTTCTTGATCGCCGTTTCTATTTGGGCCATCGTGGAGTTCGCGGTCAGGCCGGGTACCGTCGTTGTGTTCTGTGCGTAGAGCGTGAATGTGTAGGGGTGGGTGGTTCCGCCTGGGCAGGGGCCGAAGAACTTCAGGGCGTCGTTTCCGCTGCCCATTGCTTTTTGTTTCGCGCCGGGGACGTTCGGGACGGTGAAGCCCGCGCCCAGGCCTTCGGCCAGTGTTGTTCCCGGTACGTCCCAGATGGCCCAGTGCAGTTTGTTGCCGCTGTTCGCTGTGTCCGCGAGGACGATCGCGTAGGCTTTCGCATTCGTGGTGCCGGCCGCCCAGGACAGCGGTGGGGATGTGTCCTGCCCGGCTTTGCCGTCGCCGGCGCAGGTGTACTTCGCTGGGATCGTTCCGTTGTTCTGGAAGGCCGAGCTGGTCAGGGCGAACGCACCGCCACCGGAGTAGTCGATGTGCACCAGCAGGATCTTGTCGTTGTTCGGGGTGCCGTCCTTGTCCGTGGTGGTGGTCATCCAGATGTCGCCGTCGTGGTCCACTTCGACTGTGCGCAGCCGGTTGAACGTTCCCTGGAAGTACTGCTGGGTGTCCACCAGATTGCTGTTCGCGTCGATCCGCATCCGGTAGACGCGCTGGCCCACGGTGGTGGCCACGAAGACGTAGTCGTTGATGATGGTGAGGCCGCTCGGCGACGCCTGCTTGGTCGACCAGGTCATCTTCGGCGGGATGAAGCCCGCGCAGTTACCGGTCGTGCCCTCGCACTTGTTCCAGCCGTAGTTGCCGCCCTTCTGGATCAGGTTGACCTCGTCCTGTGTGCTGTCACCGAACTCGGACTCCCACAGCCGACCCTTCGAGTCGAAGTCCAGGCCCTGCGGGTTGCGATGCCCCATGCTCCACACCGCGTTGCCGAACGGGTTGTCCGCCGGGATCGTGCCGTCCGGGTTGATCCGCAGGATCTTGCCGTTCAACGAGTTCTTGTTCTGCGGGTTGTTGTCCGGGTTCTCCGCGTCGCCCACTGAGACGTACAGTTTGCCGTCCGGGCCGAAGCGCAGCCGACCGCCGTTGTGGAACTGGTTCTTCTGGATGCCTTGCACCAGGATCTGGTACGTGTTCTGCACCAGGGCGCCGTTCTCGTACTTGATCCGGATGACCCGGTTGCCTTCGGACGCCGTGTGGTACACGTACAGCCAGTGGTCTCCTGTGAACGTCGGCGCGATCTCCAGGCCGAGCAGGCCACCTTCGCCGTTGGTGCCCACCGCCTGGCTGATCTTGCCCGCCAGCGTCTTCTGGCCGGACTTGGTCAACCGGGAGATGTTGAAGTTGTTGCGCTCGCTGAACAACGCCGAGCCGTCCGGCAGGAACACCAGGCCCCACGCGACATCCACGCCACTGGCCAGCGTGGTCACCGTGCCCGGGTTGGGCACGCCGGCCGGTCCGCCGGCGGTCGGCGTCACCGCGATCTCGTTGCTGAAGCCGGAGACGTTGCCCGCCTTGTCCCTGGCGCGCACCTTGAACTTGTACTCCTGGCCGGTGGTCAGGCCGGCGACGGTCGTCGTGGTGGCCGAACCGTCCGCGCTGCCGGACTGTGCGCCGTTCGTGAAGACGTCGTAGCTCGTGACCTTCACGTTGTCGGTCGACGCGCCCCAGGCGAGGTCCACTGTGGTCGCCGACTTGCCCGGCGAGGACAGCGTGCCCGGTGTGGTCGGCGCCTGGGTGTCCGGCGGGGCCGGATCAGTGTGCACGACAACGACATTGCTCGCCTGGGAGACGTTGTTGGCCGCGTCCCTGGCCACGACCGCCCACTCGTAGTCCGTGTCCGGGTCGAGCCCGTCGACGGTCGCGGCGAGCACGTTGCCGACCGACTTCATGTGCTGACCGTGCTGGTAGATCTCGTAACCGGCGATACCGACGTTGTCGGTCGCCGCGTCCCACGCGAGCGACGTGCTCGACGACGTGTGGCCGGTGGAGCGCAGGTTCTGCGGTGGCGACGGCGATTCGGAGTCCGTGTTCGACACGGACAGCTTGTCCACGTTCGGGCCGCCGTTCGCGGTCGTCGCGGTGGCACGGATCTTGTTCGGTCCGGACGTCAGCGTGGCGTGCACGGTCGCGGTCTGCCACTGATCCCACGTGCCCGTGCTGTTGAAGGCCATGTTCGCCGCGACCGTCGTGCCGTTGACCGCGATGTCCATCGGGCGGTTCACGGTGGTGCCGTTGGCGTACCGGATCACCAGGTCCGCCGCGCCCGGCCCGTTGACCGTCCACTCGACATAGCTGCCGGCCACGTTCGTGTAGTCGACGAAACCGCGGCCGGAGAACCCGGTGTGGTTGGCCGCCACGACACCCTGCACGATCGTCGCGTCCTCGGCCTCGAAGTCGTTGCCCGCGGGCGCGGCCACATCGGCCTGCAGGTAGTCCAGGTTCGGGCCGCCGTTGGCTGTGGTGGCGGTGGCTTTCACCTTGTTCGCGCCCGCGGTCAGGGTCGCGTTGACGGTGACGTCCTGCCAGGTGTCCCACGAACCCGTGCCGTTGAACGCCACAGCACTCGCGATGGTCGTGCCGTTGACAGCGATGTCCACCGGACGGTTCACGGTGGTGCCATTGGCGAAATGGAACGTGAGGGTCGCGGCGCCGGCCTGCGCGGCGGTCACGGTGAACTCGACGCTGCTGCCGGCGACATTGGTGTAGTCCACGAAACCGGTACCCGAGAACCCGGTGTGGTTGTTGGCCACCACGCCCTGGTCGATCGTCGCGTCCTCGGCTTCGTACTTCGTCGGCGCTGCCGCCGCGGGCATGGCGGCCGGCATGATCGCCAACGCCGTCACGCCAGCCGTGACCCAGGACAATGTCCTGCGCCATCGGGAACTGGGTGCCACTGAGGCCTCCTAGCAGGGTTTGTCGGGCGGAGGTACTGCGGCGGAGTTCCTGAATTAGATAAGAAAGTTTCCTATCTATGGGCCAGATCACACACCCTCGGACGTCGTCGTGTCAATCCCCGGCGGAATCCGTTACGCTGCGTGCAGGTCGGGGGCGCAACAATCCGTACGTACGGATTACAGCCCTGATATCATGGCCGGATGCCACGGGTCAGCCAGGACCACCTTGACGCCCGCCGCCGCCAGATCCTGGACGGCGCGCGGACCTGTTTCGCCCGGTTCGGCTACGAGGGCGCGACCGTCCGACGCCTCGAAGAGGCCACGGGCCTGTCCCGTGGCGCCATCTTCCACCATTTCCGGGACAAGGAGTCGCTTTTCCTCGCACTGGCCGAGGACGAGGCGCGCCGGATGGCTGACGTGGTCGCCGAGCAGGGCCTGGTCCAGGTGATGCGCGACCTGTTGTCCTCGCCGGCCGGCGAGGAGTCGCCCGCCGACTGGCTGGGCACCCGGCTGGAGGTCTCCCGGCGGCTGCGTACCGACCCGGACTTCCGCGGCCGCTGGGCGGAACGGTCCGAGGCGCTCACCGAGGCGACCCGGCAGCGCCTGTTGTGGCAGCGCGAAGCCGGCAACGTCCGCGACGACATCGACGTGAACGTGCTGACCGCGTACCTGGAGCTGGTGCTCGAGGGCCTGGTCTCGCACCTGGCGATGGGCCTGCCGGCGGACGACCTCGAACCCGTGTTGGACCTGGTCGAGCAGAGCGTCCGCCGGCACCGTCCCTAGGTCGCGCGGATCTCCACCGGGACGCCGTTGAACACGGCGTTCCCGGACAGTACGTCCACAATGGACGCGTCGGTCACCGCGTTCGCGTTGGCGCCGGGGACGGTGTGCGCCACCTTCATCTTGGTGCCCGGCGCGGTGTGCCCCCAGCCGTGCGGGAGGCTGACCACGCCGGGCATGATCTTCTCGGTGAGGTCGACCGGGACCTCGATGGTCCCGCTCTTGGAGCTGAGCCGGACCCGTTGCCCCGCGGTGACCGCCAGCCGCTTGGCGTCGTCCGGGTGGATGTGCAGGGTGCACGTGTTCGTCCCGCTCACCAACGCGGGCACGTTGTGCATCCAGCTGTTGTTGGACCGCAGGTGCCGGCGTCCGATGAGGACGAAACCGGGCCGCTGCTCGGCGAGCCAGCCCCTGAGCCGGGGCACGTCGGCCGCGAGCTCGGCCGGGCACAGCCGGACCTTGCCGTCCTCAGTGGACAACACCTCGGCCAGCCGGGGACGCAGCGGACCCAGGTCGATCCCGTGTGGGTTGGCCCGCAACACGTTCAGGGTGAGGCCGCCGGGGTTCGCGCCGAAGCCGTCGCCGTACGGGCCGAGCCGCACGGACATGTCCAGCCAGCGTTCCAGCGGGGTGTCGCCGTCGATCATCGCCCGCAGGGTGTCGACGTCCTGGCCCGCCACGGGTGAGCCGGGGGCGGCCACCGCCTTGGCGAGCAGTCCGCCGATCATCATCTCCTCAAGGCCGCCCGGTTCGGCCTCCGGGCCCTGGCCGGCGGCGATCAGGATCAGCCGGGCCAGGATCTCGGCCTCGCCGGGGCGGCCGGCCGGCAGCGGGAGGATCGGCGGCGAGTAGTTGGCGAAGTTCCGGACCCCGAAACCGGCCAGCGCCCAGTCGAAGTGCGGCGCCTGCAACACCCGGGGCGGCGGCAGGATCACGGTCGCGTGCCTGGTCGTCTCGTTGAGGTACGGGTCGACGCTGACCATGAACTCCAGCTCGGCCAGTGCCTCGCCGAGCCGGGGACCGTTCGGCGCGGACAGCGCCGGGTTGCCGGCGACGGTGAACAGCGCGCGGATCTGGTCCTGGCCCGGGGTGGTGATCTCGTCGGCCAGGGTCGCCACCGGCAGTTCGCCGGTGGCCTCCGGGAGTCCGCGGACCCGGCTGTGCCACCGGCCCATCCGGAACGGCCGGCGCCGGACGTACGTGGCGCGGCTGGCGGCGGCCGGGAACATGGCGCCACCGGGCCGGTCCAGGTTGCCGGTCAACACGTTCAGGGCGTCCACGAGCCAGCTCGACAACGTGCCGAACTCGGCTGTGGTCGTGCCGATGCGGCCGTAGACAGCGGCCGTCGGGGCTGCGGCGAGGTCGCGGGCCACCTGCCGGATCGTCTCGGCGTCGATGCCACACGCCTGGGCGACGGCGTCCGGCGGGAAGGACGCGGCGAGGGCTCGCAGCTCGTCCACACCGCTCACGACCGGGTCGAGCGGGGCGACGAGGTTCTCGTCGAACAAGGTGTGGACCAAGGCGAACAGCAGCACGGCGTCCGCGCCTGGGCGGATGAACAGGTGCTGGTCGGCCAGTTCGGCGGTCCGGGTCCGGCGCGGGTCCACCACCACGAACCGGCCGCCGCGGGCGCGCAGCTTCTTCAGCCGGCCGGGGAAGTCCGGGGCCGTGCAGAGACTTCCGTTGGACTCCAACGGGTTCGCGCCGAGCATCAGCAGGAAGTCGGTGCGGTCCAGGTCGGGCACCGGGATGGCGAACGGGTCGCCGAACACGTACCCGCAGGACACCTGCTTGGGCATCTGGTCGCTGGTGGACGCGCTGTAGATGTTCCGCGTGCCCAGGCTCTTGGCCAGCACGCCGTTGTAGACCGGGCCGGCCATCGTGTGCACGCTCGGATTGCCTAGATACAGCGCCACCGCGTTGGCGCCGTACTGAGCGCGCACGGCCGCGAGCCCGCGGTCGACCTCGGCGAACGCCTCCGCCCACGAGACCTCGACGAACTCGCCGTCCCGCTTGACCAACGGGGCTTTCAGGCGGTCCGGGTCCTCGTCGAGGTCACCGAGCTTGGCGCCTTTCGGGCAGATGAAGCCCAGGCTGAACACGTCGTCGCGATCGCCACGGATGTCCGTGACGTGGTCGCCGTCCATGGTGATCCGCAGGCCGCAGGTGGCCTCGCACAACGGGCAGGTCCGGAACGAGGTGGACATCCTCGCAAGATACCCGCTCGATGTGACAAAAAGCCATTATGTCTCAGGTAATCACCAGGCCGGGCCGGCCGAGCGGAACACCTTGATGTTGCCCATGGTGATCTTGCCGCCGATCCGCACGACCGGTCCGCCGCGCCCTTCGGACGTGCCGAAGACCTTGCGCTTGCCGAGCGCGACCGTGCCATCGTCGATGACGACCGCGTCGGTGGGGACGTAGAGGGCGATCTTGCCGCAGAACGAGTCGGCGATCACGCTGATCTGCTCCCCCGGCCGCATCGCCGACAGGTTCAGGATCACGGCGCCGAACGTCGCGTTCGCGTGCACCTCGCGGGTGTTCTCCGGGGTGCTGATGATCTTGCTGAAGGTGGCGACGACATCCTGCGACGGCTCGGTGGCCCCCTTCGCCGGGCCGAGATCCCGCAGCACCGGGTCCAGTTCGCCCTTGGTGCGCGCGGACCAGACCAGTTCGCTGCGCTCGGCGTGCTCCTCCCAGGTGATCCGCCCGTCGGCGACGGCCGCGTCCAGAACGCGGGTCGCCTCCCATCGCTCGTCGTCGGACAGCCGCATCGCCGTGTCACTGGACATGGAGACCCCTCAGGTACTGGTTGTCTTATTTCCATCGATATCTTAGCCCATGAGAGTCTTGGGTTACCACACCGGTCGCATCTTGACCCGGCTGTCGCCGTACCGGGAGTCCAGGTAGGCGGTGAGATCCTGCTTGATCGCCTCGATCCGGTCGGCGCCGACGAGCGCGGCCCAGTACTCCTCCACCTCGGTCCAGATCCGGTCGGCCAACCGGACGTAGTCCTGGCCGCGCCCGGTCAGCGCGAGCACGTGCGCGCGCCGGTCGGTCTCGTGCGGACGCCGTTCCACGTATCCCCATTCGACCAGCTCGGCGACGGTCTTCGACGCCGCCTGCTTGGTCACACCGAGCTGCGCGGCCAGTTCGACGACGGTCGCGGGCGTGGACACCAGGTAGCGGAACACGTACCCGTGCGCCGGCCGCAGCGGCTCGCGGCCCAGTTCCGCGAGGCGGTCGTGCATCTGGTCGGACATCGCCCGGTAGGTCATCGCGAACAGCAGTGGCACGGGTTCACTCACCCCCCATATGGTCAACCGAGTTGCCTACATCGTCAACTTCGCCCTAGAGTGTGGTCAACCAAGTTGACCATATCGGGAGTTGGCAGATGTCTCTTTCCACCCGCGCGGACGCACCGAGGTTCGAATCCGACGCGTACACGTTCTATCCACTGGCCGTGCCGTCGCGCGGCAGCAAGGAGCTGGCGATCTGGCACCTCGACGCGGGCGCCGGCGCGACCAGCCCGCCGCACCAGCACGACCGCGAGGTCGTGTTCGTGGTGAAGACCGGCCGGATGGCGGCCACCATCGGCGAGGAGGAGCTGGCCGCCGGCCCGGGGGACGCGTTCATCGTGCCGAGTCACACCATGTTCGCCCTGCGCAACGCGTCGGCGGTGGAACCCGCCACGCTGACCGTGATCACGACCGTCGGCATGCGGGCGATCATGGACGGGAACTCGTTCCCGCCGCCCTGGTCGCTGTAGCTGGGGGTGCGCGGCGCGGCCAGCAGTGGTCCACTGGACTGATGGAGCTGCTGGACGCACAGGGCAGCGCCCTGAGCGGGTTCGACTGGCTGGTCAAGGCGATCAGCCCGACCGACTGGGACGCGGCCACGCCGTGCCCCGAATGGACCGTGTACGACCTGCTCAACCACGTCGTGTCGGAGCTGCTGTGGGTGCCGCGCCTGCTGGCCGGCGCCACGGTCGACGAGGTCGGCGACCAGTTCGACGGGGACGTCCTGGCCGCCGACCCGGTGCTGGCGTGGATCGTCGCGGCCACCGACGCCCGCGAGGCGTGGCTGCGGCCGGGCATGGCCGACCGGCAGGTGGACATGAGCTACGGCCTGGCGCCGGCCGCCGAGTACGGCTGGCAGACCACGCTCGACCTGGCCGTCCACGGCTGGGACCTGGCGATGGGCATCGGCGAGGCGTCCCCGCTGCACGAGGAGCTGGCCGAGACGTTGCTCGAAGTGTTCGAACCGCAGGTGTGGCGGTGGCAGGGCACCGGCATCTTCGCGCCGCCGGTGCTGGTCCCGGCCGACGCCGGCGCCCCGGCCCGGCTGCTCGCGCTGCTCGGCCGACACCCCTGAGCGAAGAAACCGGGAGATCACCGGCCCGACGCCGCTACACTTGGGTGGGTCGATTGTGGACCTAGATCAGGAGTGATCACTTCTCGTGCGCGACGCACCGTCGCCCGGTGGCAGTAGCCAGCCGGGCGAGAGTCCCGGCTGCCATATTCGCCCGGCCATCGGAGACGTCCGGTGACCGGAATGTTACTCGACGTACTCGGCGTGCTCGCCGTTGTCGTCCTCACCCTCGGCACAGCCGTCTTCGTGGCCGCCGAGTTCTCGCTGACCGCCCTGGACCGCAGCCAGGTCGACAGCCACGTCCAGCGCCAGCCCGACCGTAGGGCGAACCGGGTCCAGCAGGCGCACCGGACCCTGTCGTTCCAGCTGTCCGGCGCCCAGGTGGGCATCACCATCACCACGTTGACCACCGGTTACCTGGCCGAGCCGCTGATCGCCGACTGGCTCAAGCCGGTGATGACGTGGATCGGCCTGCCCGAGGGCGCGGCGCACGGGCTCGCCGTGGCGATCGCGCTGCTGCTGGCCAACTTCATCTCGATGCTGTTCGGCGAGCTGGTGCCGAAGAACCTCGCGATCTCCAACCCGTTGGCGACCGCACGGCGCGTCGCCGGGTTCCAGATCGGGTTCACCCGCGCGCTGCGGTGGCTGATCAACGGGCTGAACAGGGCCGCGAACTGGCTGGTTCGACGGCTCGGCGTGGAACCAGCCGACGAACTGGCCTCCGCGCGCTCGCCGCAGGAACTGGGGTCGCTGGTCCGGACGAGCGCCGCGCACGGCACGTTGGACCTGGGGACAGCCCGGCTGTTGGACCGCTCGCTGCGGTTCGGCGACCGGACCGCGGACGAGCTGATGACACCGCGGGTGCAGGTTCAGGCGCTACGCGCGGACGCGACCGTGGACGAGCTCATCGACCTGGCCCGCCGGACCGGGTTCTCGCGTTTTCCGGTGTACGTCAACGATCTGGACGACGTGCAGGGCGTGGTGCACGTCAAGCAGGTCTTCGGGGTGCCCGTGGCCGAACGGGCGACCACGCCGATGTCGTCGCTGGCCAGGCCGGCGCCGACGGTGCCGGAGAGCCTGGACGGCGACGCGTTGCTGGACAGGCTGCGCGCGTCCGGGCTGCAGGTCGCGTTCGTGGTCGACGAGTACGGCGGCACGGCCGGCCTGGTCACGTTGGAGGACCTGATCGAGGAGATCGTCGGCGACGTCCGCGACGAGCACGACCGCGGCGAGGTCAGCCCGGTCCGGCCGCTCGGCAAGGACAGCTGGATGGTGTCCGGGCTGCTGCGGGACGACGAACTCGCCGAAGCCACCGGGTTCCGGATGCCGACGGGTGAGTACGAGACCCTGGCCGGCCTGGTGCTGAGCCGGCTCGGCCGGATCCCCGAGGTGAACGACGGGGTGGTGGTGAACGGCTGGCAGGTCACCGTGATGCGGATGGACCGGCACCGGATCGCCGAGCTGCGGGTGGCCAAGATCGACACCACCGCCAGTGCGGCCAAGGCCGAGAACGCCGGGGTGAACGCGTGATGACCGGCATCCCCGCGATCCTCGTGTCGATCTTGCTGCTCGGCCTGAACGCGTTCTTCGTCGGCGCGGAGTTCGCCCTGGTCAGCGCCAGGCGGGACCGGCTGGAGGCGATGGCCGACAGCGGTGTGGACCGGGCCAGGATGGTGATCCGCGCGGCCGAGCGGACGTCGATCATGATGGCCGGCGCGCAGTTCGGCATCACCCTGTGCACGATCGCGCTCGGTGCCCTGGGTGAGCCCGCGGTGGCGCACTACCTGGAGATGGTGCTCGACCCGTTGGGTGTCGTGCCGGCTGTGGTGCACGGCGTCTCGTTCGCGCTGTCACTGCTGATCGTGTCCGTGCTGCACGTGTTGCTGGGCGAGATGGTCACGAAGAACATCGCCATCGCCGCGCCGGAACGGACGGCGGTGTGGCTCACGCCTCTGCTCGTCGCCTGGGTCCGGTTGACGCGTCCGGTGATCAGCCTGTTGAACGTGATGGCCAACGGAATGCTGCGGCTGCTGGGAGTCACGCCCAAGGACGAGTTGGAAAGCGCGTACACGTCGGAGGAACTGGCCAGCCTGATCGCGGACTCCCGGCGGGAGGGCCTGCTCGACGACTCCGAGCACCGGCGGCTCACGCAGACGTTGTCGTCGGCCGACCGGACCGTGGCGGACGTGCTGCTGCCGATCGAGACGCTGACGACCGTGCCGTATCCGCCGAAGATCGGGGACATCGAGGCCGCGGTCTCGTCGACCGGGTTCTCCCGGTTCCCGGTCCGGCTGTCCGACGGCCGGCTGAACGGGTACGTGCACGTGAAGGACGTGCTCGACATGGCCGGCGCGGACGGGGACACGCCGTTGCCGTGGGCGCGCGTGCGAGGCCTGCCGCAACTGCCGGCGGACTCACGGCTCGACGAAGCGTTGGCGGCGTTGCGGCGGGTGCAGAGCCATCTGGCGAAGGCGGTCGCCGCGGACGGCACAGTCCTCGGCGTGGTCGCGCTTGAGGATCTCGTTGAGGAGTACGTGGGTACTGTGCGGGACAGTACGCACATTGGAGAGTGATGACGACAGTTCCCGAGCGGGAGTGGCTTGCCCGGCGGGAGGCGCACGAGGCGCGGATGCGCCAGTGGGTGACACCGCACCAGGAACGGAAGGCACGGGGTGAACCGCATCCCGTGCTGGACTTCCTGTTCAGCTACTACTCGTACCGGCCGACCCGGCTGCTGCGCTGGCATCCCGGCCCGGACGTGGTGCTGGCTGGCGGCTCCGCACTGTCCTATCTGGACTGGACCGGGTACGTCGAAGTGCCCGGCGGGGTGACGCTCGACCCGGCCGCGGTCCGCCGGGATACCACCGAGTTCGTGCTGACCTTGTTGCGTGCCACCGAGTCCCGGGCGCCAAGGCTGGGGTGCTTCGGGCTGCACGAGTGGGCCATGGTGTACCGGGCCGACTCCGCCCGGCACCCGGTTCCGCTGCGGCTGGGCGCCGCGGGCACGGACGCGGTGGTGGAGTCGTTGCCGATCAGGTGCGGGCACTTCGACGCGTTCCGCTTCTTCACTCCCCCGGCGCGCCCGCTGAACTCGCTGCGGCCGACCCGGGCCACCCAGGTGGACCTGGAACAGCCCGGCTGCCTGCACGCGAACATGGACCTGTTCAAGTGGGCGTACAAGCTGGCGCCCTGCACGCCGTCGGAACTGATGGCCGACTGCTTCGAACTGGCCGTGGACGTCCGCGAACTGGATATGCGGGCGAGCCCGTACGACCTGGCGGACATGGGCTACCCGCCGGTGCCGATCGAGTCGCCGGCCGGGCGGGCGGAGTACGCCCGCCAACAGGCCGAATTCGCCCGGCGGGCGGCCCCGTTGCGACGCCGGCTGATCGAACTGTGCGAGCGTCTACTCATCCGGTGATCCGTCCTTCGAATGGACTAACCAATAACGATTTGGCCATATTTTGCGACCGTACGTGTACGGAACGTAGTCACACTTGCACCTTAGCTGCCAACTGTTAGCGTTGAATTCGCCAAACTAAGGGGCTTCCGACTACGGACAGGCACGGAGGCGGGCTACATGGGCCGACACCGCGCGCTGGAGCGTGTCCGGCACGGCGTCGCTAAGTGGCCGATCCTGGCCATCGTCCTGGTAGCCCTGGTCGCCCTCGGCTGGGTCGGGGTGACGTGGGTGAACAGCGTCCAGGAACGCCGCGCCAGCGCGCAGTCCCACACCTGCCCCGCCGGCGAGTCCGTCCTCCAGCTCGCGGTCTCGCCCAGCGTCGCCACCCCCGTCCAGGACGCGGCGAAGCGGTGGAACGCGCTGGACACAGTCGTCTACGACCACTGCGGCCACGTCGCCGTGACCGCCCTGGACACCAGAGCGGTGTTCGACGGCATGACCGCGGGCTGGGACCCGGTGTCCGGCCCGACGCCGCAGGCGTGGCTGCCGGACTCGTCCTTCTGGGTCAACCGGTTGTCCGCCGTGGACAACACCCTGGTCACGTCCGCGCCGGAGTCCATCGCCACCAGCCCGGTCGTGCTGGCCGTGCCGCAGGAGGCGGAGAAGCCGATGAACGGCGGCGACTCGTTCCTGTTCGGGGACCTCGCCGCGTTGACGTCCGCGCCGAACGGCTGGGCGCGCTATGGGCGACCGGAATGGGGCCGGTTCACCGTCGCCATGCCCGACCCGATCGACAACACCGCCAGCGGCCTGGCCATCCAGTGCGCGATCGCCGGCGCCAGCCCGCTGCGCGCCGGCCCGGTCACGGTGGACATGTTGACGTTGCCGGCCGTCCAGCAGAACCTGGCCCAGCTGGCCGCGTCCCGCCCGGACCGCGTGCCGGGCACCACCCTGGACGCCCTGACCGCGCTCGGCTCGGCCGGGAAGGTGCAGAACGCGCCGTTCAGCGCGGTCCCGGTCACCGAAGTGGACCTGTACCGCCGAAACCTGGGCCTGGACGGCAAACCCGCGCCGGCCAAGCCGCTGTACGAGGTCGCCGCCCGCGGCCCGAGCCCGGCCGCGGACTTCCCGTTCGTCACGTTGACCAACGACACGACGCTGTTCCGGATCGCGCAGAAGTTCCGGGAGTTCCTCAAGGAACCCGCCCAGCAGGAAGACTTCAAACGAGCCGGGCTGCGCGCGGCCGGCGACGCCGAATACCCGCACGACGCCCCGGGAATCCTCTGGGGCAGCGCCACCACGAGCCTGGTCCCGGCGGACGCCAACACCACCCAGCAGATCTCCGCGACCTGGAGCAACACGGCCGACGGCGGCCAGGTGGTGACCGTGCTGGTGGACGTCTCCCGCTCGATGCTGGCCGACGCGGGCAACGGCAAGTCCCGGATCGACCTGGTCAAACAGGCCCTGAACGGCCTGACCGACCGGATGACCACGGGATCGCTCGGCGTCTGGGAGTTCTCCCGGAACCTGGACGGCGCCGTCCCGTACCGGCGGTTGGTCCAGACCGGTCCGGCCGCCGCCCAACGGACCGCGCTGCACGCCGGGATCGACGCCCTGGCACCGGCCAGCGCCACGTACCTGTACACCAGCCTGGACGCGGTGTACCGGTCCGCGCTGGACGGGTACGTGGACGGCAAGCACAACCGGGTGGTGGTGATCGTCGACGGCCCGAACGACGGCGGCCTGACCTTCGCCCAGATCCGCGACCGCCTGAAACCGGACGACAAGCGGAAACTCACGGTCAGCTTCATCGCGGTCGGCCCGGACCCGGACCGCGCCGAGCTGGCCAAGCTGGCCACGGCGACGGGCGGCACCGTGTCGGTGGTCGGCGACGCCACCGGGCTGGACGCCGCCCTCGGCCAGGTACTGTCAGCCCAGGGATAATGGGATCTTCGGATAGTCCGATGTGGACAATCCTAGAGCACACTCCGGTAGCCGGGGAGTTTGGCCACGATCCCGGCCGAGCCCGACTCCCGGCGCAGCCGCCGTTTCACCCACGGCACCAAGAACTGGCGGGCCCAGCGGTACTGGTCGGCCAGCGACGGCCGGCCCGGTTCGGCGCCGGCGATCTCAGTCACCGCCAGCCGGCGCGGCGGGACCCCGTCCAGCAGCCCGAGGCACGCCTCCGCGGCCGCGCGATGGCCGTCCGGCCCGGGGTGCAGGCGGTCCTCGCTCCAGCCGCCGATCCCAGGCGGCATCATCACCGCCAGGTCGAGACACAAGGCATTGTGGACGGCGGCGGTCCGGCGGGTGAACGCGTTCCACAGGCCCAGCCGCTTCACCAACTCGCGGCGCAGCGGCGTCGGCAGCGGGGTGCCCTGCGCGGGGGTGGGCAGGGTCGCGGTGACGACCTGGGCGCCGGTCGCGGCGAGCCCGCCGATCAGCGTGTCCAGGTTGGCCACCTGGGCCCGGATGTCCAGCTTGGGATGGATCAGGTCGTTCATGCCGACCACCGCGCTCACCAGGTTCGGCCGCAACGCCACCGCGGGCGCGAGCTGCGTGTCCAGGACCTGGCGGGTGGTGAGGCCACGGACGGCGAGGTTGGCATAGGAGACCGATTCGTGGCGGGCGCCGAGCATCTCGGCGAACCGGTCGGCCCAGCCGACGTAGGTGCCATCGGGACCAGGATCGCCCACGCCCTCGGTGAAGCTGTCGCCGACCGCGACATACCGGTACACGTTCACCGTTTCAGACTAGTGCTAGCGACGAACGAGGACGGGCCGCCGTCGGAGGCAGCGGCCCGTGCTCTCTTCCCCGTGGCACACGCATGGTCGCCGTTCCGATCCCACCGACACGGGGGCTGTCGGTCGGAAGGACCGGAACGGCACGCCGACCGCCCGACGTGTCGGGAGGGGTGCGGCATCAGCTCTTGGACAACAGGCGTCCAGCCGCGATGCGCCGGTAGGTCGGCGGGTCCGTTATCGGCTGTTGTTCGTGCCGCGGTCCCACAACAGGGTGGTGATGTCCAGTTCCGGCACCTCGTCGCGGGCTTGCACCGCAAGGGTGAACATCTGGGCCGCATCAGGGCCGTTGGTCCACACCACTCGGTAGCGACGGATCTGGCGGTCGTAGTAGATCCGGACAAAAGTGCCGGAATTGCTGGTCAGCAGGCTGGCGAGCCGCCGAGCACTGCGCGCTCGCTTGCTCATGACAAGTCCTTTGCCGCGCGACGGCGGGGGATTCGTAGTCCCTGGGGTCGTCGTGTACTGCACGGTCGGCGCCCTCCTGTGCTATCCCTGTGATACGAGGACACCAAGTGACCGGGTACGAATGGAAGACTCAGAGGTACTCACGGCGCGCTCACGCGTACTCACGGTCAGGTGGGTGGAGGCAGCAGGATGGCGACCCAGGACGAGGACTCCCCCGCGCACCAAGATGTGTTCGTGGGCGAACTCCGGCGCTGGCGGGAGGTACGCGGCATGTCGCGTACGGCCGTGGCTGTGGCCATGGGATACAGCCGTTCGTACGTCTCCAAGGTGGAGAGCGGGCATGAGCGCCCGTCCCGGGAGTTCGCCAAAGCCGCTGACGACGCGCTCAACGCGGGTGGCGCGCTGCGCCGTGCGTGGCGTGAACACGAGGCCAACAGGCCGGTCACGATCCGCGCCATCCAGCCGGAACGGTTGGCGCCCGAGCCGTCGACCGGGAGCCTGATCGTCGAGCACGACGACGCCGAACTCATCTACGACGGCCGGACTTACCGCGCGGTGATGCGTCGGCGCCTTGTCAACAACGGCGTCGACCCGATCACCCGGTACATGATCCGGATCTCGGTCGACCGGTTCCCCGGCGATCCGGAGCTGTCCAACCAGCTGTACCGGGACCGGCCGTTGACCTGGGAGGAACTGGACCTGCAGGCGTGGTGCGGGGAGGACCGCACCGAGACGATGCGGTGGGTCGCGCAGCACGACCGGGACGCGTTCAAGGAGGTGTGGCTGCAGTTCGCCAACGACAGCGGCCACTTCCCGCTGTATCCCGGGCAGAGCGTCTGGATCGAGTACACGTACACGGTCCGCGATGACAAGTGGGGCAACTGGTTCCAGCGCGCGGTCCGGCTGCCGACCCGACTGCTGTCGGTGCGGCTGGACTTCCCCGAGCACCTCGACCCGGCGGTCTGGGGCCTGCACACATCGATGACCGCGGAGTCGATGCCGTTCCGTACCGTGATCGACGAACAACGGGCCGGCGCGCGCCGGATCTTCTCGTGGACCACGGAAGAACCGCCCCTGCACGCCCGTTACCGACTGGAGTGGCATTTCCGGCGCCGCCCGCCGACCCACCGCGAACCCGAGGCGGAGAAGCCGAGCCAAGTGATGCGCGCGCTTGGCGTGGTGCAGTCGGATGATCCGATCCTGCACCGCCCCGCCA
Organism: Actinocrispum wychmicini; assembly: GCF_004345645.1. Classification (GTDB taxonomy): domain Bacteria; phylum Actinomycetota; class Actinomycetes; order Mycobacteriales; family Pseudonocardiaceae; genus Kibdelosporangium; species Kibdelosporangium wychmicini. The sequence continues at coordinate 5,234 of NZ_SLWS01000010.1, read as the reverse complement.
AGCCGTTCTCGCTACCGCGAGAATCCGAGGACGCCAAACGGGTGATCGCCGAACTCGTCTCGGCGGCCAAACGAGTGGCGCACGCGCACACGTTCGGCAAGGGAATCGGGTTGGCCGCCAACCAGATCGGCATCGACCGCGCCGCGGCGATCGTGTTCCCACCCGGCACCGACGACGTGATCATGTTGCTGAACGCGCGAATCATCGAGAACGGCGAACAGCACGACGAGCAGTACGAAGGCTGCCTGAGCTTCTTCGACGTGCGCGGCCTGGTCCCCCGCCCCCTCGTGCTGCACGTCGAACACCAGGACGTCAGTGGCGCGCGGAAGATCACGATCTTCGAGCGCGGAGTGGCCCGCCTGGTCGCCCACGAGATCGACCACCTGCACGGCAAGCTCTACACCGACCGGCTACCACCAGGCGCCAAGGCGATCCCCATCGAGCAGTACGGCGGCAGCGGCCTTAACTGGCAGTATTGATTTCCTCGCTCCGCTCGGAGGCTTGGCCGCCTTCAGCCGGTCATTTCCACCCCGCACCACGCGACCGACATCTTCGCTCAGGGCTGGCCACCGCTGGGGCTGGGGCGATGTCGGGCGTGTTGCGGGGCGTAAATGACCGGCGCGGCCAAGCGGGGACTCAGCTAGGCGTACTCGCCCCGTCACCGAGTCGCGGCTATTGACTGACTGGCTGGATGGCGGTCGTCCTGCCGTGCCTGGCTTTCAAGCCGGCCAGGGTGCCGACGAGCGTCAGGGCGATGACGTTCGCGACGAAGACTGGGACGTCTGTGCGCAGCAGGCCGTAGACACACCACGCGGTCATCCCGGCGGACATCATCAGCAGCCACATCCAGGACAGGTCATGCGCGCTGCGCGTGCGGATCGTTCGCAGCACTTGCGGCAGGAAGCTGAGCGTGGTGAGCGCGCCCGCGAACAGACCTAGGACCGTCACCGGTAGCCCCTCTATGTGCAGTGGCTGTACAAAGTTAGGATACGGCCATGCCCGGCGTAACACAAGACACGCTTGGCCAGCTGCTGCTCGCCCTGCACGAGGCCGGCGGCACCGCGAGCCGGGCGGAACTCACCGACCGGCTCGGGGTCGGCCGCAGCGTGATGGGCTACCTGCTGGGCGAGCTGACCGACCGCGACCTGGTCCGGATCGACCGGACCGGCGACCGGACCCCCAGCGGCGGCCGGCCCTCGCACCGGGTGATGGTCACCGACCACGCGCCGACCGTGGTCGCCGGGCAGATCAGCGCGGACACGTTCACCGTCGGCACGGTCAGCCTCGGCGGCCGCGTGCTCACCCGCGAGGAACACCCGTTGCCCAGCACCCGGGCGCCCGAACTCCTGGACGCGCTGTGCGCGGTGCTGACCGAGCACGTCCACAATGGACACAACGTGATCGGCGTCGGGGTGGCGGTGTCGTCGCCGGTCCGCAGTTCCGACGGGTACGCCCCGGCCGCGCTGCACATGGGCTGGCCGGGTGTGCCGGTCCGGGACATGATGTTCGACCGGATGCCGGACCTGCCGCTGGCGGTGGCCAACGACGCGAACCTCGCCGGGCTGGCCGAGTACCGGCACGGCGCCGGGCGCGGCGCCACCCAACTGCTGTACCTGACGACCGGGAACGTGGGGCTCGGCGGCGCCACGATCGGCGGCGGCCAAGTGTTCACCGGCGCGCACGGGTACGCCATCGAACCGGGGCACATCGCGGTCGACCCGGCCGGCGCGCCCTGCCCGTGCGGCTCGACCGGGTGCCTGGAGGTGGAGGCCGACCATCGCGGCCTGCTCCGGGTGCTCGGCCGGACGGACGTGCCGCTGCCCAAGGTCACGGCCGAGATCGAGGCCGTGCTGGCCGACCCCACGCCGCAGCTGATGGCCGCGGTCCGCGCGGTGAACAAGCGGCTGGCGATCGGGCTGGCCAGCCTGGCGAACATCGTGGACGCCGACCGGATCGTGCTGGGCGGCACGCTCGGCCGGCTGTACGCGCTCGAACCGGACGTGGTCCGGACCACCCTGGCCGCCCGCGCGTTCCTGACCGAGATGGCGCACACCCCGATCGTCGTCGGCGAACTGGCCGACGCGGTCCTCCTTGGCGCCGCCGAACTGGCGTTCCAGCCATTGCTGGACAACCCACGGGGTGTCGTCGGAAACTGACTTGCGCTAGTTGTTTATGCTGTGGGGCAACGCGTTGACGGAGACAAGTAGCCGTGGGCCGCGTGCGCCGAGAGAGTCGCCGGCAGCTGGAAAGGCGACCGCACGTTCCGCGGTGAAGACACTCCCGAGTGCGGGGAGGCAATGCCCCGCCGGCTCGCCCCGTCATAGGCTTGATGAGGCCGTCTTCGGACGGCGAAAGTGCGGTGGCACCGCGAGTTCCCTTCTCGCCCGCACTCCCAAGGGGTCATTCGAACTCGTCAGGAGTTGTGATGATCTCCCGTGTCATGGCCGTCGACCTGCGTGCGCACGTCGGCCGCCGGGTCCGAGTCGCCGGTTGGGTGCACCGCCGGCGTGAGTTGAAATCCGTTACCTTCCTTGTCGTCCGCGACCGGACCGGCGTGGCCCAGGTCGTCACGTCCGGGTCGGGCATGCCGGAGGAGACCGTGATCGAGGTGTGCGGCGACGTGGTCGCCAGCACACAGGCGCCGGGCGGCTCGGAGATCACGTCCCCAGAGATCACTGTGCTGTCCGCGCCGACCGCGGCACCGCCGTTCGACCTGTACCGGCCTGCCTTGTCGGCGACTCTGCCGACCATTTTGGACAACGCCGCGGTGGCACTGCGGCATCCTCGGCTGCGCGCCCAGTTCGAGATCGCCGCCGCCAGCGTCGCCGGTTTCCGGTCCACATTGGACTCGTTGGGCTTCACCGAGACGCACACACCGAAGATCGTCGCCTCGGCCACCGAGTCCGGGGCGAACGTGTTCGGCATCGACTACTTCGGCCAGCGCGCGTACCTGGCCCAGTCGCCGCAGTTCTACAAGCAGGCCATGGTCGGCGTGTTCGAGCGGGTGTACGAGGTGGGCCCGGTGTTCCGGGCCGAACCGCACGACACCGCCAGGCACCTCGCCCAGTACACCAGCCTGGACGCCGAACTGGGCTTCATCTCGTCGCACTTTGACGTGATGGCCGTGCTTCGGTCCGCGGTCGCCGGGATGCTGGCCGCGGCCGCGGCACGCACCCAGGCGCTGGCCACGCTGGAGGTGACGGTGCCGCAGGTGCCGTCGGAGATCCCGTGGATCCACTTCGCGGACGCCCAGCGACTGCTCGGCGTCGAGGACGAACCGGACCTGGCGCCGGAGCACGAACGCAGGCTGTCCGCGTGGGCGCTGGCCGAGCACGGCTCGGAGTTCCTGTTCGTGACGGGATATCCGATGGTGAAGCGGCCGTTCTACACCCACCCGGACCCGGCCCGGCCGGCCTACTCCAACAGCTTCGACCTGCTGTTCCGCGGCCTGGAACTGGTCACCGGCGGCCAACGCCTGCACACCCACTCGGCCTACCTCGAAGCACTGGCCGCCCGCGGCCTGCCGGCCGAGGCATACGCGTCATATCTGGACGTGTTCAAGTACGGGATGCCGCCCCACGGCGGATTCGCACTCGGCCTGGAACGGTGGACATCACGACTGTTGGGTGTCGCGAACATCCGGCAGACAACGCTGTTCCCCCGAGACCTGCACCGATTGAATCCGTAATTGCTATTGACGTCGTCCACGAGCTTGGGCATGATTGCGTTACACAGCCGATGAAGGAGCCAGTCATGACGGACATCACGCGCACGCGACGCACTGTCGCTGCTGTGCTGTCGTCGTCCTCCCTGCCGCTGCTGTGGCAATCGCTGCTGCTCAGCCGCGACTCCCCGCCGTGACGTGACGACGTCACCACCCGGGAGCCGCCCATCGGGAAACCGATCAGGGCGGCTTTCCTTATGCACGCACAAAGCCGGTGAGCTTCTGGAAGCGGAACGGATTCCAACCCCGTTTCCCGGGGGTTCGAATCCCTCCACCGGTGCGCCAAAAAACAATTCCACGCGGTTCTAGCCCAACGGTAGAGGCATCTGGTTGAGGGCCAGTCCAGTCGGGGTTCGAATCCCCGGAACCGTACGCCCCTGTAGCCCAACGGAAGAGGCAACGCGCTCAGAACGCGTCCAGTCCAGGTTCAAATCCTGGTAGGGGTACGTACAGCATCCACACAAGCGCCTGGGTCTCGCTGACCAGGCGTTTCTTGTGCGTCGGACATGGCGTTGGTGATCCTTTCTGTCGCGTGTGCGATGCGAAGTAGGTCGTCGGCCGGTAGCCGGATGCTGATGGTGACGTCGTCGCTGCTGTCATGTAGCTGGACGGCCAGGTGGGTGGTCTCGAACAGGCCCCGCAGTAGTGGTTCGGGCGCCTCAGCCAGCTTGAGTGTGAGGTAGGGCAGGGCGTCGAGCAATCCAGCATCCTCGGCTGTAGGCCGTGCCGGCGCGGCGTCCTCGGCGGCATCCAACTCGGCGAGGGCAGCGAGCATCGTGCGCCGCTGGGCTTCCAGCTCGTTGTAGGTCTGCCGTAGTCCTTGGGCGAACGGGTCGTCAGGTCCGCCGTCCTGAGCTTGGCGCATGACGTTGTCCTGTCGCCGGACGAGATCGGCGAGAGCACGCTGCAACCGGTCTCGTTCGACCTCTCGCTGGCGAGTCTCGCGGTCATCGACACCGGCGAGGTCAGCCGCGAGCAACTCTCGACGGTGCGGACCGAACACTCGGTCAGTGTAGAACGCCGAGACTGCGTCCAGGACCAAGTCCTCACGGATGCAACCCCCGCTCTCGTGCCCGGCGTAGTTGTCGGGGCGTCCGCGGTTGTTTGTCTTGGGATTGCACATGTAGTAAGTGGACTGGTGGCGATGGCTGCCGTTCATGCGCCGCCCGCACCCATGAAACACGATGCCCCGCAACACATATGTCCGCTTAGTCTGCGGATGCGTGTTGGGCTGGTTGCCGTCGCGCGAGCCGCGCTTGGCGGCACGACGGGCGGTGAGCTCGTCGTACATCCACTTGGGAATCAGCGGTTCATGCACTGGTTTGGGTGACCATACCCACTTGACCGGGTCGTTGAGCTGGCCACTTCGGGACCGGGTAGCGCGACGGTTGAACACCTGGTAGCCGGTGTACTTCGGGTTGCTCCGTTGACTGCACCAACTGGATGAGGGACTCAAGCTGCGGTCGGGGTTGCTCGATGTCGGGGCATGGATTTTGGTCATGGGGTCTCC
>NZ_SLWS01000009.1 GCF_004345645.1 Actinocrispum wychmicini | reverse complement strand
GGAGGCGCCGCGACTAAGACAACTAAAACAACCAGCAACACCCAGGAAAGGGCTCCCTCTTGGCGGCCTGCCCTCGCGGCGAGCGAAAAATCTTTCCAGTCCGAACGAAAAGGGCAATACTCCGACCTTTACCCCGCAAAGCGTAAATTAGGGGCTGAAGAATCACCCAGCCCGAAGCCAATCGGAAGTCCGTTCCCCAATCATAATGGAAGTAGGGTTAGTGTTGCACCGAACAATAGTGGGCATGATCGACGCGTCGCAGACGTAAAGCGAATCGAAGCCGTGCACCGCACCCCGCTCACTCACCACGGCGCCGTCGTCGTCCGAGGTCCCCATCCGGGCTGTGCCCACAGGATGGTAGGCGCTGTCCAGGCTGGCTTTGACGTAGAACCGCAGCATGTCGTCGTTATCGGCCATTTCGTCGCGCAGGACGACGAGGGTGTTGCCCAGTTTGCGAATGCTGGGGTGGTTGACCAGGTGGAAGCTGTTGCGCACACCTTCCACCAGGACGTCGTAATCCTCCTGCGCGGCAAGGAAGTTCAGTCTCACGTCCGGTGGTGCGGTGGGGTCCGCGCTGGTCAGGGTGAGACGGCCGCGGGATTTCGGCTTCTGGTGGACCACCATGATGCCGAGGATTGTGGGGCCGCCGGCGAGCATCTGCAGTTCTGGGAACAGGGCCAGGTCGAAGTGGTTGACCATGTAGTACTGCAGGTCGTTGAATTCCCCGTTGGTCGCGGACGTTGTTCGCAGGATCTCCTGCAGGAACGGTTCGGTGGAGTCGAACGAGCCTGGTTGGGGCGTCATGAACACGCCTGTGCGGGGGTGGTCGATCAGGTTCGCGCCGACGCCTTGTAGGTCTGCGCGCACGTCGATGCCGTGCCGGCGCAGCTCATCTGACGGGCCGATGCCGGAGCGCATCAGGATCATCGGGGAGGCGACGGCGCCGGCGGCCAGGATCACGCGTCGGGCGGTGATCTGCTCGGCCGGGCCGCCGTCGGTAGATGCCAGCACGCCGGTGGCCGTTGACCCGTCGAACGTCACCGAGTGCACCAGTACGCCGGCGCGGATGGTCAGGTTCTGCCGGCCACGGGCCGAGCGCAGGTACGTCATCGCTGTGTTGACCCGCACGCTGGGCAGGTCGTCCCACCTGCTGGACGGGATTGAGCCGACGCCGGTGGCCTCCGGGTGGTTGTGGTCCTTCACCTCCGGGTAGCCCGCGTCGAGGCACGCGGTGATGAACGCGCGCTGGCCCGCCGTCAGTTCCTCGTTGTGCCACCGGCGGATCGGGAACGGTCCGCCTCGGCCGTGGAACTCGCCGTCGCCGAAGTCGATGTCGTCCTCCAGCCGGATGAACCGCTGCAGCACCTCCGGCCAGGCCCAGCCGGGGTTGCCGAGCCGCGCCCACTCGTCGTAGTCCGCCGGCACGCCGCGCAACGCCACCGTGGCGGTGACACCGGACGAGCCGCCGGTGAGTTTCGCCCGTGGGAACCGGATCCGGCGTCCGTCGTGGATGTCCGCGCGGAACTGCCAGTCGTGGTCGTTCAACGACATCGAGCTGCCGTTGAGGATGTCGCGCGGAGTGCTCTCCAGTGTCGGGAAGTCCGGTCCCGCTTCGAGTACGAGTACCTGGCGCGCCGGGTCCTCGCTCAACCGGGCGGCCAGGACCGCGCCGGCGGATCCGGCCCCGACAATGATGTCGTCATACTGGAACGTCATTGAAATCCTCGCAGATCTGGATTCGGGGTAGCCACTGACCAGCGCGCCGCAAGGGACGGGCTGCGGTCGAGCATCACATTCCGTGGGGGCGGTGCGGCTACTCCGTCCGTGCCCAGCGTGGGCCCGGCTGCCAGCGGCAACGTGGGAGAAGCGGGTTCTCCCACCGGTGACTGATGCTGGCTTGGCAGTGAATCGGCGAGCCGTGACAGCCGCCACGTGTCCGACAACGCTCCGCACGCAATTTTCTTCGCGCTGCAGAGGGGAGAGAGAAAACAGTGTCCCGCGAACGAGTACGCAGGTTGATTCCCGGCGTGGCGGCGATTCTTCTGGCGAGCGCGCTGGCCTGGGTGTCCCAGGCGAGTGTGGCCAGTGCCGACGCCGACCAGGTCGCCGCCAAGTACCGGTTCCACGAGCTGCCCATCAGTTTTCCACCCGGGTACGCAGACCAGCCGATGCGGACCGTGCGGCAGGTGAACCCGGCCTACTACAAGATCCGGTCGTGGATCTCCGCGGTCGGCGCCAGCATCGCCATCAACGACCTTGCCGGGCACGGCAGGTCGGACGCGATGTGCATTGTGGACACCCGGACCGACGAGGTGGTGGTGACCTACACCCCGACCGCGCCCGCCGAGGACCAGTTCACCCCGTTCGTCCTGAACCCGGCGCCGCTGCCGATGGACGACGCCATGGCGCCGATGGGCTGTGTGCCCGGCGACTACAACGGCGACGGGCGGATGGACCTGCTGGTGTACTACTGGGGCCGGACACCGGTGGTGTTCCTGGCCAAGTCCGACAGGATGGACGTGTCGCTGAGTTCATACTACCCGCAGGAACTGGTGCCGTCGAACACGGTGGACGGCAAGTACCACGGGCCGCGGTGGAACACCAACGCGGTCAATGTGGACGACTACAACGGCGACGGGCAGCCCGACATCTACGTCGGCAACTACTTCCCGGACTCCGACATCATCAATCCGAACGGCCTCAACAACGTCCAGATGCCCGCGTCGCTGTCCAACGCACGCAACGGCGGCGGCGCGCACGTGCTGCGCTGGCACTCGGCGTCCACAGGGGACAAACCGGCGGTGTCCTATGTAGAAGACGTTGACGCGGTGCCGTTCGACGCGGCCACCGGCTGGACCCTGGGGATCGCCTCGGCCGACCTGACCGGCACCGGCAAGCCCGAACTGTACGTCGCCAACGACTTCGGGCACCACCACCTGCTGCACAACGTGTCCACTCGGGACCAGATCCGGTTCACTGAGGCGTTCGGCGAGCGCAATCCCGGTACGGCGAAGTCGTTCGTGCTCGGCAACGCGTCGTTCAAGGGCATGGGCGTGGACTTCGGGGACCTGACCGGCAGCGGGCGGTTCGACATGGTGGTCAGCAATATCACCACCGCGTGGGGCCTGGAGGAGAGCAACATGGTCTGGATCAACCAGGCCAAGAGCCAGGCTGACATGAAGGCCAAGCTGGACCAGGGAATCGCGCCGTTCACCCAGGAGGCGCAGGAGCTGGGGATGGCGTGGACCGGCTGGTGCTGGGACGTCAAGATGGCCGACTTCCGCAACAGCGGCAACCTCGACGTGGTCCAGACCGACGGCTTCGTCCAGGGCGACAACAACCGGTGGGCGTGGCTGCAGGAGTTGGCGATGAACAACGACACGCAGCTGGCCAACCCGCTGATGTGGCCGAACGTGCAACCCGGCGACGACCTGTCCGGCCACGAGGTGCTGGGCTTCTACGGCAAGGCCGCGGACGGCACGTGGGTGAACGTGAGCCGGCAGATCGGCCTCGGCGTGGCCATTCCCACCCGTGGCGTGGCCATGGGTGACACCACCGGGACCGGTCGGCTCGACCTGGCGGTGGCCAGGCAGTGGGGCCCGCCGGCGTTCTACCGCAACGACGCGCCCGACCGCGGCGGCTTCCTCAACCTGCAGCTGTACCGGCCGTCGACCGACAAGGACCCGCACATGGGCCTGGAGTCGACCGGTACGCCCGCGTACGGCGCCACCGTCACGGTGACCACTTCGGACGGTCGCACTCAGGTGTCCCGGTTGGACGGTGCCAGCGGGCACGGCGGCAAGCGCAGCTTCGACGTCCACTTCGGACTAGGCACGGCCAACGGGCCAGTCACCGCGCACATCCAGTGGCGGGACGTCGACGGTACGTACCACGAGCAGACCCAGCAGTTCACGCCCGGCTCGCACACGCTCGTCCTCGCCGGGTCGGTCCAGGAGGTGGCGAGCCGATGAGCACCAAGCTCAGCGTGGTCGGCGCGGGCAGCAAGCCCGCCAAACCCGCTCAGGACGCCAGGTATCTCGCCCTGCGCAACTTCGCCGCGTCGATCAGCGTGTTCAACGTGTTCGGCTACACGCTGCTCGGCTTCGAGCAGCCGTGGCTGTGGCCGATCATCGCGGTGCTCACCGGTTACACCGTGGAGCTCGTGTTCGAGTCGATCAGCGCGTGGGCGCAGCGCAGGGCTCCGCGGTATCGGGGCAAGGGCGCCCGCGGCATGTACGAGTTCCTGCTGCCGGCACACATCACCAGCCTCGCGGTGAACATGTTGCTGTACGCGAACAACCAGATCTGGCCGGTGCTGTTCGGTGTGGTCGTCGGCGTGGCCGGCAAGCACGCGCTGCAGGCGCCGGTCGCAGGCCGGATGCGGCACTTCATGAACCCGTCCAACCTGGGGATCACCGCGGCGCTGGTGGTGTTCGGGTCCTGGATCAGCATAGCCCCGCCGTACGAGTTCACCGAGAACGCGAACTCGTTCTGGAAGGTGATGATCCCGGTGATCATCGCGACCGCGGGCACGGTGATCAACGCCGTGCTGACCCGCAAGGTCATGCTGATCATGGGCTGGATGGGCGGGTTCTTCATCCAGGCCGTGCTGCGGCACTGGATCTGGGACGTCGCGTTCTACTCGGCCGTCGGCGTGATGACCGGGGTGGCGTTCATCCTGTTCACCAACTACATGATCACCGACCCGGGCACCAGCCCGGCCAAGGGACGCAACCAGTTCGTGTTCGGCTCCTCGGTGGCCGTCGTGTACGGGATCCTGCTGGTGTTCAACGTGGTCTACACGTTGTTCTTCGCGGTGGTCATCGTGTGCGGGCTGCGCGGCGCCGGCTGGTGGGTGGCCCATCTCGTCGGTAGGAGCAAGTCGCGCGCCACGGTCACCCCCTTGACCGAGTCGCCGGCTGCGAAGGCGGCCTGAGCGGTCGCCGGGGTGTCCCGCCGGATGGCCGGCGGGACACCCGGACTGGGAAACGCAAAGCCTGAGAGGGAGGCCCGGCGATGGGCCTGAGAAGCACCCCCGACGTCGAACTGCTGCGCTCGCTGACGGTGGCGAGGACATGGTACGAGGAACGGTTCGGCTGGCCGGTCACGGTGGAGGTCGCTGCGGGCCGGCTGGTGATGGAGGTCGGCGAGTGGGTGGACGCGGTGGCGATGCCGCAGCCGCTCGGCCGACGGGTGCTGAGCGAGCTGTGGATCGCGATGCTGGCCGGCCCGGTGCTGACCGACGCGACCGCCCGCTGGTGGATGTTCCTGACCCGGCCCGCGGCGGCCACCGAGTGGTCGGTCCGCCAGATCCGTGGCCTGGACGTCCATCTGGTCCCGCGCGGCTCGCACGTGGTGGTGCCGAGCGAGACCGGCGAGTCGCCTCGGTTGCCCTGGATCGAACGTCCGCGCGCGCTGCACCAGTTGCCGCCGTGGACGGCGGTGATCGGGGCGGCGCGGCGGGCAAGCGCCGAGCCGGTGACCGGGCTGGCCGCCTGACGCAGGCACACACATCGAATGGCACAACAGAGAGGCTGTAGCCGTGGCTGACCAAGTGGCTTCGGGAGTCCGCGTCCCGCTGGTGGACGAGCGCGAGGCGACCGGACGGACCGCCGAGCTGTACGAGCTGATCCGGTCGTCGACGAACTTTCCCTTCGTGCCGGACATGTTCCGGCTGGCGTCGACGAAGCCGGCGTTGATGGAGACCGTCATCGCCGGCTACCGGGGCACGTTCCTCACCGAGGGCGCACTGTCCAGGAACACCAAGGAGTTGATCGCGTCCTGGACGTCCCGGGTGAACCAGTGCCCGTACTGCGTCGGCACGCACAACTTCTTCCTGCAGGCGTTCGGCGGCACCAAGGAGTTGGCCGACGCGATCGCCGCCGCCAGTTCCCCGGACGACCTGCCGGTGGACGACCCGACCAAGGCGCTTCTGCGCCTGCTCACCAAGGTCAGCACGGCCGCGTACCGGATCACCGACGAGGACTGGGAAGCCACCCTGGCGGCCGGTTGGACCAGTGAGGAGTTGCTGGAGGGCGTGTTCACCGCGGCGCTGTTCAACTTCATCACCCGCCTGGTGGACAGCCTCGGTCTGGGGACCTCGGTGTCCCAGAGCCGGATCTCGCAACAGCCGGTGACCGAGTCCGGCACGGCCGCCTGACGAAGGAGCGTGTCATGGAAGCATCCCGCGCGGTGTTGCTGACCGGGGCCTCGTCCGGCACCGGACAGTCCTCGGGCACCGGCAAGGCCACGGCGCTTCGCCTGCACCGCGCGGGCTGGCCGGTGTACGCGACCGGCCGGAACGTCGAGGCGCTGCATGACCTCGCCGAGGCGGGCATCCAGACCATGTACCTCGACGTGACCGACGAACAGTCCATGCGGGTGGTCGTCAAGCGGATCACCGGGGAGCACGGCAGCGTCGGCGTGTTGATCAACAACGCCGCGTACAGTCTCAACGGGACGGTCGGCGAGACGCCGATGGACGAGGTACGGCGGCAGTTCGAGACCAACGTGTTCGGGCTGTCCCGGCTGACGCAGCTGGTCCTGCCGGGCATGCGGGCGCGCGGCAGCGGCCGGGTCGTGATGATGTCGTCGATCTTCGGCCTGTTCGCCACCCCCGGCCGCGGCTACTACCAGGCGACCAAGTTCGCGCTGGAGGCGATCAGCGACTCGCTGCGCAACGAGGTGCGGAAGTTCGGCATCAAGGTGGTGGTCGTACAGCCGTCACCGATCAGGGGCGGTTTCGTGCCGACCACGGTAGGCGACCTGGCCATGACCGGCGGCCAGGAGGACGGCCTGTACGCCGACTTCTGGCGGCATTTCGTCGATTGGCATGGGGCCTACCGGGAGGTCGACCACCCGACCGGCCGGGGCCGTACCGCGGTGCCGGCTGAGACGGTCGCCAAGGTGATCGAGCGGGCGGTCACCGCGCCACGGCCGAAGATCCGTTACCGGGTCGGCGTTCCGGTGCGGCTGCTGCCGCGCCAGCGCGCGCTGTTCGGTGAACGGGCCTGGGACCGGTTCGTGCGGTTCTTCTTCCCCATTCCATGAAAAGAGGCAGGTCATGGCGGTCGGCGGGTTCCAGGACAGTGACCGGTGGGTGCGCTCGCCGAACGATGTGGCGTACCGGCGGGTGCGGGACAACCTGACGGGCCTGGTCGCGGAAATCCCCGGTCTCGACCGGGTGCGGGTGCCAGCTTGTCCACAATGGACTGTCCGGGACGTGCTCGCGCACGTGGTCGGGATCAGCCACAAGGTGGCGACCCGCTCGGGCCAGGCCGGCGCCCCGCCACCGTTCCCCGGCGTGGACGCCGAGCCGGACGAGCTGGTACGGACGTGGCACGCGGTCAGCGAACCGGTCGACCGTGTGCTGCGGGACCAACCGGACTTACGTGCCCACATCATGGTCATGGACGCGTTGACCCACGAACTGGACATCCGATACGCGCTCGGCCTGCCGGTGCCAGACGAGCACGCGGCCGTGTGCGGCGCGATGGAGTTGCTCGTCATCGGGTTCACCCGGGGCATCCGGGAGCGCGGCCTGCACGCGCTGCGGATCGAGACGTCGGGTGCCAAGTGGATCGCCGGCGACGGCGAGCCGGCCGGCTCGGTCTCCGCCGACCGCTACGACCTGTACCGGTCGCTGGCGGGCCGGCGGACACCGGCGCAGATCGCGGAGCTGACGTGGAGTGGGCCACCTGGACCGTGGCTGCGGGCGTTCGAATGGGGTCCTTTCCACCCGCCCGCCGACCCCGTGGAACAGCTGGATGGCCCAGCCGGGAAAAGCACACAGCGCATGGCGGGATAAGGCCGGACAGGTCCTCCTGGCGCACGCTGGCAGTAATGCGCTGACGACACAACGGAAATCCCCGTGTCGCGGCGGGGACCGGATGTGTGAACAGTTGTTGTGTCTCCAGAAACGGATGCGGCATGAGCGCTGAGCGAATCGCAATCATTGGCATAGGGCTGCGCTACCCGGACGCGGGTTCCCCAGACCAACTGTGGGAGAACGTCCTACAGGGCCGTCGCGCGTTCCGCCGGCTCCCGGACGAACGGATGAACCAGGCCGACTACTACTCGCCCGATCCGGCGGCGCCGGACCGCTTCTACGCGGCCAAGGCGGCCGTCCTGCGGGACTACGAGTTCGACCGGGTCAAGTTCAGCGTGGCCGGCAGCACGTACCGGTCCACCGACCTGACCCACTGGCTGGCGCTCGACGTGGCGTCGACGGCCTTGGCCGACGCGGGTTTCGCGGACGGCGAGGGCCTGCCGAAGCGCGCCACCGGAGTCGTCCTGGGCAACACCCTGACCGGCGAGTTCTCCCGTGCCAACGTGATGCGGCTGCGCTGGCCGTACGTGCGCCGCACGCTGGCCGCGGCGCTCGCGGAGAAGGGCTGGTCGGACCCGGACACCGGCGCGTTCCTGCGCGACCTGGAGCCGAGGTACAAGGCGGCGTTCCCGCCGATCAACGAGGACACCCTGGCCGGTGGGCTGGCGAACACCATCGCCGGGCGGATCTGCAACTACTACGACCTGGCCGGCGGCGGGTTCACTGTGGACGGTGCCTGTTCGTCGTCGCTGCTGTCGGTGGCCACCGGGGCGCGGGCGCTGGCCGACGGCGACCTGGACGTGGTGCTGGCCGGCGGGGTGGACCTGTCGATCGACCCGTTCGAGGTGATCGGCTTCGCCAAGACCGGCGCGCTGGCCACCGGGGAGATGAAGGTCTACGACCGCGGCTCGAACGGGTTCTGGCCCGGTGAGGGCTCGGGGGTGCTGGTGCTGATGCGCGAGGAGGACGCGCTGGCCCGCGGCAAGCGGATCTACGCCACCATCACCGGCTGGGGCATCTCGTCGGACGGCAAGGGCGGCATCACCCGGCCGGAGGCGGCCGGGCACCACCTGGCCATCACCCGGGCCTACGACCGGGCCGGCTACGGCGTGGAAACGGTGTCGTACTTCGAGGGACACGGCACGGGAACGGCGCTCGGCGACGCCACCGAGCTGGAGGCGTTGTCGATGGCCAGGCGGACCGCCGACCCCACCGCCCGTCCCGCCGCGCTCAGTTCGGTGAAGGGCAACTTCGGGCACACCAAGGCGGCGGCGGGGGTGGCCGGCCTGATCAAGGCGGCGCTGGCCGTGCACCACCAGGTCATCCCGCCGGCCACCAGCCACTACGACCCGCACCAGAAGCTGACCGCGGCCGACGCGATGATGTACGTGCCGACGCGGGCCCAGTTGTGGCCGTCCGACACAAAGGTGCGTGCCGGGGTGTCGGCGATGGGTTTCGGCGGCGTCAACACGCACATCGCGATCGAGCAGGCGCCCGGCTCGGGTCGTCGGACCGAGCTCAGCGGACGCACGACGCGGCTGGTCAGCGGCCGGCAGGACACCGAGTTGCTGTTGCTGGACGCGAGCGACCACGCCGAGTTGCGGGATCGTGCCGCGGAACTGGCCGCCGTGGTAGCCAAGCTGGCGTACGCGGAACTGGCCGACCTGGCCGCCGTCCTCGCCGGCACGTTGGCGGGTCGTCCGGTGCGCGCGGCCATTGTGGTGCGGAGCCCGGAGGAGGCGCATCAGGCGCTGACGAGCCTGGTCGAGCGGCTGGACGCGGGGGAGCGCAGCGTGTTCTCGTCGCGGGACGGGGTGTTTCTCGGCCACGGCAGCGTGCCGCCGAAGATCGCTTACCTGTTCCCCGGCCAGGGGTCCGGTCGCGGCGCGATCGGCGCCATCCGGCGCAGGTTCAGCGTTGCCGAGGCGGTCTTCGCCGAGGCGGGTGTGCCCACCGGCGGCGACCAGGTGGCCACGGAGGTCGCCCAACCGCGCATCGTGGCCGGTTCGCTGGCGGCCGTACGGGTGTTGAAGTCGCTCGGGATCGACGCGGACACGGCCGTCGGGCACAGCCTCGGCGAGCTGAGCGCGTTGGCATGGGCCGGGGCGATGGGTGGCGGGCAGTTGCTGCGCCTGGCCAGGACGCGCGGCCAGGTGATGGCCAAGGCGAGCCACGGCGGCGGCGCCATGGCCGGCCTGTCGGCCGATCCCGAGCGGGTCGACGACCTGATCCGGGGCTGCCCGGTGGTGATCGCCGGGTTCAACGGGCCGGCGCAGACCGTGATCGCCGGTGACGCCGGCGAGGTGGACCAGGTGTGTGCTCGGGCGAAGTCGGACGGCATCACCGCGACCCGCGTCAACGTGTCGCACGCGTTCCACTCGCCGCTGGTGCGGCCGGCCGCCGAGGGCATGGCGGAGCGGCTGACCGGCTTCGACTTCGAACCGCTGACCCGGCCGGTGTTCTCGACGGTGACCGGGGACGTGCTCGACCCGGAGACGGACCTGCGGACGTTGCTGCGCGAGCAGGTGCTGGAGCCGGTGCGGTTCCACGAGGCCGCCGCGGGCGCGGCGGCAGGTGCCGACCTGGTCGTCGAGGTCGGACCCGGCCGGGTGCTGGCGGGCCTGATGGCGGACATCGCGCCCGAAGCCCCAGTGCTTTCGGTGGACACCGACAACTCGTCGCTGTCCCCACTGCTGACCGTGGTGGCCGCGGCGCACGCCCTGGGGTCCGAAGTGGACACCGCGGTGCTGTTCGCCGACCGGGTGCTACGGCCGTTGCCGCTCGACGGCTCGTTCACCTTCCTCACCAGCCCGTGCGAGGCGGCGCCGGATCTCGACGCGGGCCAGCAGGTGCTCGACGCGACCGCGGCCGACACCGGACAGGCCGTGCCGTCCGGCGAGCATGTGTCCACTTTGGAACTGCTGCGCCGGCTCGCGGCCGAGCGAGTGGAACTGCCGCTGGACCGGGTGGGCGCGGACACACACCCGTTGGACGACTTGCACCTGAGCTCGATCACGGTCGGCCAGATCGTCAATGACGTGACCAGGGAACTGGGCCGTCCGGCGTTGGAGGCGACGGCGAACTTCGCCACCGTGTCCCTCGGCGAACTCGCCGCGCTGATCGACGACCTCGCGGACACCGCGCATGACGACGACGGCAACGGCCGTGAGGTGCCCGGCGTGGCGCCGTGGGTGCGGGCGTTCTCGGTGGACTACGAGTCGTCCTGGGCGCCACAGGCCGTCCTGGGCGCAGGCCCGGAGGGCACATGGTCGGTGTATACCCCGGCAGGGTATCCGTTGGCCGAGCGCCTGCGTGTGGCGCTGGCCGAGGCCGGAATCGGCGACGGCGTGCTGCTGTGCCTGCCCGAGCAGGGGGAGGAGCACGTCCCGTTGTTCCTCGCGGCGGCCAAGGACGTGCTCGCCGCGCCGGAGGGCACCCGGTTCGTGGTGGTCCATCACCGGCTCGGCGCTGCGGGCCTGGCCCGGACGCTGCACTTGGAGTCCCCGACGGTCCCGACCACTGTCGTCCAGCTGCCGGACCTGACGGACTCCGAGGACGACGTGGTCCACTGGGTGCTCAACGACGTGGCACTCACCTCCGGCTTCAGCGAAGTCCGCTATACCGCCGAAGGCGAACGGACCATGCCAGTGCTGCACGCCCTGCCGCCGTCCGACTTGGCCGAGTCGCCGCTGGACACGAGTGACGTTCTGCTGGTCACCGGTGGCGGGAAGGGCATCACCGCGGAGTGCGCGCTCGCCATGGCGCAGGACTCCGGTGCCGCTCTGATGCTGGTCGGGCGCGCCGACCCCGAGGCGGACGAGGAGTTGTCGGCCAACCTGGCGCGGATGTCCGCTGCCGGCGTTCGGTACCGCTACGAACGGGCGGACGTGACCAACGCCGAGCAGGTGCGTGTCGCGGTGGAACGGGTCCAGGCGGAACTCGGCCCGGTGACCGCGGTGCTGCACGGCGCCGGCCGCAACGAGCCCAGCTCGATCGCGAACCTGACCGAGGACGCGTTCCGGCAGACCCTGGCACCCAAGATCGACGGCCTGCGCGCGGTGCTGGCCGCGGTCGACCAGGACCGGATCAAGCTGTTGGTCACGTTCGGCAGCATCATCGGCCGGGCCGGTCTACGCGGTGAGGCGCACTACTCCACCGCCAACGACTGGATGACGGAACTAACCGTGGGCTTCGGCGAGGAGCACCCGAACGCGAGGGTGCTGGCGTTGGAGTGGTCGGTCTGGTCCGGCGCGGGCATGGGCGAACGGCTGGGTGTGGTCGAGGCGCTGATGCGGGACGGGATCACGCCGATCTCCACCGACAAGGGCATCGAGGTGCTCCGCCGGGTCCTGGCCGACCCGTCGGCCGGTCCGGTGCTGGTGGTCAGCGGGCGGGCCGCCGGCCTGCCGACGCTCACCTTCGCCGAGTCGGACCTGCCGTTGGACCGGTTCGTGGACCAGGTCGTCGTGCACTACCGGGACATCGAGCTGATCACCGAGGCGGAGCTGTCCGACGGCGCCGACCCGTACCTGTCGGATCACTTGCTGGCGGGCGACCTGCTGTTCCCGGCCGTGGTCGGGATGGAGGCGATGACCCAGGTCGCCAGCGCGCTGACCGGCCGGCGCGGCTCGCCGTTGCTGGAGAACGTGGAGTTCCTGCGCCCGATCGTGGTGCGTCCCGGGGCCGCCACGACCATCCGGCTGGCCGCCCAGGTGCGCGACGCCGACACGGTCGACGTCGTGATCCGGAGCGCGGAGACCGGTTTCGGAGCCGACCATTTCCGTGCCACCCTGCGGCTGCCGCGGCCGGACATCCCCGGCGACGCGGCAGCGGCGGACCACGTGGCCACGCCGGCCTTGCCGCTCGTCCCGGTCGATCCCGGCGGCGAGCTGTACGGCGAGGTTCTGTTCCAGGGCAAGCGATTCCAGCGGTTGCAGGCCTACCGTACGGCGGCCGCGCGGCACGCGGTGGCGGAGCTGTCCACCACCTCGCCCGCGCCCTGGTTCGCCACGTTCCTGCCGCAGCGGCTGCTGTTGGCCGACCCGGGCACGCGGGACGCGGTGATGCACGCGATCCAGTGCTGCGTGCCGGACGCAACGCTGTTGCCCCAAGGCATCGAGCGGCTGTACCTGGCCCAGCGCGGCGCGCAGGACGCGGACTACGTCGTGATGGACGCGCGTGAGTGCAGCCAGGACGGCGACAGCTACGTCTACGACGTGGACGTGTTCGACCCGTCCGGACGGCTGGTGGAACGCTGGGAAGGGTTGCAGCTGCGGGCCGTGCGCAAGAAGTCCGGTGCCGGACCGTGGGTTCCGGCGCTGCTCGGGTCCTATTTGGAGCGTGGGTTGGAACGGGTGCTCGGCGGCGGCCGCGCGGTCGTGGTCGAGCCGGACCCGGTGACCGCCGAACCGGTCGACCGGCGGGCACAGACCGCGCTCGCGGTCAGCAGGGCGTTCGGTCGACCCACGGTGGTCCGCTACCGCCCGGACGGCCGCCCGGAGACCGACGGCGCGCTGATCTCCGCGTCGCACAGCGCCGGAGTGACGTTGGTGGTGGCCGGCCCCACCCGGCTGGGCTGTGACGTGGAGGTGGTGCTCGACCGCGAGGAGCAGGACTGGACCGGGCTGCTCGGCGCGGACCAGATGCCCGTGCGCGACCTGCTCGTCGCCGAGGCGGGCGACACCGCCGCGGTGGCCGGCACCCGGGTCTGGAGCGCCGTCGAGTGCCTGCGCAAGGTGGGCGCCACCAGCCAGGCGCTGACCGTCGACCGCGTGCACCAGGACGGCTGGGTGGTGCTGTCGGCGGGCGACGCGCGCGTCGCGACCTGGGTGACGACGCTGAACGACCAGGCGGAGCCGGTGGTCTTCGCGGTCCTGTCCGGAGAGGAAAGCTGAGATGCCCAACTACTACGAGATCCGCCACACGGTGGGTTTCGAGGAGACGAACCTGGTGGGCAACGTCTACTACGTGAACTACGTGCGCTGGCAGGGCCGGTGCCGGGAGATGTTCCTCAAGGAGAAGGCGCCGACCGTGCTGGCCGAGCTGCGCGAGGACCTGAAGCTGTTCACGTTGAAGGTGGAGTGCGAGTTCTTCGCCGAGATCACCGCGTTCGACCAGCTGTCGGTGCGGATGCGGCTGGAGGAGCTGACCCAGACGCAGATCCAGTTCAGCTTCGACTACGTCAAGCTGGACGAGGACCAGGAAACCCTTGTCGCCCGCGGCATCCAGCGGATCGCGTGCATGCGCGGCCCGAACACCGAGACAGTGCCGTCACGCGTGCCGGCCGACCTGCGCAAGGCGCTCGCGCCGTACACCGAGTCGCAGGTCGCGGCCCGCTCAGGGCTCGCGGTCCTGCCCACCCGCCGCCGGGACGAGGTGGCCAGGGCCAGGCAGGCGACCAAGGACGCGATCGCGGCGGCCCGCCCGAAGCGGTCGCTGCACTCCGTCCCGGACGACCTGGACGAGGCCTCGCTGCGGGAGGTGATGGCCCGGTTCGCCACCGGCATCACGGTTCTGACCGTCGCCGGCGACGAAGGGCACGGCATGACGGCCAACGCCTTCACGTCGGTGTCCTTGGACCCGCCGCTGGTGCTGTGCTGCGTGGCCCGGCCGGCCAGGTTGCACGAGGCGATCATGACCACCCGCCAGTTCGGCGTCTCGGTGCTCGGCGCGGACCAGGAGGAGCTGGCCCGGTACTTCGCCGACCGGGACCGTCCGCCGGGGGCCGCCCAGTTCGACGCGGTGAGCTGGCTGCCGGGGCCACGAACCGGAGCACCGCTCCTGTCCGGTGCGTTGGCCTGGCTGGAGTGCGACCTCACCCAGGTGTACAACGGCGGCGACCACTCCATTTTCCTCGGCGAGGTGCTCGGCTCGTTCCGCGGCGACCGCGGCGAGGCGCTGCTGTTCTATCACGGCAACTACCAGTCGGCGCTGCCGCCGGCGATCGGAGCGTGACTGCCCGACGCGAGGAGAGTGGTCTGCCATGTCGGCGAAGCGTCTTAGCGGCGGGACCCGATGACCGCCGCCGAGTTGCCCCTGCCCCCGCTCCCGCGGCGGCCGCGGGGCCGGTCGATGCACCTGGTCCGAGAGCGTCGCGACGCCCTGCGGGACCAGGTGGTGGCCGGCCGGCCCGACGCGGTCGCCCGCCAGCACGCCCTGGGCAAGCTCACCGCGCGGGAGCGGCTCGACCTGGTGCTCGACGCCGGGTCGTTCACCGAGATCGAGATGTACCGCAGGCACCAGGCGCGGGGCATGAAGATGTCCGGCCAGGCGCCGCACACCGACGGCGTGGTCACCGGGTCCGGCACGATCGACGGCCGGCAGGTGTTCGTCTACGCCCAGGACTTCACCATCTTCGGCGGCTCGCTCGGCGCCGCGCACGCCGCGAAGATCCACAAGGTGATGGACCTGGCGCTGGCCGCGGGCGCACCGCTGATCGGGCTGAACGACAGCGGCGGCGCCCGGATCCAGGAAGGCGTGATGGCGCTTGACGGGTACGGCGGGATCTTCCGCAGGCACGTCGAGGCGTCCGGGGTGATCCCGCAGATCAGCGTGATCCTGGGGCCGTGCGCGGGCGGTGCCGCGTACTCGCCCGCGCTGACCGACTTCACGTTCATGGTGCGGGACATCGCGCAGATGTACCTGACCGGCCCGGACGTGGTGGAAGCGGTGACCGGGGAACGGGTCAGCCACGCCGAACTGGGCGGCGCGCAGGTCCACGCCGTCCGTTCGGGGGTGGCGAGTTTTGTGCACGACGACGAGGAAAGCTGCCTCGCTGACGTGCGCTATCTGGTGTCGTTGCTGCCGTCCAACAACATGGAGCCGCCGTTGAGCGGCCCGTCGTGCGGCGCGGCGCGGGACCTGCGCCCGGCGCTGGCCGACATCGTGCCCGCCGACCCCGCCAAGCCCTACGACATGCGGTCGGTGATCGGCGAACTGCTCGACGACGGCGACTTCATCGAGGTGCACGAGCACTTCGCGGGCAACGTGGTGTGCGTGCTCGGCCGCGTCGACGGCGAGGTGGTCGGTGTGGTCGGCAACCAGCCGCTGGTCCAGGCAGGCGTGCTGGACATCGACGCGTCGCAGAAAGCCGCCAGGTTCGTCCGGTTCTGCGACAGTTTCAGCATCCCGCTGGTGACCCTTGTGGACGTACCGGGGTTCCTGCCGGGCACCGGCCAGGAGTTCGGCGGCGTGATCCGGCACGGCGCGAAACTGCTCTACGCCTACTGCGAGGCGACCGTGCCGCGGATCTCCGTGATCGTCCGTAAAGCGTATGGCGGAGCGTACATCGTGATGGACTCACGGTCGGTCGGCACGGATTTGTCGTTCGCCTGGCCGACGAACGAGATCGCCGTGATGGGCGCGGAAGGCGCGGTCAACGTGCTGTTCCGTCGTGAGCTCGCGGCGGCCGCCGATCCCGAGCGCCTACGCGCGGAACTGATCGACGAGTACACCGAACAGTTGGTGCACCCCCATTACGCCGCGGAGCGCGGCCTGGTCGACGACGTGATCGACCCGGCCACCACCAGGATCGCCGTCGCCAGGGGCCTGGCCATGCTGCGGACGAAGCGAAAGCTCGCCCCCCAGCGAAAGCACGGCAACATCCCCCTCTAACCACCGAAACGCCTAGAGACCGGCGGGGGCGGTGAGGGTTGGCGGGTCGACGATCTCCGCGCTGAACCGCAGGGCCGAGGCGGCCACCGAGGCCGCGGCCAGTTCCGGCCGGTCTCCCGCGCCGATCATCATGCTGACCAGTTGGGTCTCCAGCATGACCTTGGCGTTGCAGGGGTCGATCAGGTAGTCGCCCAGTTCCAGGTTGACCAGCCCGTGCATGGTGATCCACATCTGGTGCGCGACGAGCAGCGCGTCGGCCTGCCGAAACCGGCCCGAGTCGATGCACCTGCGCGCGCAGTCCACCACGTTGAGCAGGTTGTACCTGCCGTGTTGGCGGTCTTCGTCGGACAGTTCGAAGCCGGCCAGCGACGCCCCGCCGAACATCACCGCGTACAGGTGCGGGTTGGCGACCGCGTTGTGCCGGTAGGCGCGGCCCATCAGTGCCATGTCGGCCACTGGGTCGCCGGTCTCGTTGACCTCGGCGAAGTACCGGTGCAGCCGGGCGAAGCCCTCGTAGACCATCTCGCGGACCAGGCCGCTCATCCCGCCGAAGTACGTGTAGACGGGCATGGTCGAACTGCCGGCCTCGGCGGCGATCCGCCTGGTCGACAGCGCCTGCGGACCCTCTTCGTCGAGTAGTCGGGCACCTATCTCGATCAGCGCCGCCTTCAGGGCGGGATCACTCGGTCGTGGCATGTTGACAGTATTACATAACAGCTCTATTCTTTGTAGCACAGCATCGTTATGCTACGAACTCTCGTAAGGCAGGTGCCCGACATGGTCACGACGCTCACCCGACGGCCCCGCCTGATCGCCCCTGTTCGCCCCCGTGACGGATTCGCGTGCGAGACGGCACCCCGGTCGACCGAACTGCGCTTGACAGTGGCCGGCGTTCTGCCCGCTGACCTGGACGGATGTTTCCTGCAGGCGAGGCCGCACCCGACCGTGGGCAACGCCGCGACGGTCGTGGAGGGGATCCGGCTCCGGAACGGGATCGCCGCTCGGTTCCGCGCGACCGACACCGGCCGGCGGCCCTGCCCGTTCGGCCCGGTGGCGCCGGTCCGGCTGACCGAGACCTCGCCCGAGATGGCCGCCTTCCCCGTACGTGACGGCGTCGACCCGGTGTGGCACACCGTGGTCACCGCTCCCGGCAGCGACCACGGCCGGCACCTGATCGTGGATTCCGTCGGCCAGGTGTTGCACACCCGGTCGTTCCCGCTGCCGCACGCTTCGCTCGTCCGCGCGCTCGCGGTGACCGAGCGGCACGTCGTCGTGCTGGACCTGCCAGTGGCGTACTCACGCGCGGCCGACCTGGTGGGGGAGCGCGACCCGTACGTGTGGCAGCCGGACCGGGGCGCGCGGATCGGCCTGGTGCCGAGGTGTCCGGAGCAGGTCGCCGCCCCAGTCTGGTTCGACATCCCGGCCGGCTACGCCGGTCAGGTGGTCGGCGCGCACCACGAGTCCGGCCGGGTGATCCTGGACGCGGTCTGGCACACGGGCCCGTTCGACCAGGCCGCCGGTGCGCTCGCGGGTGTCGGTTCGGCGGCCGGCGCGGTCGTTCGGTGGACGCTGGACCCGCGGACCGGCCTGGCCACGGCCCGCCGGCTGACCAGCCCGGTGCGGAGTGCCGTGGCCGCAGGGAAACACCTGTTCACCGTCGCCACCTCAGCCCGTGGCGCCGAGCTGACCCGGCGCGACCTGAGCACTGGTGAAGCGGTGGCCGGCGCGTTGGAGCCGGGCCTGGTCGCCGGCCGGCCCGTGCTGGTCCCGAAGACCGGGCGGGGCGCTTCGGACTGCTGGCTGCTGCTGCCGGTGGAGCGGGTGGCGACCAGGGAGCAGGAGCTGCTGGTGCTGGACGCGGCCGACCTCGCCGCCGGGCCGGTGGCCGTGGTGCGCGTCCCGGCCGGGCCGTCGCCGGCCGCCCGCTCGGTCTGGCTGAGCCGGCCGACCCTCGGCGTTATGTAACACCGATATTTCCCCCAGTCCCTATAGTTGTGACCAGGCTTTGCCGGAGGTTGAGATGTTTGAGATGATGGACAACTTCGAATGCCCGGCCGGTCCGCTGTCCGGTCGTCGCAACCAGTTGAACACCGGCCTCGACGTGCTCGACGAATGGTCGGAGACGGCGCCGCAGGCGGCCCGCAACTTGGTCTACCGCGCGCTTTTCGCGGTCACCGACGGCACTTTGTTCCGCTCGTACCTGACCATGTCGCACCGCGAGCGGCCGGAAGAGCTCGCCATTTGTTTGCGGGACAATCTGGTGGTCACGATTTCGCGGACACAGCCCGGTTTCTTCGATATCGCCTACATTGGTTCACCGGATCAGGCGCCGGGTATCCGACAGAGCCGAGACTGATTGATCAAACTGCAGCGTAACGCGGTGTTTTTCCGAACCGTTCCAGTGTCGTTGACCAGTGCGGACGGCATCCGGACGAACACCCCCGGGTGGATCGGAGCATTGACGCGGTGCTTTCGCCCTGCCAGGCTCCACAGGCGGTCGTACAGTAGCGAAAGCAACCGTAGCTTCTTGGGGGTATACCGTGTCTTCTCTTGATCTTCCCGGCTTAGACGTCTCCTCCCGAGTGCGCGCGCGTGATATTCAGATGGCCGCGGTCGCCGACGTCCGGCGGCGTGTGCTCATGGTTTCCGGCGCGTATGACACAAATGATCACGATGTGTCGATCGCCATCAACCTGCCGGAGCCGGGACGCTGGCAGGTGATCAAATCCGAGACGAACCTGACCGACCAGACATGGGTGGCCATGCAGGCAACCCTCGACGACGACTCGACGTTCGTGAACGACGCCGACACGATGGTGATGTCGCGCCAGTTCGCGAAGTCCTTCATGACCCCTGACCTGCGCAGACTCACGTTCTTCGACGGCGAGGTCCGGCCCGGCGAGGCACTGCTGAAGGTGTACACGCTGGAGACCACCAGCCGTAAGCCGGCGTACGTGCACTCCCGGTACAGCCCGGTGTCCGCGGACGGCCCGATGAAGACGCCCGAGGAGATCGAGCGGTTGGTCGCCAATGGCCTGCCCCAGCGTCCGGTCATCGAGGTCATCGTCCCGGTGACCGTCATCGGTTGATGCCGACGACGTTCGTCCCCGAACCGCGTCTGCTCGAGTCCGTCCGCGGTCGGCACTGGCCGTTGTTCCCGGGGCACGGCCCGACCGGCCGGCCGCCTGCCAGGGCGGACGTGGTGATCGTCGGGGCCGGTCCCGCCGGGCTGGCGGTCGCGTGCGCGCTGTGGCATCTCGGCGTGCCGGATGTGGTGTTGCTGGATCGGGTCGGCCGGCCGGGTGGCCGGTTCCTGGATCGGATCGACCGCCTGGACCAGCGGGTGCTGCGGTCCCCCTACGAGCACCACCCTGGGGTCGAGGGCTTTCGCGACTGCGAGTTGCTGGATTTCGCCAGGTTGAACTGGGCGCGGCTGACCGCCGTCGAGCGCCGTGAAGTCCGGATGTCCCAGGCGGGTCACCGTTCTGTGGTGCCGGTGGACGTCTTCGACGCGTACTGCCGGCACATCGCGGCCACCCACCAGGTCGACTCGAAGACGTGGCGCGCACTGGTCCGCGAGGTACTCCCGGATGATCGTGGCGTGACGGTCCGCGGCGACGGGTTTGACATCCGGGCCGACTTCGTCGTGCTGTGCCTGGGCGAGGAACGCGCGGAAGCGCCGGAAAGCTGGTGGGGCGGTGGCGAACCGCCGGCCGGAGTGTCCTATTGGGACTCGCCCGCTGACCCGGTCCTGGCGCGCGGCGACGGCCGGATCGCCGTGGTCGGAGCCGGCCTGACTTCAGCACACCTGATCGGCAGCGCGCTCGCCGCGGGCCACCGCGTGGACTGGGTGTTCCGCGAGTCCGCGGAACGCTTCCAGTGCGCCGACGTGAACTCGAAGTTCTTCCGCCCGGAGGGCCGCGCCCGGTTCGGCGGGGGAGACCAGGAGCACCGCCAAGCCCTGATGCGAACCCATCGGCGTGCCTCGATCATGTTCGAGTTCCGGCCCATGCTGCAACGCGCTGAGGCATCCGGCCAGTTGGTCGTGCACCGGGGCCGACAAATCCACGAGGTCGACCCCACCATCAGGCTGAGCGACGGTACATCCTTGGAATGCGACCACGTTCTGCTCGCGCTCGGGACGACCGTGTCGACCGGCCGCGGCCTGCTCCCGACCGACCTGGTCGGCGACGACAACGGTTGGCCCGACCTGGACGAGCGAATGCTGTCCTACCGCCACGCGCCCAGAGTGCTGGCGGTGGGCGCGGCGACGGCGATGGTCCTTGGCCCAGCGGGCCGAAACATCGACGGCCACCGAGTGGCAACAGCCCGGGTGGCCGTGACAGTGGCGACCGGCCTGAGGGAAGGCATCGCGCCAGGGCTGGACGGCCGCACAGGTTCGAGCGGCCGCGCGGTCCCGGATGGCGATGCCCAGCGGGATGGGCACATAGGCTCCGCCGGCAGCGCCGAGCAGGCCGGCGATGGTGAGCGGGCTGGCCGTGCCGAGCGGGATGGCCACGTGGGTCCGGACGGCCGCGCGGACCGGGACAGCGATGTCGGGCGGGATGGCCACGTGGGTCCGGACGGCCGCGCGGATCGGGATGGCGATGCCGAGCGGGTTGGCCACAGGGGTTCGGACGAGGGCGCTGGTTTGCCTGGCCGTGCCGAGCGGGTTGGCCACAGGGGTTCGGACGAGGGCGCTGGTTTGCCTGGCCGTGCCGGGCGGGATGGCCACGTGGGTTTGGATGGCCGTTCCGGCTCTGATGGCCACCTGGGTTCGGGCGGCCATGCTGGCTCTGATGGCTCTTCCGTTGGGGCGCGGGCGGTGGTTCGTGGATAGCTCGCAGGACACCGCTTTCGCCATGCCGGCCGTTGATGATCCGCCTTCCACCGAGGTGGGCATCATCTTGCTGGGTTTGGATGTCGAACGGTTGATGGCGGGGTTGGGCATGGCCGCGATGGCGGAGGATCCGGGTGCCGTCGCACTATCGGTGGACCATGTTCGGCATGGTGCCGCGCTGAGGCCTGCCATGGCGGATCTCGTTGAGGTGGGGTGTCGGCGGTGGCGGTCGGTGCGGGTGGCTGTTGCCGAGGCGGCCGGTGGTGTGGTCGGTTCCGGGTCGCCGAGGCAGGGTTGGGCACCGGCTGAGCGTGCGGTGGCCGCGGTGGATCCGTTGGCCACCGGGCCGGCGTGCCGGGCATACCTCACCGCGTGCTGGTTGCGGCGCGCCGAGATCGACCGATGGGTGGAGGACCGCACATGACGTACCTGCCGTCGTTGCCTGAGGACTCGAAGCTGCTTCAGGTGTTTCGGGCGTACCCGGCGACCGCCAAGCCGCTGATCGCCTTCCACGAACTGGTGATGCGCGAGGAGTCGCCCTTCACCTCCGCGGAGCGTGAACTGATCGCCGCCTATGTGTCGGGGGTCAACGCTTGCTCGTACTGCCACGGCGTTCATACGCAGACCGCCGAGGCGTTCGGTGTCGAGGCCGGGCTCCTGGCCGCCGCACTGTCTGATTTGGACACCGCGCCGGTCGGGGACAAGCTGCGTCCGGTGTTGCGCTATGTCGGCAAGCTCACCGCGACTCCGTCCCAGGTCACGCAGGCCGACGCGGACGACGTGTTCGCCGCTGGCTGGGACGAACGCGCTCTGCACGACGCGGTGCTGGTGTGCGCGCTGTTCAACTTCATGAACCGAATGGTTGACGGTCTGGGTGTTCGCGCGGACGCCGGGTACTTCGCGGAGTCCGGCCAGCGGCTGCGCCAGATCGGGTATTCCGGGCTGCTGGCGATGATCGAGTAGTCGGCACGCCGGAAGATGTCCGCCGGTGGGGTCCTGGCCGATCATGGAGGTTGTCCGCCAGGCCCATCGGGAAGGACACCACGACATGACGGATGCCGGACGCAAGCTGGTCGTTGACCGGCAGGGTGTGACGATCATCGGAGACGGGTTCCAGTTCTCCACCAGCGCCGTGCCGCGGGACGCGTTGGAGCCGGACCTGGACGGCCTGGTGGCGCAGGCGACCGGGGCCGGCGAGGTGGAGTCGGTGATCACCGGCCTCCAGTCGATGACCAGGCTGACCTACGGCCAGTACTGCGCGTTGTCCCGGGCCCTTGAGGTGATCGGCGAGCGGTGGTCGATGCTGCTCGTCCGGAACCTGTTGGTGGGCCCCAGGAAGCTCGCCGACCTGCAGCAGGGGTTGCCGCGGCTGCCGGCGGACACCCTGCTGGCCAGGCTGAGGGAGCTGGAGCACGGCGGGGTCGTGCGCCGCACACCGGACGAAGTGGACGGTGAGGTGTACGAGCTGACCGAGTTCGGGCTTGAGCTCGACGACATCACCGTGCGGCTCGGCCAGTGGGGTGCCCGGTTGCTGGGCGAGCCACGGGCGGAGGACATCATCACCCCGGACGCGCTCGTGATGGCGTTGCGGTCGAACTTCCGGCCGGAGGCGTCGTTCGGCCGCGAGGCCGGCTACCAGGTGCAGATCGCCGAGTTCGACCTCGTGGTGTACGCGTATGTGCGGGACGGGGTGATGTCGTCGGGGGTGGGCCCGTTGCCTGGCGGCGCCGACGTGGTGATCGAGACCGGGATGAACATCCGGCCGCTGCTCACCGGCGAACTCGACCCGGACGAGGCAGTGCGGGCCGGTGCGATCCAGGTGGACGGCGATCCGGCGCTGCTGCACACCTTCGTGGCGGACTTCCGGATGCCAGCCGCGTCGCCGCAGCCGGAGAACTGATGGACCCGGTCACCGAGACCGTAGAAGCCGCCGTACGGCAACTCGCCTGCGGCGGCATCGTGGTCGTGCTCGACGACGAGGACCGCGAGAACGAGGGCGACCTGATCATGGCCGCCCAGCACGCCACACCCGACAAGGTGGCGTTCTTCCTGCGGCACACCTCGGGCCTGCTCTGTGTCGCGGTCACCCCGCGGCGTGCCCGTGACCTGGGGCTGGAGCTGATGGTGCGGGACAACACTGAAAGCCACGGCACGGCGTTCCTGGTGACTGTCGACTACGGGCCCGGCACCAGCACCGGGATCAGCGCGGCGGACAGGTCGGCCACCGCGATGGCGCTCGCCGACGACTCGACCACGGCGATGGAACTGGCCCGCCCCGGGCACATTCTCCCGCTACAGGCGCGCGAGGGCGGCGTGCTCAAGCGCGCTGGCCACACCGAAGCAGGTGTGGACCTGTGTCGGATGGCGGGGTTGCGGCCGGCCGCGCTGCTGTGCGAGGTGGTCACCCGGGACCGGACGGCCATGATGCGCCGGCCCGCGTTGGTCCGGTTCGCCGCCCGGCACGACCTGCCGGTGGTCACCGTCGCCGACCTGATCCGGTACAGGCGGGCGTTCGCCAGCCTGGTCGTCCGGGCCGGTGAGGCCGACATACCCACCGAACTCGCCACGTTCCGAGCCATCGCGTACGAGTCTACAGTGGACTCCTGGGAGCATCTGGCGCTGGTGCTCGGCAACGTCGCCGACGGGGACGAGGTGCTTGTCCGGGTGCACAGCGAGTGCCTGACCGGCGATCTGGTCGGCTCGCTGCGCTGCGACTGCGGGCCGCAACTGGACCTGGCCATGCGGCACATCGCGGCGGCCGGTCGTGGGGTGCTGGTGTACCTGCGCGGGCACGAAGGCCGAGGCGTCGGCCTGGCGCACAAGCTGCGCGCCTACCACCTGCAACAACACCAGCAACTGGACACTGTGGACGCCAACCTGCGGCTCGGGCTGCCGGTCGACGACCGTGAGTACGGCGTCGGCGCGCACATCCTGCGTGATCTCGGCGTACGGCAGGTTCGGCTGATGACTAACAACCCGGCGAAGTACCACGGCCTCTCCGCGTACGGCATCGACATCGTCGGCCGGCGCGGCCTGGAGACGACCGCCACTCCACACAACGTGGCCTACCTGTCGGCCAAACGGGACAGGATGGGACACCTGCTGCGCCTGCCTTTCGAAGCCACAGGCACCTGACAGAGCATCCGTTGCCCGGCTGACCACCACGCGGTCAGCCGGGCAGCGCGCGTGTCAACCGGCGAGGACACGGGCGACGGGGTCGGTGACGGCGGACGCGACCGCGTCCACGAGCAGGTGGAGCTGGTCTCCGCGATCACCGACGGACAACCGCAGATAGCACGGGGTGTCGTCGGTCGGCCCGACCCCGGCCGGCAGCACGCATAACCGCGGCACGGAGAACCCGAACCCGACACCGGCGGTGAGCTGCACTCCTAACGCCCGCGCGTTGGCCAGGACGCAGGCGCACACGCCGTCCAGATCCGCCCGCCGGTTCCGGCCGGGGTCATGGAACCA
This sequence comes from Actinocrispum wychmicini, assembly GCF_004345645.1. Classification (GTDB taxonomy): domain Bacteria; phylum Actinomycetota; class Actinomycetes; order Mycobacteriales; family Pseudonocardiaceae; genus Kibdelosporangium; species Kibdelosporangium wychmicini. Next base: position 469,495 of record NZ_SLWS01000009.1, on the reverse strand, counting down.
GAACGTCACGCATCCACCTGCGTGCGGCAGCCTGCGTGCGAGGTGGGCGTCCGGGTGGCCGGGAAGGGACGGATGGCACACGACACCGAGTTCGGACACCGCAGCGTTCTCCGCGAGCGCGGTCGCCACGTGTTCGGCGTTGCGTCCGACGCGGAGCATCCGCCTGCGGTGGATTTCGCTGGTATAGCGGGGAAAGAGGTCGGCGCCGTGCCGGTAGAGGACCGTGCTGGTGGCCGCGCGCTGCCTGGCGAACGCGCCCTGCAACGCGACCGGGTGGGCGACGATCCCGGCCATCGCGGTGTCCAGGCCCAGTTGCAGGTACGTCGACGCGCTTTCGTAGTAGATCACTTCCACACCACGCGACTGGCTGAACACCTCACCGGGCAACGCGCCGGACATCGTTGTGCCGTCGATGACCACCGTGATCTGGGTGGCGACGTTCGTCAGGCGGCGCAGCAGCGCGCCGACGTCGACGATGTGCTGCCGGGCCGTGGAACCGAGCGGTGCGAGGAACAGACACCTCGGCTGATATCGCACCACAGCGGCCAACAGGTCGTCGACGGTGTGCCCCGCTACCTGCAATGTGCGGATGAACGGCAGCGCGGTGAGCTGGTCGGCCGCCTCGTGGTGCAGCGTCGACGCGGTCAGCACCAGATCCCCGGGCCGCAGCCGCTCCCGCAGCAGGACCGCCTCCACCAGGGTGTACGCGGCCTGGCCGGACGAAGTCGCGCTGATTGTGTGCGTGCCGGGCAGACCGAGCAGGTCGGCGGTCTGCCGTTCCACCTCACGCACCGAGGCCTCGCCGTACCGGGCGTGCGCCGGAACCGGGGTGCGCTGCACAACAGGATCGAAGAACTGTACGGCGTGCGACTGGGCGCAGGCGGGCACGCACCACTCCAGCGCGTCCCGGACGTATCCATAGGTGGCCAAAGCGAAACGCAGCACGAGTTCACCGGATGACAGCAACTCCGGCCGGTCGCTAGTGCCGTGCCCGGCGAGGAGTACACGCTCCTGCGCGATACGCGTCCGGGCGTTCTCGATGGCTTCGGTCAGCCGGGCGATCACCGGACGGTCGACCGGCAGCCGGTTGCGTTCGCAGTATCGGGCGTGGTCGCGCATGGCGCGGCCGGCCGCCCGCAGCCGACGGTCGGACGAGTCCATCTGTAACAGGAGGTCTGTGGCTGCTTCGGCGTCCGCCCCCTCGGCCGTCTCACTGCTCAGGCAGCGCAACCGGGGGCGTGCCACCGGGCGCGATTCCTTCTCGGACAACAAGTGTTCTGGGTGCGTCGGCACAACAGATCCTCCCCCAGTGTGGTTTGTGCTTATGCGGCGTCGGCGAGGGCGGCCAGCACGTACGGGACCGCCTTGCTCTGGAAGTCGGTGTCCGGCGCGAACTCCTTGATCGCGCCTTCCAGGACGAGCAGCGACAGGATCGGGAACACGAACTCGGGCTCGGCGTACAGCTGGTGCCGGCGTTGGATGTCGAACAGCGTGGCGGAGAACTGGAGCAGGTTGAAGTCCTTCGAGCGGGCCCCACTGTTGGCTCGAACGAGCTCCGATATCTCCTTGCGGAAGGATCGCACAGCGAAGCTGTCGGGTCGCTTTCCGGTCTCTATCAGGATCTCCGCGCACCGCTCGCCGTCGCCGAGGGCCATCGCGTAGAAGAACTCGGCGAAGCTCCTCTTCGCGCCCGCGCTCAGCCTGGTGACGAACCCGGCGTCCACGATCACGATCGAGCCGTCGGCCATGAAGTACAGGTTCCCGGGGTGCAGGTCGTTGTGCACCAAGCCGTCCTGGAACAACATCTGGTAGACCGCGTCCAGGCACAGCGACACGAGGGCCGGCCCCGCCGCTGGCGGCAGGTCGGCCGGGGAGCGCCGGATGAGGCCCGGCACGAACTCCATGACCAGGATGCCTTCGGTGTGGTTCGGATCGACCACATCCGTCCGCACGGCGGGAACGTGCACACCGGGCAGTTCGCGCAGATTGTCCGCCAACGCCCGCAAGGCGTCGGCCTCCCTGGCGAAGTCCAGTTGCGCACCGATGGCGCCGCCGAGCTGGTCGACCATCTCGCGCACGGGAAGACTGCGGAACGCCGGCAGCAGAGCCATCATCCTGGACACCGTGCGCATCAACGCCAAGTCGGCCCGCAGCACACGATCCACCCGCGCGCGGCGCACCTTGATGGCGACTGTGCTGCCGTCGCGCAACGTCGCTCGATACACGCAGGCAATGCTTCCGCTGGCCACAGCGTCGGAATCGAATTCTGTGCACAGTTCGTCGAGCGCGCCACCGAGACGCTTGTCAGCCAGTCGTCGTGCCACTTTCGGGCGCATGGCAGGCACGTTGTCGTGCAGTGTTGCCAGTTTGGCGCACAGCGCGGACGGCAGCAGATCGACCCGGGTGCTGAGCAGCTGGGCCATCTTGATGAAAGTCGGGCCGCCGCGGTTGATCTGCCGCACGGCCAGGTCGATCATCTTGCCGGCGAACCGGGCCCGGTGCCGGGCAGGACGGGTGGCCAGCCAGAGCACGGCCACCCGCGTGGCCGTCGCGGCCAGCAGCCAGCCGACCCGGATGGCCCGCGCGGGCAGCACGACAGGGCTCCGGCGCGACCGCCGGCTTGCGGAATTCTGCTGTGTGGCCACGATTGTCTCCTCCCGACTGCGTCCCGCGCTACGCTAACCGCGCCACCGAAGTGGATCGTCTTCCAAAATGCCTGGTGTCAGGCGGTGCCAGCCCGAATACAGCCGGATGGAAGAAGAAATCGCGCGCGTGTCCCGATTAGATCGATGCTGTGGAGGACCAGGCTCGGCTACGAATGTTCCGGCATCCGCTCGCGTTCTGGACGGGCGCGCTGCTGTGCGTCGGGGGCGTGGTCATGCATCTGCCGATGTACCTGTCGGCCGGGGACATGGGGTACCGGATGGCCGACATGGAGCCGGACCTGACGATGGTCCTCGGCATGGTGGCGATCGTGGCCGGGCTCGCGCTTTCGTTCTGGGGACTACTGCCTGAGCGGTCCGGGGCGATCCGCAGGCAGGCGGCCGCGATCACCGTGCGCCCCATGGACGACGTGCCCATCCGGTTCGCGCACGTCGCGTTGCTGGTGGTGATGGCGCTCGCGATCACCATCGACGTGATGAAGCCGACCACACTGTCGTTCGTCGCGCCGGGCGTGGCCCGCGAGTACGGCCTCACCGGCGCCCACCGCCTGCTGGTCACGTGGCTGCCGTTGAGCGGGATCACCGGTACCGTCACGGGATCCTTCCTGTGGGGCTGGGCGGGCGACCGGATCGGCCGGCGCGCGTCGATCGTGTTCGCCGGGATTCTGTTCGTGTCCACGTCGATCTGCGGCGCGATGCCGGGGTTCGGCGGGAACGTGCTGATGTGCTTCCTGATGGGCATCGGCGCGGGTGGCATGCTGCCCATCGCGTTCGTGCTCATCGCCGAGACGATCCCGGCCCGGCACCGCGGCTGGCTCATTGTCCTGATCGGCGGGGACATCGCCGGCGCGTACGTGATCACCAGCTGGCTGGCCGGCGCGCTGACCCCCGAGTTCAGCTGGCGCGTGCTGTGGTTGATCGGCCTGCCAACTGGACTGCTGCTGATCCTGCTCAACCGGTGGATCCCGGAGTCCCCGCGCTATCTCTTCGCGGCTGGCCACCCGAAGCAGGCCGAGGCGGTGATGGCCCGGTACGGCGCGCGGATGGTGGACCGTGACGTCGACGAACCGGCACCAGGGTGGCGATCCGGAGACCCGGACACTGTCGAACCGGCGCCGGTGCGGCGGTCCGGCTACCGTGACCTGTTCTTCGGTTTGGCCGCCCGGCCCACCGCGGCGATCACGTTGCTCGCGGTCGCGGCCGGACTGTTGACCTACGGCTTCCAGTTCTGGGTGCCGACCAACCTGCAGCACCTCGGCCTCACCGAGGTGAACTCGGACTACGTCCTGCGCGACTCGGCAGTGCTCGGCCTGCCGTTGACCATTGTGGTCTCGCTGCTGTACGGCTTCTGGGGCAGCAGAAGAACCATGATCTGCCTGTCCGCGTTGACCGTGGTCGCCGTCGGGGTGTTCGCGGTGTTCGGGGAATCGATAGCGGACAAGCACTTCCTGTTGGCCGCGCTGCTGGTGGTGCCGTTGTCGGGGATCAGTTCGATCGTAGCCGTGGTGACCGCTTACGCGTCCGAGGTGTACCCGACCGTGGTGCGTTCCCACGCGGTCGGGTGGACGGCCGGGATGACGAAGGCGGGCGGTGTCCTCATCCTGATCGTGGTGCTCGGCGGCATCGCGGCGCCGTCGTTGCTGGTGACCGGGCTGTTGGGCGCGGTGCCGTTGCTGGTGGCGATCCTGGTGTTCGCCCGGACGTCGCCGGAGACCAAACAGCGCCGATTGGAGGATATCGCGGGAATGGCGGTCGATCGCGGGCAATCGTCGATACAGTGACGAGTTGAGATCCGTCCCGCGATTCCCCTTTGGAGCGGCACATGATCATTCCGACCGAGCCGATCGGCAGCATTCCCCGCCCCCAGTACCTCGTCGAAGCCTTGCAACGGCAGGCCGGCGTCGACGAGTTGGCCGGCCTGCAGGAACGCGCGGTCGCGGAGACCATCGCGGCCTTCGCGGAGACCGGCTCTCCGGTTGTCACCGACGGCGAACAGTCGAAGCCGAGTTTCGCCACGTATCCGTTGGCGGGCTTTGGCGCTCTCGCGCCGGACGGTGTCGTCATCCCGTTCGAGGACGGACACACTCGACAACTCCCGCGCCTCACCGCGGGCCCGTTCCGTTACCAGACATACGCTGACCAGTACTTCACCGCGGCCCGTCGCCACACGGACCGGCCGATCAAGCAACCGGTGATCGCCGCGTCGGCGGTGAGCCTGATCTACCCGGCGGACGAACTGGACGGGTACTCCCGGGACGCGTTCGTCGAGGACCTGGTGGACGAAGCCGCCGCCGACATCCGCCGGAGCCTGGACGCGGGCGCGGACAGCGTGCAGATCGACTTCACCGAAGGGCGGCTTTCGCTGAAACTCGACCCGTCCGGCGGCTTGCTGCGGTCCTTCGTCGAGCTCAACAACCGTGTCCTGGACAGGTTCACACCTGAGGAGCGGCAGCGGATCGGCGTGCACACGTGTCCCGGCGGTGACCAGGATTCCGCGCACAGCCTCGATGTGGACTACGCCGGGCTGCTCCCGTCCCTGTTCGAACTGCGTGCGGGCCGGTTCTTCGTTCAGATGGCGAGCGAGGAGAACCCGTCGGCGGCGCTGGCGGTCATCAGGGACCACGCGAAGCCGGAACACCGCGTCTTCATCGGTGTCATCGACCCGATCAACCCCGCGGTGGAAACCCCGGAAACTGTTCGCGACCGGATCTTGCTGGCCGCGGAGTACATTCCCGCCGACCGCCTGGGGACTTGCGACGACTGCGGCTTCTCCCCGTTCGCCGATGACACTTCGACGTCCCGGGACATCGCGTTCGCCAAGATCGCGGCCCGGGTGTCCGGCACGAAGCTGGCCGAAGACATGCTGAACTGACGGCGAGCCCGTGACGACGGCCAAAAGTGGTTACCACCACGGCGACCTACGCAACGCGTTGATCGCCGCGGCCGTCGAGCTCGCCGCGGCCGACGGCCCGGATGCGATCACCATTCGCGCCGCCGCTCGTGCCACCGGCGTGACACCACCGGCCGTGTACCGGCATTTCGCCGATCGCGACGAGTTGGTGTCGGCCGTGCGGGAGCAGGTGGTTCAGCGTTTGACCAACGCCACCCGGGACGCGCGCGACCTGTGGGTTGTCGCCCGCGAGTACGTCCGGTTCGCGGCGGCCGAGCCGGGATTGTTCCGAACGATCGCCGAGCCGGTCAATGTGCATGACCTCGATGATGTGGGCGCGTGGTCGTCGGTGCACGGACTCGCCGTGTTGCTGGCTGGTCCGCTCAGGTCCTGGCCACAGGCCATGAAGGACGCTGCCGTGGAGCGGGTCCTCGCGGCGCTGAAACGTGGTCTGGAGTCCACAGTGGACAGTACGTCCCGGAGAGCTGCATGACTGGCCGCGCCATCGTGGCCGTCATGCAGCTGCGACAAGCGACCGGGCGGTTCAGGCGGACGGCAACGCGGTGTCGACGATCGTGGCTGGCAGCCCGGCCACGGCCGCCGTGTACTCCTCCGCCAGCCGGCGGACGATCTCCGCTGCGGGCCGGATCGAGTCGACCAGACCGGCGGACTGGCCGGCCTCCACCTTGCCCAGCGCCACGTCGCCGTCGCGGGCGGCCATCCGCAGGGTCGCCCTGGTGAACTCGGCCCGCCGGGTCTCCAGGTCGGCTCCGGTCTCCTCCAGCTTCGCCATCCGCTCGGCGAAGTCGTTGACCAGGGTGCGCACCGGGCCCAGCCCACGGCCGACCAGCCGGGTGTCGGCGACGCCGGCCCGCAGCACCGCGTCCTGATAGGCCGGGTGCACGTTCGCCTCGGCACTGAGCAGGAACCTGGTGCCGAACTGCACGGCGCCCGCGCCGAGCGCCAACGCGGCGGCCAGCCCGGCGCCGTCGGCGAACCCGCCGGACGCGACCACTGGCAGCTCCGGCACCGCGGCGGTGACCGCGCGCAGCAGGACCAGAGTGGACACCTGACTCGGTGGCGGGTGCCCGCCGGCCTCGGCGCCGACCACCACCAGACCGTCCACACCGGCCTCGGCGGCCTTGTGCGCGTGTTCGGTGCCGGCCACCACATGCAAGCAGACCGTGCCCACGTCGTGCAGCCGCGCCAGATACCGGCGAGGCCCGCCCTGCGAGGCGATCACCACCGGTGGACGCTTGGCCACCAGCAGGTCGATCACCTCGTCGGCGCCTTTCCGGTACAGCGGCAGGTTCACCGCGAACGGCCGGTCCGTGCCGTCGCGCACCTCGTCGATGACCCGGCTCAGGTCCGGCAGACGCATCGGGCCCGCGGCGACCACTCCGAGCCCGCCCGCCGACGACACCGCCACCGGCAGCGGCGCGGCCGACGACACCCAGGACATCCCGGCCTGCACGATCGGCAGGTCGATCCCGACCAGCTCGGTGACCCGCGTGCTGATCCTCATTGGGCGAGCAGCCGTGCCGCGTGGTCGGCCAGATGCCGCTTCTGCACTTTGGCGCTCGCGGTCATGCCGAACTGTTCGAACCCGTCGACCAGGTGCAGGCCCCGGGGCACCTTGAACCCGGCGAGCCGCTGCCGGGCCCAGTCCAGCAGTTCGGCCGGGGTGGCGGCGCCGTGGTCCTTGAGCACCACGAAGGCGAACGGCACCTCGACCAGGCGCGGGTCGGGTACACCGACGACCACCGCCTGCCGGATCTCCGGATGCTGGTGCAGCACGTTCTCCACCTCGGCCGGCGCCACGTTCTCACCGCCGACCCGGATGATCTCCTTGATCCGGCCGAGGAACTCCAGCCTGCCGTCGTCGCCCAGCCGGCCCAGGTCGCCGGTGTGCAGCCAGCCGTCCGCGTCCAACGCCGCCGCGGTGTCGTCCGGCAGGTCGTAGTAGCCGAGCATCACGTTCCAGCCACGCACCAGGATCTCGCCCGACGAGTCCACACCGGACGACTGGATCCGGACTTCGACGCCTGGCTCGGGCCGCATCCGGGCCGCCGCCCGAATCTCCTCCGGCTCCCACCAGGCCGACTGGGCCACGTTCGGCGACGCCTCGGACAGCCCGTAGCCGACCACGCACTCCCGTGCCCCGAGCTCGTCGATCGCTCGCCGGACGATCGCGGGCGACGCGGCCAGCCACGCCCCGCGCAGCACCAGGTTGCGCCGTGTCCGGTCCGGATGATTGAGCAGCATCAAGGCGATCGTGTCGTTGCCGGAGAAATGCGTGCAGCGTTCGGCCTCGAACAGCCGCAGCGCCTCACCCGGCTCGAACCGTTCCATCGCCACCAGCGTCGCCACGTGCTGAAGGCACGACAGGATCGACAATGTCGTTCCCGCGACGTGGAAGAACGGCCGCGCGCTGTGGAACCGGTCACCGATCCGCAGCCCCAACCGGCCGCCGGAGAAGAAGCCGTTCGCGCACATGCTGCGGTGGGTCAACAGCACGCCCTTGGGATACGAGGTGGTGCCGGAGGTGTACTGCACCAGCAGCACGTCGTCCGGGGTGCAGTCCGCTGGCACCGGGTCGATCCCGGCGGCCAGGAAGTGCTCCCACGAGCCGGCGCCGGCCGGGACGTCCGCGCCGATCACCACCACTCGCCGCAGGTCGGGCAGCCGTGGATCGGGCAGTTCGGTGTCCACGGCCGGGCATGCTTCCCGCAGCATCGCGGCCAGGTCGACGGTCAGCAGCCGGTCGGCCAGGACCAGGAACTTCACCCTGGACTGCCGCAGCACGTAGCCGAACTCGTCGGCCCGCAGCCGGGTGTTGACCGGCACCGACACCGCGCCGAGCGAACCGATCGCCAGGAACAGCGCGACCCACCGCGGCCCGTTGCCCACGCAGATGCCGACGTGGTCGCCTCGCGCGATCCCCGCCGCAGCCAGAGCGGACCGAATCTGATTCACCTCGTCGGCCAGTTCGCCGAATGTCATTCGGCTCTGGGCCGTTACCACTGCCTCTACATCAGGTGCGATGGTCGCGGCGCGGCGCAGTGCCGCCTCGGTGGTGAGCGGGCAGACGCCGGCCAGGTCGAGCTGCATCAAGCCTCCCGGTCGAACTGGGCCACGCCGTCGCGCCAGCCGCCGTCGGCCAGATTGCGTTCGATCGCGGCCATCTCGATCCTAATGCCACGGTCCAAATCGGTCTCTGAGCCAAGGTCGACGGCTTGTTTGGTCAACGCGATCGCGAGCGGCGGCGCCTTGGCGATGGCGGCGGCCACGTCCGCGCCGACGTCGTCCAGTTGGTCCGGTTCGACCAGGCGCGCCACCAACCCGACCCGGTACGCCTCGTCGGCGGGCATCTCCCGGTTGGTGAACAGCAACTCCTTGGCGCGCTGCCGGCCGATCACCCGCTGCAACCGCTGGGTGGCGCCGACCGTGCCCCAATGCGGCTCCGGGAACCGGAACGTCGCGGTCCTCACCGCGATCACGAAGTCGCAACTCATCGCGATCTCGCCGCCTGAGCCGACCACCGGGCCCTGCACCAGCGCCACCACCGGCTTGGCACACCGTTCGATCGCCTCGTACGCGGCGAACGACGCCTGCCGCCTGCGCCGCACCCACGACGCGTCCCGGCCGACCCGCTCCTTGAGGTCAGCGCCGGCACAGAACACCGGCCCACGCGCCCGGACCAGCACCACCCGGACACTGTCGTCCGAGTCCAACTGCTCGAACGCCTCCCGCAGCGCCAGACACATCGCCAGGTTCACACCGTTGCGGGCGCGTGGCCGGTTGAGCACCACGCTCGCCACCCCGTCCGTGATCTCGACCAGCACGTCGGTCATCCGATCGCCCCTTCTTGGCGCAGCGCGTCGATCTCGTTCTGGCCCAACCCCAGCCGGTCCCGAAGCACCGCCTCGGTGTCCGCGCCCAGCCTTGGCGGCGTCCCCAGCGGCGCCGCTTCAAATGAGTCCACATCGGACATCCGAAGTGGAGTGCGCAACGCGGGGAAGGACCCGGCCGCGGGATGTTCGAAGCTGCCGACCATGCCACGGGCCACAGTGTTCTCGTCGGCCAGGATCTCCCGTACCGTGTTCACCTCGCCGGTCGGCACCCCGGCCGCGCGCAGGGCAGCGGCCAGTTCAGCCTGTGGCCGCGTCGCGAACGCGGCGGCCAGCGCGGACATCACCCGGTCGCGCTGAGCCAGTCGACCTGCGTTGCTGCGGAGCGCGGGATCCTCGGCCAGTTCCGACGCTCCGAGCGCTTCGCACAGCGGTAACCAGTGCTGGTCACTGCAGCTGATGTGCAGCCATCGGCCGTCCGCGCAACGCAACGCCGCCGAAGGTACGCGTCCTGGATGCTCGGTGCCGGTCCGGGCGGGATCCTCGTCCAGGGCGAACAACCGGGCCGCGGCCAGGGCGAGCAGGCTGACCTGGACGTCCATCATGGACAGATCGACGTGCGTGCCTCGGCCTGAGGTGCCCCGCCCGACGAGTCCGGTGAGCGCGGCGATCGCGATCCACAGCCCGGAAGTCATGTCCGCCACCGGAATCCCCGCCTTGGCGGGCGGCGCGTCCGGGTGCCCCGTGAGGGACATCAGACCGGACAACGCCTGGAACACGGTGTCGTAACCCTTCCGGTTCGCGTACGGCCCGTTTTGCCCGAAACCCGTGCAGGACACGTACACCAGACCGGGGTTGGCCGCCGACAGCGTCCGGTAGCCCAGGCCGAGCCGGTCCATTCCGCCGGGCAGGAAGTTCTCCACCACCACGTCGACCGTTGCGGCCAGGTCGCGGGCGAGCCGCCGGCCGCCTTCGGACTTCAGGTCCAGTGCCACCGATCGCTTGCCCCGGTTGAAGGCGAAGTAGTAGGCGCTTTCCCCGCTGGGCAACACCGGTTGCATGCCCCGGGACTCGTCGCCGGCGCCGGGTCGCTCCACTTTGATCACGTCCGCGCCGAGCTCGGCGAGGACCTGGGTGGCCATCGGGCCGGCGAGGACACGGGAGAAGTCGAGCACGGTGATCCCAGACAGTGGTCGCACCCGCATCAGCCCCGGAATCCGCGCATGATCGCGTTGACGTCACGGCCCGCCCGCATGGCCTGGTCCACCGGCAGGTCCGCGACCCGGTAGAACAGGTCCTTGGTCGCGGCCATCGCCATCGGGGCGGCCGCCGCCCACCGGGTCGCGATCTCGACCCCCTCGTCGAGCGCCTGCTCCCGGTCGACCAGGCGGTTGGCCAGGCCGATCCCGACCAGTTCGGCACTGTCGAGCAGCCGGCCGTGGCTGATCATCTCGAAGGCCAGCTTGCGGCCGATCTGCCGCTGCAGGCCGGTCATCACGATCGCCGGCACGATCGAGTGCCGCAGCTCGGGATAGCCGAACCGGACGTCGGCGGTCACCACCATCATGTCGCAGCCGATGGCGAGCCCGGCGCCGCCGCCGAGCGCGGCGCCCCACACCACTGACACGATCGGCTTGCGCAGTTGCTGCGGCAGTGCCTGGGTGCGGGCGGTCAACTCGGCCCGGTGCAGCACGGCGGCCTGGTTGTCCGGGGTCAGGTCGGCGAACTCGGTGATGTCGGCGCCGGCACAGAAGCTCGGCCCTTCGCCGGCCAGCACCACCGCGCGGACCGACTCGTCGGCGTCCGCGGCGAGCATCGCGTCCAACAGCGCCGCGGTCAGTTCGGTGTTGAGCGCGTTGTGCTTGCGTGGACGGTTCATCCGCAGCACACGGACCGCGCCACGGTCCTCGCTCAGCAGTACGGTCACAGCGAAACCCCCTCGGGCAGCAGGCCGAACCCGGCTCTGGCCACCATGCTGTGCAACGGCCGGCCCAAGGCCTGCTCACAGCGGGCGGACGCGGCCAGCACCAGGTCCAGGTCCAGTCCGGTGGCCACACCCGTCGTCTCCAGCAGGTTCACCAGGTCCTCGGTGCAGGTGTTGCCGGTCATCCCGGTGCCGTAGCCGATCTTCGCCGGGTGCCCGCCGACGCCGCCGAACGCGCTGTCGAAGAACCGGCAGCCGGCGTCCAGGGCGGCGACGCAGTTCGCCAGCGCGGTTCCCCGGGTGTTGTGGAAATGCGCCACCGCGGGCACGTCCGGATACTCCGCCGCCAGCCGCGCGAACAGGGGGCCGACCGTGGCCGGTGTGCCCAGCCCGGTCGTGTCACCGATGGTCACCAGCGTGACGCCCAGATCCGCGAACCGGCCGAAGTCCTCGGCCACCAGACCCGGATCGACCCGTCCCTCGAACGGACAGCCCAACGCCATGGAGATGACGCCTACCAACGAGAAACGGCCGCCGGCCAGACGCGCCATCTCGGTGACGTTCGCCCACTGCCGGGCGCGGGTGGTGCGCAGATTCCGCTCGGTGTGCGCCTCGGTGGCCGAGACGAGCAGGCTCAGTTCGTCGGCGCCGTGCCCGGCGTCCAGGTCCGCCAGGGCCCGTTGCACCGCACGGGGATTCGGGCAGGTCGCCTTGTACGCGACCCCGTCCGCGCGGGGCACCTTGGCCAGCAGTTCGCTGGCGTCCCGGAACGCGGGCACCCGGTCCGGATGGCTGTAGCTGGTCGCCTCGATCCGGCGGAACCCCGCCGCCACAAAGGAGTCGACTGTGGACACCTTGGTGTCGGTGGGAACGAACTCCGGCTCGTGCTGCAACCCGTCGCGGGCGAAGCACTCGCAGAGCGTGACACGGTCGGCCACCATTCCCACCTTCCGACGGCGACGATGCCGACGAGCGTGTCAGAACGGTGTTGATAATGTCAACAGCTAGCGTTCCTCGGCCCGTTCCAGCGCTCGGGCGAGCGTGCCCAGCTTGTCCAGCGCGGAGTTCAGCGCCTCGCGTTCCTCGCCGGTCAGGCACACCAGGAAGGCCTGGTCACGCTCGTTGGCCGCGGTGATCAGACCACGGTACAGCGCGGCGCCCTTGCGGGTCAGGGTCAGCTGGGTGGTCCGGCCCGCGCCGTACTCCCGCAGCACCAGGCCGCGTTCGGTGAGCTTGGCGACCACCCGGCTCATCTGCGCCTTGTCCAGCGCGGCCAGCCGGGCCAGCCGGTTGAGGGTCAGCGGCGAGTCCGCGCCGAGCAACGCGATGGTCCGCCATTCGCCGAGGCTGACGTCGAACTCGCGGCGGTAGCGCAGGGCCGCGCTCCGGGACATCGCGTTGGCCACCCGGCTGAGCCGGTACGACAGCAGGCCGTGGATGGCTAGCCGGTCCGGTGCCGGGTTCTCGGCTGCGGGGTCCGGCGAGGAGCTTCGCGGGGTGTTCATGCCGTGCACTGTAGGCGCTCGGCCGAGTTTCGTGTTCTGTCGGTCCATCTGTTGACAATCACAACAGAGCGACCGACACTATGCCGCCAAGGGGCCGTTGATGGACGAAGGGCAGGGCGATGCCGGAGAACTCGTTGTTGGTCGACGGGGAGTGGCGGCCCGGAGCGGCCGAGTTCGAGGTCGTCGACCCGGCGACGCTGGAACCCGTCGGTCGGGTCACGGACGGCAACGCCCAGGACGCGATGGCCGCTCTCGACGCGGCCTGCGCCGCGTTCGACTCGTGGCGGGCCGTGACCGCCGAGGAACGCGGCGGCTACCTGCGGCGGGCGGCAGCCGAGATCCGGGCCCGGGTTGACGCCCTGGCCGCGCTGCTGACCAGCGAGAACGGCAAGCCGCTCGGCGAGGCGCGGGGCGAACTGCTGGGTAGCGCGCGGATGCTGGAGTGGAGCGCTGAGGAGGCCCGGCGGGCGGGCGGCCGGGTACTGCCGCCCGGACCGAACGGGCCGGGCATGGTGCTGAAGGCGCCGGTCGGCCCGGCGCTGGCCATCTCCCCGTGGAACTTCCCGGCCAGCATGCTGGTCCGCAAGATCGGCCTGGCACTGGCCGCCGGCTCGCCGCTGATCGTCAAGCCGGCCGAACAGACCCCGTTGATCGCCACCGAACTCGTGCGCATCCTGCACGAGACCGGACTGCCGGCCGGGGTGCTGCAGTCGATCACCACCTCCCGGCCGGCCGAGGTGGCCGGGGCGCTGCTGGCCGACCCACGGCTGCGCAAGGTGAGTTTCACCGGCTCCACCGAGGTCGGCCTCGGGCTGCTCCGCGGCACCGGAGCCCACCTGCGCCGGACGTCCCTGGAACTGGGCGGGCACTCACCGGCCATCGTGTTCGCCGACGCCGACCTGGCCGCCGCGGCGGCCGGCGTGGTGACGGCCAAGTTCTTCAACGCCGGCCAGAGCTGCATCGCGATCAACCGGCTCTACGTGCACCGATCCGTGCACGACGAACTGCTCGGGCTGATCGACGAGAAGGTCGCGGCCCTGCGGGTCGGGCACGGCGCCGCCGAGGGCACGTCCATCGGCCCGTTGATCGACCAGGCCGGGCTGGACAAGGTCGAGCGGCACGTCGCCGACGCCGTCGCGGGCGGCGCCGTGGTTCGCACCGGAGGGCGGCGCTGGACCGACCTGAAGGGTGCTTTCTACGAGCCCACCGTGCTCACCGGCGCTGACGACGGCATGCTGATCAGTCGTGAAGAGACATTCGGCCCGGTGCTCCCGGTGTACTCGTTCGACACCGCCGACGAGGCCGTGACCAGGGCGAACGCTACAGACTACGGGCTGGCGGCGTACCTTTTCGGACAGGAGCTCCGGACTCTGTGGACGGCCATGGACCGGCTGCACTTCGGCGTCATCGGAGTGAACGACCCGGCACCGGTCCGGCCTGAGCTGCCCTTCGGTGGGATGCGCGACAGCGGGCAGGAACGGGAGGGCGGCGCCGAGGGCATCGAGGCGTTCCTGGAGACCAAGGCGATCGCGATCAAGCTGTGAGGACGGACATGAGCACACTCGCCGAGCTGGACATGGCCGGCATCATCCACCCGCACACCACGATCGGCGCGCCCGACCGCCCGGTGATCTTCGCCCGCGGCGCCGGCGCCGTCCTGTGGGACGTCGACGGGAAGTCCTATGTGGATGGCACATGTGGACTGTGGCAGTGCCCGGTCGGGCACGGGCGGCCGGAACTCGCCGCCGCCGCGGCCGCGCAGATCCGGCGGCTGGAGTTCTTCTCGTCCTTCAACGACTACTCCAACGAACCGGCGATCCGGCTGGCCGAGCGGCTGCTGCGGTTGGCCCCGGCCGGCATCGAGAAGGTGTTCTTCACCAACGGCGGCTCCGAGGGCAACGAGACCGCGATCAAGCTGGCCCGGCTGGCCCAGTACCACGCCGGCCGGCCGGAGCGGACCGTGATCCTCGCCCGCACCGCCGGCTACCACGGGATGGGCGGCGGCTCGCTGTCGGCGACCGGCATCGATCGGCTCCGTCAGGGATTCGGGCCGCTGCTGCCGGACGTCGAGTTCCTCGGCAAGCCGCACGCCCTCGAACACGACACCGACACACTGGTCGCCGAACTGGAGGCCCGGATCGCCGAACTGGGCGCGGACCGGATCGCGGCGTTCATCGGCGAGCCGGTGCTCGGCGTGGGCGGCATGGTCCCGCCGCCGCCCGACTACTGGCCACGGGTGCAGGAAGTCCTACGGCGCAACGACATTCTCTTCATTCTGGACGAGATCGTGACCGCGTTCGGCCGGGTCGGGCACTGGTTCGCCGCCGAGTACTACGGGATCGAGCCGGACATGATCGTCACCGCCAAGGGCATCTCCAGCGGGTACATCCCGATGGGCGCGGTGCTGATCGGCCGGCGGGTGCTGGAGTTGGCCGACGGGGCGATGTTCTCACACGGCTTCACGTACAACGGGCATCCGGTGGGCGCCGCGGTCGCACTGGCCAATTTGGACATCCTGGAACGGGAAGACCTGTTGGCGCGAGCCAAGGTGCTCGGTGTCCGGATTCTGGACGGCCTCATGCCACTGTCCGAACTGGATCACGTCCGGGAGGTGCGTGGCGTCGGTCTGATGCTCGGCATCGAGTTGGACCGCGACGCCGCGAGCGTGCAGGCCGGCGCACGGGCGGACGGGCTGATCGTGCGGGCCGCCGGCAACAACATCGTGCTGTCGCCGCCGTTGGTGATCACCGACGACCAGGCCGACACCCTGGTTCGCGTGGTGTCCAAGCACGTGCGGGCAATCGGTGACCCAGGGTGACCGCGATCGCCGTCCCGGCCCCTGAGGCGCGCGCCGCGAAACGCCGGCCGACCGGGTGGATGCTGCTGCCCGCGGTCGCGGTGCTGCTGGTGTTCTTCTTCTACCCGTTGGCCACCATCGTCTGGAGCAGCTTCACCGAGCCGACCGCCGGGCTGGGCAACTACGGGGCGTTGTTCACCGACGGCGTCTCGGTCACCGTGCTGCTGCGTACCCTGCGTACGGGCCTGATCGTGGCCCTGGTGACGCTCGTCATCGCGTATCCGTACGCGTTCGCGATGACTCGGGTGTCCCGCCGTTCGAGAGCAGTGCTCTCTGTTTTGGTGCTGCTGCCGTTCTGGACGTCGGTGATGGCCCGGAACTTCGCGTGGTACCTGCTGGAGCAGCGCGGCGGGCTGATCGACCGGTTCTTCGCGGCCATCGGCATCGACGGTGTGGTGCTGCTGGGCAGCGTCACCGGGGTGACCGTGGCCATGGTCCAGGTGATGCTGCCGTTCATGGTGTTGCCGTTGTACAGCACCATGAGTTCGATCGACACAAGGCTGATGGACGCGGCTACCAGCCTCGGCGCGTCCCGGCCGAAGGCGTTCGCCCGGGTGTACGTTCCGCTGTCGCTGCCGGGCGTGGTGTCCGGGTTCAGCCTGGTGTTCATCGTGACCCTCGGGTTCTTCGTCACCCCGGCACTGCTGGGGACGCCACAGCAGTCGTTGGTGTCGCAGGTCATCCAGACCAGGGTCGGCACCCTGCTGGACTTCCCCGGCGCGGGCGCGCTCGGCACGGTCCTGCTGGTGGTCACCCTGATCGTGCTGTTCGCGGTGAGCCGCGTCGCCCGGCCGACCACGGCGCTGAACCAGGCGGTGGACCGTGCGTAGCCAGCGGATCGGATGGGGTCTTCGGCTGTGGGTGACCGCGGTGGCGTTGTTGCTGCTCGCGCCGACCCTGGTGGTCATCCCGATGAGCTTCGGCGCCGGCCAGACCTTCGAGTTCCCGCCGCGCCAATGGTCCGTGCGGTGGTACGAGGAGTTCTTCTCGTCGTCGCAGTGGATGTCCTCTTTGGTCACCTCGGTGCAGGCGGGGTTGCTGACCGCCGTGATCGCGACCGTGATCGGCGTGGGCGCGGCGATCGGGCTGGACCGGGGCCGGTTCCCCGGCCGGGAACTGCTGCGGTCGGCCATGATGGCGCCGATGATCGTGCCGGGGATCGTGGTCGCGGTCGCCGTCTACGGCACGTTCCTGCGTTGGCACCTCAACGGCACACTGCTCGGATTCGTGTTGGCGCACACCGTGTTGGCGGTGCCGTTTGTGGTCACATCCGTGTCGGCCAGCCTGGCCGGCTACGACCGGACCGTCGAGACCGCCGCCGCCAGCCTGGGCGCGTCCGGGTGGACCACGCTGCGGCGGATCACGTTGCCGCTGCTGGCTCCCGGGATCGCGTCCGGCTTCGTGTTCGCGTTCGTCACGTCCCTTGACGAAGTGGTGATCGCGCTGTTCCTGCAGACACCGGAGATCCGCACGCTGCCCGTCCAGATGTACGACTCGATCACGCTGGAGATCGACCCGACCATCGCCGCCGCGTCCAGCCTGATCGTGGTGGTCACCACGGTGGCCCTGCTGCTGCCGCAACTGATCCGCCGCCGTCGTCGGAGTGAACCATGAACACCAATGCCAGCCACGGGATCCGGATCAACGGAGTGTCCAAAGTGTTCGCCGGACTGCACCGGCCGGCGGTCGACGACGTGTCGTTGGACATCGCGCCGGGGGAGTTCATGACGTTCCTCGGCCCGTCCGGCTCCGGCAAGACCACCACCCTGTCCATGATCGCCGGCTTCGTGCCGCTGACCAGCGGCTCGATCTGTATCGACGGCAAGGACATCAGCCGGCTCAAGCCGCACAAGCGGGACCTCGGCGTGGTGTTCCAGCAGTACGCGCTGTTCCCGCACCTGACCGCGGCCAAGAACGTGGCGTTCCCGTTGCAGCAACGGTCGGTGCCCAAGCCGGAGATCGAGACCAGGGTGCGGGACGCGTTGGAACTGGTCGGGCTGTCCGACTTCGCCGACCGGCTGCCGCGCCAGCTGTCCGGCGGCCAGCAGCAGCGGGTGGCACTGGCGCGTGCCGTGGTGTACCAGCCGCGCGCGCTGCTGATGGACGAGCCGCTGGGCGCGCTGGACCGAAAGCTGCGCGACCAGCTCCGCAGGGAGATCGCCCGGATGCACCGGGAACTGGGGATGACGTTCCTGTTCGTCACCCACGACCAGGAGGAGGCGCTGACCCTGTCCGACCGGATCGCCGTGTTCAACAACGGCCGGGTCGAACAGGTCGGCACCCCGGACGAGCTGTACGAGCGGCCGAGTACGTTGTTCGTGGCCCAGTTCCTCGGCGAGTCCAATGTGTTCGCCGACGACGGCCAAGCGATCGTCGTCCGGCCGGAGCGGCTGGACCTGCACGCCGATCCGGACACCGTGCCCGACGCCTGCCAGCGCCGAAAGGCCGTCGTGACCGAGGTCGTCTACGTCGGCAACCACCACCGGATCGGACTGCGGTTCGCCGACGGCACCGAAGGGTCCGCGATGCGGCTGGCCGGCGCCGTGCTGCCGGCCCTGCCCGGCGAGTCGGTGGTGGTCAGTTGGAGCCCGAGTCATCAGGTGGCCCTTGATCAGGAGAGTGAACCGTGCGTCGAAGTGGATTGAGCATGGCCGCGGTGGCGGTGTTAGTCGCGTCGTGCAGCACTGGCGGGGACAGCGGCAAGTCGCTGACGTTCGTGTCGTACGGCAAGGGGGCCTACCAGGACGGGCAGCAGCAGGGATTCCTGGAGCCGTACCAGAAGCAGTCCGGGGTGAAGGTCGTCCTGGACGGGCCGTCGGACAACGCCAAGCTGCGCGCGATGGTGGAGGCCGGCCGGGTCACCTGGGACGTCGTGGACACCGACGCGTTCATGGCGCGCGAGAACTGCGGCACCTTGCTGGAGAAGATCGACGTCGGCGACCTGAAGAACAACTTCCCGCCGGGCACGCTGTCCGACTGTGGCGTGCCGACGGCGTTGTTCGGCTTGATGTTGATGTACAACGAGAAGACGTACGGCGCCAATCCGCCGACCGGGCTCGCGGACTTCTTCGACCCGGTGAAGTTCCCCGGCAAGCGGGTGTTGTACGCCAAGGATCCGTCCATCGGCCAGTTGGAGGCCGCGCTGCTGGGCGATGGCGTGGCCCCCGACAAGCTCTACCCGATGGACGTGCCCCGGGCGTTGAAGGTGTATGACCGGATCCGCAGCAACCTGACGCTGGCGCAGACATACGGCCAACAGCAGCAGGTCATGGTGGACAACCAGGCAGACATGGCGTTGGTGGTCAGCGCCCGCGCGTACTCCACCCTGAAGGCCGGCGGTACCCAGTGGAAACGGGTGCCCACCAAGGTTCCGGTGACCTGGGACGTGCTCGTCGTGCCCAAGGGGAGCAAGAACAAGGACGCGGCGGTGGACCTGATCAAGTTCGCTTCCGGGTCGGAACAAGGCGCGCGGTTCGCCGAACTGTCCGCGGCCGGCTCCCCCAACACCTCCTCCAAGCCCGTTCGGAACGATCTGCAACGGCAGGTCGACGTGCTCGGCCCGGACCACGCGGCGGACCAGGTGTTCATCAACGCGGACTGGTGGACCGCCAACTACAGCAAGACCGTGCAAGCATGGACGACATGGCAGACAGGATGACGCCGGCCACCGACGAACGGTACCGGCGGATCACCGCGGGCGTACCTCGGCTCAGCGATTCCGAGCTAAGGGATTTGCTGCACAACGGCTTCGGAGTGTCCGCTGTGGATACCCGGCCGCTCGCCGGGGAGACCGACCAGAACATACGAGTCGACAATTCGTACGTGCTCAAGGTGTGTTCGGCCGACGACCTGGTGGCGGTGCGGTTCCAGAACGCACTGCTGCGGCACCTGGCGTCGGCCGCGCCGGACCTGCCGGTGCCCAGAGTGGTCGGTGACGTGATCGCTGTCCCGTCCCGGCCCGACCTGGTCGCGCGCCTGCTCACCTGGCTGCCTGGCACTCCACTGGCCGAAGCGGGCCGTCGGAGCGCGGAACTGTACGCGGACATCGGCGAGACGGCCGGTCGGCTGGCCGCCGCGACCGCGTCCTGGCAGCACCCGCAGCCACCTCCGGCCCACTACTGGGAGTTCCCGCACGCTCGCACAGTGCTGGCCTCGTCGGATGTGGCCGCCGAGTTCCTGCCCCTGCTGGATCGGCTGCCCACCCTGCCACAGCAGGTCGTCCACCACGACCTGAACGCCTTCAACCTGCTGGTCGGTCCCGGGCCGCGGCGGCGGGTGGTCGGGGTGATCGACTTCGGCGACGCCCAGATCGCCGCTCGGGTCACCGACCTGGCCGTCCTGTGCGCCAGCACGATGCGCGGCCAGCCCGACCCGTTGCGGGTGGCCGCAGCGCTGACCGCCGCTTATCACCGCGTGTGCCCGCTGACCTCGGCCGAGGTGGATCTGCTGTATCCGCTGGTGGCGATCCGCGCGGCGACGGTCGCCGCTACCACCGCCCGCTTGGCCGCGGGACGTGAGCACGGCGATCCGCGCCACCGATCGCCTGCTGCGGCAGACCTTGTGCGATCGTTGGCCGCGATTCCGGCCGACGTCGGTACGGCCACGCTTCGGCACGCCTGTGGCTTTCCCGCGCATCGCAACACCGCGGTTGTCACCGACTGGCTCGCAACGGCTGCTGCTTCGTCTGTTGTGGACGGACACTTCGGACAGTTGGACCTCTCGGCGGGCAGTGCGGTGTTCGACGACGCCGACCCGGGCGACTCGGCCGCGCTGCTGGCAGCGGAATCGTCGGCGATCCTCGCCGCCCGGCCGGCCGTCGGTCGGTACGGCGAGCCTCGGTTCGCCTCCGGTGGCGCCCTGCGGACCGGCGTCGACGTGTTCGCGGACCCGGGAACACCGGTGTCGGCGCCGCTCGCGGGCACCGCGGAGGTCGGCGCCGACTTGGTGCTTCGGCACGAGCCGGCGCCGGGAGTGCGGTTCTGGACCATCTACACCGGACTGTCCACTTCGGTCGCTGGGGAAGTGGCGGAAGGGCAACGTATCGGGGTGGTCGGCGCGGACGGGCGGCTGACCGTGCGGGTGTCCGTCGTGCCCGCCGCTGGGTGGCTGCCCGAGTCGGTCGGCCCCGAGGAAGCTCCGGTCTGGCAAGCACTCCTGGCTGACCCTACTCCGCTGCTCGGCTCGGCGTGGCGGTCGGTCACCGAGAGCACGCTGAAAGCTCGGGAACGGCACCTGCCGCATTCCCATCCGACGTATTTCAGCGAGCCGGTCACCATGGTGCGGGCCAAGGGTTGCCGGTTCTACGACGAGTACGGCCGCGGCTACCTGGACGCGTTGAACAATGTCACATTGCTCGGCCATGGCCACAACAGGGTTGTCACCGCCGCTGCCCGGCAACTTAGTCGCCTCAACACGAACAGCCGGTTT
The DNA here is from genome assembly GCF_004345645.1 of Actinocrispum wychmicini. Taxonomy (GTDB): domain Bacteria; phylum Actinomycetota; class Actinomycetes; order Mycobacteriales; family Pseudonocardiaceae; genus Kibdelosporangium; species Kibdelosporangium wychmicini. The sequence goes on along the minus strand of NZ_SLWS01000009.1, from coordinate 448,378 downwards.
GTGTACAACGTGTTGACTGAGTACACAGAGGCATTGACCGCGACGCTGCCCGATGGGTTGGACGTTGTGTACTTTGTCAACTCCGGCAGCGAGGCCAACGACTTGGCGTTGCGCATGGCACGGTACCTGTCCGGCCGGGACGACGTGGTGATCATCGAAGACGCGTACCACGGCTACACCGCGACGGTCGCCGACGTGAGCCCGTCCCGCTACAAGCATTACGGCAAGCCGGAAACCACCCATCCGACACCCGTGCCGGACCGCTACCGCGGCGACTACGGCCACGAAGACCCGCAGGCGGGCGCGAAGTACGCCAGTCACGTCACCGACACCTTCGACCGGCTCGCAGCGGACGGCCGTGCGCCGGCGGCGTTCCTGTACGAGTCGTTGCTGGCCGGTGCGGGGCAAATCGTGCTGCCGCCCGGATACCTCGCACCGATCCACACCGCGGCACGGCAGCACGGCGCGTTCACCATCGCCGACGAGGTGCAGGTGGGTTTCGGCCGCCTCGGCGAGGCGTTCTGGGGGTTCCAGACCCAGGGTGTGGTGCCGGACTTCGTCACCATGGGCAAGGCCATGGGCAACGGGTTCCCGGTGGCGGCGCTGGTCACCACCCGGGAGATCTCCGAGGCCTTCGACCGCGCCGGCCGGTTCTTCTCCACGTACGGCGGCAACCCGGTCGCCTGCGCGGTCGGCCTGGAAGTGCTCCGCGTGGTGGACGAGGAACGCTTGCAGCACAACGCGTTCACGGTAGGGCAGTACCTGCGGGACCGGCTCGGCGAGTTGGCCGACCGACACGACCTGATCGGCGACGTACGCGGCCAGGGGCTCTACAGCGGCGTCGAACTGGTGACGAACCGCGTCACGAAAGAGCCGGCCAGCGCGGAGACGTTGACTGTCTGCGAGCGGTTGAAGGAGGAAGGCGTGCTGGTGTATCCGACCGGTCCGGCGTGGAACGTCCTCAAGCTCAAACCCCCGCTGACCTTCACCAGGGCACACGCGGACGAGCTCACGGAGGCGCTCGACCGAGTCCTGGAGGCAGGGTGGTGACCGCGGACCTCGTGTTGCGCGGCGGCCGGGTGGTGACCGTGGACGAGCACTTCACGATCGCCGAAGCCGTGGCCGTCGCCGGCAAGGAGATCATCGCGGTCGGGACCGACGACTCCGTCTCCGAGCTGATCGGCCCGGCGACCCAGGTGATCGACCTGGACGGCCGCGCGGTGCTGCCCGGCATCAACGACGCGCACCTGCACCTGGCGATGTTCGGGCAGTCCCGGCGCAACGCCGACCTGACCACCACCGACTCGGTCGCCGCCTTGCAGGCGTTGCTGCGTGCCGAGGCGCTGTTGCGTCCGGACGGGGACTGGCTCGTGGGGGAGGGTTGGCGGGAGGCCAACATCGCGGATTTCGGCGCGGACGGCCCGCACCGCAGCGTGCTCGACGAGGTCACTGACGGGCGTCCGACCGTGCTGCACCACGCGTCCCGGCATTCGGTGCTGGTGAACACGGCCGCACTGCGCGTGGCCGGAGTCGACCGGCGTACCCCCGATCCGGTCGGCGGGATCATCGTGCGGGACGCAGCCGGCGAGCCCACCGGGGTGCTGCTGGAGTCCGCCGGTGTCCTGGTCACCCAGCACGCACCGGCACCGACGACGGCCGACCGGCTGGACGTGATCGTCGACGGCATGCGCGTGCTGAACAGCTTGGGCATCACCAGCGTGACCGACCCGATCGTCAGCCCGGAACTACTGCGCGACTACGCCGTGCTGCACCAGCAGGGCAGGCTGACCGTGCGGGTCAACACCTTGCTGCACTGGGACTGGCCGTCGCCGTCCACGTCGGCGGAACGGCTGACGACCATGCTGCGGAACACCGGCGTGGCAACCGGAATCGGCGACGACTGGCTGCGGATCGGCGGGGTGAAACTGTTCGCCGACGGCGTGCCCAGCCACGGCACGGCGTGGCTGCACCGGCCATACCTGAACGGCGGCTTCGGGCAGCTGGTGACGCAAGGCGGCGATGACGACGCGCGTCACCGTGAGCTGATGGACCTCATCGAGACCGTGCACCGGCACCGGCTCCAGGCACAGATCCACGTCACCGGGGATCGCGCCGCGGACGCCGCCATCGACGGCATCATCCGAGCACAGCAGGCGGATCCGTGGCCGCAGGCACGGCACGCGCTGATCCACGGCACACTGCTCGCCGACGACACGCTGCCCCGGCTCGCCGAGCACCAGATCGGAGTGATCACCAGCTCCCTGATGAGAGCCCAAAGCGGCGCCACGATCAGCGCGGCCATCGGTGTGGACCGCTGGAGCCGGGCGTTCCCGGCCGGTGCCCTGCTCGCCGCCGGTGTGCCGGTCGCGGACAGCTCGGACGCGCCCGTGTGCTTCCCCGACTGGCGGCGCGGACTGGCCACGTTCGTCGGGGCCGGTGCACACCCGCTTGCCGAGGTGCCGCCTGACCTGAGGCTCACCCGGGAGCAGGCGATCCGGTTGTGGACAAGCGATGCCGCGTACTTCGAGCACGCCGAACACCGTAAGGGATCGATCACCGCGGGCCGCCTCGCCGACCTGGTCGTGCTGGACCGGGATCCGATGACCGCGCCGGAACTCGCCGACCTGACGCCGGAACTGACCATCGTCGGCGGGCAGGTCGTGGGTTAGGCCGTGTCTCGAAGTCCCCGTCCGCGATAGCCGGGCCGAGGTGGTTCCTGGCGCCACCGCCGAAACGCCCAAATACAACACCGGTATTCGGGCGCTCCTGCGGCGACGCCAGGAACCACCTCGATCCCGACTCTCATCGAACGGGGACTTCGAGACACGACCTAGCGGGCCCGCAGGCGGGAACTCGTCGCCTCGGTGCTGGGCCACCACGCGCCGTTCGCCGAGACGTAGAACAGCTGCGGGCCGATTTCGCTGATCGCCCGGACCGCGTCCAGCAGCCGGTCGACGTGCGCCACGTTGATGCCAAGGCCCAAGCTGGCCCGGAGCGCGGTGGCGGTCGCGGATCGGCCCGCGCCGCGCAACAGGTGGCGGGCCAGCGGCTGGGCGCAGAACGAGCCGTGCCGTACGCCGATCCCGTGTTCCAGCGACAGGGCGGTGGCCAGCAGCGCCGAGTCGAGCCCGTCCACCACGAACGCCACCATGCCGAGCCGGTCGCTGGCCGGTCCGAACAACGACAACTCCACCACTTCCGGGATCTCGACCAGCCCGGAACGAAGCCGGCCGAGCAGCGCGGACTCGTACGGCATCAACGAGTTCCAGGCGACCTCCAACGCGCGGCACGCGGCGGCGAGGGCTACCGCGCCGACCACGTTCGGCGCACCGGCCTCGTGCCGCGACTCGCCCGTGGCCCAGTTGATCTCGGTGACGCCGTCGGCGACGCCGATGGTCGCCCCGCATCCGGCCAGTCGTGGGTGGGCGTCGGCGAGCCAGTCCGGCCGGCCGGCGAGGACTCCGATGTCGAACGGCGCGTACATCTTGTGCCCGCTGAAGGCGATGTAGTCGACGTCGAGCGCGCCGATGTCGATCGGCCGGTGGGCGGCGAGCTGCGCCGCGTCGACCACGATCTGAGCGCCGTACCGGCGGCAGACGGCCACCACGTCCTCGAGCGGCACCAGCTCCCCGGTCACGTTCAGCACGCCGCTGACCGCTACCAGAACCGTGCCGCGCTGTGCGCGTAGCGTCTGGTCGAGCGTCGCCAGCATGGCGTCGACGGACGTCGGTATCGGCAGTCGATGTACGTTGCGCCACGGGAGAAGTACGGCGTGGTGCTCGCTGTCGAACACCACCACCGTGGCGTCTTCCGGTACGGCCTGGGCGAGCAGTTTCAGCGCGTCCGTCGTACTGTGGGTGAAGACGAGGTAGTCGTCGGGGCGGCAGCCGACGAACCGGCGCACCGCCTGACGGGACTCCTCGAACCGCGCGGTGGCCATTTCGGACAACGTGCCCGCGCCCCCGTGCGTGCTGCCGTACCACGGCAGGAAGTCGTTGACGGCCTCGGCCACGGCGGCCATGCACGGGGTGGTCGCCGCGTGGTCGAAGTTGGCGAACGTGGCTGTGGCGCCGTCGGCGAGCGGCACCTGCAGGTCCGAACCGAGCACCCTCGGCAGCACCGATTTCGGGATCATTCTTCGGTCAGACTGTCTAGATAATCCCCGACGCCGTCATACGCGAACGTGAGCACACGTGCCCCCTCGTCGAGATCCCGGGCCACCCGCAGGGCCGCGACCAGGTTGGCCGCCGAGGAGATCCCCACCGCCAAACCTTCGGTCCGCATGACCCGCCGCATCATCGCCACGGCGTCGTCGTACGAGACCTGAGCCTCGTCGTCGACCAGGTCCAGGTCCAGCACGGCGGGCACCAGGCCGACCGCCAGGCCCTGGATCGAGTGGCCGACGAACCTGTTCTCGCGCAACGAACAGCCTTCGGGCTGGACGGCCACGATCCGCATCGCCGGGTTGTGTTCGCGCAGCACCCGCCCCACCCCGGTGATGTGCCCACCCGTGCCCACACCGGCCACCAGGGCGTCGGGCATCCGGTGGTCCAGCGCGGCGATGATCTCCACCGCGGTGGTGCGCGTGTGGATCTCCGGGTTCGCCGGATTGGCCTGCTGGTTCAGCATCACCCAGTCGGGGTTGTCGAACAGCAGCGACAGCGCCATGTCGGCGTGCGAGTTGTTGCCCAGCCGGTGGTCGGACAGCCGCACCTCGGCGCCGTAGCCGCGCAGCAGGCGCTGTTTGGCCGGGCTGTAGTTGTCCGGGATCACCAGCACCAGCCGGTAGCCGAGGACGGCCGCGGCCATCGCCAGGCCGATCCCGGTGTTGCCGCCGGTGGACTCGATCAGGGTCTGGCCGCTGCCCCGGACGAGTTCGCCGTCCCGTTCGGCCGCCAGGATCATGCTGAGCGCGATCCGCACCTTGTGGCTGCCGCCCGGGTTGAGCAGCTCCAGCTTGACCAGGACCTCCCGGCCCAGATCCGGTTCCAGGCGGGACAACCGGACCACTGGCGTGCCGCCGATGACGTCGAGAACAGAGTCGGCGATGCCCTTGTCGAACGCCATGGTCACTCCTGGTTCCCGGCCGTGGCGGCCCGGTCGCGCGGCTGGCCGAAGGTGGCGACGGCCGCGTAGCGGCCGTCGTGCGGATCGAACTCGAACAGCCGGGACCCGCGGACGCCGTCGCCGGAAGCGTCGACGACCAGGTGACGGACCGGGTGCACGGGCACGCCGTCGACCACCGCGTACCGGTGGTCCTCGTCGCTGAAATAGGCGCCCACGTCGGGATGGGAGTGGTAGATGATCCGCACCGGATCGTCCCCGTCGAAGGAGCGGCCGAGGTCGAGCAGGTCGGACGCGCCGAACGCGTATCCGGTCCCGCTCATCCGCTCGAAGTCCCCGGGCCGTTGGCTGGCGAGGTCGTCGATGACGTTCTGGCAGCACGTCACAGCGCTGGTCCGGACGAATCCACACGCCTCCGCCGGGTACTCCCGGGCCGCGTGCTCGTAGATCGTGGCCAGGGCTTTGTCAGTCGGCTGGCCGTCCGCGTCGAGCGTTTGTGGTTCGCTCGCTCTGGCCGAACGCTGGTTCCACTGGGTGACCGCGAACGCCCCGAGGATGACGACCATCAGCACCACGCTGACCCAGTCGAACGGGGTGCCTTCCACCACCAGCGCCAGGACCTGCGCGATGATCGGGAACAACACGAAGGCGAACGACACGGTCACCGTGTCCATCCGCTGCATCAGCCAGAAGTACACGGCGAACCCGACAACAGACGCGACCACACCCAGATACAGCGTCGCGCCCACGCTGCGCACAGTGAAGACGTCCCACCCCGGACGTTCGAAGAGCAGGCCGGCCCCGGTGAGCAGAATGCCGCCCAGCGCCATCGGGATCGTGTTGATGGTCAACGTGTGCATGCCCGCGCCGTGCTTCTTGATCATGATGTACGCGAGCGCGTGGATCACCGCGAAGGCAAGCAGCGCAACGACTCCCCACACACTCTTCACCGCGACCCCCTGGGAGTGCGTGATGAGCACACCGAGGGTGACGAAGGCGATCAGCGTCGCGGCGAACTGCGTGCCGGTGATCCGGGCCCGCAGGATCGGCACACTGAAGATGATCATCAGGATGGACACCGACGAGACGCAGATCGACGCCAGCCCGGACGACACGAACTGCTCACCGTAGTTCAGCAGGAAGAACGGGACGGTGAAGTAACAGACCAGGATGAAGCCGAAGAACCAGCCGAGCTTGCGCGGGTAGCGCATGGGTTTGCCCATCATCCGGCAGGCGGCGACGAACACCGGGGCCGCGACCACGAAGCGCAGTCCGGCCGCGGTGAGCGGTGGCATGTCGGCGACGGCGAACTTGATGGAGATCCAGGTGGACCCCCAGATCAGCACGACGGCGACGAAAGCGAGCGCCACCAAGGCTTTCCGCCCGCGGGGACGCTCCGACGCCTGGACCGGACGCGGTTGCTCGATCTCGGGTGCGGACATCGACAGTGATCTCCAGACTCACATTGGCTACGGGCACCGGGGATAGGCTGGTTGTTCATCGCGATGCCGGGTGGCGGATCGGGCCTTTTCGGTGCCGCTTGGCCAGGGGGATGCCCACGGTCACCTCGGACCCCGCGTGCCTGAGCCGGATGTGCGCCACCGAGCGCAGGCCGTGGGCCCGTGGCGAGATCTGGACCGTGATGCACTTGGCGTTGCCCTGCAGGACCGACCAGTCGCCGGACGCGAGCGGCAGGTGGGTGGGGCCGAGCAGGTCGACTTCCACGCCGTGGCGGTCCAGGCCGGTGCCGTGCAGCCGGAAGCGGTACTCGCCGAGCGCCTCCACGCCGTACACGGTGATCGGCCGGGGACCGGTGACCATCTGGTACTGGTGCAGGACGACGACTTGGGCGCCGGCGGGGACGTCCGCGCGGACCAGGGCGTGGCTGCCGATGGTGACGTCGTCGCCGACCGAGATCGGGCCGAGGACCCGGGCGAACCCGCCGACCTGCACCCGGTCGCCGAGCCGGGGGTGCCGCCTGCCGGCGACGTTGTCGGCGATGCCGAGCGCGCCGAGGACGACGCCCTGCAGGACGTAGCAGTCGGCGCCGATGGTGACGTCCTCGCCGATGACCGTGCCGATGCCGTGGTCGACGACGAATCGCGGTCCGATCGTGGCGGCCGGGTGGATTTCCACCCCGGTGCGCACTTTGGCCTCTTCGGACAGCTTCCGCGCCATTGTCCGGCGGCGCCGGGGATCGCCTTGTCCGCAGGTGAGTAAACCGTGGGTGAAACGATGTGCCAGAATGGCTTGGAAACACGCGTAGCTGTCCAAAACGTATTCCCAGGAGCCCATGCCGGCCGGGTCGCGCTGGACGAGCGCGAACAGGTCGTCGACGGCGCGATCGGCCGCTTTCCTGGTCAGCGCGGCGACGTCGACGCCGATTCCGAGCAGATCGGGTAACCTCGGCTCGATCCAATTCTCGACGGCGCGCACGACTTCGACATATGCGGTAGCCAGATCATCGGTACCGGCACAGTCGGGCTCATCCCGCACGACTGACAAAGATCCCCCTGTCACAACACGCGACTCCTTCCGTCCCGACGTTACCTGGTGGCCAGGATGGTCGCCAGCGACTTCGTGAACCTGCGAACAATCGTTGCTCCATCGGGTTGGACTTACGCGGCCGATCGGATGCCCGAGCGGGCAGGACGAAATGCCAATTGGCACGATTCGAGCGCCGCGCGACCGGTCAGAGCGCGCGGAAGATCTCCGCTAGTATCGCTCTCGACGAGAGTCTCGTCGCACGGGCGCTGGAGGAACGATGTCGCAGGATCTGGATTCTTTCCGTACCTTCGAGCTGTCCAGGTGGCGGCGCGTGGTGGACAGGTACCACCTCGGCTGGGGCGACCTGACCCGGCAGGCCGGCGAGTCCCTGCTGGACCTCGTCGGGGTCGCGGCCGGGACCAGGCTGCTGGACGTCGCGACCGGTCCAGGGTATGTCGCGTCGGGTGCGTCGGGCCGGGGCGGTGGCGTCATCGGAATTGATTTCTCCGGGCCGATGGTCGAGAAAGCGAAGAATCTTTTTCCCGCTCTTGACTTTCGCGAGGGAGACGCGGAAGACCTGGCATTCGAGGACGGCACTTTCGACCGCGTCACCATGAACTTCGGAATACTCCATCTCGGCGACCCGGAACGCGCGGTGCGCGAGGCATATCGGGTGTTGGCGCCGAACGGGCGATTCGGCTTCACCGCGTGGGCGTCACCGGAGAAGACGGTCGGATTCTCCCTGTTGTCCGATGCGGTGATGGAGTTCGGTGAGCCGGTGGACACGCCGGAAGGGCCGGACTTCTATCACTACAGCAGCCCCGAGAAGTGTGGATCCGTACTGACGGCCGCGGGTTTCGCGGTGACCCACACGGGGGAACTGAACCTGGCGTGGCGGCTGGCCGACATCGACGAACTGTTCCCGGCCTACCTGCACGGAACGGTCCGAACCGGCGCTTTGCTGGCCGGCCAGGACGAATCGGCCCGCGCGAAGATCGAAGAACGGGTGCGGGAAACCGCGTCACAGTTCAAAGGTGTGAACGGCGAAATCGTCATCCCGATGTCCGCGGTGGTCGCGTGGGGCGAGAAACACTGATTCACGTGCGGTAAAGGCACTCGCCGGAGGTACTGGATCGCGGCCCACAACGTGGGCGTGGCGTAGGGGGCGCCGCCGAGCCCGGGGTTGGCGAGCGCGATGGCCCGGCGTTCCCCGCCACGGCCGACAGGGACCAGGCCACCGGCCCGTTCTGTGAAGAACCAGTCGAGCCGGGAACCGGAGGTCTTCAAGACCCACCAACCCCGGGTTGGTGGGTCTTGAAGACTGGCACGCTGTGTGCGGTTCTCAGGGGATGGGGGTGGTCTGGTCGGTGGCGATCTCGGCGGCGGTCAGTGCCCGGTTGTAGACGCGGACGTCGTCGATGGCTCCGGCGAAGAACTCGCCCCAGACGCCGTTGCCGCCGATCCGCAACGCGCCGGTCGACGCGGCCATGTTGCCCGTGCTCGGGGTGGAGGCGACCTCGGTTCCGTTGACGTAGAAGCGGATCGTGGTGGCGTTGTAGGTCACGGCCAAGTGGGTCCACGTGGTCGCCGGGATCGTGCCGGGTATGGTCGCGGACCGGTCGGTCGAGCCGATCCCGACGTAGCCGGCTGGGTGGCCGGCGGCGTTGTCGCTGTACAGCGCGTAGACCAGGCCGCCGGTGCGTTCCTTCATCAGGACGCTGCGCCAGTTGGGCGTGCCGGCGGCTGGGCGGACCCATGCCTCCACGGTCATGGCCGACGTCAGGTCGAGGTCGTTGGCGTCCGCGATGGTGACCATGTCGCTGGTCCCGTTGAACGACAGCGCCCCGCCTGTGTTCCCGGCGGTCCACGTGGCACCCGCGACGGTGCCGTTGTGGCCACGACCGGTTCGGTCGGTCAACGTCGTGCCGGAGCCCTCGTTGAAGTTGTATGCCGCCACGAGCGAAGACGTGTTGTTGACGGTTACGGTCACGCCCGCTGACGTGGTCGTGTTACCGGCCGCGTCACGTGCGACGGCCGTCAAAGTGTGTGTCCCGTTGGCGACACCCGTGCTGTTCCACGACACCGAGTACGGCGACGTCGTGTCCTCGGAGCCGATGGTCGCACCGTCCACTTTGAACGTCACGCCGCCGATTCCGCCCGTGTCCGAGGCGTTCGCGGACACCGTCACCGGACCGGACACAGTGGACCCGTTGGCGGGCGCGGTCAGTGTGACCGTTGGGGGAGTGGTGTCTCCGGTCACGGACGCTGAAGCCTGCCCGGACGGCGGCGACGTGTTCCCTGAACCGTCCCGTGCCACGACCCGGTAGAAGTACGTGCCCGCAGGCAGACCTGCGTCCGTGTAGGTGGTGCCGGGTGCGGTTCCGACCTTTGTGGACGCGCTGGGGGTGAAGCTGTCCGTGGTGGATCGGTGCACGTCGTAGCCGACTACGCTGACATTGTCGGTCGCCGCAGTCCACGACAGACTGGCCGTGCCGACGCCGCCCGTCGCGGTGAGGTTGGTGGGCGCGGTCGGCGGCACGCCGTCGCCGGCCACCGGGACGTCTTTGTCGGTGGTCACTTCGGCGGCGGACAACGCCCGGCTGTAGATCCGGACGTCGTCCATCTCGCCGGCGAAGTACTCGCCCCAGATGAGGTTTCCGCCCAGCCGCAGCGGCGACGTCGACGACGTGATCGGACCGGTGACCGGCGCCGTGGCGACCTCGGTCCCGTTGACGTACAACCGCATTGTCGTGCCACTGTACGTGACGGCGAGATGCGACCACGTGTTCACTGGCAACGCACTCGGACCTGTAACGCTTTGGTCGTTGCCGCTGACGAAGTAACCCGACGCGGGAGCCGCGTACAACGCGTACGCCAGACCGCCTGGACGTTCCTTGAGTATCGCCGTGCGCCAAATGTTGTTCGCGGTCGGCTTGACCCACGCCTCCAACGTCATCGCGTTGCCCAGCCGCAGGTCGGCCGCGTCCGGGATGGTCACGAGGTTGTCCACGCCGTTGAACGACAACCCGCCGGACGTGTGCCCGGGACTCCACGACGCGCCGGACAATGTGCCCATGTGGCCCTTGCCGGTGCGGTCGAGCACTGTCGACCCGGCGCCGTCGTCGAAGCTGTAGGCGGCCACGAGCGACGGGTCGCCGCCCGCGACTCGCGTGAAGTTGGCGCGGTACGTCCGGTCGGCCGTGTCCACGAAGATGTCGTGCACGCGACTGCCGCCGTCGGACCAGTTCTGGAACTCGTACATGTTCGGCCCAACGGACTGGGTCTGCGGGGTCGACAACGTCAGCCGGGAGCCGACGATGGCCTGCGCGGTGAACGGCGCCGGACCGGCTTTGCCGCTGAGCGTCGCGGTGAGACCAGGCGGGCTCGTCTCCACGGTCAACGTGCTCACCTTGGGGTTGATCCGGCGGCTGGTCGTGGCCGTCGCGCCGGTACTGTCCGTGGCGGTGAGGCGAAGTTCCAGGTACGCCGGGTAGTCGTGGTCCGGCGCGTCGAAACTCCCGCTCGCGACACCGTTGAACGTCGTCAGCTCGTGTTCGTGACAGGCGTTGATGGTCGGGCAGTGGTGCATGATCAGGCTCCACTTCAGCGCGGACGCGGGAAGTGGGCCGTCCTCGGCGTCGGTCGCGGAGCCGCTGAACGTGACCGTGTCACCGACCGCCCACGTCAGCGTCGGCGTCGGCGTGGCGATAGTCGCTGTCGGCGGGGTCGTGCCGGCGAAGATCTGCCTGCCGGCGACGTCGGACTGGCCGCCGGGATCGGTGACCCGAACAGCTGCCGGGTACACCTTGGCCGTCGTGTACGTCTTGCTGACGGTCGGGCCGGTGCCGTCGTTGAAGTTGCCGTCGCCGTCGAGATCCCAGGTGTACGTCAGCGCGGCACCTTCGGGGTCGCTGGACGCGGTGGCGCTGAACGACACCGTGAGCGGCAGGGGACCCTGCGTCGGGGTGGCCGTGATGGACGCGGTCGGCGGCTGGTTGCCGGACGCGTACCGGATCCGGTGGACCTCACCCATCGCGATGTCCACATAGAACACGTCGCCGTTCGGTCCGGTCTTCAGGTCGACCGGGAAGACGTTGGTACGGAAGCCGATTCTCGTCGCCGGGTCGGGAACGCCGTTGCCGCCGGGGAACATCGTCCAGATGCAGCGCCGGCTGTAGTCGGCGAAGAACAGCGCGCCCTTGTACTGTGCGGGATACGCGTCACCGTTGTAGAACGCCGTGCCCGAGATCGACGACCCGACATCGGCGTTGCACCCGTCGCCAGCGACCACAGGGTCGCCGTGGTTGTACGTGAAGTGCGGCGGGACGACCGGCACGGCACCGCTGTAGATCCGGTCGCACATCGTCAGCCCGAAGTTGAAGCCGCCGTTGACCTGGTTGCCCTCCATACAGGGCCAGCCGAAGTTGTCGATCGACCCGTCGGTCGGGTCGGCCACCCGGTCGATCTCCTCCCACGTGCCCCAGCCGACGTCACCCGCCCAGATCTCGCTGGTGCCGGGCCGGAACGCGAACCGGAACGGGTTGCGCAGGCCGGTCGCGATGATCCGGCGGTTGTTCGGGTCCGGGCTGCCGATCATCGGGTTGCCCGGCGCGCCCTGGCCGGTCGCCGGGTCGATCCGGATGATGCTGCCGTCCAGTCCGGTCGGGTCGCCCAGGGTCTGGATGTCCTGGGACCGCAGCGAACCACCCTCGGCGGTCGGCACAGTCTGGTTGCCGCCGACCCCGGCCGGCGGGTCGCCACACGGGTTCTTCGGGTTGCCGGCCTGGCCGTAGTCCGCGAACACATAGCTCGCCCCGTCACCGGCACTGGCGTACAGGTATCCGTCCGGCCCGAACTGCAGGTCGCCCACGGAATGGCTCGGGTACTGCTGGCACCAGTCCTCGATCAGCACCTGCTCGGGACCGCCGCCGGGTTTCGTAGAGTCCAGTTTGGACAGACGGCCGGAGATCACACAGCCGTCGCCGGTCTCGCCCGGTGGGTTGGGGCAGGAGTCGTTGGTCGCGCCCGGTGTGCCCCAACGCGGTGCGGTACCGCCGATCGCCGCGTCATGTGAGTAAAGCACGTACACCGAGGGGTCGGCGGGAAACGTCGGCGCCAACGTCATGCTCATCATGCCGCGGTCGTGCTCGTTGAACACGTTGGTGCGCAGGTCGGCGAACACGGTCGGGGTGGTGTCGCCGAGCCCGTCGAACACCTTGATCAGCCCGCTCTTCTCGGCCACGAACACCCGGCCGTCCGGACTGAAGTCCACCGCCATCGGCTGTTCCAGGTTGGCGAACACCACCTGGTCGGTGAAGCCGGACGGCAACGCCGCCGCGCTCGGCGCGACCGCGACCAACGGCACGAGACAGCAGACTGCGACAACAGCGACCGATCTCCGCATGATCCCCTCCAGAGCGTCCTATGCGCTCCTCGTACGGTTCGCCGGATTTGTTACCGGGAGGTACGAAAACACCGTCAGTGCGGGGTGTTGGCGACCGAAACTAGAGTGTGCGGCTATGAGGGCGGCGGTCTCGCAGGACGCGGTGGTGATTGTTCCTGGAATCATGGGAAGTCGGCTGGTCGAGACCGCCACTGGGCGGGAGTTATGGGGCTTGCGGGATCCGCGGTGGTACGTCAGCGCCTGGAGTTCGGGGGCGGCGATGACGGCGTTACGGTTGACCGAGGACGAGCGTAACGGCCGGGTCGGCCGGGTCACGGCGACGGGTCTGCTGCGGTTCCCGGCGTTCGCCCCGGTGCTGGCGGGCTTCGAGCCGTACACGAAGCTGGTTGACGGTGTTCGGGGGGTGGTGGCCGACTCGGCGGCGATCCTGGAGTTCGGCTACGACTGGCGGCTTCCCGTGGCGGACAACGCCATTCGACTCGCGGAGGCGGCGAACCGGCATCTGGAGCGGTGGCGCGCGAACCCTCGCCACGCTGAGGCCCGCGCGGTTCAGCCCGATGGACGTTCCGCGCAGTTGGTGCTCGTGGCGCACTCCATGGGCGGGCTGCTGGTCCGGGCGCTGTCGTTGATTCCCGGTGCCACGGCGAATGTCCGGGCCAGCGTCACATTGGGGACGCCGTTCGAGGGCGCGGCGAAGGCGGCCGTCATGCTCAACGACGGTCGCGACGCGCCGATCACGTTGCCCCGCCGCCGGTTGCGTGATCTCGCCAGGACGCTACCCGGCGTGCACGACCTGCTGCCCACGTACCGCTGTGTGGACGACGGCGACGACGTAAGGAGACTGGAGCCGTCCGATGTCGAAAGACTGGGCGGCGACTACGACCTCGCAGTGGCATCGCGGGACCGTCACACCGACGCGCCGCTGCCGGGTCATCGGGCGTTGATGGGCGTCGAACAGCCCACTGTGCAGAGCCTGACCCTCAAGGATGGCGTCGTCGAGCCGAGGTATCACACGTTTCGCGTCAACTCCGACGGCACACTGGTCCGCGACGAGTCCGGTGGTCTGGTGCGGGTGGCCGGCAGCGGCGACGGCACCGTGCCGCGTAACTCCGCCGAGCTGGAGACCGCGTCGCCGCTGGCACAACAGCATGGGGCGTTGGCCCGGACCGCGGAAGCCGTCGACTTCGTCCGGGCTGTCATCACCGGACGCGATCCGCACGCGGCCAGACTAGGCGACGGCGACTTCGGCATGGACGTCCCGGACGTGGTCCAACCGGACTGCGCGTGGACGTTGACAGTCACCGGGGTCGACAGCCCGAGGGACGCGGTGTGCAGCGTGGTCGACACGGCGACCGGAGCTGTGGATCAACCGCCGTTGCATCGGCGGTCCGGCGCGATCCAGGCGGCGGTCACGGTGCCCGCGCCGGGCTTGTACCGGGTGAGTGTGGCGGGCGGAGGTGGTTCGCCGGTGACCCAACTGGTGCTGGCCGCCGATGGCTGAGGTGGAGGTCTTCCCGGTCGCGGTCGGCGTGTACGCCCACCATCCCCACCTGGACGTGGATCCGGAGGTCGAGGTGGTCACCGACCTGTTGGCCGACTTCGGCGGGGTCGTGGTCGGCTGGGACACCCCGGCGGCCGAACGCGGTGACGACGCGATCGGCCAACGCCTGCGCCAGTGGTCGAGCTCGGCGCCGGGAGACGCGGTGCTGTACTGGGTCGGTCACGGCGAATCCGACCATCGGGCGGCGTACCTGGCGCACGCGCAGAGCCCGAAACCGATCGGGGCCGAAGGCATCGACCCGCGACGGCTGGCCTATCACGTCGCCCGCCACGAGGACGCCGGCGCGGACCAGTCGTGGACGATCGTGATCGTCGACACGTGCAAGTCGGCCCGGTTCGTCGAGTTGCTCAACGCGGCACTCGACGACCTGCAGAGCGCCCGCCGGCTGCTGCTGATCGGCACGTCCGGCGAGGGATCGACGTCGTTGGGCAGGTTCAGTTTCGCGCTACGGACCGCGTTGGACGACATCTACCGCGCTAACGAGACGGTCGAGCTGTGGGACCTCGGCAAGCAGCTCAAGCGGCTGCTGCCGGGCGCGGCCGTGGTCGCCAAGAACGTGGAGACCGCGACGCTGCGCCGGCGGACGCCGTTGCCCGCCGGCTTCACCGCGACGGTCGACGTGGTCGCCGAGATCGAGGCCGTCCTCGCGGCCCTGTCCGACGACGAGATCCGGCACTTCGTCCCGAAGGCCCAAGGCGCCGAACTCGGTGAGATCTCCTGGTACTTCGAAGGACGCGAGACCGAGCGCCGCCGGATCGTCACGTGGCTGCGCGACCGCCGCGACGGACTGCTTGTGGTGACTGGGAAAGCCGGTTCCGGCAAGTCCGCGTTGCTGGGGAATGTGTTGGTGTACAGCCAGTATCGGGTTCGCGACGCGCTCGTCCGGCACGGCCTGATTCAGTCGCTCGACGACGACCAACAGCCGCCGGACGGCGTGTTCGACGCCGCACTGCACCTGACCGGCCTGGCCACCCCCGACATCGTCCATCGGCTGGCGGTCGCGTTCGACCTCGGCACCCCGCCCGACGTCGGTCACGCGGACTGGCTGTGTGAGCGGATGACCGCGGCGACCATCTTGATGGACGCCCTGGACGAGGCGGTCGACCCGCTCACCATCGCCCGCTCCATCATCCGCCCCCTGGCGGCGATCCCGTCCGTTCGCGTCGTGGTCGGCACCCGCCGCTCGACCGCGGAAGGGCCTGACCGGCCTGACCCGGTCGACCAGGACCTGCTGGACGCTCTCGGCACGGCCGACGTGCTCAGCGTCGAGCGGGACGAGGAGGCGCTGATCAGGTACGTCCGCAACCGGTTGACCGCCGCGGAACATCGGCTCGGCGTCGACCGGACTGTCATCGAGGCCGTGAGCTGGGAGGTTGGCGTCAACGGGAAGGAGTTCCTGTTCGCCCGGCTGGCCGTGCACGAACTGTTGGCCGAGGGCACACTGCTGACGCTCGACACCGCCCGACCCCTGTTGCTCGGCGGCGATCACCGTTCGTTGTTCGCCAAGGCGGTGGACCGGCTGGCCGCCGCGAATCCCGCCTACCGGCCCTTGCTGTCCGCACTCGCGTTCAGCCAGGGCCGCGGCCTGCCCATCCGGGACGGCGTCTGGACCAGTGTCGCCCTGTCGCTCACCCCGGACATCCCCGTCACCGACGCCACCATCGCGGCGCTGGTGAAAGCCGGGGCGCCGTACCTGATGCTCGACACCGAACACGGTCAGACCGTCTATCGGTTGGCCCACCGCACCTTCCAGGAACATCTCACCAGCGACAGCAACCGAGCCGCCGAAGCCCACAACCAGATCACTCGCGGCCTGGTCGCCGCGGCCGAACAGACTGACGGCCTGAACCCGTACCTCCAGACCTATCTCTCGGCACACGCCGGTGCAGGCGGCCGCGACGCGTGGCGTTGTCTCGGCGAACACCCCATGGTCATCGACCGGCTCGACCCCAAGGCCGTCGCCGCCGACGCGATGCGCACCGCCTTCGCGCGCTTCCCGTTGCCGCCCGAGATCGGCGCCGTCATCGGCGCCGGCCACCAGCTCGCCACGGCCGCGCCCGCTGACCGGGCAGGACTGCGACAGCTCGCCATGGCCCGGCACGCCGCGATCGCGCGTCCCGCCGACCGTCCACACGAGAATCGGCACCTGCCGTGGTCGGTGCACTGGGCGGACTTCGTCCAGCGGCCACCGCACCGCACCCTGACCGGCCACACCAACCCCGTCACCGGCATCGTGGTGCTTCCCGACCGGAAAAGAACGCTGCTCGCCGCGATGGCCGGCGACGGAACGATCCGAACGTGGGATCCGATCACCGGCGACCAAGTCGGACCCGTGATCGTCGCGGCACAGGCAACGAGCCCCACGTCGCTCGCGGGTTTCGCGATCGCAGGGCGACCCGTGTTCGCGATCGGCGGATCCAACGGCACCGTACGGATCCGCAACGCCGTCACTGGTTCGGACGCGGCGCCGACCATCACCGCGGGTACTGGCGCCATCTGTGCTCTTGCCGCCTTCGTCGACCGCACCAGACGGACCGTACTCGCGACTGGTTGTGCCGACGGCACAGTACGGATCTGGCATCCGCTGACTGGTCGCGAGGCCGGGCCGGCACTGTTCGCGTCCTGTCAGATATCCGCGCTCGCGACATACATCGGCCGCGTTGGCCGGCCGCTGCTGGCAGCCGGTGGCGTCGACGGCACGGTACGGATCTGGGACCCGGCGACCGGTAGCCGGGTCGGTCCAGCGCTCGGCGGACGCGCCGGTTGGGCCGAGGTGGTCATCGCCCTGGCGGACGCCGACGGACGGCCACTGCTCGCCACGAGCGGGCTTGACCACGTCGTTCGCGTCTGGGATCCGGCCGCCGGGAAACGGGTCGGCCGCGATCTGAACGACGCCTACGGTATGACACCCCCGGTCGAGGCGCGGGCTGTCGTGGCACTCCGCAGATCCGACGGGCGTCCTCTGCTCGCCATCCGCAGTGTGGCTGGGCAGTTGTGGATCTGGGATCCGGTCACCAGCAGACCGGTTGGTTCGGCCATGGGCGATCAGAGCGACGCCCAGGGTGTCATCGCGGAGTTCACCGGCGCCAGCGGACAGGCGTTGCTGGCGACCGGCGACAGTGACGGCGCTGTACGGATCTGGGATCCCCTGCCCAGTACCAGTACGCGTTCGGACTGGATCGAACGCATCGGCACGGTACGGGCGACCGCCGCCTTCACCGGTATCGACGGACAGCCACTACTCGCCGTCGCCAACCTCCGGGGAATACGCGTCATCGACCCCACCTACGGCGCCATGACGAGCCCGTTCATCAGCACCCGGACCGCCACGCAGGCCATCGCCCCGTTCGCCGGCACTGATCAACGTCGGATGCTCGCCATCGTCGGCAGCGACAACAGCGTGCGAATCGTCTCGCCGACACGCAGGAGCCGCACTGAGCGAATCCTCAACAAAAGCCTCATGGCGGGGATAAAAGCGATCGCGCCATTCTCCGGCTCCGGTCGCCGGTCGTTACTCGCCACGATCGAGGACGATATCCTGCGAATCGTCGACCCCTGGAAGGAATCGCCCGTCGTCAATATCACCGGCCAGCCGCTCATGGCCACCACGGACCCGAACAGTGACGCTGTCCACATCGTCGACCTGGACACGGGACTTTCCCGAGAATGCGGCTTCGTCGCCGCGCGACTGGCCGCCGTGGTTATGAACACGGCTGGACACCCGCTGCTCGCCACTGCCGACGGCGACGACATCCTGCGGATCAGCGACCCGGACACCGGCTGGCTGTTGTGCTCGTTTCCGCTGGGGGCGGTCATCAATTCGCTGACCGGGATCGCCGGCGTAGGGCTCGCCGTCGGTACCAACGACGGCATCGCCATCCTCAGATTCGGTCAGCTCGGAATCTCGGCGTTCGAGTAGTACGCCTTGTCGAAGGGAAAGTCTCCGGCGATCCATTGCTGCAGTCCCTGGTACAGCTTCACGTAGTAGCCTTGGTCGTACGCCGGGGGAGTGACCCACCAACTCACGTCGACATCGTACTTGATCAGGTCGTCGTCCAACTCGCCGCGCCGGCCCATCGGATACAGATAGCAGCAGCCGAGATAACGATTGTTTACATCGTACACAGCATATGCGAACGAATAGCCTTCGCGGAATTCGAGCTCGTGCCAGACCAGGTATGCGTAGTTGTCCTCCTCGGTGGTCGGTTCGGACGGCCAGTCGCCGCCTCGGGTCCGTCGGATGATCTCCAGGCTGGCGTTGATGCCTTTCACGTCCTCCTGGAGGTCCTTCCGGGTGATCGCCCTGGCGCGGATGTCCTCGTACGCGAGTTCCGTCGGCGCGACATACCCCTCGGGCAGGTCGAAGAATTTGACGATACGCCGGTAGTCCACAGTGCCCTCCTCGCCGCGCTGGACAAGCCACCGTGAACCTACCAGAGGCTTTCGAGCGGCGCGAGCATCTTCCAGTTCTTGACATGGGGGATGCACCGTTTGACGGCCGATCGTATTGACGAGATTGTCCTGTTGTTTGCGTTATTACCAGTCTCATTTGGCTCGCACAACACCATGTGCTTTTACGTGTCGTTTCTGCGCACAATCCTTACGTGCCTGTACAGGGAACTCTGCCTTCTGCCTCACACCGGCATGCCGACCCTGGCCGCCAGTCGCGCCGCCTCAGCCGCCACCGCCCGGCGGCCACCGTGCATGACGGCCCTGACGGCATTGCGAGCGCTCGGCCGGTACCTCATGTCTTCGGGCGCGGCCCGTTCAGCGGCATGGAGCACCACCAGTGCACTGGCGAAGTCGCGGCGTTGCTGGTAGCCCTTGGCCTGGTCAAGGAGGAACGCCACCCGCCGCTCAATCGAGAGCGAACGGTCATGATCTACCTGTTCGGCCAGTCGCAACCCTTCGGTGGCATGGCCGGTTTCCACCGCCAAGGCCACCCGGTACATGTCCAGATTGGTCGGCCCGAAGACCGTCCAGAACGTATTGCGCTCACCGGTCCGGGCCGCCAACGGCTCGGCCTGGCGCAACCGGTCGTGCGCCGTCCACGCCCTGCCCTGCCGGGCCGCCGCCACGGCTGCGATGAGCAGGAGCGCACCGGACAACGCCACCGCGTCCAAGTCGCCCCGCTCCACCTCCGGTCGCAGGGCCTCAATCGCGTGCGCGGTAACGGCTTCGGCTCCGTGCGCCTGACCATCGGCCAAGAGTACTTGCGTCAGGTTCCAGCGGGCCGCCGCCAGCCGCAGCGGGTCGTCAGCGTGCTCGGCCGCTCGCACGGCTCGGTCGGCCGCCAGGAGCGACAGGTCAATGCGGCCGATGCGTTTGGCCACCGTGCGCACCAGGCCATGCAAGTCGGCCGCGTAGCGGTAGGCGGTGCGTCGGTCATCGGGCGACGCGCCACGAACGGCCAGTTCGGTGTCGGTGATGAGCACCGGCAGTTGCACGCTGAGCTTCGAGTAACGCTGCGGTGAGGTTTGCCAGATCTGCCAAGCACTTGCGATGTGGCTACGCAGCTCGGACAAGGACGGTGGCTCGTAGGGCGCGGGCAGCGGACCAGTCAACGCGCTGTAGACAGCGTCGCCCGTCGCGGCTTTCGCTTGTGGCGCAGGCGATTTGATCTCGCGGCCGAGTAGTTGACCGACCGGCACCCCGAGCGCCGTCGCCAATTGCGCCAGAACCGAGATGGTGGGCATCTTGCGGCCGGTTTCGATCTGGTACAGGTAGTCGGGCGAGACAGCGGCCAGTCCTGCTACGACTACCTTGGACTGACGGGCGGCGGTCCGGTAGAACCGCACCCGCTCCCCGATCTGCCGGGCTAGCTGCTCGTCCACGTTGCTCAGGCCGCCTTGCCTTGGGGCCGTGACCTCGCCTGATGCTACGCGCAGCCACCAGCCCTGCGACCGAGTGTCAAACTGGCGGGCATGGCTTCATTGCTGGTCCCGCACGTGCTCGCGCTGTTCGACCTTGACCACACCTTGATCGAGACACGCGGTGTCGGTCGCGAGATGTACGAGCGGGTCTTTCCGGCCGTGACTGGCACCTCGTTTCGCAAGCTCGCCACGGTGTCCGGTCGAACTGAGCTGGACATCATCCGCGAGACGCTGGACTTGCACGGGCTGGAACCGACCGACGCGACCATCCGCCAATTGGCCTCCGCGCTGGTCGCAGGCTATGCGGCCGCCCGCGACGAACTGCGTGCGCGGGGCCGGGCCTTGCCCGGAGCCAAGGAGACACTGGTGACGCTGGCGGCCGATCCCGCGATTCACCAAGGCGTGCTGACCGGCAACCTGCGGGAGGTGGCCCGGATCAAGCTCCAGGTCTTCGGACTTGCCGAGTACCTGGACCTTGAGACCAGTGCCTACGGCGACGACCACCGTGAGCGGTACGAACTGGTGGCGATCGCTCAACGGCGGGCGGCCGAGCGAACCGGCTTGACGTTCGACAACGAGCATACGGTTCTGATCGGTGATACCCCGAAGGACGTAGAGGCCGCACTGGCGGCGGGCGTACGTGTAATAGGAGTGGCCACTGGCAAATTCAGCGTGGCGGAGTTGCGGGAGGCGGGCGCGACGGCGGTGGTGCCCAATCTCAACAATGTGGCGCAGCTTGTGTCGCCTTACCTGCCACCAAGCAACGACTCAAAGAATTCATCAAGCAACCGCTCGCCGCGTTCGCCCTGAAGCTCATATCCGCCAAACCGATACACCTCGTTGCCAGCCAGTCTGAGTCTACGATCTTCCGAGACCATCTCGGCGTACAGCCGAGGTGATGCCACGCTTTCGCTATCCGCGTAATGCTGCTTGCCATCGACCTCGATGACCACGCGCTTGCAGTATGCTCGAAACAGCAGCCGCTCGGGCTCGCTGGCCAGCGACTCAAACAAGCGCTTATACAGTCCGCGGCCGATGTCCTCTGGCAATGCGTTGGTCATACCAGGCGCGGTAGCCCACCATTCGACGAGATCGCGCCACTCTAGCCCTTGGGGTGAGAGCGTGCGGTCATAGACGAGGCAGTACTCGGCGTTCTCGACGATCTCAATCACGTTGTTAATCGCGTCCCGCATGACAATGCGAGGCTTGGGGCCGTTCGACGCAAAGATGATGTTCTTTAGCTCGCCATCAACGCCGGTCGCGCCAGAGCCGACCAGCAGTGCCTCTAGCTCCTCATCGCCGTACTCGTCCGCCGCCCGAGCTGCGATGGACCGCAACTGATCCATGGAGTGGCCCAAGAGTCGTGACTTTACATAGGCGTACTTGCTCCGAAACGGGTCGGCATCCTCCTTCGCAGCATCGAGCCCCAAGGAAGTGCAGACTTTGTCAACGTCGTACGCCTTAACTCGGTCGGCGATGAGGACAGCAATTTCATGCCGCAAGCGGTCTGCGGACAATCGTTGGCTCACGTATGTACTCCCTTCGTAGCCAATGATCGCAGCTTGACCCGTGAGACTCCAACAGGCACGGTCACCCGAGCCGTCAGACAACCCGAGCTGACAGCTCGGGTTACTGCCAAGTAGCCGCCTTAGCGTCGCATCTGGCACCTGGGGCCGGTGCGACTTTCTCCCGAGTCAAACTGAGCACGTCCCAGACACGGGACACAACGCCGGTCCTGGGTGCCGTCCACGGTGAGACGGCGACATCAGGAGGGACATGCGCATGCAGCACGCAGACCAGTCATCTTGGGGAAACGAGCCCTGTCCGGCTTGGTGCGACGGCGATCACCCGAGCTGGCCTGACCACATGGGGGCTGGCTGGATGTGTTTCGTCCGTCTGTCCACCGAAGACCCGGTACTTGATGGCCAGACGGACGGTGGCCCCGCCTACCAGCCCAAGGAGCTGGAGATCTACGTCCAGCAAGGCATGCGGGAGGTCGGCCCGCGCGTGGCAATCGGCCAGCGGCCAACGGGGGAACCAAAGATCAACTTGTTGCCGGACGAGGCCCGTCATCTTGGTGAGGGGCTCATTCGGCTGGCGGCCATGGCGGACGACGACCGTCAGCTGGTCAAGTGCGAACCGTGTGACAAGCACGAAGCGTAGGTGAGGGCGCGGGGTTTGCGCTTGAGGAGCACACCCCTGACGAAGGAGGCGAACAGTGGCCGCCAGGCATCTCGCCCTGACCTGGGTGCCCCTGACCAGGGATCTATACCGAACGACGGTCCGTGGCGTCGACTGGTTGCTGGAAGCGACACCGAAAGCCTCCCGGCCTTGGGTGCTCTACACGCAACGGGAACACCGTGGCCGCCCCGTCCGTGACAAGGTTCAGGAGATTGGTGCCCAGACGCTGGATGACGCTCGGCATGCCGCCGAACTGTGGTTCAGCCTGGGAAAGTTCTGTGGCGGTACTGGTTGAGGGCCTAGACGACGACGTCCAGGGCCGGGCGGTCGAGACCGCTGGCTGACGAGTGGTTCGCCCAGGCGCGGGCCAGCCGGTCGACCGCTTCCCGGATCCGGTCCGGACTGTCTACGTAGGACATCCGCAGGTGGTCGGCGAAACTGCTGTCGGGGGAGGTGCGGGCTCCCGGCAATACCCGGACGCCACACCGCAGGGCGACTCGGGCGAAACGTGCGGCGTCCGTCCCGTGGGGCAGGCGCACCCACAGGAATGGGCCGCCCGCCGGTCGGGTCCACGACCAGGACGGCAGCTGAGCGCGGAGCAGGTCGGCAGTGAGGTCGAGCCGCTCGACCAGACGTGCGCGCTGGGTCGCGGCGACTTGTGGGACGGTCGGCAGCAGGCGGAGGGCGAGCAGCTGGCTCACGTGGGACGAGCCGAGGTCGGCGGTGGCCTTGAGCCGGGCCAGCCGGTTCAGCAGCTGCTCGGGCGCCCGGATCCAGCCGACCCGCAGCCCGGCCCAGAACAGCTTGCTCAGCGAGCCGACCGTGATGATGGTGGCGTCGTCCGGGGCGCCGAGGGGCGCGTACGGTCGCTCGTCGAACGTCAACTCGGCCAGGGTGGTGTCGTCCACCACGGGTGTCCCGGTCGACGCCGCCAAGCGCGTGATCTCACGCCTGCGCGCCGCGCTCATCGTTGTCCCGGTGGGGTTCTGGCACGTGCTCATCAGGTAGACGAGCCGCACCGAGTCGAGTGCCTCGCGCAGCGCCCGCACCCGGATCCCTTCGGCGTCGCAGGGGAGCCCGAGCAGGGTCGCACCGGCGGTCCTGGCGGCGTCGAGGGCGCCGGCGTAGGTCGGGTTCTCGGTCGCGATGACGCCCCGGCCCTGGCCGAACAGGGCGAACAGCAGCTGGATGGCCTGCTGGGCGCCGGTGGTGACGAGCACCTCGGCGGTCGTGGTCGGCAGCCCGGCCCGGGTGTACCGGGCGGCGATGGCCTCCCGCAGCGCCGGCAGGCCGAGCGGCTCGTACTCGAAGTCCACGGCCAGCCGGCGCATCTCGTCCGCGCCGAGGTGGAGCGCGTTGTCGGGTAGTACGTCCAGGCCGGGCAGCAGGGACCCGGCGAGGTCGACGGTGTCCGGGGGCATCGCCTCGGGCAGTTTGGCCGTCGGCCCGACCTGGACCGCCGGGCCGACCAGACGACCCGAGGTGGCCACCCGGGTCCCGCTGCCGCGAGTGCTCTCCAGCAGCCCCTCCGCGCGCAGCAGCCGGTACGCCGCGATCGTGGTAGTCCGGCTGACGTCCAGGTCGCGGGCCAGATCCCGGTCCGACGGCAGCCGCTCGCCCGCGCCGAACTCGCCCTGGCGGATCGCCTCACGCAGCCCGTCGGCGACCCGCACGTACAGCGGACCTGGTGTCGAGGGGACGTCCATGGCGGCTGGTCACGACCGGGCCCATGGACCGACGCCGCCGATCCGTTCGACCGAGTACCGCACGATGTAGCCAGGACCCTGCGGCGCCGGGAACTCCGCGTCGGGCGCCATGTAGATCTTGGCCAGCCGGTTGAGCAGGTGCCACGCGTCGTCGCTCGGCTGCACGGTGGCATGCGCCCGCAGCGTCACGTACTCGTTCAGGAAGACGCCGGGCACGCGCGGCGCGTCGAACGACAACACCACCCGGGGGTCCCGTTCGATGTTGCGTACCTTCTGTGACCGGCTCATGTGGCCGCTGACCAGGTCGTCGCCGTCCAACCCGATCCAGATGACGGTCACCTGTGGCGTCCCGTCGGCGTTGACCGTGCTCAGATGGACCATGGGACCGGACGTGATCAAGTCCCGCAACTCCGGCCGCGACAGCGAAGCGCTCATGACTCGATCATCCCTGGTCCGGTCCCACGGCTGGTCATCGGGTGGCTGTGCACCCACCCTGGTAGAAGTCCGGGCTGTCCAGGCCAGGACCGGTGATCTGCGGCCGGTTCGGGTCGCCGCCGGCCGGATACGCGGTGTCCCACCACTGCGTGAAGAAGTCGGCCAGCCGCGCCGTGCAGGCCGGGCTCGGGTTCGGCAGGTAACGCTGGAAAGCGTCCTCCAGTTGTGGTTCGGTCAGGGTTCCGCCGTTGTACGTTTGCTGGATGTACTGCAGGGCGGCGACGAACCTGTCCGCGCCGAGGATCTGCCGTAGCGCGATGTAGGAGCCACCGGGCCGTTCGTAGCTGGCGTCGTCCTCCAGGAGGTTGTACGCCGGGGGCTTCGAAGGCGCCTGCGTCCAGAACGTCCCCATGCTGCTGTACGTGTCCTTGAACTGGTCGACCAGGCTCTGCTGGAACGCCGCCCGCCCGGCCGCGGTGCCCGGCCCGCCGGCCGCGTCCTGTGCCTTCCGCGCGGCCATCAGGTACTCGCCGAGGGATGCCAGGCCTTCCTTGAAGAAAGCCATGGTGTAGCTGGCCTCGGAGACGTTGTCACCCCACCACTGGTGCATGGTCTCGTGATAGAGCGTCTGTTCGTCCACCTTGCCGTTGGTGAAGACGATCATCGTCTGCATTTCCTCGACACTGTCCGGGGTGCTGGGAATGCCGGCGACCACACCGTCGGACGGGTACGGATACGGGCCGCTGTACTGGCTCAGGAACGCGGTGATGTCCGCGTGCTTGTCCATCACCGCCTTGTTCTTCTTCTGTTGCGTGGTGGTGATGTGCGTGTCCTGCGCCTGGTAGTACTTGATTCCGGCGGTGGTGCGCTCGTCGAACGAGTAGTCGCCGATGATGCTGACCACCAGGTAGCTGGCGATCGGCATGTCCGCGTGCCAGTGCCAGGTCACCGAGCCGTTCGGGAAGTCCGCGTCCGCCGGGTTCGTGGTCTTGCCGGCCAGTTGTCCGTTGGCCAGCGCGGTCTTACCGGTCGCGGCCGTGGAGTAGAAGTCGTACGTCGGTTTGACACTGGGATGGTTGTTCAACGGCATCCAGTTCTCGGTGCCCACCGGCTCGGTGGTCATCGAGTTGCCGCCGGTTGTCTTGAACCACCCCTCCGCGGAGCCGTCCGCGCCGTAGTGCAGGCCAGGTGTGCCGGTGTAGTTGACCGTCACAGTGAACGTGTCCCCGTTGGCGACCGGCGCGCTCGGCGTGATCACCAGTTTGTTCGCCGGGCAGGCCGTGCCGTTCAGCGAATCGCGCTGGGACGCGTTGGCCGAGGTGAGTTCCGGCGAACACGCCGGCGGCAACGGGTTGTGGTTGGGCCCGCCGACCGGATTGGCCTGGGACACCTGGTGTGCGCGCGGATCCGGGTCGTTCTGGCCGTTCGGGTCGCCCGGATAGGTGGGCTGGACGAAGGCGAAAGTGGCCGGTTGCCCGTTCACCGTGACGGAGCCGACGGTGAGGTTGGAGCCGTTCGGCTTGCCGCCCGAGTTGGCTTGGAAGTCCAGGCTGAAGTCGGTGAGGCACTGGGTCGCCCGGCTGGTCAACGTGACGTGGTTGCCGGGCAGGAACTTGTTGTTGTTCGCGTCGTAACGCAGGCTGACATCGGTGTGGACGCTCGTGTAGCCGCCGTTACCGGTCTCCGGGTACACGGTGTCGCCGGAGTGCGACAGGGTGTGCGCCCCGGACGAACAGTCCGCGTTCCGCTGGCTGGACGCGGCCGAAACCGCTGTGATGGTGCCGATTCCGAGTGTCGCGGCGACCGCGACCACGGTTACTTTTCTTTTCACGAACCAACTCCTCAATGGACACTATGAACAGCACGTGCCAACCGTTGCACGCCTTCAAGACTGCGTGCCGGATCAGTGGAGGCGAAGCACAACCGCAGCGAGTTGCCGAACGCGCCTGACGCGGACAAGGCCCGTCCGGGAATGAACGCCACCCCTTCGGCCAGCGCCACGTCGAACAGCGCGCTGGTGTCCACCTCGTCCGGCAGGGTCAGCCACAGGAAGAAGCCGCCGTCCGGATCGGTGAACCGCGCGAACGGCAGGTGTTGGCGCAGGGCGTCCTGCATGGCCTCCTTGCGCCGCCGGTATTCCGGGCGCAGGCCAACCAGGTGGTCGGCCAGGTGGCCGCCGGCGAGGAACTCCGCGACGAGCAGCTGGGCGGGCAGGTTCGTGCACGTGTCCATGGCCTGCTTGGCGTTGATCATCCGCCGGATCACCCGGGGATCGGCGTCCACCCAGCCGACCCGCAGCCCGGGGGCGAGGATCTTGGAGAACGTGCGCACCGACACCACCAGCGGGTTGCCGGCCCCCAGTTCGCGCAGGCTGGGCAGGTCGTCCCCGCTGAACCGCAGCCAGCCGTACGGGTCGTCGTCGATGACGACCGATCCCCACCGGCCGGCCAGTTCCAGCAGCAGTCGCCGGCGTGGCAGGGAAAGCGTTGTACCGGAAGGGTTTTGGAAGTTCGGGATGGTGTAGATCACCCGCGGCGGCCCGAAGCGTTCGACCAGTTCGGGCAACTCCTCCACGCGCATGCCGTCCTCGTCCACCGGGACTTCCAGCACCCGCGCGCCGTACGACAGCACGGTGGCGGTGCCGTTGGTGTACGTGGGTGCCTCCACCGCGACCAGGTCACCGGGATTGATGAACAACTTGCTGGCCAGGTCAAGGCCCTGCATACCGCCGCTGGTCACCAGCAACCGGTCCGATGTGGTCGATTCCGGCGTCGCGGCCAGGACGTCCAGCAACGCCGTGCGCAGGGCTGGATCGCCTTCCGTCGCCGCGTAGTCGAACGACGCCGCGCCGTACTCGCGCAGCGCTTTCCCGCTCAGCTCGTCGAGCAGCTCGGTCGGGATCGCCTCCGCCGCCGGGCTGCCCATCGCGAACCGCACGATGTCGTGCTTCTGCTGCTGCAGCAACGCGGTGCTGGAGTCGATCACCGAGCCGACCAGGCTCGAGCATCGCTCCGCCCACGGCAGGGCGACGGTGTCAACCGCTGGAGTGCCCACGGCACACTCTCCTGTCAGATCCGGAAACTGGCTTACTGAGCGGTGTAACCACCGTCGAGTGGCAACGAGGCGCCGGTGATGTACGCGGCGTCGTCGGAGGCGAGGTAGCTGACCGCGGCGGCGATGTCCTCGGGACTGGCCAGGCGGCCGAGTGGGATCCGGGCCAGCACGTCCCGCTCGGCCGCGGCCGGGTCGGGCAGCCGGTCCAGCCAGGCCTGGTACAGCGGGGTCCGGGTCATGCCGGGGGCCACCGCGTTCACCCGGATGTGGTACGGCGCCAGTTCGACGGCCGCGGCCCGGGTGAGGGCGAGCACGGCACCCTTGGACGCGCTGTAGACACCCATCGTGGGCACCCCGACGGACGCGAGCCGTGAGGTGATGTTGACGATCGAACCGCCGGTCCCCATCATCCTGCGGCCCGCCGCCTGCATCAGCCGCAGGGTGGCGAAAGTGTTGACCTCAAAGGTTTCCCGCACCTCGGTCGTCGGCGTGCTGACCAGGTCGCCGGTGTGGTCGACGGCGGCGTTGTTCACCAGCACGTCGATCCGGCCGTACGCCGCGACGCAGGACGCCACCAGTTCGTCCGCCGCGTCCTCAC
This sequence comes from Actinocrispum wychmicini, assembly GCF_004345645.1. Taxonomy (GTDB): domain Bacteria; phylum Actinomycetota; class Actinomycetes; order Mycobacteriales; family Pseudonocardiaceae; genus Kibdelosporangium; species Kibdelosporangium wychmicini. Next base: position 420,015 of record NZ_SLWS01000009.1, on the reverse strand, counting down.
GCAGCAGGTCGGCGGCATGGAAGCGGGACCCGGGCAGCCGCCTGGCGAGTTGCGTGCCGTGTGTGGCGGAACGCCCGGTCAGCAGGACCTGTGCGCCCTCTTCGGCGAGACGGCTGGCGATGGCCGTGCCTATTCCGGAGGTCGCGCCGGTGACGAGCGCGACTTTGCCGTCAAGCCGCATGGTCCCGGCCCAGTTCGGTCAGCTCCTCGGCGAGGACGGCGGCGAACTTGCGCAACTCCGTCTCGGTGATCACGAACGGCGGCGAGATCTGGATGGAATGCCCGACCAGGCCGCGCAGCAGCATGCCGCGCTCCCGCAGCCGAGCCACCAACGTGTCCGTTTGCTCAGGCTGCGCCAGTTGCACCGCGCCGAGCAGGCCGACGTGCCGGACCTCCCGTACGGCCGGCAGGCCACGCAAGGAGTCCAGTTCGGCCGCCAGCACCGGGGTGAGCCGCCGCACCTGCGCCGCCAGGTCCTCGTGCTCAAGGATGTCCAGATTGGACAGTGCGGCGGCGCAGGCGGCGGCGTGCCCGGAGTACGTGTAGCCGTGCCGGAACATGCCGGCGCCGGCCGACCACAGCTCGTCCCGTACCCGAGGCCCGACCAGCACGGCACCCAACGGCAGGTAGCCCGAGGTGAGGCCCTTGGCCGTGGTGACCAGGTCCGGCCGGATCTCGAACAGGTCGCTGGCGAACCAGGAGCCGAGCCGGCCGTAGCCGGTGACGACCTCGTCGGCGATGAGCAGCGTGTCGTACTCGTCGCACAGTGCGCGGACCTGTTTCCAGTAGCCCTCCACAGGCGGGTAAACGCCGCCCGCGGCGATCACCGGTTCGCCGATCACGGCGGCGATCTTTGTGCCGTGCTGGGCGAACACTGCGGCCAGCGCGGTGTGGTCGTCGTGCGGCACGTGCAGGACGTCCGGCATGATCTGGCCCCAACCGGCCGCGTTGCCCGGGATCCCGGCCAGCGCGGTGCCGAAGCCGTGCATGCCGTGGTACGCGTTGGTGCGCGCGACTATCACCGTACGTTCGGTGTGTCCGCGTAGTTGCCAGTACCGGCGCGCCATCTTCGCCGCGGTGTCCACTGAGTCGGAACCACCGCTGGTGAAGAACACCGCCGCGTCCTCGATCGGCGCGATCGCGGCGAGCCGGTCGGCGAGGGCCAGCGCCGGTTCGTTCGCGTAGCGGTCGAAAATCGAGTACGCGGCGAGGGAACGCAGCTGTGCGGCGGCGGCGTCGGCGATCTCGGCGCGGCCATGGCCCACGTTGGCGAACCACAGGCCGGCGGTGACATCGAGATAGCGACGACCGACGTCGTCCCACAGCCAACAGCCCTCACCCCGGGCCAGCACCAGTTCGTGACCGGGTATCCGGGACATGTCGGCGAAGGGGTGCCACAGCCGTTGAGCCTTGTCCGCCACAGTATGAACTCCGTTTCCACGTCGGTTTCCGGATTGTTCCCAGAATCCCGGCCCGGGTGACACTGGCAACGTGGTGCAAGTCCGGCCCGGCGCGTACCCCAGGTTGTGCGACGATCGTCTTGGTCCAAGATGGTCTAGCCTGAGTCGGTGCGGAACGGTCAGCGTGGCATCGACATGGCCTGGTGCCGGACGCTGCCCGAACTGGCCAGCGCGACCCTGCACACCGGAGCCGACCAGCTGCACCGTCCGATTCGGTGGGTCGCGGTGATCGAGTGGCCGGTGGAGCACTTCGTCAGCACCGGCGATCTGGTGTTGACCACCGGGGTCGGCTGCGACGAGGCCCAGCTGGTGCGGTTCGTCGGCCAGCTCGCCGAGGCCGGCGCGGCGGCGGTCTGCTTCAGCACCGGACCGGGCGCACCGCACCAGAACGTGCCCACGGCCGTGGTCGCGGCGGCGGCCGAAGTCGCCATGCCGCTGCTGGAGCTGCCCTGGTCGATCCGGTTCTCGGACGTGTCCCGCGCGATCATCCAGTCGCTGTTCACCCGGGATCAGGGCGTCAACCAGGCGTTGCTCAGCGCGACCGGGGTGGCCGGTGTCGCCGATGCGCTGGAGGTCGTGCTCGGCGGGCCTGTGCTGGTCCTGGATCTCACGCTGGGCCTGCTCGGCGCCGGCCCGGCGGGGACGGACTGGGGGGCCAGTCCGGACCGCTTGACGCGGCTGCGGGACTGCCTGACCGGTGTCGACGCGCTGACCGCCCAGCTGGACGCGGACCACCGGCTGGTCGCGGCGCCGGCGACGGTGCGCGCGGACATCCTGGCCTGGGTGGTGGCCATCCTCCCGACCGCGGACGACCCGGCGGCCGCCGAACTCGCGGTGGCGCACGCGGGCACCGCGGTGGCGATCGAGCTGCTCCGGGACATCGCCGCCGACGAGGCCGAGTGGCGGGCTCGCAGCGACTTCCTGTGGACGGTGGCGGCCGGTGGCATCACGTCCGAACACGAGCTGGCCGCCCGTGCCGCCCTGCTCGGCCTGCCGCTGAGCCTGGGCCTGAACGTGGGGGTCGGCCTGCTGGAGATTCAGGACGCGGCCACCGCTCCGTCGGTCCGGGACGTGGCCTTGCGCCTGCGTCGCCGGCTCGTCGCCGCGGGCGGTCTGGTCGCTTGGCGAGGTAACGAACTGCTGGTCGGCGCACGGGCCGCTGGCGTCGACTTCGCGATGGTGGTCGAGGAGGCGGCGAGCGTCGCGGCCCCGGCGACGCTGTCGTGGGGGCTCGCCACGGGCAGCTACACCCTGAGCACCCTCGCGGACGCGGTGGTCCAGGCCAGGACCGCGCGCGCGGTCACCCGCGCGCTGCACGGTCCCGGTGCCGCCGGCCGTACCGACGAGCTCGGCGCGTTCATGCTGCTGCATTCCCTTGCCACCGACCAAGTGGCCGCGCGGCTCGCCGGCGAAGTGTTGTCGCCGCTGGAAACGGCCGACAAGGACCACAACTCGGATCTGCTCGGTACCCTCGAAGTGTTCCTCGCCGAGAACGGGAACATCTCCTCGGCGGCCCGGCGGCTGTTCCTCAACCGGCATTCGCTGATCTACCGGCTGCGCAAGATCACCGACCTGACCGACCGGGATCTCGGCTCGCACGAGGACCGGCTGTTGCTGGACATCAGCCTGCGGCTGAGACGGCTGCGCGCCGAGGTCGACCGGTGACCAGTGTGTTGGCCGAACGGGCCGGGATTCCCCACATGTCGTCGCTGGTGACGGTCCGGGCGGTGACTCGACACTGGGCCGATGACCGATGACTTGATCGCCGCCATCCCGACCGGACTGCTGATCGACGGCGAGTGGCGTCCTGCCGTGAGCGGTCGCCATCTCGGCGTCGAGGATCCGGCCACCGGCAAAACGCTCGCCCAAGTCGCCGACGCGGGCGCCGAGGACGTCGACGCGGCCCTGGCGGCGGCGGTCGACGCGCAGGCCGACTGGGCGGCGACGACCCCCCGGTTCCGGGCGGAACTGTTGCGCAGCGCCTACGACGCGGTCGTCGCCAACCGGGAGAAGTTCGCCACCGTGATCTCCCGCGAGATGGGCAAGCCGCTGGCCGAGGCCCGGACCGAGGTCGACTACGGCGCCGACTTCCTGCGCTGGTTCGGTGAGGAGACGACCCGCGTCGGCGGCCGCTACCAGGCCGCACCCGACGGCAACGGGCGGATCCTGACCACGGCCGCTCCAGTGGGTCCGTGTCTGCTGATCACGCCGTGGAACTTCCCACTGGCCATGCTGACCCGGAAAGTCGCGCCGGCCATCGCCGCCGGCTGCACCATGGTCGTCAAACCGGCGTCGTTGACGCCGCTCACCGCGCTCCTGCTCGCCGAAGTCCTGAATGGTCTCGGTCTGCCGCGGGGCGTGCTGAACGTGATCACCAGTTCGTCGGCCAGCACAGTGTCGCAACGGCTGATGCACGATCGGCGGCTGCGCAAGGTGTCCTTCACCGGATCCACCCCGGTCGGCCGGACCCTGCTGCGCCTCGCGTCGGACAACATCGTGCGCTCGTCCATGGAACTCGGTGGCAACGCGCCGTTCCTGGTCTTCGCCGACGCCGACCTGGACCGCGCGGTCGACGGCGCGGTAGTGGCGAAGATGCGTAACAACGGTCAGTCCTGTGTGGCCGCCAACCGCTTCTACGTACACCGCAGCATCGCCGTGGAGTTCACCGACCGCCTGGTCACCCGGCTCGAGGCCCTTCGGTTCGGCCCCGGCACCGAACCGGTGGACGCCGGCCCACTGGCCGACGAGGCCCAGCGGGACACAGTGCACACCCTGGTACGGGCCGCCGTGGCCGGTGGCGCCGCGCTACGCACCGGCGGCGAACCCGACACCGGCCCCGGCTACTTCTACCCACCCACCGTGCTGACCTCGGTCCCGCCCGACTCCCCGGTGCTGCACAACGAGATCTTCGGCCCGGTGGCGCCCGTGGTCCCGTTCGACACCGAGGACGAAGCGGTCTCGCTCGCCAACGAGTCCGAGTTCGGCCTGGCCGCTTACCTGTTCACCGAGAACCTGGACCGGGCGCTGCGGCTGGTCGACCGGCTGCAGGTCGGCATGGTCGGCGTCAACCAGGGCGTGGTGTCCAACGCGGCGGCCCCGTTCGGCGGGGTGAAGGCGTCCGGTCTGGGCCGCGAGGGCGGTAGCGAAGGCATCCGGGAGTACCTGGACGTCCGTTACGCGGCCATCAGTTCGCCGCTTGGTCGTCCATGATGGTGTGCCGCAGCTTCTGCAGGCTGGCGGCCAGCAACCGGGAGACGTGCATCTGGGAGATGCCGACGCGTTGGGCGATCTGGCTCTGGGTCATGTCGCCGAAGAACCGCATGGCCACAATGGACGCCTCGCGCTTGGGCAGCGCGGCCAGGGCCGGGTAGAGGGCCTCCCGGTTCTCCACCAGGTCCAGCCGCTTGTCGGTGTGCCCCATGGTGGCACCGGTGTGCTGGGTTTCCTCGTCGGCGCTCGTGTCCAATGAGGACGTATGGTAGGCGAAGCTGACCTGGAGTCCTTCGTGGACATCCTCGATCGGGACGTTGAGCCGCTTGGCGATCTCCCGGGGACGGGGAGCACGGCCCAGTTCCTGGGACAGCTGCCCGGCGCAGGCGGTGATCGCCGCGTTCAACTCCTTGAGCCGCCGCGGTACCCGGATCGCCCACGTGGCGTCCCGGAAGTAACGGCGCACCTCGCCGGTGATGGTCGGCACCGCGAAGGACAGGAAGTCGCTGCCCCGGCCGGGATCGAACCGGTCGACCGCGTGGATCAGCCCGACCTTGGCGACCTGTGCGAGGTCGTCCACCGGCTGGCCGCGGTTGCGGAACTTCCGGGCGATGTGCTCGGCGACCGGAAGATGCTCGACCACCAACCTGTTGCGGATGGTGACCCGGCGTGCCTCCGGCACACTGTCGTCGGCTAGTTGGTGGAACAGGGGTCTGAACTCGCCGTACTCGTCGAGCCGTTCCTTTTCCTGCACTGGCAATGGGATCACACCCTCGGTGCGGATGCTCGGGTTCGGCCGGCAGAGCTGCCCGCTGGGGGTGGCCGCCGAACTCGCCGCGGCTGTGTTCTCAACCGCAGTGTCGTTGTCTCCGCCCGGGTACCCGGTGACCGGCCGGGTCAAACCCCGGCCACCAATTCGCGCCGCGCGGTGTCGATCGGTCCGTCGCCGGGTAGCCCGGTGGGCAGGGAGTGGTGGAACGATGAAGGAATCGCGACGCGCGGTCGACAATGGCCGGCGACCTGACGCCACGGTGACGTACGTCACGCTGTCGGCCAGGAGTTCGCAGATGTTCGTGCTCCGGTCACTGGTGGTGGCCGTCGCGCTTGAGGCGGACTTCGATCTGGACACAGTGGACGATCTGCGGCTGGCCGTTGACGAGATGTGCGCGCTGCTGCTGGCCAGATCCGGGCCGGGAGACCTGCTGCACTGCCAGTTCGAGACCGCGCCGGACTCGATCTCCGTGCTGGCAACGGTTCGCACCGACAGCGCCCGTCCGGTGGACACCGCCACGTTCGGCTGGCAGATGGTGTCCCTGCTCAGCGACCGCGCCGACACCTGGGCCACACCCGGTGAACTCCACATCCGGATCAGGCGGGCCAAGCCGAGATGAGGCGGGAGTAGGCTCGAACGCGGATCGGTCCGGTGAAGGGGGAACGCGCGTGTCCAGTGGGAACATGTTCAGTGTGTACGGACGGATGACCGCATTGTCCGGCCGGCGTGCCGAGCTGATCGCCTTGCTCGTTGACGGATTCCGCGCCGGCGGCGACGACAGCGGCCTACTCACGTACAGCATCAACACAGCCTGGGACGATCCGGACACGATTTGGCTGACACAGCTGTGGATCGACAAGGAAGCCCACGACACGACCACCCGTTCCGAGCCGGTCGCGGCGGTGACCCGCCGGGTTGGTCCACTCCTGGCTCAGCAACCCGAAGGCTGCTACGGCCACGCCGTCCACGTTCACGGCAGAACCGCCGAGTCCTGACCATCACCTCACGCGCGGGGAACCGATCGCAGATCCTTGATCACCTGCGCGCGGAGAACCTTGATGTCACTGAACCTGTACGCCGCGACGAACCGGCCACCGCCAACGACCAACGCGACCGGGCTGTGTCGTATGCCCAGCTGTGTGGACAACCATTCGGCGCCCTCGTCGAAGTAGTACCGGAACTGTGCCAGGCCGTGCTCGACGACGAATTCCTCGGCGCTGTCCCGGTCAATCGTCGCGATCACCATTCCCACCGCCGGCCAGTCCTCGTGGGCCTGTCTTTTGGCGAACTGGTCGACAATGCCGGCGCACGTGTCGCACATGGTGCTGAGGACCAACAGCACGCAATTGTCGCTGTTTGGCAAACTGTCGGGCCAGACTGGCGGAATCTGCCCGAGGGTGACGTCCGGGTACGGTTCGATCGGCGCTCGTCGGTCCGTCGATCCGCGGCGGAATATCCGGTGCCGGTGTGTCCATAGACCTAGCAGGGCCGTTCCGCCCGCGGCGAGCGGTATCGCAGCGGCCAGGTCCGTTTCCGGCCAGCTCAAGAGCAGGTTCAGCGAGCCGACCGTGGCCAGCGCGGCGCCCAAGGCGATGTTGGTCCAGCCGAGCGGGCGCCGGCTGGAAGCGCCGAAACACCCGCACGGAACGCTACTGCCACGGATCAGCCCAGCCGCGCCCATCGCGGCGAAACACAGACCGAAAACCCCTATGACTGTGGCGAATACGGTTCTCGCGGCCGTCAACAGGCCACATCCCGCGACGATCTCGACCACCGCGACGCAACGAAGCAGCGTGACCGTGATCAGGCCGCGGGCTCGGGGAAAGATCTCCACCAGCGCCTTCTGGGTAGCCAGCGGCGCGATGAGCTTGCCGAACCCCGCGTGGAGAAGAATCGCGGCGGCGATCGGATCAAGAGCGAACAACACTCCCATCGAGCGGAACTTACCGGAGAACGAGTCCGCGCCGAGATCAAGAACCGCGGGTTACGCCCTTCGGCGCAGCTACCTGTCGGCCAGCAGAGCCATGTCCTCGTCGGTGAGCTCGAAGTCGAACACGTCGAGGTTCTCCCGGATCCGTTCCGGTCGCACGGACTTGGGGATCACCCGGTTGCCCAACTGGATGTTCCAGCGCAGCAGTATCTGCGCCGGCGTCCGGCCGTACCGCTCGGCCATCCGGCGGGCCGTCCGGTCCTTGACCAACCGCCCGACGGCCAGCGGGCTGTACGCCTCGGTCACGATCCCGTGTTCGGCGTGGAAGGCACGCAGGTCGGTCTCCGGCCGGTCGGGATGCACCTCGACCTGGTTGACCGCGGGCACGGTGCCCGTCTGGTCGAAGAGGGTGCGCAGGTGGGAGATGCCGAAGTTGGACACCCCGATCGAGCGGGCCCGCCCGTCGGCGCGCAGGCCCTCGAACGCCTTCCAGGCGTCGACGTACTGGGCCGCGGTCCCGCCCGGCCAGTGGATCAGATACAGGTCCACGTAGTCCGACTTGAGCTTGCGGAGGCTCTCGTCGAACCCACGCATCGCGGCGTCGTAGCCAAGGTCGTTGCCGCGCAACTTGGTCGTCACGAACAGGTCCGCCCGCGGCACGCCACTGGCGGCGATCGCGGCGCCGACCCCGTCCTCGTTGCGGTACATCGCCGCGGTGTCCACGCTCCGGTAGCCCGCTTCAAGCGCGCTGAGCACGGCCGCGGTCACGGCCGAGTTCGGCACCTGCCACACCCCGAGGCCGAACTGGGGGATCGCCCGGCCGTCGTTGAGCACCAGGTTCGGGACCTCGACCACGTTCGCCTCCATCCGTGCACCGACCCGCTCAACCTACCTTGGCCGGGCCGACAGGGCGATTTCCGGACCGGTGGCGAGATCGCCCTCAGATGTGGCGATCCCGCCTATGACTGGGTGGGCCGGGCCAGTCCATGCTGTCGGCATGAGCGACGACGCGATCACGGACTTCTCCCATCGAACGGTGGACGTGGACGGCGTGGTGAAGACGGTCCACGTATCGGGCCGCGGGCCGGCCGTGGTGGTGATGCCAGAGATGCCCGGTATCAGCCCGGACGTCCTGCGGCTGGCGCGGTGGGTGCGTGACGCCGGCTTCACCGTCTATGTACCGTCCCTGTTCGGGGTCGACGGTGCCTATCCCACGGCCGTGGACGGCGAGAAGGTGGCTCGTCGCGCGTGCGTCAGCGCCGAGTTCCGTGCGTTCGCCGGGGGCGGCACCAGCCCTGTCACCGCGTGGCTGCGTGGGCTCGCGCGCCGCGCCCACAGCGAATGCGGCGGTCCCGGAGTCGGCGCGATCGGCCTGTGCTTCACCGGCAACTTCGCCCTCACCATGACCCTGGAACCGGCCGTCATCGCGCCTGTGGTCAACCACCCGTCCCTGCCGTTGGACGACCCCGCCGGACTCGAGATCAGCGAGGAGGACGCCCACGCGGTCCGCGACCGCATCACCCGTGACGGACTGACGGTGCTCGCCTACCGGTTCGACAACGACCGGTGGTGCACCGGCCAGCGTTTCGCCGCTTACCGAGCGCTGCTCGGCGACGCCTTCGACGGCCGCGTCCTCCCTGGTACCTCGGCCAACCCCAGTCCGCCGCCGTTCTTCCGTGAAGTCGTCGGCACCCCGCACAGCGTGGTCACCGCCCACCTGGTCGACGAGGACGGACATCCCACCCGTCAGGCCAGGGACGAGATCCTCGCGTTCCTCAAGGGACGCCTCGACGTCACGGGCTGACAGGTTCCGCCGCGACGGGCGTCAGCGAACGGTCGGGTACCGGGCTGGAGAAGACGATGTTCGTGGTGACGCGGCCGTAGGTGCTGAGTGCGGTGGACAGCTCTTCCAGGTCGGCGACGGATCGGGCGGCGATCCGGATGAGGTAGCAGTCGTCGCCGGTGATGTGGTGTGCCTCCAGGATCTGCGGTTGGGCGGCCAGGAAGTCCTCGTAGTCGGTGAGGGTGGTGCTGGTGTAGCAGCGGAGCCGGATGTACGCGGTGAGCGGGTAGCCGAGCGCGGTCTGGTCGACGACGGCGCGGTAGCCGCGGATGACGCCGTGGTCGGTGAGGCGCCGGAGCCGGTCCGCGGCGGAGGTGGCGGACATGTGGATGGCGCGGGCGAGTTCGGCGGTGGTCATCCGGCCGTCCTGTTGGAGCAGCCGGAGGATCTCGCAGTCGGTCGAGTCCAGCGCCAGATGTTGATTCGCAGCCATGGGGCGAATAGTACCTTTGATTCGTTAAGCAGGTTTGCGACTTTACCCCTTGTTAGATGTTCTGTCGGCCGATAACGCCGTGGAACATATGTACATGTCTATCGCGTCTCGAGTGGCTGGCCGGCCGATGGTCGGGTTGGTCGCGATCTGCCTGGCCGCGCTCATGTTCGGCCTGGAGATCTCCAGTGTGCCGGTGATCCTGCCGACCGTGGGGCAGGAACTGCGGGGGTCCTTCGCGGACACCGAATGGATCATGAGCGGGTACACCATCGGGGTGGTGACCTTGCTGATGCCCGCTGGCACGCTCGGCGACCGGTTCGGCCACCGGCGGGTGCTGGTCCTCGCGGTGACCGCGTTCGGGCTGGCGTCCCTGCTGTGCGGGCTGGCGCCGACGCCGGGCTGGTTGATCGCCGGCCGGGTCGCGCAGGGCATGAGCGGCGGGGCGATGCTCGCCTGCCAGATCGCGCTGCTGTCGCACCAGTTCCCGGCCGGACCGGAACGGACCCGCGCGTTCGGTTGGTGGGGTGTGGTTTTCGGGGTCGGACTGGGCTTCGGGCCGGCCATCGGTGGCGAGATCCTGGCGACTTTGGGGTGGCAGTGGGTGTTCCTGGTGCACGTGTGCGTGGCGTGCGTGGTCGTTCCGCTGGTGCTGCTCGGCCCGGCCGACGTCCGTGACCCGCGCGCCGGTCGGATGGACCTGGCGGGTCTTGGGACGCTGATCCTCGCGGTGGTGGGGTTGACGTTCTTCATCACCGAGGGGCCCACCATCGGGTTGACCGCTCCGCTCCCGCTCGCCGCCCTCGCCGTGTCGCTGGTCTCGGCGGTGTGCTTCGTGCTCGTGGAACTGCGCGGCGAGGCGCCGATGATCGACTTCCGGGTGTTCCGGGTGCGGGCGTTCTCGGGCGCGCTGTTCAGCTCCGCGGGGATGAACTTCAGTTTCTGGCCGCTGATCATCTACCTGCCGGTGTATCTCCAGGCGGGACTTGGCTACTCGGCGGGTGTCGCGAGCGTGGTGCTGCTCGCGTACACCTTGCCGACACTGGTGTTGCCGCCCGTGGCCGAACGACTGATGCTGCGCCACCGGCCGGCCGTGATCATCCCTGCCGGCCTGGCGCTCGTCGGCGTGGGCCTGCTGGCCGTCATGGCCGGCAGCATGGCGGCCCAGCCGAGCTGGCTGACTGTGGTGCCGGGCATGCTGGTCGCCGGCATCGGCCTGGGGCTGACGAACACGCCGACGACGAACACCACCACGGCCTCGGCCCCGAGCGACCGTTCCGGCATGGCGTCCGGCATCGACATGACCGCCCGGATGACGTCCCTGGCGATCAACATCTCCCTGATGGGCCTGTTGTTCGCCGCGGGAGTCTCGGACCAGCTACGCCGGCACCTGCCCGCCTCCACGGACGTCGACGCGTTGGCCACGCGGGTCGCCAACGGCAACGGCCCGATCGATGCCGTCGCCAGCCAAGCGCTGGGCCACGCGACCACGCTGGTCACGTTGTACGGCGGTGTCGCGGCGTTGGTCCTCGCGGTCGCGAGCCGGCTGACCTTCGGCTTTCGCCGGGCCCGATGACCACCGTCCACAAGAACGCCTTGGGGCTGGCCGGAATGTGCCTGGGCACGGCGTTGATCGTGATGGAGGCGAACGTCGTCAACGTCGCCGTCCCCGCCATTCGCTCGGACTTCCGGGCCGGCGCGGCGACGGCACTGTGGGCGGTCGACGCCTACACACTCGTGTTCGCCGCGCTGCTGCTGTCCGCGGGCCTGCTGGGCGACCGGATCGGCGCTCGTCGCGCCTACCTGATAGGCCTGGTGATCTTCGCCGTCGCGTCACTGGTGGCCGGGCTCGCACCGTCGGCGGGCGTGCTGATCTCGGCACGTGCGGCGCAGGGCGTCGGTGCGGCGCTCCTTGCCCCGGCGCCGCTGACGCTGATCACCCGCACCTACACCGATCCCGCGGCATGGGCCAAGGCGGTCGCGGTGTGGGTCAGCGTCGGCGGCATCGGGTTCATGGTCGGACCGCTGCTGTCCGGGGCGCTCGTCGACACGGCCGGCTGGCGAAGCGTCTTCTTGCTGAACCTTCCGGTCGTCGCCCTCACCTGCTGGCTGCTGCTCGGCTACGTTCCCGAGACCACCCGGCGCCGCACGGGTTTCGATCCGCGCGGGCAGGTCCTCGCGGCGGCCGGGCTGGCGGCGGTGGTGTCCGGACTGGTGGAGTCCACTCTGGACGGCTGGGTGTCGTGGCCGGTCCTCGGCCCGCTGGTGGGCGGCGCGGCGGTGCTGGTGATCTTCGTGGTCAGCCAGCACCGTGGCGCCCGAGCGGGCCGCCAGGTCCTGCTCCCGCCGTCGATCCTCGCGGCCAGGCCGGTGCTGGCGGGGTTGCTCGCCGGGGCCGCCTACAACTTCACCCTCTACGGGACGCTGATCGTCTACACGTTCGACTTCCAGGAGCTGCGCCATCTGTCCCCGCTGGCGACCGGCGCCGCGTTCCTTCCCCTGACTGTCGTGGCCACCATCACGTCGGCGTTGGTCGGCGGTCGCGTCACGCACCGGTACGGGCCACGAGCCGGCATCGGCGTCGGCATGCTCTGCTGCGCCGCCGGTTTGGCGATCCTGGCATTCGGAACGACCTCGGTGCCGTACGCGGCGATCGCGGTCGGCCTGGCTGTCTTCGCGTTCGGCCAGAACCTCGTCGCCCCGGCGCAGGCTCTGGTGGTCATGTCGTTCGCGCCCGACGAGCACAGGAACATGGGCTCAAGCGCGTTGAACACCGCACGGCAGACCGGCGGGGCCGTCGGGGTCGCGCTCCTCGGCGCCATCGCCGCAGGACACCGGACCTCCGGTACGCCGATCGCGATGTGCCTGGCAATCGCCGTATGCCTGCTGGCCGCCACCGCCGCCGTCAAACTCATCCCCGGGCCGCGGTCAATGGCCTGAGAGCTCACCTGCACGCCGTCCTTCCGCACTGAACCGCGGCGACTCATGAGATGCTCAGGGGCGGGGAGGGGAGACGTATGGAGCCGCGGCTGACCGGGCGGGACAGCGAGAAAGCGACCCTGGCGGGGATTGTCGACCAAGCCGAGCGTGGCGTCAGCCAGCTGGTGTTGCTGTCCGGGCAGCCCGGGATCGGCAAGACCAGGCTGGCCGGGCACGCGCTGCGGACGGCGGCCGAGCGCGGGTTCACCCTGCTGGTGGGGCAGGCTGACCCGTTGCAGGCCGGGTTGGCGTACGCGCCGATGGTGGCCGCCTTACGCGGGAAGCTCGACGAGGAGCTGGTGGCCGGCCTGGACGACCTGGGACGGCTGCTGCCGGACCCGCGGCTGCCGCAGCCCCGGTCCGGTGGGGACCCGGCGGCGAACCGGTCGACGATGTTCGAGGCGGTCGTGCGGCTGCTGTGCCGGATGGCCGAGCGGGCCCCGGTGCTGATGTTCGTCGACGACCTGCACTGGGCCGATCCCGGCACCATCGAACTGATCCACCACCTGGGCGACGGCATGGCCGGCGACCGGCTCGTGGTCCTCGGCGCGAGCCGGACACCACCGCCGGAGTCCCGCCTGGCCGACCTCGCCGCGCTCGTCCGGCGGCACGACAACGGGACAGAGCTGGCGCTCGGCCCGCTCAGCGAAGCCGACGTCAGGTCGCTGGCGCAGGACGTGCTGGGCGCGCAGCCGCCACCGGCGATGTTGCGCGAACTCGCGGCCCGGACCAAGGGTGTCCCGCTGTTCGTGATGGCACTCGCGCGGCACACCGGCCACGGACCGCTGCCGACGATCGTCCGAGATGTGGTGATGGGACGGCTGGAGGCGCTCAGCGAGGCCGAGCGGGATCTCGTCGACCTGATCGCGGTCGCCGGCTCGTACGCGACCGTCGACGTCCTCAGGACCGCGACCCGCGGTGACATCGAGGCAGAATTGCAAGCACTGCAACGCGACGGGCACGTCGAAGCGCATCTGTCCGACAACGAGGTCGCCTATCGGGTCGCCCACCCGTTGTACGCGGAGGTCGCGTACGCGGACCTGACCGAGATCGAACGCCGAAGGCTGCACGCCACTCTCGCCAGGACCATCGACGCGTCCGCCCCGGACAACATCATGGCCATCGCGCCGCACTACCGCGACGCGGGTGACTACGTCGACCCGCAGCGCGCCATCGACGTCCTCGCCACAGCCGGCGAGCGCGCCTTGAACCTTTACGCCGCAACGGAAGCCGTGGACTATCTCGCCCGCGCGCTCAGTCGCGCCAGGACCGACCGGCCCGCGCTGGTGCCCGACCTGCTGAACTCGCTGGGTTTGGCCTACCAGGGCGCCGGGATGCTGGACGCGGCCACCAAGATCTGGCAGGAACGGCTGGCGAACGAACCAGATCTCGACAGGCAGATCAGCCTGCGGCTGCACCTGGCCATCGTGGAGTCCGAGCGAGGCAACCTGGACCACGCCGACGCGCACGTCACGGCGTTGCTCGGGCACGCGGGCGAGCACGACATCCAGTCGTTGGGCCTGCGGATGGTGATCGCCGCCCGGCGCGGCGACCTCCCTCGGGCGTTCACCCTGTTCAAGGACATCAGCGAGACGTACGGGGACAGTCCGCGACCGCCGGCGCGGGCGATGGCGCTCTACGCCCGTGGCGCGCTGGCCGCGGTGGGCCTGAAGTTCGACGAGGCACACCGGCTGATGACCGAGGCCGCGGCGATCGCCGACGATTTCGTCGAGGACAACGTGTTCCTGAAACACCAGCCGCGGCGGATCCTGGCCGGGCTCTGCGTGCTGATGGGCGACATCCCCGGCGCGATCGACTGCGTGACGAAGGGAATGGCGGTCACCAGCAACTTCGCTTTGCCGTCAGGCACGTACGCGATGGGCATGGTTCGTACGACTTCCCGTTATTTCGCGGGTGATCTCCTCGGTTCACTGCGCGATCTCGACGCGTACATCGCGAGCAGTTCCACGATCGGACTGGACCGCAACACCGCCAGAATGCTGGCACATCGGGCGTTTCTGCTCGCCGAACTCGGCCGGATCGACGAGGCCGCGGCGTCGCTCGACCAGGCCCGTCGCTGGTTGCACCTGCTGCGGGACGGCCGTGAATACGACTGGGAGATCGCGACGACCATGATCGCGGTCCACTCGGGACACCCGGAGGAGGCGCCGCCGCTGGACGCACTGGCGTTCACGTTCCGTGACCCGATCATCAACTGCATGCGGGTGCTCGTGGCCGCGCAGGCCGCCAACGCCGCCAACGACCACGCCGCCGCCACCCACATCATGGAACACCTGCGCAAGATCGGCCGGACAGCACCGCTCCTGGACGCGCTCGCCGACCGTCAGGAAGGCCTTCTCACCTCGTCGAGCGACCTGCTCCGGAACGCCGCGCGCCGCCTGGACGGCATGGGCGCGCCACTGCTGTCGGCCCAGGCCGCACTGGAGGCCGCCGAACTGGACCCGGACCAGGACGCGATCACGGACTGCCTGACCCGTTTCCAGAACGCCGGCGCGACCCCATGGCTGGAGCGGACCCGCAGCCTGGCCCGCAAGCACAAGATCGGTGTCGCCATCGACCGGACAACGGGTCACCTGACCCGACGCGAGCAGGAGATAGTGCACCTGGTGGGCACCGGACTGTCCAATGCGGACATCGCGACCCGGCTGTTCCTGAGCGAGCGGACCGTGGAGTCACACCTGCGCAACAGCTACCGGAAACTGGGCATCACGTCCCGGCTCCGGCTGGCCCAGTGGGCCGCCGCCAACGACTGATCAGCCGGCGTAGACAGTCGCGTTGGTGGTGATGAACTGGGCCGTGCCCGGCTTGACCGCGACCGGGTCCGGAACGGGCCCGCCCGGCGTGGGCTGCATGGCCGGCGCCTGAACGGTGAAGGTGGCCGTGAACATCTGCCCCTTGATCAGGATCTTCTTGCCGTTCGACGACTGGATGGTCAGGTTCGCCGGCAGCAACGTGAGCGTGAGCGTGCCGGTGCCAGGGGTCACGAAAGGCGGCGCGGTGTACGGCAGCGGACCGCGCAACGCGTTCGGCAACTCGTCACCCTGCAGGCAGACGAACTGGTTGTTGACCTGCACGTCCGTGCTGGTCCCGGTCAGCGGCACCGGCGCCTGGATGGCCGGCACGATCACCGGCGGCGGGATCTTGATCTGGATCATGTCGCCGGTCTTGATGACGAAATCACTCGGCACCCGACCAGGCTCGCACACCCCCGAGGGATTCCCCTGCCCTTTGGGGCAGCCCAAGGTGTCGGACGGCAACCGGACCGAGAGTGTTCCGTGACCAAACGCCGGTAACGGCCCCCGGTCGAACCCGATAGTTCGGGCAAACCGTCTACACAGGACGGAACCACCCCTTGGAGACCGCCATGGGACCTGACAAAACGCGAGTCCTCATCATCTTGATCGCCGTGGTGATCATCGGTGTGCTCCTTGCCCGCTACACCAAGGCGGTGGTCGGGGCCGACAAGCGGGTCTCGACGTCCAAGGCCGTCACCCTGGCGTGGACCTTGTTCGTCGTGTGGGTCTTCGCGACGCTGACCGTCCTCGAAATCAGCACCGGCGCCGCTGTTGACAGCAAACCGGTGGCCGACCAGTACCTGCTGCTCCTGGGCGGTCCGTTCGCCGCACTGGTCGCGGCCAAGGGCATTGTCACGTCCCGGCTCGCCAACGGCACTCTCCAGAAGAGCGAGGGCGCGAGCCCCCGCGCGGTCGACCTGGTGGTCAACGACCGCGGCAGCACCGACCTGGTGGACCTCCAGTTCGTCCTGTTCAACCTGGTCGCGCTGCTCTGGGCCGGCGCCCACTTCTTCCAGCACCAAACCGAGGGCCTGCCGGTGCTGCCCGCCGGGATGGTGGCGTTGACCTCGGTGTCGGCCCTGACCTACATCGGCAACAAGGCAGTCCAAAGCAGCACGCCGTACATCCTCAGCCTGACCCCGCCCAGCGCCAAGGTCGGCGACATCGTCCAGATCACCGGCACCCGCCTGCTTCCGCCACACCGGCCCGGGGACGCCGTCACGCCGCCGACCCTCCTGGTCGCCGGCCTCAACGTGCCCACAGTCGGAAACAGCACGGAGACGCAGATGTCGTTCGTGGTGCCCGCCGGGCTCGCCGCCAACCAGGACGTCGACGTCACCGTCTCCGCCGGAACGGAACTGGGCGGCACAGGAAGCGCCACGGTCAAACTCAGAATCCTTCCGTGAGAAGGGTTTCTGTGTAGTCGAGCTACGCGACAGTAGGCTGAGCCGTGTCCCGAATCGCTGTCGTGACCGGAGCCAACCGTGGCCTCGGCACGGAAGTCGCCCGCCAACTCGCCGCCCTCGGCCACACCGTCTACCTGACGGCCCGCACGCGGTCGGACGCCGAGACCGTCGTCGAGCAACTCGGCGTTCCAGGTCTGGTGGCGCACCAGCTCGACGTGACCGACCCGGCCAGCGTCGACCGCCTTGCCACCACCGTCGAGAGCGAGCACGGCCGGCTCGACGTACTCGTCAACAACGCCGCCATCCTCTACGACACCTGGCAGAACGCCACCACCGCCGACCTCGGCACGGTCCACGAAGCGCTGGAGACCAATCTGTTCGGCGCCTGGCGCACCGCACTGGGCCTGCTGCCACTGTTGCGCCGGAGCCGGCACGGCCGGATCGTCAACGTGTCCTCCGAAGGCGGGTCGCTGACCAACATGGGCGGCGGCACCCCCGCGTACAGCACGTCCAAGGCCGCGCTCAACGCGTTGACCCGGATGCTCGCCGCCGAACTCCGTGGCGACCGGATCCTGGTCAACGCCGTCTGTCCCGGCTGGGTCGCCACCGACATGGGCGGGCCTGGCGGCCGCCCGGTGACCGAGGGCGCCGCGGGCATCGTCTGGGCCGCTGCCCTGCCCGACACCGGGCCGACCGGCGGCTTCTTCCGCGACCGCCGTCCCGTGCCCTGGTGATCATGTGACGAGGTGGAGGCTGGTGACGATCTGCCTCAGGTCCTGCTCCGGGGTGGCTTCGGGCAGGGCCTGGCCGCCTGTGGTGGTGGTCACCCGGACGAACAGCAGCCTACCGACGAGGGGAGTCGTCGCAGGTGGGAATGGCGAAGGTGGTTTAGCCTCGCCCGCATGACCGAGTCCGGTGCCGTCGATCGGCACGCCAGCTGGCTGGAGTTGTTCTTCGACCTCGTGGTCGTGGTGGCCGTGGCCCAGCTCGCGCACCTGCTCCACGGCGATGCCCACCACGGGCCCGGCGGCATGGACATCATCACGTTCTTCACGCTTTACCTGGCGATCTGGCTGGTGTGGACGGCATTCACGCTGTACTCGAACGTCGTCGCCGACCGGGTGCGGGTCCGGGCCATGTTCCTCGGCATGGCCGGCATCGCGACCATGGCGGCCGCGGTGCCGCACAGCATGGACGGCCGGGCCAACCTGTTCGCCGCCGCGTACCTGATCACCACCGCGATCGGGGTGAACGCGTTCCAGCGGTCGGGAATGGTGTTGCTCACGTGGACGGCCGCGTCCCAGAACGCCGGGCTGGTGCCGTGGGTCGTCTCGTTCTGGGTCGGCAACCCGTGGTGGAAGCTGGGACTGTGGCTGTTCGGCATCGCCCTCACCATGTTCGCGAGTGTGCTGATGAGCCGCGGCGACCACGAGGAGATGCTGACACGGCTGAACGAGCGGCTCGCGAAGCGGGCCGAACGGCAGCCACGGGGGAGCAAGGAACCGGGATGGACCGCGCTCGTCGCCGCCCGGTTGGACGCCGGGCATCTCGGCGAACGGTTCGGGTTGTTCGTGATCATCGTGCTCGGCGAGGCGATGCTGCAGCTCGTCGGCGCGGTCGCCGCGATCGAGGACTGGCGGCCGGGCGGCGGCGAGGGGTGGCTGCTGCTGCTCACCGTCGTGTCCGCGTTCCTGCTGCTGATCACGTTGTGGGGGCTGAACGTCCGGCACGCCTTCGCCGAGGAGACGCATTTCCCACCCGCGCTGCTGCTGCCCGCGCACTTCGTGGTGATCGCGTCGATCACGACCGTCGCGGCCGGGCTGGGGGCGGCCGCCGCCGGGTCGGCCGACCACCTGAATCCGTCGTCGACCTGGCTGATGTGCGGCGGTGTGTCCGCGTTCCTGCTGGTCGTCAACCTGCTGGTGACGCACACTCGCCTTTGGCCGGTGCGCGCGGTCGCCGTGCTGTTGCCGTTGGTGGTCGCCGTGGTCGCGCCGTGGCTGCCGGCTGCGGTGATCGTGACTGTGTTGGCTGTCGCCGCCGGTGGACAGTTGATGTCGTTGTTCGCCGTGTCCCGGTCGGACAAGTGATCCTCGCGGGTGCCATCCACAATGGTCTCACGGTCACGCATCTGGGCGTAGGTCTCGCGGGGGAGGCGGTTTCGGTCCTGCGGGAGAGGCGTTCAGAGCTCACTGTGCCTAGCGTTTTCGTGTGTCGAGTTCGAAATCTCACGCGAGGACACAGATGAACAATCGCATTGCTGCCCTGGTGGTGGCCGCCGCGGCGCTCGTCGGGGTTCAGTCGTCCGCAGGAGTCGCGGAAGCCCAGGCACTGACCCGGTTCGAACATCAGCGGATCGCTTGGCACGACTGCCGGACTGGCCCCGACGATCCCCTGGGCGCGCAGCTGGCGTCGGTCGGCGCGCGCTGCGCCGAGGTCACCGTTCCCCTGGACTACGCCGATCCCGGCGGGCGGACGATCTCGCTGGCGATCGCTCGGCGCGCCGCGACCGACCAGGCGCACCGGCGGGGCACGTTGATGGTCAACACAGGCGGCCCTGGCCCGTCCCGGGACGGCGTCGTGTGGCTTACCCAAGGCCTTCCCCCGGAAGTGCCGCAGAGCGCCCCGGCGGTGGCGGCCGGCTACGACCTGGTTGGGATGGACCCGCGGTTCTTCGGGTTAAGCACCCCGTTGGAGTGTGGGTGGCCCGCTGACCGGTATCTGGCCAGTGCCCAGTGGTCGGGCCTGGACCGGGCCGCGTTCGACCGCAGCGTGGCAGTCGCGAAGGACCTGGCGGCCAAGTGCGCCTCGCGACGGGATGTCCTGCCGTACGTCTCGACGAGGAACGTCGCGCGGGACATGGACATCGTGCGTGCCGCACTGGGCGAGCCGAAGGTCTCCTACCTGGGTTGGTCCTTCGGCGCCTATCTCGGTGCGGTCTACTCGCAGATGTTCGGCGACCGCCTCGACCGGCTTGTGATCGACAGTGTCGCCGCCCCTGACGCCCCAGGCCCCCGCTTCACCCGTGACACCGCGCCGGCGGACGCCGCCGCGTTGCGGGACTGGGCGACTTGGGCCGCACGACGCGACAACGAATACCACCTCGGCTCCACCACGAATCGTGTGCTGGCCGCGGTGGACGAGATCGTCCGCGCCGCCACCCGGGAGCCGCTGAAGGTCGGCACGTACCGGATCGAGGCGCCGATGATCCCGGGAATGCTGCTGACCGTCGACGACTCCGACGACTTCTACGCGGCGTTGAGCACACAGGTCCGGGAGATGCGCGACGCCGCCAGCGGCCGCACGGTCATCCCCACCGGCATGTTGGCACAGAAGCTCGCGCTGTACACCACCACCGACGTGATCCCAGCGTTCGGCTTCAGCGCCACGGTCGCGAACCACTGCGCGGACCGCACAGGCTCCCGCGACCCGGAGACCTACTACCGTGACATCCAAGTACACCGCGCCACCGAACCCCTGTTCGGCCCGCTGGCCCGGCAGATCACCCCGTGCGCCTTCTGGCCCACCGCGCCGGCCGAACCGCCCACCAAGATCGCCAACTCCCACCCGGCACTGATCATCAGCGCGTCCGGCGACCCGGCCCTGCCCTATCCCGGCCAGCAAGCGATGCACCGAGCACTGACCGGCTCCCGCATGCTCACCCTCACCGACGCCTTCCGGCACGGCGTATACCTGGGCGACACAACGAAATGCGTACGCGAGACGGTCGAGACATACTTGCTTGACGGCACTCTGCCGGGCGCTGACGTGAGCTGTCCGCAGGATCCGTCGAGCGGTGGCGGGTCGGCGTCCTAGTCCATTTGGGCCGCGGCCGCCAACACGGCAGTGTGGTGGCGCCGGTCGTCCTTCTTGCCGTTGGTCCAGCAGTGGGCGCTGTCCTTGGTACACGCCCACTGCGGGTCAACGTCCTCGCCGCGGCGAAGACAGCCGCCCAACCGGACCAGCCCGGCTTCGGCCGCGGCGCGCACGGCCGGAACCGGCAGGCCGATCACGAACGGGATCGCGCCGGCGCCGCAGGTCGGGCAGTGCTCGACGATCGGCTTGGCCACTCCGGCGGTGAGGGCGGCATACGTCTCGTCGTCGAAGGCGACAAACCGGATCAGGTCGATGATCGGCAGCGACCGCACCGCCATGGTCGCGATCTCGGCGGCGCGCCCGGTCGGGAAACCGTAGACCCCGGTGGCGATGGCGGGAAACGCGATGCTGGCCACCTCGAGTTCCTCGGCCAGCAGCAGAGATTCCAGGTAGCAACTCGTCAACACCAGGTCCTCGCCGTGCTCCCCGCCCTCCCACACCGGTCCGACAGTGTGGATCACGTACTTCACCGGCGCGAGGTCGAACGCGGGCGTCGCGATCGCCTTCCCCGGCTCACAGGGCCCGGCCTTCGCGCCGGCGGCGGCGAGCCGGGGTCCGGCCGCCCGGTGAATCGCCCCGTCCACCCCACCACCGCCCATCAACGACTCGTTCGCGGCCGTGACGATGATCTCCACGTCCTCGGTCGTGATGTCCCCAAGAACCACCTCGATCGCGCCCATGACCTCAGCATGGCATCGGCGGACGCCACGCGTGCCTGCTTTCCGCCGATCCTGACCGGATCGGGAGGTCAGCGCAGCGCGGCCAGTATGTGGGCGGCGATCAGCACCCCGGTCTGGTTCATCTCAGTCATGTCCGGTGCCTTGTCCAGGCTCGGCGTATAGAGGTACAGGACGTCCAAGTAGTCCCCGCCCAGGCACGCGGCGATCTGCGCCTGGCCGACAAACCCGAGTGTGTCCGGCTTGAGGGTGGCCGAGCAGGAGCGGTCGCCGACCCCGACGGAGGTGTTGAAGTGCTGGAGTGGCGTTTCGGGATGGTAGTAGCTGTCGCAAGTGTCGCCGACCTCGTCCTCGGCTTGTTGTCGGGGGGTCAGGGGCCCGTTGGGAGTGCGGCTGCCGGGGCCGAACCGGGTGAGTCGCAGGCGGAGCCTGCCGCGGGGGACAGTGACGTACCCGGGTCTGCGGCGGTCGTCAATGTGCAGTCGGTCTGGACCTGGTTGAGGGTGAGATTCGGGGTGGGGGTCGCGGTCGGCGTGGGCGGCTCGCGATGTGGTTTCGGCACGGCGCGCTCGGTGAGTTCGGGCCCGACCAGCTCGCACAAGTCGTCCGGCGCGGCCGGTGGCCGTGGCGTCGTGGTCGAAGTCGTCACCGTCGGTGACCACGAGGCGGAAGGAACCGATATCGGCCCCACGCACCTCGACATGATCGCGGCAACCAGCGCCACCGTCAGCGGCGCGGCCACCCGTCCAAGCCGGGCGGGCTTGGCAACTGATGGCCGCGCGGACCCCTGAGGGTTACCCGAACCAACGGGATTCTGTTCAGACATGTCGCTCACGCTCTGGCCCGATGGGAAGACCATGGCGGTCTGTTCTCGTCGCGAGGACGGTAGCGAGGACGGATGAGATTCTGATGACACGACAAGGCTGACCGGATGTCGCGCGCCCACTGACAGGGCAGCGAAACGGTTGTGGTGGCGTCGATCCACAACGGCGTGTGGTGGACTTCACGCGCCCCGATGGCCACGCTCAGTTGCCGGGTGGCTCGGCGAGTGGTTACCGGTCGCCAGGGCGGACCACGCCGGCTTCGTAGGCGGTGACCACCGCTTGCACCCGGTCTCGGACCCGCAGTTTGGCCAGGACGTTTCCGACGTGGGTCTTCACTGTGCCGGGTGCCACTACCAGGCGTTCGGCGATCTCCGCGTTGGAGCAGCCGCGTGCCATCGCGACCAGCACTTCCCGTTCGCGCTCGGTCAGTGCCGTGACCAACAGGAGCGCGGCGGGATCGAGCGGCGGTGCCAGGTGGTCCAGCAGTCGGCGGGTGGTCGAGGCGGCCAGCACCGCGTCCCCGGCGTGCACTGTCCGCATGCCGGCCAGGAGTTCCTCCGGGGTGGCGTCCTTGAGGAGGAACCCGCTGGCGCCGGCACGGATCGCGGCGAGCGCGTGCTCGTCGAGGTCGAACGTGGTGAGCATGACCACTTTGGGCGCGTCGGGGTGGGCGAGGACCCTGCGGGTGGCTTCGACGCCGTCCAGCACCGGCATCCGGACGTCCATCAGCACCAGGTCGGGACGTAACCGCCGGGCCTGCTGTACGGCGGTGAGACCGTCGCCCGCCTCGCCGACCACGGCCAGGTCCGGTTGGGTGTCGATCACCATCCGCAGGCCCGTGCGGACCAGGACCTGGTCGTCGACCAGCATCACCCGCGCCGGGCGGTCGCCGCCGTTCACGCGGGCACCGGGATCCGCGCGGACAGGACGTGGCCGCCGCCGGGACGCGGTCTCAGCGTCACCGTGCCGCCGTAGGCGCCTGTGCGCTCACGCATGCCGGCTATCCCGTACCCACCGCTGGAGTTCGGCGTTGATCTGCCGTTGTCCAGGACGTCGATCGTCAACCCGGCAGTGGACCAGCGCACCGAGACCTCGGCGCGGGCCGTCGGGCCGGCGTGTTTCACCACGTTCGTCAGTCCTTCTTGGACGACCCGGTAGGCGGCCAGCGAAAGGCCCGGGTCCACTGTGCCGGGCGCCGGCTCGAGGGTGAGCCGGACGTCCAGCCCGCTGGTCCGCAGCCGGTCGACCAACGCGGGCACGTCGGCCAAGCCGGGTTGGGGTGCCGCCGGGCCGTCCCGCAGGATCCCGAGCACCCGCCGGATCTCGCCGAGCGCCTGCCGGGCACAGTCACCGATGGTGGCCAGCGCGGCAAGGCCGGCCTCGGGCGAGGACGCGGCCACGTAGCGCCCACCGTCGGACTGCGCGATCATCACCGCCAGGGAATGGGCGACGATGTCGTGCATCTCGCGAGCGATCCGGGTCCGTTCCGCCATCACCGCGAGCCGCGCCCGCTGATCCCGCTCGACCTCCAGCAGCCTGGCCCGGTCCGCCAGCGCCTCAGCCTGCGCCCGACGGACCTTCTGCAACACCCCGACCGCCCACGCGGCCACCACCGTGCTGGCCAGGAACGTGCCGATGACGAGGTGCATGGTCACCGAGCCGGTCAGCAGCGGCCAACTCAACCCGCCTAACACCGCACCGGACAAACCAGCGGCCAGCGCGGCCCGTCCCGCCCACGATGGTCCATAGGCAGCGGCCGCGTGCACCGCGAGGGGGACGGCGACGTTGGCCAGGAGCAGACCAGTGCTGTCCCGGAGGGTCAACCACTGTACGAACGCGACAGACGTCACCAACGTCAGGCACGCAACGACTTGCCGTCGACGCAACATCACCGGCACCAGTAAAAGCGCGGTGAACAGGAAGTACGCGGTATCCGAGCGCGTGACCAGTCCGAACAGGACACACACGGCGGCGGGCACCAGCGCCGTCAGGACATCGACCAACGACTCGTGGCCGCGCAGCCACGAATCCAACCGTTCACCAAGCATGCGGCCACCGTAGGACCGCACGGCGTCAACCCACGTCGTCACGCAGGAGGACATGGGGCATGACTTGCCTATGCCGATCGGCCTATGCCGAACGGACCAGGTCGATCACCGGCCGGTAGGCGCGGATCTGCTGCCGCGTCCACCCGGCGAGCCCGAACGCCTTGTCGTGCGTGACGATCCGGTAGATCAACGCGCGGACCAGCACCTGACCCCACTCGGGCAGGTGTGACCAGCGGGCGAGCAGGTCAGGGGAGGCGGAATACCAGCACAAGGCGTCGGCGACCGCGACCGCTGACGCCCACGAGGTGGGCCGCCAGTACGCGGGCCAGTCGATGATCGCCGGTGGCAGGCCGTCGGCGAACAGCACGTTGCCGGGCAGGTCGCCGTGCACCATCTGGGAGACAAGGTCGATCGGGCGGCGGGCACGCAAGAGTGGCGCCAGCAGCTCCATGGCGGCCGGGGACGCGTCGACGGGCAGTTCGTCCCAGGCGACACGGTCCCCATAAGACCACGGGTCCGCGCGCAGGTCCAGGAAGTCCGGCCGGGGCAGGGCGGCGATGGCCGCGTGGAACGCGATCCCGGCGCGCAGTACGTCGTCCTGACGGGTGACGTCCGGTGCGCCCGCGACGAGGCAGGTCGCCTCCCAGCCGTCGGCGATCCACGCGCTGTCCTGTGTCCTGGCCGGCCGGGCGATCCGGAACTCGGCCGAGTCCGGCAGTTCGTCGAGCACCTGGGCACGCCAGTGCGTCTCAGCCGGGAACTCCACCGGCTTGAGGACCAGGTGGCCGGCACGCCAGGTCCCGCCTTTGCCGCCGGGCAGGAGGACCGGGTCGTCCTTGACCCCGAACGCGGCGGCCGGCGGGCTCGCGGGCGGCATGGTCAAGATCGTAGGCGAATCCGGCGAAAGGTGGCTTCCCGAATATCTCCCGCTGTCTTATGCTGCCGCTGTTTGCGACGTTTTTGGGGGGATTTCAGTGCGTATCCGGCGGTCTGTCACGTTCGCGTTCGCGCTCGTGCTCGGCGCGGTCCTTGTCGGTGCTCCGGCGTCCATAGGGGCGCCGGCCAGCCCGATGCCAGTGCTCGGTGCCGCGTCCCGATACACGCCACTCGCGCCGGTTCGGGTCCTGGACACCCGCAGCGGGCTGGGCGCGCCGGCCGGTGCCGTGGGTCCGGGCCGGACGATCACTGTGGACCTGTCGGCGAAAGTGCCGGCAGGGGCGACCGCCGTGGTGGTCAACCTGACCGGCACCGGGGCGACCGCGGCCACGTATGTGACGGCATGGCCGACCGGAGAAGACCGCCCGACCGTGTCCAACATCAACCTGCTCCCGAACCAGACCAGGCCGAACGCGGTCACCGTACGGCTGGGTGCCGACCGCAAGGTGGACCTGTTCAACGATTCGGGCAGCACGCACCTGATCGTCGACCTGGCCGGCTACTACGGGCCGGACGGGTCGAAATACGCGGTGCTTGACCCGGTTCGCGTGCTGGACACCCGGAGCGCGCCGGCCGGTGCCGTGGGTCCCGGCGGGACAATCAGCCTGGACCTGTCGGCGAAAGTACCGGCGACCGCGACGGCAGTGGTGTTCAACCTGACGGGCACAGGACCTACCGCGGCGACGTTCGTGACGGCGTGGCCACACGGCCAGGCACGGCCGGTCGTGTCGAACCTGAACCTGGCGCCCGGCGAGACCGCGCCGAACCTGGTCACCGTGCGGCTGGGTGCCGACCGCAAGGTGGACCTGTTCAACGATTCGGGCAGTACACATCTGATCGCCGACCTGGCCGGCTACTACGACCCGGCCGCCGATGCGCTGTTCGTGCCGAGAACCCCGCAACGGTTGCTGGACACTCGAACCGGCCAAGGCAGGTACCCGCAGGATCCCGGACCGCTCGGCCCGGGCCAGTGGGAGCGGGTCAACCTGTGGGCGCTGACGGGTCCGTCGGACGTTGTCGGGGTGGTGGCCAACCTGACCGGCATCGTCCCGTCCGCCAACACGTTCCTGACCGCGTCGCCGGGCTACCAGGCCGTCCCGGCGGTGTCCAACCTGAACCTGGCGGCTGGCCAGATCGCCGCGAACATGATCTCGCTCGGCGCGGACCGGTACTTCAACCTGTACAACGACTCCGGCGAGACGCACGTGGCCATCGACGTCGCCGGGTACTTCGTCCGGACGTGCTCGGGTGTCAGCGGCTGCGTGTTCGCCTGGGGCCAGGCCGAGGCCGGGCAGTTGGGCGACGGGACCGTGGACACCGACCGGCCGCAGCCGAAGCCGGTGCGTGGCCTCTCCGAGGTGACCGCGGTGGCCGGTGGCCTGGCGGAGAATCTGGCGCTGCGGTCCGACGGGACCGTGTGGGCGTGGGGCACTGGTCAGGACGTGCCGGGCGGGAAGTCCCTGGTCGCCGTGCAGGTGCCCGGACTCGCCAACATCACGCGGATCTCGGCGGGCAGGAACAACGGGCTGGCGATGCGTTCCGACGGCACGGTGTGGGCGTGGGGCAAGAACGACCACGGCCAGCTCGGCGACGGTGTGGACCACGGACCGGACGGCTCTCCGACACCGGTGCGTGTGCTCGGCCTCACCGATGTGGTCGCCATCGCCACCAGTGGAACCAACGGCTATGCCGTGCGTTCCAACGGAACCGTCTTCTCGTGGGGGGACAACACATACGCTCAGCTGGGCACCGGCACGTTGTGCGACAAGCAGGTACCCGGCAGTTGCCAGTCGAACGTCCCGGTCCAGGTGTCCGGGCTGACCGGCGCGGTCGCCGTGTCCGAGGACGGATTCGCGCTGCGGTCCGACGGCACAGCCTGGACCTGGGGCACCAACTACTGGGGCGTGCTCGGTGCCAACCTACCGTTGAACAGCGTCAGCGCGGTGCCCGTGCAGGTGTACGGCCTGACCGGGGTGGCGAAGATCAGCGGCACCATGCAGAA
Source organism: Actinocrispum wychmicini (assembly GCF_004345645.1). GTDB lineage: Bacteria > Actinomycetota > Actinomycetes > Mycobacteriales > Pseudonocardiaceae > Kibdelosporangium > Kibdelosporangium wychmicini. Next base: position 392,806 of record NZ_SLWS01000009.1, on the reverse strand, counting down.
CCGGTACGCGTTGAAGTCCGACGGCACGGTCTGGTCATGGGGCCCGAACCGCGAGGGGCAGCTCGGCAACGGCACCACCGGCGGGAACACCATCGTTCCCGTCCAGGTGTCCGGCATCGCCAACGCGACGTCCATCGGGTCCGGCGAGGGCCTCAACGGGTACGCCGTCACCCCGGACGGCCAGGTCCTCGGTTGGGGCTACAACATCGCCGGCCAGCTCGGCCCGAACGCGCCGTTGAGCTCCAACGTGCCCGTCCGGGTCACGGGGCTCGCCGGAGCGACCGAGGTCAGCGGTTACTACGCGGGTGCGATCGCGCTCGTTCCCCATCCGGCGAACTGAGTCACACCACGGGAATCGCCAGGCCGGTGGCGTGCGGGACGGAGTGGGTGGCGGTGGAACCGGCTCGTTCCAACAGGTCCAGCCCCAGTCTGGCCCTGCGGACCCGCTCCTTGGACAGGGCGATCGCGAGCGGTTCGAGGTGGCTGCCGGACGGGTAGATGTCCGGCGCGTTGCGCAGGCCGAACTTGACGTGCACCGGCGCGGCGAGCTGGACCAGCCTCGGCAGCTCGTAGTGGCGGACGAACCCGCCCAGGTTGTCCGGCGCCTCCACGTACACGTCGAGGGGGATCGGCACCGCGACCCGGATCGTCGCGATCTGCGCCAGGGTCAGGTCTGTGGGCAGGTTCAGGGTGTCGGCGCCGAGCTGGTCGAGCACCTGCGCGGTGGCCGGGTTGGCGACCGGGATCATGGCCGAGACCTTCGAGCGCATGTCCCCAGGCAACACTCCGCTCGCCCGCAGCCGGCCGAAGATGTGCAGCACCCCGAGGTCCGCGATCAGGACACTGCGGACACCGAGGTCGGCGGCCCGTCTGATCTCGTCGACGACGGCGGCCACCTGGTCCTGGCCTCGGGCGGCGGCGGCCAGCAGCCCGCCGGCCGGGGCCATCGACATCGCGGACGCGTCCCAGCCCGCGCACGGCCGGGCGAACATGCTCAGCTCGATCCCGGCCGAGGCGCAGAGCGTCACCATCGCCCGGATCTCGGCGTCGGTGAGCAGCCCGATCCCGGTGCCCTGGGAGACCCGGGTGACCGGCACCCGGAGCCGGTCGGCTTCGGCGAGCACCGCTTCCAGACACGCCGGGCCTTCGACGCTGGGGATCTCGACCCGGTGGTGCGCGCCGTCCGGGAACCGCCCGGTCGCGCCGGGGAGCGCCGGCAGGTCCTCGTCCGGCAGACCTAGGCCGACGAGTAACTCGCCAGTGGTCTGCACGGGACGCGCGGTGAGGCTCTGTCCGCTCATCTGCCCTCGACTCTGTTCGAGGTATCGAACATGATACGATATTCCGTTAGTGACGGTAGGCAAGTAAGGAAACGCTGTCAACGAGCGATCCGCCTGGCCCGACGACTACGGTTCCTCATCGACTTCAGCCGCCTGCCGAGAGGATGACGATCATGGGCCGCGCTGTGCCGGCGGTCAGCCGCGCGCTGGACATTCTGGAGCTCTTCCTGGACGCGACGACGCTGTCGACGCCGCAGATCGTCGAGCGTCTCAACCTGCCGAGGACCACGGTGCACGAGCTGGTCGGGACGCTGGCCGAGCGGGGATATCTCACCCCGGCCGGCGGCCAGCCCGCGCACTACCGGCTCGGCCTGCGGCTGTTCCAGCTCGGCAGCGGCTTCGCGGAGAACATCGACCTGGTCCGCGAGGCGCAGGACGTGGCGACCGAGGTCGCGTCGGCGTGCGACGAGGCGGTGCACGTCGCGATCCTCGACGGCACCGACGTCGTCTACATCGCCCGAGTCGACAGCACGCACCCCGTGCGGATGGTCTCCGCGGTCGGCCGCCGGCTGCCCGCGCACTGCACCGGGCTGGGAAAGATGCTGCTCTCGGGGCTGTCCCCGGAGTCGTTCGACGCCCGGTACCCGGCCGGGCAGCGGCTGCCGGCGATGACGCCGCGGAGCATCACGTCGGTGACGAGGCTGCGGCTGTTGGTGACCGCGATAGCCGCCACCGGGGTCGCGTACGACGACGCCGAGTCCAATGACGACGTGTACTGCGTGGCCGCCCCGGTGTACGACCATTCCGGGACGATGGTGGCCGCGATGAGCATCTCGGTGCCCGGCGCGCGCTGGTCCCCGCAGCGGCGCGACGAGTGGACCGAACTGGTCCGCCGGGGGTCCGCCGGCCTGTCGGAGCGGCTCGGCTACCAGGCCCACTAGTTCGGTATCTCGAACACGCGGCGATATCCCGGATTGGCGCATTGACACGCTGACTGGCTGCCCCCTACCGTCCTCATGACGTAATACCGGACCACGTCCGAAATCTCGAACGACGTGGAGGTGTGATGGCGAGGATCGTTCTTCTCGGCGCGGGCAGCATGGTCTTCACCAAGAACCTGCTGTCCGACCTGCTCAGCTATCCGGAGTTGGCCGAGTCGACGCTGGTTCTGCACGACATCGACGGGCTGCGGCTCAGCGACGCCCGCCTGCTGGCCGAACGGATGGTGGCCGGTGCCGGCAGCGGGATCCTGATCGAGTCCCACCTCGACCAGGATCCCGCGCTCGACGGCGCCGACTACGTGATCAACGAGATCATGGTCGGCGGCATGGCGAGCGCCGAGACCGACTTCCAGATCGCCGCCGGGTACGGCGTCCGGCAGACCATCGCGGACACGCTCGGGATCGGCGGCGTCTTCCGGGCGCTGCGCACGATCCCGGTGATGGTCGCGTTGGGCGACAACATGGCCCGGCGATGCCCGGACAGTCTGCTGTTGAACTACACCAATCCGATGTCCATGGTGCCGTGGGGCGTCTACGCGGGCAGTCCGTTCCAGCGGGTCGTCGGCATCTGCCACTCGGTGCGGGACACCCAGGCCCTGCTCGCGGACCTGGTCGGCGTCCCGGCCGCGGAGGTCGACTTCCTCACCGCCGGCGTGAACCACCAGGCGTTCGTGCTCCGGTTCGAACGTGCCGGCGAGAACCTGTACCCGTTGCTGGACAAGGTGATCGACGCGGACCCAGACGGGCTCGGCCGGCGGGTACGGGTGGCCATGTACCGGGCGCTCGGCTACTTCCCGACCGAGTCGAGCGAGCACGGCGCCGAGTACGTGCCGTGGTTCATGCGCCACGACGGGGAGATCGAGCGGTACCGCATCGAGGTCAGCGGCTACCTGCGCCGCCTCGCGGCCCACCGGGACGAGTACTACGAGGTCACCCGGCAGCTCGCCGACGGCGAGCCGGTCCGGCCGGAGCCGACGAACGAGCTGGCGCCGTTGATCATCCGGTCGATCGAGACCGGCACGCCGGCGATCGTGCACGGCAACGTGCGCAACGGATCCAAGATCACCAACCTGCCCGCCGACGCGTGCGTGGAAGTGCCCTGCCAGGTCGACGGTTCGGGTGTGCACCCGATGACGATCGGAGACCTGCCACCGCAACTGGCCGCGCTGAACCGGAACTTCCTCAACGTGAGCGAGCTGACCGTGCGGGCCGTCCTGGAAGGCCGGCGGGACTACGTGTACCACGCGGCCATGCTCGACCCGAACACCGCGGCGACCCTGCCGCTGAGTCGGATCCGCCAGATGGTGGACGACTACTTCGCCGTCTACCGCGACTCGCTGCCACCAGGCCTCCGCCGTTGAAGAAGGACGGTCCGATGCCCCACATCCCGCTGCTGAGCCAGTTCCGGCCGCGGAGCACCCTACGGGCGCCCGAACACCACGTGCTGCGCGCCCGGTTTCCGGCGGTCGACGCGCACGCCCATCTCGGCCGCTGGCTCGCGTCCTGGGTCGGTGACGGTCGTGAATGGACAGTTCGGCACGTGCCCACGCTGCTGGCGACCATGGAGGCGCACAACATCCGGGCGATGGTGAACCTGGACGGCCGGTGGGGTGACGAGCTGGAGGTCAACCTGGACCGGTACGACCGGGCGCATCCGGGCCGCTTCGCCACGTTCTGTCACGTCGACTGGCAGGACGTGGACTCGCCGGAGGCGTTGGTGGGCAGCCTGGCCGCGTCGGCCGCGGCCGGTGCCGCCGGGCTCAAGGTCTGGAAGGATCTCGGGCTCGAGGTCCGGGACTCCGGCGGCCGGCTCGTCCTGCTCGACGACCAACGGCTTGATCCACTGTGGACTGCGGCGGGCGAGCTGAACCTGCCGGTGTGGGTGCACTCCGCCGATCCCGTGGCGTTCTTCGATCCGGTCGACGAGCGCAACGAGAAGCTGGACGCGCTGATCGGCCGACCGGACTGGTCGTTCGCCGACCCGTCCTTCCCGGCCTTCCGGACGCTGATCGACAGCCTGGAATCGGTCGTGGCGGCGCACCCGGGGACGTGTTTCGTCGGGGTGCACGGCGGCTGCTATCCGGAGAACCTCGGCTGGGTGAGCCGGATGCTGGACACGTACGCCAACTTCCACGTCGACATCGCGGCACGGATCTCCGAGCTGGGCCGTCAGCCCCGCGCGGCCCGTACGTTGATCCTGCGGCACCCTGGCCGGGTGCTGTTCGGGGTGGACGAGATCCCCGTGGCCGGCCGCGAATACCCGTACTACTTCCGGTTCCTGGAGACAGCGGACGAGCATTTCCCGTACTCGCCGGACGATCCACCGCCGCTGGGGCGGTGGGCCATCCACGGCCTGGATCTGCCGGACGGCGTGCTGCGCCAAGTCTACTCCGACAACGCGGCCCGACTGGTGCCAAGGCTCGCGTCATGACCGTCGCCTTACCCCGCGAGACGGTCAAGCCGACGGTCGCGTCCGGCGGGCGACGACGGGATGGTCGAGCCGCCTTCTGGTTCCTGCTTCCGGCGGTCGCCGGTTTCCTGGTCTTCTATGTCTATCCGACCGTCCGCGGGCTGTGGATCTCCACCACCGACTGGACCATGCTCAGCCCGCCGTCCGGCATCGGTCTGGACAACTACCGGGAACTCGCACACGACCCGCTGTTCTGGAACGCACTGAAAGTCACCGGCTACTACGTGGCGCTTTCGTTGGCCGTGCAGACCGTGTTAGCCCTTGGGCTGGCCGCGCTCATGCACAGGCTTACTCGTTCAGTGGCGCTGCGGGTGACGTTGCTGCTGCCCTGGCTGGTTCCCAACGTCACCACGGCGCTGCTGTGGTTGTGGCTGCTGGACGGGAACATCGGTTTCGTCAACAGCGTGCTGCAGTCGCTCGGCCTGTCCACGCACGGCTTCTTCAGCGCGCCCGGCGAGGCGATGCCGACGATCGTCTTGGTCAACACGTGGGCGTTCACCGGGTACACCGCCTTGCTGTACTACGCCGGGATGCTGCAGATCCCCCAGGACGTCTACGAGGCGGCGGCGCTGGACGGGTCCGGTGAGATCCGCACGTTCTTCCGGATCACGCTGCCGCTGCTGCGGCCGGTTCTCGCGCTGGTGCTGGTCGTCTCGCTGATCGGGTCGTTCCAGATCTTCGACACCGTCGCGGTCACCACCTCCGGCGGGCCGGTGCACGCCACCAGGGTGGTCTACTACTACATCTACGAACTGGCGTTCCGGCAGTTCCGGATGGGATACGCGACCGCGATCGCCATCACGCTGATCGCCGTTCTCAGCGTGTTCACATATGTCCAAATGCGACTCTTGCGAGCGTCCTCATCGGACCTTTCCTAGGGAGATGTATGCGTGCGGGCCGGATTCTCGCGTGGGCACTGTTGTGGCTGGCGGTCCTGCTCACGGTCTTCCCGTTCTACTGGATGGTACGGACGTCGCTGACCGACAACGACACGGTCTACGCGAGCAACGGCTCACTGGTGCCGCCCGGATTGACCCTGAGCAACTTCGCCAGGGTGCTCGGCCTGACCGACCTGTCCTCGGCGCAGGCGGCCGGCGGCTCCGGGGCGAAGGTGAATTTCCTGGTGTACCTGCGGAACTCGGTCATCTTCACGGCGCTGATCGTGGTCGGGCAGACGCTGTGCTGCGCGATGGCCGGCTACGCGTTGGCCAGGCTGCGGTTCCGCGGCCGCGAGCTGGTGTTCTCGGTCTTCGTCGGATCGCTGATGGTCCCGCCGATTCTGACCTTGCTGCCGAACTTCACCATGGTCAAGAGCCTCGGCCTGCTGAACACGTTCGCCGGGCTGGTCGCGCCGACCATGCTGATGACCCCGTTCGCGGTCTTCTTCCTGCGGCAGTTCTTCCTGTCCACGCCAAGGGAGGTGGAGGAGGCGGCGCGGATCGACGGGGCCGGCACGTGGATGGTGTTCTGGCGGGTCGTGCTGCCGATGAACGTCGGCCCGCTGCTCACCATCGGCCTCACCACAGCGGTCTGGACGTGGAAGGACTACTTGTGGCCGTTGCTCGTCGGCCCCAAGGACGACACGCGCGTGCTCACCGCGGCGCTCGGCATTTTCCTGCAGCAGCAACCGACTGCGCACCCGGACTGGACCGGCCTGATGGCGGCGTCCACGCTCACTGTGGTCCCGGTGCTGATCCTGCTGCTCCTGTTCGGCAGGCGGCTGGTCGCCGCCCTCGATTTCACCGGAGTGACACCCCGGAAGGGAGCCAGCACATGATCAGGTCCAGATTGGCCGGCGTGGCGCTCGCGATCGTGGTCACCGCCGGTTGCGCTACCGAGGAAAGTGGCGCGGCCGTCACCCTCAACTACGCGATGTGGGTCGCGAACCAGGTTCCGCCGTACCAGAAGTGCGCGGACGCGTTCCACGCCAAGAACCCGTCGATCACTGTCAAGATCACCCAGACCGGGTGGACCGACTACTGGCAGAACCTCACCACCCAGGTGGTCTCCGGCGAGGCGCCGGACGTGTTCCGCGACTCGGTCGCCTACTACCCGACGTACCAGAAGAACAACCAGATCCGGGACATCACGCCGATGGTCCAGCGCGACCACGTGGACCTGGCGCGCTACCAGCCGGGCTTGGCCGACCTGTGGGTGCGCGACGGCAAACGGTACGGCCTGCCGCTCGACTGGGACACCATCGCTGTTGTCTACAACACCGAACTGGTCAAGCAGGCCGGCGTCGACCTGTCGGACCTCAGCTGGAACCCGCGTGACGGTGGGGACTTCGAGCGGGCGCTGGCGAAGCTGACCGTGGACACCGCCGGCCGCCGGGCCGACCAGCCCGGGTTCGACAAGAACAACGTCAAGACGTTCGGCTTCATCCCCGATCTCGCGTCCGGCGCGAACGGCCAGACGTCGTGGGGGAACTTCGCGGTGAGCAACGGGTTCACGTTCACCGACCGGAACCCGTTCGGCACCCACTACAACTACGACGATCCGCGGTTCGTCGAGACGATCGGCTGGTTCGCCGGGCTGGCCGGCAAGGGGATCAGCCCGCCGTACGACAAGACCGGCCGGCTCGGCAGCCAGGCGCTTCTTGAGTCCGGCCGCGCCGCGATCGGCATCACCGGCAGCTGGATGGCCACCACGTACCTGGACGACCAGAAGCAGAAGTTCGCCTTCGCGCCGTTGCCGAAAGGCCCGGTCGGCCGCCGTTCCGCGATCAACTCGGTCTCCGACGCCATCTATGCCGGCACGAAACACCCGGAGGAAGCGTGGAAATGGGTCCAGTTCACCGGTTCGGCGGAATGCCAGGACCTGGTCGCCGACAGCGCCGTGGTCCTGCCGGCCATCAAGTCCAGTTCGGACCGTGCCCTAGCCGCGCACAAAGCCGCCGGCCGTGATGTGCAGGTGTTCCTTGACGAGGCGAACGCACCGGCCGGCACGTTCCAGCTGCCGTTGACCGACAACGCGGAACGGATCAGCGAACTGGTGCAGAGCGCGATGGACACCGTCTGGCTGGGCCAGTCCACCGCCAAAGACGCGATGACGAAGGTCAACGGCGACGTCAATGCCCTCTTCAAGTGATCACCCGGTTGGACACACCGCCTGGCTTTGGTCGGGTTCGTGGTGGAGGATTGCGAGATATTCGTGCTGCTCCCGCAGAAGTTCGCCCATGCCTGGGTGCGGCGACGGCGATAGCACTCGGTCTCCGACGACGATCTTGGTCAGTGTCAGACCGGTGCCGGTCAGCAGTAGGGCCAGGTCGGCGGGTGTGTAACACCGTAGGACCTGGCTGATCTGTCGGTCGGGGCTCGTGGTCTCCCACCAAGTGTCGATCGCGGTGCACATCACCGGGTCGAAACTCGTCCGCTCTCGCAGTTCGTGGTCGTAGCCGGCGGCGGCGTCCGGGGCCAGGTGCTCCTCGTCACCGTCCCATCGGGACCAGACGAACGGGTTGAACACGTCGATCAGGGCGACCCCGCCCGGCCGAAGCCATTCGGCCGCGATCCGCACCAGCAGTCGACGCTGCTCGGCGTCGGATCCGACGCCGAAGCCGTTCCAGTAGCAGACGATGTCGAACCGATCCTCCAGGTCCAGTTCGTAGAAGTCCGCCTTGTGTACGGTCAGCGACCCCGGAGCCACATCCTTGGCCAACCCGCTGGTGACGTCCGCGCGATTGCTGACCTCGACCGCCGTCACCGAATAACCCGCCCGCGCGGCGGCGGCGGCCGTCGCCCCATAGCCCGACCCGAGTTCTAGCACCCGCCCCACGTCGCCACCGTGGTCATGCAGGAGACGCACCCTGCGATGGTCCCGATCAGTGACCCGCGCATCTGCCTTCGCCCACCACGAGCCAGTCCTCGAGTAGAACTCCCGCACCCAGTCCATGAGCCACAGTCAAGCAAATAACCCGACCAACCGACCACGCGGTTTCACCCTCCGAGCACCTGCTCAACGACAGTGCGGCCGTGGCCGACATCCGTGCTCCACCACCGGACTCCCGACCACCCGGCACTCCCATTCACAATCGTGGTTCACGAAGGGGGTGCGGTGTGGGCGCCGAGTGCGCGCAGGATGTGGTCGACGAGTTGGTCGAGGTAGGTGGGTTCGATCGGGGCCTGGCGGACGGTCAGCCGCCAGTAGATGGGGGCGGCGGTCAGGTCGAGGGCGAGTTCGAGGTTGAGGTTGGTGGGTAGTTCGCCCCGGTTGATCGCGCGGCGGAGGGTGGCCGCGCCGAGTGCCCGCCGTGGTTCGCCGATGGTGGCCGCGATTGCGGCGGCCAGTGTTGGGTTGCGTGCGGCTTCGGCGGTGAGGTCGGGCAGGATGGTGGCGAAGCGAGGATGAGTCAGCCAGTCGTGGACCGCGCGCAGGGTCTCCAGCAGGTCTCCGCGTAGTGATCCCGTGTCGGGAATCTCGGCTAGCGGCACACTGAATTCCGAGAGTACCGCGATCACCATGTCCTGTTTGGATGGCCAGCGGCGGTACAGCGCGCTCTTGCTCACGTCGGCGCGTTTGGCCACCGCCTCCATGGACAGCCGGCCGTAGCCCTGTGCGGCGAGTTCGTCCAACACGGCTTCGGTGATGGCTGAGGTGATGTGTGGTTGCAGGACGGCGGCGCCGGTAGGGGCGCGCCGGGGGCGGTCGGTCATACCGCGGAGTCTACGTGTGGACGGTACCGACCCGTCGTGCCTATAGTAGCGGTCGGGACGGGTCCGTACCGTCCGCGCATTGTGGAAGGGGAGTCACCCCGTGACCGAACCATCTCGTACCGTCCGCGGCCTATTTGCCGAGTCGCTGCGATTGCTGCTGGCCAAGGACATGATCGGCTACGCCGGGTTGTGGGCTGTCGACGGTGTGATGGAGTTCCCGTTCGCCACGGCGAACTATCCGGCACGGCTGGAGGGTCGTGCGGCAGTCGAGGACTACCTGCGGGGCTATCCCGACCTGTTGGACGTGCAAGAGATCACCGAGCAAACCGTCCACCAGGCGACCGACCCCGATGTCGTCGTGGCCGAGTTCGAGGCGGCGGGCAGGGTGGTGGCCACCGGCCGGCTGTATCGGATGCGCTACGTCGCCGTCATCACCGCAAGGGACGGTGAGATCGTGTCCTACCGTGACTATTGGAGTCCGCTGGCCGGCGCCGAGATCCTTGGCGGGCTGGACGAATTCACGGCCGCCTTCACCGGTGGTGGGGAGTCAACCGGATGAGCACGCAGGTGACCGTGTTGGTCATCGGCGGGACCGGCACCACCGGCAGCCGGATCGCCGCCCTGTTGCGTGAGCAGGCAGCCACGGTGCGCATCGGCACCAGGAAACCCACCCACGGACACCCGGAACACGTCGGGTTCGACTGGAGCGAGCCGGCCACGCACGGCCCCGCGGTGGCCGGCGTGGACCGGGTCTATGTACTCGCGCCGCTCGGCGTAGCCGAGCCCGGGCGACTGGTCGAGGGGTTTCTCGCAGAAGCGAGGCGGGCTGGAGTCCGGCGAGTGGTTCTGCTCAGTTCCTCCGCGGTACCTGATGGCACGTCCGGGTTGGGCGCCCTGCCCCCTCTTGTCCGAGCGGCGATGCCCGAGTGGGGTGTGCTGCGGCCGTCCTGGTTCATGCAGAATTTCGTCGGCCAACTCGCGGCGGGTATCCGGGAACGCGGGGAGATCATCACCGCGACCGGGCCGGGCCGGGTCGGGTTCGTCGACGCGGCCGACATCGCCGCGGTAGCAGCCAAGGCTCTGCTGGATCCCGTGCCGCACAACACCGATCACCTGATCACCGGTCCCGAAGCCCTCAGCTACGCCGACGCCGCCGCGATCATTGCCGACACCACCGGTCGGGTCGTCCGGCACCGCGCCGTCAGCACCGCCGAGATGACCACCCGGTTGGTCGCCACCGGTCTGTCGCCGGAATACGCCGCCCTGTTGGCCGGCCTTGATGAGGACATCCGGCACGGCGCGGAGGACCGCGTCGCCCCGACCGTGCAGGACGTCACCGGACGGCCCTCCCGATCGTTCCGCGAGTTCGTCTCGGCCCACCGAGACGCCTTCGCCGCCTGAGGACACCCCTATCCAAGGGAGGATTCATGCGCGCCCTGCTGTTCGACGACAACCAGCAGTTCTGGTTCGAAACATTGCGCGTGCTCGGCCACGCCACCTACGGCGGATCACACCCGGCGACTACCACAGTTGGCACGATGCCTGGCTGGCCGCCGCCGAGCGGGTCGCGACCGAGGCGGCCCACAGGGATGCCGCCGGACCGACTGACCGCTCCCAAGACCTTCCTGCGCTTCACCAGTGCGGAAGGTGCCGGCGCGCACTGTCACAGCGGGGCACAACGGCTTGCGATGAGCCGCATCTACGACTGGCTCGATGACAATCTGCGCAAGTAGTGAGCACCGGGTTGGAATCGCGGGTAGGGGTTGCGGCTGGCCGTAGCTGTAGGCGTAGTGGGCCGGCACGCGCTCACGCCACTGGGCCGGACCCTGCTTGACCGTTGACCAGGAGCTCGACCAGGGTGCGGACGCCGAACCCGGTGCCGCCGGCGACCCATTCGCCGTCGTCGGCGTCGCAGATCGCGGTGGCCTGGATGTCCATGTGCGCCCATGGGATGCCGGGTGGCACGAACTCACGGAGGAACAGGCCGGCGAGCAACGCTGTGCCGTGCCGGTTTCCGCTTGTGTAGTTGACGAGGTCGGCCACCGCGGAGTCGAGTTGGGGCCGGTAGATGTCGGGCAACGGCAAGGGCCACACCGGTTCGCCGGCCCGCTCGGCCGCGGCGCACACCTGGCCCACCCAGGCTTCGTCGTTGCCCATCACGGCGGCGAACTTGCGGCCCAACGCGATCGCCGCCGCGTCGGTGAGGGTGGCCACGTCGACGATCGCGTCCGGCGCGGTCTCCCCGGCCAGGACGAGCGCGTCCGCCATGATCAGGCGGCCTTCGGCGTCGGCGTTGCGGATCTCGACCGTGGTGCCGTCCCGGATCCGCAGCACGTCACCGATCCGGATCGGGTCGGCGTTGAGCATGTTCTCGGTCAACGGTAGCCAGCCGTCCACCCGGACCCGGCACCCGAGCGGGGCGAGCACGGACATGGCGCCGAGCACGACGGCGGCGCCGGCCATGTCGGCCTTCATGTCCAGCATCTGCGGGGTCGGTTTGAGCGACAGGCCACCCGCGTCGAACGTGACTCCCTTGCCCACCAACGCGATGTGCGCCACCGGCTGGTCGGGTTCGTACACCAGCCGGACCAGCCGGGGTGGCCGGGGCGAGCCGCGGCTGACGCCGAGCAGGCCGCCCAGCCGTTCCCCGGCGATCCGATCGGCGTCCCAGACCTCGCACTTCAGGCCGATCGCGCCGGCCCGGTCGGCGAAGACAGCCGGGGTGAGCGCGTCACCGGGCTCGTTGACCAGGTCACGCGCCAACAGCACGCTGTCCGCCAGCAGCCGTCCACTGTCCACTGAGGACTGATGGTCGACGGACGCGACCACGTCGATCCGGTCGGGCCCCACCGGGGGAGTGGTGGACTTGTAACGGGTGAACCGATACCCGCCCAGGGCGAAGCCCTCCACGAAGACGCGCAGCAACAAAGGCGGCAACGACAGGTCGACTGTGCACGTGCGGTAACGCCGAATCTCTCTGGCCAGGCAAGCCGCGGCACGCCGGACAGCCTCGCTGTCAAGATCCTGCTCACGGCCAAGCCCAAGCAGTACCTGAGGTGGCTCGCCGGGCAGGTGCAGGACCTCGCCCACGCCGCCGCCGAAGCCAGGCCCGGCAGGGAGTCCAGGCGGGAGTGCGTCCGCGAACGCCGGCAGCACCACCGCGTCGGTATCGGTGGACGGTGACGGCACCAGTCGCCATTCGGTCGTCATGTCGTGCGCGCTGCCTGACGGGCCGCGCCCCACTGTTCCAGGCCGTCGGCGTACTCCGCGGCCAGTTCAGGAATCCCGGTGGCGACTCGGCGCCAGCCACGCGCCGCCGACACCGCGTGCGGATCGACTCGCAGCGCCTGCACGAAGCAGTCTTCGGCCAGCACCGGTAGCCCGGCCCGCTCGAAACACTCGCCCGCCAAGGCGTAACCGCGTGCCGTGCCGATCGGCCCGAGCCTGGCCGTGCGCAGGTAGCTGTTCCCCGCTTCCAACGGGTTTCCCTGCAGCAGAAGGGTTTCCGCCAGCTCCATGTGGGTCTTGGGCTCGTACGGGTCGATCTGGAGGACTTCCAGCACCCGGCGGTGTCCCAGGTCGTTCTCGCCGAAGCCGAACGCCTCCTTGGACCGGCTCTCCACACACGCGCGCAGGTTTTCTTGTTTGAGGAACTCCTCGTACGGGGTGGTCGGCTCGACCGACCGGGCGAGCTCCTCGGCCCGGTCCATCTCGGCAGCAAGGGTTCGCGTGTCCCGTCGCAGGAACGGCACATACGTGACGCTTCGGTAGAACCGGCTCTCCATCATCGCCTTCTCGAACGGCGTGTACCCGGCACTGGCGAGCAACTCGTCCAGGCAGCTTTGCGCCTTGTCACGCCACTTGCTGGCCTCGTCGAGCGATTTGGTCTCCCTGGCGTGGAACACGACCGCGAACACCGAGATGACGAACCGCAAGTGGGTCGGACAGTCGGGATGGTCGGCGACCTCGAACGACGCTCGTGGTTCGACGACGGCGCCGCCGATCGACCCGACGTAACGAACGACGTCACGCCAGTGCTGGATCCGCAGTTCTCGTGGGTCGCGCAACTGCGCGATCGGGCGAGCGGGGACGAGGTCGAGGACGACTTTCCCGAAGCCCAGCCGGAACAGGATCATGGCGGTCAGGTACTGGCGGTCCACATCGGACTCAGAGAACTCGGCGACCCACTGGCACAGCTGGTTCCACGCCGGGGTGCGCAGCTCTTGGGGCAGCTCGGCGGGGTGGGTCACGGCGAAGTCGGTGAGGCCGGACTCGCGGACCAGGTTGGCGCGGAACGCCGGTGGCATGAGCCGCTGCCAGTTCGTGTCCGGCGGCGCGCCCAGCTCGGCGAACTCGTAGGCCAGCGAAGGCAGTCTGGCGTACAGGCACGGCGACTGCGACTCGCCGAGATTGAAGTACGAGGCGTACATCTGGTAGTGCCAGTTGCCTTCGTGCGGTTGTTCGGGCGTGGCGGCGCGACGCGCCACCTCGGCCATCGGTTCGTCGCCGGCGGACTGGCAGATCTCCACCAGCGCGTCGCGGGTTCTCGCCGACCGTGGTGCGGTACGGAACGCGCGCTCGGTGAGGACACGCGCGAACTCGTTGTGGCCCAAGCGTTGCGCGGATCTGGCGGCGGCGAGCAATGCGAACGCCGTGCCGTACGGGCCGAGCCGGGCGGCCAACAAGTACTCGGCCAGCGCCTTCTCGTCGTCGCCGTCGCGTTCGGTCGCCTGCGCCGCCTGCATGCGGATCTTCACGTCGTACGGGTCGAGCGCGAGCCCCTCGGCGATGCCCTGCCACTCGGCTTCGCGGTCCTGCCGGCGGACCGCGATGTCGACCCGCCGGTCGATCAGCCGCCGCCACATCTCGGCCCTGACCGCCTTGTCCTCGCTGGTCACCGGACTGGCCTCGGACACGATGTCGGACGCCGAGCCGAGCAGCCGCCAGGCCAGGTCGAAGTCACGGCGCCGCTCGGCGGCCATCACCTCACGCAACCGCAGCCTGGCGAGCAGCACCGCGTGATCGAATCCGGTGAGCTCACCGGCGAGCACTTTGAGCAGCTCACCAGCTCGCGCGAAGTACATCGACGACGCCGAGTCGTCCTGGGCGTGCCGGGACAGCAGATAACCCCACGCGGCCACCGCCTGTGCCTGCGGAACTGTCGCAACGGGGTTATCAATCAATTGTCGATATGCGGACGCGGTTCGTTCGGAAAGCCCTTCGACCGCGAACAGTGCATTGGCTCGTGCCAATTGCAGGGTGCCGACGACCGGATTGCCGCATTTCGCTTCGGTCAGGTCGGCCGGCGCGATATCGAGCACCGATTCCGGCAGGCACACGGCAATGAGCCAGCCGGCCAGCCCGGCGCGGTCGACGTCGTCCAGATCGTCCTTTCGGTCGAATGCGTCGGCCAGTGTGCGCCAGTTCGTGGACGCGAGTTCACGCGGTAGGTCGGCCGGTCCGCGCACCCGATAAGCCGCCAGTCGGGACTCGTCGGTAAGTAACCGACGGTAACTCGCCGGCATGCTCATCCCGTATCTCAGCGCGGTCGGCAGACGCTGTTCGAACCGTCGGGCGGCCAGCAGGCTCGCCCGCGCGTGCACGGTCGCCAGCGGCGAGTCGGCGCCGTCGAAATAGGGCCGGTGCACCTCGAACGTCAGCCAGCTCGGCGCGTTCACCCCGATCCGGCCGTGCGTGAACTCCCAGCGATCCATGGTCGGCTCCGGTCGGTCGGGGCTCCGCGCGGGGGCTGCCCGCGCGGAGCCGGTCACAGTGTGATCATCGGGCGATCACTGGTCGACCAGGCAGACCCAGCAGTCAGCGGCGCCCGTGCTGATCTCGACCTCGTCGGCCAGCGATTCCCAGGTCTCGTAAGTCATATAAGCCTCCGTTGTTCGTCGGAAACAGTGGGGTGTTTCTCCTGGAGAAGAAACAAACAATATCGCGGCGCGACGCTTTGAACAAGTGTCGAATATCAATGATAACAATGTCAAATAATGCGTTTCCTGACCGCGTGTAGAAAGGCCGTCAACTCAGCGTCACTTGTCCAGTAGTGCGGCGCGATTCTGATCTTGCCGTCCGGCTGGGATACGTGGAACCCGGTCGCGACCAGTTCCTCGACCGTTCGGACGCTGTCCAGATCCGGATGGGTGAAACTGACAATGCCGGACCACGAGCCGTCGTCGTTCCCGGCGGAAATCGCACAGCCCAGACCGGTGAGCTCGTCGTGCAGCCGCTGGGTCAGTCGGCGGATCCGGGCGGCCACGGTCTCGACGCCGACCTGGTTGAGTTCCCGAAGCGCGGCCGCCAGGCCGACCATGCCGAGGACGTTGTACATCCCGCCCTCGGCCTGGGCGGCGGTCGGGACCAGCGGCAGGTCGTAGCTGAAGTGGCCGGCGCCTTTGGCGAGCATGTCGTTGGCGCCCGCGTAGCCGAACCAGCCCGCCGGCAGCCGCAGCAGCGGCAACCGGCTGGCGCGGCAGAAGAACACGCCGGTGCCGACCGGGCCGTTGAGCCACTTGTGTGCGCCGGCCGCGAGGAAGTCGACCGGTGCGCGGGCCATGGACAGCGGCAGGGTGCCGAGACTCTGGATCGCGTCCACACAGACAAGGGCGCCTTGCTGGTGCGCGAGGGCGCACACCGCGTCCAGGTCGATGCGGAAACCGGTGGCGAAGTTGACGTGGCTGACGGCGACCAGCCGGGTCGCCGGCCGGATCGCGGCCTCGACGTCGTCCAGCAGGTAGCCGCCGGCCCGCATCGGCACCCACGCCAACCGGACGCCCTGGTCGCGCAGGGCTCGCCACGGATGGACGTTGGCGGGGAAGTCACGCTCGAACACGACGACCTCGTCGCCCGGCCGCCAGTCCATCCCGTCGGCCACCAGATGGATGCCGGTCGACGTGTTCGGCACGAACGCGATCTCCTCGGGCGCGCAGCCGAGCAGGTCGGCGACAGCGAACCGGGCCTCGCGACGGGCCGGGAAGATGCGGCCGATCTCCGCGCTGCCGTGGGGAAGTACGTCGGTCAACGCCTCCCGCATGGCCCGCACGGCCGGTTCCCGCAGGCGCCCCAGGCCCGCGTAGTCGAGGTACGCGTGGATGGTCACCGCGAGCGCAGCCGGATCGCCGACCACGCGGCCGCGAGCAGCGGGATGCCGTGCAGCAGCAGGACCCACTGGGGCACCCAACTCGGGCTGAGCACGAGACTGGTCGCGACGAGACCGGCCATGAAGCCGCTGTTCACCACGACCTGCGACAGCCCGAACACCGCGCCACGGTCTTCGTCAGGCAGCCGTTGCACCGCTTGTTTGAACGCCACCTCGCTGAACGCGTCGCCCACGCCGGCCACCGCCGCGGCGAGCAGGCGCAGCCACAGCGGGTCCAGCCAGAAGATCCCGACGAACCCGACCGACATCACCATGGTGGCCACGCAGAACACCACCCCGGGCGTCCGCGCGATGATCCGGTTGGCCAACGGCCGGAGCACGAAACTGCCGAGCAGCAGGCCGGCGGCCCACGCGCTCCACACCGCGCCGGCCAACTCGGTCGGCGCCTCGGGCCGCAACTGCCCGCCGAGGATGGGGATGCCCACGTGCTGCGACGAACTGCCGACCGCGTCCAGGCAGCGCACCACCAGCAACGGCACCAGTCCGGCGGCGACCACCGCCGGCCACACCACCGGTTTTCGCTCGACCGCCCGGCG
This sequence comes from Actinocrispum wychmicini, assembly GCF_004345645.1. GTDB lineage: Bacteria > Actinomycetota > Actinomycetes > Mycobacteriales > Pseudonocardiaceae > Kibdelosporangium > Kibdelosporangium wychmicini. Next base: position 375,699 of record NZ_SLWS01000009.1, on the reverse strand, counting down.
CGCGGCGCTGTCCTCCCGGAACCGCACCCGGATCGACAGCAACACCAGCGCCGACAAGGCGTAGCTGGCCGCGTCCAACGTGAAGACACCACGGTAGCCGACCCACTGGACCGCGATCACCGACAGCCCCATGCCGACCATGAACGCGATGCCCTTGAGACCGGCGAGCACGCTGTTCACCAGCTGGGTGCGTTCCCCCGCGAGCACCGGGGTGGCCGCCGACATCGTCGCCTCGAACACCGAACGCCCGACTCCGACCAGGAAGACGGCGACGTACAACCACCAGTCCTGGGCGCGGTCCGGGAGCACGGCCAGCAGCACGAGCACAACCATCCGCACCACGTCGGCGGTGACCATCGCCGAGCGCCGGGCCCACCGGTTGCCGTACGTGTGACCGAGCCGCCCGCCGACGATCGCCCCGGCGTACAGCACCACGCTCACCAGACCGGTCGACAACGCCGACTGGGTGCGTTCCCACACGAAGATCGACAGGCAGACGAAGTCCAACCCGTACCCGATGTCCGAAACAGCCTTGGCGCCCAACAGGACGGACAGCTGGCGGGTCCGGCTGGGCGCTTGGATCGACGACACAGAGCCATCTAAGCCGGAAATCCCGGCAGGGCAATCCTCCCTTCGGTTCTCTTCCCGGCCGATGACATCGTTTCCGACTGTTTTCCCGCCACCATTGGGCCAATTGCGGGGTGGCTACACTCGCGGGCATGTCCGATGTTGATCAGCCTGTGTCGTTCCAGGCTCCGAAAGGCGTCAGCAACGACGCCGACCTGCAGCGGCTCACCATGGCTTTGGACGTGCAGGCCAAGCTGCTCAGCGTGCGGCGGCTGCGGTCCTGGGCGCACGACGCGCTCGCCCCCCGGCCAGGTCACCGTGCGGTCGACGTCGGCGCGGGCACCGGCGAGGAACTGCAGGTGCTGGCGATCAGTGTGGGACCGTCCGGTGACGCGATCGGTATCGAACCCAACGCAGGGTTGCGGGCTGAGGCCGAACGCCGCGCCGAGGCAGCCGGATCCACGGCGCGGTTCGTCGACGGGGACGCCTACGCGTTGCCGTTCGAGAACTCCTCAGTGGACCTGGTGCGCTGTGAGCGGGTCTGGCAGCACCTCGCGGAGCCCGAGCGGGCCGCCGCGGAGATCTTCCGGGTGTTGCGGCCCGGCGGCCGCGCGGTCGTGATCGACACCGACTGGGCGACCACCATCCTGCATCCCGGCGACCCGGCGGTCGTCGACGCCATGGTCCAGTCCTGGCTCAACGGACACCCCAACCCGTTCTCCGGCCGCCGGCTGGCCGGCCTGCTCACCGCCGCCGGACTGGCCGTGGCCGACATCGGCTCGCAGGCGCAGATCCACGACGCCGGCCTGATCGAGATGGTGCGCAAGTCGATGGGCGCCGGTGCCGTGGAGGCCGGCGTGATCACCGAACAGCAGCTCGACCAGTTGCTCACCGACCTCTATGCCGGCGCCGACCGTGGCGACTTTCACTCGTCCGTGACGATGTTCGCGCCGGTGGCCCACAAGACGGGCGACTGACCCGCGGTCCTCTTCGGACTCCTGATCGTGAGATCCTGGTCGGGTGAGCTTCCTGTTCTTCATGGTCGCCGTCGCGATCGCGGTGCGGTCGCTGGCGGCGTCCCGTTTGGACCGGTGGAATCTCGGGGCGCCCGTGGTCATGGTGGCGGCCGGCGTCGCCGTCGGTGTGCTCAACGAGGATTCCATCGCGGCCGGGTTGAACATCGAAGCGGTGCAGCGCGGCGCGGAGATCATCCTCGCCGTGCTGCTGTTCGTCGACGCGACGGAAGTGCGCGGCGGACGGCTGTGGGGCGGTTCGCCGGGGCTGGTGGCGCGGGTGTTGTTCGTGGCGCTCCCGCTCAGCCTCGGCCTGGCGATGCTCGCCGGCTGGGCGCTGTTCCCGGAGCTGCCGTGGCCGGTGCTGCTGCTGATCGGCTGCGTCGTGGTACCGACCGACTTCGCTCCCGCCGATCGCCTGGTCCGTGATCGCGCGGTGCCGTCCAGGGTGCGGGTCGTGCTCAATGTGGAGAGTGGCTACAACGACGGCATCGTCTCGCCGATCTTCCTGTTCGCGCTGATCCTGGCGGGCGACCAGAGCCGGCCGCAAACACCGGGCGACGCGCTGTTGACCGCCGTTCCCTTCGCGCTGAAGGCCGTGTTCGTCGGTGTCGTGCTTGGAGCCGTCCTCGCCTGGCTGATGGACCGTGCCCAGCAGGCCGGGTGGATGACCCGCCAGTCCGCGCGCGTCACCGTGCTGCTGACGCCACTGCTGACCTACTCGGTGACCGTCGGCATCGACGGGAACGGGTTCGTCGCCTCCTTCGTCTGCGGTATCGCGTTCCGGTACGTGCACCGGCTGGCCAAGGCGCACCGGATCCACCACGATCCGGCCAGCCGGGGGAACCGGACCGGTGTCCTGAACGAGGACTTCCAACTCCTGGAGGACGTCACCTCGGTGCTGACCATGACGATGTGGTTCACCATGGGGATCGCGGCGGTGCTCGCGGTCTACATCGGGGTCTCCTGGCAGGTCGTGCTGTTCTGCGCGGCCGCGTTGACGCTGGTCCGGCTGGTACCGGTGCTGGTGGCGCTGCTGGGATCCCGGCTGTCCCAGCGGGAGCGCCTGCTCGTGGGCGTGCTGGGGCCCAGGGGGACGACCACGATCGTGTTCGGGCTGCTGGCGTTCAACCGGCTGCCGGAGGGCTCGGCCGCGGACACGATCCTGATCATGACGGTTACGTGCGTTCTCGGCAGTGTGCTCGTGCACGGTATCGGCGCGAGATGGCTGACCCGCGTGCTGACGGGAAAGCCGACGTCACCCGCTGGTGAAGGCGTTTCGTAGGGCGGCGACGATGTCGGCGGGCGCCTTGTCCACCGAGCCGCTGTCGAACGGTGGCCGCGGGTCGTACTCGAGCGCGAGTTGGATCGCCTGGGCCGTCCACTCGTCCCACAGGATGGCGGCGAGGGTGAGCGCCATGTCGATCCCGGCCGAGACGCCGGCGGCGGTGATCACGTCCCCGTCGACGACCACGCGTTCGGTGCGGACGTCGGCGCCGTGGGCGGCCAGGGCGTCCCGGACCGCCCAGTGCGTCGTGGCTGGACGACCAGTGAGCAGGCCGGCTTTGGCCAGCAGGGTGGATCCGGTGCAGACCGCCGCGGTCCAGGTGGCCGTCGGGGAGATCGCGGCCAGCCAGGCGATGAGCTGCTCGTCGTCCAGCGCCCGCAGCCAGCGTGAACTGCCCGGGACCACCAGGACGTCCGCTGTGGACAGATCGTCGAAGCCGACGTCCGCGTGCAGCGTGAGGCCGTTGTCGCAGCGCACCGGCCCGACCTGCGCGGCGGCGAACAACGGCTGCACGTCGTGATGGCCCGCCAACGTCTCATAGGGGCCGACGATGTCGAGCGCGGTCATCTGGTCGTACAACACGAACACCACGTCCACGGTGGGGATCTCCTCACGGGTAACGCTGTCGTCCTGCGGTAAGCCTCGCCGAGTCGCCGGGTGTCAACAAGGACAGGTATCCCACGGATCCGGACATCTGGCCGCGCCGTTCGGCGCGTTTTTCGGACGGGATGCGCGACAGTTGGCGGGTGATCTCGGCGGTGACGGCCGGGAGGATGACCATCATGATGGATCCCGAGCTTGAGGCCTTCGTCCCGTTGTTCCCCAAGGCTGACCTGTCCGACCCGGTCACGTCGCGCAAGAACCTGGCCGAGTTGGCCGCGTCGATACCAGCGCCGGACGTCGCCGGGATGGAGGTGACGGACCGCATCGTGCCGGCCGATCCGGACGTGCCCGTTCGCATCTACCACCCGCAGGACGCGCACGGCGCGATCGTCTGGCTGCACGGTGGTGGCTTCGTGATGGGCAGCCTGGCCACCGAGCACCCGTGGGCCACCCGGGTCGCGGAGAGTTCCGGCGCGGTGGTGATCTCGGTGGGCTACCGGCTGGCGCCGGAACACCGGTTCCCGGCCGCCCTGGACGACGTCTACGCGGTGCTGTGCTGGGCGGCCGAACACGCCGCCGAACTCGGCGTCGACCCGGAGCGGATCGCGGTCGGCGGCCACAGCGCGGGCGCGGCGCTCGCGGCGGCGGTGGCGCTGCGGGCGCGGGACCAGCACGGGCCGTCGATCCGCTGCCAGCTGCTCAACCAGCCCGGCCTGGACGACCGGCAGGAGACCTGGTCGGCGCAGGCGTTCACGGACACGCCGTGGATGACCAAGACCAAGATCGGCCAGATCTGGCAGCACTACCTGGGCTCCCGGCCGGCCACGCCGTACGCCGCCCCCGCGCGGGCCACCGACCTGTCCGGCCTGCCGCCCGCCCACATCGCGACCGCCGAGTACTGCCCGAACCGCGACGAGGGCATCGGTTACGCGCTGCGGCTGATGCAGGCCGGCGTGTCGGTCGAGCTGCACCAGTGGCCCGGCACGTTCCACGGGTCGCAGGCCATCCTGTCCGCCGAGGTGTCCCAGCGGCAGCTCGCCGAACTCGCCGCGGCCCTGCGCCGGGCCCTGGCCGAGTGACGTGCGGCGATGACCACCGTGTCAGCGCTGGTGCGCCCGTATCGATGGAGTTTCGCGGCCGTCGTCGTCCTGCAGGTCATCGGTGCCATCGTGGGGTTGGCACCGCTGCTCGCAGTCGTCGAACTCGGCCGTGCGCTGCTGTCGCCCGATCACGGCCACGTGTGGACCATCGTGACTGTGGGCGCGGTCGGCCTGTTCGTCCGGCTGCTGTTCACCGCCGCGTCGTCCGGGCTCGGGCACATCGTCGACGGCCACGTTCAACTGTCCTTCCGTCGGCAGTTGGCCGCGCGGCTGGGGCGGGTCCCGATCGGGTGGTTCTCCCGGCGCCGGACCGGTGAGCTGGCTAAACTCGTGGGTGAGGACGTCAGCGCCGTGCACCCGTTCATCGCCCACGCTCCCGGCGAGCTCGTTTCCGCGTTCGTGGTGCCGCTGGTGTCATTGGTCTACCTGGTCACCGTCGACTGGCGGCTCACGCTGATCACGTTGATCCCGGTGGTGCTGGCGGTCGCGCTGGTCCCGTTGATGATGACGCCGGCCCGGACACGTGCGCAGCACGAGTTCGACGCGGCCATGGGACGGATCTCGAGTTCCGTCGTCGAGTTCGTCCAGGGCATCTCGGTGGTCAAGGCGTTCGGCGGATCCCGGCGCGCCCATCGGAAGTTCGGCACGGCCGTGGACGACTTCGTCAGCATGTTCCTCCGGTGGGTTCGCGGGGTGTCCGTGATCGCGGCCGGGATGCAGCTGGCGCTGTCGCCGCCGTTCGTCCTGCTGGTCGTGCTGATCGGGGGCGCGTCGCGGATCACGGGCGGTGGCATGGCCCCGGCCGACCTGCTGCCGTTCCTGCTGCTCGGACTGGGCCTGACGGCGCCGGTGGCAGCCCTCGGCCACGCCTTCGACGACCTGACGGCCGCGGGGCGTGCGCTCGGCCGGATCCGGGACGTGCTCCAGGTGCGGTCGCTGCCGGAGCCGACGCACCCGGTCGCGCCGCGAGGCCACCGAGTGGAACTGCGGGACGTCCGGTTCGCCTACGAACCCGACCACGAAGTGCTGCGCGGGATCGACCTGGTGCTCGAACCGGGGACGGTGACCGCCATCGTCGGGCCGTCCGGCAGCGGAAAGTCCACTGTGGTCCAACTGCTGCCGCGGTTCTTCGACCCGACCCACGGCTCGGTCACCGTGGGCGGTGTCGACCTGCGCGACCTCGGCAGCCGTGAGCTCTACCGGATGGTGTCGTTCGTCTTCCAGGACGTTCGCCTGCTGCGCGCGTCGGTCGCGGACAACATCGCGCTGGCGGTGCCGTACGCGGATCTCGACGACGTGGTCCGCGCCGCCCGGCTGGCGAACATCCACGACCGTGTCCTGAAGTTGCCGTTCGGGTACGAGACCGTGATCGGGGAAGACGTCAAACTGTCAGGCGGCGAGGCACAGCGGATCTCGATCGCCCGCGCACTGCTCGCCGACGCGCCCGTTCTGGTGCTCGACGAGGCGACCGCGTTCGCCGACCCGCAGACCGAACAGGCGGTGCGCGGCGCCCTGGCGACGCTGAGAGGCGACCGGACGATCCTGGTCATCGCCCACCGGCTGGAGACGATCGCCGACGCGGACACCGTCGCGGTGCTGGAGAACGGGTCGATCGTCGAGCGCGGCAAACCGGCCGAGCTGTTGGCACAGAACGGAAAGTTCGCCGCGTTCTGGAGGACAAGGCAAGGAGACGAGCCTCGATGATTCGACTGCTGCTTCGTGTGCTGGGACGCGAGTACGCCCAGCCGATGCGTCGCACAGTGGCCCTGATGACGACGACCGCGGTGGTCGAGGGCCTGTCCTACGCGCTTCTCGTTCCGGTGCTCCGGGCACTGTTCGGGAGCACGCCCGCGGATGCCTGGTCCTGGCTGATCGCGTTCGGGGCCGCTGTCGTTGTCTACGCGGTACTCCGGTATATCAGCAGCCTGTCGGGTTTCCGGGTTGGGACGACGTTGTTGCGGGGCATGTACCACCGGCTCGGCGACCATCTGGCCCGGCTGTCGATCGGTTGGTACAACGCCCGCCGGGTCGGCGAAGTGTCCATTTTGGCCAGTCGCGGCCTGCTCCGGGCGATGGGGGTGGCGGCGCATCTGTTGGGGCCGCTCATCTCCGCCGCGGTGACACCGTTGACGATCGTCGGCGTGATGCTGGCGTTCAACTGGCAACTGGGGCTGGCCGCGTTGGTCGCCGCGCCGATCGTGGCGGCGATCCAGGTCTGGGCGGGACGCGCAATGTCCGCCAGTGACGCGGAGCGTCACGAACGCGACGAGGAGGCGGCCGGGCGAGTCGTCGAGTATCTTCAAGCCCAGCCGGTGTTGCGGGCCGGCGGCCGGACCGTCGAACGGTTCCGGTTGCTCGACGACTCGCTGCGGGAGGTCCAACGGACGGCTCGCCGGCAAGCGTTGTCGGCGCTGCCCGGCGTGGTGGGCATGACCCTCGCGGTGCAGGCGGTGTTCACTGTTTTGTTGGTGCTGGGCGCTTATCTCGCGCTCGGCGGGAACGTCGGCACGGCTGAGGTCCTTACAATCCTGGTCCTGGCCGCTCGCTGCGCGGATCCGCTGCTGTCGCTGGCGGAATTCGGGGCCAAACTGCGCGGCGCGCGTAGCGAGTTGGCGAGGCTCGACGCGGTGTTGCGTACCGAACCGCTGCCGGAACCGTGCGAACCGGTCCTGCCGCAACGGCATGATCTGGAGTTCGAGTCCGTCGCGTTCCGGCATGGCGACCGCGTGGTTGTGGACAACGTGTCGCTGTCCGTCCCAGAGGGACAGCGGCTTGCCGTTGTCGGACCGTCGGGTGCGGGCAAGAGCACGTTGCTGCAGTTGCTCGCGCGGTTCTACGACGTGGACGCAGGTGCGGTCCGGGTGGGCGGGGTGGATGTGCGTGACGTTGACACCGAGGCGTTGATGTCGCGGATCGCCATCGTGTTCCAGGACGTCTACCTGTTCGACGGCACCATCGAGGAGAACGTGCGGCTCGGCCGTCCCGACGCCGACGAGGCCGAGGTGCGGGCGGCGGCGTCCGCGGCGCGGTTGGACGAGGTGGTCGAGCGACTGCCCGGCGGGTGGGCGACGAACGTCGGCGAGGGCGGCGCACTGCTGTCGGGTGGGGAACGCCAGCGGGTCTCGATCGCCCGAGCGCTGTTGAAGAACGCGCCCATCGTGCTGTTGGACGAGGTGACCGCCGCGCTCGATCCGGTGAACGAGGCAGCCGTGCACGCGGGCATCGAGCGCCTGATGGCGGGCCGGACGGTGGTGATGGTGGCGCACCGGATGCGGACCGTCCGACGTGCCGACCGCGTCGTATTCCTGGACGGCGGCCGGATCGTGGAGGAAGGCGGCCACGACGACCTGCTGCGCCGCCGTGGCCGCTACGCCGATTTCTGGCAGATCGCGACTGCACCCGTGGTCACCGAAGGGCGGTCAGGAGCACCAGCACGACCGTGACGACGGCGAACAGGCCGTGGCCGCCGACGATCACGACCGGGAAATGCCGCTCGGCCGGTGGTTGGGCGGCTGCGGTGTCGGGTCCGCCGACGGTCGCGTGCGCCCGGCGGACCGAGACCCACCGCGCCAGCATCGTGAAGCCCAGCAACGCGACCGGGACGAGCAGGATGAAGGCGATCCAGGTCAGGCTGTGGTTCTTGGTGATCAGGTAGATGATCCAGACCACCAGGCCGGCGGCGGCCAGCGCGAAGTGGCCGAAGATCAGCCCGGGTGGGAAGTGGCTGGTCCGCGGCTTGCGCGTGCCGCCTTTGGCGATCCACGTGCCGAGCATGACGAAGCCACCGACGGCGGTGACCAGCCAGGTGATCAGAGCGGCGACATCCATGTCAGTTCTCCTTGTGACGTGGTGGGAAACGCTGGTAGCCGGTGGCCTGGGCGGCTTCGTCGACCACGCGCACGCCGTATCGGAACGCGAGCTTGCCGCCCAGGTAGCCGGCGACGGCCAGGACGACCAGGCTCGCCGCCGACAGCAGCAGCGGACCGAGCCCGACGTGGCCGTAGTCCGCCTGGCGCCAGAAGAAGTTGGCGGTGTAGGCGGCGGTGACGGCCAGGTTCAGTCCCATGTGGACAAGGCCGGTGCGGAACGCCGGGGTGCCGGTCGGGATGCCGAACAGGTCCAGGAAGCCGATCATCGCGGCGGCCAGGGCGCCGGCGACGCCGATGGCGATCAGCCACACCGAGCCCTTGGCCAGGAACCCGGGGTCGGGCACCCACTGGGCGGCGAGGTCGAACACCAGGCCGCTCACCCACGCCCCGATCGGCACGGTGACCAGGATCGGGTGGAACGGGTGCCCGTACGGGCCGGCCAGCATCGCGCTCACCGGTCGTTTGGCCTGGTCGAGCTCACTGGTCATCGCCGGACCTCCACCGCCGTAGTTACACCAACAAATCTTGGTGTTATGACGTGATCCGGTCAAGCCCGGCTACTCGTTTGGGGTACCGAGCGGTTGCGGACACGCTCATAGGCGTTATGGTCGTCAGGTGACGGAGTCCGCGATCAGCGCCGTCGCCGCGCTGGACGACGCGCTGCGGCGGGAGATGTACCTGTTCATCCGACAGGCGCACCAGCCGGTGACCCGCGACCAGGCGGCCGCCTCGGTCGGGATCTCCCGCAAGCTGGCCGCGTTCCACCTGGACAAACTCGTCGACGCGGGTCTGCTGCGGGCCCACTACGGGCAGGTCGGCGGCATCCGGAAGGTCGGCCGCAAGCCCAAGCTGTACGAGCCGACCGACACCGACTTCCACGTCACCATCCCGGAACGCCGGCACGCGATGCTGGCCGACATCCTGATCGACGCCGTCCTCACCGAAGGCAAGGACGAGAACGCCCACCAGGCCGCGATCCGAGCCGCCACCACCCACGGCGAGGAACTCGGCACCGCCGAACGCGACCAGGTCAAAGGCCGCCTCGGCGCGGAACGAGCACTCACCTTGTGCGAAGGCGTGCTGGTCCGCAACGGCTTCGAACCCACGCGTGAGTCACCGACGTGTGTCCGGCTGCGCAACTGTCCGTTCCACCCGCTGGCGGCCAGGGCCACGGACCTGGTGTGCGGGATGAACCACGCCTTCCTCACCGGCATGCTCACCGGCCTGGACGCCGCCAGCATCCGTGCGATCCTGACGCCCCGCCCTGGGGAATGCTGCGTCGAGCTGCGCTCCGCGGGCGACTAGCGCGTCTCGCCGACCACCAGCACGAGCTTCCCGGGCAAGTGACCGTTCTCGCTGACCCGGTGCGCCTCCGCGATCTCGGCGAGCGGAAAGGTCCGCGCGACCGGGAGCGAGAAGCGGCCGGCCTCGATCAACTCGCCGATCTCAGCGATCACGTGGACCGCGCGACCGGCGTCCCCGCTGCTGAACCTCACCCCGTGCTCGCGCGCGCCACCGAAGTCGGCGATCGTCACGACGTGCTCCGGGCCGCCCGCGAGCTCGATGAGCTCGGGCAGGACACCAGTCCCGGCCACGTCGAGCGCGGTGTCGACACCGTCCGGCGCGATCGCGCGAACCCGCTCGACAAGGCCCTCGCCGTAGGCGACCGGCTCGGCTCCCAGCGAGCGAAGATAGTCGTGGTTCGCCGGACTGGCGGTGCCGATCACACGCGCACCGCGCACCACAGCGAACTGAACCGCGGCGCTGCCGACACTCCCGGAGGCGCCGCTGATGAGGAGCGTGTCGCCGCTCCTCACGCCGAGCTGGTCGAGCGCGCGCGTGGCCGTCTCGATGGCGGCTGGCAGCGCGGCGGCGCCGGGGAAGTCAAGCGACGGCGGGATCGGCGCGTAGTAGCCCAGCACCGCCAGTTCGGCCTGTGCCGAGCCGTCAGTGGAGAAACCGAACACGCGATCGCCGACGGCCACGTCCGTGACACCTTCGCCGAGTTCGTCGACGACGCCCGCCGCTTCGTAGCCCATGGTCTGCGGGAGTTCCGCGTCCATCAGGCCCTTGCGCTTCTTCCAGTCGCTCGGGTTGACGCCGGCCGCGCGCACCGCGATCCGGACCTGGCCGGGACCTGGCCGCGGATCGGGGAGATCCACGATCTCCAGGACCTCCGGACCCCCGAACCGGGCGAAACGAGCTGCCTTCATCAATCGCTCCTATCTGGACACCAGACTGCGCTCGCCAGTCTGCCAGCCCGCGCGCCTCACCTGCCCGGCGGTGGTGATCGGGTGGTCCGTCCAGTTGGTACAGATCCGCCACCGAGCGGCTCGGTGGCGGACCAGGAGGTCCCCGTCCGCGATGGCCGGGCGGGGACGGGATCTACCAGCCGACTGCCGAGCCGTCCTTGCGGTGGTCGGAGGCGGCTCGGTAGACGCCGTTGACGGGTCCGTTGTCGCCGGTCGACGCCGGCCAGTGGCCCGGTTGCTGTGGGGTGAAGTGGATGGCCTGGTAGCCGCCCATGTTAGCGCCGTCGACCGGACGGATGTCGTGGCCCAGTGCGGCCAGTTGCGGGCCGACCAGCGCCTGCAGTGCCGGCTCCAGTTGCAGGATGTTGTCGAACTGGTCGTGGTAGAAGCGGGCCGCGTCGGTCGCGGCCTGCGGGTTCATGCCCAGGTTGACCATGTTCACCAGTTCGGTGGCCTGGGCCTGCGCCTGCTCGCTGCCGCCCATGTTGCCGAACGACAGGACCGGTCGGCCGTCCTTGGTGACGAACGCCGGGATCAAGGTGTGGAACGGGCGCTTGCGTGGGGCGACGATGTTGGGGGAGGTGGGGTCGAGGTTGAACAGCGCGGCCCGGTTCTGCAACGGGAAACCGTAGCCGGGCACGGTGACGCCGGAGCCGAACCCCTCGAACACGCTGTAGATGAACGAGGTCATGTTGCCCCACCGGTCCGCGGTCGTCAGGTAGACCGTGCCGGAGTTGACGGCGCCGCGCACTTTCGGCGGCGTGGCCCGGTTCGGGTCGATCCGCTTGCACAGTTCGGCCGCGTAGTCCTTCGACAGCAGCTTGTCCAGCGGCACGGTCACGAAGCGTGGGTCGCCGTTGTGGCGGTGTAGCTCGTCGTAGGCGAGTTTCTTGGCTTCCACCAACAGATGCCAGAACATCGGTGACCGCGGGCCGATCACCGCGAGGTCGAAGCCGCGGACCGGGGCGAGCCGCTCGACGATGTTCAGCATGATCAGCGTGGCGAAGCCCTGCGTGTTGGGCGGCAGCTGGTGCACGTCGTAGCCGTGGTAGTCGACGTGGATCGAGTCGACCCACTCGGGACGGAAGTCCGCGAGGTCCGCGCGGTTGAGCGCACCGCCCAGCCGTCGACTCTTCGCGAGGATGGCGTCGGCGATGTCGCCTCGATAGAACGCGTCCGGTCCGTGCTGCTGCAGGGTTCGGTACGCCTTGGCCAGGTCGGGGTTTCGGAAAATGGAGTACAACGCCGGGGCGTGGCCGTCCACCAGGTAGGTGCGGGCCGAGTCCGGGTCCTTCGCGAGCAGCGCGACCGCGCGAGTCCAGTCGCGGTGGATGCGTTCGGTGACACCGAATCCCTCCGTGGCGAGTTTGGCGGCCGGCGCCAGGACCGTGTCGAATCCGCGGCTGCCGAAGCGTTTGAGCAACGCGTCCCAACCCGCCACCGCGCCGGGCACGCTGACCGAGTCGATGCCCCGTTCGGGCATGCCGGTGTCGGCGTTGTAGCCGCGTTGCCGGAAGTAGTCCGGGGTCCACGCGCTCGGCGACGGGCCGCTGCCGTTGAGACCGAAGACCTTCCGGTCCCGGGCCGAGTAGTGCAGGACGAACATGTCGCCGCCGATGCCCGCGCTGCCCGGTTCGACCAGCCCGAGCACCGCCGCGGTGGCGACCGCGGCGTCCACCGAGTTGCCGCCGTCGATCATGATCCGGAGACCCGCCTGCGCCGCGACGGACTGGCTGGTGGCGACCACGCCGTTGCGGGCCACGACTTCCGCGCGGGTCTGCTGGCTCCAGCCGGCGGGGCGGTCACCACCCACCGCGGTGATGGCCGCGCCGGGTACCGGGGTGGCGGCGGTGGGTGCCCCGAACGGTGTCTGGCTCACCGTGCCGGGCTTGCCCACGGCGCCCTGGGCGACTGTCTCCTTCGCTGTGGCCGTTGCTTGGCTCGTCGTGATGGCGACTGTCGCCGCGACACTGCCCTTGAGAAATGTCCGCCTTGTCCCGGCCGAGCCGGCTTGGTCCGAGAACTCTGGGGGTGACGTCGTTGACACACCGATCTCCTCATCTGGAGTGCGAGGTCGATACCAGTGGCGAACTCATTCAACTGCCGAACCAACAACGCTGTCACCGTACGGACGTCGGGTCGGTTGACATCCGATGTATCTTTGACTCAGTCAACTAGTTTGATTGAGGGAGTCAATGATCGTCGATCTGGACGGCTTACGTGCGGCCGTTGACCAGCCGGTCACCTGGCGGCCGGTGCTGGTCCGCCTGGCAACCGGGCAACGGGCGGGCTTGAAGGAGTTGTGCCGGCGGCACGGGATCGCGGTGCTGGACACGATCGAGCGACAGCTGGCGGAGTTGGCCCGGGTGCGGTTCCCGTCGGACAAGCAGGTCGAGGATCGCCGGCGGTTCGTCGCCGACGTCGGGTCCGCGAACTACGGTGTCTGGGTCTACTTCCCCTGGGCGGACACGATCGCCCATGTGCTGGCGCCGGACGACTACTTCGACGTGATCACCAGCCGTAACCGGGACAAGATCACCCACGGGGAACAGCGTGCGCTGCGGGACAAGTGCGTCGGGGTGGTGGGCCTGTCGGTCGGCGGCGAGGCGGCGGTCACGCTGGCTCAGGAGACCCTGTGCGGGCATCTCAAGCTGGCCGACTTCGACCTGCTCGACCTGTCGAACCTCAACCGCCTCAACGCCGGCGTCACCGATCTCGGCGTGCCCAAGGCGTGGATCGCGGTGCGTCGGATCGCGACCATCAACCCGTTCCTCCGCCTCACGGTCGTCGACGAGGCAGTGACGACAACCAACGCCGCCGAGTTCCTGGACGGCCTGGACCTGCTCGTGGAGGAGTGCGACGGCCTGCAGGTCAAGTACGACATCCGGCAGCTGGCCCGCAAGCGCGGGATCGACGTGATCTACGCGGCCGACGAGCGCGGCTTCCTCAGCGTCGAGCCGTACCGAACGCACCCCGACCTGGACGTCTTTCACGGCGAGCACCCGGGGGACCTCGTGCAGTGGCTCGGTGGATGGGACAACCTGTCGGAACGCGCCCGACGCTCGGTCGGGCAGATCGGCATCTCGCTGGGCGGCTACCCCCAACTGGCCGGCGAAGCCCGGTACGCCGCGGCGCAACTCGCGAACGTGGCCCGTCGGCTGCTCCTCGGCGAACGAATCGCCCCCACCCACCGCCACTTCGACCTGGAGGACCTCATCCCGGGCGAATGAACCGCACGGTCACGTCCAGCCCGCCGGTCGCGGGCGCGCACATCGTGATCTCGCCGTCGTGGGCGTCCACCACCGCACGGACAATGGCCAGCCCGAGCCCCGCCCCACCGCGCGTCGACGTTCCACGGACGAACGGGCGCAGCAAATCGTCCACAGTAGACTCGACGACCCGCGGCCCGGTGTTGACCACCCGAAGGAAAGGGCCGCCCGAAACTCCCGTGGTCACCCACAGCCGACCGTGCGGGTGGTTGTATCGAACGGCGTTGTCGATCAGGTTGGCAGTCATCCGTTCGAGCAGAACGGGTTCGCCGCGCACGTGCGCCGGGTGCAGCTCGGCGTGTGCGGTGATGTCCGACACCGCGGCGAGAACCCGACCGGCCAGCGCGGCGAGATCCACGTGGTGCCGCGAGATCGGCCCGGCCTGGCTGCGCGCCAGGGACAGCAGCCCGTCCAGGGTACGACGGCTGTGATCGACGGCCGTCCGCACATCGCGGGCCATGGCAACCAGCTCGGCCGTGTCGGGCGACCCGTCCAGCGTGACGTCGATCGCGGTCCGGATGGTCGTCAACGGAGTCCGCAGCTCGTGCGCCGCGTTGGCGGTGAACATGCGTTGGCTGGCCAGCACCCGGTCGCGCTCGTCGATGCCGCGCTGGATCCGGTCCAGCATGCCGTTGACGGTGGTGGCCAGGGCGGCCATCTCGTCGGCGGGCGGGTTGACCGGGACACGCTCGGACAGGTTCTCCGCCGACAGCCGACGTGCCGTGGCCGAGATGACCCGGATCGGCCGCAGCACCCGCCCGGCGACCAGCCACCCCAGCACCGCGGCGAGGACCACGACCAGTCCCAGCGCGATCGACGCCTGGACCAGCAGCTGGGACAGGGTCGCCGACCGCACCTGCTCGGCCACGTCCGGGATCTGCGGCGGCGGAGATCCGACGCCGAGTCGCAGGTACTGGAACCGGCGGCCGAGGCTCTGTCGCATGAGGACGTACGTGAGCGTGGTCAACGCGGCCGCGGCGACCAGGACCAGCCCGGTGTACAGCAGCGCCAGCCGGGTGCGGGCGGTCACGGCTCGATCCGGTATCCCGCGCCGGTGACCGTCTCGACGATCGGCGGCTCCCCGAGTTTGCGGCGCAACGTGCCGACCGTGATCCGGATGGCGTTGGTGAACGGGTCGGCGTGCTCGTCCCACACCTTGTCCAGCAACGTCTCCGCGCTGACCACGGCGCCGGACGCGGCCAACAGCTGTTCCAGGACGCCGAACTCCTTGGGGGTCAAGTGCACCGCCCGCCCCGCGCGCTCCGCAGTCCGCCGCGCGGGATCGACAACGACGTCCGCGGCACGCAACACCGGCGGCCGAGCCGGAGCGCTGCGCCTCGCCAGAGCACGGATCCGCGCGACGAGTTCGGAGAACGCGAACGGCTTGCCCAGGTAGTCGTCAGCGCCGAGAGTGAGTCCGTCGACACGGTCCTCGACCGTCCCGGACGCGGTGAGCATCAGCACACGTGCCGTACCACGCGAAGCCAGCTGGCGGCACACCGTATCGCCATGGACGACAGGCAGATCCCGATCCAGCACCACGACGTCGTACGGCGTGACCTCGCACTTCTCCAACGCCGTCCGACCGTCCACCGCGACGTCGACGGCGAACCCGTGTTTGCGCAGCCCGGCCGCGATGTACCCGGCCAACGGCTGCTCGTCCTCGACCAGCAACACCCGCATTCGTCGAGGATCGCGGCAGGCGCATATGGATCACATATGGGTCGACGATCGGCCGGCGATCGGCTCGCGTCGGTAGAAGTCTCGCCATGACGACAAGACGCTCAGTGCTGGGCATGCTCGGCGCGGTCCCGCTCGCGCTCGCCGCCAGGCCCGCGTTCGCGAGCCCGAACGACCTGGACGAGCTGGACGACACAATCCAGCGGGTCATCCAGAAGTTTCCGGGCTCGACGTGGGGGATGGCGTTCAGCGCGCCGGATTCGTCCGACATCCTCTACTCGCTGCGGCCCGACCAGCTGTTCGTGGCCGCGTCCTCGATGAAGGTGTTCATCGCCGGCACCGCGTTCGCCACGCTCGGCGCCGACCACCGGTTCCGTACCCGGATCGTGCGCACCGGACCTGTGCACGACGGCGTCCTGCGCGGTGACCTGGTGCTGGTCGCGGGCGGGGACCTGCTGGTCGGCGGTCGGGTGCGGCCGGACGGGACGCTCCTGCTGCCCGATCCGGACCACACGTACGGCACCGCGCCGGGGGCGGCGCCGCTGCACAGCGACCCGCTGGGGACGCTGCGCCGGTTCGCGGACGACGTCGCAGCGGCCGGGATCACCCGGGTCGACGGCCGGGTGCTGGTGGACGTCTCGATGTTCCGCGAAGGCCGGGAGGACATCGCCAACGGCGGCCTGTTCGTGACGACCTCCGCGATGATGCTGAACGACAACGTGATGGACGTCGTGGTCACCCCAGGGCCGACCGTCGGCGCACCGGCCGCGCTCCGGATCACGCCGGACGTCGGCTACGTGCGGATCCTGAACCAGACGCGCACCACCGCGTCCCCCGGGCAGATGCTCAACTTCGTCAACGACGTCGCCAACCCGGACGGCACGCACGCCGTCGCACTAGTCGGAGACGTTCCGATCGACGCCCCTGGCCTGTTCTGCTGCTACTACGTCCCCGAACCAGGCCGATTCGCCGCAGCGGCCTTCGCCAAAGCGTTGCGGGACAATGGAGTGGACGCCACCGCCGACCTGCTCGGCACACCACAGCGGCACGGGTCCCGGCTGACCGAGCAGGTGTCGCTGCCGTTGTCCGAACAGGTCAAGGTCATGCTCAAGGTGAGTTCCAACGTGCACACGGCCACCTGGCCGTACGTGGTCGGCGCCGCCTGCGACCCGCGCAACCCCGTCGCCGCCTACAAGGACCTGCGCGCTCGGCTGTACTCGAAGGCGGGTCTGGATCCGCATCCGGCGGGCGAGGACGACGGCCGCTACACCGCCGACTTCTTCGTGAAGTTCCTGAACCACGTCAAAGGCCAGCCGTACTATCCGCGGTTCCGGACCGCGCTGCCGATCATGGGCCGGGACGGCAGCCTCGCCAACGTGCAGGTCAACTCGCCGGCCGCCGGGCACGTGTACGCCAAGACAGGCACGGCCATGGTGATCGGCCCCGATTCGGTCCTGCACAAGGCGCTCGCCGGGTACATCGTCCCGCCAAGCGGCCGCCCGGTCGCCTTCTCACAGATGATGACCGTACCGGGCAACCCGGAAACCGTCATGCGGACCGCCGCGCAGGTCGCGGAAGCGATGGGCGAGATCGCCACGGCCGTCTACCTGGCGGTGCGCTGATGAGCACGAGCAGGCGGACAGTGCTGACGGCGATGGGTGCGGTGCCGGTGCTCGCCTCCGTCCGTCCGGCCAAGGATCTCGACCTTGGCCAGGACTTCTCCGGCACCGTCCTGATCGCCCGGCACGACCGGCCGCTGCTGGTCCGCGCCGCCGGCAAGGCCAACGGGTCCCTACCCAACCGGCCGGACACCAAGTTCGTGCTCGCGTCGATGACCAAGATGATCACCGGGGTGGCGGTCGGCCAACTCGCCCAGGACGGCCGGATCGCGTTCCCTGGCAAGCTTTCGACGTACCTCGACGGCTTCCCGCCGGACGTCACCGTCCACCAGTTGCTGACCCACACGTCCGGCGTCGGCCGGCCCGCGCTGGGGTCGGGACCACCGCCGACGTGGACGTCGATCGACGAGACCGTCCGGGGCACCCTGGAGATCATCCGGACCACGCCGCCGCGGTTCACCCCAGGCACCCGCTACGAGTACAGCAACGACGCGTTCTGGCTGCTCGGCGCGATCGTCTCCCAGGTCACCGGACTGTCCTATTACGACTACGTCCGCCGGAACATCCTCACCCCGGCCGGCATGACCAGGTCGGACTTCCTCACCAGACCGCAGGTCCTCGCGGCCGTGGACGTCGCCCATCCTTATTGGACACAACCGGACGGAACCGTCACGGATTTCACCACGTCACCGTACTTCGCGTTCATCGGCGGCCCGGACAACGGCCTGTACTCGACGGCCGAGGACATCCTCCGGTTCACCGTCGCGCTGCGCGGCGGAAAGCTGCTGTCCCGGCCGTTCACCGACATCGTGACCGGTGGGAAGGTGCCGGTCTCCGCGACGGAGTTCGCCGGATACGGGTTCCGCGATCTCCTCGTCGACGGGCAGCGGGTGTTCGGACACCCCGGCGGCGGCCCCGGCCAGGCGACCAACCTGGACGTCGGCACCGACTGGGCCGCGGTGGTGCTGAGCAACCACGACACCAGGCTCGACCCGATCGTCAACCAGATCCGGCAGATGTTCACCTAGTGCGCGATGATGGCCCCATGTGTCGACTGTTCGGGATGTCCAGCGGGCCGCGCCGGGTCCGGGCCACGTTCTGGTTGCTGGACGCACCGGACAGCCTGGCCGAGCAAAGCCGGCGGGAACCGGACGGAACGGGACTGGGGACGTTCGACGCGGACGGCACACCGCGGGTGGAGAAGCAGCCGATCGCGGCGTACCAGGACAAGGAGTTCGCGCGCGAGGCCCGGGAACGCGAGTCGTCGACGTTCATCGCGCACATCCGGTACGCCTCGACCGGCGGACTGGATGTCCGCAACACGCACCCGTTCTGCCAGCACAACCGCCTTTTCGCGCACAACGGCGTGATCGCCTCGTTGGACGCCCTGGAGGCGGAGCTGGGGGAGTACCGCGAGTTGGTGGCGGGGGACACCGACTCGGAGCGGTTCTTCGCGTTGATCACCAAGCATGTGGACCTCGCGAACGGCGACGTCACGGCGGGAATCACCGCCGCGTCCCGCTGGGTGGCCGACAACCTGCCGCTGTACGCCATCAACCTGGTGCTGACGACGGCGACCGAGCTGTGGGCGCTGCGATATCCGGCGACCCACGACCTGTTCGTGCTCGACCGCGCCGCCGGTGGCCGACGCGGTGACCGGCACCTGGACCACGCCAGCCCGGCGGGCACGGTCCGGACCCGATCCGGGGACCTGGCCAGGAATGCGGCCGTGGTGGTGGCCACCGAGCGGATGGACGAGGACCCGGACTGGCGGGCCCTGGAACCGGGCGAACTCCTGCACGTGTCCTCGTCCTTGCGGCTGACCCGGCACATGGCGGTCGACCACCCACCGGCACACCTGTTGTCGCTCGACGAGCTCAGCGACCGGGCCGCGTTGTCACAGAGCTGACCTTTCGGCCTGGTGTCGTTGGAGGGTCCGGTCCACGAGCACGGGTGCCGCGCCGAGGTAGTGGTCCGGGGACGCGTACTGGCCCAGGTCGGCCTCGGTCACCGAGTGACCTCGTTGGCGTAGTCCTTGGCAGAGCAGCACTACCAGATCGTCGCCTGATTTCGCGGCCGCGTCGGCGACCTCGGTGAGCAGTGCTTTGGCGGCCACTTTGCCGATCATGGGTGCGAGTACGGTGTTGAGTCGTTCGGAGACGACGGCGCTGCCGGTCAGGGCGAGGTTGTCCCGCATCCGGTCCGGCAGTGCGGTCAGGCCCTCAGCGAGTTCGGCGGCGTTGGCCGCGGCGCCGGCCGCGAGGCGCAGGCATTCGCGCAGCGGCTGCCATTCGGCGTGCCACCCGCCCGCCGACCGCTCGTCCTCCGACATCATGCTCGCGTACAGGATCCCTGTGTACGAAGGAAGTTGCCGGGCCGAGGTGACGATCAGCGTGGCCAGCACGGGGTTGTGCTTCTGGGGCATGGTGGACGACGCGCCCCGGCTGGGCGCGGCCGGCTCGACCACTTCGGCGATCTCGGTGCGGGCCAGTACCTGGACGTCGATGGCGAACTTGCCGAGCGCGCCGCCGACGAACGCCAGCGCCGACGCCACGTCCACGATCGGGGTACGGACGGAGTGCCAGGGCACCAACGGCGCCCGCAGGTCCAGTTCCGCCGCGAACGCGTCCATCAACTCGACCCCGCCACCCTGGGCCGCGCCGGCCAGCGTGGCGTATTCGGCGTAGGCGGACAGTGTGCCGGCCGCGCCACCGAGGCTGGCCGGGGTCGAGTCACGGGCAGCGCGACACCGGGCCAACGCGTCCAGGACCAGGTTGAGCCACGTGGCGACCTTCAGGCCGAACGTGACCGGGACGGCGTGCTGGGTCAGGGTTCGGCCGACCTGCACGGTGTCGCGATGTCGAGCCGCGAGCGCGGCGAGGGCGTCCGCGCATCGCACCAGGTCGTCAACGATCCGGGTGAGTACGCGGCGACACAGCAGCATGAGCGCGCTGTCGAGCACGTCCTGACTGGTGCAGCCACGATGGACGTACTCGGCCGCGTCCGGGTCCACCGCGGATCCGAGTTGGGCGACGAACGAGACCACCGGGTTGGCGGTGGCACGTACGCCTTCGGCGAGTGCGTCGATGTCGATGGCGTCGGCGGTGACCGCGGCGATCGCCTCGGCTGCGGTCGCGGGGATCACGCCGAACTTCGCCTGCGCCCTTGCCAACGCCGTCTCGACAGCGAGCATCGCCCGCACGAACTCCGCCGCACTGACCAGGTCGTCCACTCCTGTGCCGGCCCAGCCGGGCGAGAACACGCCGTGGTCGGACATTAGAACGCACCTCCGGTCGACGTGATCAAGGTGCCCTTGGTCTCGCCGAGTGCGACGGTGATCGCGGCCTGCGCGATCGCGTCGGAGTCGGTGAGGGTCACCGAGTTCACGCCGGGACGGATACCGGCGGCGGTGATCCAGTGCACCGACTCGGTCGGCACGCCGAAAGCGAAGCGCCTGGGGTGCACTCGGCCGCTGGCCTCGACGATCCGATATGGACGTTCGGTCACGTCGAGTCCGTCGGTCTCGTAGTAACCGCCGTCCAGGTCGGGAACGCGGTAACGCCGACAGCGACCGCGCGCTTGGAGGTACGACATCAGCGGGTCGGCGGTGCGGTGCAGGCTGATGTCGGGCAGGCGCGCGTCGATGAGGGTGGTCACCGGCACGTCGGAACCCGGCACGGCCAACGAACGCAGCACGAACGTGTTCGCCGCGGCATCCAGCTCGGCCTCGGTGTTCGGACCGATGACCTCCAGGATCCCCGCCCTGATCAGGGCGAGGGCTTCCTCGATCCGCCGGATCGGCGGGCCGATCGACAGGTAGGCGTTCAGCGGCGTGTACCAGTGGTCCAGGTCCCGTTGGTGCGAGGTGCCGGTCAGGCCGCCGTGGTCGACCACGAGACGGACCTCGTTGCGCAGGTCGCGCAGCACGTCCAGGGCGGCCTTCAGCGGCCCGTCGACATTGCCCGCGCGCGCCTCGGCGACGTCCTGATGGAGGTACTCGACCAGCCAGGACCGGAAGTCGGCCGGCCCGCTGAACGTCCGCGACCCGTAGGGCCGGGCGATCCGGTCCCAGTCCCAGCGTTGGTCGGCCGGCACGCCGACCTTGTCGAGCAGATGCCGTTCCCCTTCGCTGCCCCAACGCGCCGCGAGATACCGGACGCGGAACCGTGCGGCCTGCCGGCTGCCGCGTTCCGCGGTGAGATAAGTGGTGTAGTAGACCGTCTCGACCTCCTTGGCCACCAGCGGCCAGATGTCGCGGCGGAAGTCGAGGCCGCCCTTGGCCCGCAGCCGGGCGATCAGCTCGATCGTCAGCACCGACGGGATGTGCCGGCCGTGCGCGCCTTTCTGGTTCTCGCCCCGGGAATGGTAGGGAACGCCCCGCCGCGAGCCGGCGAACAGCCGTGGTTCGCGACCGGACGGCAGGTAGACGAGCTCGCCGCTTTCCTCGTGGCCGAACGCCCCGCCGCGGCCCACCGTGAACAACGCCATGTAGTCGAAGAAATTCAGGCCAAGGCCGAGCAGACCTACCCGCTCACCCGGTCGCACCGCGTGCAGGACGACATTCGCGGGATTCACCGGCCCCACATAGCGTAATCCGTGGTCCGCCGCGAAATCGACCAGTTCGTTCTCGCGTGCGCTTGGCACAGTGGGAAGATGCCCTTGGGCGAGGACAACCGCGTCCAGATCGGGTAATACCGTGCCGTCCTGCAGGCGCAGGATCTGTGTGGCGCCTTGCGTGTCGTCGAGCGCGACCGCGCGCGTGGTGTGAACGTGAATACGTACGCGGTCGGGCGCGTTGTGCCACACGTGCCGGAACACCCATTCCAAGTAGCGCCCGTACAACGGCCGGCTGGGATAGGACTCCGGACCGAGCGCGGCGACCTCGGCGAGGACTTCCTGGCTGTACCGGTGGTCGTCGAACGTACCGATGAGCGTGACAAAACGCGCCCACTCGTACAGGCTGGGGCCGGGACACAGCGGGCCTTCCAGGTCGACGGTGTCGTCGGTGAACATGGTCACCTGGGACGCCACGGTGTTCATCAGCAGGTGCCGTGATTGTGTTGTGCGCCAGACGTTTCCGGCGCCTGCCGGGTGCGGGTCGACGATGTGCACGTCCGCCTCGACGTCCGGCAATCGGTGCCGCACGAAGGCACATATCCGTTCAAGGACCGAAAGGCCGCGAGGGCCCGCACCGACAATGGCCAACTGAATTCGCATGGTCGCTCCCATCGCTGTGGCGTACGGGAGTCAGGGCGCAGCTGCAGACTGGAGGCCGATTTCACCCTCGTACGTAACTGATTGCGCGCCTGGCGCGAATGGTAGCGCCGCTCCGGCCGGGCCGCACAACCCCCGGATCGGAGGTGTTCACTCAGTGGAACTCATGCGGCACAGCGGATTCCGCATGCGACCAAGGCATTCCACCGACGGGAATGAACGCGCTCGACCAGATGGCCGATGTGTTCGCCGAAACCCGGCTCGCCGCTAATTTCGCCGAATTTCTTTGGTGAAATTGTGCGATGCGCCACGCTGTTGGACGTATTGACGTACGATCGGCCGGCGCCGAGACTGGCGCGACAACTGAACACGCCCGGCGGTGGGGAAAGTCCGGTGAGAGTCCGGCACTGACCCGCAACGGTGAGCCACCCCACGGTGGCGAGTCCGACTTCCCGCGACCGGGTGCGATCGATCCCTCCCGTCGTGGTTCGCGGGCCGGACGTGCTCGGGCCAGCGCCCGGGCTGCCGTGCCGTGAGCCCGAGAAAGGCTCGTTCTGGCATGAGATTGCGTTCCCTTGCGGTCGCGTTGCTGTGTGTCACAACTATGGCGGTCGCCGTTCCCGGTGCCGCGGTCGCGGACGGCGGGCGGACCGTCGACCGGGCCGACGCCGCGGCCGGCTGGCTGGCCCGCCAACTGGTCGACGGCGAACGATTCGAAGTGGACTTCAACGGGACCAAGTTTCCCGACCAGGGTCTGACCATCGACGCGATCCTCGCCTTCGCGTCGGCCGGGGTGTCGGGCACCAACGGCGGCAAGGCGATCGCGTGGCTGGCCAAACCGGAAATCCTCAGCGGCTATATCGGTGACGGCGGGACCGAGGCGTACGCGGGTGCCACCGCGAAGGCCACCTTGGCCGCTGAGGTGCGCGGGGTGAACCCGGCGAGCTTCGGGGGTGTGGACCTGCCGACGCGGCTGCGCGGGCTGCTCACGCCGGCCGGCCGGTTCTCGGATCGTTCGCAGTTCGGCGACTTCAGCAACGCCTTCAGCCAGTCCCTGGCCATCATCGCGTTGAAGCGGACACCCGGTGGGGTGCCCGTGTCCGCGGTGGACTTCGCCGTGGGCACCCAGTGCCCGGACGGTGGGTTCCCGTTGTTCTTCGGGGCGTCGACGTGCGTGAGCGACACGGACTCCACGGCGATGGTCGTGCAGGCCCTGCTGGCGGTCGGCCGGACCACCGACGCGAACGAGGGCCTGGCCTGGCTGGTGAGCAAGCAGCAGGCCAACGGCGGAATCTCGGTGGGCTCCGGGGACGCCGCAACTGCGCCGAACACCAACACGACCGGCCTCGCTGGCCAGGCACTGAAGGCGGGCGGGCGGCTGCTGGCCGCCGTAAAGGCGAAGCGGTTCATCGTGAGCGTGCAGGTGGGCTGCGCCGGTCAGCCGGCCGACCGCGGCGCGATCGCCTACGACAGTTCCGGCGTGAACCCGGCGACTGTGGTCCGTGCCACCGCGCAGGCGATCCTGGGCCTTGGCGGGCCGAGCCTGGCGCAGCTCTCGGCGGCCGGATCGCGGCCCGGGGCGCCCGAGCTGGCCTGCCGGGCGGCCTGACGTGACAGCGGCACCTGTCACGTCACACGTGCGCAGGTGCCGCACACCGCCGGCGGAATGTTATGGTCGGCTGGTTTGAACGGGAACAACTCAACAATGTCCGTCCGTGGTGGGGAAGCCGGTCGAAGTCCGGCACTGTCGCGCAACCGTGGGTCACTTCGGTGACAAGTCGGGATACCACCTGGGCGGGTGGATGTCAGGCCGCTGCCGCGAAAGCAGGGGTGACTTCGACGAAACATGTCGGTCTCGCCCCGGACGAAGGACGAGACCGTGGAATCATCATTACGCAGGCGTGGCGCCGCGTTGGCGGCCGCGTTGTCGGTTCTCGTGGCAGGCGTCGCCGTCACTGTCCAGACCGGCACCGCCTGGGCGTCCGCTGAACGGGCCGCCGCCAAAGCCAACTCCCGGTGGCTGGCCAAGCAGCTGGCCCCGGACGGCACCCTGAACAATCCCAACGGCGGCGACCTGCCCGACCACGGCCTGATGATCGACACCCTGTTCGCGATGTACGCCTCGGGTGACGGCAAGCTGGCCGCGCCGATCGTGAAGTACATGGACGCCCACGCCACCGACTACTACACGTGGGACGGCCTGCTGCCCGGCCAGGGCTACGACGCCATCATCGTCGGCGGCGCCACCGCGAAGGTCCTCGTCGCCGCCGAGATGGCCGGCCGGGACCCGCGTACGTTCGGCGGTCACGACATGGTCGCCGAGACCCAGGGCGCGATCATGCGGTCCGGCCCGGACAAGGGCCGCGTCAGCGACTACGCCAAGAAGCCCGAGATGGCCGACATTGTGAGCAACAACGCCAACATGTTCGGCCAGGCGCTCGGTGTGATCGGGTTGGCCGCGGTGGGCGAGAACGACCAGCTGGCCATCGACAAGCTGCTGACCCAGCAGTGTTCCGAGGGGTACTTCCGGATCTTCTTCGGCCACGTCAAGACCACCGAGACGGGCGACCACGTCACCCCCGACGGGTACAAAGTGTCCACATGCGACGAAGGCAAGCCGTTCGACCAGTCCGGCCCGGACGGCGACGCCACGGGCATGGCGTTGTCGGCACTGCTCGCCGCCCGCAAAGCCGGTGCGGCGAACCTCGACGCTCCCATCGACAAGACGGTCGCGTGGCTGAAGGCGCACCAGCCGGCGGGCGGTGGCTGGCATGGCGGCGTCACCACGGACGCCCCCAACACCAACAGCACCGGCTTGATCGTCCAGGCGCTCGCCGAAGCGGGCGGCGCGGACGACGCTGTGCGCAAGGGAACCGCGTACCTCAAGGCGTCCCAGGCGTCGGACGCTGACGCCGGCAACGCGCTGACCAACGACATCGGCGCGATCGCCTATACGCCGGAGCAGTACCACTCGGCCCGCACCACCGGCGTGACCGGGCTGGACACGTGGATCCGGGCGGGCGCGCAGGCGTCGCTCGGGCTGTCCCAGGTCGGCTTCTACGACCTCGCCCAAGGCCGCGTGCCCCCCGACGAGCCGACTTCGCAGACGCCCACGCCGTCGCAGACACCGACCGGGGGATCGCCGTCGCCGGAACCCAGCCACGAGCCCACGGGCTCACCGCCGCCGGCCAACCCACCTGCCGCCGGCACCGGCACCCGCCCGCCGCCGGCAACCCGCCGAGGCGGCACCGTCGTCACCCCGTCGACCAGCCCGCCGGACGAGCCGTCCGTGGCGGCCACTCCGCCCGTTCCCGGGCCGCCCGCTCCGGCCACGGCACTGGGCGGCTACCTGGCGGGCAAGCTGGTCAACGGTGACCACGTGGAGGTCACCCAGGACGGCAGGACGTTCGTCGACTACGACGCCACGGCTGACCTGTTGCTCGCGCTGCGCACGCTCGGCGAGCAGCCGGAGGCCGTCGACCGCGTGTCGAAGTTCCTGCTGACACCGGAGTCGGTCAAGGCGTACGCCCACGGCGTCCCGTACGAACAAGCGGACGCCGCGTACGCGGAACCGTTGGCCAAGCTGCTGATCATCGCGCGGTTTCAACCACCCGGACCAGACGACGTCATTGGCCAATTGGCCAACGACCTGGCCAGATTGCGCACCGACAGCGGTGAGTTCGTCGACACGGGCGGGTTCGCCGACACCAGCCGGTCCGTCCAGCACCAGGCGTGGGCGATCCTGGCCACCGGGGCCGACCCTGACGTGTTGATCGCCCGCCAGTGCAAGGACGGCACGTTCCCCAGCGACCTCACCAAGAAGGATTGCGACACGGGCGATCTCGCCGCGACAGCCATCGCCGTCGAGGCGTTGAACAGTGGCCGTCCTGACGAGTGGACGAAGAAGCACGCCACCGCGTTGGAGACCGCGGCCGGCGCACTTCAGTCCACAGTAGACGACCCCGTACTGGCCGCCAGAATGACCGCCGCGCGGGCCTCGGTGGGATTGGACGTGAGCGAGACCGTACGTGCGGTCGGCGCGTTGCTGTTGGCGGACGGCGGGATGGCGAAGACCGAAGGGGCGGGCAGCGACCTGGCCACCAGCATCGCGGTCGCGCCCGGTGTCGCCGGCAGGTCGTGGACGCAGAGCCCCGGTTCGCCGGTGGTTGCGGCGGTCCGGTTGCCACTGACCAGGTCCGGCGACGATCCGCGGCCGGTCGCGCAGGCCAGCGTTCCGTCCGCGCCGACGTTGAGCTGGATCGCTCTGGGTTTCGTGCTCGCCGCCGCGGTCGCGGTTGGCGGGCGCGTGGTGCTGGGTCTCAGGAAACGAACCAAGGGGGTTGCCCGATGAGAAAGTTGTTGACGCTGGCGTTGCTGACCGGGGCAGTGATAGCCACGGCCACACCGGCGAACGCGGTCGATCCGACCAAGGGCTACAACGGGATCTGCACCGGAGCCGACGCGTTGACCGGCGTCACCGTGGTGATCGACTTCCAGGAACTGGACGGCAACGGCGGTACCGCCGCGCCGACGATCACCCGCTGCTCGCCCAACGCCAACCCCGGCACCGACCGGACGGGTGTGAAGGCGTTGCAGGACGCCGGAATCGCGGTGACCGGCACGGCCAGGTGGGGACTGGGCTTCATCTGCCGGCTGGAGAACAGGCCGTCGTCGACCGAGGCCATTCCGCGCACGGCCAGCCCCACCTACCACGAGGCGTGCGTCAACACGCCGCCCGGCGACGCCTACTGGGCGTACTGGCACGCCGACGGTTCGGGCAGCACGTGGACGTACAGCAGTTTCGGCGCGTTGAACCGTAACGTGGTCCCGGGCGGGTTCGAGGGCTGGTCGTTCTCGCTCAACAAGACCGCGTCGACCAACCCGGCACCGCGGGTGACGCCGACCAACCCGGCGGTGAACCCGAACAACCCGACGGTCGGCCTGTCCGTCGACGACCTGGACCGCAAGATCACCTTGGGCCAGAGCACCACGCTGACCTGGACCTCGACCCACGCCACCGCGGTCACGGCGGCGTCGGTGTCCCCGGCGTCCGGCGGCGGCAGCTGGTCGGGGTCGTTGGCCGTGCCGGGCGGGACGCGGACGATCACCCCGACCGCCAAGGGCACGTACACGTACACCGTCAGCGCGACAGGGGCGGGCGGAACGGTGTACTCGACAGCGACACTGACGGTGCAATGAAACGAACGACACGCAAACTCGCCGGCCTGGCAGCGGTTCTCGTCCTCGCTGCCGGGCCGGCGCCCGCGTGGGCGGTCGACCAGTCCAAGGGCCACCCAGGCTTCTGCACGGACGGCACCGGGGTCACGGTCGTCGTCGACTTCCAGCAGCTGGGCGGCACGACCGTCGTGCGCTGCAACCCGCAAGGCACCCGTGGCACGGGCCTGGACGCGTTGAAGGGTGCGGGTTTCCAGATCGCCGGTGTGCAACGCTGGGGCGAGGCGTTCATCTGCCGGGTCGAGAACCGGCCGTCCGCGGTGGAGAAACTGCCTGTCACGGGCAAGGAAGGCTACCGGGAAGCGTGCGTCGACACGCCGCCCGCGGCCGCGTACTGGTCTTATTGGCACGCGGGTAATAACTGTCCGTGGGCGTACAGCCAGTGGGGTGTGAAAAACCGCGACTTCGCGCCCGGCGGGTTCGAAGGCTGGTCGTTCTCCCTCAACGCCACGGCCGACAGCAACCCGAAACCGCGGATCGCCGCCGTGCGCCCGGGAACGGCAGGCGAAGCATGCACCACGCCAGACGAACCGGCACCGACCTCCAACGACCCGAACGAGAGGCAGCAACCCCAGCCACTGCCCGGCCCGAACCCAGGCACAGGCTCCCCGACCCCTGGCAAGCCCAGCGGGGGAGCGGGCCCAGGCGGGGCAGCCGGCCCGGGGACGGGCGGCGGCACATCCCCAGGCACGTCGACGCAGCCCGGGGGAGGCGACCCCGCGACCGGCGGTGGGACGGGTGCGTTGCCGCCGCCGAAACCAAGGCCCAGCGCGGTCGCCGACGACCCGGCCCGCAACGTGGCCTTCACCGGCGGCGAGAGCCTCGGCGACGTCAACAAGGAGATCAAGGACCAGTCCGGGGCCAGCGACTACGCCCCCTGGGTGGCGGGCGGCGCGGTCGTGATCCTGATCGCGGCGACGTGGCTGACCGCCAGGCGCCGCAAGCGGACGCGGGAGTCCTAGAACCTTGTTCACCAGGTACTTCCTGCCCCGGGACCTGCATCCGGCCGCGTGGTGGATGTGGGCGCTCGGCCTGGCGGTCGCGGCGAGCCGCACCACCAACCCGTGGCTGCTGCTCACGATCGTCGCGGTCGCGTGTTACGTGGTGGTCGCCCGGCGTTCGGAAGCCCCATGGGCGATGGCGTTCCGGCTGTACCTGTACCTCGGCGTGATGATCATTGTCCTCCGGGTGTTCTTCCGGGTGATCTTCGGCGGAGCCGAGGGCACGACGATCATCCTGCGGCTGCCGGAGATCCCGTTGCCCGCGTGGGCCGCCGGGATCCGCCTGCTGGGTGACGTGTCGGCGGAGTCGTTGCTTGGCGGGCTGTACGACGGGCTCCGCCTGGCCGCGATGGTGATCTGCCTGGGCGCGGCCAACGCGTTGGCCAACCCGAAACGTCTGCTCAAGTCGTTGCCGCCGGCGCTGTACGAGATCGGCACGGCCGTGATCGTCGCCTTGTCGGTGTTCCCTCAGCTGGCGGAAAGCGCGTTGCGCGTTCGGCGTGCGCGCAAACTGCGCGGTGGCAGCAGCGGCAAGAAGTTCCGCGCGCTGCGCGCGATCATCATCCCGGTGTTGGAGGACGCGCTGGACCGGTCGCTGCGGCTGGCCGCCTCGATGGATTCCCGTGGATACGGCCGCGCCGGGTTGGTCCAAGCCCGAACCCGGTTGGTCACCGGGGCGCTGATGATCGTCGGGCTGATCGGGGTGTGCGTGGGTGTCTACGCCACGCTCGACGGTTCCACTCCTCGTTTTCTGGCGGGGCCAGTGCTGTTCACCGGACTCGCGATCGCGTTGGTCGGGTTCCGGCTCGCGGGCAAGCGGGTGCATCGCTCCCGCTACCGGCCCGACCGGTGGCGCCTGGCCGAGATCGTCGTGGCTCTCAGCGGTGTCGGGGTCGCCGTGGTGATGTTCGCGACGTCCAGCGTCGACCCCACCAACCTGAACCCGTCGCTGATCACACTGTCGTGGCCGTTGCTGTCCTGGGTGCCGTTGTGTGGTGTGCTGGTCGGCGTGCTGCCGTCGGTCCTGTCCCCAGCCCCGGAACCGCCGTATGTCGCCGAGGAGGTGCCCGCGTGATCGAGCTCGACCACGTCACCTTCTACTACGACGGCCAGCCCGACCCCGTGTTGACCGATGTGACGCTGTCCATCGGCGAGGGCGAGCTGGTGGTGCTCACCGGCCACACCGGCGCGGGGAAGTCGACCCTGCTCGGCACGCTCAACGGGCTCGTCCCGCACTTCACCGGCGGTCACCTCGACGGAGTCGTGTCCGTGGACGGCATCGCCACCAGTTCCCGGCCGCCCCGGGAGTTCGCCCATCTGGTGGGCATGGTCGGGCAGGACCCGCTCGCCGGGTTCGTCACCGACACCGTGGAGGAGGAACTGGCGTACGGGATGGAGCAACTCGGCGTCCCGCCCCAGGTCATGCGCCGTCGCGTCGAGGAGACCCTGGACCTGCTGGGCATCGCCGACCTGCGGCGCCGGGCGTTGCGCAGCCTGTCCGGCGGTCAGCAGCAACGCGTCGCGATCGGCTCGGTCCTCACCACCCACCCGAAGGTGCTCGTGCTGGACGAGCCGACCTCCGCGCTGGACCCGACCGCGGCCGAGGACGTGCTGGCCACGCTGGCCCGGCTGGTCCAGGACCTCGGAACGACGGTGATCATGGCCGAGCACCGGATGGAACGGGTCGTGCCGTTCGCCGACCGGATGCTGTACCTGCCCGGGGACACGACCGTGCTCGACGGGCCGCCGGCGGAGATCCTCAAGGACACCCCGATCGCGCCTCCGATCGTCCACTTGGGACGCGTCGCGCATTGGGATCCGCTGCCGCTGTCGGTGCGTGACGCCCGTCGGCAGGCAGGTCCGCTGCGCGATCGGCTCACCCTGCCGGCTCCGCGGCCGTCCGCCACCGACGGCGTCGCGTTGCTGACCGGCTCGTCGATCGTGGTCCGCTATGGCCCTACGGTCGCTGTCCGTGGCATCGACCTGGCTCTGCACGCCGGGAGGGTCGTGGCCATGATGGGCCGCAACGGGTCTGGCAAGTCGTCGCTGTTGTGGGCGTTGCAGGGGTCTGGTCCGCGCCAGGGCGGATCGGTGCGTACCCAGGACGCCGACCCGAAAGACCTGTCCAGCGCCAAGGCACGCAAACTCGTCGGTCTCGTTCCGCAGACCGCGAGCGACCTGCTGTACCTGGAGACCGTGGCCGACGAGTGCGCTGCGGCCGACCGGGAGTCCGGCGCCGAACCCGGGTTGTGCCGAAGCCTGCTGGACCGGCTCGTGCCCGGCATCGACCCGGAGAAACATCCGCGCGACCTGTCGGAAGGCCAACGCCTCGCGCTCGTGTTGGCGGTCCAGCTGTCGGCCGCGCCGCAGGTGATGCTGTTGGACGAACCCACTCGCGGTCTGGACTACACGGCGAAAGCCGCGCTGCGCACCATGATCGCGGGACTCGCGGCCGAGGGGAAGGCGGTCGTGGTGGCGACCCACGACGTCGAGTTCGTGGCCACGGTCGCCGACCGGGTGATCGTCATGGCCGAGGGGGAGATCGTCTCCGACGGGTCCACAGTGGAGGTTCTGGGCGGCTCGCCGGCCTTCGCCACCCAGGTCGCGAAGGTCCTGGGCGCGGACTGGCTCACTGTCGCCGACGTGCTGGCCGCGCTGCCGCAGGAGGTTCGATGAGGGGGAGAGCGGTCCGGGTCGGTCCCCGTTCGGCGATCGTGCTGGGGCTGACGTCGTTGGCGGGGCTGATGATGTTCGTGTGGCCGCTGCTTGTGCGCGTGGAACCGCAGAGCATGCAGCACGGACCGGACGCGCCGTTCATCTTCGTCGGCATACTCCCGTTGCTGATCGTGATCGTGCTCGCCGAACTGTCCGAAGGGGGCATGGACTCCAAAGCCCTGGCGATGCTCGGCGTGCTGTCCGCGGTCAACGCCGCGCTGCGGCCGCTCGGCGCGGGAACCGCGGGCATCGAGACAGTGTTCTTCATGCTCGTGCTGGCCGGGCGGGTGTTCGGTGCCGGGTTCGGGTTCGTCCTCGGGTGCACGTCGTTGTTCGCCTCCGCGCTGCTCACCGCGGGAGTCGGCCCCTGGTTGCCGTTCCAGATGCTGTGTTCGGCGTGGATCGGCATGGGCGCGGGCTTGTTGCCGCGCAAGGTGACCGGCAAGGCCGAGATCGCCATGCTCGTGGGGTACGGCATCGTTGTGGCCTACGTCTTCGGGTTCCTGATGAACCTGTGGTTCTGGCCGTTCATCGCCGGTGTCGAAGTCCCGTACTACAACGGCCACATCTCGTACGTCCCCGGCGCGTCGTTCCTGGACAACCTGCACCGCTTCGCGATCTTCACCCTGCTGACGTCCACCGCGGGCTGGGACACCGGCCGCGCCATCACCAACACCATCGCCATCCTCGTCCTCGGCCCGGCGATCCTCGCCACCCTCCGCCGCGCGGCCCGCAAAGCCTCCTATGGAACAGTTCCGCAGTTCTCGTCTGTTCAGGGGATCTCCGATACGCTGGCGACTGCTGGTGGTTCGCCGCATCCCCGGGTGCGGCGAGGCAAGAGGGAACCCGGTGTGAGTCCGGGACTGCCCCGCAGCGGTGAGTGGGAACGACCGCCGTCATGAAGCACTGGGCGTGAGCCTGGGAAGCGACGGCCAGTAGGTCCGGCTGTTCAGTCGGGTGCCCGCGAGTCCGAAGACCTGCCACCGGTGCACGGGCCGACCTCGGCCCGTGCCCGTCCGTAGCCTCTCGGGAGGGCAGGGCCGCTTCTCCGCGGGCTTTCCTGGGTGGCTCGGTGCTCGCGAGGAGAGAGCTGTGGTCGATTCATCCGCCCGAGGCATCGGGTCGACAGTGTTGGGCTACCCGCGGATCGGTCCGCGCCGGGAGCTCAAACGCGCGCTGGAACAGTACTGGTCGGGTGCGCTGGACGCGCCGGGCCTGCGGAAGGTGGCCCGGCAGCTGCGCCTGGACACTTGGTCCGACCTGGCCGGTCGCGGCCTGGATTCGGTGCCGTCGAACACGTTTTCGTACTATGACCAGGTTCTGGACACCGCCCTGCTGTTCGACGCGATCCCGCAGCGGTATCGCGACCTGGGGCTGACGGGTCTGGACACGTACTTCGCGATGGCGCGTGGCCACGCCGAGGTCGGCGCGCTGGAACTGACCAAGTGGTTCGACACGAACTACCACTACCTGGTTCCCGAAATCGGCGCGGACACCAAGTTCACGCTCGTCGGGGACAAGCCCATCGCCGAGTACCAGGAGGCGCGTTCGGCGGGTGTTGAGACCCGGCCGGTGCTGCTCGGTCCGGTGACGTTCCTGTTGCTCAGCAAGGGAGTCGACGGGTTCGTCCCACTGGATGCCCTGGACTCCCTTGTGGACTGTTACGCCTCGCTGCTCGGCCAGTTGGCGGCCGCGGGCGTGGCGTGGGTGCAGTTGGACGAACCGGCGTTCGTCGCTGACCGTTCCGACGCCGAGCTGGCCGCGTTGGGCCGTGTGTACTCCCGTCTGGCGGGCTTGTCACGGCGGCCTCAGCTGCTGGTGGCGGGGTATTTCGGTGAGTTCGGCCCGGCGTTGCCGGTGTTGGCGGAGACGGCCGTCGAAGGCATCGCGGTGGACCTGGTCGCCGGCGCCGGGGCGGTCTCGCAAATCCCGTTGATTCCAGGTCTGCGGTCGAAGACCTTGGTAGCCGGTGTGGTGGACGGCCGCAACATCTGGCGTACCGACCTTCGTACCGCCGCGTCGACGTGTGCGCGGCTGCGTGACGCGGTCGGCGACATCGCGGTGTCGACGTCGTGTTCGCTCCAGCACGTACCTTACGACCTGGCTGCGGAGACCTCATTGGACCCTTCGGTCGCGGCCAGGTTGGCGTTCGCGCGGCAGAAGGTCGACGAGGTGGTGTCGCTGGGCAAGGACGCGTCGATCGTGGCCCCCGAGGGCGTCGGTCGCGTGCGTCGTGATTTGGACGTCCGCGCGCGTATCGCAGCGCTGCGCCCCGAAGACCGCAGGCGTGTCGCGTATCCAGATCGAGCCGCCGCCCAAGCTGCCCGGCTGGGGTTGCCGCCGTTGGCCACGACGACAATCGGGTCGTTCCCACAGACGTCCGACATCCGCAAGGCACGTGCCGACCTACGAACCGGGCAGTTGGGCGAGGCGGACTACGAGGGGCGGATGCGTGCCGAGATCGAACGGGTGATCCGGCTCCAGGAGGATCTCGGCCTGGACGTGTTGGTGCACGGTGAACCCGAGCGCAACGACATGGTCCAGTACTTCGGCGAACTGCTCGCCGGCTTCGCGTTCACCGACAACGGATGGGTGCAGTCGTACGGCTCCCGATGCGTGCGCCCACCGATCCTGCACGGCGACGTGTCCCGGCCCGCGCCCATGACAGTGCCCTGGGCGACGTACGCCCAATCACTGACGTCCAGGCCGGTCAAGGGCATGCTCACCGGCCCGGTGACAATCCTGGCGTGGTCCTTCGTCCGCGACGACCAACCCCTGGGAGTGACAGCGGACCAGGTCGCGTTGGCGTTGCGTGACGAGATCCGAGACCTCGAAGCCGCCGGAATCGGAATCATCCAGGTCGACGAACCGGCACTGCGCGAACTGCTGCCGCTGCGCGCGGAGGACCGCCAGGCATACCTGGACTGGGCAGTGAACGCGTTCCGTCTGGCCACCGCAGGAGCCGCGCCGAGTACCCAAATCCACACCCACCTCTGCTACTCGGAATTCGGCGACGTGATCAAAGCCATCGACGGCCTGGACGCGGACGTCACAACAATCGAAGCAGCCCGTTCAAAAATGGAAGTCCTCGCCGACCTCGCCACCATCGGCTACCACCGCGGCGTCGGCCCAGGCGTCTACGACATCCACTCGCCACGAATCCCCAACACGGACGAGATGGCCGACCTGCTGCGCGCGGCAGTCGAAGCAGTCCCCGCCTCTCGCGTCTGGGCAAACCCCGACTGCGGCTTGAAAACCCGCAACTACACCGAGGTAGAACCCGCCCTCCGCCACCTCGTCAAGGCTGCCCAACGGGTCCGCGCTTCGTTGTGACAATCCGCCGGGGGGCGATGAACAATCGCCCCTCGGCGATGGCGGCTTTGAAAAAACGAATGGTGCTGGGCGCGAAACGTTGTTTGGTCACCTTGGAGTGCGTCTTCCAGTCTCGGGTTCCTGTTCCGGCGCTGGTTACCCTTCTGTGGTTCCATTCCAGCCAAAGAAAAATGATCCTCACGCGACGAGCGCTGGAGGTGTGGTCTGGTACCGGCGACCTTCAGGGCTGGTAAACACCAACACACCCTCACTGGGCTGATAAATGTCCCAGTCGCTGCGCTCGCGGAGCAGGTTGTGATATTTGCACAATGCGGCGAGGTTGTCTGTGCTGCTGAGTCCCTGATCGCAATGACGAACGGTGTGGTCGATCTCCGACCGGTGGGCGGTGGTGGTGCAGCCGGGCATGCGGCAGTGCTGGTCGCGTAGCCGGACGTGCTCGGCCATCGCCGGTGAGGGGAATCGGCGTGGGCTGGCTTCCAGCAGGTGCCCGGCTGGGTCGGTGAGGATCCGCCGCCAGGTGCCGTTGTGGGCCAATTCCCGGGCATGCTCGGCCGTGATGGGCCCATATCCGGCCAGCACGCCGGGCTGCTCAGTGAGGCCCATCAGGGTGGTGGCCGGGATGGTGACATTCACCTGGACCTTCACCCGGTCCCGTTGCTCACCCATGATCAGGGCCATCAGTACGTCGGCCCGGCATTGGCCCAAGGTCCGGTTGGGGGTCTTGGCCTTTCGGGCGAGTTTGTCGATCTGTTGGTGGGCGGTCAGTGCTTCTTCGGCAGTGAGGGCGGCGCTGAAGTGTCCGATGCCGTCTTCTCCGGCCATATATGTGACGTCGCGGTCTTGTCGGGCGGCTACCCGACGCCGTTCGGCGGAAGCCGGGTCGACTTTGATCATGTGATATCGGATGGAGTCGCGGAATCGGCTGGGGTTGGTGCGGCGTCCGTAGGCCAGGACTCGTCGTTCCACTCGCCCGGCATCTTTCGCTGACAGCACGTCGGTTAGGTCGTCCATCGCAAGTGCGCGTTTGAGGTCGATGTTGCCGGCGGCTAGCGCGTCCATGGTGGCGGGTAGTCGGGTGGCGAGGCGCTGTGCTCGCAGTATGTGTGTGGCGGCGGCTTGTGGGCTGATGCCGATCTCGATGGCGACTTCTTCGCGTGCGCCATCGGCCAGTTCGGTGTGCCGTCGGGTCGGTGGCCGCAGCACGGCGAACCGAGCCAGCGCGCGAACCTTCGCGGCCTCTGCCTCAGCGATAACCCGTTCGGCAGCGGTCAGGACGTCCAGGCATTCCGAGGCGGACATCTCCTCAACGGGAATGTCGCCCGGCGGAAGCGGTGTACGAAAGAGAGTTAGTTCCCCACCCATGCCTCAATGATACCGAAGAATGGCAGTGGTGGCCATTCGAAAATGGGCGCGAGAGAGAGGGCTAGTGAGAGAGAGGGGGCTAATGGGAAAGGGGGAGCTAGTGGGAAAGGGTGGGAAAGAGTGGGAATCTAATGGCCAATAGAGGATCTTTGGCTGGAATGGAACCACAGAAGGGTAACCAGCGCCGGAACCGGAACCCGAGGCTGGAAGCCGAACTCCAAGGTGACCAAACAACGTTTCGCGCCCAGCACTATTCGTCTTTCCGGCGGGCGCTGAAAGGCCTCGCGAATGGAAACGACCTATCCGGCAGCGGGCAGCGGCCGGTGAGCAGCAGCAGCGGGGGACAGTGGGCAGTGGGCGGCGGCAGTAAGCGGCGGGCGGCGGCGGACAGTGGGCGGCGGGCGGCAGCGGCGGGCAGCGGGCGGCAGTGGGCGGCGGCGGGCAGTGAGCGGTGGGCGGCAAGCAGCGGGGCCCGACCGAGCTGTCCTCCGCGCGGGCTGCCGGCAACAGCAAGGTCCTCAGGGCGTAGCTGACTGGTGCAGACCATGTACCCTCCGCTACCATCCGACCGAGCTCTGCGCGAAGTTGATTGAAACTAGGCATTTGGTTGCAACTATCGACACGACAGCCTCGGGAGCCGCCATGAAGTTGCGAAGCAGTACGTTGACCCGAGTAGGGCTCGCGGCGCTGGTCGTCGCCGGGTTGGTGCAGGGAGGCGCTACCGTGAACGCCGCTGCCGTGAACACCGCACCGCAGACCGTTCCGGCGCTGCGTGAATGGACCGGCGGCACGGGCAGTTACAAGTTCAGCAGCGCCACCCGGATTGTGCGCGGTACGGCCGCGCTCGCAGGGGACAGCCAGACCCTGGCCGATGATCTCCAGAAGCTCAGTGGGTACACCATCACCCAGGTCAGTGGAACTGCCGCCGACCTGCGAGCGGGCGACGTGTTCCTCGGGTTGGGCAACAGCGACGGCCAGTTGGGCGCTGAGGGCTACGCGTTGTCCATCACCGACCGGATCACCATCTCCGCCGGGAAGGAAGCCGGTGTCTTCGCGGGCACACGGACCGTGCTCCAGTTGCTGCACCAGAGTTTCACCGTGCCGCAGGGCAGCGCACGGGACTGGGCCACGTATCCCGAGCGTGGGCTCATGGTCGACGACGGCCGCAAGTTCTTCACCGCCAGCTGGTTGGCCGACCATGTCAAGGAGTTGGCGTACCTCAAGCTCAACGTGCTGCACCTGCATCTTTCCGACAACCTGGGGTTCCGGATCGAGAGTACGAAGCATCCCGAGTTCGTCTCCGCCGACCACCTCACCAAACAGCAGGTGACGGACCTGGTCGCGCTCGCCGCCCGCTACCACGTCACGGTCGTGCCGGAGATCGACATGCCCGGCCACATGGACACGATCCTCGCCGCCCATCCCGACCTGAAGCTCACCGGGCGGGACGGCACGGTCAACAACGGGTTCATCGACCTGTCCAAGGACGCCGCGTACCCGTTGATGCAGGACCTCATCACCGAGTACCTCCCGTTGTTCCCGGCGCCGTACTGGCACATCGGCGCCGACGAGTACGTCCGCGACTACGCCAACTACCCGCAGCTGCTGACCTACGCGCGCGCCCACTACGGGGCGAACGCCACCGCCAAGGACACCTACTACGGGTTCGTCAACTGGGCGGACGGGCTGGTGCGCGCCGGTGGCAAGACCACCCGGATGTGGAACGACGGCATCGCGTCGGGCGACGGCACGGTCGCCCCGAACAAGGACATCACGGTCGAGTTCTGGATCAACTCCGGCCTCTCGCCGCAGCAACTCGTTGACGCCGGGCACACTGTGGCCAACGAGAGCTGGGATCCGACCTACTACGTGCTCGGCGGTGCCAAACCGAACACCACCTGGGGTTACGAGACCTGGACGCCGAACGTGTTCCAGGGCAGCCAGACGCTCACCGACCCGGCTCGCAACCGCGGCTCGCTGATCCACGTCTGGTGTGACAACCCCAACGCGGAGACCGAGGCCCAGGTCGCCGCCGGCATCCGGGAGCCGCTGAGGATGCTCGCCCAGCAGCTGTGGGGCTCGCCCAAGCCGGTGCCGACGTGGTCGGCATTCACAGGCGTCATCAACGCGGTCGGGCACAACCCGGCGTGGCCGGTCACCGCGCAGCCGGGCAATCTCGCGTTCGGCAAGCCCGCCAGCGCGTCCAGTGTGGAGACTGCCGCGTTCCCGGCCCGCAACGCCACCGACGGCGACTACGGCACCCGCTGGTCCAGTGGGTACACCGACCGCGAGTGGTTGCAGGTCGACCTGGGCGCGAGCACCGCGATCGGGCGGGTCAAACTGACCTGGGAGACCGCGTACGGCAAGGGCTACCAGATCCAGACGTCCGCCGACGGCACCACCTGGACCACGATCTACAGCACCACCACCGGCCGTGGTGGCACCGAAGACCTGAGTGGGTTGTCCGGCACGGGCCGGTATGTGCGCATGCAGGGCACGCAACGCGCCACCGCGTGGGGATTCTCCTTGTTCGAGTTCGAGGTGTACGCGCCGAGCCCGGTGAATTCCGGCGGCACGTACGAAATCGTCGGCGCGGTGTCCGGGAAGGCCATGGACAACCCCGCGTCCAGCACCGCCACCGGCACCCAACTCATCGTGTGGGGCGTGCACGGCGGCACCAACCAGCGGTGGACGTTCACCGCCAACGGCGACGGCACCTACAGCGTGCGCAACGCGGCCAGCCAACTGTGTGTGGACGTCAACGGCGGGTCGCAGTCGGCTGGCGCCGCGATCATCCAGTGGACGTGCACCGGCACCAGCAACCAGCGGTGGACCCCGGTGGCCGTCGCGGCCGGTGGATACGCCCTGGTGGCCCAGTCCAGCGGGCTCGCCATCACCGCTGCCAGCGGCGCGGACGGCGCGTTGCTCACCCAGCAGCCCAACACCGGCGCCGACAACCAGCGCTGGACGATGATCAGTACGCAGTAGACGCGCGGACCACGAGCTCGGGCGTGAACATGACCTGCTGGTGTTCGTGGTGCAGGTCCATGGTCTCCTGCAGCAGCAGTTCGGCCGCGGTGCGGCCGAGCCTGTGGCGGGGCTGGTGGACGGAGGTGAGTGGCACCATCGCCGCGGCCGCGAACTCGATGTCGTCGTAGCCGACGATGGCCAGGTCGTCCGGCACTCGGACGCGCAGCGTGGCGCAGCTCTGCAGCAGGCCGAGGGCGAGCAGGTCGTTGGCGCAGAAGGCCGCGGTCGGCCGGATCGAGGCGGGCAGGCCGGCCAGGCGTTGGCCGGCGTTGCTCCCCTCGGCGACGGTCAGCTGGGAGGTGCGCAGCTCGACGAGCCGGTCCGGTCCGAGGCCCGCGTCGCGCAACGCCCGCAGGGCGCCTTCCCGGCGATCCCGCACCTGGCCGAGAGTGAGCTGGTCGCCGACGAACGCGATCCGCTCGTGGCCCTGCTCGATGAGGTGCCGGACGGCGATCTCCCCGCCGTAGACGTCGTCGACGGCCACCGAGCAGTGGGTCGCGGTGTCGCCGGTGCGGTCGACGATGACGACCGGGGTGCCGCGCCGGGCGAGTTCGTCGAGCATGGGGGAGTGCGGGTCGGTCGGCGTGATCAGGATGCCCTGCACCCGCTGCTGCTCAAGGCGACTGAGGTACGCGGTCTCCCGCTCGGCCAGGTTGGCGCTGTTGCACACGAACAGGGAGAGGTCGTCCGCGGCGACCGCGTCCTCCATCCCGGCCGCCACGTCGGTGAAGAACGGGTTCCTGCCGTCGAGCATCACGTACGCGACCACCCGGCTTCGCCCGGCCCGCAGTTGCCGCGCCGACTCGTTGCGCACGAACCGCAGCTCGGCCATGGCGGCCTCCACTTTCGCGCGGGTGTGCGGGCTGACCCGATCCGGCCGGTTGAGCACATTGGACACCGTGCCCAGCGAGACGCCGGCGGCGGCCGCGACGTCCTTGATGCCCGCCGCGCGGACCTCGGCGACGCCAGTATCGTCCGACCCTTGCGTCGCCATCGGGGACTCCCTGCTTTGAAACGTACTGTTGAAACGTCGTGGTGTTGAAACGTCACAGTCCAGCTGGACCGGCTCTTCATTGACTTCAACTTCCGGCCCAGGGTAGCGTCGCCGGACCAGGTTGTGAAACCTTTCAATCCGGAGGTCGCGATGGGGCGGCAAGAGCCGGGCCGCGGCCCGCTCCTGGAGGTCCGCGGCGTCAGCAAGTCGTTCGGCGCGGTCGCCGCGGTCGCCGGAGTGTCGTTCCCGTTGTACGCCGGCGAGGCACACGCGGTGGTGGGGGAGAACGGCGCCGGCAAGTCGACCATCGTCAAGGTGCTCGCCGGTGTGCACCGGCCGGACAGCGGAACGCTCGTGCTGGCCGGCGAACCGGTCGAGTTCGGCTCGCCGGCCGAGGCGAAGGCCGCCGGGATCGCGGTGATCTACCAGGAACCCACGCTGTTCCCCGATCTGTCGGTGGCCGAGAACATCGTGATGGGCCGGCATCCGCGGCGCGGACTGGGCATGATCGACCGGGCCGCGATCCGCGCGGAGGCCGAGCGGCTGTTCGCCCGGCTGGGCGTGCGGATCGACCCGGCCCGGCCGGCCCGGGGGCTGTCCATCGCGGACCAGCAGATCGTCGAGATCGCCAAGGCGTTGGGCGCCGACGCGCGGGTGCTGGTCATGGACGAGCCCACCGCCGCGCTGACCGTGGTCGAGGTCGAGCGGTTGTTCGCGGTGGCTCGCGCGCTGCGCGACGAAGGCGCGGCGATCATGTTCATCTCGCACCGCTTCGAGGAGGTCACCGAACTCTGCCAGCGCGTCACGATCATGCGCGACGGCAGGCATGTGTCCACCGACCCGCTGACTGATGTGACAGTCGACGAAATGGTGCGCCGCATGGTCGGCCGGGACCTGGACGCGTTGTTCCCCAAGCAGGACGTCGAACCCGGCGCGGTCGTCCTGGAGGTCGACGGCCTGTCCCGCGAAGGGGTGTTCCGCGACATCTCCTTCTCGGTGCGGGCCGGCGAGATCGTCGCGTTCGCCGGGCTGGTCGGCTCCGGCCGGTCCGAAGTGGTGCAGGCGGTCTTCGGCGTCGACGAACGGGACGCGGGCGTGGTGCGGGTCAACGGCCGGAAACTGCGGCCGCATTCGGCGCGGGCGGCGATGGCGGCAGGGATGGCACTGGTCCCGGAGGACCGCCGTCAGCAGGGCCTGGTCATGGACTTGTCGATCGAACGGAACGTGACGTTGCCGCGTTCGCGTGCGTTGTCGAAGTTCGGCCTGCTCGTCGGCCGGGGTGAGCGGCGCGAGGCACTGGACTGGACCCAACGCCTGCGGACGAAGTACGGCCGGCTCAGCGACGCGGTCGGCACACTCTCCGGCGGCAACCAGCAGAAAGTGGTGCTCGCCAAGTGGCTGGCGATGGCGCCGAAGGTCCTGATCGTCGACGAGCCGACCCGGGGCATCGACGTGGGCACGAAAGCCGAGGTGCACCGGCTGATGTCCGCGCTCGCCGCGGAGGGGGTGGCGGTGCTGATGGTGTCGTCCGAGCTGCCGGAAGTGCTGGGCATGGCCGACCGGGTTTTGGTGATGCGGGAAGGCCGGATCGTGGCGGAGATTCCAAGAGCGAGGGCAACTGAGGACTCG
Organism: Actinocrispum wychmicini; assembly: GCF_004345645.1. Lineage (GTDB taxonomy): Bacteria > Actinomycetota > Actinomycetes > Mycobacteriales > Pseudonocardiaceae > Kibdelosporangium > Kibdelosporangium wychmicini. The sequence goes on along the minus strand of NZ_SLWS01000009.1, from coordinate 333,926 downwards.
GTGATGTTCGCGGCGATGGGTCAGGGGGCTGTCGCGTGAATGTGATCGAGGTGGCCGTGACGCCCGGTCAGGCAAAGGGGGGTGGCCGGGCGCACGGTGTAAACGGCGGCGGGGTGGCAAGGAAATGGGCGGTGGGGCCGGCGGAGATGGCCGGGGTGGCAAGGCGGTCGGTGGGCGCGGCGATGGGGCGGGTGGCTGTGATCGAGGTGGCGGCGCCTCCGCAGGAGGCGGTGGTGGCGGTGGGGCGGGTGGCTTTGATCGAGGTGGCGGGGGTGGCCGGGCAGGTGGCGAGGTGGCGGGTGGCTGTGACCGACCTGGTGGTGGTGCCTGGCTGGGTGCCGATGGGTGAGGGAGTTATGGCGTGAGCGTGACCAAGGTGGCAGCGCCGCCGCAGGAGACCACCAGGGCGGTGGGGCGGTCGGTGTTGGGCACGGTCTTCAAAGCGCGTGAGTCGGGCATCGCGCTCGCGCTTGTGGTGCTCGTTGTGTTCACCGCCACGCAGAACTCACGGTTCCTGTCCGGGCAGAGCATCCGGGACATTCTCCTGGGCACGTCGATCCTCGCGGTGTTGGCCGTTGGACAGGCGATCGTGGTGATCACGCGCAACATCGACCTGTCCGTCGGTTCGGTGCTCGGGCTCGCCGCGTTCGCGGTCGGTTCGCTGATGCGGGACAACCCTGGGCTGCCGGTGATCGTCGCGCTGCTGGCCGGGCTTGCTCTTGGTGTGGTGTGCGGGTTGTTGAACGGAGCGCTCGTTCGGTTCGGTCAGGTGCCGGCACTCGTGGTCACGCTCGGCACGTTGTACGCCTTCCGGGGGGTCAGCTATCTGTGGGCCGGTGGGCAGCAGATCAACGCTGACAAGTTGCCCGCGTCGTTCCTCCAGTTCGGGACCGCGTCGGTGCTGGGTGTGCCGTGGCTGGTGGTGATCGCGGTGGTGGTGATGGTCGTCGCCGGGGTGGTGCTGCGTAACTATCCGGTGGGGCGGGAGTTGTACGCGATGGGGTCGAGTCCGCAGGCCGCGCGGCTCGCCGGGATCAAGGTCGGCCGCAACACCACCATCGCGTTCGCGGTCAGCGGCGCGTTGGCCGGCCTCGCCGGGGTGCTGTTCGCGGCCAGGTTCGGCACGGTCGACGCCGCCGCGGGGACTGGGTACGAACTCAACGTCGTCGCCGCGGCGGTGGTCGGTGGGGTCGCGGTGTTCGGGGGCAGTGGTTCGGTGTGGGGCGCGAGCCTGGGTGCCTTGCTGTTGACCGTCATCGGCAGCGCGCTGGCTGTGCTGGACATCAACCAGTTCTGGCAGCAGGCGATTGTCGGCGGGTTGATCCTGTTGGCCATCGGGGCCGACCGGCTGGTCGCCGTGCGGGTCGCGAAGGCGTTGAAGAAGAGGGATTCCCATGTTTGACAAAGCGTGGCACCGGCTGGCGAGCTGGGACGCCGCCGTCATCGTGGTGACCGTCCTCGTCGTGGTGATCGCCTCCGGTGCCGTCGACAACTTCGGCACCGGCCGCAACTTCACGTTCCTGATGCTCGACCTGCTGCCGATCGCCCTGGTCGCGCTGCCGATGACGTTCATCATCGTGACCGGCGAGATCGACCTGTCGGTGGCCAGCACGCTCGGGCTCACGTCGGCGGTGATGGGCTCGATGTGGAACACGGGCATGTCGATCGAGTCGATCATCCCGCTGTGCATTGTCCTGGGTGGCGTACTCGGCGCGTTGAACGGTTTCTTCGTGACCGTGCTGAAACTGCCCTCACTCGCGGTCACGATCGGCACCCTGGCGCTCTACCGTGGGCTGGCGTTCGTCGTTCTGGGGGACAACGCGGTGGCGGACTTCCCGCGCTCCTACACCTCCTGGGTGACAGGGACGATAGGCGTGATCCCCAACGTGCTCGTGCCACTGCTCGTGCTGGCGCTCGTTTTCGGCGTTGTACTGCACGCGACTCCGATTGGGCGTGCGGTGTTCGCCGCCGGTGCCAGCGAACAAGCAGCGAGGTTCGCTGGTGTCCGCACCGGCCGGCTCAAGTTCTGGCTCTACGTGGTCAGCGGCGCGGTCGCCGGGCTGGCCGGCGTGCTGTGGACGCTGCGGTACTCCAGTGCCCGCGCGGACAACGGCTTCGGACTCGAACTCGCCGTGGTGGCCGCCGTGCTGCTCGGCGGGGTGTCGATCTTCGGCGGCAAGGGCACCCTGCCCGGTGTGCTCGCCGGGGTGGTTCTGCTGGCGACCCTGCAGAACGCGCTGCGTCTGCAGGACGTTTCGAACGAGGCGCTGAACGTCGTGACCGGCGTGCTGCTCATCGTCTCCGTGCTCCTGCCCAACATCGTGACCCGGTCCCGCGCCGCACTGCGGCGCCGCAGAAAGGTGACATCATGAACCGATTCCTCACCGGCGTCCTCGCGGCCGGGCTGGCGGTGACGTTGGCCGCCTGCGGCGGCACGACCAAGGACAACAGCGGCGGCGGCACCAACACCGGGCAGTCCAACGCGGCCGCGGACCCGAACGCCCCGACCAAACAGGGCGTGAAGATGGCCTACCTGCCCAAGCAGCTCAACAACCCGTACAGCGACATCGAGGTCAGCGGCGGCAAGGCCGCGCTGGCCGAGCTGAAGGGCGAGTACAAGCTGGTTGGCCCGAACGACGCGAGCGCGTCCTCCCAGGTCAGCTACATCAACACGCTGATCCAGCAGCAGCAGGACGTGATCGGGATCGCCGCGAACGACCCGAACGCGGTCTGCCCGTCGCTGAATCAGGCCCGCTCGGCCGGGATCAAGATCGTCGCGTTCGACTCGGACGCGGCCAAGGACTGCCGGGACGTGTTCATCAACCAGGCCACCACCCAGGGCATCGGCGAAGGGCTGGTGAAGATGGCGAGCGACCTGGCCGGTGGGTCCGGGGAGATCGCGATCCTGTCGGCGACCCCGAACGCCACCAACCAGAACGCCTGGATCGAGGTCGCCAAGACCACCCTTGCCAAGCCGGAGTACGCCAACCTGAAGCTGGTGAAGATCGCGTACGGCAACGACGACGACCAGAAGTCGTTCCAGGAGGCGCAGGGGCTGCTGCAGTCGTTCCCGAACCTGAAGGTCATCGTCGCGCCGACCACGGTCGGGATCGCCGCCGCGGCGCGGTACGTCAGCTCGTCGAGCTACAAAGGCAAGATCGCGGTCACCGGCCTGGGCACGCCGAACCAGATGCGCGCCTACGTCAAGGACGGCACGGTCAAGCAGTTCGCGTTGTGGAACCCGGCCGACATCGGATACCTCGCCGCGTACGCCGGTGTCGCGCTGAAGTCGGGCCAGATCACCGGGGCGGAGGGCCAGAAGTTCAAGGCCGGCAAGCTCGGTGACTACACCATCGGCGCGAACGGCGAGATCGTGCTCGGCCCGCCGACTGTCTTCGACAGCAACAACATCGACAAGTTCGACTTCTGACGAGGAAAGGCGTGATGGTCTTGTCCGACCGCACGGCCGTGAAGTCCGCTCTGCGGGGGCAGCGGATCGAGACACCTTCGTGGGCGTTCGCCAACTCAGGCACCCGCTTCAAGGTGTTTCCCCAGGCCGGGGTCCCCCGCACGGCGCAGGAGAAGATCGCGGACGCGGCGACGGTGCACCGGTTCACCGGCGCCGCGCCGAGTGTCGCCCTGCACATCCCGTGGGACTGGGTCGACGACTTCGCCGCACTCGGCCGCTACGCCGAGGACCTCGGGATCCGGATCGGCGCCATCAACACCAACGTGTTCCAGGACGAGGACTACAAGCTCGGCTCGGTGACCAACCCGGACCCGGGGGTGCGCCGCAAGGCGACGGACCACTTGCTGGAAGCGATCGCCATCATGGACACCACCGGGTCGCGCGACCTGAAGCTGTGGTTCTCCGACGGCATCAACTATCCCGGTCAGGACGACATCCGCGACCGGCAGGACCGGCTGGCCGAGGCGCTGCACGAGACGTACGACCGGCTCGGCGCGGACCAGCGGATGTTGTTGGAGTACAAGCTGTTCGAGCCGGCGTTCTACGCCACCGACATCCCGGACTGGGGCACGTCGTACGCGCATTGCCTGGAATTGGGCGAGAAAGCGACAGTGTGCATCGACACCGGGCACCACGCGCCGGGCACGAACATCGAGTTCATCGTCGCGTTCCTGTTGCGGGCCGGGAAGTTGGGCGCGTTCGACTTCAACTCCCGGTTCTACGCCGACGACGACCTGATGGTCGGCGCGGCCGACCCGTTCCAGCTGTTCCGGATCATGTACGAGATCGTCCGCGGCGGCGCGCTGGACCCGGCGTACGGCATCAACTTCATGCTCGACCAGTGCCACAACATCGAGGCGAAGATCCCGGCGATCATCCGTTCGGTGATGAACGTGCAAGAGGCCACCGCGAAGGCGCTGCTGGTGGATCGGGACGCGTTGCGGGCGGCCCAGCGCGCGGGCAACGTCCTGGAGGCCAACGCGGTCCTGATGGACGCCTACAACACCGACGTCCGACCGCTGCTGGCCGAGGTACGGGCCGAGGCGGGCCTGGACCCGGACCCGATCGCCGCCTACCACCGCAGTGGTTACCAGGAGAAGATCGTCGCCGACCGAGCCGGCGGCCAGCAGGCCGGATGGGGAGCCTGAGCATGAGCGTGCCCGCCGAACTCATCGCCCGCAGCAACGCGTTGGGCGCCGACCCGCGTAACACGAACTACGCGGGCGGCAACACCTCCGCGAAGGGCGAGGTGCTCGACCCGGTCACCGCGAAGCCGACGGAACTGTTGTGGGTCAAGGGCTCCGGTGGTGACCTCGGCACTCTCACCGAGGCCGGGCTGGCGGTGCTCCGGCTCGACCGGCTGCGTGCGTTGGTCGACGTCTACCCCGGTGTCGACCGCGAGGACGAGATGGTCGCCGCGTTCGACTACTGCCTGCACGGGCGAGGCGGGGCGGCGCCGTCGATCGACACGGCGATGCATGGGCTGCTTGACGCCCAGCACGTCGACCACCTCCACCCGGACTCGGGCATCGCGCTGGCCACCGCGGCTGACGGCGCCGCGCTGACCAAGGAGTGCTTCGGCGACCGGGTGGCGTGGGTCGACTGGCGGCGTCCCGGTTTCCAGCTGGGCCTGGACATCGCGGCGGTCAAGGCGGCGAACCCGAGGGCGATCGGCGTGATCCTCGGCGGCCACGGCATCACCGCGTGGGGCGACACTTCGGAAGAGTGCCAACGGAATTCGCTGGAGATCATCCACACCGCGGAGAAGTTCCTGGCCGAACGCGGCATCGCAGAGCCGTTCGGCGCGGAAGTAACGGGATTCCAGGCGCTGCCCGAGGCGGAACGGCACGCCCGCGCCGCCGCACTCGCGCCGGTGATCCGCGGCTTGGCGTCGACCGATCAGCGTCAGGTCGGACATTACACCGACAGCGAAGTCGTGCTTGACTTCCTGGCGCGGGAGAAGCTCGCGCCGCTCGCGGCCCTCGGCACGTCGTGCCCGGATCACTTCCTGCGGACCAAAGTTCGCCCGCTGGTCGTCGACCTGCCGGCGACAGCGTCCATTGAGGACACCGTGGTCCGGTTGAAGGAGCTGCACGAGGCATACCGTGTCGAGTACGCCGCCTACTATCAACGGCACGCGACACCGGACAGCCCGGCGATGCGCGGCGCCGACCCGGCGATCGTGCTCGTGCCGGGCGTCGGGATGTTCTCGTTCGGCAAGGACAAGCAGACCGCCCGGGTCGCCGGGGAGTTCTACGTCAACGCCATCAACGTCATGCGGGGCGCCGAGGCGGTGTCGTCGTACGCGCCGATCCCGGAGAGCGAGAAGTTCCGGATCGAGTACTGGTCGCTGGAGGAGGCGAAGCTGCGGCGGATGCCGAAGCCAAAGCCGCTTGCGGGCCGGATCGCGCTCGTCACCGGCGCCGGGTCGGGCATCGGCAAGGCGATCGCCGAACGACTGGCCGCCGAAGGCGCGTGTGTCGCCGTCGCCGACCTCAACACCGACACGGCCGTCCAGGTCGCCGAAGGTATTGGCAGCACAGCCCTCGCGGTCACCGCGGACGTCACCGACGCGGACACCGTCCAGGCGGCGGTTGACGCCACCGTGCTGGCGTTCGGCGGTGTCGATCTCGTGGTGAACAACGCGGGCCTGTCGATCTCGAAGCCGTTGCTGGAGACCACCGAGCGGGACTGGGACGTGCAGCACGACGTGATGGCCAAGGGCTCGTTCCTGGTGTCGCGGGCGGCCGCGAAAGCCATGGTCGCGCAGGGCATCGGCGGTGACATCGTCTACATCTCCTCGAAGAACTCGGTGTTCGCCGGACCGAACAACATCGCCTACAGCGCGGCCAAGGCCGACCAGGCACACCAGGTGCGGCTGCTCGCGGCCGAGTTGGGCGAGCACGGGATCCGCGTGAACGGCGTCAACCCGGACGGCGTGGTGCGCGGCTCCGGCATCTTCGCCGGCGGCTGGGGCGCCCAGCGCGCGGCGGTCTACGGCGTGCCGGAGGAGGAGTTGGGGGCGTTCTACGCGAAGCGCACTATCCTCAAACGCGAGGTACTGCCCGAACATGTGGCCGCCGCAGTGTTCGCGCTCACTGCGGGCGACCTGACGCACACCACCGGACTGCACGTGCCCGTCGACGCCGGCGTGGCCGCCGCGTTTCTTCGCTGACGCACGGAGAGGACAGTAACGCCATGACCGACACGCTCGCGCGGCCCGCGTTCGACGACCTGGACCGCATCACTCCGCGCAGAACCCGGATCGGCCTGGTGGCCGGCGGACTCGGGGCGTACTGGCCGCAGTTCCCGGGGCTGCTGCCGCAGTTGCGGGCCTCGGCCCGGCGGGTCACCGAACGACTGTCCGCTTTGGACTGTGAGGTGGTCGACGCCGGCTTCATCGCCGACCCGCACGAAGGCGCGGCGGCGGCCGAGAAGCTGCGGGCCGCCGACTGCGACCTGATCATCGGGTTCCTCACCACGTATCTGACGTCCAACATGCTGGTGCCGATCGCGCAGCGCAGTGGTTCGCCGGTGCTGCTGCTGAACTTGCAGCCCACTGAGGCGATGGATCACGAGACGTTCGACACGGGCGCGTGGCTGGCGTACTGCGGCGCTTGCCCGTTGCCGGAGATGGCCAACGCGTTCCGTCGCGTCGGCGTCGAGTTCCGGTCGGTCTCGGGCTACCTGGAGGACGAACGGGCCTGGACGAAGATCGGACGGTGGATCAAGGCGGCCGGGGTGCGCGCGGCGTTCCGGCACGGCCGGCACGGCCTGCTCGGGCACCTCTACCCGGGCATGATGGACGTCTCGTCCGACCCGACGCTGGTGTCCGCCCAGCTCGGCGGGCACGTCGAGATCCTGGAGATCGACGACCTGCGGGTGCGCGTCGAGCAGGTCACCGAAGCCGAGACCCAGGCCCGGATGGCGCTCGCCCGGGAGATCTTCAGCATGGACGAGTCCGTGGTGGAAGAGGATTTCGCTTGGGGTGCAAAGGTGTCCGTCGGGCTGGACCGGCTGGTGGCGGACTTCGAGCTGGACTCGTTGGCCTACTACCACCGCGGCCTGGACGGCGAGACGCACGAGCGGGTCGGCGCCGGGTTCATCCTGGGCGCGTCGCTGCTCACCGCGCGTGGCATCCCTGCCGCCGGCGAGTACGAGCTGCGCACCTCGCTGGCCATGCTGTTGATGGACCGCCTCGGCGCTGGCGGTTCGTTCACCGAGCTGCAGGCGTTGAACTTCCGCGACAACGTGGTCGAGATGGGCCACGACGGTCCAGCGCACCTGGCGATCAGCGCGCGCAAGCCGTTGTTGCGCGGGCTGGGCGTCTATCACGGCAAGCGTGGGTGGGGCGTGTCGGTCGAGTTCGACGTCCGGCACGGGCCGGTGACCCTGCTCGGCATCGGGCAGCGCCGCGACGGGACATTCACCCTGGTCGCCTCCGAGGGCGAGGTCGTGCCGGGGCCGTTGCTGCGGATCGGGAACACCACCTCGCGGGTCGACTTCGGCTGCGACCCGGGGGAGTGGACCGACGCGTGGTCGGCGTCCGGCGTCGCGCACCACTGGGCGCTCGGCACCGGGCACCGGGTCGGCGAGTTGACCGCCGTGGCGGACCTGCTCGGGCTTGAGCTGACCGTGGTGCGGGTGTGATGCGGCTGGCGGCCGTCGATCTCGGGGCGTCCAGCGGGCGCGTGATGGCCGGCACGGTCGGCCCGGGGCGGCTGGACATCGAAGAGGTGCGGCGGTTCCCGAACGAGCCCGTCCGGCTGGGATCGACGCTGCACTGGGACGTGCTCGGCCTCTACCGGGAGACCCTCGCGGGCATCCAGGCGGCGCACCGGCAAGGACCGTTGGCGGGGATCGGCGTCGACTCCTGGGCCGTCGACTACGGGCTGCTCGACGCGTCGGGCATGTTGCTGGGAAATCCGGTCCACTACCGCGACTCGCGCACCGACGGAGTGATGGAGTGGGTCTCGAAGAAGATCTCGGCGCGCGAGCTGTACGACGTCACGGGACTGCAGCAGCTGCCGATCAACACCCTCTACCAACTGGTGTCCGAAGTGGACACACTGGGCGCCGCGGCCACCCTGCTGATGATCCCGGACCTGGTGGCGTACTGGCTGACCGGTGAGATCGGCGTGGAACGGACCAACGCGTCGACCACCCAGCTCTACGACGTCCAAGCCAAGCAGTGGGCCACCGGGCTCGCCGAACGGGTCGGCATTCCGCCGCGCCTGCTGCCGCGGTTGCGCGACCCCGGTGAGTGGATCGGCACCCTGCTCCCAGGACTGGCCGAAGAACTGGCGTTGCCCGAATTGCCGGTGCTCGCGGTGGGCTCGCACGACACGGCGTCGGCTGTGGTCGCGGTGCCGGCCGAGTCGGGCGCCAACTTCGCGTACATCTCCTCGGGCACCTGGTCACTCGTGGGGGTAGAGCTGGCGGAGCCGGAGCTGAGTGACGCCGCGCTGGCCGCGAACTTCACCAACGAAGGTGGCGTGGACGGCACAATCCGGTTCCTGCGCAACGTGATGGGCCTGTGGGTGCTGACCGAGACCCTGCGTACCTGGGCGGCGCACGGCGACCCGGTGGACCTGGCCGGGGTGCTCGCCAGTGCGGCCGACGCGCCCGCACTGGCGGCGGTCGTGGACATCGACGCGCCGGCGTTCCTGACCCCTGGTGACATGCCCGCGCGGATCGCCCAGGTCTGCCGGGAGACGGGCCAGCGGCCGCCCGGCACCCGGGCCGAGGTCGTCCGGTGCATTGTGGACAGTCTCGCGTTGGCCTACCGGCGCACGGTTCGTCTGGCCGCGAACTTGGCTGGGAAGACCGTCGACGTCGTCCATGTGGTCGGCGGTGGCACCCGGAACCACCTGTTGTGCCAGCTGACCGCGGACGCGTGTGGGGTGCCGGTGCTGGCCGGTCCGGTCGAGGCGGCCGCGTTGGGCAACGTGCTTGTGCAAGCCCGTGCGCTGGGCGCTGATCTGCCTGACTTGGCGGCCATGCGTGGGCTCGTGCGACGGACCCAGCCGATGCGGGAGTATCGTCCGTCCGGCCGTGAGGCTGAATGGGTGGCGGCCGAAGCACGCCTTGACCTGGCCGCTCGCGTCACGTAGCGTGATCATTTCATGACCTGCGGTGTCGGAGGTTCTCTTGGTCGCTCCAGGTTCTGAAGAGGGCTTCGTGGCGGAGCTTTTCGCCACTCCGCGCGCGGACAGCCGGCCCACCATCCTGTGGTTCTGGAACGGCACCGTCACCAACGATCTGGTCACCGCCGAGCTCGCCGACATCCGCGCCCGCGGCATCCATGAGGTGCTGATCTTCCCGTTCGACACCCTCGCGTTGCAGCCACGGTTCTTCACCGAGGAATGGTTCGCGCTCATCGAATTCACCCTCCGTGAGGCGCAGCGCAACGACATGCACCTGTGGCTGTTCAACGACGACTTCTTCCCCAGCGGCCGCGGCGGCGGGTTCGTGGTCAACGGTGGGCAAGTGGGTGACCGGGTCTACCAGCCGCGCCCGGAGTTGCGGCCGCACGGCGTCGGTAAGGTGACTTTGGCCGTGTCCGGCGGCGACTCGGTCACGTTGGTGAACCACGGACTGGTCGTAACGGCCGGGCGGCTGTTGGTGGACGCGAGCATCCGCGACGGCATCACCCTGCTGCGCGCGGGCGCCGACTGGCGGGACTACGACGTGCAGGCGACCGTCCGAGTGGAACGCGCGACCGCAGGTCTGATGGTGCGCAGTCCGGACGCGTCCAACGGCTATCTCGCCGACATGCGCATCGACGGCGGCGTGGACATCTGGCGGCAACAGAACGGCGGGTTCTCGTTGCTGTACAACGCGCCTGGGGTGCCGGGATTCAATCCGGCCGTCGACCACGTGCTGAAGGTCGCGGTCCGCGGCACGCACATCCTGGCGTCGGTGGACGGGGTCAGCCAACGTACAGTCGTCGACGCCACGTTCCCCACCGGACGGGTCGGTATGCGGGCGGTCGCGACCCAGCGGTCGTCGTGGGACAGTGTCACTGTCATCGATGCCGGCGGCCAGGTGTTGTACTCCGACCAGTTCGACACCGACGCGTCCATCGACGCCTTCGACCTGCCCGACGCGCTGCCGTCGGTCGCGGCCACGGCCCGGCCGGAGGGCTCGGCCGACATCGCCGGGATCGTCGACCTGACCGACATCGCCCGCCGTGCCGGCGAATGGACGGCACCGCCCGGGAAGTGGCAGCTGGACTTGTTCACCGTGCGTCCGCTCGGCCTGAACGACGACAGCCGGCACACGTATCTTGATCTGCTCGACGACGAGGCGGTGAATCTCTTCCTCGACATCGTGCCCGGCGAGTACCTGCGCCGGTTCCCTTGGGCCGTCGGCGGTGTCCTGCGCGGATTCGCCGACGACGAACCGTTCATCGCGTCAGCCGTGGCGCATTTCAACGCCGTGCCGTGGTCTGGGTCGTTGGACGACGAACTGTCCCGGCTCGGCGTGGCACCTGGGCTCGCGCTGACCGCGGTACATGACGACTTTGGGCCACCCGGCCTGCGGCTGCGCGGGGTGTTCTGGCGTGCGGTCGCCAACCGGTTCGCCGCCGCGTACTTCCGCACCCAGGGCCAGTGGATGGCCGACCACGGCATGAAGTTCATCTCCAACCCGCTGTGGGACGAGTACGGGCCAGCCGAACAGGTGAAGAGCACCGGCGACCTGCACACCGACAACCAGTGGGCGCAGGTGCCGGGCACCGACCTGGTCTTCGACCACTACCAGCGCGGCTACCACCGAACGCTGTCCAGGTATCCGGCCAGCACCGCGCATCAGCTCGGGCTGGAACGCGTCTACCTGGAGGCGATGGGCGGAACAGGCTGGGCTGTCACCCCCGCGTTCACGCGGGAGGTCGTCGGCGCGTTCGCCGTCCGCGGGGTGAACCACACCCTGCTGCACGCCAGGTTCAGCGACTCCGGCGACATCGTCTACCCACCCCCGTTCCAGCCGGTCAACCCGTGGTGGAGCCTGTCCGCGCCACTGAACGACTGGATCGGCCGCCTGATGGAAGCCGGCCGCGCGCCCGCCCGTGCCCGAACCGTGCTGCTCCAGCCGCAACGCGCCGCCGAGTCCTTTCAGGACACAGACGCGAAGCAGAGCATCGACGACTCGTTCACGAACGCGGTGCACGCCCTCGAAGACGTGCAGGTCGACTTCGACCTGGTCGACGAAGGAGCGCTCGACAACGATCCCGCACTGGTCACCCACGCCCTGGCCAGAGGGCCCAGACTCGTGCTGGGACAACAGGCTTACCAGATCATGGTGGTGCCGCAGACGCCGATGCTGGCCCTCGGCACCGCGCAGGTCCTCGTCCGGTTCGTCCACGGGGGCGGAACAGTGATCGTCACCGGCGACCTGCCCACCCAGGAGTCCGGAGGAGACAACACAGGACTACGCCAGGCCGTGGACCGACTGTTCCTCGGCGCACACCAGGCGATCCACGCGCCCGACCCAACGGCCGCCGCCGCGGCAGCCGTGTCCGCGGGTGGTGCTGCGGTCTCGCTCACCCCGCCGATGGCTTCGGTTCGTGCACTCCGGCTGGAGAGCGGCCGCGAGCGTGCCTTCGTGCTCACGAACGAGCTCGCCACCGCGGTTGACGTCACCGCCACGTTTCCCGCGACCGGCGTGCCGGAGATCTGGGACCCCGAAACGGGCACGACGGACATGGCAGGCGTGTGGCGATCGTTCACCGACGAACAAGACGACACCGAGATCCCACTGCGGCTCGAACCGAAGGCAACCCTGCTGGTGGTGTTCCGGGCAAGGCAGGAGCCGGCACACGCCGTGTCGTCGACCGCGCCGGTGGAGCGGATCCACGGACAGAACGCCACTGTACGGGTGACCGCGCCTGGCCCGGTCACGGTTGTCGTGACCGCGGACGGTCAGCTGTATCAAGGCACGGCGAACGTGACCGACGCGCTCGCCGCCGTCCCGCTCGACGGCGACTGGCGGTTCCACTTCGACCGGGCGGACTCACCGACGGTCACGCGTCCGCTGGGTTCGTGGACCGACCTGGACGGTGGCTTCTCGGGTTCGGCCTGGTACGAAAAGGACATCTCACTCGACGACGCGACACTGACCGGACACCGTTGGATCCTGGATCTCGGTGAAGTACACGACGTGGCCGAGATCGAGATCAACGGCGCACCTCTCGGCTCCCGCCTCTGGCCGCCATACCGGCTCGACGTCACCCCCGCGCTGCGGCCTGGCGACAACCTCGTGCGTGTCCGTGTCACCAACACCGGCGCCAACGCGCACGGCGAGCAACTCCCGTCCGGCCTGTTCGGCCCGGTGTCGCTGCGTCCCGAATTGCTGGTCGACATCCCGCTGGCCCTGACGAGTTAGCAGGTCGGCAAGATCAGGTTGTCGGTGATCTGGAAGCTCTTGTCGAGCTTGGCGATCACCCTGGTGGCCGCGTGCGGAGCACGATCTTGGACCCACCGGCTGACGGCGTGCAGGAAGCCGCGGAGATCCTGATGTGCCCTGCGCAGTTGCCCTGTGACGCTGTCCAGTGATGCGGTGATCGTGCGGTCGACCCGGGGGAGATCTTCGCCCATGCCGCCGTCAGGCCAAATACGGAGGGCGCCGTCGAGGTGTTCGATCCACGGTGCGGGGCTGTGACCGAGCCATGGCTTGCCTCCGTCCAGCGCGCCGGCCCACTCGCGCCAGCCCTCCAGGCCGCAACAGCAACTCGGTGGAATGGTCACTCCGGTTCGAGTGTCCCGGGCCAGCAGACCACCGCTGACGATCAGGCATTCAGCCTGTACCAGCTCATCGAGCACATCAGTGACCGCGTGCGCATCATCGAGGTGATGGGCCGCCAACGCAGCCATTGCTGTGCCGACTTCTTGAGTCGAGAGGTTCGCCGATACGTGCAGCACGCGGTCGGCCGGCGGCGTGGCTACCGGCCAGAGGGCGAAGCCGGTCGTGGTGGACGTGTCGACCACGGGTTCCAGGATGAACACGGTTCAGTGTCCACGGGTGACACATCGACCCGCAACGGCAATACCTGGCTCAGACGTCCGTCAGTTAAGGAGGGACTCAGCAAGCGACGGGAAGGACCCTGGACGTGTTCGGATCGCTGCCGCCCACACTCGCCGCCGTGGTCACCGAGGCGATCACTCAGCGTCAGCAGGTGGGGGCATTGGACACATTGAGAGCGGCGCTGCAGAAGGATCCGTCGAGCGCACGCTCTCTCGCGTACCACGATGTGGCGAAGTTGAAGGTCGCACTGGACGAGTTCGACGCGTTGCCCGCGGATACGCCGCACCGGACGAAGATAGCCGCCGCTCTGGCGTGGGTGTGCGTCGGCAGTTCGATCGGCGACCTCGACCATGAACACCTGGACCGGGCGGCTGTTCTCGCGGAGATCGCCGAGCCGGATCCGGACGTTCCCCCGGAGTGGCGCGTGTTCTTCGGGTTGCTTCGCGGCAACAAGAGCATGGGTGACGTGCGGAAGGGGTCCACGACTGCCAGCTCCAGGGCGCTGCGAGCGGAGTTCGAAGGCTATCGGAAGCTCGTCGACGCCGTTCCGGGTTCGGTGAGACGGGAGGTGTCCGCCGGCGTCGACGCGATTCTGGCCGCTTTCGACACCCGCGTCGCGTATTTGGAGGCGGATCCGGGCAGAGAGTCCGAACTGCTGCGGGAAACCGACGGAATGGTGGACAGCGCCGCTCCAGCCTCGCACGAACGCGTGCGGGCCGAGATTTTGTTGCTGTTGAAGAAGACGAGCGGTGCTGGCGCGCGAGGGGAACACCAAGAAGGGCGGCGTCTTCTGCGGTCGGCGCTGGATCTGGCCGAGGAGTTGCCCGCTACCGATCCGATTCGCCAGGCGTTGGCGGCAGCAGCGCCGAACGTCATGGTCTACCTGAACATGCCTGCGGGCGACGGAACCGGTCGCTGGGCGACGTCCGAGGCGGATCGGGCCGAGCTTGACCGTCTCTGCCGGAGCCCCGACATACCCGATGACGAGCGTGCGACGCACATGTTCGCCCTGGCGATGATTCGAATGCGTGAGCAGACGCCCGCCTCGATGGACGAAGCCGTTGACTTGTGCGAGCGTGCACTCCCCATGTCACCGCCTGGTGGCGTCCTTCATTCACGGCACCTCGCCACGATGGGGATCGTCCGTGCGGCTCGGTGGCAGATGTTCGGCGATCCCGACGACCACGGCGAGTTGGCCGCCGGGATCGCCTGTTTGGAGCAGGCGCGGGCCAATGCGGTCGAGACCGGGAACGTGGACGTCCTCGTCAGCATCGGGAGGGACTTGTCCCAGATGTACTTGATGGACGGATGTACGGACTCGGCGCGTGAAACAGCGATCACTGGGCTGCGGGGGCGCGTGTGGAGCGCTGTGTTGCAGTCCCGCGCGGCCGATGTGCATCTGGCCATCGGCGACGCCGCTGACGACGCCTACTGGGCCGCCCAGCTTTTCCTCAAGAGCAATCGGTTCGACTTGGCCGCGTGGGCGCTGGAGATGGGCCGCGGCCTCATCATCCACGCCGCCACGGAAACCCGGGACATCCCGACCCGGCTGGCGGAACACGGCAAGGCCGAACTGGCGAGGGAATGGCTTGCAGCGCCCGCCGATCAGATCCCGAGTGAGTTGCGCCGGCGGGTGATGAGCGCGCTCGCCGGGGTCGAACTGGCCGCGGACGGGTCGCTGGCGGCCGACTTCGACACCGCGATGCGACTGGTGCCGGACCCGCCATCACCGGACGAGATCAGAGCCGCGCTGATGGCCCTCGACATGGACGCGCTCGTCTACCTGGTGCCCGGAAAGCGTGATGGCACGGGACTTGCCGCTGTCATCCCGGTGTCCGACCATCCACATTGGATCACTCTGCCGAAGCTGATGACGGAGCAGGCCGCGGGGTTCGAGCACGACCTGTCGGCAGCGGCACGGGAGGTGCAGCCCATCCCCGGCAGGCGCACCGACACTGTGGACACGATGTGCGAATGGGCCTGGGAGTCGGCGATCGGTCCGCTGCTCGCGGACGTCGAGACATCGAAAGACGTCCCGCGTATCGTTCTCATTCCGGTACGCGAACTCTCCCGCATTCCTTGGCACGCGGCCTGGCGAACCGTCGACGGTCGCGTCCGGTATGCCGTGGAGGACGCTGTTTTCTCGTACGCGGCGTCCGCGCGAATGTTCTGCACTGCCGCCTGGAGCGGCGATGTGGCGCTCACAGACGGTATGATCGTCAGCGATCCGGACACCGCCGGTGCGGCTCAGCCACTGCCTGGTGCCCGCGCGGAGGCCGCGGCGATCCGTGAGCGCTTTTATCCGAACGCCCGGCTCGTCGGCAGAGCCGCCGACGGTACCGAAGCGGCCGACGGGCGCGGCCTTTCTGAAGACGTGCGATCCTGGCTCGCGGATCCGCAGGGCGGCACGCTGCTGCACCTGGCCTGCCACGCCACGGTCAACGCCGGCAGAGGCAAGGACGACACCTCATACCTCCTGCTGTGCGACGCGGAACGACTGTCGGCCGAAGAGTTCGTCGACGCGTCGAGCAGCCGCGACCTTGCCGTGGCCGTCATCGCCGCGTGCCGGAGCAACGAGTCAGGACGCGGCTACGACGAGGCGTTCAGCCTGGCTACCGCGTTCCTGGCGCACAACACCCGTTCGGTGATCAGCGCGCGCTGGAACGTGCCGGACAACGAGACATCGGTTCTGATGTACATGTTCCACCACTTCCTGCGCGAGGAGGGCCTGCGACCGGCGGACGCCCTCCGCGCGGCGCAGCTGTGGATGATCCGAGCCGGTGAGCTCCCCGCCGGGACCCCGGCCATTCTGAACCCCCTGGCGTCACCGGATGTCAGGACCTGGGCCGCCTTCGTCCACTCCGGCCGCTGAGAGGTCGTCGAGTTGCCGCTGGACGCGGTGAACGTCCTCATGGCGCCCCAGTTGCCGGTACAGCTCGGACGCTTCCCGCCACACCGTACGGGCCTGCTCGTGCTCGCCGAGGGCGGCGTGCGGATGGCCGATACGGTCCAAGGTGTTGGCGGCTTCGGAGGTGTTGCCGAGGTCGCGGAGCAGGGTGAGGGCCTGCTGGTAGTGGCCGACGGCCTGCTGGTGTCGCCCGGTGTGGTGGGCGATGTAGCCGAGGCTGTCCAGCGTGTTCGCCTCACCTTCCGGGTCACGGTGCTGCCGGTGCAGGGTGAGGGCGGCCTCGCAGTGGGTACGGGCGGTGTCGTATTCGCCCAGCCGCGCCGCGTACCACCCCACCACGTTGCGCGCGTCGGCCTCCCACTCGGGTTGGTCCAGCGCGTCCAGGAGGTCCAGGGCTTGGGTGGCGTGCCGGAGGGCTTCCCGGTCGTTGCCCCGCCGGCCCCAGGTCGACGCGAGCACCCGGTGGGTGCGGGCCTGTTGGTCGGGGTCTTGGTGGTGCTCGGCCAAGGCGAGGGCCTGGTGCAGGTGCTCGGTCGCCTGGTCGTAACACCCGAGGTCGGCGTGGGCGCGGCCGAGGTGCCTGCGGGCGTGGATGCCGGGGGCCGGGTCGGGCAGGTGGGCGGTGGCGTCCAGCGCGGACTGCCATACGGCCACCCGGTCATGGCGGTGCCCCCGCCAGTACAGGAAGGTGTCCAGGGGCCACGCCAGCTGCCACACGCTGTCCGGCCAGTCGTGGTCGGCGGCGGTCCGCTGAGCGGCCAGCAGGGCCGGGTGTTCGGCGTCCAGCCAGGCCAGCGCCGCCGGGACGTCCGGGATTGGCCGGAGGTACACGTCGGCGGCGGGCGGGTCGACCGGGATCGACGGGCCGTGCGGGTCCAGCAGGCGGTCGGCGGAGTGGGCGCTGTGGGTGTAGAAGTCCAGCACCCGTCGCAGCGCCGCGTCCCGTACGTCCTCGGTGAGGTGTTCCTGCGCGGTGTCGGTGGCGCCGAGGCGGATCAGGTCGTGCATCCGGTACCGGCCGGGTGTGTGCTGCTGCACCAGTGACCCGCGCTCCAACTCACGCAGCAAGGCCCGCGTGGACCCCGGTGGCAGCGCGGCCAGGGAAGCGGCGGCGAAGAGGCTGATGTCCGCGCCGGGTGCGATGCCCAGCAGCCCGAACAAGGTGGCGGCCGGCGGGCTGAGCGTCCGGACCGACCAGGACATCACGGCCCGCAGGTCACCGCGCTGGTCCCCGGCGTCCAACCCGTCCAACCGGGCCGTGGCGTCCCGGAGTTCCTCGGCCAGGACGGCCAGGGGGAACGTGCGATGGTGCACGGCGCGGGCGGCCACGATGCCCAACGCCAGGGGCAGACCGGCGCAGTAGGCCAGCAGGTCGCTGACGGCTTGGGGTTCGGCGGCGACCCGGTCCGGGCCGAGGTGGCTGGCCAGCAGGGAGCGGGCCTCGGGTTCGGGCAGGACGTCCAGGTCCAGGATCCGGGCGCCGTGCGCGGTGATCAGGCCGCCGAGGTGGTACCGGCTGGTGACCAGCACAGTGCAGGTCGGGCTGCCCGGCAGCAGCGGCGTGACCTGGCCGGTGTCGCTGGCGTTGTCCAGCACGACCAGCATCCGCTTGCCGGCCACCAGACTGCGGTACAACCCGACCTGCGCGTCCAGCTCCACCGGGATCGCGCCCGGGGCCACACCGAGGGCGGCCAGGAACGCGCGCACCGCGGTGGCGGGGGACATCGGCTCGCCGGAGGGGTCGAAACCGCGCAGGTCGACGTGCAACTGGCCGTCCGGGAAGCGGTCGAGACGCTGATGCGCCCAGTGGGACGCCAACCACGTCTTGCCGATCCCGCCGGTGCCACCGATCGCCGAGATCACCACCGTGCCCGCCGGCTCGTCGAGCGCCTCGTCCAGGGCGGCGAGTTCGGTGGTGCGGCCGGTGAACAAGCGAGGCGGGGCCGGGAGTTGCCGTGGCGTCGGCACCGGGGACGGTTCGGTGACCGGTGTGGGGGTCGCGAGGGTGGGGTCGGCGGTCAGGATCTGCTGGTGCAGCCGGCGCAACGGCGGGCTGGGGTCGGTCCCCAGCTCCTCGGCCAGCAGCTGCCGCAGACGGTCGTAGTGCTCCAGCGCCTGCGCGGGCCGGCCGCCGCGGTACAGGGCGAGCAGATACTGGCCGGCCAGGCGCTCGTCCAACGGGAGCTGCTGGGTCAGTTCGAACAGCTCCGGGATCAGCGCGCCGTGCTGGCCGTTGCGCAGGCGTAGATCGGTCAGTTCGTGCTGGGCCGCTTGACGTTGACCGACGAGCATCGCGCGGACGGTCTCGAACCACGGTGTGCTGGCGCCGGTGAACGGCTCGCCACGCCATTGCCGCAGCGCCTCGGTGAACAGCGTCATCGCCCGCTCGTCGGATTCCGTGGCCCGTGCCTCGTCAAGGAGCCGATGGAACTCGTGCAGGTCGACCGTGGTGGGATCGGCGGTGAGCCGGTAACCCGGCGCTTCCCAGGTGATCACGGTCTCCGGAACGGCGGCCAGCGCGGTGCGCAGCAGTGTGACGCTGTGCTGGACCCCGCCGCGGGGGCTTCTGGGCAAGGGGCGGCTTCCCCAGACCCGATCCACCAGTTGGTCGACCGGAACAATGCGGTTGACCTCCACCAGCAGGACCGCGAGAACGGCCCGCAGCTGGGCGTACCCGATGATGACGGGCTGGCCGTCGACCTCTGCCTCGATCTGTCCAAGCAAGCGGAACTGCGTCCCCATGGAGGTGTCCCCGTCACCGATGATTCGGACACCAGTCCTAACGGCTGGGGATCGGCCACTCAACCGCTACCGCCGGGTCACACCCGTTCGGCGTGGCTCGCTACCGCCGAACGGCACGGGCACATGACAGAAGTCATCCGTCGAAAGAATGGTGAAGGCAGTGTCCCGCAATGGTTTCCGAATTCATTTCAGAGCGGCGCCATACTGTTCTCGTCCGCGGCCAGCCACTGCGTGGTGACGCGCCGGTATGGTTCGGCATCGGCCCTTTCGAGGTCGCGCCACAGGCCGGCGAGGCGGTTGCGGGCCTGCGTGCAGTAGACGTCGACCACGGACTGCTGGTCGCGGTCCTCGGTGGCCGCGCGGGCGAGGACGACGGACATCGCGAGCAGTTCGTGCATGATCATGCCGAGCGGGATCATGATCAGTTCTTGCTGGAACAGCTCGGTTCGGTCGGGATGGCGGCGGGTCAGTTCCCGGCACGTCACGGCGAGGTTCCGGCTGGCGACCGTGGTGGCCGTGAGGTGCGCCTGATTGCGGGCTGACAGTCGTGCGGCGATGGGAGCCGGGACCGCGTCGGACGGTTCGGCGCGCCGGGGGACGTCCGTGTAACAGCGGTCCAATGCCAGCCGCGCGCCCCGGAACGCGACATTGAAGTCGACACCGCCGGTGATGCGCAGGACACGGGCGTCGCGGAACAGTTGTTCCATCGGCAGTGTGCTCGCCTGGCGGCGGCGTTTGCTGGTCGCCGTCTCCGCGCCCTCGGCCGCCAGCAACGACATCGTCCGGTCCACGACCCGCCAGCAGGCGAGCGAGTTGATGTTCTTGGCAGCGTGCCGGTCCAGGAAACGTCCGTCCAGGTTGGTCCCGTCGTCGGAGCCGAGCAGGCACCAGCGGGTCACCGTGTCGATCGCGTACACGTCCGCGACCGACGTCGCGACGAGGTGCTGGATCGCTGGGTAGTCGGCCAGCCCGACGTGGTCGACGGACCGCCGGGTGACGAAGTTCCGCTGGAACTTCAGGCAGCGCCGGGCCATCGCCAACGCGGCCGACGAGATCAGATACACCCGGCCGCGGGCGCTCGTGGGCTCCAACAGCGGCAGATCCCGCCAGTGCCGCCCGGGGCCGACGATCACCCGGTCGGCGGAGACCCGAACGGCCTCCAGCGTGAGCGCGCCCAACGGCAGTCCGCGTAACCCCAGCACCTCTTGTCTGGCCCGCACGCGGAAGCCCGGCGACCGGGTGTTGACCACGAACAGCCCGGCGTCCTCCGCACCCGGCGTGGACGCGCCCACGATCAGTTCGTCGGCGACAGGACCGTTGCTGATGAAGATCTTGTCGCCGGAGAGCACGTAGCCGCTGTCGACGGGGATCGCCGTGGTGGTCATCCTCCGGTTCGCCGCGCCGATGGACTCGGTGTCGGCCCACCCCGACAGCACGCCGTCGGCGATCCGACGGCTGATCAGGTCGCGCTGCGGGCCCGGTGGCAGGACCGGCAGCAGCATGGGCAGGCCGATGCCGTTGTGGGTGGCCACCACGAAGCCCGCGGCCACCGACTCGGCCATGAACGCCGAGATCGCGCGGAACGTGCTGAAGTCGGACAACCCCAGGCCGCCGTCGGCGGTGGGCAGCTGCATCCGCAGGTAGTCACTGCC
Source organism: Actinocrispum wychmicini (assembly GCF_004345645.1). Lineage (GTDB taxonomy): Bacteria > Actinomycetota > Actinomycetes > Mycobacteriales > Pseudonocardiaceae > Kibdelosporangium > Kibdelosporangium wychmicini. The sequence goes on along the minus strand of NZ_SLWS01000009.1, from coordinate 313,132 downwards.
CCGCAGGTCGGTCAGGAACTGTGGCGGCAGCAGACGGTTCTCGTCCACCGCCAGTGGGTCCAACCGGCCGGCGAGGAACGCGCGGACTTCGGCCACGACCTTGTCGCCGGCCCGCTGGTCGTCCGGCGGCGGCGTCGGGAAGGGGGCCATCAGGTCCCACCTCGGCCGGCCGACGACGAGGTCGGCGAGGAAGCCGGTGCGGTCGGTCATGAGAGTCCTCTCAGGACGGTGCCGATGATCTCGACGGCCTTGGTCGCCTGGTGCCTGAGATAGAAGTGGTCGCCCGGGATCAGGTGCACCGCGACCGCCGCCGACGTGTGGCCGCGCCAGGCGCTCAGTTCGTCGGCCGTCCACGCGTCGTCGACACCGCTCAGGACGACGAGTGGGCAGGGCAGCGGCGGCCCCGGCACGTGCCTGTACGTCTCGAACACGGCGAGGTCCGCACGGAAGGTGTCGATCACGTGGCCGTAGAGCTCGTCGTCGGCGACCAGTTCGGCGGGGGCGGCCGGGTAGCGCCGGGTGATCTCCGACCGGAACTCGTCCGGCGGCAGGCCGTGGATGGGAACGTCGCCCTGCGGCAGTTGCGGTGGCCGGTGGCCGGACACGAACAGGCACGCCGGTGGCCGTCCCGCCGCCGTCAGCACCCGTGCGGTCTGGAATGCGACGAGCGCGCCGAGGCTGTGGCCGAACAGGGCGAACGGCGGCCGGAACGGCACAGCCGCGACGATCGCGTCGACCAACGGGTCAAGCCGGTCGATGGCGGGTTCGAACAGGCGCTCGCCCCGGCCGGGCGGCACGACGCCGCACACCTCGACGTCGGTCAGCCGCTCGTCCCAGCGCAGGTACTCGCCGGGCAGGCCGCCGACGTACGGGAAGCAGTACAGCCGGAACGGCGCGTCCGGCCTGCTGTGCCGGCGGCTCACCCACGGATTGTCAGTCACTGTCAGTCACCGGTCGCTCCCGTCGCCTCGGGCAGCGGTGCGGGCATGGTCCGCATCCGGCCCACCTTGGACAGCAGCAGCGGCACCGCCGGCAACATGTTCCCGACGGTGGCGATCCACAGCACCGCGTGCAGGCCCAGTTCCTGACCGGCCAGGCCGCCGAGGAACGCGCCCACCGGGATGGGTCCCCAGTTCACGAACCGGACGGTCGCGTTCATCCGGCCCTGCATGTCCAACGGTGTCACGGCCTGGCGCAGGCTGATCTGGCCGATGTTGTACACCATCACGCCGATTTCGCCGACCAGGATGCCGATCGCCAGGACCACCATGGCATTGGCGGGTGTGGCCACCGCCATCAGCGCGGTGGCGGCAGCACCGGCCGACACGGTGGTGACCATCACCGGCCCGAACCGCCAGCGGCGCAACAGGCGGCCACCGATCAGCGACCCGGCGATCGCGCCGACGTTGCCGACCAGGAGCACGACGCCGAGCTGCGCGGGCGTCAGGCTCAACTCCCGCACGGCGTAGAGGGTGAAGATCGCGCCGGTCATGCCGAACAGGTAGAAGAAGTTCGAGATGCCGGTGGCGAACGCGAGTGGCCGGATCTGTGCGTGCCGGAAGACGTATCGCAGGCCTTCGCGCGTCTGGCTTACGAGTTCGCGCGGGTCGACGATCTTGCCGCGCGGTTCGTCGGCCGTCCGGACATCACGGTGTCGGATCAGGCGCAGCAGGCCGGCCGAGCTGACGTAGCTGACCGCGTCGACCAGGATGGCGACCGGCGCGGTGAACGCCTGGACCAGCACGCCGCCCAGGCCCGGCCCGGCGAGCTGGGCGACCGAGTAGGTCAGGTTGAGCTTGGTGTTGCCGTCGACCAGCTGGTCACCGGCCACAATGGACGGTAGGTACGACTGGTGGCCGACGTCGAAGAACACGGTCAGCCCGCCGACCAGGAAGGCGATCGGGTACAGGACGGCCAGGCTCAGGCCGCCGAGCCAGCCGAACACCGGCACGGCGATCAGCAGGACGGCCCGGCAGAGGTCGGTGACGACCAGCAGCGGGATGCGCGGCAGCCGGTCGACGATGGCACCGGCGGGCAGGCAGAACAGCAGGAACGGCAGGTACTGCATGGTCGCGAGCACGCCCACTTCGATGGGGGTCGCGTGCAGCAGCAGGATGGCCGTCAACGGCAGTGCCAGCGCGGTGATCTGCGTCCCGATCAGGCTGATCGACTGGGCCGCCCACAGCTTCATGAAGTCGCCGTGTCGCCACAGGCTGGTGGTCATCGCTGTCCTCCTTCGCCGGCCCGGAGTTCGTCGATGTGCCGGGCGAGACCGGCGACCGTCGGATACTGGAAGACGCCGCGTAGTCTGACCGGCAGGTCGAAGCTGTGCTGGACCGCGCGAACCAGTTGGGACGCGGTGATCGAGTCGCCGCCGAGCGCGAAGAAGCTGTCGGTGAGGTCAACCTGGGCCACCCCGAGGACCAGGCGGAACACCTCGGCCACTCGTTCCTGGGTCGCGTCGAACCTGGTGCCGGTCGCCGGCACGGGCTTCGCGGGCGTCGTTTCCGGCAGCGGGCCTTCTTCCCGGTCGACCCGGAACCGCCGGCGCTGGAAGGGATACGTCGGCAGCGGTATCCGCCTCGGTGCCCGTTCGCGGTGCGGCGCGGCCCAGTCGACCGTGCCGCCCGCGGCCCAGAACCGCCCGATCGCCGACAGGAGGACCGCCGGTTCCGGTGTGACATCCCGCGGATGCGGCATGGTGGGCAGCGCGAGGGTGCCGTCGGGTCGATGGGGGTGCCTGCGCAGCACCGTGGTCAGCGCCTGACCCGGGCCGACCTCGAACACGGCGGTGTCGGGACGGCCGAAGACCGTGTCGAGCGCGTCGGTGAACCGGACAGTGCGCCGGAGGTGGCCGGACCAGTAGGCCGGATCGGTGATCTCGTTGTGCGACAACACCTTTCCGGTCAGCTCGGACAGCACAGGCAGCGTCGGCGTCCGTCGGGGGACGGCCCGGACGATCTCCTCGAACCGCCCCACGATCGGTGTCACGTAAGGGGAATGCGCCGGTACGGGCACCTGCAGCCGGCGGGTGTCCACGGCCATCTCGTCGAGTCGTGCCTGAAGTCGCGCGATCGGCTCGGCGGCGCCGGCGACCACGCATTGGTTGGGGCTGTTCACCACGGCGACGGTGAGGTCACCGGTCAGCAACGGGGTGACTTCCGCTTCGGGCAAGGGGATGGCCACCATGGCGCCAGGCTGGACGGTGCCAAGGAGCGCGCCGCGGGCGATCACCAGAGCCAGCGCGTCCTCCAGGGTGAAGACGTCCGCGACGCATGCGGCGGCGTACGCGCCAAGGCTGTGCCCGACAACCATGTCCGGCCGGACATCCCACGCCAGCAGCAGCCTGGCCATCGCGTACTCCGTCGCGAACACGGCCGGCTGGCTGACTGCCGTGTTTGTCAACCCGTGCTCGTTGTCGAACATCACCGCACGCAGGTCGACGCCCAGCCGTGGCTCGGCGAGCTCCGCACAACGGTCGATCCACCTGCGGAACTCCGGTTCGTGCGCGTAGAGTTCCCGCCCCATGCCCGGGTGCTGGCCGCCGAGCCCGGGAAACGCGAAGGCCACGCGTCGAGGGATGGCGTGGTTCGGGCCCGTCCGCCCCAGGGCCTCGATGACCGACGCGTGGTCGGTGCCGACGACGTAGTGCCGGCAGGACTGCGCGCACCGACCGACCTGAAGCGTCCACTCGACGTCGGCGAGGTCGACTTCGGTTTGGTCACGCAGGTGCCCGGCCAGCAGCGTCGACGCCTCGGCCAGGGCGGTCTCTTCACGGGCGGACTGGACGATCAGGCGCCACGGCCTGGTCCGGTCGACCTGGGCACGTTCGACCGGCGGCGGCTCCTCGATGATGACATGCGCGTTCGTGCCGCCCATGCCGAACGCGCTCACCCCGGCACGGCGTGGCTTCGGCCACGGTGTCAGGCGGGTGGCGACGAAGAACGGGCTGGTGTCGAAGTCGATCTCCGGGTTGGGCGATTCGAAGTTGAGGCTGGGCGGGATCAGACCGTGCTCGACGGCGAGCACGGTCTTGATCACGCCAGCGACCCCGGCCGCGGCGTCGGTGTGGCCGATGTTGGTCTTGACAGTCCCTATTGGACAGTAGCCGACCTTGGCCGTGCCGGCGCGGAAGGCCTCGGTGAGGGCGGCCAGCTCGATCGGATCGCCCAACGGCGTGCCGGTGCCGTGGGTCTCGACGTAGCCGATGGAGTCCGGGCCGACACCCGCGACCAGCTGCGCGTCCCGGATCACCCTGGCCTGGCCCTCGATGCCGGGCGCGAAGAACCCCGCCTTCGCCGAGCCGTCGTTGTTGACGGCGGATCCCCGGATCACGGCGCGGACCGTGTCCCGGTGCGCGTCGGCCAGCCGTTTGAGCACCACGACACCCGCGCCGTCGGCGAACACGGTGCCCGCCGCCTTGGCGTCGAACGCCCGGCAGTGGCCGTCCGGGGCGATCAGGCCCTCGTCGTCCGGTTCGGCGTGCCGCCACAGGTGGGCGGTGACCCCGCCGGCCAGCGCCATGTCGCATTCGCCGGCGAGCAAGGCGTTGCTCGCGGTGTGGATCGCGACCAACGAGGTGGAGCACGCCGTCATGATCGTCATGGCCGGCCCGCGCAGGCCGAGTTTGTAGGCGACCCGGGTGGTCAGGAAGTCGATGTCGGTGGCCAGCCTGATCTGCCGGTCGCTGGTGAACGCGAGCCGGTGGCGTCGCTCCCGCAACACCTCGGCGTACGCCGTCATGCTGCAACCCGCGTAAACACCGATCATGCCAGGGAATCCGGCCGGATCATGGCCGGCGTCCTCCAACGCGGCCCAGCACGTCTCCAGCAGGATCCGCTGCTGTGGATCCAGCAGCACCGCGTCGTTGTCCGAGTAGCCGAAGAAACCGGCGTCGAACTCGTCGATGGCGGGCAGCGGCTCGTGTGATTCGACGCCGGCCGCGAGGTTCGCCCAGAACTCCTGTGCGTCGGACGCGCCGGGGAACCGGCACGACAGGCCGACGATGGCGATGAGGTCGTCGTCGTCCGGGTGACTCATCGCCCGCCCGCCTCGCGGCTGACCAGTTCCGCCTGCAGCAGCGCGACGATCCCGCCGAGATCAGGCTGGCGCAGCACCGCCGCCGCCCGCAGCCGGACGCCCGTGGCGGTCTCGATCGAGGCGAGCAACCGGGTGGTCCTCAGCGAGTTGCCGCCGACGTCCACGAAGCGATCGGTCAGCACGGTCTGCGGCCGGTCGAGCAGGCGGCGGCACAGCTGGAGGACCAGGGCCTCGTGCTCGGACAGCGTGGTGTCGGCGATGTCCACCTCGACCGGCCGGATCACGGTCGCCACCAGCGCGGCGCGGTCGATCTTGCCGTTGGCGGTGAGCGGGATGGCCGACACCAGGGACAGGCTCGCCGGGATCGCCTGTTCCGGCAGCCAGGCCCGGATCCCGCCGAGCAGCCGCGCCTCGGTCGGGGCGCACCCTGGATTCGGTTGGACGAACGCGGTCAGCTGGGTCCATCCGTCCTCAGTGGACTGTGCGACCACGACGGCCCGGCGGACCTGGGGGTCACGTTCGAGGGCCTGTTCGACCTCGGCCGGCTCGACCCGTGCCCCGCTCACCTTCACCTGGTCGTCCAGGCGGCCGAGAAACTCAAGGACACCGTCCGCCCGCATCACCACCCGGTCGCCGGAGCGGTAGATAGTGTCCACTGTGGTCAGTCCGGCCGGCGGCGACGCGAAACGCGCGGCCGCGTTGTCGTCGTTGACGCAGCCGAGCGTCAGGCTCGGCCCGCCGATGACCAGTTCGCCCGGCTCGTCGCGGGGGAGCAGGCGGCCGGCCGGATCGGTGACGCCCACTGTGACGCCGGGCAGGGGTCGGCCGATCGGCGGTCCGGCCGGCCCGGACGACTTTGTGTACAGCGTACACACGGTCGTGACCACGGTGGCCTCCGCCGGGCCGTACATGTTGTGCACCTCGGCGGTGACGTCCGCGGCCGGCCAGCGGCGCAACCGGTCGCCGCCGATGCTCAAGTGGCGCAGGCGAAGCCGATCCGGCCATGGCCGCTCCAGGACCGCCTCGGCGAGTGGCGTGGGCAGGAAACCCACGGTGACACCGGCCTGGTCCCACCATTCGACCAGCGCCTGCGGATCCCACGCGGACTCCGCCGGGGCCACGCACAAAGCCGCGCCCGAGCCGAGGGCGGACCACAGTTCCAGCAGGTGCGGATCAAAGGCCGGATTGAACAACAAGCTGTGCCGTTCGCCGCCGCGTAGCCCGACGAACGCGCTGTACCAGCGCACCAGGTTGGCCAGAGACGACCCGCCGATCGTGACGATCTTCGGGCCGCCTGTGGTCCCGGAGGTCAGCACCGCGTACCAGGTTCCGTCCGGAGCGGACACCGCTGTCTCCGGCGGGGTGACGCGTGCGGCGGCCGCGTCCCCGAAAGGTAGGAGCAACCGGTTCCGGGACAGCCGCTCAGGGCGATCGATCAGGCAGGTCACGCGCAGCGAACGCAGGGCGGTGTCCAGCCGTCGCGCTCCTGGCGCGGACCCCAAAGGCAGGTAGACGGCGCCCAGCTTGGCGATGGCCAGCGCCACGGTCACCAAGGCGACCGAGCGGTCCAGGCACACCGCGACGACGTCACCCGGGTGGACGCGGACACTCAGCCGGTCCGCCGTCTCCTCGGCGAGGGCGTCCAGGTCCGCGAACGTCCACACCGAGTCGCGGTCCACGAGGGCGAGCGCCGCCGGGCTTCGCGCACACCACCAGCCGTACCACTCGAGCATGGTCCCGCCCGGAGCCGGCGCGGGTGGCAACTCGCTTCCGCGAGCCACACTGAGTGTGTCGTCCGGTGTCATGACCTGCCTGCCCCGGTGGACATACCACTGCTCCTCTCGAGGTCACCGCCGAGGCCCATGGCCCGGGCGATGATGACTTTCTGGATCTCCGTGGTGCCTTCGATGATCGTCATCATCCGAACGTGCCGGTACAGGAACTCCAACGGATGTCCCTTCACCCACGCCGCCGCACCGTGGATCTGCACCGCCCGGTCGACGACGCGGACCGCGGTCGTGGACGCCGTCAGCTTGGCCAGTGCGGCGTTCTCCGGCGCGGCGACACCTTCGTCGACCAGGCGGGCGGCGGCGAAGGTGAGCAGTGCGGCCGCTTCCACCTCGGCGCGGCTGCGCACCAGGTGATCCTGCACGTGCTGGTAGTCGCCGATGGGCCGGCCAAAACTGTGGCGGTGCCTCGCGTGGCGCAGCCCGAGCGCGAGGGCGTGCTCGGCGATGCCGACACAGATCGCCGCCACCACCAGCCGCCCGCGGGACAGGCTGGCGATGCCGTGCTCCAGCACGGCCGCGTCACCGATGCCGATCACGGCGTCATCCGCGACCCGGACGTCGTCCAGCACGATCTCGGACAGCGGTTCGCCGGACATACCCGTGAACCGTTGTCCCACAACCAGACCCGGCTCGTCGATGGCCAGGACGAACACCGCGGGCACCGCGCGCTCGCCAGCTTCCCGCACCGCGGCCACGATCACCGCGAAGTCGGCGTGCTCGGCGTTGCTGACAAATATCTTGCGGCCGGTCAGTGCCCAGCGGTCGCCGACTCGTCGGGCCGTGGTGGTGAGGGTGAAGGCGTCCGAACCCGCCTGCGGTTCGGTCAAGCCGAAGCAGCGGGTTTTCTGGCCTCGGACAAGGGGTTCCAGGTACTGCTTGCGCTGGTGTGGCGTGCCGTGCAACAACAGCGGGCTCGGACCGTCCGAACCGGCCAGAGCGTACGGCGCCAGTCGGCAGCCGGACCGGTTGGCGGCGGCGTAGAGCGCCACCATGGCGGCGAACGGCAGGGCGCCGCCGCCCACCTCCTCGGGATAGTCAGCGGCGTAGAAGCCGAGCGCGGCGGAGCGCCGCCGCACGTAGTCCGTCAGTTCGCGCGGCGGGATGTCGCTCTCCGCGTCCAACTCTCCGGCGAGCGGCTCCAGTTCGCGGCTGACGAACGTCGCGAACGAGTCGACCAGTTCGCGGTGGTCCGCCGCCAGCACCGACGAAGGCGTGGTCACTGGTCCCGCCGATCCCGCCTGGATCGGACGCGCGACAGCCGGGTCCGATCCACCACCCGTGTGTGGTCGGGCGGCGCTGGATCAGCACCGTTCGACAGCCGGCGGGCGAGCGCTTCGACAGTCGGGAACCGGAACAGGGTGGTGACCGGGATGTCCATCTTGAGCTCGTCCGAGATCCGGGCGTGTGCCAGCAGCAGGAGCAGCGAATGCCCACCCAGGTCGAAGAAGTTGTCGGTGCGGCCGACCTGGTCGAGGCCGAGGACCTCGGCCCAGATCCTGGCGACGCGTCGCTCCAGGTCCGACGACGGGGACACGTCGCCCGCGCGTGGCGGAGGCGGAGTCGGGTCGGGCAACGCCGTCCGGTCGATCTTGCCGACAGGGGTCCGGGGCAGCTCCGGCATCAGCACGAACGCGGTGGGGATCATCGCGTTGGGGAGCCGATCGGCCAGGTGTGCGCGCAGTTCTCGACTGTCCAGGTCAAGCTGTGGCTCGACGTAGGCGACCAACTGTCCGTGGTCCGCGGTCATGGTCACGTACGCGTCCCGGACACCGGGACAGGTCAGCAGCTGCCACCTGATCTCGCCGGGTTCGATCCGGTATCCCCGGAACTTGATCTGGTCATCGGTCCGGCCGAGGAAGTGCAGCCGCCCTTCGGCGTCCCGGTAGCCGCGGTCGCCGGTGAGGAGAACGCGTTGGCCGCCCAAGGGCACGGCCGACACGAACCGCGCCGCCGTAGTCGCCTCGTCGTCCAGATAGCCGTCCGCGAGCGTCGGTCCCGCGATCGCGATCTCCCCGACAGCGCCTGCCGGCAACGGATTCCCGCCCACGTCCACTACGTGGGTCCGCACCCCACGCAGGTCGAGACCGAGCGGCACAGCCCTGTCGTCGCGAGTCAACGTGTGTACGGTCGAAGTGATCGTCGCTTCGGCGACCCCGTACGCGTTCATGACGGTCGTGCCCACCTCGGTGGCGGCGTCCACCAACCCACGGATCTGCTCCACGGGCAGCCGTTCGCCACCCAGGATGATCAGCCGCGGTGACCAGCGGCCGTCGCTCAGCGCGGCGATGATCTCGTCGCGCACGGTCAGGACGTAGCTGGTCGGCAGGTTCGCCACGGTCACCCCACGGGCCGCCGCCACGGCGACCAGGTCCCGTCCGCTCAGCAGCCCGTCCTTCGGCACGACCAAGCCGGCGCCGGCCGCCAATGTGGGCAGCACTTCCTCAAGCATGACGTCGAAGTGCGGCTGGGCGAACGCCAGCACCCGGTCGTTCGGTCCGAGCCGGTAGGCCTCGATCAGCGCGGTGATCTGGTGGGCCAGCGCGGCCCGGCCCACCACGACCGGCTTCGGCAGCCCGGTCGAACCGGAGGTGTGCATGATGTACGAGGCAGTCCCCTTGACCCGTGGGACATCCGCGGCACGTGGCCATTCGGACGCGGCCAGGTCGACCACGGGTGGCAGGCCGTCGGCGGTCAGCCGGCGACGCAGTTCCTCGGTGCTCACCACCAGTGCCGGGGCGAGTCGGCGCAGCAGGGCCTCCAGGCGACTGGGTGGATCGGCCGCGGGCAGCGGGCAGTAGACCGCGCCGATGCGCAGGCAGGCGAGCAGCGTGACCACGCTGTCCAAGCCACGGCAGAACAGCACCGCCACTGGTTGCCCTTCGACCACTCCAGCGCCCTGCAATGCGGCAGCCACCCGCTCGACGTGCCCGGCCAGACCGCCGAACGTCCATCGGGTTGCTCCGCTGACGATCGCCAGCGACGTCTCGTCCCTGCCGTCGGTCGCCCGGGGCACCGACGTTGTGCCGTCCAGCAGTGTCGGGTTGTCGGTGGGTGCGAGTTGTTGGTGCTGTGCCGTTGCGAGCGCGGCTAGTGCGGTGGTCGGCTCAGCGTCGACGTAGGCGCGCAACAGGTCGGCGAAACGGTCGGCCAGCAGACGCACGGTCTGCTCGGTGAAGCGGTCCGTGTCGTAGTCCCACGTGAGGTCCATGCCGGCCGGTCCGGACCGGCGGCCGACCACCCGGCGGGAGTCCGGGCGCAGCACCAGATCCAGGTCGTTGCGGGTGGTGCTGGTGGTGAACCCTTCGAACATGCGCACGTCGAGTCCTGGGACGTCGACGTCGGGCATGGTGTCGTCGGCCTGGTTGAACACGATGTTGAACAGGGGGTTGTCGGCGCCTGTGGTGTGCTGGCCGAGGAAACTGGTGATCTGCTGGATCGGGACGTCCTGGTGCGCCAGTACCCGCATGACGACGTCGGTCACCTCGTCCAGCAACGCGGCGGCCGGCGCGTGCGGATCGATCCTCAGTCGGAGCGGCAAGGTGTTGACGAACATCCCGACCACGTCCTCGAACCCGTCCGGACGGTTGCCCACGGCAGTGCCGATGACCAGGTCGGCGAGTCCGCTGTGCCGACGCATCACCTCGGCGAACAGCCCCAGCATGGTGGTGAACACGGTGTGTCCGCCGGCCGCTCCGGCGGCCCGCAACCGGTCGGCGAGCGCCGGCTCGATTCGTTGCATCAGCTGGGCGCCATGGTTGCGCCGCTCCGGGGTGCCCCGCATCAGGCCGGGCAACGGCGTCTCGAAGGTCGCCCCGTCGAGTTCCGCCCGCCAGAACTCCAACCCTCGCGCCCGCTCCGCCGAGTTCCCCTCGGCCAGCCGCATCGCCACATAGTCCACATAGGACCCTGGGTCGGGCTGTGCCAACGGTTCGTGGGACACGATCGACCGGTACGCGCTGAACAGGTCCCGCATCAGGACCAGGAACGACCGGCCGTCGTGGATCAGGTGGTGTTCGGAGTGGACCAGCCGGTGCTCGTCCGCGGCGACGCGCACCAGGCACCATCGCACCAGCGGCGCCTGGTAGGTGTCGAACTCCCGATCCGCCTCGTCACGCAGCAGTCGGTCGAACGACGTGTCGGGGTCCGATTCGGCGGAAAGGTCCACCGAGTGGTAGCGGAGCCGGCAGTCCGACACGACCCGCTGCCGAGGCCGGCCGGTCCCGCCGGCCACCAGTTCGAGCCGAAGCCCGGGATGCCGCCGCAGGATCGCCGTCATCCCCAGCCGCAACGCGTCCTCGTCCAGCACACCGCGCATAGTCAGGACCGCGACGAAGTTGTAGGCCCGGCTCCCGGGCGACAGCCGTTCGTGCAACCAGACAAGTTCCTGCGCCGGGGAAAGATCGAACAAGACCTGCTGACTCAAGTTTCCCATCGCACCAACGCTCGCTCGAGCGGATCACCGAAGTGCCCCCAGGCTGCCCCACCAGCCCTTGGCAACTCTTTGGCACCGCTTGAGTGCGCTGGTCAGCCGCTATCCCTCGGCTTCGTCCAGGTTGATGGTGGTGTCGCGGCCCATCGCCTTGCGGACGAGCAGCAGGATCACGCCGATCGCCAACCAGATGAGGCCGCCGACCTTCGCCGGTGTGTCGGCGTTGTAGAGCACGTACGCGATGATCACGAAACCGACCGCGGGGACCACGAGGTGCATGCCGTAGGTGCGTTCGCGTCGCTTGATCAAGTAGTACACCGCGACGGACAGGTGCAGCAGCAGGAACGCGACCAGGGCGCCGAAGTTGACCAACGTCGAGAGGAACGCGATCTGGCCCACGAAGACCAGGCCGAGGAACAGGCTCAGCACCGCGACCAGCAGGACGGCCCGGTCCGGCACCTTGCGGCGCGGGCTGATGTGCGAGAGGAACCTGGGCAGGGCGCCGTCCCGGGCCATCGAGTACAGCAGGCGTGACGTCGCCGCCTGAGCGACCAGGCTGTTCGCGACGGCGGCGGCCAGGGCGGCGGTCACCGCGGTCACCACCAGCATCCAGTGGCCCGCGGCGCGCCCGCTGATGTCGTAGAAGGCGTTGTTGGCGGCGTCCTCGGTGGCGAACTCGGTCTGGCCGGGCACCAGGAGGGCGGCCAGGTAGGTCTGGATCACGAACAGCGTGGCGACCATGCACAGCGACAGCACGGTGGCGCGGCCGACCAGTTTCGACTCGCCGGCGACCTCCTCGGACATCGTGGAGATCGCGTCGAATCCCAGGAACGACAGGACAGCGATCGACAGGGCGCCGAACATCAGGCTGAGCGAGAACTGGCCGGAGTTGAAGAACGGGGTGAGCGACCAGTGCGCGCCGCCTTTCCCTTGGGCGACGGCGATCACCGCGATCACCACGAACAAAGCGAGGATCACCATCTCGCCGATCAGAAAGGCGCGGTTCGCCAGGGCGGTGATCTTGATGCCGGCCAGGTTCACCACGGTGTTGAAGACCACGAAGATGACCACCCACACCGACTGCGGGATCGCGGGCACCACGGCGGCGAGGGCGACCGCGCCGGTCACGTACAGCAACGTGGGCACCAGCAGGTAGTCCAGCAGGATCGCCCAGCCCGCGATGAAGCCGGCGGAGTTCCCGATGCCGCGGCCGGCGTAGGAGTACACCGACCCGGCGACCGGGAAGGCCCGGCTCATCGCGCGATAACTGAGCGCGGTGAACAACATCGCCACCAGGCCGATCAGATATGTCAACGGCACCATGCCGTGCGAGGCGTTGAACACGATGCCGAAGATCGCGAACGGCGCGATCGGCACCATGAACACCAGCCCGTAGACGATCAGGTCCCGCAGGCTGAGCCCGCGCTGTAACTCCTGTTTGTAGCCGAACTTCCGAAGTTGTTCCTCGGCCGACCGGTCGGCGTCGACCGGGCTGGGCGTGGCTTTCTCGGTGTGCTCGCTCATGTCGTTCCCCCAGAGTGGTCGCACGAGTCGAGGAAGTCGGCGACCAGGGTGTTGAACCGTTCGGTGTCCTCGAGCTGCGGGAGGTGGCTGCAGTTCGCCAGGATCTCCCAGCGGGAGTCGGCGATGTTGTCCTGATAGGGCTGTACGGTCGCCGGGGTGGCCTCGTCGAACTCGCCGCTGATGATCAGGGTGGGCACGTCGATCGCGCCCAGTCTGTCTATAATGGACCAGTCGCGGAGGCTGCCGGTGACGTGGAACTCGCTCGGGCCGTTCATCGCGGAGTACACGGTGGGGTCCTCGTCGATCGCCGCGAGCGTGCGTTCGAACTCGTCCGGCCACGGCACCACCCGGCAGACGTGCCGCTCGTAGAAAACCCGCATGGCGGCGCGGTATTCCTCGCTGTCGGTGGTGCCCGCCTCCTCATGGGCGCGCAGCGTGTCGTCCACTCCCGGTGGCAGCGCCGCTCTCAGTTCGGCGGCCGCGGCCGACCACAGTCGCATGTCCGCGGGCGAGTCCGAGATCACCAGGCCGCGCAGGCCGGCGGGACGCAACGTGGCGTGCTCGGCGGCCAGCATGCCGCCCCAGGACTGGCCGAGGACCAGGTACTCCTCGGCGATCCGCAGAGTGTCCACAAGGGACTGCAATTCGTCCAGAAACAGCTGGACTGTCCAGAAATCCGACGGTTTGTCCGGTAGGTGCGTCGACCGGCCGTTGCCGAGCTGGTCGTAGTGGATCACCGGCCGGCCGGTCTCCGCGATGGCCGCCACCGGCAGCAGGTAGTCGTGCACACAGCCGGGGCCGCCGTGCAGGACCACCAGTGGCGCCTGGTCCGACGAGAGCTCACCGGTGATCCGATACCAGGTCTGATGGTCACCGAACTTCGCGGTGCCCTCGGTCACGGCCGCCGCCATGTGGACCTCCCATCGAAGCCCCCCGAATCATGAAGCTGCTCACAATCCGGTCCCGACACAAGAGCCGAACGTCGGTCCGCGTATGTCACTGTGGCCGGATCGGTCCGATCCGGCCACAGTGAGAACTACTCAGGTGATCAGGCGAGCGTCAGGCCGTACATCGACAGCTCGCGGGTGAGCGGGTAGAAGAAACTGGTGCGGGTGTCGCCGCCGGACAACGTGCCCAGGCCGATCGAGCCGTCGTAGGCCGGGCCGCCGGAGTCGCCGTGGTCGGTGTGCGCGGTGGTGCCGAACTCGTGGTTGAGCACACCCACGTCGAAGTTCACCGACTGGTCGACCGAGGTGACCGTGCCGCTGCCGCCACCGGTGGTGGAGCCCATCTTCTGGATCCGCTCGCCGACGAACGGAGCGCGCGCGGACGTGATCCGCTGGCCGGTGTTGATCTGGCCGGGACCGGTGCCGTTGGGCCGGGTCAGCAGGCCGGAGTCGGCGCCAGGACAGTCACTGCGGACAATTCGGGCGCCGGACACGTTGCCGCCGCGCCAGGTGCCGCCGAGGTTGGTGCAGTGCCCAGCGGTCAGCATCATCGGCGTCGAGCCCTGCTTGACGTTGAACCCGAGCGAGCAGCGGCCTGAGTTGTTCTGGATCGCGTCGCCGTCGGCGATGTGCGTTTCCAGCTTGCCGGTCAGGTGTTCGACCCGCACGGTGTCGCCGAACTTCGCGGCCGCGGCGGTCACGGTGTCCGAAACGGACGGTGACGCGGCCGAGTAGATCGTCACCACGACCTGGTTCGTGCTGGTGTCGATGCCCCACGACGTCTGGGGGACGTTGTGGACCGCGTCCAGCGCGTCCTTCACGACGGCCAGCTGGGTGAAGCTGTGCGTGACCTTCTTCGCCGTCAGTCCGGCCGCCACCACTCGTCGCGCCGTACTGTCGTCGAGCACGTTCACCACGGTCTTGCCGTTCGCGACATGGAACCCGCCCGTGGCGGTGCCGAGCTGGGTCACCAGCTGGGTGGCCTGGTCCACGGCGGCCTGGTCGGTGAGCGGCGCGGCGGCTGCCTGGGTGCACAGTCCGGTGACCAGCACAGTCGCGGACGCCGCGGTGAGCACAGCGAGATTCTTCCGGAGAGTCATCAGCAAACCTCACGTTCACGCAGGGGGGTGAAGCCGTCCGTGTTGACACGGACACCTTCAGTGAACAAGGACACTGTGATTTCTCGGCGAACCGTCGCGCCACCCACGAAAGTAGGGTGAGTCCTGTCCGGTGAGAACGGGAAAGAGGAGTACCCACTCCCTCCCACTTCAACATATAGCGCATAGTGGGGCTTGCGGCAAGACCCGGGTGATGCCGCAGAATCGCCGATCGAAGGCGGAGAACCTGCGGAAATGGGGAATGTGTCAACTCCAGGGTACGAAGAGGAACTGCGGTCCGAGCGGAGCTACGTGGCCGAGCTCTACGCGCGGCTCGATGCCGAGCGCGCGCGGGTGAAGGGCGAGTTCGAGGGGGCGTTGCGGGGAACCGGTGGGACACGGATGGAACGGGACGTCCGGGTGCGCGCGCTGGCCAAAGACATGAAGCGCCTGAATGTCGCGGACAACGGGCTGTGTTTCGGTCGGTTGGACGCATTGTCCGGCGAATCCTCGTATGTCGGCCGGATCGGTATTTTCGACGAGGAGAACGAGTTCGAGCCGGTGCTGCTGGATTGGCGGGCGCCCGCGGCGCGCGCGTTCTACGTCGCCACCGCCGCGAGCCCGGAGAGCATGCGCCGGCGCAGACAGTTCCACACCCGTGGGCGGCACGTGGTCGATTTCACCGATGAGATGTTCGGCCGTCCCGACCGTGGCGCGCGCGGGGGCCGAGGAGACACAGCCCTGCTCGCGGCGGTCAACGCGCCGCGCGGTGTGGGGATGCGCGACATCGTGGCGACCATCCAGGCCGAGCAGGACGGGATCATCCGGCTGGACCACCCGGGCGTCCTGGTGATCGAGGGCGGTCCGGGCACCGGGAAGACCGTGGTGGCGCTGCACCGCGTCGCGTACCTGATGTACACCCATCGGGAGCGGATGGAACGTCACGGTGCGCTCGTGGTCGGGCCCAACCCGGCGTTCCTGGACCACATCCACCGGGTGCTGCCGTCGCTGGGTGAGTCCGACGTGGTGTTCATGACCCCCGGCGACCTCGTGCCCGGCCTGCGTGTCTCCGCCGAGGACGCCCCGGCGGCGGCGCGGCTCAAGGGCTCGCTGAAGATCCTGGACGTGCTCACGGCGGCGGTCGCCGACCGGCAACGGGTGCCCAAGCAGCCGATCCCGATCGACCTGCGGGACGTCACGGTACGAATCGACGCCGAGACCGCGGAGTGGGCGCGGGACGAGGCGCGCGCGAGCGGACTGCCGCACAACGAGGCCCGCGCGGTGTTCACGGAGATCGTCACGTACGTGCTCACCGAACGGGCGACCGCCCGGATCGGCCGGGGCTGGCTGACCCGGGCCGACCGCGAAGGGTGGGAGCAGATGCGGACGGACCTGCTCAAGGAGCTCGCGGAGGACGAGACGTTCACCGCCGCACTTGACGAGCTCTGGCCGGTCCTGACGCCGGAAACGCTGCTCGCGGCGCTGTTCACGTCCCCGGAACGGCTGCGAGCGGCAGGCGCCGACCCGACGTTGTCGCGCGCCGACGGCGACGCCTGGACGGTGTCGGACGTGCCCCTGCTCGACGAACTCGTCGATCTGCTGGGCAGCGGCAAGGCGGACAAAACGGCCGAGGAGGTCGCTGAGCGGGAACGGCGGGCCGAGGCCGAGTACGCGGCCGGTGTGCTGGACATCATCAAACTGGACCCGGAGGACCTGGACGACGAGTTCCAACTGGTCGCCCAGGACGTGCTCAACGCACGCGGCCTGGCCGACCGCTTCGTCGAGAGCGACACCCGGGAGCTAGCCGAACGCGCCGCCGCGGACCGGGACTGGACCTACCGGCACGTCGTGGTGGACGAGGCCCAAGAATTGTCCGAAATGGACTGGCGGGTGTTGATGCGGCGCTGTCCGGGCCGATCCTTCACGGTGGTCGGCGACCTGGCCCAGCGCCGCTCGGCGGCCGGCGCGACATCCTGGGACGCCATGCTCCAGCCGTACGTGCCCGATCGCTGGGTCTACCGCTCGCTGTCGGTGAACTACCGCACGCCCGCGGAGATCATGACCGTCGCCGCAGCGTTGCTCGCCGAGTTCGCGCCCGGCGTCCAGCCACCGGAGTCGGTCCGCGCGTCCGGCGTCCCACCATGGTCCAGGCGGGTCACCGAAGACGAACTTCCCGCCGCCATCGAGGAGTTCGTCCGGGACGAAGCCGGTCGCGAAGGCACCAGCGTCGTGATCGGACCGCCGGATGTGCCGGGCGCGGTGGCGCCCTCGGAGACGAAGGGCCTGGAGTTCGATGCCGTCCTGGTGGTGGCACCGGAACGGATCCTCGCCGACGGCCCGCGCGGCGCGGCCGAACTCTACGTCGCCCTCACCCGCGCCACCCAACGCCTCGGCGTCCTGCACCACGGTCCACTGCCGCCGGCCTTGGCAGGACTCAAGGTGGTCAGTCGGCTATGACCGACCGGCCTCGGTCACCCGGTGCGGATAGTCGGGTGACCGGTGCTGGAAGGAGAGGATGTCCGGGTTCTGGATGACCCCGTCGCGGATCTCGATGGCCCGCCGGATGGTGTCCTCGGTGTCCCAGGCGCTGGGACCTGCCAGCACGGTCCGCAAATGGGGGAGAACCGCTTGGCTGATCTCCCACGTCGCGGAGTTCCACAGGTGCGACGGGCTGTGGTCGACGCCGTAGTAGTGGATGTTGTTCCCGACCGTGAACATCGGTTCGGTGAACGTCGTGGGACGGGCCCAGCTGAACCCCATGCCCTCGTCGCAGGACACGTCGACGATGAGGCTGCCTGGAGTGAACGCGCTCAGGTCGGCTTCGACCAGGAAGGTCAGCGGTGCCTCGGTGTTCTGCAGCACGCAGTTGACGACGATGTCATGCTCGGCCAGGAACTCGGCGAGCGGCACCCGGCCGCGGTCGCTCAGCACGTGGCTGTGCCGTGGGTCGACGTCGCCGTGTTCCAAGTGGACGATGCGGGCCGAGTGGATCGGCGCGCTGACCGCGGTGACGCCTCGATTGGTGAGGACGTGAACGTCGTGGACGCCGTGCGCGTTGAGGGCCGTCACAGCGCCTCGTGCGGTCGCGCCGAATCCGATGACCACTGCGCTCAGCCGACGTCCGTAGTCGCCGGTGCTTCCGGTGAGCTGCATGGCGTGCAGTACCGAGCAGTAGCCGGCCAGTTCGTTGTTCTTGTGGAACACGTGCAGGCTGAAGCCGCCGTCGGCGGTCCAGTGGTTCATCGCCTCGAACGCGATCAACGTCAACCGGTGGTCCACGGCCAGCTGGGTGATCTCCTCATTCTGCACACAGTGCGGCCAGCCCCACAGCATCTGCCCCTCACGCAGCTGCGCGACATCTCGCGCGAGCGGCTTCAGGTACAGGATTCCGTCGCACTCGGCGAAGAGTTGCTCGCGCGGGAACAGCCCGGCGACGTACGGAGCCAGCTGCTCGTCGGCCACGCCGAACCGTTCGCCGTAGCCGCGTTCCAGATAGATGTGTTCCCGCAAGTCGGGGTCGATCCGGCTGACGTGCGCCGGGTGGATGGCCAGCCGCCGCTCGTTCTCCTTGTGTGACAGCGAAGTTATGCCGAGGTTGAGCTGACCCACGGACGCTCCCTGGTGGTTGGTCGCAGCGGGACTATTTGTTCGTACAGACGCAACTTCGGCTGTGGCCACCGGTGGCGGTGGCGGTGCAGTAACGCGCGGCGATCTGATCGTGGCTGTTCCACGGGTGCGGGCACGTGGCGCAGACGGGTTCGTGTCCAGTGTCGACGGTCGGCTTCGGATCGGTGGCGGGCAGCGGAATTCCGTGCTGCGACACGGCCTTGCCGTTGCTCTCCTGCGGCTGGGTCGCCGTCAGCCGAGGGAAACGCCGTTGTCGGGTGTCGAGCAGATCCGAGTTCATCTCGGCGCTCCCGCCTCTGACCGAACTCGCCGGCCGGGTCGTTGGTACGCCCAAGGCGGCGACGGCTTGACTGCCGGCACTCGACGGACCCTCGGTGACCCGACTGTACTCCACGGCCGGAAAGCCACCCATCAGGACCACTGGGGTGTACTGTCAGGGGTGTCGGAAGCATTTCGTATGTGAGCGGTCAAGCTCGCGTCGTTTCCGGCGATACCCACACGACCGGGTGTGATGGTCGTTGACGGGAGTACCGGCATGATGTCGGGACCGCGCACGCGCCTCGCCACCCCCTTGGCCACACTGGCCACCGAGCTGTCTCGGCACACCTTGCGGTTGAGGTTGAAGCCGAAGGCGCCCGCCACGGGGCACGTCGACGGCGCGTGGTGGCCCCGATCGAGGGACTTGTCCGTCGAGTTGCCGGAACTGCTCGTGGTGTTGGCTGTCCGGCTCGGCCATGTCGTGCGGGTGACGTACAACTTGGACGCGTGGCATCCGACGGCGCGGCACCTCATCGCCCAGGGCGGTGTCGTCCGGCTGGAGGGATTCCGTTCCCAGCCCGCCGATATCGTGACTGTGATCGGCACGGACCGGCAGCGACTGACCCTTTTGGTCGTACCACCGAACACTTCCCCGGCGAACGCCCATCACACGATGATGACCGCGTCATCGCGGGGAAACCGCGACAGCCTCGAAGGACTTCTCGCCGCCGCGCCAACGGGTTCCGCGGCGGACACGCAACGCTGGGAAGCAGACGGGGGCTGGACTTCGACATGAGTCCTGCCCGCACGGCACGCCGACTCGGGCGGGCCGTTCGCCTGTGATGGTGTTGGCGATCGGCGCCGCGTTGGCGGGTGCCGTGTGTTGTGCCGTCGCGGCCGCGCTGCAGCATCGTGAGGCCGTGTCGATCCGATCGGCGGAGGCCGTCGGCTTGCGGCTGCTGTGGGCACTGGCTCGGCGTCCTTACTGGCTGGCGGGGGTGGTCGCGCTTCTGGTGGCGGCCGTTCTGCACGCGGTCGCGCTGCTGAACGGTCCGTTGACGCTGGTGCAGCCATTGGGCGTATGCGCGGTGGTGTTCGCGGTTCCCGTCGCGGCGTTGTTCCGTCGATACCGGATGCGGTTGTGGGAACTCCTTGCGGCGGCCACGGTGGTGGCTGGTCTGTGCGGTCTGCTCACGGCAGTGCCCAGCGACCCCATGTCGAACGGAGGCTCGACGCCGGTTCCGACGTGGACGCTGGTGGTCGCCACTGTGTTGGCGATCGGTGTGTTGACGGTTGTGGCCGCGCGGCGCCGAATGGTTCTGCGAGGTCTGTTGTTGGCCGCGGGTGCTGGAATCACTTTCGGCGTAGCCGCCGTGCTGCTGCAGATGGTTCTCTTCGACGTGCGGCGTACCGGCCTGCCAGGGGTGCTGAGTGTCGCGGGTGCCGCTGTGGTTCTGTTCGCCGTGGCGGGGGTTTGGCTCAATCAGCGGGCGTACCGCGCGGGGAACGTCGCGGTGGTGCTGGCCGTGGTGACGGTGGCCGATCCAGCCGCGAGCGCTGTCACCGCCGTCGTGCTGGGGGAGCGGTTTCCCACCGACGTTCTCAGCTTGTCCCTGCTGGTGATCTCGGCGGCCGTCGTCGCGGGCGGTATCGCCTGGCTGGCGCGATCGCCGGCGCAGTTGGCCGCGGCCTGAACCGGCCACGTTCCGATGTGAACGGACACAATGGACTGATCGTTTTGCGCTCACTTGGCGAGTGCGGTAGACTACACACGGTACAGGACGGTCGTCAGTTTTGTGTTCGTGTCACCACGCTCGCGGAATCGATGGTGTGACCAGGCAGTCGTATCGTGCGGCGCCTATCGAGCCTGTCAGAGGAGCTAACGTGGCACAGGGAACCGTGAAGTGGTTCAACTCGGAGAAGGGCTTCGGCTTCATCTCCAACGGCGACGGCCCGGACGTCTTCGTGCACCACTCCGAGATCGACGGCGGCGGCTACCGCAGCCTCGAGGAGAACCAGCGGGTGGAGTACGAGATCAACCAGGGCCCCAAGGGTCCGCAGGCAGTCCAGGTCCGAGTGATCTGACGCCAGGAGCGCGCGAAAGCCGGCCGGGGATCCCGGCCGGCTACTGCTGTCTGGTCAGTCGGCGATCAGGCGCCATGGCTGGCCGGCGGTGTCGGTGCTGATGGCCACCACCATCCGGCCGGACACCAGAATGGACAGTCCGTTGCTTTCCGGATCCCGTTGACGCAGCCGGGCGGTGACCTCCAGACCGCGTTCCCGGGACAGCGGTCGGTTGAGCACGCCCAGGACGAACGACCCGGTGGACGGGCCGAGCAGGTCGAGCGCGGCCCAGCTGCCGCGAACGTCCTGCTCCCCGACGCGAATCGGCGGGTCGGGCCGCGGCGCGGACTGGTACAGCTGGTCCGCGATGTCACCGACCCGGCGGCTGATCGCGGTCGCGAGCTCACGTGGGGAGCTGCGGTCGAAGTCCCGGGCTCGGACATCCCGGCGCGGCCGGTGGTCGGCGCCGGGCCGGGCCGGCGCGGTGAGCTGGTCCTCGTCGAACAGTTCGGGCTGGATCGCGACCGGGGCCGACACCGCCTGGCCGACCGGCCCGGTCATC
This sequence comes from Actinocrispum wychmicini, assembly GCF_004345645.1. Classification (GTDB taxonomy): domain Bacteria; phylum Actinomycetota; class Actinomycetes; order Mycobacteriales; family Pseudonocardiaceae; genus Kibdelosporangium; species Kibdelosporangium wychmicini. Next base: position 291,794 of record NZ_SLWS01000009.1, on the reverse strand, counting down.
CCGGGCAGCCGGCCGGACCTGGTGAACAGGTCGACCGTCGCACCGAGGCCGGTGGTGTACGCCCATGTCATGGCCAGCGGGTGCGTGCCATGGTGCCGGGACCACGGAATCAGGCTGTTGAGCCGGTCCCGCTGTTGCGTGGACGCCCGGGTCGGCGGCGTTTCGAAGCGTCCCCGAGCCTCGCCGGCCAGGATCTGTCCGGGCAGGTCGAACAGCAGGTCAGGCCGGGTCTTGGCGGGGTTGTACTGGCCGGCCAGAGCGGTCGGCAGCGCGTCGACGTGGGCGATGGCGGTCGTCTGCGACTGGTACGCGGCCTGGACGGCGGCGGTCAGCATGCCGAGCCCGATGGACTCACTGACGAACCGGCGGATGTGCGACGCACTGGCCCGGAACGGTTCGTCGCGCAGGCGGATCGGGCCGTCCGGGTCACTGTTCAGGTAGCACAGCACCAGCCGTAGCTCGTGCTGGCGCGTCTCGTACCTGACTGGGCCGCTCGCCGGCACGGCCAGCGCGTTCACGCTGACCGCGTAGCTGAGGTCGACCGGCAGCAGACGGTCCACGGCCACCCGGTGGATGTCGTCGACCTCGGGGTACGGATCGACGCGGCCGGGCCGTTCGGTCCAGGCGAACTGCCGCAAGGTGATCCATGCCACCACCGAAGGCTAACGTGTCAGCGGGCGACCTAAGTGGTCATCCGGCCCACCACGAGCGGGGTGTAGCCGGCGGACTGGCCGGTCTGGTTGGGGTGGTAGGACTCCGAGGTCGGGTTGGACAGGCCGTTGATCCACTCCGGGTTGTCGCACACCGCGTGGCCGGTGAACGCCTGCCTCGGGTCGACGAAGCCGAAGCCGTGCGCGGCCGCCCTGGCCGCGATGGTGGTGGCCAGCAGGTCCGCGGTCTTGTTCAGCTCGGTCTGCTCGCCGGAGCTGATCCGGGCGAGCAGGTTGCACTCCTGGCCGTCGAAGATCCTCGGGTAGCCGACCACGATCACGGTCGCGGTCGGCGCGCGGCCGCGAATGTCGTTGTACAGGCCGTCAAGCCGGCCCGGGAGAGTGTTGGTGATGAACGAGTTCGCGTTGTTGATCTCGGTCCAACACGTGTAGGGCCACGGGCGGGCACACGCCGAGATCACGGACCCGAACCCCGCGTCGTTGCCGCCGGCCGAGACGGTCACGTACCTGGTGGCGGCGCTCAGGCTGCCGAGTTGACCGTTCTGCACGTCGGCCACCCGAGCCCCGGAGCACGCCACGAAGGTCAGTTGGGTACCGGTGCGTTGGGCCGCGAGCACCGGGTACGCGTACGGCGAACGCTGGCAGGAACCGCTGTCGGCGTAGTAGGTCCGGGAGCCGACGCCGGACGAGTACGAGTCGCCGAGGGCGGTGTACGCGCCGCTGGCGGCCTGTGCGGTCTGGATCCCGACCAGGCCGAGCGCCAGGGTCAGGACCAACGGGATCGCGATGCGGCGGGAGAAGGACCGGCCCATGGTGTGCCCCTTCACCAGAGTTGGGGCTTTCAGCGTGCGGTCGGCGACCCGCCTGATCAATGGGCCGAACCGGTGAATTTTTCGACAACCAGGGGTCGGTTCCGTGAGTTTTTCATGTCATGCGGGGGAGTGGCTCAGCCGCGACCAGCGCAGCGACCGGTCGAAGACGGTCACCACCAGGAACAATGCGGCGACGACCAGAACGAACAGCGCCAGGTCATGCAGGCCGCTTGTGCTGGCGCTGCGGCTGAGGAACGCGCCGTTGGCGGCGGCCGCGACCATCGCGCCGAGGTACGTGGACGTGCGCAGCAGCCCGGCGGACGCCCCCATCCGGGCCGGATCCGCCTGGTAGTACAGGGCGTTCTGGTTGGCGAGGCTGTTCAGGCCCTGCGGCACGCCGACGATCACCCCGATCAGCACCAGCAGCCAGATCCCGCTGTCCGCGTGGACCGTCAACAGCAGGGCGCAGCCGAGGATCTGGCCGACGCCGCCGACGATGAGCTTGCCGCGGACTCCCTTGTGGCGCCCGGTGATGCCGGAGACGACGATCGCGGTGAGGAACATCGGCAACAGTGCCGCCCCGGCCTGCGCCGCGGTCAGCCCATGGCCTTCCTCCAGCCATTGGGTGTATCCGTAGAGGAAGGTGTAGGACACCACGAACGTGAGCAGGTTGCGGGCGTACGTGGCCACTAGCGGCCGGTTTCCGACCAGCACCCCCAGGTCGATCAAATCCCGAACGGCCAGGCTTCCCTTGCGGGTGGGCTGTGTCGGCAGTCGGAGCGCGCCGAGGACAAGGCACGCCACCGCGAGCGGGACGTTGACGACGAAGATCGTGCGCCAGCCACCCAAACCGATCAGCAACCCGCCGAGTGTGGGTCCGACCACGGCGACCGTCTGGGTGGAGACCGCGAGCGCGGTCAGCACCCCGCTGGGGCTGTCCCGGCCGGTGCGGTGGGATTCCTGGCGGATCAGGAACATCGCGGCCGGGTAGCCGGCGCACGTGCCCAGCCCAAGCAGCGCCCGTGCGCCGATCAGGACACCGAGCGACGGCGCCAGAGCACCGAGGATCCCGGCGACACCCAGCAGCGCGGAGCCAGCCAGGTAGAGCCGGCGCGGCCCGTACATGTCGACCAGGCGGCCGACCACGGGCTGGCCGATCGCCGTCGCCACGTAGAGCGAGGACACCAGCCACGCCGTCTCGGCCGGTGGCGCCCCGAACGCCACCCCGATCGGGATCAGCGCCACCGCGATCATCGACGAGTTCACCGGGTTGAGGACCGCGCCGAGGATCATCGGCGCGATCAGCCGCCGGTCGAACGCCAGGACTGTCATGATGCCGCCTCCGCTGGGAAAAGCACGTCGGCGGTCACGCCTGCTCCAACCGGTCCAGCAAAGCCATGGCCTCGATGACGGTCCGCCGTTCGGCCTCGGTGAAACCGTCCTGGAAGGCACGAGCCAGCCACTCCTCACCGACGCGCCGCCGGTCGTCGAGGAATTCGCGACCGGCCCGGCTGAGTGAGATCAGCTGGCGCCGGCCGTCGTCCGGGTCGGGACGTCGGACAATGAGCTTGCGCTCCTCAAGCGCCGCGAGCGTGGCGGCCACGGACTGCGGTCGGACCCTCTCGGCGGCCGCGAGGTCGCTGGCCGACGCGGGCCCGTACCGGTCGAGACGGCTCATCACCGACGTCTGGGACGGCGTGAGCTCGCTCGCGTCGTAGACCTCTCTCAGGCGGCGGCGCAGACGTCCCACCATGACCCGCACATCCTGGGCCGCCCGCGCGGCCGACTTCGAGATCTCCACCCCTCGACGGTAAACTCTTCAGTTGAAACTGTCCAGTCTGAACTGAAGATCTTGTTCGTAAGCCGGTCGTAACGTTGTGTTCGGCGGCGGGTGGCAGCCTGCCGATCATGATCATGCGCAAACTCGCGGCCGTGTCGGTCGCTGTGCTCGCCGCCCTCGGTGGGCTGAGTCCGGCCGCTCAGGCCGTCGACTCGCATTGGGCCGGTGCCCCGGTGGTCGTGACCGACCAGGCGTCCCGTCGGGTGCTGGTGCTGGACTCGGGGGTGAGCAAGTGGGACGCCCGTTCGGTGCGGTGGTCGTTCAGTCCGGACAAGGATCCCCGCTACGCCGACCTGAACCCGGCCAAGTCGTGGACGAACGTCAGCGACGCCAAAGAGCGTTGGCTGTGGGGCCGCACATACCTGTTGACCACCACGTCGGCCGGTTTCGCCGCGGTGGTGCGGTATCCGTCCGGTGAGCCGTACTGGGCGGCCTACACCGGCCCGACGAACCTGCACAGCATCGAGCTGCTGCCGGACGGCAACGTGGCGGTGACCGCCAGCACCGCGGGCTTCGTGCGGCTGTACGCGGCCTCGCAGGGTGTCCGGTCGACCAAGTACGCCGAGGTGAAACTCAAGGGCGGGCACGGCTTGCAGTGGGACCCGTTCCGCCGGGTGCTGTGGGCGTTGGGCGATGACGAACTGCTCGCGTTGCGGATCGGCGGCAGCAGGGCGGTTCCGGAACTGACGGTGGCCGACCGGATCGCGTTGCCCTCCCAGGGCGGCCACGATCTGACCCAGGTGGTGTGGAACCCGGACCGGCTGTGGGTCACCACCAACTCCCAGGTGTACCAGTTCTCGAAGGCACAGAAGAAGTTCCTACAGGACTATCCGAGCGAGATCAACCGGGGCGGGGTGAAGAGCATCGGTGAGGAGCCGCTCACCGGCCAGGTCCTCAGCGCGGCGCCGGAGCCCGGCCATCCGTGCACCTGGTGCTCGACCAAGGTGCAGACCTACCGGCCCGCCGGTGAGTACACATTGGACGGCGGCGGCATCTACAAGGCCCGCTGGTGGTGGCCGTCGATCGTGTTCTGATTACGCAGCAGTCCCTGTCTCTCCGCTCGCATGCCTGCCTGGAAACGGGTGCGTGCGCCCAGCGACTCCGACAGCTCACTCGTGCGGCGATGCACAGTGCGGAGGCTGACGCCGAGTTGTCGCGCGATCGCCTCGTCTTTCAGGCCGGCTGCGAGCAGGGACAGCAGCCGGTCGTCCAGGCAACCTGCTGACCAGACCGTGGGACTCCAGCGCGTTCGCCGACGTGCGCGTCCACCGGATGCTCCGGCCGGCCAGGTCGGCGAGTTCGGCCACTGTGCTGCGCGGATTGTGCAGCAGGATCCGGTAGACGCTCTCCGCCTCCGGGGCACGCCGAGGGGTCTGGCATCGCCCACCGCCCTCGCGGACACCGAGGCCGTGGGCCACTGGCGGGCGCCGCGGTGCGCCGTGGTCGACGGTGACGGGTCGATCAGCTACACCCGCGACGAGGGGCGCACGATCACCCCGACCGCGGTCCGTCAGCGGCCCGTCCAGTACATCTTCACCGTGGTGCCGCTGCCCAGGGCGAACACCATGCGCGGCGTCGACAGCTGCGGCTCGCTGCAGGTCTCTGCCGACGCCGGTTGTTCGTGGACCGCCTTCGGCCAGGTCAAGGGGCTCGACGCGCCGCGCCTCACGGGCGGGCACGACGATCAGGCCTACCTGTGGGACCAGAACGGGCTCGCGCTGTACCGGGTCGACGGACGGCAGGTGACGCCGCTGCCCGCGATCGCCAAGGACGACACCAGCAGCATCGGGGTCGCCGCGCTCGCGGTGAACCGCTACCTGCCGTGGCACGTCCGGGCCGTGCTCAGTGACGGCACGATCCGTGACTCCTACGACACTGGCAGGTCCTGGAACCATTCGACCGGGCTCGGCAAGCCAGGCGACGTGGTGAACGCGTTCTCCGTGGCGGTGTCGCCGGTCAACCCACAAGTGGTGTGGGCGCAGGGAATCAACATCGCCGAGAACGACGCGCACGCTCCCTCCGAAGGCCGGCACATCTACCGCTCCACCGACGGCGGCCGGACGTTCCGGGTCGCGGTCGACCACAAACCCGGCCAGGTCACCCTGGTCAACGGCGCCCTGCTGGCGCCGAGCCCGACCGACGAGAACGTGCTGTACTTCATCTTCGGCACGTCGTTCGCGCGCTACGGAACGGACCTCTTCCGCTTCGACGCGCGCCACAACGAGCTGTCCGTGCAGCACAACAGCCACGACGGCATCAAGTCGATCTCCTTCAACCCAGGGGAGGAGAAGGTGATGTACCTCGGGTTCGCCGCCGAACTCGGGTAGCGCCTGATCCGTAGGATCGCCGGGTGAACAACGACGACTTCGACAGCTTCGAACGAGCCGGCTGGGTCGGCCGCGCCGCCGCCTACCAGCGCGGCTTCGCCCGGATCACCGCGCACACCATCCCGTTCCTGCTGGACGCCGCCAAGGTCACGGCCGACACCCACGTCCTGGACGTCGGCTGTGGCCCCGGCATCGTCACGTCGGCGGCCGTGGACCGGGCCGCCGACGTCGTCGCCGTCGACGCCGATCCCGAGATGGCCGCGCTCGCCGGGGCGGAGAACCCGTCGGTGCCGGTGCATGTGGCGGTCCTGCCGACCCTTCCCTTCGCCGACAACACGTTCGACGCGGTCGTGGGCAACTTCGTGATCAACCACACCGGTGACCCCGCGGCCACGTTGACGACGCTGCGCCGAGTCCTGAAACCCGGCGCGCACCTCGCGCTCACCTGCTGGACCTACCCGGCGATGCGGGCCAACGGCGTGTTCACCGAGGCGGTCGAGGCAGCCGGCGTCCACCATCCGGACGACGTCCCCGCCGGCAGCCCGATGAGCCAGCACGCCCAGCAGGCCCCGTTCGGCGAGCTGCTCACGTCCGCCGGCTACCGGGACGTGCGGGTGGACGTGCTGAGCTGGATCCACCGGGTGGACCCGCACGCCTGGTGGACCGACATCCTCGCCGGGACGTGCGTGAACGCGGCCGTGATCACCCGCCAGGACGAGCTGACCCAGGCCCGGATCAAGCGGGAGTACCTGCGGATCGTCAAGGAGTACGCCACCCCGGAGGGCCAGGTGGCCCTGCCCGCGGTCGCCCTGCTCGCGTCCGGCGTCGCACCGACGGGTGATGGCGGATGAGCGGTCTCGACGACCTGATCGACACGTACTGCGCGGCGTGGAGCGATCCCGACCCGACGCGTCGGCGCGAGTTGCTGAGCGGTGTGTGGACGGACGGCGCCACGTACACCGACCCGACCGTGCACTGCGTCGGTGTGGACGAGTTGCTCGCGCATATCGCCACTGTGGTGGCACGTCGTCCCGGCGCACAGGTCGTCCGGACGAGCCCAGTTGACGCCCATCACGACCTGGGCCGATTCGCGTGGCACGTGGTGTTGGCCGATGGCTCCGCGTTGCCGGAGGGGCTGGATGTCGTCGAGTTGTCGGCCGGGCGGATCCGCCGGATCATCGGCTTCTTCGGGCCGTTGCGCTAAGTGTCACAAAACGGCGGGATGCGGCGTCTGGTGGGCGACACAGCCGAGAGCGAGGAGGAGCCGTCCATGGCCCCCGAGAACGACCGCCCGGACGCCGCCACCGAGGTGTTCCTCACCCACCGCAACCTGCTGTTCACGGTCGCGTACGAGATGCTCGGCTCGGCCGCCGACGCTGAGGACGTCCTGCAGGAGACCTGGCTGCGGTGGGTGGGCGTCGATCTCGACACCGTGCGGGAGCAGCGCGCGTACCTCGTCCGGATCGCCACCCGCCAGGCACTGAGCCGGCTGCGCACGCTCGGCCGCCGCAAGGAGTCCTACGTCGGTCCGTGGCTGCCCGAGCCGCTGCTGACCGCGCCTGACGTGGCCGAGGACGTCGAGTTGGCCGACAGCGTCTCGATGGCGATGTTGCTGGTGCTGGAGACACTCGCGCCGGTCGAGCGGGCGGTGTTCGTGCTGCGCGAGGTGTTCGACGTCGGGTACGACGAGATCGCCGAGGCTGTCGACAAAAGCCCGGCCGCGGTCCGTCAGATCGCCCACCGGGCACGGACCCACGTCGCGGCCCGCCGACCGCGCGGGGCCGTGTCCAGGGACGAGACCCGCAACGCGCTTGAGGCGTTCCAACGGGCGGCCGACACGGGCGACCTGCAGAGCCTGCTCGACCTGCTCGCGCCGGATGTCGTGTTCCTGGGCGACGGCGGGGGAGTCAAACAGGCCGTGCTGCGGCCCGTCGTGGGGGCCGACAAGGTGGCGCGCCTGCTGGCTCTCGGGCTGGACAACATCGACGCGGCGTCGCTGCGACTGGCGCAGGTCAACGGCTACCCGGCGCTGATCCTCCGGCTCGACGGCGAGATCGACACCGTCCTGGCGATGCGCGTCGAAGACGGCCTCATCACTGGGCTCTACGCCGTGCGCAATCCCGAGAAGCTGTCGCACATGGAGCGGGAAACCGCTCTGCGCCGCTGATTTACCGAGGGCGCAGTCCGTCGAGGATGATCTGGGCGAGGTGCGCTGAGCGTTCCCGGTTGGTCTCCGCGTTGGCGTGGCGGATGGCGGCGAAGGCGCCCGCGACGAGCGCCATCACGTCGTCGACGGTGACGTCGTGGCGCACGACGCCGGCCGTGTGTGCGCGTTCGAGCAGGTCCGCGACCTGGCCGGTGAGGTTCGCCGCGACGTCCGGGGCGGCGGTGCGCAGGTCGAACTCGGCGGCCACCAGCGCGCTCTTCACGGCGACGTTCTCGGCACCCATCGCCATCATCCGGGACAACTGGGTGAACAGCGCCGTGGGATCGCCGGTGGCGGCGAGCACTTTCGCCTCCGCCACCAACTGTTCCAGCTGATCGATCGCGACGGCCAGATACAGCGCTTCCTTGGTGGGGAAGTGCCGGTGCACAGTGCCGGGGCCGACACCCGCGCGGCGCGCGATCTCGTCGAGCGAGACGCCGAGACCGCCCTTGGCGAACAGTTGCTGTGCGGTCTCTAGGACCCGCTCGCGGTTGCGGCGTGCGTCGGCTCGCAGCTCGCGGTCACTTCCGTGAGCTGTCGGTGTGTCGCGCTCGGGCGTTCTGCTGGACATGGCGACCCTAGTGTAACCGGGGCTTCGCACCGTATAGTCCGGTCATAACCGGGGCGACGACCCGGTTATGACGATCACGAGGAGGCCCGCCGATGACCGCGCGCGACCCCGGAGCCCTGGTGCGCCGGATGCAGGAGTGCTTCAACACCCGCCAGTTCGACCAGGCCGACGACCTGTTCACCGCCGATTTCTTCAGTCACGCGCTCGGCACCGCCGGGTTCGAGGCGGGCAAACAGGCCTGGCGGACCCTGGTCGCGCACTTCCCCGACTACCGCGTGGTCGCCCAGGACATTCTGGTCGACCGCGACAAGGTCGCGGTGCGCTCGTCCGTCGAGGGGATTCCGGACGGCGACGTGCCGCCGGTGATGATCGAGATCTTCCGGGTCTCCGATGGCCGGCTCGCCGAGATGTGGGGGCTCGCCCAGGGACTCCCGCTTGACGTGCTCCGCGCCGGTTGACCCGAGGAGTCAGCGCCTGCGTCCGACGGGCTGGGCGGCCACGTCGGTACAGGCGCCGGCCAGGATGGAGTCGAGCAGTCCCGGGTAGCGCTTGTCCAGGTCCAGGCGGCGGAGCGAGACCAGGTTCTCCCGGCCTGAGGGCTGTTGCCAGATCACGCCGCTCTCCCGCAGGACGCGCCAGTGGTGCGTCATGGTCGACTTCGACGTGACGCCGAGCATGCTCAGTACGCTGCCGCAGTTGTGTTCACCGCCGGCGTCGAGCACCTGGACGACGCTGAGCCGCAGGGGATTTCCCAGTGCCAGCAGAACGTTCTCGATCCGGATCTGATCCCGGTCGGGGTGGAGAAGGTTCATATGTCCCACTGTAGTCGGACAGTCAAACAGTCGTACTTGTCAGACGGTACGTTAGTACGCAATCATACGTACTAACGTACCGTCCAAGAGCGACATTCAAGGAGGGCTCATCCCTCATGTCCACGTCATACGCGCCGGCCCCGAGCGGTGTGCGGCCACGGCTGGGCTGGATCCTGGCCCTGCTGGCACTGGCCCAGCTGATCTACGGGCTCGACCTCAACATCGTGTACGTCGCGCTCCCGGACATCGGGACCAAGCTCGGCTTTCCCGGCCAGACACAGCAGTGGGTGATCAGCGCCTACGTGGTCTTCGCGGGCGGCTTCCTGCTGCTCGGCGGGCGCGCGGCGGACCTGCTCGGCCGCCGCCGGATCTTCGTACTCGCCCTCGCTCTCTATGCCGCGTCGTCCCTGGCGGGCGGACTGGCCGGCAACTCCACTGTGGTCATCGTGGCCCGCGCCGTGCAGGGCATCGGCGGGGCCTTGCTGCTGCCGTCCACTTTGGCGTTGATCAACACGCTGTTCGACGAAGGTCCACAACGGAACCGGGCACTGGCGGTCTGGGGCGGTGCCGGCGCCAGCGGTCTCACCATCGGCGCCCTGCTGGGCGGCGTGCTCACCGAGAACCTGGGCTGGCGCGCGGTCTTCTTCGTCAACGTGCCCCTCGCCGGCCTGGTCGCGCTGGCAGCACTGTTCGTCATTCCACGGGACGCGGCCCGGGGCGAGCGCCGCCGGTTCGACCTCGGCGGCGCGCTCAGCGCGACCGCGGGCGTCACCCTGCTGGTTTTCGGTCTGGTGCAAGGCCCGGAGCAAGGATGGGGCGACCCCGTGGTGGTCGGCGCCTTCGTACTGGCCGCCGTGCTGCTGGCGGTCTTCACGATCATCGAGGCGCGCAGCGCCGATCCACTGATGCCGTTCCGCCTGTTCCGCAACCGCAACCTGACCATCGGGATCACTGTCATCTTCATCTACATGGCGACATTCGGTGTGTTGCCGTACTTCCTGACTGTCCTTTTGCAACGCGTGCACACCTACAGTGCCTTGCAGACTGGACTCGCGTTCCTCGTGCCTTCGGTCGCCATCGCCGCGGGCACTCAACTCGGCGCGCGCTTGACCACGCGCATCGGTACGCGTGGCGCGCTGGTGATCGGTTTCACCATCGGTGTCGTCGGCACGGTCTGGCTCGCCTTCGGGTTCGACGCCACCGGATACCCACAACTGGTGCCCGGACTGGTGATCTCCGGCGTGGGGCAGGGCATCGTCTGGACCGCGATGTGGATCGCCGCCGCCACCGGCACCGCGCCACGGGAACAGGGCATCGCCAACGGCGTCGCCTCCACCACCCTCAACATCGGGAACGCCATCGGTCTGGCGGTGTTCACTGCCGTTGCCACTGCCGCCGGCTCTGGCTCGTCCGAGCACGCGTCCGCCGATGGTGAGTTCTTCGTGGTGCTGTTGACGGCGGCGGGCATGCTGGTCGGGTTGCTCGTCTCACTTGCGCTGCGGCGGAACAGTGGTTGTGAGCCCTCCGTGCCTTCAGGTCTTTGATCCTGGTTGTCTTTCGGGGGCTGGGTTCGTCGGGCGTCGCTCTTTTTTGGACCTTTCGAAAAGAATGATTGTGCTGGGCGCGAAACGTTGTTTGGTCACCTTGGAGTGCGGTTTCCAGCCTCGGGTTCCGGTTCCGGCGCTGGTTACCCTTCTGTGGTTCCATTCCAGCCAAAGACAACTGATCTTCACGCAACGAGCGCTGGAGGTGTGGTCTGGTACCGGCGACCTTCAGGACTGGTAAACACCAACACACCCTCACTCGGCTGATAAATGTCCCAGTCGCTGCGCTCGCGGAGCAGATTGTGATACTTACACAATGCGGCGAGATTGTCCGTGCTGCTGAGTCCCTGATCGCAATGACGAACAGTGTGATCGATCTCCGACCGGTGGGCGGTGGTGGTGCAGCCGGGCATGCGGCAGTGCTGGTCGCGCAACCGGACATGCTCGGCCATCGCTGGTGAGGGGAATCGGCGTGGGCTGGCTTCCAGGAGATGTCCGGCTGGGTCGGTGAGGATCCGTCGCCAGGTGGCATCACGCGCCAACTCCCGGGCATGCTCAGCCGTGATCGGCCCATACCCTGACAGCACACCGGGCTGCTCATTGAGGCCCATCAGTGTGGTGGCCGGGACGGTCACATTGACCTGGACCTTCACCCGGTCCCGCTGCTCACCGAAAATCAATCCCAGCAACACATCCGCCCGACACTGCCCCAGCGTCCGATCGGGGGTCTTGGCCTTGCGGGCGAGCTTGTCGATCTGTTGGTGGGCGGCCAACGCCTGCTCGGCGGTCAGGGCAGCGCTGAGGTGCCCGACCCCGTCCTCGCCTGCCATGTAGGTGACATCGCGGTCCTCCCGGGCAGTCACCCGGCGGCGTTCGGCGGAAGCCGGGTCGACTTTGATGACGTGGTAGCGGATGGAGTCCCGGAACCGGCTGGGGTTGGTGCGGCCTCCGTAGGCCAACACCCGTCGTTCCACCCGCCCGGCATCCTCCATCGACAACACCTCGGTCAGGTCATCCATCGCCAGCGCCCGCTTGAAGTCGATGTCCCCGGCGGCCAACGCGTCCACGGTCGCGGGCAGCCGAGTGGCCAGGCGCTGTGCCCGCAGAATCTGCGTGGCGGCGGCTTGCGGGCTGACTCCGATCTCAATGGCGACCTCTTCCCGCGCGCCATCAGCCAATTCAGTGTGGCGTCGGGTCGGTGGCCGCAACACGGCGAACCGAGCCAGCACGCGCACCTTGGCGGCCTCTGCCTCGGCGATAACCCGTTCGGCGGCGGTCAGGACATCCAGGCATTCCGACGCGGACATCTCTTCAACAGGAATGTCGACCGGCGGAAGCGGTGTACGAAAGAGAGTTAGTTCCCCACCCATGCCTCAATGATATCGAAGATTGGTGGTGGTGGCTAATCGTAAATTGAGTGTGGGGGGTCTTTGGCTGGAATGGAACCACAGAAGGGTAACCAGCGCCGGAACCGGAACCCGAGGCTGGAAGCCACACTCCAAGGTGACCAAACAACGTTTCGCGCCCAGCACAATCATTCTTTTCGAAAGGTCCATAAAAGAGTGGCGCCCGAGGAACCAGCCCCCCGAAGGACAACCAAGATCAAAGGTCATAACGGTACGAAGCATCCCCACCACCCCGGACGAAGGCGAACGTGACCCAACCCTCCGGGTTAGGTAAGGCTAAGTTGGAGGTGCACAGATCATCGTAGGAAGGCGTTCTACATGGCGAACAGGCCTGCCCGGCCGGCGACCGTCGGCGTTGTCACCCGGGTTGAGAGTCTCACTCCGCACATGGTGCGGGTCGTGGTCGGCGGCGAGGGGCTCGCCAAGCTGGCTATGGGCGAGTGCACTGACCACTACGTCAAGGTGCTGTTCACGCAGCCCGGCGTGACCTATCCGGAGCCGTTCGACGTCAACGCGATCCGCGAGACGATGCCGCAGGACACCTGGCCGGTCGTGCGCACGTACACGGTTCGCCGTTGGGTGCCGGACGTGCCCGAGTTGTGGCTCGACTTCGTGGTGCACGGCGATGAGGGTGTTGCCGGCCCGTGGGCGGTTCGTGCCCGGCCTGGGGATCCGGTTCGGTTCATGGGGCCAGGTGGCGGTTACGCGCCGAGTCCGGAGGCGGACTGGCATCTGCTCGTCGGCGATGAGAGTGCTTTGCCGGCGATCGCGGCGGCGCTGGAGGGGATGCCCGCTGGTGCGACTGTGAAGGCGTTCATCGAGGTCGCGGACGACCAGGAGGTGCAGAAGCTGGAGACGCCGGCGGGCGCTGAGATCGTCTGGCTGAGCCGGGATGGCCGGCAGGTGGGGGCGGCGCTGGTTGACGCCGTTCGCGGCCTGGCGTTCCCGGACGGTGAGGTGCACGCGTTCGTCCATGGTGAGGCCACGTTCGTCAAGGAACTGCGCGGTCACCTTCGTTTGGAGCGTGGCCTGCCGATGCGGCAGCTGTCCATCTCGGGTTATTGGCGGTGTGGCCTGAACGAGGACGGCTGGCAGTCCAGCAAACGTGAGTGGAACCAGCAGGTCGAGCGCGAGCAGGAGGAGTCCCAGCCTCGATAGCGGCGACCGGTGTCCACCAGTGGGACCATCGGGGGTGGGGCCGCCTGGCGGCAATCTGGGGAAAACCTGGTAACGCCGGTCAGTCCGGGTGAAACGATGCCGTCGGGAACGTCCTGAGGGGGGACGATGACGGCTGGGTTCCGTCTGCTGGGCGACATCGAGGGGCGGGTCGACGGCCGACCGGTCGCGTTGGGGCATCAGCGGCAGAGGTCCGTGTTGGTCGTGTTGTTGGTGGAGGCCAACCGGGTGGTGCCGGTCGACCAGTTGGTCGACCGGGTGTGGGCGGGGCAGCCGCCACACCGCGCGCGGGAGACGCTGTACGGCTATGTGCACCGATTGCGGCGGGCGTTGGCCGTCATGGCCGAGGTGGACATCGTTCGGCAGCCGGGCGGCTATCTGCTGTCGATCGACGAGGATCTGATCGATCTCCACCGGTTTCGGGACCTGGTGCGGCAGGCTCGTGCGACGGACGAGGACGCCACCGCGTTGGCGTTGTTCGAGGAAGCGTTGGCACTGTGGCGGGGTGGGGCGTTCGCCGGCGTGGACATCCCGTGGCTGAACGGTGTCCGCGAGGTCGCCGAGAAGGAACGGTTCGCGGCCGAGCTCGACCACACCGACCTGCGGTTGCGGCACGGCCAGCACACCGACCTGGTGGCCGGCCTGGTCAGCCGGGCCAGCGAGCACCAGTGGGACGAACGGCTGGCGGCCCAGTTGATGCTCGCCCTGTACCGGTGCGGACGACAGGCCGACGCCCTGGCGCACTACGAGCAGACCCGGCTCAGGCTGGCCGACGAACTGGGCATCGATCCCAGCCCGGCCCTGCGTGACCTGCGCCAGCGGATCCTGACCGCCGACCCCGAGCTCATCGTTCCCGTGCCGCAACCGGTTAAGCCCGCCGCACACTCCACATCGGACAGTCAGCTGGATCTCGCGACGCGGGAGTTGGCGATGGCGGTCACCCGCCAGTGGACCGCGGAGGCCGAGACACGGTCGCTGCACCGGCCGGCGCCGGTCCGGGTGCGGTGGTCGACCACGGGCCGGCCGGTTTCCGCCGCCGCGGCAGGGACCGACGTGCTGTTCGGTGACATCGCCGACGTGGCCGCGAAATTCCGGGCGCTTTCGGTGCGTCAGCTGGTGGTGCTGGGCGAGCCGGGCGCGGGCAAGACGGTACTGGCCATCCTGCTGACCCTGGGCCTGCTGGCCGACCGCACGCCGGTCGAGCCGACCCCGGTCCTGCTGTCCCTGTCGTCCTGGAACCCCCACCGGGACCACCTGCACTCGTGGTTGGCGCGCCGGTTGGTGGCGGAGTATCCCGGTCTGGGCAACGCCGGCGCGTACGGGCCGGACGCCGCGACCCGTCTGGTGGCCGAGGAACGCGTGATCCCGGTGCTGGACGGGCTCGACGAGACACCACCTGGGGCGCACGCCGCCGCGATCGACGCCCTCGACCAGGCGATCGCCGGCGGCCGTCCGCTTGTGGTGACGTGCCGGGCCGAAGAGTACGAGACCGCGGTCCGGCACAGCGGCGCCATCCTCGCCCGAGCCGCCGTGGTGGAGATCGAACCCGTCGAACTGGATGACGCCATCACGTTCCTCACCGCACGCCGCCATCTCGGCGACACCCGTTGGCAGCCGGTCGTCGAGCACCTGCGCCACCACCCGGACGGTCCGCTGGCGCGGGTGCTGTCGACGCCGTTGATGGTCGACCTCGCCCGGACCGCGTACACCCGTCCCAGCAGTGACCCCGCTGAACTCCTTGACCCGTCCCGGTTCGCCGACCGGGCCGGGATCGAGGAGCATCTGCTCGACAGTTTCGTCCCCGCCGCCTACGCACACCGTCCGCCACCGCCGGGACTGCCGCCGGCGGCCACCCGGTACGAACCGGAGCAGGGCCGCCGGTGGCTGGCGTTTCTGGCCCGTCACCTACAGCGGGTGCCGACCCGTGACTTCGCCTGGTGGCGCCTGGTCCAGGAGATCCCGCGGCCGACCCGGGGCCTGGTGTTCGGCCTGCCGGCGGCGGTCCTGTTCGCGATCACCGGCCTGGTGGTGGCGGGTCCCATGATGGCCTTGGTCTACGGCTTGTCCACGGCAGCGGCCGGGTGTGCCGCGCACGGCTGGGGAACACGTCCGGAACCGCTGCGGGTGGAGGTGCGGTTCCAGGGCACCGCGACACGTTTCCTCATCCGGTTCGCGGTCGGCGCGGCCATCAGCGTGGTGATCGGGTTGGCCTGGTCGCTCCCGGTCGTCGTGGTGCTCATCCTCGCGGTGGTCTTCGGGTTCGGGATCGGGCTGCACGTGTGGCTGAAGGTGCCCACCGGGGCCGACCGAGCGTCCACCCCGGCGGCCGCGCACCGCCAGGACCGGGTCGCGACGTGCGCGTTCGCCCTGTCCGTGGCGTTGTCGATCGGGCTGTTCTACGCGTTCACGATCGCGGTGAGCCAGCCGTCCAGCGGCCTGGGCACAGTCCCGGAGACGTTCTACTTCGCCCGCGCGCTGCCGGCCGGTCTTGTGTCGGCGCTGTTCGGCTGGTTCGCGTTCCGGCGCCTCGGCGCGGTGAGCTACGGGCTGGCCGGCTTCGTTGTCGGCGGCCAGGCGATGCCGCACCACATCCCGCTCGGTCTCGGCCTGGGGGCCGGAGCACTCTTCGGACTCGCCATCGGCCTCGTCGCGGCCCAGTCCCGGTCGTGGGGCGCGTACCTGGTCACCCGGACCTGGCTGGCGCTGCGCGGGCGGACACCGTTGCGGCTGAACAGGTTCCTCATCGACGCCCACCAGCGCGGAGTCCTGCGCCAAGCCGGCGCGGTCCACCAGTTCCGGCACGCCCGACTCCAGGACCACCTCGCGGACTGAACGCCTGGGTGCTCACCGTCGCATCCGTTGACAGACAGTCACTTCGCGCTCATCAACGGCTGAGAGTCCGAATCACGACTTGTGCCTCTGGTCGCGTAAACGGATGTGTGGCACGGTGTTCCCGCTCGGTCGGTTGGCGAATTCGAGTCGCTTGCGATGGGAGCTTCCGATGTCTCGACGTCCTGTGAAGTTGTCGCGTCTGTTCATGGTTCTGATGGCGGTTGTCGGTCTGTTCGCTGGGGTCACCGCGGTGCCGGCCAGTGCGCAGTCCGCTGTTGACGATGTTTCCGTTGACGGGTTCGGCGGGGCCGAGTGCGCCCACCGGGTCAACGACACGGCGCGCAAGTTGTTGCCCTGCATCCGAACCGAGGATCTTTGGCACCACATGAAAGTGTTGCAGGCGATCGCCGACGCCCATCCGGGGCCGGACGGCCATCCGTCGCGCAACTCGGGCGAACCGGGCTACAAGGCGTCCGCGGACTATGTCGCCAAGGTGATGCGTCAATCCGGTTATGACGTCACAATCCAGACATACCATTTCTTCTACTTCGCTTTCACGGCAGTGCCGACGTTGCGCGAAGTGTCGCCGACTCCGCACGACTTCACGGTCGCCACTGACTGGAACCCCGGACAGAGCACCGGATCCACGACCGCGGCCCTGCAACCCGCCGGCGGCATCGTGATCCCGCCGACGCCGACGCCCAGCTCGTCCAGCGGCTGCGCGGCGACCGATTTCACCGGTTTCGTCCCGGGTCGGGTCGCGTTGATCCAGCGCGGTACGTGCAACTTCGGCGTCAAGGTCCAGAACGCGCAGGCGGCCGGTGCCTCCGGTGTCGTGATCTTCAACGAGGGCAACCCCGGCCGGACAGGCGTGTTCGGCGGCGGTGGCCTGCAGGACGCCGCCGGGAACCGGGTCGTCCCCAACATTCCGGTCGCATTCGTCCCGTTCGCGACGGGCAGCGATCTGGTCACCCAGTCCAGCCAGGCGGTCAAGCCGGTGATGACCATCGGTATCAAGGCGGTCGTGAACCCCAACGCCGAGGACTTCAACGTCATCGCCGACTCACGCGGCGGCGACCCGAACCACACCGTGGTCGTCGACGCGCACCTGGACGCGATCTACGGCGCCGGCATGCTCGACAACGCGTCCGGCTCGGTGACGATCCTCGACATCGCCCAGATGATGCGCAAGGTCAAGCCGCGCAACAAACTGCGGTTCATCTGGTTCGGCGGCGAGGAACTCGGCCTGCTGGGGTCGAACTTCTACGTCGACAACCTCAGCCCGACCGAGCTGGCCAAGATCGGCTACGACCTGGACGCGGACGTGACCGCGACACCGAACTACATGGTCGGGGTCCTCGACCCGGCCGGGGTCGACCTGTTCTCCCGCACGGTGTCGACGACGTTCCCGCCGCAGGTGTACGAGCCGTCCAAGGTCGGCCGGGACCACGGCATCCACTACTTCGACTCGATCGGGCTCAAGAACGAGCTGTTCTCGCCGGTGGGCACGGACGCGTTCGCGTTCAACATGGCCGGGGTCCCGGCGAGCGGCGTGCTGACCGGGCAGGACTGCTGCAAGAACGAGCAGGATGTCGCGCTGTTCGGCGGATCCCTCGGCAACTTCGAGGGCAACGTGCCGAGCTTCGACGGCGGCTGTGTGGACAACCCGTTCCGGTGGTGCGACAACCTCAGCAACAACGACCCGAAGGTGTTGACCTTCATGTCCAAGGGGTTCGCCAACATGGTGGTGAAGATGGCGTTCGACCGGACGGTGTTGGGGTCGGGCCACAAGCCGCCGGGCCACAAGGTCGCGGCTGCGACACAGGTCAGGGGTCAGTCGACGAGCTGACCCAACGTCCTTACGTGCTCTACAGTGGCCTGCGTGACCGCGCGCAGGCCAACCCTCCTCGATGTCGGGCGGCTGGCAGGGACTTCGACGGCCGTCGTCAGCTACGTGCTGAACGGCGGCCCTCGGCCGGTGTCGGAGAAGACGCGGGTCAAGGTCGAAGAGGCCATCCGGATGCTCGGCTACCGGCGCAACCCGCTCGCCGGCGCGTTGAGCGGCGGCCGGTCCAACCTGATCGGCCTGCTGGTGCCCGACACCGCGAACGCCTTCTTCGGCGAGCTGTCGCGGCACATCGAGACGGAGGGCCGTCGCCGGGGCCTGCTCACGTTGCTCGGCAACACCGGCTACCGCACGTCCCTCGCGGGCGAGTACGGCGCGGCGTTCTCGGAGTTGCGTCCGCGCGGGATCTTCGTGACGACCGGCGAAGAGCCGCCGGAGGACGACGAGACACCCCGGGTCTACCTGCAGTGGGCCGTCCCCGGCAGCAGCTCGCCGAGCGTGACCTTCAATGACTTCCACGGCGCGAAGCTCGCCACCGAACACCTGCTCTGGCACGGCTACGAGGACATCTTCTGCGTGGCCGGCGAGCTCGCGGTGGGACCGGCGGAAGGCCGTGAAGGGGGTTGGCGCCAGGCCATGGCGAACGCGGGCCTGCCCACCGAAGGCAGGCTCATCCGGACCGCTTTCGATCGGGTCGAGGCCGGGCGAGCGGTGCGGCAGGTCCTGGAGAACCGCACGCGGATCCGCGCGATCTACGCCACCACTGACGAGCAGGCGTTCGTGACGATCCGTACCGCGACGAGCCTGGGGTTGCGTGTACCCGAGGACCTCGCGGTCGTGGGCTTCGACGGTATCCGCGAGGCACGACTCGGAAGCTTCCCGCTCACCACCGTCAGCCTTCCGCTCGACGAGTTCGCGGTCTGCGCCTTCAACGCTTTGGCAGACGGCGGGCCGGCGGCGTCGGTCGTCCTGGATGGCACGCTCAGCATCGGCTCGACATGTGGATGTGCCTGACCCCGCCGCGCGAGCGCACGGCGGGGCGGGCGTTCTACTGTGTGTGCTCGTCTGAGGCGTAGTTGGGGCTCAAGGACAGGGCGCTGAACCGGAACGGCCGGTCGACCCGGTTGAAGCCGAGCGGGCAGTGCCGGACGCCGGCCGGGATGTACACCGACCCGCTGGTGGTGATGGTGTGCCGGACGCCTTCGATGTCCATGTAGATCTCGGCGCCGAGATCGTCCACATCGGCCGGGTTGTTGCCGTGCCAGATCAGCACCTCGTCGTAGTCGTGCTCGTGCTCCTTGACCCACTGCACCGGCTCGCTGCACTCGTTGATCCAGGTGTAGGTCAGGTGGATCTTGCTCGCGGGGACGTCCTTGGACCGCATGAGCGCGAGCGCCGGGCCCACGTTGTCCGGGTCGACGACGCCGGCGGCGGCTCCTTCGTTGACGAGGTCGTCCAGGCAGTTCTGCATCTTCCTGACGAACAGGTGCTCGTACGGACTGGTCATCGGCCCTCTTCCTCCATAGTCGTTCCCCCTGGCTGTCCGGCCGACGCTAGCACGATCTAAGCGCTTAGAAAGTTGCCCGAGCCCCTTCCGATGCGGCGATCGGCAACGTACGGTATGGCGATCTAAAGGCTTAGAACTGGAGTTGCTCAGTGTCGCGCAGATCCCCCCGCTCCGGGCTTGCCGTGGTGCCAGGCAGGCCGGCCAGACGGCTGTCGTTCAGGTTCGGTGTCGCTCTCGTGGCGGCGACGCTCGTCGGCTGCGCCCCGCCGCAAAAGGCGGGCGACGGCGGTGGCGGTGGTGGCACGCTCCGGATCGCGGCGGCCAACGACGCGGGCGAGAGCTTGAACCCCTACGCGAGCAACCAGAGCCCGACCCAGGAGATGCGCAGCGCGCTGCTCTACGAAGGACTCACCCGGCTGGATCCCACCGGCAAGGTCGAATGGGCCCTGGCCACGGACATGACGTCGACCGCGGACTTCAGCGAGTGGACGGTCAAGCTCCGCCCCGGCGTCAAGTTCACCGACGGGAGCGACTTCACGTCGGCCGACGTGGTGGCGAGCGTCAAGTACCTGCTCGACCCCCAGCACGCCACCCAGGGGCTGGCGTTCATCGAGCGGATCAAGCCGGACGCGGTCGTGCCGGTGGACCCGTTGACCGTCAAGATCGGCCTGAGCAAACCGTTCGGCCCGTTCCGGGACATCTGGGCGAACGTCCTGCTGCCGATGACCAAGGCGGGCTCGGCACCGGACAAGCCGATCGGCACCGGCCCGTTCGCCGTCAAGTCCTTCACCCCGGGCCGCGAGTCCACACTGGAGCGATTCGACGGGTACTGGGGCGACAAGCCCAAGGTCGGCACGGTCAACGTCATCGAGTACCAGAGCCAGCAGGCACAGGCGAACGCGCTGCTGTCGAATCAGGTCGACATCGCGTCCGGCGCGACACCGACCATCGCCAAGTCGGTCGCCGGCAAGAACGGCATCGGACTCCTGGACAGCAAAGGCGACTTCACCCTGCGGATCGGTCTCAACACGACTGTGCCGCCGTTCGACGACGTGCGTGTGCGGCAGGCGCTGCGCCTTCTGATCGACCGGCAACAAGTCGTGTCCAACGCGTTCGGTGGGTACGCGCGCGTGGCGAACGACCACGAGGGCGGCACGCCACAGTGTCCGGCCGATGACCTTCCGCAGCGCACGCAGGACATTGAGCAGGCCAAGAAGCTGCTCGCCGAGGCGGGACAGAGCAAACTGTCGTTCTCGATCGCGACCGACGGACTGCTGCCGGGGATGCAGGAACTGGCCCAGGTGTTCGCGGAGAACGCCGCCAAGGCCGGGGTCAAAGTGGACGTCAACGTCGTCACGCCGCCGGAGTTCCTGTCCAAATGGGGCAAGTGGCCGGTGTTCCTCGACTTCAACCCGATTCCGTACCTGCCGACCGTGATCGGGTCGCTGCTGCCCGGCCGGGTCGGCAACGCCACGCACTGGGACAACCCCGACTTCGTCGGGCTCGCGGACCAGCTGTTCCTGGCGAGCGAACAGCGGCAGTGCGCGATCATGAGCCAGCTGCACAAGATCGAGTACGAGCAGGGCGCGAACATCACACCCGCGTTCGCCAACGTTCTCATGCCGTACCGCGACACCGTGCACGGGCTGGTGCCGGACGTGAACGGCCGGCCGCTGTCCTTCCTGACGAACGTGACAGTCGGAAGCTGAGGTGCGATGACGGTTCCGTGGCTGGTGCGTCGGCTCCTGCTCGGCGTCCTGGTGCTCGTCCTGGTGTCGGTGCTGCTCTTCGTCGTGACGCAGGGCCTGCCGGGCGACGTGGCCCGGATCATCCTGGGCAAGGACGCGACCGCCGGGCAGGTAGCCGGTCTGCGCCGGCAACTCGGGCTCGACCAGCCGCTCGTCGAGCAGTACTGGCACTGGCTCACCGGCGTGCTGACCGGGCAGATGGGAAAGTCCCTGCAGAACGGCCAGTCCGTGGTCGACATCGTCGGGCAGCGGATGCTCAACTCGTTCTTCCTGGGCTTCACCTCGATGGTCCTGATCCTCCCGCTGGCGGTGCTCGTCGGCGTCCTCAGCGCCTACAAGCGCGACAGCGTGCTGGACAAGGTGTTCGTCGCGGTGTCGTCGCTGTTCACCGCGCTGCCGGCGTTCGTCGTGGGCATGCTGCTGATCGCGTTGTTCGCCACGTCGGTCTTCGGTGTGCTCCCGGGGGTCTCGACCATCCCACCCGGGGACATGCCCTGGTGGCATCCGGCCGAGCTCGTCCTGCCGATCACCACGCTCACCCTGATGGGCGTGATGTACCTGGGACGTCTGGTGCGTGCCTCGTTCATCGACGCGATGGACAGCGAATACGTCGAGATGGCGGTCCTCAAAGGACTCAGCAGCCGCCGGATCCTGTTCCGGCACGCCCTGCCCAACGCCGTCGCGGCGAGCCTGCCGGCGGCCAGCCTGGTCGCGGCGGTCACCATCACAGGCGTCGTCGTGGTCGAGTACGTGTACTCCTACCCGGGACTTGGGACAGCGGTGGTGAGCGCGGTGAACTCCCATGACCTGCCGGTGATGCAGGCCTGCGTCCTCATTCTGGCGACCGCCTACTACGTGTTCAATCTCCTCGCGGACGTCTTCGCGGTCATGGGCAGGTCGCGATGAAGGTGCTCAGCCGCGCGGTCCGTACCGGCCAGGCAAGGCTTGGTCTCGGCCTCCTCTCGGCGGTGGGACTCGTGGTCGTGGCCGGACCTTTTCTCGCCGGCCACGCCCCGGACGCGATCGTCGGCAGCCCGTTCGCGAGCCCGAGCGCGAAGTTCTTGCTGGGCACCGACATTCTCGGCCGGGACGTGCTGAGCCGGCTGCTGCACGGCGGCGTCGACCTCACGTGGATGGCGATCCTCGCCGCGGGTCTCGGCGTTGCCCTCGGTTGCCTCGTCGGCCTCACCGCCGCCTACAAGGGCGGCGCCGTCGACGCGGTTCTCATGCGGGCCATGGACGTTCTGCTGAGCTTCCCGGAGATCGTCTTCGTGCTCCTGTTCGTGTCCATGCTCGGCCGGAGCACGCTGCTGACCTCGGTGCTCGTCGGTGTGGCGTTCGTGCCCGGCGTCTCCCGCGTGATGCGGGGCGCGGCCATCCCGGTGATCAACAGTGAGTACGTGCTCTGGGCGAAGGCGAACGGGTTGCCGTCCAGGCAGATTCTGCTCCGCGAGGTGCTGCCGGGGGTCACGTCGCCGCTCATGGTGGAGACCGGGATGCGGCTCGTGTGGGCGGTCGCGGCGATCGCCTCGCTGAGCTATCTCGGCTTCGGGGTCGCGCCGCCCGCGGCGGACTGGGGGTTGATGGTGGGCGAGAACCAGGACGGTCTTTCCGTCGCACCCCTTCCGGTGCTGGCACCGATCGGACTGATTCTGATGATGGCGCTCGGCGGCAACCTGGTGGCGGAGGCCGTCGCCAGAACAGTCGGCCGGACCGAAGGGAAGATCTGACGTGCCCAAGGAGGTGCAGGTCGCCGGCGTCACTGTGACCGTTGACGGAACTGGCAACGAAATCGTCCAGGACATCGGGTTCGAGCTCGGCCGAGGCGAGGTCATGGGCGTGGTCGGCGAGTCGGGCTCCGGCAAGAGCACGCTCGCGCTCGCTCTCCTGGGATACGCGCGGAAAGGCGCGACGATCACGGACGGACGAGTCGTGATCGACGGCGTCGATCTGCTCGCGTTGCCAGAAGGGGAGTTGCGTCGGGCGCGGGGGAGCAAGGTCGCGTACGTTCCCCAGGACCCAGCGACCGCGTTGAACCCGAGCCTGCGTCTGGCGACGCAGCTGACCGAAGGCCTGCGTTTGCCCAAGCGGGAGGCGTTGTCGCGTGTGCGGGAGTTGCTCGAAACCGTGGGACTGCCCAGCGACGACGCGTTCCTCAAACGTCATCCCCGGCAGCTCTCCGGTGGTCAACAGCAGCGCGTCGCCATCGCGATGGCGATCGCGGCCGGACCGCGACTGATCGTGTTGGACGAGCCGACAACCGGACTCGACGTCTCCACCCAGGCCCGCGTGCTGGAGTTGGTCCGAAAACTCTGTCGGGACAACGACATGGCGGCGATCTACGTCTCCCACGACCTCGCCGTCGTGGCCGACGTCGCCGACCATGTCACCGTAATGTACGGCGGTGAGGTGGTCGAAAGCGGCACCGCCGAGGACGTACTCACCCGCGCCGCCCACCCGTACACCCGCGCACTGCTGGCCGCAGTTCCATCCGCGACCGACCGGCACCACCTCGTCCCGATTCCCGGACGCGCCCCAGGCGTCGACGAACGCCGCGAGGGGTGTGTCTTCGCACCTCGGTGCAGTTACGCCGTGGCCGACTGCGAGACGACCCACCCCGCACTCGTGCCTGGGCCGTCGGGGACGCTGGCACGCTGCCTGCGTACGGACGAGGTCGTGCGGACGCCCCGAGTCCTGCCGCGCTCGAACGACACCCGCGTGGTCGATGGTCAGGACCTGTTCTCGGTGTCCGGTCTGAACGCCAGCCATGGCGGCAGGCAGATCCTGTTCGACGTGTCCTTCGGCGTCGGCCGAGGGGAGTGCCTGGCCGTGGTGGGCGAGTCGGGCAGCGGCAAGACCACGATGTCGCGATGCCTCGTCGGTCTGCATGAGGACCACGACGGGGTTCTGACGTTCGAGGGCCAACGGATTCCGGCGGGCGAGCGCGGCAAAGAGATCCGTCGCGCGGTGCAGTACGTCTTCCAGAACCCCTACGGCTCACTCAGTCCTCATCGTAGCGTCGAGAGCAGCCTGATCGTCCCTTTGCGACACTACTTCGGTGTGGACGCGCGCGAAGCCAGGAAGCGTGCGGGGGAGGCGCTCGACCGCGTGGAGATACCCGCCCGGCTCGCGTCTCGTTACCCAGCCGAACTCTCCGGGGGACAACGCCAGCGAGTCGCGATCGCCCGCGCCCTCGTGTGCGAGCCGAAGCTGCTCATCTGCGACGAGGTGACATCCGCCCTGGACGTGTCGGTGCAGGCAGCCGTGGTGGAGCTGTTGCGCTCGCTGCTCGACGACGGGCTGTCGATGATCTTCGTGACCCACAATCTCGCCGTGGTGCGGAGTATCGCGGACAACGTCGTCGTGCTGAGCCAGGGGCGGGTCGTCGAGTCGGGGGCGACCCACCCCGTACTCACTCGCTGGTCGGAGGTTCAAGAACGCGGTGAACGAGTGCCGTAGTCCTCGCCTCGGTCGCAGAACGGCCGGTGGAACGGGCCATGTCCGTGACGACGTTCAGTGCTGCGTGCACCCGGAACCGGATCCCGTCGCCGTCCAGCAACCCCACCCAGGTGTCGACGTGTCGCCGCTGTGCGACCCGCAGCTGGTGGCGGTCGGCGGGCGGCAGGTTCTCGCTCTCGGAGACGTACACCGCGGCCAGGTCGGACTGCTCGAACGTGATCCGCACATAGGTCTCGACCAACCGGTGCAGGGCCTCCGCCGGTGTGTCGGCGTCGGTCAGCGCGGCGGTGGTGGCGAGTTCCAGGCGGCTGGTCGCGCGGTGGTAGGCGGCCGCGAGCAGTTCGGCTTTGCTGGCGAAGTGCGCGTACACGCTGGAGGCGTTGATGCCTGCGGCGTCTCCGATGTCGGCGATGCTCACGGCGTGATAGCCGCGTTCGTGGAACAACCGCACGGCCTCGGCCAGTAGTCGCTCCCTGCGGGGGAGCATCGCAAGCTGCCCACGTTCACGCGGTTGCCGTTGGCCCGGCTCTGGCAGGTCGGCGGTGAGCACGGCCCGCACGCATGCGTTGATCGTGTGTTCCGCGGCGGCTCGGGCCAGGCTGGCCCGGTGGGTGGAAGGGCTCGCGATGACGCTGAGAGCGGCGGTCACCAGGGTGGCCGCGTCCAGTTTGGACAGTTCAGGCCTGGTCTCCAGCAGCGTGTCCCGCAGGCTGTGTACTGTCGTGTCGAACCGTTCGGCCAGCCGCGCCCGCTGCTCGGCAGGCAGGTGGCGGCCCTCCCATTGGTACAGCCGCGCCACGGACCGCCGGTCGAGGGTGTAGCGAACGAGCCGCCGCGTCATGGCGTCGAGTCGCTCGGCCGGGTCCTCTTGGTCGACTGCTGCCGCGGTCTCGGCGAAGCTGTCGCCGAGTTCCTCCACCGCGGCGGCGAGGACGGCCTGCTTCGTCGGGAAGTGCCGGTAGATCGCCGGTCCGGTGATGCCGACCGCCTTGGCGATGTCCTCGATGCCGACGTTGTGGAACCCGCGGGCGCAGAACAGCTCCGCGGCGGCGAGCGCGATGGTCGCCTTGCGGTCCTTCGGCCGTCGGCCTGGCGGCATGGTGTGAGTGTAGCGTCTGCTGCGCTCTCTAGCCAAAGTGCTTCTGAACTGGCATTATGGTCCATTAAGTGAATCACGGTTCGGAAGCGCTTGGGAGCAGGAGATGGTCACGGCTGAGCAGGTGCGCGCCGCGGTCGGCGCGTGGACGGTGCCCAAGTTGCTGCGGCGCAACGCCATCATGCACGGCGACCGGCCGGCGCTGACCGGCGCCGACGGGCACACCCGGACGTGGCGGGACCTGGGCGAGGAGGTGCTCGCCGTCGCGGGTGGGCTGTCCGAACTGGGCCTGCGGCGGGGTGACCGGATGCTCATCGGCATGTCCAGCCGCCCGGAGCACTGGGTTGTCGACCTCGCCGCGGTGGAGCTGGGAGCGATCCCGTGCACGACGTACGCGACCTTGAGCCCGGAGCAGATCCGGCAGGTCGCCGGGCACAGCGGAGCCACGGTGGTGGTGCTGGAAGGCCCCGCCGAACTCGCGCGCTGGGCGCCCGCGCTCGCCGAGATGCCCGAGGTGAAAGTGGTCGTTGTCGAAGACGGCCCGCACACGCGTTACGCCGATCTGCTGGCCGGGCACGCCGCGCCGATCACCGAGGCCGACCAGGGCGACCCGGTGGCGATGATCTACACGTCGGGCACGACCGGCGATCCGAAGGGTGTCGTGCTGTCCCACCGCAACGTGCTTTACCAGTGCGCGCTGCAGGAACTGGTCCAACCCGGGCCGGCGCACCCCAGGACAGTCGCGTACCTGCCGCTCGCGCACATCGCTGAGCGGGTCCTCGGCATCTACCAGCCGATCTACACGGCGGGGCACGTGACGATCTGCGCCGACGCCACCCAACTCCTCGCCACGTTGACGAAGGTGCGGCCACAGGGGTTCTTCGGTGTGCCGCGGGTGTGGGAGAAGTTCGCGGCCGGACTGCACCACGTACTGTCCACTATGGATGGCGATCTGGTCGGTCAGGCGCGGGAGTTGGCCGCCGAGGCGTACCGGATCCGGGCCACCGGCGACCCATTGCCCGACGAGCTCGCCGAGAGGCTGGCGCACGCCGACCGCGCTGTGTTGCGCCCCCTGCGAGAACGGCTTGGGCTCGCCGAAGCGGTCCGCCTGGGCAGCGGCGCCGCACCGGTTCCGGCCGAGGTGCTGGAGTTCTTCGGCAGCGTCGGCCTGTCGATCATGGAGGTCTGGGGTCTTTCCGAGACCACCGGCGCGGCCACCAGCACGTTCCCGGACCGCTACCGGGCCGGCACGGTCGGCGAAGCCATGCCAGGGATGGAGATCCGGCTCGCCGAGGATGGTGAAGTGGAGGTGCGCGGACCGCTGGTGTTCCTGGGCTACCTGCGGGCGGACGGGCGGGTCGAGCCGGCGGTGGCCGCGGACGGCTGGCTGGCCACCGGCGACATCGGCCGGTTCGACGACGACGGGCTGCTGCGGATCGTCGACCGCAAGAAGGAGATGGTCATCACCGCCAGCGGCAAGAACATCGCGCCCAGCGCGATCGAGTCGCTGCTGCGGGCGCATCCACTGATCGGCTACGCAGTCGTGGTGGGCGACCGCCGCCCGTACCTGACCGCGTTGCTCGTGCTGGACGAGGACGTGGCGAAGGCGTACGGCCTGTCCACTGAGGAGCTGGCGACAGAACCGCGTGTGCGTGAGGAGTTGGCCGCCGCCGTCCAGCGGGCGAACGAGGCGTTGTCGCGACCGGAACAGATCAAGGCGTTCCGGGTGCTCGACCGCCCGTGGGGTCCGGAAAGTGCTGAGCTGACCCCGACGCTGAAGCTTCGGCGCCGGGTGATCGAACAGCGCTACGCGGACGTGATCGATGAACTGTACGTGGGAGGCGTGTCTTGACATTGACCGACGAGCGACGTGACTTCGTGGCCGCGATCGAGGAGTTCTGCCGGCGTGAGGTCGGGACTCGCGAGCAGTGGCTGAAGCTGACCGACGGCGGCGACAACCCGCACAACGCGGAGTTGTACCGGAAGCTGGCCGAGCTGGGTTGGCTGGGGGTCGCGGTGCCGGAGGCGTACGGCGGCGCCGGCCAGAGCATGGTCGACCTGCTGCTGTTCCTGGAGACCACGGCGTACTGGCAGGCGCCGATCGGCGGGTTCGCCACGTCCGCGATCACCGCGGCCTCGTACGAGAAGTTCGGCAGCGAGGACCAGAAACGCCGAGTGCTCGGTGACTTCCTGAGCGGCACGGTGTTGGCTGTGTCGATGTCGGAGCCCGGTGCCGGTTCGGACGTCGGCGCGCTGACGTGCAAGGCCGAGCGAAGTGCCGGCGGGTGGGTCGTCAACGGCCAGAAAACCTGGTGCTCCAACGCGCACATCGCCGACCACATTCTCCTAGTCGCGCGTACGTCCACGGCGGGCGGCAAACACGACGGGCTCACCATGTTCTCCGTCCCGGCGGGAGTGGACGGGATGGTGGTGCGCGGCATCGACACCATGGGCGGCCGTGAGGTCAACGACCTGTACTTCACCGACTGCTTCCTGCCTGACGACGCGGTGGTCGGCGAGGTGGACCAAGGCTGGCGTCAGCTGATGGCGGGACTGAACCTGGAGCGGATGATCCTGGCCGGTTTGATGCTCGGCACCGCACGCAGGGCGTTCGACGACACAGTGTCCTACGTGCGGGAGCGTCAACAGTTCGGCCGTCCGGTCGGCAGTTTCCAGGCGCTGCGACACCGGCTCGCCGACCACGCCACCGAACTGGAGTGCACTCGGCTGCTGGTGCACGACGTGGCGCGGCAGATCGAGGCCGACCCGACCCGGCTGTTGCCTCGGGAGGCGTCGATGGCCAAGTTGAAGGCCACCGAGTTCGCCAAAGCCATGGCGCTGGACGGCATGCAGATGATGGGCGGCTACGGCTATGCCACGGAGTACGGTATGGAACGGCTGCTGCGATCCACCGTTGTGTCTACTGTATACGGCGGGACTAGCGAGATTCAGCGCGACATCATCGGGAAGACCTACGGACTCTGAGCCCTATGGCGTTCAGTTCGGCTGCGGTGCTCAAAAGAATGCCCTCGCCGGGCGGGCTGATCGACCAGGAGACAGGGGAACAGACTGCGTCCTGCCTCCCGGCCGACCTGCCCGAGGGGAACCATGGGCGTCAAGGGGACCTTCGCCGCTCGGCGTTGGGTTCCGCTTTCAGTCCCCTTGACACCCATGGTTTGCGAAGCACAGGTCGGCCGGGAGACAGAACGAAGCAGAGGTCTGCGGCGCGGGCACGCGCCTGGAGACGGGGATACGCCCGGTTCCGTGGCTGGGGGTGTTCGTGGTCCGTGGGGTAGGCTCTCGAAGCCGGCCCACGTGGCTCAGCCGGCCGCACGCCCGGCCTCGGCCACCAGTCCGGCCTCAGTCCTCGGCCACCAAACCCGTCCTCCCGGGTTGGGTGGGCTCTAAACCATGTTCCGGGCGCCGGCTGTGATGGCTTCGCGGATCCGGAAGTACGTGCCGCAGCGGCAGATGTTGCGGAGGCCGTCGAGGTCGGCGTTGGTGATCTCGCGGCCTTCGGCGGCGACTCGGCGGACCAGTGCCACGGCGGCCATGATCTGGCCGGGCTGGCAGTAGCCGCACTGGGCGACGTCGTGGTCGAGCCACGCCTGTTGCATCGGGTGCAGGTCTTTGCCGACCGTGGCCGGAAGTCCTTCGATGGTGGTGACTTCGTCGGTCGGCCGCAGGTCGCCGACTGGGATCGCGCAGGGGTTGACCGCCTGGCCGTTGACGAAACTCGTGCATGCCTTGCAGACGTTGATGCCGCAGCCGTACTTCGGTCCGGTGATGCCGAGGATGTCCCGCAACACCCACAACAGTCGCACGTTGTCGGCGACGTTGACGGTGACCGGCTCGCCGTTGACGCGGAAAGTGTGCTCAGGCACCGGGAGCTCCTCGGTTCAGGCCGTCGGTCGGGGAGGGTGGGACGGGCGGGACAGTCGGCTTGGGGTCGAAGGAGAGTGTGCCGTGGTTGATCGGGAAGCTGGTGGGCATCGTTCCGGTCGCGCGGCCGTACGCGCAGGCGACTGCGGCCATCGAAGCGGCGACGCCCAGTTCGCCCGCGCCGCCGGGGTTCTCCGAGGTGTTGGGCATCACGATGATCTGGAGTTCCGGTGGGGTGTTCCACTGCCGGGTGTAGAAGTAGTTGTCCCAGCTCGCTTCCAGGAAGTACCCGTCGCGCAGGTGCAGGCTTGAGGTCAACGCCTGGGCGATGCCGTCCATGATGCCGCCCATCATCTGCGCCTCCAGACCGCGCGGGTTGACGGCCAGGCCGACGTCGACGGCGAACACGGCCTTGGTGACCCGTGGTCCGGCCACGCCGTTCGGAATGGGCCGGTTGACGGTCTCGGGCCGGCAGTCGATCTCCACCAGGGCCGCGCTGACGGCCTTGTACTCGGCGTGGAAGGCGACACCCTGTGCGGTGCCGGCGGGCATTGGACGGCCCCAGTTGCCGACCTCCGCGACCTTCTGCAACACAGCGCGTGAGCGGTCGTCGCGGAGGTAGTCGTGCCGGAACTGGTACGGGTCCTTGCCCATCCGCGCGGCGAGCTGGTCGACGATGAGCTCACGGGCGCAGGTGACGTCGGGGGAGTAGACGTTGCGCATGCTGCCGGTGTTGAAGCCCTTGTCGGTTTCGCTCAGCAGCCGGGTGGCGAGGCCGAAGTTGTAGGACATCGTCTGGGACAGTTGGAAGAACGTCTCCGAGAAGCCGATGTCGCCCACTGGCAGCCGGGCGGCCATGGCGGTGATGATCTCGCCGAGCCCGTGGCTGAGGTCGGTGGCGACGCTGGTGTGTCGCTGGTCGTACGTGAGCACGGTGCCGCTGATGTACGCGGCGCGGACCCGTGAGGTGGCCATCGGGTGGGCGCGTCCCTGGCGGGCGTCGTCGGCGCGGTGCCACATCAGTTTGACGGGTTTGCCGACCTTCTGGGACACCTCCACGGCTTCCAGTGCGGCGTCGAAGAACAGCTTGCGCCCGAACGAACCGCCGCCTTCGGTGACGTGCACGGTGACCGCGCCGAGCGGCAGCCCGAGCTTGGCGGCGATGGTCTGCTGGGCCACGATCGGCGACTTCAGCGCCGCCCAGACCGAGGCGCGGTCAGGCCGGACGTCGGCGACCGCGCAGTTCGGTTCCAGCGCGCTGTTGCTGCGGAAGTGGAACGTGAACCTGCCTTCCACGGTCTGGGTGAACGGCGGCTTGAGCCCGAGCGGCAGTTCCGCGGCGGCCAGCTCCCGGAGCACCGACGAGTCGGATTTCCCTTCCGCGGTACCGGGTTTCCAGGAGACGCGCAGAGCACGTACGGCGTCGATGCACTGGCCGAATGTGTCCGCGCGTACCGCCACTCCAGTGGAGATCACCACAACGTCCGTAACTCCCGGCAGGGCACGGACTTCGTTGAGGTTGGCGACCGAGCCGACCTTGCCGTTGATGGTCGGTGGACGGCACACCATGGTTGGCTTCGCGTCCGGGATGTCGAGGTCCATCGCGAACTTCTTGCGCCCGGTCACCGCGTCCAGCGCGTCGATCCGGTTGTGCGGCTTGCCGATGACGGTGAAGTTCGGGCGTGCCGTGAGCTCGACGGGCATCTGCCGGGTTCGTGTGCTCGCGGCCTTCGTGGCGAGAGCACCGATCTCGATACGGTGGCCGGAGCGATCGGTG
Source organism: Actinocrispum wychmicini (assembly GCF_004345645.1). Classification (GTDB taxonomy): domain Bacteria; phylum Actinomycetota; class Actinomycetes; order Mycobacteriales; family Pseudonocardiaceae; genus Kibdelosporangium; species Kibdelosporangium wychmicini. The sequence continues at coordinate 260,282 of NZ_SLWS01000009.1, read as the reverse complement.
ATCACCCCGGCTTTCAGCGTCAGGTCGGTGACCGCCACGCCGAGTTCGGTCGCCGCGGCGTCGAGCAGCCGACGCCGGGCGACGGCCGCGGCGACCCGGATCGGGGTGTAGGTCGCGATGGTCGTGTTCGAGCCGCCGGTGAGCTGGTTGAACAGCAGCTCCGGCCGGGCGTCGGCGAGCGTGACTCGCACCCGGTCCAGCGGCACGGCCAGTTCCTCGGCGATCAGCATGGCCGTCGACGTGGTGATGCCCTGCCCCACCTCGGCGCGAGGCAGCGCGAACGACACCGTGCCGTCCTGGTCGACCCCGACCGTGATCAGACCCGAAGTCGGCAAGGCCGCCACGGTCATCATGTCGTTGAGATCGAGGATCTGCGTGATGTCCGGCGAAGGCAGCTGGGCGTGGGCGGTCGGCGGCACTTCGAGTTCGGCGGCGGTGAGGAGGGTCGGCGCCGCCAGGACGTACCCGAGGAACCGCCGCCGGTCGACGCCCATCAGCTGGGACGGTTGATCGTGGGGATCTCGATCTTGGTCTGCTTGCCCTTGGTGAGATAGAACAGGATGTACTGGCGCAGGGCCTCGTCGATGGTCCAGGCGACCGGGGGGACCAGCGGCAACGGAATGAGACCTTCCCGGAACCGCACCAGGATCGGCCAGGTGTTGGCGATCAGCGGGTCCCACACCGGCTCGCGGCGGATGCCGTCCCAGTCGGCCACCTGCGTGCCGACCAGGTACCGGGCGAGCGCGTTGCACAGCGGCCGGCCGATGCTGCCGGGGCTGGTCTGTTCGGCGAGCTGGCCCAACAGAATCTCGGTCAGCTCAACGCCTTCCCGGGTCGGCCCCATCGCCGGTGGCATCACCTGGTCCGACTGCGAATTGGCGGCGGTCCAGGTGGCGGGGATGTACTCGTCCCGGATACCCAGCATGTGCGCGGTCACCTGCCACACATGCAGGTACGCGTCGGACTGGGCGGTAGTGATCGGGACCTGCCACTCGCGCATCTTGCGCATCGCGAAGGTCGGCAAGGTGTGCCAGGTGACCAGCATGTCGTTCTGGCTGATCGGAACTTCGCCGGTCCAGTTGGGGGACTGTGGCAGCAGGTGTCGTACCGCCGCATGCACCAGCCGGGTCTTCACGGCGTTGACCACACAGGAGCCGTCTGGCTGGTACGCGTTCAAGGCCCCGACGGCGAAGCCGAGGATGCTGGTCTTGGCGACGCGGTCTTCCATGTTCGCGCCGCCCTTGGAGTAGTAGACCGCGCGGGCCTCCTTGGGAATGGCGGTGCTGAGCATGCCGCCACCGACGCCGTTGAGCAGGTTGAGGTACAGGCCCCTGGACTTGTTGAACTCGGCCGCGGTGGTCAGCTTGCCCTTGTCCGCCCACGACGGCAGTTGACGTGCTTTCTCGATGAACGCCCGCAGATCGTCCGGCAGGCCGTCGGGCAAGGGCTGGTCGTTGCGGTTCCAGTTCCACAGTAGACGGTTGGCCTCGGGCACGGCGCCGCGGTCGAGCAGCGAGGCCACCAACGGGTCGGCCTCCTCGTCCCAGACCCAGCGCGGGTCGGCCCCGGCGCCGGACCCCGCGATCGAACCGCTCGGCGCCCACGCCCAAGCCGGGGACGCCATGCCCAGCGCGCTGAGCGCCCCCAACGCCCCGCCCGAGATCAACATCTTGCGCCTGCTGAGCTCTGCCATACCTGGTACTCCTCGTCGAGTGGTGGTCGCCGGCGTCAGGACGGTCGGTTGGCCTGCGGGATCTCGATGCTGATCGGCCGCGCTTCGGACAGGAACAGCAGCATCGATTTACGGAGGAATTCGTCGAAAAGCCAATAGGCCTGCGGTGCGCCGGGGAAGGGCAGAAGGCCTTCGCGGAACGCGATGAACGGCCCCCACGCCGTTTTCAGCAGCGGGTCCCAGATCGGCTCGCGGGGGATCCGCAGCCAGTCGGCGATCCGGTCGCCGAGCAGGAACCGCGTGAACGAGCCGAGGATGGGCTTGCTGAGCACACCGCCGTCGACCACAGATCCGAGGCCGAGGAGGATGTCGGCCAGCGCGATGCCCTCCGGGGTCGGCGCCAGCACCGGGTCAAGGACCTGTTTGGCCTGGGAGTTGGCCGCGTCCCAGGTCGCGGGGATGTACTCGTCCTTGATGCCCAGCATGTGCCCGCCCACCTGCCACGAATGCAAGAAGGCCGCGGACTCGGCGGCCGGGATCGGCACCCGCCACGCGACCAGCTTCTGCATGACGGTCGTGGGCAGGCTGTGCCAGGTGACCATCATGGCCGCCTGGCTGATCGGGATCTGCTCGTCGGCGACCGCCTCCCAGCCCGGTGACTGCGGCAGCAGGTGCCGGACAGCCGCGTGCACCAGCCGGGTCTTCACGCAGGTCACGATCATTTCGCCGTCAGGGTCGAAGGCGTTGCGCGTGCCGATGTCGTACCCGAGTTTGGCGGTCTTGGAGATGCGGTCCTTCATGTCGGCGCCGCCCTTGGAGTAGTAGACCGCGCGCGCCTCCTTGGGGATGGCCGTGCTCATCATTCCGCTGGCCAGGCCGTACAACACGCCGAGGTAGAGACCGCGTTTCTCGTTGAAGTCGTAGGCGGTGGCCAGCTTGCCGCGGTCGACCCAGGACGGCAGCTGCCTGGCCTGCTCCATGAAGTCCCGCAGGTCCGCCGGCAGCCCAGCCGGCAACGGCTGGCCGTTCTTGGTCCAGGTCCGCAGCAGTTCGTTGACCCTGGGCACGTCACCCCGGTCGAGCAGCGAGGCGACCAGCGGGTCGGCCTGCTCGTCCCAGACCCACCGTGGGTCGGTGCCCGCCCCCGTGCCCGCCACCGACCCCTTGGCCGACCACGTCCACGCCTGCGCGGGCGCCGCGAAACTCAGCGCTCCGGTCGCGGCCAACGCGCCACCCGCCATCAACACGTTGCGCCTGCTGAGCTTGTCCATGCCGACGATCCTCCTTGGCCGAAAGCATTTTTGATATGCTGATACAGGACATGGAACCGTGTATCATCCATCACAGCACACCGTGGTGGTCATCACAAGACCCGTCGTGACAGCCGATGGCGATGGCGGCAGAATCAGTCGCCTGGAGGAGGTGGCCGTGGAACCGACACTGCCGGTACTCATGGGGCCGGGCCCGGAGTCGTTGCTGGAGCGCGCGTACATCGACGCTGTCGAACAAGTCGACGACATGGACCCGGTCCGCACGCGGGTACTCGACGCGGCGTACGAACAGTTCTGCCGGATGGGTCTCCGACGGTCCACAATGGAGGATGTGGCCCGCAGGGCCGGGGTGTCCCGGATCACCGTCTACCGGCGGTTCACCACGAAGGACGCGTTGGTCGAAGACGTGGTGCGGCGGGAGTTCCGGCGGTACTTCGACCAGTTCCTGATCGACATCGAACAGGCCGACACCGTCGCCGACCGGGTGGTGATGGGCTTTGTCAGCTCACTGCGCGCGTTCCGGCGCAACCCCTTGATCGGCGGCCTGATCGCCGCGGAGCCCGACCTGATCGTTCCCTCGATAGTCAGCGACGGCGGCCAGACCCTCGCCACCGTGCGGCAGTTCGTCGCGGGCCAACTCCGCCGCGAACAACGTGCCGGCAACGTGTCGAGCGATCTGGACGCCGACCTGGTGGCCGAGATGATGGTCCGGGTGTCCACCTCGTTCCTGGCGATCCCCAGCGAGTTGATCGACCTTGACGACAACGAGCAGCTGGCCGCGGTGGCCCGTCAGTTCCTGGTGCCGATGTTGGAACCACGACGAGCCACTGGCGACCCAGTCAGTTGAGCGTCAGCAGGGCGGTGCCTGGAGTGTCTGGTGCGCGGCCGGGGTGCGGCCGTACACGTCCGGGCTCACCTGGCGGCCGTGCGCGTCCAGTGCCAGCGCCCTGTCCCGGGCCCTGGTGACGCCGGCCGGGCAGAGGTGCCTGAACCTGGTCAGTTGCAGGATCTCCGGGTGCGTGTCGCCGATCGCGTCGACCCGGACGACACCGACGCCGGGCGCGTAGAACTTGCGGTGGTGTCCGCCGGCCGGATCGAGCGGGCCGAACTCGTCGGTGACGAGGACGTCGTCGTAACACCCCGTGGTCACGCAGGTGTGCTGGCCGGTCTGGAAGACCTGGGCGCAGTCCTTGAACTCGATGGCCGGCGCGAGCCCCTGCAGGTACGCCGGGGTGCCGACGGTCGGGTTGGCGAGCATGCCGATGCCCGCGTGTGCCTTGGCGAGACCCGAGATCCAGACGTTGGGAGCGCCGGTGAACACGCCGTTCTCGTACTCCTCCGGGTACTCACCGAGATTCCACACCGCGCCCTGCTTGTCCTGGGCCATGAACGCCAGTTCGGCCTCCTGGATCGCGTGGTGCGGCCCGAAGTCCTCGTCGAGCAGGACCATGCTGGGCACGCCGTCGATCACCTTGGTCAGGTCGGTCACGGTCGTCACCACAGTGTGCGCCGCACCGTCCACTGTGCCCTTGAGCACCCACTTGGTGCCCGGCACCAACGGGAAGAACTTGTGGTCGACCTTGGGCACCGCGGGGAAGTCGTTGCGGTGCAACGTGAGCGGCCCACCGCAGTCGGTGGCCTGGGCGGCCGCCGGGGTCGCCGGGACCAGCAGCAGCGGGGCGAGCAGGACGCCCACCAGTCCTGTTCGGACACTATGTCGAAGGCTCATCGGTGTCTCCTCCCAAAGCGCGCCGCCGGCGGCCGAACCGCAGGTAGAGCGACGGCACGACGAACAGGTTGAGCAGGGTCGACGTGACCAGGCCGCCCAGGATCACCACCGCGAGCGGGTACTCGATCTCATGGCCGGGCCGGTCGCCGAGGACGACCAGGGGAACCACGGCGAGCGCGGTCGCCAGCGACGTCATCAGGATCGGCGACAGCCGTTCCCGCGCGGCGCGCAGCACGAGGCCAGGGCCGAACGGCACGCCTTCGACGGTTTCCAGGTGTTGGCTGTGGTTGATCAGCAGGATCCCGTTGCGCGCGGCGATCCCGAACACGGTGAAGAACCCGACCAACGACCCGAGCGAGATGACCGCGCCGGAGATGTAGGCCGCGATGACACCCCCGACCAGGGCCATCGGCAAGGTGAGGAACACCAGCACGGCCAACCGCCAGTTGCCGAACGACACCTGCAGCAGCAGGAGGATCACCAGGCCGGCGACGATCGCGATCTCCAACAGCCGGTTCTGCGCGGCCTGCCGCGCCTGGTACTCGCCGAGGATCTCCGCGTGGTAGCCGAGCGGGAACTGGACCGAGTCCAACGCGGTCCGCACGTCGCGGGTCACCGAACCGAGGTCGCGGCCGCTCACGTTGGCCGCCACGTCGATCCGGCGCGAGTCGGCCTGCCGCTCGATCAGGTTCGGCACCGGCTGCACGCTGACCTTCGCCACGTCCCCGAGCCGCACCGGCTTGCCGGACGGGGTGTCGATCGGCAGCTCGCTGATGGCCTGCACGTTGTCCCGGGTCGCCGGGGTGCTCCACACGACGACGTCGTACGCCTTGCCGTCGCGGAAGATGTCGCCGACCTCCTCGCCCGCGACCAGGGTGGACGCGGCCCGGCGGACGTCGCCCGGCTTGAGCCCGACCTGGGCCGCCTTGGCCAGGTCCACCTCGACCTGCACCTGCGGCTGGTCCACCTGCAGCTCGGTGTGGTCGTCCACGATCCCGGGGATGCCGGACAGCTTGTGCAGCACCTCGGCGGCCTTCGCCCGGATGGTCGGCAGGTCCTGGCCGTAGATCCGGATCACGACCGGCTCCTTCGACCCGGTGAGCACCTCCTCGATCCGTTCGTTCAGGTACGTCTGCACGTCGTGGAACAGGCCGGGATGCGCCTTCACCACGTCCTCGATCGCGGTCAGGGTCTTGTCGTAGTCGACGTCGGGGGCGACGCTGATCCAGTTCTCGCCGAAGTTGACACCGGCCACCTCCTCGCCGAGGAACGCCTGTCCGATGTGCGAACCGAAGCTCTGCACGCCGGGGATGGCGCGCAGTTCGTCGCTGATCTGCGTGGTGATCCGCGCCTCCTCGGCCGCGGACGTGCCGGGGGTGGTCACCCAGTGGATCAGGAAGTTCCGTTCCTTGAAGTGCGGGAACAGCGACTCGCCGAGGAACGGCACCAGCAGCAGGCCGGCCAGGATGATCACCGCGGTGGCCGCGTAGATTCGCCGTGACCGGTTCACGATGCGGCCGAGCAGGCTGGTGTAACCGCGTTGCAGCCATCGGACGATCGGCGACTCACGCCGTTCGACCCTGGTGCGGCGCAACAAGATCAAGCACAGCGCGGGCGTGACCGTCAACGCGATCACCATGGACGCGCCGATCGCCAGCGTGTATGACACCGCGAGCGGGGCGAAGAACGAGCCGATCAGCCCCTCCAGCAGGAACACTGGGATGACGGCCGCGACGATGATCAGCGTCGCGTACACGATCGGACTTCGCACTTCCAAGGACGCGGACAGGATCACCGCCGCGGTCGACCGCTTGCCGCCTTCGCGCCGGTGTTCTCGCAGCCGTCTCAGGATGTTCTCCACGTCGATGATCGCGTCGTCCACCACCGCGCCCAATGCCAGCACCAGCCCGGCCAGCGTCATCGTGTTCACGGTCGCGCCCCGCCAGTGCAGCACCAGCATCGCCGCCATCAGCGACAACGGAATAGTGAGCAGGCTGATCAGCGCGACCCGCCACTCGAACAGGAACAGCATCAGGATCAACACGACCAGCAGGAAGCCCAGCACCAGCGCCTGGGTCAGGTTGTCGATCGACGTCTCGATGAAGTTCGACTGTCGGAACACGTTCGTGTCGAACGCGATCCCGGGCAGGCCGGGCTGCATCGAGTTGACGGCCTCGGTCACCCCGCGGGTGATGTCCAGCGTGTCGCCCCACGGCAGTTTCTCCACGACCAGGAGCAGGCCGGGGCCGTCGTTGATGATGGCGTCACCGATCAGCGGCTGATGGTCCTGTTTCACGTCGGCCACCGCGTTCAGCGGCACCGGCTGGCCGTCCTTGTTCTGCGCGGTGGCCCGGCCGAGGTCGGCCTCGGTCAGGATCGGCAGGACGTGCCGGATGCCCAGGCGTTGGTCGCTGGTCTCGACCGCGCCGCCGGTGCCGATCACCGAGCCGGAGGAGAACTTCAGCAGGCCCGAGTCGACCGAGTCGGCGGTCGCCTCCATGACCCCGTCCAGGGTCACCCCGGCCGCCTGCATCTTGCCCGGATCGACCTGCACGGTGGTCATCTGCAGCCGTTCGCCCCAGATCGCCACGTTGGCGACCCCCGGCACGCGCAGGATCTTCGCGCGGATCGTCCAGTACGCCATCATCGACATGGAGATCAGCGAATGGTCCTTCGAGGACATCCCGATCTGCATGACCCGCGCGGTCGCCGCCAGCGGCGGCAACATTATCGGGGGAGCGGCCCAGGTCGGCAGGCTCGGCGTCACGTTGGACAGCCGTTCGGCCACCAACTGCCGGGCCTTCAGCACGTCCGTGCCCGGCTGGAAGATCATCTCGATGGACGACAGCTGCGGCACCGACTTCGACCGCAGGTCGTCCAGCCCGGGAATGCCGTTGAGCGCCTGTTCCAGCGGGACCGTGACCAGCGACTCCACGTCCGCCGTGGACAGTCCGAGGCAGTTGGTCTGCACCTCGACGCGGGGCGGCGCGAACTCGGGGAAGACGTCCACGCGCATGTCCCGGATCTGGATCACGCCGACGGCCATCATCGCCGCCGCGGCGGCGACCACGAGGTAACGGAACTTCAGGCTGGAGCCGACGATCCACCCCATCAGCGTGCGGCGGCGTGTCATCGTTCAGCCCCCGTCGACCCCGTACTCGGTGCCGAGCAGCTCGGCCGCGCCGACAGTGACCACCGTGGTGCCGGGTGGCAGTCCGGACTGCAGGGTGACCACCTGACCGGACACCTTGCCGATCGTCACCGCCTGCCGGATGTACGTGTCCGGCTCCGGGTTGGTGAACGCCCAGGTCTTGCCGTCCTTGTCGTACAGCACGGCGGACAACGGGATGGTCGGTCCGGCCGGCTCGGTCCTGATGCCGATCCGGTTGACCGCGTCGGGAGTCAGGGTCAGCTTGCTGACCTCGGACCCGGAGACGGGTTCGACCTTCGCCGGCGCCGCGTCGGGGGCGGACGTGGCCTCGGTGGCGGCGCATCCACTCAGTGCCAGGACGGCGACCGCGCACGCGGCCCAACGGATTCGGTGACGCATGTCCCCTCCTGGGAGTTCGTCAGTCAAGGTCGTCCGCCGTCGCGGGCGATGTGGCCCGGGGCGCGAACCGCAGGTACAGCGCGGGAACCACGAACAACGTCAGCAGCGTGGACGTCACCAGGCCGCCGAGGACGACCGCGGCGAGCGGCCGCAGGATCTCCAGCCCGGCGACGTCCCCGAACAGCACCAGCGGAACGAGCGCGACCGCCGCGGTCAGGGCCGTCAGGACGACGGGACCGACGCGTTCTCGCGTCACCCGCGTGACCAGTTCAAGGCTGCGTGGTTCCGTGCTCTCGGCGTCCTGACAGCTCCGTACGAGCACGACAATGTTGCGTGCGGCGATGCCGAAGACCGTGAGCAGGCCGACGAGTGCGCCGAGCGACGTGAGGCCGCCGGTCGGCCAGGCGGCCACCACACCGCCCACCAGGGCGAGCGGCAGCACCAGCAACACCACTGTGGCCAGCCGCCAGCTGCGGAAGGCCGCCTGCAGCAGCAGGAAGATCACGACCAGGACGATCAGCCCGAACCCGGCGACGCGCCACGTCGTGTCCTGTCGCGCGGCCTGGTCGCTGAGCACCTCGGCGCGATACTCCAACGGCATGGTCATCCGGCCGACGCGATCTCGTACGTCGTCGAGGATCGGGGTGAGGTCACGGCCGTTCACGTTCGCGGTGACGTCGATCGCGCGGGACGTGTCGTCGTGCTTGATCACCGTCGGGTACGGCGTGACGTGCACGCCTGCGATGTCGCCGAGCCGTACGTGGTCCCCGGCCGGCGTGTCGATCAGCAGGTCGTTGAGGGCGGCGGGGTTCCCGCGGGTCTCCGGCGCGCCCCACACCACGACGTCGAAGATCTTCTGGTCCTCGTACAGGCTGCCGACGGCGAGGCCGGAGAAGAACGTGGCGGCGGCGCGTCGGACGTCACCGGGTTTGATCCCGTACCGCTGGGCGGCCCCCAGGTCGACCTTGACCTCGAGGGTCGGCTCCTCCGGCTCGGCGTGCACCTTGGCCTCGACCACGCCACGGACGCCGGCGATGGCCTGCCGGACCTCCTCGGCCTTGCCCTTGAGGGTGCTGAGATCGATCCCGTAGACCCGGACGGTGAGCGCGGCCGGGTCGACCTTGGCCTGGTCGAGCCGGTCCTGCTCGTAGGTGAGCACGTCGCTGTGCAGACCCGGGTAGGCGCGCATGGTGCGGGTGACCGCGGCCAGGGTGCCGTCGTAGTCGGCCGAGTCGGCCAGGTCGACCCACAGTTCACCGGAGTTGACGTTGACGATCTGGTCGGCGGCGACCGCGCGGCCGATGTGCGCGCCGACGTCCCGCACGCCGGCGATCCGGCGCAGGTCCTGGGTGGCGGCCGTGGTGATCCGGCTCATCTCGGCCAGTGACGTGCCGGGCACGGACTCCCAGCGCACCAGCAGGTTGCGGTCCCGGACCGGCGGAACCAGCGCCTGGCTGCCCGGCTGGGGGATGACCGCGAGCGCGGCCAGGACGAGCACGCCGACGGCGATGAACGCGTTCCTGCGCCAGCGGAGGAACAGCGGCGCCAGGCGATCGAAAACCTTGTGCGCCAGCCACACCAGTGGATTCGTCCGGCGCCGGACCGGTCCACGGGACAGCAACAGCACCGACAGCGCCGGCGTGACCACCAGGGCCACTACGGTCGACGCCGCGACAGCGAACGCGTACGAAAGCACGATGGGTGTCCAGAAGGCGCCGGCGACGCTGTCGATGGCCAGCAACGGCAGCGGGGCGAGCAGGAGGATCAGGGTCGCGTAGAAGGTCGGGCCCCGGATCGCGGCCAGTGCGTCGGCCGCGACCGTCGAGACCGGCCGGTCATCGCCGGAGTCGCGGTGTTCCCGGAGTCTGCGCCGGATGGTCACGACGTCGCCGACGGCGTCGTCGATGATCACGCCGAGCGCGACCACCAACCCGGCGAGAACCGCCATGTTGAACGTGGTGCCGCGCAGGTACAGCACGTACATCGCGGTGAGCAACGACAACGAGATCGCCACGAACCCGATCAGGGCCGCGCGCAGCGAGAACAGCGCCAGTCCGAGCAGGACGGCGACACCGATCAGGCCGATCAGCGCCCACCGGCCGAGGTTGTCCAGCGCGGACGCGATGAACGTGGCCGGCCGGTGCACGGTGGTGTCGATCTCGACGTCGCCCAGGCCCGGCTTGAGCGCGGACATGGCGTCCTCGACGGCCTTGGTCACCGCGACCGTGTCCGCGTCCGGCGTCTTCTCGACCACCAGCATAATGCCCTGGCCGGAGTCCAGCACGGTGTCGCCGATCAGCGGCTGGTGGTCCTCCACGACGTTCGCCACGTCGCTCAGCCGTTTGGTCTGCCCGGCCTGCAGGTCCTCGACGGTCACCGCGGACAGGTCGTTGGCCGTGGTGATCGGCAGCACGTGCTGGATGGACAGCCGTTGCGAAGGCATGTCCACGAAACCGCCGGTACCTGGCGTCGAAGCCTCCACGAAGGACAGGGACGACACCCACAACGCGTTGCCGGTCGTGGTCAGCACCTGAGTCAAGGTGACACCCTGGTCACGCAGCTTGGCGGAGTCCACCTGGACCTGGAGTTGACGGTCGCGCTGCCCCCAGATGGCCACGTTCGCCACGCCGGGCACCCCCATCAGCTTCGGCCTGATCTTCCAGCGGGCCAGCACCGACAGGTCGATCAGGGACAGGTCCTTCGCCTTGAGCCCGATCATCAGCACCCGGCTGGTCGACGAAGTGGACTGCAGCATGACCGGGCCGCCGCCGACGTTCGGCAGCGCGTGCGCCTGGGTGAGCCGCTCCTGCACCGCCTGGCGGGCCTGCAGCAGGTCGGTGCCGGCCTTGAAGGTCAGGTCGATCGACGAGAGGCCGGGTGCGGACTCCGACCGGATCTGGTCCAGCCAGGCCACCCCGTTGAGCAGGTCCTGCTCGATCGGGACGGTGATCAGCTGTTCCACCTCGGCGGCGGACAGGCCGAGCGCCTCCGCCTGGATCCGCACCTGCGGTGGCCCGAACTCGGGGAACACGTCGGTCGACGCGTTCGGCAGCTGCGCCACGGCGAGCCCGACGACCGCGGCGACGGCGCCGATCAGCAGGACCCGGAACTTCAAACTCAACGCCACGATCGCCCGGGTCATCGACTACTCCAGGTATGCGCGGCACGTTTGGCGAACATATCGAAGTGCTCCCCTCGCCGGCCCCAAAGCGAACCGGAGATCAATTCGCCACTCCAGGCAGTCTCGCGCGAATGTTATGCGGACCGGGCCAATCCGCTCGTCCGCCCAGGGAACTGTTTTCGTTCTCCGCCGCGCGATGGAGGACCAGTACCGGAAGTGGATACGAATACTTCGGCCATACGGGTGACAACAGTTCGGTCACACTGTTCCGTAACCTGTAACGACCTTGCCTCGCGGGGTGAACAACGGGTTGCATGGTGGCACTCGGGCGCGCGCCAGCTGCTGGCGGAAAAGACGTGGTCAGGCTCGGGGGAGGGTGAGAATGAACAACGTCGTCGTCTTGTTACTGGGTGGGCATCAGGTATTGCTTGGCGTGACCATCTGGGTGTCGACAATTTGTGTGCGCAGCGCGGCGGCGAAGGCCACGTCGATGCGACACGCGGCGGAGAAGATGCGCCGGGAGCACGAATTTCAGGTCCGGGTCGCGATCACGCGGGAGCACACACATATTGCGCGCGAGTTACACGATGTCGTCGCGCATCATCTCACTGTGATTGTCGCCGGCGCGAGCGCGGCCAAACGTATGTCAACATCTAATGGGGCGAGTGAAACGCTCGGTGTCATCGAGACAGTCGGCCGGGACGCGCTCGTGGAGATGCGGGAGTTGCTCGGGCGCCTGCACACCGACCAGGTGCCGGCCGGCCCACCGCGGCTCGACCAGCTGCCCGACCTGGTGACCCGGGTGGGGCAGGCCGGCCTGCCGGTGCGGCTCACCGTGCTGGGCGACCGCCGACCGTTGCCCGACGACGTCGAGGCCCACGCGTACCGCATCATCCAGGAGGCACTGACCAACACCCTCAAGCACGCCGGCCCGACCCGAGCCGGCGTCGTGGTCGGCTACCACCCTGGCTGGCTGCGGCTCCGGATCCACGACGAAGGCCATGGCCACGGCCGGCCGTGGCCGGGCGCCGGGTACGGGCTGGTCGGGATGCGGCAACGCGCCGCCCAGCTCGGCGGCGTCATCGCGGTCGGCCCCGGCCCGGACGGCGGCTTCCAGGTCGCCGCCGACCTGCCCGTGCCCGCTGAGCTGAGACGGTAGATGACCATCACCGTCCTGACCGCCGACGACCAGCCGCTGATGCGATCGGCGTTGCGGATGTGCCTGGCCGCGGAACCGGACCTGGAACTGGTCGGCGAGGCGACGGACGGCCTGGAGGCGGTCGAGCTGTCGATCCGACTGTGCCCGGACGTGTTGCTCGTCGACATCCGGATGCCCAACCTGGACGGCATCACCGTCACCCAGCTGCTGACCGCGCGCGCACCCGCCACGAAAGTGTTGGTGCTGACCACGTTCGATCTCGACGACTACATCGTGGACGCGTTGCGCGCGGGTGCCAGCGGCTTCCTGCTCAAGGACGCCGGCGCCGAGGAGGTCGTGCACGCGGTCAGGGTGATCGCGGCCGGTGACGCGGTGCTGGCGCCCCAGGTGACCCGGCGCCTGCTCGACCGGTACGCCCACCGCTTCCCCGGCCCCACCGTGGAGCCCGCGGACCTGCTCCGCGGGCTCACCAACCGGGAGATCGAAGTGCTGGCACTGGTGGCGCGCGGCTACACCAACGCCGAGATCGGCGCGGCACTGACCGTCGCGGCCAGCAGCGTCAAGAGCCACGTCAGCCACCTGCTCGCCAAGCTGGGCGTGGCCGACCGGATCCACCTGGTGATCCTGGCCTACGAGACCGGCATGGTCGACCCTGGGACGCTGTGACCGCGTCCCAGGGTCGACTGTCACCAGGTGACGGGCAGTTCCCGCACCGTGTAGAAGACCGCGTTCTCCTTGAACTCCAGGTGTTCCAGTGGTGTCGCCAGCGCCAGGGTCGGGATGCGGCGGTACAGGGTGCGGTAGACGACCTGCAGCTCCACCCTGGCCAGTGGTTGGCCCAGGCACTGGTGGGTGCCGTAGCCGAAGGCGACGTGGTGGCGGGCCTTTCGGTGGACATCGAGCACGTCCGGGTCCGGGAAGGCGACGGGGTCCCGGTTGGCGGTGCTCTTCACCGCGATGATGCCTTCACCGGCGCGGATGAGGTGGCCGCCGATCTCCAGGTCCTCGCGCGCCACGCGGCGCGCTTCGGTGTGGGTGATGGACAGATAGCGCAGTAGTTCCTCCACGGAGTCGGTGGGGTCGTCGCTGTCGCGGACCGCGCGAAGCTGGTCCGGGTTGGCCAGCAATGCGGCCGTGCCCAGAGCGATCATGGCGGCGGTGGTGTCATGCCCGGCCACCAGGAGGAGTTGGCCCATCACCGCGATCTCTTGTGGCGTCATCGCGCCGGTCCGGGCCAGCTTGCTGAGCACGTCGTCGCCTGGCGCGGTGCTCTTCTTGACCACGAGTTCCTCCAGGTAGGCGTTCAACTCCTCGCTGGCGGCCACGGCCTGGTCGGGATCGGGCTCGTCCATGACGAGCGTGCGGGCCACTCCTTGGAAGAAGTCCCGGTCGGTGTACGGCACGCCGAGCAGTTCGCAGATCACCAGCGACGGGACCGGCAACGCGAACGCCGTCACCAGATCCACCGGTTTCGGCCCGGCGAGCATGTCGTCGATGAGGCCGTCGACGATGCCCTGGATCCGGGGCCGCAGCGCGTCCATCTTCCTGATCCTGAATTCCGACGTCAGCAACCGCCGTTGGGCGGCGTGTTCCGGCGAATCCATCTGCATCAACGTTTTCATCCGCGTGTCGCGTGCCTTGCTCACCGCGTTGGTGTGCGGGAAGCCGGGCTGGGTCGCGTCGACGCTGACCCGGGGATCCGCCAACACCGCCCGGACGTCGGCGTACCGGGTGATCAGCCACGGCATACTGCCGTCCCACAACTTTACCCGCGAAACCGGCGCGTCGGCCAGTTCCGGCGCCGGGTCGAACGGGCATCCCGCCGCACGCGCCATCGGGAACGTCCCTGTCTTGCTGCCAGTCATCGAACCTCCTTGGGTGGAGCGGGAATTACTCACCGACGACGCTTGTGACGGCGGCCGGACGTGGCGTGCTGCGGTTGGCGCGCCGCGCGGTGAAGATCCCGAAGGCGGCGATGACGGCGAACCCGATCAGGAGGCACCGCGCGGAGGTGATCATCGCCGGTCCGCCCAGGTTGACCAGCAGACCGGCGACCGCCGCGCCGAAGGCGGTGGACATCGTCAGCACCGTCGCGATCGCGGCGGCGGCCTTCTGCCCCTCCTCCGGATCGTCGGCACTGGTCATGGCGGCCACCGACAGGTGTGGCATGGCGATGCCGATTCCCGTACCACCGAACAGAAGCACGGGCAGCCAGGCGACGACCACAAGCGTTGACGCGTCCTGGTGTTGCAGCAAAGCGAGCACGGCGAGACCAACGGCGAGGACGGCCGGGCCGGCGACCTGGAGCCGTCGGATCGTCCGCTGCCGGCGGGCCGAGGAGCTCACGATCTGGCTCACCGACCACCCCAGCGACAGAGCCGCGGCGAAGAATCCGGCCGCCACCGGCGGCAGCCCACCCATGTGCTGGCTGAACAGCGGCAGGAACGACTCCACAGCGACCCCGGACGCGAGGAACGCGATCGTCAGGTACACCCACCGCAGTGCCGAACCGGCCTGGTAGGTCGACCTGGGCAGGACCCGGACCTTGGCCCGCCGCTCAGTCGCCAGGAACGCCGCCACCAAAGCAAACCCCACCGCGATGACCGCACCGATCGCGACCGCGTCAGAGAGGATCCCGGCGACACTCACCGCGCCCACAGCTCCGACAACCAGCGCCAACGACGCGACAGGCACCGGGACCTTGCTCTCACCCCGTTCACTTCGTGGCAGCGCCCGTGGCACGAACGCCGCGATCACGACCGCGACAGCCGCCAGCACGACGAACGCCAGCCGCCACGACCCGAACTGCGCGAACAACCCACCCAGAGCCGGCCCCACAAAGTTGCCGACACCGAACATCGCGGAGATCAAAGCGCTGCCCCGCGCCCACAACCGAGGCGGCAACGCCGAATGGATCACAGCGAACCCCAACCCGGTCAACAAACCAGCGCCCAACCCCTGAACGCCCCGCCCAACCAGCAACACGGCCATCGCCGGACTCACCGCGCAAATCACCGAACCAGCGGCGAAAACCCCGAAGCCGATCAAGTAAGACCCGACATTGCCCCGCCGAGACAACACCCGACCCACAAACATGGTCGCAACCACCTGAGCGACGAGGAACGCCGTCATGTTCCAGGCGTAAAGCCGCTCACCACCGATATCGCTGACCGCCGTAGGCAACAAACTCGCCGCCACATAGATGTTAACCGCACCGACGAGAACACCCCCCGCCAACACCACAGCGGTACTCAGATAACCACCAAGCTCCCGCCACGACCCCACACTCTGACCGTTGTCCACGCGCGTATCTCCTCGTCGTTGTACAAACCGCGCCGTGATCATGCCGGCCCCCGGGGACCCGGTAATCGGACAAATCGGACGTGAGTTGCATCACATTTTCGACAGCGACTTTCAGGTGAGAAGAAACGACATGCTGCAACGCGTGGCCGCACCTGGGAAGGGGCGAGTTGCGCTGGGCGGGGAGAGTCGGCGGGCGGGCCGACCCACCCAGCAGCCGCACTCCAGCCCTCAGCCACCGACCCGACAGCCGTACTTCAGTCTTTGGCCGCCGACCCACCCAGCGCACTTCAGTCCTTGGCCACCGACCGGCTTTTGTCTTTGGCCACCGGCATGGCCTCGGCCTTTGGCCGCCCAGCTCGGCCTTTGGCCACCGACTGGGCCTTAGTCCTTGGCCATCGGCCTGGCCTTGGTCCCGGCCACCCAGGCTCGGCCTTTGGCCACCCATCCCGGCTCCCGGCCCCTCCGTCAGCAGGTGCACCTGACCTCAGGCGCGTGCCCGCGCACCACACTGGTGCTTCGTTCTGTCTCCCGGCCGACCTGGGCGCAGCCCAACCACAGGTGTCAAGAGGCTAAAAGCGGCGAGCAACCCCGAGCGGGAACCGGCCTCTTGACGCCTGTGGTTGCCTCTGGCAGGTCGGGCGGGAGGCAGGACGCGGCCCTTCCCCTGTCTCCTGGTCGATCAGCCCGCCCGGCGAGGGCATTCTGTTCCAATGGCACCCACATCAAAGGGGAAGGTCGAAAGCCGCCACCGTGCGCCCGACAAGGCTCCCCAGATAAACCGTGCCAGCCCGCTCCCGAACCCCGGTCGTCTCGTAGAACTCCGTGCCAGGCCCCTGAAAATCATGGACGACGCGACCATCAGCGTCCACAGCCAACACCCAGATGAGCCGTCTCGGCTTGGGCTGCAACGCTTTCGGCAGTGCCCAGACCACCTTGCGCAACACCGGCGGACGGCCCAGCAACGCGTCCAGCGTCGGATTGCGCGAACTGGCCAGGGCGATCCAGATCAGGCCGTCGGAACCGAGCGAGATGTTGTCGGGGAAGCCGGGCAGGTTGTCCATCAGCACCTCGTCGGTACCGGCTTTCGGGCCGGTGAGCCAGCGCCGGGTGAGCCGGTAGGCGCCCGTCTCGGCATAGGCCACAAAGGACTCGTCAGGGGCCAGCGCGACGCCGTTGGCGAACTGTAGGCCGGTCCGCAGCACTTCGACCGCGCCGTCTGGGTGCCGGCACAGCAGTCGGCCGGTGCCGGAGTGCTCCAGCAGGTCACCCATCCAGTGCTGGAGGCTGAACCGGCGGGACGAGTCGGTGAAGTACACCGTGCCGTCCGCGGCGACAGCCGCGTTGTTGCACAGCTTGACGGGTTCGCCGTCGACCTGGTCGACCAGGGTGTGCACCCGGTCCGCGTCGATCACGAGCAGGCCACGTTCGGCGTCGCACACCAGGATCCGCCCGTCCGGGAACACCTCGATGCCCAGTGGGCGGCCACCGGTGTCGGCGATCGTCCGGATGTCGCGGCCGTCCGGGCTGAGCCGCAGGATCCGGCCGTCGTCGACGCCGGTGATGACGGTCCCGTCGGCGTCGAGCGCCACGTCCTCCGGGCCGTGCCCGGGGATCGGCATGACGCGCGGCGGCGGCAACGGTGTCTCGCTCGTCATTCGCCGTGCCCTGTCCGGCGCTACCGGCGGCTTCCACACGACGGGACGCAGTGCGGGCTTCATGGCTGGGCGACACTCCGTTCGGTCAGTACGGCCAGTGCCAGGTTGACCAGTACCACCGCCGCGAACACCAGCGCAAGCGCGGCCAGGCACCGCATAGCGGTTCACAACTCCGGCAGGTACTCCGACCGCACTGTCCCGTCGCCGAAACACAGCACGCCCACCGACATGTACCCCTTCGGGCTGCGGTCCTGGCGGTCACCAGGGTTCGGCTGGCACGTGCCCCACCAGGTCCGATGCGCGACCAACGCGTCCCGCGCGCCGGCCTGCCCGAGAGCCAGCCGCCAGACGGGCACCTGCGTGTGCGCGTACCACGGTCCCACCTGGTTCGACCGAGCCGCTGATTCCGCGTACACCAGTACCAGGGCGAGCTTTTCCTTCGCGTCGGGTTCGTCGCGTGCCACCGCCACCATCGCCTGGGCTTGCAGCAGCACGAAGTCCGTGGGCCGCTTCTGATGGACCTTGAGGTGCTCCTCCAGTGCGAACTCGCGTACCAGGTCCAGGGCCACCTCGTCCTTGAGCGCCACCGCCAGCATGACGGCGTCGATGAACCGGTTGTCGATCTCCACCCCTTCGCCGGTGGTCAGGCTCACTGGGCCGTCGAGGTCGACCGTCAGTTCCTTGCTGGTCCGCCGAACCTTGTCCGCGATCTCCGCGCGCGCCGCCAGTGCCAGGTACCGGCCGACCTCTGGCGTGCCGGGGGCGACCAGATGCTGGTACCGCGCCGCGTCCATGGCCTCCTCGTGCAGCCCGGCGAGCGTGCGGACGCTGGTGGCGGAGCCGTCCCGGAGCCGGCCCAGCACCCGGCTGACCTGGGTCGTGGACGACTCGAGTTCCTCGCGTCCCCGCTCCAGGTCGTTGCGGGGACCGTGCCTTCCCACGAACGTGTCCGTGTCCCGCACCGGCCGGACCGGGCACACGATCTCCCGGTCCGGGAACGTCACCCAAGGGCGGCCAGCGCGGTCGTACCCGTTGTCCGCCAGCCACTGCTCAGCGGGCTCGTTCTCGTGAAACCGCACGACCATCCCGCACGGCCGGAAGCCCGCGGTCAGGTCCGGGTGCACGCCGCCCGGCGTGTACTCGGCCGGAACCCCGACCTCGATCTCGACCGGGTCCCCGTCGTCCACGGGGAGGAACAGGAATCCGGGGCCGCCCGCCGGGATCCCGCCTGGCCACTCCGCCAGCAACGTGCCGGCCCTGCGGGCCTCGTCCTCGGCCGTGGCCAGTACCTCGCTTCGCTGGGCGGTGACCTTCCTAGTGAACGTCGCTTCGCCGGGGATCTCGTCAACGACCGCCATGGCGTCATCCTGCCCGAAGATCATTCCGCGGGAGCACGTCCTCGACGGCGACGGCGATCCGCAACAGCCGCTCGTCGTCGAACACCCTGCCTTCCAGGCACAGGCCCACCGGCAGGTCGTCCGCCGTGGTCCCGGCGGGCAGGCTCACCGCCGGCTGGCCGGCGACCGTGCCCGGTTCCGTGTTGCGGATGACTGTCGGGAACAGCGGCACGGGCCGCTCGTGCAGCATGATCGTGTCGTCCTCGCCGATCAGTGGCGGCAGAACCGGGCACGTGGGCCAGGCCAGGACGTCGGCTCCGGAGCGCTCGAACGCCTCACGGTACGCCTCGCGCAACCGCCAGCGGGCGTCGCGAGCGGCCGTGTAGCGCTCAACGGTGACCGGTGCCGAAGCCATCCCGGCGAGCAGCGCACGCACGTCGGGCGAACTGATGCGCGACGCGACTTCCGCCAGTCCGGCTCCGGCCAACGGAGATCCGGTGAGCAGCAGACGTTGCCGCAACAGCCGGGCGAACTCGAACAGGACAAGGGGGTCACCCGACTCGGCCGCCAGCGTGAGGTCGTCCCGCACCTCCACCTCGACCAGTTGGGCACCGGCGGCCGTCAAGGTGGCCAGCGCGGCCCGAACGACCTCCGTCACGCGCGGGTCGACATCGCGGTACCTGCTGGCCGGAACGCCGATCCGCAGCCCTTCGAGTTCGCCCGGCGCGCCCGGCGTCGATCCCGAGGTGATCACCTCGTCGATGATCCGCACGTCCCGCGCGGTGCGGGCGTGCACGCCCACGGTGTCCCGGCTGTACGACAGGTTCACCACCCCGTCGCCCGGATATCGGCCGGTGGACGGGCGGAACCCGACGATCCCGCAGAACGACGCCGGGATGGTGACCGAGCCGCCGGTGTCGGTCCCCAGGCTGACCGGCACGACATCCAGCGCCACGGCGACCGCGCTGCCCCCACTGGAACCGCCGGCGGACCGGGCCGGGTGCCACGGGTGGCGGACCGGTCCGAACGTCGCGTTGTTGCTCGTGATGCCGAACCCCAGTTCATGCAGGTTGGTCTTGCCCAGAACGGTGGCACCCGCCGACTTCAGCACGCTGACGACGCCGGCGTCGGTCTCCGCGACCGCGTCGGCGAACAGCGGGCTGCCCGCCGTGGTCGCCAGCCCCGCGACGTCGATGTTGTCCTTGACCGCCAGGGGAACCCCGGCCAACGGCCCGTCGTCGGCCGTCGAGCGTGGCCCGACGGTGATCCACGCGCCGTGGGAGGCCGTGGTCTCCTTGGCCCGGTCGACGCAGCCGCCGACCCGCTCCCGGCGTCCGGCGATCTCGATGTCCAGCCACTCTCGTAACGACACAGACTTCCCCTATCGGCTCGTTGCCCGGGAAGTCTGCCACTCGGTCAGAGTCGGGCGAGGGCGGCGCGTGCCTCGGCTGCCAACAGGGTTTGGTTCGTGGCCGCGGCCAGGGTCGCGCCGAGGGCGTTGTGCGCGTTCGCGATGTGGCCGAGATGGTTGACCTCCTGGGCGATCTCAAGCGCCTCCTCTCCACAGTGGACTGATTCGCGGTGCCTGCCGGACATTCGGTGCACGGCGGCGAACACGCCGATCGAATAGCCTTCTTCGGTGCGGTGCCCGTGCGTGCGGTAGAAGTCGACGGCCCGGCGGACCAGGTCCCGCCATCGCGTCGACATTGAGCACGTACCCACCGGATCGTCGGCCGATCTCGACACCGTCGGCCGCGGCGAGCGCCTGTCGCAGTCGTGACAGGTAGGTGCGCAGCGTTTCCCGCGCGCGCAGCACCACCCGATCCCCCCACACCCGGTCCACGAGCTGATCGGCCGAGACCACGGCGTTCGCGTCGACGAGCAGGGCGATCAGCACACAGCGCTGCCGCGCCGGCCCTCAGCCGCTGGTGAACGTGGTGGAGTGCCACCCGGTGGCGCCGTCCGGGATCGGGGCGACCCGCTGGTCGGTCTGGGTGTACCCGCTCTTGTCGGTCGCCCGGCATTCCACCGTGTGCAGTCCGGGCGCGAGGTCGAGTTGGGCCTGCCACATCCGCCAGGTGTTCGGGTTGACGTCGGTGGCGAGCGTCGCCGGTGTCCAGGGTCCGTTGTCCGCGCGAACCTCGACCTTGGCGATGCCTCGTGGCTGCGCCCAGGCGACCCCGGCGACGGTCACCTTGCCGGGCCGGACGGTGGCGAAGCCGTTCGGGGAGTCGATCCGGCACTGGGTCTTGATCGGGGCTGTCCGGCCCCAGCCGCGCTTGAGCCAGTACGCCTGTTTGTCGGCGAACTTGTTGAACTCCATGTCCACCACCCATTTGGTGGCGGACACGAACCCGTACAGTCCTGGGACGACCATGCGCGCGGGGAAACCGTGCTCGGCGGGCAGCGGCTCGCCGTTCATGCCGATCGCGAGCAGTCCGCGGTCGAGCACGTCGGCGACCGGGGTGCCCGCCGTCCACCCGTCGACACTGGTGGAGAACAGCTGCTCGGCCCCGGGTTTGACGCCGGCCTGGTCGAGGATGTCGCGCAGGGGAACGCCGATGAAGTTCGATGTGGACACGTACGGCCCACCGACCTCATTGGACACACAGGTCATCGTGATCGTGCGTTCCACCAGCCGCATCCGGCGGATGTCCGCGAACCGCAGCGTCAGCTCCTTGTCCACGGCGCCGTGGATGCGCAACACGTAGTCCTCGGCGCGCAACCTCGGCACGTTCAGCAGCGTGTCGACGCGGTAGAAGTCGCGGTTGGACGTAAGGAACCTTGGCGTGCCCAGCTGTGCGAAGTCCGCGTCGGACGGAATGGCGGGCGCTTGTTCGGCTGCAACGAGGCTGCCTACGGCTGTGCGTGAGTCCTCAATATTCACCCGATCGGCGATAAGTTGACCACCCACTCCGGCGACGCCGACGCCGACTGCGACACCCGCGGAGGTGTAGAGGAACTGGCGGCGACTCGGTCCCTCTGCTGGGGTGTCCACAGTGTCCTTGTGGGACGCTCTGGTGTGTAGCATATAGAAGACGCCCGCCCCGACGACCAGGCTGGCCCCGGGTGCCAGAATGTCCACGAAGGACGTGTCCGGCCGGGCGAGCACCGCCGCGATTCCGAGCCCGCCCAGCATGACGGCCAGCACCATGCCCGGCCGTGGGCCGCGTCGGGAGAGCAGCCCGGCGATCACCGCGAAGACCAGCAACACCACGGCCATGCCGGTGAGCAGCACCAACTTGTCGTTCGTGCCGAACTGACGGACCGCGAATTCCTTCAGGTCCGTCGGCGTCAAATCGATCGCGGTGCTGCCCACGGCGAAGAACGGCGACGCGCTCGGATTGAGGACACTCGCAACGAGATGCCCAGCCGCCAGTGCCGCGGCGACCGCGAGCACACCGACCACAGCCGACCGAAAGAACGGCAACCGTCGTGCGTCGCCCTGAGAGTCCATGCAAGGTGTTCGGCACCGACACCGGCGCGGATGGCGTCGTCTCCTCAGATCTGCCGACGCGGGCCGTCAAGGGGTGACTTCACGGCCTCGTTGGCGGACGGATCGTTGCTGATCTCGTACTCGCTGCGGTCGCGGGCGGCCTGGACGTGGCTGGTGTAGTCGGACACCACGGCGGCCTCCCGCCTGCGGTTGAGCATTGTCAGCGCGCCCCAGTAGGCCAGTGCCACCAGGACCAGCAGAATACCGACGCGCACCAGGAACGCCTGCAGGTCGCTGCCGCCGAACGAAATCGCAGCGATCAGCGCGGTCAGGCCGAGCGTCAGCAAGTGGAAGAGCACCGACACCAGGGTCGCGGCCGAACCGGCCGACTGGCGCTCCCGGCCGCCTTCCACTGACCGGGCCAGGTAGCGCCTTCCGCTGAAGGCGAGCGCACGGCCGACCACGACCACCACAATGACCCCGGCGAGCAGGAAGTACAGAAGTCCAGCGTCCATATCTGGGGGATACCCAGGAATCCGACCGGCTATCACGAACTCCTGCCGGGAACCGTCAGCCAGGTCAGCGCCGTCGCGCCGACCCAGGTGACCGCGCCGATCACGCCGAGGGTGTGCAGGCCGGAGGTGAAGGCACTTGCGCTCCTGGTTGGCCAGAGCACTGGGGGAGGAACGTACGCCAAGGTGACCGCGCCGATGCTCGGCACTGTGGCCGGACACCGTGACACCTTGACGTACCTCTGGCCGGCCAGGGAACCGGTGTCCGCCGCGGGCGGGTGGCGAACAGTGCGGCCCTGACCTACTTTTCGGGGAGTGTCACTGGCCGCGGCTGGCGGGGTCCACTCCGGCGAACGTGAGCAGGTCGGTTATGTGGAACTCGCCGGCGGTACGGCCGGGCAGGGTGGGCCGGAAGTTGGGGTTGACCGACAGGTAGGAGGTCGGGTCGAGCTGCAGCAGGCCGATGAACACCTCGCCGCACAGTCGGGCGCCGACGCCGGCCAGCGCGATGCCGTCGTTGATGACGTCGGCTTCGCGCAGGATGTAGTACCAGAGTGGGGTGTTGCTGTCCAGGCCGAGGTTGAACTGGCGCAGTTCGGGGAAGACCTCGGGGCCGAGCGGTGGTTGGCCCATGGCGGCGGCCAGTGCCTGGCCGGACGGGATGGACCAGGTGATGTGCCGCAGCAGGTTGCGTTGCGGCAGTGCGGTCGGCGCGTCCCCGCTGGGTATGGCGGCCAGCGGGAGGTTGAACAGCGGAGTGGAGATGTGCGTGTCGATCCGCTTGTTCGGCCGTACGGCGGTGACCTGGTTGCCGCGGAAGTCGAAGAACGTCTGCCAACCGATGAACCGGCGGGGCGCGCGGGCTCGGCCGCGCAGGTCCACCGGGTCGGCCTGGCCGAGCCCGGCCGGGTCGAAGATGAAGCCGAAGAACGGTTTTCCGGCGTCGCCGGCCAGGTTCGCGCGGTAGGACGGGCGGACCATGCTGTGCCCGAACCGGTAGACGGCGCCCTGGAACTCCACCGGCATGAACTGCTGGCCGGCCGGCGGGCGGTAGAACTTCCGGCCGCGGTTGAGGATGTCCTGGACGATGCCGAAGGTGATGATCTGCGGCAGGAAGTCGTTCAGGATGATCCACTGGTAGTGCCAGGTGACCAGTCGGCGGGCCTCGGCGAACACCTGGGCGGACGGTGTGCCCTGGGCCCGCACGAAGTTGACCACTTTGTTGTGGAACAACAGGAACGCCGAATGCAGCCCGGCGATCATGAGGTTCTCGTCGTTGCGTGGGTCGGCGATGATGGCCACGCCGTCGGCCCGCCGGGGCAGGTCTTCGAACTGGCCGCCGCTCTCCACCCGGAACTTGGCCGGGTCGGCGGTGTCGTACAGCTCGGGGCTGCCCACCGGACCGCCGCCGTACACCGTGTCCAGGTTCAGCGTGGGGTTCCTGGTGTTGCGGGTGGTCTCGGGTGGGGTCGGCACGCCGAGCGTGGACGTCTGGTCGAACGTGAAGTCGTGGTCGATGAACTGGCCGAAGAACGTGGTGCCGGCGGTGTGGAACGGGTTGTCGCGGTTGTTGGGGGACAGCTCCGGGTTGGTGATCAGCCGGACCGGGCCTTCCTGCAACGGGTCGGCCGCGTCCATCAGGCCACCGGGTTTGCCGATCTCCCGCATCGCGTCCTGCAACGCGGGGGACGCGGTCGCGAACGGCGGCAACTGGAAGACGCGTCCGAAGAACAGCGGTGAGGTGGCCGCGAGGGGGTCGGCCAACGCGGCACCGGGAAAGGCGGATACCGCGGTGGCCGCACCGGCCGCGGTGACGCCACCAAGGAATCCTCGTCTACTAAGGTGATGCCGGTCTTTCTCGGCAGGGGGCATGCTCGTCTCCTAGGATCGCCAGGGGGCGGATAAAAGACCCACAATGTCGGTTGTCTAGACCTGCCGCCATGGCGGCAAAGTCCTAGGGGATAGCAAGAAACCCTTAGGCATCCCTAGGTAGCCTTACCCAGTCGGCCGCCTAATGGCCGTCGACGTTAGGCCGAACCCGCGACCCGGGTGGTTCCGGTCCAAAGAACCTATGATTCTGCCATGAAGAACAAGCCCCACTACGCGGTGGAGTCGGTCGACCACGCGTTGCGTCTGGCCACGCTACTGCAGCAGGAGGGGCCACTAGGCGTGTCGGAGGCGGCCGAGCACCTCAGGGTGTCCCGGTCCACCGCGCACCGGCTGCTGGCCATGCTGGTCTACCGCGACTTCGCCGAGCAGGACGCCGACCGCCGCTACCGGGCCGGCCCGGTCCTCAGCCCCGCGGACGCCACCACGGCGCCGGTGTCCGCGCTTCGCCGGGCCGCGCTTCCGCACATGCGCGCGCTGGTCGCCGACCTCCAGGAAACGGCGAACCTGGTCATCCTCGCCGGCAACCATGCCCGGTTCGTCGTGACCGTGGAGTGCGACCAGGTGCTCCGGGTCGGCGACCGCAGCGGCCGGACGCTGCCCGCGCATCTGGCCTCCGGCGGCAAGACCCTGCTGGCCGCGCTGCCCCGGGATCAACTGGCCGAACACCTGCCGCCGGACGACATGGCACGCCTGCGCCGCGAACTGAGCCTCGTCCGCAAGCGTGGATTCGCGATCAACGACCAGCTCACTGAGACCGGCCTCACCGCCGTCGGTGTCGCGATTCCCTGGCCCGCTGCCACGCCGACGGCCGCGCTCTCGATCGCCATGCCGTCCGTCCGGTTCTCCCGTGACCTCCTGCCGACCTGGGTCTCCGCCTTGTCCGAAACCGCGGCCGCCATCGCCGCGGACCTGCTCTAGGCTCGCGTCAAGGACGCCTCGGTGTAGCGGTTAACCGGTCGCGGCAGGCCATAGTGGTCGCGCAGGGTCCGGCCGGTGTACTCGGAGCGGAACAGGTTTCGCCTGCGCAGCAACGGGACCACGTGGTCGACGAACTCCGCCAGGCCGGACGGCAGGAGCGGCGCCATCACGTTGAACCCGTCCGCCGCGCCGGTGGTGAACCACAGCTCGATGTGGTCGGCGATCTGCTCGGGCGTGCCCGCCACCACCTGGTGCCCGCGACCGCCGCCGAGCCGGCCGATGAGTTGGCGCAGCGTGAGTTTCTCTCGCTCGGCCAGGTCGCGAACCAGTTCGAACCGGCTCTTGGCGCCGTTGATGCGGGTGACCGGCGGCAGCGCGGGAACCGGTTCGTCCAGCGGGTGGCCGGTCAGGTCGACGCCGATCAGCTCGCTCAGCTGCCGCACCGCACGCACCGGGACGATCAACTCGGTCAGCTCGTCGGCCAGCCGGTCCGCTTCGGCCTCGGTCCCGCCGAGCACGGGTACGATCCCGGGCAGCACTTTGACGCTGTCCGCCGACCGTCCATTTGCGACAACGCGGCGTTTGAGGTCGGTGTAGAACGCTGTCGCCTCTTCGTGGGTCTGCTGGGCGGTGAACACGGCCTCCGCCCACGTCGCCGCGAACTCCTTACCGTCCTCACTGGACCCAGCCTGCACGAGTAAGGGGTGCCCCTGCGGGCTACGCACCGAGTTCAGCGGGCCGCGCACGGCGAAGAACCGTCCCTTGTGGTTGATCTCGTGCACTTTCGTCTCGTCCGCGAACACACCGGACTTGCCGTCCACGACCAATGCGTCGTCCTCCCATGAGTCCCACAGCGCGGTGACCACGTCGAGGAACTCGGCGGCTCGCTGGTAGCGTTCGGCGTGTTCGGTGTTCGCCTCCTTGTTGAAGTTCTGCGCCGACCGGTCGCCCGCGGTGGTGACGATGTTCCAGCCGGCCCGGCCGCCGCTGATGTGGTCGAGTGACGAGAACAGGCGGGCCAGGTTGTACGGCTCGCTGAACCCGGTCGACGCGGTCGCGATCAGTCCGATGTGCTCGGTGGCCTGCGCGATCGCGGTCAGCAGCGTAACCGGCTCGAACCGGTTGGCGATGCTGTGCCGCACGTCGCCCCAGATCTGCACCCCGTCGGCGAGGAACACCGAGTCGAACGTGCCGCGCTCGGCGATCCGGCCCAGGTTCTGGAAATGCGCGACGTCGTCCACGGCCCGTGGGTCGGTCCGCGGGTGTCGCCAGGCCGCCTCGTGGTGGCCGACGCCCATCAGGAACGCGTTGAGGTGGAGCTCGCGGTCGGACAACTCAGACTCCCAGTCGGATCGGGTTGTGGATACTCAGTGGGTCGGTGTAGATGGCGTCCAGCTGCACCGCGCCGGCGGCCACCCCGAGGACGTCCTCACCGAAACTGCTCGGCACTGTCGTGTCGGCCGACGTGCCCAGCCGCGACGTCGCGGCGACCTCGGCCCGCAGTGCGGCGACGCATTCGGCCAGCCGGATCACGCCGAGTTCGGTGACCACCAGCACCTCCGGGTTGACGATGTCGACCAGCACCGCCGCGGCCCGGCCGACCAGCGTGGCCCGCTCGACGAGCAGCTGGACCGCCGCCGGTGACCCGCCGACGGCCGCGTCGCCGAGGTCCGCGATGGACGGCCGGTCGATCACACCCGCCCGGTACGCCCGCCAGGCCCAGGCCCGGTCGGACACAGTGGCCTCCAGGCAGCCGTACCGGCCGCACGGGCAGCGGACCGTCGCGTCCCCCAGCGCCAGGTGGGCCACCTCGCCGGCCGCCGAACGGGCCCCGCGATGTGTGGCGCCTCCAGTGACGATGGCGGCGTCCACGACGTTGCCGACGAACAGGTGGACCATGGACTCGCGATGGCCCGCCGCGCCGAACAGTTGCTCCGCCCTGGCCAGGGCACGCGCGTGACTGTCCACAAGGACCGGTAAGCCGGTCCGCGCGGTGAGCAGTTCCCGCACGGCCACTCCGCGCCAGCCGAGCGAGGCGTGCTCCACCAGGACGCCGTGCTCGGTGTCGACCCATCCGCCTGCGGCGACGCCGAGGCCCAGCGGGATGCGTCCAGGGAGCAGTTCACCGTGCAGTCGCACCAACCTGTCGGCGGCGTCGGTCAGCACCTGTCGCGGGTCGTCCGGATTCTGGTGCGGCACCCGGAGTTGGACCCGTACCCGGCCGCGCAGGTCCAGCAGGGCCAGTGTGCAGTATTCATGGGCGATGTGGATACCGGCGACAATATGCCGGCCGGTGTCGATGTCCAGCGGGATGTGCGGCCGGCCGACGCCCTGGTACGGCACTGGGCCGACCACCTCGGTGAGCAGGCCGAGATCGGCGAGTGCGACGCAGTGCCTGGTCACCGCGGCCGGGCTGAGCCCGGTCAGCCGGGCGATGGTGCTGCGGGCGACCGGCCCCTGCCGCAGCACGGCGCCCAACAGCACCGACGCGGCCGAACCGCGTCGGTGCTCGCCCGGCAAGGCCGCGATGGTCAGCTCGCTCATCAGGCTCCGACCGGCACGCGCCATGACGTGAACCGGCGTTCCAACGCGACCAGTGCCTGGTTGAACAGCACGCCGATGGCGGAGATGGTGATGATGCCCGCGTACATCTGCGGGATGGCGAAGTTGAACTGGGCGGCGTTGACCAGGTAGCCGAGACCGGCCTTGGCGCCGACCATCTCGGCGGCCACGAGCACCAGGATGGACACCGCGCCGGCCAGCCGGATCCCGGTGAACACGGTGGGTGTGGCCGCGGGCAGGATCACCTTCTGGAACAGCCGGAATCCGGACAGGTCCATGGATTTGGCCAGCCGCAGCAGGGTCGGGTCGACATCACGGACCGCGCTGATCGTGTTCAGCAGGATCGGCCACGTGCAGGCGTAGAACACGATGGCGATCTTCGACGTCTCGCCGATGCCGAGCAGCAGCACGAACACCGGCAGCAACGCCAGCGCGGCGGTGTTGCGGAACACTTCGAGCAGCGGCCCGAGCAGCGTGGCGACCGGTTTGTACCAGCCGATCAGCAGGCCGAGCGGAACGGCGACGGCCACCGCGAGCCCGAACCCGGCCAGCGACCGGACCAGGCTCGCCTCGGTGTTGCTGGCCAGCTGTCCATTGCCAAGCAGATCCCACCAAGCCCCGAGCACAGTCGAGAACGGCGGCAAGAACGTCCCGTCCACCAGCCCGAGCCGCGGCGCGACCTCCCAAACACCCAGCAACAAGGCAACAGCCACCACCTTCCCAGCGGCAGTCACCAGCACCCCGCCAACCCGTCGCCCCACGTGCACCCCAACAGCCGGTGTGTCGCGCGTTGCGGGATGGTGTGTCGCGCGTTCCCGTACCATGAATTCGGTCATGCCCCCACCACTTCCTTTTCCTGTCGCTGGGCACGGGACACCTCGTCGCGCAACAGGTCCCAGATCTGGTGCCGGTAGCGGGCAAACGCGGAACTGGACCGGAGGTCCACTTGGCTGGTCCGGTCGGCCAGCTCGATCGGCACCACCTGCTTGACCCGGCCGGGTCGCGACGTCAGCACGGCCACCCGTTGTCCCAAGTAGACGGCCTCGTCGATGGCGTGCGTGATGAACACGACGGTCTTGCCGGTGCGCTGCCAGATGCGCAACAGTTCGTCCTGCAAGGACTCGCGGGTCTGCGCGTCCAGTGCGGCGAACGGCTCGTCCATCAACAGGACGTTCGGGTCGTACGCCAGGCTGCGCGCGATCGCGACCCGCTGCCGCATGCCGCCCGACAGCTGGTGCGGGTGTCGTTCCTCGAAACCTTTGAGCCCCACCAGGTCCAGGAACTCCCGGGCGCGGTCGGCGCGTTGCCGGCGGGGTACGCCGGTCGCCTCCAGTCCGAACTCGACATTCCCCTGCGCGGTGCGCCACGGCAGCAACGCGTACTGCTGGAACACGATGCCCCGATCGAGTCCGGGACCGGTGACCGGCACGCCGTCCAACCGGATCTCGCCCTCGGTCGGCTCGGTCAGCCCACCCAGCAGGTCGAGCAAAGTGGACTTGCCGCACCCGCTCGGTCCCACCAGCACCACGAACTCGCCGCGCGCGACGTCCAGGTCGACGCCCTCGACCGCGGTGAACTCGGTGCGCCGCCGGGACTCGCGGTCCTTGACCAGGAACCGCTTGGTCACGTTACGGAAGCTGATCTGGGTGGTCATCGGGCGACGTCGTTGAAGTCGTTGGTGTACAGGTCCGCGGCCCGCACCTGGCCCGGCTTGATCTCGCCGCGGTCGACCAGCCAGTCGACCCACAGGCCGAGCTCCTTGTCCACGATCCGGCCGCCCTTCTCCGCGATACCGTTGGACTTCCAGTACTTCAGCGCGGACCCGTCCTCGTTGCGGCCGCGCTTCTTGACGATGTCGACCTTGCGCGCGACCACCTGGTCCCGCGGGGTGATACGGCTCCATTCGATCGCCTTCGCCACACCGGTGACGAACGTGCGCGCCGTGTTCGGGTTGTCCCTGAGGAACTTCTCGGTGAACACGTACGTACCCGCGGTGAACGCGCCGAGCAGGTCGTAGTCGGAGAACAGCTTGCGGATGCGGCCCTTCTCCAACGCCTTGTCGCGCAGGATACCGCCGAGCACACCGACCTCGATCTGGTTCTGCCGCAACGACTGTTCGGTGTTCACCGGCGGCACCACGATCGGCTCCACCTTCTTGATCTCGTCGAGGGTGAGGCCGTCGCGCTTGAGGTAGATGTCGAGCATCGCCTCGCTGTGCGCGCCGAGCGTGTTCATCCCGACCTTCTTGCCGAACAGGTCCCGCGCTGTCCTAACCGGACTGTCCTCGGTCACGTAGAAACCGTTGTAGGCGAACTCGTCGGCGCCGTAGTAGCCGATCACCGCCTTGATCGGCGCGCCCGCGGCCCTGAGCTTGACCACCGCGCCGTTGAACGCGCCGCCGAAGTCCACCTGCCCGGTGGCGGCGGACTGGATGTCCTGCGGACCGCTGATGGTGTTGCCGACCCACTCCAGTTTGAGGTCGCCGAGGTAGCCCAGGTCCGCGGCGAGTTCGGGCAGGGTGACGTCCCCCACCGAGCCCTGGTAGCGCACTGTCTTGGTCTCACCGCCGGCGCCGGCGGCGGTCGAACAGCCGACGGTGGCCGCCGCCAAGCCGAGGAAGGTCAGGCCGAGGAAGTCCCGTCGGGTGCTGGTCACGTCGAATCCTTTGCTGGGAACCAAAAAGTGCGGACTGGCGCACGACGCAGAGCCTCACACCCAGGTCAGGCCCGGTCAACACGCCTACCGGGCGTCCCACATCATGGAGTCGACGGTCCACGACCCTGGACATCCACTCGTTAATTTCTCCGCGCAACGAAGTCGAGCCCCGTCCACCTGGTGGGACGACTTACTTTCCGGCCGAGGAAAGTTGTGCCCGCTGTGTCCGGTCGCGCATCGTTGATCGAAACCGCTTCTCGCGAAAGGACATCCGCGATGACCGCACAGCTGTCCACCGAAGTCACCGTGCACAAACTGGGCGCGGGCATCGGCGCACGGATCGACCGTGTCCGGCTCGGCGGCGAACTGGCGCCGGACGCCGTCGCCGCGATCAGGGCGGCGCTGCTTGCCAACAAGGTCGTGTTCTTCCGCGATCAGGGGCACCTGGACGACACCGGGCAGCTCGCGTTCGCCCGGCTGCTCGGCGAGCCGACCCTGGCCCACCCGACGGTCAAGGGCCGGGAACACACCAATGTGCTGGCGTTCGACTCCGACTACGGCAAGGCCAACAGCTGGCACACCGACGTCACGTTCGTCGACCGGGTGCCGGCGATCAGCATCCTGCGGGCCGTCGACCTGCCGCCCTACGGCGGAAACACCGTGTGGGCCAACACCGCGCTCGCGTACGACAACCTGCCCGAGGCGCTGAAAGCGCTGGTGGACCGGTTGTGGGCGGTGCACACCAACGTCTACGACTACGCCGGGCACGTCGACTCGACCCGGATCGGCGGGGTGGACGTGCAGGAGAAGGCCTACCGGGACGAGTTCGTGTCGCAGCGGTACGAGACCGAACACCCGCTGGTCCGCGTGCACCCGGAGACCGGTGAACGGGCATTGCTCCTGGGCCATTTCGTCAAGCGGATCGTCGGCCTGACTCCTACCGAGTCACACGCGATCTTCGAGCTGCTGCAGAACCGCGTGACGCGGCTGGAGAACACCGTGCGGTGGCAGTGGGCCGACGGCGACGTGGCCATCTGGGACAACCGGGCCACCCAGCACTACGGCGTCGCCGACTACGACGACGCCCACCGCCGCCTGCACCGGATCACCATCGCGGGTGACGTCCCGGTGAGTGTCGACGGCGTCGCCAGCACCACGGTCACCGGCGACGCGACCCACTTCTCCAGCGTCTGACCCGGTTGGCGGGAGAGCGGGCCGGTTGGCCAGTGCCGTCGTGGCCGGCCGGCTACCGCGCCGATGGCATGTGACCTGGGCCGTGCGAGATCATCAGTGTCATTGTGAGCCAACGATTTCCGGTTTGGAGGTGGTTGTCCGACGACAGTTGGTGTGTCCGTTTTCACCGAGCGAGGTAGGATGATCCTGGCCGGTGAGCCCGCGACAAATGAGGGGCGCGCTCCGCGGTGTTACGCCGGTCGGCCTAGTTGCTGTGTCGTCTGGAGGCTACGGTCCAGTATGTGGTTCGGTCGGGCCGAGTCTGGGTAAGTGTGGTGTCGTTGGTGGCGTTGTGTAACGACTTGCTTACCGGCATGAGCGGAGAGGAAGCTGATGTCAGGAGCGTGCCCGGCCAGGTGGTGTTCGTCCACAGTTGACAGTTCGGTTCGTTGTACGCGCGCTGGAGTCCAGGTGCGCAGGAGATAGGCATGAAGGCCCAGGAGCCTGGCACCCCCGTGCCGGATCCGTTGAACAGCAAAGGTGTCGTCGAGTTCGTCGGGCTGCTGAACCGGTTGCGGCTGTGGGCCGGGCAGCCGTCGCTGCGGCGGTTGAGGGCACTGGGTGGCCAGATCAGGGCCCCGAGCGGTTCGCTGGTGGACGTCCTGCCGTCGAGTACGACGTCCGCGGTGCTCAACGGTGAGGGCCTGCCACGGATGGAGTTCGTCGAAGCGTTCGTGGGGGCGTGCCTGAAGGCCGGCGGCAGGCCGGTCAGCGAGATCCACGACGAGGTCGAACGGTGGCGGGAGGCCTGGCGGCGGATCGCCATCGTGGCACGGCACGCTGAACCGGTTACCGTACCGCTGAGATCGCCGGACGGCCCGTGCGGTGTCGGCCGTAACGACCTGCCCAGTGACGTCGTGGACTTCACCGGCCGGGTGGAAGAACTGCAGTGGCTGTCGTCGGTGTTGTCGAACAACGACAATCACGGCGCCGCGGCAGTGGTCTTGACCATTGACGGGATGGCCGGGGTGGGCAAGACCGCGTTGGCGGTGCACCTCGCGCACCAGCTCGCCGCGCGGTATCCGGACGGCCAGCTGTTCATCGACCTGCACGCGCACACCGCCGGCCGGGAGCCGCTGCGGCCGGCGGCCGCGCTGGCGACGTTGTTGCGGGCGTGGGGTGTCGGGGCGGACCGGATCCCGGACGAGGTGGATCCGCAGGCCGCGTTGTGGCGTTCCCTGCTTGCCCGTCGCAGGATGCTGATCGTGCTGGACGACGCGGCTGACGCGAACCAGGTCCGGCACCTACTGCCAGGTACGGCAGGTTGTCTGACGGTGGTGACCAGTCGGCGGCGGCTGGTCGGCCTCGACGCCGCCTACACGTTGTCGCTGGATGTGTTGCCCCGCAACGACGCTGTCGCGTTGTTCGGCCGGGCTCTTGGCGACGACCGGGCCCGGCGTGATCCCGTCGCGGTGGCGGACGTCGTGCGAATGTGCGGACATTTGCCGTTGGCGGTCCGGTTGACGACTTCGCGGCTGCGTACCCGCCCGGTCTGGACGGTCGCCGATCTCGCCGACCGGATGCGGAACGGCCGGCGGCTGAGTGAGATGGCCGCTGAGGACCGTGGTGTCGCGGCCGCGTTCACCGTGTCATACCAGCATCTTTCGCCCGATCTGCGCAGGGTGTTCCGGCTCGTCGGCATGCTTCCCGGCGAGGAGTTCGGCGCCGACGTGGTCGCCGCGTTGGCCGGCTGCGGTCGGGACGAAGCCGAACGCTCCTTGGAGGAGTTGCTGGACGTGCACCTGCTGCGGCAGCCGACGGCCGGGAGATACCGGCTGCACGAGCTGCTGCGCCACCACGCCTACTTGTTGGCACACGAGACCGAGACGGCCGACGAACGGCGGGCCGCGGTGGCTCGGGTGTTTCAGTACTATCTGAAATCCGCGAAGAATACCGCCGACAGCACTGGTCCGGACACCATCGCGTCGAGCGACGAAGCCACAACCAGGCTGTGCGCCCTGGGCAAGCATATGCGGGGAATAGTCCAAGTGGACGGTATTGGCGACCGCTATCGGCAGGCGCCCGAAAATTTGATCAGAACGACGGACGGCTCGCTGCGTTGTGACCAGCGGATAGCGCCGGTCTGTCCTTTCTCCTCGTGACAAGAACTCCGGCACTTCAAGCGCGTCCAACGCTGTCCGGTGTCGTCCAGAACTGTCCACGGCATTGCGGGTGAAACGTTTCTGTGATGCTCTTGTTCTGCTGTCTGCGACTTGGATAGGCGATAAGTTGATCTCGCTCCACGGAGAGGCAGAATGGACGTCAGTCGTATTTTCGGGGGTCTGCGTCGTTTAGTGGACGAGTACCGAATCCCGGGTACCCAGCTCGCCATCTTCGCCGACGGGAAGCTGACCGCGGCCGAGTTCGGCGAAGAGGAGCGGGGCGCCGGCCGCGCCTTGACCCTGACCTCCAAGTTCCCTGTCGGTTCGATCACCAAGGCGTTCACCGCGACGGTGGCCATGGTCCTGGTCGCGGACGGGGAGCTCGACCTGGACAGCCCGGTGGTGGCGGACGTCCCCGAGTTACGGGGCCTGCCCGGTCATTTCCAGGCCGGGCTGACGTTGCGTCGCCTGCTCAGCCACACCGGCGGCCTGCCCGACGACGAGGTGCCGGCGGTGACGCCCCGCAGCTACGTGCTCGACTGCTGCCACGGCCTGTCGGAGGTGCAGCGGCCGGGTGCCGGCTTCTCGTACTCGAGTGTCGGCTACGTCCTGGTCGGCTACCTGATCGAGCGCGTGACCGGGATGACCTGGTGGGAGGCGGTCGACGCGGTTCTGTTGCGCCCGCTGGGTATTCCGGCCGCGTTCGTCGCGGGGCCGCGGCCGGCGGAGCCGATCGTCAGCGGACATTCGGTGAACCTGGTGCTCGACCGGACGCGGGCGGTGGAGCAGACCATGACGGCGGCCGAGGCGCCGGCCGGCGGCCTGGCGATGAGCGCGACGGACCTGGTGTCGTTCGGCCGGATGCACCTAGGCGGCGGGTCGTCGCCCACCTTGCCCGACCCGGCCGGGCTCGCCGAGATGCGGGCCGCGGTGCCGGAGGCCGAGCCGTTCGGCCTGGCCGACGGGTGGGGCCTGGGCCTGGCGTTGTTCCGTGGCGAGGGCGGCGACTGGTGGGGCCACGACGGCAATACCGAGGGCACGTCGAGCCACCTGCGCATTGACCCGGCCAATGCCACGGTGGTCGCGTTGACGACGAACGCGAATACGGGATTCGCCATGTGGCGGGATCTCGTCGCGGATTTGCGCGAGGCCGGCGTCGATGTCGGGGACTACGTCGCGACCGAGGACGTGCGGCCGTCGACGGCGCTCCCGATCGACTGTCTGGGCGATTATGTCAACGGGGACACCAACTACTCGATAATTGCTGGTAAAGACGACACGCTGCGCCTCGTCGTCGATGGTGAGCCATTCGCGGAGCTGACGCTTTACGACGATCTCCGTTTTGTCATGCGAGAGTTGGTCACCGGCGTCTCCGTTCATGTGGGACGGTTCCTGTGCGAGCCGGGTGGGGGACGGGTGGATCGAATTCAGGTCGGCGGTCGCTTGGCCTGGCGAACGGACGCGCATTACCCGGCATGGGGTCCTGAAAGGTCTGTGTCCAATGGTGTCTGACGGTGGGAACTCATTCGCGCCGAGCACGGCCGACACGGTCGCGGTGTTGTTCCGCGAACAGGCACGGCGAACGCCGGCGGCGCCGGCAGTGATCTCCGACGACGTGGTGCTGACGTACGCACAGCTGGAAGCGCAGGCCAACCAGGTGGCCCATCACCTGGTCCGGCTCGGTGTCCGTGCCGAGGACCGGGTGGGCGTGCTGATGGACCGGTCGACCGATGCCGTCGTGGCCGAGCTCGCCTGCCTCAAGGCGGGCGCGGCGTACGTTCCGCTCGACGTGCGCGCGCCCGCCGAGCGGATGTGGATGGTGCTGGCCGAGGCCGAAGTGGCGGTGCTGCTGACGGACCAGGCGTGGCGCACGGCGGCCGAGGCGATCCACGGCGGGGTGACGGTCACTGTGGACGGTGTGGCGCTTCCGCCCGAGCCGCCGGCGGCGCCGGACGTTCACACCTATCCAGACCAGTTGGCATACGTTATGTACACGTCGGGCTCGACTGGCATACCGAAAGGTGTCGCCGCCCGGCACAAGGACGTCGTGGCCCTGGTGTGCGACCGTCGATTCCGCAGCGGCGCGCACGAGCGGGTGTTGCTGCATTCTCCGTTGGCGTTCGACGCGTCGACCTACGAGCTGTGGGTTCCGCTGCTGAGCGGTGGCCAGGTCGTCATCGCCCCGCCCGGTCACCTGGGCGCCGACGTGCTGCGCCGGGTCATCCGCGACCACGGCGTGACAGCGGTTTTCCTGACCACAGGGCTGTTCCGGCTGATCGCCGAGGAGGCACCGGAGTCATTCGGTGGGGCGCACGAGTTATGGACCGGTGGTGAGGTCGTGCCCGCCGCCGCCGTCCGCCGGGTGATGAACGCCTGCCCGGGGCTGGTGGCGGTGGACGTGTACGGACCGACCGAGACCACTACGTTCGCGACCTGCCATCCCATGCCGTCGGTTGAGCAGGTGCCGGACGTGCTGCCGATCGGCAAGCCGCTGGACGGCACCCGGGCGTACGTCTTCGACCACGACCTGCGACCGGTGCCCACGGGTGCCGACGGTGAGCTGTACATCGCGGGCGCGGGCGTGGCCAGGGGATATCTGAACCGGCCGGGCATGACGGCCGAGCGGTTTCTGGCCGATCCGTCGGGGCCGCCGGGCTCTCGGATGTACCGCACCGGCGACCTGGTGCGGTGGACCGCGGACGGCGACCTGCAGTTCAGTGGCCGGGCGGACAACCAGGTGAAGATCCGGGGTTTCCGGGTCGAGCCGAGCGAGATCGAGGCGACGCTGGCGACGCATCCGAAGGTCACCCATGCCGCCGTCGTCGCCCGCGAGGACCCGAGTGGCCGCAAGCGGCTGGTGGCTTACGTGGTGCCGGCGGACGGCGACCCGATGCCGAAGCCCGGCGAGCTGCGGGCGCGGCTGGGCCAGTCGCTGCCGGACTACATGGTGCCGTCCGCGTTCGGTGAACTGGCCACGCTTCCCTTGGACCGTAACGGAAAGCTGGACCAGCGGGCGTTGCCCGAACCGGACTGGACGCAGCTGTCGAACGGGCATTCCGTGGCGCCACGCACCGAGTCCGAGCGGCTGGTCGCGCAGATCTGGGCCGACGTGCTCGGCGTCGACCGGGTCGGTGTGGCGGACGACTTCGTCGAACTGGGTGGCGACTCGATCGTCGGGATCCGGATCGTTTCACGGATCCGTGCGTTGTTCGGTACGGATCTGTCGGTGCGCGCGGTGTTCGACACTGGGACTGTGGCCGGGCTGGCTGCACTCCTACCGGAGCCGACCGGTGGGAACGCCGACCGGATCCCGGTTACCGCGCGGGGAAACGTCGTCCCGATGTCGTTCGCCCAGCGGCGACTGTGGTTCCTGGACGACTTCGCGCCCGGCGGGATCGAGTTCCACACCGGGGTGGGCATCCGGATGTCCGGGGAACTGAACCTGAGCGCACTGGGGACCGCACTGAACACCCTGGTCGCCCGGCACGAATCGCTGCGCACTACGTTCGAGTCGGTGGACGGCCAGGGAACGCAGGTGATCCACGCGACGGGCTCGCTGCCTCTCCGGGTGGTCGACGTCTCTCATCTGTCCGACAAGGATCGAGCTTTGGACGAGGCGGCACGTGCGGACGCGGCCACTCCGTTCGACCTCGAACACGGCCCGTTGGTCCGGGCGACCCTGGTCAGGCTGGCCGAGACCGAGCATGTCCTGGTGGTCAGCCAGCACCACATCATCACCGACGGCTGGTCGGTCCAGATACTGGTCGACGAGTTGATCACCCTGTACACGGCCGCACTGAGCGGCGAGGAACCACAGTTGCCGCTTCCACCTGTCCAGTATGCGGATTTCGCTTTGTGGGAGCGAAACCGTGCGGTGGGCGAACAACTGGAGTACTGGACTGAGTGCCTGGCGGGCCTGGTTCCGCTGGAAATGCCGACCGACCGGCCCCGGCCACCGGTACGTACCTCGTCGGGCGCCGTTCACCGCCGTCAGCTACCGTCCACAGTGGTCGCTGAGCTGGCGAAGGTGGGACAGGCCAACGGTGCTACTCCGTTCATGACGTTGACGGCCGCGGTGAAGCTACTGCTGTCCCGGTACGCCGACCAACGTGACATCGCGCTCGGCACAGTCACCTCCGGCCGCGGTCACCACGATCTGGAGTCTGTCGCCGGGTTCTTCGTCAACACCTTGGTCCTGCGGTCACAGGTGGACCCGGCGTTGCGCTTCCCGGATTTCCTCGCCCGGGTGCGGGAAACGGTCCTGGAGGCGTTCGCCAACGACGAGGTGCCGTTCGACCGGGTGGTCGACGCCCTGCGACTCGACCGCGACCCCAGCCGGGCACCGCTGGTCCAGGCCGTGGTGGTGATGCAGAACGCCCTGGTCGCTCCGCGTGTCGTCGAAGGACTGCGGATCGACGAGTACGACGTGCCTCGCCTGGCCGCGCGGTTCGACCTACTCGTGGAGTTCTGGCCGTACGACGACTCGTTCACCGTGTCGTTCGAGTACAACACCGACCTGTTCGAGCGGACCACGATCGAGCGGCTGGGGGAGCACCTGGAGGTGCTGCTGGCCAGCATCGCGGCGGATCCGGACCAGGTCGTGGGCGGGCTTCCGCTGTTGACCGAGCCGGAGCGGCGGCAGGTGCTGACGGAGTGGAACGGCACCGCGTCCAACGTGCCGGACAAGGCGCTGCCGGACTTGTTCACCGAGCAGGTGCGTCGGACACCGCGGGCGACGGCCGTGGTCTTCGGCGACTCGTCCATGAGTTACGCGGAGCTGGACGCCCGTACCAACAGCTTGGCCCAGCGACTGATCCAGGTCGGCGTCTGTACTGAGTGGACTGTCGGTGTTCTGATGGAACGGTCGGCCGACCTCGTCGTCGCGGAACTGGCTGTGGTGAAGGCGGGCGGGGCTTACGTCCCCCTGGATGTCCGGATGCCGCCCGAACGCCTCCGGATGCTGCTGGTGGATGCGGGCGTGTCGGTGCTGTTGACCGACCTCTCGCTCGAACCAATCGCCCGCATGGTCCACGGTGGTCATTGCGTTGTCGTGGATTCGACGACACAGGAGGAACCTGTCAGGCTTGGCGTGCGTCCGGACGCCCTCGCGTACGTCATGTTCACGTCGGGGTCGACCGGTGTGCCGAAGGCCGTGGCGGTCAGCCATCGCGATGTCGCCGCGTTGGCGTTGGATCCTGTCTTCCGTGACGGTGGGCACGAACGGGTGCTGTTCCACTCGCCGCAGGCGTTCGACGCGTCGACGTACGAGTTGTGGGTTCCGCTCCTGAACGGCGGCCAGGTGATCGTGGCTCCGCCTGGTGACGTGGACGCCGACGTGGTCCGGCGGATGGTCGTCGACCACGGCCTGACCGGATTGTGGTTGACCGCCGGGCTGTTCCGGATGATCGCGGGAGAATCGCCTGAGAGCCTGGCCGGGTTGCGCGAAATATGGACTGGCGGGGAGGCTGTGCCGGCCGGCGCGGTCCGGCGGGTGCTTGCGGCGTGCCCCGGCGTGGTCGTGGTCGACGGCTACGGCCCGACGGAGACCACCACGTTCGCCACCCGACACGCTATGTCCGCGCCCGCCGATGTACCCGATGTCGTCCCGATCGGACGTCCACTGAGCGGTGTGCGGGTCTATGTGGTGGACGGGTGCCTGCAGCCGGTCCCGGTGGGGGTGGCCGGCGAGTTGTTCATCGCGGGGGCTGGGGTGGCCCGTGGTTACCTGAACCGGCCTGGGTTGACCGCCGAACGGTTCGTGGCCGACCCGTTCGGGCCGGCCGGGGAACGGATGTACCGCACAGGTGACGTGGTGCGCTGGACCGCCGCGGGGGAGTTGGTCTTTGTCGGCCGGGCCGACGACCAGGTGAAGATCCGCGGCTTCCGGGTCGAACCCGGCGAGGTCGAAGCGACGCTGCTCCGGCACCACGACGTCACACAAGCCGTGGTGGTCGCTCGTGGAAGCGGTCTCGTGGCGTACATTCTACCATATACTGTAGACACAAGTGCATTGCATAACTTCGTCGCGCGGACGTTGCCCGACTACATGGTGCCTTCTCGGTTCGTCGCGGTCGACGCGTTGCCGTTGAGCCCCAACGGAAAGATCGACGTGAGCGCCTTGCCGGCGCCCGAGGTGAATACTGTCTACCATGTACCGGCCAGGACGGACCTCGAACGGACACTGGTCCGGATCTGGGGCGAGGTGCTCGATACCGAGGTTGGAATCGAGGACAACTTCTTCGCGCTGGGCGGGGACTCCATCGTCTGCCTGCAGATGGTGGCCAGAGCCCGCCGGGCCGGCCTGCACACGACGTCCAAGGACGTGTTCCTACACCAGACGATCGCGTCGCTCGCCCCGTATGTGACTGCGGCGCAGGCGACTGACCAGGGACCTGTCAGCGGTCCGGTGCCGTTGACCCCGATCCAGCACTGGTTCTTCGAGACCCAGACCGTGCGGCCCGAGCGGTTCACCCAGTCCATCGTCGTGGGCCTGGCCGACGGCGTCGACGAGACGACCCTGCTCGCTGCTCTGGCGGCCGTGGTCGAGCACCACGATGCCTTGCGGATGCGGTTCGAACATACTGAAGACGGTTGGCGACAGTACAACGACCCGGTAGACGCGGTACACGGCGACGGGTTGGGCCACGGGCCGTTGATCGAGGCGGTCCGGGATGGCCAACGCCTGCGGTTGTCCGTGCACCACCTGGTGGTCGACGGGGTGTCGTGGCGGATCCTGCTGGAAGATCTCGACCGGGCGTACCGGCAACTGACCCGAGGCGAGAGCAATGCTCTCGGTTCCAAGTCGACCTCGTTCCGGGACTGGGCCCGTCGGTTGGTCGACCATGCCCGGTCCGGCGGGTTCGACGACGAGCTCGACTACTGGACGACCAGGCCGGACGACCATTCGACGCTCCCCGAGGACAGCGCCGGCCCCAACACGGTGGCCTCAACGCGTTCGGTCACCGTCCAGCTCGGCCGCGACGAGACCACGGCACTGTTGCGGGACGTCCCCGGGGTCTACCGCACGCAGGTGAACGACGTGCTCCTGGCCGCACTGGGCCGGGCGCTCGGCCGAGTGCCGATCGACGTGGAAGGTCACGGCAGGGAAGAACTCCTTGACGGCGTGGACATCTCCCGCGCAGTCGGCTGGTTCACCGCGAAGTTCCCGGTCGTGCTGGACGTTCCGGACGGGGACTGGGACGTGGTGTTGAAGTCGGTCAAGGAACAGCTGCACGCGGTGCCGCGCAAAGGCGTCGGCTACGGCGCCCTGCGCTACCTGACGGGATCGACGCTCGCCGGCGAACCACCGGTTGCCTTCAACTATCTTGGGCAGTTCGACTGGCCGTCCGGCGACGGCCTGATCCAGGCGGTATCCGGCGGTTTGGAGTTGACCGCGGACCCCGAGGCGACGCGGCCACACCTGCTGGAAGTGGTCGGCCGGGTGGACGGCGACTGCCTGGAGTTCACGTGGTTCTACTCCGACCAGAGACACCGCCCGGACACCGTTCGACGACTGGCCGACGAGATGCTCGCGGCCCTGCACGCGATCATTCGACACTGCCGTCAGCCCGGCGTCGGTGGCCGTACTCCTTCGGACTTCCCGCTCGCCCGGCTTGACCAGACCACTGTGGACAGACTGGTGGGCGACGGCCGGTCGGTGGCGGACATCTATCCGCTCACGCCGATGCAGGCCGGGATGGTGTTCCACGGGCTGTCCCAAGGCGATCAGGGCGTGTACCTGGAGCAGGTCGCGTTCGTCCTGGACGGGGTCGCCGACCTCGCCGCGCTCGGCCGAGCCTGGCAGGAAGTGGTGGATCGGACACCCGTGCTGCGTAGCCAGGTGATCTGGGAAGGCGTTGACGAGCCGCTCCAGGTCGTATGCGAAAGCGTGCCGCTGCCGGTCGCGTACCTGGACTGGAGTGGGCTGTCCAGAGAGGACGAACTTCGGCAGTTGCTCGCCGCCGACCGGGCCCGGGGGATCGACCTCACCACCGCGCCGCTGTCACGGGTCACGCTGGCGCGGCTGTCCGGTGATGCCGTGCAGTTGCTGTGGACGTTCCACCACCTGCTGTTGGACGGGTGGAGTGTATTCCAGATCCTGGCCGATGTGTATGCTGTATACACGAGACAGGAGCCGCCGAACCGCCGTCCTTTCCGGGACTACGTCGAATGGCTGGCCGCACAGGACGACCAGGCAGCCGAGGAGTACTGGCGGGCGATGCTCGCCGACCTGGTTCCCACCCCGCTGCTCTACGACCGCGCGCCGACGCGGGCACACACGGCAAGCTCGTCCCAACGGATCGTAGTCGACCTGGAGGTCGAACAGCTCCGCACGTGGGCCAGGCAGAACGGCCTGACCACGAACACGGTTCTGCAAGGGGCTTGGGCCTTGCTGCTGTCGCGTTACAGCGGCCACCGGGATGTCTGTTTCGGCGTGACGGTGTCCGGTCGGCCCGCTGACTTGTCCGGAGTGGACGCCATCACCGGCGTGTTCATCAACACCGTACCGTTGCGGGTGTCCGTGGACGACGAGTCGACCATTGTGGACTGGTTGCGGCGGCTGCAAGCCGTCCAGTCGGACTCGCGGCGGTTCGAACACCTGCCGCTGGCCCGCCTTCAGGCGGGGACCGGGTTGTTCGACAGCATCCTGGTGTTCGAGAACTACCCCGTCGCTGTCGCGCGACAGCTGCCTGTCCGTGACCTGACCGCAGTGGAAACGACGAACTACCCGCTCGCCGTCGTGGCCAGCCCGGGACAGCGATTGTCGATTGAGTTCGGCTACGACCCGGCCCTGTTCGACACGTCCACTGTGGAGCGTATGGCCGGTCATCTGCGGACGCTGCTGGCCGGGATCGTCGCCCGTCCGGACCGAAGCCTGCGTGAGCTCGTGCCACTGAACGACCAGGAACGCGACCAGATTCTGGTCGCTTGGAACGACACCAAGCGCGAAACGCCGTCGGGCACCTTGCCGGAGTTGTTCGCCGAGCAGGCGCGCCGGACACCCGAAGCCACCGCCGTCGCGGCCGACGGGATGTCACTCAGCTACGCGGACCTGGACGGCCAGTCGAACCGCCTGGCCTGTCGGTTGACGCGGTTGGGCGTCCGGGCCGAGCAGCCGGTGGGGCTGCTGATGGACCGTTCGGTGGAGCTCGTCGTGGCCGAACTCGCCGTGGTCAAAGCCGGCGGGGCGTACGTTCCTGTGGACAGTCGCGCGCCGGCCGATCGGATGCGGCTGATTCTCGCCGGAACACAGGTGCTGGTCACGGATCGGGCCTGGGTGGACACGGCCTGCGAGATCCACAGTGGACCGATTGTGGTCGTGGACATCGACGAGCCACTGGATGAGGCGCCCGCTGTCGACGTCCATCCGGACAACCTGGCGTACGTGATGTACACGTCCGGGTCGACCGGGACGCCGAAGGGAGTCGCGGTCCGCCATCGTGACGTCGTCGCACTGGCCTTCGACCAGGGTTTCCGGTCGCACGAGCGCGTCCTGTTGCACTCTCCCTCGGCGTTCGACGCTTCGACGTACGAGATGTGGATGCCGCTGCTGACCGGCGGGCAGGTTGTCGTGGCCC
Source organism: Actinocrispum wychmicini (assembly GCF_004345645.1). Lineage (GTDB taxonomy): Bacteria > Actinomycetota > Actinomycetes > Mycobacteriales > Pseudonocardiaceae > Kibdelosporangium > Kibdelosporangium wychmicini. The sequence goes on along the minus strand of NZ_SLWS01000009.1, from coordinate 216,599 downwards.
CGCCAGGTGACGTGGACGCCGATGTCCTGCGCCGGATGATCCGCGAGTACGGCGTGACGGCCATGTTCCTGACAACAGGCCTGTTCCGGGCCATCGCCCAGGAAGCGCCCGATGCGTTCGCCGGTATGCGCGAGGTCTGGACCGGCGGGGAGATCGTTCCGGCGGCTGCGTTGCGGCAGGTGCTGCACGCGTGTCCAGGCCTGGTGGCGGTCGACGTCTACGGCCCCACGGAGACGACCACCTTCGCGACCAGGTACCCGATGGCCGACACGATTCCTGACGTGGTTCCCATCGGTCGACCGTTGGACAACATACGCGCTTACGTTGTCGACTCGGCGCTGCGGCCCGTGCCGGTCGGAGTGCCCGGGGAACTGTGCCTCGCGGGTGCCGGCCTGGCTCGGGGGTACCTGAACCGCCCGGGGTTGACCGCCGAGCGATTCCTGGCCGACCCGTTCGGGCCGCCCGGTGACCGGATGTACCGCACCGGGGACACCGTGCGGTGGCGCTCGGACGGGGTACTCGAGTTCGTGGGCCGGAGCGACGACCAAGTCAAGATCCGCGGCTTCCGGATCGAGCTGGGTGAGGTCGAATCCGTGGTGGCGACGCATCCTGACGTCGCCTCGGTCGTGGTGCAGGCCCGCACGGAACACTCCGGTTCGAAGCGGTTGGTGGCCTACGCGGTAGCAGTTCCGGGCCGGAGTTTGAGTCCCGCGGACGTGCACCGACACACCGCGGTGGTGCTGCCGGAGTACATGGTGCCGTCGGCCGTGGTCGTCCTGGACGAGCTGCCGCTGGACCCCAACGGCAAGGTGGACCGGCGGGCCTTGCCCGCACCGGCGGCCGAACCGACGTCGGGCCACGTGCCGCCACAGACGGCTACCGAACGCGTGCTGGCGGACATCTGGGCGGAAGTGCTTGGGGTGGACCGGATCGGTGTCGACGACGACTTCTTCGGGCTGGGTGGCGACTCGATCGTGGCGATCCGGGTGGCGTCCCGCGCTCGCCGGGCCGGTCTCGGGCTGATGCCCCGTGACCTGTTCCACCACTCGACCATCGCGTCGCTGGCGGCCACCGCCACCGCGACGGCGCCCACCGTGACCAGCGACGACATCGTCCTCGTCGATCAGACCATTGTGGACAGACTTTCCAGCGCAGAGGACGTCTACCCGCTGACGCCGATGCAGGCGGGCATGGTGTTCCACGCCTTGTCCCAAGGCGACCAGGGCGTGTACCACGAGCAGGTCACGTTCGTGCTGGACGGCGTGCCCGATCTCGGGACGTTCGGGGCGGCCTGGCAGTACGTGGTCGACCGGACACCAGTGCTCCGCAGCCGGGTGGTCTGGGAAAGCGCGCCGTTGCAGGCCGTGGAACGTCAAGCGACCTTGCCGATCCGCGAGCTGGACTGGACGGGCCTGGCCGAGTCGCGGCGCCGAGCGGAGTTGGACACGCTACTCGAGACCGACCGCGCGAACGCCCTGGACCTGACCACCGCGCCGCTGGCGCGACTCGTTCTGGCGCGGCTGTCGGCGAACGAAGTACGCGTGATCTGGACGTTCCACCACCTGTTGTTGGACGGGTGGAGCGTGTTCCAGGTCCTGTCCGACGTCTTCGCCGCGCACTCCGCGCTGGCCGCCGGCCGGCAGCCGGACCTGCCGGCTCGACGGCCGTTCCGGGACTACCTCGCGTGGCTCGCCGGGCGGGACGAGCGGGATGCTGAACAGTACTGGCGGTCCGTCCTCGCTGGCATGGACTCGCCCACACCTCTGCCTTACGACCGGCAACCGGAGCCGTCGCATGCCGCGCGCTCGGCCGCGTGGCTGACCGTGAAGGTGGCGTCCGACCGGCTGGACGAGGTCGCCCGGCGACACGGGCTCACCATGAACACGATTCTGCAGGGTGCGTGGGCGCTGGTGCTGTCCCTGCACAGCGGTCGGCGGGACGTCTGTTTCGGATCGACGGTCTCCGGCCGCCCGGTCGAACTGTCCGGTGTGGACGACATCACCGGCATCTTCATCAACACCCTGCCGGTCCGGACCGAAGTGGACAGTGCCGCGACGGTATCCGAATGGCTACGAGCGTTGCAGACCGCTCAGGCGGAGGCGCGACGGTACGACTTCCTGCCGCTGACGAAACTTCAGGCGTTGAGTGACGTGCCGGCGGGGGCGGGTTTGTTCGACAGCATCGTGGTCTTCGAGAAGTTCCCGATCGATGACGAGTCCGCCCGGACGTACGGTCTGACCCTCCGTGACCTCGCCGCGGCCGGCATGCCCAACTATCCGTTGAGCATCGCGGCGAGCCCAGGCGACCGGTTGTCCGTCGACATCGGCTACGACCCCACGCTGTTCGACGAGTCCACGATCCAGCAGCTCGTCGGACACCTCGTCCGCGCGCTCGACCTCATCGGCGAGCACCCGACTGTGCCACTGGCGCGGATCGACCTGGTGTCCGATGTGGAACTCCATCAAGTGCTGCGGGCGTGGAACGACACGGACACGGACCTCCCGCTTGGCACGGTTCCGGAGATGTTCGCCAGGCAGGTGCGGCGGACACCGGACGCCACCGCTGTCGTGTCCGACGAGGAGAAGCTGACCTACGCGGAGTTGGACGCGCGAGCGAACCAGTTGGCCCATCGGCTGGTCCGGCTCGGCGTGACCGTCGAACAGCCGGTCGGGATGCTGATGGACCGTTCGGTCGCCGTCGCGGTGGCCGAACTCGCGGTCGCCAAGTCCGGCGGGACTTACGTGCCGCTGGACGTGCGCGCCCCGCTGGAGCGGCTGCGGCAGCTGACGGCCGACGTGTCGGTCATACTCACGGACCAGGCGTGGCAGCGGATGGGGTCGCTGATCCACAGTGGCCCGATCGTGGTCGTCGACACAGATTCAACGGACAATGAGTCCGCCGAACCGCCGGGCATCACGGTACATCCCGACAACGTGGCCTATATCGTCTACACCTCCGGGTCGACCGGCGCCCCGAAGGGTGTCGCGGCGCGGCACCGGGACGTGGTCGCGCTGGCGTTCGACCGGTCGTTCCAGGCGCACGAGCGCGTGATGCTGCACTCGCCGCTGGCGTTCGACGCCTCGACGTACGAGTTGTGGATGCCGTTGTTGACCGGCGGTCAAGTTGTGGTGGCGCCACCCGGGGACGTGGACGCGGACCTGGTCCGGCGGATGATCCGGGAGCGCGGCGTGACCGCGATCTTCCTGACGACCGGTCTCTTCCGGGCCGTCGCCCAGGCCGCGCCGGACAGCTTCGCCGGCGCCCGAGAGGTCTGGACCGGCGGGGAGATGGTCCCCGCGGCGGCGTTGCGGCAGGTCCTGAGCGCGTGCCCGGGTCTGGTCGTGGTCGACGTCTACGGCCCCACGGAGACCACCACGTTCGCCACCACGTTCCCCATGGTCGACGCGGTGCCGGATGTAGTACCCATCGGCCGACCGTTGGACAACATGCGCACCTATGTGCTCGACGCGGCGCTGCGGCCGGTTCCGCGGGGAGTGACAGGGGAGCTGTTCATCGCCGGCGCCGGGCTGGCCCGTGGGTACGTCGGCAGTCCGGGACTGACCGCGGCACGGTTCGTCGCCAATCCGTTCGGGGAGGGGCGGATGTACCGCACCGGCGACCTGGTCAGATGGCGGTCCGACGGCGCGCTGGAGATCCTCGGCCGGATCGACGACCAGGTCAAGATCCGCGGCTTCCGGATCGAGCCGAGTGAGATCGAGGCGGTCCTGGAGGACCACACCGACGTCCGGGCCGCGTCGGTGCTGGCCAGGGAGGACAAACCGGGACACAAGCGCTTGGTGGCCTACGTCGTGCCAGTCGACAAGGCTCTCGTGGCTGACGAGTTGCGTGCCTGGGTCACGCGCTGGTTGCCGGACTACATGGTGCCGGCGGCGTTCGTGACCATCGACGAGGTGCCGTTGAACGCCAACGGGAAAGTGGACCGCAACGCGCTGCCGGATCCCGACGCCGGGTACGACGCCGAGTACGTCGCACCCCGGACGGACACCGAACGGGCGTTGGCGGGCATCTGGGCCGAGGTGCTCGAACTGGAGCAGGTCGGCGCCGAGGACAACTTCTTCGCGCTCGGCGGCGACTCGGTACGCAGCCTGCTGGTCGCGTCCCAGGCCAAGGCGGCCTTCGACGTCGTCATCTCGCCGCGGGAAGTGCTGACCCGGCAGACGGTCGCCGCGCTGGCGGATCTCGTCGAGCAGAAGGTCCTGCTGGAGATCGAGCAGGTCGCGTTCGGCGCCCAGGGCGAGCGGTGAGGAGACGGCGATGACCTTGTCAAACGAGAGCCGGATCTCAGCCCTGCCCGCCCATCTGCGGGAACAGGTACGCAAGCGGCTCGCCGGCCACGCCGTGCAATCGGACGTCATACCCGCTGCGCCGCGCGGCGGCCCGTCGCCGCTGTCGTTCCCACAGCAGCGGCTGTGGTTCCTCAACGAGCTGCACCCTGACTCGTCGGGGTACAACAGTGGCCTGTTCCTGCGGTTGTCCGGTGACCTCGATGTGCCGGCCCTCGGCAGGGCGCTGCGCGAGCTGGTGAACCGGCACGAGTCGCTGCGCACCACATTCGCAGAGGTGGACGGTAGCGGAGTCCAGATCGTTCGTTCGGCTGCGGATATACCGCTGCCGGTGGTCGACTGTATGCAGGATGCATTGGACGAGGCGTTGCTCGCCGAGTACTCGCGTCCGTTTGACCTCCGGGTCGGTCCGGTGTTCCGGGCTTTGCTGCTGCGACTCGGTGACCGGGAGCATGTGTTGTCGCTGACCGCGCATCACATGGTGATCGACGGCTGGTCCCTGGGCGTCCTGATCGACGACCTCGGGGTGCTTTACGGCTCGACCGAGGTTCTGCCACAACTTCCGTTGCGGTATACGGATTTCGCGGTGTGGCAGCGCGAGCGGCTGGCACCCGGGTCGATGGCCGGGCACTTGGACTACTGGCGGCGGCAGCTGTCCGACCTGACCCCGATGGACCTGCCCACCGACCGGCCCAGGCCGGTTCCGCGGACGTCCGCGGGCGCGGTGCACGAGTTCGCCGTGCCCGCGGACGTCGGCGCGAAGCTCCGGGAACTCGCCCGCGACGAGGGTGTCACGGTGTTCAGCGTCCTGGTCGCCGCGTGCCAGATCCTGCTCGCCCGCTGGTCCGGTCACGACGACGTGGTCGTGGGTACCCCGGTGTCCGGCCGCGACCGGCCGGAGGTGAACCGGCTCGTCGGGTTCTTCGTCAACACCCTGGTACTCAGGTCGACTGTAGACAGTTCCAGTACGTTCCGCGAGTTCGTGTCGTCAGTCAACGGCACGGTTCTGGACGCCCTCGACCACGGCGAGGTGCCGTTCGACCGGCTGGTCGAGTCACTGCGGACCGAACGGGACGCCAGCCGCAACCCGTTGTTCGACGTGATGGTCGTCCTGCAGAACGCGCACCGGAAACGCCCCCAGCTGGCCGGACTGCGGGTCGAGGAGGTCGAACTGATCCGGCGGGTCACCAACTTCGACATCACCCTGGAGGTCCGGGAGGGTGACGAAGGCTTGGCCGCGGCCCTGGAGTACAACACGGACCTGTTCGACGCGGACACGATCCGGCGGATGGCCACCCATCTGGTGACCCTGCTGAGCGGCGCGGTGGACACCCCGGACGTGCCGGTGGCGCGGCTGCCGATGCTCACCGACGCCGAACGCCACCAAGTGCTGGTGGAGTGGAACGGCACGGACCACTCGACCGTCTCCGTGACGCTGCCGGAGTTGTTCGAGGCGCAGGTGGCCCGTACGCCTGAGGCGACCGCGGTGACCTTCGGCGGCGAGCACTTGACATACGCCGAGCTGGACAAGCGAGCGAATCGCTTGGCACACAAGCTGATCGCCCAGGGCGCCGGGCCGGAACGGTTCGTGGCACTGGCTCTGCCGCGGTCGGCGGACCTCGTCGTCGCGATTCTCGCAGTACTCAAGACCGGCGCCGCGTACGTGCCGATCGACCCGGATTATCCACCGGAACGGATCGCCGGGATCCTCCAGGACGCCGATCCTATCCTGTTATTGCATACTGTAGACGCTGATGGGCCTGACATGCCGGTTGCCCGGACTGGGCTGTCCCCGGCCAGTCCCGCGTACGTGATCTACACGTCCGGCTCGACCGGCCGCCCGAAGGGTGTGGTCGTTCCGCACGCGAACGTGGTCCGGTTGTTCAGCGCCACCCGACAGTGGTTCAGTTTCGACTCGCGAGACGTGTGGACGTTGTTCCATTCGTACGCTTTCGACTTCTCCGTGTGGGAACTGTGGGGCGCGCTGCTGCACGGCGGCCGGCTTGTCGTTGTACCCCATGACGTCGCGCGGTCGCCCGAGGACTTCCGCCAGCTGCTGGCGACTGAGCGGGTGACCGTCCTGAATCAGACTCCGTCGGCGTTCTACCAGTTGACGGCCACTGGCCTCAGTGGACTGCGGTACGTGATCTTCGGCGGTGAGGCGCTGGACGTCCGGCGACTGGCCGACTGGTACACCCGGTCCGACGACGCGCCAACCTTGGTGAACATGTACGGGATCACCGAAACCACCGTACATGTCACCCATATCGCGCTCTCCCCGGATGTAGTCGCCAGAACCGCCGCGAGCGTGATCGGCGTCGCCATCCCGGACCTGCGGGCCTACGTGCTGGACGCGTCGCTGAACCCGGTGCCTCCCGGTGTGACGGGTGAGCTGTACATCGCGGGTGCGGGGTTGGCCCGTGGGTACTTGAATCTGCCTGGGCTCACCGCAGAGCGCTTCATGGCGTGTCCCTTCAGCGGGCCTGGTGAGCGGATGTACCGCACCGGTGACCTGGCCAGGTGGACCGTCCACGGGCAGTTGGAGTACCTGGGTCGAGCCGATCACCAGGTGAAGATCCGTGGGTTCCGGATCGAGCCCGGTGAGATCGAGGCGGCCCTGCTGCGGCATCCGTCGGTCGCCGAGACCGCGGTCGTCGCGCGGGACGACGATGGGCACAAGCGCTTGGTGGCCTACGTCGTGCCGGGTTCGGTCCCTCCGAGCCCGGCTGATCTTCGCGACGCGTTGCAGCGAAGCCTGCCGGACCATATGGTGCCGTCGGCGTTCGTGATGCTGGAGACGTTGCCGCTGACGCGCAACGGAAAGCTGGACCGTCGGGCATTGCCGGCGCCCCAGGCGGCGCCGCAGTCCGGTTACGTGCCACCACGAACTCCCACCGAGCGGACGCTGGCCAAAGTGTGGGCGGACGTGCTCGGCGTCTCCCAGGTCGGCACCGAGGACACGTTCTTCGGCCTGGGCGGCGACTCGATCCTGGCGATCCAGATGGTGTCCCGCGCCCGGCAAGCCGGCCTGCGACCGACCGCCGGGGACGTGTTCCAGCATCAGACGATCGCGCAACTCGCCGCCGTCGTCGACACACGAGCTGCGGCCGAGCCGGTCGCGGACGTGCCGGTCGTCGGGCCCGCACCGCTGAGTCCGATCCAGCACTGGTTCTTCGACCACTACGGCGAGCTTGGACACTTCACGATGTCCACGTTGCTGGAGCTGGCCGAGGACGTTGACGCGGACATGCTGCACCAGGCGTTCGACTCCGTTGTGCGGCACCACCCGGCGCTGTGCACGCGGTTCGTCCAGCGGATGCAGGAAGTGGCGACAGTCCCGGCTACTTTCTCAGTGGTAAATCCTGTTGAGATCGACTCTTCGGCGTTGGCCGCCCAGACCAGTCTGGATCCGGGCACCGGCCAGGTGATCAAGTGCCTGCTGGTCAACGGTTCGCCGCCGCTCATGTTTGTCACCGTCCACCATCTGGTGATGGATGGCGTGTCGTGGCGGATCCTGTTGGGCGACCTGGAGACCGCCTACCGTCAGATCCAGGCGGGTGAGCCGGTCCACTTGGAGCCCGTCGGAACCTCGTTCACGCAGTGGACTCACCGGTTGACTGAGTACACACGCTCAGGTGGTTTTGACGACGACCTCGCCTACTGGGCTCGGGCTACCGCGCCGGTCGATGTGCCACAGGACCGTGCGGGGTTGAACACCGAGGACAGCACACGTGTCGTCACCGTTCGACTGGACGCTGCGGACACTGATGCGTTGCTGCACAAGTTACCTGGCGTCTATCGCACGCGCGTCGATGATGTTCTGCTGAGTGCGCTGGGCCGGGTGTTGGCCTCGTGGACGGGGCGGGACCGTGTGCCGATCACCATGGAAGGGCACGGGCGTGAGGAGATCCTCGACGGTGTGGATCTCGCCCGGACAGTGGGCTGGTTCACCAGCCAGTTCCCGCTCACGTTGACGCTACCGTCCACTACGGACTGGGGAGAGGTCCTCAAGTCCGTCAAAGAACAAGTACGTGCCGTGCCCAGGCGGGGTCTCTCTTATGGGGCGTTGCGCCACCTTTCGGGAGCGTTGGCTGAAGGCGTGCTGCCGCAGGTCAGTTTCAACTACCACGGCCAGTGGGACGCGGCCACGGGTGCGCAGAGCCTCTACCGTGACAGGCGCCCTGGCATCGGCCAGGATCGTGCGCCCGGAAGCATCCGTCCGCACCTGTTGGACGTGGTCGGTGTGGTGGAGCACGGACAGCTGGTACTGAGCTGGCACTACTCGACGGCGATCCACCACTCGGATACGGTCAGGTGGCTGGCTGAACGGACTGTCGAGGCGCTGCGGGACATCGCGGCATATTGTATACAGCCTGGTGTCGGTGGATGTACACCGTCGGACTTCCCGCTGGCTCGGCTTGACCAGTCCAATGTGGATCGCATCGCGGGTGACGGTCGTTCGGTGGAGGATATCTACCCGTTGACCCCGCTGCAGGCTGGAATGTTGTTCCACAGTTTAGTGGATACGGGCACGACGGCGTACTTCGACCAGTTCAGGTTGCGTGTATACGGTGTACACAATCCTGCCGCCTTTGAGACGGCTTGGCAGCGCGTGGTGGACCGGACGCCAATCTTGCGTACCTCTGTGGTCTGGCAGAGCGTTGGCGAACCGTTGCAGATCGTACACAGGAACGTGGCTCTGCCCGTCGCTCATCACGACTGGCGTGGCATGTCCGATGTGGAGTCACGACTCCATCAGCTCCTGGACGACGACCGGGCCGCCGGTCTGGACCTGAGTACGCCTGGGATGATGCGGCTCGCGATCATCCAGTTGGCGGACGACGAGGTGTTGCTTGTCTGGACCACGCACCACGTGTTGCTTGACGGCTGGAGCACCGCGCGAGTGTTCGCCGAGGTGTGTGAGCAGTACGCGGCGATCGTTGAGAACCGTCCGGCGGCACTCGTGTCCCGGCGTCCGTTCCGTGACTACTTGCGGTGGTTGCGTGAGCAGGACGAGGACTCAGCTGCGACGCACTGGCGGCGGGTGCTCGCCGGCGTGACTGGGCCGACACCACTGCCGTACGACCGACCGCCGACCGAGGCTCACCGCGCCGAGTCACGTTCAACTGTCCGCATCGAGTTCACCGCCGACGAGTCGCGTCGGCTGCAGGATGTCGCTCGGCACAACGGTTTGACTGTCAACACGGTCGTGCAGGGCGCCTGGGCGCTGCTCCTGTCCCGTTGCGGCGGTGAGTCCGATGTCGTCTTCGGCACCACGGTCTCAGGACGCCCGGCCGAGCTGGCGGGCGTGGAATCCATGGTAGGGATGTTCATCAACACGGTCCCCACCCGAATCACTGTGAACACAGCTCACAACCTCTTGCCCTGGTTACGCAGTATCCAAGCACACCAAGCGGAATCGCGGCAATTCGAGTTCGTCTCGTTGGCGCAGTTGCAGTCCTGGAGCGACCTGCCCGCCGGCACAAACCTGTTCGACAGCGTGGTGGTGTTCGAGAACTACCCCCTCGACAACGCCACAGCCACCGGAGGCCTGCGGATCACAGACGTCCAGGCCTTGGATACCACCAACTTCCCCCTAGCGCTTACCGCCTACCTGACCGACCGCTTCGGCTTCGAACTCGGCTACGACCCAAGACTCTTCGAGCAAGCAACCGCCCACCAACTCACCGACATACTGACCGTGCTGCTCAAAGCGGTGATCGCCAACCCGAACCGCCCACTGGCCCGCCTGCCATGGCTGTCGGACAACGAATACCACCGGATCGTGGTGGAGTGGAACGACACCAAAGCCGAATATCCCGTCCACCACAACATCCTCGAGCTGTTCGACAAACAAGTCCGCCGCCAACCGAACGCTGTCGCGGTAGTCCACAAAGAGACCCAACTCACTTTCGCCGAACTGGACGCCCGCGCGAACGGGTTGGCGGATCGTTTGGTGGACGCGGGTGTGAGGCGCGGATGTGTTGTGGGGTTGGCGGTGCCGCGGTCAGTGGACGTCGTAGTGGGAATGCTGGCGGTGTGGAAAGCCGGAGCCGGCTATGTGCCGACCGATCCGGGTCTGCCAACGGACCGGTTGGCGGCGATGGTGGCGGACTGCGGCGCTCGCTGGGTGGTGGCCGGCTCCGAAAAGCTGCCCGACATCGGCGCCACACTGATCCCACTGGACAACGAGCCCGCGGGTAACCCTGCGGCTGGGCAGGCCGCAGCGAGTGACATCCCGACCAGAACCGGGCTGGCCACGTCGGATGGCATAGGCGCCGCAGTCGGGCTGTCCGCCGTGAGTGATGTCGGGACCAGGGCTGGCCAGGCCGCCGTGGGAGATATCGCGACCAGAACCGCACCGACCACCGGCGTCAGCGCGCACTTGACCGAACAGCCGGCTGTGCCGGCGACCTCGGGCACGCCGCGAGTCGAAACCAATCCTGGTGATCTGGCGTACATCGCCTACACCTCGGGTTCTACCGGTATGCCCAAGGGTGTGATGATCGAGCATGGTCACCTGAGTTACATCGTGGCGGCGTGGGACGAACGGTATGGGTTGTCGGAGCGGCCGTTGCGGTTTGTTTGTGTGACTGGGTTAACCGTCGATTTGTTCACCGCAGATGTGCTTCGTTCGGTGTTCTTCGGTGGGGTGTTGATTGTCGCGCCGGCGGATGTGGTGACTGATCCGCCTCGGTTGTTGGATTTGATCGATGAAATGGGTGGGACGGGGATCGAGTTGGTGCCGCCGTTGGCGGCGGCCGTGGTGGGGGAGGCGGTGCGGCAGGGGAGGCGGTTGCCGGCGTTGCGGTCGATGTCGGTTGGGTCTGAGGGGTGGCGGGTTGGTGACTGTGTCGACTTGTTGGACAACGTTGATCCCGGGACGTTGGTGGTGAACGCGTACGGGTCGACCGAGGTGACAGTCGACTCGTGTCTCTATGTGCCTACAGCGGAAGCCTTGGCGAGTGGGGCTTTTGTGCCGGTGGGACGGCCGATTGCGAACACTCGGGTCTATGTGGTGGACGCCGACTTGAATCCTGTGCCGGTGGGTGTGGTGGGCGAGTTGTGTGTGGGTGGCGACGGGGTGGGACGTGGGTATGCCAACCGGCCTGGGTTGACGGCCGAGCGGTTTGTGGCTGACCCGTTCGGTCCGCCCGGTGGTCGGCTGTACCGGACCGGCGATCGAATGCGGTATCTGCCCGATGGCGTGCTGGAGTTTGTCGGCCGGGCCGACGACCAGGTGAAGATCCGGGGATTCCGGGTCGAGCCCGGCGAGGTCGAAAGTGTGCTGCTCGATCACCCGGCAGTGGCCGCGGCCGCGGTCGTCGCCCGGAACGACGATGACCGGACCCGGTTAGTTGGCTACATCGTGCCCAAGAACACAGCGATTCCAGACCTGCGGTCGTGGCTGGCCAGCTCCCTTCCGGACTACATGGTGCCGTCCGCGTTCGTCACACTCGACGAACTGCCCTTGACGGCCAACAAAAAAGTAGATCGGCGGGCTTTGCCGGCGCCGGACTGGGGCGAAGTGGGGCGTCGCCAGTACGTGGCGCCCCGCACCGGCGCCGAGCATACGATGGCGGAGATCTGGGCCGACGTGCTCGGTGTGCCGCAGGTGGGCGTGGAGGACAACTTCTTCGAGCTCGGCGGCGACTCCATCCAGAGTATTCGCCTGATTTCCCGCGTGCGGACGGTCTTCGGAACCGACCTCTCACCCCGCGCGGTGTTCACCACGCCAACGGTGGCCGGCCTCGCGGCGACGATGGTCACCAGTGCCGTCACGGAGATCCCGCCGGCACCCAGGGATCGTCCACTGCCGTTGTCGTTCGCGCAACAGCGACTGTGGTTCCTCGACCAGTTCGAGCCGAACAGCGCGGAGTACATCACACCCCTGGCGTTGCGACTGCGCGGGCCACTGGATCGAGAAGCGCTTGACCGTGCGCTGACCATGCTGGTCGCCCGGCACGAGTCCCTGCGTACAACGTTCGACGAGGTGGCCGGAAAGGCTATCCAGGTCGTACACCCTCCGACCGAAGTGCACGTCCCCGTCGTCGTGGCTGAACTGTCCACTGTGCTTTGGGAAGAGGTGACTCAGCCGTTCGACCTGCGCCACGGGCCGTTGGTCCGGGCACGACTGGTCCGACTGGCCGATGACGAACACGTGCTGACACTGATGATGCACCACATCATCACCGACGGTTGGTCAGGCGGGGTGATCGCCCGCGAGCTGGGTGCGCTGTACTCAGGGGCGGACCTTCGACCGCTTCCGTTGCAGTACGCGGACTTCGCCTCGTGGCAACGAGAGCAGCTCACCGAGGAGACCCTCCGCGAGCAGTTGGCCTACTGGCGCCAGCAGCTGGACGAAGTGCCGAGGGTGGAACTGCCGATCGACCACCCACGGCCGGCGGTACGCACCACCGAAGGTGCGGTCGTCGACTTCCTGATCCCAGCCGACGTGACCAGGCGCCTCAAAGAACAGCAGGACAGCACGTTGTTCATGGTGCTCGTGGCGGCCTGCCAGGTCATGCTGGCCAAATGGTCCGGTCAGGACGACATCGCGCTGGGTACGGTGACATCCGGCCGGGAGCGCCCGGAGCTGCGGGACATCGTCGGGTTCTTCGTGAACACCGTTGTACTGAGATCCACTGTGGACGGAGAAGCGACGTTCCGGGACTTCCTGAAGGACGTCAAGGAAGTCGTGCTGGACGGGTTCGAGCACCAGGACGTGCCGTTCGAACGGGTGGTGGACGACCTTCAGCCCACCCGGGACACCAGCCGCACCCCGCTGTTCGACGTCATGCTGGTGCTCCAGAACATCCCCGACGACCTGCCGGATCTCCCCGGCATCGAGGTCGACGAGCTGCGGCTGCCGGTGGTGACCGCGAACTTCGACCTCACCATCCAGTTCACCGAGCTGGACACCGGACTGCACTGCGCCCTCAACTACCACCGCGGCCTGTTCGAACCCGCGACCGTCGACCGCATGGCCACGCATGTCCAGACGCTGCTCAACCGCATCGCGGACGACCCTGACCAGCGCATCGCCTCGCTCTCGCCACTGTCCGAGACCGAGCGCGACCAGGTCCTTGCGAAGGGGAACGACACCGAACTTCCGGACGTGACAGTACCGGAGTTGTTCGCGGCCCAGGTGGCCCGCACACCCAATGCCGGAGCGGTCGACGAGTTGTCGTACGCGGAACTTGACACACGGGCGAACCGGTTGGCGCACAAGCTGATCGCCCTCGGTGCGGGGCCGGAACGGTACGTCATGGTCAGCATGCCTCGCTCGGCCGAACTGGTCGTGGCGATGCTGGCCGTGCTCAAGGCAGGTGCGGCGTACGTCCCGGTGGAACCGGGTCATCCAGCGGACCGGCTGTCGGACATGATCGACGACATCCGCCCGGTCGCGATCCTGACCGAGGTACTAGCCGACTACTACCCGGACACTCTGCCCGCAAGAACGTGGACGTCCGCGAGTCCGATGTACGTGATCTACACGTCCGGCTCCACCGGTCGTCCGAAAGGTGTAGTAGTCACACATCGCTCGGCCGTGAACTACCTGCTGTGGGCTGTGCGGGCATACCCCGGTCTCGGGGAATCCGCGGTTCTGCACTCGCCGGTGTCGTTCGATCTGACAGTGACCACACTGTTCGGGACACTGCTCGCAGGTGGACACATCCGGACCGCGGAACTCGGTCTGGAGCCGTGCGCGTTCCTCAAGGCCACCCCCAGCCACCTGGCGTTGCTGAACACCTTGCCGAACGGACCCGGCAGCGAGCTGGTCCTCGGTGGCGAGCAACTGCTGGGTGAAGCGATCGACCAGTGGCGGCGGACGCACCCCACCGCGACCGTGGTCAACGAGTACGGCCCGACCGAGGCCACCGTCGGGTGCATGGAGTACCGGATCGAACCCGGCGACGAGCTGCCCGCAGGGCCGGTCCCCATCGGTCGGCCGTCCTGGAACACCCGGCTGTACGTCCTGGACAGGTACCTGTGCCCGGTGCCGATCGGGGTACCCGGCGAGTTGTACATCGCCGGTGCTGGCCTAGCTCGCGGGTATGTCGACCCCGGGCTGACCGCGACCCGGTTTGTCGCCTGCCCGTTCGGCGAGCCCGGTGAGCGGATGTACCGCACAGGCGACCTGGTACGCCGACGCGTCGACGGTGACCTGGAGTTCCTCGGTCGCGTCGACGACCAGGTGAAGGTCCGTGGCCACCGGATCGAACCCGGTGAGGTGGAGGCGGCGATCCGCCGCCATCCCGACGTGGCCGAGGCCGCCGTGATCGCCCGTGCGGACACGCCCGGAGTAGTGCGACTTGTGGCGTACGTGGTGACCCAAACCGAGAGCACTGCTCTCGACCTAGCCGGGTTCCTGGCACCACTACTACCGGAGTACATGGTGCCGGCGGCGGTGGTCGTGCTGGACGCGCTGCCGTTGAGCCGGCACGGCAAGCTGGACCGCGACGCCCTCCCGGCGCCGGACTACCGTGCGAGTGCCGTCCACGTGGCGCCACGGACGAAGACCGAGCGCGTGCTCGTCGACGTCTGGGCCGATGTCCTTGGCCTGCGACGGGTCGGGGTGGAGGACAACTTCTTCGGTCTCGGCGGCGACTCGATCCTGAGCATCCAGGTGGTGGCCAAGGCTCGGCAGGCGGGGCTGCGGATCACTCCCAAGGACATCTTCCTGCACCAGACCATCGCCGAGCTGGCCATCGTCGCCGGCACTGGCCCGGAGCGGGCCCCGGCCGTGCCGATCGCCGGGCCGGCGCCGTTGACCCCGATCCAGCACTGGTTCCTGGACGGCCACACCGATCCCCACGACTTCACCATGTCGATGGACCTGGAACTGGCCGACGACCTCGACGAAGACGCGTTCATCAAGGCAGTGGACGGTGTCACCGCCCACCACGAGGCGCTGCGCACGCGTTTCGAGTACACCGGCGGCACCTGGCTGCAACACGTCGACGACGAATCGACCACAGTGGACTTCCGCATCCACGACTCGCATACAGTCGACAATATTCCGCTAGACATCGTCACCGGTCCGCTGGTCAGGTTCCTGCTGTTCCGGCGTGGCGGAGGGCATCGGCCACGGCTGGTCGTCGTCGCGCATCACCTGGTGATCGACGGCGTGTCCTGGCGAATCCTGCTCGGCGACCTGGAGCAGGCGTACGACCAAGCCCGTGCGGGCTCACCGGTGCGGTTGGCGCAGGTGGGAACGCCCTTTGCCCAATGGGCACACCAATTGCGGGACCATGTGCGCGGCGGCGGTCTCGACGACGCCATCGGATACTGGACCGCCTTACCCGAAGCCGCCAGCCTTCCCGTCGACCGGACAAGCGGGCCTGTCCGCGTGGTGTCGGTGAAGCTGAGTCGGGACGACACCGACGCGTTGCTCCGACAAGTCCCGGCTGCCTACCGCACGCAGGTCAACGACGTCCTGCTGAGCGCACTCGGCCGGACACTGGCCGACTGGACAGGCCAGTCCACCGTCACCGTCGCGATGGAAGGCCACGGCCGGCAGGACGTGCTCGACAACGTCGACCTGTCTCGGACGATCGGCTGGTTCACCACCCAGTTCCCGGTGGCGCTCACCATGCCCGCCGAAGACTGGGGTGTGGCGCTCAAGTCCGTCAAGGAGCAGTTGCGGGCTGTGCCGCACCAAGGCCTGAGCTACGAGGCGTTGCGCTACCTCGGCGACGCAGCCCTGCCCGAACTGCCCGAGATCAGCTTCAACTACCACGGCCGGTTCGACGTGGCCGGTGGCGACGGCCTGTACCGCGCCCAACACACGGATGCCGGATCCGACGGCCCACGGCCGCACGTGATCGAAGTCATCGGCGGTGTCACGAACGGTGAGCTGGAGCTGGCGTGGTCGTGCACGGACGAGACGACCATTCGGCGACTGGCCACGGACATGATCCACCATCTACGGAAGATCATCGAGCACTGCACCCAGCCTGGCGTAGGCGGCCGGACACCGTCGGACTTCCCGCTGGCCCAACTCAACCAGGCGCAGGTGGACCGCCTCGTCAATGGACAGTCCATAGAGGACATTTACCGGCTCACGCCGTTGCAGGCGGGGATGTTGTTCCACAGCCTCGTCGACGACGGATCGGGCGCCTACCTCAACCAGGTGTGGCTGACATTGTCCGGCGTGGCCAACCCGGTGGCCCTGGCGGAGGCGTGGCAGCGAGTCGTGGACCGAACACCGATCCTGCGCAGCAGTGTGGTGTGGGAGGATGTCGACGAACCGCTCCAGGTCGTGCACAGTCATGTCGAGATCCCCACTACTGTTCACGACTGGCGCCAACTGTCTGATGTGGACGCCGAGTGGACGCGAATCGTCACAGCCGATCGCGCCGCGCCGATGAACCTCGCCACCGCGCCACTGATGCGGCTGGTCATCGCCCGGCGGTCCGATGACGATGTGTTCCTGCTGTGGACAGGACATCACCTGATCCTCGACGGCTGGAGCACCACTCAAGTGTTCGCCGAGGTCCTCCGGGAATACAGTATCCAGTACGCGGCGACAAGTGGGGCGTCGCGCGCTGACTCCTCCCGGAATGCCGAGAACCGCGCGCCCACACCTGTATCCCGCCGCCCCTTCCGCGACTACCTGCAATGGTTGGCGGCACAGGACATTCGACAGGCCGAGAACCACTGGCGCCAGGTCCTTGCGGGCTTCGTCGCCCCGACTCCGTTGCCGTACGACCGCCCACCGCGAGAGGCGCACCGTGCTGAGTCCACCGAATCGGTCCTGTTCGGACTGTCGGCCGACGTGTCCGGCCGGTTGCGCGCGACGGCGAAGCGGGAAGGCCTGACCGTCAACACGATGGTGCAGGGCGCGTGGGCGCTGTTGCTGTCCTGGTTCAGCGGTGAACGCGACATCGTGTTCGGCACGACCGTTTCCGGCCGTCCGGCGGAGTTGGCCGGTGCGGAGTCAATGGTCGGGATGTTCATTAACACTGTTCCCGCTCGAGTGTGTGTGAACACAGCTCACAATGTGTTGGCCTGGTTGCGCTGTATCCAAGCTGATCAGGCGGAAACGCGGCAGTTCGAATTCGTCTCGTTGGCGCAGTTGCAGTCCTGGAGCGACGTGAACGCCGGCACGAACTTGTTCGACAGCGCGGTCGTGTTCGAGAACTACCCCGTCGACACCTCGGCCGACGAGCAGGGCATCCAGGTGCGTTCGGTGGAGGCATGGGACAGCACCACCTTCCCGCTCTTGCTCAGTGCGTACGTGACCGAACGGCTCAGCCTCGACCTCAGTTACGACCCGAGGCTGTTCGACGCCGACACCGCGCAGCGACTCGCGGGTCACCTCGAAGCGTTGCTGGACAAGATGTCCGCGTATTCGGACCTGACTCTCGCCCGGCTGATGGACCTGCCCACGGACGACTACCAGCGGGTTGTGGTCAAGTGGAACGACACCGCTGTCGAGTATCCCGTTCGACGGAACGTACTCCAGTTGTTCGACGAACAGGTGCGGCGAGCGCCGGACGCTGTCGCGGTGATCCACGAAGAAACCCGACTCACTTTCGCCGAACTGAACAGTCGGGCGAACCGGTTGGCACATCACCTGGCGAGCCTGGGTGTCGAGCGTGGGTCGGTCGTGGGGTTGGCGTTGCCGCGGTCCGCGGACGTGGTGGTCGGGATGATCGGAGTGTGGAAGGCAGGCGCGGCGTATGTGCCGATGGATCCAGGCCTGCCGGCGGACCGGTTGGCGTTCATGGTCGCCGACTCCGGCGCGCGATGGGTGCTGACCCCGCAGACCTTGCAGGACGTCGGCGCTGAAGCGCCGGCTTTGAAGGTGGATATCGAACCTGGCGACCTCGCGTATACAGCGTATACATCGGGTTCGACGGGCGTGCCCAAGGGCGTGATGATCGAGCACGGCCAGCTGAACTACATCGTCAAGGCGTGGGACGACCGGTACGGATTGTCCCGGCAACCGTTGCGGTTCGTGTGTGTGACCGGGTTGACCGTGGATCTGTTCACCGCCGACGCCCTTCGGTCGCTGTTCTTCGGTGGTGTGTTGATCATCGCTCCGGACGAGGTCGTGGTCGATCCGCCGCGGTTGCTTGACCTGATCGACGAGACGCGCGGGACGGCGATCGAGCTGGTGCCACCGTTGGCGGCGGCATTGACGCAGGAGGCGGCCCGGCGAGGGAGAACACTGGCGTTGCGGTTGATGTCAGTGGGCTCGGAAGGCTGGCGGGTCCGCGACTGCGCCGAGCTGTTGGCCAACGTCGATCCGGAAACGCTGGTGGTGAACGCGTATGGCGCCACCGAAGTCACTGTGGATTCGTGCCTGTACGAACCGTCTGTGGAAGCTCTGCGAGACCGGGCCTTTGTCCCGTTGGGACGGCCGATCGCGAATACCCGGGTCTATGTGCTGGATGCCGACCTGAACCCGGTGCCGATGGGCGTGGTGGGGGAGTTGTGCGTCGGCGGAGACGGCGTGGGACGCGGGTATTCGGGTCGGCCAGGGTTGACCGCTGACCGGTTCGTGGCCGACCCGTTCGGCCCGCCGGGAACTCGCCTGTATCGGACCGGTGACCGGGCCCGGTACCTGCCCGACGGCGTACTGGAGTTCATGGGCCGCGTCGACGACCAGGTGAAGATCCGGGGCTTCCGCGTCGAGCCCGGTGAGGTGGAGCGCGCACTGGCCGAGCACCCGAAGGTGACTGACGCGATCGTGGTAGCTCGCGAGTGGGACGGCCGTCCCCGGTTGGTCGGTTACGTTGTCCCCACGGTACCGGTCGCGGAACTGCGCTCGTGGTTGCAGCGGTCGCTACCGGACTACATGGTGCCATCGACGTTCGTCACCCAGCACGGACCACTCGACCGGCGGGCCCTGCCCGCTCCGGATTGGGACTACACCGACTACGTCGAGCCTCGGAACGAAGTCGAACGAACCGTCGCCACGATCTGGGCCGAAGTGCTCGGCGTGCCCAAAGTGGGCGCGGAGGACAACTTCTTCGAGCTCGGCGGCGACTCCATCCTCAGCATCAAGGTGACGTCCCGACTGCGGGCAGCGCTCGACACGGACGTCTCCCCGCGAGCCGTGTTCACCACACCGACCGTGGCCGGGCTCGCGGCGACGATGGCCACCGGCACCGTCGAGCGGATTCCGCCGGCGCCTCGGGACCGCCCACTGCCGTTGTCGTTCGCGCAGCAGCGACTGTGGTTCCTTGACCAGTTCGAACCGGACAGCAGCGTGTACCTGTCGCCGTTCGCGCTACGACTGCGTGGCGCGCTCGACGTGGACGCTTTGGCGGACGCACTGGCCGCGCTCGTGGCCAGGCACGAGTCACTGCGTACAACGTTCGACGAAGTGGACGGCAGTGGACGGCAGGTCATCCATCCGCCCAGTGAGATTCTGGTACCTGTCGCCGATCTGTCCACAGAGGATCTGGCGGCGGTACTGGCCGCTGAAGGTGAAGCCGGCTTCGATCTGCGACGCGGACCACTCGTGCGGGTACGATTGTTCCGGTTGGCACGGGAAGAACACATCCTGACAGTGGTGATGCATCACATCGTGACTGACGGATGGTCCACTGCGGTGATGCTCAGCGAACTCAGCGAGCTGTACCGGGCGATCCGACGCGACGAGGAGCCGAACCTGCCCGCGTTGCCCGTGCACTACGCCGACTACGCGGTCTGGCAACGGGAATGCCTCGCGGCCGGCGTGCTGGATGAGCAGGTGGCGTACTGGCGCGCTCGGCTCGCCGGGGTTCAGCCGCTGGAGCTACCAACCGACCGGCCCAGGCCTGCGGTCCGGACCACGAACGGCGCGGTGCTCAGCTTCGGCGTTCAGCGAGAGACGGTTAACAGCCTGAAAGCATTGGCGCACAAGCAGGATGGCACGTTGTTCATGACGCTGATCGCGTGCTGCCAGATCGTGCTTGCCAGGTGGTCCGGGCAGGATGACGTCACGGTCGGCACGGTTACCTCGGGACGTGACCATCCCGAGTTGGAGCGGCTGATCGGGTTCTTTGTCAACACTGTGGTGCTGCGTGGCGCGGTCCGGGAAGACCGGACGTTCCGTGAGTGCCTGGCCGACGTGAAGGACACGGTGCTGGGTGCGTTCGCCCACCAGGACGTCCCGTTCGAACGGATCGTGGACGACCTCGAACCCGTGCGTGACACCAGCCGCAGCCCGCTTTTCGACGTCATGGTGGTCCTGCAGAACGTCTTGGACGAGGCCACCGTTTTTCCCGGTCTGGACGTCACGGATGTGGAACTTCCGGTGGTGACCGCCGGGTTCGACCTCACGATCGAATTCCGGGAGCTGACCGAAGGCGGCTTGCACGGCACGGTGACGTACAACGCGGACCTGTTCGAGCCGGCCACAGTCGAGCGGCTGGCCAACTGCCTGACAATTCTGCTGGACGCCGTCGGCGCCGATCCGGACGGGCCGGTCGCGGCGATTCCGCTGTTGCCGGAGAGTCCTGAGTGGAACGACACGGATCACGCCGCGCCGGACGTGCCAGTACCGGACTTGTTCGAGGCTCAAGTGGCCCGCACCCCGAACGCGGTCGCGATCGTGGACCGCAATGGGTCGATGTCCTATGCCCAGCTCAACGCGCGGGCCAATCAGTTGGCGCACAAGCTGATCGCTGAGGGAGCCGGCCCGGAACGGTACGTCCTGGTTTCGTTGCCGCGTTCGGCCGACCTGCTAATCGCTCTACTGGCGGTCGTGAAGGCGGGAGCGGCATACGTGCCCGTCGAGCCCGGACATCCACGTGACCGCACAGCGTTCGTGGTGTCGGACGCGTCCCCAGTGGCGATACTGGACTCGCCGGAGGCGGCCGACGACTATCCGGACACCAACCCAACGCGGTCGCTGACCCTCACCCATCCGATGTACACCATCTACACCTCAGGTTCCACCGGCGTGCCGAAAGGTGTCGTGGTCACCCACCGGTCGGTGGTCAACTACCTGCGGTGGGCCGCGTGGGCGTATCCCGGCCTGGGCGAGTCGGCGGTGTTGCATTCGCCGGTGTCGTTCGACCTGACGGTGACCACGCTGTACGGTCCGTTGCTGACCGGCGGACGGATCGTGGTCGCGGACCTGACCGACGGGCCGATGGAGCCGTACTCGTTCCTCAAGGCCACGCCCAGCCATCTGGCGTTGCTGAACACGTTGCCCGACGAGTGTTCGCCGACCCGTCAACTCGTTGTCGGCGGCGAACAGCTGCAGAGTGAGCCGGTTGCCGAGTGGCGGCGCGCACATCCTGGCGTGACGGTCGTCAACGAGTACGGACCGACCGAGGCCACGGTCGGCTGTATGCAGTATCGGATCGAACCGGATGACCAGCTGGACGCGAGTACCGTCGCCATTGGACGGCCGGCCTGGAACACTCGGCTCTACGTACTAGACCGTCGACTACGTCCGGCACCGATCGGGGTGGTCGGCGAGCTGTACATCGCGGGTGCCGGACTGGCCAGGGGATATCTGAACCGACCCGGCTTGACCGCGGACCGCTTCACGGCTTGTCCCTTCGGCGGACCGGGCGAACGGATGTACGCCACCGGCGACCGGGTCCGCCGGCGCGCCGGCGGCACCCTGGACTACCTCGGCCGGACCGATGACCAGGTGAAGATCCGCGGTCACCGAGTCGAACTCGGCGAGATCGAGTCAGCGCTGCTGCGCCACCCGGACATCACCGAAGCCACGGTCACAACCCGGGCTCACCAACCACACCCCGACGAGTTGGGGCGTCTTCAAGACCCACCAACCCGGGGGTCGGAGCGTCTTCAAGACGCACTAACCCGGGGGTTGGAGGGTCTTCAAGACGCACCAACTGGGGGGCTGGAGGGTCTTGAAGACCTACCAACTCACAAGGGGGCCGGGCACAAGCGGTTGGTCGGCTACATCGTCACCGCGTCGGCGGCGCTGGGCGACGCGACCCTGCGGGAGTTCCTCAGCCAGTCGCTGCCGGACTACATGGTGCCGTCGGCGTTCGTTCGGCTGGACGCCTTACCGCTGACACCCAACGGCAAGGTCGATCGCAAAGCGTTGCCTGAGTCCATTGTGGAAATGGCGGTCGAGTATGTGGAACCCCGGACTTCCCTCGAACGGGCACTGGCGGACCTGTGGGCCGGAGTGCTGGGCCTGGACCGGGTCGGGGTCGAGGACAACTTCTTCGCGCTCGGCGGCGACTCGATCCTCACCATCCAGGTGGTGGCCCGAGGACGCAAAGCGGGGCTGAGCCTGACCACGAAAGACCTGTTCCTGCACCAAACCATCGCCTCCCTCGCCCCGAACGTCACCACGCTGAACACCGCCGACACCGGCCGCGAACCCGTGCCCGGGCCGGTTCCGCTCACGCCGATCCAACACTGGTTCTTCCAGACCCAACGCACCAACCACCACCACTTCAACCAGTCCGTCCTGGTGGAACTGACCGAAGACCTCAACGAACAAGCCCTCCAACAAGCGTTCGAAGCCGTCCTGGCCCATCACGACGCGCTGCGCATGCGATTCGAACATGTCAACGGCCAGTGGCGGCAGGACAACGCGCCCGGCACTCCAACCGGCTTGCCGATCCGGCACGATCTGTCCGATGTGGAGGATCAAGACACAGCCATGGTGACCATCGCCGACGAACTCCAGCGCGGGTTCGACCTCAGCGCAGGCTTGCTGCTGAACGCGGCATTGTTCGTGCGCGGGGCCGGGCAACGGCCGTGTCTGTTCGTCGTCGCCCATCACCTGGTAATCGACGGCGTGTCGTGGCGAATCCTGCTCGACGATATCGACTCCGCCTACTCCCAGGCCGTCCGGGGTGACCCCGTCGACCTCGGCCCGAAGACCACGTCCTTCCAGGCCTGGTCCCGGCGGCTGACCAAGCACGTCGCCGACGGGGGACTGGCCGACGAAACCAACTACTGGGCAGGGGTGCTCGACGCCTGCGACAACCCCGAACCGCGCTATTCCGCCACCGCTGCCCAGGTTGTTCCGGCGGTGCTCAGTGCCCGGGACACCGAGGCGTTGCTGCGCACGGCACCGACCATCTACCGCACGAGTATCAACGATGTCCTGCTGACCGCACTGGCCTGGGCGTTGGCCCGGTGGACCGGCCGTGACCGGGTGTGTGTCGATCTGGAGGGCCACGGCCGGGAGGACGTGCTCGACAAGGTCGACCTGTCCCGCACGGTCGGCTGGTTCACCACGATGTTCCCGGTCGTGCTGGACGTGACCGTCACCGACGACCCCGACTGGCGCGGCCTGATCAAGGCGACCCGCCGGCAGCTGCGGGCGATCCCCAACAAGGGATTCGGGTTCTCCGCCCTGCGCTACCTCGGGTCCGGGCTGCCCGTCGGTACGCCCGCGATCGCGTTCAACTACCTGGGGCAGTGGGACGCTCGGTCGACCGAAGAAGGCCAAGGGCTCTACCGGGGTGTCCTGCCGTCGATCGGCGCGGACCACGACCCCGCCAACCGTGATCCGTACCTGCTGGAGATCGTGGGCGCGGCCGAGGACGGACACCTCCGGTTCGCCTGGCTCCACCATCCCGACCTGCTCGAAGGACCCGCAGTGGCGTCCATGGCGCACGCGTTCGTCGACGCTCTGGAACGCATCGCCGGGCAGTGCCGGGCCGCTGAGGAGGCTCGATGACCATCCCGTTGTCCCGTAACCGCGAATACCGGCTGCTGTGGACCAGCCAGGCGTTGTCCGAGTTCGGCATCAACAGCGCCATGATCGCGTTCCCGTTGCTGGTGCTGACCGTGACGGGTTCCCCGGCCGCGTCCGGTCTGGTGCTCGGCGCGGTCGCCGCCGCACGGCTCGTCGCCGGGATCCCGGCGGGCGCGCTGGTCGACCGGTGGAACCGTAAGACGATCATGCTCGCGTGTGAGGTGGCGCAGGCGACCGCCGCCGCCAGCCTGGTCGCGGCGCTCTGGTGGAACGTGGCGACGATCGCCCACATGGTGGTGGTCGCCATCGTCCTGGGGATCTGCGGGGCGCTGTTCGAACCCGCCGAGGACTCGATCCTGCCGAACCTGGTGCCGGAGAAGCAGTTGTCCACGGCGGTGTCGCTGAACGCGGCTCGAAGTTACCTCGGCCAACTCTCCGGTACGGGCGCGGGTGGGTTCCTGTTCGCGATCGGCAGGTTCGTGCCGTTCGTCGTTGAGACCGTGGCCCACGCGATCGCGTTCGTGGAGCTGCTGTTCCTCCGTGTTCCGCCGCGGGAGGTGCGCCGGGAGCCGATGAGCCATCTCCGGCACGAGATGGTGGCCGGCCTGCGGTGGGTCTGGGAACAGCGCTATATCAGGGTTTTCGCGCTGTGTGCGATCAGCATCAACGCGTTTTTCACCGCGTACTACATCGTCGTCATCGTGCTGGCGCAGACCAGGGGGATACCGCCGGGGGAGATCGGTGTGATGGCGGCCATGCTCGGCGTCGGCGGGATCCTCGGCGCGACGATCGCGCCCTACCTGTACCGGAAGCTGAGCCCGCACGTGCTGATCGTCATGGTGTTCTGGGTCCTCACCGTGCTCACCCCGGTCGCGATCGTGATCAACAGCGGTTACCTGATGGGGGTGCTGTTCGCCGCGATGGCCCTCCTCACCCCGAGCGCCAACACCGCGATCACCACCCGGCAGCTGCTGTTGACACCGGACGGGATGCGCGGCCGGCTCGCCGGTGTGATGGCCGTGGCGACCGGTGTGGCCGCGGCCGTCGGGCCGGCGCTGGGCGGGATGTTGATGGAAGAGGTGTCCGGCACGGTGGCCGTGCTGATCTGCACCGCCGGGATGGCGGTGGTGTCGGTGCTGGTCACGATCAGCCCGACCCTGCGCGACTTCCCCGAACTCGTGAACGTCGGTTCGGACACTCCGAACGAGAAAGGACCGTCGGATGGATGACGACTCGCAGTACCAGGTGCTCATCAACGACGAGGAACAGTACTCGCTCTGGCCGGTGACCCACGACGTGCCGGCCGGCTGGCGGGCGGTGGGCAAGGAGGGGAGCAAGCAGGACTGTATGTCCTATGTGGATGAAGTGTGGACGGACATGCGTCCACGGAGCCTGCGCGAGCAGATGGACGCACCACGACAATAAGGGAGGAAGCGCGCAATGCACGAGCTGACGATGTCAGGGTCGGAGATCGGCATTGTCCAACGTCTGCTGGGCGATCTCAGCGGGGCATACCATTCGGTTGAGGACCCGGAGTTCCTGCGTGACCTGCCGGTCGCGGCGCAGGAACTGCCGCGCCGGATCCGGATGTTCTTCAACGATTTCAGACTGTCCGAACCGGACGGCGCGTGCCTGATCGCCGGCTACCCGGTGGACCAGGACGGGATCGGGCCGACACCGCGGCACTGGAAGAACCAGGACACGCCGTCACCGACGTTACCCGAAGAGATGTTCTTCATGCTCTGCGGATCGTTGCTGGGCGACGTCTTCGGCTGGGCCACCCAGCAGGACGGCCATCTGGTGCACGACGTGATCCCGATCAAGGAGCACGAACGCGAGCAGATCGCGTCCGGCAGCCAACAGCTGATCTGGTGGCACACCGAGGACGCGTTCCACCCGTTCAAGGGCGACTATGTGGCGCTGATGTGCCTGCGCAACCCGGACCGGGTCGAGACCACAGTGGCCAGCGCCGAGCGGATCCCCTGGGACGAGCAGGACCTGGACACCCTGTTCGAGGCGAACTACTACATCCGCCCGGACGAGTCGCACCTGCCGAAGAACCGCGGGTCGGAACGGCTGGACGACGGGACCGCCCGGCTGCTGGACGCCGCCTACCAGCGAATCGCCGACATGAACGCCAACCCGCGCAAACGGCCGATCCTGTCCGGCGACCGCGAGTCACCGTACCTGTGCCTCGACCCGTACTTCATGGACATCGACCAGATCGACGGGCCGGCCCGGCAGGCACTGGACAGGTTGAGCAAAGCGATCGACGCGACCCTGGAACCCCTGGTCCTCGAACCCGGCGACTGCTGCTTCATCGACAACTACAAGGCCGTGCACGGCAGGAACCCGTTCAAAGCCCGCTACGACGGCACCGACCGGTGGCTCAAACGCCTCAACATCACCCGCAACCTGCGTGACTCCCGCCCGGCCCGCCGCTCCAGCGCGACCCGCGTGGTCTTCTGAACCGACACCCACACCCTGCGCCGGACCGGCCCGCGCAGGGTGTGGGAGGGTGGGCGAATGGACGCGGCGCAGGCGATCTCGCTCGTGGTGGAGTGGGTCCGATCCCGGGGCCTGGACTATCCCGTCCAGGAGTTGACGGCGGATCGTTTCGAAGGCGGCTGGTGCGTGTACGCGCCGGTGATGATCGCCGACAACGACTCGGATGAACCGGTGCGGCGGTCGGTCTTCCTGGTGGGCGAGTCCGGGCGCGTCGAGGAGGTGTCGTCCGAGGATCCGGTCGCGGAGGCACGCGAATGGTTCGAGGAGTCGTGCATCTGGTTCACCGCGAGTGAGCCCGCCACCGGCCGGGCGTTCGCGCCTGACGTGCCGTCCCACCCCGATCTCGGCGGGGCGTCCCGACCTCGTCGCAGTGCCGTCTATGACCGCCAAGCCGTCGACGCCCTGGCCCAGGCCCTGACCCACGAACGCGACTTCGCCGGCTGGCTGGCCGGCCGGCTGCGTGAGCTGAGTGACCTGGTGGGCGGCAGCAGCCGGTTGACCGTCCGGCACCCGACGGCCTGGGCGGCCCGGCACGTGAGCGAACTCGCCGAGCCCGACGCCGACGGCCCCACCGAGGTGTGGCGGACCTGGCCGGCGGTCGACCCGGCGAGCCTGCCCGATATCGACACCGCCGAATGGCTGCTCGTTCCGTGTGTCGCGGCGGGTGAGTTTCTGGAGGGTCTGGAATCCGAGACGGACGCGGCGACCCGACTGGCCGACACCCTCGCCGACCGGGTCCAGGAGGCGCCACCGTGGCGTGCTTGCAACGTGGCCGAGCTCATGCCTCAGTTCGTCGCGCTGCGGCGCGGCCCGCAGATCGACGCCGACCTGGACACGATCCGTCGGCTCGTCCCCGACGAGCTGCTGCCGACGCCGTCGTCTGGCGACCCGGATGTGGAGGCGTTGCTTCGGATCGCCGTTGACGCCGAGCAGCAGCGGCGGGAGGTCGTCGACCTCGACGTCGCCGCTACCGCCGCTTACCGCCGTGTTCTCGACCGTCTCGACCTCACCTTCGAGAACTACGCGTTCGAAGCCATGTTCGAGTGACCGAACGGTTGGTCAACAGCGCATCTTTCTTGACAGCAGCCGCATGTCCGCCCGTCGGGCGTTTTGCCCGGCCGATCCTTGGCTGATACTTGACGGCATGGACGCACATCCGCTTGACCCGCTCACCGCCGCCGAACTGGTCGCTGGACGTGACGTGCTGGTCGCGGAGGGCTTGGTGGGCGAGACGACCCGCTTCCCGGCGGTGCTGCCCGAGGAACCGGCCAAATCCGCGGTCGCCGTCGACCGGCGGATCCGGTTCACGCTGCTGGACACCGCCACCGGACGCGCGGGCGACGCGGTCGTGTCGGTCACCAAGCGCGAGCTGGTGTCGTGGGAGGAACTGGGCGAGGGGCAGCCCGCGTTCATGTTCGAGGAATACGACCTCGCCCAGCAGATCACCAAGGCGTCCGAGGGCTGGCAGGCCGCGATGGCCAGGCGCGGCCTCACCGACCGGATCGAGCACGCGTTCTGCGCACCCTTGGCCCCTGGCTACTTCCCGAGGGACGACGAACACGGCCGGGTGATCCGTTCGCTCACCTTCCTGCGTGACGACGAGCACGACAGCCCGTGGGCGCGTCCGGTCGAGGGCCTGATCGTGCACATCGACCTCACCGAGCGGCGGGTGCTGCGGATCGAGGACGAAGGCGACGTGCCCGTCCCCGCCGAACACGGCCGTTACTGGGACGTCCCGGCCCGCACCACGCTCAAACCGATCGAGATCACCCAGCCCGAGGGGCCGAGCTTCACCGTCAACGGCGCCGAGGTCGTGTGGGAGGGCTGGCGGCTGCGGGTCGGCTTCAACGCCCGGGAAGGCCTGACCCTGCACGAGGTGAGCTTCCAGGACCGGTCGGTGCTGTACCGGGCGTCCGTGCCGGAGATGGTGGTGCCCTACGGCGACATCGCGCCGGGCCGCTTCTGGATCAGCTACTTCGACGCCGGTGAGTACCTGCTCGGCAAGAACGCCAACAACCTGCGGCTGGGCTGCGACTGTCTCGGTGTGATCCACTACTTCCCCGCGTTCCTCGCCGACGACCACGGGCGGCCGGTGGAGATCCCGCAGGCGATCTGCCTGCACGAGGAGGACCACGGCATCTTCTGGAAGCACACCGACCTGGCCGGGCACCCCGAGGTCCGCCGCTCGCGCCGGCTGGTGATCTCGTCGATCGTCACCGTCGGCAACTACGACTACGGCTTCTACTGGTACCTCTACCTCGACGGAACCATAGAGCTGGAAGCGAAAGCGACCGGGGTGGTGTTCGCCGGCGGCGGGATCCCCGGCGAGCAGCAGCCACACGCCACCGAGATCGCGCCGGGCCTGTTCGCACCCGTGCACCAGCACTTGTTCTGCGCGCGCCTGGATGTGGCGATCGACGGCGAGCGCAACTCCGTGCACGAGGTCGACGTCGTGGGCGTGCCGACCGGTCCGGACAACCCGCACGGCAACGCCTTCACGTGGCAGAACACCTTGCTGAGTAAGGAAAGCGAAGCCATTCGACTGGCGGACCCGGCCAAGGCCCGGGTGTGGGAGATCCGCAGCGCGGACCGGACCAACCGGCTGGGGATACCGACGGCGTACCAACTCGTGCCGCGGCCGTCCGCGACCCTGATGGCCCAGCCCGAGTCGTCCGTGCACGCGCGGGCCACCTTCGCCACCAAGCACCTGTGGGCGACTCCGTACCGGGCGGACGAACGGTACCCCGCAGGTGACCGGCCGAACGCGCATTCCGGCGGTGCGGGCCTGCCCGCGTGGACAGCCGCCGACCGTGACCTCACCGACACCGATGTGGTGCTGTGGCACGTCTTCGGCCTGACCCACGTGCCGCGACCCGAGGACTGGCCGGTGATGCCGGTCGACCGGGCCGGCTTCATGCTGCGGCCGTACGGGTTCAGCGACCGGAACCCCGCTCTCGACCTGCCTTCCGGTGGCCACTGCCACACCTGAGTCACTCCTGCTTTCCGAAGCGGGACAGGTAGAGCGCGCGTCCCGCGAGGCTCACTTCGAGGTGTTCGAGCACGGGTTCGAAGTACGTCTTGCGGTGCGCGGCGTCGGTGACGATGGTGGCGACGAAGTACAGCGCCGAGAACCCGGCGATGAACATGCACACCTGGACGAGTTCGTTCGGTGCCGGAACCTGGATGTTGAACAGCGTTCCGGGAGTGGGATCGTGGCCCACCCACGACTTGATGGCGTCGTGGGGCACGGCCAGGCGACCGAGGATCGCGAACACCGCGAAGACCAGCACCCCGAACACCAGGGCCTGCAACATCTGGGTGAGCAGCAGGATGAGGACCATGTTCGCGCGTTCCAGCCGGGTGAGCGCAGGTGCGGTGTCCGCCGGCTCGGCGCCGGTCATGAGCGCGCGGAACGGCTGCTCGGGCAGGGCGCTGACACGTTCCGGCCAGTGGGCCGCGGCCGTGAGGGTCCGCAGTTCCGAGACGAACACCGAACCCAGGAACAGTCCACCCAGGACGGCGAAGAAACTGATCACCAGCCACATCCGGCCGCGGGACACCAGGCCGGCGATCTGCCAGATCTCGGTGGTGAAGAACCCGAACGTGGTCACCAGGAGCAGCAGCGGCATGGCCCGGCTGGTCATCGCCCCGACCGCCCGCAGCTGGCGCAGCGCGGCCCGAAGCGCCCACCCGAAGATCGATCCCATCCCGACCGCGGTCAGTCCAAGAAGGACCACCGCGAAGGCCAGGTACTCCACGACGGTGGGCAACACCGCCGAGCCGTCCGCCATGTGATCGGCAACGGGCAGGACCAGCACGTAGGTGGCGATGACGACGATGGCGGACACGGATCCACGGTCGTGTAGGACGCGGTCACGGGCCCATCGCGCCGCCAGCCAGGCGCCGAGGACCGGTGCACCTATCGATGCGACCAACGTCACGGTGTAAATCACCTCGAAAGCTTCGCTTTCCAGCCGTGTCTCGAAGGCATCGTCTCCGTCGATAGCGGACAGCACGTCGTACAACACGTCGAACAAAGCGAGCCAGACCACCGCCGGCACGATCCGGACCAGGAGATTCTTCTCCAGTCCCCGGACCACAGCGGGAAGTCCCCGGCGGCGGAACCACTGCTCGACGCCGCGCCGGTCCATTTCGGACATAACCATGCCCGGATTATCACCCGGCCGTTACGCCGTCCGGCCCAGCGGGCGTTTGGCCGATCGAACCCATGGTCGCGGGGTTTGTTTGTCGGTTCCGCCAAGGTGGGTCGCCCGTCCGCCACGGGATGATGGCGGGCATGTCGATGAGCTGGCGGGACCTGCACAGTACCGCGGTCGTGGCGGATGCCCACAATGACCTGTTGTGCGCCGTTGTGGCGCGTCCCACGACCGAGTGGAGCGACTACTTCCGCCGGGAGTGGCTGCCGCAACTGCGGGCCGGCGGGGTGACCCTCCAGGTGCTGCCGGTGTTCATCGACGAGACGTTCCAGCCCGAAGGCGCCCTTCGGCAGACCATCCGCATGATCGAATGCGCCCGGCAGATCACCGCGGACAACGCCGACGACGTGACCCTCTGCCTGACCGCCACGGACATCGACGAGGCCCTGTCCGTCGGCCGGATCGCCCTCGTGTTGGCGCTGGAGAGCGCGCCCGGCGTGGGGGAGGACATCGAGCTGTTCCGGATATTGCATACACTCGGCGTGCGTATTGTATCCATCGCGCATTTCGGGCGTACCGCGCTCGCCGACGGCAGCGGCGAGGACGCGACAGGCAGCTCCCTCACGTCCGTGGGGGTGGAGGCGGTCGCGCTGCTCGAAGAGCTCGGTGTCCTCTTCGACGTGAGCCACCTCGGGGCCGCCGGGGTGTCGCACGTGCTCAACATCGCCACCCGCCCGCTGATCGCCACCCACTCGTCCGCCCGGGCCCTCCGGGACCACCACCGCAACCTGACGGACGAGCACATCCTGGGCATCGCCGGCACCGGCGGCGTGGTCTGTGTGAACTTCTTCGCCCCCTTCCTCGCGGCCGACGGAGCCACGCTCGACCACGTGGTCGACCACATCGAGCACATCGTCGCGCTGGCCGGCGTCCGGGCCGTCGGCCTGGGCCCCGACTTCGTCAAGCAGGTCCTCGCCGAGACCCAGCCGGCCTGGTGCGAACACGCCCCGGTCCGGTTGCTCGGAACGTCCCTGACGTATCTGGAGGGCCTTGAGGGGCCCGCGGGCCTGCCGCTGGTCACGGAACGGCTCGTGGCCAGAGGGTGGGCCGAGGACGACATCCGCGCGGTTCTCGGCGGGAACGTGCTTCGACTGTTCCGCGACCACTTCGGACCCGCGTAACCATCGGTCTACTGTCGGGTCCATGGCCTCTGAACTGCAGCGGCTCGTCGACAGCCTGGGGAGCAGGCTGAACCGGTCGGTCGCCATCGACGACCCGGCCATCCGGCTGCTCGCGTACAACGCGCACTCCGGCGACGTCGACGACGTCCGGATCGGCTCGATCATGCGCCGGTCCGTGCCGCGCGAGGTCGTGGACTACATCTACGGACTGGGGATCCGCGAGTCCCGGGACCTGTTCACCCTCCCCGCCCAGCCCGAGCTGGGGATGTCCGTCAGCCGGGTGGTGATGCCGATCCGGCACGAGGACGCGTTGCTCGGGTTCCTGTGGCTGATGCTGTCGGACGGCCCGGTCACCAGTGAGCACGCCGAGACTGTGCGGCAGGCGGCGACCAGCGCGGCGGTGATCCTGCAGCGCGAGTACCTGCTCGGTGAGTTGGCTCGCGGCCGGGAGCGCGAGCTGGTCCGTGACCTGCTGGCCGGTGACGAGGCGTTACGGGTGGACGCGGCGGCGCGGCTGGTCGAGGAGGATTTGATCGTCGCCGGACCGGCGATCGCGCTGGTGGTGACCGTCGAGCCGCACGATGAGCGGCCGGTGGGGGACAAGGACAGACTCGCGGTCGCGGTCGGGCTCGACCATGGGCGGCGCAGGCTGCCCGCGCGGCAGGCGATCCAGTTGCAACGGCCCGACCACGGG
This sequence comes from Actinocrispum wychmicini, assembly GCF_004345645.1. Classification (GTDB taxonomy): domain Bacteria; phylum Actinomycetota; class Actinomycetes; order Mycobacteriales; family Pseudonocardiaceae; genus Kibdelosporangium; species Kibdelosporangium wychmicini. The sequence continues at coordinate 184,110 of NZ_SLWS01000009.1, read as the reverse complement.
CTGCTGGTGGTGGCCGACCCGGGCCGGTCCGCCGTCCGTGACCTGATCACCCTCGGCAGCGCTATCCACCGGCGGGTGCTCGCGGAAGGCGGGTACATCCCCACGGAGTGCCAGGTCGGCATCGGCGAGCCGCGTGGGGTGCTCGCGGACGTCCACGACTCGTACCGCGAGGCGTGCAAGGCCGCCGCCGTCGCGCGGGTCACCCGCGTTCTCGGCTCCGTGGTCTGCAGCTCCGAACTGGGTGTGTACGGCCTGCTCGCGGATTTGCCGCCGCAGAGCCTGGAGCAGGGCCTGCATCCCGGGTTACGCCGCCTGCTCGCCCTGTCGAACGACGGCAACGACGCCCTGGTGGCGACGCTGGAGGCGTTCCTGGACAACGCGGGCGACGTCAAGCAGACCGCCGCGCAGCTGTGCCTGCACCGCGCGAGCCTGTACTACCGGCTGCGGCGGATCGAGACCGTCGCCGAGATCGACCTGGCCAACGGCGACGACCGGTTGGTGCTGCACCTGGGCCTCAAGGTCGCGCGGCTGGTCAACCTGCGCTAGGAATGAGGCCGAGGTGCAGCATGACGAACGCGAGCCACTCGGTGTACTCGGTGACCATGGTCAGCGCCGGGGTCGCCCAGCCGTGCCCGACGTCGTCCCAGATCCTGATCAGGACCGGCGCGTCGCCCGCCTGCGCCGCCTGCATCCGTGCGGCCCACTTGCGGGCGTGCCACGGTGGGCACCTCGGGTCGGTCGCGCCCGCATCGACGTACACCGCTGGGTATTCGGTGCCGTCGCGGACGAGGTGGTACGGCGAGAACCGGGACAGCCGCCGTACCTCGTCCGCGTCGGTGGGGTCGCCGAACTCCATCGTCACGACGCCTTCGCCGTACGGGTCGCGCAGCGCGCCGAGCACGTCGAGGAACGGCACGCGCGGCACGCCGACCCGCCAGAGGTCGGGCCGCTGGGTGATCGCGACGCCGGCCATCAGGCCGCCGTTGGAGCCGCCGGTGACACCAAGCAGGTCCGTGGTGGTCACCCCACGGGTGATCAGGTCTTCGGCGACTGCATACAGGTCGGCGTAGCAGTTCTCCTTGTTGGCCATCCGGCCCGCGTCCCACCAGTCCTTGCCGTACTCAGCGCCGCCCCGCAGATGCGCGTGCACGAAAAGCCCGCCGGCGGCCGCGAAGGACGCCATCGCGCCGGGGAACATCGGCAGCCAGGGCACGTTGAAGCCGCCGTAGGCGTAGAGAAGCGTCGGATGTGGCATACTGTATACGGTAGACTTAAGACGAAGGATATGGTATGGAATGGCCGTCCCGTCCGGTGAGGTGGCGAAGTAGTCCTCCACGATCGCGCCTGGGACTGTGACCTCGGCCGGGCGCAGCAGCTCGACTTCGTTGTCGGCCAACCGATGCCGGTAGATCGCCCACGACGACGCCAGGGTGGAGAAGCCGAACAGGAACTCGTCCGGGTGCGGCGGAGACAGCACACTCATCAACGCGAAAGGCAGCTCGTACAGCGCGCCCGACCCGGGCAACGCCACCGTACCCAGGTCCGCGCCGGTCCGGTCCACGATCCTGACCTTCGCGTACGTGTCGACGAACTCGGTCACGTACAGCACGTCGCCGATGGCCGTGATCGACCGAAGCACCGCGTCCGACGCGGCCACGAGGTCGACCCACGCCGAGGTGTCGTTCGCGTCGGCGGAATCCAAGGGAATAGCCACTATTCGGCCACGCGGAGCGTCCACATCGGTCAGTGCGATGTAGGTGTCGCCGAACACGTGGCCCGCGACGGTGCCGGACACGTCGGTGACGAACGGACGCCACTCCGGCGCCGGATCGTGCGTGTCCAACACCGCGACCGGGGACGGTGTGGCCAGGCCGTGTACCGCCACGATCCACCGGCCGTCCCGGGATACCTGGATCGCCGTGTAGTCCGGCCCGCCCGCCGGCACCGGGATCGGCTCGGGCGCGGTCGGCGGCTCCTTGTCCAGGTCGTGCCGGAACACCGCCAGGTCCAGTTCGCGGACCGGGCCGGTGAGCGCGTAGAAGTAGAACCCGCTGGAGTCCGGCAGCCATGCGACGCCACCGGTCCAGGAGTCGTACAACACCTGTTCGGGCACGTGGTCGTGGTGTTGTCGACTGTCTACATCGATCAGCCGGATGGTGTTCTGTTCGCTGCCGTCGGTGCAGATCCCGATCGCCAGGGTCCGGCCGTCCGGGGCGGGCGACTGCCACGACAGGTAGGTGTCGACTGTATGCAGGTCGGCGAGATCCACCACGACCTCGCCCGCGCCGAACGGCTCGTCGGCGACGACGACCCGGGGCGCGCGCCCCTTGACGGGGGTGTCGGCGCGAAACCACCGGCCGCCCGCGTAGCGGGGCATGTTGGGGAAACGGTCTACTGAATACCGGTGAACAAGTTCCCGCAAAGTGTCGTAGTGCGGCCATTCCTTGACGTGATCTTCGGCCAGTCGCGCCTGCTGACGTTGCCAGTGCGTGACCTCGTCGGTCTCCTCCTCCAACCACCGGTACGGGTCCGGCAGCCGCACACCGGCGATGTCCTCGTACGCGTCGACCGTACGGGTGGGCGGATACGGCGGGACCATGAGCACCTCCTGGACGTTGACCGACCGTAACCACCTAGAGTCGCCCGACGGCATCGACAGGCGTCGAGAACGGCCGCGGGGATCTCCGGCAAACGTCACATGCCTGCGGCCGGCCAGTAGGGGACTGTCGACCGGACGTGAAACGGAGGTCGCAATGACGGCACAGCGTCGCCGTCGGGAGCCCTGTGACGTGGTGTTCACCGGGGCGCGGGTGATCGACCCGGAGACGGGACTGGACGCGGTGCGTGACGTCGGTATCACCGGCGGCACGATCACTGAGGTCGGGCCGGGACCGATCACCGCCGCGCGGACCGTGGACGCGACAGGGCTGGTGCTGGCGCCCGGGTTCATCGACCTGCACAGCCACGCGCAGTCCAGGGCGGGCTTGCTGATGCAGGCCCTGGACGGCGTCACCACCGCGTTGGACCTGGAAATGGGTTCGGCCTCGGTGGCGGGCACTCTGGCCAGGGCTTCCGCGGCGGGCAGGCCGATCAACTTCGGGTTCTCGGCGTCGTGGCTGCTGACCAGGATGCGCCTGTTCGACGACGTCCCGGCCGGGGAGCCGTTCCGGACGTTCACCGAGTACCAGGACCGGCCGAACTGGTCGTTGCCGGCTGCTGACCGGGATGTCGACCGGGTCCTGGACGCGGTGGAGGCCGAGGTCGCGGCGGGCGGGATCGGGATCGGCGTGCTCGTCGGGTACGCGCCCAGGACCGGCGCGGGCGAGTACCGGGCGCTCGCGGCCCGCGCCGCCCACCTTGGCGTGCCGACGTTCACGCACGCGCGGTTCGCGTCCGTCCAGGAACCGGACAGTTCGCTGGACGGCGCGATGGAGGTGATCGACGCGGCGGCCGGCACCGGCGCGCACATGCACCTGTGCCACATCAACAGCACGTCCAACCGGATGATCGACGAGATCGCGGTCGCCGTGGCGAAGGCCCAGCGCGAGGGCCACCGGGTGACCACCGAGGTGTATCCCTACGCGTCCGCGATGACCGTGGTGGGCGCGGCGTTCCTTGACCCGGGCAAGCTCGGCCGGCTGGGCATCACGCCGGACAGCCTGTACTACATCGCCACAGGGGAGTGGATCCGGGACGAGCGGCGCCTGACCGAGCTCCGCGCCACCGACCCGGGCGGACTGGTGATCGTGCGGTGGGCGGACGAACAGGTCGAAGCCGACCGGTCGGTGTTGCTGCGGTCGGTGCTGCTGCCGGACACCGCGATCGCGTCCGACTCCGTCCCGGCTCTGCTGCCTGGCGGCTCGATGACCGACGAATGGCCGCCACCGGAGCAGGCGATGACCCACCCCCGCAGCACCGGCTGCTACGCCCGCACGATGGGCTGGCTCGTCCGTGAACTCGGGGTGCTGTCCCTGCCCGAGGCGATCCGCCGCTGCACCCTCCTGCCGGCGCAGTTCTTGGAGGCAGCCGTCCCCGCGATGCGCGCGAAGGGTCGTGTCCAGCCCGGAACGGACGCGGACATCGTCGTGTTCGACCCGGACACCATCGCCGAACGCGGCGACTACCGAACCCTGGCCACGTCAACCGGTGTCCAGTACCTCATGGTGGGCGGCCGGTTCGTCGTCGACCAGGGCCGCGTCGACCCGCACGCCGACGCGGGCCGCGCGATCCGAAGCGAATGACTTGGGCATGGGCGTTGCTTCCGGCCGTCGCGGTTTACGTCGCGGCTTTACGTTGCACCGCGCGTCCAGTCCTCATCGCGGTCGCTCTGGCGCTGCTCGGCGGTGTCGGCATGGCCGTCGTTTACGGCGTGACTGCCCGTGCCGCCGTCGGTGGGGGATTGGTGGCGGCGGGTGCCGTGGCCTTGGTGTGGTCGGCCGGTCGGTGGCGTAGACGTCGACGGGCCATCCGATCAGCCGCGATCCCACGTCAGGCCGTGCTGAAGCTGGCCGCTGACACGGCGCGTAACCGACTCGCCGCCGAGCTACACGATGTCGCGGCGCACCGACTGACCTCGATCGTGGTGTCGACCGGCGCGGCGGTCCACCTCGCCGACCCCACAATGGCCGCTCAAGCCGCCCAGCAAGCCTTGACCGCGGGCCGGATCGCCGTCGCCGAACTGGACCGTCTCACCACCGCCGGCCCACTCCCTGACACCCTGGCCGAGGTGGACTTTCTGGTGTCGGAGTTCCCAGGCGTCGACTACCGGCGGGAGGTCGGCACCGCGCCGGCGGAGGTTGTGGCGACGGTGTACCGGGTGGTTCGGGAGGCGTTGACGAACGCCACCCGGTACGCCTCCGGCGCCAGGATCCAGGTCCGGATCGACGGTAACCATGACGAGGTCACGGTGGCGGTGGTGGACGGTGGTGGTTGTCGGGCCGAGGTGGATGGCGGTTCGACGGTGGTGGACGGTGGTGGTTGTCCGGTCGAGCTGGGTGGCGGTTCCGGCGGTGGGTCGGGTTCGTCGGTCGGGTTGAGGCTCGGTTCCGGTTGGGGGCTTGCCGGGCTGCGGGCGGCGGTGGCCGCTGTCGGTGGCACGTTCACCGCCGGGCCGGAAGGCTCCGGCTGGGCCGTGCGCGCCTGCCTTCCCGTGTCCGGGCCTTCCCCACCTCGAGATCGGGGTGTGCCGCTCGATGGTGTGGCTCCGGCGCTGGCGGTGGCCACGTCCATCGGGTTCTCCCTGATGTCCGACGAGGCGCCCGATTCGTTCGCCTCGATCGTGCCCGCCGCGTCCTTGCTGCTTGTGCTCGGCCTACATGCGGTGTCGCTGGTGTCTCGGCGCCGTGCGCCCGGCCGGAGTCTGGCGCTCGCGTTGGTCGCTTTCCTTCTGTGGCTGGGGTTCGACTCGTTGGAGTGGACTTGGGCGCCGGCCAATGACGCGTTTCTGGTGCTGTGGTGGGTGGAGTTGGTGCTGGTGTACACGGCAGGGGTGGCGCGGGCGGGTTGGCACGCTCCGGCGGCTGTGGCGGTCATCGGTGGGGCCGTGCTGGCGAGTGGGCGTGGGATTGTCGGTGACCGGGTTGGGGCGGCCGGGGTGTTGGCGGTCATGGTGGCGGGCCCGACGTTCGCGGTGTGGGCGATCGGGTTGTGGGTCGGTGCCGTTCGGCGACGGCGACAGGCGGCGGCAGCGTGCTCACGCGCGGCCTTGGACCGCAGTACGGCCGACGCGGCCCGCGCGGAGCACCAACGGGTGTCGGCTGGGCTCCACCGGTCCGCGCGGCGGCACGCCGAGGCCGTGGTCCAGGCCGCCGACGCGGGAAAGCTCGCATTGGCGCGGGTCAGGGCACGTGCCGGGCTGGTCGCGCTCCGGCGGCTGCTGATGGACCTGCGGGACGATCCGGCGTCCGACGACATCCCGCCGACACTGGCCGGGATCCCGGTGCTGGCGCGGCGTCGCCAGGCGGCCCATCGCCAGATTGGCGAGCCCCGCGCGGTGTCGTCCGTCGTCGAAGTGTCGGCGTACCAGGCGGCCGAGACGCTGGTGACGGACGGATCGGTGATCACCGTGGCGCACCTGGGTTCCGGCATCGAACTGGCCGTCTCAGCGCCGACGCGCCCCGACCGGCGGTTGCGTGGCATGGTGGACGCCATCGGCGGCCGGGTCACCGACGACCGGGATGGCACGATACGGGTATGGCTGCCCGACCCCGCCCGGTGATCACGGTGCTCGTCGCCGACGACGAACCGGTTGTCCGCGTCGGCATCTCCGCGATCCTGGACGCCGAACCGGACATCGAAGTGGCCGGTCAGGCAGCGGACGGCCGTGCGGCGGTGGAAGCGGTCCTGGCGCTGCGGCCCACAGTGGCCATTGTGGACATCCGGATGCCCGGAACCGACGGCCTCGCGGCAACCGCCCACATCACCGCGGCGGCTCCCGCGACCAAAGTCATCGTGCTGACCACCTTCGGCCAGGACGACCACGTGTTCGCCGCGCTGCGAGCCGGCGCCGAAGGATTCCTCCTGAAGGACGCCCCACCCACCCGGATCATCGACGCGGTCCGGGCAGTGGCCCGCGGCGACGCGATGATCGACCCCGGCGTCACAAGGCTGCTGATCGACCGCCGCGCCGCGCGCCCACCCGGCCTCACCCCGCGCGAGATCGACGTGCTCACTCACGTCGCAAGTGGACTGTCTAATGTGGAGATAGCCGGCGTGCTCGGACTGAGCCCCGCCACGGTGAAGGACCACGTGGCCGCGTTACTGGGCAAACTGGGAGTCCGCAACCGGGTACAGGCTGCCGTCGCCGCGTACGACCTCGGCTTTGTGCGGCCCAGGTAGGAACAGAATGCGCTCGCCGGGCGGGCTGATCGACCAGGAGACAGGGGAAGGGACTGCGTCCTGTCTCCCGCCCGACCTGCCAAAGGCAACCACAGGCGTCAAGAGGCCGGTTCCCGCTCGGGGTTGCTCTCCGCTTTTAGCCTCTTGACACCTGTGGTTGGGCTGCGCCCAGGTCGGCCGGGAGACAGAACGAAGCACCGGTCTGGGGCGCGGGCACGCGCAAGAGGTGGCGGGTGAGTCGGCGGGCGGGTCGCCAACCTCGCTGCGTTACGTCATTCGGGCGAACGGCGAGAGTGGTGAGTGGGGTTTGTAGTGGCTAGCGGCCAATTGGAACGGTTCAAAGGGTCCTCAAGACCCGCCAACCTTGGTGGGCGTCCGCTTGGTGGGACTCGGAGGTCGTATCGTGGGAGTTGGACGCCCTGGCCGGCCATTGTGGACAGACGGCTGCTCAAGAAGCCGACCGGACGACCCAGCCAGCCGCACTCCAGCCCTCGGCCTCCGACCTGACCTCAGTCCTCAGCCGCCCAGCCCGGGTCCTTATGCTCGGCGGCCCCAGTCCGGTCCTTGTGCTCAGGCACCCCAGTCCGGCTCCTTGTCCTCAGCCATCCAGCCCGGCCGTTGTGGTTGACCGCCCCTGCCCAGCCCTTGTGCTCGGCGGCCCAGCCCGGCCCTCAGCCACCGACCGCAGTCCCCAGCTCGCCGACCCCAGCCCTCAGGCCCCAGCCCTCAGCCCTCAGCCCTCAGGCCACCCGGCCCTCCGCGAGCTGGCGTCCCTCACCTCTTGCGCGTGCCCGCGCCCCAGACCGGTGCTTCGTTCTGTCTCTCGGCCGACCTGGACGCGGCCCTTCCCCTGTCTTCTGGTCGATCAGCCGCGCGGCGAGTGCATTCTGTATACAGACGCCGTCGTTCCAAGACCGGCGCACCCCCGCCGTTCGGCGGGGGTGCTGGGTACCACCGTGGACGGACGCCCGATTCGGGCGGTCGTTCCTACGGTGTGGGCCGTGCTTCCTATTCTGTTTCGCCGCATGGCCGGGTCCGTGCTCCTGTTGCTGTCCGTCGTTCTGGCGATCGGTGGTGGTGTGCTCGCGTTTCTCGTTGCCGCGTCGCTTACTTCCTCGATCACTGTCATCATCCTTGCCAGCCTTGTGGTGATCGCGGGAGTCGCGTTCCTGCTTTCTCGGCTGGGTTTCGCACTGCTGAGGGTTCGTCGGTCGTTGTCCGTTTGGCTGAGCGCGGTGGTGACGGTTCTGGTGGGTGTTCTGGCCGCGGTCACCGTGTTCTCCCCGGGGCCGGTCACTCAGGCTGGGGCGGTCCCGCCGGGTGTTCGGTACTGGGACCTGCCGACCGGGTCCCGGATCGCCTACCAGCACGCGCCGGCCACTGGCACCGGGCGGTCCACGCCGGTGATCTTCCTGCACGGCGGGCCCGGCACGCCCGGTGAGGGCATTCCGGCCGCCGGGCAGGTGCTGGCCGCCGATGGTTACCCGGTGTACGTCTACGACCAGGTTGGTGCCGGGCGGTCCAGCCGGCTCGCCGACGTCACCCAGTACACGGTGGCCCGGCAGGTGGCCGACCTGGAGGCGATCCGGGTCGCGATCGGCGCGGACCAGATCGTCCTGATCGGACAGTCGTGGGGTGGTTCGCTCACCGCGCAGTACCTCGCCGCCCATCCGGACCGGGTCGCCCGCGCGGTGATCACGTCACCCGGGCCGATCTGGCGTGGTGACGTCACCGAGGCGAACGAGGGCGATCCGTGGACCGAGGAACCGGACGTGTCCCTGCGTGATCTGGCCATGTTCGCGTTGGTGGACGTCAATCCGCGGGCGGCGCACGCGCTCGTGCCCGACGCCGAGGCTGACTCCTGGATGCACAAGCTGGCGCTCACCGGCAGGGATTCCACCGGCTGCCCCGGTTCGCCGACGGCGCCGGCCCACGGCAACATGCAGGGCTTCTACGTCAACCAGGTCACCAACGCCGACTTCGCCGAGATCCCCGATCCGCGGCCGGCGCTGCGTAAGGTCACCGTGCCGACGCTCATCATGCGCGGCGAGTGCGACTTCATCAAATGGGGGATCACCCGCGACTATCGTCGTACCCTGCCTAACTCGACCCTGGTGTACGTGCGTGGCGCCGGCCATGCGATCGCGGGCAACCAGCCCGAGGTGTACCTCGGCCTGCTCCGGGACTTCCTTGCCGGTAGGCCTATGCCGGACTACTCCTCCGACACTCCGCCGAACTAGGCCATGAGTATCTCCGACAAATGTCGGAATCCCCGGGTCGCCCGCGTGGATACGGTCGCAGCCATGGTCATCACCTCGTCGCACTACGTCCTGATGCGCGACACCACGCGGATCGCGGTCACTGTGCACCGTCCTGATCGGACCGGGCCGGTGCCGGTCGTGGTGCGGGCGACCCGGTACTGGCGGCTGCCCCGGCCGGGTGAGGTCGAGGGGTTCACCGGCGCCGGGCTCGCGCTCGCGGTCGTCGACGTCCGAGGTACCGGCGCGTCCTACGGGACGTGGGCGGTGGGGTGGTCCCGGCGGGAGATCGCGGACATCGCCGAGGTCGTCGACTGGCTGGTCGCGCAGCCGTGGTGCACCGGCGCGGTCGGCGCGTGGGGCAAGTCCTACGACGCGAACACCGCACTGCTGTTGGCCGCCGAATGCCATCCGGCTGTGCGGGCGGTGGTGCCGTTGTTCCCCGACTACGACCCGTTCACCCAGATCCACCATCCCGGGGGAGTGCTGGCCACGGCCATGATCAGCGACTGGTCGCGGATGGTGGCCGCGCTCGACCGGGGCGATCCGTCGGTCATCACCGAGCTCGCCGGGCTCTACGCCGACATCGACGTGACCGCGTTGCGGGTCGACGAGGACACCGACGGGGCACTGCTCACCGGGGCCATCGCCGACCACGCCGGAAACCCGAACCTGCTGGAAACGCTGACTGCCCAGGCATACCGCGAGGACTCCGACAGTGGTCCGCGGGCCAGGCGCGGGGAGATCGAGCGGTCGGACACCGCGATCTGGCTGTGGGCGAGCTGGTACGACGCGGGAACCGGGGCGGGCGCGGTCGAGCACTTCCGCGGCACCGCCCGCCCTGACCGAGTCACCATCTTGTCGTCGACCCACGGAAACCTGCATGTCAGCCCGTATGTTGACGAAGAGCCACGGCCGGTGTTGCCCGACATGCTCGACGAGACCGTCCGATACCTCCGTGAGCGGCTGACCGGCGATCCCGTCGAACCAAAGCGAACCCTGGAGTACTGGACGATCGGTACCGAGACCCTCCATCGGACGAGCACCTGGCCGGTGACCACGCCTCTGCGTGTGTATCCGAACCAGGATGGCAGCCTCACCGGCGAGCCCGGCACCGGGACGGTCACCTACAAGGTTGACCCGACTACAACCACCGGGCCGACGAACAACCCGTGGTACCAGTTCAACGGCAGCGCGGATCGGCCGATGGTATTCACCGACCGGGCGACAGAGGACACCAAGCTGTTGTGCCACACCGGAAAACCACTGTCGGTGCCGCTGGAGCTGACGGGTGAGGTAGTAGTCGGTCTCACCCTCGAGTCCACCCGCCCCGACGGGGTCGTGTTCGCGTACCTGGAGACCGTGGCCCCGGACGGCCGGGTCCGGTGTCTGACCGAGGGCTGTCTACGGCTCAGCCATCGGCAGCGAGGCGAGGCACCATCTGGCGTACTAGAGCTCTACCACAGCCATCGCGCCGAGGACGCCCGGCCGATGACACCCGGCAGCCCTGAGACGGTGAGCTTCGCGCTGCTGCCGATCTCCGTTGTCATCCCGGCCGGCGAGCGTCTTCGGCTCGCGGTCGCCGGTGCCGACCATGGCACCTTCGCCTCGGCAGGCACCGATGCCGAGTGGACCATCCACCTGGGCACGTCATGGCTCGACCTGCCCCAGTGTTGCCCAGGACAGGTGCGATGAGAACGCAACGAAAGACCGGTGTGCCGACCCTGGTCGCCGCCGTGGTGTTGTCGCTGGCGGCGTGTTCCTCGGGATCGGGCGGATCGGCCGCGCCGATCGCCAGCGAGGGGACGAACGAGAACATCCCGGTCCTGAAATGGGCGTTGGCCGAGGGGCCGCGCAGCCTAGATCCCGCACACGCGTACGACGGGTCGTCCGCAGCGGTCTACACCGAACTGCTGGAACCGTTGGTCGGGCTGGACGCCGACGGCCGGATCCAACCCAGGCTCGCCCGCGCGTGGTCCCAGCCGGACCCGACCACGCTCGTGTTCGACCTGCGCACGGACGTGAAGTTCTGGGACGGCAAGTCGTTGACCGCCGAGGACGCCGTGTTCTCGCTGCGGCGCCACATCGATCCCCAGGTCGCCTCCGAACTGATGGGCGCGTTCGCGCACCTCGCCGACGTGACTGCGACCTCGCCGTCCCAGGTCACTGTCAAACTGTCCACACCGGACCCGTCGATGGCGTACTCGATCAGCAAGGCCGGCGTGATGGAGAAGGACTATGCCCTCGCGCACGCGTCGAACCTCGGTGACGCGACCGGGCTGATCATGGGAACCGGCCCGTACACGGTCAAGTCGTTCTCCCCGGCGACCGGCGCCACTCTCGCGAGGTACGAGGGTTACTACGGGTCGAAGCCCACGGTCGCCCAAGTGGAGTTCACGGTGATCCCAGACCCGGACACCCGGCGGCTGGCCATGCAGTCCGGTGAGGTGGACGGGACGTTCTCGGTGCCGCTGCAGACCGCCCGCCAGTGGGACACCACGTCGTCGATCCGCGTCCAGTACTCGCCCTCGTCCACTACCGCCATGGTCATGCTCGACAACTCGCAGGCACCGTTCACGGACCCGCACGTGCGGCGGGCCCTGTCGTACGCACTCGACCGGGACGGCATCGTCAAGTCGCTGGCCGGTGGGCACGGCCGCCGGGCGGCGAGCATCATCGACCCGACACTGTGGACGAACCTGGCGCCACCCGAGGAGGTCGACGCTTTCTACCGGACGTTGCCGCCGTACGACTTCGACATGGCGAAGGCCAAGGCCGAACTGGCGCAGTCGGCGTCCCCCAACGGGTTCACCGCCGAGGCCGAGTTCCCGAACTCGACGCCGGGGCTGGGCAACGTGTTGCAGTCGTTGGCGGCGAACGTCAAGCCGCTGGGCATCACGATCAACGTCAGTGAGGTCCCGGCCGCCCAGTGGCTGGCGAACATCTTCGGCAAGAAGGGGCCGGCGGTGAAGATCGCGTCGCTGTCCGCGGACTACCCGACGCCGATGGGCCTCGCCGACGTCCTGCTGGCCCCGCTGGACGAGCCCACGAGCCAGAACGTGGCCAACTACGCGCCGGCCGACGTGCTCCAGCAGATCGCGACGTTCCGCAAGGGGGACAAGGCCGCCCAGGTCAGCTCGATGAAGACCATCACCGGCCGGTTGTCCGAGGACGTGCCCTACATCCCGGTCTACTACTCGGACGTCACCATCGCGCTGGCCAGGAAGTACGCCTACACCGGCAAGTTCGGGCAGTGGACGTTCTTCGCCCAGGAGTGGGTGGGCAACGTCAAGGTGGCCGCGTGAACCTGTCCGAGTTCGCCGAGCGGTTCGCCGCCGTGGTCCGGGGCGGTTCGGTCCGTCCGGTGTTCCGGCCGGACGGCGTGCGGTTCTGCTTCACCGACGGCGATTCCGTGGTCTGGGACGTCGACCCGGCCGCCGGGACGATGAAACAGTTGTTCGACGCCGAACGGCTACAGTATACAGTCGGCACGTTCGAGTTCGTCGCCGACACCACGATCCGGTTCGAAGCCCGGGACGGGACGGTACTGGACCTGGATCTCACGAGCTACCAGGTACGGCGGCTGTCACCCGCCGAGGCACTGCGCCGCCGTCTGGCCGTACCGCGCAATGTCCGAAAAGGACTCATCGCGTCCGATCCCGGTCCGGACGAGGTGCCGTCGCCGGACGGCCGGCATCTGCTCACCGAGCAGGCCACCAACCTCGCCCTACGCGGGCTGCTGGACGATCGCGTGACCCCGCTCACCGCCACTGGCGAACCCGGTTTTGCATGGGAAATCGAGGGAGCGGCGTGGTCGCCTGACAGCGAGCGGATCGTGGCCAACCGGGTCGACCGCAGGCACGTCAGCACCCGGTTGCCGATCGTGCACTGGCTCGGCCCGAACGAGGACGCGCACTGGATTCCCGTCACCAGGGCCGGCGGCGCCCTGCACACGTACCATCCGGCGGTGATCGACGTGCGGTCCGGCCGGATCGTCCCGATCGACCTGCCCGGCGAGCCCGACCAGACCATCACGCCGCACGGTTTCACCCTGGACAGCAGCGCGGTGTACCTCACCGCGACCGACCGGCGTCAGCGTTACCTCCGGCTCTATCTCGCCGACGCGACAACGGGTTCGGCCCGGCTGGTGTGCGAGGAGACCCAGGACACGTTCATCGTCGGCGACCAGGAGGACTTCGTCCGGTTTGGGCCGGAACATCTCGTCGGCGAAGACAGGGTGCTGTTCTTCTCCGAACGCGACGGCTGGCGGCACCTGTACCTCTATGGCTTGGACGGCAAGGAGATCGGCCAAGTCACCTCGGGCGCGTTCGAGGTCGTGCGGATTCTCGGTGTGGCGGCTGACACCGTGTTCTTCACCGCACACAGCGATCCCGATCGGCCCTACGACGTCCACCTGTGCCGAACAGGCTTGGACGGCAACGGATTCCGGCAACTCACCACCCAGCCAGGCCGGCACGAGCCGGTGCCGACCTGTGATCTCAAGTACTTCATCGACACGCACTCGTCAGTGCACCGCCCGCCTTCGGTCGACCTCGTCACCGCCGAGGGCGCGGTGACGATGACGTTGGCTACCGCGGATGTAACCGGGCTAGACGAACTCGTCCCGGAACCGCCGGAACCGTTTACTGTCACCGCCGCGGATGGCGTGACAGCTCTACAGGGGGTACTCTACCGGCCGCCCGGATTCGACCCGGCGCGCAAGTACCCGGTGATCGAGTACATCTACGGCGGGCCACAGGAAGTCATTCACCAGGTCGGGTTCGGTGACCCGATCGGGGTCCTGGCGATGGGCATGGCTGCGCACGGGTTCGTTGTGTACAGTGTAGACGGACGGGGAACTCCGCAGCGGGGCAAGGCTTTCCAAGATGTCGGCTACGGTCGTTTCCAGGATTTCCACGTGCAGGACCACGCGCATGTCCTGCGGCGACTGCTCGACCGGCACCCGTTCATGGACGCCGACCGGATCGGTGTGACCGGAGGGTCGTACGGCGGTTACAACACCGTCCGCACGATGCTCTTCGCGCCCGACCTCTACCACGTCGGTGTCGCGGTCTGCCCGGCTTACTCGCTGGAAGACGTGCACGCGCAGGCGATCGAGCCGTACATGGGTCTGCCGGTCGACCACCCCGAAGCCTACGCGGCCGCCCGCAGCTACGACGAGGTCGACCGGCTCGCCGGCAAGCTGTTGATGATCCACGGCACCGCGGACGTCAACGCGCCGTTCTCCGCCACCATGAAGATGTGCGACGCGCTGGTCCGGGCGGACAAGCCCTATGACCTCGTCGTCATTCCTGAGGCGGACCACCATTTCGACAACGTCGGCGCGCATCACCTGCGCTATTGCCACAGTGCGACGATGAGGTACTTCGGCACACATCTGATGGGGGTGGCATGTCGGCAACCGCGGACGCGGTCGTGATCGGCGCCGGGGTGATCGGATCCTCGGCGGCGTACGAACTGGCGCGGCTCGGGTTCAGGGTCGTCGTGGTGGACAAGGCGGGTGGGGAAGGGCACGGTTCGACGAGCGCGTCCAGCGCGATCGTGCGCTTCAACTACTCGACCAGGGACGCCGTGGCGACCGCGTGGGAGTCGAAGCACTGCTGGGACCGATGGGCGGATCACCTTGGTGCGCCGGCGGAATCCGGGCTTGCCGCGTTCCGGCGCACCGGGATGGCCTTGCTCGACGTGGACATCGCCCCGGCCGAACGGGTGCTGCCGTTGTTCGACAGCGTCGGCGTGCCCTACGAGAGATGGGACGCGGCCACGCTCCGGACCCGGATCCCGGGAATCGACACGGGCCGGTACTGGCCGCCGAAATCCGTTGACGACCCGGCGTTCTTCGCCGACGCCACCGAGGATCTCGGCGCGGTGTACACACCTGACGCCGGTTTCATCGACGATCCGCAGCTCGCGGCGCGGAACCTGGCTGACGCCGCACGACGGCGCGGCGCGCTCTTTCTGTTCAACCGTGGCGTTGTCGCCGTGTCGCAGCACGGCGGCCGGGTGTACGGCGTTGCCCTGTCCGACGGGTCACGGATCGACGCTCCTGTACTGGTCAACGCCGCCGGTCCGTGGTCAGGGGCGATCAACCGGCTCGCGGGTGTGGGCACGGAGTTCACCATCGGCGTCCGGCCGATGCGCCAGGAGGTGCACCAGATCCCGGCCCCCGAGGGCTACGCGGGGCCGTGCATCGCGGACATGGACCTCGGCACGTACCTGCGTCCCGCCCCGGGTGGGCAGCTCCTGGTCGGCGGCACCGAACCGGAGTGCGACCCGTTCGAGTGGATCGACGACCCGGACCAGGCGAGCCCGTACCCGACGGCGGCCCGGTTCGAGGCCCAGGTCCTGCGCGCGGCCCGCCGGCTCACCGACGTCCGGGTCCCGAACGCGGCCAAGGGAATCGCCGGCGTGTACGACGTGGCCGACGACTGGACGCCCATCTACGACCGGACCGACCTGCCCGGCTTCTACGTCGCCATGGGCACCAGCGGCAACCAGTTCAAGAACGCGCCGCTGGCGGGCCGGTTCGTCGCCACGCTCGTCCAGCAGGTGGAGGCCGGGCACGACCACGACAACAACCCCGTTCGCTACGAGTGCGAGCACACCGGGCACGTGGTGAGTCTCGGCGCGTTCTCCCGGAAACGCCCGTTCAACAAGGATTCGTCGGGGACGGTGATGGGTTGAGCCAGTCGGCGGTGCCACTGGGCACCGCCGCCAGCAACCGCTGGGTGTAGTCGTGCCGCGGGTCGCCGAGCACCTTCTCGGTGGGCCCGCTTTCGACGACCTCGCCCCGGTACAGCACCACCAGTTCGTCCGTCATCTGCCGGACCACCGACAGGTCGTGGGTGATGAACAACAACGTCAGCCCCTGGTCCTGCAGATCTCGCAGCAGTTGCAGGACCTGCGCCTGCACCGACACGTCCAGCGCGGCCACCGGTTCGTCGCAGACCAGGATCTTCGGCCGCATCGCCAGGGCGCGGGCGATGGCGACCCGCTGGCGCTGCCCGCCGGACAGGGCGACCGGCCGGCGACGCGCGTAGTCGGCCGGGAGACCCACCGAGGCGAGCAGCCCGGCCACCTCGTCGGCCTCCCCGGGCGTCCCCCGGCGGCGGATCACCTCACCGAGCGTGAAACCGATGCTGTGCGCGGGATTCAGCGACGAGTACGGGTCCTGGAACACGCACTGGACCATGCCGCGGACGCGGCCCAGGTCGGCCGGGCTCAGCGGGGTTCCGTCGAGTTCGATGCTGCCCGAGGTCGGCGTCTCCAGGCCGAGCACGCAGCGGGCCAGAGTGGTCTTGCCCGACCCGGACTCGCCGACGACACCGACACTGCACCCAGCGATCACCTCCACATCGACACCTTTGAGCGCTTGGTGGCCGTCGAACCGCTTGACCAGGTCACGGACCCGCAGCAGCGGACGGCCTGGTGACGGGTTGACAACCCGGGCAGCGATCGGAGTGGTGGTCGCGGGCTGGATGCGGTCGAGCCGGCGGTCCAGCGGCAGGTCGGCCGCGAGGAGCCGCGCGGTGTACTCGGTGGCCGGGTGCGCGCGCAGCTGGTCCGGCGTGGCCTCCTCCAGGATGACGCCGGAGTGCATCACCAGCACCCGGTCGCACAGGGAGAACGCCACGTTCAGGTCATGGGTGATCAGCAACAGGCTCATGCCGCGGTCCCGCTGGATGTCGCGGAGCAGCCGGAGCACCTCGCGCTGGGTCGTGCTGTCCAGTGCGGTGGTCGGCTCGTCGGCGATGAGCAGGTCCGGGTTCTTGGCGATCGCCGCCGCCAGGCCCACTCGCTGCCGCATCCCCCCGGACAGTTCGACCGGGTACCGGGCCGTCGCCTGGCGGACGCCGACCTCGTCGAGCCGCCGGGCGACTTCCCGGCGCAGGTCGGCGCGGGAGAACCGGCCGGCCGAGCGGAGCGTCTCGCCGATGTGCGTTCCGGTGCGGATCAACGGGTTGAGCAACGTGAACGGGTCCTGCAACAGCATGCCGATGCCGCTGCCCCGGATCCGCCGCATCCGGCGTTCCGGCGCGGTGATCAGGTTGTCCGGCCCGAACATCGCGGTGCCTGACGCGCGGACACCTTGGGGGAGCAGGCCCATCAGCGCGCGGGCGGTCATCGACTTGCCGCTGCCCGACTCGCCCACGATCGCCACGGTCTCGCCGCGGGCGACGTCGAACCCTATGCCGTCGACGATCCGCGCGCCGCTGTCCACATCGGACACAACCAGGTCCCGGACGCTCACCAACGGGTCAGCCACGCCCGCGCTCCTTTCCAGTGAGCCGGGCGAACACCCAGTCACCGAGTACGGTCACCGACGACGCGGCGATGACGATGAGCAACGCCGGGGCCAGCGCGGCCCACGCGTTCTGTTCCAGCAGGCCACGGTTCTCCGTCAGCATCCGGCCCCAGTCGAACGACCCGGGCGGGCTGCCCATCCCCAGGAACGACAACGCGGACAACGCGACCAACCCGCCGACGAAGTCCAGCAACAACCCCGCCACCACGGTCGGCAGCACGTTCGGCAGTACGTGCACGAACATCAGCCGGCGATCGCTGAGGCCCACCACCCGGCCGGCCTCCACGTACGGCAGGGTTCGTTGGGCCAGGACCACTGAACGCACCATCCGCACCCCGCCGGGCGCGGACAGCAGGATCAGCACCCCGACCGCGCCCCAGTACCCGCTGCCGAGCAGACCCACCAGCACGACCACGACGAGGATGGACGGCAACGCGTACAGCAGATCCACCACCCGCATCACCACCGTGTCGAGCAGACCGCCGCGGAAACCGGCGAGCAGCCCGAACACCACCGCGACGATGCCGGCTCCGATCGCCACGACGACCGGCCCGACCAGCGCGGACTGCGTCCCGGCGAGCACCCGGGACAGCACGTCGCGGCCGAGTTGGTCGGTGCCCAGCGGGTGGCCGCCACCCGGCGGGGCCGCGGCGGCCAGGATGTCCTGTTTGGTGGGATCCATGGGCGCCAGCCATTGCCCGACAACCGCAGCCACGGCGAGCAGCGACGTCAGAACCATGGACAGCACCACGGTGATTCCAGGTCTGCGCCGGGTCATCCGAACACCGACTTTCGCACCCGGGGGTCGAGAACCGGGTACAGGAGGTCCGCGACCAGGTTGAGGACCAGTACGACCACGGCTGCCAGCAACGCCAGCGCCTGTACCACCGGAATGTCCTTGGTGGACACCGAGCCGACCAGGAGCTCGCCGATCCCGGGCAGCGCGAAGGTCTGTTCGACGATCACCGAGCCGGTGAGGAAGTACGCGAACACCATGCCCATCGAGGTGGCCACCGGCAACGAGCTGTTGCGCAGCGCGTACCGTCCCCAGATCAGGCGCCTGGGCAGCCCCCGTCCCCGCGCGAACGTGACGAAGTCCTCGTTGTAGACCGTCAGCGCCGCGGCTCTGGTCTGCCGGGACACCACCGCGATGACGCTCAGCGACAGGGTGATCGCGGGCAGCGTCAAGTGCCACAGTCGGTCGGTGAAGCCCGTTCCCGGGCCGTACACCGGGAACCAGCCGAGCGCCACGCCGAACACGTACAGCAGCAGGATGCCGACCGCGAACGCCGGCGCGCTCACCCCGAAGGTGCTGATCAGCGTCGCCGCTCGGTCGATCATGGTGCCGTTGCGGATCCCGGACACCAGCCCCAACGGGATCGCGATCACGGCGACGAGCAGGAAGGCGTACAGCGAGAGGAACAACGTGATCGGCAGCCGTTCGGCGAGTACGTCGGCCACCGGCTGGCCGGTCCGGATGGAACGGCCGAAGTCCAGGTGCAGCGCGCCGGTCAGCCAGCGCCAGTACTGCGCGAGAAACGACTCGTCCAGGTGGAAGTCGGCGCGGACCGCGGCCAGCGCCTGCGGCGAGGTCGGCCGGGCGCCCAGCAGGATCTGTTCCGGGCTGCCGGGGGTCAGTTGGAGCAGCCCGAACACCAGCACCGAGACGCCAACCAGCAGGACGGCGATCATCAGCAGCCGGCGCCCCAGCCACCGCGATACTTTCATCCGTGCTCTCCCGGGGGACGTCGTCGGCCGGCGGTCAGCAGTGAGTCTCGTGGACGGCTCGTTCGGGGCAGTACCGACGAGTGTCGAGTCCTTGTCCGTCTACTTCAGACATGTGTCGGACGGCCGGTCGATACGCTCGGAGCATGGCGTCCGAACTGCAACGGCTGGTCGACAGCGTGGGCAGCCGGCTGGGCCGGTCCGTGGCGATCGACGACGCCGGAATCCGGTTGCTGGCTTACAACGCGCACGTCCGTGAGGTGGACGAGGTACGTACGGGCTCGATCCTGCGGCGCGGCGTCCCGCGTGCGGTCGTCGACCACGTCCGCCGGCACTGCGGCGGGGCGGAGGGGCTGTTCACCGTGCCGGCGGACGCCGTCCTGGGGCTGCGGATCGACCGGATCGGGATGCCGGTGCGGCACAACGAGGACCTGCTGGGCTTCCTGTGGCTGTTGGCGTCGGACGGCCCGGTCACCGCCGAGGACGAAGCGGTCCTGCGGCGGACGGCGGAAACGGCCGCGTTGATCATGCACCGCGAGTACCTGATCGGCGAGCTGACCAGGGGCCGCGAGCGGGAACTCGCCCGGGATGTGGTGTCCGGCGACGAGGTGCTCAGGGACCAGGCAGCGGGCCAATTGGTCGAGGAAGGCCTGTTCGTCGTCGGCCCGGTTGCCGCGATGGTGGTCCGCCTCGCGCGTACCCCGGTGGCCGAACAGGACCGGCTCGCGCTCGCCGCCGGGTTGGAACTGGCCCGGCATCGCAGCCCGCAACGCCACTTGGTCCAGTTGGAACGCCCCGACCACGGGATTCTGCTGCTCGCCCGGCCCACCGGCGACGACCTGCGTCAATTGGGCACCATGATCCGTGACCGCGTGCTGCGTGAAGCCGTAGCCCCGGCGGCGTGCTGGGTCGGCATCGGCGGTCGGCGCGACGACCTGAGCACGGTGTATCAGTCCTATGTGGAAGCCCGCGCGGCCGCCG
Source organism: Actinocrispum wychmicini (assembly GCF_004345645.1). Lineage (GTDB taxonomy): Bacteria > Actinomycetota > Actinomycetes > Mycobacteriales > Pseudonocardiaceae > Kibdelosporangium > Kibdelosporangium wychmicini. Next base: position 163,983 of record NZ_SLWS01000009.1, on the reverse strand, counting down.
ACATCGCCCGGGACGTCCGCGTGCTCGGTCCAGTGGTGTGCCACAGCGAACTCGGCGTGTACGGCATGCTGGCCGAACTACCGGCCGAACGCCTGGCCGGCAGCATCCCGGCCGGCCTGCGCACGTTGCTCACCAGCCACGCCGCCGCGGACGACGCGTTGATCACCACGATCGAGACGTTCCTGGACAACGCCGGCCACATCAAACGCACCGCCGAGCAACTCGGTCTGCACCGGACCAGCCTGTACTACCGGCTGCAACGGGTGGAGCAGGAGACCGGTCTCGACCTCCGCAGCGGCGACGACCGGCTGATCCTCCATTTGGGACTGAAGATCGCCCGGCTGATCGAGCCACGTTGAGCTGGGTCGACCGGCGGGCCGGCCAAGGTCATCCCTGGTGCCGATGCGCGATCACCTCGGGTCGTACTTGACTCGTCCGGGAAAGGGCACAGGAGGTGAACCGTATGTCAGGTGTTGTGCCGGCGGATCCGGTCCAGGCTGCGTTGCCAGTTCTCGGTGATCGCGCTCTCGGCCGCGCCCAGATCCCCCTTCGCCAACGCGGATATCGCGCGTTTGTGCTCGTGCACGGACTGGTTCGCGGTGGTGCCGCCGGCGAAGTACGCGACCTCAAGGCGACGCAGGTGCACCGTCAGGTCACCGACGATCGACGTCAACCATGTGTTGTCCGCGATGGCGATGATGACGTCATGGAAGTCGCTGTCGGCTTTGGCCGCCGCGGCGGCGTCGCCCGCGCGCACGGCCTTCGCGAGTCGCTTGTTGGCGGCCTTGAGTTCGGCGATCCGGTCGGCCGGCCACGGGCCGCCCAGGCTGATCGCGAGACCTTCCAGGGTCCAGCGGATCGGGTAGATCTGTTCGGCCGCGGCGACGTTCAACTCGGCCACCCGGGTCCACCTGCTCGCCTCGGTGGTGACCAGGCCTTCGTCCTCCAGCCGGCGGATCGCCTCACGCACCGGCGTCCTGCTCACCTCCAGCAGGTCGGCGATGTCCTTGTCGCGCATCCGGGTGCCCGGCGGCAGCCGGCCGTCGACGATCCACTCCAGGACGCGCGCGTAGACATGGTCTCGAAGCAGTCTGGAGCCTGAGGACGGCCTGGTGGGTGCGTCGCGTGCGGCAGCGGCCACCAGGAGTTGATAAGAGCTGTCCGGGGGCTCATGATCCATGAATACCAATATATCGGAATATCGCAGCCTGGAGGCGCAGATGTTGTCCGTCGCCACCCTGAGCAACCGCCCGAGACTGACCGTCACGAGAGTGCTGTCCAGCCAGCACGAGGCGTTGCTGACCATGGGGTACGGAGATCCCGACGCGCTGGTCGACGTCGGCGGGGTGGCCATCTACGACGGGGTGGACCAGCCCGACTGGTCACGCGGCGCGATCCTGCTGGGCGTCGGTCTGCGTGGCGCCGACCAGATCGCCCAGGCCCTGCATGACCTCGGCGTCCGAGGCGCCGCCGCGCTCGTCGTTCGCGACCCGGTACCACGCTGCTCCACCATCTCCGCGGCCGCCGCGAGTAGCGGTGTCGCGGTGCTCGTCCTGGCCGAAGGCAGATCGTGGTTGCAGGTCAACTCGATGCTCGAAGCGCTGGTTTCCGCCGACGAGAACAGCGAAACACTGTCCGGCATCCCCACCGGAGACCTCTTCACGCTGGCGAACGCGGTGGCGGCGTTGCTGGACGCGCCGATCACCATCGAAGACCGCGACGGCCGGGTGCTCGCCTTCTCCGACAGGCAGGACGAGGCGGACCCGTCCCGGGCGGCCGCCATCGTGGAACGCAGGGTGTCGGCCGAGAACCTGCGGGCACTCGAGTCACACGGCGTGTTCGACCGCCTTTACCGCACGGACGAGCCGGTCTACGTCAGCCCGCGCGGCATCCAGATCGACGGCTTGTCCGTTCCTCGGGTGGCCATCGCCGTCCGGGCCGGCAACGAGATCCTCGGCTCGTTGTGGGCGGCCGGGCCGGTCGACCTCGGCCCCGACCGGGTTCAGGCGTTTCGGGACGTAGCCAGGTTGGTCGCGCCGCACATGCTGAGCCAGCGGGCCGGCGCGGACATCCAACGCCGGCTGCGGGCGGAGCGGCTGGAGGCGGTGCTCGACGGCGGCCGCGACGCCGCCCACCGGCTGGGGCTGCTCGACCAGCCCGCGATAGTGCTCGCGCTCGCCGTTCCCGACTCGGCCAACGGCCTGGACGCCTCACGGACCGCCGAACGGCAGTTGCTCTCCGACGCGTTCGCCATGCACCTGACGGCCGCGCACCCCCGCGCCATCGTCGCGCTGATCGGCGACACGACCTACGGGATCCTGCCGGTCAAGGCCACGAACGGCGCGGCCCAGCAGCGAGCGACCCGGTTGTCGGCGAACTTCCTCGACCGGGCCGGCGGCAAGGTCCGGGCGTTCATCGGGATCGGATCGGTGGCGTCCGGGTCCGCTGGCCTCCCTGGCTCCCGGCTGTCGGCCGACCGTGCCCTGCGTGTGCTGCGGCTGTCGAACGGCCACGTTCGGGTGGCGAACATCAGTGAGGTGTACGTCGAGGCGCTGTTGCTGGAGTTACGGGAACAGATCGACGTCCGCGGCGACGTGGTGCGCGGTCCGGTGACCCGGCTCGCCGAATACGACCGCAAACACGGAACGTGTCTGGTGCGAACCCTCTCGGCGTGGCTCGACTGCTTCGGCGACGTCGCCGACGCGGCAGCCGCGGTCGGTGTGCACGCGAACACGTTCCGGTACCGGCTGCGTCGGCTGGCCGAGGTGGCCGGGATCGACCTGGGTGACGCCAACACCCGGTTCGCGGCCATGCTCGTGCTGCGCCTGATGGCCGACGATCTCTGACTGCCGCATTGTCGAGTGCGATCAATCCAGGCGCCGCATTTGGTCGGTTCGCTCATTGAGTCGCCAGGGTGTCGCGGCCGAAGCTGGCACGACGAAATCCCGCCTTGGAGGATGAATGAAGCGCACCACGTGGATCGCCACGGCAGTTACCGTGGGCCTGGTCGTGTCCGGGTGCACTTCGCCAGGCAACGGCGCCTCGGACGGCGGCAAGCTGGTCAACGGGGGCACGTTCACCCTGGCCGTCGACACCGACCTGGGCAACCTGAACCCGTTCACGACGACCCTGGGCGCCACCAACCAGTTCGACCAGTTCCTCTACCAGGGCCTGGTCGACCAGGACGCCGCGGGCAACGTCGTCGCCTCGCTGGCCGAGACCTTCGACGCCACCCTGACCACGGCACATTTCACGATCCGCAAGGGCATCACGTGTTCCGACGGCCAGCCGTTCAGCGCCGCCGACGCCGCCGCGACCATCAACTGGGTCGCGGACCCCGCCAACAAGGCCGCGATCCTGGGCCAGACCGTCCAGGTCGGGACCACGGCGACGGCGGACGAGGCAGCCGGGACCGTCACCGTGACCAGCGGCGAGCCGGACGCCTTCCTATTGCTCGATCTCGGCAGCGTCGCCATGGTCTGCCGGAACGCGCTGCGGGATCCGACCCTGCTCGCGGCCGGCAAGGGCGGCACCGGGTTGTTCACGCTCGCCGACAGCGTGCCCGGCGACCACTACACCGCGAAACGCCGCACCGACTACGCGTGGGGCCCCGGCGACTGGCAGAACAACCAACCCGGGCTGCCGGACCAGGTGGTCGCGAAGGTCGTGGAGAACCCGACCACGGCGGCCAACCTGCTGCTGTCCGGCCAGCTGAACTCCGCGGACATCACCGGACCGGACGAGCAGCGGCTGCGCTCAGCGAACTTGTTCCGGATCGACAGCTGGAGTGTCGAAGGGGAGATCTGGTTCAACGAACAGGCGGGACATCCCGGTGCGGACGAGTCGGTGCGGCGGGCCATCATCCAGGCCCTGACCCTGCCCGAGATCGGCAAGGTGCTCACCGGCGACGCCGGCAAACCCGCCGACCAGATGCTCGCGGGCACCACTCCGCAACCGTGTCCCGGCAACACGATCGACGGCAACCTGCCGCCAACCGACGTGTCCGCCGCGAAGACGGCGTTGGACGCCGCCGGCTGGTTGCCGGGAGCCGAAGGCTACCGGCACAAGGAGGGATCGCCGCTGACCTTCGTGCTGGCCCACTTCACGTCACCGGGCCGGCAGACCGAGGCGGTCGAACTCGTTCAGCAGCAACTGAAACAGGTCGGTGTCAAGGTCGAGGCCAAGGCGGGCGACGGCGTCTCGTTCAACAACGTGGTTGTCTCGGGGGCCTTCGACATGGCGTTGGTCGGTGTCGGCGAACACCTGCCGAGCCAGCTGGCCCCGCTGTTCTCCGGGCCGGGCTTCGCCGACGGCGGCAAGAACCTGGGCAGCGTCCACAATCCCACGTACGACGCCCTGGTGCGGAAGGCGTCCTCGATGTCGGGCAAGGACGGCTGTGCGACGTGGAACCAGGCCGAGTCGGAGCTGATCAAACGCGTCGACATCGTGCCGTTCTACCTGTTGCCCACACCCAACTTCGGTCGCGGAGCGACCTACAGCAGCGTTCAGTTCCCGTGGTCGATCCGGATGACGGCATAGGAGAGCAGGCGGAATGTCAGACACCACACTGATCCAGGGCGGCACGGTCTACGACGGTCTGGGTGGTCCCGGCCAGCGAGCGGACCTGTTGGTCGACGGCGACCGAATCGGCGCCGTCGTCCCGCCGACCGACGAGCCCGCAGCGGTCGACGTGCTCGACGCCACCGGATGCGCTGTCGCGCCAGGATTCATCAACATCCTCAGCCACGCCTACGGCACCCTCCAGCAGGACGGGCGAGGCCTGTCCGACCTGCGCCAGGGGGTCACCACCGAGGTCTTCGGCGAGGGCCTCTCGCTCGGCCCGCTCACCGAGGAGCTCGCCGAACTGGTCCTGGGCCAGCTGGTCGAGCACAGTGGCGTCCGGCACTGGTGGCCCCGGCTGGCCGACTTCCTCACCAGCCTGCAGTCCCGCGGGGTCGCGCCGAACGTCGCGAGCTTCGTCGGCGCGCACAACCTGCGGATGTCGCAGGCCGGAGCGGACAACCGTCCGTTGACCGGTCAGGAACTGGCGCGGGCCAAGGCTTTGCTGAACGAGGAGCTCGCCGACGGCGCGTTGGGGGTGGGCTCGGCACTGATCTACCCGCCGGGCAGCTACGCGTCCACTGAGGAACTTGTCGAGTACGCGCGGGTCATCGCCGAGCACGACGGTCTCTACATCTCGCACATTCGCAGCGAAGGTGACCGCCTGCTGGAAGGGGTACGGGAGGTCCTCACCATCGCCGAGCGGAGTGGGGTCAGGTCGGAGATCTATCACCTCAAAGCCGTCGGCAAGGCGAACTGGCCCCAGCTGTCGGACGCCATCCACGAGATCAACGAGGCGCGAGCCAAGGGACTGGCCGTCACGGCGGACGTGTACCCGTACACCGCGGGTATGACCGCGTTGCACGCGGTCATACCACCCGTGCTGCACGACGGCGGGGCCCCCGCGCTGCTGGGCCGGTTGCGTGACCACGGGTTCCGGGCCGAGGTCAAACGGCAGATCCGCACGCACGAGGGCGACTGGGAGAACCTGTACCAGGCCGCCGGCGGCGGCACCGGCATCCTGCTGCTGGCCGACCTCGCCGACGGCCGCCCGTACGGCGGTATGACGCTCACCCAGATCGCGGCGGCGCAGGGACAGGCGGACGAACTCGACACCCTGATCGACCTGGTCCTCGCCGAACCCGATCTGGAGGCCGCGTACTTCATGGGACACACCGACAACATTCGGATGGCGCTGCGGCAACCATGGGTGTCGGTCGGATCGGACTCCGAGGCGATCTCGGTCGAACTGGCCGAGCATGTCCCGGTGCACCCCAGGGCGTACGGCGCCTTCGCCCGCATTCTCGGCCGGTACGTGCGGGAGGAGGGCGTCCTCAGTCTGGCCGAGGCGATCCGCCGGATGACGTCCCTGCCGGCCGACGTCCTTCGGTTGCGTGGTCGCGGCCAGTTGACGGTCGGCTCGTACGCGGACGTGGTGGTGTTCGATCCGCAGACCATCAACGACCACGCGACTTACGCGCAGCCACACCAGTACGCCACGGGAGTACGCCACGTCGTCGTGAACGGAGTTGTGGCGTTGCGGGACGGCGAACCCACAGGCGCATTGCCAGGGCGTGCTCTTCGTCGCGGCTGACCAGGCCGCTGTCCCGGACTGCGGTGGTCCGGGACAGCGGTCCGCGTCACGGTTTCAGGTTCCCGGGCCAAAGGTACCGGTCGGCCGGAATCGTGGTGCTGTCCAGCCAGGCGCGGGTGAATGCGGACAGGTCCTGCGCGGAATAGCATTCCATTGACGCGATGAACTGTTGCAGCGTCGCATTCGAGTCGCGGTGCGCCTGCGGAAATGCTTTCAGTGCCGCGAAGAACGCACGGTCGCCGACCTGACGCCGTAACGCGTGCATGAACAGCGGGCCGCGATAGTAGACGGCGTTGGCCATCTCGCTGTCCGGGCCGCCGTCGTGGAGCTTCGCACTCCAGAACGTCGGGTTGGTCAGGTTCTTCGACACGGTCTCGCGGTAGTTGCGGTCCAGGTCCAGTCCTTCTTTCTGGGCGCTCCACAGGTCCTCTGTGTACGCCGCCACGCACTCCTTGAGACAGAGATCGGACCAGTTCCACAGCGAAACCGAATCGCCCCACCACTGATGGGCGTTCTCGTGCACCAAGTTCCGGGCGTTGGCGACGGTTCCGCTGCCCTGGGCGATGATGTACACCGATCGGCCCTGCGCTTCGAGCGCCCCGGTAAAGGGGCCGAATTCGTAGACTCCGCCGCCGGTGTCGATCGGATATGCGCCGAACAGCGACTCTTCGAAGTCCAGGATCTCGGGGAGGCGTTTCTCGACCGGGATGTTCCCCTCTGTTCCCGGTGCGAACGCGCTGACCAATGGCATCCCGTTCGAGCGCCGCTGGGTCAGTAACGTGAAGCGGTCAATGGCGATCGTCGTGAGATACCCCGTGATCGGGGTGCGCTCCCGCCAGGTGTACGTCGTCTTGCCGGCGGTGTTCAAAACGTTCTCTCTAACACCGTTAGAGAGAACTGACCACCCTGCCGGAACGGTGGCGCGCAGGGTGAACGTCGCCTTGTCCCGCGGCGTCTCGTTGACCGGGAACCAGCTGGACGCGGCCTGGCGTTCCCCCACCGCGTACGCGCCGCCGCTGGGGCGGAGGAACCAGGCGCCCGCGGGGTCGGGTACGCCGTGGTAGGCGACCTCGACGGTGAACTTCTGTCCTTTTCGGAGCGACCCGGCCGGTCGAACCACTAGTTCGTGCGCACTTTCCCGGCGGTGCGAAGCGTCCCTCGAATCGACTCGGACCGAATCGACGGTGAAGCCGAGCAGGTCGAGATTGAAACCCTTGAGCGCCTGGGTCGTCGTGGCGGAGATCTTCGCCACGCCCTTGAGCTGATGACTCGCGGGATCGTAGTCGATACTGATGTCGTAGTCGTCGACCTGATAGCCGCCGTTGCCGTCCTCCGGATAGTATGCGTCACCCGCCCCGGCCGAACCGTAAACCGGTGCGGCCGTGGCGATTCCGTTGGTCGTGCCGAGCAGAAGCGCCACAATCGCTGTTGTGCCGAGCACTTTTCTCGTCATCATGGCGCGACTGTAGCCACCGGAACCCGCTCGAACTCTACTGTTCGGAACCAGTTCGAGGCGGTGCTTTGGTTCGAAGCGACGAAGCGGTGGCGGCTGTTTCGGGCTTAGGGTCGGGCCCTGTGATTCAGGAATTGTGGCTGCGACCCGATATCGCGCGGCCGTCCGTCCCCACGGCACCGGCGGCCGACCCGCGGTGGTACCACCGGCGGCTGCCTGGCTACGCGGCGACACCCCTGTACGACCTGCCCGAGCTCGCGAACGAAATGGGTGTCGGACGGCTGTGGGTGAAACACGAATCAACCCGGTTCGGCCTGCCGTCCTTCAAGGCGCTGGGCGCCTCGTGGGCCGCCTATCGGCTGGTCGAACAACGCGTCGGGCGAAGCCTCCGGGACGAATGGTCGACCGTCGAGGACCTCCGTGCACTGCTGTCGAACCACGCCGACCTCACCCTCGTCACGGCGACCGACGGGAATCACGGCCGTGCGGTCGCCCGCGTCGCGGCGCTGTTCGGCATGTCCGCGCACATCTACGTGCCCGAAGGAACGGCAGCCGCTCGGATCCAGGCCATCCGCGCCGAAGGCGCCCGGGTCGACCAGACGGACGTCAACTACGACGAGACCGTGCGGATCGCCGCCGCGACCGCGAGCGGCGACCGGCTCATCGTGTCGGACACCTCGTGGCCCGGCTACGAAGAGGTCCCCGGGTGGATCTCGGACGGCTACTCGACGATGTTCCGCGAGATCCAGGCGGCACTGACTGAAAGCGGATCGTCCTTTCCGGACTTCGTGGTCGTCCCGGTGGGTGTCGGCGCGCTGGCGGCGGCCGCGGTCCGACATTTCGCCCATGGGCCGACGCGGGTGATCGCGGTCGAACCGGTGGGTGCCGAATGCGTCACCAGATCGCTTCGGGTGGCGGAGCGAACCACCGTTCCGGGCCCGCAGGTGTCCGAGATGGTGGGCCTGAACTGCGGCACGCCGTCCTTCACGACCTGGCCGTTGTTGAAGGCCGGACTGAGCGCCAGTCTCGTGATCGACGACAGCCCGATGCACGACGCGATGCGACGCCTGGCGCGACACGGAATCGCCGCCGGTGAGACGGGTGCCGCCGCGCTCGGCGGGCTGATCGCGTCCGATCACGATGTGCGGGAACTGCTTGGGGTGTCAGCGAAATCGTCCGTCCTGCTGCTGTGCACCGAAGGAGTGACCGATCCCGCGAACTACCTGGCTGTGGTGGGCACAACCAAGACGAAAGGAACCGACATGGTCGTCGACATCGAACACTGGCAGCGGCGGTTGCGAGACCTCACCGAGGAATACGCTGTTCCCGGTGCGTCGTTCGCGGCATTGGTGGACGGAACCGTGCACACGGCCGCTTCCGGAGTGCTCAACGTGAAAACCGGCGTGGAGACCACTGTGGACAGTGTGTTCCAGATCGGGTCGATCAGCAAGATCTACACCGCGACGATGGTGCTGCAACTGGTCGACGAGGGGCTGCTCGACCTGGACGCGCCGATCCTGCGATACGTGCCCGAACTCCAGCTGTCGAGCCCAGGGCTAGTCGACGGCGTCACGGTCCGGCATCTGCTCACCCACACGAGCGGCATCGACGGCGACTACTTCTTCGACGGTGGCCGCGGCGACGACTCCCTGAAACGATTTGTCGCGTCCTGCCTGATGATCGGGTTGACCCATCCGGTCGGAGCGACGATGTCGTACTGCAACGCCGGCTTCAGCCTCCTCGGCGCGATCGTCGAGCGGGCGACGTTCACCACCTGGGACACCGCTCTGCGGAACAGGATCATCGACAGGTTGGGTCTGGACAGCACCGCCACCCTGGCCGAGGACGTGATGCGGTTCCGCGTCGCCCACGGTCACGGCCTGACCGACGGCAAGCCGGTGTTGGCACCGACTTGGGCGTTGGCACGGTCCGTCGGGCCGGCGGGCGGAATCTGCGCGACAGCGTCGGACGTCGTGGCGTTCGCGCGTACCCACCTGCCCGGTTGCGACGCGATCCTGCCCGAGACCCGCGCCGCCCAAATGCTCGAACCTCAGACGCGGATCGCCAACGGAACCGGGCTCGACCAGCGATCGATCGGCCTGGGCTGGGCGATCAGCGAATGGGGCGGCCGGCTCGTGCACGGCCACGACGGGGGAACGATCGGCCAGAAGTCGTTCCTGCGGATTGTTCCCGACGCGGGTGTCGTGGTCTGCCTGCTCACCAACGGCGGCCGTACCGAGGAGCTGTACCGCCGGTTCCTCGGCGAGTTCCTGGCCGACGTCTGTGACCTGTCGATCCCACCGGCAGTGGAACCGCCGGCGACACCGGTCACAGTGGACGAGCAGGTCCACGTCGGCGTGTACGAACGATGGGGCGAGCGCCTGGAACTGACCGCCACCGAGGACGGGCTGCGGGCCAAGGTCACGATCACCACCGCGCTGTCCGAGACCCTGCCGGACGAAGTCGTCGAAGCCGTCTTGGTTCCGGTGCGGGAGAACGTGTTCCTCACCAGGGTCGACGATTCCGGCCCATGGACCGCGTTGACGTTCTACACCCTCGCCGATGGCAGCAGGTACGTCCATGTGGACGGCCGGGCGGCCCGCAAGATCTCCTGATGCGCAGGCGACTTCGGGGCAGCGACGTCGGACGGCTGGTGGTGCCGGAGGACGTCGCGATCGACCCGGCCGGACAACGAATCTGCTTTGTCCGGCGCCATGCTCAGGAAAGCACCGACCGGGACGTCCGCGGCCTCTGGCTGATCGACCCGTCGATGTCCGCGCCGGTCGAACTGACCGACGGCCACGAGCCGGCCTGGTCGCCTGACGGGACTCGACTGGCGTTTCTGCGTGCGAACCAGATCTGGTGCCTGGACATCGCGAGTCGCACTCCCACGCGACTCACGGATCTTCCCGCAGGACGTCCGGTGTGGAGTCCGGACGGCACCCGGATCGCGTTCCGGGCCCGGCCTGCCGACACCGGCTCACCGATCGTCACCAAGCGACTGGACTACCTGGAGGGTTGCTGGCACCTGCACGTCCTGGATGTCCTGACCGGTGAGACGCGTCGGCTCACCGACGGCGACTGGGACGCGTCGGACCCGGTGTGGTCGCCGGACGGCCGGACGCTCGCCTTCACCGCCGCGGCCGAGCCCAACGCCGACGTCGACCTGACGGTCGCCGCATACCTGATCGACATCGACGCTGATGCCGAGCCACGGCTGCTGGGGCCGGCCGACGGGCGGCTGAGTGGACTTCGCTGGCATCCAGATGGCCGTTCGCTGCTGGCGGTGGGACGGTTGGATACCAAGGTCGGCTTGTCGCAGTTGTTCCGTATTCGAACCAAGGACGGCGCCACCGAACAGATCACCGACGCCGACAGGTCGGTCGCCGCACCGCAGTTCGTGGCCGAGGGGCGCGGCGTGGTGTTCTGTGTCCGTGACGGCGGGGACACGTCGTTGAGCGTCCTCGATGTCGAATCAGGACAGGTCGAACGGCTGACCGACAGTGGGGTATCCGTCCTGGCGTTGTCGGTGTCGGACGGACGTGCCGCGGTCATCCTCGCGACACCGGACCTTTTCGGTGAGGTGGCCGTGGTCGACGTCGGCACGGGCCACGTCACCGTGCAGACTTCGTTGCAGCATGATTCGTTGCCTGATGTCGAACTGTTCACCCGCACACCCCGGTCCTTCACCGTCTCCGACGGCTCGACCGTGGCCGGCTGGCTGCTCACTGATCCGTCCGTGCCTGGTCCGAAGCCGCTGTTGGTGGACGTCCACGGTGGACCGCACAACGCGTGGGACGCCTGCGCGGACCGCGTGAACCTCCACCACCAGGTGCTGGCCGCACGCGGTTGGGCCGTGCTCACGGTCAACCCTCGGGGCAGCGACGGGTACGGCGAATCGTTCCTGACGGCCGCGATCGGCCGGTGGGGCGAAGCCGACATCGGCGACCTGCTGGAGCCGGTGGACGCCCTGGTGGCAGCGGGAATCGCGGATCCGGGCCGGCTGGCCGTCGCCGGCCACAGCTACGGCGGTTATCTGGCGTGCTACCTGATCTCGCACGACACCCGGTTCGCCGCGGCGGTGGTCAGCGCACCCGCCACCGACCTGGACAGCCTGGTCGGTACGTCGGATCAGGGCAACCATCTGGCCGTGCGGGAGTTAGGCGGGGCCGGCCCGGCTCTCGGCCGGTTCTCGCCGCTCGACCAGGTGGACCGGGTGACCACACCGACCTTGCTCCTGCACGGCACGGACGACGTCCGGTGCCCGATCGGCCAGTCCCAGCAATGGTTCGCGGCGCTGCGCCGGCTCGGCGTGCCGGTCGAGTTCGTCCGCTATCCGGGCGGCGACCACGACCTCGCCGAGTCCGGACGGCCGTCGCATCGCGTCGACGTGCTTGACCGCACGGTCACCTGGCTGTGCGAACACACCGCACGTCCAAGAGTGGTGGAGCGCGGCCGTGCGGAAGCTGATCAGTGGCAACGATTGCTGCGGCGGCTGGTCGACGTGAACGGGGTTCCAGGTGCTGTCCTCGGCGTTTTGCGAGAGGACGAGGTCAATGTCGTGGCGGCCGGCGTCCTGAACATCGACACCGGCGCGCCGGTCACCCCCGACTCGGTGTTCCAGATCGGATCGATCACGAAGGTCTGGACCGCCGCGATGCTGCTTCAGTTGTGCGACGAAGGAGTTCTCGACCTCGATCGCGGCCTGGCCGAGGTGCTGCCCGATCTGGTGCTGGCCGAACCGGACCTGGCCGGTCGGATCACTCCACGCGACCTGCTGCGGCACACCAGCGGACTGGACGGCGACCTGTACTTCGACACCGGGCGCGGCGCGGAAAGCGTGGCCCGACTCGTCGACAGGCTGCGCGACGTGCCGCCCTTGTTCGCCCCAGGGGAGACCTGGTCCTACAGCAACACCGGCTACGTCGTCGCCGCGCATCTGATCGAGCGGCTGACCGGGGAATCCTGGGACGCCGCGATTCGTCGACGCCTGATCGACCCGTTGGGACTCCGGTCGACGGTCACCTTCCCCGAAGACGCGCTGTTGCTGCCGACCGCGGTCGGCCACCTGGACCTGCCGGGTGCAGGCATCACCAGGACGCCGGTCTGGGGTCTACCCAGGTCGCTCGCCCCAGCGGGTGTCATCAACTCGACCGCGGGCGACGTCCTCACGTTCGCCCGGACGCTGATGTCGGACGGCGACCAGGTGCTGAGCCCGGCCAGCGTGGCCGCCATGCGGACCGAGCAGGCCCGGCTGCCCGATCTGTTCCCGGCCGCGGACTCGTGGGGCCTGGGCCTGACCCTCAGCCACGGCTACGACCGGCCCGTGGTGGGGCACGACGGCGGGATGATCGGCCAGGCCGCGTTCCTCCGGATGATCCCGGACAGCGGGATCGCGGTGGTCCTGTTGACCAACGGAGGCCACGCGAGCGAGCTGTTCGACCAACTCTTCGAGACGATCGGCGGACAGCTGGCCGGCCTCAGCCGGACAGTGCCACCCCAGCCGGAACCGACCGAGGACGACACCGCCCACTATGTCGGAACCTACCGCCGGGAAGGCAAGATCTTCGAGGTCACGCCCAGTGACCGAGGACTGCACGTGCACGTCACCTCGACCGTCGACCTCATCAGGCAGATCGGCCGCGGTGAAGACGAGTTCGACCTCGTCCCAGCCGGTGCGGGGCTGTTCCTGACCCAGGACGGCGGGCAGGCGGCGTTCTACCGGACCGCCGCCGGCCGGATGATCATGCACATGGGTCTGCGCGCCACCCCACGCGTCTAAAAGGCGGTGGCCGCGAGCAACAACTCCTGGGTGTAGGGATGTTGCGGACTGGCGAGCAGCTGCTCGGCGGGGCCGGCCTCCACGATGTGGCCCAGGTACATGACCGCGATGAAGTCGCTGACATACCGGACGACAGCCAGGTTGTGGGAGATGAACAACATGCTGAGCGCGAGTTCGCGTTGCAGCGCGCGGATCGTGTTGAGCACAGTGCCCTGAACCGAGACGTCCAACGCCGAGGTGATCTCGTCGGCGACGATGACCTCGGGTTGTCCGGCGAGAGCCCGCGCCAACGCGACACGTTGCCGCTGACCGCCGGACAACCGGCCGGGCAGCGCGGTCGCGGTCGCCGGATCGAGGTTGACCAGTTCGAGCAGCCGGCAGGCCTCCGCTCGACGCGCCGCCCGGCTGGCCCGCGGCATGGTCTCGGCGACGCACTCGCCGATGGTCATCCGCGGGTTCAGCGACCCGTACGGGTCCTGGAAGATCATCTGCAGGGGATGTTTTCCTTGCCGGCGCAGTGCGCCGAGATCGGTGCCGGCCAAGGTGACCCGGCCCGCGCTGACCGGCGCCAGCCCGACCGCCGTTCGGGCCAAAGTGGACTTTCCCGAGCCGGATTCGCCCACCAGGCCGACGACCTTGCCGGCCGGGACGAGCAGGCTGACGTCCCGGACCGCGGTCAACGCTCCATAGTGGACAGAGACGTTCTCGAACCGCAGATCACTCACCTGTGCGCTCCAGAGTTCGTGGGTGCCAGCACGCCACCCTGTGTCGTTCGCCGAGGTGGACGAGGGCGGGGTCGTCGGTTCGACATCGTTCGTCGGCGGCCGGACACCGCGGCGCGAAAGCACAGCCGGGCGGCAGTTCGTCCGGGTGCGGCGGCCGACCCGGGATGGACGCGAGCGGCTGGGTGCGGTCGGTGCTCATGTCGGGGACACTGGCGAGCAGCGCGCGGGTGTACGGGTGGCTGGCCTCGGTGACGAGATCCCGGACGCGGATGTCCTCGACGATCCGCCCGGCGTACATCACCAGGACCCGGTCGCAGAAGCGTCGAACCACCGCGATGTCGTGCGAGATCAGCAACACCGCCGTGGCCGCCGTCTCCCGCACGTCCGCGAGCAGTCGAAGGACTTGGCTCTGCACGGTGACGTCGAGTGCCGTGGTGGGTTCGTCGGCGATGATCAGCTTGGGCGTCCCCATCAGTCCCATCGCGATCATCGCGCGCTGCCGCATTCCACCGGAGAACTCGTGCGGGTACTGGTGGGCCCGACGGGCGGCGGACGGGATCCGGACCGACTGGAGCCGGTCGACCGCCTTGGCCAGGGCTCTGGTCCGGCTCATGCCCTGGTGGTGTTCGGCGACCTCGGCCAGCTGCCGGCCCACCTTCATGGTCGGGTTCATCGACGTCATCGGGTCCTGGAAGACCATGGCGAGCGACGTCCCCAGCACCCGGCCGGGCGCCTGCGCCAGCGGCAGGCCGCCGAACGTGAGCGCCTCGGCGGTGACCAGTCCGGGACGCTCGATCAACTGGGCGATCGCCAACGCGGTCTGGCTCTTCCCGGAGCCGGACTCGCCGACGATCGCGGCCGCCTCACCCCGCCGGAGGCTGAAGCTCACCCCGCGGACCGGACTCGTCCACCCACCGCGCACCGGATGGGAGACCCGCAGATCCCGCACGTGCAGAATCGGCTCGACGGTGTCGTCGTGCTCGTCGTCGCGTGCAGTGGGCGACGGTCGACCGACACCGCGCCGCGAAGACGTCCGCTCGCCACTGATGACCTGCGCCGCGGCCTCACCGAACAGGTTGAACGAAAGCCCGGCCAGCACCACCAGCATCGCGGGCCCGAGCGCCGCGGCCGGGTTGACGTAGATGCTGGCGACGCCCTCGTTCAGGATGCGACCCCAGTCGTAGTCCGGCGGTTGGATGCCGATCCCCAGGAACGACAGGCCGGCGAACGTCAACAGGGTGCCGCCGACCCCGATCATGGCGTTGACGACCAGCTGTTCGCCGATGTTCGGCAGGATGTGCCGGGTGAGGATCCGGATGCGGGACACGCCCGACGCCAGCGCGGCGGCGACGAAGTCCTTTCCCGCCACCGCCGCCGCCAGCGTCTGGGTCAGCCGGGCGTAGAAAGGCGCCATCGCGACCGCGAGAGCGAGCACGGCGCCCTGGGTGGTGACCCCGAAGACGACGGCGAAGAACAGAATCAGCAACAGACCGGGAAAGGCCACGGCGATGTTGACGATCGCGGTGACGACGGTCCCCGCTCGTCGCCCCAGCACCGAAGGGGCCGTTCCGAGTGCGATGCCGAGCGCCGTGCCGACAAGCGTTGCCAGCACAGCGAGTTCGACTGTCAGACGAGTGGCGACGAGCAGGCGGTAGAGGATGTCCCGGCCCAGGCCGTCGGTGCCCAGCAGGTGTTTCGCGCTGGGCGCCCGCTGGATCGCCGCCGTGTCGACCGCCGCCGCCTGGTCGCTCCACAGTATCGGCGCGACGATCGCGGTGATCAGGACGACCACGAGCAGGATCGCGGCGGACGCGCCGACCGGACTGCGAAAGACTGGGAGCCACACCGCTCCACGTCGGCTGACCACGGATCAGGTCTCCTTCAGGGTCGTTCGCGGGTTGAGCAGCGCCAGCAGCAGGTCCACGACCAGGTTGACGACCAGGACCAGGCCGCCGTAGACCAGGACCATCGCCTGTGCGGTCGGGTAGTCCTTCTGCTGGATCGACTGGACGATCGTGGTCCCCAGGCCCGGCCACGCGAACACGTTCTCCACCAGCACGGTTCCGGCCATCAGACCGGTGAGCAGGATGCCGCCGAAGGTCAGGGTCGCGGTCAGCGCGTTCGGCATGGCGTGGCGGAGATAGATCAGCCGCGCGGGCAACCGCTTCGAACGCGCCGTCCGGATGAAGTCCTCACCGAGCACCGACAGTGTCTCGATGCGCACGATGCGTGCGAGCACACCGATCGGACTGGCGGCCAGCGCTGTCACCGGCAGGATGTACGACGAAAGATCGCCGCGGCCGGCCACCGGCAACCAGCCGAACTGCACCGCGAACAGGTAGACCAGGACGACCGCGAACAGGAAGTCGGGGATCGCGGCGATGATCATCGTGCCGCCGGCGAACCCCAGTTGCAGGACCGGTCGCCGACCGCCCCGGGTCAGCACCGCCGCCACCAGCCCGAGCGGCACGGCGATCAGCGCGACCACGAGGAACGCCAACACCGAGATCTCGACCGTCGCCGGCAGCCGTTGCGCGATGGTCTGCGACACGTCGACGTTGGTGACGATGGACGTCCCGAACCGCCCGGTCACCGTGTTCCCCAGGTAGTGCAGGTACTGCGACCAGATCGGATCGTCCAGGCCCAGCGCGGCCCGCCGGGCGGCGACGGCCTCGGGGGAGGCCCGCATCCCCATCGCCGCCCGCACCGGGTCGCCCGGAATGAGGTAGATCATGAAGAAGGAGGCGGTCACCAGCACCCAGATCGAGACGACCAGCCGGGTCAGCCGGCGCAGCAGATAGCCGGGCCACCGGCCGCCGACCGTCCGTTCGCCCAGCGCCGTCATGGTCGCCATGCTGATCCTCCGCCCGTCAGGTCGGTTGATCCTGCTCGTTTCAGCCATCGCGTGGTTCATCGCAACGAACGGAACTCACCGCCCCCTGTTGTGCGAACCTCCCAAGTTCAGTCGAACACCACAATGGACGGTGACGCGCCGTGCAACCGAACGGGCAGCGCTGACCTGGCGCGCAAGCCGGCGCGTTCCGCGTCGGGCAGCCACCGTTCCGGCTCGGGCATCAGCACGACGGCCCGCCCCTCAGGGGTGAGCACCCGCCGCACCTCCGCCCAGAACCGGTGCAGCGGCAACCCGCCCGCCGAGACCTGGCCGCCCCACGGCGGGTTCGTCACGACCGCCGCCACGCCGCCGTCCGTGAGTGGTAGCCGGCCTGCGTCCGCCACCGACCAGTGCAGCCGGGGTTCGTTCGTCGCGGCCGCACGGATCGCCGCCGGTTCGACATCGGTGCCCATGGCTTGGACGCCAAGAGCGCGGGCCTCGATCGGGATCGTCCCGACACCGCAGCACGGATCCAGCAAGCTGCGCGGGTTGTCCGCGAGCCGGCACATCGCGGCGGCCAACGGCGGATGTGACGCGCCAGGGCGGGACACCGTGCGGTAGTCACGTTGGTGCAGCGGCCGGTCCAGAACACGCAGGCCGATCATGGCGCGCTTGTCCTCGATCGTGACGCGCACGGTCGCGCCGCACCGCGGCCGATGCCGACCGGCCCGACGCGGGTGATAACGCAGCCGAAGCCGCTGTTCGAGCGCCCGGCCGACGGTGTCCTCAATGTCGTAACGGTTGTAGTTGCGGCGTCCGAGGAACGACGCCGTGACGTCAACTTCCTTATCCGGCAACGAAACCAGCTCGGCGGCCGCGTCGGCCAACGTGGTCAGGGCGGCCTTCGTGGGCCCGATGTCGTCGACGACGGCCAGGACCCGGACCAGATCGTCGGCGGTCCGCAGCCGGACGGCGTCCGGAAACCCCCGGAACCACACTTCACGGTGCCGAACGGCGTCCACCGAGCCGAACCGGCGGTCGGTGATCTCGGCGGCGACGACATGTTCGATCCCCCGCACAGTGCGGGCGACATAGTGGTGACGCAAGAAAACTCCACGCGCGAGAGCCCGGAGCGGGACAACCCCACCCCGCCTCGCCAACGCGGCGTACGAACGGAGGCGCTGGCGGCGGCCTAGCGCAGGTGGAAGAAGAACGTCGTCACACCACCATCGTATCCGGTCGTCAGAGGCGGCCCGCAGTCATGTCCATGAGGCGCGAGAGCACAGTGTCCCCAGCGGCGTTGACGCCGTCGTGCTGCCATTCGTTGGTCACCCAGGCGCAGGCCGCGCCCACTTGTCGCAGCGTGCGCAGCGAGAGTTCCGCGTCGACGTACATGTCGTCGTGGTAGACGATCGCGGCGACGGGGACCTGGTTGGCGGCCAGTTGCCGTGGGTCGTACAGCGGTGGCCAGTCGGTCCAGGACGCGAGCAGTTCGGCCGCGTCGGCGAACGGCCGCAGGGCCCTGATGTCCTCGAACATCCAGGGGTAGATCATCTCGCCGGTGAACAGCAGCGGGTCCGCCTCGGCGCTGAACCGGGGGTGTTCGGCCGCGATCCGGTGTGCGGCCCACGCCGTCGGCCGCGCGTCCTGGGCGAAGCACGCCTCCTGCAGGACGGTGAACAGTGGGTTGTCCACGAATCCTGTCTGCTGCGTGACCTGGAGCAGGAACGTGTCGGTGAGGTCCCCGGCGGTGTCGAACGCGTCGTCGAGGATCCAGTGGACCCGCTCGTAGCCATCGCCCATGCCGAACGCCAGGCCGAGGGTGCGCAGCCGACGCGTGGTGAGCAGGTCGCCGTCGGGGAGGAGGATCCGGCCGGTGTCGGCGAGGTCCGCGATCCGGCGCACGATGGCGGCGTCGTCGGGGTAGTACGTGTAGTACTCGGTGTTCTTGGCGTCGACCCGGGGGTAGGTGCGTCGGTAGACGTCCTGGGCGGTGGCGTCTAGTCCAGGTACCCCGCCGGTGATGTGGCACGCCCGCAGACCTTCCGGCGCGTACGACAGGTAGGTCAAGGTGATGAACCCACCGAAGCTCTGGCCGAGCGTCTCCCACGGTTCGTCGCCGCACAGCTGACGACGGATCAGCTCCGCGTCGCGCACGATGGCGTCGGCGCGGTGCAGCGACAAGTAGCGGGCAAGGTCCTTGTCGGACGGGAACCTGGCCGCCACGACCGGTGTGCTTCGGCCGGTTCCGCGTTGATCGAGCAGCAGCACCCGGTGGGTGCGGAGGGCACGCGCGAGCCAGCCCGGATACCGGCCTTGCGGGCGGGGTGCCTTGCCCCCCGGCCCGCCCTGCAGGAACAGCAGCCAGGGCAACGTGTCGGTGGCTCGGGCCGGGTCGACCACCTCGCGGGCGAACACCTCGATCGTGGGCCCGGTGGGGTCGTCGTGGTCGAGCGGGACGGTGAAGACGTGGTCGGTCACCGCGTGCCGTTGGTTCATTCGGGGTGTTCACCTCTGTGGGGGCGGGTCCCCGGGCAGGGACCCGCCGGTTAGGGGACTAGTACTGGGTGGTGACAGTGACTCCGCTGAACGCCGTGACGGCGTACAGGCTGACGTACCGGTAGCCGGACGTGGTGTTGGTGACGGTGATGGTTTCGTTGTTCCCCGCGTTGGTCGAGCGGGCGGTGTACGCGGTGCTTGTGGCCCAGGTGTCGGGGTTGTAGTAGAGGTCAGCGTTGCCGGTGCCGCCACTGGTGGTGATCTTCAGGGCGACCGTGCCGGCCGGCAGCCAGATGTACAGGTAGTCCAGGTTGCCCGCGGTGGCGGACCGGTTGGCGCGGGCGCAGTTGCGGTCCATCACGCGCGGATCCGGGTTCGTGCACGTGCTGGCCGATCCGCCCGCGATCGCGGTGAGCCAGGCGTCGAAGTCCGCGTCGTACCGGGTGCCGACGCCGTTCTGGTAGACCGCGATCCCGCCGGCGTAGTCACCGACCCGGAACCTGGCCAGCATGGCGTAGACGTCGGTGGGGTGTTTCTCCATCATGTACCGCACCGCCAGGTAGCCCCAGTTGTAGATCCGGGTCGAGTCGGCGTTGGCGTAGGTGGTCTGCCACAGGGTGCTCAACCGGTAGGTGTGCCTGCCCGCCTCGGCGATCGCCTCGGGGTAGCTGATCCCCCGGTAGGTGTACGAGATGTACTCGGCCACGCCTTCGATCCACCAGATGTCCGGCAGCGAACCGTCGAAGCCGCCCTGGGTGTCGAACCGGCCGTCCAGCACATGGGTGTACTCGTGGTTGAGGTTCCAGACCCGGGCGACGAACCCGTCGTCGAACGGCTTCTGGTACATGACCGTCACGACCATGTTGTTGGGATCGCTGGGGTCGCCGACGAGGGTCTCGCCGCCGTTGTCCGTGTCGTTGCCGTAGATCACCCAGGAGTAGACGGAGTAGTCCCACTTGCCGGCCCAGATCCCGAACGTGACCTTCGCTTCGTACTGGCCGGGGATCGGCCCGTTGTCCTTGACCTGGCTGTGGAAGTACGGGTCCTGGCCGCGCAGGCTCGCGCAGACCGCGGCGACTTCGCTCGCGGTCAACGCCTGCGCGCGGATTGTGCGGTTGTCACAGGCGTAGTTGACCGGCAACGACGCGGCGGTGAGCTGGGCGGGCAGGTCGCAGTTGCCGTAGTACGAGCACTGTGCCGCGTCATACTGGCCGGTCTGGAAGGCGACGTGGACCCACAGGTTCGCGGTGGGCCCGGTGATCGACGAGGCGGTCAGCAGCCCCTTGACCAGTGGGCGGATCTTGGCCCGCAACGCCGTGTGCTCAACCATCCGGGCCAGGTCGTTGCCGGCGTTGGAAGCCAGGACGTCGTTGGCGCCGCCGAGCAGGTCGCGGTGGTTGATCGCGAAGCTGTACAACGCGTCGACAATGCTTGGGTCCGCGGTGACCGCCGTGACGAACGCCGGGTTCTGGTTGCCCCGCCACAGGGGTGTGTAGACCGCGTTGAGGGCCCTGTCCATGCTCGGGTACGCGTCCCACGCGCTGGCGTAGGCGTTGAGGATCCGCTTGTACACGTTCAGGTAGGCCCCTTGCACGTTCGCGCTGTCGGTGACGATCACCGCCTGGGACAGCACATCGCCGTTGCCCGCGCTGACGTCGTTGGACCGAGGGTGGTTGAACAGCCTCGTCAACCCGGACTTCACGGCGTCGGTCAGCGCGTCGTACGGGCCGACGTCGGACGGGTGGTTGGACTGCACGTAGTAGCCGGCGCGCAGGAAGTACAGCAGCTCGTAGATGCCCGTGGAATCGTCGCCAGGGTAGGACGACGCGGTGTTCGTGACGCCGTTGGCCACGGAGAGCATCTGGGACTGTTTGAACACGGCCCGCGCGTCCGAGCCGGTCAAGTCGAACAGTGGGTTGATGCAGGTGAACCAGTCGATCGATTTGATGTAGGACACCAACGTGTCACCGGTCCGGCCGGCGAAATCGGCGGTGGTGCAGGACGCCAGGACCGCCGCGGTCCTTGGCCGCGGCTTGGCTTGGCTCAGCTCGACTGGCGCGCCCCGCAAGGTGGCAGGCAGCGGAGCGGACCGCAAAGCAGGGCGTTCGGAATCGCGGCTGGCGGACTGATCCGCCGACGCCGTTTGGCGGGCCGGGGACGCCGTGGCGGGCGCGGTCAGCAGACCGGCTGCCGTAATGGACGTTGCTATGCCGACGGCCAGGATTCTGGGCAGGGTAAATCGATGGCGCATCGCTACTCCCTCAAGGATTCGGATACCTGAAGAACCGCTCAGCGAGGAACGATGCGAAACGTCTCATCCGCGTCGGCCGGAGACAATGCCTTGAGGGACAGCACAATCAGCGAACTCGCCACAACATGCCGGGCTTCAGGGGCGATACGTTCGCGACGCCCACGTCTGGAAATGGGGAGCCTGCGCGATGAGATCCCGATAGGTCGCGGCGGCGGAACTGAAAACCGTCTCGACGACATCGTCGGTGACGCTCTCCCGGCGCCAGGCGAGCACGTACCGGCACCACAGCGGCGTGCCGGTCAGCGGTTTCACCACCACCCCGGGAATGGGCCTGATCGTCGCCTGCACCATGGACACCCCGAGCCCGTCAGCGATCATGTTCTGCAGCTGGAGCTGGTCGCCGAGGAACTCGTGGATCGTCGCCGGGGTGAAGCCGGCCGCCGTGCACGCCGCGTAGAACACGCCGGGCCAGCCGGCCCCGTCGTCCGGGGTCAGGAACCACGCGTCGTCGGCCAGGTCGGCGAGCGCGACCTCGGTGCCGTGCCGGAGCCGATGCTGAGCCGGCAACGCCACGAACGACGGCTCGGTGACGATACCCCGATGCGACACGGCGTCGGAATGCCGCAGCTCCAGGCCGGGATAGTCGGCGCCGATCGCGGTGTCCAGCTCGCCCCGCTCCAACAGGTCGATCATGTCGGAGGAGGCGTAGACGCTGGTGACGGTCAACGCCAGCGCCGGCAGGCGGCTGCGGATCCGGCCGACCATCCCGGCCAGCACCGGCGAGTTGGTCGCGGCCAGCCTGAGGACCTGCCGCTGTTCCGTGCCGTCCGCGGCCCGTCGCCGCCCGATGGCATCGGCCCTGGCCACGACGTCACGCGCCTGCGCAAGGACTTCCGCGCCGTACCCTGTCGGCTCCACCCCCACGGTGTTGCGCTCGAACAGCGGCTCGCCGAAGTACCGTTCGATCCGCTGGAGCTGGGTACTCAGCCCTTGCTGGGAGTACCCGAGCAGGCCCGCGGCCCGGCCGACGCTCCCGGCGTCGGCGATCGCGCACAGGACCCGCAGGTGGCGAAGTTCCAGATCCATCCGCGCACTCCTCGCCCCATCGCGCACACCCGAACAGGTGACCCCGCACGATAGTCACCGCGACCGGGGTTACGCGATGTTGGCGGCGATGAGTTGATCCCAGATCTGGCTTTGGTCGACGACTTCGACCCCCAGTTTCTCGGCCTTGGTGAGTTTGGCGGCGCCGACGTCACCACCGGTGATGAGCAGGTCGGTGCTCGCCGAGACCGAGGACGCGGTAGTCGCGCCGGCTTTCTCGCACAGCCGCTGGAACGTCGGCCGGGGGACTTTCTCGCCGGTGCGTGGGTCGCTGATCGCGCCGGTGATCACCACCGTCTTGCCGGCCAGCGGCGCGTCGGACGCGACGACCGGCGGGAGGTCCTCGTCGCGTACGTCCAGGGACACACCACGCTCCCGGAGCCGTTCCAGTTCCGGCCGCAGCCGCGCGAGGTGCATGCTCAGTGACGCGGCGACCTTCGGTCCGATGTCCTCGACGGCCACGAGTTGGTCCTCAGTGGCGTCCGCGACCTCCTCCAGCGAGCTGAATCCCGCGCGGCACAAGCGGGTGGCGGTGCCCTCGGAGGCCATCGGGATCGCCAGCCCGATCAGCGCCCGGCGCAACCCGACCCGACGGCTCGCGTCGATCGACTCGATCATCCGTGCGGCCGACACGTCACCGATCCGGTCGAACTCCAGCAGCGTCTCCGCGGTCAGCCGGTAGAAGTCCGACGGGTGCTCCAAGATCCCGACTTCGGCCAGCCGTTCGATCCACACCGGACCGACAGCCTCGATGTCCGCGGCGGCCCGCGAGGCCCAGTGGATCAACCGCCGCACCGTCTGCGCGGGGCAGGAAACGTTGGTACAGAACAGTTCGCGACTGTTACCCTGCTCGGTCAGCGGCTGCCCGCACGACGGGCAGCCGGTGGGCGGCACGATATCCCGCTCGGCGCCGGTGCGTTTCGAGGCGTCCAGCACCCCCGCGACGAACGGGATCACGTCGCCCGCCCGGCGCACCAGCACCGTGTCGCCGATCTTGATGCCCCGGGCGCGGATCACCTCCTGGTTCGCCAGGGTGGCGCGGGTGACCGTGGTACCGCCCACGAACACCGGTTCCAAGTGGGCGACCGGGGCGATCTTGCCGGTCTTGCCGACGTCCCACACCACATCGGACAGCACAGTGGTCTTCTCCTCGGCGGCGAACTTGAACGCCAGCGCGCCGCGGGGCGAGTTCGACCGGGTCCCGGCGGCGGCGTAGGCGTCGCGGTTGGCCAGTCGCAGCACGGCACCATCGAGGTCGTAGTCCAGGTCGTTGCGCCCCTGCTCGATCGCCTCGATCACCGCCTGCGCGGCGTCCGCGTCGGCACAATGACGCATCTCGGCGGCGGTGAACCCGAGCGTGCCCAACGCCTCCTGCAGGTCCACCCGCACATCACCGGGGTTCGTGGTGTCCAGGTCGAACGCGAAGAACCGCAACCGTCTCTCCGCGACCGTCGCCGGATCCTTGGCCCGCAACGTGCCGGCCGCGGCGCCGCGCGGGTTGATCAGCGGCTGGTCCGGATGCGCGGCGTTGTAGGCGGCGAACGTGGACCGCAGCATCACCGCCTCACCCCGCACCTCCACCCGACCCGACGCCGCGACCCGCTCAGGGATCCCGTCGACCAGCGCCCGCACCAGCAGGGTGACATCATCGCCGGTGGTCCCGTCACCGCGAGTGATCGCCCGCACCCACCGCCCGTCCTGGAAGACCAACGCCAGCGACAACCCATCCAACTTCGGCATCACCACCACCGGCTGACCGGGGAACCGGTCGAAGAACGCCGCGACCTGCTCAGGCCGAGTCGCCTTCTCCAGCGACAGCATCGGCCGTGAATGCCGAACCGGCGCGTGCAGCACCGTCGGCGCACCCACCAGCTCCAGCGGATTCGGCACAGGCGCCCACTGCGGGTTCTCGTCGATCAACCGCCGAAGCTCGTCCTCGATCGCGTCGTACTCGGCGTCCGCCACCAACGGCGCACCCTGGTAGTACGCGTCACGCAGCGCCGTCACCTGGTCGGCGAGTTGTCGGATCCGTCCCCGAGCGTCCATAGTGCCCCACGCTACCGCCGCCCACTGACAGTGTTGTCTGTCCTCGCTCCGCTCGGACGGCTTGAGTCAAGTCCTGTCTTAGGTACATATGTCTGCCGGAGAGTTTCCGCAGGTCAGGATAGACGGCAGGGACGGGTGGCCAGTCCTGGCCGGTCGCCCACCTGCTCCTACGACTACATCAACAGCACTAACGGTGACCAGTACGGTTACGCAAGGTTACTACGCGAGACATGGCAGGCGACCCTGAAATGCGTGGTCACTGCCGCTCAGGGCAGGGCCTGTTCTCGGCAGACTTGCTGCCTGTATTCCCAGCCACTGTTGGTCGTTCGTTGGGCGGGGGCCGGTGTGGGTGTGCGGGTACACCGACCTCCGCCGCTGCCGCCCTTCCAGTGGGCGTGTGCGTGTCGGCACCGCCTTCCGGTGCAGCGCGCAGGCAGCATTGCACGTCGGCCGTGGACAAGGCATGGACGTCGTAGCTGTTACAGGAACACGGCGACGAGCTGATAGCCGCCGTAGGTGACGACCACTGTTACGGCGAAGATCATGGTTGGCGGTGAGCTGAGATGCCACACCGCCCATGCCTGGACTGCGGTACCCCCACCCTCGGTTCGCGTTGCGCCTCATGCCGCCGGGGGCGCGAACGTGCCCGATCGGAACAACGAGGAACGACCACCCAACGTGGATACGGTGCCGACTACCGGCGACGCCGCGAGGCCGTGATCGCAACCGCAACTCACTGCTGTCTCTGTGGTGCCCCGTTCGGACCCGAGGACCCGAGGACCGCTGAACATCTGATTCCGATTCGCCACGGCGGCCGGCACGGACCACTCGGCGCCGCACACGCTGCGTGTAACTACGGGTGGAGGGGGCGGGACGGTAGGGGGACCCCGGTCGCGCGAGGCTGACCAGGGGTTACGTGACCCATCTCTTACCCCTTCACGATTGTGTACGGGTCTGGGGGCTGGACAGCGCCCGCATCATTCGTTTCCGTGCGAA
The DNA here is from genome assembly GCF_004345645.1 of Actinocrispum wychmicini. Taxonomy (GTDB): domain Bacteria; phylum Actinomycetota; class Actinomycetes; order Mycobacteriales; family Pseudonocardiaceae; genus Kibdelosporangium; species Kibdelosporangium wychmicini. Next base: position 138,140 of record NZ_SLWS01000009.1, on the reverse strand, counting down.
CTTGACGAAGGACCTGTAGTTCACCGGGTGGCCGGACTGGCTGGTCTGCCCGCCGTAATGCTGGTCCGGGTGAGTGAACTTGATCCGTGTGGCAATGGCATCGACCTGAATCACCACCACTGACCTGTCGTCTTGGAACTCGTTACTACGTTGTCGATGCGAGTAGCTGAATTGTGGCTCGCGTGGGTCAGGTTCGCGTCGTGCAAGTTCGCGCCGGTCAGAAGCGCGCCGTTGAGGTACGCGCCGGTCAGGTCCGCGCCATGCAGGTCCGCGCCGGCCAGAAGCGCGCCGTCCAGGTGCGCGATGGCCAGGTCTGCGTTGCGCAGGTTCGCGCCGATCAGGCCCGCGCCGGCCAGGTTCGTGCAGAACAGGTGCGCGCCGGCCAGGTTCGCACCGGTCAGGTCCGTGACCGAGAGACACGCGTAGTGGAGGTCGACACGGGTCCCGTTGTCGTTCGCGCTGTTTCGGCGGCCGAGGACCGTCAGCGCTGCTTGGATGTCTGTTGGCGGTTCGCATAGTCGGATGCCAGTGCTGAAGGGGGCGTTGGTGTTGGTGCGCACGAACGCGGTGAGGACTTCGATGATGGTGGGCTGGTCGGATGGGGAGTCATGGGCGAGTCGTTCGAGCGCGTGGATCCCTCCGAGGCGGATCTGTAGCCGGTCGTCTCCCTTCTGGCCGAGTTGGTCGATGGCCTTGGTGTAGCGGTCGGTGTACTGCCCTTGCGCGGTTAGCGCGTTCTGCTCCGCGTTTTGCTCTTGGGTCGCCTTCAGTGACAACGTAGTAAGCACGAGGGCGCCGATTGTGGCTAACCCGGTAATGGCTTGGGTGATGGGACCTATCCATTGGCCCCAGCCACGCAGTCGCCGTGTCCTGCGTCGGGCTGGGGGCCGCAGAGCGACACGTTTACTAGACCTGTGGGGACCGTCGGAAGTACGAAGGCGCGGACGAGGCTGCTCCATTTGTGTGCAGTCGGCGCCTACCTCGCCTTCATAAAGACCCTACTCGTCAGTAGATTGGGTGAAGGACTCCTGCCCAGTCTGTGAGGTGTTCACGTGGCTGGTCGTGGCCCGACTCCGAAAGACCCTGCGAAGCGCCGCCGCCGCAACGCGGACCCGACTCCGCCCACCGTGGTCGCCCCGGACGGGCAGGTACGCGGCCCGGAACTGCCGGACACGGTGGACTGGCCCGAACAGACCCGCCAATGGTGGAACACCTGGCGGACCTCGCCACAAGCCCAGTCCATGACCGCTACTGACTGGGACTTCCTGCTGGACACGGCCCTGTTGCACGCCGAGTTGTGGTCCGGGGTGGCCTCGGTCGCGCCCAAGTTGCGGTTGCGGGTGGGCAAGTTGGGCGCAACCCCGAGGATCGGCAGCGGCTGCGGATGCAGATCACCGAACCGGGCGCCGAGCCGCCCTCGTCCACACGGCCGGGCCGGTACTCGCATCTGACGGTGGTGTCCGAACAGGACGACTGACCACCCACCGGGGGTGCCGATGCCCTGGCGTGGTCCTGAGTACCTGGGTGAGTTCCCGTCGTTGGGGTGGGCTCTGTTGGAGTGGTGGGCGGACTACTTGCCCGCCCCGAACAACCCCGACGCGCCGTTGCTGCTAACCGATGAGCAAGCCCGACTGGTGGTGCGCTGGTTCGCACTGGACCCTGTCACCGGGGCGTTCGTGTACCGGCGTGGCTGTTCGCGCCGGTCGAAAGGGTGGGGCAAGTCCCCGCTGGGGGCCGTGAAGGCGGTCGCGGAGTTCGCTGGCCCGGTCCGGTTCGCCGGCTGGGACGCGGCAGGTGACCCGGTCCCCGGCCGTGGGGCACGGCCGGGGACCCGCCGCCGTGGGTGCAGATCGCCGCCTGTTCGGAAGACCAGACCGACAACACCTATGGCGCGCTGTACGAGCTGCTCACCGCGAACGACGGCCGCGCGGCCGACGATCTGCGGATCGATGTCGGGTTGACCCGGTGTTTCCTGACTGATCGGCCGGGCCGGTTGGAGCCGGTCACCGCGTCGGCCGGCTCCCGGGAGGGCCAGCGGGTCACCTACGCCGTGTTGGACGAGACCCACCTGTGGACACTGTCCAACGGAGGCCGGGCGTTGGCGAAGACGTTGCGCCGCAACGTGGCCAAGATGCGCGGCCGGTCGTACGAGACCACCAACAGCTTCACCCCGGGTGAAGGGTCGATGGCTGAGGACACCCACAAGGCCGCGACCACGGCCACGGCGGGCGTGTTCTACGACGCGGTGCAGGCCCCCGAGGTCAGCCAAGACGCCCCGGACGGCGAGCTGCGCGTCGCGCTGGCGGTCGCCTACGGGGACGCGCGATGGGTGGACCTGGATCGGTTGGTGGCCGAGATCCGCGACCCGGACACCGCATGGGAGGACGCGTTGCGGTTCTTGTTCAACCAGCCGACCGACAACCGGTTGAAGGCCGTGCACGCGGCCCGGTGGGGCTCGCTGGTCCGGCCTGATGTCCAGGTCGAGCGCGGTGCCCGGGTCGGGCTCGGTTCGACGGTTCCATCTCGGACGACGCGACCGCGTTGCGTGCCTGCACGTTGGTGGACGGTCGGCCGCACACGTTCGTGATCCGCGTGTGGACCCGCCCGGCGAAGGCGCCGCCCGGGTGGCGCATCCCGCGGGCAGAGGTACATGAAGCGGTGGCGTGGGCGTTCGACCACTACCGGGTGGGGTTGATGCTGTGTGACCCGGCGAAGTGGCACACCGAGATCGAGGGCTGGGCGCAGTCCTACGGCGACGACCGGGTGATCTTCTTCGACACCAACAGTTTGGTTCGGATGGCGCGGGCGTGTGACCGATGGCTGACTGCCCTCGCTGAGGGCGCGTACTCGCACGACGGGGATGCGGTCACCACGGATCACGTGTTGGCCATGCACAGAACGAAAGTGCACGTGCGGGACGCGGATGACGACGGCGGCACGAAGTACGTGTTCGTGAAAGGTCCGGACCGGCGCAAGATCGACGCCGGGATCGCGGACGTGTTGGCGCTCCAAGCCGCTGCAACGATGCCCGATGAGGACCAGGCCGCCGACCCGTGGGCGGTGTACGCCTGAAGGAGACCCCATGTCGCGTCCCGAAATCGCTCTCGCCGTGCTGTTGCTGCTGGCCGCTGGGCTGGTCGTGACCGGTGTCGCCTTGCTGTCCGTCCCGATCGGGCTGATGGTCGCGGGCGTGTTGGTCGCGGCGTTGGCCGTGCTGTTCCTGGTGGCGGTCTCGTGAGACTCTCCCGCAAGATCACCGCCCCGTCCGGTCGGGGGCGTAAGCAGTGGACCGAACCGCCGTTCTGGCAGCTCGACGTGTTCCGGGAGTCCTGGGCGGCGACCAGCACCACTAACCGGGAACGGGTCGAGAACGACTTCGCCGGCTATGTCCAGGCCGCGTACAAGACCAACGGCGTGGTGTTCGCCTGTGTCCTGGCCCAGCAACTGGTGTTCGCCGAAGCCTGGTTCGCCTCGCGGGAGCTCACCGACGCCGGCCGACCCGGCGACCTGTTCGGGTTCGACTCGCCCGACCTAGCGCTCCTGGCGAAACCGTGGCCGTCGGGCACCACGGGCGAACTGCTGGCCCGGATGGAATCCGACGTGTCGCTGGCGGGGAACTTCTACGCCACCACCGCCGGGAACGTTGGGCGGGCTGCGACCGGGCCAGGGCGGGGACCCGGACGCGTTGCTGGCTGACGAGATGTGTCACTACTCGCCGATTCCCGACCCGGCCGCCCGATGGCGGGGCATGTCCTGGCTGAGTCCGGTTCTGGAAGAGATCGGGTCGGACAAGGCCGCGACGGTGCACAAGCGGCGGTTCTTCGACAACGGCGCGGTGCCCTCGATGGTGGTGACGTTCGACAAGGACGTGCAGCCCGAGCGGTTCCGGGCCGCGATGGACGCCCGCCACAAGGGTGCGCACAACGCCTATCGGACGCTCTACCTGGGCGGTGGCGCGGACGTCAAGACCGTGTGCACCAATCTCCAACAGGTCGACCTCACAGGCGTGCAGGGCCACGGAGAGACCCGGATCGCTGCCGCTGCGGGGGTTCCGCCGGTGATCGTGGGCCTGTCCGAGGGGCTCGCGGCGGCGACCTACCGCAACTACGCACAGGCCCGCCGGAGGTTCGCGGACGGCACGATCCGCCCACTGTGGAGGATGGCCGCCGCCAGCTTGCAGAACCTGGTGACACCGCCCACTGTGGGCGCCGCGTTGTGGTACGACGACCGCGACATCCCGTTCCTGCGCGAAGACCGCCGCGACGTCGCGGAGATCCAGTTCCGGCAGGCGTCCACCATCCGCCAACTCGTCGACGCCGGGTTCGAAGCCGCGGCGGTCACGGCCGCTGTGGCCGCTGAGGGCTTCACCCTGCTACGGCACACCGGGCTGTTCAGTGTCCAGCTCCAACGCCCCAACACCACCACCCCGTCGCCTACCGGCGTCCCGACTCCACCGGAGGAGCAATCGTGAACACCAAACGCCTCCGTGTGGAGGTCAAGGACCCCGATCGGGGCGAGGTGACCGCCGTGTTCGCCACCCTGAACGCGATCGACTCCGACGGGGACGTGGCCATACCTGGGGCGTTCACCGACGGCGCCCCGGTCCGCATCTCCGCCTACGGACACACCACCTGGCAGGGCGCGCTTCCGGTCGGCAAAGGTGTCATCCGGACCACTGAGCGGGAAGCCATCCTGGACGGACAGTTCTTCCTGGACACCACCGCCGGGCGGGACACGTTCGCGGTGGTCAAGCAGATGGGCGAGCTTCGGGAGTGGCCCTACGGGTACGACCCGGTCACCTTCTCCTACGGTGAGCAGGACGACCGCCCGGTCCGGTTCCTGGAAGCCATCCGGGTGTATGAGGTGTCCCCGGTCCTGCGTGGCGCTGGTGTGGACACGCGCACCCTGGCCGTGAAAAGCGGCCCCCTGACACTGGTTGATGAGGCGCGGGCGGTCCTGGCCGCCGTGACCGACCTCAATGATCGGGCCGCTGACGTCGTGGCGAAGCGGCGCCCCAAGGGCAAGGGCCTCGGCCTCGTGTCCGCCGAGCTGTTGACCGATCTGGACACCGAGCTGGCCCGGCTGGCGTCCCTGCTCACCGAGCCCGGTGCAGACTCCGGTGCACCGTCGGCCGAGCCGACCGGGACCAAGTCGTTCGGTGACCTGTTCACCGAATCCGTTGCCTACAAAGGCGTTCAGGGACAGGTCGGGCCGGAAGCCCACCTGGACGTGGAGCTGAAGACCCTGTTCTCGACCACGGCCGGCTGGCTGCCGGAAACGTTCCGGACCGGCAAGGTGGTCGAGTTCGCCACCCGCCCGGTCCAGATCATCGACATCATCCCGGCGACCACCACCAGCCAGGCCGCCGTGGTCTACATGGAAGAGACGGTGTTCACCAACACCGCAGCGGAAACAGCGGAAGCCGGGGCATATCCGGAGGCCGGGTTGCAGCTCACCGAACAGACCTCCCCGGTGCGCAAGGTCTCGGTGTGGTTGCCGGTCACCGACGAGCAGCTCGACGACGAGCCCCAGGCACGCGGGTACGTCGACAACCGGATGCCGTTCATGCTGCGCCAGCGGCTGGACGCACAGATCCTGATCGGCAAGGGACCGCGCCGAACCTGCGCGGCATCCTCAACACCCCCGGTATCCAGACCCAGGCCAAGGGCGGCGACCCCGGTCCCGGACGCGATCTACAAGGGCATGGTGAAAGTGCCGGGTGACCGGCCGTGCCCTGCCGAACGCGGCGATCATCCACCCGAACGACTGGCAGGACATCCGGCTGCTGCGCACGGCGGACGGCCTGTACATCTGGGGCAGCCCGAGCGAGGCCGGACCGGAAAACACCGCCGTGGTCGGGGACTTCGTGAACTTCTCGGAGCTCTCGACCCGGCGGGGCGTGGACGTGCAGGTGTCCAACAGCCACGCGGACTTCTTCATCAACGGCAAGCAGGCCATCCGCGCCGACGCGCGCGCGGCCCTGCTGGTCTACCGGCCCACCGCGTTCTGCACGGTCACCGGAATCTGACAGGAGCCCAGGTATGCCGATCCTCGAGAACACCGGCAAGGTCCTCGGCGGGCTCGGCCTCGGCCGCGTCAAACCCGTCACGGCCGTGTACGACTTCACTGTGGACGGAGGCGCGGTCGGGGACATCGTGCTGCGCGGCGACACCGTCCCGTCCGGCGCGATCGTGGTAGACGCGTTACTGCACGTGGACACCGCGCTGGCCTCGGCCACCGGGACCGCCGCGTTGCAGGTCGAGACCGCCGGGGACCTGCAACCCGCTGTGGCCGCGACCGCCGCCCCCTGGTCGACCACCGGCCCGAAACGGGCCGGTCTGACCGCGACCAGCCCGCCCGTGAAGACCACCGCCCGCCGACCCATCGTGCTCACCATCGGCACGGCCGCGCTGACCGCTGGTCGGGTCACGGGCGTGGTGTGGATCGTCGAACTCTAGCCAGGAAGCGGGTCCAGTGATTGATGCGTCTACGTCTTACGGTGCAACAACGCGTCAACAAGGGCAGCCAATTGGTTTACAGGCACGAGGTACAGGACGGCCCCAACGACAAACAAGATCAGGCAGAGTCGTAGAGTCCATGACCAGCTGCCTAGCACATCCCTGGCAAGCCTCAAATAGCTGCGTTCCGGGAACACCGATGGGACAAGTCGGTTGATGTCCGCCGGCAGATGGTTCAGGTCGGGCCGCTTGGGAGCTTCGCCTCCTGCCCGTGCAGCGTCCGCTGCTTGCCTAGGTAGCTGTAGCCTGTCGCGCTTTGTCATGAAGACGCCCCTCTGTTTTGTGAGAGTGACAACTGGGCATGAACGGCTTCCTGTTGCCAACAGGGACGTTCGCGCACCCGTAGACGTCCATACATGGGATCTATCTTGACGCCTACTCAACCAGTTCCAGGGCTGGCGGAGTGCGCACGTCAAGTACCGTCCTTTTGGGACACCTTGTGATCACATCTGCCAGTCGAACTACCACACACCTTCCCGCGTCCCCGCCGAGATCGCATTGTTCGGGCGACACAAGGCAAGGGGACCAGCGTTGGCACGAGAGACCAATGCCAAGATCTGCATATGACCCCATCCTGCGCGGACGTATCGGGTGTGTTCCTGACGGCCAACCTCTATCGCCCCAAGCCGGTGTCAACTTGGCAGAACACAGGGTCGGATCACAAGCCTGGCCGCTACGCCGTCCGGGTCCGAAGGCCGAAAATCAATAACAGTTATGTTTCGGATTCGGGTAGCTCGCTACAGGGTGCGGATGTCACTCCCAGCTTTCGACACACCAGAAATCGAGCGCAAAAGCAGGAACCTAGGGAGGCAAAGACGGTGCCCACCAATACCAACATCCCCAATGCCGCCGCCACTGTCGTGTCCGGTGGGCAAGTGGAGATCACCGCCCGGTTGTACCGCACCGCCAACGACCGAATTGTCCGCGAAGGCCACCCCGACGCCGCGTTCTTCTACGGAACCCCGGGTACCTACATCTCGGTCACTGAGGCCGAACGGTACGGACTGCTGCCCGCGTCGAACGCCACGGCCGGGCCGGGCAAGGCCCGCCGCAAGCCGGACTCGCGCGGGGTGTGACCGTGGCGTTCGACCTCGGGGACACCGTCGCGTTGACAGCGGACTGCCACGCCACAGGCGGGCAGCTCGTCAACGCGGCCACGGTCACCCTCACCATCACCGCCCTGGACGGCACGACCAGCACCCCCATAGTCCCCACCCCTCCCACAGTGGTCGGTCGGTACCGGTACGACGTCGTGCCGGTACCGACCGGACGCCACCTCGTCCGCTGGGTGTTCACCGGCCCGGCCGACGCCTACACGGACGCGTTCGACGTCGACCCGGCCGACATACCGCTGGTGTTGTCCCTGGAGGGTGGTAAGCGGCAGCTCAACATCACCACCACGGATCACGATGAGGAGATCCGGGACTACCTCACGGCCGTGACCGACGTGATCGAGGCGTTGTGCGGCCCGGTCGTGACCCGCACGATCGTGGAAGTCCACGAGTTCCGGTGCGCCCTCGTGCTGGTCCTGCGGCAACCGCCCATCTTGTCTGTGCGGTCGGTGACCCCGATCCGTACTGCCGGCACCGCGCCGGCCGTGTCTGATCTGGACGTCGACAGCGACACCGGAACGCTGCGTCGCAAGGACTGCCGGTGGCTGCTCGGTGGCCCGTGGCGCGTCACCTACACCGCCGGTCGGCCGGTCGTTCCCGCGGGCATCCGACTGGCCGCACGGATCATCCTCGATCATCTGTGGCGCACCCAGAACGGCGCGGACGGACTGCCCGCGCTGGCGCACGACGACTACGCCGTCACCCAACCGATTGCCGGCCTGGGGTTCGCGGTCCCCAACCGTGCCCTGGAACTGGTCGACCGCAACCGCCGGACCCCCGAGGTGGGCTGACATGACTGATGTGTCCCGGATCCCCGCAGCCATTGACGGCCTGGTGGCGTTGTGCACCACCGCAGCGGCTCCCGCCGAGCCGCTTCACGGGGTGCACGTCTACGACGGGCCACCCGTCACCGACCTGTCCGACCCGCTCATGCTGTTCCTCGGCGACACCCCCGACACCCTGGAATCCGTGACCGGGACCCAAACATTCGCCGAGCTGGGCGGCGGGCACCGGGACGAAACGTTCGCCATCTCCTGTACCGCCGTGGCCCGAGCCGGCGACACCGACATGAAAGCCCGCCGCGACTCCGCGCACGCCATCATGGCCGCCGTGGAACGCCTGCTGCGCCCCGGCGAACCAGGTGCGGACATCACTCTGGGCGGGGCGGTGTTGTGGGCACAGGTCTCCGGGGACATCGCGCTGTCCAAAGGATCACTCGCCAAACTCACCTTCGCGGTGACCTGCCGAGCGCGCCTTACCTAGGCGCATGTCCAGGTCGCCGGCACCCAGGTCACGCCGTCTGCCGCCTTGCGCTGCCCGGCGAGCTCGTCGGTCTCGGTCACCGCCCAGACCCGTTGTCCGGCGGGGAGGTCACCGAGGAACGTGGCCGCACGCCATATACCCAGCTTTGCCTCGGTGCCGCCGATGGGGGTGTACCAGGCAGCCAGCAGCCCGTGGGAGTTGATGCCTTCCGGGTAGGGGCGGTCCTGCGCCTCGTACCGGTACACCACGCTCCCCGTGGTGTCCCACTTCGGCATGCCGGTGTAGTCGCCGAACGCGTTGCCGAGAGCGTAACCGCGTTGGAACACCTGGATGAGGAGGTTGGGGGAACCCGCCAGCTTGCGGGTGGTTCCGTCCGGTGACCACAGCAGCCCCTTCTCGGTCACCACGTGGCCCGCGTTGTCGATGCCGATCGCCACGTCGTTGGCGATGATCTGGGAGGTGCCCGGCTGGCTTCGCTTCCACACCACGGTGCGATAGACCGGCGAGATCTCAGCGTAGGCGGTGCCGACGATGTCGCCCGTGTCGTTGATGGCCTTGGCAGATGCGCTGTCGCTGCCGGCGGGGGTGGGAAGCGTCTGGAACGTGCCGTCGCGGTACACGAAGGCAGTGCGTGACCGCCCGTCCCAGCCGACGATCTCGCCGCTGCCGTTGACTCCGGCGACCGAGATGGATGTGCTGACCGGAGCGTTCACGTTGACAAGCTCGCCGTTGTGCCAGAGCAACAACGTTCCGTCGGTCGCCTGTCCGGCCAGATAGCCGTTCGAGCCCGCAGCCCGCATCGTTCCGCTCGTCACACCCGCCGGCAACGGCAGGTACGACGGTGTCGAGGTGCACAGGTCCTGAGCCTGTGCCTGGGTCGGCACGGCCAGCGAAAACAACGTCAAGAGCGCAGCAGAAAAGGCGATCATGCGACGCATTTGTCCCCCCGAGTGTGTTGCCGCGATGTGTGGTCGTCGGTACCACGCACCAGTGTGCCGCACCAAGGATTGACGTGCATCAAGAAACTCTCGGGGACATTTCACACGTGAGACAACTTGTTTGACGGCAACGAAGGTTCTGGTAGGTCCAATTGGCAGGTGACTCGTTCTCTCATGGATCTTCCTTCCTGCCTTCGTATGAGCCTTCCTCTCTGTCTACTTCCTAGGAGCCCCATGCCCGAACAAACCCCGGACGCCACTGAAGACACCGACGGGGCCAAAGTGCGCAACATGACCGGTGAGCCCCGCGACCTCCCGGTCGCCAGCCGGATTGTCCAGCCCAACGACCTAATCACCCTGCCCCGCCTGGTGGCCGAACGGCTGGCCGAACAACCCGGCTGGGACCTCGTCGTACCCCACAAGCCCACCAGTCGGAGAGAGGAGTAGCTACCCGTGGCCGCAACAGGTTCAGGACACCTCTCAAGATGTCCGCACCACCCGCACCGCCAAAGGCGGCGTGGAACTCCCGGTCACTGACCGGTCCATGAGCCTGTTGTGGAAACACATGCTCGGCGGAACCCCGGTCATCACCGACACCGCACCGACCGGCGGCAAGATCCACCGCATCCAACCCGGACCGCTCGCCGGGAAGTCTCTCACTATCCAGAAAGGCGTCCCCGAGCCGGTCACCGGAAACCCGGTGTCCGCGTTGAACTACATCGGCGCCCGCGTCACTGAGTGGACCCTGGGGTGAAAGTCAACGACCTGTTGCGGCTCAAGCTCGACCTGGACGCCTTCGACGAGGTCGCCGACACACCCCCGCTCGCGGTCGCCAACTACCCGATCACCCGCCCGTTCCACTTCGCACAATGCACCATCAAGACCGGCGGGACCGCGACCACCACCAACGGCATCGTGTCCGTGGCCGGCGGCACCCGACTCAACCGAGTGACCGGGTTCGAACTCAAAGGCGCCAACCCCATGGACACCAGCAGGTTCTTCCTCGGCGCGTCCGGGCTGAAAGACGAGCAGATCGAAAACGACTTCCGCGACCTAGCCCTAAGTGTCGACGCGGAGTTCAACCGCGCCCAGGTCTACGACACCTACCGAGCCGGCGCATTCCTCCCAGTCCAGATCACCTTCACCGCCGGCCTGATCGCCACCGGCGTAAACGCCGTGTTGGACATCGTGTTACCGGCCGCCCGGTTCGAATCCAACCCGGTCACCGTCGACGGCCCCGACATCGTGCAAGCCAAAGCCGAACTCGTCATCGAGAGCGACGAGACCAACCCACCGATCCAGATCACTTACATCACGCCGGACACTAATCCCTAGCCTGGCCAGCGTCTCATGGCTGATGGGACATGGACGGGTCATCGACAGGTCGTCGGGTACTCGGCGTCGTGACGGAACCATCGCGCGGATACCGTGCGCCCGTTCGGCAGTTGGTGATGATCGGGACCCGTATCCTCGATGAACCCTGCCGATGTGAGCGCACCGACACACGCTGTGTTTGCCACTTCAGTGCCGGCACGGACCGTGGCGACACCTAAGTGGTGATGAGCAAAGATCGCCGCCCCCTCAAACAGTTCACGCCCCAGACCGCGCGCCCGGAATGCCGGCGCCAACCAGCCACCGACCTCGTGCCGCACTTTGTCCAGTACGACGCCACCGGCGATTCGGTCGCTGGCATGGTGGATCGCGACAAGTAACCATTGGCCAGGGGAGTTGCTCCACCGTCGTGAGCCCTGGCCTGGCCGTTGGGCAAGGTACGCGGCACGATGTTGTTCACGAACGATGTCACGGGGTAACCATCCGAGCCACCGCTGTGCGGCATCGTCGCTGGCCCCGGTAACAGCAATGGTGGCGTCGTCGGCGGTGGGATGACGTAATATCAACTGTTTCGTGCACAGGTGGTGTTGACCGCGCCGACACCGCGATGCGGTGCTTGTGCGCGTCCTTCCGCCAAACATTGGGTTCGTCGCCTCCAGTCGGACAACCGTGTCACCAGGACGGGTCCGTATGTGCTTCAAGGAGCATAGTGCAGCCAAGACGGACTTGACGATCAAGGCCGACGAGCCAACCCGCACTCACGTCACGCCAGATACCACTCGTAGTCAGGGGGAGCCACCAAGGCCCGCGGGCTGGGTCGTCGACGTGAAGGGGGTGCGCATGGCGACCAGCGTTACCGTGACCGGGACCGAACAGTTCCGGGATATCGCTGTCCGGCTGAAGGAAGCCGGTCACGGCGAGTTGCGGCGCGAGCTGGCCCGCGCGATGCGGGACGCAGCGGCCCCGGTCGTACAGGACGCACAAGAACGGGTCCGGTCCCTGCCCGTAGTCGGTGTGGGCGGGGGCGCCTCGGCGCGAGCCGCCCGATCCCGGCACGCGTTGCGGGGTCGGCGCGTGTTGAGCGACCGGGTCAAGATGCGCGCCCACCTGCGGTCGGGCCTGCGGGACACCATCGCTCGCGCAGTCCGCGCCCAGGTCAGCACCTCCGGCGAGTCCGCTCGGGTCCGTGTCCAGGTGCACAAGACCGTCCTGCCGCCCCGTCAACGGACCTTGCCCGGCCATCTCAACACCGGCCGCTAGCGACACCCGGTGTTCGGCAACCGGGACGTGTGGGCCACCCAGACGGCGCCCCCCGGTTGGTTCGACGACACCATGCGGGACGGCGGCCCCCGAGTACGGCAAGCAGCCCTGGACGTGGTCGAACAGTTCCTTGACAGATCGGAGTAACAGTCCACAATGGCCAAATTCGTCTTAGACGGTATCGACTATCCGTTCGACACAGACCACCTGACCAACCGCGAAGTCATCCAGTTGGAGAAGGCGACCGGGGCGAGCATCGGGTATCTGGTGGATTCCTTCAACGCCAACGGCGGCACCGGCCGTGACGCGTTCTTCTGGCTCGCCTGCCGCCGCCTGGGCGAACACATCGAGTACGCCGAACTGGAGTACAACTACGCCGCGCTCCGGTTCATCCCGGACACGACGCCCACCCCCGAGCCCGGCGAGGGAACCGCCCCGGAGCAGCCGGAGCCTACCGGAGCGCCCCACAGTGGCGCGCTCCGGAACACCGGCAACGCGTAGCCGAGTACAAGCCGTACCTGTTGCTGTTGTGGAACATCACACCCGCTGACGTCGACGACATGTCCTATGCGGACTTCATGATGTGTGTCGGCCTTGTCCAGCAACGCCTAGCGGACCTCAACACCAGATAACCCAGTCGGCAAGGGGTGATCCCCCTTGCGCGATCTGGTCTTCACCATCCTCGGCATTGACAAGGCGTCCCCCGCGTTCAATGAGGTCGGGGCCTCTGCTGACAAAGCACACGACAAGTTGGACGCGTTCGGCTCGTTGTCGATCAAGAGCCTTGCCGGCGTCACGGGTGGAGCGGTCGCGGCCGGTGCCGCTGTCGGCGGTGCCTTGGCTGGCGTCACGCTGGCGTTCGGCGGGATGGGCGCCGCCGCGCTGAAGAACAACGCACCGTGCCCGGACTCAAGGACGCGGTCGCCTCCTCCGGGCCGATGTTCGACGGGCTACGGTCGCTGGCCGAGCAGACCGGGTAGCGGACTGTCGGAGTTCTTCCGCAACATCAGCACGGCCGCGCCCGCCGCCGGTCAAGCACTGTCCGGCCTGGGCGGGATCGTCCGCGACGCGCTCGGGTTCGCCGGCACACTGTTCGCGCAACTGGCCACCTCGGGCGCCCCCGTCCTAGCCAGTCTGCGCGAGCTGTTCGCCGCGCTCACGTCCACAATGTCCACTTTGGCCGCTGGGGCGCTGCCGGTGTTGTCGGCCACCGCCAGTAGCTTGATCACGATCTTTACCGGCGTGCTCAACGTGGTCCGCCCGTTGGCGGGTGTGCTCGGTCCGTTGGCCGGGATCGCCTTGAGCACCGCGGGCGCCTTCAAAGTGTTCTCCGGCATCGGAAGCGGGTCACCGCCGCAGCGTCGGCGTTGACCGGGTTCGCCAGCCGGGCCAAGGAAGCCGCAGCCGCCGGCGGTACGCTCGGTGGCGGGGCCGGAGTGGCCACCAGTGCCCTCGGCAAGGTCGGCGGGGTCCTGGGCAAGGTCGGCGGCGCTATCCCGGTCGTCGGCGCCGCCCTGACCGGCCTGGGCGCCATCTTCGAACTGATCGGGAACGACTCCGACAAGGCCAGCCAACAAGCCGACCACCACACCACCGCCCTCGGCGAGACCGAACGCGCCACTCAGAAGGTCAAGCAGGCCCAGCAAGCCTACGACGAAGCTGTGTCCCGCTCCAGTCCCGGCTCGCACGCCGCGATCGAGGCACAGAAACAACTCGCCGACGCGGTGGAGAACGAAGCCCGCGCACAGAAACAAGCCTCGGACGCGACCAAGAACCACACCCAACGAATCACCGAACAGACCCTTGCCGTGTTCGGATCGCAACAGCAGTACCGCGAATCCGTCCTCGCCGAACAGCAGGCCCACCAGAACGTGATCACCGGGTTGAAGCAGCACACCGCCGCGTCGCTGGAAGGCAAGCAGGCACAGGAAAGTTGGAACTCTGCGATCCTGCAATCGATCACCCAGGCTGGCAACTACAAGGCTAGCTTGGTGACCACAGGGGTGGAAGCCGACGTCAACGCCGCGAAGCTGCAAGGGATGAACGCCGAAGTCCTCAGGCTGGCCCAGTTGTACGGCAACGACGCGCCACTCGCGTTGCGGCAGGCCATTGCGGCGATGGATCAGACCGCGCTGTTCTGCCCTATCCGCCCTCGCCGAGCAGTCGCTGAGTCTCGAGCGCGTTCGCCGCCCGGCCCTGTTGCTCGTACATGGCGAGCGCGTTCTGCCAGGAGGCACGTGCCTGCTGGGGTTGCCCGAGTGCGGCGTAGGCGTGGCCCAGGCGGTTGAGGGTGTCCGCCTCTTCCGCCGCGGAGCTGATTGTGCGCAGGAGCGTGAGGGCCGTCCGGTAGTGGTCGATCGAGTCGGCGTGACTGCCGGTGTGGTGCGCTATGTAGCCCAGACTGTCCAAAGTGGTTGCCTGGCCTTCGATGTTCCCGTGGCGCAGGAAGATCTCGTACGCCGCGTGGCAGTGGTCGCGGCCTGCGGCGAAGTCGCCGGATTTGGCGGCGTACCAGCCGACCGCGTTGAGCGCACCGGCCTCCCACACTGGGTCGTCGAGGGTGCGGGAGATGCGCAGCGCTCGCTCGGCGTGCTCGCGGGCCTGCTGGCTGTCACCCCTGGACATCGCGGCGGCGGCGAGCGTCCGGTGGGTGTGGGCCTGGTTGAGGGTGTCGTCGTGGTGTTCGGCCAGCGCCAGCGCGTTGCGCAGACAACAGTCGGCTTCGTCGTGCTGGCCGAGGTCGGCGTGTGCGCGGCCGAGCAGCCGGTGGGCGACTATGTGTGCGGTCGGGTCGGACAGGTGCGCCACGGCCTCCACTCCGGCCGTCCACACGGCGAGCCGGTCGCGGAGGTGGCCGCGGCGGCGGAGGTAGGTCTCCAGCGTGCCCGCCAGGCCCCAGGTGACGCGGTGCAGTTTCCTGGTCGCCGCCGCCTGCTGGATGGCGAGGAGGTTGTCGCGTTCGGTGTCGAACCAGCGCATGGCGTCTGCCGGAGTGAGCGGGACGCAGCCCGCGACCGGCGGCGCCAGCCCCAGCGACGGGCGTGTGGGGTTGAGGACACCGTGGGCGTTGCTCGCGGTTTGCAGGTAGAAGTCGATCACGCGGTCCAACGCGGCGGTGCTGACCTCGTCGGGGAGGTCGCGGGCGGTGTCGCTGGCGTGGC
Organism: Actinocrispum wychmicini; assembly: GCF_004345645.1. Taxonomy (GTDB): domain Bacteria; phylum Actinomycetota; class Actinomycetes; order Mycobacteriales; family Pseudonocardiaceae; genus Kibdelosporangium; species Kibdelosporangium wychmicini. The sequence continues at coordinate 122,556 of NZ_SLWS01000009.1, read as the reverse complement.
GTCGGATCAGGTCGTGCATCCGGTGGCGGCCGGTGTCCGGGTTGCCGAGCAGCGACGCCTGTGTCAGGCCGCGCAGGATGTCCGCAGCGGCGGTCTTGGGCTGGCCGAGCAGGCTCGCGGCCGCGTCCACGCCGATGTCGCGGCCTGGCGCGATGCCCAGCAACGCGTACGCGGTGGCCTGTTCGGGGGTGAGGCCCTTGAGCGACAAGGAAAGCACTGCGGGCAGGCTGGCGGACGGGTCGGTGTCGGCGAGTGCGTCGAGCCCGAAGTCGCGGAGTTCGGCGGCCAGCCCGGCGAGCGTGAGCTGTGGCCGCGTCTGCGTCTGGGCGGCGGCGAGGCACAGCGCCAGCGGGAATCCGCCGCACAGCTCCACGAGGTGGGTGAGCGCCTCGGGTTCGGCGGCCGCGCGGCCGGCGCCGATCCGGTCGGTCAGGAGGGCGCGTGCCTCGGTGGGGGAGAGCACATCCAGCCGCAGGTGGCTCGCGCCGTGCCGAGCGACCAGGCCGGTCAGGTTGGCGCGGCTGGTGATGAGGACCGTGCAGTTTTCGCTGTCCGGCAGCAGGGGTGTGACCTGGGCGCTGTCCGCCGCGTTGTCGAGCACCATCAGGATTCGCTTGCCCGCTAACAGTTTCCGGAACAGTGCGGCGGCGGCGTGCGGGTCCGTCGGGACACGCTCGACGCCGAGTGCGTCGAGAAAGCCGCGGACAGCGGTCGCCGCTGTCATAGGCGGGCTGTCGGGGCTGAAGCCGCAGAGGTCGACGAACAACTGGCCGTCGGGGAAGCGTTCGGCGTTGCGGTGGGCCCAGTGCAACGCGAGCCACGTCTTGCCGATCCCGCCCGCGCCGGCGATCACCACCGGCGCATCGCCAAGCTTGGCCAGGTCCTGGTGACGGCCGACGAACCGCTGGGGTGCGCGTGGCAACTGGCGGCACAGCGCCGCCGCCGCGATCGTCGGCGCTTCCCGTGTGGCCAGCAGGGTTCTGTGGAGGTGCCGGAGTTGGCCGTCCGGCTCGGTGCCGAGTTCCTCGACGAGCCGCTCGCGGATCCGGAGGTAGTGCGCCAGCGCGTCCCCGGTGCGCCCGGCCTGGTGCAGGGCGAGCATGTACTGACCGGCGACGCGTTCGTCGAGCGGCCGGTGGGCGGCCTGGGTGGCCAGCTCGGCCACCAGGTGCTCGCCGGCTCCTGCTCGCAGCCGCGCGTCGGCCAGGTCGCGCTGGGCGGCGATTCGCTCTTCGTCGAGTCCGGCGCGTTCGACAGCGGCCCATGTGCCGGTGAGGCCGGTCAACGCTTCGCCGTGCCACAGATCCAGGGCTTCGGTGAGCATCCGCGTGGCTTCGGCGGCGTCGGGTTCGGAACGAGCGCACGTACAAAGGTCGCGGAAGGCGAGCACGTCAATGGTGCCCGTCGTGGTGAGCGCGTAGCCGCCGGGCCGCCGGTCGATCTCGAGTGACTCGACGTCCGCGAGTGCCTGCCGCAGCCTGGAGATGTAGCTGTAGAGCGTCGCCCGACCGCGCCGGGGCACGTCCTCGCCCCAGACCCGGTCGACCAACCGGTCCACCGGCACCACCCGGCCCGCGTCCAGGGCGAGCGCGGCCAGCACGCACCGCTGTCTGGCCGGCCCCAGATCGACCCGGTTCCCGTCGGCACGCACCGTCACTTCGCCGAGCAGACGCAACATAACGCCACCCTCATCCTGCCCTGACCTGCGGAATGCAGAAGCGCCGCAAGCTGTCCGCGATGCCCGCTGCCCAGTATGTCCAGGTAACCGACGGACACCGGACCAGGGGAGTGGGAACTTTGATCGGAAACAGGATGGCGAAACTGGCCGGTGTGGCGCTGGTCGCCGGCGCGGGGCTGGTGGTGGGGCCGGTGGGCCTGCCGGCGGCGTCGGCCCAGGTACTGGCCTGCCAAACCGTCGGGCACGTGGCCGGCACGGTCCCGGAGTTCACCCTGTACGACAACACGATCTACTCGGGCGCCTGCATCACCTTCTACCGGCACGGCAACTGCTCGGCGTCGACCGGGGACATCGACGGTCTCTACAACCTGGCCGGCTGGAACTGGGACAACAAAGCCAGTTCGGTGCACACCGCCAGCCAGTGCGACGTGTCGCTCTACGACGCACGGGACTGCCCGCACACAGGCGCCCACACCACGTGGATCGACCAGAGCGCGGACCTGCGGCTCGGCGGGGTGAACTGGCAGGACCGCGCCACCTGCGTGATCGTCAGCTGATTCGGAGTTCCCACCGACAGGACACGGCCCCGGCACGATGACACGGTGCCGGGGCCGGCTGACTACGCTGCTCCATTGTGGCGGGGACGCGGCTTGACATCACTCGGATCGAGGCGGCGCGGCGGGCCATCGATCCGACCTTTCTGGACACTCCGCTGTACCGCTGCGAGGCGCTGGAGCCCGTCCTCGGATGCGCGGTGAGCGTCAAGCTCGAAACGGCGAACCCGGTCCGCAGTTTCAAGGGCCGAGGCACCGAGCTTGTCGCCAGCCAACTCGCCGGCGGCGCCGCGGTGTGCGCCAGCGCGGGCAACCTCGGCCAGGCCCTGGCTTGGTCCGGTCGCGGTCGGGGGCTCGACGTCACCGTTGTGGCGTCCCGCTTCGCGCCGGCGGCCAAGCTTGATCGGATCCGCGCGTTGGGCGCCACTTTGGAGTTGGTGGACGGCGACTTCGACATGGCTCGCGAGCGGACCGTGGCCATCGCCCGTGATCGCGGCATCCGGCTGGTCGAGGACAGCCTGGACATCGAAACCTGTGAGGGCGCGGCGACCATCGGCCTGGAACTGGTGGACGCGGCGCAGCCGTTCGACACGGTATTGATCGCCCTAGGCGGTGGGGCGCTCGCGACCGGGGTGGGGCACGTTCTGAAGACCCGCGCGCCGGGAGTCGAGGTGGTCTGCGTGCAACCGTTGGGCGCGCCGGCGATGACGCGCTCGTGGCGGGAACGGCGGGTCGTCACCACCGACTCGACCGACACCATCGCCGACGGGGTCGCCGGGCGGCTGCCCATCCAGGAGGTCCTGGACGACCTTCTGCTGGTCGCCGACGACGCCGTGCTGGTCCGCGAGGAGTCGATCATCGCCGGAATGCGGCTGCTTCTGGAGCATGCCGGCCTCGTCGTCGAACCGTCTGCCGCGCTTGGGATCGCGGCGATCCTCGAAGACCGTGACCGCTTCGCCGGCCGGCACGTGGTCACCATCGTGTGCGGCAGCAATGTCGACGTGGACGCCTACCACCGCTGGGTCGGAACCGCTACTCGCCGGTGATCATGGTGGTCAACGCGATGAGGCCGTCGGTGATGTCGTGTTCGTCGGGCGCTTGGTCGGGGTCGAGGGTCCACTGCATCAGCAGGCCGCTCATCAGGCCCAGTTGTAGCGAGCCGACCGTGCGCGTTGCCCGGCTGTCCAGGCTGTCCTCGGCGACGCCGAACAGGCCGGCGGCGAGGCCGCTGCGGCCTTCCCGCATCCCCCGGACCATCACTTCGCGGATGACGGGGCTGTGTTCGGCCTGGACCGCGGCTTCGACGGAGGCGAGCCAGAGGCGCCGGTTGGCGGTGTAGGAGGCGATCGCCTGCCGCCAGAACGCCTCGTACCGTTCGCGGGGCGACGCCTCGGGGGACAGGGCGGCCTGCACGGCGGCCCCGATCTCGGCCCCCCACTCGTCCATGGCCTGCATGAACGCCTCGGTGAGCAGGGCCTCCCGGGAGCCGAAGTGGTAGCCGATGGCGGCGTGGTTGACCCCCGCGGCCACGGCGATGTCGCGGACCGTGGTGCGGGCCCACCCCTTGTCCTTGAGGCAGGCCAGCGCCCCGGCCAGGAGGTCTTCGCGGTTTCCCATGGCGACCATGCTATCCGCCTGGTCTAGCCAAGCGGTTTATCCATATGGATTGACCAAGCGGATAAGAGTTCGGTACGGTCGGTCCACCACGAGCTGGAGGAGCAGAGATGACCAGGACCGTTCTGATTTCCGGAGCCGGCATCGCCGGACCGTCATTGGCTTTCTGGCTGGGCCGCGGCGGCTACGACGTCACCGTGGTGGAGCGGTCGTCCGGCCTGCGCGCCAGCGGCGCGGCCGTCGACTTCCGTGGTGACCAGATGGCGTTGCTGCGCCGGATGGACGTGCTCGCCGACATCCAGGCCCGCCAGACCGGCATGGGCGACCAGCTGGTGGTCGACGCCACCGGTCGCCGGCTGGCGACGTTCCCGGCGGCGCTGTTCAGCGGTGAGGTCGAGATCGACCGCGGCGACCTCGCGTTGATCCTGCACGAGCGCACCAAGCACCACGTCGACTACGTCTTCGGCGACCACATCACCGCGATCGCCGAACACGCCGACGGGGTGGACGTCACCTTCGCGAACGGCCCCGCCCGTACCTTCGACCTCGTCGTCGGCGCGGACGGCCTGAACTCGGCGGTGCGTCGCCTGACCGTCGGCCCGGACGACCCGTTCCGGCACGACCTGGGCTTCTACGCCGTCGGCTTCACCACGGCCAACACCTTCGGCCTGGACCACAGCGGCCTCACCTACAACGAACCCAACCGCTACATCTCGATCAGCAGCGCCAGGAACACGTCCCGGGCGAGCGTGAGCATGGTGTTCACCGCGCCCGCCCTGGACTACGACCGGCAGGACACCGAACAGCAGAAGCGCGTGGTGGCCCAGCACTTCGCGGGCGTCGGCTGGAAAACCCCCGAGGTGCTCGCCGCCCTGCGTGCCGCGACCGACCTGTACGTCACCCCGCTCAGCCAGATCCGGCTCGACCGGTGGTCCACCGGACGGGTGACACTGCTCGGCGACGCCGCCTGGTGCGCCGGGCCCGGCGGCAACGGCACCGGCCACGCCATGCTCGGCGCGTACACCCTCGCTGGCGAACTGGCAGCAGCCAACGGCGACCACGGGCCCGCGTTTGCCCGCTACGAGCAGATCATGCGCCCCACCGTGGAGAAATCCCAGAAGTTCGCCGCCAAGGCCGGCGGCTTCCTCGCCCCGCCCACCCAACGAAAGATCAACCGCCGCAACCGCACCTACCGGATCCTGTCCTCGTCCCTCTTGACCAGCGTCTTCACCAGGCTGAGCAAGAAGAACACCAGCACAGGCAAGCTCACGGACTACCCGTTGCCGTCGACGTCACGCGTCAGCGGGTCACCCAGGCCGTGACCGTCCGTTCACTACTCCAGGATGTAGGCCTGGTCGGCGGCGTAGATCGCGGACAGGTCGTCGGCTGTCATGCCACGGCCGACGAACCGGGCGATCGCGGTCAGTCCTTTCGCGTTGTAGTGGCGGAAATCGTCGAAGTCCAGGTCGTCGATGTGCGGTGCGCCGGGATCACGGCCCGGGTGGCCCGCGAACACGAGTTCGCCGCGCTCGGCGAGGCTGAGCTGGAAGTTGGCGTTGACGTTCCAGTACAGGCTCGCGGCTTTACCGTTGCGGGACAACGCTGTGAGCGTGTCACGGTCAGCGCCTTGGAAGCCGTTCTCCTCGACGGCCAGCACCACGTCGTCCACGGTGAGCAGGGTCAGTAACGCCACGTAGCCGTAGTGCGGAGGTCCGTGTCGCTCCAACGCGGCCCGCTGGACCGTTGCCCTGATCGGCACGGGCGCGGTCGGGTCGCCCCCGAAGGTGCTGACCACTTCGTCCTGGGTGAGCCCTCGGACAACGGTGATCGTGGCGGCCTCGCACAGCGAGCTTTTCTCGATCCACCGGTACTCGGCCTCGGGCCGGACCATCCGGGACGGCTCCTGTTCACCACGTAACCGATGGCCGAGCCGGTCGGTCTTCTTGTGCACGACCTCGGGCGCGGCCGGTGCCTGCCACATGACCAAGTGGTAGGAGTCTTCGGCGTCGTCGCGGCCGGTCACGTGCACACGGAGGCGATAGTCACCCGGCCACGGCGGCGACGTCCAGCGCTGGCGGTGGCCGTAGTTCGGCGTGTCGGCGTGCAGAACCGCGCCGCCTTCTGGCGCCGTCCAGCTGATCTCGACGACCTCGTCCCAGATCGTCAGGTCGATCTCGTCAGGTGGCCCGGTCAGCACGTGCACCGACAGTTGGACATGACCTTCGGCGACGCCGGTACGGATCACCACGCCGTCCTCAACTGCGGCCACCAGGCCATTGCCGGCGAAGTCGACGTTCGCGGGCGTCGAACCCTCGGTGATCCAGAACCGGTGGTCCGTCACCGTGGCGGACATCGACGCCGTCCGCGGCAGCAGGTACTCGGCGCGCCGCTTGGCCAGCACAGCCGCCGCGTAGCCAAGAGGCTTGGGCACTGTGGGCACCACGATCGCGGTGGCACCCAACGCCACCCCGATGATCGCAGGTGTCTCGGCGGCCACCGCGGTGCCGAACGAGCGCAGCACCGCGGTCGACACGACGACGGCCAATGCGAAGTGCGCAGCTCCGTGTTGTGCGGCGATCTCCGCCTCGTCACCGACCGCGTCCGGCACGGCGGCCTTGTCCAACAGCGCTTCCACCAGACTCACCACCAGGTCGGACGCGCCGACGTGCACCTGCTCGACGATGGCCACAGCCTGCTTCGTGGCTGACTGCTCGACGCCGGTCGTCAGGAGGCCGAACCGCGTCACGGTCGGCCGGGCGACGCCGGTGACAAGGTCGTGCGGGATGTCCACGGCCAGCCGGTCAACGGTCAGCTCCAACGCACCCAACAGACGTTCGGCCAGCACATCGCCGATCTCGTCCAGTGCCGCCTGGACTCTCGTGCCATGGTGCTGATGCCCCTTCGGCTCCCACCGACCCAACCGAGCAGCCGGTTCTTTCGGCACCAGCGCGACGACGTCAGCCAACACAGCGGACACAAACGGTTCGAAATCCGTGATCCCCATCGCGCCATCCTGTCAGCGCCGCGAAAGCACAGCCCGTCCTGGGGCGCTACCGACCTCGGGCCAGTTACCGCTCCCGGACGGTGTAGGTCAGGTGTGTCACTCTCGGGGAGGGCTCCGCGCGGACCGGCTCCAGGGCCACCCGACCCGCGTCCACGCCTTCGAACAGGCGGATTCCGGTGCCGAACAGCACGGGTGAGAGCGCGATCGTGAACTCGTCGATCAGGCCGGCGTTCACGTACTGCAGGATCGTCGCGCCGCCGCCCGCGACGCGGACGTCCCGGTCGCCGGCGGCCTCGCGGGCCTGCTTGAGCGCGGTCTCGATGCCGTCGTTGACGAAGTGGAAAGTGGTTCCGCCCGGCCGTTCCCAGGGGTCACGCTGCTCGTGCGTCACGACGAAGACCGGCGTGTGGAACGGCGCCTCCTCCGGCCACGCCTGCTCGCCGGCGTCGAACATGCGCTTGCCCATCACGCTCGCGCCGGTGCGCTCGAACGTCTCCCGCGCGATGTCGTTGTCGCGCCCTTCCTCGCCGCCCTCGCCGAGCTTCAGGTTCTCCCGGAAGAACCGCAGGGGGAAAGCCCACCGCTGCAGTTCCATCCACTGCTGCCCCATCAAGTCCTCGGTGGACTCAGGCGCGATGAACCCGTCCAGCGACATCGAAACGCTGAAGAACACTTTTCCGGCCATCAGTCCTCAACTCCTGTCCGAACGATTTCGGTGATGTAGGCGGCCAGGTTGTTCAGGGTCTGCTGGCCGCCCTCGATCGCGTGGTATTTCTCGACTGCCTCGTCGCGCAGTTCCTTGGTGGGGAACAGCGTGCGCATCTGGATCCGGGTGGCCGCGCCGTCGGGTGCGAACGTCAGGACCGACTCGAAGGTGTTCGGGTCGTCGCGGGACTCACCGTGCCGCAGCGCGATCCGTTCCGGCGGGGCGATCTCGGTCCAGGAGATCCACTCCTGGTAGGCCGTCCCGTCCGGTCCGTGCATCACGAAGTCCCACTGCCCGCCGACGCGGAACTCGAACGCCCGCGTGGTGGTGGTGAACCCCTCCGGTCCCCACCACCGCGACAGGTGCCGGACCTCGGTGAACGCCTCGAACACCAGCTCCCGTGGGGCATCGATGACTCGGGAGACGACGATCTCGCGGTCGGCCGTCGCGCTCATCAGCTAGTCCTCCTGCCTTGCCTGCTTGAGGTCCTGCACGTACGCGTCCAGCCGGGCGAAGCTCTCGTTCCAGAACCGCTCGAACCCGCCGGTCCACTCGTGCACCGGCCGCAGCCCGCGGGCGTCAAGGCCGTACACGCGCTGCTTGCCTGCCCTGCGGTCGCGCACCAGCCCGACCTCCCGCAGCACCCGCAGGTGTTTGGACGCCCCCGGCTGGGTCATCCCCAACTCCTGGGCCAACTCGGTCACCGGCCGCTCACCCGCCCGCAGCAGCACCAGGATCTCCCGGCGCTGCGGCTCGGCGATCGCGTTGAAGACGTCCGACGTCGTCGCTGCTCGTGCCATGACGGTGATCATATACCCATATCGGCATGCGTCAAGCCGGGCGGAATCAGGCGACCAGTTGGCCGTCGCGTTCGGACGCGGTCCAGGATGGACAGGCCGTTGTCAGATCCAGCCTTCGGACCAGGCGAGCCGGGCCGCTTCGTGGCGGGTGCGGGCGCCGAGCTTGGTCATGGCCGAGGACAGGTAGTTGCGGACGGTGCCTGGGGCCAGGCCGACCGTGCCGGCGATCGTCAGGATGGGATCGCCCGTGCGGGCCTGGCGGAGGACGTCCAGCTCTCGCGCGGTCAACGGGCACGCGCCCTCGGTGAGCGCGTTCGCGGCGATGTCCGGGTCGACGTACCGGCCTCCACTGTGGACATCGCGGAGGATGTCGGCGAGCCGGGCGGCCGGGGTGGTCTTGGGGACGAATCCCCGGACGCCGGCGGCCAGGGCGCGTTTCAGGATCCCCGGCCGGGCGTGTCGGGTGACCAGCACGATCGGCACGTCGAGGTGGGCCTTGATGGCCACGGCGGCCTGGATGCCGTCCAGGCCGGGCATTTCCAGGTCCAGCAACACGATGTCGGGCCGGTGCCGGACCGCGGCGGCCACCGCGGCGTGGCCGTCGCCGGCCTGGGCGACCACGGCCAGGTCGGGTTGCAGGTCGAGCAGCGCGGCGAGGGCGTCGCCGATCAGGCGCTCGTCGTCGGCCAGCACGATCCGGATCACGCCGGCCGCACGGTCCCGACCAGTTCGAACTGGTCGCCGGCCAGGACACCGGCCCGAACCTGACCGCCCAGGGCGCCGAACCGCTCGCGCAGTCCGGCGACTCCGGTGCCCTCGTCGCTTGCTGGGGGACGCACGCCGTCGTTGCGCATCCGTACCTCCACGGCCGGGCCGGCCATCGCCACGGTGATCGCGCATCGCGTGGCGTGGCTGTGCCGCAACACGTTCGTCGTCCCTTCCCGCACGAGTGCGCCGAACAACGGCTGCAACCGCTGCGGCACATCCAGATCGTCGCCGTCGATCTCGGTGTCGATGCCGGCCGCCCGCAGAACACCCACCGCGTTGGTCAACTCGATCCCCAGGCTCACCCGCCGGTACCCCTGCACCAACGCCCTGGTCTCGGCCAAGGCGTTGCGGGCCAGTTCGGCGATCTCCGCCGCGTGCGTGCGCGCGGCCTGGTCGTCACGGCCGATCAACTCCGCGACCAGCTCGCCCTTCAACGCGATCGCCTGCAGGCGGTGGCCCTGGATGTCATGCAGATCCGCGGCGAACCGGAGCCGTTCCTCGGCCACGGCCAGCGCCGCGTTGGTCGCCAACGCCCGTTCGGCCGTCAGCACGGCATGCCACAGCCGGACCAGAGCGAGCTCGACCAAACCTACGAACAGCACCATGCCCCGCTCCCACGGCTGCGTCCACACCTGAGACGTGTAACGCCGGTCCGGTGGCAACGGTTCCCCCGGGACGAAAAGGGCCCCACTCCTCTCCCCACTTCAACATATAGCGGACCCGGGGGCTTGCGGCAAGACCCCGGGCGTGCCGCAGAATGTCCCGGCCACAAGGCGTGACCTGGGGAAATGGAGATTCAGAGTGCGTGTGTTGTTGACGACATGGGGATCGCGCGGGGATGTCGAGCCGCTGGCCGCGTTGGCGGTGGCGGTGCGGGATCTGGGTGCGGAGGCGGTGGTGTGCGCGCCGCCGGACGAGGAATTCGTCAAGCTGCTGGCGCGGGCGGACGTGCCGCTGGTGCCGCTCGGCCCGTCGGTGCACTCGGTGGTCGCCGGGCCGAGGCCGCCGACCGGTCAGGACGCGTTCCAGCTCGCTCCCGCGCTGGTCGCCGCGCGGTTCGAGACGTTCGGCGAGGCGGCCAAGGGGTGTGACGTGCTGCTGGCGACCGGCCTGATGCCGGCCGGCGCCCGGGACGTGGCCGACAAACTGGGTATCCGTTACGTGCTCGCTTGCTTCCAACTGACCGGGCTGCCGTCACAGCATTTCCGTCCGGGCATGCGGCCGGGCACGCCGTCCTCGCCGGACGAGACCGACAAGCGGGTGTTGTGGCGGGAGGACGCCGAACGGGTGAACGCCCTGTACGGCCCGGCCCTCAACAAACACCGGGCGGCGATCGGCCTGCCGCCGGTGGACAACGTCCGCGACTACGTCTTCACCGACCAGCCGTGGCTGGCGGCGGACCCGACGCTGTGCCCGTCGGAAGGCATGACGGAGCTGGACCTGATCCAGACCGGGGCGTGGATCCTGCCCGACGACCGCCCGCTCCCGCCGGACCTGGCGGCGTTCCTGGACGCCGGTGAACCACCGGTGTACGTCGGATTCGGCAGCATCGCCTCGCACGTCTCGAAGGACATGGCCCAGGTGGCCGTCGGGGCGGTCCGCGCGCAGGGCCGCCGGGTCCTGCTCGCCAGCGGCTGGGCCGGCCTGACCCCGATCGACGACGCCGACGACTGCCTCGCCGTCGGCGAGGTCAACCAGCAGGCACTGTTCCGCAGGGTGGCCGCTGTCGTGCACCACGGCGGCGCGGGCACCACCACGACGACCGCCCGAGCCGGTGCGCCGCAGGTGATCGTGCCGCAGATCGCGGACCAGCCGTACTGGGCTTCCCGAGTGGCCGCGCTGGGGATCGGTGTGGCGCACGACGGCAAGACGCCGACGGCCGAGTCCCTGTCCGCCGCGCTCGCCAAGGCATTGGCCCCCGAGACCCGAGCGCGAGCCAGGGTCGTTGCCGGCACGATCCGGACCGACGGGGCCACAGTGGCCGCGAAGCTGCTCGTCGAGGCGTAACGGGGACGCCCGGGCTGGATCGCCACCACTGTGGACGATCCAGCCGGGCCCATGACATTGTCACCGACACCGTGTGACAACGCGCGGCCGACTGGTGACATCCATGACTACCGGCCGGCCGGCACGGTGATCAAGCTGTGGGACGTGCTCAGCGCCTTCCGTTCGGCCCTTGCGACACCGGATCTGCGCAAGAAGATCCTGTTCACCTTCGGAATCATTGTCGTGTACCGGATCGGCGCGTTGACGCCGTCGCCCGGAGTGTCCTATCGGACCGTGCAGAAGTGCGTCGACCAAGTCGAGACGCAGGGCATCTACTCCTTGCTGAACCTGCTCAGCGGGGGCGCGATCCTGCACCTTTCGGTGTTCGCGCTCGGCATCATGCCGTACATCACCGCGAGCATCATCGTCCAGCTGCTCACCGTGGTCATCCCGCGCTTCGAGCAGTTGAAGAAGGAGGGGCAGGCCGGTCAGGGCAAGCTGACCCAGTACACCCGGTATCTCACCATCGGGCTGGCCATCCTCGAAGGCACCAGCATGGTCGCGCTGGCCGACCGCGGGCAGCTGTTCCAGGACTGCCAGGACAAGATCATCCCGCACGACGGCGTGTTCGACCTTGCCGTCATCGTCGTCACGATGACCGCCGGCACCGCGGTCATCATGTGGCTCGGCGAGCTGATCACCGAGCGCGGTATCGGCAACGGTATGTCAGTGCTGATGTTCGTGAACATCGCCGCGCGCATTCCCGCTGAGGGCGCGAACATCTTCAACCGCCCGGACGGCGTCCTGGTGGGCGTCGTGGTCTGTGTGTTCGGGCTGGTGATCATCGCCAGTGTGGTCTTCATCGAGCAGGGCCAGCGCCGCATCCCGGTGCAGTACGCGAAACGCGTGATCGGCCGCCGGATGTACGGCGGCACGGCCACGTACCTGCCGCTGAAGGTGAACCAGGCCGGCGTCATCCCGGTGATCTTCGCGACGTCCCTGTTGTACCTGCCCGACCTGGTCTCCCGCCTGATCGGCACCGGCGACTCGTGGTGGCAGCGGTTCGTGTCCGGCTACCTGGTGAACCAGTCCAGCTGGGTGCACATCACCGTCTACTTCGTACTCATCATCTTCTTCGCGTACTTCTACGTCGCGATCTCGTTCAACGTGCACGAGCGCGCGGACGAGATGAAACGGTTCGGCGGGTTCGTCCCCGGCATCCGGCCCGGCCGGCCCACCGCGGAGTACCTGCGGCACATCCTCAACAGGATCACCCTGCCCGGCTCGCTGTACCTCGGGGTCGTCGCGATCCTGCCGAACTTCTTCCTCGGCGTCACCGGCTCCGGCCAGAACCAGAACTTCCCGTTCGGCGGCACGGCCGTGCTGATCATGGTCGGCGTCGGCCTGGACACGGTACGGCAGATCGAGAGCCAGCTGATGCAACGCAACTACGAAGGATTCCTCCGGTGACACGTGTCATCGCTGTCGGGCCTCGTGTGAGACGGCGGACTCCCGCTTAACCTGTGCCGCCGAACAGCCGGGTGAGCAGGGTGTCGACGGCCGCCCGGCCGTCCACCAGCGCCGCCTCCTGGTTGTCGGCCTGTGCGATCACCAGCGCGGCCTCGCTGACGGCGGCGAGCACCATGTGGGCGAGCGTCGTCACCTCGGCCTCGGCGACCCGGCCGCGAGCGGCGAGCGCCGCGATGCCCGCGCGCAGCCCGCCCAGCATGTGTTCTTCGTCCAGTTCGCGCCAGCGTTTCCAACCCACCACGGCCGGTGCGTCGAGCAGCAGGATGCGCTGGATCGCCGGATCGAGCGCGATCTGTAGCCAGGTCGCGCTGCCCGCGCGGAGCCCGCCGAGAGGATCGCGGGCGGTGCGTGCGGCACGGGCGGCGGCGTCGGCTATCTGGGCCACCTCACGGTCGAGTACGGCGTCGAACAGCTCTTCCTTGGTCGCGAAGTGGTGGTAGAGCGCGCCGCGCGCGACCCCGGCGGCGTCCAGCACCGCGCCCACGGAGGTGCCTTCGTACCCGCGCTCGCCGAACAGTTCGCGGGCGACGCGCACGAGGGTGTCGCGGGTCGCCTTGCCCTTCTCGACGCGGTTGTCCGGCATGCGGACAGTTTAGGGCGCGATGTTCACCGACCGACAGTCGGTCTGCTAGCGTGACCGACCGACAGTCGGTTTGTTTCTGGGGAGATGATCTACATGAGCGACAAGAGGACACCCGCCGTCCAGACGATCGAGGTCGACGGCCGCACGCTCGGCTACCGCGAACTCGGCTCGGGCCACCCCGTGCTGCTGCTGCACGGCTGGCCGACCTCGTCCTTCCTGTGGCGACGCGTGATGCCGCCGATCGCCCGCACCCACCGGGTGCTCGCGCTCGACCTGCCGGGGTTCGGCGCGTCCGACAAACCCGTCGACGGCCGCTACGACTTCGCGGACTTCGAGCGCGCGATCGACGCGTTTCTTGACCACCTGGGAATCGACCAGGTGGCGGTCGCCGGGCACGACCTCGGCGGCCCGATCGCCACGCACTGGGCGCTCACCCGGCCCGGCCGGGCAAGGGGCATCGCGCTGCTGAACACGTTGCTGTATCCCGAGTTCTCGCCGGCGGTCGTCGAGTTCGTGACCATGCTCCGCCGGCCCGACTCCCGGGAGAAGGCCACCAGCCCGGAGGGCCTGAGCGAGATCATGCGTCAGGGTGTCGCCGACCAGGCCAACCTGCCGGACGGTGTCCTCGCCGAAGTGGTGGCTCCCTTCGAGTCCCAGGACGCACGGCTCGCGCTGGCCCGTGCGGGCATCGGCCTGGCGCCGGCGGGCTTCGTCGAGATCGCTGCCCAGCTGCCGTCGCTGGACGTGCCGGTTCGCGTCGTCTACGGCGAACGGGACCGGGTGCTGCCCGACGTGGCCGAAACGTTCGCCCGGCTCCAGCGCGACCTGCCCGCCGCCCAGATCACCGGTTTGCCCGACTGCGGCCACTTCCTCCAAGAGGAGGACCCTGACACAGTCGGCACGCTGCTCGCCGAGTTCTTCAGCCGGTGAGGTCGCCGTCGCGGGCGTTGACCGCCGCGTAGTGGGCGAGTTTGTCCTCGTTCACGGTGACACCCAGGCCCGGCCCAGTGGGGACGCGGAGCCGGCCGCCAACGAGGGGCAGTGGATCGGTGATGTCGTCGCCGTGCAGGTAGTACATGCTGTCGATGGCGCGGGACAACACCGGGGTGCTCGCGACCACGGCCAGGTGCGCGGCGGTGGCGATGCCGAGTTCGCCGCCGCTGTGCAGGTTCATCCCGAGCCCGAACGTCTCGCAGTGCGCCGCGAGGGCCTTGGTCGCCGCGATACCGCCCCACTTGTAGACGTCCCCGTGCACGACGTCGACCGCGCCGAGCCGGACGGCGGGCGCGAAGTCCTCGAACCGGACCACACACATGTTGGTGCACAACGGTATCCGTACCTTTGCCCGCACCTGGCTCATCCCCTCGATGCCCGCGCACGGGTCCTCCAGGTACTCCAGGTCCAACTCTTCCAGCGCCAGCCCGGCCCGGATCGAGTCGGGTACGGACCAGGCCGCGTTCGGATCGACACGCAGCTCGACGTCCGGCAGCGCGGTTCGGATCTCCCGCAGGATCTCGACGTCGCCGCGGACGTCCGTGGTGCCCTTGAGCTTGACCGCGGTGAAACCGCCGTCCGCGACCACTTTCGCCGCGTACTCGGCCAGCCCCCGGGCGTCGGGCGCGTCGGCGCGGGTGATCAGGGCGGTGATCGGCACCTCGTCCCGGATTCGGCCGCCGAGCAGGTTGGTCACCGGCTGCCCGGTGATCCTGCCCATCAGGTCCCAGCACGCCACGTCCAGTCCGGCGAGGGCGGCGTACCCGAGGTAGCCGTGGAAGAACGGGACCATGTGATGCTTGCGGTGGAACGTCTCCAGCGCGAACGGGCTGGTCCCGACCAGCTCCATGGCCAGGCGCCGGGCGAGTTCGGCGACCGGACGGCCCCACATGGTCTCGCCCCAGCCCTCGGCGCCGTCGTCGGTACGCAGCCGGACGACTGTGCGGGTTTCCCCGGTCTTCGTCTCGAACGAGCTGGTGAACGGGTTGGTCAACGGCACGTTCACCACCCACACCTGGACGTCGGCGATCTTCATCGTTCTCCCTTGCCGTGGCTCTCGCGGGTCGCCTCGTCGAACGCGCGGATCGCGGCGACCAGGCCGTCGATCCGCGCCTCCAGCAGCCGTTGCCCGGTTTCGGCCGACGCGTCCGTCGGGTCGTCGGTGCCGCCGCCGGCTCTGGCCCACTCGCCGTGCCGTTCGACGGTCAGCCCGAGGTGTGGCGGCCGGTCGAACAGCGGGATCACCGGCGGGCGTGGCGTCGGTGAGCCGACCAACTCGGGATGGGCGGCGAGCATCAGCGACGTCTCGAACCAGCCCGCGTGCCCCGGTACGCCGGGCTCCGGGGGAGTGAGCGACCAGTACGAGCACGCCGCCAGCGCGACGTCGGCGCGCAGGGCGAACCGCTTGACGGCCAGCCGCATGACCTCGTCGTTGCCACCATGCCCGTTGACGATCAGAACTCGCCGGAAACCGCTCTGTGTCAACGAGTCGAGCACGTCCGTGAGCACCGCGAGCAACGTTTCGGCCGACAACGACACCGCGGCGGCGAACAGGTGGTGCGGGCTGTGGCCGAACGGCAGGCACGGCAGCCGGACGACCGACGGGTTCCCGTCCAGCCGCCGCAGCGCCGCGTCGGTGACGGTCTCGGCGAGCAGGGTGTCGGTGCCCATCGGCAGGTGCCCGGCGTGTTGTTCCTGCGAGCCGATCGGCAGCAGGGCGATTTCCGTCGCGCCGGCCGCACGCACCGCACGCCAGGTCATCGTGGCAAGATCGCGCACGGGCTCTCCCTTGTGGCATCGTGTTTCCATGAATGGCCGACGAAGACCTGCTTGCAGGGTCGAGCATCAGCACCGACCGGCGCTGCGGCTGGTTCCTGAGCCGGTCACCCTCGCGCCGGTGCTCGCTGCGGTCGAGCTGCTGCCAGGCAGGGTGCGGGCCGCGCTGCTGGATCTGTCCGGCACGGTCCTGCGCCGGGCCGAATCGGTCTTCGACCCGACCGCCCAGGACCGTACCGGGATCGACGCGGCGCTCACGGAGGTCACCCAAGGATGGCGCGACGCCGGTCCGGTCGGGGTCGGGGTCGCTGCCGTGGGCATCGTCGACGCGGACGTGGGTGTCGTGGTCGAAGTCAACGAAGTGCCGGCGCTGCGCGGCTATCCGCTCGCCGACACACTCGCCGGGCTCGTCCATGCCCCAGTGCACGTGGAGCATCGCGCCCGCCTGCAGGTCCTGGGCGACCGTTGGTTCGGTCCGGGACAGGGCCGCAGCACGTTCGCCTCGGTGTCGACCGGCGAGGTGCTGGGCGTCGGCATCCTGCACGACGGACGCGTGCTTGCCCCGCCCGGTGGCCGGAGCGGCGCGCACATGAAGGTCAGCGCCGGCGGCGAGGTGTGCACGTGCGGGGCCCTTGGCTGCTGGAAGACGATCGCGACCACGGCGTGGCTGCGGGCCGAGGCGCGGCGGCGCGGACTGACCGAAATGGACGGTGACATCATGGACGGCGAACTGCTGGACGACTATGCCGGCAACATCGCGCTCGGCTTGGTCAACATCCAACAGTTGTTCGCCCCCGGGCTGTTCGTGTTGCACGGCGAGGCGGCGGGGGAACGGTTCCGGACCCGGATCGAGGAGCGGCTGCGGGCGGATTCCCCGTCGGGCGCCGAACCACCGCGGGTACTGGTGAACGACAACCCGGTCGACGACATCGCGTTGCTCGGTGGAGCGGGCCTGGTGCTGTCCCGGCAATGACATCAGGCGCTCGCCCTTCGAAGCCGCGCTCGTCGCGGGTCAGGGTCGGGTACGGCGTCCAGCAGCGCCCGCGTGTACTCGTGAGCCGGTGTGGCGAACAGTTCCGCCGCGGGCGCGAGTTCCAGCAGCTTGCCCGAGCGCATCACGGCGACCCGGTCGGCGACCTGCTGCACCACCGCGAGGTTGTGCGACACGAACACATACGTCAGCCCGAGCCGGCTCTGGAGGTCGGCGAGCAGATCCAGCACCTGTGCCTGCACGGACACGTCGAGCGCGCTCGTCGGCTCGTCGAGGACGACCAGGCGCGGGTGGAGGGCCAGCGCGCGGGCGATCGAGATCCGTTGCCGTTGTCCGCCGGAGAACTCGTGCGGGTAACGGTCCTGCACATCCGGCCGCAGCCCGACGGCGTCCAGCAGTTCGCCGACCCGCTTGCGGATCGCCACACGGCCGCGTCGCCCGCGCAGCGCACGATCGTGGGTGACGAGGGGTTCGGCCACGATGTCGGTGACGCGCATCCGAGGGTTCATACTGGAGTACGGATCCTGCAGCACCACCTGCATCTCCCGGCGTACCCCGCGTAACTCGGCAGGCGGCAACGCGAACAGGTCCCGTCCGTCGAACAGGACCTGGCCCGAGGTGGGCTGCAGCAACCGCAGCAGCAGCCGGGTCAGCGTGGTCTTGCCGCTGCCCGATTCGCCGACCACGGCCAGGGTTTCGCCTTCCTCGACAGCGAGGCTGACGTCGTCCACCGCGACGAGGGACCCGTACTCCTTGCGTAGTCGGTGTAGCTCGACCAAGCTCATGCGCGCTCCAATCGGGGCGTCGCCCGCAGGAGTTCCCGGGTGTAGTCCTTTGCCGGCTGCTCGAACACGGACAGCACGTCGCCGCTCTCCACGACCTGGCCGTGCCGCACTACGACCACCCGGTCGGCCACTTCGGCGACGACGCCCAGGTCGTGCGTGATGAGCACGACTGCCATGCCGTGCCGTTGCCGAAGCTCCGCCAACAGGTTGAGGATCTGCGCCTGCACGGTCACGTCGAGCGCGGTCGTCGGCTCGTCCGCGATGAGCACCTGCGGCCGGCCGACGAGCGCCATCGCGATCATCACCCGCTGGCGCAGGCCGCCGGAGAGTTGGTGCGGGTAGTACCCGGCCCGCCGCTCGGCATCGTTGATCCCGGCCTCCCGTAGGGCGGGTATGACCGCGGCCCGTGCCTCCGCGCGCGAGGCGCCCCGGACGACCTCGGCGATCTGCGCGCCCACGCGTTTGAGCGGGTTCAGGCTCGTCATCGGGTCCTGGAAGATCATCGCGATGTCGTCGCCGCGCACCCGCCTAAGGTCCTTTTCGGACATTCGCAGCAGGTCCCGTCCGTCGAGCAGGATCCGTCCGCCGGGATACACGCACGGCGGGACCGGGTTGAGCCGCAGCACGGACAACGCGGTCGCGGTCTTCCCGCTGCCTGATTCACCCACCACGGCAAGGGTTTCGCCCGCCTCGACGTGCAGGCTCACGCCGTCCACAGCGGTGACCGTCCCGGTGTTCAACCGGAACTCGACGCGCAGGTCCTCGATTTCCAGCAGTGCGCTCATGACCGGTACGCCTTCGGGTCCGCGACGTCCCGCAGGACGTCGCCGGTGATGTTGACGGCCAGCGCGGTGATCGTCAACGCCAGCCCGGGAAAGACCGCGATCCACCACGACGTGCCGAGGTAGAGTTGGCCGTCGCTGAGCATCGCGCCCCACGTCACGGTCTGCTTCGGCACGCCGATGCCCAGGTAGCTCAGCGACGCCTCGGCCACGATCGCGGCGGCCACGTGCAGTGTGCCGATCGTGGCCAGCGGCGCCATCACGTTGGGCAGCAGGTGCCTGCGCATGATCGTCATGTCCCGTACCCCGATGGCCCGAGCCTCGGTGACGAACTCCCTGGTACGCAACGACAACACCTCGGACCGCACGACCCGGGCGTACGACACCCAGCCGGTGAAGCCCAACACCAGGATCACCAGCCACAGTCCCGAACCGAGGAACCCGACGATCGCCAGGGCCAGCAGGAAGGACGGGAACGCCAGCTGGATGTCGGCCAGCCGCATCAGGATCCGGTCGTACCAGCCGCCGAGGAACCCGGCCACCAGCCCGATCACCGCGCCCACCACACCCGCCAGCACCGCCGCGCTGGCGCCGACGAGCAGCGAGATCCGGGAGCCGTAGATCAACCGGGACAGGGTGTCCCGGCCGAGCTGGTCGGTGCCGAGCAAGTGGCCGCTGTCGCCACCGGACTCCCACGCAGGCGGCCGCAAGCGCGTCAGCAGGTCCTGGGCGTTCGGGTTGTACGGCGCGAGCAGTGGCGCGAACACGGCGACCAGCACCATCAGCGCCAGAACCGCGATGGCCACGACCGCGAGTTTGTTGCGCAGCACGGATTTGGTCATCACTTCACCCGCACTCTCGGGTCGAGCACCGTGTACGACAGGTCCACCAGCAGGTTCACCACGACGAACGTGGCGGCGAAAAGCAGCACCGCACCCTGCACGAGCGGGAAGTCACGGTTCTCGATCGCGTCGACGGTCAGCCGCCCGATGCCGGGCCAGGAGAACACCCGCTCGGTCAGGATCGCCCCGCCGAGCAGGCTGCCGACTTCGAGGCCGATCACCGTCACCACCGGCAGGGCGGCGTTGCGCAGCGCGTGCGAGACCACGATCCGGCCGGTGCCCAGCCCTTTCGCCCTGGCTGTGCGGATGTAGTCCGAGCCCAGCACGTCGATCAGCGACGAACGCAGCAGTCGAGCGATCACGGCAACCGAGTACACCGCCAGTGTGACGGCGGGCAGGATCAGGTGCGCGAAGCCGCCGTACCCGGACGCCGGCAGCCATTGCAGGCCGACGGCGAACACGAGGATGAGCAGAATCCCGACCCAGAAGGCCGGTGTGGACTGTCCGATTAGGACGCCTGTCATCACGCCGGTGTCCCCGGCCCGGCCCCGGCGCAACGCCGCGATCGTGCCCGCCGGGATGGCGATCACCAGCGCGACCACCATGGCCGCGACGGCGAGTTCGACCGTCGCCGGCACCCTGGCCAGCAGTACGTCGGTGACCGGCTGGTCGTAGACGAGCGAATTGCCGAAGTGCAGGCGCGGCAGTCCACCGAGGTAGTCGAGATACTGCGTGATCAATGGCCGGTCCAGGCCGAGGCTCGCGCGCAGGGTCGCCTCCTGCTGCGCGGTCGCGTCCGGCGGCAGGATCAGCTTCACCGGGTCGCCGGACAGGCGGACCAGGAAGAACGCCGCGGTCGCCACGAAGAACAACACCACGACCGCGGTGAGCACCTTGCTGACGACGGCTCGAAGCACGCCGGTGCCGGCGGGTGTCCGGGACAGGACGACGGTCGGGGCGGTCATGTCGGCACCGTCGCCGAGGCCATCGCCAGCGTGCCGACCACGCCGGGCCGCCACTGGGCCCGGGTGTTGACGGCGTAGATGTTGTCGATCTGGTAGAGGAACACGAACGGCGCTTCCTGTTTGAGCAGCTGCTGGAGCCGGGTGAACGCGCGTTGTCGTCCGTCGGGCGGGATGGTCAGCTCCTCGGCGTCGATGAGCTGGTCGGCCTCGGGACTCGTCCACCGGCTCTGCCGCCGGTCATGCCGGACGTTCGACTGCACGAGGCTCTGCCCGTCCAACGTCCAGCCGGTGCTCGCGGCGAGATAAATGGGCCCGAGCGCCTGCCGGTTGGTCGAGGTGAGCCGGCTGGTGAACGTGCCGGCGTCGAGCAGGTTCACCTTGGCCCGCACCCCCGCCTTGGCCAGCAGCCCGGAGATCGCCTCGGCCAGGTTGGCGTCGCCGCTCTGCGCGGTGAGGGTGGTGTCGAACCCGTCCGGGTGGCCGGCCTCGGCGAGCAGCCGCTTGGCGAGCCCGACATCGCGGGTGTACGGCGTGATGGCCGGGTCGAACCCGAACGACTCGCGCGGGATCATGGTCGCCAGCTCGCGGGCCTTGCCGTCGAGCACCGCCTTGATCAGCAGCGGCACGTCCACCGCGTGGTTGAGCGCCTGGCGGACGCGGACGTCCCGGAGCGGCCCGTCGGTGGTGTCCAACGACAGGTACGACGTGCGGATGCCGGGGTAGTTGCGGATGGCGACGCCGCGGTAGCCCTTGATCTGCAGTGCCGCGTCCGGTGTCAGGTTCGCGACGATGTCCACCTCGTCGCTCTGCAGGGACGCCAGCGCCGACGACGGGTCGGCCATCGGCAGGAACACCAGTTCCTGGTAGGCCGGGGCGCCGCGCCAGTAGCCGGGGTTGGCCCGCAGGCGCAGCCGGTGGTCGCGCTGGAAGTCGACGAACGTGAACGGCCCGGTGCCGACCGGCCTGCGGGCGAACTCGGCGTCGCCGACCTGCGTCAGGTAGCCCGGCGGCACGACGACGCCGCCGAACAGCGACACCTTCGCGGGGATGATCGGATCGGGCTGGCTGGTGTGCAGGTCGACGGTCAGCTCGTCGACCACGGTGGCGTTCGTGACGTACCGCAGCTCCACGATCGGCGACTTGGTCGCCGGGTTGAGCAGCCGGTTGACGCTGAAGGCGACGGCCCGCGCGTCGCACGGTTCGCCGTTGTGGAAGCGGACTCCGGGCCGCAGGTGGAAGCGCCACGTCAGCGGGTCCGGCGTGGCCCAGGACGTCGCCAGGCCGGGCGCGAGCTGGTTGTCCGGGCCGCGGGTGGTGAGCGTGTCGAACACGTTGATCAGGACGTTCATCGACGTGATGTCGCCCTGCTTCTGCGGATCCAACGTCTTCGGATCGGTGGACTGAGCAACCCGCAGCACGCTGCCGGTGCCGTCCGCCGACGCTCCAGCGCAGCCGGCCAGCGCCGCGGTCAGGGCGGGTAGGGCGAGCCCGGCCAGCCGCAGCACGTCGCGCCGGGGCATGTGGGTCACGGACGTCGGCCTCCCTCCGCGTTTCATCCAATGACAGAGCGTTCCGTCATATGGAATGGAGTGAGGCTAAGCTAGGCGCCATGGAACGGGCTGTCAACGACCCGGCCGGGTCGAAACAAGGGCACAGCAGCGACGCGCGGGGCGCCGTCGGCAAGGCGCTGGAGCTGCTCGCCGCCCTCGCGCTGCCGGGTGGCCCGCATCGGCTCGCCGACCTCGCCAAGCGGTGTGACCTGCCGAAACCCACGGCCCACCGGATGCTGCAGACGATGGCGGCGGCCGGATTCGCGGTCGGCACCGGCGGCCAGTACCACGTGGGGCCGCGGCTGCTGGGCCTGTCCGCCGCGGTGCTCGCCAGCAGTGAGGCCACCCAGTTCACCCGGCCGGTGCTGCGCGAGCTGCGCCGCCGGACCGGGCACACGGTGCACTACGCGGTGCGGCACGGAGACCAGGCCGTCTACGTCGAGAAGGTCGAGCCTGAGCAGTCGTACCGGATGAACTCGCGCGTGGGCGGCGAGGTGCCGCTCTACTGCACGGCGGTCGGCCGGGCGATCCTGTCCCGGCTGTCGGAGGCCGAGATCGACGTGGTCCTCGCCGGGCCGCTCCCCGCGCGGACTCAGCGGACTCTCACTGATCCGGCCAGGATCCGCCGTGAACTGTCCAAAATGGACAAGGTGGGGTACGTCGTCGACGACGAGCAGAACGAGCCGCACGTCCGGTGTGTGGCCGCCCCGGTGGTGGACCGGCTCGGCCAGGTGGCTGGCGCGATCTCGGTGTCCGGCTTGACGTTCACGCTGACTCTGGACAGTGTGGCCGTGCTCGGACCACTGGTGGCCGAGGCGGCGGCGCGGGTGTCCGGCGCGCTGAGCAGCGGTCCGGCGATGCTCTTGGTGTCCGATGTGGACTGAGCTGGAGCGAGGCCGGGCGGACCGGGTCTACTCCGCCGCGGCGTGGTCCGTCGGCACCGAGGCGGGACCGATCGCGCGGGGACTGCTCGGTACCCGCTCCTGGGACGGCCCGCCGCTGGCCGAGGACGCGTTGTTCGACCTCGCGTCGGTGACGAAACCGATCGTCGGGCTCGCGGTGCTGGCATTGTCGGAACGCGGCCTGCTCGATCTCGACGACCCGATCGCACGGCTCCTCCCGGAGTACGCGGGCGGCGACAAGGCCGACATCACCGTCCGGCAGCTGCTGACCCACACGTCCGGCCTGCCCGGTGGGACCCCGCTGTTCCGCCGTCACCCGAACCGGGCCGGGTTGCTCGACGCGATCCGCACCGGCCCGTTGCGCGCGGCGCCGGGAACGCGGGTGGAGTACTCGTCGCAAGGGTTCATCGCGCTCGGCCTGATCGCCGAAGCCGCCGGAGCCGCGTCACTGGACGGCGTCGTCACCGACCTGGTCACCCGTCCCGCCGGAATGTCAAGCACGGTCTACGGTCCGGTGGACCCGGACCGAGCGGTCGCGACCGAGGACTGCCCGTGGCGGGGCCGGGTCGTACGCGGCCAGGTGCACGACGAGAACGCTGCGGTGCTCGGCGGAATCTGCGGGCACGCGGGCCTGTTCGGCACGCTCGCCGATCTCGAAGCCCTCGGCCGGGTCCTCGTGGGCGGCGGCGCGGAACTGTTGAAACCGAAGACCTTCGCGGACATGATCACCTGCCACACCGACGGACTCGACCTGCGCCGAACACTGGCGTGGCAAGGTCTGGACCGCCCTGGATCGCCGGTCGGCGAAAGCCTGTCCCCGGTCTCCTACGGCCACACCGGCTTCACGGGCACGAGCCTGTGGATCGAACCCGACCGGGCTCGCTACTACGTACTGCTGACCAACCGGGTGCATCCAAGCCGGGCCGGCGCCGGGATCCTCCGTGTACGCCAGGAGTTCCACACCCACGCCGCCAGCTCCGTCTCCGCTGCGATGTGACGCCGGTCACGCTCGCTGGCGGGGAGCGGATCGGGCCAGGTGCGCGTCAGAAGAGCAGGTTTTCAACCTGGGGAGCGTGCGTATGTACGGATTCACGGTGGATCTGGCGGCATTGCATGCGGCGGGACAGCAGGCGCATGAGTTGTCCGACGCGTTGCGGGCGCATGACCCGGATGCGGTGTCGGTTGCGGCCACGGACGTCGGGCATACCGGGCTCGCGCAGGCGATCGCCGGGTTCACCGCGCGCTGCCGGGACAGCATGGCGGACTTCGTGGCCAGGGGCGAGCAAACGGGCCGGAACTTCATCGAATCCGCCGTGCGCTACGGGGAAACGGAACAGGCCGGCGCCGAGCGGTTCGCGGCGATCATGCGAGGCGATCAGCATGGCTGATCTCGTCGACACACTCGACCCCCGGGAGCTGATCCCCGGCAACCCGGACGCGTTACGGGCCGCGGCGGCGCACTGGCAGCGGATGGGCGACGCCGTGGAGAGCACCGGGCAGGGGTTGGCGAGCCTGGACACCGGTCCGTGGGACGGGCCGGCCGCGCAGGCCGCCACCACCGCGCGGCAGAACGAACTTCCGCGCTGGACCGGCGCCGGTGACGCGCTGCGCTCGTCCGGCGTGGCACTGGCCCGGCATGCCGACGTCGTCGAGTGGGGCCAGGGCCAGGCCGCCGAGGCGGCCGGCATGTGGCAGCAGGCGAACGGTTCACCCCAACTACAGGCGCAGGCCACCGATCTGCTCGACCGCGCCCGCGACCAGGTCCGGCAGTCCGGCGACGACACCACGCTCGCGGTTCAGGACGCGCCCATCGAGCGCGGGCCGACGAAGGCCGGACCGGACCCCATCGACCACCTGGTCGACCTGCCGCTGCCGACCACCGGCGCGTGGGACAACGTGGAGAGCGACCACCCGTCGCAGGTCGAGGTGGACCGCGGCTACGCCGACCACATCCTGCGCACCCACGGCAACGAGTCCAAGGTGCCGGACAAGTCGGTGTTCCCGGCCAACTGGGACGACCGGCGGACCATCGAGAACACCCTGGACGTGGCGCGGAACCCCACCAGCGTGGAGGAACGCACCGACCCGGACGGCAACGTGTACTACGTGTGCCGGGGCGAGCGCGACGGGGTGCGGATGGAAGTCGTCACCGACCAGGACGGCAACATCAAGACCTCGTATCCGGTGGGCGGCCAGGGGGTTCAGCACAACGACGAGGACGGCAACCGGATACCGCCCAGCACCGAACAGGAGCGCCGCGACCAGGAGGCCGCGGAGCAGGAGCGGCACGCCGAGGAGGAGAAGCAGGCCGCCGAGGACGAGCGCCGGCAGGCCGAGGAACAGGGCCGCGAAGCCGACGAGCGCGAGCAACAGGCGGAACAGGAACGACAACAGGCCGAGCAGGCCGGCGATCAGGAGGCCGAACAGGTCGCCGACGCGGAGCAGGAGGAAGCCGACCGCGAACAGGCGGAGGCCCAGGAACGCGAGGCCGAGGCCCACGAGCGGGAGCAGCAGGCGGACGCCGAGTACGACAACACGGCGGTGCAGAACGGCGCGGACTACTCTGCCGGACCGGACGGGAACTAGTGCTGTGACCCGGTCACAGCACTAACGGAGGCGATGATGACGAGCGACATGCGCAGGACGGCGGAAGCGCTGGCGGACAGCTTCGCCACGCACCTGCCGGCCGACGAGGTCGAGCAGTACCGCAGGTTCGTGTTCGCCGGCGAGTGGGAGGAACTCGCCTACGCGATCCTCGGTTATCTGCGCGCCAAACAGGTCC
This sequence comes from Actinocrispum wychmicini, assembly GCF_004345645.1. Taxonomy (GTDB): domain Bacteria; phylum Actinomycetota; class Actinomycetes; order Mycobacteriales; family Pseudonocardiaceae; genus Kibdelosporangium; species Kibdelosporangium wychmicini. Next base: position 96,965 of record NZ_SLWS01000009.1, on the reverse strand, counting down.
CGGTGACCGGCGGCGAGCGCGATCTGTTGCGGGATCTGCTGTACGGCTTCGAACTGCCCAGGCCGGGCTATCCGCTGCTGTCCAAACGAGACCAGTACATGACCGAACTGACCATTATGGACCCCGCGACTGAGTAGGCCGTTCACCGCTCCTCGGCGAGAGCCTCGGCCGCGATGTCCACTTCGGACGGTGGATTCGCTTTCGGTCTCGCCCGTTCCGTCCACACCATGGCCGCAACGATCAGGGCGCCGCCGGCCGCCGGCAACGCCGAGAACCGTTCACCCCCGGCGGTCCACGCGAACAGCGCGGCGAAGACGGGTTCCAGCATGAAGATCATGGTCGTGGTCATGGCCGACACGTGCCGCTGCGCGAAGATCTGGATGACGAACGCGGACAGCGTGGGCAGCAGGGTCAGCAGCAGGATCGCCCACAGCGCCTGGTTGGTGCCGACGTCCAGTGGCCGCCCCAGCAGCAGGCTCAGCGCGAGTGACCCCACGCCGATGATCCAGAACTGGTGGAACGCGAGGACCAGGGGAGAGGCGCCGTCGGTGCGGGCGAAGCGGTCGGCGGCGAGGACCTGGGCCGCGTACGCCATCGCGGTGAGCACTGTGAGGGCGTCGCCGATGTTGACGCCGACGCCGCCGCTGGTCAGCAGCCACAGCCCGGCCACCGCCACGCCACACGCGGCCCACTGCGCCGCGGCCAGCGGTCGGCGCAGGAAGATCATCAGAAACAGCGGCACGAAAATGACGAACAACCCGGTGATGAATCCGGAGTTCGCCGCGGACGTGTATTTCAGACCTAATGTCTGGGTGAGATATGACGTCCCCAGGAATGCGCCCAGAATGGCGCCGCTGCGAAATGCGCGCGCGTCCCACAGCGACGACCTGATACGCGGCAACAACACTACGGGCAGTAACAGAAGCGCGGCCAGTAGGAACCGGTAGGCCACCATCGTGACCGGGTCGACGTCGGCGATGGCCGCCTTGACGATGTAGAACGTCGCGCCCCAGACCAGGGCACAGTAGCCGAGGCTGATGTGCCACATTGGTCGGATCATCTGAGCTCCTCCCACAGCACCTTGTGGAAGGCGTGCACCGCCGTCTCGAACACGGGGGAGTACCGGCCCCGGTCGTATCCGATGGACCCCATCCCGCGCTGCACGGACTCACACACCCGGACGTCCTGTTGCTGCACGTCGTCGCTCTCGGCGATGGCGGCGTCGATGTCGGCGCCGGCGACCAGTGGATCGTGGAACCAGTCGAAGACGACCACACACGTGTCGTGCGTCAGCGGCAGCACGATGTTGGTGTCGACCATCGCGCCGTACCGGTTGACGAACAGGTTCGGGTACAGCCAGCCGTACGCGACCTCTTTGCCCAGTCGGACGTCGTCGCCGTTGGTCGCGCAGATCTGCACCGCCGTCCGGGGCAGCACGTGCGTGGTGTACTCCGCGATGGCCAGCCCGTCGGACAGGCGTGGATGGACGTACGGGACGTGGTAGCCGCCGTCGAGCGAGTTCTCGACGAAGACCTTCCAGTTGCACCTGATCACGTACTCCCGCCGAGTTACCCAGGTAAGCCCCGCGAGGTAGGACGGTTCCAGGTAGTCGCCCAACGGGTGGGTGTCGTCGGACAGGTCGCGCGCGCCCGACGGGCCGGCCAGCCGAAGGAACACCAACGGCCCCCAGCTCGCCACCGGGATCGCTTTCAGGCCGAGCCGAACGGGGTCGAACCCGGCCAGCCGCCCCGCCCCGGGGACCCGGCTCAGCACGCCGTCGAGCCGGTAGGTCCACCCGTGATAGCCGCACCGCAGTTGCTCGCACCGCCCCGCGCCGACGGCGACCTCGGCCGCATGGTGGCTGCACACGTTGTGGAAGGCACGCAGTTGCCCGTCCGTGCCGCGGACGACGACGTAAGGGTTACCGACCAGGGTGCCGGCGACGTAGTCGCCCGGTTCGGCCACTTGCGCGGCGCGGCACACCGGCAGCCAGTTCTGGGTGAAGACCCGGCTGACCTCGTGGTCGTGCGCGGCGGGGTCGACGTACCAGCGCTTGGGTGGTGTGCCGGCGGCGTCGATGGGCACGGCCGGATCGAAGTCGCCGGCCAGGCGGTAGGGGTCGGACAAGATCCACCTCCAGGGCACACGTATTCCCCGTGATGTGAGCAAGAAAGTCGAAAACATTCCCGTACTCGACTGGTGGGAAATGGTCGGGCGGCCAATGTGGTCGCGCTCGACGGTCGGGACGCCGGAGTCTAGCAACCACTGTCAAAGCCAATCAACTCCTGCCGAAAGGACGAGTTGTTAGCCCGAAGGGCCTATACCACACTCGTCGCACCCACTGAATCAGCCGATTTCGAAATTGATCAGCCGGGGTTGCCGAAAGTGCGTCGATAGGTCGCCGGGGTGGTTCCGACCAGGCGACGGAAATGGGTCCGCAGATTGTCGGCGGTGCCCAGACCGGTACAGTGGGCGAGTTCCTCCACGCCGCAGTCGGTGTTCTCCAGGATCTGACAGGCCAGGTCGATGCGGGCGGCGATCAGCCAGCGCAACGGCGTGGTGCCGAGCTCGGCGGTGAATCGGCGGGCCAGGGTGCGTTCGGACATGCCGGCGTGCCGGGCCAGCTGGCCGACGGTCAGCCGCTCGTGCAGGTTGCCGCGGGCCCAGGTGAGGGTGTCGGCGAATCTGGTGCCGCGGCCGGGCAGGACGGGGCGTTCGATGTACTGGGCTTGGCCGCCGTCACGGTGGGGCGCGGCGACGACTATCCGCGCGAGCTGGTTCGCCGCCCCGACGCCGTGGTCGCGGCGGACCACGTGCAGACAAAGGTCGATGCCGGAGGCGATCCCGGCGGAGGTGAGGACGTCCTTCTCGTCGACGTAGAGCACGTCCCGGTCGACCTGGACGGCGGGGTAGGCGGCGGCCAGGTCGTCGGCGTACCGCCAGTGGGTGGTCGCCCGGCGGCCGTCGAGCACGCCGGCGGCGGCGAGAGCGAACGCGCCGGTGCAGATGGACAGCATGCGGGTACCACGATCGTGCGCGTGCGCCAGCGCGTCGGTGACGTCACGGGGGAGGGCGCGGTCGTGCGGGGCGAAGCCTGGCACGACCACCGTGTCGGCCGTGTCGAGCGCGTCCAGGCCGTGCCGTACCTTGACCTCGAATCCGGCGGTGGTGGCGACCAGGCCTGGCCGCCACGCGCACAGGTCGACCTGGTACGGCAGGCCCGTGCGAGGGTCGAACAGCTGGCTGGGCAGACCGAGTTCCAGCGGCTGCACGGCGGTCAGGACCAGCACGACGACCCGGTGAACCCGCATGTGGCGGAATCCTAAGGGAAGGTGTCAATCCAGCCATTGTCGCGTCCTGGCCGCGTCCACCAGGCTTGGCCCGGTGAACCCGACTGAACTCCCGAACGGCACGTCAGGCGATGTGCTGGTGTTTCCCGACTCGCCATTGGTCCAGGCCACCATCGACCTCGTCACGAGCACGGAAAGTGCCGCCATCGCCAACCACAGCGTCCGCAGCTGGCTGTTCGCGCGGCTGCTGGCCCGGCACCGCGGTGTCGACCTGGGCCGTGACCTGGCGCCAGACCTGTTGTTCCACGCCTGTGTGCTGCACGACGTCGGGTTGACCGAGCGAGGGGACCGCCATCAACGCTTCGAGGTCGACGGCGCCGACGTCGCGGCGGAATTCCTCACCGAGGCCGGCATGGCGGCCGCGGACGTCGACGCGGTGTGGGAGGCCATCGCACTGCATTCCTCCGGCGGCATCGCCCACCGCCGCGCCCTGCTTACCGAACTCACTCACCTCGGGATCGGCGTCGACTTCGGCTTCGGCGACCACCGCGAGTTCGTCACCAACGCCGAGGGAGCGGAGATCCACCGCGCCTACCCACGGCTGGCGATGGCGACCGCCCTGAGCGACGAGATCGTCGCGCAAGCCCGTCGCCGCCCGGAGAAGGCGCCGGCCTACTCGCTCGCCGCCGGCCTGGTCCGGGAACGCTCGACCCCGCCGTACACCACAGGTGTGGAGGCCGCCGCCGCCGCGTCCCGCTGGGGCGCCTAGTATCCAATCCCGCACGAAGTGGATATCGAATACCAGTCCCATGGTGGCCATGCTGAACGTGTGGATATCTCCATGGACCTTGCGACGCTCCTGGCGCACGCGGACGCCGATCCGGCCGAGGCGGCGTTGGCGCCGCCGATCTACCAGGTGGCGAACTTCGCGGCCGAGTCGGCCGACGAGTTCACCTCGATGAACAGCGGCCGGCACGACCGGTTCTACCGCCGTTTCGGCAACCCGTCGCAGGCGCGGCTGGAACAGGTGATGGCGGCCGCCGAGGGCGCGGAGGCCGGTCTGGCCACCGCGTCCGGTATGGGCGCGGTCACCACCACCCTGCTGGCTCTGGTCGGTGCCGGTGACCATGTCGTCGCCCAGCAGAGCATGTACGGCGGCACGTTGAGCCTGTTGCAGGATCTGGCGCCGCGGCTCGGCATCGAGGTCACCCTGGTCGACCAGACCGATGTGGCCGCGTTCGAGCGCGCCATCGGGCCGCGCACGAAGCTGGTCATGCTGGAGACGCCGAGCAATCCGCTGCTGCGGCTGACCGACATCCAGGCGGTCACCGCCATCGCCCAGGACCGCGGCATCCTGACGTTCGCGGACAACACAGTGGCCACACCGGTCAACCACCGGCTGGTCGAGTTGGGCGTGGACCTGGTCATGCACAGTGTGACCAAAGCCGTGTCCGGGCACGCGGACGTGTTGGCCGGGATCGTGCTGGGCCGTCGGGAACTGATCGACCGGATCTGGCGGACCCACACCATGGCGGGTTCGGTGATCGGACCGTTCGACGCGTGGCTCGCGTTGCGCGGCCTGCGGACCCTGGCGATGCGGGTACAACGGCAGAACGCCACCGCACAGGCCGTGGCCCGGTTCCTTGCTGAGCATCCCGCGGTGCGGCAGGTCAACTACCCGGGCCTGGCCAGCCATCCGCAGCATGACCTGGCGGTACGGCAGATGACCGGTTTCGGTGGCCTGATGAGTCTGGAACTGCGGGGCGGAGCGCCGGCCGCCGAGCGGTTCATCGACGGTCTCGGTCTGCCGGTGCGCTCGTCGAGCCTCGGCGGGTTCCGGTCCACTGTGGTCCGTCCCGCCGCGATGTGGGAACAGGAACTCACCGAGCAGCAGTTGGCCGCGGCCGGGGTGCCGGCCGGGCTGGTCCGCTACGCGGTCGGTCTGGAGTCCGAAGTGGACCTGATCGCGGACCTCGACCGGGCGCTGGCCGCGGTGCGGACGGACGAGATGAGCTCGTCCGTCCGCCACGGTCCGCGGGATCAGTCGAACGTCTCGACGAAGAACGCGTAGCTGTCGGCGTTCGCGACGGCCTTGTTCGGGTCGTCCTTGGCCAGGTCCTTGCAGTCTTCTGTGCCGTAGGCGTAGTCCTTCGTGCCGCCGTTGACGTCGAAGTGGCTCTCCTCGTGCACGAGCGTGCCGGCCTGGGAGCCGACACCGGTGAGCGGGATGTCCCAGTAGTCCGGGCAGAGCCAGATGTGGTCCGGATCGTCGGCGCGGACGTAGGCCAGGGCGTCTTCGCGGCAGTCGCCGTCGTAGGTGATGTCGTCCGAGTCGTGGTCGATCCGCCGGAAGACGGACGTGACCTTGTCGTACCTCTTCTCGGTCCACTTGCCGAACCACTTCTGGTAGCGGTTCGACTTGGGATCGTCGTGCAGCACGTCGAGGGCCCTGTCGACGTAGTCGTCCGCCTTCGGGATCGCCTTGCGGACCGCCCGTTCCTGGCTGTCGGACATGTGCTTGAACTTCGCCTTCAGGGCCGCTTTCGTGTCGTCCTGGCGGACCTGGGCGCCGGTCGTCAGACGTGGCTGGCCGCCCGGCAGCACCTCGAACGTCGCCGCGGCGGCGTCCAGGCCCTGGGAGTCGAGAGTGACGGTGTAGGTGCCGGGCTCGGTGAACGCGAACGCGGTGGACAGGTCGACCGTCTCGCGCACGGTCTCACCGGCGTGGACCGTTCGGTACGACCGGGCGTCCGGTGTTGCGGCCCGCCGGACCACGCGGCCCTGGTAGGCCAGTTCGCGGTTGCCCTGCGCGACCTTCACGTAGCGTCCGACCTCACCGTTCCAGCGCTCCATCGGAGTGTCCCAGACCAGCAGGGAGTGGTCCTGCCCAGTCGGGTTGTGCAACTCGAAGGTGACGCCGATCGGCTCGCCGAGCCGGTACTGCGTCTGCGTTGTCACGGTGACCGGAACGGTGTTCATGGTCGTTGTCGCCAGTGCCGGTGTGGCACCGAGCACGAGCACGCCGGCCGCCAGCGTGACGCCGGCAGCCTGCCAGGATTTGGTGAACACGCACAACCTCCTCGGTGGGGAACGGGGACGTAGCGTGTTCAGCGTCACCCTGACACGACCTAATTCGTGCAAAATTCACCGCACGGTCGGGTGTCCTGTCACCCAGCCGGGCAACGGCTTCTGTGATCGGTGCGGTCCGTGACCGAGGAATTCGTCACGGTTGCACCCGGGTGCGGCCCGCTCGGTGCAACCTGGTCTTCGCCGGGTCGCTGGTCGCTGTCGCGGTGCGCACGGCCCGGCCGGTATGCGGGTCTGGTGCGTGCCGGATGAACAGGGTCACTGTCACGCTGTCGGTGAACCCGTTGCGCCGCATGAGCCCTGCCGAGGCGGAGTTGCTCTGCTCCACGTCGGTCACGATCCTGGTGGCGCCCGCGGCGAACAGGTCCCCGCACGACCGTTCCAGCAGGACCTTCGCCAGGCCCTGGCCCTGGTGATCGGGGTGTACGGCGATCCACTCGACGTAGCCCCAGTCCTCCCGCTCGTCATAGGACAGCGAACCCAGGACGAACGCGACCACCCGGCCGTCGTGCTCGACGACCCAGCACGCGCCGGGCTGCGCGTCCAGATGCAGGGCCACGCTGGACAGCGACCAGGACGTGTAGGGCATGGCGGACACGTCGAACACGCGCCTGCCCAGGTCCAGCACGTCCGCCAGGTGATCCAGCCGCATCGGGGTCGGTTGTCGGTCCGTCATACCCGGCAGCCTGCCCGACCGCTTCGCCGCCCGCTCGGTGGGAAAACGCGGGCGGCTGCCGGTCGGGTTCACCGGCAGCCGCCCTGGCACATCGGATCAGCAGACGCCCTGGTCCTGCCAGACCGCCCACGAACTCGGCGCGCCCGGCTCCGCACCGGTCGAGTACCAGGTGGACTTCCACTTGTGACCGTTGTGCGAGACCACGTCGTTCGGCACGTAGGCCGTCGTGGCGATCCACTCCGCAGTGCCGTTGCAGCCGGTGTTACCGCCGGTCACGGTCAACGTGTACGTCGCCGACCGGGTCACCGAGCCGGTGCCCGTGACGGTGAGCGTGTAGGTGCCCGCCGCCACCGTCGCGCCGACCGCGACCGTCGCCGTGGCCGACGAACCAGACTGCACGGTCGCCGGGTTGAACGAGACGCTGACACCGTTGGGTGCGCCGGACGCCGACAGTGCGACGTTCTGCGGCGAGCCGGACGTGGTCGCCGTGTTCACCGTGAAGGTGCCCGAATTGCCGGCCTGGACCGAACCCGAGGACGGGTTCAGCGACAGCGAGAAGTCGGGGCCGGGCGTGTCGGTGGTGACGGTCAGGGCGAAGTTCGCCGAGTGCACGACGGAGCCCGTGCCCGTCACCGTGAACACTGACGTGCCGGCCGGCGCCGACGGGCTGACCGTGACCGTCGCCGTGGACGAACTGTCGGTCGGGATGGTCGGCGGATTGAACGTGACGTTGACGCCGTTGGGCAGGCCCGACGCGGACAGCGTGATGTTCTGTCGGGAACCGGACGTGGTCGCCGTGTTCACGGTGAACGTGCCGGTGGTGCCGGCCTTGACCGTGCCGGACGTCGGGTTCAGCGACACCGAGAAGTCGTTCTGCGGGGTGTCGCTGACCGCGAGTTTCCAGATGGTGATCGCGACGCCGTCCGCCGAGCGGTCCAACGCGGTGACGTTGATGTTGCTCGTCGTGTCGCAACTTCTGTGGTAGCACGAGTCGTAGGAGGCATTGGCCGTGCCGCCCCACTTGCGCTGCTGGGCGCTGGACTTGATGGCCGACGCACCCGTGGCGTACCCGGAGGACGGGATGCCCGCCGCCGAGAAGGAGGCGTCGTCGGAGCGGCCCACACCCTCGACGTCCTCCTCAGGCTGAAGGTTCAGCGACTGCCAGTAGTCACGCAGCGGCGCCGACTGCGTGGAGTTGATGTTGTTGATGAAGTAGCCGCCGTTGGGGGAGGCCACCATGTCGAAGTTGTAGTACGCCTTGATCGCCGTCCGCTGGGCGCCGGACAGTTGGCCGACGTAGAACTCGGAGCCGTTGAGGCCCTGTTCCTCGTCGGTCCACCAGCCGAACCGGACGTGCTTGGTCATCGTCGGGTGGTTCGCGGCGAGCTGCAGGGCGTTCTCCAGCAGGGTCGCGGAGCCCGAGCCGTTGTCGTTGATGCCGGGACCGGCCGACACGCTGTCCAGGTGCGCGCCGAACATGATGGTCTGGTTGACGTCGCCGCCGGGCCAGTCCGCGATCAGGTTGTTCGACACGAAGGTGCAGGTCGTGCACCGCTGCTCGGCGACCTGGTAGCCGGCCGCCTGGAGCTTGCCCTTGATGTACGCGACCGACTGGGTGAAGCCGGCGCTGCCGGCGCGGCGGGTGCCGCCGTTGCTGTTGGCGATGGTGTTGAGCTGGGTCAGGTGGCTCTGGATCGCGGCCGGGTCGATGTTCGGGGGTGCGAGCGTCACCACGGCCGTCGAGCCGCTGGGTTGCTGGCCTTGGGTTGCCAGCACGGGCCCCGCGGACGCGGTCACCCAGGCGAGGGCCGCGACCGCGACCGCCGCACCCAGGATCTTGTGCTTCATCCGATGCTCCTTGTAAGGCAGGGAAAGCCGGACCACCCCTGCGCCGGGACGCGTGTGGTTCCGCGTCCGGGGTGTGGCCGATCGTGCGAAGCGTGGCATTACTTGGGTAGCGAAGATTAGAGCTTTCGGGAGGTACCGGACATGGCGTCGACCGGTCACACTTCAAGGTTGGCTACGTGGTCCATACCAATTGAGCGTTGCCCGCTAGTTCACCGGTGTGCGGCGCTCGATCAGGATGGTGTCGTGCCAGGTGCCGTTGAGTTGGGCGATGCGTTCGCGGATGCCGACGGTGCGGTAGCCGGCCGCGTGGTGCAGGGCGACGCTGGCCCGGTTCTCGGTGAAGATGGCCGTCTGCAGGGTCCAGAGCCCGGCGGTGTCGGCGGCGGTGACCTGCTTGTGCAGCAGGGCTTTGCCGACTCCTCGGCCGCGGTGGCCGTCGGCGACGTAGACGGAGGTCTCGGCGACCCCGTCGTAGCAGTCGCGTGTGGACACCGGGCTGGCGGCGGTCCAGCCGACCACCTCGCCGCCGATCTCGGCGACCCAGCGGTGCCCGGGGAGCCACCTGGCGTCCAGGCTGGCCCGACTGGGCACGGTGGTTTCGAAGGTGGCGAGCCCGGTGGCGATGCCTTCGCCGTAGATCCGGCGGACCGCGGGCCAGTCGTGGGGTTCGAGGGCGCGGACGGTGACGTCGGCGGGCAGGTTGTCCGGGCAGCAGGGGCGCGGTGCGAGCAGTCCCATGACGGCGTCGGCGGCGTGCGGCAGGCCGGAGCAACAGGCTTCGTTGACCGTGACGATGGTGGCGGTGCCCTCCTTGCGCAGCCGCACGAAGCCGACGTCGGCCAGCTTGCGGATGTGGTGTGAGGTGGTGGACTGGCTGGTGCCGAGGATCTCGGTGAGCGCGCCGACGGTGATGCCCTTGGGGCTGGTGGCGACCGCGTGCAGGAGCCGGACGCGGACGGGTTCGGCCAGGCAGGCGAACCATTCGGCGTAGGTGGTGGCCTCGCTGGTTGGCAGGACCTGGGCTCGGGGCAGCGCGATCGGCATACCGCCAGTGTATCGATCGGAATCGATGGTTGCCTTCATCGAGCGCGGTCGATACTCTTGGCTCCATTGATCGATCTGTATCGATGGAATCGAGGTGCGAAATGTCCGAGTCGCCAGTGGTCGTGGTGGGTGCCGGGCCGGTCGGTCTGGCCGCGGCGGCGGAAGTCGCGGAGCGCGGGTTGCCGGTGGTGGTGCTGGAACGCGGCGAGCACGCAGGCGCGGCCGTGACTCGCTGGCACCACGTCCGGTTGTTCTCCCCGTGGTCCAAACTGGTTGCTCCGGCCGCGCGCAGGCTGTTGGAACCACTTGGCTGGCGGCCTCCGAACGGAGAGGACTACCCGACTGGCGACGAGTGGGCGCGGCTGTACTTGCGTCCGCTCGCCGAGGCGTTGGGGGATCGGGTGCGGTTCGGCGCGGAGGTGGTCGGGGTGGCCCGCCGAGGCCGGGACCGGGTCGTGGACGCCGGTCGGGACGCCGAGCCGCTGACCGTGCACGTTCGCACCGCGGCCGGCGAGGAGCGGGTCACCGCGCGGGCGGTGATCGACGCGTCCGGGACGTGGGGCTCGCCGAACCCGTTGGGCGGCGACGGTCTGCCCGCGATCGGCGAACAGGCCGCGGGGGATCGGATCACCTATCGCATCCCGAACGCGGCCGATCGGTACGTGGGAAAGCATGTGGTGGTCGCGGGTGCCGGTCATTCGGCGTTGACCGCGCTGGTCGCGTTCGCCGGGTTGGTGGAGCGGCATCCGTCGACGCGTGTCACGTGGCTGCTGCGTCGTGGCGCGGCGGTGTTCGGTGGTGGCGACGCCGATCAGCTTCCGGCGCGTGGTGCGCTGGGATCGCGGGCGAAAGCCGCGGTCGAGGCTGGACACATCGCGGTGGTGCCCGGATTCCGCACGTTCGCCGTGGAACGCGACGAGCGGTTGACGTTGGTGTCGTCCGACGGCGAACGGGTTGAGGCGGTGGACGAGGTGGTGGTGCTGACCGGGTTCCGGCCGGACCTCACGTGGCTGTCGGAGATCCGGCTGGCGCTGGACGCGACGTTGCAGGCGCCGGTGGGGCTGGCGCCGTTGATCGACCCGAATGTCCACTCGTGCGGCACGGTCCCTCCGCATGGGGTCCGCGAGTTGGCGCATCCGGAGCCGAACGTGTTCCTGGCCGGGATGAAGAGCTACGGGCGGGCACCGACGTTCCTGGCGTTGACCGGGTACGAGCAGGTCCGGTCGATCGCCGCCGCGTTGGCCGGCGACCGGGAGGCCGCCGAGCGGGTGGAGTTGGTGCTGCCCGAGACCGGGGTATGCGGTGGCACCGGCCTGTTCGACGCCTCGCCTGCGTCCTCCGGTGGATGCTGTGGCGTGCAGGACGTGTCGTTGTCCGCGCCCTGATGCGGATGTCGCGGACACCGCTGGCGTGTTCACGCTGCTCCAGGCCACCGCGGTCACCGACCGATGGGGCGCGGCGCACTATGGGGGTAGAGCACGCGGACGAGCAACACCGCCAGCCCGCCACCGACCACCTGGGCCACGAGGAACAACGGCGCTGAGGACGGGGCGATACCGGCGAACGTGTCGCTGAACATGCGCCCGACGGTGATCGCCGGATTGGCGAAGCTGGTCGAGCTGGTGAACCAGTAGGCCGCACCGATGTAGGCGCCCACCGCGGCCGGCGCCCGATCCGCCCGCCCGGAGCGGACCAGTGCGAAGATCACCAGGATCAACCCCGCCGTCGCGACCACCTCGGACAGCCCGTGCGCCGCCGTGGCCCGCTGTGTGGTGCTGATACTGACCGTGGCGGTGGCGAACATCAGGTTCGCCAGCACCGCACCACTGACACACCCGGCGACCTGTACCGGTATGTACGCGAACGCGTGCCGCCACGGCAGACCACCGAACGCGGCATCCACAAAGGACACAACCGGGTTGAAATGCGCGCCACTGACCGGGCCGAATATCAAGATGATCGCGAACAACCCCACCGCGGTGGCCGCCGCGTTTTCCAGCAACTGCACGCCCGTGTCACCGGGCGAGAGCCGTTGCGCGGCGATGCCCGACCCGATCACCAGCGCGGCCAGCAGCAGGCTGCCGAGATACTCGGCCACCAGCTTGCGTGGCAACGGCTGCTCCATCAACGGCTCCTCACGTCAGGACCGGGACGCCCAGTTCGTCGAGCAGCGCCCGGACCCGACGTTCGATCTCATCCCGCACCGGACGGACGTCGTCGACGCTCTTGCCGGCCGGGTCGTCCAGTTCCCAGTCGAGGTAACGCTTGCCGGGGAACACCGGGCAGGCGTCGCCGCAACCCATCGTGATCACCACGTCGGCCGCGCGGACGATCTCGTCGGTCCACGGCTTGGGGAACTCGCCGGTGATGTCGATACCGCGTTCGGCCATCGCGGCGACCGCGGCCGGGTTGATCTCGTCAGCGGGCTCAGATCCGCCGGACCAGGCCACCGCTCGGTCGCCGGCCAGGTGCTGGACGAACCCCATCGCCATCTGGCTGCGTCCGGCGTTGTGCACGCACAGGAACAACACCGTCGGCCTGCCGTGCGGAAACCTGGTCGTCGGGTCCGGGCGGTCAGGCATGGCTCTCGCCAGGAGGGTGGACGGCGGGGACCAGCCGGTCGATCCGGTCGGCGATGTCGCTGAATGCCTGGTCGAACGCGTCGTCCGTGTCCACTCGGGCCGGGTCCGGGATCGACCAGTGCAACCGGTCACTGGCCTTCGTCCCGAGTTCTTCGTGCGCGTTGTCGCACACCGCGACCACCAGGTCCCCGTCGTGGAGGACCTCGTCGACTCTGCAAGTACGAGTCAGCGACAGGCCACGACTCCGCGCCACCGCTACAGCGCGTGGATGCACACGGGCAGCCGGTTGAGTTCCCGCCGACGCGGTGGGCACCGGGCTCTGGCGTGCCCACAACGCCGCAGCCAGTTGGGACCGCGCCGAGTTGTGCGTGCACACAAACACCACGCGCAGGGCCGACCGCGGATTCGTCGGTACAAGACCCGTCAGGGATTGTGGTCGTAGGCACAGGTATGTGCGCCGGTGATCGCCCTCCGAGCGGGAGCGCTCGATCATGCCGACTTGTTCGAGCAGCTTGAGGTGGTGCGCCAGCAGGTTGCTGGGCACGCCCAGGTCGCGTCCGATCTCGCTGGGGGAGACGTCGCCGAGCATCAGGCGATCCACTATCGCCAGCCGGGCGGGCTCACCCAAGGCCGCGTGCAGTCGGGCCCGCTCCCGCACTGACGAAGACCACTCAGTATTCATTGAGTCAATAGTGAGTGAGTCAATGTGCTGTGTCAACCACGGCCGGCCGAGTCAGCAGCAGTGCTCGCCGCGCCAGGCTTCGCGGCCTTCTTTGACCGCGACGACGGCGATGACCAGGGCGACGATCGGGTCGGCCCAGGACCAGCCGAACAAGCTGTTGAGCAGCAGGCCGACCAGCAGGACGCCGGACAGGTAGGTGCAGAGCAGGGTCTGCTTGGAGTCCGCGACCGCGCTGGCCGAGCCCAGTTCGCGACCGGCGCGCCGCTGGGCGTAGGACAGGAACGGCATCACCAGGAGGGACACCGCGGCCAGCACGATCCCGACCGTGGAGTGCTCAGCCGATTCCGTGCCCAGCAGCGAGCGCACCGATTCGACGGTGACGTAGAGCGCGAGGGCGAAGAACGACACCGCGATCACCTTCAACGCCACGCGCTCGCGAGCTTCCGGGTCCTTGCCGGAGAACTGCCAGGCCACCGCCGTGGCACTCGCCACCTCGATGACCGAGTCCAGCCCGAACCCGATCAGCGCGGTCGACGAGGCCACGGTGCCGGCCGTGATCGCGACGATCGCCTCGATGACGTTGTAGGTGATCGTCGCGGCGACCAGCAGCCGCACCCGCCGCGACAACGCCGCGCGACGCTGCGGATCGACCGTGGCCTTGGGCGCGCAGCAACCATCAGACGTCGTCAACGAGACCCCGCGGTGACGGGTTCGATGCACGGCTCCTCGGTGTCGACCGCGAGTACGACCTGGACCAGTTCACTCAACGCGCGCGCCAAGTGCGCGTCCGCGAGGGCGTAGCGGACCTGGCGGCCTTCGTAGGTGGCGACGACCAGGCCGCAACCCCGCAGGCAGGACAGGTGGTTGGACACGTTCGACCGACTCAACCCGAGTTGGGTGGCCAGCCGGCCGGGGTAGCTCACCCCGTCGAGCAGGGCGACCAGGATCCGACACCGCGTCGGGTCGGCCAGCGCCCGGCCGAGGCGGGCCAGCGCGGACTCCCGCGCCTCACATGTCAGCACAGCGTGAACAATACACTGAGAGCTGACCTGTCAGCGGAACTCCGGCCGGTCTGGTCAGATAGGAAATCCGTGTGGGTGTCGAGATCCGGCCGGCCCGTTCGTCATCTTCTCGACTGCGACCCGCTGCTCCTCGGCCCGACCTCGGAGTTCACATGCGACTTTCCGTCCTTGACCATGGTCACCGCCTGCGTGCCAGGCTCTTTCTCGGCGCCACGTCCCGCATGGCCGGCGTGGACAGCCCGGACATCGTCAAGATGCTGCTGTACCGTCCAGGTTTCTTCGCGCGCCCGTTGCTCGATCTCACCGCCCACGCCATGCGCGGCCCGTCGTTCTGGACCGCGGGCGAACGCGAGTACCTGGCCATGTGCACCGCGCAGTTGCACCAGTGCTCGTTCTGCCACGTCACGCACACCGAGCTCACCAGACTGGCCGCCCACGGCGAAGTCGACCCGGACGACCCGTCTTCGGCCCGGCCGGAACTACGGGCCATCCGCGAGTTCCTCGACACTGTCAGCAGCACGCCCGACCAAGCGCGGGCCGTGGATCTACCCCGGCGGGCAGTCCTGGAGGCGTTGCACGTCAACCTGGTGTGGAACGTTGTCAACCGACTGGCCAACGCGTTCGGCTTCGAACTGCGCGACGGTCAACTGGAAACGGGAACCCGCTCGCTGCACCGATTCGGCTACCGCTTCCCCGCGTTCCTGATCGCCGACGGCGACCGCGCCGATCACGGTGGTCTCGTGGACAACCTGCGGCACGCGGTGTTCAACGCCCCAGCGACCACCGATACCGCACTACGCCAGGCCGTCGCGACCGGCGACTCAGCCCCAGAGCCCTGGCAAAGGTACGCAGCGACCGTGCGCGACCACAGCTACCGCGTGACCGACGCCGACATCGACCAACTCAAGTCCGCCGGACACGCCGAGGACGCGATCTTCGAAATCACCGTCGCCGCGACCGTGGGCGCCGCGCTCCGGAGTTTCGACGCCGGCCGCGAAGTCGGGCAGGAGTAGATGAACGCGCATCAGCTGGTCGCGGACTGTCGATCGTGGGCGATGTCGAGGACCGCTACGTAACCAGCGAGTTGGTTGGCGGCGTTGAGCATCGCGACGCCACGCGCGGTCAGCCGTTGCTGCCAGTCCGTCAACGCCGCCGACAGCGCCAACGTCCCGCCGGCCGTACGGATCTGTTGGACCACAGTCGAGATCTGCTCAAGCCGGTAGCCGCCGCGGCGCAGGAGGTGCGCGAGCTCGGCGTCGCGGACGTCGTCGGCGCCGTAGGTGCGGTGTCCGGACGCCATCCGTTGGGGGACCACAATTCCGGCGTCCTCCCAGTTGCGCAGGGTCGCGGCGGTCACGCCGAGGCGGTCCGCCAGCCTCCCGATGCTGAAGGTGACGCGGCGCCCTTGGGCAGGGGTGTCCGGCGCCGCGGTCAGATGCGTGACGGCTTCGCTGACCGCTTCCAATGTCTCGCGGTCGCGAAGGAGTTGGGCGTGGCTGCGGTCGATCGCTGTCAACGCGACGTCCAAATGGCCTGTGTTGAGCCCGCGCATGATCTCCCGGGCGACGGCGTAGCCGTGTGCGGGGACAATGGCCAGATGGGCGCGCAGGGCAGCGGCGTGCACCTCGGTGTAGACGCGATAGCCGGTCGCGGTGCGCTGTGCGGGCGGGATGAGTCCTTGTTGTTCGTAGTTGCGGACCGCCTGGGGCGTGATGCCGTGCTCGCGGGCGAGATCGACCGGACGTAGCTTCTGCACGTTTTAAACTTTACCGCCATCTTCCCAGGGAGAAACGGGCCAAGTTTAAAATGACGGCGGGCTGCGCGTTCGGGCAGACCGCGGCGCCTTTCGGACAGATTTGGGTGACGTCGTCGCGCCGGATGGGGGCGACCGGCTTACAGTCGGGTTCAGCGGGTTGAACCGTTGGTCGAGGGCGGTGGTCCATGTGAGACACGTGCACAGCACCTCTGACCAGCAGGCGGAGGCAGCGCCTGGCGCGCGGGTGCGGGAGCAAGGCGCGTCCATCGAGCTTCTGCAGAACAGCGCCGGCAATCAGGCGGTGTCCAGGTTGCTGTCATCGGCGGGACGGAACGTGGCGACCGCGGTTCTTCCTGGCGGTGTCGCTCGTGCGGTGGAGGATCAGGGGAGTGCGGGGACCGACCTGTTCGTCCCCACGCCGATCTCCATCGCGCCGGCCGGGCCGGACCCGTCGCCGATGCCGTTGAACGACGAAGGCCTCATCGATGGTGAGTGGCAGTCCGAAGTGGCCGCGACCGTCTTCGTCAACGCCGGGAAGGCAGGCACCGGGGTGGTCAACTGGGCCGGCGGTAACGGCGGTACGACTCCCAACATCGGCAGTTTCACCGCGGTCGCTCCGGTGATCGAGACGCGGCCCGCGGGCGACGCCGGGACAGCGCGTGCGTGGGTGCGCGCCGGGACGGGGACTGTGACGGTCAGCCGGAAGTACTTCGGGGTGCCGGTCGGCGCCAACGCGACGTATTTCATCACCGCCGCGGCCGCGGCCCGGATCGACACGCACGAGCAGAACCACATCGCGCACAGCAAGACCGCGCACGACGCCCACGTCAAGCCGCTGGAGGACAGGGTCAAGGCGCGCACGGGCGAGGCCAAGGCGTTGAGCGCGGGCGCGGACGAGGCCGCGGCCAAGACGGCGTTGGAGACCGAGTTGAAGTGGAACGACAGCCTGACCGCGTTCCGCAACCAGGACAACACCGACAACCTGCCGGGCGGGACCGTGGACACCGCCGACGCCGCCTCCGCCGGCTGGTACCACGACCTCGGGCCGAAGACCGTCGCCGGCGTCAACTACGACCACTTCGTCGACGTGTAGGTGGGTGAGCGCGTGAAGCTGACGCTGGAACAGGTTCCCACCGACGACGGTGACAAGGTCGTCGTACGGCTGGTCCTGCTCAATGACACCTATGACACCGTGATGCTGGACCGTAGCCTGCTGATCGGGCCGAACCCGGTGGCCGCGCACCCGACCGGCCTGCCGTTGCCGATCTCGCTTGAGCCGCCGTTGTCCGACAACACTGTTGTGCTCAACCCGTGGTGCCTGTATGGACGGCAACGGACCTTCGACGCCGCAGGTGAAATGACGTTCCACGCGTATCTGTTGCGAGAACATACAGATCAATTGCGTCCCGACGGGCCGGTTGACGCCGCGTTGGTGGACATCGTGACCGTGCCGTTGACCATTCGTTGACCCAGGGCTTCGTCTGATCAGGCGCAACAGCGTCGATACAACTCGAGTACACCGGGGGAACACCCGGGTTGGTGAAGGTGTCCGTGGACGCCGATTCGACTCGGGGGGAGACCCCAGTGAACCCGAAAATGTTTCGCCTGAACAGATGGCCGCTCTTGACCATCCATAATGGACGGCAGCGGTGACGGCCCGCCGGCTCTACGACTGGTTCGGCGACTCGGTCGGTCGCCACGCGGCAGCGACGGCCATCGAGGTCAGCGGGTTCACTCTGAGCTATGCCGAGCTGCGTGCCGCGGTCGATCGGATGGCTGTGCGCGTCGTCGCTGACTCCGGCCGGCTCCCGCGACGAGTCGGCCTGCTGACTTCGCGAAGTCTGGCCAGTTACGTGAGCTACCTGGCGATCCTGCGGCTCGGCGCGGCCGTGGTGCCGCTCGACCCGGGCGCGCCGGTCGCCCGGAACCTGATGACCACCAGCGATGCCGGTCTGGACGCGGCGATTGTCGACGACACGTCGGCCAAGCAGTTGCCGGCGTACCCACTGCGGTCGGGAATCCCGATCGTCGACCTGACCGGCGACCGTTGGCGGGCGGCGCTGCACGGCGAAACCGGGCCGTTGCCCGCGACAGGCGCTGGCGACATCGCTTACATCATCTACACGTCCGGCTCGACTGGGACGCCGAAAGGCGTGCCGATCACGAACGCGAACATCTCGACCTTGCTGGCGCACAACATCGCCCAGTTCGGCTTCACCGCCGACACCCGCGCGTCGCAGACCTTCGAGCTGTTCTTCGACGGGTCGGTCTGCGAGTTGTTCCAAACCTGGGGCGCTGGTGGCACGCTGTGCGTCCCGCAGCCCAAGGACGTGTTCACCCCAGTGCGGTTCGTCAACGAGAACCGGCTGACGCACTGGCTGTCGGTGCCGTCGATCATCTCCTTCGCCCGCCGGCTGCGTGCGCTGCCTCCAGGGAGCATGCCGGGGCTGCGCCGGGCGTTGTTCGGCGGCGAAGCGCTCACGGTTGAACAGGTCGCAGCCTGGCAGGCGGCCGCGCCGAACGGGCGGATCAACAACTGCTACGGGCCGACCGAGACGACCTGTATCTGCACCGGCTACGAAGTACCCGCCGACTGGCCCGTCACGTCCAACCGGTCCATGCCGATCGGCGACATCTACCCGCACATGGACCACGTCCTGCTCGATGGCGAGGGCCGGCCGTGCAACGACGGCGAACTGTGCCTGCGCGGTCCGCAGCGCTTCGGCGGCTACCTGGATCCGCGTCAGAACGCGGGTCGGTTCCTGACCTTCGACGGCCACGTCGGCACGGTGTACGACGGGACCGGGCCGCTGACCCCGGAGCACTGGTACCGCACCGGCGACCGGATCCGGCGGGAGAACGGCGAACTGGTCCACCTCGGCCGGGTGGACGACCAGATCAAGATCCGCGGCAACCGGGTCGAGCTCGGCGGGATCGAGTCGGTGCTGCGCCGCCACCCGGCGATCGCCGAGGTGGTCGTGATCACCCTGACCGCGGCCGACGGCGAGGTCGACCTGCACGCCGCGTACACCGGCGACTCGGTCGACGAGACCGACTTCGCCCGCCTGGCCGCCGAGCTCCCGGTGTACATGCGTCCCCGGGGCTACCACCACCGCGACAGCATCCCGTTGGCCGCCAACGGAAAGATCGACCGCAAGGGCCTGGCCGCCGAGCTCGCGCCGGTCGTGCGCTGAAGCCGCGAGGAAGGAACCCGCCATGGAGCCGAACCTGTGGAGGATCGCGTGATCCGGGAAGTGGAGCTGCTCGCGATCGGTGCCGGGCCGTCGAGCCTGGGCCTCGCGGTGGCCGTCGAGGAGCTGGCGCCGGACCTCGCGGACAGCACCCTCGTCGTCGACCGGGCCGAAGAGATCCAATGGCAGCAAGGGATGTTGTTGCCCTGGGCGAAGAGTCAGGTGTCGTTCCTGAAGGACCTGGTGACCCCGCGTGACCCGTGCAGCAGGTTCTCGTTCCTCAATTTTCTGCGAGCCACCGGCCGGCTCGACGAGTTCGTCACCATGGGCACGTCCTTGCCGTACCGCCTGGAGATCTCGGAGTATCTGCGCTGGGTGGCCAACGGTCTGACCAGGGTACGGACACTGCTCGGCAACGCATGCGTATCCGTTGAGCCGCAACGGGACCGACAGCAGGCGGTGACGGGATGGCTGACCAGGCTGGCTGACGGATCGGCCATCGCCAGCAGGTATCTCGTCTTTGGGGTCGGCCGGGATCCGCACATCCCTGGGGTTTTCCGTGACCTGCCGGCGGATCGGGTCGTGCACAGCACCGCTTACCGGCAGCGGATCGCCCAGCTGCCCAAGGGCCGGCGGGTGCGGGTGGCGCTCGTCGGCGGCTCGCAGAGCGCGGCCGAGATGTTCCGGGCGTTGCGCGAAGACCTGCCGGACAGCGAGATCGACTGGCTCATCCGGTCGGTCGCGCTCAACTCGGACGAGTCGAGCAAGTTCACCAACGAGCTGTACTATCCGTCCTTTGTGGACGAGTTTCACGCGGCAGAACCAGGGGCGCGTGAGCAGATCCTGCGGGAGATGCGCGGGACGAACTATTCCTGCGTCACCCCGCCAATGCTGGAGAGCATCTACGCGGACCTCTACCTGGACCGGTTGCATGGGCGCGACGGGCGTCGGCTGATCACGATGGTCGACGTCACCGCCGCGCGCGAGACCGGTGGCGAAGTGGTACTCGACCTCACCGACCGCCGGACCGGGGTCGACACCCGACTGCGCTGTGATCTCGTTGTCCTGGGCACCGGATTCGACTCCCGGATGCCGAAACTGGTTCGCGGGCTCGCCGGTTCCCTGGGGCTGGACCGGATTTCCGTGACCCGTCAGTACCGGCTGGATCTCGACGAGCCGGCCGCCTGCTACCTGCAGGGCGTCAACGAAGACACGCACGGCATCGCCGACTCGCTGCTCAGCGTCCTCGCTCGACGGGCCGAGGAGATCACCCTCGACATCATCGAGCACCGCGCGTTGATGCGTCGACCCGCCACCTACACCGCGGCCAGTTGAAGGAGAGTCATGCTCGACGTGATCCGCGAACAGGCGTTCCGGGAGTTGCGGGCGGCCCTGCCGGCGGCCAACCTGGCGGCCGCGACGCGCTGTGCCACCCGGCTGCACGCCGACCTCCCGCACCGTGAGCAGTTGGACCGGAACCTGGTCCTGGTGGCCTACGGCGGTGGCAAGGACAGCGGGTACATGCTGGCCTTCGTCCGCGCGGTGCAACTCATCTTGTTCCGTGTGCACGGCAGTACGTTCCGGCTGCGGGTGGTCACCAACCGGCACGCCGGGATGCCGCGCGCGGTGATGGAGAACATCGACCGGGCGTACCGGGCGCTGCGGTTGCCCGACGAACCGGGCTGCGAGCTGCTCCTGGTCGACGGCGACGAGGTGACGCCGTTCGATGTGGACTCGCCGCAGCGCGAGCGGGTGGTCCGCGGCAACCGGCTGGACATCCTGATGGCCGGCCACCGCACCGCCGGCGACGGCCGCCCGACGTTCTGCAACGCGTGCAACTTCAGTGTTGCCAACTCGTTCGCCCTCGCGGCGTCGTACGGCGAGGGGGCCGACCTCATCGTCACCGGCGACTCACAGCAGGAACAACGCCAGTACTCCCTCTGGATCGGCCGGCTGGCCCGCCAGCTCACCCGGACCGGCCAGGTCAAGGGAACCAACGGAATCGGCCGGGTGCTGTCCCAGGTGGACAACATCGCCTCGGCGTACTTCTCCGACATCAACGGTTCGGACGTGGCCGAGCGGCGCGTCCACTCCGAGGTGCCGGAGCGGCTGCGGTTCTTCACCATCTACTCCGACACCGACTACGCCGCCGGCGACCACATGGAGTTCCTGACCGGCTTCCTGGGCTTCCAGTTCGACGATCTCGCGTTCAGCTTCACCGAGTCGGACTGCGGTAACCCAGCCCTGATGGCCCACCTGCGTGGCCTCAAATGCGAACGGGTGTACCAGCGCCGTTACGAGGAGGGCATGGCGGAGTACGTCACGTTCGCGCTCGACCTGATGCGCCGCAAGGACTTCCCGCCCGAGCTTGTCCAGCACATCCGGAAGCGTTACGAAGGACCGGACGCGATGCAGCGGATGCGGCAAGCTGCCGACGAGTACGCGCTGGAGACGTTCGGGCTGACGGAGGAGCAACTCGTCTGCATGGTCTCCGCGCCGTTCGGCGGCAAGGGCGCCGGGCTCGACGAGTTCCTCCGGCGGGAGCATCCCACGCTGGCGGCGAACGACATCCACCGGCTGCTGGCCGACGACAGCACGGACACCGACGGCCTGGTCCGAGACCTGGAGCGGATCAGCGGACTCGAACTGGACCGGTTGCGGGTGCTCTACCGCAGCACGGACCGGGACGTCATCGATCTCGTCCTGTACGGCGACCCGCACAAGGCGGACATCCCCACCCGGCACACGCCGGACGGACCGGTCGTCATCGAACAGATTTCGGGAAGGTAGCCATGGCAGCGGAAATCACCCGGTTGCAGCGGGAGACGTTGCAGCACGAGTACGGATG
This sequence comes from Actinocrispum wychmicini, assembly GCF_004345645.1. Lineage (GTDB taxonomy): Bacteria > Actinomycetota > Actinomycetes > Mycobacteriales > Pseudonocardiaceae > Kibdelosporangium > Kibdelosporangium wychmicini. The sequence goes on along the minus strand of NZ_SLWS01000009.1, from coordinate 74,939 downwards.
CGAGACCCAGCGGCTGCAGCCATGGGCCGTGCTGAACGCGCCGTTCGAAGGTTCGTACGCCGTCGTCCGGGCCGGCACCAGCTCCACCCTGCACTCCCACCACGAGCACGAGATCTTCATCGCCATCCGGGGGGCCGCGATGATCGAGTGCGATGGTGAGCGGACTCCGTTGCGCTGCGGGGACGTCGCGTTCTTCCGGCCGGGCCGGGAGCACTGTGTGCACAACGCCGGCGACGAGGACTTCGAGTTCTACAGCGTGTGGTGGGACGCGGAGTTGGCCCAGGGGTTCCTCACCCGCGACAACGCGGGAGCACAGGCATGAACCCGTCGCAGGACGAGCGCCGGGTCCTGATCCTCGGCCCGAACCCGACGCCCAACGGGGGCATGCATCTCGGCCACATCGCCGGTCCGTACCTGGCCGGCGACATCTACGCCCGCTACCAACGGGCCCGGGGCCGGGACGTGATCTTCACGACCGGCACCGACGACAGCCAGACCTACGTGCAGGCCACCGCGGCCCGGGAGGGCATCACACCGGAGGAACTGTGCGTCAGGTCCACCGGCCTGATCCGGGACGCGCTGGCCGCGATCGGCATCTCGGTGGACGGCTTCGGCCCGTTCGACGACACGTATCAGGCGACCGTGCTGAAGTTCTTCAGCGAGCTGCACGCGGCCGGTGTCTTCCGGCTGAAGAAGGTCCGACTGCCCTTCCTGGAGCGTACCGGCGAGTTCGTCGTCGAGGGCCTGATCGAGGGGGAGTGCCCGGTGTGCCTGGCCACCAGCCGCGGTGGCCTCTGTGAGACCTGCTGCCATCCGAACAACTACGACGAGCTGGTCGACGCACACTCCACAATAGACCAGACCGAGAAGCCCACCGTGCGGGAAGCCGAGATCCTGGTGTTCCCGCTGGAGGAGTACCGCGAGCGGCTCACCGCCTTCCACGAGGCGCGGATCCCGTCCTGGCGGCCGCACCTGGGCCAGATGATCCGCGAGGTGCTGGCCCGCCCGTTGCCGGACATCCCGATCACGTACCCGCTCGGTTGGGGGATGGCCGCTCCTTTCCCGGAGACGCCGGGGCAGGTGCTCAACGCGTGGCTCGAACTGATGCCGGCCGGCATGTACACCACGTCCTACGCAGCGGCACAGCTGGGCACGCGGACCGAGCCCGGCCAGCTGTGGCAACGCGAGGAAGACCTGCGCGTGGTGCACTTCCTCGGGTTCGACAACGCGTTCTTCTTCTGCCTGCCGCACATCGCACTGCTGATGGCCCACGGCGAGAAGTACGTGCTGCCGGAGTGGATCATCAACAACGAGTTCTACGAGCTGGAGAGCGCGAAGTTCTCGACCAGCAAGGGGCACGTGGTGTCGGTGCAGGACCTGCTGCGTGAGGTCCCGCGCGATGTCGCCCGGCTGTACCTGGCGCTCACCGCTCCCGAGCACGGGCGGACGACGTTCAGCCGGGTGGGACTGGACAAGATCGCCGAGGAAAGGCTGGCTGGCCCCTGGAACCGGTTGGCGGCCACGCTCGGCAAGGCGGTCGCCAACGCGCGTGACGCGCAGGCGCCGCTGCCGGTCTCGGCGACGGCCCGCGGTCGGGTCACCGCCATGCTCGCCCGGTTCGACACCACCTACGAGATGCCTGGCTACAGCCTCAGCCGGTCCGCGGAGACCGTTCTGGTCCATATCGGACGGTTGGCGGGCCGGGCCGACGCCCTCGCCGGGCAGCGCGTCGAGGCGGCGCCGGAAGCGTGGGGCGATCTGTTCTTCGAGGTGCGGGCGTTGCTCGCGGCCGCGTCGCCGATCCTGATCGACCTCGCCGAGGCCGCTGGGCTGACCACCGCACCGCTGGCCGCGGGTGGGTTCGACCTGACCGAGATCACCCCGTTCGCGCCGCCTGAGGTCAGGTGACGTGAGCATGCGTGTCGTTGTGGTCGGCAGCGGGGTCATCGGCCTGCTCACGGCGATGGAGTGCGTGCTGGCCGGGGCCGAGGTCAGCCTCGTCGACGCCGATGACATCCCGTCTCCGTCAGCCATGTCGCACGACCGGCTGCGGTCGATCCGCGCCCTGCATCCCGGCGACGCCGAGCTGACCCGGACGGCGGTCCGTGCCCACCGAGCCTGGCTGGAGGTCGAGCGGCGGCTCGGCATGCAGGTGCACCACCATGTCGGGGCGCTCACCACGCTGCCGGTGCAACACGCACAGGAAAGTGTTGCACTGCTCGCCTCGGTCGGGGTGACCGCCGACCTCCTACGACCCGAAGTTCTGGCCGAGCGGTACCCGACGATCCGGTTCCCGGCCGGACTGGCGGGCGTGTTCGACCCGACTGCCACTGTCGTCGCGGCCGACCAGACCATGACGGCGCTGGCCGAGTGGCTGCGCGGCCGGCCTGGCGTCGACATGTACCCACGGAGCCGGGTGGTGGCCGCGACGGCAGGCGGTGTGCGTTTGGTGGAAGGGGTCGTGACCGGCGACCGGGTGGTGCTGGCGGCCGGGCCGTGGTCACGCGACCTGCTTCCGGCCGCCCTCAGCGCGCGGCTGACCCTGCATCGCCAGACCGTGCTCTCGTACAGCGCGCAGTGGGAAGGGATGCCGGTCATCCCGCGGTTCGGCACGGCCGACGGCGCCTGGCTGATCCCACCGGTGAACGGCGCGCCAGCCTGCCTGAGCGCGGCCGTCACCAGCCGTGAAGTTTCAGTCCTGACCGACCGGACCGCGCCGGCCCGCTGGCGGGAGCACCTCGTCGACCGGTTCGGTGCCCTGCTCGCCGACTTCGACCCGGCCGCCGTCACCGGCGCGGCGGACGGCTACTACCTCAGCGCCTCGCCAGGTTCCGGACCGCTGCTCGCCGACCTCGGCGACGGAGTTCAGGCGTACGCGGCGTGCGGCGGGATGTCGTTCAAGTTCGCCCCGCTCGTCGCGCGCGCACTGGCCGCGCGGGCGGTCGATCACCCCCTCCACCCCCTCCAAGCGAGGTGTTGACGATGGACGTCACTACCACAGCGGACATCGAGCGGATTCCCGCCGACTTCATGCAGGAACCGTTCGGACTCTTCGCCCGGCTGCGTCGCGACGGACCGGCGCACGAGCTCGTGATGCCGCACGGCGCCAAGGTGTGGATGGTCACCAGGTACGACGACGTCCGCGCGCTGCTGAACGATCCGCGGCTGAGCAAGGACGGGCGGCGGGCGAATGAGATGTTCGCGAAGCACGCCGCCTGCCCCGTCAGCGACGGGGGCTCCAGGTTCGACGATGAGCTGACCGCGCACATGTTGAACAGCGATCCGCCACGGCACACCCGGCTGCGCAGCCTGGTGAGCAACGCCTTCACAGTGCGTCGGGCGGAGGCTATGCGCCCGCGCATCGAGCAGATCGTCGACGACCTGCTGGACGCGGTGGCCGGGCCGGGCGAGGTGGACCTGATCAAGATGTTCGCCGAGCCGTTGTCGTTCACCATCATGCTGGACGTCGTGGGCGTGCCGCAGCGGGAGCGGGAAGCGTTCCGCAAGTGGTCGTACCCGCTGGTTGGCGGTGGGGACTACGCGCCGGACGTGGTGGCGGAGGCGTCCCGCCAGCTCGCCGAGTACTCGCACGGGCTGATCGAGGCCAAACGCGCGAACCCGGACGACACCTTGGTCGGCTCGCTGGTGCGGGCCTGCGACGAAGCGGGCCGGATCAGCCCGGACGAGATCGTGGCCATGATCTTCCTGCTGGTGGCCGCGGGTTCGGACACGCCGGGAAGCCAGCTCGGGAACGGGGTGTACGACCTGCTCACCCATCCCGGGGAGCTCGCGAAGCTGCGGGCGGACCTGTCGGCGATGCCGGCGGCGGTGGACGAGTTGCTGCGGTTCAACAGCGGGATCGCGACCGCGAGCTTCCGGTTCACCGTTACTGATGTCGCCGTCGGCGACGTCGTCATCCCGTCCGGGGAGATCGTGCTGCTGTCGGTCAGCGCGGCCAACCACGACAGCACCCGATTCCCGGACGGCGACCGGCTGGACCTGTCCCGTCGACCGGTCGGCGGGCTGGCCTTCGGGTACGGGACCCACTACTGCACCGGCGCGCCGCTGGCGAAGGTGTCCATGTCGATCGCCCTGACCCGGCTGCTCACCCGCTTCCCCGACATCAGGCTGGCCACCGAGCCCGAACGGTTGCGCTGGCGCAACAGCACCTTGGTGCGCGGGCTTGACGCGTTGCCGGTCTTCGTCTCGTGAGGTGGAGGAAACGTGCCGGTCCCCGGAGGGATGTCCGTCGTCGTGACCAGTGTGGCGTCCGACTCGCACACCTGGAATCTCGTGTACCTGCAACTGGTTCTGACCGAGCTCGGGCACTGCGTGCGTAACCTCGGTCCGTGCGTGCCGGGCCGGTTGTTGCTTGACGAGTGCCGGCGGGACCGGCCGGACCTCATCGTGGTCAGCACCGTGAACGGGCACGGCCTGCTCGACGGCACCCGGCTGATCGCGGACATCCGCCGGTGCCCGGAACTCGCCGCCACCCCGGTGGTCATCGGCGGGAAGCTGGGCGTGCGCGGGTCGGACCGGCAACGCCGCGAATGGCTGCTGGCCGCGGGATTCACCGAGGTCTTCGAGGAGACCGGAGCCGCCGCTGTCCTGCCGTTTCTCGCGCGGCTGACCGAAAGCGTGCTCCGGTGACCGCGTCCTTCGGCGGGTTCGTCAAGCAGGCACAGCGGGCCGGTGCGCTCGTCGTGCAGCCACGGATGGGCATGTCCAGCCCGCCCCTGATGCGTGCCGGCCTGCTGGCGACCAAGCGGGCGGCCGCGACCACCGTCGGAACGATCACGCTGGACAGCTACACCCGCTTGGGCGACAACGAAAGCGCACGGGCGGCGGTGGCGGCCGGGGCGGAACTGAACGGCTACCCGATCGTCGCGCACGACATCGCCACCACCCGAACCGTGCTGGACGGCATCGCGGGCCCGGACTTCCCGGTCCAGGTCCGGCACGGCTCGCCGAACCCGCGGCGCATCGTGGCGGCGCTGATCGAAGCCGGCCTGCACGCCACCGAGGGCGGACCCGTCTCCTACTGCCTGCCCTACGGCCGCGAACCGCTGCACAACTCGGTGGCGAACTGGGCCCGGTGCTGCGAACTGCTGGCGGGGGTGCGGGACACCGGGGTCGAGCCGCACCTGGAGACGTTCGGCGGCTGCCTGATGGGACAACTCTGCCCGCCGAGCGTGCTGGTCGCGATGAGCGTCCTGGAGGGGATGTTCTTCCGTCAGCACGGGATACGCAGCGTCTCACTGAGCTACGCCCAGCAGACCAATGTGGATCAGGACCGTGAGGCCGTGCTGGCCCTGCGGCGCCTGGCCGCGGAACGGCTGCCGGACATCGACTGGCACGTCGTCATCTACGCCTACATGGGCGTTCACCCGCGTACGCCGGCCGGCGCGGCTTGGCTGCTGGCGCAGGCCGCGAGACTGGCTGTGCACACCGGCGCGGCCCGGCTGGTGGTGAAGACCGCCGCAGAGGCATACAGGATTCCGTCTATCGCCGACAATGTACGAGCGTTGGAGTCCGCGGCTGCCGCCAGCCGGGCTCCGGTCGAAGAACCCGATGCCTGCGTCGACACCGGTGTCTACGCCGAGGCACGTGCGCTGGTGGATGCCGTGGCACGGCTCTCCGACGACGTCGGCCGAGCGCTGGTGCATGCATTCCGACAAGGATATCTGGATATTCCATACTGTCTACACCCGGACAATCTCGGCCGGACCCGCAGCTACGTGGACACGACCGGGCGCCTGCGTTGGTCACACGTCGGGTCGATGCCCATCCACGACGTCGCGGAGCCGGACAGCTCCGGCGAGCTCACCTCGGCCGGGCTGCTCGCCGCACTGTCCTATGTAGAGCTGCAAGCCGACGCGGCCGGTCTCCTGACCGGTGTGTCCAAAGGGGGAGCGCGATGACACAGGTCCACTTAGGACTAGCCGGACCGCGGGAGCACCTGGCCTCACCGATCACCCGCGCGGTGCTGACGATCCAGCACCGGATGACGATCGCCGCCCGAGAGTTCCTGTGCGATCAGGGATTCGTCGAGATGCTGCTGCCGATCGTCGGTCCGGTGACCGATCCGGGGGCCCGTGGCGCCAAGCAGGTCGACGTGGACTACTACGGCCACCGCTACCGGCTGATGACCAGCGCGATCCTGTACAAGCAGGTGTCGCTGACCGCGTTCGACAAGATCTTCTGCATCGCGCCCAACGTGCGGCTCGAACCACCGCACACCGCGTCCACCGGCCGGCACCTGGCCGAATTCCACCAGATCGACGTGGAGATGGCCGGCGCGTCCCGGGACGAGGTCATGCTGCTGGCCGAGGGGCTGGTCGGGCACGTCGTGCGCGAGGTGGTCACCCGGCTGCCCGGCGAACTGGACCGGCTGGGTCAGGACCCGAGCCGGTTCGCCGACCTGCTGGCCAGGCCGTTCGGCCGCCGGACCCATACCGACGCGGTCGCGGACCTGCACGCGGTGGGGCACGCCCAGAATCCCGACGCCGAGATCGACTGGGCGGGCGAGGCGACGCTGTCCGGCATGGTCGGCGAACCGTTCTTCATCGTCGACTATCCGAAGGGATCCCGGGGGTTCTACGACCGGGAAAGCCATGAGCGGCCCGGTGTGCTGCGCAACTTCGACCTGATCGCGCCGGAGGGGTACGGCGAGCTGTGCAGCGGTAGCGAACGCGAGCACGACTACGCCACGATCGTCGCGCGGATGCGGGAGACCGGGGAGAACCCGGCCAAGTACGGCTGGTACCTGGAGGCGGTCCGGGCGGGGATCCCGGCCAGCGCCGGCTTCGGCCTCGGGCTGGAGCGGTTCACCCGGTACGTCGCCGGTCTGGACGCGGTGTGGCAGGCCAGCGCCTACCCGAAGATTCCGGGAGTGCCCTCGCCATGACCGACGGGTTGCGGGCCGAGGGTTTCCCCGAGTCGGACGTCCGGGCGCGGGCGCGGTTCGGCGCGATGTGCGCGTTTCCCGATCCGGGCTGCTACGGGCAGGCACTGTTCGGCGCCGATCCCGGCCGGGCACCGGGCGACCTGCTGGACGAGCTACGGCTGGTGCCGCCCGCGTTCGTCCCGCACCGGCTGGCGAAACTCGTCGAACTGGGTCGGGAGCCGGGGTACTGGGACGTGGACCTGGACACCGACGTCGGCGGCTTGCGGTCCACCCTGCCGGTCTACCTGTCGGGTTTCGGCTCGACCCGGGTGGCGAGCGTCGACCTGGGGCTCGCCGCCAGCCGGCAGGCCGCGCGGCTCGGCATCCCGATGGTGGTCGGCGAGAACGTGATGCCGGTCGACGGTTACGGGCGTATCGAGGACGACACCGAGCGGTCGCTGCTCGGCCGGATCAGCGCTTACATCGCGCACGCGTTGGACGGGTACGGCGGCGTTGTCGTCCAGCAGAGCACCGAAGACGCGGACGCCGAGGTGTGGAACCTGGTCTACAGCGACCCGAACGTGCGGCCACTGCTGGAGACGGGCCGGCTGGCGTTCGAGCTCAAAGTGGGCCAGGGCGCCAAACCCGGACTGGGCGGGATGACCTTGCTCGACGCCGCGGCCGGCGCCCGGCTGGCCGGCGCGTACACCATCGACCCGATCTTCGCCGGCGGCCGGACGGTACTGCGGTCCGGCACGCCCGGCACGTTCACCGAGGAGATTCTTCGTCAACAGATCCGGTTGATGCGCAACAACTATCCGCGCGCCCGGACCTGGGTGAAGCTCCCGCCGACGCGGGATGTCCGGGCGGCCGCGATGGTGGCGTGGGAGGCCGGCGCGGACGCGGTCACGGTCGACGGTGCCGAGGGCGGCACGGGCTGGGCGCCGGTGGCCTTCCTGCGGCATGTCGGGCTGCCGTTGGGCGAATGCCTGCGCCGGATCGGCGAGCACCCGTCCTGCCTGCTGGTGTCCGGCCGGATGTGGGAGGGCACGCGGGTGGCGAAATCCCTCGCGCTTGGCGCGAACGCCGCCGGTCTCGGCCGCGCGGCGCTGCTCGCGGCGAGCGCCGACCCGGAGAACGGACTGGTCAATCTCGTCGAGTGCCTGGCATTGGAACTGCGGATGCTCACCAGCGCGGTCGGCAAGTACCACGTCGGCGAACTGTCTACTGAGGACGTGTGGTCGCATGAGAAACCGTGATGTCGAGCTGCTGGCGATCGGCGCGGGACCCGCCAACCTGGCCCTCGCGGTGGCACTGGAGGAACTCGCGCCGGATCTCGCGGCGGACTCGCTCGTCATCGAGCGCAACCAGACCGTCGACTGGCAACCGGGCGTGCTCGTGCCGTGGGCGCGCAGCCAGGTCTCGTTTCTGAAGGACCTTGTGTCGTTGCGCAATCCGTCCAGCCGGTTCTCCTTCCTGAAGTACCTGCATTCGGTCGGCCGGCTGGACGAGTTCATCAACTTGGGCAACCTCATGCCGTACCGCCACGAGATCGCCGAATACCTGCGGTGGGTGGCGGACTCCCTGCCGCGGGTGGGTGTCGAGCTCGACCGGCACTGCGTTTCGGTCGAGCCGCGCCGGGACAGTGCGGGCGCGCTGACCGGGTGGCTGACCCGGCTCGGTGACGGAACCTCGATCGCCAGCCGCTACCTGGTGATCGAGACGGCAGACCAGCCGCACGTGCCACGGGTGTTCGCCGGCCTGGACCGCCGGGTGATCCACAGTGGCGAGTACCGGCCTCGGATCGCCGCGCTGTCCAGGGACCTGCCGTACCGCGTCGCGGTGGTCGGCGGTGGGCAGAGCGCGGCCGAGATGTTCCAGGCGCTCCAGCATGACCTGCCCGGCAGCGACATCGCCTGGATCATCCGATCGGTCGCCCTGAAACCCCGCGACACCAACAAGTTCCGCACCGAACTGGACTCCCAGGCCGGCACCGACTCGTTCTTCCACGCCGCTGCGCCGGCCCGCGAGCAGATCCTGCGGGAGACGCGCCGGACCGCCTACTCCGGCGTGACCCAGCCCGTCCTGGAAAGCCTTTACGAGGACAGATACCTCGACCGGCTCAACGGCCGGACCGACCGGCGCATCATCACCATGACCGACATCACCGCCACCGAGGACACCGGCGACGAACTGGTACTCGACCTGACCGACCGGAAGACCGGGAAGACCACGCGGCTGCACCGCGATCTGGTGTTTCTCGGCACCGGATTCACCCGCGACCCGCCCGCGCTGGTCCGCCGGCTGGCCGCCACACTCGACATCGACCAGGTCAAGGTGACCCGCCAGTACCGGCTTGCCCTGCCCGAGCCGTCAGCCGCGGCCTGCTACCTCCAAGGCGGCAACGAACCCACGCACGGCACCGCCGACGCACTGCCCGGAAACCTCGCCCACCGCGCCGCCGAAATCACCCAGGACCTGCTCGCCCACCGAACTCGGCGATAGCCACCGCTGTCCGGTGGGCTCGTCAAGTCCATCCGTCGGTCATCGTGGTGGAGTCAGAGCTTCGGCTGGCCCGGCTGGTAGAGCCAGGTGTCGAAGAACGCGCCGAGGTCGCGGTTGGTCAGTCGCTCGACGAAGCCGATGAAGTCCCGGGTCGAGACGTTGCCGTACCGGTGGGTCGTCGGCCACAGCGTGAGGACCCGGAAGAAGGCGCGGTCACCGATCTTCATGCGCAGCGCGTGCAGCGTCATCGCGCCGCGGTTGTAGACCAGGTCGTCGAAGATGTGATCACGGCCCGGGTCGGCGACCTTGCCGGTCCAGTCCTTCTCGGCGGCGTACTCCTTCTCGAAGGACTGCTGCACCGGGACGCCCTGGAACTTCTCCTTGTAGAGCCACTCCGAGTACGTGGCGAATCCTTCGTTGAGCCAGATGTCCGACCAGCGCGTCGGGGTGAGGCTGTCGCCGAACCACTGGTGGCCGAGTTCGTGGGCGAGCAGCTGGCCGGAGACGTTGCTGGTGCGCTGGTCGTAGACCGGTCGGCCCTGCGTCTCCAGGGCGTAGTGGACGGCGACGTCGGCGATGATGCCGCCGGTCGACTGGAACGGGTACGACCCGTACATCGACGACTCCCACTGCACGACCTGCGCCGTGGTCTGGTTGAGCACCGTGCCCTGGCCGGGCTTGGTGTCGATCGACTTGCCGATCGCGGTGATGTTCGGCAGCCCGTCACTCGTCACGCTACGGGTGACGTTCAGGTCGCCGATCATGATCATGGCCAGCTCGCTGGCCATCGGCCGGTTCATCGACCAGCGGAAGGTGCTCTGGCCGTTGTGTGTCGTGGTCGGGCCGGGCTCCCCGTTGGCCAGCACGGTGAGCCCGCTCGGCACGGTGATGGTCTGGCTATACGTCGCCTTGTCGTTGGGCGTGTCGTTGACCGGGTAGTAGGTCGCCGCGCCGATCGGCTGGTTGAGCGCCACCGCGCCGTCCTTGGTGGCGACCCAGCCGGAGATGCCGAGCGCCGGGTCGTCGATCCGCTGCGGGACACCGGCGTAGCTCACCGAGACGAGGAACGGCAAGCCCTTCCGCAGGCCGTAGGGCGGGGTGATCACCAGCTCCTGCGCGCCGCTGCGGGTGAAGGCGGCGTTCAGCCCGTTGACGGAGAGTTTGCTGATCGTCAGCGGTCCCTGGAAGTCCAGGTCGAAACGGGACAGATCCTGGGTGGCCCAGGCGAGGATGGTGGTGGTCGCGTCGATCGCCTTGGTCTTGGGGTCGAACGCGAGCCGGATGTCGTAATGGCTGACGTCGTAGCCACCGTTGCCCATGTCGGGGAAGTACGGGTCGCCAGCACCCGGCGAACCGGGGGAGAACACCGGGGGTCGTCCTGGCGCGGCGTACGCCGTCGTGCCCGCCGTGGCGACGGCCAGAGCGCAGCAGGTGATCAAGAGCCAGGCCCGGCGCGCGAGACCTGCCTTCCGGTAAGCAGCCATGCCGTCAGACCCTAGGTCCACTTCTCGTCCACCACCAGCACCAAAGTGCTTGCGGCACGGCCGGACACCGACCGTTACGGCACGGGCCGTCGCGTCGCTCATCGTGATTTGGCACAGTACCGTCCCCTGTTCGAAGTCCAGGATGCCAAAACCGCACTGTGGACGGAATGTCCTAATCACGCTCGGCCCGGTGCTCGCCGCGATCAAATAACGTACGGTAAGTTCTCATGGGCGGCAGCCGACATTCGTGCCGATGTGTTCGCTGTTATCGGCTGATTCGCCCAGACTGCACGGAGAGGATGAACAGCACATCCAGGCGTTGACCGCGACGGATGCCAGATCTGGGGGTGCGCACCTGGCTGTCCAGTCGCACCGAGCAGCAATTCGGCCAGGCGGACAAGGTGCCGGTGAAGCGAGTGCTGTGGCGGGCGATCGTCACGAACCTGCTCAATCCGAAGATCATCCTGTTCGACATCGCGTTTCTGCCGCAGTTCGTGCTGTTGAACCGTCGGTCGAGCCAGGTGGTGATCCACCGAATAGCGGCAACGGTGTTTGTCGGCCTTGCCCTGCGGCTGGACGTCGCCTGACCCTTTTGTTCACTATGGACTCTGTGGGCCGGCCTGCCCTGCGGGTGCCCGCTTGCGCGGCATGAACAGTTGAACGAGTGGGCCGATCGCGCAGGCGTAGAGGACCGTGCCGACGCCGATGGTCGCCCCGAGCAGGAACCCCGCCAGCAGAACCGTCAGCTCGATACCCCAGCGGACGACCCAGATCGGGTGTCCGCGCGCGGCCAGCCCGGTCATCAGGCCGTCGCGCGGGCCAGGACCGGCATCAGCGCCGAGATAGCACGCGGTGGCGACGCCATTGAGGACTATGCCGGCCAGCAACACGATCCATCGCAGCCACACCTGGTGCGGCGGCCCCACCAGCGACAGCGTCACGTCCATCGAGGTGCCGACGAGCAGGACGTTGCACACCGTGCCGACGCCTGGCCGCTGCCGCAACGGGATCCACAGCAGCAGCACCGCGGCACCGATCAGGTTCGTCCACAACCCGATGCTCAGCCCGACGGTCCTGGACAGGCCCTGGGCCAACGCGTCCCACGGTTCCACCCCCAGACCGGCCATCACGATCATGGCGTCACTGGCCCCGTAGAGCACGAGTCCGGCGAACAAGCGCACCAGGCGTCGCACGGTCACCGGGCCGCTCCAGCGCGCTGCCGGGCCGCCGCACCGAACTCGTCGAAGATCGCCACCGAGACCGGGTCGGTCGCCGCGTACCACTCCGGATGCCACTGCACGCCAAGACACCACGGCGAATCGTCCACTAAGGACACCGCTTCGACCACCCCGTCGGCGCACGTCGCTTCCACCCGCACACCAGGCGCGAGCCGGTCGACTGCCTGGTGATGCAGGGTGTTGACGGCCACCGCCGGCCGGCCGAGCAGCCGCCGCAGCAGCCCGCCCTCGGCGAGCTGGACCGGGTGGGCGGGCAGGTACTGCTGGTCCCGCGGCCGGGTGAGGTCCTCGCGGTGGTCGTCGTTGGGCAGATCGCGCAACGTCCCGCCCAACGCGACGTTGAGCTCCTGCAGGCCGCGGCAGATCCCTAGGACAGGCACCCCGGCGCGGAGCGCGGCCGGCAGCATGGTCAACGCGACCTGGTCACGGGCTGGATCCCCGGGTTCGGGTCGCGGCTCGCCCCCGTACCAGTGCGGCAGCACGTCGGTCTGGTGACCGCCGAAAACCAGGCCGTCGAAGCGGTCCAGCGTGTCCACCAGGTAGGGGCCGGGACCGGGGAACACCACCACCCCGCAGCCGGACACCTCTTCCAGCGCACGCACGTACACCTCGCGCACGGCCACATGCGCCACGTCGTCGATGTGCTCCACCGATCCCGCGAGGGCCACCAACGGACGCGTCACGCGGCCGCCGCCAGCGCGCCGGTCAGGTCGTCGATGAGGTCGTCGATGTGCTCCAGCCCGATGGACAGCCGGATCGAACCCGGCGTGACCCCGGCGGCGAGCTGGTCGGCCTCGGGCAGCTGGGCGTGCGTGGTGGATGCCGGGTGCGTCGCCATGGACCGCACGTCCCCGATGTTGGTCACGTGCGAGATCAGGCCGAGCGACTCGATGAACCGGCGACCGGCCGCCTCGCCCCCGGCCAGCTCACAGTGCACCAGCGGGCCGCCGTTGCCGCCGAGATACCGCCGCACCAGCCCGGCCTGCACACCCTCGCTCAGGCTGGGATAACGCACCGAGGCGACCGACGGCTGCTCGGCCAGGAAACACGCCACCGCCTGGGCGTTCTCGCCATGCGCCCGCATCCGCAGCGGCAGCGTCTCGATACCCTGCAGGAGCAGGAACGCGTTGAACGGGCTCAGACACGGCCCCAGGTCGCGCAGCAGTGTCTCCCGTGCTTTGAGCAGATACGGGCTGCGGCCGAGCGAGCTGGCCAGCTTGCCCTCGGTCTCGGTCCACACCACGCCGCCGTGCGCGGGGTCAGGCTGCGTCACCAACGGATGCCGGGCCGCGTGCCGTGACCAGTCGAACCTGTTCGAGTCCACGATCAGCCCGCCGAGCGCGTTGCCGTGGCCGTCGATGTACTTGGTGGCCGAGTAGACCAGGATGTGCGCGCCGAACGACAGTGGCCGGCAGACCATCGGTAGCAACGTGTTGTCCAACACGAGCGGGACACCGGTGAGCTCGGCCAGCTCGGCGACCTCCTCGATCGGGAACACCTGCAGCTTGGGGTTGGGCAGCGTCTCGGCGAAGTAGCAGCGGGTGCGCTCGTCGGTGGCCTCGGCGAAGTTCTTCGGGTCGTCGGGGCTGACGAACCTGGTCTCGATGCCGAACCGGGCGAAGGTGTTGGTCAGCAGGTTCCACGTCCCGCCGTACAGCTCGTTCGAGCTGACCAGGTTGTCGCCGACCTGGCACAGGTTGAGCAGGGCCAGCGCGACCGCCGCCTGGCCGGACGACACGGCCAGCGCCGCGGTCCCGCCGTCCACCGCGGCGATCCTGGCCTCAAGCACGTCACACGTCGGGTTGTTCAGCCGCGTGTACGCGTGGCCGTCGACCCGCAGGTCGAAGATGTCCGCCGCCGCGGCCGCGCTGGGCAGCTCGTAGGCCGCGGTCTGGAAGATGGGTGTGACGACCGGACCGGTCAGTCCCAGCCGCAGCTCGGCGCCCGCGTGCATGACCCCGGACTCCGCGCGCCGGAACGTCTTGCCGGCCGCGACCGGGCCGTCATGCGGCGACATTCGGCTGGACATTCGGCTGTTCCCCCACTTCGGTCATGGCGGTGACGATCGCGCTGATCGCGCTGGGCTGGCCCTGCGGCCCCTGGGTGAACAGCCCGCCGAACTGGGCGTCGACGAGCGCGTACCCCGGGTCGGCCAGCCGGGCCCTGCGCGCCTTGGCCAGGTTCCAGAACGGGGTGCGCGGGTCGAGATGGTGCTCCAGGTGGTAGTTGTCGTTGTGGATGCCGGTGAGGAACTTCTCCCAGCCGCGGCTCTTGCGGTTGCGGGTCATGTAAAGGTCCACATTGGAGTCGCGGACCAGCGGGGTGTGCTCGGAGAGCTCGATGTACCAGCCGAGAATCTGGAAGCTGGTCAGGTACGGCACCACCCAGAACAGCAGGAGGTGCGGAAGTACGCCCTGCCACGCGCACACCCCGATGACAGCGGCCCAGAACAGCCAGAACCCGACCCGGTCGGCGATCCGCTTGCGCCGCTGCACCACCGGCATCTCCGGGGCCGCCGCCTTGCCCCGCCGGAGCATCCGGTACCTGTTGCGCACCAGATACTTCAAGTAGGCCCAGGTTTGCGTACCGAGCAGCGGCATCAGCACCACCCGGCGGACATACGTGCGCGGCGCCGCGGCCTGGTACGCCCGCTGTTCGATGAAGAACCGCAGGTCCGGATCGTTGTCCGGGCTGCCGAGCTTCGGGTGGTGGGTGAACACGTGCGAAATCTTGTACGCGTAGTGCTGTTGGAAGATCGGATAAGCGGTGAGAACGGTGCCGACGAACATCTGCATTCCGCGGTTCGCCGCCCCCACGTTGTGCGCGCAGTCGTGCAGAATGGTCGACAGTCCCCGCTGACGAGCGCCAATGACCAGGACGGCCAACGGATACAGCCACCACGTCACCGTCACGCAAAGCCAGACACAAAGTGCCATCCAGACGACATCCTCGACCCACGCGGCGGTGGCGTGCCAGTTGTCGCTGCGGTTGAGCTTCTTCATCTCGGATTTGACGTCTTCGCCGAAGCGGTACATCCGGTACCGCCTGCCGTCGAATGCCCAATTGGTCTCCGACATGTTCACCCCCGTGCAATCAAGCCCGCCCCGATGGCGGCAGGCACTTGACGTTGCGCGCGAACAAACCGAAGACTGCCACAGGAGCACACACAGTGTCGACCCGTTCACCGGGTGATGTCAGAGAGTGGTCGCCGAATCGCTTCAAGGACCGCTGTTCACCGCCGCCCTGGCGGTGGCCAGCCATCGGGTGAGACACGTTTTCGCCCGGGTGAGCTGCTCCTGGTGTTGGTGGATCAGCTGATTCTGATAGTCCGACTGGACGGCGATCCAGGTACCGAGGATATTGGTGCGCGCTCGGCAGTCGACGTCCACTGTCGCCGTGCGTATCTCCGCGGGTGTCGGGTCGTTGTGGTACCAGCCGTCGCGGTTTCGCTGCCAGGCGCCGTTTCCTTCCTCAGCGGACCAGGGCGCGTCGTAGTCCATGCCCGCCTTCCCCATGCACGAACTCCACGCCTGGAGGGCGGTGTGCAACCGTGGGTCCCGTAGGGTCTGTTCTTGCGCGTCGCCGCTGAGGGAACGGACGTCGATCGGCGGATCACCCGCTCCCTCCTTGAGGTTACGCAGGGCTTCCTCGCCGCAGCCGCCCTGCGGCACTGGTATTCCGTTCACCGTTTGCACGCTGCCCGACATCGCGGAGCGCTCGCCGGGTTGTTCCGGAGCGCCCTTCGGTCCGGTCGCGGCCGGGGCGCGGTCTCCCGGCTTGTGATAGCCGCGCTCGCGTGCCGCGGTGGGGTCGAGAAAGGTGAGCATCTGACTTTTCGTCGTCTCGTCATAGTCGACGGCGATCAGCCCGGCGAACTCGTCGCCGGTGAACCCGAGCCGACGCATGCACCGGATCTCGAACACCCGCCGCGCCGCCAGGACCGTCCCCATGTCCGCGTCCGATATCTGATACGAGTCCAGCGGGTAGTGAACGTCGGCCGCGGCGCGGACGACCGGGCCGGCCGTGGTGACGGGCTGGTCCTGCCCGCCACCACAACCGGCCACGACCACCGCGGAGATCACCGCGGTCAGTCCCAACCCCAGGCGCGTGTGACGGTGAATCCACGGTGTGGTCATTTACTGGGTCCTGTCCTAGTCCCAGGCCTGGCTGAGGCAATGGCCACAGTCAGTGCGGACCGCGACCTGGGAACGGGCGCCGGTGGACGTCAGGAACTGTTTGTGCGCCTGGTTCTCCAGCCACCAGTGCCCGTCCTGCTTGCCCTGCTTCCACCGCTGGTTGACGCCGTTGTTGCACGGCCACTGGATCACCTTCGCGTTGACCGCGCCCCCGGCCGCGTCCATACACATGAAGGGATCTCCATTGGTGTTGACCGTGTTCATCGGCCGCTCTTCGAAGTTCCCGTCGTCGGTGCGCTTGTCGTAGAACTTCTCGTTGCTTTCGTTGGTCCACTTCCACGTGATGATCGCCGCGCCGGCGGCGTGGCTGTTACCCGAGACGTTCAGATGCTGGCCATCGTCGACATTGGTCCAGGTGACAATGTGTTTGGACGGCGGAGTGGCATTCGCCGTCCCGGTGGCGACCAGCGTCGCACAACAGGCCGCGAGCAGCGCTGTGGCAGCCCCCGCGACAGATAGTTTGGTGCGCACTTCTTTTCCTTTCCTCTGGGTTGTTCACTGCGGCCCGCTTTCAGTCCGCAGGGGGCAGACAGTGTCCGTCCGGTCGTGTGCAAGTCTGGGAAGGTTCTTGTATTCGCTGGTCGGACCCGCTATCCGGCCAGCCGGGTGCCGTTGGGACAATCGCGGTATGACGGATCCCTGGCACCGGCCACTGCGACACATCCGCGGCGCGGAGCTGACCGGCGACACCAACCAGACCACCGGGATGACCCGGCTGGAGGCGGTGTCCGGCAGGACGGTCGGTTCGTCGAAGATCTGGATGGGGGAGACCCACGTCGCGCCGAACACGAACTCCGGCGACCACCACCACGGTGAGACGGAGACGGCGATCTACGTCCAGTCCGGTCATCCGGTGTTCGTGTTCGCGGACGGGGACAAGGAGGTCCGGCTGGAGACGCAGCCGGGTGACTACGTCTTCGTACCGCCGTACGTGCCGCACCGCGAAGAGAACCCCACCGGCGAGCCCGCGGTGGTGATCATCTCCCGCAGCAGCCAGGAGGGTGTGGTGGTCAACCTGCCGAGCCTGTGGGCGCCGGTCGACATCCCGCCGCCGGGCTGATCGCGCCGTTTCCACGTTCTGGGACGGGTCGTGTTCGCCGACCGGATATCGCACACTGGGTGGCCGTCCGCGCACTGCGGCTCTTCAGGAGGCGAACCCCATGACCGCGACCGATTCGCCCGTGGACAACGGTGTCAATGTCGAGGCTCTGCTCGGCGCCCGCACCGCCTTCGCCGACGCCCCGGAGATCGCGAACTTCCGGTGGCGCGCGGTGAACTCCTGGGTCAAGGGCACCCACAGCCGGTCCAGCGTGGAGACGTTCTATGGCTTCGGGGAGGAGCAGCGGCACAGGACGACGTTCGAGTACGACGCGGACCACCCGGAGGCCTTCGCCGCCGAGGACAACGGCGTGACCCCGGTGGAATACGTACTGGTCGCGCTGGGCAGCTGCCTCACCGCCGGGGTGGCGGCGGTCGCCCAGCAGCGCGGGATCCAACTCCGTGCGGTGCGGGCCACCATCGAGGCGGACCTGGACCTGCACGGCATCCTCGGCGCCGACCCGGACGTCCGGAACGGCTTCAGCGACGTGCGGGTGAACTACAGCATCGACGCCGACGCGACGCCCGACGAGATCAAGGCGCTCGTCGCGCAGTCCCAGAAGCGGTCGGCGGTGTTCGACATCCTCACCAACCCGACCAACGTCGCGGTGGAAGTCGACTGACCGCTCGTGCCGAAGGTGACGACGCTCGTCGTCGGCGCCGGCCATTGCGGGCTGGCCATGAGCCGCTGCCTCGCCGAACGTTCGATCGACCATGTGGTCCTCGAACGCGGCGAGCTGGCCGACTCGTGGCGTACCCGGCGCTCGGACGCGTTTCGGCTGCTCACCCCCAACTGGATGATCCGGTTGCCGGGCAAGGCGTACACCGGTGACGATCCCGACGGCTACCTGACGGCACCTGAACTGGTGCGGTTCATCGATGACTACGCCACGGTGAACGGCGCTCCGGTTCGGACGAACACCCCGGTGACGTCTGTGTCGCCCTGTGACACAGGATTTCTGGTCCGCACCAACCACGACGTGTGGGAGGCTCGCACGGTCGTGGTGGCGTCCGGTGCGTGTGCCGTCGCGCGGACACCTTCGTTCGCTGAGGCGATTCCGCCCGAGATCGTCACGCTGACCGCGCTGGACTATCGAACGCCGGATCAGCTGCCGGAGGGCGGCGTGCTTGTCGTTGGCGCGTCGTCGAGCGGTATCCAGATCGCCGACGAGCTACATCGTTCCGGCCGTCCGGTGACCCTGGCGGTGGGGGAGCACGTTCGGATGCCGCGGTGCTACCGGGGTCTGGACGTCCTGTGGTGGATGGACGCGGCCGGGCTGCTCGACGAACGGTACGACGAGGTGCCCGACCTGCTCAGGGCCCGGAACCTGCCGTCGATGCAACTCGTCGGGTCGCCCCAGCGGGTCACCCTGGACCTGAACGCGTTGAGCCGCGGGGGAGTGCGGCTGGTCGGTCGCGTCGCCGGCGTGCGGGACGGCCGGGCCCAGTTCTCCGGTTCGTTGCGGAACGTGTGCGCGCTCGCCGACCTGAAACTGGGTCGGCTGCTTGATTCCTTCGACGACTGGGCGGCGTCCGCGGGGTTCGACGACTGCGGGCCGGCTGAGCGCTTCGCCGAAACGGAGGTACCCGCGTCACCAGCGCTGACGCTCGACCTCGGCGAGATCAACAGCGTCGTGTGGGCCACCGGTTTCCGGCCGGACCTGACCTGGCTGGACGTCCCGGTGCTGGATCGCAAGGGCCAGGTCAGGCACGACGGTGGCGTGACCGCGTGGCCCGGCCTGTACATCATGGGAATGCCGTTCCTGCGGCGCCGCAAGTCGACCCTGATCGACGGTGCCGCGGCCGACGCCACCGAACTCGCCGACCACCTGGTCGGACACCTCGACTCGAGCACCAGGGACGCCCGTTGGGAACCCGCTGCGTCCGCAGGCCGACTTGACCGTCAACCGGAGGTCGGACTCCCCTAAGGGGAATGTCGGCCTGCCGTTGGATGTACGGGGAGGTGGCGGTCCACAAGACTTTCGCCATGATCACAGCATCACCGGCGATCGAGCCCGTCGCACGAGGACACGTCCGCCGTACGGTCTCGGTGCTCAGGCAGCGCGTGCCGTTCACCAGCACTGTTGTGCTCGCCATGCTGCTGCTGGCCGTCCTGACCGGGGCGCTTTGGAGCGCCGCCGCTGACCGCGTGGTCTACCCCTTCGTCGCCTACGGAGCGCCGTCGTTCGACGCGGGCCGGTGGTGGACGATGCTCACCGGACCGTTCTTCGCGGTCATCCCCTGGTATTACCTGCCGATGGTCGGCAGCTTCGCGCTCTGCGTGGGCTTCGCCGAGTGGCAGATGGGGACGCGGCGTGCGATGGCCGTCACGATCGGTGGTCAGATTGTCTCGGTGCTCGTCGCGACCGAGTTCCTCGCGTTGTGCCGCGACTCCGGCTGGTTGTGGGCCGAGCGGCTGGCGGGCAGCCTGGACGTCGGGTTCTCCGGCGGGGCGCTGGCCGCGGTCGCCGTCGCCAGTGCGACGCTGAGGCCGCCGTGGCGGTTGCGGTTGCGGGCCGGGCTCTGGGTGTACGCCGGGGTCGCGATCGTCTATGTCGGCACCCTCGCCGACCTCGTGCACTTCTTCGCGCTGCTGCTGGCGATCCCGGTGGGGGGATGGCTCGTGGGTGCGCGCCGGGCGAGGGAGACGGCGAGGCCGAACGTGCGGGAGTGGCGGCTGCTGACCGTCGCCGGCCTGCTGCTGCTCACCATCGCCGAGGTCGTCATGTACTTCGTGCCCGTCGCCGGCCCGTTCGGCTCCGCGGACGGGGTTTCGCTGTCCGGGCTGGAGTTGGTGGTCCTCGTCCTGCTGGTGGTCCCGATGCTCAACGGGCTGCGCAAGGGCAGTCGTGTCGCGTGGCGCTGGGCCGTCGCGCTCTCCGCCTTCGTGGCGCTTCAGGGCGTCGTGCTCGTCACGTTGATCGGGCTGACCAACGTGCTCGGCAGCGAATACGACACGGTGGGTCTGCCGCTGTACTTTATGGACAGTCTGTTGTGGATGGTTGAACTGGGCGCGCTGCTTGTCGTGCGGCACGCCTTCCGCGTGCCTTCGCGGCGCCGGTTGCGTCGCCGCACCGAGGAACCCGGGCAGGCGCTGGCCCGCACGCTCCTCGGGCAGCACGGCGGCAGCACGCTTTCGTGGATGACGACGTGGCCGGCCAACAGGTATTTCGTCAGCGAGGACGGCGGGTCCTACCTCGCCTATCGCCGCCACGCCGGTGTCGCCGTCGCGCTCGGCGACCCGATCGCGCCGGACGGCACCGCGGCCGCGACGATCACCGAGTTCACCACGATGTGCGAGAACTCCGGCCTGGTGCCGTGCGTGTTCTCGGCGACCGAAGCCACCGTCGCGGCGACGCGCGAACTGGGCTGGCAGCACGTCCAGGTGGCTGAGGACAACGTGCTCGACCTCGCCGACCTGGAGTTCCGCGGCAAGGCGTGGCAGGACGTCCGGACGGCGCTGAACAAGGCCGCCAAGCAGAACATCGAGTTCCGGCTGGTCCGCCTGGCCGACCAGCCCGAATCCATCCTCGCCCAGGTCCGGGCACTGTCGGAGGAGTGGATGTCCGGCAAGGGCATGCCGGAGATGGGCTTCACCCTCGGCGGGCTCGACGAGGCGATGGACCCGGCGACCCGGGTCGGTGTCGCGGTGGACGCCGAAGGCACGGTCCACGGCGTCACGTCATGGCTGCCGGTGCACACGGGCGCGGGCAAGGTCAGTGGGTGGACCCTGGACGTCATGCGCCGTAGCGCGCACGGCTTCCGTCCGGTGATGGAGTTCCTCATCGCGTCGGCCTGCTTGGCCTTCCGGGAAGAGGGTGCGCGGTTCGTGTCCCTTTCGGGCGCGCCGCTGGCCCGCAGCCGCGAATGCGGCCCAGGCCACGTGCTTGAGCGGGCACTGGAGTCGTTGGGCAAGCTCATGGAGCCGTACTACGGGTTCCGCTCACTGCACGCCTTCAAGGCGAAGTTCCAGCCCCGGCGCGTCCCGCTGTACCTGGCCTTCCGCGACGAGGCCGACCTGCCGCGGATCGGGCTGGCACTGAGCCGCGCGTACCTGCCCGACCTCCGGCTGCGCGAACTGACCAAGCTGGCCCGGAAGATGTCCAAAGGACCAGCGGTGTCCGGCCAAAGTCGGATGAGGACAGTGTTGGCCGGGCAGCCTCTGCCGACCACCGCCCACTGACCGCGGCCTTACATTCGGGATCTCAGCACGTCGATCTCGCAGCCTGGCGAGGACGGGTCGAAGCCGTGTTCGACCAGCCAGCGGAACGCCAGCAGGCTGCGCAACGACCACCACCCGCGGATCACGTCGAGGTCGACGTCGGTGCCGTAGCCGGCGACGACGTCGTCGAGGTGCTCCTCGTGGCCGAGGGTCAGGATGGCGAGGTCGAACAGGGCATCGCCTTGCGCCGCCTCGGACCAGTCGAGCACGCCGGTGATCTCGTCACCGTCGACGAACACGTGGGTGATCTGCAGGTCGCCATGGATGAACACCGGTGTCCACGGCCGGAGCGCGGCCTCGGCGACCTGGCGGTTGCGCGTGACCAGGTCGGTGGGGAGGACGCCGTTCGTGACGAGCCACTCGCACTCGCTGTCGAGATCCGATGCGATCTCGTCGACGCTCCGGCCGAGCCGCGGCGGCAGCGGCGCGTCGTGCAGCGTCCGTACGGCGGCGCCCGCCGCGGCCCAGGCCGCCGGCGACGCGGTCGACGGCTCGCCGAGGCGGCCGAGTGGCGTGCATGGGAGGGCGGCGAGCGCGAGCACGGGCGGCTTGCGCCACAGGATCTCCGGAGTCGGGATCGGCACCATGGCCATCGCCTCGACCTCGGCGTCGACGCGCGTCTGATCAGCGTCGATCTTCAGGAACACGTCGCCGACCCGAAGGGTCGCGCGCTCGTCATGGGCGACAACGACCTTGACCTCTTGCACGTCGACCATCATCGCCGGGAACGGCCACCGACGTCACCCGGTTTATCGGGCGCTGTCATCCTCATGCGCGAAGTCCGCCGGGTCCATCCGCATGCCGTTGTGGAACGCCACGATCTGCCCATCCCGGAAGACTTTGGTCTGCACGGCATGCCATTCCCCGGCCCGGGGCCCGTCGAGGACCCGCAGCGTCGACGCGGTGTGCGCCAGCACCAGGCCGTCGCCGATTGGGCGGCTGTCGGTCAGCCAGTACTCCAGCAGGCTTCCCCGGTAGATGGTGTCGAAGATCTTCTGGTGCTCCGCGGCGATCACGTCCCGCCCATGGTGGACGCGCCCCACCACGTCCACGAGGTCCGCGTCGGGCGCGAAACTGGCCGCCCACGCGACGCCGTCGCCCGCGTTCCACGCGCGCGCCATTTCGGCGAGGGTCTCCTCAATACTCACGATCCACCCCATGTTCTTGATACGCTAGATCAGCGTTACAGTAGTTGGAACAACGTTCTAAGTTGGAGCATACATGCCCGCGGACCTTCCTGGCATCGTCCGGCTGCGAGACCGGCGCGAGGCGATGACGCTGCGTGTGATCCTCACCGCCGCGCGCCGCCTGTTCGCCGAACGCGGCTACGCCCGCGCCCCCATCCGCCTGATCGCCCAGGAAGCCGGCGTCGCGCCACAGACCATCTACGCGCACTTCGGCTCGAAGGCGGGCGTGCTGGGCGGCCTGGTCGACCTGCTTGACGACGAGGCGGGCCTGCCCGACCTGATCGCCGCCGCGGAGCGGATGACCGACCCGGAAGCGCTACTCGGCCTGCTGGCCACCGCCAGCCGCCAGATCCAGGAACGCTGCGGCGACATCCTCGCCATCATGGGCTCCGGCGCCGCCGTCGACCCCGACATCGCGGCCACCCAGGCCGAAGGGGCCCGACGCAACCGGCTCGGCGTCGAGATGATCATCGAACGAGTCCGCGGCGTCGGCGGCCGCGTCACCCCCCACGCCGTCGACATCGCCGTCGCCCTGATGAGTGGCGGCGTCCACAACAGCCTCGTCACCGACGCCGGCTGGTCCCACGACGACTACGAGGCCTGGCTCAGACACACCCTCGCCACCACCGTCCTGAGCGCACCTACCACAGGGTGGACGGTCCCGTGAGGACCCAGCCGGCGTCGGTGGGCTTGATCCAGAAGCCCAGTGCCACCTCGATGATCCGCGCGCGATAGGTGACCTTGACGTAGAAACTGCCGCCAGCGTCGCCCCAGGCGAAGTCCGCGAGATCGAGTTCGCCGAGCCAGGACAAGTCCTGCTCCCACTCGTCGGCAGCACGTTCCTCGTCGCTGCTCGCCCCGACCGAGCCCTTCCACAGCGACTTGAGCACGTGCCGGACTGATGTGTGATCGACGAGTTGCTCGGCCTCAGGGAACCGCCCAGCCCGCAGCAGGCTGAAGTAGCGGCGAACGGTCACTTCGACGTCGGTCCTGTCCGGGTGCTCTGGCCAGATCTGCACTGTCGAGACTGTAAACGGTGAATGACGCCGCTGGGCATCGCGGGTGGTGCGGGCTGGAGGTTCGCCGGTTGGGCGAGCGGGAGAAACGGGCTACTGTCGTTGGGAACCCTGGTTCTGGGAGGACGCGATGGTGCGCCGGATCGCCTTGTTGGTGGTTGCCGTTCTGTTGGGTGGGGCGGTTTCGGTGTCGGCTGATCCGTATGGTGGGGGCCTTCGGGTGGAGGTGGTGTCGGGGCCCGCGCAGTACGTCAGTGGTGGTGCGGCGCGGATCCGGGTGACGCTGCCGCCGTGGGCGCCGGTCGCCGCGACGGTGACGGTGAACGGAAACGACGTCAGCAAAGCGTTCACGCCGGACGACCAAGTCCCGCACGCTCTGGAGGGCGTCGTACGGGATCTCCCGCTGGGTGTCAGCACAGTGGAGGCGCGATCGCGGCGATGGGACCGCGCCGAGGTGAAGCTCGTCAACCACCCGGTCACTGGCCCGATCTTCTCCGGTCCGCAGCAGCCTGACTTCTTCTGTTCCACACCCGCCCACCTCGCCGGATTCGACCTCACCGGCCCGTTCCTCGACGCCAACTGCTCGCTCGCCACCCAGGTCGGCTACTACTACCTGACCACCGGCGGAGCCTGGAAGCCCTACGACCGGGCCGCCCCGCGCCCGGCCGACATGACCCAGACGAGCACCGGCGTCGACTTCGTGATCCGCTGGGAACGCGGCACGATCAACCGGTTCATCTACTCGATCGCCGTGCTCGACCCGGACGGGAGCGGCCCGTCGTCGCTGCCGCGCTGGAACCGCAAGCTCATCTACTACTTCGGTGGCGGTGTCGCCATCGGCCACTACCAGGGTTCCAACAACGCGAGCGAATCCCGTTACATCTACGGTCTCGGGCAGGGTTACGCGATCGCGTGGTCGACCGGCACCAAGACCAACACGCACTACAACCTGGTGCTGGGCGGCGAAACGGCGCTGATGGTCAAGTCGCGGTTCGTGACCGAGTACGGCGACCCCAGGTTCACCATCGGCCTCGGTGGTTCGGGCGGTGGCATCCAGCAGTACGTGTACGGCCAGAACCACGCTGGTCTGCTTGACGGCGCGGTCCCGCAGTACTCGTTCCCGGACATGGTCACCCAGACGATCCATGTCGGCGACTGCGAGTTGCTGGAGCGCTGGATGGACCAGAAGGTGTTGGCGGACCCGGCGTCGAAGTGGCGGACGTGGACCAACCGGACCTTGGTGGAGGGTCTGGCGTCGTCGGACACCGTGGCCAACCCGTACCAGCCGTTGACGCCCTGGCTCGCGGCACCCGGCTCGACCGAGTGCGTCAAGGGCTGGCGCGGGTTGTCGCCGTTGGTGTTCAACCCGAAGTTCGGCACCGCGCCCGGGATCACCCCGGAGCAGCAGGCGAAGGTCGAGTGGACGCACTGGAACGACGCCGTCAACGTCTACGGTCGCGACCCGGTCACCGGCTTCGCCCGGTCCACCTGGGACAACGTCGGTGTCCAGTATGGGCTCAAGGCGTTGGTGGACAAGCAGATCACCTCGGCCGAGTTCCTGGACCTGAACGCACGGGTGGGCGGGTGGAAAGGCCCGGAGCAGGCCGTGCAGGAGGGCTGCCCGTACATCACCACCGCTTGTCCGTCCGATGTGGACGTGTGGAGTGCCCGCAACGCGACCGTGCCGGACGCCAACGGCGTGGCCCCGCGAACCGTGGGAAGTGTCGACGCGATGCGCGCGGCATACCGGTCCGGGCTGGTGTTCGACGGCCGCATCGACATCCCCATCCTCGACTGGCGGCACTACCTCGACGGCGAGCTGGACATGCACAACGCCCGCCAGTCGTTCGCGTCCCGCCAACGGATGGTTGACCGCAAGGGCAACGCGGCCAACCAGGTCGTCTGGTTCACCGACGCCCGCCCGGCGCGGACGTTCGACCAGACCCCGATGGCTCTGTCCGTAATGGACAAATGGCTGGAGAACCTCCGCGCGCACCCGTGGCTGGGCGTGGTGGGCGCCAAACCCGCGGAGGCCGTTGACAGTTGCTTCGCCACCGACGGATCACTGCTCTACCGAGGCGCCGACGCGTGGCGAGGCATCCTCGACCGCGCCCCGGCCGGCCCCTGCACAGAGCGGTTCCCGATTCACGGCACGTCCCGCACGGTCGCGGGTGGCCCGTTCGACGAACAGAACTACAAGTGCGCGCTGCAACCCGTCGAACTCGCCGTCGCCCGTGGCCTGTACGGATCGTGGCGCCCCAGCAAACCCGAGTTCGACCGCCTGCGCCAGATCTTCCCCACTGGCGTCTGCGACTACAGCCGACCGGACGTGGGACGGCCGCGCGGGTAAAGAGGTCTACTGGCGGAAGCCTTGAGTGCTCTCTCGGATCTTCAGGGTGAACGGGGCCTGAACGTCTTGGGGTTGGGCGGGTTGGGGGCCGCGTGGGCCGACTCGGCGGTCGGCGAGGCTGAGTGCCGACTCGGCGATCGCCGCCTTGTCCGGAGCGATGGTGGTCAACGAGGGGAAGCCGTAGGCGCCTTCGGCGATGTCGTCGAAGCCCGCGACGGCGACCTGGTTCGGGATCGCGACGCCGCGTTCCAGGCCGGCGCGGATGGCGCCGATCGCGAGGAGGTCGTTGCAGCAGAAGACCGCGTCGGGTGGTTCTGGCAGTCCTAGCAGGTGGGCCATGGCCGCGGCCCCGTCGCCTCGTTGGTAGTTCTCGGCGGGCACCACAAGCTCTGGGGCGCATGGCAGGCCGGCCTCGGCGAGGGCTTGGCGGTATCCGGCGACGCGGAGCGCGGCGGTGCCGCCTGCTTTGCCGGGCTGGTCGCCGATGAGGGCGACTCGGCGGCGGCCCAGGGTGATCAGGTGCTCGACGGCTGCCTTGGCCGCGGCGACGTTGTCGATCGCCACATGGTCCGCCGGGCCTGCGATGTCCCGTTCGCCGAGCAGCACCAGGGGGGTCGCGGGCGAGGCGTCCAAGAGGTCGTCGGGTTCCATCGTCAGCGGACTCAGGATCGCGGCGTCGATCCGCTGCGGCCCCATGGACGTGATGACGGCCCGCTCGCGGTCGCGCAGGCCGTGGGTCTGTTCGACGAGCACCGTCCAGTCGCGCTGGTGTGCCGCGGTGATGACGAGGCCGGTGAGTTCGGCGAAGTACGGGTTGTCCAACTCCGGGATGGCCAGGACGATGAATCCGGTGCGGCCCTTGCGCAGGTTGCGCGCGCCGACGTTGGGCTGGTATCCGGTTTCCTTGATCGCCCGCTCGACCCGCTCGCGGGTCTCCGGGGTGATGAACGGGTAGTCGTTGACGACGTTCGAGACCGTCTTGATCGAGACGCCGGCCAACTCCGCCACGTCCTTGAGCGTCGCCAACCCTCGCATCGACCACCCTCCCTGGTTCCGCGCCATCGGGACTTTACCTCTTTACAACGTTGAATACAACGATGTAGAACTAGGCAGGCCTGGTTTTGGCGTGTGTCGGGGGTCACATGGGCGTCACACGTCTGGCCGACGACAGAAGGCGAGGTGTCATGAAAGCGCACGTGAACGTGGCCCTGGCGGTGGTCGCCGCCGCCGGGCTGCTGGTGAGCTCGGGCTGCGGCAGTTCCGGTTCCGACGCCGGTTCGGGCCCGGTGAAGCTGACCCTGCTGACCGGGTTCACCGGTCCGGACGCCCCCGCGTACCAGGCGCTGGTCGACGACTTCAACAGTGCCCATCCGAGGATCCAGGTCACCATGGACGTCCAGCCGTGGGACGCGATCGGCCAGAAGCTGCCCGCCGCGTGGGCGACCGGTCAGGGCCCCGATCTCGCCACGCCGAACTTCGACCCTGGCGTCATCTTCAACTACATCAGGACCAACTCCGTCCTGGCACTGGAGCCCGCGGTCGGCGACGGCGACACGAAGATCAACGCGTCCGCGTTCCCCAGCGCTGTGGCCAAGGCGTTCACCGTCGACGGGCATCTGTACGCGGTGCCCGCGAACCTCGCGTCGGTCGCGCTCTACTACAACAAGGAGATGTTCAAGGCGGCCGGCATCGCCGAGCCGCCCAGGACCGCGGACGAGTTCGTCGCCGCCGCCAAGAAGCTGACGATCGGCGGGGCCAAGCCGACCCAGTACGGCATCTCGCTGGCCGACCACCAGACGATCCAGATGTGGCCGATCCTGCAGTGGATGGCCGGCGGCGACATCGCCGGGGCGGATGGCTGCGCGACGATCAACTCCAGCGCGAGCGTCCAAGCCCTGCGGACCTGGGCGGACCTGGTCGCGAACGACCACGTCAGCCCGGTCGGGCAGACCGGCTCCGACGCCGACACGCTGTTCTCGGCGAAGAAGGCCGCGATGGAGCTGAACGGCCCGTGGGCCGCCGCCGGATTCCGCAAGGCAGGCGTCGACGTGGGCATCGCGCCGGTTCCGGTGGGCTCCGCGGGACCTGTCACCGTCGCGTCGACGGTGCCGTTGATGGTCGCCAAGAACACCAAGCACCAGGCCGAGTCGCTGGAGTTCCTGAGCTGGTGGACGGGCAAGACCGCGCAGGCGACGTTCTCGAAGAAGTCCGGGTTCCCGCCCGCGCGCACCGACGTCACGGTCGCCGACCCCGCCGTCGAGGTCTTCGCCAGCGGGCTGCCCACGGCCCGGCCGTACCTCAGCGGGCTCGCCGCGGCCACCAAGATCGACACCGATGTCTACGCGCCACTCATCGGCGAGATCACGCGCGGGGCAGACGTGCGGAAGGCCGCGGACACGGCAGCCGCGGCGATCAACAAGCTTACTGGTTGCCGCGGCTGATGGTCACGCTCGACGAATCCGTGGCCAGCACATCGACACCGGTGCGCGCGCGGCGCCCGGTGCGGTTCAACCCGGCGTACCTGTTCGTCGCGCCCGCACTCGTGCTCGCGGTCGTCTTCATCCTGTGGCCGATCGTCCAATCAGGATGGATGAGCCTGCACGACTGGACGATCGGCGCGGACTCGCACGCGTGGCTGGGCTTCGGCAACTTCGTCGAACTGTGGCACGACGACCGGTTCTGGAACGCGCTTCGGGTGACGCTCGTGTACACCGTGTTCGTCGTCGCCGGCCAGATCCTGGTCGGCTTGGCGCTCGCGCAGTGGCTACGGCGGACCACCTGGTACACGATGCTGCTGCGGTCGGCGTTCTTCTTCCCGACGATCGCCTCGCTCGCGGTCACCGGCATTGTCTGGAAATTCCTGCTGGACCCGCAGATCGGCCTGGTCAACGGGTGGCTCGGCAACCTCGGCTTGGAAGGCACGGCGTGGCTGCAGGACACCGCGCTCGCGCTGCCCGCGCTGATCGCGGTCGGGATCTGGAAGAACTTCGGGTTCTCCATGATCGTCCTGCTTGCCGCGGTGCAGGGGGTGCGCGCCGATCTGGTGGAGGCCGCCAAGCTCGACGGGGCCAACGCCGTCCAGCGGTTCCGGCACGTGACCCTGCCCGCGGTGCGCCCGGCGTTGCTGTTCACGACGGTGATCGGCACGATCAACGCGCTGCAGCTGTTCGACCTGAACTACGTGATGACCGGCGGCGGGCCGGTGTTCCACACCGAGTCGATCGTCATGTACCTCTACCAGCGCGGGTTTGTCGACTTCCGGCTGGGCTACGCCAGCGCCATCGCGTGGGTGCTCTTCCTGCTCATCCTGGTTGTCTCCGTCGTCCAACTCCGAACCCTGAGGTATCGCGATGACGACTGACGTGCAGGCTCCACCGTGGGTCGGTCCGCTGCTGCGCAACGCGAGAATCGGCGGTCGGGTGCTCGCCTGGATCGTGCTGACGGTGGCCGCTGTCGCCACGATCGTCCCGTTCCTGTGGATGCTGGGCGTCGCCTTCCGCAGCCCGGCCGACCTGTACGCCGATCCCGCACGGCTGTGGCCGGACCACTGGACCGGCGCGGGCGTGGAGGCCGTGCTCACTCAGTTGCCGTTCGCTCGACTCGCGGTCAACAGCATCGTGTTCGCGGGCGGCACGACCGTCCTACTGCTGATCATCGACTCGCTGTGCGCCTACGCACTGGCCCGGCTACGGTTCCGCGGCCGCAACCTCGTCTTCTGGACCATCCTGGCCACCCTGATGGTGCCCTTCCAGGTCATGCTCATCCCGCTGTTCCTCACCGTGTTCGATCTGGACTGGCTCAACACGTTCCAGGGACTGATCGTCCCCAGGGCGGTGAGCGCGCTCGGGATCTTCATGCTGCGCCAGTTCTTCGTGAAGATCCCGCCGGAGCTGGACGAGGCGGCCCGGGTCGACGGGGCCGGACCGCTGCGGATCTACTGGCAGATCATCCTTCCGCTGGCCCGGCCGGCCCTGGCGTCGCTGTTCGTGCTCCAGTTCATGGCGCTGTGGAACGACTTCCTGTGGCCGCTGGTGATCTCGAGCACCACCGAGATGCGGACCCTGCCGGCCGCGTTGACCCTGTTCTCCAGCCAGTCGGGGGTCGACCACGCGGCGATGATGGCGGGCGCCGCGATCTCCCTGTCCCCGCTGGCGATCGCGTTCCTGGTCGCCCAACGCTTCTTCACCGAGGGCATCGCCACCACCGGCATCAAGTGACTCGAAAGGAAACCCTCTTGCCTACCGCACAGGTCACCCTCGACCCGGCCTTCCGGATCGCCCCGGTGGGACGCCGGCTCTTCGGCTCGTTCGTCGAGCACATGGGCCGCTGCGTCTACGGCGGCATCCACGAACCCGGGCACAGCGAGGCCGACGTCGACGGGAACCGGCTGGACGTCCTCAAACTCGTCCGCGACCTCGGCGTCAGCGTGGTGCGCTACCCGGGTGGCAACTTCGTGTCCGGCTACCGGTGGGAGGACGGTGTCGGGCCGGTCGGGAACCGGCCGCGGCGACTCGACCTGGCCTGGCGGTCGATCGAGACCAACGCCTTCGGCCTCAACGAGTTCATGGCCTGGTCGAAGCTCGCCAAGCTGGAGCCGATGCTCGCGGTGAACCTGGGCACCAGGGGCATCCAGGAGGCCTGCGACCTGCTGGAGTACACCAACCACCCGGGCGGCACGCGGCTGTCGGATCTCCGCCGGGCACACGGCGTCGCCGAGCCGCACAACGTCCGGCTCTGGTGCCTGGGCAACGAGATGGACGGCCCCTGGCAGATCGGTCACACGACCGCGGACGCCTACGGCCGGCTCGCCGCCGAGACGGCCAAGGCCATGCGGCAGGTCGATCCGACCATCGAACTGGTGGCGTGCGGCAGCTCCAACGCGGACATGCCGACCTTCGGATCGTGGGAGGCCACCGTGCTCGACCACACCTTCGAGCACGTCGACTACATCTCCCTGCACGCCTACTACGAGCAGAACGGCGACGACCGGGCGAGCTTCCTCGCGACCGCCGCGGGCATGGACCGGTTCATCGAAGGCATCGTCGCCACCGCCGACCACGTCGCGGCGAAGAAGAAGTCGCGCAAGCGGCTGATGCTCTCGTTCGACGAGTGGAACCTGTGGCAGCAGAGCCGCTTCGGTGGTCACACGAACCTGTCGTGGGAGCAGGCCCCCCGACTGATCGAGGACACCTACACCGTCCAGGACGCCGTCGTCTTCGGCAGCCTGTTGATGTCCCTGCTGCGACACGCCGACCGCGTCGCCATCGCGTGCCTGGCCCAGCTCGTCAACGTGATCGGGCCGATCCGCGCGGAATCCGACCGGCCGGCCTGGGCGCAGACGATTTTCCACCCGTTCGCGCTCACCGCGCAGCACGCCCGTGGCGACGTCCTGCGTGTGGCGACGACCACCGACCTGTACGACACTGCCGAGCACGGCGCCGTGCCGTTGGTGGATGTGGTCGCCACGCACGACAGCGAGAGCGGCCAGGTCACTGTGTTCGCGATCAACCGCCACACCAACGAACCCGCTCGGCTCGACATCGATCTCCGCGCGTTCGGCGACCTGGTCGTGGCCGAGCACCTCTACCTGGGCGGCGACGACCTGGACGCGGCCAACTCGATCGAGACGCCGGAACGGATCGCCCCGGTCCGCGCCACCGGACACACCATCGACGGCGGACACCTGCGGGCTTCAGCGCCGCCGGTGACGTGGAACATGCTCCGGCTCGTCCCCCGACCGGCGTGACCGTACGACAACGCCGCCCTCTGGTTCCGACGCGACGAGCCCGGTAGGAACTGTCCGATCGGGACAATCCCTGCCGGGCTCGTTGTTGTCGCCGGCCCTGGTCACGGGCCGGCTGATCCGGTACTGGCCTGTTTCCCGCCCTAGCGGGGCTTCCGCAGCAGGAACAGGTAGGAGCCAAGGTGGTCATGGAAGAAGTCGCGGATCAACGGCATCACCGGGTCGAACCCAGCGACGAGTTCGGCACCGTAGGCTTCGACGATCTGGTCCTTGTTCCTGGCGTAGAGGTGTCCCATCAGCTCGCCGATGAACGCGACGTTCTGGGTCATGTCCTCGACCTTGGTCAGCTCGAAGCCCGCGTTGGCCGCCAGCTCCATGATCTTCGCCGGCGTGGTCGGGTACACGGTGTGCCAGGTCTGCTGGTACGCGCTCATCTGCTCGGCGGAAGGAGTCCCGCGGAGAACGAAGTCGCTGACCAGGAACTGGCTGCCCGGCCGCAGTACCCGGAAGGCCTCGTCGTATCCCTTCTGGCGGTCGGACAGGTGGCAGAACACCTCGAGCGACAGAGCGGCGTCGAACGATTCGTCCGCGAATTCCATGGCCATGGCATCGCCGTAGGAGAACGCGGTGCGGTCGGCGACGCCCCCTTCCTTGGCCAGTTCGACAGCCTTGGCGATCTGGCTGTTGCTGACGTCGATCCCGGTGACCTGTGCGCCGGTCTGCTGGGCGAACCGGATCGCCGGGACACCTGAGCGACAGCCGATGTCCAGCAGGTGCTCGTTCGCCTTCAACCCCAGGGTGTTGATGTGGTACGCGATCGTCTTCTCTTGCGTCAGGTTGGCCAGTTCGAGGAGCGTGGTCGCGGGCCGACGTTCACCGGGCAGGGTGAACATACTCATGTGCAAGCTGACATCGCTGGCAATCAGTGAGTGGAGGTCGGCGAACTGGTCGTAGGCGATTCCGACGTCCTGGGGGTTTGGTGTGTATTCGCCGACAGCATCAGTTGTCGTCATTGTTGAAGCTCCCTACTCGTTCAAGAACTTGTCCCAGGTCAAGGCAGTTTAACAATTGCGGGCACAAGCCGGAAGAGAAACCTTCACGTTCTTGGGTATGACGAAATCATGTGAATTACGGTGGCAGTGCGAAATCGGTACTGCTAAATCGGCGGTGTTACCTCGGCGCGACTACCGGGGTTCGCGGCCCGAACATATTCTGTCCGGGCCGCGAACCCGGCCGTGGGTCTTCCGGTTCCCGGGGCTGTGGGTTGATCAGTCGACGACCGGCACGTCGACCACCGGTACCGCCGGTCCGGCGGGCTGGCTGCTGCTGTTGCCGCCGAGGTGGGACCGCAGCAACCTGGTGACAGGTACGCCAAGCAGCGCGACCACGGCGATGACCAGGAACGCGACTGTGGGCTGATCCACCAGGAATCCCACCACGGTCGCCACCACCAGACTGCCGACGTTGCCGCACAACCAGATCAGGCCAGTCGCGGTGCCCTGCGCCCCGCCGGCGCGCCGTTCGGTCAGCTCCAGCACGATCGGCAACGACGGCATCAGCAGGAACCCGATGACGAGCAGGGAAAGCATCCCGGTGGACGTTCCCGGCGCGAAAGCGAGCGTCACACACCCCAGCGCGGCCACCGCCACCCCGGCGACCAGCAAAGGCAGCTCGACCCCGCGACGCACCGCGATGATCGGCAGGATCATGCTGCCCGCCACCCCGGCGATCACGTTGACCAGCAGGATCCAGCTGGCACTCGATCCGCTCACGCCCGCGGGTTCGAGCAGCGGCTGGGTGAAGGTGGTCAGTGCGACGAACACCCCGAAGGTGCAGAACACCAACAGGCACAGCCGGCGAATGACTTTGTCATTCCAGGCCACCCGAAGTGCCGCCCGTCCAGGTGAGGAGACAGTCGCGGTTTCGCGCAGCATCGGCGTGCGGAGCGCGATGAGCAGGGCCACCGCGGTCACCACGGCGATCAGTGTGCTGATCGTGAGCAGCCTGTTCAGGTCTGCCTCTTCGGGCAGAACGGCGGTGAGAACGAAAACCACGGCGCTGCCGGCGAAGGTGCTCGCCGAGCTGATCGCGATCCCGGCGGGGCGGTGCCGCTCCACCAGGTAGCGGACAGCGATCACGGTGATGGCGTTGAGCACCAGTGGTTGAGCGATCGCGGCCACCGTCTGTCCGGCCAACACCCAGCCGAAGTTGTCGCCGACCAGACGCATCACCGCACCGAGCGCGGTCAGCACCGCGCCAACCGCGAGCCCGCCGCGGAAGTTACGGTCGAGCACCAGTCCGGCCGGAATCGCGAGCACCACATAGAGCAACGGGAACACTTGGGCAAGCCAGCCGACCGCGGTCTCGGAAACCCCATAATGTGCCGCAGCGGCAGTGCTGACTCCGGCGAAGTTCAGCCATATCACTTGGGTGGCCGCGACAAACAACGCGAAGACCACGATCACCGACCATCGACTGGATTGCTGCGACATAGATCGCTCCTTCGTTCGACACACCACAAACCGCTGGCACAAAGCCGGCGTGGGTGCCGACCCGCCCATCGATCACATCACTCGGCTCCGGTTGGACAATGCGGTCGCGCATTGCACCAACTTCCGCACAGCATGCCGATCGAATGGGCGAGCATTGGCACCACCTTGCCTTGGATGGGTATGGTAACTATTCAGGTTGTGGGTGGCGGTGGTGTCCAAGGGTTTCCGGTGACGGCGGAGCGGGATGGCGTCGATTGCGGTAAGGCCGTGTCCCTTTTGGCGGGTTTTCCGAGGCCGACCGGGCTGACGGACTACCCGTCGAGCTCACCAATGGCCAACGCGTCGATCAAGGTGTGCGGGTGCTCGTGTGGGCCGCTGGCGGCCACCCGTCCGGAGCGAAGCACGGTGGTCTGGTCGGCGATGTCGGTGACCAGGGCCGGTTGGGGTGCGGTGAGCAGGATCGCCAGGCCGTCTTCGGCGAGCGGCCGGATCAGGCCGAGGATCTGTCTGGTGACAGCCGGGGCGAGGCCCTCGGTCGGCTCGTCGAGCAGGAGCACGGTGGGTTGGCCGAGCAGGGCTCGCGCGATGGCCAGCATTTGCTGTTCGCCGCCGGACAGTTGGCCACCGCGGTGTGACCATCGTTCGCTGAGACGGGGCAGCAGGTCCTTCGTGCGTTGGGGAGTCCATTGGGCGGCGCGGCCTCGGGCCGGTCGGTAGGCCACTCGGAAGTGCTCGGCGACAGTCAACGATGCGAAGACGCGCCGTCCTTGTGGGACAAGGCGTACTCCGTTGCGGGCGACGTGATGTGGCGGCCGTCCGGTGAGATCACGCCCGTTCAGTTTGATCTTGCCGGACGTGGCTGGGACCAGGCCGGCGGCTGCGTTCAACAGGGTTGTCTTGCCGGCTCCGTTGTGTCCCAGGATCGCGTGCACGTGACCGGGTTCCACGGTGAGGGTCACGTCGTGCAGCACAGTGCCGCCGTCGTAGCCGCAGCTCAGCGCGGTGAGACTCAGCATGTTTGGCTCACCGGCTCCACGGAGCCGAAGTATGCCCGCCGTACCTCGGGATCTTTCTGGATCTGCGCCGGGGACCCGGTCCGCAGCACCCGCCCGGCGTGCAGCACGGTGACGGCACTGGCCAGCGCGGTCACCACGTCAAGATTGTGCTCGACCAGCAGCGTCGCGACCTCGGCCGGCAGTTGCCCGAACAGCGCCACCAGGTGTGCCACGTCTTCGTCGGTGAGTCCGGCGGCGGGCTCGTCGAGCAGCAGCAGTCGGGGACACCCGGACATGGCCGCGGCGATGTCGAGAAGGCGCCGCTGGCCATGGGAGAGCCGGCCGGCCGGGTGGTCGGCGAAGGGCGCGAGTCCGAATTCGCCGAGGCGCTGGCGGCACTGGTCAGTCAACCGGCCCAACCGCCTCGACCCCCAGGTCGCCCTCGCGTGGGCATGCCGCCAGGCCGCCAGCACCAGGTTGTCCAGCACGCTCAGTCCGGGCACCACGGCGGGCTGCTGGAAACTACGGCCAATGCCCAGCATGCATCGTCGCGCCGAGGTCGCCCTGGTGATGTCGGTTCCGTTGAAGCGGATCCGGCCACTGGTCGGCCGAATGCTCCCGGCGATGAGGTTCAGCAGGGTGGTCTTGCCCGCGCCGTTGGGGCCGATGAGCGCGTGGCGTGCCCCGAAGCCGAGCGTGAAGTCAACCCCGTCCACCGCGGTGAGGGCACCGTAGCCGCGGGTCAGCCCGTCGGTCTGCAGCAACTCGGTCATGTCTTCGCCTTCCTCAGTCCGGAAAGCCACGGGCCGACTCCCGCGATCCCTTGGGGCAGTAGGTAGACGGCGACGAGGAGCAGCGCGCCCAGGAGCATCGGGCCATGCCCCGGCCATTGGTCGGACAGCCAGTCCCGCCCGGTGACCACCACCGCGGTTCCGACCAGCGCGCCCGCTACGGACGTCGTCCCACCGATCACCACGGCCAGCAGGATGAGCGCCGAGGTGTCGAAGGCCACGTCGGACGGCGAGACATAACGCTGGGTGGTGGTCAGCAACGCGCCGCCGATCCCCGCCAGCGCGCCGGCCGCCACACAGGTGACGAACAGGTAGCGGGTCACCGGATGCCCGCTGGCGCGCATCCTGGCCTCGTAGTCGCGACTGCCGGCCAGCAGCCGACCCGCCGGGCCGCGCAGTACCACCACGGTGACGGTGATCGCGACCGACGCCACCACCAGCACGTACCAGTACGTGGCTCGGTCGCTGATCATGCCGGGAGCGCCCCAGAACGGCCGTACTGGTGGGATGGCCGCCAAGCCATCAGTGCCGCCGGTCAGCGACGTCCATTGCGCGGCGGCCGTGGTGGTGAGCTCGCCGATGGCCAAGGTGATCATCAGGACAGTGACACCCCTGGCCCAGACAATGGCAGGGGCGGTCGCCGCGGCGAAGATCGCGGAGGTGCCCGCGGCGGCCAGCACTTGGAGCGGGCCGACCGTCGTCCCGGCCATGGACAGCAGAGCCATGGTGTAGGAGCCGACCGCGAAGGGGCCGACCTGCCCGAGGGTCGGCAGGCCCAGGTGGCCGGTCAGCACGGACACGCTCACCGCGAGCACGCCGAGCGCGAACGTCCTGGCGGCCACGGACAGATAGAAGTCGGGGACGCCGAGCGGAGCGACGGCGAGCGCGACCAGGGTCGCGATGGTCACCGCGCGGGTGACCGCCGGACGGCCGACGGGAATCCTCATGCCGCCCTACTCGTGCCCAATGGTGAGCGACGGGCGCGCAGCACCAACGCCCCCGCCATGGCCAGGAAGAGCAGATAGGGCGCCAGCGCCGGGGCGACGGCCACGCCGAGGGTCTGGATCTCGCCGACCGCGACGCTGGCCAGCAGGGCCCCGCCGATCGAACCGAGGCCGCCAAGGACCACGATCACCAAGGACAACAGCAGGACGATGTCACTGGTGTGCGGGCTCGGCCCCAGGATCGGCGCGCCGAGCGACCCGGCGAGGCCGGCCAGTCCGCCGGCCGAGGTGAGGACCGCGAAGTGGATCAGGCGGGGGTTGCTGCCCAGCGCGGCGACCATGTCCGGGTCGTCCACCGCGGCGCGGACCAGGGCGCCCTGTCGCGTCCCGGTGAGCACCAACCGCCCCACGACCGCGATCGCCAACGCGACCACGATGAACACCAGCCGGTAGGCGGGGTAGCGGTGCCCGGCCAGGTCCACAGTGGAGTCCAGGGCGGCCGGAATGGCGACCGGGAGGTCGTTCGGCCCGAACAGGCTGATCATGAAGTCCCCGCAGACCAGGGCGAGCCCGGCGGTCAGCACCGCTTGCGCGAGATGCCCCCGCCGGGCCAGCGGCGCGGTGAGTGCGGCCACCAGCGCCCCGCCGCCGCAGCCCGCGACGCAACCTGCCGCCACAGCGATGGCCATGGCAGTCCAGGTTCCGTCGCTGAGCAGCGCGGCGGCGTAGGCGCCGAGGGCGTAGAGCATGCCGTGCGTGAGGTTGAGCACGCCGCCGGTTCCGAATGCCAGCGTGAGCCCGGCCGCCACGACGAACAGCAGCAGCCCATAGGCCACTCCGTCGACCGCCGGCACGAAATAGGCGTCCACGTGCGAGTGCTCAGTCGCCGATGGTGGCCAGGTCCTGGATCACCACATTGGACAGTGCGCGCCCGTCCTTGCGGACCTCCCGCATGTACCACTTCTGCACCGGCGTGTGCGTTTTTTCGCTGAACTGCCATTCGCCACGCGGGCTGTCGATCTTTCCGAGGCTGCCCAGGGCGCGGTTGATCGCCTCATAGCTCAGGTCGTTCCCGGCCGCCGCGAGCCCGAGGTCGAGCACCTTGGCCACGTCGTATGACTGAACCAGGTAACTGTCCGGCGTCACCCCAGGATGCTTCTTGTCCCATTCGGCGACGAACCTCCGGTTGGCCTCGTTGTCCAAGTTGGACGCGTAGTAGGCGTTGGTCCTGATCCCGGTGGCCGCATCGCCTTCCGCGGTGAGCAACGTGCCCTCGGTGAGCGCGGCGGCGCTGTACAGCGGCAGGTCGGCGGCGTCGGACTGGTGGTATTGCTTGACGAAGTCCACAGCCTGGTCACCCGCGTAGAAGCAGTAGACCGCCTTGGCCCCGGACGCCTTGATACCGGCGAGGTAGGGCAGGAAGTTCTTCATGTCCTTGGCCGGGGTCATGGTCGGCTTGTGGTCGGGGTTCGCCAGCTGGCCGCCGACCTGGCTGAACGCGTCCGTGAAGCCCTTCATGAGCGCCTGGCCGGCCGCGTAGTCGGCGGCCATCGCCCACACCGGGCCGTCGACCTGATCCTTGATGTACTTGGCGATCGAGCTGCCGAACTGTTGGGTGATGAAGCTGGTGGCCCACACGCCCTGGACGCTGTCGACGGCCGGCCGGCCGTTCGCGCCGATCATGGTGACCTTGGCTTCCTGGACTTTCGGCGTGAGGACCTGGTAGGTCGCGCTGCTCACGATCCCGGTCAGCACCTGCACCCGGTCCTGTTTGATCAGTTTCTCGGCCAGGGGCACCGCGGCGTCGCCGCCGGCCCCCTCGTCGGCGACGACCAACTCCACTTGGCGCCCGCCCAGTTTGCCACCGTGCGTGTCCAAGTAGAGCTGGAAGCCGTCGCGCAACTCCTCGCCGAGTACCTTGTACACACCGGACAGAGAAACCAGCAGGCCGATCTTGACGGTCCCGGGCCCGCCGCCAGAGCCGTTGCTACAAGCCGCGACAGCGGGAACGATCAACGCTCCGGCCGTCATAGCCGCGAGAAGACGTCTTGTCCTCGATCGCCTCGGCATGGTGCTCCTTGTCCTCATCTGATGGGTGTTCCCTCATTGGCTGGGTGGGAGTTCATGGTGATGTCGCGGTTGCGCGCGGCTGGGGTGAGCGCGGGGCCGACCTTGTTGATGAGCTCGGCCATCTCGTAGGAGACCTGGCCGATGTCGCAGTTGCGGCTGGCGGCCACCAACAGGGACGCGCCATCGCTGACCGCCATGGAGAGCAGGAAGATGTCCTTCAGTTCGGTGAGGTTGCTGACGACCGGGGCCGCGGCCAGCAGTCTGGCCGCCCCGGCCAGCAGGCCCACCAGCCCGGAGGCGATCGCGGCCAGTTGTTCCGCCCCGGCGACATCGAGGGACCGGGCCGCGGCGACCACGATGCCGTCGGCGGACACCCCGACCACGTGAGTGACTCCCGGTACGCGTTCTGCGAAGTCGTTGAGAAGCGAGTCGATGTCGAGTCCGGGTTGGGTCACTTCTGCTCCACGAGGTTGGCGTCGTCCTGGTTTGCTGTGCCGCGGTCATGGCCCGCTGGGACGGCTGGCGCCGATGCCCCGGGCGTATGCGGCCATCACGCCGGCCACCCGCGAGGCGTCGCGGTGGTCGGCGGTGGTGTTCTTCCGCTTCGGGGAAACCGGGCGGTGCGGCGGTGGTGTGGCAGACTCGGGGCTGAACCAGTCGAAGTGTCGCTCGTTCCGCTCCTCGGACAGCGCGCGCCGGTCGGCCGGCCGGTACGGCCGGATCACGGTGCTCGGCAGGACGACGGTGGCGACAGTGCCTCGGGTGGCGGCTGTCCGTGAGTTGTCCGACCGTAGCTCGACCCGGATTCCGTACCAGGCGGCGATCTGCGCGACCACGGTCAAGCCCATCGAGCGGACGGCGCGCACGTCGATTGTCGGCGAGGTCAGCTGGGCGTTGACCGTCTCGAGGGTCTCGGGGTCCATGCCGATCCCGTGGTCGGACACGGTCACCACGACATTGGTGCGGGTTACGCGCGCCTCGACCACCACCGGCAGGCCCCCTGCGGAGAAGGCGGTGGCGTTGTCGATGAGCTCGGCGAACAGGTGCGCCAAGTGGCCCGCCATTTCGGGGGACACGTGGAGTTCGGTGTTCAGGGCCTCGTCCAGAATCCTGATCTCCACCTGGGTGTAGCGCTCGACCTGCGCGGCGGCCGCCTGCAGGACGTCGCCGCAGACCATCGCCGTGCCGTCCATCCGCGCCGACGCCTCGCCACCGAGCACGAGCAGGCTGTTGTTGTTGCGCCGCATCCGGCTTGCCAGGTGGTCCAGTTTGAACAGCTGGGCCAGGCGATCCGGGTCCTCCTCGGTGCTCTCCGCCACGTCCACCTGGGCGATCAGCGACGCGGTGAGCCGCTCGGCCCGCCGGGCCAGTGCGACGAATATCGCGTCCACCTGGTCGCGCAACTCGGCCTGTTGCGCGGCCAGATGCAGCGCCGAATGGTGCACCTCGTTGAACGCGCTGGCCAGCTGGGCGATTTCGTCCTTGCCGGAGGCGGCCACAGCGGGCGGCACGCGGTCGGCGAACTCCTTTGGCGTGGCGGAGCCGAGCGCGCCGCGGGTGCTCAGCGCCGACACCGCCTCGGGCAGGCGTTTGTAGGCCACCGCGTGGGCCGCGCTGCGCAGCCGCCGCAGCCCCCGGATCATCGGCCGGCCCAGCCAGACCGCGATGGCGATCGTGCCGGCCAGGGTGACCAGCACGGCGGCGGTCTCGATGGTGGCCTGCCGTTTCTGGGAGTCCAGGACGGCGGTGACCGAGTCGAGGACGGCCTGGTCGGCCTGCTGTTGTACGTCACCCAGATCGGCGATCTGCAGATCCATCGCCGAGCGCCACGCCGCGGGGTCCAATTTCAACCGCAGGCCGACCGGAGTCCGCGAGATGCTGTCCTGCAGCACCTGCGCCGCGAGCGCGGCGTGTCCCGCCCGGGCGTGGTCCAACCAGGCCTGCCACTGCCCGGAGGCGACCCGCTTGAATTCCAGGCTGGACTCGGCGACGCCGGCCTCGGATTCCAGGATCTCCTGGGCGATGGCGGGGGTGTAATCGTCGTCCAGTGCGCGCAGCGCGTCAACCTCTGTCTGGCCGACACCCGCGATCAGTTGGGACAACAGTGCGGCCGCCCGGATCTGGTCGGCGACCTCAACCGGTGCCGCGATCGCCACGTTCTCGCGGTAAGTGAGGAGGTCGGCCGCGATGATGCGGTATTGGAAGATCACAGCCGACAGGCTGACGGTCTTCCCGGACGCCACCTGTGACCGCACTTTCGCCAGGCCATTGAGGTCGCTGTCGACCCGGTCGAGCAGTCCGGCCAAATGCTCCGGGGGAGCCTGGAAATCCGCGCGCTTCTGCTTGTACTCATCGACCGTGGCGTCGGTCGCCGCCACCTGTTCGGATATGGCGGACGAGTCGCCTGTGGCAAGGACGGTGATCGAGGCGACCCGCTCGGCTTGCAGGTCCAATGTCAACTTTCCCGCGGTGCCCGCGATATCTGCGGCGGACCGCAGGTCGCCCACGGTGAACACCGCCTGGGCGGTGGCGAACAGGGCCAAGGTCGCGTACGCGACCACGGCAATCAGCGGAAGGGAGACCAACAATCCGATCTTCCTTGCGAGGCTCATGACACCACCAGCACGTTCATCCACCCAAAGACTGAGCCACAAGTCGGTCGCCCCATGCGGGAACTCACGGACGCCTTCTTACCGGTACGGCCCACAACTGGCAAGATGTTCAGGGCTTGCGGATAATTGACATGTCGAATTGATCTCATCGACGAGCTGGGTCAACGGAATTGGGCAATACGGACTTGATCAGGCAACCGTGCTGGTCAGGGAGTTGCCCGGTGTGATCGAATATGCGGTACATGGTGCCGCGGCCGCGATTGACCAGCGCGGCCAGGGTGTCGTGGGGCGGGGACGATCACCGATGCGGGATTGGTGGCCACGACCTGAGCGGGAAATGCCGTGCACAGTTCGGCCGGTGAGTGTAGGTACGGGTCGGCCAAAGGAAGTGAATACCAGCGGTCCATCCGCGGTCGTCGTCGCTGGTTGCCCGCCCGGCCCGGCAACCGTGCGCGGTGATCACCTTTGACTTGACAAACCTGAACCGCTATAGGTGACTCAGTCACGTGTAGTCGGGAGGTGCCGATGCCAGGGTGACTGCCAGCCGTTGATTGCGATCAACTCGCCAACTGGCGAAAGGGGATTTGGCGCTGAATCCAGCGTTGTGCGGGGC
Source organism: Actinocrispum wychmicini (assembly GCF_004345645.1). GTDB lineage: Bacteria > Actinomycetota > Actinomycetes > Mycobacteriales > Pseudonocardiaceae > Kibdelosporangium > Kibdelosporangium wychmicini. The sequence continues at coordinate 32,497 of NZ_SLWS01000009.1, read as the reverse complement.
GGGGCGATGTGCCGCCACCGTCCGGCCAGGGGTGTGGCTATCAGGGCAATCGCTCTAGTTGATCAGGTTGCCGGCTAACTGACGTCTGTGTGTTCGGGTAGCGAATCCGCATTGCGGGCCCGAATGCGGGTTTGGCACGCCCGCATGGCGGGCGTTCAGCCAGACACGTCCCTCGCACGGTGTGCCCAGCCATGGGCACAAGTCGAATACCTAGGGGAGTACGGGGGATATCGGGGTGCGATTAGCCGGAGGTGCCACGGGCGCGGCCGCGCCCTGCACCGGCGACAGCGAGCAGCGGCCTGGGCCGATGACCGGCCGTTCCGTGGACGAGGTGGAGCGGCGGCTGGTCCGCCTGTGGGAGCTGGTGCTGGCGGTGGGCGCGATCGGTGTCACCGACGATTTCTTTCAGCTCGGAGCCGACTCGTTGATCGCCGCCACGCTCGCGGCGGACATCAGCCGTGAGTTCGGCGTCGACTGCTCGGCGAGGACGGTCATGACAGCGCGCACGATCCGGCAGGTCGCCGCCATCGTGCGTGCCGGCGCGGCCGTCAGCGGGCCCGTCGTGCCGCCAGCGCCGACCGCCGACCGTTATCCGCTGTCCCCGCAACAGCGTCAGCTCTACGTCGAGCAGTTTCGCAACGCGGAGGCCACGCACTACAACCTGCCACTGTCGCTTGACCTCGGCGAGCAGGTGGACGCCAGCCGATTGGCGGACGCGTTCCGTCGGGTGATCGCCCGACATGAGGCCCTCCGCACGGACTTCACGCTGCTGGACGGGACGCCGATGCAGCGAGTGCACCCCGAGGTGGAGTTCCGGCTGGAACGTGGCCGGTGGCCGGGCCCGGCGGTCGCGGACTTCGTCCGGCCGTTCGACCTCGGCCATGCCCCGTTGTTGCGCGCCGGCCTGTTCACCGACAGCGAGGGGCACGCTCGCCTGCTGGTGGACATCCACCACAGCATCGCCGACGGAACGTCCTTGGGGATACTGCTGTCCGAGGTCCAAGCGGCCTACCGAGGCTCGGCCCTACCTCCGATCCCGTTGCAGTACAAGGACTACGCGCATTGGCTCAGCTTCGGCGAAGGCAGGCGCTGGCAGGCCGGGCAACTGAGCCACTGGCTGGCGCAGTTCAGCACCGCGCCCGCGGTGCTGGATCTGCCCACCGATTTCCCTCGTCCCGCCGTTCCACAGCTGGCCGGTGCCGTCGTCGAGTTCACGGTCGACGAGGTGGCCACCGCGGGCTTGCGTCGGCTCGCCGCCGACCAGGGCGCGACGCTGTTCCACGTCCTGCTGGCCACCTACACGGTGATGCTGAGCGGGCCCACCGGCCAACCTGACATCACTGTCGGCACACCGGCCGCGGGACGAAGCCTGCCAGGGTTCGACAAAACGATCGGTATGTTCGTCAACACCCTGTGCCTGCGCAACGAGGTGCGGGAGGACCAGCCCTTCGCCGAACTCCTGCGTACGGTCCGGGACCGGACGCTGGTCGCCTTCGCCCACCAGGACGTTCCCTTCCCCGAGCTGGTGTCGCAGGTCCTGGCCGGCCGTCGTACGGCCAACCGAAACCCGCTGTTCGACACATTGCTGGCGCTGCACCGCGGCTCGCTGATCGACGGCGACTTCCTGGGGGCCAGCGTCGAACTGGCCGTCAGCATGCCGGACCATGCCATGTTCGACCTCAACATGCAGGTGTTCGAGGTCGGCTCGGCGCTGCGGGTGTTCTGGGGGTACCGCACGGCACTGTTCACCGAGGCCACCGTGCGCGGGCTGTTCGAGTCCTTCCTCGCCGTCGCCAGGGCAGCGCTCGCCGATCCCACCGCGCGCATCCGCGACCTGCGTACCGACCGTCACGGCACCGGCGCGGTCGCCAATCTCGACATCGACTTCGACTTCTGACCCGAGGACCGTCCCATGAACGCACCCACAAGCGTCGGACAGCTCAAGATCGCCGCGGGCCGGTGGCCGGATCAGGCGGCCTACTGGCGTGGCCACCTCGCCGGCATGGGCGAGCCCGGCTGCTTTCCCGTGGATTTGCCGGCGACGCCGGACAATCAGACAGGTGGCCGCCACAGGGTCGGCGAATCCCTGGACGCGGAGCTGCTTGTCCAGTTGCGGCGGCTGGGCAAGGGCCAATCTCAGTCGCAGCACGCGATTGCGACGGCTGTCCTGGTGGCCCTGCTGAACAGGTACACCGGACAAGGGGAGGTGGTGGTCGGCCAGCCGACCATGGCGGGCCGAGCCGAGGACAACGCTGAGCTTGTGCTGCGCTGCCAAGTCGACCGCGCTGACAGTTTTCGCGACCTGTTGCTACGTCTGCGCGATCTGGTCGTGGCGGCCAATGACCGAGCGGACTACCCGGTCCGGCTGCTCGTCGCGGAGCTGGGCCGCCCGCGCCTCTACGACACCGCGGTGGTCTGGCACGGTTTGCATGAGCCACGGTTCGCCGAGCAGACCGAGGCAGTCATGCTGTTCGTCTTCACCGAGACCGAGCAGGGCATCGGGTTGTCCGTCGACTACGACGCCAACCTCTTCACCGACGCGACCGCACAGCGCGTGCTCGGCCATTACCTGGCCCTGATGCGCCAACTGTTGGCCGATCCTGGCGACCCCATCGACGACGCGACGCTGGTGACCGCCGAGGACCAGCGGTTCATTGCCCAGGTCAACGAGACTGTTGTGGCGTATGACGATCGGACGCGGATCGAGCGGCGGCTGGCGGCGCGGGCCAAGACCACACCCGACGCGGTGGCGGTCGTCGCGGACGGTGTTCGGCTCACCTACGCCCAGCTGGACAGCTGGGTCAATCAACTGGCGTGGACCTTGCGTTCCCGTGGGGTCAGCCGCGACGACATCGTGGCTGTGGTGGCCGACCGGTCGCCGGAGATGTTGGTCGCCATCTATGCCGTTCTGCGGGCGGGTGGCGCGTACCTGCCCATCGACCCGGGCTATCCCCGCGACCGGGTCGATTACCTGCTCGTCGACAGCAAGGCGAGGCTTGTCCTTGCGCAGCGGCGATTCCTCGGCGAGCTGCCCATCACAGCCGACATCCTCGACCTGGACGACGAGGACACCTATGACAGCTCGACCGCTCCGCCGCCGCCACCGACCGGGGACAGCCGCGACCTCGCCTGCGTCATCTACACCTCTGGATCCACCGGCAATCCCAAGGGGGTGCTCGTCGAGCACCATTCGGTCATCAATCGGATCGACTGGATGCAGCGCGCGTATCCGATCAACCAGGACGATCTGATCTTGCAGAAGACACCCATCTCCTTCGACGTGTCGGTGTGGGAGTTGTTCTGGTGGGCGTTCCAGGGCGCCGCCGTCTGCCTGCTGCCGCCCGAGGGGCACAAGGACCCCGACGTGATCATCGACACCGTCCAGCGGTACGGCGTCACCACGATGCATTTCGTGCCGTCGATGCTGTCCGCGTTCCTCGGCTACGTCGAGGAGACGGAGTCGGCCGGCCGGCTGGCCGCACTGCGCCGGGTGTTCGCCAGCGGCGAGGCCCTCGGGCCGCACCATGTGCGGCAGCTCCAGCGACTGCTCAACGCCGAACTGGTCAACCTGTACGGGCCGACGGAGGCTACCGTCGACGTGTCGCACTACTCCTGCCGCCGACCCGAAGGACGTCGCCGGATCCCGATCGGCACGCCGATCGACAACATCCGCCTGTACATCCTCGATGATCGGCTCCGCGTCCAGCCGGTCGGTGTGCCTGGCGAGCTCTGTATCGCCGGGGCCGGCGTTGCCCGAGGTTACCTGCGCAGACCGCAGCTCACGGCGGAGAAGTTCGTCCGTCGCCCATTCGACGGCGAGGAGCGCGTCTACCGGACCGGTGACCTCGCGCGGTTGCTGCCCGATGGCACGTTCGAATATCTGGGCAGGCTCGACCATCAGGTCAAGATCCGCGGATTTCGGGTCGAGTTGGGCGAGGTGGAGGAGGGACTGCGCGCCCATCCGGCCGTCTCCGAGGCAGTGGTCGTCGCGCGGGACGGCAGTGCGGGCAAATACCTGTGCGGGTACGTCGTGGCTGGTGGCCAGGTCGGCGAGGAGGAGTTCCGCGGTCACCTCGCCGAGCGGCTGCCGGAGTTCATGGTGCCGGGCCGGATTGTCACGCTGCCCGAGTTGCCGCTGTCGCCGAACGGCAAGCTGGACCGCAAGGCCTTGCCGGAGCCGGCGGAGTTGGCTGTCGCGTGCGTGGCGGTGGAGGCGGTGGAGGCTGCCGTCGCCGCCTGCTGGCGGACGGTGTTGAACAGACCAACGGTCGGCCGTGAGGACGACTTCTTCGCGTTGGGCGGCGACTCGATCCTGGGCATTCGGCTGATCACGGCCCTGCACCAGGTGGGCTACGCGGTCAGCATGAACGACCTGTTGGCCCATCCCCGTCTCGCCGATCTGGCCACGGTGGTGCGGGATGTCCGGTCGCCGGCCGCCCTCGCCCTCGACCCTGCCATCAGCCCACAGGCGGGAGCGGCGCACTACAGCAAGCTTGGCGCGGACCAACGAGTAGTCGACCGAGGCCCGCTGGGTGGGGCACCACAGGGAGAGCTGGAGTCCGCCATCGCCGCCTGCTGGCGAGCGGTGCTGAACACAGCAGCGGTCGGCCGTGCGGACGACTTCTTCGCGTTGGGTGGCGACTCGATCCTGGGCATCCAACTGATCACGGCCCTGGGCGAAGCCGGCTATGTGATCAGCATCAAAGACCTGTTCGGCTATCCGCGCCTCGCCGATCTGGCCACGGTGGCCAGGGAGATCCAGCCGCAGAATCAGCCTGAGGGGCCCGTTCTCGACTCGTGGCCGGCGTCCGCCCTGCAGACGGGAATGATCTACCACAGCGGGCTCGACCCGGATGGCACGGCCTACCACGACATCTTCTGCTACGAGTTCGAGGTGTCGCGAGTGGACAGCGCGGCGCTGCTGGACGCTTGGCGGACACTCGCCGCACGGCATGTCATCCTGCGCAGCCGGTTCGACCTGGAGCGGTGGGACGAACTTCGGATGGTGGTCGAGCCCGACCCCGCGCCGAGTATGGGAGTGCTGGACTGCTCGGCCGAGGCGGATCCGCGGGCCGTGGCGCGGGACTGGGTCGAGCGGGAGAAGCGCGCCTCGATCGACCCTTGCGCGGGGCCGCCGTACCGGGTCCAGTTCTTCGTCGTCGGCCAGGATCGGGTGGTCCTCGGGTTCAGCTTCCATCATGCGATTCTGGACGGCTGGAGCGTCGCCACGATCATCGCCGAGTGGACCGACCGCTACAGCGACCTGTTGGCGGGCAAGACGGCCACCGACCGCGGCGCTGTCGACTCGGTCCAGCACCGACACGTGGAACTGGAGCGCCGCGCGTTGGCCGACTCCGACCAGGCGGACTTCTGGCAGCAGAAGCTGGCGGGCTGCGAACCGCTGCGGCTGCCGCGGCTCGTGCCCGGTGGCTCGGAGCGGGTGCGCACGGTCGCTGCCGCCGTCCGGTCGCTGGACGAGACCGTGGCCGAGGCCATGCGGGCGGCCGCGCGGGACTGGGCCGTCCCGTTGAAGAGCGTCTTCTTGGCGGCGCACCTGCGCGTGCTCGGCCTGATCGCCAACTCCACCGATGTCCTGACCGGACTGGTGGCCAACGGGAGGCCGGAAGTACCGGGGGCCGACCAGGCGGTCGGGATGTTCCTGAACAGCATCCCGCTTCGGGTCCAGCTGACCGAGGCTCAAACCTGGCGGGAGCTGGCGATCGCGTGCTTCCGTGCCGAGCAGGCCGTCCAGCCCTACCGCTGGTACCCGTTGGCCGCCATCGAGCGCCAACTGGGCGGGGGCTCGCTGTTCGAGGTGATCTTCAACTTCACCAATTTCCATGTCTACCAACGCAAGCAGGTCGGCGCCGCGGCCAGGCTGCGCGACGGCCAGTACTTCGAGCACACGGCCATCCCACTCGTGGTGCACGTGTCACGGACTTTCACCGGCGGCTGGGCGTACGGGTTCGTCTATGACGTCGACCGGTTCAGCGGCGAGCAGATCGACCGATACCTCGGGTACTACCTGAGCTGTTTCCAGGCGCTCACCGAGCACCCGACGGCCAGGTGGGCGGACACGGCGGTGCTGGCGTCGGCCGAGCTCGCCGAACTGCTGCCCCCGGTCGCCGCACCCGCCTACTTCGGTGAAACGCCGGATCTCGCCGAAGCGTTCCGCGGGATGGCGGTCGCGCATGCCGACCGGACAGCGGTGAGTTGCGAGAACCAGCGGTTGTCCTACCGGGAGCTGGACCAGCGGTCCGACCGGCTGGCCACGCACCTGGTCCAGCGGGGCGTGCGGCCAGGAGACCTGGTCGGGATCGCGCTCGACCGCGGTGTGGACATGGTCGAGGCCATCCTGGCCACCGTCAAGGCCGGTGCGGCCTATGTGCCCATCGATCCACGCTCTCCGCGGGAGCGGATCCGGTACATCGTCGAGGACTCGGCTCCCGCGCTGCTCATCGGCACACCCGAGGTGTGCGTGGACCTACCCGGCCAGCCCTGCCTGGTCGCGGTGGGCGACTGGCCGCCGGACGACGGCCACGGCCCAGCCACAGCGCACCGGCTCAGCGCGGAGTCTCCCGCGTATGTCATCTACACCTCCGGTTCCACCGGAAAACCGAAAGGCGTGCTGGTGGCCCATGGCAACGTGCAGCGGCTGTTCGCGGCGACAGCACCTTGGTTCGGGTTCACCGAGGACGACACCTGGAGCCTGTTCCACTCCTTCGCCTTCGACTTCTCGGTCTGGGAGATGTGGGGAGCACTGCTGCACGGCGGCCACCTGGTGATCGTCCCCTTCTGGACGGCCCGCTCGCCCAAGGACACCGTCGACCTGCTGATCACCGAGCGGGTGACCGTACTCAGCCTCACGCCGTCGGCGTTCGGCCAGATGAAGCGGCCGCTCATGGACCGCTGTGGGCCCGATGACGTGCCGTTCCGCGTTGTGGTCTTCGGTGGTGAGGCGCTGGACTTCGCCGGCCTTGCCGACTGGTTCGGCCATTTCGGCGATGAACGGCCGGCGATGGTGAACATGTACGGGATCACCGAGACGACCGTGCACGTGAGCTATCGGCCGGTCCGCGCGGCGGACGTCCGCTCGGCCGGCAGCATGATCGGCCAGCCCATTGCGGACCTGGGCGTCTATCTTCTGGACGCGCGGCTGAGGCCAGTGCCACTCGGCACCCCGGGCGAGATCGCCGTCACCGGCGCCGGGGTCGCCAACGGGTACCTCAACCGGCCGGACGAGACCGCGCGCCGCTTCGTCGAGCACGACCTGCACGGCGACGGGTGCCCGGTGCGCCTGTACCTGTCCGGTGACCTGGCCCGGCGCCTGCCCGGGGGAGACATCGAATACCTTGGCCGGACAGACGACCAGGTCAAGGTCCGGGGATTCCGGATCGAGCCCGCCGAGGTGGAGTTCGCGCTCAGTTCCCATCCGGCCGTGGACTCCAGCGTGGTTGTGGCCTTCACCCGGCGCGCGGGCGGCAAGGCACTGGTGGGCTACTACGTGGTGGTCGCGGGCCAGTCGGTGAGTCCCGTCGAGTTGCGCGAGCACCTCGGCGGTCTGCTGCCCGCCCACATGGTGCCCGCGCTGCTGATCAGCCTGGATCGCTGGCCACTGACCGGCAACGGCAAGATCGACCGAGGGCGGCTGCCCCACCCTGAGAGGTCGGGAGTCTCCGGCAGCGGCCACCAGTTACCGCGTAACGACATCGAGGAGGTGATGGCCGCCACTTGGCGCGAGGTGCTCGGCGCCGCGGCGGTGAGCATCGACGACACCTACTACGAGCTGGGCGGAGACTCGATTCTGGCCATCCGGCTGGTCGGAGCGCTGCGGCAGAACGGTGTCGCGGTGTCGGTGCCGGAGCTGATGCGGCATCAGACGATCCGTGCCCTGGCCGACAGCCTGCGCGGCCGCCCTGTCGGCGAGGTCGGCCAGGATCGCCCGACCGAGCCGTTCTCGCTGTTGACGGCAAAGGACCGAGCGAGGCTACCGGAGTCCACTGTAGACGCCTACCCGGCGACTCAACTCCAGCTTGGCATGATCTTCCACACCGAGCTGGACCCCCGCCAGGCGACCTTCCACGACGTGTTCAGCTTCCGCGTCAACCTCGCCTTCGACCAGGCTGTCCTGGCCAAGCTGCTGGGCGGTGTCCTGCGCCGCCACGAAGTGCTGCGGACCTCCTTCGCGCTGGTCGGCTACTCCACGCCGATGCAACTGGTGCACGCTGACGCGCCGCCCAACCTCACCGTCCATGACCTGTCGTATGTGGAGAGCGCCCTGCAGGAGGAGATTCTTGACGCGTGGTTCGAGGCGGAGAAGCAGACCACTTTCGTCTTCACCGCGCCGACCCAGATGCGATTCTTCGCGCACGTCCGAGGCCCAGCCTGCTTCAACCTGTCCGTCAGCTTCCATCACGCGATCATCGACGGATGGAGTGTCTCCCGGTTGATCGCCGGTCTCCTGGGTGACTATCACCAACTGATCCGTGGTCAGGAGCCGGCTGCCGAGGAGCCCACCGCACTGTCCTACCGGGACTACGTCAAGCTGGAGCTCGCCGCCCAACACGACACCCGTGCCCGCGACTACTGGACGGCGCATCTGGCCGGGGCCGCGCGCCTCACACTGCCTCGGATCCCGGACGCGGACGTTCGCCGCCGGTGGTCCGAGACAGACCTGGTCGTCGACGAGCGGACGTACCAGCGGCTCGCGGCGCTCGCCAAGGACCACAGAGTCCCGCTCAAGCTGCTCTGCCTTGCCACGCACTACCGGGCGCTGTCCCTGATCACCGGCGAACGGGACGTCACCACGGGTGTGTTCGGCCACGGTCGGCCAGAACACGTCGACGCCGACCGGATGGTCGGCCTGTTCCTCAACATCCTCCCTCGCAGGCAGCGAGTGACCGGCGACTGGCCCGAGCTGATCGCCGGGATAGCCCGGACCGAGCACGAGCACCTGGCCCACCGGCGCTTCGGCTACGCCTCGATCCAGCGCGCGGTCGGCGGCCGGCGCCTGGTGGAGAGCTGCGTCAACTTCGTCAACTTCGGAGCTTACCGGGATCGGTTGGGAAATGAGGGAAAGCACATCGTCGGCGATGTCCGCTGGTTCGAGCACGCAGACTTCGCGTTGCTGGTGTCGTTCGGCGTGGACATGTTCGCCGACCGGTTGCACGTCAGGTTCAACGCCGCGGCACAGGTGCTGGGACAACGGCCGCTGGCGGCGATCGCGGCGGTGTACCGGGAAGTGCTCGACGACCTGCTTGCGGGGCCGGAGTTCGCGGCTGGTCCACTGAGGACGGCTTGGCCACTGTGGGACGCTGCCGAACTCTCGGTGCTCCCCACCGGCATCGAGCCGGACCGGTTGCGGGAGTTGCTGTCCGAACACTACCGGGAGAGCATGGGCCGGGCGCCGGCGGACCGGGCGGAGCTGATGGGTTTCCAGCCGGATTCGCTGGCCGCGCTGCGGATCAGCCACGCGCTGCGAGCACAGCTGGGCGCCACGGTTCCACTGCGGGCGCTGCTCGGCTCACAACCCATGCGCGGCCTGCTCCACCTGGCAGAGGACGACCGCGCGGAGACCACGCCGAGTGAGAGGGACTGACCGCATGTTCAAGAACTTGGCCGCGATCCTGGTTGGCTCCCTGGGGTCGATCATCATGTGGCTGCTGGTGGTGCCCTACCTCGACACACTGGACTCATCGGACGGACTCGTCGGGTTTCTGGGCCTGGAGCGGCAGTTCTTCGGCCTCCTGGGCACCGTGGCGGTCGGGGTGTGGGTCGACCGGGGCAGGGTGACCGGCAAATTCGCGTTGTTGCAGGGCGCGCAGTTGGCGCTGGGCCTGGTCCTCCTGGTGGCGCTGCTGCTGTCGCCCCGGTTGCCCGCGGAGTTCATCTTGGTGTGGGCCGGGCTGCGGTGCATCCTTTTCGGCGCCTGCGCCGTGTTGTCGTTCCGGATGCTCTCGGATCTCACCGGATCACGCTCTCGGGGGGCTGTCTACTCCATGGTGACCTCCGCCCAGGGGGCCATGGTGTTCGCCTCGGTCATCTGTGTGCTGGTCCCGTTGTGGAGCCGGCAGCCGTTCACCGTGACCGTGGTCATCGACTGCGTCAGCTCCGCTTTGCTCACCGGTTTCCTCCTCCGGCGTGATCGCGGCGGTGAACGGGAGTCCGGTTCCCTGGCGTTCCGCTGGCGCGAGCTGGGCCGATCGATGCGGACGGCGATCCAGGTCTACTGGATCCCTCAGCTGCGGCCATGGAACTGGATCCAGCTGTGCTTCCTGGCCAGCCTGTCCGGGATGATGGTGTACGCGCACGCGATCGCCGTGGCGCAGCGACACATCCCCTCCGCCATCGCGTTCGCCTCGGCCTGGTTCTTCTACGGCCTGGCCTTCTGGGTCACCGCGCCGTTGCTGCGCGATCCCGGCGGGGCTCGGCGCTGGGCCGTGCGGTCCGCCGTCCTGCTGGTGGCGTGCGGAGTGCTGGCCGGCCTGGTCGGACGGTCCGACGTGGACGTCCACGCGGCGCTCTACGTGGTGTTGGCCTTCGTCAACGCGTACTGGATCCACTACTCCAATGTGCAGATCGCTGAGCGCGCGCCCGCGGAGACGCTCGGCCAGGTCCGCGCCAGCATGCTCGTCTACCTTGGCCTGGTGTTCGGGGTGGGGGAGCAGGTCATCGGCCTGGGGCTGGCGACAGGGGGCGGCATGTCGGTCGTCGGCTGGACGAGGGCGCTGGGTGGACTGATCCTGCTGTTGGGTGTGTTGTGGGTAGGCAAGCGCTCCTCGCTCAAGGACCAGTTCGTCCCAGCGGGAGCACCCGGCTGACGGAGGGAAGACATGCCGCCAGAGGACATCGTCGCGGGCCAGTTGGCCGCCTACAACCGGCGCGACCTCGAGCAGTTCCTGAGCTACTACGCGGATCCGGTTCGGCTGTGCTCGTTCCCTTCCGGCGAGGAGCTGGCTGACCTGTCCGGACCTGCCTTCCGGCCGCGATACCAGGCCCTGTTCGAGTCGAGCCCGAACCTGCGCGCCACCGTGAGCTCCCGGATCACCTTGGGCGACATCGTGATCGACGAGGAGCTGGTGACCGGCTTCATGGGGGACAGGACTATCCAGGCCGTCGCCATCTACCAGGTGGGACCGGACAAGATCGAACGAGTCTGGTTCGTCGACCGGGGACTGGCGGCACGAGACCAGCGACGTGAGGAACAACAGTGACGACCCTCGACCACTCAGTCGGAGCCCAGTTCGATGGCGTCCTTGACGCCGCGTTGGCGATGCAGCCGCAGACCGTCGCGCTGCGCCGCGAGATCCACCGTCACCCCGAAATCGGTCTTCGGCTGCCGGCCACCCAGGCGGCGATCCTGCGGGCTCTGTCCGGACTGCCGTTGGCCTTGCACACCGGTGACGGCCTGGACTCGGTGATCGCGGTCCTGGCGGGCGCGCGGCCGGGCCCGACCGTGTTGCTGCGGGCCGACATGGACGCCCTGCCGCTGTCGGAGAACACCGGCCTGGACTTCGCCTCCGAGGTCGACGGAGCGATGCACGCGTGCGGGCACGACACCCATGTCGCCATGCTGGCCTCGGCCGCGCGGATGCTGTGCCAGTTCCGCGACCGCCTGGCCGGGACAGTGGTGTTCATGTTCCAGCCGGGCGAGGAGCTCTACTTCGGTGCGAAGTACATGCTGGCGGAGGGCCTGCTGGAGGTGACGGGGCAGCGGCCGGTGCGAGCGCTGGCCCTCCACGTCGACCCGAACCACGTCAGTGGCCGGCTGCGCTGTCGGCCGGGCCCGATGCTGGCCTCCGCCGACGAGCTGCACGTGCGGATCACTGGCCAAAGCGGACACGCCGCGATGCCGCATCGCGCACTGGACCCAGTGCCGGCCGCCGCCGCGATCGTGGGGGCCCTGCAGACCATGGTGACCCGCCAGGTGAACGTGTTCGAGCCGGCCGTGGTGACCATCGCGCACATCCAGGCAGGCGCCACCAACACCAACATCATCCCGGAGACCGCGCAACTGAGCGGCACCATCCGCGCGTTGTCCGAGCACACTCGCGCCGAACTGCACCGGCAGATCCCGCAGGTCTGCGAGCATGCCGCGGCCATGCACGGCTGTACCGCGGAGGTGACGCTGAAGCTCGGCTACGGGGTGACCGTCAATGACGACGCTGTGACCAACGCGGTGCTGGCGGTGACCGATGCCGTGCTCGGGACCGGGCGGGGCGTGCTGGCCAAGGAGCCGCTCATGGTCACCGAGGACTGGTCCTATGTGCTCAACGAGGTGCCTGGCGCGATGGCCTTCCTCGGGGCGTGCCCGCCGGAGGTCGAGCCCGCCGACGCGGCCCCGGGGCACTCCAATCGGGTGGTGTTCGACGAGGCGGCGCTGTCCAGCGGGGTTGCGATCTACACCGCCTTCGCGCTGGACGCCCTCCGCTAGTGTCCTGAGTTGTTGATTCGTTGAGTATTTAGTGTGGGATCCAGTGATGGCGCGTTCTGGCTGCCCGAAGGCGGGGCTTGTTCTGTCCGATGTGGAGCACGACACGCTACTGCGGTGGAGTCGTCGCGCGAAGACATCACAGGCATTGGCGCTGCGATCGAAGATCGTGCTGGCCTGTGCGGAAGGCTTGAACAACAAGGAAGTCGCCGCCAGGCTGGGAATCTGGCCGCAGACATGTCCAAATGGCGAGCCCGGTTCGTCACCAACCGGCTGGAAGGTTTGTCCGACGAGCCACGACCGGGCGCGGCGCGCACGATCACCGACGAGCAGGTCGAAGCGGTGATCGTCACGACCCTGGAGGAGGATCCCACCGGCGGTGACCCGCACTGGTCGACCCGGTCCATGGCCAGCACCAGCGCCGCCACCGGCATCAGGAATTCCTCCGGTTCCTCAAGACCATCGACAAGAACACCCCCGCCGACCTGGACCTGCACCTGATCTGCGACAACGACGCCACCCACAAAACCCCCGCGATCAAGACCTGGCTCGCCGCCCACCCGCGGTTCCAGCTGCACTTCACTCCCACCAGCGGATCCTGGTTGAACCTCGTCGAACGCTGGTTCGGCGAACTGACCAACGCAAACTCCGCCGATCCGCCCACCGCGGCGTCAAAGAACTCGAGACCGACGTGGAAGCCTGGATCGAATCGTGGAACGAGGATCCGAAACCGTTCGTGTGGGCCCAAACCGCAGACGAGATCCTGGACAACCTCGCCAGCTACTGCACACGACTTAGTCAACTGACCAACGGCTCAGGACGCTAGCCCGAGTTTCCAACGATCACGGTGTTTCGGGACATGATCACATGAAGGCGTCATGTATCCGTTCTGGTGACATGCAGTGTCGGTGCTTGATTCGGTTGGCTTTGAAGTGTACGACCTAAACCTGGGGTGAGTCTGAGGGGGCAGGGTAAACCCGCGCCGCTGCGCGCTACTATGTCGCGGGCAACCAGGCGATCAAGGACGAGGTTCACGATGATCAAAGCGGTGCTGGCAACGCTGAAGTACCAAGGCTTGGGCGGCCTGATGACTGCCGTGCACGAGCGCGTCTTTCCGGCCCAGATGGCCTATTATGACACCGCCCGTCAACTCTTCCTCGACAAGATCGGCCTGGAGATCGGCGGACCGACCCGCTGGTTCAAGCGCGGCAACCTGATCCCCGTCTATCCCGACGCCGCCCGGATCGATAATTGCAACTTCAGCGCCCAGACGATCTGGGAAGGCTCGATTGTCGAGGGAGCCACGTTCCACTACGACGGTCAGCACGAACCCGGTGTCCAGTATGTCGCCGAGGCGACTGATCTGAACATGATCGCCGACGGGACCTACGACTTCGTGCTCTCCTCGCACGCCATCGAGCACACCGCCAACCCCGTCCAGGCCCTGTCGGAATGGAAGCGCGTGCTCAAGGACCAGGGGATGCTGGTGCTCGTCGCCCCGCACCTGGAGGGGACCTTCGACCGGAACCGCCCGGTCACCACGCTGGCGCACATGATCACGGACTTCGAGCAGAAGATGCCGGAGACCGACACCACGCATCTACCGGAGACCCTGGCGCTGCACGACATGTCTCGCGATCCCGGGTTCGGCAGCCGGGCCGCCTTCGAGGAGCGGTGCGCCAACAACCTGGCTCTCCGCGGCCTGCATCACCACGTCTTCGACACCGCGCTGCTGGTCGAACTGGTGGACCACATGGGCCTGCAGATCACCGCCGTGGGAGCGTTCCGCCCGTTCAACATTGTCGTCGTGGCGCGCAAACCGGCCGACGGCGAGGCGGTCTCCAACCGACACTTCCGCGGCCCGGACAGCACCTGGTCGAGCCCATTCTCGGCGGACCGGCGGGGCATGGCGGCGGAATAGTTTCCGAGATTCCCTGATCGAGTGTGAGTTTTCCGCTGGTGTGAGTGGGTTTTCTGGCTTGTCCGGGTGTATGACCTGACTACGGGGAGCCCACTGGTCCAACTCGAAGATCTGGGCGAGTTGGTGTTGGTCGGGGTCGTGTTCGGTCAGCATCCGGCGGGCTTTGGGGCGCCCTCCCGTGGCGGGATAGATCAGGATGGTCTCCTCGATATCGGCAAGGCGCTCCAGCAACGCACGAACGCTGAGGGGCAGGACATGCGCGGTGACACCGGGAAAGCGTTGCTCATCAACCTTGTCGCGCCTGGACTTGGGCAGTGCGAGCAGGTCGGGGTGGTCGCTGGGCGAGACCGACCCGATGTAGTGCAGGTCGGTGGTGGCCAGATACATAGCGCTCGGAGATCATCTTCGGGGTGCCGTCCACGCGGGCCATCTCCCGCAGACACCAGTAGGTCTTCCCGCTGACCTTCTTCGGATACATGTCTGCGGCCAGATTCCCAGCCTGGCGGCGACTTCCTTGTTGTTCAAGCCTTCCGCGCAGGCCAGCACGATCTTCGATCGCAGCGCCAATGCCTGTGATGTCTTCGCGCGACGACTCCACCGCAGTAGCGTGTCGTGCTCCACATCGGCCAGAACGCGCCATCACTGGATTCCACACCAAGAGCGTGTCTCACGTGGTCATGATCGAGGTTCGGGCATGATCACTGGTTGTGGTTGATGAGCTGTCCCGAAACCGCGCCGGTGGATGACCGTGCCGTGTTTACGGCCATTGTGTTCGTGTTGACCAGCGGGTGCGCCTGGCGGTATCTGCCGCCGTCGTTCGGTGTCACGGTCCCACGGCACATCGCCGGTTCGCCGATTGGACCAGGGCCGGGCTCTGGCGGCGACTCCATCGGGCGGTGCTCGACGAACTCGGCAGCCAAGCCATGATCGACTGGTCGCGTGCGGTCGTGGACGGAGCGTCGGTCAGGGCCAAAAAAGGGGATCCATGACCGGACCGAACCCGGTCGATCGCGGCAAGGCCGGCTCGAAGATCCATGTGCTGTCCGACCGGAACGGTCTGCCACTGTCGGTGGCGGTGTCCGCCGCCAACACCAACGACTCCTACGCCCTCAAACCTTTGGTGATGGCGAACCCCGCGATCAAGTCCCGACGCGGCCCACGCCGCCGCAAACCAGCCAAGCTGCACGCCGACAAGGCCTACGACATCGCCGACCTACGAGACTGGGTGCGCGATCAGGGCATCACCATGCGGATCGCCCGCAAAGGCATCGAGTCGAGCGCGAAGCTCGGCAAACACCGTTGGGTGATCGAACGATCTGTCGCGTGGCTGTTCGGCTACCACTCAGGACACTAGCTCAGTCGTCGACGGCCTGTACGGCGGCGGCGATCGGCTCAAGCCCTGCGAGCAGTTCGTCGAGCTCGTTCGCACTGAGCACGTCGTACGGTGGCGTCGCCAGCTCGTCGGTGAGGGCCTCGATCCGCTCGTTGGTCGCCCGGCCGGCGTCGGTGAACCCGCCGGTGGCGTCGACAAGGCCGCGGCCGCGCAGCCTGTCGACGACAGCGGCCAGCTGTGCCTTGGGCAGGTGGTGGATCCGGCCGAACTGCTCCGCCTGCATGCCGAGGGACAGCGCGAGGAGGACGTGGGCCTCGGTGCCGCCGATGCCGTGGGCGACGAGGGCGGCGTTGTGGCCGTCCCCGCGGTGCTCCCGTAGCAGCGTCGCCGCGTGCCAGAGCCTGGCCACCGGCTCCTCGGGGACGTCGAGCGCCCGGAGCCCGGCGTACAGCGCTCGGCCCTCGGTCGGCGCGCTGACCGCTGCTCGGGTGGCGAGGTCGGCGATCCGCACCAAGCCGGGGGAGTCGGCGAGCTCGCCAATCCTCTGCCGCAGCGCGGTGGCGCTGCTCCGCTCGCGCACGGCGATCGCCTCCTGCGGGGTGATCTTCCCCCAGACCCACGGGATGTGGCGCGCCACCTCGCCGTCGGCGAAGTTGTAGAAGACCGCGTGCACCACTTCGGCCGGTGCCAGGCCCAGCGGCGCGGCACGGCCGGCGAAGTACCCGTCCCAGTAGTTGCGCATGCCGAGGGCCAGGAACGCCTCGTTCGGCACCTCGGAGAAGGTGATGGTGGCGATCGGCTCGACGAGCTCGAACATGTGGTGGACCTTGGCCTGTGGGTGCGACATCGGTCTGCATCTCCTGTGGTCGTGACCGCGCCCCTCGTGGGCGGCGTCTCATCCTGGCTACGAACAGCGGGGCCCGGATACGACAACTCCAGGCGATTTTTCTGGGCTCAATACCCGCGCACTCTGACACTCCATTCATGACTACGGAAACAGTTAATTATAAAGTGACAAAACTAAACCCCGAGCAGAGGACACATCGACAAGGCCGAGCGGGTGTGCGTCCGGGGCCCGGGGTGAACGGCGGCTGGTACTCGGCCTGTGGCTACGAGCATTACCGGAACTGGGCCAGGCTGATCGGCACCAGGCGCTTTGTAGTAGCCACCTGCCTGCAGTTCGCACCCTAGGCGGACTCGCTGCCGGGTAGAGACCTGTTCCCGGCGATCGCCCCCCGGTGCCCCTGCAGCCGCCTCCTTCTCGTTGCCAAGCGGTCCACAGTGGACATTCAGTTCCTGTTGGCGTCGCGGTGACAGCTCACCGGTGGGCGACGGTGGCGGCGAGGTGGCAGAACGCCTCGACGATGGGGCGGTGGTCGTTCTGACGGCGGGCGATCACGGCCTGGCTGGTGCCGGCTTCCGGGAGGTCCAGGAAGCGGAGTGGAGCGTTGGGCAGCGGGGACAGTTGCCGTGCGATCTCCGAGCACATCGCCACCACGGTCGGGGTGTGCACGAGGGTTTGGGCGATCTCCACGACGGTCCACGCCTCGCTGAGGTACAACGGGGGTGGTTCGCCGTTGCGGAAGTCGTTCAGCAGCCAATGGTCGTTGACTTCCGGTGCGGTCCTGGCCGGGTTGGCCGCCAGGATCGGCAGGGGCAGAACCTGGTCGAGGGTGGCTGTTGCGGCATCGGCGAGCGGGTGCTGAGTGTGCACGACCACCACGCGGCGTTCTTCGTACAGTGTGATCCACGCGTGCCGCAGTGGATGCAGGGGCAGCCGCGTGAACGCCACGTCCACCTCGCCGTCCAGCAGTGCCGTATACGCCTGGCCCACCGGTAGTTCCCCGCGGAAGTGGAGTCGCACGTCAGGGAAGGCGCGGGCGAAGGCGGACAGAATGGGCTGGGTCACCGAACCGGCGGCGCCGTAGATCATGCCCACTCGCAGTGGGCCGCTCGTCGAGCCGGCAATGTCACGGGCGGCGCGCAGGCCTTCGGCTACGGCTTCGAGCGCTCGGCGAGCGGGGTCGAGCAAGGCTTCCCCCGCAGGCGTGAGCCGCGCGCCACCAGGCTGGCGATCGAACAAGGCGCCGCCGACAGTGCGTTCCAGGACCTGGATCTGTTGGCTGAGCGTGGGCTGACTCACCTGGAGGCGGGCCGCGGCCCGGGTGAACCCGCCTTCCTCGACCACAGCGAGAAAGTACCGCAGACGACGCAGCTCCATCGGGGCCACCCTCGGTGTCCGACACATCACTTATGGTGACAACCGTAGTGGGTGAGCAGCGCCTATTGGCTCGGCCTATCGGCCGATTGTTGTTGCGACTTTGACGAGTCGGCCGGCACCGGTGGACGCTGGTCGTGGCTCGCGCCAGTACCGAAGCCGGCCAGCCGATCAGCGTAATGCGCTTCAGCACCGTTCAGATCTTGAAACTGCACGGAATCCCATCGGACAACCGTGACTCATGGCCACGGTGGGGCGGACTCGAAGCAGGGCGGGTCCGCCCCACCGCGCCGGGCGGGATCGATGTCAGCAGATGACACGACTTTGGCTGTCGACTCAAGAAAGGAACAGCGATGAGACGGCTGCCGCGAACACGCGGAAGAAAACGCCGGCTGGTGGGCGTGGCCATCATGGCGAGCATGCTGATGGCGGTAACACAGGCCGGAACGACGGAAAACGCGCCGCCGACCGCGGGCAATCTTCAAGCCTGGCAAACGAGGATCGCGAAAGCGGCGCATTCCTTGACCGGTGGCTGCTTTACGGCGAACTATCCTGCGACGGCGTGGCAGGAGACCGAATGCGTTGCCCCGCCGTCACCTCCGATGGCCCCGAAACCTCCGGACCCGGCTCCGCTGAACATCGGCTCGGGCCAAGGTGTCGTTGCGGAAATGCCCAGAGCGCAGCCCATCACGCAGGCGACCGGGTCGTTCGACACCAACGACACCACAGGCACGGTCAGCGTGAAGTCGCCCGTTCCCGGCAAGGGTGTGGTGGCCAACGCGTACACACTCCAGCTCAACACCGACTTCTTCGCGACTCCGCTGTGTCCGGTCGGATCGGACAACTGCGGCTGGCAGCAGTTTGTTTTCGCCAACGACGGCACCAGTGGAAAAGTCTATGTCGAATACTGGCTGCGGGCATACAGCGCTGATCCCCAAGCGAAGTGTCCAGACTCCCGGTACCCGGATCTACACTGGGACGGGACCACGATCAACGGTCTTCTCTACTGCGTCATGAAGGGTAAGGCAAAGGCTGTCCCGAACATGCCTTTCACGAGACCGGCCATGTCGAACTACAAGCTGATTGGCGACATCGAGAGCAACATCGCCATCTTCATGAACGGGACGCAAAGTTACGCGGCGTCGACCCCCGACGTCCTCGGTGCCACGCCAGTGTGGACCCAGGCCGAGTTCAACGTATTCGGCTATGGCGAGGGGTCAACAGCCGAATTCAACCTGGGCGCGGATTTTCGTGTCCGCACGGACATCGTCAACGGCGGCACGGCCGAACCCAAGTGCACGGAGACGGGCTTCAGCGCCGAGAGCAACAACCTCAACTTCGTGATCCCGAAACCGCCCAGGATCCAGCCGGGGCCGGCCATCCTGTTCCACCAGAAGATGATCAACCTTGACAATCCCGGTGACCGCAACCAGCTGACGGACGGCTGCAACGCGGCCGCGACCATCGGTGACACCCACCAGGTCACCTTCGCCGGTCTGCTCTACGATTTCCAGGCCACGGGTGACTTCGTCGACGCACAGGTCGGCAGCGCGTTCGAAGTGCAAACCCGCAAGGTGTCCGGGGCGCCGAGCTGGCCGAAGGCGTCCGTCAACCAGTCGGTCGCCACGAGAATGGGCACCACCCAGGTGGCGGTCTGCGAAGGGACACGCCTGGTGGTGGACGGACGCACCACCGCCCTTGCTCCCGGCGGGTCGCTGTCGCTACCGAGTGGGGTGAACATCCAGCGCGTCGGCGACAGCTACTTCGTCAAGGACAAGTCCGGCAACACCTTCCGGGCCGCCCCGAACCTGACCGCGAATCCGCGCCACATCAACCTGGACATCGGCCTCGCGACCTGGCCGACGACGGTACGCGGTCTGCTGGGGAACCCCGACAACGACCCCAATGTCCTCGAAGCCAAGGACGGCCGCACATTCCTCGTCCCGCCGTCGTTCAACGACCTCTACAACAAGTTCGCCCCAAGCTGGCGGGTCGCTCCCATCGCGTCTATGCTCCAACCCTGCAACCCGGTGGCGTCCGGCATTCCTGCGGCGCCGTTCTTCATCGACAGTCTCGACTACCCGACGTGGCAGCGGGCGAGCCAGACCTGCCTGAGCGCCTCGGTCGCGCCGGAGTGGCTGTACTCCTGTGCCCTGGATGTCGCGGTGCTCGGCCCGACCGCCGCAGCCGCCTTCGTCGGCCGACAGCGTCCGGCCGTTGACGGCAACCCGATGGTCCGGCCACCCTGCCCGTCGTCCGGCTGCGGCGGGTCTGGCCGCCAACCTCGGTAGGCCCCACACGGTATGGCCCCGAGTGTCCCTTGGGGCCATACCAAGTCAGCGGCCAGCAGCGCGCGGTGCCAGGTGATTACGCGATATAGGGTTGGCCGACGAGGTTGTAGTACGAGGCCACGGCCAGGAACGCGACCACGGCGAGAGTCACGACCGTGTAGATGATCCGTCCCGAGGGCCGCCACCACCGATGCCGCCACGCAAGTCCGGCGCACACCACGGATCCCCCCGCGAGCACCAGTCCGGCGTCCAGCAGCAACAGACTCGCGGTGAGCACGGGTGATCCGCCCGAGGTCAGCGCCACCCCGAACCCGCTGAGATCCGACAGCAGCACGGCGAATCCGGCCGTGAACAGCAGTACTGCGGACCCCGCGGCCCATGCCAGAACTATCGCCACCCTCGCACCACGCGGGTGGCGCGCCTTGTGGCGCCGCACGAATGCGGCAATCGGCCAGCCGAACGCCGCGGCCAGGAGCAAGAGCAACGCGATCGCGGCCACCCAGCCGTGGACTGTCGATGTCGCGTACCAGGACAGTTGCTCGAGGGTCACGTCGGCGTCGTCTCCGGTGAACAGCAGGTGCTTGCCGTCTCCGATGTCGCGGAACGCGATCTGTGTTTCCCCGCCCTGTTCGGTGAAAAGCCCTGGCGCGGTTTTAATCCAGTGCCGGGTGGTGCTGCCCAGACCGTTGGTGGTCAGCGATCCGTCCGGTTCCGCGGTGACGTCGACCGCGGTGGCGAGGGCACGGACCTTGGTGAAGCTGTCGAAGTCGAGCCGCGTCTCGCCGTACGTGCCGGCGAACGTGGCGCCGTCACCGATCGACGTGTGGGCCGGCGCGGGTGTCGCCGGGTGGAAGCGGTCCATGAACTTCTGGAGCAGCTCGGTGCCCAACTCGGCGGCGTCCCCGGACATCGAGCCGCCGTTGAACGCCACGAAGATCCCAACACCCTGCTCTGGCAGCAGCTCGATGTCCGCGAAATATCCCTGTGAGTCACCGCCCTTGGTCACCAGCCGCTGACCGTTGACGTACCGCTCCGAGAACCCCAAGCCCATCCCAGGCAGTCGCGGATCGTTGCGGAACGCGGCGCCGTGCATACGTTCCAACGTGTCCTGGCGGAGAATGCCTGGGCTCAGCTGGCCAAGCAGGTAGCGACCCATGTCCGTGGGAGTCGCGATGTTTCCGTCACCCGCCGGTGGTTCCGGGCCATAGTCCGCCGGTGGCACCACCTGTTTGTCGCCATCCCAGCGATAGCCGGTCGCCAGGGTGGCGTCGATCTGCGTGGGAGTTGGCTCGGCGACTGTGCTGTGCGTCATCCCCAACGGCGCGAACACATGCTGACGAACATAGTCCGCATAGGACACTCCGGAGGCGATCTCCACCAGGCGACCCACGAGGGCGAAGCCGTAGTTGGAGTAGACGGTGTACTCACCCGGCGGGTGCACGCGGGTCGGAATGTCCTCAGCCAGATGATCGGCGAGACTGGGCAGCTTCTCGGCCTTGGGGGTGAACGTGCCGTACACCTTGTCCTCGAACCCGGCAGTGTGGGTGAGCAGATTGTACAGCGTGATGGGCTTGTCGGGAAACGTGTCCGGGATCTTGAACGTGGTGAGATAGGTGTTGACGTCGGCGTTCAGGTCGAGCTTGCCCTGCTCGACGAGTTGCATGGCGGCCGTCGCGGCAACCGACTTACCCACCGAGTTGATCAGAAACCCGGTCCGTTCCGGATCAACCTTCGCCTGTGTGTCCGTGTTGGACACTCCGTAGCCGGACGCGAACACCTGCTTACCACCCGCGACCACAACCACAGCCGCGCCCGGAATATGGAAGTCAGCCAACCTGGCGGGCAACTCGGTGTCGAACACACGCGCCGCCTCCTGCGCGGCAGCCTGGCTCGAAACCGCGGCGGTCGACATCACGGGCTGGGCCACTCCCAGGGACAACACGGCGGAGATCAAGGCTGGAACGATCATGGGGAAACCGTAGAAAACCGCACATCCTGCGGCGATGGTGTTGGATCGCCTGTTCACCAGGGACCTAGGTCCACCTAACCGCCGGACTCCCCGATCGCGACTTCACCGCGACGACCACGGCAGTCGTAACCCGCGGGTCTCGAGGGAGGGGGAGGCGGCCTCGCGGACGGTCGGGAGGCGGTACAGGTCGATCAGGTCCAGTTCGAGGCCGAGACCGCGAAGCTCGGCCAGCACCTGCACGAGCGTCTTCGACGTGAAGCCGGCCTCGAAGAGGCTGGTGTCCAGGTCGATCGGCCGGAACCCGGCGAAGACCGCACGGACCTGCTCCGGGGTCACTGAGTGGCCTCGCGGAGCGCGTCGGCGATCTCCCGCTGTGCGTGCGCGAGCAGCCAGTGGCCGCCGGGCAGCGTGCGGATCCGGCACGGTTGAGGCGCCCCTCGGACCGAACCGAGGGTGGCGGCCGACGGCCTGGAGCACTGGAATGCCGCCTGGGGTATGTTCCTGGTCCCGGACGGGTATTCCGGCGTCTACGTGCGGCTGCTGCCGGCGGACACGGCGAGTGTCATAGGCGTGAACGCCGACATCCGCACCCGGGTGGCCGGTGTGTTCACGGTATGACCGGCGACCGATCGCGGTGAGTCCCTGATTTTCTCTTTCGCGTTCGTCTTTGGCTATTCCGGGGAACTGGATAAACGATTCACCGGGCGCCGGTCGTCATAGTCAGGGTAATGTCAGAACGGTGTGATATAAGCTGGCGTCAAGTCGGCTCCTGTGTCGGGTCCGTCGCGGGCGGTCACGATCGATCGGGGGTTGACGCAGGCAAGGGTTGGTCCACTTGGGGTGTCCGGTCGCGTCGGCTACCTCTGATGGCGGCATACCCAAGGTCACCCGATGCCGACATGTCCCGTGAAAGAGTTACGGCCGGGGTGTCAAGAACGGGCGGAACTATCGGCGAGCTACTGGCAGAATGAAAAAGGTGGCCGCTGTCTATTCGCGTTCTTCTGTGCGCTGCGACTGGGGTATGCGCGACAGGTTGGCCATCGTGCAACGGGTTCTCGGCGAACTCACGGGGCGAGCGTGAAAGGGGTCTGGGCGTGATCAGGGTTGACGTGTTGGATCAGTGCCCGGTTTTTCTGATGGGAGTGCAGCGGGTGTTCCTGGACGCCGGCTTCAAGGTGGTCGGTACCCGAACGTCGTCGGTGGAGCAGGCGTCCTGGCTGGCCGACGTGTTCATGATCGACCCGCTGGCGGTGGTGGACGAGGACCCGGTCGCGTTCGTCTCCGCGGCGTCGAAGCTGTCTCCCGTCCTGGTGCTCACCAGTGGTCGGTACCCGAATGTGAAGGCGTACGGGGAGGCAGGGGCGCTCGGCCTGGTCGACCGGAACAGTGAGACCCACGTGTTCATCACGGCGGTGCGGTCGGTCATGTCCGGCAACCGGTTCACCGGCGACACCCCCGAACCACCCTTGCCGGACAGAACGTCCGCGCCCGCGCAGACCGAGTTGTCCCCCCGGGAGGAACAGGTCCTGGCGCAGATCGCGCACGGCCTGACCCACAGCCAGATCGCCCGCAAGCTGGGCATCAGCCGGCACACCGTGGACACGTACGTGAAACGGATCCGGGCCAAGATCGACGCCGGCAACAAGGCGGAACTGACCAGGGCGGCCATCCTCGGCCAGTTCTCCGGAAGCGGTTCTTGGCCGGGGCGGCCGGTGCCGCGGCGGGCCCCAGTCGGCGAACGTGGCCGTGGCGACGGGCACGGCGAACAGAGCGAACGTGGCCGGCAGCCGGGGGCGCCGCGGGCATCGTACGGGCCGCTACCTTGCCCGACACCGTACCTGCCGATGACTGTTTCCGGACTGTTCTGGTGATCAGGTGATGAGGTGGAGGCTGATGAGGATCTGCTTCAGGTCCCGCTCCGAGTGGCTTCAGGCACCGGCCTTCCGTCCACTGTAGACGTCGGGTACGCCACCAGGTGGCCGACGACCATGTCGAGATACGTGTATCCCAAGTGGAACGGGAACTCCACGTCCACGCCGCCGGCGATCGCCATGTCGCAGTCTCCGGCTCGGATCGCCGTGCACGCCACATGCACCGCGACCAGGGACGTGGAGCAGGCGGTGAGCACGGTCATGCTCGGCCCACGCAGGCCGAGTTTGTATGAGACGAAGGTGGAGAGGTAGCCGGGCGCGCTGGCGATGTCCACGGTGAGATAACCGACAGAATCGACTATGTCCCAGCGTCTCTCGATGAAGTCGTAACGGTACCGATTGACGTTGGGCCCGGCGTGGACACCGACGGGCGATGCCGATGATCGCGATGGGATCCGGACCGCCCATTCGACGGACTCCTCGTGGGTGGGTTTGCTGGCAGGACTCGTTCGGCCGCACGACAAGGCAAAGGGGCACGGGGCGTCACGCCGCGCGAGCAGGATCATGCTGACTGCGCGGCGGCTGGCCGGACACGTCCCGCAAACCGGTGACATCCCAGGTCAAACGCCAGATGTTTCACTTGCCGGGCACACCAGGAGGAGATGAATGGCGGCTTTGCGGGGGTCTCATGAATCAGCCGCCGGCTGAGGACACGCCTCGCACGGCAACGCTGATCTGCGGGATCTTCGCCGATGTGCTGGGTGTCGCCGACATCGGCGCCGACGAGAACTTCTCCGCCCTGGGTGGCTGTTCGGTCCTGGCGATCCAGGTGAGTCGGGGACCGACGGCCCTGCGGTCGGGTCTGCGAATCGGGGGCCGTTGACTAGGAAAGGGGGTTCGATGACGACCTGGGGGTTGCGCAGACCCGGATGCGCGGGCGTGGTGCTGGCGGTGCCACCCGGACTGGTGGCGGCGCCGGTCGCGCAGGCTGATCTGGCGGACGGAGAAACCAGGACGGTGCGGCCTCCGCGCTGGTGGTGGCGCGGCGGTCGGGCGCCAGGGTGGAGATCACGGCGAAGCGGACCGAGGACGGTTCGGCTGGCGATACCGTCACGAGGCCACCACCTTCGGTTGCTGGCCGTACGTCAACAAAGTTCGCTCGCTCCAACGCTGGCTGGGGTCGGTTCACGATCAAACTGCGACCCATAGAACAGGTTGCCGTGAATAGTTGGCAAGTCTTCAGTCCAGGCCGAAAGGTTTGTGCCTGTAGCATGCATTTGGCATGCTGTCGCTATAGGTGGCCAGCATAAGAGGTTCGGCCTGGTGCGGTCCCGCGTCGCGGGATAGGGGCCTGCTGGTATCTGCTCGTGCTGGTTCGTGAAGTCGCGTTCGGCGCAGGATGGGGGACGTGGATCATGGTCGCGCCTGATTTCGACATGATGCCGTTGGCGCGAATGTCCATCGATTCGCTGCTGCCGGCGGATTCGCCGCGTCTTGCGGGGTTGGATCATGCGCACGTTCGTGTGCTTGCGGAGTCACCGGATGAATTGCCGCCGATAATCGTTCATCGTTCGACGGGGCGGGTCATTGATGGAATGCATCGGCTACAGGCTGCTGTGCTTCATGGTGAGACTGAGGTCGCCGTGCGGCTGTACGACGGTGACGAGCGGGAAGCGTTTGTTCTGGCTGTTCAGACCAATATTGTTCATGGGCTGCCGTTGTCGCTTGCCGATCGTAATGCGGCGGCTGCGCGTATCGTCACGCTGTATCCTGAGTGGTCTGATCGGGCGATTGCGTCATGCGTGGGTTTGGCGCCCAAGACGGTGGGTGCTGTCCGTCGTCGCTCTGGCGAACTGGGGTCGGATCCTGGTGTGCGACGTGGGCTGGACGGCCGGAAACGGCCGGTGAGCAGTCTGGAAGGCAGGCTAACGGCCAGCCGCCTGTTGCGGGAACGGCCGAACGCGTCGCTTCGGGAGATCGCGGAAGCCGCCGGGATCGCGCCGTCTACGGCGATGGACGTGCGTAATCGGCTGGCGTCTGGTCAGCATCCGGTGCCGAATCGACCCCGCGGTGCAGTGAACGACTCATCGTTGGCGCGTCCCAGGAACCAAGGCCACGAGCGGCCGAAACCGTCCGCGAAAACGTTGGAGGCGGCTTTGCGGGTGGTGCGGACGGACCCGTCGTTGCGGTTTAACGCTGCGGGGCGGCTGCTGCTGCGATGGTTGGGTGCGTATCCGCCCGGGCCGGTGGAGTGGAACCAGGTGGTCGGCAGTGTTCCCAGTCATTGTGTCGATCTTGTCGTGGACCTCGCGCGACGTAATGCGGACCTGCTGCACGAGTTTGCCAAGGAACTCGAAGAGCGTCAATGCGACCATAACGTACATATCGAACAATCACGCCGAGAGGTCAATCAATCCACGGAGTTCCAGAAGCGGGTCAGGTGACGTTCGAGTGTGTAAAGGTAACAGTCAAACACGTGGCCCGTTTCCGCCCGGTAGATCGTGCCGGATTCCGGACAAGGGTCAGCGGGTTTCGTGGAGTTCGGCGATGTGTATCGCGGTTCGCAGCAGAACTTGAGCGCCAGCCATAAGGTGGTCGGCGTCGGTCTCCTCTTCCGGGCAATGACTGACGCCGGCCCGACTGGGAACGAAGATCATCGCGATCGGTGCGACACCGGCGACCATCTGGGCATCGTGGCCGGCCCCGCTTGGCAAGGTGATGTGGTCGAAGCCGAGCTCTGCTGCGCTCTGCCTGATGGACGTACGCAGCTCGGCCGAGGTGGAGACCGGTGCGGAGCGGACCCGGGACACGACGGTGATCTCGGTGCCGGTCTGCTCGGCCAGCGATGCCATTGTGTCGCGGATGGCGGTTTCCGCTTCGCTCAGGCGCTTCGAATCGGTGTCCCGCAAGTCCGCGGTGAGCCGGACGACGCCGGCGATGGTGTTGGGCGAGTTCGGGTGGACGTCTATTCGCCCTACCGTGCTGACCCGGCAGACCTGCCGATCGCGCGAGAGGGACTCCACGGCAAGGACCACCCGACAGGCGGCGGTGACGGCATCGTGACGCGCGTCCATCGGAGTCGTTCCGGCGTGGGCAGCAGTGCCATGGATCTCCACGGTCAGTATGCAGCGGCCGGTGATGGCGTCCACGACCCCGATCTGGTGTCCGCCGTGCTCCAGGACGGGGCCTTGTTCGATGTGCAGTTCCAGGTAGGCGGCCACCGAGCCGGCCGGCCAGACCGCGCCGTCCAGGGTGGCGAGATCACCGCCGACCTGCTTCAGCGGCTCGCGCAACGAGTGGCCGTGGTGGTCCTGAGGTTCGGCGGGCAGGTCCGCGAGCCGGCCGGAAACCACCATGGAACCGAAGAACGGCTGAGGAAACAGCGCACCCTCTTCGTTGGCGAATGCGACAGCCATCAGTTCACAGGATCCGTGGAAATCGGATTCGGCGCATACCTGGAGTACCTCCAGTGCGGCCAGCACTCCGTAAGCGCCGTCCAGCCGCCCACCGTTCACGACGGTGTCGATGTGGGAACCCATCACGAGTGTTGGTCGCTGGCCTTGTCCGTCGGCCATGCCGATGAGGATGTTGCCCGCGGCGTCGACGCGCGAAACGAGCCCAGCCACGCGAGCCTCGTTGATCAGGTAGTCACGGCCCTCGCGGTCGGTCGCGCTGAACCCCGTTCGGGTAATGCCGCCCGTCGCTGAGTTACGCCCGATGAGCCCGAGTTCTCGGATGCGCCGAAGGAGCCGATCGGAGTTGATCTCCAGTGGCCACGGCAGAACTCGACGAGCGACGGAGCGGCTCATGGATCCTCCCAATCTCGCGATGTGCCCGACTTCGAGGAGTAACCGGAATTCGTGAACGCCCCGGAGGCGTAACATAGTTCGCTTGGCGCCACAGCGAAGCGGCTCCATTCGGCCGTCAGCGTAGCGCGCCTCAAGCGAAATTGAAGTTGCTGTACGGCGAACGGGCGGCGGGTTGACATCCGCATTCCAGCCGGTCCACTCTGAGGCGGGTGTTCAGTAGCCGAGGCGTGTGGCGGGAGAAGTCGTGGCTGACGACAATGAATCGGACGTGATGTACGACGTCGTGAAGAACGACGAGGACCAGTACTCGATCTGGCTCGTCGGGCCCGATATTCCGGAGGGATGGTCCGCGACGGGCTTCCGCGGCGTGCGGGCGGACTGCCTGGCCCATATCGACCAGGTCTGGACAGATATGCGGCCCAGGTCCCTGCGGGAACAGATGCAGGGCCCGCAAGCTCGGTAGACCGGCCGCCGTCGGGTCGGGTGTCCGCATGGTGGCGAGTCGCGAAAATTGGGGGCAATGTGGTTCACGTCCAGGAAAATGCCCTCGGTCGGGCCGCCGACGGGCGCACGGACGACTCCCCGACGCCGCTCAGTCATGCGCAAGAACGTGCGCATTGTCTCCGGAGGATCTTTCCCGAGCGTGGCCCTGGGCTTTTCGTCCGAGTTCTCCGGGTCACGGGCGAGCTGCACTGGCCGGCGCTGCGTGGGGCGTTGTCGAGTGTCGCCGAACGGCATCAGGCGTTACGTTCGAGGTACACTGGAACCGCTGAGACTCCGGCGCAGGTGTTTGACGGGAAACCGACGCCGGGTTTCGTCGACCTTTCCGACCAAGATTCGGATGCCGCTCTGGAAACGGCTCTTTCGATTGTCAGGTCGCAGGCGGGGACGCCACTGGACGATGAATCGGACCGCGGTCCGTGGCGCGCTGTTCTCATCAAGGTGAGATCTGACGTCCATATTTTCGCCCTCGTGTTCGACGAGGCAATAATGGACAGGTTCTCCTGGGACATCTTCTGGCGGGATCTGTCGGACTCGTACGCTGGTCGACCACTTTCCCCAATCATTTCTGATTTCAGGGAACACGTTCTCCGGGAGAGGTCGACCCAGTTCTGGGACGTTGGTAACGAACCAGTTCTGCGCCAGCCCACGGAATTGCCGTACGACCGCTCAGCGCCCGCGGTCCGGTCCGGCGTGAAGGGTGTTCGACGCTTCGATATTGATGACAAACTGACGCACCAGGTGCGGGAGTCGGCATCTTTGCTCAGGGTAGGGACCGAAATGGTCGGTCTTGCCGTGGTCGCGGTTCTGCTCGGGCGCTACTGTCGGACCGACAGCGTCGTTGTCGGCGTAACACCAAGCGATGCTGGACGGGACCACGCGCAGCCGCTTGGTGCTGTCCATGAACCGCTGCCCATCGCCCTGGACCTGAGCGGGTCGCCGACCTTCGAGCAGTTGGTCGTGCGCTGCGCCCGTGCCGTTCGGATGCCGGGGTGGAAGACACGACCGCCACTCGGGGCACTCATCGAGAGAGTAAGTCCGCCGCGGGACCTGACCCGGCCGACGCTCGTGCAGGTCTCCTACCAAGCCCACGAGCCCGCCCAGATGGGCTTTCCAGGCTGCGTGGTGGAGCAGGTGGAGTTGCCGGCCGGTGTGCTCCGGACGGATCTCGCCTTCGTGGTCGCGGATCGGGGCGGCAGATGGTCCTGGACGGTGGAGTACGACACGGAACTCTACGAGGACGAGACAGCCGACCGGCTCGTCCGTGAATTCCAGTGTTTGCTGGCGGACTGCGTGGGAAACCAGGGGATGCCGGTGATGTCGCTTGGTCGCGCGCCACAGCCGCCTGCGCCCAATCCAGTGCCCTCATCGCAGGCCATCACGGCCGCGTGGCGAGACACAGCCGTCCGTCAGCCCGATGCCTGTGCGGTTTCGCTGGGGGACGAGCGGCTGGACTACCGATTGCTGCACCAATGGTCCGACGAAGTCGCCCGCTGGCTAGGGGATCGTGGCGTGGGTCCGGAAGTGCCCGTGGGTGTCGTCGGCAAACGACGGACTGCCACGGTCGCCATGGTCCTGGGCATCCTGAAGTGCGGCGGTGTTTTCGTACCGTTGCCGGTGGACCTTCGCGACGCGTTCGCGGGCCTGCCCAGGCTCGACATCGTGCTGGACCCCGCGGACCCACCGGTGAGCCGCCCGACGGACGACACCGATCGGGACCCACCTTCGGTCGACATTGCTCCCGACAACCTGTTCGCCTACTACCGGACATCCGGCTCCACCGGCCGGCCCAAGGTCATCGCCACCACCCACCGCGGCATCCAGCACTACCGGGCCTACCTCCGGGACGTGATCGGGCTGTCCGCGGCGGACGTCGTGCTGCAGATCGCGCCACTGACCTTCGACGCCTCCATCCGCGACCTGCTGTGCCCGCTGGCAACAGGGGCACAGGTCAGGCTGCTGTCCGACGAGAACGCACGTGACCCGTTCGAGGTCTCGGCCGCGGTTCAGGACACTGGGGTGACGGCGATTCTGGCGATCGTCCCGTCGATGCTCGCGCAGGTGGTCGATACGGCTGAAGGGACCGCTCCGCGCCTGCGACTGATCCTGGTGAGTGGCGAGAAGCTGGACGCGGACCTCGCACTGCGGGTGCGCGGGTGGGCGCCCAACGCACGGATCGTGAACCAGTGCGGGGCCACCGAGTGCACCATGACATCCACGTACCACGAGGTCAGCGACGCCGACATAGCTCGCGGCGTGATCCCCATCGGACGAACCATCGCCACCGCACAGGGGTACGTGCTCGACGTCCACGGCATGCCCGTACCACCTGGTGCGCCGGGCGAACTGCACCTCGCTGGCCCTGGCTTGAACCGTGGCTACACGAGCCCGGCGCTGACGGCCTCGTCGTACGTCCCCAATCCGTTTGGTCCGCCAGGGTCCCGGATGTTCCGCACTGGCGACCTCGTCCGCGTGTCGACCTCTGGGGCGCTGCTGCACCAGGGCCGCACGGACCACCAGGTGAAGGTGCGCGGCATGCGGGTGGATCTTGAGGCGTGTGAAGCGGCCTTGCGGCGTTGCCCGGGTGTCCAGGCAGCGGCGGCGACGCTGCGTAACGGCGACCTGGTCGGTTACGTCGTGGGAAGCGCGGACGGGTCGGAGCTTCGCCGGCAATTGGCTGAACGTCTGCCTTCAGCGATGGTTCCGAACCGCTACGTACGACTGGCCGAGCTGCCTTTCACCGCTACCGGGAAGGTCGACCGTCGCGCACTTCCGGACCCGCGGGCGATGCGCGAGCGAGGGCCATCGGTCGGACCGAGGGACGCGGCCGAACTGCGCATGCGGGCCTGCTGGGAGGACGTGCTGGAACGTGAACGGATAGGGGTCCACGACGACTTCTTCGCGTTGGGAGGTACCTCGCTCGCCGTCGCCCGGCTGGTCCGGAACGTCAATCGGCTACCTGGGGTGGAGTTGAGCATGGCTCAGGTGTTCACGAGCCCGACGATCGAGGACCTGTGCGCGGCCGAACCACGGATGGCGTGCGCTGCCGCCGGCCACCTGTTGCGGCTGCGCAAAGGCCATCCCGGCGCGAGCCCGATCGTGGTTCTGCCGGACCTGACCGGAAGCGCCGCCAGGTACCAGCGGCTGGCCGACGAGTTCAGCGGCGAATCCACGATCCTGGCGATGGAAGCGGTGGGTCGTACGCCGGAAGAGCAGCCGCTGAGGACGATCGCTGACATGGCCGCGGCCTGTGTGTCCGAGCTAGGCCGTGTTTCAGATGTCCCGATCGCGATAGCCGGGCCGGATGCGGTCCCTGACGCCACCGGCGGAACGCCCAAAGACAACCAGTATTCGCGGCGTCCCGCCGGCGACGCCAGGAACCGCCCCGATCCCGGCTCTCATCGACCGGGACATCTGAAACACGACCTAGGCCAGCAGCCGGTGACCTTGTGTGGTTGGGGAGTGGGAGCACGGGTGGCGGTTGCCTTGGCCGTCTTGCTCGAACGGCTCGGCACCCCGCCCCGGCTCGTGGTCGCGGTCCATCCCGAGGCGGAACAGAGCGCGGACCTGAGCCCTGCCGGGCGCTACGCCACGGCCTGCGGACTGCCGGTAGTGGGCTCTCTCGACGACGATGCCGCCGTCGCCGCAACGCTCCGAAACCATAAGCGGCAAGGGCAACTCCCAGCATGCGCGACCCACGAGACAATGCGTCGGTTGATCGCTGTGTTCGTCGCGGCGGAGATGGCCCAGGAGGACGCGACCTCGGACAGCTTGCTGGCCACCGATCTGATCCATGTCCACAGTGGTGGTTCGCCGGACCCGGGCCGGTGTGCCTGGGTGCGTACTACCGGGCGGACCCGGCATGTCGGTACGTCCAGTCGGCTCGCAGCCGTACCCGGTCACGACGATCTCAGGGTGGTCGGTGGGTACCTCGGTCGAGAGTTGGGCCACGGGTAGTGCCTCATGGGAGCGAACGAGATGAGCGACTTGGCGGACGCGAACACTAAGGGGGACCTGGACATGCGCGACTCGGCTGGGGCAGCGGAACTGTCCACTGTAGAGCGGGATGTGGTGTTGGGTTTTGGTGGTGGTGTGGTGGGGGATGGGTTGGGGTTGGGTGTGGTGCATGGTTTGTTTGAGGGTTGGGTGGATTG